>NZ_WTVG02000039.1 GCF_012910705.2 Aromatoleum anaerobium | reverse complement strand
ATGAAAAAAGGCCAGACGTTGCTCTGGCCTTTTTCACATCTGCCCGCAACGCCAGCACTGGCGCGGGTTCCAGCGATGCGTGCGAAAGGTGCGGGCGCGCCTGAAACCCCGCATTCGTCATAAATTGCACAAAAATGAGGCAGAGAGGGCTCTCTACTCTCTGTTTGTGCGAAGGGCGGTTTCGCACGCGCCCTGTACAAATCAATGGGTTGCGAAGGCATGTTTGAAACGTGCTTTGGCGACCGAGTGCGACCGAGTGCGACCGAGTGCGACCGAGTGCGAGATTATGATGCGAGCAAAACCGTGAACGTCGATCGGGTGCGCGGCGACTCGTTCGAACGCCGTTGGAAAGGCTGATACGATGCTGGCACTGGTACAACGGGTCTGCGAGGCGCGCGTCGTCATCGAGGGCGAAGTCGCAGGTCGGATCGGCCACGGGCTGCTGGTGTTCTTGTGTGCTGAGCGCGGCGACACCGAAGCCGAAGGCGAGCGCCTGCTCGCCAAGTTGCTGAAATTACGCATCTTCGCAGACGGAGAGGGATGCATGAACCGGTCGGTGCAGGATGTGGACGGGGGGCTGTTGATCGTGAGTCAATTCACGCTGGCCGCTGACACTTCGGGTGGCAATCGGCCCAGTTTCAGCGGAGCCGCCGCGCCCGCCGACGGACTGCGCCTGTACGAGGCGTTCGTGCGGTGTGCACGCGACTTGCACCCCGAGGTCCAGACCGGCAAATTTGGTGCCGAGATGCAGGTTCATCTGGTCAACGACGGGCCAGTCACCGTGCCGCTGAGGATCGTGCCGACGGCGCTGCCGGTCTGATCCGATCGTTGTTTCATTATTTCCGATAGCCGACTGAATCCATGACGATCCGCACTCTTCTTCGCATGGGCGACCCGCGCCTGCTCCAGCCGGCCGAGCCGGTCAACGCCTTCGGCACGGCAGAGCTCGCCGCGCTCGTCGTCGACCTGTTCAACACGATGGCAGCCCATGGCGGCGTCGGGCTTGCGGCGCCACAGATCGGCGTCGAGCTGCAGGTGGTGATATTCGGTTTCGAGCGCAGCGAACGCTACCCGGACGCTCCACCGGTACCGCAGACGGTCTTGCTGAACCCGGTGATTACCCCGCTCGGCGAACTTGTCGAGGAGGGCTGGGAAGGGTGCCTGTCGGTTCCCGGACTGCGCGGCATGGTTCCACGCCACAGCCGCATCCGCTATCAGGGCGTCGATCCGCAGGGGCAGACGATCGATCGCATTGCCGAAGGTTTTCACGCCCGGGTGGTGCAGCACGAGTGCGACCACCTGGCGGGAATGCTCTACCCGATGCGGGTGCGTGACTTCAGTCGCTTCGGCTACACCGACGTGCTGTTCCCCGAACTGGACAAGGCATAGCCCGATGCGATCCGCGTTCGTGATCCCGCCCGGTGAAGTCGAGATCACCGCAATCCGCGCCCAGGGCGCGGGCGGGCAGAACGTGAATAAGGTGTCGAACGCAGTGCATCTTCGCTTCGACATCGCCGCCTCCACCCTGCCGGAGGCGATCCGCACGCGCTTGCTGCAACTCGGCGACCAGCGCATCAGCAAGGACGGCGTCGTGATCATCAAGGCGCAGAAATTCCGCAGCCTGGAGAAGAACCGGGCCGAGGCGCTGCGGCGGCTGGAAGAACTGATCGACCGCGTTGCGGCACCACCCAAGGCGCGCCGCGCCACCCGGCCGACGCGCGCCTCCGTTACCCGGCGCCTGGAGGGCAAGGCGCGGCGAGCATCGGTGAAAGC
Source organism: Aromatoleum anaerobium (assembly GCF_012910705.2). GTDB lineage: Bacteria > Pseudomonadota > Gammaproteobacteria > Burkholderiales > Rhodocyclaceae > Aromatoleum > Aromatoleum anaerobium. The sequence continues at coordinate 714,409 of NZ_WTVG02000039.1, read as the reverse complement.
GGGGCGGGGAAAGGTGGGCGAGTAGGGCGTGGAGCCGGCCGATGGCGCATCTCGGCGCCCTGCGGCAAGCGGCGAATCAGGCCGCGTCGAGCAGCTTCGTGCATTCGGCCATCAGTGCGCGGGTCAGGTCGGATTCGTACGCTTGCCGCACCCCACAGGGCCAAGGCTGCCCCGTTTGCCCAGACCATGCGGGAATGCTCGATATCGAAGATCCAAATTGGCGCGGTGAGCAACTTGAGAACTTGACAGCGCTCCTGTAAGGGAATCTGGGATGTGTCCAAGATGGAAGAGATCCACAGAATTTGGATGCCTGAATTATCTCCTCTGAATGGAGTGCGGAGCGTGTCGGACGTCTCGAATTTGCGGCTCGCCCCCGTTTGGGCAACTGCTCGACCGGCCGTATGCGCTGGGCCCCCTGCGGATCACCTTGCATGACCACGCTTCGTGGGGCAAGTCAGCGTTCGGAGCGGCCTTTGGTTATGACGCCGAGGATGTGGATCGGGAGATCGTCGCGGACAACGCGCCGGCCGACCGCCTGGGGCTGGTGTTTGACTCGGATCCCCGGCACGACAAGGGTGCCTGGGGTGACCAACTCGGATTCGATGCCGGAGCCTTCTGTCCTAGCGCATGTACGCCTCGGCGACGTAGCGGCGCATCATGCGATGGCTGTTGAAGTACGCCGCGTTCTTGCTGATCGCGCCCTTCATGAGCGCGATCCAGCCGCTGCGGTCGTTGCCGTTGCCGCGGTACAGCGGCAGCACGACGTTCTCGAGCTTGTCGTACAGCGACTGGGCGTCGTCCTCGCTTGCTGCGCAGTTGCCGACCGCCCAGCCGGTTACGCCCTCGATGCAACCCTCGATCCACCAGCCGTCGAGCACGCTCAGGCTCGGCACGCCGTTGAATGCCGCTTTCATGCCGCTGGTGCCCGATGCCTCGAGTGGGCACAGCGGGGTATTGAGCCAGACGTCGACGCCGGATACGAGAGTCAGCGCGATATCCAGGTCGTAGTTCGGCAGGAAGGCGATCGGGATGACGTCGTGCAGGTCGCGCCTATGCGCGTGCAGCGCTTCGATGAGCCGTTTGCCTTCGTCGTCGCGCGGGTGCGCCTTGCCGGCGAGGACAATCTGGAACGGATGCCGGCGGGCGATCGCCTTCAGCCGTTCGAGGTTGGAGAAGAGCAGGTCCGGGCGCTTGTAGGCGGTCATGCGCCGCGCAAAGCCGAGGATCGGCCACTGCGGTTGCAGCGCGACGCCGCACGCCGTGCGCACCTGCTCGATGAGCCGCTCTTTCGCCTGCTGATGAGCGTCCCAGATCGCGCTGTCGGTGATCCGGTCGGCGCGTGCGAGCAACTCCGGCTCGCAGCACCACCCCGGAAGGTGCGCGTCGTAGAGGGTGGCGAAGCCGGCACTTGTCCACCTTGCCGGATGCACGCCATTGGTGATCGACCGCACGTGATAACCCGGAAACATCAACCGCGAGACTTCGGCATGACGCTTGGCGACGCCATTGACGTATTCGCTGAGGTTCAGCGCGAGGTGGGTCATGTTCAGGCGCTCGGGGCCGGCGAGGGACTGGAGCGTCGCGATGTCGATGAAATCCCCGAGCACGCGCTGCACGAGTTCGTACGAGAACTGGTCGTGGCCGGCGTCGACCGGCGTGTGCGTCGTGAAATTGCACAGCGTGCGCACGCGCGGTATGTCGTAGCGTTGTTCGCCGGGGCGCAGGTTTTCAGCTGCATACGCATGACGGCGCAGCAGCTCCAGCGTCAGCAACGCCGAATGCCCCTCGTTCATGTGGTACTGGCGCAGCCGGTAGCCGAGCGCGCGCAGCATCCGCGTGCCGCCGATGCCCAGCACGATCTCCTGCTTGAGCCGGTACGCCGCATCGCCGCCATACAGGTAATGCGTCAGCTCGCGGTCCGCGCCTAGGTTTTCGGGCAGGTCGGTGTCGAGCAGGATGACCGGTTGCCTTCCGCCCATATGTCCTTCCAGCACGTACAGCCAGCCGCCGACCCATACGTCGCGGCCCTCGATCGGCACCGTGACTTTCGCCTCGAGCGGCCTCGCGTGCTGCGCCGGGTCCCATGGATCGGCAAGCTCGACCTGCCGTCCGCGCCCGTCGAACTCCTGGCGGAAGTAGCCTTTGCGGCTCACGAGGCTGACGGCGACAAGTGGCAGTTCGAGGTCGGCGGCGGCGTGGATCGTGTCGCCGGCGAGCACCCCGAGGCCGCCGCTGTACGTGGAGATGTCGTTGCGCAAGGCGATCTCCATCGAGAAGTACGCGACGCGCGACCGGTCGATGAAGGATTCAGGCATCGTGCGTCTCCGTGGGCGGCGGCCGATGAAGGACCGGCTTGCGGATGAAACCCGGGCTATCCGGCAGGCGCGCACTTCAAACCGGCAATATCGATCGGCTTCATTCTAAGCCTGAGCGGTCGCGGTGGTGCTGGCGAGGCAGGTCGACACGGACGTCTAGGCCGCCGAGCTCCGCGTCGCCCAGCGTGATCGTGCCGCCATGCAGTTCGACGACGCGCTGCACGATCGACAGGCCGAGGCCGGCACCGGCGCCGGTGCCGGTGTCGCCACGCAGGAAACGCTCGAAGAGTCTGCCTTTCATCGCGTCGGGCACGCCCGGGCCGCTGTCTTGCACGTGCAGCGTCAGGCTGTGCGGGGCTGTCTGCAGGGTCACGCGCAGGCGGCCGTGCTCGGGGGTGTACTGGATCGCGTTGCCGACGAGGTTCTGCAGCAGCACGGCGAAGCTCGTGCGGTCGGCCTGAATGCGGTAATCGCCCGTTTCGTCGGCGACGAAGGTCAGCTCCTGCCCGCGTTCGAGCGCCAGCGGGATGATTTCCGCCAGTTCGTTACGGATGAAGACGTGCAGGTCGAGCGTCTCGACGCCCAGTTCGACCGCATTGGGCTCCAGGCGCGCCAGCGTCAGCAGTTGCGCGACCAGGCGGGTGGAGCGATCGACGCCGCGCACGAGCTGGCGCAAGGATTCGGCGCGGTCGGCCGGATCGGGGGCGTCGAGAGCGTTCTGCGCGTGAATGCGCAGCACCGCCAGCGGCGTGCGCAGTTCGTGCGCGGCGTCGGCGAGGAAGCGTTTTTCCCGTTCGAGCAGCGCATTGAGCTGCTGCAGCAGGCGGTTCAGCGCGGCGACCATCGGCTCGAGTTCCTGCGGCAGCCGGCCGATGACGAGCGGGGCGAGGTTGTCCGGGTTGCGGGCCTTGATCAGCACCGCCATCTGCTTGAGCGGGCGCAGGCTCCAGCCGATCGCGACCCACATCAGGACGGCGAGCAGCGGCAGCCCGATCACGTCCGGCAGCAGGCTGCGCAATGCGATCTTGCCGACCAGCTCGCCGCGCACATCCTCACGCTCGCCGACGACGATCCATGACGCATCGCGCACATCCTGCAACACGAACACGCGCCAGCGATGAGTGTCGATCGGCACGTTGTGGTAGCCGACGAGCCGGCTCGCTGCCACCGTGGGCGGCGCACCGACGGGCTGCGCGACTTGCGGCGGCAGGTCGGCGGCGAGCGTGGAGACGAGACGGGCGAACAGATCGGCCGTGGCGCTCGCCGACTGCAGCACGATGCCGGCCCTGTCGTCCAGCACCTGGAACGCCACCTTGCTTTCGTACGGATGGCCGGGCCGCTTCGCCTCGCGGGCGCTGGAAGCCTGGTTCAGCGTCTGTTGCAGGGATTCGCGTGCAGACGGCGTCATGTCGCGGTCGACCATGCCTTCGAGCAGCCGCGCGGTCTGAGCCAGCTGGGCATCGAACAGCTCCTCGATCTCGTGCTGCGCGTCGGAATAGCTTTTCCACGAGATCGCCGCCATCGATGTCGCGAGCAGCCCCAGCACGAGGACCAGCGTGCGCGTGCGGATCGAGCCCATCAGGCCTTGTCGACGAGATAGCCGACGCCGCGCACGGTGCGGATCAGTTCCGGGAAGAATTTCTTCCGCAGGTGATGGATATGCACCTCGAGCACGTTGCTCTCGGCTTCCTCGCCCCAGCCGTAGAGCACCTGCTGCAGCTTGTCGCGCGTCAGCACGCGGCCGGGTTGCGCGATCAGTTCGTGGAGCAGGATGAATTCCTTGCGCTGCAGGCTTACCGTCTGTCCGTTCCACGTCACGGACTGGCTCGCGGGGTCGAGCGTGATGCCGCGATATTCGAGCGCCGGCTGCGGGCGATTGAAACTGCGCCGCAGCAGCGCGCGCAGCCTGGCCTTGAGTTCGGCGACGTCGAAAGGCTTGACGAGATAATCGTCGGCTCCGGCATCGAGCCCGGCGATACGGTCGGTGACCGAGTCGCGGGCGGTCAGTACCAGCACCGGTGTCGGATTCTCGGCGCCCCGCAACTGGCGCAGCACTTCGAGCCCGTCGAGCCGGGGCAGGCCGAGATCGAGCACCGCCAGCCCGAAACTCTCATGAGTCAGCGCGTGCAGCGCGCTGGGGCCGTCCCGCACCCAGTCCACCGTGTAGCCCTCGGGCTTGAGCGAGGTCAGGATCCCTTCGCCAAGGCTCGCATCGTCTTCCACCAGCAGAATCCGCATCGAGCGTTTTTCCCTTCGTGTCCTGTTCGTCCGTATCGCCGTGCCGAATCAGTCGAGTTCGGCCTCGACCTTGCCCAGCAGCGCGCGGATCTCGGCCCGGCGTCCTTCGTCGGCCAGCTTCCGCCCCGGGCGATCCGCGGCCGCCTGGGCGCGCACCAGCGCTTCCCGGGCCTGAGCATAACGCTTCTGGCGGTACAGGTAATCCCCGTAGAAATAATTCGGATCGATGCCGTCCGGGTTGATCTCGAGCGCTTTTTGCAGCAGTGCTTCGGCCTGTTTCTTGTCGCCGAAACCGATCGGCCAGCCGGGGACCTGGTAGTACAGCGAACCGAGGCTGGTGTAGGCCGAGCCGTTGAGCGCCTGCGGATCGATCGCGACGGCGGCCTCGAGGCTCGACCGGGCCTCTTTGACCAGGCCCAGCGCACCGAGCCCGCCTTTGGCGCCGGCCCAGGTGCTCAGGATGATGCCGCGCCAGATCAGCAACTCGGCCGCATTCGGCTCCGCTTTCACCGCCTGGCCCGCCGCCTCGCCGAGCTTCTCGAAGGCGGCTTCGCGCTCGTCCTGCGGCAGCCGGTAGTTGATTTCGGCCCAGCGCGACTGCAGCTCGACGAGGTGCTGGCGGGCTTCGTCGCTGAGGGCGAAGGCTGGCAGACTGCACAGGCAGGCGAGGGCCAGGACGAGATTGCGCAGGATTTGCATTGGTGTTTTCTCCATTCAGGTTCGTGTGCGGGCAAAACGCTTGATGACGGGCAGCTGCTTGCGCAGCGCCTGGTCAACCTGTCGCGGCAGCAGGTTGTTCAGGCGCACGAAGAGCTTTTCCGGCCAGCCGAGAAAAAGCTCTTCGCGTTCGTCGCGCAGCGCCTTCACGACGGCCGCGGCGACGACCGACGCGTCGTCCATCGTGACGCCGAGTTCCGCGTTCATCGCGACGATCTCGGTACTGTTCATCGGCGTGCGCGTGGCGCGCGGTGCGATATACAGCACCTTGACGCGGGTGTCGGCGAGTTCGCGGCGCAAGGCTTCGGAGAATCCGCGCAGCGCAAACTTGCTCGCGCAGTACACGCTGAAACCGGGATAACCGATCGAGCCGAAAGTCGAGCCGAGGTTGAGCACGAGCGACTTTTCGCGCTGGCACAGCTCCCGCAGCAGGCGGTGCGTGAGTTGCAGCGTGCTGGTGACGTTGAGTCCGATCAGCTCGGCGATCGCATCCTCGTCGTGGTGTTCGAGCAGGCTGAAGCGGTTCGTCCCGGCGGCGTTGATGAGGCAGTTCATGCCGCCGAAGCGCCGCACGGCGGCCTGCACCGTGTCGCGTCCGGCAGCGGTGTGAATGTCGGCCTGGACGACCTCGACCTGGCCGGGAAAGCGCCGGGACAACGCGTCGAGCGGCTCCGGGCGGCGCCCGGCCACGAGCAGGTGGGCACCCCGGCGGCACAATTCGTCCGCTACGGCCTGCCCGATCCCGCCGCTAGCACCGGTGATCAGGACCCGGCAATCTTCGATCTTCATCGCTGTCTCCTCACGCCGCCGCAGGCAGGCTGCGGAAAATGTCGCCGTACAGGCGATAGACGACGCGCGCCGTGTGCACCACGGCTGCCTTGTCAGCCGCGTCGTCGAGGCGATTCATCAGGTTCTTGAACAGCTCGATGTGTTCCAGGTCCAGGCTGCCGTGCGAGTTGAGGTAGCTGAAGGCCTGCGGCGGCAGGCCGAGCCGGTCCTGGATGATGCCGGCGGCGCGGGTCGCGAGCGTGACGCTGGTGCCTTCGAGGACATTCACCATGCCGAAGAAGCTCACCGGGTTGTCGCGGGCGATGCGGTCGTAAACGTAGGCGACCATCAGTTCGGTGGGCAGGCTCGGTGTCGCGCGGCGCACTGCGTCGGCGTCGCCGCCGCACGCGCGGATGTCATCTAGGATCCACTTTTCATGGCCGTTTTCCTCCTCGATGTATTCGGCGACCGCCGAGCGCAGCCATTCGAGCCGCTCCGGCAGACGGGCGCCGCACGCCATCAGCAAGGGCACCGTGTGCTTGACGTGGTGGTAGGCCTGGCCGAGAAAGGCGACGTAGCTTTCCAGCTTCACGTCGCCGCTCATCGCCTGCCGGATGATCGGCGCGCTCAACAGGTGGTCGCGCTCGCTGGCGGTCTGTTCGAGCAGGGATTCGTAGAACGACATCAAGTGTCTCCTCAGAGGGTTGCGGCGGCGATGCGCCGGTCGATGGCTCCCCGGTAGCGTTCAAGCAGCGCGGAGCGCCGCAGCCGGCCGTTCGGGGTCGCGAGGCCGTTGGCCGCGCTGAAGGGTTCGTCGGCTCGCAGCCAATGGTGCACGCGGGCGTAATCTGGCAGTTCGCGGTTTACCGCCGTCACCGCGGCAGCCAGCGTGTCGTCGGAAAACCCGGGCCCGCGCGGCACAAGCACCGCGACGTTGGCGGGCAGGGCTTCGCCGTGCAGCCACGCCTGCGCGATCGGCAGCTGCTGCACGAGCTCGGCTTCGACCCACTCCGGATTCACGTTGCGCCCGTAGGCGGTGACGAACTGGTGCTTGCTGCGCCCGTGCAGCACGAGAAAGCCGTCTTCGAAATGGCCGAGGTCGCCGCTGTCGAGCCAGTCGTCCGCGGCTCCGGCTTCACCGAGGTAGCCGAGCATGCGCGCGCCGCGAACCAGCACTTCGCCGCCGGGGCCGATGCGCACGTCGGCGTGCGGCAGCGGCCGGCCGACCGTGCCGATGCGCCGCTGCTCCGGGGTATTGAGGCAGACCACCGAGGCGCATTCGGACAAGCCGTAGCCTTCGAACACCGGCAGGCCGAGCGCGTCGGCGCGCTGCAGCAGCCCGGGCGAGACGCGCCCGCCGCCGACTGCGATGAAGCGCAGCGACGCCGGCAGCGCCGCGCCCCGCTCAGCCGCGGCGACGAGCACCAGCAACAGCTGCGGCAACAGGATCAGGCTGTTCGGCTGGCTGCGCTGCAGCGCGGCGAGAAAACGCTTGACATCGAACCCGGTGGCACCGGAGAGGCCGATGTCGCCCATCGGCATCAGGTCGACCGCCGCGCCCGAAAGCAGCGGTGTGTACAGGCCGGCAATGTTTTCCAGCAGCGTCGCGAGCGGCAGCACGCACAGGTGGCGCTCGACCGCGCGCGAACGGCTTGCCTGCCACAGGCTGCCTGCGACCGCCATCTGCGCCGCGGCATTGAGGCAGACGCCTTTGGGCTGGCCGGTGCTGCCGGACGTGTAGGTGATCTTCACGGTGCCGGCGGGCAGCGCGGGCGGGTGGTCGACGTGCCGTTGCGCCATCCGGCCTTCGGTCGCGCCGAAGCCGGCGGGGCCGAAAGGGGTGCTGTCGTCGATGATCAGCGTGTCGACGCCCGCGCTGTCGAGCACGTGCGCCTGCTGCATGGCCGAGAAGAAACCCGGCAGCGGCACGCACACGAGGCCCGCCTGCAGCGCGGCAAGATCCCAAAGGGCCCAGTCGACGCCGTTGTCGAGCGCGATCGCGACGCGGCGGCAGCCGGCGCTGCGCAGGCGCTCGGCGCGCAGCGCGACTTCGTGCAGCGTCTCGCGATAGCTCAGGCGACGGTCGCCCTGTTGCAGCGCGGGCCGCTCGCCCTGCACCCGCATCGCCGCGAACAGCATTTCAGGCGACGGCAGCATCGTGAGTTCCCGTGTCATGGAGAATCCTCTGGTGGCCGAGGCGGTGATAGACGCCCTTGCTCGTCAGGCGCTCGTGGCCGGTGCGAAGGTCGCCGGCCATCAACTTCGGGTGAGTCGCGTAGTAGCTGCCCCAGTCCGCGACTTCGTCACCCATGCGCAGCGGATCGGCATCCCCCAGCGACAGCGGCGACAGATGGAGGCGACGGACGCTGTTCAGCACCTCGGCCGTGCCGGTGAACACCACCCAGTCGAACCCGTGCGCGACCAGCAGATCGGCGAGGGCGACGATCAGCAGCCGGGCGTGCCCCGCGCCGCGGGCGGCGAGGTTGCCGACTTCGACGATGCGTTCGCGCGCCGGACGAAGGCCCGACAGACGGGCGATCTCGGTCTCGACCGGACGATCGAGATAACGCTCGAGGAACAGGGTGTCATCGGCCGCGCTGCGCACGCCCACAACCCCGTGCAGTTGTCCGGCGTCGTCTTCGAGCTGAAGCAGCGTGGGCATGAAGTGACGCACCCGGGCGCCATAACGAGCGGCGAAACGTTCGCGGATGAACGCTTGCGCGGCGGTGCAGGGACCTTCCGGCTCCCGTCCGTCGACGGCGCGCAAAGTCAGCGACGGATCGCGGCCGATTCGCGCTATCGCCTTGTAACAGCAGCCGTTCCGAGGGTTCATTTGAGCATCGCAGTCGAAGATTCGAGGCTCATTGTTGCCGTGCTGTCTTAAGCGAGCCTTAAGCGGACACCATGCGGCGCGTCGGCAACATTTCATCCACGTCACTCTTGCATATTTCGTCCTGCAGGATTAAGTTAGTAAGTAGTTACTTACTTCAAGAGAAGCGCGTGAGCACCCATGTAAAGCATCTTCCTGCGGATGAACGGCGGGCCGGGACGGTCGAAGCCGTGGTCGAGCTGGCGGGGTCGCAAAACCCCAGCGACATCACGACCTCGGCGATTGCGAAACACATGAACCTGACGCAGGGCGCATTGTTTCGGCATTTTCCGACGAAGGACGCGATCTGGCAGGCGGTCATGGAATGGGTCGCCGAACGTCTCCTGGCGCGAATCGACCGGGCCGCACAGGGGACCGAATCGCCGCTGGCGGCAATGCAGGCGATGTTCATGGCGCATGTCGAGTTCGTCGCCGAGCATCCCGGCGTCCCGCGGATGATGTTCGGCGAGCTTCAGCGCGCCGAATCGACGCCGGCCAAGCGCATGGTGCAGACCTTGATCCAGCGTTACGGTGAGCGTCTGCACCGGCTCATCGAGAACGGCAAGGCGTGCGGGGAGCTGTCCGCGACGCTCGACAGCGAGGCGGCGGTCACGCTGTTCATCGGCACGATCCAGGGACTCGTCATGCAGTCGCTGCTGGCCGGGGACGTGGCGCGTATCCGCCGGGAAGCGCCGCGAGTGTTCGCGATCTACCGGCGCGGAATCGGGGCTGCGCAATGAAACGCCTGCCTCTCCAGGGCCGTACCGTCGCCCTCGTGGCGGTGATCGTTCCGCTGCTCGCGCTGTTCATCTACGTCGCGCTGCGCTCGGGCCCGTTGGCGCCGGTATCCGTGACGGTCGCAAGCGTCGAGACCCGGCCGATCACGCCGGCGCTGTTCGGCATCGGCACCGTGCAGACGCGTTACACGTACCGGATCGGCCCCACTTTTGCCGGACGGGTGAAACGGCTCGATGTCCACGTCGGCGACCGCGTGAAGGCGGGCCAGGTGCTCGGCGAGATGGACCCGGTGGACCTCGATCAGCGTATCCGGGCGCAGGGCGCGGCGCTCAAGCGCGCCGAGGCGACGCTGCGCGAAGCGGCGGCGCGTCAGACTTTCGCCCGCAGCCAGGCACGCCGCTATGAGCAGCTCTTCGCCGTGCGCTCGATCAGCGAGGAACTCGCGACGACGAAACACCAGGAACTGCAGATCGCCGACGCGGCGTTGTCCGGCGCCCAGGAAGAGCTGATCCGGACCCGTTCCGACGGCGAAGCCCTCATCGCACAGCGGAACAACCTGCGTCTGGTCGCGCCGGTCGATGGCCTGGTCGCGGTTCGCGACGTCGACCCCGGTACGACGATCGTTGCAGGGCAGCCGGTCGTCGAAGTGATCGCGCCCGAAAGCCTGTGGATCAACGCCCGTTTCGATCAGATCAGCGCGTCCGGGCTGGCCGCCGGACTTCCCGCGCGTATCGTGCTGCGCTCCCACAACGGGCAGACGTTGACCGGCCGCGTGCTGAGAGTCGAGCCGATGGCCGACGCGGTGACCGAGGAGACCCTCGCGAAAGTCGCATTCGATTCGCGGCCGGAGCCGTTGCCACCGATTGGCGAACTCGCCGAAGTGACAATCGCGCTGCCGACGCTCCCCACCGCGCCGGTGATCCCGAATGCGGCGGTGCGCCGCGAAGCGGGGCAGGTCGGCGTGTGGAAAATCGTCGACGGCGATGCACGCTTCACGCCGGTGAAGCTTGGCGCCGGCGACCTCGACGGCCAGGTCCAGGTGCTCGAGGGAGTCCGGGACGGCGAACAGGTCGTCGTGTACAGCGAAAAAGCGCTCACTGCGCGCAGCCGGATCGACATCGTCGACGACATTCCCGGAGCGTCGCGATGATCAGCCTGGCCGGCCGCGACATCCTCCATGCGTGGGGAAAATTCGTTTTTACCGGCATCGGCCTGGGGTTGCTGATCGGTGTGACGCTGACGATGGCCGGCGTTTACCGCGGCATGGTCGACGACGGCAGGGCGCTGCTCGACAACAGCGGGGCCGACCTGTGGGTCGTGCAAAAGGACACACTGGGCCCTTACGCGGAGTCGTCCAGCGTCAATGACGATGTGTACCGCAGCCTCCTCGCGATGCCCGGAATCGCGCAGGCGGTCAACGTCACGTATCTGACGATGCAGGTCCGCAGGGGAGACAGCGACGTCCGGGCGATGGTCGTCGGCATCGCGCCCGGCGAGTTGGGGACTCCCGGCTGGCCGCCTTATCTCGTCGCCGGTCGCCAGATCACGCGCGGGCACTACGAGGCAGTCGCCGACATCGCGAGCGGTTTCAGGGTCGGTGACCGCCTCACGATCCGCCGCAATCATTACGTCGTGGTGGGGCTGACCCGGCGCATGGTGTCGTCGAGCGGCGACCCGATGGTGTTCATCCCGCTCAAGGACGCCCAGGAAGCGCAGTTCCTCAAGGACAACGACGCGATCTGGCAAAGCCGTCGGCGCACCGGCGCGAATCCGGCCTTCAACCGTCCGGGCGTGCCGGACCTGCTGGACGCAGTGATCGCCTCGCAAAGCACCAACGCTTTCGTCAATGCAGTCCTCGTGACCATCAAGCCTGGCCATGCACCGGACGAGGTCGCCCGGTCGGTGGGCCGCTGGAAGCGCCTGACGGCCTATACCCGGCTGCAGATGGAAGACATTCTCGTCGGCAAGCTGATTGCGACCTCCGCGCGGCAGATCGGCATGTTCCTCGTGATCCTCGCCGTCGTCAGCGCCGCCATCGTCGCGTTCATCATCTACACGCTGACGATGGACAAGATCCGCGAGATCGCGGTGCTGAAGCTCATCGGCACACGCAACCGCACGATCGCCGCGATGATCATGCAGCAGGCGCTGGCGCTGGGCCTGATCGGATTCGTCGTCGGCAAGATCACCGCGACGTTCGCGGCTCCGCTGTTTCCCAAATACGTGCTGCTCGTCCCGTTCGACTCGATCGCAGGCTTTTTCGCCGTGCTCGCGATCTGTGTGCTGGCGAGCGTCATCGCGATCCGCATGGCGCTCAGGGTCGATCCGGCCGAAGCGATCGGAGGTTGACGTGAGCAGCAAGGGTATCCGTATCGAAGGCCTGAAAAAGCGCTACGGCGGGGGCGACACTGCCGTCGATGCGCTCAAGGACGTGGCGATGGACGTGGCGCCGGGAGAGGTCGTCGGTCTCATCGGTCCGTCGGGCTCCGGCAAAAGCACGCTGCTGAAGTGCCTCGGCGCGGTGATCGATCCCACTGCCGGCCGCATGACGCTGGGCGATGAAGTGATTTACGACGACGGCTGGAAAGTGCGCGACCTGCGCGCGCTGCGGCGCGACAGGATCGGCTTCGTGTTCCAGGCGCCTTACCTGATCCCGTTTCTCGATGTCACCGACAACGTCGCGCTGCTGCCGATGCTGGCCGGCGTGCCGAACGCCGAGGCCCGCGCGCAGGCGCTCGAACTGCTCACGGCGCTGGATGTGCAGCACCGTGCACGCGCGATGCCGGCGCAGCTTTCCGGCGGTGAGCAGCAGCGGGTCGCCATCGCCCGCGGACTCGTCAACCGCCCGCCGGTGATCCTGGCCGACGAGCCGACGGCGCCGCTCGACAGCGAGCGCGCGATGGCTGTCATCCGCATCCTCAACGACATGGCGTGCAAGTTCGAGACGGCCGTCATCGTCGTCACCCACGACGAAAAAATCATCCCCACGTTCAAGCGCATCTATCACATCCGCGACGGCGTGACCCATGAGGAAGCGGGCGAGGGCAGGGGTTTCGCTTGAGCGAACGGCCCGCCGCCGTGGATGACTTCCGCGTCGCTTGCCGCGGGACGGCGTAGCAGATGTTCTCCAGCGCGCAGGCTGCAGGACCGCTTTTGCCTGTTACCAATCAGGTCTTTCGCGCGGAAGCCGCAATGTTTATGCTTGCGGGCAACTATCCAGGAACTCGGAGCTGCAATGAAGAGCGCAACAGATGAAAAGCGCAGACGCGCGGGTGAACGGGAGAGTGTTTCGGGCGGCCGCCCCGGCGTCGACCCGGCCTTGTGGGTAAAGTGGTCGGAATCGGCGATGCTCGAAGGGATGAAATGGTTCGACGTGTGGCTCCAGGGAACCCAGCGTTTCTGGAGTGCCGGATTCAGGACACTAGGATGTCCCGTCGCCGGAACGGAGGATCTGCGCCGTGCGTCGGACATGCCGTGGATTCCGCATCTCGAAGCCGAAGTCATCCCCTTGCGCCGCAAGACCGATCAGCCCGGAGCGGAAGCGACGCGCATCTCGATGCGGGTGCCGATGCCCTGGCCGATCGGGGGCGCGGACGTGATTTCGCTCCAGGCAATCGTCGGCCGTCGCAGCAGCAAGGAGGCCGAGTCGCAAGGCGGAGAAGATTCAGCCGGCCCGGACGAGGATCGCAGAACGCAGGGGTGAACCGGCCGCGACAGACGTCCCGGCCAGAACGCCGGGATCGTTGAAACCAGGGCGCTTGGCGGGACCGCCGGCTTTCGTCTCAAGAAAACGCCGCGCCGCCCCAGGTTTTCTTGCCCCCCGCGGGGGGCGGAAACGGCAAAGCCGTTTCCTGGGGCGCTCAGATGCAGACGAAGCCGATAAGGTGCGGATTATCGATGCACGTCCTGCCAAGGGCGAAGTGCCCCTGTTTCCTGAGGACGACTTCCTCACGCGACAGCACGAATTCCTTTTCGCCGTCTATCAATACGAAAGTACCGTTGCTGCTGCGGTCGACAAGCACGAACTTGTCGCCGCGCAGTTCGATTTCGGCATGCTGGCGCGACGCGCGGGTATCGCTCAGGCGCAGGTCCGACAAGGGATCCCGGCCGAGCCGCGCGCTGGGCATCTGCGCATTGAGCACAAGGGACTGCGTGCCGAGATAAAGCCGCAACTCCGGTTTTTCCTCAGCGTCGAAGTCGACCGTCTGCACCACAGTCAGGTCGCCCGCCGCTCCGCCGCACAGTAGTTCGAAAGGCTCGGTCAGCCGCGAAGCGCCGCGCAGGCTGCGTGCCTGCAGCGGGCGGAGCAGCGGGCGCCACTCGGCGCTGAGTTGCCGGGCCGTTTCCATCGACGTGATGGCGCGCCCCGGTGACGCGAGTTCCAGCAGGCGCGCCGCGATGTTGACCGTGTCGCCGAACACGTCGCTGTCGTTTTCGACGACGGGACCGTAGTGAAACCCGATGCGCACGGCCAGTTTCTGCCCCGCCGAGAGCGGCAGCTCCCGCACCACCTGGTGAATCCTGAGCGCCGCCTCGCACCCGTGATCGGCTTCACCGAAGACTGCCATGAGCCCGTCACCGGTGTGCTTGACGACCCGTCCACAACGCCGTTCGATTTCGGCGCGCATTTCGTGCAGGCAGCGATCGACCAGCCGGAAGGCCACGGAGTCGCCGACGCGTTCATAAAGGCGGGTGCTCCCGGCGAGATCCACAAAAAGCACAGTGCGTTCCGGCGGGTGAGGCTGAGCGTGGGTCATGGGACGAATTATAAGGAATTGGCCCGCACTTCTGCGTCCTTCTGCCGAAGCTGGGTTCTTGCTTACACTTGGGGAGCTCCGGGGTAATCCTGTATAGTAACCGCGATAACCCAAGCGCCGGCATATACGACCGCAGCGGGCGCCCTGTGCAACCTCCCATGTCCCGGTATTCTCAACGCCTCGACAGATCGGGCGCCGCAGCGGTGTCGGATCTGTTTCCTCCTGCTGCCGGAAGGGCTTCCTCGCAATGCTCGACACGAGGCGGGGGGTGCTGGCGGCGCGGGCGTTTCCCGGAATGCGGAATGTCCGGTTGACGGGTGAGGAGGGGCGAACGCGGGGAAATCCCTCGCCGGATGGATGATTGAAAGGAAAAGGAAATGGCCAAAGAAGAGCTGCTGGAAATGGAAGGGGTCGTCAACGAAGTGCTGCCCGATACGCGCTTTCGCGTGACGCTCGAGAATGGAGTCGAGGTACAGGCCTACGCTTCGGGAAAGATGCGCAAGCACCGCATCCGCATCCTCGCCGGAGACAAGGTCAGTGTCGAACTGTCTCCGTATGACCTGACCAAAGCGCGCATCAGCTTCCGTCACAAGGACGAGCGGCCGGCGGGGGCAGGTGCTCCGCCCCAGCAGTTTCGCCGCCGCTGATGGCAATCATGGCGGCAAATATGCTGCCATGCCGGGACTACGAGAAAAAGCGGCGCATCCCTTCGTCCGGCAGGACCATGCCGGTCGAGCGTGCACGCTGCAGCAGCTCCCAGTAGTAGCGGTAGGAGGCACGGTCGTGGAGCTTTCCGCGATGCTGGATCGGGCCCCAGCCGCCGTCCTGGGCGGCGGCGAGAATGTCACTCGCTTCTTCGACTTCGGAAAAATCCGGTCGCATCGCTTCGATGATCGGAAGGATCTGATTCGGATGGATGCTCCACATCCGCAGGTATCCGAATTCGCGTCGCGCCCGTTCGGCGTCGTGACGGATGAGTTCCATATCCTTGAGTTCCGTCGTCACGTTATGTGATGGAACGACGCCGTTGGCGAGCGCCGCGGCGGCAATTTCGACCTTCGCGCGAACGACGAGCGGATGCGTGAATTGACCCGGGCTTTTCATCGCGGCGCCGGGAATCGCGCCGTGGTGGCCGGAGACGAAATCCATCAAGCCGAAGTCGAGCGATTCGACTCCCGGCAGTGCCGCAATGTCCCACGCTTCGCGCAGGGCGCCGTGCGTCTCGATCAGGACATGGACCGGAATTTCCCGTCCGGTCCGGGCGGCGGCCTCGAGCCGGCGCAGGGTTTCGATCTGGTGGCGCGCATCGGCAGCGGAGCGCACTTTCGGCAATGTGACGAACGCGAGCCGGCTGCCGGCGCGGGCGATGAGGATCTCCAGATCGCGCTGCCAGTGGGGATGCGTGACATCATGGATTCTCGCCCCGATGCGGCCGTGGCGGTTGTCGCCGCCCATCACGATCTCGGCGACCATTTCGGCGTGCTCGGCTTCGGCGCCGGTGCGCGCGCCGTCTTCGCAGTCGCAGGTCAGATCGAAGACCGGACCCATTTCGTGCTGAAGCGCCAGCGCTTTCCTAATCAGTTTTTCCGAGCCGGCGTAGTGATCGACTGCGGCAAGGACGGGAAACGGTTTTTCGCCGGCGAACAGGACCTCAGCAGGGTGTCGCATCGCACATCTCCGTGGGCTGGGAAGGTGCTCGATTCTCGATGGAAGCCCAGCATTCCGCCATCAAAAAAAATGCCGCGGCATCGATCCGCGGCATTCTCTCGCAAGGAACCGGAAACGGTTACTTGAGCATGTCGGCGACTGCCGCGCGCTCGTCTTCCAGTTCGCCGAGGGTCTTGTTGATCTTTTCGCGCGAGTATTCGTCGATCTCCAGCCCCTGGATGATCTTGAAGTCGCCGTTCTTGCACTCGCACGGGAAGCCGAACACGACGCCGGTCGGGATGCCGTAGGAGCCGTCGGACGGCACGCCCATTGTCACCCAGTCATCGGAGCCGAGGGCCCAGTCGTGCATGTGGTCGATTGCGGCGTTCGCGGCAGAGGCCGCCGACGACAGGCCGCGCGCGTCGATGATCGCGGCGCCGCGCTTGCCGACGGTGGGCAGGAACACGTCGTTGTTCCATGCGTGGTCGTTCACCAGCGCTTTTACGGAGTCGCCGTTCGACGTGCAGAAACGGTAGTCGGCGTACATCGTCGGCGAGTGGTTGCCCCACACGACCATCTTCTTGAGGCTCGATACCGGACGACCGGTCTTCGCCGCGAGTTGCGACAGCGCGCGGTTGTGATCCAGGCGCAGCATGCCGTGGTAGTTGTTCGGGTTGGTGCGGCCGACTTTGCGCGCAGCAGCGCCGGCGATGTAGGCGTTGGTGTTGCAGGGGTTGCCGACGACCAGCACCTTGACGTTCTCGTTCGCGTTCTCGGCGATCGCCTTGCCTTGCACGGTGAAGATCGCGCCGTTGGCGGTCAGCAGGTCGGCACGCTCCATGCCGGGGCCGCGCGGGCGGGCGCCGACCAGCAGGCAGTAGTCCGCATCCTTGAAGGCGACGTTCGGGTCGTCGGTGGCGACCATGCCGGCGAGCAGCGGGAACGCGCAGTCCTCGAGCTCCATCATCACGCCCTTGACCGCCTTCTGGGCTTGGGGAAGATCGAGCAGTTGCAGGATCACGGGCTGGTCTTTGCCCAGCATCTCGCCGCTGGCAATGCGGAACAGCAGGCTGTAGCCGATCTGGCCGGCGGCGCCGGTGACGGCGACGCGCACGGGGGCTTTGCTCATGTGAGTACTCCCTCTAAAGCGAATTGAAGACAGTGAGAATGATTGGTCTGTCGCCCGCGATTTCAGTTCAGCGTTCGACTCGGGTGCCTGGTAAAGCCAGCCGCCGGGGCCAAAAGATGTTAGAAGCAAGTATCGCCGATGTCAATTCACCTCTGGTGTCTTATATAAGACACGAGACAGATGATGGACGCTGGAAAATTTTTATGATGAAATGCGCGAATGGCACAGGAATCCCCCACATTCAGTCCGCTTTACCGGCAGATCAAGAGCCTGATCCTGCAGGCGCTCGAGTCTGGCGAGTGGCGTCCCGGCCAGGTGATTCCGAGCGAACAGGAGCTCGCCGCCCGCTTCAGCGTTTCGCAGGGCACCGTGCGCAAGGCCATCGATGAAATGGCGGCCGACAATCTGCTGATCCGCAAGCAGGGCAAAGGCACTTTCGTTGCGTCCCATAACGACCCGCGGGCATTGTTCCGCTTCCTGCGCCTGGTGCCGATGGATGGCGATCTTGCGCCTCCGCAGAGCGTGCCGATGGACTGCTGGCGGGCGAAGGCGGGGCAGGAAGCGTCGCGCATGCTGGGCATCGAACTCGGTGATCCGATCATCATCGTCCGGCGCTTGCTGAAATTCGCCGCCAAGCCCGTCGTCATCGACGAGATCTACCTGCCGGGCGAAGTGTTCCCGGGGCTCACGCTGGAAGTGCTGCAAAGCTGGAGCGGCTCGCTCTACAGCCTGTTCGAAACCCGTTTCGGCCTGCGCATGATCCGCGCACAGGAACGCCTGCGTGCCGTGGCGGCGGACCGCTCGACGAGCGAGGCGCTCAAAGTGCCCGAAGGAACGCCGCTGCTGTCGGTCGAGCGGGTCACCTATACGTACGGAGACCGGCCCGTCGAGTGGCGGCGCGGCCTTTATTCGACCGCGGAGCATTTTTATCTGAATGAACTGAACTGACGGGGCGGGATCGGGCGGAGCATGTTCCGCGTATATAATCCCGGCTCCTTGCAATCTGGGAGAACCGCGTCGGGAAACCGACGCTCATCGAGGGGGTAAAACAATATGTCAGAAGCCATAGTGCGCAAGCAGCGGCCAAAATTCCTGGCCCTGCACGAAATCCGGCTCCCGCTGCCGGGTTTCGTCTCGATTCTTCATCGGGTGAGCGGAGCAGGGCTGTTCCTGATGCTGCCGTTCCTGCTGTTCCTGTTCGACCGCAGCCTGGGATCGCCGGAGTCCTTTGAAACATACAAGAGTGTGGTGGCGAACCCGCTCGCCAAGCTGTTGCTGCTCGGCCTGCTGTGGGCGTACCTGCACCACTTCTGCGCCGGCATCCGTTTCCTGCTGCTCGACCTGCACAAGGGGACCGACCTCAAGTCCGCCCGCAGCAGCTCGCGCATCGTGCTGGTCGTGAGCATCGCGCTGACCATCATCATCGGGGTGAAGTTATGGTAAAGCGTATCGTTGTCGGTGCTCACTACGGCCTGCGCGACTGGATCGCGCAACGTGCCACGGCCGTGTTCATGGTGGCCTTCACCATCCTGTTCGCGATTGCCGCGCTCCGCCTGCCGGAAATGAACCATGAAACGTGGTCCGGCCTGTTCCGCGGCGGCGTGATGCGCTTCTTCACGTTCCTGTTCTTCCTCGCATTGTTCTATCACGCATGGATTGGCGTGCGGGACATTTTCATGGACTACATCAACCCGGTCGGCGTCCGCCTGGTCCTGCATGTGGTAACGATCTTCGTGCTCGTCGGCTATGCCGGATGGGCTGCCCAGATTCTTTGGAGGCTGTGAGCGTGAACGTCGCAAAGCGTACTTTTGACGCGGTCATCGTGGGTGCCGGTGGAGCAGGGTTGCGTGCCGCCCTGCAACTTTCCGAGTCCGGACTGAAAACCGCCGTGCTGACCAAGGTGTTCCCGACGCGCTCGCACACCGTCGCGGCCCAGGGGGGCGTCGCCGCCTCGCTCGGCAACACCACCGAGGACAACTGGCACTGGCACATGTACGACACCGTCAAGGGGTCGGACTGGCTGGGCGACCAGGACGCGATCGAATTCATGTGCCGCAAGGCGAACGAGGTCGTCGTCGAACTCGAACACTACGGTATGCCGTTCGACCGCACCGACAACGGCAAGATCTACCAGCGGCCGTTCGGCGGCCACTCGCAGAATTATGGCCAGGCCCCGGTGTCGCGCTCGTGCGCGGCGGCCGACCGCACCGGCCACGCGATGCTGCACGCGCTGTACCAGCGCAACGTGCGCGCGAACACCCAATTCTTCGTCGAATGGATGGCGCTGGACCTGATCCGCGACGCTGACGGCGACGTCCTCGGCGTGACCGCGATCGAGATGGAAACCGGCGAAGTCTGTATCTTCCACGCGAAGGCGACGATTTTCGCGACCGGCGGCGCGGGACGCATTTTCCACAGCTCGACGAACGCGTTCATCAACACCGGCGATGGCCTCGGCATGGCTGCGCGCGCGGGTATTCCGCTCGAGGACATGGAGTTCTGGCAGTTCCACCCGACCGGCGTGTTCGGTGCGGGCGTGCTGATCACCGAGGGCGTGCGCGGCGAAGGCGGCATCCTGCGCAACGCCTCCGGCGAGCGCTTCATGGAACGCTATGCGCCGAACCTGAAGGATCTCGCGTCGCGCGATGTCGTGTCGCGCTCGATGGTGACCGAGATCAACGAAGGTCGCGGCTGCGGTCCGGACAAGGATCACGTGCTGCTCGACATCACGCACCTGTCGCCGGAAACCATCATGAAGCGGCTGCCGGGCATTCGCGAGATCTCGATCCAGTTCGCCGGCGTCGACCCGATCAAGGCACCGATCCCGGTCGTGCCGACCGCACATTACCAGATGGGCGGCATCCCGACGAACTACAAGGGCCAGGTCGTGGCGCCGAAGGACGGCAATCCGAATGCGCCAATCTCGGGCTTCTACGCTGCCGGCGAATGCGCGTGCGCCTCGGTGCATGGTGCGAACCGGCTCGGCACGAACTCGCTGCTTGACCTGCTGGTATTCGGCAAGTCGGCGGGCGAATCGGTCGTCGAGGACTTCCAGAGCGGCGACCTGAGCCTCAAGCCGCTGCCCGCGGACGCCGCCGACGTGTCTCTTGCGCGGCTCGCCCGCCTCGAAGGGCAGAAGAACGGCGAGAGCGTGTTCGAAGTCGGCCTCGAGATGCGTCGCACGATGCAGAAGCACGCCGGCGTGTTCCGCTTCGACAACCTGCTGAAGGAAGGCGTGGCCAGGATCAAGGAAGTCGCCGAACGTTCCAGGCGCACCGAGATCAAGGACAAGTCGAAGGTGTGGAATACCGCGCGGACCGAAGCGCTGGAACTCGACAACCTGATCGAAGTGGCCAAGGCCACGATGGTCTCAGCCGAGGCGCGCAAGGAATCGCGCGGCGCGCATGTGCGTGACGACTCGCCCGACACCGCGGAATTCCCCAACGGCCGTAAAGACAATGAGTGGCTCAAGCACACCCTGTGGTACAGCGAAGGTAACCGGCTCGACTACAAGCCGGTGACGATGAAGCCGCTGTCGCAGGATGTCGAGCCGATCGCACTCGCGAAACGCACCTACTGAGCGCGGGAGAATGACAGAAATGAACAAGCGCACCGTCAAACTGAAGATGTACCGCTACGATCCGGACAAGGACGACAAGCCGTACATGCAGGATTACACCCTCGAACTCGAACCGTCGGACAAGAAGCTGCTGGACGCGCTGGTGCGCCTGAAGTCGCAGGACGATACCTTGTCGTTCCGCCGCTCGTGCCGCGAAGGCGTCTGCGGTTCGGACGCGATGAACATCAACGGCAAGAACGGCCTGGCGTGCCTGACCGACATCGACGGCCTGCCGCAGCCGATCGTGCTGCGCCCGCTGCCGGGCCTGCCCGTGATCCGCGACCTGATCGTCGACATGACGCAGTTCTTCAAGCAGTACCACTCGATCAAACCATACCTGATCAACGACAACCCGCTGCCGGAGCGCGAGCGCCTGCAGTCGCCGGAAGAGCGCGAAGAACTGAACGGGCTCTACGAATGCATCCTGTGCGCGTGCTGCTCGACGTCCTGCCCGTCGTTCTGGTGGAACCCGGACAAGTTCGTCGGCCCGGCCGGCCTGCTCGCGGCGTACCGTTTCCTCGCCGATACGCGCGACGAGGCCACGAGCGAACGCCTCGACAACCTCGAGGACCCGTACCGCCTGTTCCGCTGCCACAGCATCATGAACTGCGTCGACGTCTGTCCGAAGAGTCTCAATCCGACGCGTGCGATCGGCAAGATCAAGGACATGATGGTCAGCCGGGCGGTATGAGCATCAACCGGGGACGCTTGCGCTGGCAATGCCGTCGGGCTTTTCTCGAGCTCGACCTTGTCTTCGCACGCTTTCTGGAAAGGGATTTCGACCGTCTCACGGACGGTCAACTGGCGGATCTGGAGGACTTGCTGCGCTGCGAGGATCATGAGCTTTGGGCCATGGTCAACGGCAGCGAGCCCTGCGGGAACGACCGGTGGAAGGAGATGATCGGCCTGTTGCGTCAGCAATGACCAGCAGGACGTTCGTTACAGGGAGCTAGTAGTTACTACCGGCAAGCAAAAGGGATGACCTATGAGCACTGAACGCACTGCAACGCTAACCGTCGATGGCAAGACCGTCGAATTCCCGGTAATGACCGGCACCCATGGCAATGATGTCATCGATATCCGCACGCTGGGGGCCAAGACCGGTTTCTTCACTTACGACTCGGGCTTCCTGTCGACCGCGAGCTGCAAGTCCACGATTACGTTCATCGACGGCGACAAGGGTGAACTGCTCTATCGCGGTTATCCCAT
This sequence comes from Aromatoleum anaerobium, assembly GCF_012910705.2. Classification (GTDB taxonomy): domain Bacteria; phylum Pseudomonadota; class Gammaproteobacteria; order Burkholderiales; family Rhodocyclaceae; genus Aromatoleum; species Aromatoleum anaerobium. The sequence goes on along the minus strand of NZ_WTVG02000039.1, from coordinate 692,403 downwards.
CGAGCAGTTGGCCGACAAGTGCAACTTCCTCGAAGTCGCCTATCTGCTGAAGAACGGCGAGCTCCCGAACGGGAGGCAGAAGGTGGAGTTCGAGAACACCATCAAGAACCACACGATGCTGCACGACCAGATGACGAAGTTCTACACCGGCTTCCGTCGTGATGCGCATCCGATGGCCGTGATGGTCGGCGTCGTCGGCGCGCTGTCGGCCTTCTATCACGAGGCGATGGATTTCTCCGACTCCGAGCACCGCAACATCTCGATCAACCGTCTGATCGCGAAGCTGCCGACGATCGTCGCGATGGCCTACAAGTACAACATGGGCCAGCCGTTCATGTACCCGCGCAACGATCTCGACTACACGGCGAACTTCATGCACATGATGTTCGGCACGCCGTGCGAGAAGTACGAGCCGAATCCGGTGCTGGTGCGCGCGCTCGACACCATCTTCACGCTCCACGCCGACCACGAACAGAACGCCTCGACCTCGACGGTGCGCCTGGCCGGCTCGTCGGGTGCCAACCCGTTCGCGTGCATCTCCGCCGGCATCGCCTGCCTGTGGGGCCCGGCGCACGGCGGCGCGAACGAAGCCTGCCTGAACATGCTCGAGGAAATCGGTGACGTCTCGCGCGTCGGCGAATACATCACGCGTGCCAAGGACAAGAACGACAGCTTCAAGCTGATGGGCTTCGGCCACCGCGTCTACAAGAACTTCGACCCGCGCGCCAAGCTCATGCGCCAGGTCTGCTACGACGTGCTGGGCGAACTGGGCCTCGAGAACGACCGCCTCTTCAAGCTGGCGATGGAACTCGAGAAGATCGCGCTCGAAGACCAGTACTTCGTCGAGAAGAAGCTTTACCCGAACGTCGACTTCTACTCCGGCATCGTGCAGAAGGCGCTGGGGATCCCGACGTCGATGTTCACCTGCATCTTCGCGCTGGCGCGCACGGTGGGCTGGATCACGCAGTGGGAAGAGATGATCACCGATCCGGAATACAAGATCGGTCGGCCGCGCCAGTTGTACATTGGTGCGGCGCGGCGCGACGTACCGGCGCTGGACCAACGTCCGTAAGAGACGAACAGGGAGAGGCGGCGAACCGGTCCGACCACGACCTCGACGGGATGGCGCGATGTGGCCATCCCGTTTTTTTCGGGGCCGCCGGAGCAATTCGCCGATTGCAGCGATAACAAGACACAGGTGGCAATTAACATGATGAAGCAGCTCCGATCGACTTCGTACCTGTTCGGCGCGAATGCGCCATTCATCGAAGAGCTCTACGAGAATTACCTCGCCGACCCGGCGTCGGTGCCGGAAGCCTGGCGCGGCTATTTCGACGCCCTGCAGGCGCAGGCCGGTGCCGCGGTGCGTGATGTCGCGCATGGTCCAGTCATCGCGGCATTCACCGAACTCGCCAAGCGCGGCCCGGTGCGCACCGTGACCGCGGGCGGCGACGATCGTCGCCAGGTCAGCACGTTGCAGCTGATCAACGCCTATCGCTTCCTCGGCAACCGCTGGGCGAATCTCGATCCCCTCAAGCGCACCGAGCGGCCGCAACTGGCCGAACTCGAGCCGTCGTTCTACGGCTTCACCGAAGCGGACCTCAACCAGAGCTTCAATGTCGGGTCGTTCCACGGCTTCTCGGCCGATCACGCGACGCTGCGCGAAATTCTCGAAGCGCTGCGCCAGACGTATTGCGGCTCGATCGGTTCCGAATACATGCACATCTCGGATACCGGCCAGAAGCGCTGGATCCAGAGCCGTCTCGAGAGTGTCCGCGGCACGCCGCGCTTCTCCGCCGAGATGAAGAAGCGCATCCTCGAGCGCACCACCGCCGCCGAGACGCTGGAAAAATTCCTGCACACGAAATACGTCGGCCAGAAGCGCTTTTCGCTCGAAGGCGGCGAATCGACGATCGTCGCGATGGACGAGCTGATCCGCGTCGGCGGTACGCTCGGCGCGCAGGAGATCGTCATCGGGATGGCCCACCGCGGGCGGCTGAACGTGCTCGTCAATACCCTGGGCAAGTCGCCGTCGATGCTCTTCGCCGAATTCGAAGGCAAGGCGGCGGCCGATCTCACCGCGGGCGACGTCAAGTATCACCTCGGCTTCTCGTCCGACGTGATGAGCCCGGGCGGCCCGGTGCATCTGACGCTGTCGTTCAACCCGTCGCACCTCGAGATCATCAATCCTGTCGTCGAGGGCTCGGTCTACGCGCGCCAGGTGCGCCGCAAGGACGAGACCAAGAGCCAGGTGATCCCGGTGCTGATCCACGGCGACGCCGCGGTGGCGGGCCAGGGCGTGAACCAGGAGATGCTGAACTTCTCGCAGACGCGCGGCTATGGCACCGGCGGCACGGTGCATATCGTCGTGAACAACCAGATCGGCTTCACCACGTCCGATCCGCGTGACTACCGCTCCTCGCTCTACTGCACCGACATCTTCAAGATGGTCGAAGCGCCGATCTTCCACGTCAATGGCGACGACCCCGAAGCGGTCGCGTTCGTGACCGCGCTGGCTGTCGAGTTCCGCCAGGAGTTCAAGAAGGACGTCGTCGTCGATATCGTCTGTTACCGCAAGCTCGGCCATAACGAGCAAGACGAGCCGATGGTCACGCAGCCGCTGATGTACCGCAAGATCGCCAGCCATCCGGGCACGCGCAAACTGTACGCCGACCGGCTGGTGACCGAAGGGACGTGCGCGCCCGACGAGCCGGAAAAGATGATCAAGGACTTCCGCGAGCATCTGGACAAGGGCCAGTTGCTGTACAACCCGGTGTTGTCCGGCCATAACCGCCAGTACGCCGTCGACTGGACGCCCTACATCGGCCAGCCCTACACCGACGAAGGCGAGACCGGCATCCCGCTGACCGAACTCAAGCGCCTGTCCGAGCGCCTGACGACGCTGCCCGAAGGCTTCAGCTTGCACCCGCGGGTCAAGAAGATTCTCGAAGACCGTGCCGCGATGGGCCAGGGCGACCTGCCGCTCGACTGGGGGATGGGCGAGAACCTCGCCTATGCGAGCCTGCTCGCGCAAGGGTTCGGCGCGCGTATCTCCGGCGAGGACGTCGGCCGCGGCACCTTCTTCCACCGCCACGCGGTGCTGCACGACCAGAAGCGCGAGCGCTGGGACCAGGGCACTTACGTGCCGCTGAAGCATATCCAGGACGGCCAGGCCGCGTTGCAGATTTTCGATTCGGTGCTGTCGGAAGAGGCTGTCCTCGCGTTCGAGTACGGCTATGCGACCGCCGAGCCGAACGAGCTCGTCGTGTGGGAAGCCCAGTTCGGCGACTTCGTCAACGGCGCCCAGGTCGTGCTCGACCAGTTCATCTGCTCCGGCGAAGCGAAGTGGGGCCGCCTGTGCGGGCTCACGCTGATGCTGCCGCACGGCTACGAAGGCCAGGGCCCGGAACACTCCTCGGCGCGGATCGAGCGCTTCATGAACAACGCCGCCGAGAACAACTGGCAGATCTGCGTGCCGACGACCCCTGCGCAGATCTTCCACCTGCTGCGCCGGCAGATGCTGCGCAAGGTCAGGAAACCGCTGGTGATCATCACGCCGAAGTCGCTGCTGCGCCACAAGGAAGCCACTTCGACGCTGGCCGAACTGGAAGACGGGAAATTCCGCACCGTCATCGGCGAGACCGAGGCGCTCGATCCGAAGAAGGTCAAGCGGGTGGTGCTGTGCCAGGGCAAGCTTTACTACGAACTGCTTGCCTATCGCCGCGAGAACGCCATCAAGGACACCGCGCTGGTGCGGATCGAGCAACTCTATCCGTTCCCGGTCGCTGCCTTCGGGGCGGCCGTCGACCAGTTCCCGAACGCACGGGAAATCGTCTGGGCACAGGAGGAGCCCCGCAACCAGGGCGCCTGGTACTGGCTCGCGTCGCGCCAGCACCTTGTGAATGTGCTCGGACCGAAGCGCAAGCTTCTGCTGGTGTCGCGTCCGGCGGCCGCATCGCCGGCAGTGGGCTACTACGCGAAGCACAACGCGCAGCAAAAAGCGGTCATCGAGAACGCCTTCGGCCCGCTTCAGGACTGATTCAACTCATAACGCCGAACAATACCGGACAACACGGGGAGAGAAATTCATGTTGATTGAAGTGAAAGTGCCGCAACTGTCGGAATCCGTATCCGAGGCCACGCTGGTGGCGTGGCACAAGAAGGAAGGCGACGCGGTGTCGCGCGATGAGAACCTCATCGATATCGAAACCGACAAGGTCGTGCTGGAAACCCCCGCACCGGCTGACGGCGTGCTGGTGAAGATCGTCAAGGCCGACGGCGAGAACGTGACCAGCGGCGACCTGATTGCCCAGATCGACACCGAAGCGAAAGCGCCGGCCGGGGCCAGGCGCGTCGAGGCGGTCCAGGCTGTTGCCGCGCCGGCACCGGCCTTGGCGCTGGCCACCGGCGGAGCGCCGAGCCCCGCTGCGCGCAAGATCCTCGAGGAGAAGGGCGTCGCTGCCGGGGACGTTTCCGGCACCGGCCGCGGCGGTCGCGTAACGAAGGAAGACGCAGTGGCCGCCCAGCCGCCGCGCGCCGCTGCGCCGGCCGCGGCCGCGGCCGCGGTTCCGAGCGGCGATCGTGCCGAAGAGCGTGTGCCGATGACGCGCCTGCGCGCGCGCATCGCCGAACGTCTGATCCAGTCGAAGAATGAAAACGCGATCCTGACGACGTTCAACGAAGTCAACATGGCGCCGGTGATGGCGCTGCGCAAGCAGTACGGCGACAAGTTCGAGAAGGCGCACGGCGTGCGCCTGGGCTTCATGGGCTTCTTCGTCAAGGCGGCGGTCACTGCGCTCAAGCGTTACCCGATCATCAACGCCTCGGTCGATGGCAGCGACATCGTCTACCACGGCTACATCGACATCGGCATCGCCGTCGGCAGCCCGCGCGGTCTCGTCGTGCCGATCCTGCGCGACGCCGACCAGATGTCGATCGCCGACATCGAGAAGAAGATCGCCGAATTCGGCCAAAAGGCCAAGGACGGCAAGCTGTCGCTCGAAGAGCTCACAGGCGGCACGTTCTCGATCTCGAACGGCGGCGTGTTCGGCTCGATGCTGTCGACGCCGATCATCAACCCGCCGCAGTCCGCGATCCTCGGTATCCATGCCACCAAGGACCGTCCGGTCGTGGAGAACGGCCAGATCGTCATCCGCCCGATCAACTATCTGGCGCTGTCCTACGACCACCGCATCATCGACGGCCGCGAAGCGGTGCTCGGCCTGGTGGCGATGAAGGAAGCGCTGGAAGATCCGGCCCGCCTGATCCTCGACGTCTGATTGACCGGCTGCGTGGCGGACCGGCACGGCAGCTTCGCCGTGCCGGTTGGCCACGCTGTTCCCTTTCTCCGGAGTGAATAATGGCTGACAAGCAATTTGACGTCCTCGTCATCGGCGGCGGACCGGGCGGATACGTTGCAGCGATTCGCGCTGCACAACTGGGCTTCAAGACCGCGTGCGCGGAATCCAACCCTTATGCCGACCCGAAAGGCGAGCCGCGCCTCGGCGGCACGTGCCTGAACGTCGGCTGCATCCCGTCGAAGGCGCTGCTGCACACCTCGCACCTGTTCGAGGAAGCCGAGCATGCGTTTCCGACCCAGGGCATCAGGCTCGAGGGCAAGGTGAGCATCGACGTGCCGGTGATGATCGGCCGCAAGAACAAAGTCGTCGACCAGCTCACCAGCGGCATCAAGGGCCTGTTCAAGAAGAACAAGGTCACTTTCCTCGCCGGACACGGCAGCTTCGAAGGCAACGGGCCGGCAGGGTATGTCGTCAGGGTCGGCGCGGAAACCGTCGAAGCCAGGCACGTCATCATCGCGACCGGCTCGAAGCCGCGCCACCTGCCGGGCATCCCGGTCGACAACAGGATCGTCTGCGACAACGTCGGCGCGCTGGATTTCGATTCGGTGCCGAAGAAGCTCGGCGTGATCGGCGCGGGCGTCATCGGCCTCGAGATGGGCTCGGTGTGGCGACGGCTCGGCGCGGAAGTGACGGTCCTCGAAGCGCTGCCCGACTTCATGTCCTTCGCCGACGCGGACGTCGCGAAGGAAGCGCTGAAAGTCTTCACGAAGCAGGGGCTGGATATCCAGACCGGCGTGACGATCGGCGAGACCAAGGTTGGCGCGGACGGCGTGTCGCTCGCCTACACCGGCAAGGACGGCAAGGAAGCGACGCTCGAATGCGAGCGGCTGATCGTCTCGGTCGGCCGCGTTCCGAACACCGACGGCCTGAACGCTTCCACGGTCGGGCTGGAGGTCAGTGACCGGGGCCAGATCGTCGTCGACGGACACTGCCGCACGAACCTGCCGAATGTCTACGCCGTCGGCGACGTCGTGCGCGGCCCGATGCTCGCGCACAAGGCGATGGAAGAGGCGGTGATGGTCGCCGAGATCATCGCCGGGCAAGCCGGTCACACAAATCTCGACACCGTCCCCGGCGTCATCTACACGTCGCCCGAGATCGCCTGGGTCGGCAAGAGCGAGCAGCAGCTCAAAGCCGAAGGCGTTGCCTATCGTGCCGGAAAGATTCCGTTCATGGCGAACGGGCGCGCGCTGGGTTCCGGCGACCCGACCGGCTTCGTCAAGATGCTCGCCGACGCCAACACCGATCGCATCCTCGGCGTGCATATCATCGGCGCAAATGCGTCGGAGCTGATCTCCGAGGCGGTCGTCGCGATGGAGTTCGGCGGCGCTGCGGAAGACCTGGCGCGCATCTGTCACGCTCACCCGACGCTGTCGGAAGTCGTGCATGAAGCGGCGCTGGCGGTAGACAAGCGGCCGCTGCACTTCTGATCGTTGGCCTGCCGCAAGACAGGGGTGGCGCGGGAATATCCTGGCCACCCCTGATTTCGTTTCTGAACATCGCTTTTTCAGTGCCTTCATGCCCCATCGTGTTCTCAAAGTTGCGCAGCACGGAATGCTCGATGCCTACGAGGCGCAGCTCAAGGCCCGCGGCTACAAGTCCGACCCCGAGCAGCGCGCCGCCGTGCAGCGCCTGCAGCAGCTCTATACGGAATTGATCGGGTTCAAGGCCGCGCGCCGCGGGACGCTGCGCAAGCTCCTCGCCCGGCCGCGGATGCCGCGCAGCGTCTATTTCTGGGGCGGCGTCGGGCGCGGCAAGAGCTTCCTGATGGACTGCTTTTTCGACGCGGTACCTTACCAGCGTAAGCGCCGCGTGCATTTCCACGCGTTCATGCAGGAAGTGCAGAACGACCTGAAGAACTTCAACGACGCGCCCGATCCGCTGCAGCGCGTCGCCGATCGCATCGCGCGCCAGACGCGCCTGCTGTGCTTCGACGAGTTTCATGTCTCCGACATTGCCGACGCGATGATCCTCGGGCGCCTCCTCGATGCGCTGTTCGCGCGCGGCGTCATCTTCGTCATGACATCGAACTATCCGCCCGACGGCCTCTATCCGAACGGGCTGCAGCGCATCAACTTCCTGCCGGCCATCGAGATGATCAAGCGCCGCTTCGATGTCATTGAAGTGGACTACGGCACCGATTACCGTTTGCGCACGCTGGAGAAGATCGAGATTTACCTCGTTCCCGACGACGACGCGGCCGAGCGCAAGATGCGCGAGGATTTTCGTCGTCTGGCCGCGTGCGACGGCGAAACCGGCGCGATCGACCTGCTCGGCCGCCAGCTGCCGGTGGTGCGGCGCGCCCCCGGCGTCATCTGGTTCGATTTCACGACGCTGTGCGGGGGTCCGCGGTCGCAGAACGACTATCTCGAAATCGCCCGCGAGCACCACACGCTGCTGCTCTCCGGCGTGCCGCGCATGAGCGCCGGGAATGCGTCCGAAGCGCGGCGCTTCACGTGGCTCGTCGACGTCCTCTACGATCATCGCGTCAAGCTCGTGATGAGTGCCGAAGTCGAGGCGCACGAGCTGTACACGACCGGCCACAACGCCCACGAGTTCGTCCGCACGGTCAGCCGGCTGATGGAAATGCGCAGCCGCGATTACCTTGCCGAGGCCCACCGCACAGAGTGACGGGGCATGAGGCGCCCGCCGCGCACCCCGTCCCGCTCCAGCTTGAGCGCGCATAATCCCCGGGCGGCTGCTAACATGAGCTGATCATCCGACCCGTTGCGAGTGACATGGACCAGCAAGCCATTACTGCCGCCTACCGTCGCTATGCCCCGGTCTATGACATCCTGTTCGGCCCGGTTTTCGAGCCCGGGCGACGGCGGCTGGTGCAGGCCTTGAACTGCCGGCCGGGCGAGGAGGTCCTCGAAGTCGGCGTCGGCACCGGCTTGTCGTTGCGTCATTACCCCCGCTACGCCCGCGTCACGGGCATCGACCTTTCCCCCCACATGCTCGCGCGCGCGAGTCTCCAGGTGCAGCGCCACGATCTGCGCAATGTCGCGCTGATGGCGATGGACGTGCAGCGGCTGTCGTTTCCGGATGCGAGCTTCGACAAGGTGAGCGCCCTGTATGTCGCATCAGTCGTTCCCGATCCGGCGGTGATGATGCAGGAACTCGAGCGGGTCTGCCGGCCCGGCGGCGAAGTCGTCGTCGTCAATCATTTCACCCGCAGCAACGGTTTCGCGTCGCGCATCGAGCGCAGCCTCGCGCCGCTCGCGCGTTCGCTAGGGTTCCGGCCGCTGTTTCCGCTCGATGCGTTCATCGGCCTGACGCATCTCGAGCTGACCGAAGCCACGCCGGTGAACGCCTTCGGCTACTGGACGCTGCTGCGTTTTCGTAACCGCGCCTGAGCCGGGGACGGCGGCAGGCGATCGTCGACGCGGGACGGCGTCGTTCGTACGCCGGTCGCGTAGCGCCAATCGGCCGTCATCAACCGATCGGCGCTCTCTGGCGCGCGCGTTGCCGAAGCGGCCCGGGGCGAAAGCCGTCCTGCGCCATCCACTGGTGATAGCATTGCCGACTGCTCCTGTTTTGCGCCATGCCAGATATCGATTCCGCCTTTTCTCCCGATGGATTGCTTGCCACGGCAGTGCCGTCGTTCCGGCCTCGCCCGCAACAGCTCGAGATGGCGCGGCGCATCGCCGAAGCCCTGCAGGAAAACCGCGTCCTCGTCGCCGAAGCCGGCACCGGCACCGGCAAGACGTTCGCGTATCTGGTGCCGGCGCTGCTGTCCGGCGGCAAGGTGATCCTGTCGACCGGCACCAAGACGCTGCAGGACCAGCTCTTCAATCGCGACCTGCCGACGGTGCGCGCCGCGCTGAGGGTGCCGGTCACCGTGGCGCTGCTGAAGGGCCGCGCGAATTACGTCTGCCCGTACCACCTCGAACGCAATTCGCATGATGGCCGCTTCCTCACCGCGCAGGATGCGGTCGATCTGCGCGCGATCGCACGCTTCGCAAAAACGACGCACAGCGGTGACAAGGCCGAATGCACGGAAGTGCGCGAAGACTCCGCGGCGTGGCTGGCAGCCACTTCGACGCGCGACAACTGTCTCGGCCAGGAATGCCCGAACGTCAAGGAATGCTTCGTGCTTTCAGCGCGGCGTGCCGCGATGGACGCCGACATCGTCGTCGTCAATCACCACCTGTTCTTCGCCGACGTGATGCTGCGCGACGAAGGCATGGGCGAGCTGCTGCCGGCGTGCAACGCGGTAATTTTCGACGAAGCGCACCAGCTGCCGGAAACGGCGAGCCTGTTCTTCGGCGAGAACCTGTCGACGGCGCAGCTGCTCGAACTCGCGCGCGACACGCGCTCCGAGACGCTCGCCGGGGCGCGTGATTGCCGCGAACTGATCGACGCGAGCCGGGCGCTGGAGAAGGCGGCGCGCGACCTGCGGCTCGCGTTCGGTCCGGAGCCGGCGCGACTCTCGGCCGCGCAGGCCGCCGCGCTGCCGCAATTCCACGATGCGCTGAAGACGCTCGACGACGAACTGGGCCGCTTCGCCGCGATCCTCGGCACGCAGGCCGAACGCTCGGAAGGGCTCGCGAACTGCCTGCGCCGCACCGATGAAATCCAGCAACGGCTCGGGCGCTGGCGCACGCCCGATTCGGCCGAGCTGATCCGCTGGGTCGAAGTGTTCACACAGTCGGCCGCGCTGAACGCAACGCCGCTGCACGTGTCGCAGGTGTTCCGCCGCCAGCTCGAGAGCCATCCGCGAGCGTGGATCTTCACCTCGGCAACGCTCGCCGTGGGCAGCGACTTCGGCCACTACTGCGACGAACTGGGGCTGTCGTGGCTCGAGCCGCCACCGCTGACCGAAGTGTGGGGCAGCCCGTTCGACTACGCCGAGCAGGCCCTGCTGTATGCCCCGGCCGGCCTGCCCGACCCGAACCATCCGGCCTATGCCGAAGCCGTCGCGAGGACCGTGCTGCCGCTGATACGCGCGGCGCGCGGGCGGACGTTCGTGCTGTGCACGTCGCTGCGCGCGATGCGGCGCATCCACGGCCTGCTTGCCGACGGCCTCGAGCGCGCCGGCGACAAGCTGCCGATGCTGCTGCAGGGTGAAGGGTCGCGGACAGAACTGCTTGAACGTTTCCGCCGTCTCGGCAATGCGGTGCTCGTCGCGAGCCAGAGTTTCTGGGAAGGCGTCGATGTGCCCGGCGATGCGCTGTCGCTGGTCGTCATCGACAAGCTGCCGTTCGCGCCGCCGGACGATCCGGTACTCGCGGCACGCGTCGAGCACCTGCAGAAGAGCGGCCGCAACCCGTTCATGCATTACCAGTTGCCGCGCGCGGTGATCAACATGAAGCAGGGCGCCGGCCGCCTCATCCGCAGCGAACGCGACCGCGGCGTGCTGTGCATCTGCGACCCGCGGATGATCGACAAGCCCTATGGCAAAGTCATCTGGCGCAGCCTGCCGCCGATGCGTCGCACCCGCCTCGAGGCCGAGGCGGTCGCGTTTCTCGAACAACTGCCGCCACCCCCGGGCACGTGAGTCGCAGGGTGGGGGACACGATGGAGACACCAATGAGTACAGCTGTCGACCCCGGGCTGGATCCGCTGCTGCGCGCGTTGTCCGACGGCGATTGCCTGGATGTCGCCGAGCGCCTCAATCGCGGCTGCCAGTGCGTCTCGCTCGATCATGAGCGCCTGCGCAGCGAGCTCGAACGGGACGCCCGTGACGGCGCGCTCCTGTCGATGATCGTCTCGACCCGCCCGCACCTGTTTGCCGATTCGGTCGCCTTCGTCGCTGCGCATCACCAGGCGCGCATGGCGCAGATCATCGCCGCGGTCGAGCGCGTGGTCGCGCTGCCCGGCTGGGAGGCGCTGGTATTCGAACATGCGCCGGCGGCCGCGAAGCTGCCGACCGCGGCGGCGGGCGTGTTTCTCGGCTACGACTTTCACCTCGGCCCCGAAGGGCCGCAGCTTATCGAGATCAACACCAACGCCGGCGGCGCGCTGCTCAATGTTGCGCTGGCCCGCGCGCAGCGCACGTGCTGTGCCGAAGTCGCGCCGCTCGAAGCGGCCGTCGCCGCAGGCGGGCCGAACGATCCGGAAGCCGCGTTCATCGACATGTTCCGCAGCGAATGGCGCGCGATGCGCGGTGAACAGGTGTTGCGGACAGTTGTGATCGTTGATCGCGAACCGCAGTCCCAGTACCTGCTGCCCGAATTCGTGCTGTTCCAGCGCCTGTTCGAACGCCACGGACTGGCCGCGTTCATCTGCGATCCGGGCGAGCTCGAATTCGCCGACGGGCGCCTGTGGCTCGGTGAGGCCGTTGTCGATCTCGTCTACAACCGCCTCACCGACTTCGCGTTGACCGAGCCGGAAAGCGCAGCGCTTGCCCAGGCTTGGGCGGCGCAGGCGGCGGTGATCACCCCGCACCCGCGCGCCCATGCGCTGTACGCCGACAAGCGCAATCTCGCGCTGCTTGCCGACGACGCGGTGCTGCGGGCGATCGGTGTCGAGGCCGGTACGCGCGCCGTGCTCGCCGCCGGCATCCCGGCTACACGCCAGGTCCGGCCGGAGGACGCTGACGCGTTGTGGCGCGGCCGCAGGGAACTGTTCTTCAAGCCCGCGTCGGGGTTCGGCAGCCGGGCGACGTATCGCGGCGACAAGCTGACGCGCAGGGTGTTCGACGAAATTCTCGCCGGCGACTACATCGCGCAGCGACTCGTGCCGCCCAGCGCGCGGCGCCTGTCGGTCGGGGGTACGGCGACCGACTTGAAGATGGACCTGCGGAATTACGTGTACCGCGGCCGCGTGCAACTTCTCGTGGCGCGGCTGTATCGCGGCCAGACGACGAACTTCCGCACTCCCGGCGGCGGGTTCGCCGCAGTGGTGGCACTTCCCTGCGCACAATCCTGAGCATGTTGTATTCTCCTCAACATTTGAATCGAGCGAACCACTGATGATCGTATTCGGCATCGCCGGCTGGTCCGGTTGCGGCAAGACCACCCTGATCGAAAAGCTCATTCCCCAGTTCACCGCACGCGGGATCTCGGTTTCCGTCATCAAGCACGCCCACCACGGCTTTGACCTCGACCGCCCGGGCAAGGACTCGTTTCGCCACCGCGAGGCGGGAGCCAGCCAGGTGCTGATGTTGTCGAACGATCGCTGGGTGCTGATGCACGAGCTTCGCGGCGCACCCGAGCCGACGCTCGAAGAGCAGCTGCGCCTGTTGTCGCCGTGCGACGTCGTGCTGATCGAGGGTTACAAGGCCGCCGCCGTGCCGAAGATCGAAGTGCATCGTCCGGCGCACGGCAAGCCGCCGCTCTGGGCCGACAATCCCCACGTGGTCGCGGTCGCGACCAACGCCGGGATCGATTGTCCGCTGCCGACGCTCGCGCTCGACGACGGCGCGGCGATTGCCGAATTCATTCTCGCTCACTCACGTCTAGCCACGTAAATCATGAACGCCAATATGCTCTCCTTCGACGAAGCGCTCGAAACGCTGATCCGTAAGGCCCAGCCGATCCGCGAAATCGACATGGCCGACACCTTCGTCGCGCAGGGCAGGGTGCTGGCTGCCGATCTGCATTCCCCGGTTTCGGTGCCTGCGCTCGACACTTCGACGATGGACGGCTACGCGTTGCGTGCAGCCGACGTCACGGCGCCCGGGGCGTCCCTCGCGGTGTCGCAGCGGATTCCGGCGGGCAGCGTCGGCCATCCGCTTCAACCGGGCACGGCTGCCCGCATCTTCACCGGAGCGCCGCTGCCCGCCGGCGCCGACGTCGTCGTGATGCAGGAGATGTGCGAGCACCAGGGCGAGGCAGTGGTGATCAATCATCAACCCCGCGCGGGCGAGGCGGTAAGACTGGCGGGCAGCGAGATCGCCCGGGGTGATACGGTTCTGGCGGCAGGCACGCGGCTGCGCCCGCAAGAACTCGGACTCGCCGCCTCGGTCGGCATCGCGCAGCTGCCGGTCGTGCGACGGATGCGCGTCGCGCTGTTTTCCACCGGCGATGAACTGGTCATGCCGGGCGAAACCTTGCCGCCGGGCGGCGTGTATAACTCCAACCGCTTCCAGCTGCGCGCGCTGCTGCTGCAGCTCGGTTGCGAAGTCACCGATTTCGGCATCGTGCCGGACCGTCTCGAGGCAACGCGCGCGGTGTTGCGCGACGCCGCGCAGGGGCACGAGCTGATCCTCACGAGCGGTGGCGTCTCGGTCGGCGAAGAAGATCATGTGAAGCCCGCAGTCGAAGCCGAAGGTTCGCTCGACCTGTGGAAGATCGCGATGAAACCCGGCAAGCCCCTCGCATACGGGCGCGTCGGAGCAGCCGCGTTCATCGGCCTGCCGGGCAACCCCGTGTCGAGCTTCGTGACCTTCCTGATGATGGTGCGGCCCTTCATCCTCGCGACGCAGGGGGCGAGCGCGCTGAAACCGCGGGCTCTCGCGTTGCGCGCCGATTTCGACTGGCCGCGACCGGATCGCCGGCGCGAGTTCCTGCGCGCGCGCTTCAACGATGCAGGAGGCGTCGAGCTGTATGCTCACCAGGGCGCTGCGGCGCTGTCGTCGATCGTGTGGGCCGACGGGCTCGTCGATGTGCCGGCCGACACGCCGATCGCGCGCGGCGAGACGGTCCGCTTTCTGCCTTACGGCGAGTTGTTATACTGAAATCATGAACATCAAAATCCTTTATTTCGCGTCGCTCAGGGACACGGTCGGGCGTGCCGAAGAATCGTTCGTGCTGCCCTCCGGGGTCGCCACCGTCGGGGATCTGCGTGCTTTCCTTGCCGACCGGGGCGACAAGTGGGACGCGCTCGCGGAAGGGCGCAACGTGCGCGCCGCCCGCAATCAGCGCATGGCGAATCCGGCCGATCCGGTAGGTCCCGGCGACGAAATCGCATTCTTTCCGCCAGTCACCGGAGGCTGAAACATGTCGGTAAGCGTCCAGCAAGCAGATTTCGATGTCGGTGCCGAGATTGCCGCGCTGTCGCAGGGGCGCCTCGAGGTCGGGGCCGTGGCGAGCTTTGTCGGGCTGGTGCGGGATGTCAGCGGTGGTGCCGAAGTCGCGGCGATGACCCTCGAGCACTATCCGGGAATGACCGAGCGCTCGCTCGAAGACATCGTCGGTGAAGCCCGCCGGCGCTGGCAACTCGATGGCGTGCGCGTGATCCACCGCTACGGCAGGCTCGAGCCGGGAGACCGCATCGTCTTCGTCGGCGTCGCCGGGGCCCACCGTGGCGAGGCGTTCGCGGCATGCGAGTTTGTCATGGACTATCTGAAGACTCGCGCGCCCTTCTGGAAGCTCGAGGAAACACCGGACGGGGCGCATTGGGTCGATGCGCGGGACAGCGACGACAGCGCAGCGGCGCGCTGGGGTACGGAGTCGGAGCCGCGCCCGGGGGACTGATCCGCCTGCGCATTCGCGGCGGGAAGGAGGCCGCGGATGGAGTCTGGAGACGGCGGGAAAACGACGGAGAAACGGCGCCCATGGGCGCCGTTGTCGCAAAACCGGGCCGGCCTTACTTCTTGGTCTTGGTCGCAGCCGGCTGCGTGAACATCTGGAACGCTTCAGACGAAGCCCGCGTCATCTGCTCGAAGGCCGAGCGAGTCGTGTCCATTGCGGTCTGGAGCGCGGTCATCGCATTCTGGTCGGTGATCGGCATGCCGGTGAACATCTTCTGCATCGCCTCGAACATGTCCTTGCCGCCGGTGGACAGTTGTTCGCCAACGAGCTTTCCGACTTCGGCCTGCGTGCGGTTCGTCAGTTCCGCCATTTCACGTGCGCAGGACAGCATCTTTTCCGTCGTGCTCTGCGCGTACTGCGTGCGCAGTTCGATCGCCTGTTTCGGATCCTTGACGTTGGAAAGCGCTTTCGCGTTCTCCACTCCTTCTTCGAACAGGCTCTTCGCCACCGCAACCTGCAGTTCCATGATGCGCTGCGAGTTTTCGATCGACATCTGCGCCAGACGCACCGCCGCTTCGAGATTTTTCTTCTGAAGCTCGTTGATCTGGTCCTGTTTGATTGCCATATTCTTCCTCCACGCGCAAAGTTTTGACACTGGAACTACCAAGCGCTGTCGGCGCCGTACATGCGGCACCGCTTCCTCGCTCCGGCATCCGGACATATTACAGGAGGATGGAGTCGGCGTAATACCGCACTGCCTGTATCCGTTGCACCGCAGCAACAGTTGCCCGCACGCTTCCCCTGGCGTTGACCAGGCGTGGTCACCGGCTTTCGCAGACCGTTGACTTTGTTGTCCGTGCCCCCATCTTCGATGGCAATCCATTCAGAACAAGGAACGCCCACCATGCGCTTCGACAAGCTCACGACGAAGTTCCAGCAGGCCCTCTCCGATGCGCAGAGCATCGCAGTCGGCAACGACCAGCAGTTCATCGAGCCCCAGCATCTGTTGCTGGCGATGCTCGGCCAAGAGGATGCCGGCATCGTCTCGCTGCTGCAGCGTGCCGGCGTCAACGTGCCGCCGCTCAAGGCTGCGCTCGACAAGGCGCTCACGCGGCTGCCGAAGGTCGAGGGACACGGCGGCGAGGTGCAGATCGGGCGCGACCTTTCGAACCTCCTGAATCTGGCCGATCGCGAAGCGCAGAAGCGCGGCGACCAGTTCATCGCCAGCGAGATGTTTCTGCTGGCGCTCGCCGACGACAAGGGCGAGACCGGGCGCCTGCTGAAGGAGCACGGCCTGTCGCGCAAGCCGCTCGAAGCGGCGATCACCGCGGTGCGGGGCGGTGCCGGCGTCGGCAGCCAGGACGCCGAAGGGCAGCGGGAGGCGCTCAACAAGTACTGTCTCGACCTTACCGATCGCGCGCGCGCGGGCAAGCTCGATCCGGTCATTGGACGTGACGACGAGATCCGCCGTGCGATCCAGATCCTGCAGCGTCGCACGAAGAACAACCCGGTGCTGATCGGCGAGCCGGGCGTTGGCAAGACCGCGATCGTCGAGGGCCTTGCGCAGCGCATCGTCAATGATGAGGTTCCCGAAACGCTCAAGGGCAAGCGCGTCCTGTCGCTCGACATGGCGGCGCTGCTCGCGGGGGCTAAATACCGTGGCGAATTCGAGGAACGGCTGAAGGCGGTGCTGAAGGAGATCGCGCAGGAAGAAGGGCGGATCATCGTCTTCATCGACGAGCTGCACACGATGGTCGGCGCCGGCAAGGCCGAAGGCGCGATCGACGCCGGCAACATGCTGAAGCCGGCGCTGGCGCGCGGCGAACTGCACTGCATCGGCGCGACGACGCTCGACGAATACCGCAAGTACATCGAAAAGGACGCGGCGCTCGAACGGCGCTTCCAGAAGGTGCTCGTCGACGAGCCGAGCGTCGAGTCGACAATCGCGATCCTGCGCGGCCTGCAGGAGAAATACGAGCTGCACCACGGCGTCGACATCACCGACCCGGCGATCGTCGCCGCGGCCGAGCTGTCGCACCGCTACATCACCGACCGCTTCCTGCCCGACAAGGCGATCGATCTGATCGACGAGGCCGCGGCGCGGATCAAGATGGAGATCGACTCGAAGCCGGAAGTGATGGACAAGCTCGAGCGTCGCCTGATCCAGCTCAAGATCGAGCAGGAAGCGGTGAAGCGGGAAACCGACGAGGCGTCGCAGAAGCGCCTCGTGCTGATCCGCGACGAGATCGACAAGCTCGGCCGGGAGTACGCCAACCTCGAGGAGATCTGGCGCTCGGAGAAGGCGAGCGTGCAGGGCAGCCAGCACATCAAGGAGGAGATCGAGGCGCTGCGCACGCAGATGGCCGAGATGCAGCGGAAGGGCCAGTATGACAAGCTCGCCGAGCTGCAATACGGCAGATTGCCGCAGCTCGAGGCGCAGCTGAAGGCAGCCGAATCCGCAGGCGGCGGCGAGCGCAAGTTCAAGCTGTTGCGCACCGAGGTCGGCACCGAGGAGATCGCCGAAGTCGTGTCGCGCGCGACCGGAATCCCGGTCAGCAAGATGATGCAGGGCGAGCGCGAGAAACTGCTGAAGATGGAAGAACGGCTGCACCAGCGCGTCGTCGGCCAGGACGAGGCGGTGCGCCTTGTCGCGGACGCGATCCGTCGCTCGCGCGCCGGCCTCTCCGACGAGAACCGCCCGTACGGCTCGTTCCTGTTCCTGGGCCCCACCGGCGTCGGCAAGACCGAACTCTGCAAGACGCTCGCCGAATTCCTGTTCGATTCGGAAGAGCACCTGGTCCGCATCGACATGAGCGAGTTCATGGAGAAGCACTCGGTTGCCCGCCTGATCGGCGCGCCGCCGGGCTACGTCGGCTACGAGGAGGGCGGCTACCTCACCGAGCAGGTACGCCGCAAGCCCTACAGCGTGATCCTGTTCGACGAGGTGGAGAAGGCGCACCCGGACGTTTTCAACGTGCTGCTGCAGGTGCTCGACGACGGGCGCATGACCGACGGGCAGGGCCGCACCGTCGACTTCAAGAACACCGTCATCGTCATGACGTCGAACCTCGGCAGCCAGATGATCCAGCAGATGGCCGGCGACGATTACCAAGTCATCAAGCTGGCGGTGATGGCCGAGGTCAAGACCTACTTCCGCCCGGAGTTCGTCAACCGCATCGACGAGGTCGTCGTGTTCCACGCGCTCGACGAGCGGCACATCGCGAGCATCGCGCGCATCCAGCTCCAGTACCTCGACAAGCGGCTGGCGCGGCTGGACATGTCGATGGAGGTGTCGAATGCGGCGCTCGCGGAGCTCGCGTCGGCCGGCTTCGATCCGGTATTCGGGGCGCGCCCGCTCAAGCGCGCGATCCAGGAGCGCATCGAAAATCCGCTTGCGAAGGCGATCCTGGAAGGACAGTTCGGCGCAAAGGACAAGGTGCTCGTCGACGTCGAAGGCGGCCGGATCGTCTTCGCGAAGGGCAGCTGACGAAACCGGGCTCTCTCGTACCGCCCGGCGGCGGGTTTCCTCGTCGCCGGCGCCGTCCCGGGAAGCACGGATTTCCGGCGCTTCGGTATCGTTGCCCGGACGCCGGTCGCCGCGGTGGCCTGCCGCCCGCAGCGATGCGATAATGCCGCCTTTGCGTTTTCGGCGCAGGCCGAACGCCCTTCCCCTGGTTTCCACGGAAAAACACGATGTTTGATGCCGTTCGCAACAACAAGCGCATCGCCCAGATCATCCTGGCGCTGCTGATCGTCCCGTTCGCTTTCTTCGGGCTCGATTCATACTTCACCGACGGGCCCGGCGGGACCGAGGTGGCGACGGTGGGCGGGTCGAAAATATCGATGAATGAATTCGACCAGGCGTTGCGCGATCAGCAGGACCGGCTGCGTCAGTCGATGGGCGGACAGGTCGACAGGGCGATGCTCGAATCGGAAGCAATGCGCCGCTCGGTGGTGGAGAACCTCGTCAACCAGCGCCTGCTGGCCATGCACGCCGCGGACAGCGGCATCATCGTGACGCAGCAGCAGCTGCAGCAGGTCATCGCGACGGTGCCGGCGTTCCAGCAGGACGGACGTTTTTCGCTCGAGCGTTACGAGGCCGCGGTGCGGGCACAGGGGATGACGCCGGCGATGTTCGAGGCGCGCCTCGGGCAGGATCTGCGCATCCAGCAGGTTGCGCTGGCGGTCGGTCAATCCGCTTTCACGGCCCAGGCGTCCGTGCAACGTTTCCTCGAGGCACAGCTCGAAGAACGCAAGGTCAGCGAATTGAAATTCTCACCTGACGCATTCCTTGCCCAAGTCGAGTTCCCGGACGATGCGGCGAAGAAATACTACGATGCGAACCCGGAGCGATTCGAGCGCCCGGCCCGGTTGCGCGCGGAATTTCTGGTGTTCGACGAAAACGCGCTGCTGAAGCAGGTTTCGGTGTCCGACGACGAGATCCGCAAGTTCTACGAGGCAAATACTGCGCGCTTCGGCCAGCCGGAAGAGCGCAACGCACGCCATATCCTGATCGCGGCGGCAGCCGATGCGCCGGCCGAAGAGGTCGCAAAAGCAGGTGAAAAGGCGGCGGCGCTGCTCGCCGAGGTGCGTGCGAATCCGGAGCGCTTCGCGGAACTGGCGAAGGCCGAGTCGCAGGATCCGGGGTCGGCGGCGCGCGGCGGCGAACTGGGGTTCTTCGGCCGCGGGGCGATGGTCAAGCCGTTCGAGGACGCGGTGTTCAGCCTCGGAAAAGGCCTGATCAGCGATGTGGTCCGGTCGGATTTCGGTTTTCACATCATCCAGGTCGTCGACGTCAAGCCCGCGAAGGCCCGTCCGTTCGAAGAAGTTCGCGACGAGATTGCCGAGGAGCTGAAGCGACAGGCGGCGAGCCGTCGCTTCGCCGAGCAGGCCGAGCAGTTCGCCAACCTCGTCTATGAGCAGGCGGACAGCCTCCAGCCGGCCGCCGAGGCGCTGGGCCTCGAGATTCGCCAGACGGACTGGATCTCCCGCGATGAAGGATTGATCGGCGGCTTCAAGAACGAAAAGCTCCTCAGCGCGCTGTTTTCCGACGAAGCGGTGAAGAACGGCCGCAACGTCGAGGCGGTGGAGGTGTCGCGCGGCACCCTCGTGTCAGCGCGGATGCGCGATTTCGAAGCGGCGCAGCGTCTGCCGTTCGAAGAGGTCAAGGCTTCGATCGAGAAACAGCTGCGTGCCGAGGAGGCGAGCAAACTCGCCGTCGTCCGCGGTGAAGCAGCGCTGGCGGCGCTCGCGAAGGGTGAACAGGCGAGCGGGGCGTGGAGCGAGGCGCGCGTCGTGCGCAGGGGAGGTCCGGAACTCGCTCCGGCGGCGATCGATGCGGTGTTCGGTGCCGCGGAGAGCAAGCTGCCGGCGTACGCGGGGGTGGCGATGCCGGAGGGCGGGTATTCGGTATTCCGCATCGAGAGTGTGACGCGGCCGGAACTGGCAAAGGACGATCCTCGCCTGCAGGCCGTGTCGCAGCAGTACCAGCGGCTGATCGCGGAGCGCGATTTCAACGCTTTCCTCGCGTCGCTGCGGGAGCGGTACGAGGTCGAAATCAACGAAGCGGCGCTGCGGACGGCACAGCAGCCGTAACGGCAGGAGGGCCCCTTCGGGGCCGAAAAAAAACCCGGCGCGATCTGGCCGGGTTTTTTTCGCTGCGCGAACCTGCGCTCAGTTTTGTTCGGAGTTGCCCAGCGCCGTCGTATTGAAGCCGCCGTCCACGTACATGATCTCGCCGGTCATGCCGCTGGCGAGGTCCGAGCACAGGAACGCGGCCGCGTTGCCGACTTCTTCGATCGTCACGTTGCGGCGCAGCGGGGCGTTGTGCTCGTTGAACGACAGCAGTTTGCTGAAGTTGCCGATGCCCGACGCGGCGAGCGTCTTGATCGGGCCTGCGGAGATCGCGTTGACCCGCGTCCCCTCCGGGCCGAGGCAGACCGCGAGGTAGCGCACCGAGGCTTCGAGGCTCGCCTTCGCCAGGCCCATGATGTTGTAGTTGGGCATCGTGCGCACTGCGCCGAGATAGGACATCGTCAGCAGCGCGCCCTTGCGGCCCTTCATCATCGGGCGGGCCGCTTTCGCGAGCAGCGGGAAGCTGCACGCGCTGACTTCCTGCGAAATGCGAAACGCCTCGCGCGAGAATCCGTCGAGGAAATCGCCTTCGAGCGCATCGCTCGGTGCGAACGCGATCGAGTGAACGAGGCTGTCCAGGCCATCCCATTTCTGCCCGAGCTGTTCGAACAGGCCGGCGATTTCGGCATCGTTCTGCACGTCGCATGCAAAAATCAGGTCGGAACCGAATTCGGCGGCCATTTTCGCCACACGTTCCTGAAAGCGCTCGTTCTGGTACGTGAAAGCGAGCTCGGCGCCTTCACGATGCATCGCTTTTGCAATGCCGTAGGAAATCGAGCGATTGCTGAGCAGTCCGGTGATCAGAATCCGTTTTCCGGCGAGAAAGCCCATTTTTGGTAATGCTCCGTCTTGTTGAGCGGCCGATTATAGCTGGGTCCGTCGCCGGACGTGTGCTTCGGCAGCCCGGCAGGGGCTGGCATTGTGGCGCCGAACCGTCTGTCCGGTGCTGGGGCGGCGGCGGGCGCGGAGCCGGCCGGCGGGGTGGCGAGCGGGAAACGGGTGCTGCGGAAGGCCATCTTATCGCGAATCCGTGAACGATCCTTGCAACTCCTGATGAAGCCGGAAAATGCCGAGGGACAGCGCACAGATCAGCGTGAAGGTGACGAGTTCGCCACCATCCTCGATGACCGTGAGCACGGTCTGGAAGCGGCCCAACTGCTGATGGATGACGCCGTGCACGATGTCCATCCCGACGGCGAAGAAGAGCAGGAGCACTATGGCGACGAAGAGCACCTGTGCGTCACGCCTGCTTCGCGAATCGCTGCGCAGATAGCCGAGCAGGACGGCAAGCATCGGCAGCAACCCGAGAGTGCTCCACCCGACGAGCTCTCCTGTCGCCACCGATGTGCCGACTTTCATCGCGAAATAGTTCCCCATCGCCTCGTGCAGTGCCATCGAATCGTCGAGCACGGACACCGCGAACAGCAGCGCCAGCATCAGGTACACGGGCTGTCTGCGCTTCGAGTAGGTCGCGAGCAACAGCAGCGTCGCAACGGCCTGCTGGGCATAGCCGTAGCGTTCGGGATAGCCGCCGTCGACGAACGAGAACTTCACGTTGCCGTAGAGCGGGCTCGCCTCGATGCCGTAGTGCTCGGCGAAGGCGTACGCGACAAAAATGCCGATGAAGGCGAAGTCGGCGACCAGCGCCATCGCGAGAAACGCCGCGTCGCATTTTCGTTTCGGCGTCGCCACGGAAACGAGTTGCCGCAGTATCGTGCGGGCGTCCACCGGCCAGGACGAAGGATTCGTCGCGAGCAGTGGTTCAGGTATGGCGTCTTGCGCGGACGGGGGAAGCTGAAGCGCGTCGGGGGTAAAGGGTGAGCGGGACGGATTCGCCATTATTGACCCCCGGAGTCAGCGGAGAACATGGACGCGCCGCTCGGAAACGAGGGGCGCGCGGGTAATGCCCATGAAACAACTGTGGCAAAGACTGGCGTGTTTGCAAGGGGGGGGCGTGCGGGCATGAAGTCCGCAGCTTCGTGTCCGCATGCTTTGCAGGTCGGCGATGGCGAGGTCGGAGGCCGGTGAAGCACCGTACGGAATCTCACTTCACTCTCGTACCGTTGCTGTCACGAGCACACGAGCGGCGCGCCTGCCGCAACGGGTAGAATCGGCCCCATGTTTTCGCGCGCCTGCCTACTGCTGCTGTCATGCGTCCTGCTCGCCGCGTGCGGGCAGGTGTGGAACGACCCCTATCCGGTCGCCGAGCGCGGCCAGAACGTCATGTACACGGCCTTCACCGATCGCCCGAAGCACCTCGACCCGGTGCAGTCGTACAGCGAGGACGAGGCGGCGTTCCTGTACCAGATCTACGAACCGCCGCTGCAATACCATTACCTCAAGCGGCCCTACACGCTGATTCCCGGCAGCGCCGCGCAGCTGCCGGTCGTGCGCCGCTACGATGCGCGCGGCCGCGAGCTTCCCCCCGATGCGCCGGCCGGGCGCGTCGCTCGCAGCGAGTACGAGATCCGCATCACGCCCGGCGTTCTCTATCAACCTCACCCGGCTTTCGCCAAGGCAGCCGATGGCAGTCCGCGCTATCTCGAGCTCGGCCCGCAGGACCTGGAAGGCGTGCGCGGTCTCGGGGATTTTCCCGAAACCGGCACGCGCGAGCTCGAAGCGGGCGACTTTGTCCACCAGATCAAGCGCCTCGCGCACCCGCGCCTGCATTCACCGATTTTCGAGCTGATGGCCGAGTACATTCCCGGCCTGAAGGTGCTGCAAAAGCGCCTTGCCGACGAGGCACAGCGCAACCTTGGCTGGATCGACCTCACCGCGCACGCGCTGCCGGGCGTCGAAGTCGTCGATCGCCATACCTACCGCATCACGTTGAAGGGCGCTTATCCGCAGTTCCTGTACTGGTTGTCGATGCCGTTCTTCGCGCCGGTTCCTCCGGAGGCGGACCGCTTTTTCGGCCAGCCGGGCATGGCCGAGCGCAACCTGACGCTCGACTGGTGGCCGATCGGCACCGGCCCGTTCATGCTCGCCGAGAACAACCCGAACGCGCGCATGGTGCTGGTCAGGAATCCCAACTACCGCGGCGATCCCTACCCGTGCGAGGGCGATCCGGCGGACCGCGACGCGGGATTGCTGGCCGATTGCGGCAAGCCGATGCCGTTCCTCGACAAGGTCGTGTTCTCGCGCGAACGCGAAGGAATCCCGTACTGGAACAAGTTCCTGCAGGGCTATTACGACGCCTCCGGCGTGTCGTCGGAGAACTTCGACCAGGCCGTCAATATGAGCAGCCAGGGGGAAGTCGTGCTGTCGGACGACATGGTCGAGCGCGGCATCGAGCTGCTGACCTCGGTGTCGCCGTCGGTGTTCTACCTCGGCTTCAACATGCTCGACCCGGTCGTCGGCGGTGGCGACACGGCGGCAGGGCGCGAGCGTGCGCGCAAGCTGCGCCAGGCGATCTCGATCGCGCTCGACATGGAGGAGTTCGTGTCGATCTTCCTCAACGGTCGCGGCGTGCCGGCAATGCATCCGATCCCGCCGGGCATTTTCGGTGCGCGTGACGGCGAGGCGGGCATCAACCCGGTCGTCTATGAATGGCGCGACGGCAAGGGCGTGCGCCGCAGCAAGGACGTCGCGCGGCGGCTGCTCGCCGAAGCCGGCTATCCGGACGGGCGCGACGCGAAGACCGGCGAACCGCTGATCATCAACCTCGACACGACGCCGGGCGGGCTCGGCGACAAGGCGCGTTCGGACTGGCTGGCGAAGCAGTTCCGCGAACTCGGCGTGCAGTTCGTCGTCCGCCCGACCGACTACAACCGCTTCCAGGACAAGATCCGCGAAGGCAACGCGCAGCTGTTCTTCTTCGGCTGGAACGCCGACTATCCCGACCCCGAGAACATGCTGTTCCTGCTGCACGGTCCGCAGGCCAAGGTCAGGGAGTCGGGGCAGAACGCGGCGAACTACCAGAACGACGAGTACGACCGCCTGTTCGAGCAGATGAAGGGGATGCCCGACGGGCCCGAGCGCCAGAAGATCATCGACCGCATGGTCGCGATCCTGCAGCACGACGCGCCGTGGATTTTCGGCTTTCATCCGAAAGCCTATTCGCTGCAGCACGGCTGGGTCGAGAACCGCAAGCCGGGCAGCATGATCCGCAACACGCTGAAGTATCAGCGCGTCGACCTCGAACGCCGGCAGGCGCTGCGCGCGCAGTGGAACCAACCCGTCGTGTGGCCGCTCGGGCTCGTCGCGCTGCTGTTCGTCGTCATCGTGGCGCCCGCATTCCTGCATTACCGCCGCCGCGAACGCGCGACCGGCGTCGGAGGCGCCGCCTGATGTTCGCGTATATCGTCCGTCGCCTGCTGTACGCGCTACCGATCCTGATCGGCGTGAACCTCATCACTTTCGCGCTGTTCTTCGTCGTCAATTCGCCGGACGACATGGCGCGCATGCACCTGGGCGTCAAGCGCGTGACGCCGGAGGCGATCGAACGCTGGAAGGCCGAGCGCGGCTACGACCGGCCGCTGTTCGTCAACACGCATGCGGACGGCACGCAGAAGCTGACCGACACGATCTTCTTCGACAATTCGCTGCGCATGTTCGCGTTTGACTTCGGCCGCGCCGACGACGGCCGCGACATCGCGCAGGAGATCCGCGACCGCATGCGCCCGTCGCTCGCGATCGCGCTGCCGACCTTCGTCCTCGGGTTGTTCGTCTCGGTGTCGTTCGCGCTGATGCTGGTGTTCTTCCGCGCGAGCTACCTCGACTTCTGGGGCGTCGTGCTGTGCGTCGCGATGATGTCGATATCGAGCCTGTTCTACATCATCGGCGGGCAGTGGCTGGTGTCGAAAGTGTGGGCGCTGGTGCCGATCTCGGGCTATGCGCCGGGGCTCGACGCGGCGCGCTTCCTCGTGCTGCCGGTGCTGATCAGCATCGTCGCCGGGATCGGCGCGAACGCGCGCTGGTACCGCACGATCTTCCTCGAGGAAATCTCGAAGGACTACGTGCGCACTGCCCGCGCCAAAGGCCTGTCGGAACTGGCGGTGCTGTTCCGCCACGTGCTGAAGAACGCGATGATCCCGATCCTCACCGGCGTCGTCGTCGTCATTCCGCTGCTGTTCATGGGAAGCCTGATCGTCGAGTCGTTCTTCGGCATTCCGGGCCTCGGCAGCTACACGATCGACGCGATCAACGCGCAGGACTTCGCCGTCGTGCGCGCGATGGTGTTCATCGGTTCGGTGCTGTACATCGTCGGCCTGCTGCTGACCGACATTTCCTACACGCTCGTCGATCCGCGCGTAAGGCTGGAGTAGGCGCATGGATTTTCGTTTCGTGCTGTTGTGGACCGATGCGCTGTTCTTCGTGCTGCTCGCATTGGGGCTCGTGACGATCGTGTACGTGCGGCGCAGCCAGCCGCTGCGCGCGGCGTGGCGCAAGGTCGGCAGTCGCGCGACGGGGATGGCCACGGCAACGATCCTGCTCGCGTTCCTCGCGATCGGGCTCGCCGACAGCCTGCACTACCGCCCGTCGCTGCCGGCCGCTGCAGCCAATGGCGGGGAAGCCCCTGCGGATTCCCGGGATGCCGCCTATTCGTCCGAAGTCCTGAGTGCGCTCGATGCGCTGCTCGCACCGCTGCGCACCCGCCTCGAAAAAACCTACTCGGCGCCCTTCGCCGGCGAACTGTACGCGCGCGAAACCGTCGAGCTGCCGGACGGCGAACAGACGCGCATTCATCCCCGTTTGAAATACGGCGCCGCGCATCTGGACGATCCCGAAAGCGAGCGTGGGCAGGACATCGCCGGACGTCTCGGCAAAGGCGCCGCTGCCGCGTTCGGCCTGTGGCTGGTCGCCGCGCTCGCGCTCACCGCCTCGCTCGCGCGACGTCGCGGTCGAGGCTGGACGGAAGCCGCCTCCGCGCTCGTCCGCGGCGAAACGGTGCTCGCGTGGCGGGCCGCGCTCTTCACGCTCGGCGCGATCCTGCTCGTGGCTGGCGCTGCAGTCGCGCTCGGCTCGCACTACCACGTGTTCGGCACCGACAAGGTCGGCCAGGACGTGCTCTACCTGTCGCTGAAGAGCGTGCGCACGGCCCTGATCATCGGCACGCTGACGACGCTGGTGATGCTGCCGTTCGCGGTTGCGCTCGGCATCATGGCGGGCTACCTCGGCGGCTGGGTCGACGACGTCATCCAGTACCTCTACACGGTGCTCAACGCGATCCCCGGCGTGCTGCTGATCGCCGCGGCGGTGCTGATGATGCAGGTCGTCATCGATACCAACCCGCAGTGGTTCGCGACCGCCGCCGAGCGCGCCGATGCACGGCTGCTGGCGCTGTGCCTGATCCTCGGCATCACCAGCTGGACCGGCCTGTGCCGGCTGCTGCGCGGCGAGACGCTGAAGCTGCGCGAGCTCGACTACGTGCATGCGGCGCGCGCGTTCGGGGTCGGCACGGCGGCGATCCTGCGCCGCCACATCCTGCCGAACGTCATGCACATCGTGATGATCGCCCTCGTGATGGATTTCTCCGGGCTGGTGCTCGCCGAGGCGGTGCTGTCCTACGTCGGCATCGGCGTCGACCCGGGCACGATCAGCTTCGGCACGATGATCAACATGGCGCGCGCCGAGCTTGCCCGCGAGCCGATGGTGTGGTGGTCGCTCCTCGCGGCGTTCGCGTTCATGTTCGTGCTCGTGCTGTCGGCGAACCTGTTCGCCGACGTCGTGCGCGACGCGTTCGATCCGCGGCGCGGCTGAGGTTCGCAGCGCGGCTGAAGTTCGCAGCGCGGCTGAAGTTCGCAGCGCCGCCGCCCCGTTCTTCTCGTCCGGCGCCGCGGTGGTCCAGGCTTCCCGGGAACGTCGATTGCTGCGCGTTTATTCCCGTTCCCGGCGCGCGCAATCCGGCCTTCGCCGGCCGCACGCCCTTGCCGCATGCAGGAGAGCAATCATGCCCAGGGTGGTCTGGAAAGGCGCCATCGCCTTCGGTCTGGTTCATGTCCCGGTCGCTCTTTACCCCGCGAGCACTGCGAACCGGCTCGATCTCGATCTGCTCGATCGCCGCGATTTCGCGCCGGTCGGCTACCAGCGCATCAACAAGCGCACCGGTGAACCGGTGTCGCCGTCGGACATCGTCAAGGGTTATCAGTACGAGGATGGCCAGTACGTCGTCGTCACCGACGAGGACTTCCGCGAGGCGAACGTCGAAGCGACGCAGACAGTCGAGATCGTCGCCTTCGTGTCGCAGGACGACATCCCGCCTTACTACTTCGACACGCCGTACTACCTCGAGCCCGGGCGCCGCGGCGAAAAAGGCTATGCGCTGCTGCGCGAGACCTTGCGACGCACCGCACGCGTCGGGCTCGCGCTGGTCGTGATCCGCAGCCGCCAGCATCTGGCCGCCGTGATCCCGGTCGGCGCGGTGCTGCTGATGAACACGCTGCGCTTCGCCGACGAGATCCGCTCGATGGACGAACTGAAGCTGCCGGGCGAAGACATCAAGACGCTCGGCGTGAGCGCGCGGGAGCTCGACATGGCCGAGCGCCTCGTCGAAGGCATGGTCGAGGACTGGGCGCCCGAGCAGTACCGCGACACTTATCGCGACGACCTGATGGCGCGCATCGAGGCCAGGATCGAGTCCGGGCGCACGCACGTCCTCGCCGAGACGCCGGCGAAGGAGCCGGCCGAGGCCGGAGCCGAGGTCGTCGACCTGATGGCGCTGCTCAAGCGCAGCCTCGAAGGACGATCCCCCAAGCGCACAGGTGGCAAGGCGCGCAGCGAAAATGAGGAGGAGGGGGCCGTCGCCGACGAGGATTCTGCGCCGCCACCGTCGCGCACCGCTGCGCGCAAGTCCGCGGCGAGCGGGGCGTCGGTGACGAAACCGCCTGCTGCCGGACGGAGCGCTCGCGCGCGGACGACTGCGTCCCGCAATCCCGCCGGCGAGCCGGGCAAGGACGGCGGAGGTCGGTCGGGGGCTGAGACGCGGCGTCGGCGCGCATGAAGCGAAGCGAGTCCGGCAAGGCCCGCGGGGGCGATCCGCTTGCGCGCTACCGCGCGATGCGCAATTTCAGCGCCACGCCGGAGCCGGGCGGCGATACCGTTTCGCTTAAAGCCGAAGACGGGCCGACGTTCACGGTTCAGCGTCACGCTGCGCGCCGCCTGCATTACGACTTCCGTCTCGAACTCGATGGTGTGTTGCGCAGCTGGGCGGTGCCGAAAGGTCCGAGCCTCGACCCGTCGGAGCGCCGGCTCGCGGTCGAGACCGAGGACCATCCGCTCGACTACGGCGACTTCGAAGGCGTGATTCCAGCCAGACAGTACGGCGCAGGCGAAGTCGTCCTGTGGGATCGCGGCCACTGGTCGACCGACTCGCCCGACCCCGCTGCCGATCTCGCTCGCGGAAAACTGAAGTTCCGCCTCGACGGCGAAAAGCTCCATGGGGGCTGGACGCTGGTGAGGATGCACGCGAGAGCGGGTCAAGAGGACAGCGAAGGCCATCACAACTGGCTGCTGATCAAGGAGGACGACGACGAGGCGCGTGTCGGCGACGAGGCTGAGATTACCGCGGCTCGCCCCGGCAGCGTCAAGCAGGTCGACGAACGGGCAGGGCGCCGCAAAGGGGAAATGGCGAAGCCCCCAAAACAAGACCACGCAGCGTTCCCCGCTTTCGTTGCACCGCAACTCGCGAGCCTCGTGGACGAGGCGCCGCCCGGAGAGGCTTGGGTCTACGAGATCAAGTACGACGGCTATCGCGTCCTGGCGCGTCTCGAAGCCGGAACCGTCACGCTCTACACGCGCACCGGCCAGGACTGGACGCACCGCATGCCGCAGCTTGCGACGGCGCTGGCGGCGCTGAAGCTCGATGACAGCTGGCTCGACGGCGAGATCGTCGTCAATGGCGACAATGGTTTGCCGGACTTCCAGGCACTGCAGAACGTGTTCGAACAGGGTTCGTCCGGCCGCATCGTCTATTACGTGTTCGACGCACCGTGGCTGTCCGGAGACGAGCTGGCATCCCTGCCGCTGGTCGAGCGCAAGCGCCGGCTCGCCGCTGCGCTCGCCGACGGCGAGGGCGGGGCGATCGTGTACAGCGAGCATTTCGCCGGCGATGTCGGGGCCGCGCTCGAGCAGGCCTGTCGCCTCGGTCTGGAAGGGCTGATCGGCAAGCGCGGCGACGCCCGCTACGTGTCGGGCCGCAGTCGCAGCTGGATCAAGCTGAAATGCCGGCCGCGGCAGGAGTTCGTCATCGGCGGCTACACCGAGCCGGGAGGCGCGCGGGAGGGCTTCGGCGCGCTGCTCGTCGGGCTGTATGACGACGCCGGCGCGCTGAATTATGCCGGCAAGGTCGGCACGGGCTTCGATCGGGCGACGCTCGACCGGCTCGCCCGCCAGCTTGCCGCGCTCGAGCGCAAGGACTCGCCGTTCGCGCGCAAGCCGCGTGGCGCGGGCCAGCACTGGGTGCGGCCGACGCTCGTCGCCGAGGTCGAATACGCCGGCTGGACGCGCGACAACCTGCTGCGCCAGGCGGCATTCGCGGGATTGCGCGAGGACAAGCCGGCCAATACGGTGCAAGACGAGCTTGCGTTGAGACCGGAGGGCGATGCGCCGGGCGAAGTGCGCGTCGCCGGCATCGTCATCACGCATCCGGAGCGCGTCGTGTGGCCGAATGCGGGTCTGACGAAGGCCGATCTCGCGCATTACTACGAGGACATCGCGCCGTGGCTGCTGCCGCACGTGGTCAGCCGCCCGCTGAGCCTGCTGCGCTGTCCCGATGGCAGCGAGGCGGAGTGTTTTTTCCAGCGGCACATGGGGCAGGAGCGGCCCGGCGGGGTCGAAAGCTTCATCTGGGAAGCGTCCTCGAAAGACCGCCGCAGCTATCTGTACGTGACGAATCTCGAAGGGGTGATCGGCATGGTCCAGCGCGGCGTCGTCGAATTCCATACCTGGGGCGCGACGATGCCGCGCGCGGACCGGCCGGACCGGATCACGATCGACCTCGACCCGGGGCCGGAGCTGGCGTGGGCGCGGGTCGCCGAAGCGGCGCAGCTGGTGCGCGGGCTGCTCGGGGAACTCGGGCTCGGGAGTTTCCTGAAAACGACCGGCGGCAAAGGGCTGCACGTCGTCGTGCCTTTGCGCCGCGGTCCCCAATGGGCCGACGTCAAACGCTTTGCGAAAGCCGTCGCGACGCACCTCGCACGCATCCTGCCGGATCGCTTCACCGCGAACATGGCCAAGAACCAGCGGACTGGCAGGATCTTCGTCGATTACCTGCGCAACGACGCCGGGGCGTCGGCGATCTGCGCGTATGCTGCCCGGGCGCGTCCCGGCGCTCCGGTATCGACCCCGCTCGCGTGGGACGAGCTCGGGCCGGAACTGAAACCGGGCGCGTTCACGATCCTCACCGTTGCGGACCGGCTCGCCCGGCTGCGCGAGGATCCGTGGCGCGATTACGCGAAGCAGCGCTTCGTCCTGACCTCCAGCATGTGGGAGGCGCTCGGCGAGAGTCCACCGCAGCCGCGCAAGACACCGAACCAAGCGGAGCAGCGCGACTCTGACTGAAACCCCCCGCGGAACCGCAAGGCCCATGAAAAATCTCGTATTCGACAACCGTTTCGTCCACGAACTGCCCGGTGATCCGAACCCGTCGCCGGACGTGCGCCAGGTCCACGGCGCCTGCTACTCGCGCGTGATGCCGACGCCGGTCAGCGCGCCGCACCTGATCGCATGGTCGCCCGAAGTCGCGGCGTTGCTCGGCTTCGACGAGTCGGACGTGCGCTCGCCCGAATTCGCCGCGGTCTTTGCCGGCAACGCGCTGATGCCCGGAATGGAGCCGTATGCCGCCTGTTATGGCGGTCACCAGTTCGGCAACTGGGCGGGCCAGCTCGGCGACGGCCGCGCGATCACGCTCGGTGAAACGGTCACTACCCGGGGCGACGGACGCACCCGGCGCTGGGAGCTGCAACTCAAGGGTGCCGGCCCCACGCCGTACTCGCGCCACGCCGACGGCCGCGCGGTGCTGCGCTCGTCGATCCGCGAATTCCTCTGCAGCGAAGCGATGCACCACCTGGGCGTGCCGACGACGCGCGCGCTGTGCCTCGTCGGCACCGGTGAAAAAGTCGTCCGGGACATGTTCTATGACGGCCGGCCGAAAGCCGAGCCGGGAGCGGTCGTGTGCCGCGTCGCGCCGTCCTTCATCCGCTTCGGCAATTTCGAGATCTTCACGTCGCGTGGCGATGAGGCGCTGCTGACGCGCCTCGTCGATTTCACGATCGCGCGTGATTTTCCCGAGCTTGGGGGCGAACCGGCAACGCGCCGGGCCGAGTGGTTCCGCACGGTGTGCGAACGCACGGCGCGAATGATCGCCCAGTGGATGCGCGTCGGTTTCGTGCACGGGGTGATGAACACCGACAACATGTCGATCCTCGGCCTGACGATCGATTACGGCCCATACGGCTGGATCGACAATTTCGATCCGGGCTGGACACCGAACACGACCGATGCCGGCGGCCGGCGCTACCGCTTCGGCAGCCAGCCGCACATCGCGCACTGGAACCTGCTGCAGCTCGCGAATGCGCTGTATCCCGTGTTCGGCGCCGCCGAACCGCTGCACGACGGACTGGACCTTTACGCCCGGGTCTTCGACGAAGAAAACCGCCGCATGCTGGCCGCAAAACTCGGCTTCGAGGCGTTCGGCGACGAGGACGCGGCGCTCGTCGAGACGCTGCACGCCCTGCTGACGCGGGCCGAAGTCGACATGACGATCTTCTTCCGCGGCCTCGCGTCGCTCGACCTCGAGACGCCCTCGATCGATCCGGTGCGCGACGCGTTCTATTCGGCCGAAAAAGCCGCTGCGGCCGAGCCCGAGATGAACGACTGGCTTGCTGCGTACGCGAAGCGGGCGAAGCACGACCGGACGCCTGTCGATCGGCGCCGCGCGCGGATGAACGCCGCCAATCCGCGCTTCGTGCTGCGAAACTACCTCGCGCAGGAAGCGATCGATGCCGCCGAACAGGGGGACTATGCGCTGATTTCCGAGCTGCTCGACGTCATGCGCCACCCGTACGACGAGCAGCCGGGTCGCGAGCGCTTCGCCGCCAGGCGGCCGGACTGGGCACGCAATCGTGCCGGCTGTTCGATGCTGTCGTGCAGCTCATGAGGGCGCGGGCCGGGTTCCGGCTCGGCGGCGGGGCTGTCGTCGACGAAGGCGGGGGTGAGGTAGTCTGCGAAACGCGCGCGACGTTCAGGTCTTGACGCGCATCAGGCGCGCCTTGTCGCGCTCCCAGTCGCGTTCCTTCTCGGATTCGCGCTTGTCGTATTGCTTCTTGCCTTTCGCCAGCCCGATCGTCGCCTTGATGCGACCTTTCGCGTAGTGCAGGTCGAGCGGCACGAGCGTGAAGCCGGCGCGCTCGACCTTGCCGATCAGTTTCGCGATCTCCTTCGCGTGCATCAGCAGCTTGCGTGTGCGCACCGGGTCTGTCTTGACGTGAGTCGAGGCGCTTTGCAGCGCACTGATGTGCATGCCGAGGATGAACAGCTCCTCGCCGCGCAGGATCACGTACGCTTCCTTGATGTTCGCGCGCCCGGCCCGGATCGCCTTGACTTCCCACCCTTCCAGGACGAGCCCGGCCTCGTACTTCTCTTCGATGAAGTAGTCATGGAAGGCCTTGCGGTTGTCGATGATGCTCATGGGTTTGTCGTGGGTCCTTGGCGTGTGCTTCAGGCCGGCGCCGGCCGCGCGGCTTGCGGTAGAATCGCGGATTTTAGCAGTTCGGCGCCAAGGCCGTCCCTATCCCCAATGGCTGACGTCAAGAAGCTGGTCCTGGTCGAGTTCACCCCCGCGCAGATGTTCGAACTCGTCGATCGCTGCGAGGATTACCCGCAATTCCTGCCGTGGTGTGGCGGCACGGAGGTGCATGCGCGCACCGAAAAAGTCACCGTCGCGACGCTGCATATCAACTATCACGGGCTCAAGGCGCATTTCAGCACGCAGAACGAAAAGCTCGCGCCGGTGAAAATGCTGATCCGGCTCAGGGACGGTCCGTTCAAGCATCTCGACGGCAACTGGCATTTCACGCCGCTGGGCGAGAGCGCCTGCAAGGTCGAGTTCAACCTGCACTACGAATTCTCGAACCGGCTGCTGGAAAAGGCGCTCGGGCCGGTGTTCAATCACATCGCGAACACCTTTGTCGATTCGTTCGTGAAACGGGCGCACCAAGTCTATCCAAAGAGCTGAGCATGGCCGATCTGATCACTGTCGAAGTCACCTATGCGTTACCGCAGGTGCAGGAATTACTGAAAGTGCGCGTGCCGGAAGGGGCGACCGTACGCGATGCGATCGAGGCGTCGGGGATTCTTGCCAAGCATCCGGAAATCGACCTCGACGGGCCGAACAAGGTGGGCGTCTATGCCAAGCTGACCCGGCTCGACACCCCGTTGCGCGACCGCGACCGCGTCGAAATCTACCGTCCGCTGATCGCCGACCCGAAGGCAGTGCGCAAGAAGCGCGCCGAGGAAGGCAAGGTCATGAAAAAAGGTGGCGGGCCGGCAGGCGAGGAGTAACGCCGCGGCCCTCGGGCGTTACCTGCAGGCGGATTCGACGAACTTCTGCGTCCGGGTGATCTCGTCGGCGCGGCCTTTGTCGCCGAGCACTTCGCGTTCGCCGTCGCGATTGAAGCGCGCGAGGCGCTGGCCGGATTCCAGCGCGACGAGCTGGTTGCGCGCCTGCTCGCAATCGCGCTGTCGCTCGGCCGACTGCTGGCGTTCCTGCTCGGCCTTCGCGGCGGCTTCGGCCGCTTCGGCGCGGCGCTGCCGGAAAGCGAGATCCCGCTCCGCGAGCGTCTCCGGCTTTGCCGCTTCTGCGCTGCCGGCCGCTGCGGTGCCGGTCGCCACATCCTTGCCCGGCTGAACCGCCGGTGCCACGGCCGGGCGCAGCCTCGTCGCGTTCTCGCCGGCCGGCGGCGTGTCGGAATAATGCACGCGGCCCTGGGCATCCCGCCACTGGTAGATTTCGGCCCCGGCAGGCAGCGCGACGAGCAGGCTGATGACAAAGAGGTTGATGCGGCGCATCGGTCGGACTCCTTGGAAGCGCTGCTTACAACGCGCGAGCGCGATCTGTATAATACGGATTTGGCCGAAAGGAAAGAAGCCATGCGAGTGATTCAGAAGGCGCTGACGTTCGACGACGTCCTTCTCGTACCCGCCCACTCGACCGTTCTGCCGCGCGATGTCAGTCTCAAGGCGCAACTGACGCGGAACATCCGGGTCAACATTCCCCTCGTTTCAGCCGCCATGGATACCGTGACCGAATCCCGCCTCGCGATCGCGCTGGCGCAGGAAGGCGGCATCGGCATCCTGCACAAGAATCTCGCGGTCAAGCAGCAGGCCGCGATGGTCGCGAAGGTGAAGCGTTTCGAATCCGGTGTGCTGAAGGACCCGATCACGATTCCGCCGACGATGAGCGTGCGCGATGTGATGGCGCTGACCCGCCTGCACAAGTTCTCCGGCCTGCCGGTCGTCGAAGGCAGGCGTGTCGTCGGCATCGTGACGAACCGCGATGTGCGTTTCGAAACCAATCTCGACCAACCGGTGTCGGCGATCATGACGCCGTTCGAGCGCCTCGTCACCGTCAAGGAGGGCGATAGCCTCGAGGAAGCGCGCCGCCTGATGCACAAGCACCGCCTCGAACGCGTGCTGGTGCTCAACGACGCGGCCGAGCTGCGCGGGCTCATCACCGTCAAGGACATGATGAAGTCGACCGAGCATCCGCTGGCGGCGAAAGACGACCTCGGTCGGCTGCGCGTCGGCGCGGCGCTGGGCGTCGGAGCGGGCACCGAGGAGCGCGCCGAAGCGCTTGTCGAGGCCGGCGTCGATGTCGTCGTCGTCGACACCGCGCACGGTCACTCGCAGGGCGTGCTCGATCGCGTCCGCTGGGTCAAGAAGAACTTCCCGCATGTCGAAGTGATCGGCGGCAACATCGCGACCGCCGCGGCAGCGAAGGCGCTCGTCGATTGCGGCGCCGACGCGGTCAAGGTCGGCATCGGTCCCGGCTCGATCTGCACGACGCGCATCGTCGCCGGCGTTGGCGTGCCGCAGGTCACGGCGATCGACAACGTCGCGACGGCGCTCGCCGGCACCGGCGTTCCGCTGATCGCCGACGGCGGTATCCGCTATTCGGGCGATATCTCGAAGGCGATCGCCGCCGGGGCCAACGTCGTGATGCTGGGCGGGCTCTTCGCCGGCACTGAAGAGGCGCCCGGCGAGACGGTGCTGTACCAGGGCCGTTCATACAAGTCGTACCGCGGCATGGGTTCGCTCGGCGCGATGCAGCAGGGCGCGGCCGACCGCTATTTCCAGGAATCCGACGGCAACGCCGACAAGCTCGTGCCCGAAGGCATCGAAGGCCGCGTGCCGTACAAGGGCCCGGTCACCGCGGTGATTCACCAGCTGATCGGCGGGCTGCGCGCGTCGATGGGCTACCTCGGCTGCGACAGCATCGCCGCGATGCACGAGCGGGCGCAATTCGTCGAGATCACCTCCGCCGGCGTTCGCGAATCGCATGTGCACGACGTGCAGATCACGAAGGAAGCGCCGAACTACCACGTCGATTGATTCGGCTCAGACGTTCACGGGGCGGCTGCGGCCGCCCTTCTCATTTCCGGTCCCGTCATGGCACACCAAAAAATCCTCATCCTCGATTTCGGTTCCCAGGTCACCCAGCTCATCGCGCGGCGCGTGCGCGAGCAGCAGGTGTATTGCGAGATTCATCCGTTCGATGTCTCCGATGACTTCGTCCGCGAGTTCGCGCCGGCCGGCGTGATCCTCTCGGGCGGCCCGAACTCGGTCTATGAAGCAGTCGGCTGGCACGCGCCGCAATCGGTTTTCGAGCTGGGCGTGCCGGTGCTCGGCATCTGCTACGGCATGCAGACGATGGCGCAGCAACTCGGCGGCACCGTCGAAAGCTCGGGCAAGCGCGAGTTCGGCTACGCTGAAATCCGTGCCCGCGGCCATTCCGAGCTCTTCCGCGGCATCGAGGACCGCACCAACGACGAAGGCCATGGCCTGCTCGACGTGTGGATGAGTCACGGCGACAAGGTCACGGCGCTGCCGCCGGGCTTCAAGGTCATCGCCAGCAACGAATCCTGCCCGGTCGCCGGCATGGCCGACGAGGTGCGCAAGTTCTACGCGGTGCAGTTCCACCCGGAAGTCACGCACACGATCAAGGGCAAGGAGATGATCGCCCGATTCGTGCACGAGATCTGCGGCTGCGGGCACGACTGGAACATGCCCGATTACGCGAACGAGGCGATCGAGAAAGTGCGCGCGCAGGTCGGCCAGGAAGAGGTCATCCTCGGCCTGTCCGGCGGCGTCGATTCTTCCGTCGTCGCGGCGCTGCTGCATCGGGCGATTGGCGAGCAACTGACCTGCGTGTTCGTCGACAACGGCCTGCTGCGGCTCAACGAGGCCGAACAGGTGATGCTGACCTTCGCGCGCAACCTCGGCGTCAAAGTCATCCATGTCGATGCCACCGAGCAGTTCATGGGGCATCTGAAAGGCGTGACGGACCCCGAAGCGAAGCGCAAGATCATCGGCCGCGAGTTCGTCGAGGTGTTCCAGACCGAGGCGCAGAAGCTGCGAGCCAACGGAGCTGAGGCGAAATGGCTCGCGCAGGGCACGATCTATCCGGACGTGATCGAATCCGCCGGCTCGAAAACCGGCAAGGCGCACACGATCAAGAGCCACCACAACGTCGGCGGCCTGCCCGAGACGCTGAACCTGAAGCTGCTCGAACCGCTGCGCGAACTCTTCAAGGACGAAGTCCGCGAACTCGGCATCGCGCTCGGCCTGCCGCACGAGATGGTGTATCGCCATCCGTTCCCCGGTCCCGGCCTCGGCGTGCGCATCCTCGGCGAAGTGAAGCACGAATTCGCCGACCTGCTGCGCCGCGCCGATGCGATCTTCATCGACGAGCTGCGCGCCGCCGACTGGTACGACAAGACCAGCCAGGCGTTCGCGGTGTTCCTGCCGGTCAAGAGCGTCGGCGTCATGGGCGACGGCCGCACTTATGAATACGTCGTCGCGCTACGCGCGGTGCAGACACAGGATTTCATGACGGCGCACTGGGCCGAGCTGCCGCACAGCCTGCTCGGCAAGGTCAGCAATCGAATCATCAACGAGGTGCGCGGCATCAACCGCGTCGTGTACGACATCTCGGGCAAGCCGCCGGCGACAATCGAGTGGGAATAAAATATCATCCTTTCAAGTCGTCTCACGCCGTCCGGATTTTCTGCAATTTACCCGCTATAACAACCAGTTAGCGTCTCATGGCGTCTCACGCCGTCCTAGTAAAGCCCGACTAAAGTGTCGGTATTGCTGACGGTATCGAGATCTGGTCCTTGAACGACCCAAGTTGATACCGTCAACTGCGTTGACGGTATCGGTTGACGGTATCAGAGTTTGTGAATCTTTCGTTCGCAGGACCGATTAGACGCGCGAGCGGGGTTAACGCCGTTTTGCTGGGCGCGATAGGGTTTTTGCATCGTTTGTGCTGCTATCGACGGTTCATTTGACGTTTTTCCCCATTTTTCGCCCCTTAAACCCCGATTCCGGGAACTGCGGACGCACCTGTCCCTACCCCGAGCAATTCCGGTGCGAGGCTGACCATGCGCATCAGGTTGTGCGCCAAAGCAAAGATCAGCATCACACACTTGACCTTCGCCAGACCCCGCACCCGGAACTGCTGCAGGCCGCGGTTGCGGCTGTGCGCATTGACGCATTCGGCCGTTGCCGCTCGCCGCTTGTAAATGACCTTGGCCTCGTCCGTGCCCATCCGCTGCCGCCAGGCCGCCACCGCTTCGCTGTCGCCGGCCTTCGCCTGGTGCGGATCGACCGCCTTGTCCTTGGGTTGCGGCACCGGCCCATAAACGACGGTGCTCCGGCTCGCCTGCTCGATCTGCTCGTGCCCGACGTAGCCGCCATCGACCAGCCAAGCCTCCGGGGCCTGACCACAGCGCGCGGTGACCTGCTCGATCATCGGCACCATCTGCCCTTGGTCGCTGCCGACGGTGGCCACCTCGACCCCCACGATCACCAGCGAGTCGGCGTCGCTCGCCAGCTGCGGGTTGTACGCCGGCCGAAAGCCGCCGTCGCCCATCTTCATCACCGTCGCTTCGGCATCGGTCATCGACGCGCGCGCCTGGTCGGGGTTTTTGCCTTGCCGCTGCTTGATCGCTTCGATCTCGGGCAGCCGCGCCAGCGCTTTCTCAAGACGCGCTTCACGCTCTTTCGCCGCCCGTAGCCGGGCCGCTTCCCGCGCCCGTTCGGCCTGCGCCGGGTCCGCCTCCACCTCGGCTTTGAGCCGCGCCACGGCCGCGCGCGCCGCCTCCAGGTAGCCTTCGAGCTTCTCCTTGCGGCGAAACGAGCCCGCCCCGGCGCTGGCGCGCACCCGCATCCCGTCCTGCGCCACCTGTTTGAGCTTGACCACCCCGGCCGCCATCAGGCTGGCGATGCTCACACTCAACAACTCGTCCAGCCCTTCGCCCTGATCCTTGCGAAAGTCCGAAAGGGTGTGGTGATTGACCTGAACCCCGCCGCACAACCAGCGGTAGGCGTCATGCGATTCGAGCAGCCGTGACACCGCCCGCGCGCTGCCCACCCCGTCGAGCGTGGCGTACAACCACAGCGCCAGCAAAATCTCCGGCGCGATTGCCGAGCGGCCCACCCCGCCATCGACCGCACGAATCCCGGCGTAGAACCGTGACAGGTCCTGCCGCTCGACGTACGCCCACACCAGGCGCGCCCGATGCCCCTCCGGCAGCAGTGACTCCAGGTCACTTGCCCGAAACTCCATCTGCCCCCGGTTGGGCAGCAGCACCCGTGCTCGCATCTTCGTCATCGGCGCAAATCCAGACCTCGTAGCAAGACCTAATTATAACAACGGCATATAACTGGCCGGGGATTTTTCACAGCCTCTCAGTTTACGGAGGATCAGATGCTCACTAGGATGAAACCCAGTCTTTTAAACGGGCACGACGCTCGCGGCATAACCGATCTGTTGAAGCCTTCGGATCAGTCGGTTGGCGGTCTTGTGAGCATCGGCACGATCGAAGTGTGCGGCGCCCAGGTCCTGCCATTCGGTGCCGTCTCGCAGCATGTGCCAGGCGGCGGTGAGCATCGAGGCGGCCACGCCGATGATGGCCTTCTTGGCACCGCGGCGAGCGCGCAGGCGATGGAACTGCGCCTGCAGGTAGCTGCCCTTGACCTTGATGGCGGCCCAGGCCGCTTGTACCAGCGTGGTCTTGAGCCAGTTGGCACCGCGACGCAACCGGGTGCTGCGGCGTTTGCCGGCGCTCTCGTCGTTACGCGGGCACAGGCAGGCCCAGGACAGCAAATGGCCGGGCGTGGCGAAGCGCGACATGTCGATGCCGATTTCGGCCACCACCACGTGGGCGCTGACCGCGCTCAAACCCGGCATCGTGCTCAGCAGCGCGGCCGCCTGTCGAAAGGGTTCGAGCCCCTGGCCGACCTCCTTCTCGATGGCGGCAATGGCGTGATCGAGCGCATCGATGTGCGTGAGGTGCAGCTTGAGCATGAAGCGGTGGTGCGGGCTGACGTGGCCGCGCAGGGCTTCGAGCAGCTCGGTGCGAGTCGCCTTCACGCGCGTGCTCACGCACGCGAGCAGGTGGTGGGGATCGTCCTGCCCCGCGATGCTGGCCTGCAGCACCGCGCGCCCGCTCTGGCCCAGGATGTCGCTGAGCACGACGCCGAGTTTGAGATTGGCGTCTTCGAGCACTTTCTCGATGCGCTGGATGTGCGCACTGCGCTCGCGCACGAACTGTTTGCGGGTGCGGGTGAGCGAACGCAGTTCCTGCACCGCCACGGGCGGCACGAAGCTCGCGCGGATCAGGCCATGGGCCAGCAGGTCGGCCAGCCACGTCGCGTCATTGACGTCGGTCTTGCGCCCGGGCACGTTCTTGACGTGTGCCGCGTTGGCCAGTACCAGCTCGAAGTGGCCTTCGAGCACGTGCCACACCGGCTTCCAGTACACCCCGGTGGCCTCCATCGCGACCTGCTCGACGCCAAAGCTCTCGAGCCAGTCGGCCAGGGCCAGCAGCCCCGAGGTGGTCGTGACGAACGTGCGCACTTGCTGCAACGGCGGGCCGTCGCCAGCGATACGGGCGCAGGCCACCACTGTTTGTTTGTGCACGTCGAGTCCCGCGCAGCGCGGATAGATGACTTCCATGATCGCCTCCATGTCGCGGCGACATCGGCGTGCGGCCCACGTCATCGAACTCTAGGATGCGTGCTCCGGGGCGCGAAGCCCCGGGCGACAGTACGGGGTGCTCGTGTGGCCGCGGGTCCAACTGACATACGGGTTCAAGACACCAAGGATGAACCGACCTCTGTGCCGGACGCCGCCCCACTATTTAACGCCCGTTTCATGCGTCGTGGGACGCGTGCAGCGCGGTGGAGCAACTGACATGCAATTAAGGGCGTTGAAGCCCACTGGGAAGATTTACAAGGTTGTTGACCAGCAGGGGCTCTATGCCGCTGTTACGCGGACTGGGGTTGTCAGTTTTCGGTTTGACTACCGGGTGAATGGACGCCGCGAGACCCTGGTGATAGGCAAGTACGACCCGACGGTCGGCGCCAAGAAGCCGCGCGAACTGGACGAGTTGGACTATGGCATGTCCGTGTCTCTGGCAGAGGCGCGCCTATTGATGACACGGGCGCACCGATCCGTCGAGCAGGGCGAGAGCCCCTCACGTTCCAAGGTTGAGAAGCGGACCGAAGCTGCTGACGCGCTCACGTTTGGTAGTTGGGCAGAAAAGTACTTCGCGGAGGCTGATCTGGCCGAGTCCACAAAGGCCATGCGTAAGTCGGTCTATGATCGCAACCTGGCAGATGAGTTTGGCCGTCTGAAACTGGAAGAAATTACCCCGGTTCGTCTGATGGCCAGATGCGAGAAGATCAAAGAGCGTGGCGCGGCAGCGCCGGCCGTCCACGCTCGCGAGATCGTGTTGCAGGTATTTCGCTTCATTCAGGCTCGCGGATTGAAGATCGATAATCCCGCCGCGTCGATTCGACCCAGTGCCATTGCCACATTCAAAGCTCGCGACAGAGCGCTGACGCCAGCCGAGATTCATACCTTTTTCAACGCGCTTGAGCACACAGCGACGATGTCCACGTTGCGCCTAGTGTTTAATTGCGTAAGTTAACAATAGTATTACGAAGCTGTGACCCGCGAACCTCTCGTTTGCGCCAGACGAATGGCGCTGCGTTTTCGTTGTAGGCGGCAGTGAAGGCATGGATGGCCTCAATGAGTTGCTCGACGCTTCGGAAGCTCGCGTTGTTCAGCGTCTTTCGCTGGAAGATGCCGAACCAGATTTCGACTTGGTTGAGCCAGCTCGCACTGGTAGGCGTGAAGTGAAAGGTGACGTTCGGATGTGCGGCGAGCCAGTCCTCGTTCTTCTTGTGGGTGTTCAAGTTGTCCAGGATGACGTGGATCTGCCGGTCGACGGGCTGGTCGGCAACGACCTCGTCCATGAAGGCCTGGAAGTCGGCGCGCTTTTTAGTCTGCGTCGTCTTGCCTCGGATGACGCCGGTGGCGACCTCCAATGCGGCGAACAAATTGACGGTGCCGTGCCGCTTGTAGGTGCTCTTCATTCCCTGGACGACCTTGCCACTGCTGGTCTGCACGTAGCCGCGCGCCCGCTCGAGGGCTTGAATCGAGGGCTTCTCGTCGACGCTGATCACCAGGGCGTTCTCGGGCGGGTTCAAGTACAGCCCGATTATGTCGGCCGCTTTGGCGGCAAACTCCGGGTCCGTGCTGACGCACCACGAACGGTGGCGCTGCAACTGGATGCCTTCCTTGCGCAGGATGCGCCACACCGCGTGATCGGACACGCTCAGCGCCTTGGCCAGCGAGCCCCCATCCCAGCTCGCCATGCCGGCCGGTGGCGGCAATTCGAGCTGTGCCAAGATTCGGTCGCGCAACTCGACACCGTACTTGGCGGGCTTGCCGGGCCGGGGCGCGTCGCGAAGCCCTGCGATACCTTGCTCGGCAAAGCGTCGGCGCCACAGCCCGACCGTATTCGGTCGAACACCGAGCTCGCTGGCAACCTCGTCATTGCGCTTGCCATGCAGGCACGCCAGAACGATGCGCGCACGCTCGACCAGGCGAACCTCGCCGCTCCGACTTCGAGACAGACGCTCAAGCTCCGACATCACTTCTGCCGGACACGACAACTCAACCGCCACTCGCGCCATGAGACCCCCTTGTGTCAAGCGAAGTGGGTATCATAATACTATCTTGTATTAACGCAACTAAACACTAGTGCCGCTGTCATACATGTACTCCGGATCCGCCGATACACCAAAACCGGTTGACGTCGTGTCACGTGAACGTGCCGAAAGGACGTACGTGCCGGGCGCGACGACGTCGGGTTTGAAACGGAGGTCGCGCGTGGGCCCGCGGCTGCTGAAGGCGACCATGCCTTCGGGATTGTTTGCTGTGAGGTCGGAGGCTACCGGGTTGGTCGGGAAGTCAATCGGCCAGCCACTTCCGTACTTCAGCGCGAACGTCGGCCGATCGTTCTCGCTCGCTCCGACGGTGATGCAGTTTTTAGCGGTTCCGGGCGGCGTGATCGAAGTAGGATCAACCACGCCATCGGCGTCGGCGTCAGTGCCCTCGTTTCCGGCAGCGAAGCAGATGATGCAGTCTCGATTCTGCCAGACAAAATCATCCAACTCGTACGCCTGCGAGTCGTAGCGCCCGTCTCCCACAGTGCTCCCCCACGAGTTTGTGTGGACGCGCGCCCCGTCGACCGAGTAGGGGGGCGAGAATAACGCCTGAAGGTTGACCGGGATTCCGCCGAGCCCGCCAGCAGGGTCCAACAATGCCTGAAGCACAAGCTTCGCTCGCGGCGCCGTGCCACGCACGCGCTGGCCGAGCTTCGTTGAGTTACCGTCGGCGAGCACCGAACCAGCGACATGCGTGCCGTGGCCATGCGGGTCGTTGGCCTTCGCCCGACCGAGCGGGTAGAGCTTCAAGACCCGCCCAGTGAATGCCGGGTGTACGGTGGTCGTTAGACCTTTGTCGAAACCGGTGTCAGCGACTGCAACAATCTGCCCGTCGCCCTCAAACTGCAGCGGGCCGGGATTGGTGGAATCGATGCGGAGAATCTTGCGCGCGACGTCGTTGTGGAGTTTGACTGGTACCACGGGTTCAATCGTGCGGACCTCGTCGAGTGCCGCAAGTTCCGGCAGCCGGGACTCCGCGACAACGATACGGGCCTTGTGCCCCATTGGCGGCACATCGGCCGGATCCAGACCCGCGGCCAGCGCCACCTTCACGGTTGCATTAGTGGGATCGACGTCCCGATGAAACACTACGTCAATCGTCTGTGGCATCGTGCTATGGGTTTGGGCGGGACCTGCTGCCGCCTCGGCGAGACTCATCCGGCCCTTGATGGTGGCTTGCGAGAGCGGAGCCGCGATTTTGAATCCTCGCAAATACGGACCAGCCCAAACTACGAAGGGGAGTTGCCGCACGGGCGCGAGGTCCGGTGGATCGTAGCGGCAGATATATGAGCTTTCCGGCACGTATTCCAGCAGAATTGCGCCCGCTTCTTCTAGTACCTCTGCACAGAGGTTATGACTGTTTGGCTGGGTGCGGGTAAGCGCGGGCCAGTTTGCTCCGGGCGCGGTCGGTGGTGAACATCCAGTGGATGCGAGCGCCGATGGCGTTGCGCTGCTGCTCCCAAGCTGCAATTTCGCTGACGAGTCGGTCGCGGTCGCCGATGCGCCGGTCGAGGCACTGGCTGCGCAGCACCCCGATTTCGATCTCGACCATGTTGAGCCAGCTGGCGTGCTTGGGGGTGTAATGGAATTCCAGACGATGCAGCAACCGATGAGCTTCGGGCGCCGGGAAGGCTTCATAGAGCGCGCCGGGCGTATGGGTCGACAGGTTGTCGAGGACGACACGGATACGCTCGGCCTGCGGATAGTGGCAGTCGACCAGTTCGCGCATGCATTCGGCGAAGTCGCGCGCGGTGCGCTGCTCGGTTACCTTGACCCGGCGCCAGGACCGGTGCGCGTCGAGGAAGACGAACAGGTTGGCGGTCCCGTTGCGGCGATACTCGTAGTCGTAGCGCTCGAGCTGTCCGGGCATCGCCGGGA
Organism: Aromatoleum anaerobium; assembly: GCF_012910705.2. Taxonomy (GTDB): domain Bacteria; phylum Pseudomonadota; class Gammaproteobacteria; order Burkholderiales; family Rhodocyclaceae; genus Aromatoleum; species Aromatoleum anaerobium. Next base: position 647,933 of record NZ_WTVG02000039.1, on the reverse strand, counting down.
TGGGCTGGCGCGCCTCGCCGATGAAGCTGGGTGGGACTTCATCGAAGCAGACCACCGGGCGCTCGGGATCGGGGACTTCAGCGTAGAGGTCGAGCACGTCCTCCATCCGGGCAACGTAGTGACTGTCGACCTGCGGGATGCACCACATCTTCTGGCGCCAAGGTTGAGGCTCGTTCTCCGCCGGCAGCAGCGCCGTCTCGCGTCGGCAGGCTCGCGTGCCGGTGACGACGACTCTCCCCGCCAGCGTTGAGCGTCCTCAGCGCGACGCCCCGTTGGCGGCTTGGTGCATGCCGTGGCGACCAGCAGCGCCCCTTCCTTGCCGGTGAGCTGCGCTCCGCCCGGGGCGCGGCTCGTCAGCGGAGCGCCGCTTCGATGCTGCCCAGCACGAAGCGGCGTTTAATGGGCGTCGAGCCTCCGACGTTCGTGGCAATCTCCTCGTCGCCGGCTCCGGCATCGGCCGCCAGCAGGATCTGCGCGCGTTTCACCTTGCGCGCTGCTGCCGCCGCAGCAGCATCCTCAATTCGTCGCGTTCGGCTTGGCTCAATTCGACCCGGTAGCGCATTCATCGCGGCCTCAAAATCTGGAGAGACAGCTCGGCTGGCCAGAACTCCGACGCGGAACTCACCCCTTCGTCACCGCGCTTCACACCGGTGCAAGGGCAGTACCTCGCCTTCATCATGCGTACTCAGGTGCTCGGCGGCGCGGCCGGCCGACTTGCAACGCTGCGCTTCACGCCACCTCGGTGCATCAGATGGTGCTCACGCTCGAGCGCCTGGAACCTCCAGCCGACAGCCTGAGTCGCACGCGGCATCCGACTCCTCGCCCCGCCGAAGCCCTGCCCCTCCTGCGCTCGCCCGACCATCAACCCGTCAAATTCTGTGTGCAGAGGTACTAGAGGGCCTGGATGGTCGCATCGCGGCGCTGCACGCGCAGATGGAAACGCTGGCCGACGAAGACGGCGACGAGGAGACCTTCTATCAGCTCGAAGGCGAAGCCGAAGGCCTGGAGGAACAACGCAAGGCGTTCGACGAAACGCTCAGCGTGTGGCCGGCCGACCTGATGGCCCAGGCCGGCTGCGTCGTTCATGTCGGCCACAACGGCGCCGTCGCGGTGAAGTACGGCCTGATCTGCCCCGAGGATCGCAGCGACATGGTCCAGGCCGCCCGCCAGGCCGCTGAAAACGGTACCGACGAACCTCTGGTGTCGCTGCCGTCGCCCAAGACCCGCCCGGTGCATTCCGAGAAGCTGGTGCGCTGTCTCACCGCCCACCGGGTCGCTGCCGTCCAGGCCGAACTGATCGATCGTCCCGACGTGGCGCTGGCCGCGATCACCGCGCATCTGGCGCAGAAGATTTTCCGGGGCAATGATCTCTACTATTGCCGCTCGGAGAACGTCTTCGCCATCAGCGCGACCGACAGCCAATCCGAGTTGCGCTCCGCCGCCGAGGACATGGTGGCCAGTGCCGTCTGGGCGAAGCTTCAGGCCGAGCGCACTGCCTGGGCCGAGCGGCTGCCGGAGAACCTGGAGGACATCTTCCCGTGGCTGCTCGCCCAGGAGCAGGCGACGGTGCTGCGCCTGCTGACCTTCGTCGTTGCGGTCACCGTCACCGGCATCTACGGCACCGAGCCCGAGCGGCAAAGCAACGATGCGCTGGCGCGGGCCTTGGGGTTGGACATGAGCCAATGGTGGACGGCCACGGGGGCTTCCTACTTCAACCACGTCTCCAAGGCACATGTCCTCGAGGTCGTCACCGAGGCCGTCGATGCCAATGCCGCCAGCCCGCTGGCCGCGCTCAAGAAGGGATGCCGTGGTGACGGGGGCGGAACAAACGGGGCGGAACAAACAGGGGGCGGAACAAACGGGGCGGAACAAACAGGGCGGAACAAACGGGGGCGGAACAGACGGTGGCGGGAACCGGCTGGGTGCCGGCGGTGTTACAGATTCAGGCTCTACCGACAGCACGCGAGTGCTCAGAATCTTTGCATGGCGAAGAAGAGGAACCGGCGTTGGCCGAGTAAGCCTGCAATGCAATACCGTTGAACCGATGCGGGGAAAAACGAAGCGCTGGCGCGTTGCGCGGCACTCGCCCGCCTCGGTGGGTGTCAGCAAGGAGGGCATCCAGGCTTGGGAGGTGGGGGCGGATGGGTAGTCCAAAGCCCAGCCAGCTTGAGTTACCTGGATTTGTGCCAAAAGAGTGCATATAATGTGCGTAAGAGCTGCAGTACAGTAAATGCTTGCCGGAGAGACGCCATGCCAATGACCACTGCCTATGCCCCTGCCTTGACCCACGGCTTCGAAGGCTTCCTGGATTTCCTGCGTGACCAGGAAGCCGGGCCGGCAGTGCTGTCGCCGAAGCGGTTCAGCGATGTGTTGAGCATTGACCTCCAGACACTTGCCGGGCAGGCCCATGTTCACCGCAACACCTTGAGCCGGGCGCCCGCCTCGGAGAGCGTGCAGCGCTTCATGCGCGAGGCCCTGCGCGTGCTGCGTGCCGCCAACGACCTGACCGGCGATGTCGGCCGGGCCATCTTCTGGTATCGCAACGAACCCCTGCCGCCGTTCAATTACAAGACGGCTGAGCAACTGGTGTCGGAAGGGCGGGCCGAGGATGTGCTGCGCTACGTGGAGTCCCTCGAAGCGGGCGCGGCGGGATGAAGCTGATCCGGCTGGCTGGCGTCACCGCCTATCGCCTGCATGTGCCGAAGTGGGCGGTTGCGCCGACGAGCGGCGCCGGGGCGGCCAAACACGGCGGGCGAGCCAACCGGCCGGGAGTCGAGGCGCTCTATCTGGCCCTCGACACCGAAACGGCGGTGCGGGAATACCAGCAGGTGTCGAGCCTGCTCCCGCCGGGAACCCTGACCAGTTATCAGCTGACGGTCGAGCCGGCGGCGGACTTCACCGCCGGCTACGATGCCTCGGTGTGGCCACCGATCTGGGAGGACTTCTACTGCGACTGGCGAGCGTTGTGGTTCAACCAGCGTATCGAGCCGCCGAGTTGGATCGTCGGGGACACGGTGATCGCGGCGGGCGGCAAAGGGATTCTTTTCCCCTCGCAGGCGAGGGTGGGCGGCACCAATCTGGTCCTGTTCGTCAATGCGCTGACGGCGACGGATTCGCTCCAGGTCTACGATCCCGGCCAGTCCTTGCCGCAAAACCAGGACTCCTGGGCAAGGTAATCGTCAGGCATCGCTTTGCACGCCGGTAGAACGCTTGTCCGACGCCCGTGGCGGCACGACCGAACCCGCCCGCGGCAGGATGCCTCGGGGGGACCGGTGGCCACAGAGCGAGTCAATGCGGACTTGGGCCAGAAACGACACGGCCATGCATGCCTTGAACGAACCGGACCGCTTTCCCGGGGCGCCATGGGGCGTTCGGGCGAGAGGAGGAAGCGATGGAGACGGGCAGACGCCGCCAGGCCTGGCAGTCGCGGCTGGCCTGTCGAATAATTTTACAAATCATGTAGTACCTCTGCACACAGAATTTGACAGGTTGATGGTCGGGCGAGCGCAGGAGGGGCAGGGCTTCGGGCGGGGCGAGGAGTCGGATGCTGCGTGCGACTCCAGGCTGTCGGCTGAGGAGTCCCAGGCGCTCGAGCGTGAGCACCATCTGATGCACCGAGGGTGGCGTGATGTGGAAGTAGCGTTGCAAGTCGGCTTCGGCCGGCGGCCGGCCGAGCACCTGAGTGTACGCATAGATGAAGGCGAGGTACTGCCCTTGCACCGGTGTGAAGCGCGGTGACGAAGGGGTGAGTTCCGCGTCGGAGTTCTGGCTCATTTGTTGTCTCTCCAGATTTTGGAGGGGCCGCGATGAATGTACGCTACCGGGTCGAATTGAGCCAAGCCGAACGCGACGAATTGAGGATGCTGCTGGGCGGCGGCAAGGCAGCGGTGCGCAAGGTGAAACGCGCGCAGATCCTGCTGGCGGCCGATGCCGGAGCCGGCGACGAGGAGATTGCCACGAACGTCGGAGTGGGCAGCTCGACGGTCTATCGGACCAAACGCCGCTTCGTGCTGGGCAGCATCGAAGCGGCGCTCAGCGACGAGCCGCGCCCCGGGGCGGAGCGCAAGCTCACCGGCAAGGAAGAGGCGCTGCTGGTCGCCACGGCATGCACCAAGCCGCCAACGGGGCGGTCGCGCTGGACGCTCGAATTGCTGGCGGGGGAGATAGTCAAGCTCACCGAGCACGCGAGCCTGTCACGCGAGACGGTGCGCCGCCGCCTGGCGGAGAACGAGCTCAAGCCTTGGCGCCAGAAGATGTGGTGCATCCCGCAGGTCGACGGTCACTACGTTGCCCGGATGGAGGACGTGCTCGACCTCTACGCTGAAGTCCCCGATCCCGAGCGCCCGGTGGTCTGCTTCGATGAAAGTCCCACCCAGCTCATCGGCGAGGCGCGCCAGCCCATCCCGGCGATGCCCGGACAGCTCGAGCGCTACGACTACGAGTATCGCCGCAACGGGACCGCCAACCTGTTCGTCTTCCTCGACGCGCACCGGTCCTGGCGCCGGGTCAAGGTAACCGAGCAGCGCACCGCGCGCGACTTCGCCGAATGCATGCGCGAACTGGTCGACTGCCACTATCCGCAGGCCGAGCGTATCCGTGTCGTCCTCGACAACCTGTCGACCCATACGCCCGGCGCGCTCTATGAAGCCTTCCCGGCGCCCGAAGCTCATCGGTTGCTGCATCGTCTGGAATTCCATTACACCCCCAAGCACGCCAGCTGGCTCAACATGGTCGAGATCGAAATCGGGGTGCTGCGCAGCCAGTGCCTCGACCGGCGCATCGGCGACCGCGACCGACTCGTCAGCGAAATTGCAGCTTGGGAGCAGCAGCGCAACGCCATCGGCGCTCGCATCCACTGGATGTTCACCACCGACCGCGCCCGGAGCAAACTGGCCCGCGCTTACCCGCACCCAGCCAAACAGTCATAACCTCTGTGCAGAGGTAGTAGTAACGTCAGGCCATTCTGCGGCAAGCCATTGATTTTGCGTGCGTGGCATGCGGTTTGCTGCGAAGCACTTGCGGGGGCATCGGCAAGTCTCGGCCAGGAATGTACGGTCCGAAAAGCTCGTCCATCATTGACGTCTACGACTATCTAAGGAGGGCTGAGGATGTACAAGAAGCTACTTGTTTCGGCACTACGCGTTCGGTGTGAGCGGTGACAGGTTCCAAGCCGCCCTCGACCAGTTGCGCGCGGCCGGCGTCAAGCTGGGCGCGATCGAAGACACCGGCATCGCGTACTCCATCTTCAAGAACGACCCGGACGGCCATCAGGTCGATCTGACCACCTATCACGGCAAGGCGGGAGCCACACCAAAGTAGAGGCGGCTGATTGCCGTGCACCGCTGTTCCTTTGACCAGTGACAAGAACGGAGAGGGCGGTGATCGACTTGGACAAGATTGCGTTCTGCAAGATCTTTCCTCCCCTGGGTATCGCAAGGGTGGGCGATAGCGTCGAGCCGGAGGGCTACTTCTTTGCGCCGGAAACCCCCGACGGCAAGCCGCGCCCTGCCAGTGGTGGATCGGCGGATGCCGAGTTCAAGTACCGCGATGGCAAAGGCGCCATTCGAAGGCAGGCGGCTCTATTTCACATCTACGCCTTCGACGCCGATGGCAAGCCCCTGGGTGAACTGCTCTCAAAGCAGGCGCAGATCAGGTGGACGGTCGCGCTTGCGAACAAGAAGGCAGCCTGGTTCGAGTTTGATGGCGCCCAGAGCGCGCGAAGCGCATTCGAAGGGCTCGAAAACCCGGTCAACATTAGTGGCGACCCCCTGGTCTGGCGCAACGTTGACGTGGGGGAGCTCTGCCGCGAAGCGAAGGGTCCTCACGGGCACCGCTTCGTTGCCGACAAAGTCCGCAAAGAGCAGTTGGAGATCATCGCACCCGAGCGCAGCGTCAGCGGCGCGAGCCTGCGTCACAAGACCGGGGAAAGAGAGCTCCAGTTCGTCGGTAAGTTCCAGCGCCACCATGACGTCTACCTGGGCGAGATCGCCACCGACAAAGAGGGCAGACTCATCGTCTTGGGTGGCCACGGCGTTTCGGCGCCCGTGGACGCGCAGGGCAAGCTGATGGATGACCCCACCTACGCCTGGATAACGCACTACGCCAACAACAACAACTGGTTCGATGACACCGCCGACGGTCCCGTCAAGGCGGAAGTGGCCTTGGTGGATGCAGACGGCAAGCCCACGAAAAGGATCGAGGTTGTCGGCGGCAGCTGGGTCGTGGTGGCGCCGCCTGATTTTGCCCCGGACAGCACAAACGTCGTGACGCTCTACGACGTGATGGAAGAAGTTGCGCACGATCTCCCCGCACTCTGCAACTCCACCACACCACCGGTTCACACAGTGGCGGACTTGGACCTGCATCGCGATATCTGGCCGATCATCGAGCGCAGCGCGGGGTATCGGTGGGTCAGCAAGCTGGGCCTTCGTGGCCACGGTCAGGGCCGGCCCGGCGATGGGCTCAACGGGAACAGCACGAATTTCGACGGGTTCAAGAAGGCGATGAAAGCGCGGGATGGTGCGCTGCGCGAGCAGCTGACCAATGCGCTGCGGCCCCCGGTATACACACGCGGCCGGCGTTGTACCGCCCGATCCAGAGATGGAAAAGGCCGTCGATGCAGCAACGACTTTTTTCATGCCCCCGCTTTCCGGTGACGAAGGCACGAGGGTGTCCGGACAAGTCCATTCTTGGCTGTCATTGACCTATCTTCAGTACGCGAGGATGAAGGCATGGCTCCAGAAGGACAAAGGCTGGGGGCAGAGCCAAACGGCCAAGGTTGAGCCGCACTTGCTCGAGGACGGTTCGATCCATCCATCTGTGCTCACGAGGGCGCTCCTGGACCGAGCCTGCGGCGGCGCCTTCTTCCCCGGGATCGAAGTCACCGCCATCGTGAGGGACCCGAAGCTATACGCCGAGGCGTTCCGGTTTGATCACAACGTCCTTGAACCGGGCGACGTGACGAAGTACATGGCATGTCCATGGCAAGCGGACTTCTACGAGTGCAAGGATGCATGGTGGCCAGCGCAGCGCCCTGATGACGTGGTCCACGAGGACAGCTTCAAGAAAATCTTCGACGAGTTCGATGAAGACGCGTTGGCGGGTACGTTCGAGCGCGCCCTTGGCGAGAGGCAGCCCTGGGCGAGAGGTGTCGGAGACGCGGTGCCGCGAGCGAGTGGTACCTTCCTCATGGAGCAAGTCCTGCCGGAGATCAAGAAGGGCGAGACTTTCGGGGAATATGCTGAACGCCTGGCCAACACCTGGTTGGGATTCCTGGCGGGTGCAGCTAGTGTTTAATTGCGTAAGTTAACAATAGTATTACGAAGCTGTGACCCGCGAACCTCTCGTTTGCGCCAGACGAATGGCGCTGCGTTTTCGTTGTAGGCGGCAGTGAAGGCATGGATGGCCTCAATGAGTTGCTCGACGCTTCGGAAGCTCGCGTTGTTCAGCGTCTTTCGCTGGAAGATGCCGAACCAGATTTCGACTTGGTTGAGCCAGCTCGCACTGGTAGGCGTGAAGTGAAAGGTGACGTTCGGATGTGCGGCGAGCCAGTCCTCGTTCTTCTTGTGGGTGTTCAAGTTGTCCAGGATGACGTGGATCTGCCGGTCGACGGGCTGGTCGGCAACGACCTCGTCCATGAAGGCCTGGAAGTCGGCGCGCTTTTTAGTCTGCGTCGTCTTGCCTCGGATGACGCCGGTGGCGACCTCCAATGCGGCGAACAAATTGACGGTGCCGTGCCGCTTGTAGGTGCTCTTCATTCCCTGGACGACCTTGCCACTGCTGGTCTGCACGTAGCCGCGCGCCCGCTCGAGGGCTTGAATCGAGGGCTTCTCGTCGACGCTGATCACCAGGGCGTTCTCGGGCGGGTTCAAGTACAGCCCGATTATGTCGGCCGCTTTGGCGGCAAACTCCGGGTCCGTGCTGACGCACCACGAACGGTGGCGCTGCAACTGGATGCCTTCCTTGCGCAGGATGCGCCACACCGCGTGATCGGACACGCTCAGCGCCTTGGCCAGCGAGCCCCCATCCCAGCTCGCCATGCCGGCCGGTGGCGGCAATTCGAGCTGTGCCAAGATTCGGTCGCGCAACTCGACACCGTACTTGGCGGGCTTGCCGGGCCGGGGCGCGTCGCGAAGCCCTGCGATACCTTGCTCGGCAAAGCGTCGGCGCCACAGCCCGACCGTATTCGGTCGAACACCGAGCTCGCTGGCAACCTCGTCATTGCGCTTGCCATGCAGGCACGCCAGAACGATGCGCGCACGCTCGACCAGGCGAACCTCGCCGCTCCGACTTCGAGACAGACGCTCAAGCTCCGACATCACTTCTGCCGGACACGACAACTCAACCGCCACTCGCGCCATGAGACCCCCTTGTGTCAAGCGAAGTGGGTATCATAATACTATCTTGTATTAACGCAACTAAACACTAGTACCTCTGCACAGAGGTTATGACTGTTTGGCTGGGTGCGGGTAAGCGCGGGCCAGTTTGCTCCGGGCGCGGTCGGTGGTGAACATCCAGTGGATGCGAGCGCCGATGGCGTTGCGCTGCTGCTCCCAAGCTGCAATTTCGCTGACGAGTCGGTCGCGGTCGCCGATGCGCCGGTCGAGGCACTGGCTGCGCAGCACCCCGATTTCGATCTCGACCATGTTGAGCCAGCTGGCGTGCTTGGGGGTGTAATGGAATTCCAGACGATGCAGCAACCGATGAGCTTCGGGCGCCGGGAAGGCTTCATAGAGCGCGCCGGGCGTATGGGTCGACAGGTTGTCGAGGACGACACGGATACGCTCGGCCTGCGGATAGTGGCAGTCGACCAGTTCGCGCATGCATTCGGCGAAGTCGCGCGCGGTGCGCTGCTCGGTTACCTTGACCCGGCGCCAGGACCGGTGCGCGTCGAGGAAGACGAACAGGTTGGCGGTCCCGTTGCGGCGATACTCGTAGTCGTAGCGCTCGAGCTGTCCGGGCATCGCCGGGATGGGCTGGCGCGCCTCGCCGATGAGCTGGGTGGGACTTTCATCGAAGCAGACCACCGGGCGCTCGGGATCGGGGACTTCAGCGTAGAGGTCGAGCACGTCCTCCATCCGGGCAACGTAGTGACCGTCGACCTGCGGGATGCACCACATCTTCTGGCGCCAAGGCTTGAGCTCGTTCTCCGCCAGGCGGCGGCGCACCGTCTCGCGTGACAGGCTCGCGTGCTCGGTGAGCTTGACTATCTCCCCCGCCAGCAATTCGAGCGTCCAGCGCGACCGCCCCGTTGGCGGCTTGGTGCATGCCGTGGCGACCAGCAGCGCCTCTTCCTTGCCGGTGAGCTTGCGCTCCGCCCCGGGGCGCGGCTCGTCGCTGAGCGCCGCTTCGATGCTGCCCAGCACGAAGCGGCGTTTGGTCCGATAGACCGTCGAGCTGCCCACTCCGACGTTCGTGGCAATCTCCTCGTCGCCGGCTCCGGCATCGGCCGCCAGCAGGATCTGCGCGCGTTTCACCTTGCGCACCGCTGCCTTGCCGCCGCCCAGCAGCATCCTCAATTCGTCGCGTTCGGCTTGGCTCAATTCGACCCGGTAGCGTACATTCATCGCGGCCCCTCCAAAATCTGGAGAGACAACAAATGAGCCAGAACTCCGACGCGGAACTCACCCCTTCGTCACCGCGCTTCACACCGGTGCAAGGGCAGTACCTCGCCTTCATCTATGCGTACACTCAGGTGCTCGGCCGGCCGCCGGCCGAAGCCGACTTGCAACGCTACTTCCACATCACGCCACCCTCGGTGCATCAGATGGTGCTCACGCTCGAGCGCCTGGGACTCCTCAGCCGACAGCCTGGAGTCGCACGCAGCATCCGACTCCTCGCCCCGCCCGAAGCCCTGCCCCTCCTGCGCTCGCCCGACCATCAACCTGTCAAATTCTGTGTGCAGAGGTACTAGTCGGCAGGCCGGCGCCAGTCCTTGGAGACAGCGTTACCTGCTTCAGGAGGGCTGCGACCGCTATGCAGGACGGTACTTTCAGCCGCGGTTGCTAGACCCGGACACAGTGCTGGATATCGAGAACATCAAGAGCGAGCACGCAGCGTTGGTCAAACGCTTCAATATCTGCTGCCTGCTTGACCTGCGGCAATGCTGGCGCGACGCGTCGCGCCTGGACGACGACGCTATCGCTGCAAGCTTGGCCGCCATTGGCAAGATGTACAGGGACGCCATGGTCAAGGACCTGCTCGACTACCTCCGAGAGTGCGTCGTCGACCATCCGTTTGACGGCGGCCCCAAGAACGACAAGCGCACTGCGCTCGCCTTCCGTGAACTGCTAAGCGATGACCGCTATACCGTCAGCAAGCTTGACACGGAGCACGTCGAAGATGTCCCGCTGGGCAGCGCTGTGTACGGCGAGTACAGGATGGTCGAACTGCGCGAGTCGATGATGGACGGGGCCTATCTGCAACATGCCTCCACGAATGGAGACAATGGCATGGTGCAGCAGTGGAAGCACCTGGGCTTCGTAGTCAAGCGCGAGTTGCCGCTTGCGAACGGACGCTCGGTGGCGGTACACGTCGAGACCGAACGCGACAAATTCGATGGCCGCAGCTACCGAGACAGCTTCTACTACCTCCTGAACATCCAGGAGCACCAGGACTTCATGCCGCAAGCGATTCGTATCGCCGATGAAGTCCTGGCCTATGCCAAGTCGGTCATTGATACGACGGCGGTCGAGAACCCATTGCATCCTGAGTCATTCGTTCCATACAACCAGGCGACCTTCAGGGCCAAGCTCGAAGAGATCTACGAGATTCATCGCTCCCGCGCGCAGAACTACGACATCTACTACGCGGCGCGCAACAGGAACCTGGCCGATCTTGTCAGAGGGATGATGGACAATGCTCCTTTCAATCAATGCGACGGGGCCTGGCTGAGAAACATCTCGGCGGCAGGGCCAGGCGATGACGTACGGGCGCTGCTGTTCGAGATTTGGAGCGATGAGATCGGCAACGGCAACCCGCTGCTGCATCACGGCAACCTCTATACCAGCCTACTGGCCAGCCATGGCGTGCATATGCACGCGCTCAACACGCGGGCCTACGCGGACGATCCGAAGATTCACGAATCGTCGTACATCAGTCCGGTGTTTCAGCTCGCAATATCCCAGCACACCAACCAGTTCTTTCCCGAACTGCTGGGCATGACGCTGTATCTGGAATGGGAGGTACTGAGTCTGGCGCGGGGGATCAAGCTCAACGACTACCTTGGCCTCGACACGCACTTCTGGCAGATGCATGTCGGCATCGACAACGCCACAAATGGGCACGGCGCGAAGGCAAGGGATGCCGTCATCACCTATCTGGACCGAATTCGCAACGAAGGTGGCAATGCAGCGGTGGATGAGCACTGGGCCCGGATATGGCGAGGCTTCGTCGCGTTTGAGTCGGTGGATAGTATGGGCTTTGGCGACGACGTTGCCGTCTCTCGGCGCAGGCCCGCCAATCCGGACGAGCGGTTGGCTGAAGTCATGACCCGAAAAGCCAACTACGGCGCGCTGAACCACTTCCAGCATCGGCTGGGCCAACACAGGATCAACGATCTCTTTGACGAGCCCGGCCTCTTTCAGCGAATGCTCGCCAGCTCCAAGTGGATCGTTCCCGGCGATCCGGAGCAAAGCATGTTCCTCAAGCACCTGACCACATTTGAGGGTCCGATGTATCAGATCTTCGACGCGGCAGACCTGGCTGTGTGGCGTTCCTGGATTGAATGGCTCGGCAGGGACGGCGATACGCCTCGTGTGAAGCGGTACTTCGACAAGGCACAGGCGATGGAGGCGTTGCTCATCGAAATGAAGTCCGTTGCTGAAGGCGTGGGGGCGCACTCGCGGTTCAAGGCCCAAGCCCCTGGGGGCAAGCGCAACACTATCGCCGAACTGTTCGCAGCCGACGACATCAAGTGCCTTATGAAGGCGCTCAGAGCGCCGGACTCTGGATGGGTCGTTCCCGGCAACGCCGAAGCGAGCCCGCTGGTCGCCGACATGCTGCGCGGGACGAATGGGATGGGCAAGGCACTGGATCGCCGCTTCCCGACGATCAACAATCGAATCGGCAGGCAGATCATCATCGAATGGGTTCGTGCAGGATGTCCCATCCCCGGCGAAGTTCAGCAGGTGCCTAAAGAACAGATGGCGCCGCCCCTGAAACCCCTCGGGCCCGATCTGTTCATGCATACCCACGGACTGGGCGCGGTGCATTGAAGCATCGTGTCGCTATTGTCGGCGCAGGGATCGCGGCATTCGCTGCAGCCCTGCGATGTGCCCGTCAAGGTATGGCTGTCACCGTGCTTGCGCCAGCCCGAAAGGCCAGACCTGAATTTCCCGAGATGCTGAGCGTGGGCGGGGTCGGGGCTCTGCTGGGGCTGGGGCTTCAGCGAAGCGATCTGGCTCGGCGCTTTCCCGAGGTGCGCGAACGTCAGTCGCGCTGGGGCGATTCGAGGATGGAGATTCGGGCCCGCATTCCAGGCGTGCCGAACCCGGTGATGCTTGGCAAAACATCTCTGGTGGGCGTGCTGCGGGAGGCCGCGGTGGACAGCGGTGCTGACGTTGTCGAAATCGACCGGCTCACAGCGGCAATGCAGAACGGATCTGGTTTGCAGGTGACGTTCGTCCATGACAACCATGTTCACGAGATGGCATGCAGCTACGCCATCGACGCTAGCGGTCGGCCTGCGCTTCTGGCCCGCCAGGTCGGCGCCAGGCGCTCAACTCTGGATCACCTCGTCGCATTCTTTATCCGCGGGCCGGCTCTGCCAGAATTCGCTTGCTTCGTTGCCACCATGAGCATCGCCGACGGCTGGGTGTTCTGGGCATGCGATGAAGCGGGGCAGGGTACCTGCGCGTTCTTCACTGCCGGGCGCAAGCTTGGCGAGCATGTGACTGCGGCGAGTGTGATGTCGCGCGTACCGGCGGAGATACAGGGGATGATGACCGACACGCAGGCGTGGGCGGCGTCCGAGGTTGAGCCCTTCAATTGCTCGACCTCTGCGCTGGATCAGTCCTGCGCCGATCGCTGGCTGGCTTGCGGTGATGCGCTGCAGACATTCGACCCACTGGCCTCGCGGGGCGTCGCAACAGCCTTGCAGCAGGGAGATGCTGCCGCGCAGGCAATCGCTGCGGCGGTCGGCGGCGACCGTTCGGTGCTCGCCAGCTACAGGGAGCAGGCCCAGAGTTCCTTCAGACGTTACGTCGCCGAGCGCAACGCGTACTACGGGTCCGGGCATAGCTGAGCCGCCGGTGCGGGACGGCCCGGGCGCACGCGCTCCCAACCGACTGTATGTAGATCGCCGCAATGAGTTGGGAGCAATATGCAGCCCCTCGATCGAGTCAACACCGGCGCGAGGCCGACATAGCTGACGATCTTGCCGAGTGTATTGTGAATCTAGTACGTTCCGAACACGCCGCGGGCTCTCATCATCGAGTTGAGATTGAAGCTCGCGAAACGGGACCTTCCGCCGAGACACCCAACTGCCGATGCCGGCGGTCGAATGTCCGCTCTGCGGCGATCAATCAAAGCTGTTGGACTACCGCCTCGGGGGGGTCGCGCTCTGCCCGACAGCTTCATCGGACGCATGACCGGTGTCAGATCGACCAACAGACGCCCGACCTCGTTGAGCCGTGAGTTCCTTCCTGGCCGGTCGGGTGAAGCCCAGCCAGAACCGAACGACTATCGGTCACAGTGACCCCATTCGACGTTCGGGGACGAGCCGGCCGCGAGGCCAACCAGCGCGATTCGGACTGGATGATCACAAGCCACTTTCGCCGCCCGCAAGAGGTGGGGATCCCCGCGCCGCCAGTCCGTGCTCCCAGCCCTTCCGTGGTGATCGCCTCGCGTGGATCTGCACCGCACCCTCACGCACTCCGATGATTCTTCGTCCGAAGTCATCGCGTGAAGCAAGGCATCGGGAACCTAGAGTTTTGACACGGCGCGTTGTGAAGCGCCTTGGCATGAAGCCCATCCCGCTTCGTCCAGGTCAGGACTCTCATGAACAGCTTCACCACTCAACACGCGACAGCCAGGGCTGCCAGGCCACGCATCGCGATCCGCGTGGCAGCCCTGTGCACCCTGCTCGTCGGCCTCGCCGGATACACGGTGCCAGCCTGTGCCGTCGACGGCTGCCTCGTTCTGCTGTGCTTCGCCGCGCCGAGCTGGCGCTCGATCCCCAGCTCGGTCCACATAGAAGCCGCGCAGCGTGCTGCGCGATAACAACGACAGCAATTCGTCGCGTGTCGGCACATCGATGCCGGGGCTCAGACAGTAAGGACTACGTCTATCGATTTCGTTCATGTTGGCTCCTTCAAATGATGCCATGGGGCCAGGCGTTGACCGGGTTGCAGTCAGGTCGTGGGCGAATCGTCGATGCCGGGGCCGTGCGCGCGCGGTGGTGGATTGCCGGGTGCTTCACTGCGCATGACAACCGACTTTCCACAATAGGCACTTGCGGCTCTTGCGCGTGCATGCCCCGCCAACTGCGACACCGCCAGCCGCGCCGCCCGATCCAGTTCCAGGGATACCGGCCCACCACCCCGGACCGGTGACGGCACACCGGCGACGTCCTCATAGGCATCGTTCAGAACCCCGTGGCGCAAACCGTGACTGGTCGCACCCCGCTGGCGCAGGGTGATGCCGAATTTCTCTAGGACGTAATCCAGCCGCCGCAGGTTGCGCTTCAGGTCCCGATGCGGATACCCCATGTGGGCGTCGCGACTGTCGACCACGCCTTGGGCAAACTCCAGCGCCGCCAACTGGGCCGGGTTGTCCAGGGGAATCCAGCGCACACGGCCGCCCTTGCCCTTGACCTATGCATACCGATCCGCCTGCTGCTGGTGCGCCGGTAGGCCGGTCTCGCTGAACGGCATGACGTGCAGGAACGGTCGGAACTGCACCGACTCCTTGCGCCGCAGCCCCATGGTCGACATCAGCTGCAGCGACGCGCCGACACGGCGGTCGAACCTGCACACTTCGGCGATCACCGCCTCCACACCGATCCCTTGGGCCGTCCAGCTCTTGTCGCGCTGGGCGGACTCGTGGCGCTGGTACTCCTCCAGGCTCAAGCCGTAGTGGCCCGGCTTGCGCACGAAGCCGTGCTTGCCCATCCACATCGCCAGCCCCCGCAGGAAGCTCAGGTAGGTCTGGATCGTCGCCGGCGCCAGATGCTCCTGCTGCCAGACCTGCACCATGGCGTGGATGTGCTTCTGCCCGAGGTTGCGGGGGTCCGGCACCGTCTTGAAGCCCGCCTTCTGCTTCAGGTCGCGGAAGAAGCGGCGCAGGAATTGCGCACGCTCCTGCCGCGTCTTGTGTGAGACGGTCTTCTCCAGCGCCGTGTGCTGGGTGTTGAAGAGTTTGATCAGGACCTCCAGCACCTTGAGTGGCGGCGCCTTGCCTGGCTGGTAGCGGGCGAGGATTTCCTGGGGCGTCTTGCCCGACCAACCCTGCGGGCGAACGGGTTGCTGCTGGCTCGAACGCCCCGGGCTGGCAGGGTCCTGCAGCCGGCGGCAAGAGCTACGGCGAACGGTGTTGCTGGGGATTGCGTCCGACATGGTGATGACTCCCGGATCGAAGGCCCTCCGCCCGAACGGCAAGCCGATGTTGGCGATGAAAGTGGAATCCAGGGCAACTCCCGGCAGGACGGATTCCGTTGCCCGCGCCGGTCAGTGGTCAAAGACTTCGGTACCGCGCGCGACCACGGCGTCGCGGCACCTACCCAGTGGGTTCGTCGGCCAGCGCGTCTGCGCTCGCCAACTCGGTCGGTCTTAAAAACGAAACGGGTTGATCCGGCCCATCCGTGCATTTCTGCAGCCATGGGGGTGGTGATGCCGGCCGGCCTCTGGGGCGTGGCTTGGGCATCGGCGGCGAGGTCGGGCCTCGCGCCATCTGGTGGATCGGTTCTGGAGTCGTAGCGCCATCCACCCGCATGGGTCCGCCCCTGACCGAAAGTCCAGGGCAGTGTCGAGTATGTGAGCGAAGGCGCGCGGGGAGCCCAAGAGGGCAAACACGACCGCGCGCTGCGTGAAACGCGTGCTCAAAGGATGGCGGGAACAGGGCGCGGCATCGGGTGCCGGGCGGGTGCTCTGTTGGCCGTGGTGCGCTTCAGGGAGCGCCCAGCGATGAACGCTGGCCAAGCCACGGCGACTTGCACTACGAGAAAGACCTCGGGACGGTCGCCTCAAGGGCGACCGCATTGCCGGTTCGAGACCGGCGCTTCAAGGGCAGGTAACGACTGCGACGCCTTTTGCTCCGCGATGGAGCGGGGCCAGGATGGCCCTCGGGAAACCATAGTTGACGCCAAGCGGGTAGGGCGGTCAAGGGGGCGGCTCGAAAGCGCGGCGATTTGCGGAGGATTGCGGGTGGTACTTGCGCGCCCGGGAGATTGCGGTAAGGCGCATTTATTGTCGCAAAGTTGCGGGCAACGATGCGGCGGGCGGGCTTGACGGGGGAAATCTCTGCCTCTGGTCCTGAGCGGGACAGTTCAGGGAGGTGCTCGCGCGCGAACCGCTCCGACGGCAACCGCCGCGCATGGGGTTGATGCCCGCCATTTGAATGAGAGCGTAGTGACACACACACCGCCCCGCCGGGGGATGACGCTTTCAAGTGTCAGCGAGATGTCCGTGGATCGCCGGTTCGCTGACAGCGGGCCGAGCCCGATGCCGAAATCGGCCTCTTTGAGTGGGGATTCCGTGTGGCGGGATCAGGTCGCCCTGTCGATGCTGATCGACCTGAAACCAACCTCGGAGTCTTGCTATGGAATTGATCGTCAGAGCGGTGGATGTCGGATCCGGCAACACCAAATTCGTCACGGCCGCGGCCGGTACCGACATCCGCTGCGCCAGCTTTCCGTCCGTTGCCTATCCGTCGAGCGACGACTCACCGTCGTGGCCGGCGAGTGAGCGCAAGAAAACGGTGTGCATCCCCATCGGCCCGCTGTTCTATGAGGTCGGGCCGGACGTGAGCCTCGCCGCTGATACCTTCCGCGCCAAACAACTGCATGATGAATACACCGAGACGCCCGAGTACATGGCGTTGCTCAGGGGAGCGCTCTCCATGATGAAGGTGAGCCACATCGACCTCCTCGTGGTGGGGCTGCCGGTGGCGCTCTTCGCGGTCAAGAAAGCGGCGCTGGAGAAGGCCATGACCGGCCGGCACGGCATCGGCGGCGGCAAGGTCGTGACGGTCGGCAAGGCCATGGCCGTCGCTCAGCCGCAAGGGGCGCTGGCGCACTTCGCCTCCGAGCACCAGAAAATGGCGATCATCGGCAACGAGCAGAGCCTGATCATCGATCCGGGTTCGCGTACCTTCGACTGGCTGGTGGCCCGAGGCATGCGCCTCGTGCAGAAGCAGAGTTACTCATTCAACCGCGGTATGTCGGACGTGCTGCGCTTGTTGGCGGCCGAGATCACCAAGGATATCGGCTCGCCGTACCGGGACTACGACGCCATCGACCTGGCGCTGCGCACCGGCAAGCAGCCGATGATCTTCCAGAAACCGTACGACATGAAGCGCCTGCTGCCCCTGGCCGAGACCGTCGCCGAGCAGGCCGTGTCGACGATGAAGGAGTGGATCGAGGCACCGCACAGCCTGCAGAACATCATCCTGGTCGGCGGTGGGGCGTTCCTGTTCCGCAAGGCGGTCAAGGCAGCGTTCCCGAAGCACCGCATCCACGAGGTGAAGGAACCGATGTTCGCCAATGTGCGGGGTTTTCAGCTGGCCGGGCAGAACTACGCGCGCAGTTCAATGGCAGCCACCGGGAAGGAGCGTGCCCAAGGCGTGTCGGGAGAAATTGAATGAGCACCGATCATGTGAAGGATCCCAAGCCCATTCGTCTCGTCTTCGAACTGGCGCGGGCCGACCATCCACGTCTGTATGACGAATTGATCCAGTTTCACAAGGGTACCAAGCGGGTCAATCGCCTGCGCGTGCTGGCTTACGATGGATTGCTGGCGCAGAGCGGTGTCTTCGCCGAGACGGGACGTGGCTCGCCTCATCTGCCTTCCGCAAGTAGCGCGCAGGAGGGCAATGGCGACATCACCAACGACCTCTTCGCGCCCGCGATCGACGCGTGAGCCGGCCATGGGCAAGCGATCGCGCCGGCCGGTGAGCGGCCGGATGGTCAGTGCTTCGGACCTGGCACAGATGGGCCGCTGCGAACGGCTGGTGGTGTTCGAGCATCTCCATGGAACCCGTCGTACGGCCAGGCAGCAGCGAGCCCGGGCACGCGGGCTGGTCGAGCATGAGCACTTCTATAGGGAAGGTTTGGCGGCTTCCGCGCAGGCCGCCCGGAAGGGGCGCTGTTTCATCGCCACCTGCGTGTTCGGCGAGGCTTGGCAGACGGAGGTCCTGCGCCGGTTCAGGGACGATGCACTGCGACCCAGCGCTTGGGGACGCCGGGTGATCCGCCTCTACTATCGGGGGGCACCCGGCATCTGCGTCGTCCTGCGCCGGTGGCCCCCGTTGCAAGTTCCGGTGCGCATGGTCTTGGGTGCGATAGCGACGGGGCTTCGGTGGTGGTCAGGCTTGCGTGGGGGCGGCAAGTGTCGGCGCTAGCGTGGGGCGTCGTTTGCGCCGTTGCAGTCGTAGGCTTCGCGCTGGTCATGGCGCGGTGGCGATCACTTGAGACCCATGCCGCACGGGCTGAGCGGGCCTCCCGACCGGCAGCGCTGCGGGATGCCGAGTTGGTCTACATAGAAAGGCTGTTCCGGATTTCCACGCCCGTCGGGCTGGTGGCGAAACTTGACCGGGCATATCGGATGCCCTCCGGTCTGCTCGTGTTGGTGGAGTTCAAGACTCGCTGGAGCAACCAGCCGTGCCTGTCGGATGTTATCCAGTTGTCGGCGCAGAGGATGGCGGTGATGGGACAAACAGGGCAGCCAGTGGCCTCCTACGCGTATGTGATGGTGAAGGCGCCTGCCAGGGGAGCCTTACCGATCATGCACCGCGTTCAATTGATGACTGACGAGCAAGTGGTCGCCTTGGTGGGGCGGCGGGAAGGCATTCTCGCAGGCCGCATTCTGCCGCGCTGGTCCCCATCTCGTAAGGCATGCCTTACGTGCGCGTTCCGCGCGCAATGCGACCATCCCCATCTTTGAGGAAGCTCGGGACTTGACGTAATCAGGCGTCCGCCAAATCGATATTCGGACTGCGCAGTGAATACGGGCGAAGCAGCAAACTTCCCCTTCTCTACGTGGCGCAACCAAGATGCATCATTTGGCTTCTAAACGAAATATTTTTGATATAGAATCCACTTAAGCGAAACTCGAATCGGAGCCTCCCATGCCTCTTCCACCGACAGATTCAATCCCTGATCTTCTGCTGCGCAGCATCCCGCGCGGGCTGGTGATGGCCGTAGACGAAGCCTTGGGGGTCGGTGCGCAACGCGCGCATGCCGCCGCTAAGGGGATGGACGAAGGTCATCTGCCCCATGTGGTCGGTCAACTGCGGCATTTTCACATGAATGAGTCATTTCATCGTGCGTTGGCGATGGGAGATGCGTCGCCAACGGCGATTCGCGGTAATGGCATCGTCAGCGGCCGTTCGGGCGTGTTTACCCTGGCCCGGTTCAACATCCCGGAGGGTTTCTGGATCAACGGTCGCCGCAGCCACACCCGCCGGCAGATGTCGTTTGCCAACAAGGCCATCGAGCCATTGGTGCAACCCGAGTTGTTCGATCAGTACACGACGCCTTCCGACGCGGTGGCGTTCTTTGTGGCGTGCTTCTCTGGCTCGCTGCACATTCAGCCGGAGTCGCCTGTGTCGATCCAGATTGCAGTTCCGGACCGTGACATGCGGGGATGGCTGTTCAGGGAGCCGGTGAACGCGTTCTTGCAGCGCTACGAGCAAGAGCCGGCGGTGCAGGACGACTTGGCCAAGCCCAAGCTCAAGAAGTACAAGAAGCAGGGTAACGACGGTACTGCGCCATGAGCCGTGGGGGCATTCAGGGTTTCGAGAGCGAGCGCCTCAGCCAGATTCTTGCTGCCCGGCGCTTGAGTCAGGCGCAACTCGCCGCGCTGGTTGGTGTCTCGCCCGCGACGGTCAGTAAATGGCGCTCGGGCAATCAAGCTCCGGAGCGTGACACCCTGGAGCGTCTTGCCAGCGTGGTCAACGTTATGCCGGAGTGGTTCACCCGGTCGCCTTCGGCCAGGGTGTCGCTACCGCTGTTCCGCAGCAACGCCTCGGCGCATGTCGCCGCGCGTGCGATGTTGGAAGCTCGCATGGAGTGGGCTCAGGATGTTGCTCTCGCATTGTCGGAGTTCGTGGACTATCCGGCGCTGAAATTGCCGACCAGGCAGTTCAGGGAGCCGGATGAGATCACGCCGGATGAGATTGAACTGGCCGCGAGCGAATGCCGTGATCTCTGGCGCATAGGCCGCACAGCGGTGCAGGACTTGGCGTTGGCGATCGAAGGCGCTGGGGTGATCCTGATCCGCGAGGAAACCGGCATTTCCCAGATCGAAGGACTGTCAGCATGGAGTGAGGGACTGGGGCGTCCGCTCGTTCTGCTCTCGGCTGATAAGGACAACGGCTACCGAAGCCGTTTCGACTTGGCGCATGAACTCGGCCACCTGATCCTGCATCGGCACATTCCCCGGCCAACCGAGCGCGACCGCCACAAGCAGTTGGAGCAGCAGGCGCATCGTTTCGCGGGTGCATTCTTGTTGCCAGCAGAGACATTCGCCAACGAAGTGCGCACGCCCGTGACGCTGGATGACCTGCTGTTGCTGAAGCGGCGTTGGGGTGTTTCCGTGGCCGCGATCGTGATGCGGCTGCGCGCCTTGAAGATCTTGGACGAGGAAGGTGCGCAGTCGCTGTTCAAGCGGCGCTCCGCGCGTTGGGGAGCCAAGTCGGAGCCAGGCGATGATGACAGGCCGCCGGAGCGTCCACGCCTATTGCGCCGCACGATCGACTTGCTGGTGGAAGAGAACGTGATGCCGCTCGATTCGATCCCACGCCATATTGGGCTGGTTGCGCATGACATAGAAATGCTGGCCGGCTTGTCTGAAGGCTACTTCCAAGGCAAGACCAAGGTCGTGCAACTGGCACGATTGCGGCCGGTATCCGGCAGTTCAACGGAGTCGGCGGCAGCGGACGGCAACACCGTCGTGCCATTTCGATTTACGCCCAAGCGGTGATGCGCGAAATCGTGTTGGCCCTCCAATGGTTATTTCAGAGAGTGAAGAGTCCACTAGATTGCAGCCGTAGCTGTGCTGGGCGCGATGGACATCCACAGCAAGAAGAAAGGAGACATCGCGGATGTGGAACGACGTCGAGGCCAAAACTGACCTGCTGAATTTCTCCCATGTGGCGAAGGCTGCCGCTCAGCTGATCCAGGACGCTGGCGGCGAGCCGCTGACCATCGGCGTTTCCGGGAACTGGGGCACTGGCAAATCGTCGCTGGTGAAGATGATCGGTGCCGAGCTTAAGGCCAGCGCTGGTGACGAGAAGTACATCTTCCTGGAATTCAATGCTTGGCTCTATCAGGGTTATGACGACGCTCGCCAAGCGCTGCTGGACGCCGTAGCAGACCAGTTGGTCGCCGTTGCGGAGTCGCGTAAGACTGCCGTTGAGAAAGCCTGGCGGTTCGTCAAACGCATCAAGTTGCTGCGCGTGGGCCGAATGCTCGCGCCCATCGGAGTCCAGGCGCTGATGGGTGGAACCCTTGGCGGACCTCTTGGGGCGCTCGTTGGTGCTGTCAGCGGAATGGTGCAAGCTGGCACGGTCGCTGAGGCAGACATCGAGAAAATCAAAACAGCCTACGGTGAACTGCAGCCCGAATTTGCCGGCCTGCTCAAGGAAAAGAGCGGGCAGTCCCTGCCCAAGGAAATTGAGGCACTGCGTGGCGCCTTCGCGGAGCTTCTGAAAGAACTGGACGCCACCCTTGTGGTGCTCGTCGACGACCTGGACCGTTGCCTCCCAGACACGGCGATCGACACGCTAGAGGCGATGCGATTGCTGCTCCATGTCGAGCGCACCGCTTTCATCATTGCCGCCGACGAGGGGATGATCCGCAGCGCCGTACGCTCGCATTTCAAGGACGCGGACATCAGCAACGAACTGGTCACCAGCTACTTTGACAAACTGATCCAGGTCCCGTTGCAGGTGCCGCGCCTGGGCACCACCGAGGTCAAGGCCTACTTGGTCCTGCTGTTGACCGATCTGGCTCGCCGGCGCAAGCAGATCACTGACAACAGGGCAATCGCATCAAATCCCCTGTAGTCCCAAGATAGTTTCGCGGTAGGAGTCGGAAGAGGCGGCGATGATGCGTCGAGTGTGGATGCCGGTTTTTCGAGAAGAGTCGAGGCGAAAGAGATTGAGGACAAGACGACGAATGATGGCGAGGTTGGCGCCGGCGTTCTTTACGCGGGCACGCATCTGGTCGTCGTTCAAGGCGACATCGAGGCACCAATGAACACGATTTTCTATGCCCCAATGACTGCGAACCGCATTCGCCAGCGTTGCGGCATCGGCGGCAATGCTGCCGATATAGAGGCGACGCTCGCAGCTGGTCTTGCCGTTGATCGTCCGTTCTGCCTCAATCACCCCGAACATCATGAGGTCCGGCCATTGCTGCGGATTGGCCAAACACGCCAGTTGATCGAAGGCCCAGCAGCGGCGCACTTCCAGACGGCCGTGATCCTTCTCGACCGACTCGACGTAGGTGTGCCTGGTCGCTTTCCAGCCCTCGGACTGGCCGATCTCGAAGAAGGTCGTGATCGATTCAGCCAGGGTCGGCTGGTTGTCCTTCACGGACAGGACGTAATCGGCTTCCTTGTCCCGAATCGATTGGGCGATGTTGGCGTGGGTACCCATGGCATCGATGGTGACGATGACACCCTTGAGCATCAGGGCTTCCAGCAGGACGGGAATCGCGGTCAGTTCGTTGGACTTCTCGGCACAGGCTTCCTGCCCCAACACCAATCCGGCCTCGGCGGCGAACGCACTGACCATGTGCAATGCCTGCTTGCCCGCCTGACGACTGCGCCGACTCGCTTTGCCGTCGATCGCCACGACCGTGCCTTCGGCCAGCGCCGGCAGCACGCCGCCGACCCAGCGGCGGAACCCTGCCTCCAGCGCTTTCTTGTCCAGCAGCCCGAACAGACGGCCAATAGTGTCGTGCGACGGAATCCCGTTCTCCAGCTTCAAGAAGCGCCGCAACCAGTCAAGGCGCTCCTTGGACCAGTCTTCAACGCCGACAAAGTCGTCGATCCCGCACACCAGGGCGCAGACCGTGATCACCAGTATCTCCACCAAGTCGTGTTTCGACCGTCCCGCCACACGCGGATCAGGAAGGCCAGAAAACGCCTCCACCAGCGACAACTTCTCGCTTCCAGTTCCCCGATTTCCCGTCTCCATGAGTCACCCCAAAAAGACAGAAAACTACACAAATCAAGATCCTGTGAACAGCCCCGGCGTAATCCATTGACTGTTAACGGTTTTTTCAGTGGGTCAACGACAATGGCATCCGCATTTTGATGCGATTGCCCTGACTGACAAGACCATGAACGAGGCGCAGCAGAAGGTGCTCGAACTCGCGAAAAAGGGATGGTCAGGCTTGTCTGCGAAGGACATCCGCGGCGCCTTTGGCACCGAGGCCGACAAAGTCGCGAAGGAGATCGACCTGGCGGATCAGCTTGCGCACATTCTTGCGAGCGCGGAACAGATCGCCGGCAACCCGCGGTTGATCAAGCGCTTCCTCAACAACCTGGTGATCCGCGAAACGATCGCCAGATCCCAAGGCATGAGCATCGGCTTTCCCGAGTTGGTGAAGCTTCAGCTATTTGAGCGGTGCGCGAACGCGGTTGGCTTCGAGCATCTGGCCAAGGCCGTGGCAGCCAGCGATGATGGAAAAGTGCAGTTTCTTGCTGACCTGGAAGCGGCCGCCCAGAAGGGTAATCCATGGGTCGCGCCCACGCCCTGGTCTCAGCCCTTCTACGAGCAGTGGGTGAAGCTCGCACCGCAACTGGGAGATGTCGATCTGCGTCCGCTGATGCACTTGAGCCGGGATCGGAAGCTTGCGATCGCAGCGTATGACGAACTCAGCCAGGAAGCGCAGAAGATGCTCGATGCGCTTGTCAGTGCGACATCCGTGATTCCCACTCTGGTCGATCACATCAAGGCCCTGGGCGAAAGCGAGGCTGAGCGCGTGCTGACGCGTCTGGGTCGCAAGGCGCGGACCGAGCAGTTCACCTCCGATTCCGTGGCGCGCTGCCTGAATATTACCAAGGCCTTTCCTGCACTGGGACCTCAACTCGCCCTCCTGTTGGGTGAAATTCCTGCCAACCGCCGTCCCATCGCATTGGTGCCGCTTTTGCAGAACGAGACGTGGGCAGCAGGTGAGTTGCAGCGCTGGGAGAGTGATGCCGATACGCCTCCTCAAGTCAAACGCGCGATCTCCGCCAAAAGGGGGAAGGCGTAGTGGGAACCTCCGCATCCAGCGCTGGCCCTGGTGCCAACGTTTCTTTCGACCCTCCATGGCTGAACGACATTCCGGTCGGTGGCGCGGGCGAGGGCGGTACAGATGGTGGAGCGGAAAGCAGCGATGCAGCTTCGTCGCCGCAATCGCCCGCGGAAGGCGTGGCGCCTGCAAGCCGGTTCAAGGCTGCGCGCACCAGCCTCGGAATCTTCGCCCGCAACGGCGACACCCAATCGTTGGGGCGTGCGGCCGGCCACTATTCCCGAACCGGCATGGGTGGTGCGCGCAACGTTGCAGCCCGCATGCGCACGTCGACCAAGGCAGCGGCTGGCTTGGGCTCGTTCTTGCAGGCCGCTCGGGATCGGTCGGATCCCCGGATCAATCAGTGGATGGATGCCCTGCGTGCGACCAGTCCCTCGGCGCAGACTGTGATTGATGCCATTGTTGCCCAAATCATTCCGGAGGGTGGCAGCGTCGATGAAGAGTCGGCCAAGGATTCGATGGCGCAGGCCCTTTCTGAACTTACTATTTTGGACCCGGATGTCGATTTGCTAGAACTGCAGGACCCGCAGATCTGGACGCTGATGCAGTTGTACCTTGGCCATGAAGCCTGCAACCGCATGTACGCAGACATTGGTCAACTGTTCGAGAGCGCGAGATTTTCCCCCGCCACGATCGTCCAGCGGACCAACGAGATGCGCAGCTTTTTGAAGAACTCCGTGGCCGCACAGTTGGAAACGATCCGGCAGGCGACGCCCAACCCCACGCGCCAGCAACTGGAAACGCTGTTGCGCGACGCGGTGCAGATAACCTTCACGGTGTTCGAGGATTCGATATGAGCCGGGTGATCTGCCTCCCCCAGCAGATGTTGCCACGCCAGTTGGAACGCGGCGCGGTGTATTACTCGATGTACACCTCATCGCAGCGCCAGGACGTTGGTTCCGTAGGTACCGGCCTGCTGGAAGATCTCGAACTCAAAGGCGTTTACCCAAGCCTGCCGGCGTGGGACTTCGCGACCTTCGCGCTAGCTGTCGGCGCGGCAGACTTGGCCGTTCAGCGCTCCGGCGGAGCGGACGGTTGGACACGTGTCATTGAACTGGAAATCGCCCTACAAGATCCTGAGCCGTTCACTGCACGCAAGCAAGGCATCGAAGAGATGCTTCGCTTTCTGACGGGTGACTTCTGGCACCTGACGTTCTTCGAAGGAGGCCGGGCACGGCCACTTTCCACGGCGCCGGCGCGCTTCGACGCGGACTGCGTGTGCTTTCTCTCAGGCGGGATGGACAGCCTAGTCGGTGCAATCGACCTTACGGTGCAGGGGAAGAAGCCTTTGTTCGTGTCCCAGCTTGTGAAGGGCAATCGAGAGGATCAGCATCATTTTGCTCGCCGGCTGGGTGGTGCAGATCGGCATCTGCTGTGGAACAGCAATGTGCGATCGACGGTGGATCACGAACTGTCGACCCGCGCCCGCTCGATCGTGTTCTACGGCTTCGCAGCCGTGGCGGCTTCAGCATTGCCGAACATCGACCCTCTGCACGTCTACGTGCCTGAGAACGGTTTCATCAGCCTCAATATTCCGTTAAACCCTGGCCGCATGGGGTCGCTCAGCACGAAGACTACACATCCTGTTTTTCTCCATCGCCTGCAGCATCTCTGGGATGGGCTGGGTATTGGGGCGAAGTTCTGCTCGCCCTACAAGCACCTGACCAAAGGCGAGGTTCTCTTGGGATGCCAAGACATACCATTGATGCACCAGCTAATGTCTCGGACGACGAGTTGCGGAAAGTACGGCCGACTGAACGAGCATTGCGGACGATGCTTGCCATGTCTTGTGAGGAGAGCTGCATTCTTCAAGGCCGGCATGCCCGATCCAACACCAAGCTACCGATACGGCAACCTTGGGGAAGCGGCGCCCTCTGGTAATGCGAATGACACGCACGCTGTGGCGATCGCCTACCTCAGGTATCTTTCAGACGGTATTCGCCCCTTGGCTGCCGGCGCATTGACGTTTGCCGCTCCTGATGAGCGCGCTGACTTTCAACGCGTCGTAGAGGCCGGCATCAGCGAGTTGGGGAGCTATCTCGAACACGAGGGCATCATTTGATCGATTTCCACTGTCACCTTGATCTCTACCCGAATGCCCTAGATTTGCTTCCACAAGTCGCGCGGCAGAACGTCTTTACGCTGGTCGTCTCCACAAGCCCAAGGGCCTGGCTGGCAACATCAAGGGTTTTTGCGGGTTATCCCAACATCAAGGTGGCGCTTGGGCTCCACCCTGAGATAGCTGTTGTTAAGGCGTCGGAACAGGATCTCTTGGTCAGTCTCGTCGGCCAAGCCGAGTTCATCGGCGAGATTGGTCTGGATGGATCACCTCGCTTCAAGCAGTCGATGGCGCTGCAGCGAAGGATTCTGGACGCGGTCCTCGCCGAGTGCGAGCGTGTCGGCGGACGAACCATGAGTCTGCATTCTCGTGGTGCGGTCGACCAGGTGCTGGATGCACTCGAGGCACAGCCGAAGGCAGGTACGCCCGTGCTTCATTGGTTCTCCGGCACAAAGAAACAGCTACGCCGTGCGGTTGATCAGGGGGCATGGTTCAGCGTCGGGCCATCCATGGTCGCGAGCGAGAAAGGGCGACAACTTGTGGCAGAGATGCCTGCTACGAAGGTGCTGCTGGAGACAGATGGACCATTCGCAACCAAAGCAGACGGAACGCCGTGGTTTCCGTGGGAAACTGACCGAGTTACGCAGACCATGTGTGATCTCTGGGGAACGAGCCTAGACCACGTACGCGCTCAACTACTCTCCAACTTCAAAGCGATCACGCCGACGTTGTCGATTTCTGGCTGAGCCCAGGTACCCCTTCGTGGAGTCGCAGCCCCCGCATCACCGCGATGACGATGGAGTCCATCACCGCCTTAACTATCCAGGCGACGGCGGACGTGCGGGTCGGCGACCATGGGTCTATCGATCAAGGACCCTGGCGCAGGTTGGGTCAGGCCAGCCGGACTCGGACCGTTCATCCTCGGACGCGCGACATACCTGTCTGGAAGAGGTAGAATGCATGAAATCTCAATGAGAAGTTAGTCATGCCTGCTTCTACCGCTTCACGTTCGACTCTGTCCCTGCACGGTGCTGCTGCTCACCTTGCGGATGAACTGCAAGCTGGCCGCGTCTATCGGCGGGAGGATCTCGTACGTCTGTCCACCGCCGTGGACCGGCACCTGCGTGAACTGGTGTCCACGGGAAAGCTGAAAAAGCTTGCTCAAGGGCTGTACCACGCGCCGAAGCAGTCAAGCTTCGGTCCGCTGCCGCCGGCGGATGAGCAAGTGGTGGGAAGCTTCCTGCGCGACAAAGACTTCCTGGTGTTCTCCCCCTCGGCCTACAACTCCGTGGGACTGGGGACGACCCAGCTCTACAACAAAACACTGGTCTACAACCACAAGCGCCACGGCGTCTTCCGGCTCGGCAACCGGCAGTTCGATTTCCGTATGAAGCCACGCTTCCCCAAGAAGCTGACGCCTGAGTTCCTTTACGTCGACCTGCTGAACAATCTCGATGAACTGGCCGAGGACCGTGATGCGGTATTGCGCCAGGCGCGCAACAGGTTGTCTTCGTTCGATCCAGCCCGTCTGCAACGCGCGGCCGACAGCTTTGGCAGTGTGGCGACGCGCAAACGGCTCCGGGAGTGGGCTGGTGGCTGACTTCCTGCACGAGCGGCGTGACTTCGACCAATTGCTCGCGTTGGTCGCCGACGAGTGCGGACTCGATCCTATGTTGGTCGAGAAGGACTACTGGATCATGCATTGTCTGTGGGGCCTGCAGGCCCAAGGCTTCCAGTACGAGTTGAAGGGCGGCACGTCGTTGTCTAAAGGCTTCGGCGTCATCCATCGCTTCTCCGAGGACATCGATATCCGCATCGAACCGCCCGACGGCATGGATGTGAAGGTCGGCCGCAACCAGGACAAGCCGGCCCATGTCGCATCACGGTGTGCTTACTACGATGAACTCGCCGCACGCATCCGCATTCCCGGCATCGACCGCGTCGAGCGGGACACCCGGTTCGATGACGACAAGATGCGCAGCGCAGGCATTCGCCTTATCTACACCCCGCGCGCGGCCGCCCTGTCGGGAGTCAAGGACGGCATCCTGCTGGAGTTGGGATTCGATGACACGGCGCCCAACCGACCAGTCACCATCTCTTCATGGGCCTTGGGCGTCGCCAGCGACCGAGGCGTCGAGGTGTTCGACAACCGCGCAGTGGCGATCCCGTGCTACGCGCCGACGCACACCTTCGTCGAGAAGCTACAGACCATTTCCACCAAGTATCGCCGGCTCGGCGAGGCCCAGGAATTCCCAGCCAATTTCCTGCGCCACTACTACGACGTGTACTGCCTCCTCAGCTTGGAGGAAGTGCAAGCGTTCATGCGGGACCCGGCCTATCAGGACCGCAAAGTGCAGCGCTTTCGCAGCGGAGATGAACTGGTGATTGCTAAGAACCCTGCCTTCATCCTCGCCGACCCAGTGGAACGCGAACGCTTCGCGCATGAATACCGCAAGACAGAGGCGTTGTACTACCAGGGGCAGCCGGATTTCGGTGCGTTGATGGCCCGGATTCACCAATACATCGACGCCATGTGAGGGATCGGCATCACACGCCATCCATCGGATCTGAGAAGAGTGCGAGGCGGCCCGGTTGAAGAAATGGAGGACAGCGACTGATAGGCAATGGCCTAGTGAATGGTTCTGCGACGGCAGCTTTGCCCAAGATGTTTGGAATGCGTATTCCGTTTGATTTACCCGCCATATGGGTTTCGGCTGACTAACCAAGCCTTTGTGCTTGTCGACACAGGTCGAGGGCGGAGGTGTCGCCAATGTCGCCAAGTGGATCCGCTCTCCGTTGAACAAGTCATGGATTTGGTAGCTCGCCGAAACGCAATACTGGCGTAAAATTTGACCTTGTCAGGCATGCGTTCCGGTCTATGTCGGGTTGTTCCTATCGACAGCCCTGCAATCCGTCGCAGTGATGGCTTTCCAGGGTGTGTTCCGCGTCATCTCCTAGCGGCTGAGGTAAACGTCGTGACTCTCTGGGGTCAGCGGATCGCCTTGTCGGCACGGCCGAGCACCCCTGTCAGTGGGAGCGCCTGGGACGGAGTGGAGCCTCCTGGGACTTGTCTGTAGGCAGCGCGTTCAAGGCGAGGGAAATCGACGGTATCGGCAACGGTATCAAGCAGATTGGCCCCGCGGAAAGTGGCGTAAACACTAAGGATCGAGGCTGCTATTGACAATCGAGTGGGAGTGATTCTGCATCCTCCACCTGCTATCGAGGACTATCGCAAAAAGCCAAAATCCCATTGATTTAAGAGGGTTTTACCCTTAACTGCTATCGATGGCAATCAGTGACAGCCGACTCAATTTGACGGTATTTTTGACGGTATAGTTGGAAAGGGCCGCGAGCGAGGGCCGCGTTTACCGTCAGCGGTAATCGGCCCTCTGTAACCGGTAACTGCGCAGCGTTCTTGCCTACGGCCGAGGGCTATGCAAGGGCGATCGCAGCGGATTGCCGGCGAAGAGTTGCTTCCACAGTCGCGGCGTGAGTTCGTGGACGCGGCTGGCCGGATGCTGGCTGACGCGCTGCAGCACATCGACCAGATAGTCATAGGGGTCGATGTCGTGGAGTCGGCAGGTGACGATCAGGCTCTGCATGATGCCGACCTGCCGGGCGCCGAGTTCGGTCCAGCAGAACAACCAGTTGCGGCGCCCCATCGGAATGGCCCGCAGCGCACGTTCCAGAGGGTTCGTGTCGATCGGGACGTCCGGGTCGGTGAGGTAGACCTCGAGTCCGAATCGCCGCTCGCGCGCGTAGGCGAGCGCCTTTGTCATGGGATTGCTCGGCAACAGGCCCTGTGCCTCGAATTGCTGGCTCACCCAGGCGAAGAACCGTTCGACGATCGGCTTGGCATGCATCAATCGATAGTCGAGCTTTTTCGCGGCACTGAGCTTCTTTTCGCGGATGTGCGCTTCGACCGCGTAGAGGCCACCGATGAACTCCAGTGCCTGCGCCGCGACTTGCGGCGCGGCGTCCTTCGCCTCGAACAGGTGGCGCCGCGTGTGCGCCCAGCATTGCGCGTGGGTTAGTCCGGTCTTCTTCGTGTAGTGCTCATAGGCGGTGTACCCGTCGCTGAGCAGCACGCCGCGCTCGACCGGCGTCAGGCCGAGCGCCTGCTCGACATGTTCGATCCGGCGACTCTCGAAGAACGGGAAGCAGACTTCGTCCAGCTCGCCATAGACCGGCCAGAAGTAGGCGGCCTTGAGCTTGCCCGGCCCGGCGCGCCCGGCCTTGATCGGCGTCTCGTCCATCGCCTTGACGCGTGAGGCGCGAATCGAGCCGAACTGGGCCTCAAAGATCGGTTCGATCAGGGCAATCGCGTGTTGGCCGAGCTGCGTCAGCCACGGCCGGCTGACGGTGATGCCGGTGTCGCCCAGGCGCTGGTGCTGGCGGTAGAACGGCAGGTGGTAGGCAAACTTGTCGATCAGCATGCCGGCGATGAAGCTCACGTCAGCGCGACTGCCCTCGATGACACCGCGGGGCGCGGCCGGGCAGGAAATGACCTGGGTGTCGCGGCGCTTGATCACCGGGCGCACGTATTTGAGGATCACGTAGCTGCCCGGGCGCTGCGCGAGGCGGAAACTCGTCTTCTCGCCGATCACTTCGTACTGGTCGGCGGTGAGCCCCTCGGCGTCCGGGTTGGGCACCGCAATCGTCTCGACCGGCACCCGCGCCTCGTCGAAGAACGGCGCCGATTCGTCGCCCGCGGCATAATCGGTGGTGCGGGCCCGGCGGGTGTGGGCGGCAATGTCCTGGGCGGGAGGCGGCGGCGGCGAGGAGTCGGGCACCGGCAGCTCGCCCAGGTTCATCTGATGCGGGTGGGCGTCCACGAGGCGCTTCTCGCTCTTCTGGCCGAAGAGCTGCCGCCGGAACCAGTCGAGCTGGTGTTTCATCGCCTCGACTTCGAGCTTCATCGCATCGAACCGGCACCCCAACGCCAGGCGTTCGCGCGCCAGATCGACGACCTGCTCGGCCGTCCAGCGGGCGGCTTCTTCTCGGGTCGGCAGGTGCGTCAGGGGCGTCGCGGGCATGCCGTCATTCTAGCAAGAAAGCCAGTATCCATGCGGGTTTGCGCTCATTTCGCCGGCAGCGCGAAGCGCTTTCTGACGCGCGCCGGCTCGATGCCTTCGAGCAGCAGCTTCAGCCCCGTCCAGTCCATCTCGCGGGTGGCCACCCGCGACCAATCCGACACGAAACGACCCGACTCGAGCCGCTTGGCCCAGATGCAAAAGCCGCTGCGATCCCAGTACAGGACCTTCATCTGCGTCGCCCGCCGGTTGATGAACACGAACAGATGCCCCGACAGCGGATCCTGGCCCACGCCGTGGCGGGCGAGCGCATACAACCCGTCGAAGGACTTGCGCATATCGACCGGGCGACCGTACAGATGCACCCGCACCGCGCCTTCGGGAAAGAACATCAGCCGCGCACCAGGTGCAGCACCACGCCGCCCCCCAGATCGAGTTTGAGCTCGAGGCGCGAGGCGCTGCCCGAACCGAGCACCCCCAGATCGACGAACGCCGCTTGCCGCGCCGGCGTTCGAGCGTCTGCTGCACCGCTCACCGGCGCGACGAGTGCCCGCCAGCGCTGAAAGCTCGAGACGCTGATCGACTCGCGCGCGCAGAATGTCGTGACGCTCAGCCCACTCGAACCGTGCCGGGCGAACACCTCCCGCCACTCCTCTCGGCTGCGCCGGCGCCACTTGCGCTTGATTGCTCCTGCCATGAACACCGCCTCCGTTGTTAAACCTGGAGGCGATTGTCCACGCCGATCATGTGGCCGGGAACAACGCCGGGCAGTTACCGCTTACGGCCCTCTGACGGTAAACTGCGGTTGAATGCCTGTCGTGGAGCTGGTTTACCGTCTATCTTTGGATGGGTGCCCACTTGACGGTAAACCGATCAGAGGTGGCCGGCAATGCTCACAGACGTCAAGCTGAAGAGCCTGAAGCCAGCTGAGAAGGCGTACAAAGTGGCCGACCGCGACGCCATGTACGTCGTGGTAGCGCCGACCGGAGGTATCGCCTTTCGGCTCGACTACCGCATCAACGGTCGCCGCGAGACCTTGACCCTTGGGCGCTATGGGCCTGAAGGAATGTCCCTAGCAGCCTGTCGGACTTGAGTCCCGCTGACGCTGTATCCGCGGGGCTGATTTCACAATACGGGAAACGGTGAGCGTTTCGGGCCGAATTCGGCGCGTTTCTGCCCGAAACCGCAATGCTCCCGTCCTATTTCCTTACTGCGGACGCAGTACGGCCATGCGCTTCAAGTTCCACGCGAGGCACACCAAGGTCCATTCGTTGCGTACATTGTCGAGCCCGCGCAGCAGGAACTGGCGAAATCCCATCACCGATTTGATGATGCCGAACACCGGTTCCACGGTCTGTTTCCTGAGCGCGTAAGCCGCGCGACCCGCCTTGGTCTTGAGGGCGTGGCGCATCTGCTCGACGTGGCTCGCCGGCCCGTCAAGCGGCACGGGTTCTTCGAAGCGGCTGCGCCAATCCGGATGGTGTTCGTCGCGTCCGACTGCGATCAGCGCTTTAATCTGAAGTTCCTTATTCCACTTACATTTTCCCCGCTGCAAGCGCTTGTTTTTTCATAGCGACAGGGCTATTTATTGGCGCTATCGCGCCTCGAAATGTAGTCACTAAAAATTATTGACTTGGTGTGTTCATGGCCTATAAAGAGGACATGAGCACGCGCCAAGGCCCCGTCCATGTAGCCACCACCCGCCGCACCTACCGCGGCAAGACCTACTGCACCCATCTGCTGCGCCGCACCTACCGCGAGGACGGCAAGGTGAAGAACGAGACGGTGGGCAACCTGTCGCACCTGCCCGAGCCGGTGATCGAGCTGATCCGGCGGGCGCTGCGCGGTGAGGCGCTGGTCAATCCGGCCGACGGGTTCGAGATCGTCGCCTCGCGCGCGCATGGCGATGCGGCGGCGGTGCTGGCGGCGATCCGGCGGTTGGGGCTGCGCGAGTTGTTCGGCGCGCGGCGCAGCCGCGAGGCCGACCTGGTGATCGGCATGATCGCCGCGCGGGTGCTCGCGCCGCACACGAAGCTGGCGACGACGCGGTGGTGGCAAACGCGCACGCTGGCCGCGGACCTGGGGGTGGCGGACGCGACCGAGGACGAACTGTACGCGGCGATGGACTGGCTGCTCGCGCGCCAGGGGGCGATCGAGAAGAAGCTCGCCGCCCGTCACCTCGAGCACGGGGCGCTGGCCTTGTACGACCTGTCCTCGAGCTATTTCGAGGGCAGCCACTGTCCGCTGGCCAAGATCGGCTACAGCCGCGACGGCAAGCGCAACAAGCCGCAGGTCAATTACGGGCTGCTCACCGATCGGCGCGGCTGCCCGGTGGCGGTCTCGGTGTATCCGGGCAACGTGGGCGACGCGAAGACGCTCATGCCGCAGGTCATGAAGCTCAGGACGGAGTTTGGCCTCGACGAGGTGGTGCTGGTCGGCGATCGGGGCATGATCGGGCAGGCCCACATCGACACCTTGCGCGAGACGGCGGGCTTGAGCTGGATCACCGCGCTCAAGAGCGGGCAGATCCGCAGCCTGGTGAGCCCTGAGGCGCTGCAACTGGATCTCTTCGACGAGCGCAACCTGTTCGAACTCACTCACCCCGACTACCCGGGCGAACGCCTCATCGCCTGCCGCAATCCGGCGCTGGCCGAACTGCGCGCGCACAAGCGCGCAGCCCTCCTCGCGGCCACCGAAGCCGAGCTGGCCAAGGTGCAGGCGATGGTCGAGCACGGCCGCCTCGCCGGCGCGGCGAAGATCGGCGTGCGCATCGGGCGCGTGCTCAACAAGTACAAGGTGGCCAAGCACTTCGTGCTGGCGATCGAGGACGCGCACTTCACCTGGCAGCGCAACGCGGCCGCGATCGAGGCGGAAGCGGCGCTCGACGGCCTGTACGTGATCCGCACCGCGGTCCCCGCCGAGACGATGGCGGCGCCCCAGGTCGTGCGCCACTACAAGGGGCTGGCCGAAGTCGAACGGGCATTCCGTTCGCTGAAGACGGTGGACCTGAAGATCCGCCCGATCCACCACCGGCTCGAAACCCGGGTGCGCGCCCACATCCTGCTGTGCATGCTCGCCTACTATGTCGAGTGGCACCTGCGCGAGGCCTGGCGCGAACTGCTCTTTGCCGACGAGGATCAGGCCGCCAAACTCGCGCGCGATCCGGTCGCGCCGGCCCGCCGTTCGCCGGCCGCCGAGCACAAGGTGCGTCGCCGCACGCTCGAGGACGGCACACCGGTGCATAGCCTGCGCACGCTCCTCGACGAGCTGGCGACCCAGGTGCGCAACACCTGCCGCACCGTCGGCGCCGCCGAGCGGCCCGCCTTCGAGCTTACTACGCTCGCCTCCCCCACCCAGCGCCGCGCCATGGAGCTTGTCGAAGCGCTCTCGCCGTAGACAGAACCTCAACCCCGCCATGACGCTGAAGCCCGTGTCGTTACAGGGAAAGTGCGGGGTTGCGGGGGAGGAACTTCAGTTTAATCCCGGCCTGATGGCAGCATTCAAGGCGGAGTACCGAGTCACGGCGGGGGCTGACGCCACGGTCGAACCCGCGGTCGCGACCCAGCTGCGCGATCTCGGCTCGCTGGTCGACGACGGCGTCGACACCATGACGCTGCATACCAAAGAGGGCTTTCGGATGTTCATGGGCCGCCGACGCGACCCGGCCGGGCACTACAACGACGCGATTCCCGGCGGCAAGCGGGTGGCCTCGAGCCTGAAAGCGCTGTGGGCGCTCACACGTAACAACAACCCATACGCGGACTGGGCGCTCCTTCGCGCCGATCACCGCATCCCGGAGCTCAGGCGCGCGCTCGACCGCCAGGCACAGCTGTTCAGCGCTGAGCTCAAGAAGCGCGCTGACAAGGGACTCAGTTTCGGCATCCTCAAGTCGCGCGAGCCGAAGGTTCTGGAGCTCGGCTTCCGCAGCCCTTACGGCTATGTCATCGCCGAGCTGATCGTGGAATTCGACTACTACGTCCGGGTAGTCAAGACTCTCGGGCGCAAGGCCTTGCCGGATCTGTTGGCCCTCAGCCGCGCCGACTTCCTGCCCGGCGCGGACGCCAATGCGCAGAAGCGCGCCGCAGCCGTCACCGGTATTTTCGGTGCTGTGCCAGCCGGCATCTACGCAGGCCACCAGATCTCACGCCACTCTCAGCGCCGCATCTCGATTTCGGATACCGAGAAGGCCATGCTCGAGCGCGTAGCCGCAGACATCGCGGCCATTGAGTCGGAGCGTGGTGGTGCCGGCGTCACCCGCTGCCGTGTATCCCTGACGTCCAAGGAGAGCATCATGCCGAATGTATTTCGCGGGAAGGGAAATCTCGCCGATACGCCCATTCTCAAGCACGTCGCAGTCAACGGCGCGGACGAGGTGGTTGCCGAGATGCGCGTGTTTTTCGACGACTACGCCTACGACCAGGCCAATGACGAGTACCAGCAGGTCGGTGGCTTCTGGATGAGCGTGTCGCTCTGGGGTCAGCGCGGCGAGGACGCTGCACGCTTGCTGCGTCGGGGCGCGCGGGTACAGGTCGAAGGTGTCCTCAAGCAGTTCCTGTACTTGCCCGACGGCGCTTCCGACAAGGTGCCTGGCTTCCAGGTCACTGCCGACGACGTCACGCTGTGCCTCGGCCGGGTCGCGGGGGTCGAGTACAAGCCCAAGCGCGAGCTCGCGGAATCACACACTTCAGGACACTACCGTTTTTGACCTTTGGTGTCGTGTCGAACGCGTCTTGACCGCTAACCGCACAATCCACCATAGAGTCCCTTTGCTGCGCTGCAACGGCTCGTCATGTAGTTCATTTTAGTGATGCGACTCAAAAGCGAAAGTGCAAGCATGCACCCACTAGCCTTCTGAGGAGATCGCCAGCCATTGTTCGAACAATGGCAATCACGGCCGGAATCGCGTTCCTTAATCGTCCGCGGATTCCCGGAAAGATTATCAACGATCTAAAAAAACGAATGCCGGAAGTTTCCAGGGAGGGTAGGCGGCGGTATCCCAGGGTTGCGCCATGTGGCCCGGGTTTCTGTATCACCGCCTGACAGCCGGCGCCGACCACACTCGATGCCTTCTGACTGCTTGTCCAAGCGGCCTCGTGCCGGAGCGGAGGGCGGTCCTGTAAGGGTGTTGGCCGATTCAACGTGATGGGGAAAAAATGTCTGGAAAAATGAAGCTTGGAGTTCCCGGGAGTCGAAAGGACCTTCCAGGTGCCCTTGGCCTGTCGCCATTGGTGCTGGCAATGATCGCGGCGTCGGCTGCTGCGGCACCCACGGTCAATCTCGGCCCCGATACGACGCTCGATTATTCGCTGACGCTTTCGTATACCGCATCGTCGCGGACGGAAAAGGCTGCGCGGGAATTCCTGGATGATCTGAACAATGACGACGGCACCAGAAATTTCAAGCGCGGGGCGTTGATTACCAATCGTGCCAATGCATTGGGTGAAGTGCGTTTCAAACATGACAACGTCGGCGCCTTGCTGCGCGCCAGCACTTTTTACGACTGGGCCTACCGGTCGAGCAACGACAACAATTCCCCTGACACGGTGAACAAGATCGGTCGGCACGACGAATTCACCAGCCGGACCCGCAAGCTCAGTGGTAACAACTCGCGCATCCTCGATGCGTTCGCATACGGGAACTGGGCGCTGAGCGACGAAAAATACCTTTCGGTCAAAGCGGGGCGCCATGTGCTGGCTTGGGGTGAGAGCCTGTTCTGGCCGAATATCAGTCAGGGGCAGTCGCCGCTGGATGCGACGAAATTCAACGTTCCGGGCACCGAGGCGAAGGAGGGCTATCTGCCGGTCGGGCAGTTGTCCACGTCGCTGACGCTGAATCCCTGGCTGACGCTGGCCGGCTATTACCAATACAAGTGGGAGAAGACCGAGCTCAACCCGGTCGGCGACTATTTCGGCAGCGACTACTTCGGCCCGGGGGCTCAGTTTTTCAGGCTGGCACCGGGGGTGATCAGTTCGCTGCCCGATCACACGTTCCGCGTCGCCAACTTCGCCGGCGAGATCAAGCCGAAGGATGAGGGGCAATGGGGCTTGGGCGCGCGCTTTCAGCTGAGCGACACGACGGAATTCGGCCTTTACCATTACCGTTATCACGAACGAGTCGGCGCAATCTTTTTCGACTTTACGGGCACGACGCAGTATTCGTCGTTCAGGCGTTTCGGTCGCAAGGCGTCGCCCGGCAGCGCGCCGTATTACAAGCTCGCCTATTTCGACGACGTCGAACTGACCGGACTCACTTTGAGTACGAAGATCGGTGACGCGGTGCAGATCGGTGCCGATCTGAGTTATCGCGACGGCGCACCGGTTTATCTCGATAACGGCGCGCCGACGCGCGGCCAATTGACCCAAGGCAACCTGAATTTCCTGTACATCCTCGGACCGTCGAAGCTCGCGCATCAGACCACGCTGATGGGTGAAGTCGTGCATCAGCGGATCGAAGGTGTCGACAAGCTGACGATAACCGGCGGCCTGCCCGGACAGAACGGCACCTTCGACGACTTCACGTATGACACTCAGACGAAGGGCTCGACGCTGCTCGGTATCGGCGCGCTGTTCGACTATCCGAACGTCTTCGACGGCTGGGATCTGGCAACGAAGGCCATCTGGACCCAGAACGTCGATGGCAGTTCGATGTCGGGCATGGGCAAGGATGACCGGCGCCTTACGCTCGGCGCGGATTTCAAGCGTCTCGGTAATTTCACGGTCGGCCTGACCTACGTCGCTTTCCTGGGCTCGCCGGATATCAAGAACGGCCGGACGCTGACGGATCGGGATTACGTCTCGCTCAACGTCAAGCACACGTTCTGATTCTGTTCCCCCTCAAAGAGGAATTCTCATGAAGATGAAATTTTGCGGGCTGCTGCTCTCCGTGGCGGCCGGAATCCAGATGTTCCCCGTGGTCGCGCATGCCAAGGGCGCCGCCGATGAAGTCGCCCGTTTGGGCAAGGATCTGACCTGTGTCGGCGCCGAGAAGGCCGGTAACAAGGACGGAAGCATTCCCGAATACAGCGGCAAGTGGCTGGGCGCGCCGCCCCACGTGGCGTTCAAAGGGACCGGCAACCATCCGGTCGATGCGTATCCGGACGAGAAGCCGCTGTTCGTGATCACGGCGGCGAACATGGAGCAGTACGCCGCGCGCCTGACCGACGGCCAGAAAGCGCTGTTCAAGAAGTATCCGCAGACCTTCCGCATGCCGGTCTATCCGTCGCACCGCGACTTCCGTTTGCCGGACTCCGTGTGCCAAGCCGCGAAGGAGAACGCCGCGAGCGCCGAGCTCGTCGACAACGGCGAGGGCGTGACGGGCGTCACTGGCGGCCCGTTATTCCCGTTCCCGAAGAACGGGCTCGAGCTGCTGTGGAACGCGATCATGCCGTACCGCGCGTTCACCGAGGAGCTCGTGTCGGACAACGCGTATGTGCTTGCCGACGGCGCGATCAACTGGGGGCGCGTGAGGTCGCGCAACATGTGCGCGGCGTGCGAACCGGGCGTACGGCGCAAGACCGAAGGGCAGTCGACGTATTACCTGAACGAGACGCTGCTGCCCGAGCGTGACAAGGGCGAGATCAACACCGGCTTCGAGTTTTTCAACTACGCGCAGAATCCGCGCCAGAGCTGGCGTTTCGACCCGGGCACGCGGCGCGTACGGCAGTCGCCGGGCTACGGCTACGACATGTCCTTCCCCGGCACCGGCGGCTCGATCACCGTCGACGAGGTGCGCGTGTTTAACGGTTCGCCCGAGCGCTACAACTGGAGCATCGTCGGCAAGCAGGAGGTGTACATCCCGTACAACACCTACCGCGTTCATTCGCCCAATGTTAAGTACGCGGATCTCGTCAAGCCGGGCCACGCGAATCCCGACTTTATGCGCTACGAGCTGCACCGCGTGTGGGTGCTCGAGGGCAAGCTGAAGGAGGGCTTCCGCCACCTGTATGGCAAGCGCGTCTTCTTCATCGACGAGGACTCGCTGTTCGCGATCATGGCGGACAACTATGACGCGCGCGGCGGGCTGTGGCGCACGTCGATGGTGAATCACTTCTACGCGTACGAGATGGAGAGCTTGCAGGCGGGCGCGGGCTTCTACCATGACCTCAATGCCGGCAGCTATCTCGCGTTCAACCTGATCAA
Source organism: Aromatoleum anaerobium (assembly GCF_012910705.2). Classification (GTDB taxonomy): domain Bacteria; phylum Pseudomonadota; class Gammaproteobacteria; order Burkholderiales; family Rhodocyclaceae; genus Aromatoleum; species Aromatoleum anaerobium. The sequence continues at coordinate 608,243 of NZ_WTVG02000039.1, read as the reverse complement.
CGAGCAACCGTCTGCCTACAAGCTCAACGAGGGCAAGGTGACGCCGCAGATGTTCGGGCCGGAAGCCGCGCGGCGTATGGGTCTTTGATGCCGCAAACCCTCCGCGGGCGGCATCGGGAATGAAGCACCCCGGTTCCACCCGCGGGCGGCGCTGCGTTATTTTTGCGGCAGGCTGCCTGCCGCAGCGACGATAAGGATCAGCCCATGATAGTTGCGGCATCTCCATTCGATCCACTGACGCTGGGGCCGCTTCGGCTCCGCAACCGTTTTATCCGTTCCGGTGCCAACGAAGGCATGGTCGTCGATGGGGCGCCGAGCAAGGCGCTCGTGAAACATCACCGCGACATGGCCGCTGGCGGCATCGGTATGACGATCGTGGCCTATGGCGCGGTCAGCGAAGTCGGCCGCACGCTGCCGAACCAGGTCTGGCTGCGGCCGCAGATCCTGCCGGACCTGAAGGCGCTGGCCGACGCCGTCCATGCGGAAGGTGCGGCGGTCTGCTACCAGATCACGCACGGCGGGTCTTTCGTTACTTCGGTCAAGGTCGACGGGCCGACGATGAGCGCTTCCTCCGGCTTCAACAAGGCCGGGATGCTGCGTGGGAATGTGTTCCAGCGCGCGATGACGGCGGCCGACATGGAGCTCGTCACGCAGCAATTCGTCGACGCCGCGCGACTGTGCCGGCAGGCCGGCTTCGATGCGGTCGAGCTCCACATGGGCCACGGCTATCTGCTCAACCAGTTCATTTCACCGCTGTCGAACCGGCGGCGCGACGCGTTCGGCGGCAGCGCCGAGAACCGCGTGCGTTTTCCTGCAGCGCTGCTTGCGCGAGTCAAGGCTGCGGTCGGCAAGGACATGGCAGTGCTTGCGAAGATCAATGTTGCCGATGGCGTCAAGGGCGGCGCGACCGTCGAGGACGCGATCGTCACGGCCCGCGCGCTGCAGGCGGCGGGCGCCGACCTGCTGGTGTTGTCGGGCGGGCGCAACGTCGAGTCCGGGTGGTTCATGTTCGGCAGCAACCACAACCTGGACGAGATGAAGAAGGTGCTCGCCGGGAGCTGGGTCACGAACCTGATGCTGAAGCTGTCGCAGCTCAATGCGCCGAAGGTCACGTTCCGCGAGATGTATTTCCTGGAGTATTCGCGCCGCATCCGCGCGGCGGTGACGGTGCCGCTCGGCTACCTCGGTGGTGCGAAGTCGCTCGCGAACGCCGAGGCGGCGGTGCGCGAAGGCTTCGAGGCGGTCGTCATGGCGCGCGCGCTGATCCACGATCCGGCGCTGGTCAACAAGTTCCGCGACGGCAGCGCGACGCAGTCCGGTTGTACCAGCTGCAACCGCTGCGTGCCCTATATTTATCACCCGGCGGGCACCTGGTGCGTGATGAATCCGCCGAATGACCCACAACCCAACAAAGTCCGGGCGGCCGGCTGAATTCCTGCCGTGCAACACCGGTCCGCAATCACCCCAACAGGAGTTCCACTATGCAGAAACAGTTTTCGCCGTCGCGGCCGTGCCGCGTCGAGGACGTGCCTCACTGGGATAGCGAGACCGATGTCGTGATCGTCGGCTTCGGCGCGGCAGGCAGCTGCGCCGCGATCGAGGCGCGACGGGCGGGCGCGGAGGTGACGATTTTCGAGGTCGCCGCGGCGGCCGGCGGCAGTGCCGCGCTGTCGGGCGGTGAAGTCTACGTGGGCGGCAGCGGCGGTACCTCGGCGCAGCGTGCCGCGGGCTTCGAGGATTCGACCGAGGATCTGTTCAAGTACCTGATGATGGCCGGCGGACCCGGTGCCGACGAGGCGCGGGTGCGCGTCTATGCCGAGAATGCGGAGGCGCATTTCCGCTGGCTGCAGGAGCAGGGGGTGCCGTACAAGGGCAGCTATCTGCCGGGCAAGTGGCTGGAACCGCTGACCGACGACACGCTGGTGTGGTCCGGCTCCGAGCAGGCATGGCCGTTTTCCGCCGCGGCGAAGCCCGCGCCGCGCGGCCACACCGCACAGCACGACGGCTGGAGTGCGGGGAAGGTGCTGATGGAGAAGCTGTGCGGGCGGGCCGAGGCGCTCGGGGCGGCGGTGCATTACAGCAGCCGGGCGCTGACGCTGATCGTCGGCAAGGGCAACGAGGTCGTTGGCCTGGTCGTGCGCATCGACGGCGAGCCACGCTACGTGCGCGCCCGGCGCGGCGTGGTGCTCGCGGCCGGTGGCTTCATCGCCAACCGCGACATGGTCGCGCGCTACGCGCCGGGCGCGCTCACCTGCGACACCCAGGTGTCGGCCGGCAACGACGACGGTTCGGGCATCCGCATGGGCATCAGCGTCGGCGGGGCGGCGATCCACATGGACCAGTTCTTTGCGACCGTGCCGTATTTCCCGCCCGAATCGCTGGTGAAGGGGATTTTCGTCAACCAATCCGGCAGCCGTTTCATCAACGAGGATGCCTACCACGGCCGCATCGCCCATTACGTGCTGCGCCAGCCCGGCGGGCATGCCTGGCTGCTGGTCGACGAGGGCATCTTCGGACGCCCGATGATCCACCGCGACATGACAATCGCAGCCGTCGGCGAGAGCTGGGACGAGGTGGAACAGGAATTGGGGATGCCCGAAGGGGCGCTGGTGCATACGGTCGAGGAGTTCAATCGCCTGGCCCTGGAAGGGCGCGATCCGTATTTCCACAAATCGGCCGACTGGCTGCGCCCGCTAACCAAGCCGCCGTTTGCCGCGTTAAGTTACTGCAAGGGCGATCTGCCGTCGCATGCCTTCACGCTGGGCGGACTCGCGACCCGGACCGAGGGCGAAGTGCTGAATGCCGATGGCGAGGTCATTCCGGGGCTGTATGCGGCGGGCCGTTGCGCCTGCGGCCTGCCGCGCTGGGGTGAGGGTTACAGTTCCGGCATGTCCCTCGGCGACTCTACGTTCTTTGGTCGGATGGCAGGGCGTCGCGCGGCGGGGCGCTGACGGATTCGGCGCTGCTGCGGGCCGGCCCCCTTTCGAGGCGCAGGCTCAGCAGCAGCGCGACGCTGATCAGGCCGCCGAGCAGGTAGCCGACATTCGACAGCGCGGCGGCCAGCGCGTCGGGGTTCCCCTGCCGGGTGTGGATGGCCAGCGAGGTGCTGAACACAGCAAGCGACAGGGATGATCCGGTCGGCGCGCCGAGGTCGCGCAGCATGCTGAACAGTCCGGTGCCGGCACCCATCTTGTCGCACGGCACGGCCCCGATCGCGAGCTTCATCACCGCCGGCGAGTTGCTGCCCATCATCAGTCCGAGCAGGCAGACGGTCGCGACGATGAACCAGAGCGGGGTGTCAACGCGGATGCCGAGCAGCAGCGCGAGCCCGAGCAGGGTGCCGGTGAGCGAGAAAATCGTTACCGTGCGCGGTGCGAGGCGGTCGATCAGGCGGCCGGCGAGCGGGGCGCTGAGCATGCTGCTGCCGTACAGGAACAGCGCGACGAAGCCGAACTGCGAGGCGCTGCCGCCGGGTCGGCCGTTGATGAAGAAGGCCAGCGCATAAACAATGCCGCTGAAGGACACCAGGTGCAGCCAGTAGATTGCACTGGGGAGCGCGAACGCGCGGTGGCGCAGGATGGCGATGTCCACGACCGGCGCGGCGGCACGCTGACCGGTGCGCCACAGCATCGCGAGGCCGAGGATGCCGGTCGCGGCGATGACGGCGGTGTAGGGCGAGCTGGCGCCGAAGTTGCCGACCCAGGTCGGTAGCGACAGCAGCGCGCCGATCGTCGCGAACAGGCACAGCGCGCCTTTCAGGTCGAAGCGGGCCGGGGACTGGGTGCTGCGCAGATCGGGCACCAGCATCATCACCGGCAGGATGCCGACGAAGGCGAGCGCGCCGCTGATCCAGTAGACGCTGGGCCAGCCGAAACGGTCGATCAGCAGACCCCCGAGCAGACCGCCGCTGGCCGCGCCGAGCGTCATCGTCATCGCGAAGATGCCGAGTGCCATGCCGCGCCGCTGTTCGGGAAACAGGTGGCCGATGTAGGCGAACACGCCCGGCAGGATGCAGGCGACGCTGAGCCCCTGCAGGAAACGCGCGGCGAGGAAGATGGGGAAGTTCGCGGCGCTTGCGGCAGCGATTTCCGACAGCGCGAAGCCGAGCAGGCCGACGAGGAGCACGCGCTTGCGCCCGATCTGGTCGCCGAGGCGGCCCATGATTGGCGCGAACACCGTGACCCCGAGCGAATACATCAGCAGGATCAGCGCCGCGAGATTGATCGGGATGCCAAAATGCTTCGTCAGGCTCGGCAACGCCGGGGCCTGGAAGGCTGCGGCTTCGATCGTGACGAAAGTGCCGAACAGCAGGGCGAGATAAATCTTCCACGCCGTACGTGAGTCCATGGAGTCTCCCGGCAATGTATGGAATGCGGAAAAGGGAATGCGGCAGGGAGTGCGGCGCCCCCGAGGGGCGGCCGTATCGGCGCGCCGTTCAGGCGGCGAACGCGGGGTAATCCGTGTAGCCGCGCGGACCGGGTGTGTACAGCGTGTTCTGGTCGAACTCCGCGAGCGGCGCGCCTTCGCGGAAGCGACTGACGAGATCGGGGTTGCCGATAAAGTAGCGTCCGAACGACACGGCGTCACCAAGGCCTTCAGCGACCACGCGTTGCGCGCTGGCGAGCTTGAAGCTGTCGTTGGCGATGATCGGACCGCGGAAATTGCGCTTCGCCAGCGCCAGCGCGTCGAGTTCGCGTAGCGGCGAACGCATCACGTGCAGATAGGCAATTCCCAGGGGGTCGATTGCCTGCAGCAGCCCGGTGTAGGTCGTCACCGGGTCATCGTCCTGGACGTCGTTGAACGGGTTCGCGGGGCAGATGCGCAGGCCAACTCGACCGGCCCCGCCCGCGGCGACCATCGCTTCGAGCGCTTCGACGACGAAGCGCAGCCGCTTTGTCGGGGAGCCGCCGTAGGCATCGTCGCGCCGGTTGGTGTTGGCGGCGAGGAACTGCATCGGCAGGTAGCCGCTGGTGCAGTGCAGTTCGACGCCGTCGAAGCCGGCGGCGAGCGCGTTCTCCGTGGCCCGCCAGTATTCCCTGAGGATGCCGGGAATCTCGTCGGTGCGGAGCGCGCGCGGCACGTCGTGCGGCACCATGCCGGCGGCGTCGGTGAAGATCCTGCCGGCCGCCTGGATCGCCGACGGTGCGACGGTTTCGGTACCGGGGGCCTTGTTGAGTTGGCTCGCGATGCGCCCGACGTGCATGATCTGCAGCGTGATGCAGCCGCCTTCGCGATGCACCGCATCGGTGACCTTGCGCCAGCCGGCGATCTGTTCCGCGCTGTGGATGCCCGGGGTGCGGCAGTAACCCTTGCCATTGGCGCTGGGCTGCGTGCCTTCGGCGACGATCAAGCCGGCGCTGGCGCGCTGGCGGTAGTACTCGACCATCAGCTCGGTCGGCACGTCGCCGTCACCGGCGCGGCTGCGCGTCATCGGTGCCATGACGATACGGTTGGCGAGCTTCAGGTCACCGAGCGTGACCGGGTCAAAAAGGTCTTTCATCGTCGCTCCTCGTTCAGCGGACACGGATCTTCGGCGCGGGAGTGCCGCGCCGCATGGTTTCGAGGAACTTCTCCAGCGGCGCCGGCGGCGCCACTTCGGGCAGCGAGTCCTTGTCGGGACGGTTGGCCCAGAACTCCTTCCACGACGGGAACAGGTCGTGGAAAGTGCCTTCGTAGGGCTGGCGCCCCGGCCAGCGCATCTTCATGTCGCCGATCGGCGGCTTGTTGAGGTCGGTCGCGTACCAGTAGCACGGCAGGCGGCGGCGAAAATGCCAGCGCCCGTCGATGCGCTCGTAGTCGTCCCAGTACAGCATCTGCATGATCACCCACTCGGCGCCGCATTCATGCTCGTTCTTCGAGTAGACAACGCCGGTAGCGTGGTCGCGATCGATGAACTCGATGAGGTGCTGGCCGAGGTGGTGCGAGGTGCCGGTGAACTGGTCGCGCAGCGTGTCGTCCTGCCACGCCTTGAAGTGCGCGCGACCGACGCGCTCGCGACCGACGCGCTCGCGACCGACGCGGATGTCGGGCGCGAACAGGTTGACGTGCGCATCCATGTCGCGCATGTCAAGCGACAGCGAGTATTTCGCCACCAGCTGGCGGATTTCCTCGATCGATTCGAGCCGGTCGAGGCGCTCTTCGAGCGTCGGTGTCGGTATGCTCATCGGGCAGGCCTTATTCAAGCGCGGTGACGAGTACCGCAGAGCGGCCGCCATCGACGGGCAGTGCGACGCCGGTGATGTAGGACGCATCGGGGCCGGCGAGGAACAGGATCGCCGCGGCGAGTTCGTCCGGCTGGCCGACGCGTCCCATCGGGATCAGCTTTTCGGTCGTGCGGCGCGATTTCTCGTCGGCAAGCATGCCGGCGGTTGCAGGGGTTTCGACGACGGCCGGGATCACGACGTTTACGCGGATGCCGTCAGCGGCGCCTTCGGCCGCGGCGGCACGCGAGAAGTTGATGATCGCTGCTTTCGCCGCCGAGTAGCCGGCCATCCACGGCGTGCCGAGCGTGCCGCAGATCGACGACAGATTGACGATCGCACCGCCGCGACCCTTCATCAGCTTCATCGCGGTGCGCGTACCCCAGAACGTGCCATCGACCGAGGTCGTGAAGTTCGCGCGCCAGTCTTCGGTCGAGGTGCCTTCGATCGCGCCCCAGGTGTAGGCCATCGCATTGTTAACGAGGATGTCGAGGCCGCCGTGGCGCTTCGCCGCGTCTTCGAGCGCGGCGATGAACTGCGCCTCGTTGCCGACGTCGACGACCACCGCTTCGGCCTTGCCGTCCTTCGCGACGATCGCGGCGACGACTTCATCGAGCGGTTCGCGGCGGCGCCCGCAGATCACCACCGTCGCGCCTTCCGCAGCGAACCGTTGGGCGGTCGCGGCGCCGATGCCCGAGCCGCCACCGGTGATGAAAGCCACTTTTCCGTGCAGTTTTCCTGACATGTCGCCCCCTTACTTGAAGTACGAGCCGCCGTTGGCGACGACATCCGAACCGGTGACCATTGCCGCGTCGTCCGAAGCGAGGAAGGCGACCACGCCGGCGATGTCGGAAGGCTCCGCCATGCGGCCGAGCGGAATGCCGGCAACCATCGAATTGATCCAGTCCTGCGATACGTTCTGCATGATCGGGGTATTGACCGGCCCGGGCATGACGTTGTTGACGCGGATGCCGCGCGGAGCGATCTCGCGGGCGAGGCTGCGCGTCATGCCGACCAGTGCGGCCTTCGACGCGGCGTAATGCAGCGCACCTTCACCCGAGATTGCGGCAGTGCTGGAAATGTTGATGATCGAGCCCTTGATGCCGTGCTTGATCATCATGCGGACCGCTTCGCGGGTGCAGAAGAAGGTGCCGTCGAGGTTCACCTTCATCACGCCGTGCCAGCCTTCGTCGGCCATGTCGCAAATCAGGTCGGGGAACACGGTCGGCGTCTCGCCGCGGGCCATCTGCGCGCCGCGTTCGCCCATGCGCGCGAGCAGCTTGTCGAAGCCGTCGTTCTTCGCGCTGCCGATGCCGGCGTTATTCACCAGCACGTCGACACGGCGATAGAGCCCGTCGACTTCCTCGAACAGGGCCTTCACCGCGCCGCTGTCGGCGATGTTGCAGGTGCGGGCGATGCCGGCCTTCGTGTCGTCGCTGCGACCTGCGAGTTCGAGCGTCTCGCGTGCAGCGGCTTCGTTAATGTCCGCCGCGACAACCGTGGCGCCTTCCTGCACGAAACGCTGCGCGATCGCGCGCCCCATGCCTTGACCGGCGCCGGTGACGACGACCACTTTTCCCGCAAATCTCATGCTGTCTCTCCTTTGAAGATTTGGTTTCTACCCGTCGAGCGTAGGGGCCCGGCCCGCGCATGCCATCGTCCGATGGGACTACAAGCGTGCGTGCAGCGATGTGGCCGGCGCACCGGGTTCATGCGCGCCCAGGCGGACGTCCGAAAGCGTGTGGTTGGTCCAGCCCTTGAAGGCGCGGCGGAAATTGCTGACGCTGCTGTAACCGAGCAGGTAACCGATTTCCTTCGGGGTCAGGGCGGTGTGTTGCAGGTACTGGATCGCGAGATCCTTGCGCGTGTCGTCGAGGATCTTCTGGTAGCTGAGGTCCTCGCTGACGAGCCGCCGCCGCAGCGTGCGCGAGCCGATGTTCAGATGGCCGGCCATTTCTTCCAGCGTCGGGAATTCGCCGGGGTTATTGACGAGGTAGTTGCGGATCAGGTCGGACAGTTGCGCGTCGCTGTTGCGTTTCGATGCGAGCATTTCGCAGTGGCGCGCGCACAGCTTGAACACTTCCTCGTTCGCGAGGCTGATCGGGTCCTGCAGGCGGTTGATGTCGAACACGACGATGTTGCGCGCCTGGTTGAAGTAGATCGGGCAGTTGAAGCGCCGGATGTAGGGCGACACATCGGGCGGTTGCGGGTAGGTGACGTGCAGTTCGAGGATCGGGAAGGGCTTGTTCGTCATCGTCGCGGCGAGTTCGATGGTCTGGCTGACGAATTCCTCCACTGCGAAGCGCATCACGTCGCCGAGCCGGTAGACGTCCTGGATCTCCGAGAACCAGCGTCCGTGTTTGATGTAATTGGTGGAGGCGAAGATGTGTTCGTTGAGTCCGCGGTAACGGTCGTAGAGTTCGCGGGATTCCTTCAGCGTCGACGCGCTCAGTGCCGCGTAGCCGAGGATGCCGAGATCGCTGATCTTGAATTCTGCGCCCAGCGTGATGCCGAGGAAGGGATCGCGCGTCAGCTCGATCATGTTGAGGATGATCTTGCGGTACTGCAGCGGATGGGGACGCGACTGGCTGTCGTCCAGGCTTTCGGCGCGCAGTCCCGTTCCGGCGAGCACCTGCTCGGCGCCGAAGCCCCGGCTGGCCATGCGGGCAAGATAGAAATTCAGTTTGCCTGTCGGCTTCAGATCTTTCATTGCCGTCCTCGTCCGTAGTCCGTAAGCATCGAACCCCGTGCTACTCGGTGAAAGCGCGCGACCGATCACGATCTGTTGCTACGGTGCAAGGATCGTCGCCGAACGGAGGGACAGGGCGCATCGTCCGATCGAATTAAAACCCGTGCTTCGCCATGGTTGTCGCCCGCCCCGAAACCGTAATTCAAAGGAATGATGCGGGTTTGCGTGTCGGGTGCGAGAGTCGGGCTCGATGATGCGATACACGGACGGAGGTCGGGCATGAATGAACTGCAGCGGATCATTCAGGCGTTCGCGCGGCTTCGCGCACGCGGCGAATCGGCGGCGCTCGCAACGGTGGTTGCCGTCGGGGGTTCGACGTACCGGCGGCCGGGTGCGCGAATGCTCGTCAGCGGCGACGGCGAGGCGGTCGGTTCGATCAGTGGCGGCTGCCTGGAACGCGACGTTTTCCGGCAGGCGGCGCGGGTGCTGCACAGTGGCGAGCCGGTGGTCGCGGTCTACGATTCGACCGATGACGATATCGCTGAGGGTTATTCGCTCGGTTGCAAGGGCATTGTTGTCGTGCTGGTCGAACCGCTATCACCGGAGGCTGCGGGGCCGATCGATTTTCTCGCCGATTGCTTGAACCGGCGTCGGACCGGCGTGCTCGCGACGGTGTTTGCGGTGAGCGGTGACCCCGGTGCGCGGGTCGGTGCACGGCTGATGCTGACAGAAGGCCAGCCTATCGACTCAAATGGAATCGGCGCAACTTCGCTGTGTGCGCAACTCGTCGACGAAGCCCGACGCGTGCTGTCGGCTGGACGCCCGCTGCAGTCGGTGATTGATACGCCGGGTGGGCGTGTCGAGGTGTTTTTCGAGCTGGTAAAGCCGTCGCTGTCGCTGGCGGTCTTCGGCGCGGGACACGATGCCGTGCCGCTGGTGCAGTTCGCGAAGGCACTGGGATGGCATGTCGGCGTGGTTTCACGCAACGCCGGGCACGCGATGCACAGGCGCTTCGCCGCCGCGGACCAGGTGCTGATGTCGGATGCCGGACCAGCGCTGGACAGTTTGCCGGACGAGGGGGGCATTATCGCGGTGACGATGAGCCACAACTATTTCGAGGATCTGCGCGCGCTGCGCGCGTTGCTGCCGCGACGGCCGCGCTATGTCGCGATCCTCGGGCCGAAGCGGCGCACCGCGCGACTGCTCGACGAACTCGAAGCCGAAGGCTTCGCGGTGCGCGGCGATGCGGCGTCATGGCTGTATGGCCCGGCCGGGCTGGACATCGGCGCCGACACGCCAGAGGAAATCGCGCTCGCGATCGTCGCCGAGATCCGGGCGGCCGTTGCCGGACGCAGCGGCGGATTTGCGAAGCACCGCCACGGGCCGTTGCACGAGCCCTGCGGCAGCGCGAAGCCGGTAATCGTCGCCGGCTTGCCGCACGGCGAGATCCTGTGCGGCTTGACGCCCGCCTGAGATTAAAAACACGGGCTTCGTCCTTCCCGCGCAGGGGGAAACCCCGTTGTCAAAACTGGGCTCCCGCTTGCGCGGGAAGGACGATATTCTTCAGCCGCGTCAGGCGCGGCCGAGCATGCGGCGGAAGAAGCCGGCGATGCGCTCGAAGATGACCTTGAATACCACCGCGACGATATTGATCGAGTCTTCCTTCTGCGGCACCGGGCGAGGTTCGGAACCTGATGCGGCGGCCGTTTCGCCGGCTGCGGCGGGCGGCGCATCGCGCGGGACTTCGAGCAGCGCCCGCACGTTATTCACGTATTTCTTGATGATCTGCGCCGACACGCCTTCAATCATGCCGCGGCCGACCTGGACGATACGCCCGGTGAGATCGACGCTCGACTCGCAGCTGACTTCGGTGCTGCGGCTGTCCGGTGAGGCGGCGAGGCGAGTGATGATCGTGCCGCTGACCGTGCCTCCACCGCGTTCGTTGCCGGAGGCGAGCATTTTCACCGTGTGACTGGCCTTGTCCTTGTCGAGATAGGTGATCGTCCCCTGGTATTGCGCGCTGACGGCGCCGATCTTGAGTTTCACCGAGCCGATGAAGCTCTTGTCGTCAACGATCTGGTTCAGCGACGCGCCGGGCATGCAGGCGACGACGTTTTCCGGATTGAGCAGGAATTCCCACACCGCATCGATGGGGGCCGCCACCTGGAAGTTTTCCTGGATTTGCAGTGCCATGTTTCTTCCTTGTTCCGGGTTATTCAGTTCATGCAGGTTTCTTGCGCGCAGCGGGGCGCGGGCGTTGCGACAACGTCTTCGTACAGCGTCGTGCGGCGCCACAGCGGGCGGCCGATGCTAGTGGCAATGCCGTTCATGCCTGCCGCGTCCATTTCCTGGCCGTTAGCGCCGCCGGCCGCGCGCGTGATCGATTCGTACATCAGCGTGCCGCCAAGATCGTTGGCGCCGGCCTGCAGGCACAGCGCGGCGCCGGCGGGCCCCATTTTGACCCACGAGGTCTGGATGTTCGGGATCAGCGGGTGCAGCGCGAGCCGGCCGATCGCGTGCATCAGCAGCGCTTCGCGCAACGTCGGACCCGAGCGGCTGCGGCCCTTGTGCCACAGCGGCGATTCCATATGCACGAAGGGCAGCGGCACGAATTCGGTGATGCCGCCGGTTTGCTGCTGCAGCGCGCGCAGCCGCAGCAGGTGGCGTGCCCAGTGATGCGGCGTGTCGACGTGGCCGAACATGATCGTCGAGGTCGTGCGCACGCCCGCCTCGTGTGCGGTGCGCACGATGTCGAGCCATTCTTCGGTGTTGAGCTTGTCCGGGCACAGCAGCGCGCGCACCTCGTCGTCGAGCACTTCGGCAGCGGTGCCGGGCAGGGTGCCGAGACCGGCCGCGCGCAGGCGGCGCAGGAAATCGCCGGCGGACAGGCCCAGCGTCGTTGCACCGTGGCGGATTTCCAGCGGCGAGAACGCGTGGATGTGCATGTCCGGCACCGCATGCTTTACCGCGGCGACGATGTCGAGGTACGACTCGCCGGTGTAGTCCGGGTGGATGCCGCCCTGCAGGCACACTTCGGTGGCGCCGCGTGCGTGGGCCTCAAGGGCGCGCTGCGCCACGGCGTCCGGGTCGAGCCGGTAGGCCGGTCCGCGCAGTGATTCGGCGCTGCGGCCCTTGGCGAATGCGCAGAAACCGCAACGATGCAGGCAGATGTTGGTGTAATTGATGTTGCAGTTCGTCACCCAGGACACCGCGTCGCCGACGGTCGCCGCGCGCAGGCGGTCGGCGGCGGCGACGACAGCGTCGAAATCCGCGCCGCGTGCGGTGAACAGCGTCGCGATGGCGTCTTCGCCGAGCGTGTGGCCGGCGCACGCCTGATCGATCAGGCGCGCGATGCCGGCATCGGGCCGGCCGTTCGGCGTTGCCCCGCGGACGAGCGCGAGCGGAGGCGGCGGCGTCCCGGCGCCGGCGTGCCAGTCGTCGTTACGGGCAAAGCCTTGTGCGTCGGTGTGGCGCAGCACCGCCTTGCACATCGCCAGATCCGTCCAGCGGCCAGCGTGTTGTGCGAAGTTCGGCACCAGCGCGAGGCGTTCGACGAGATGCCGGCCGGCGGCTTCGGTTTCGCTGCGCAGCGTGGCAATGTGCGGCCAGCAGGCTTCCGGGTTGACGTGGTCCGGGGTAACCGGCGACACCCCGCCCCAGTCGTTGATACCGGCGCGGATCAGCGGCGCGAGCTCGCTGGGGCGCAGGTTCGGTGGCGCCTGGATCGACATCGATGGTCCGAAGATCAGCCTGGCGATAGCGATCGTCCACTGGTGTTCGGCGAGGTCCGGTTCCGATGCGGCGGCCATCGCGGTGCCCGGCTTCGCGCGGAAATTCTGGATGATGATTTCCTGCAGGTGGCCGTGTATGTCGTTGAGTTCGCGCAGCGCGAGCAGGGCTTGGACACGTTCCAGCCGCGTTTCGCCGATGCCGATCAGAATGCCGCTGGTCAGTGCGACCGACTGCTCGCCGGCATGGCGGATCGTCGCGAGCCGGACTTCGGGGTGCTTGTCCGGGCATTTCCAGTGCGGGCCGCCGCGCTCGCACAGCCTCGCTGACGCGGATTCGAGCATGATGCCCATCGAGGCGGAGACCGGCCGCAGCAGGGCGAGATCCGCAGGCGACATGTTGCCCGGATTGATATGCGGCAGCAGGCCGGTTTCTTCAAAGATCCGGCGCGCGATCGCCGCCACATACTCGATCGTCGTGGTGAAGCCGAGCGTGGCGAGCGCGTCGCGGGCCATGGCGTGGCGCAGTTCGGGTTTCTCGCCGAGCGTCAGCAGTGCCTCGCGGCAACCGGCTTCGGCGCCGGCCCTCGCGATCGCCAGCACTTCGTCGGGCGTCAGGAAGGCGCTTTCCATTTGATTCGGCGATTCGGCAAATGTGCAGTAGCCGCAAGCATTGCGGCATAGGCGCGTGAGCGGGATGAAGACCTTGCGCGACCAACTGACCACGCGACCGTGGCCGGTGAGCGTCAACGCTTCGGCGGTTTCAAGCAGCGGGCCCGGATCGCGCTCAGCCGCCAGTATGCCGGCTTGCGTGGCGGTGAGCCTCAGTCCCGCGCGTGCATCAGCGAGTATTCGGGTTGCACTGGTTGCCATATCGGGACGCTCCGGGAATTGATCGGGAAGTCTTGCGTGCGCATTTGCGTGCTGACTTGTGGGCTCATTTTTGCACCCTCGCGCAGGTCGACGAGCAGGTCGCCCAGCAGGTCAAGGTCGGGCGCTTCGTCGACATCGAACGCGAGACCGGGCAGGTCGACCACCGTCGGTCGGAGGCCGCAGCGCGCGGCCTCCGCCTGATGGCTGGCGAAACTGTGCGTGCCGAAGCGGAATTCGAAACCGCTGTCGGGCTGCAGGTAGATCGCGTTGGTGCCCTGGCGGCGCCGGTCCGGCGCGAGCGCGAGGCCGGTGCTGCGGCCGAGTGTGATGATCCGGTCGATTTCGACCCGGTTCACCAGCGGCAGATCGCCGTGCAGCACCAGCAGTTCGGTTGCACCAAATGCGGCGAGGCTCTGTGCCGCATCCGCGATCGAGCCGTTGAGGCCTGCGCCGCGGTCGGGCAGCAGCGTGGCCTTGCCCGCCAGAGCGCGGCATTCGGGCGTGACGATCGCGATACCCTCGACGAGGCGTGATGCGGTAAGCGCGGCCAGCACACGGTCGAGCATCTTGCGGATCAGCCGCTGGCGTTCGGCCGGCGACAGCGCGCCGGCCAGGCGTCCCTTGCCGAGCGACAGGGTCTTGATCGGGATCAGCGCCCAGCAACTCATACCGTCGCTCCTTCGCGCAGCGTCGCGGCGAAGGCGAGCGCGGCGAGCGCTTGCGGGGCCGGTCGTGCATGCTCGGCACTGTCGAAGTGCAATGCGCTAACTGCCGGCCGGCACTGCAGGCGCACAAAGTAGTCCTGGAAGTCGAGCAGGCCGTCAGCGGTCGCGACGCGGGTATGCACCGGGTCGTCGCTCATCGGCAAGATCTGCGCCGGAATGCCGAGACGGCGTGCGGTATCGGCGGTGATGCGGCTGAGCGTGTCGCCGTCCGCGAGGCGTCGCGTGCGTTCGACGTGCATCGCGAGATCGCCGTCGCCGAGGCGGAACCAGGTTTCGCCGCCCAGCGCTTCGAGCGCGCGCATGAAATTCCAGGTCTCGTCGCGCCGGCCCCAGCCGGTTTCCGGATTGGCGAGGCCGGCGAGCGTGTACAGCGCGGTGTCGACGTCGGGCGAAACGTGCAGGCCGAGATGGCGGAAGTCGTCGCCGGTGTTGACGATGACGGTGAGTGTGTCGGGCGGCAGCACGCGCATCAGGCCGTCGGCGAGCTTGGCACCGCCGACGCCGCCGGAAAGTGCCGCGATCGGGGGGCTCATTGGAACAGGTCCTCGGCGAACGGGCGGATCAGCGCCTGGGCGTTTGCCAGCGGTGCGTCATGTTGGGCGCCGCGCACCAGCACCGCCGGCGTGCCTTCGGCGCCTTCGCCCATCACCAGCGCGGCGCCGGCCGTTAGTGCATCGGCGAACGCGACCTGGGTGATTTCGAGTTTGCGCCCGTAGAGATCGGTCTCGCCACGGCGGTCGATCAGCGAGGGCACCCCAGCCGTACCGAGCGCGACATTGACGACGCCCGTGCGCCACGGCCGGCCGAAACTGTCGCTGACGATTACGCCGGGGGCGATGCCGGTCAATGTATGCAGCCCGGTGCGCAGCCGCTCCGCCGAGACATCCGGGTCCAGCGGCAACAGCAGCACGCGCTCCTCGCCATCGGCGCTCGCGACATTCGAGCGATCGATGCCGGCGTTGGCCATCACGTAGCCGAGGCGGTGGCGCACGATCAGCACGTTCGGCACCGCGCGCAGCACCACGGTCGATTCGGACAACACCAGTTCGACGACGCGCGCGTCCTTGCCGGTGATCTGTGAGAGTTCCCGCGCGCGGGCGGAAGGCACGACTTCACGCAGGTCGGCGAAGCGGTCTTCGGCCTTGGAGACGATTTTCTGCGCGACGACGAGTACGTCGCCCTCATTCACGGCCAGGCCAGCGGCCTCGATGGCGTTCGCGATGATCGGCGCGAGATCGTCGCCCGCGGCTATCGCCGGGATTCCCGTAATGGCTGTGAAGGAGAGCGGCGCGGCCATGTCGCTAGTCCGCGATTGCGTTGAGTTCGCCGGTGATGCGGATGCCGGCACCGTCGACCGCGTAGTTGCGGTTCATGAAGATCAGGATCGAGGTCAGCGCCTCGGCCGCGGCTGAGTTCGCCAGCGCACCGGCATGCAGGCCGCGCAGACCGGCGGCGTCGGCCAATGCGACGACTTCGGCGCGTGCAGCCTTGTCGTCGCCGAACACCAGCACGTCGCATTCGACGAGCTCGTCGGTCGCGAGCTTGTGCGCGGCGACGTTGTGGAAGGCCGACACGACGCGCACGTCGGCTCCGAGCAGCGCCTGCGCACGCGCCGCAGCGCAGCCTTCGGCCGGCAGCTGCACGCGCATCACCTTCGGCGGCACCAGCGGTACCGTGGTGTCGACAACGATCTTGCCGGCGACGACGGGGCGGATCTCGTCGAGCACCGCTGCCTGCGACGCGAAGGGAACGGTCACGACGACGATGTCAGCCCGTTCCGCGGCAGCCTTGTTTGTGCCGGACGCGATGCTCCGCCCCTGTTCGGCGCCGAGCGCGTCGGCCGCGACGCGGGCCTTGTCCGCATCGCGCGACCCGATGACGATCCCGTAGCCGGCCTTCGCCCAGCGCCGCGCCAGCGCCGCGCCGAGATGGCCGGTGCCACCGACGACACCAATCACTTTCCCTGCCTCTATCGTCATGCTCTTTGCCCCTGTTCGATGTGGGGCAAAAGCTATCAGCGCCGATCCGGCCGCACATCGTTCTTTTGTACTATCGGTGCCGCGGGGAGGGGTGCATTTCTGGCCACGGGCTGCCTGGCAGGTTGGGCAGGGGCGGTCTTAGTCCCATTGGATGATGTGAGGCAGTTGCCCGGTTGTCAGAATGGGCCTGACCAAAATCCCACGGGGAATCACGGGACTGCCAATGGAAAACGTGCTGCTGCTTTCCGATGAGCAACTCGCGCTGCAGGACACTGCCGCCGCGTTTCTCGCCGAGTTCGCCAATGCCCGCAAGCCGCGGGAGGACGACGCCGCGCTGTGGCGCCGCATCGCCGAGCTGGGCTGGGCTGCGGTCCAGGTGCCCGAGGCGTTCGACGGGCTCGGCATGGGCGCGGTGGAACTCGCGTTGCTGATGGAAGAAATGGGGCGCCGGCTGATCCGCTCGCCGTTCTTCGCCAGCGTCGTGCTTGCGCAGACCGCGCTGATCGAAGCCGCCGACGCGTCGGCGCAGGCGCGCTGGTTGCCGTCGCTCGCAAGCGGCGAGGCGACCGCGACGCTGATCCTTGCGCCCGGCCTCGTGTGGGCGCCGGACACGCTGACCGTCGACTGCCGGCGCGATGGCGACGGCTGGCGGATGACGGGCGAGGCCGCGCAGGTGCTCGACGATGGTTCCGCCGCGATGGCTTTCGTCGCCGCGAGGCTGGAGGGCGGGGGTGTTGGCCTGTTCCACGTACCGGCTGATGTCGTAGGACTCGAACGTACGCCGCTCGACGTCTGGGATCTGACCCGACCGCAAGCCGCATGGACGTTCCGCGATGTCCGCCTGCCCGACGACGCACGCATCGACGTGCCCGGGGCGATCGATGCAGGAATGACTCGCACGGTTGCGCTCGCGGCGCTGCAACTCGCGGCCGAGCAGGTCGGCGGCGCGGCCGCGTGCCTCGAAATGACCGTCGCGTATACAAAGGAGCGCGTGCAGTTCGGCAAACCGGTCGCGAGTTTCCAGGCGATCAAGCACCGCTGCGCCGAAATGATGGTGCGCATCGAAACGGCGCGTTCGGCGGTGCGCGGCGTCGCCGCAACCGTCGCCAGCCTGCAGGACGCCGATGCGCTGGCGCGCGAAGTCGCCGTCGCTCGTGTACTCGCCGCCGAGGCCTACCGCTTCTGCGCGCAGGAGGCAGTGCAACTGCACGGCGGCGTCGGCTTCACCTGGGAATACGACCCCCAATTACATTTCAAACGCGCGCAATGGGGCAGCCAGTGGTTTGGTGCCGCGAGCCACTGGCGTGAGCGCGTCGCCACCCATCTTCTGGATTTCGCCTGAAATGAAACAACCCCCACGCTCACTGTGTTCGCTGCCCCCGAGGGGGCGCAGGCCCCCCTTGGGACGGCCCGGCGGGAGACCATGGATTCGATGACCGAAACGCATTTTCGCGCGGAAGTGGCCGGCTGGCTCGCGCGCGAGCTGAAGGGCGAGTTCGCCTGCCTGCGCCACCGTGGCGGCCCCGGTGATGAGGAAGCCTTTCCCGCGCTGCGCAAGGCCTGGGAACGCAAACTTGCCGACGGTGGCTGGGTCGGCCTCTCCTGGCCGCAGGAACACGGCGGGCGCGGACTGCCGCTGGATCTGCAACTCGCCTTCCACGAAGAATACGTGCGCGCCGGC
Source organism: Aromatoleum anaerobium (assembly GCF_012910705.2). Classification (GTDB taxonomy): domain Bacteria; phylum Pseudomonadota; class Gammaproteobacteria; order Burkholderiales; family Rhodocyclaceae; genus Aromatoleum; species Aromatoleum anaerobium. The sequence goes on along the minus strand of NZ_WTVG02000039.1, from coordinate 590,368 downwards.
GGTCCCGGTCGCATGGGCCACATCGGCGAAACTCTGCTCGCGCCGACGCTGATATCACTGGGCACGCCGGAGCAGCAACGCCGCTTCCTGCCCGGTATTCGCGAGGGGCGCGAGTTCTGGTGCCAAGGCTATTCGGAACCGGGGGCAGGCTCCGACCTCGCGGCGATCACGACGCGCTGCTGGCAGGACGGCGACGTGTGGCGCGCGCAGGGGCAAAAAGTGTGGACCTCGCTCGCGCACGAATCCGACTGGATTTTCGTCATCGCGCGCAGCACGCCGGGCTCGGTCGGGCGCGACGGCCTGACTTTCCTGCTGATGCCGCTGGACCAGCCGGGTGTCGAGATCCAGCCCATCCGCCAGATGACGGGCGAATCGGAATTCAACGCAGTGTTCTTCGACGGCGCTGAGACCGACGCCGGCTGCGTCGTTGGCAAGCCGGGTGAGGGCTGGCGCGTGGCAATGGCGCTGCTCGGTTTCGAGCGGGGTGCCTCGACGCTGGGCCAGCAGATGCATTTCGTGCATGAGATGCAACTTGTCGTCGATGCGGCGCTGGCGACTGGCGCCTTCCGCGACGCGGCGATCCGCGAACGTATCGCCGACGCATGGATCGGCCTGCGCGCGCTGCGCCACAACGCGCTGCGCATGCTCGCCGGCGACATCGGCAGCGTGCGGCCCGAATCGCTGATCTACAAGTACGCCTGGTCGAACTGGCACCGTGACCTCGGCCAGCTCGCGATGGACGTGCTCGGCACCGGCGCCGACGTGTGCTCCGACGACGACGCGGTGCGGCGTCTGCAGCAAGTGTTCTTTTTCTCGCGCGCCGACACGATCTACGCGGGCACCAACGAAATCCAGCTCAACATCATCGCCGAGCGCGCGCTGGCGATGCCGCGCTGACGCATCGCAAACAGGGGACTTTCATGCGCTTCGTTCTGCAACTCGGCTTCAGCAACTTCCGCAACTATCCGGCGATCGCACAGGCGGCGGAGGCGGCCGGCTGGACTTGGCTGTCGATGCCCGACAGCCTGTTTTTTCCGCAGCTCACCGAATCGGATTACCCGTATGCCGAGACCAGCGCGATCCGGCAATACCTTGAACATTCGGCCTTCATCGAGCCCTTCGTCGCGATGTCGACGATGGCCGCGCTGACCAGCCGCATCAAGTTCTACCCCGGCGTGCTCAAGGTGCCGGTGCGCCAGCCATTGATCCTCGCCAAGCTGCTGACCTCGCTCGCGGTGATGTCGAACGGCCGTGTCGCGCTCGGCGCCGGCCTGAGCCCGTGGAAGGAGGACTTCCTCTACAACGGCGTCGATTTCGACAAGCGCGGCGAGCTGATGGACGAATGCATCGCGATCCTCCGCGGCGTGATGGGCGAGGAGTTCTTCGAGCACCATGGCAAGCATTATGATTTCGGTCCGCTGCGCATGCGCCCGGTGCCGGAGCAGCCGGTGCCGATTTTCATCGGCGGCCACAGCAAGCCGGCGCTGCGGCGTGCTGCGCGGGTCGGCGACGGTTGGGTATCCGCGAATACCGACGTGCCGACGCTGAAGGGCCTGATCGCCGAACTCAATGGCTATCGCGCCGAATTCGGCACGAGGGATCGCGACTTCGAGATCCACGGCATCGACTTTAGCGCGCACAAGATCGACGACTTCCATCGTCTCGCCGAAGTCGGTGTCACACACGCGGGCGTCGTGCCGTGGGACATCAAGGGCGACCCGGCCAACCTGACAGCGCAACTCGACGCGATCCGCCGCTTCGGCGACGAGGTCATCGCAAAGATGAGTTGAGCGATGGGCTCCGGCGACGTCCCGGTGCTGAACCTCGACCGGTTGCGCGAGCTGATGTTCGCCTCGGCCGGTGGGACAGCCGCGTCGCCGTTCGACACGCATCCGTATCTCGTCGTGCAAGCCGTCAGCGGCGATCAGGCGGACGCGGACAAACTCGCCGCCTGGCTGCGCACCCAGCCCTGTCCGGTGATCGGCATCGCCGGTGAAGGGAGCGATCCGGCGGTGCTCACAGCCTGTGATCTCGTGCTCGACAGTTTTGCCGAGCTCGACGCCATCGCCGCGAACATCAGGCGCGCACCGCTCGCCGCGATGACGCTGGTACAAGTGCTGCGGGTCACCGCCGGCATGCCGCTCGCGCAGGCGCTGGTCGTCGAATCCCTCGCGTACTCAACGCTGCAGGGCGGGCCCGAGTTTGCCGCATGGTCGCGCGCTAACCCGCCGGCCCCGCACGGAGTCGCCGCCGAGGACGGCCCGCCGGTGCTGATCGCGCGCGCTGGCGAGCACTTGGACATCAGACTTAACCGCCCGCGCAACCGCAATCCGATGTCAGTCGAGATGCGTGACGCGCTCGTCGAAGCCCTGCAACTCGTCGTCGCCGACGAAACGATCCGCGGCGCGAGAGTTTCCGGCGTCGGCGCCTGTTTCAGCTCCGGCGGCGAACTACGCGAATTCGGCACCGCGCCCGACCCGGCAAGTGCGCACGCGGTACGCAGCCTGCGTTTGCCGGCCGCGGTGCTGATTCGTTGCGCAGACCGCGTGGCGTTCCATCTGCATAGCGCCTGTATCGGCGCCGGCATCGAACTGCCGGCCTTTGCCGTGCGGATCACGGCGGCGCGCAACGCGTTCCTCCAGTTGCCTGAAATCCGCTTTGGCCTGATCCCCGGCGCCGGTGGCTGCGTCAGTCTGCCGCAGCGCATCGGCCGACAACGCACGGCGTATCTCGCGCTGTCGGCGCGCCGAATCAATGCGGCGACTGCGCTTGAATGGGGGCTTGTCGATGAGATCGTCGATTAACGCTGCCAGATCAGCCTGCCATCCTTGATCGTCACATCGACGCGCACCGTGGCAAGTTCCTCGTAAGCCTGTTTCCAGTTCCGGTCCAGCAGGCACAGGTCGGCTGCGGCACCGGCCGTGATGCGGCGCGACACCCCGCCGGGAGCCAGCGGATCGGTCGAAAACAGCGCCAGGGCCTCGTCCGGCGACAGTGCCTCGTCGGGCCCCAGCGCGCGACCGCCGCACGTGCGGCGATTCACGGCGGCAGCCATCGCGGCCCACGGATTCGCGTCGCCATACGGCGCGTCGGTGCCGGCGCCCAGCGCGATGCCCGCATCGATGAAAGCGCGCCCGCGGTAGAGCCAGGGCCGGTCTTCTCCGGCGACTTCGGCGAGATACGCGTCGCCGCGCTCAAAAACGAAGTTCGGTTGCGTGACGACGGTCAAGCCCTGCGCGGCGAGCAGCTCGAGCGCGTCCGGCGGGGCGACCGACGCATGCTCGATGCGGTCGCCGGCATGGATACCGCAATGCTGCAGCGCCGCCGTTGCGAACACCAGCTCCGCGAGCGTGACGCAATGGATCGCCACCGCCCGGCCCGCTTGCCGGCTGCGCTGGATTTCATTGCAGAAGGCGTCGAAGGCAGGCAGGGTGGATTCGCGCAGATAAAGCTTTGTCGGGCCGCGCCGGATGCCAGCGACGTCCGGCGCCGTATCGAGTTCCGGCCCGCCCATCATCAGCACGTCCTGCGACAGCTTTCCGCGTTCGCGTTCACCGACGAAGTGGTGGAATTCGCGCAGGCCGTTGCGCAGGCCGGCGTCGGTGAGGCCGGTCACGCCGAAGCGCGCGAGTTTGGCGCTGGCGCGGGCGAGCGACGGCATGTCGCCGGTCAGCCGCACCCGTAGCCATTCGTCGCTGTCATACAATCTTCCCGTCATTCGGCCGGCGATGCGTTCCAGCGGATCGTGGTCGCTCGCTTCCGTCACGCCGAGCTTGCGCAAACCGCAGGAATTGAAGATCCACATCCGCCCGCTGCGGTGCTGGATTCTGAGCGGCAGGTCCGGCGCTATGCGGTCGAGCCAGTCGCGGTCGATGTCGCCGGCGGCCGATTCGTGATAGCCGATGCCGCGCAGCCAGCCGCCATCGCCCGGAGACATGCGGCGACGCTCCGCGTCCCGCAGCGCTTGTGCGAGCGCCGCCGCGGAATCGACCTGTGGCGGCCCGCAGGGGACCGATTCGAGTGCCGCGGTGTACGCCATCAGATGAAAATGGTGGTCGTGCAGGCCGACAGATAGCGCACGGCCTCCGGCGTCGAGCACTGCTGCGCCGGGCAGCGGGGCGAGGCGTGCGCCGACTTCCGCGATCCTTGAGCCGGCGATCCGCACATCGGCTCGCGCACCCGACGGAAGTTCGGCGTCGCGGATCAGCATCGGTGGCCGAGTCTGGCGAATACCGTTTCGGTGTCGGCGCCGGAAGGCCGGGCCTTGGCGCGCGCGCGCACCTTTGGCGGGGCGAGCTTGGCGGCGCCGCTTTCCAGTGCGAGCCGGTGCCAGCGGTCGTGACGATCGCACAGCGCGTCGGCCGAATCCGGCAGTGCGAAGCGGACGCAATGTTTCAGGACCTCGTCGAGCGACAGCGCAAGGAGCCGGCCGCCGCCGCTGCGGTAACTGCTCCACGCGGCCAGCGCCGCATGCAGGCCGGTCAGCGGATCGCCGATCGCATCGCCGCAGATCAGCCGCTCGCCGGTCACGTCGCGCATCAGGGCGGACAGGCCCGCGCCGACGCCGGCATCGTCGCCGAATGCGATCCAGCCCGCCTGGGGTTCCTCGCGGCCGTGGCCGGTGATGCTGATCCACGTGAGTCCGGGCCGTGTGCGCATGATGTTCTCGGCGTCGATGCCCATCTGGCGCAGCGCGCGCGGCCGCGACGCCTCGATGACGATATCGGCGCGTTCGATCAGGCAGCGCAGGCGCTCGCGCCCGCGAATGCTCGTGAAGTCGAGGCGGACGCTTGCTTTGCCGGCATTCAGCAGATCGTAGAACGCCGCCGGTCCCGAGCGTGCGCCATCGAGCCGGCGTTCCGATTCGACCTTGACAACGCGCGCGCCGAGCCGGTGCAGCAACTGTCCGCACAGCGGTCCGGCCCACAGTGACGAGAGATCGACGACGAGCGGCACGTCCCCGCGAAGGTGACGGGGGCGGGGAGGGCGCGGCGTGCCGGTCGCGGTGATGTGATACCAGGGGGCCGCGCTGTGCTCCGGCGGGTTCGCCGCGGCGACCGCGAGGCCGAGCAGGCGCGCGCGTTCCAGCAGCGCCGCACTCGGTGCGCCGGCGACCCGTTCTTCGACGAGCGCCCAGTCCGCTTGCCGCTCCGTTTCCAGCCAGGCCGGCACTGAGCGCCAGTCGTCGTCGCGCGCGAGATTGACTGCGAGCAGGCGGTCGGCAGTGGGCAGCAGGCGGCAGCTGCCACCGGGAGAAATCGCGCCGTTGCGCCGCAGACCGGCGATATTCGCGCGCACGCCGAGCAGCCGCGAGCCGCTTCCCGCACCGGCAGCGATGCCGTCACCGATCCCCGCGAGCGCGGTGACGACGCCGTCGGCGCAGGACGCCAGCGGCAGCGGACACATCTGCGGTGCACCGTCACGCTGGCCGGTCAGCGCCATCAGGCCGCTGCGGCACCACGCGAGTGCCGGATGCTCGTCGGGCATGCCGTGGCGCCGCGGTGAAGCGTCTGCGCCGAGTGAGGCGAGCAACACCCGCGCGTAATCGCTGGCGACGCCGCGGCCGTCGAGTCCAACGCGGAAACCGGCGAGCGGGGCTGCGGAGGCGGCGGCCATCACCGGATCAGCCATGCCGCGCGGCCGGCACCGCTGCGCAACAGCGGTCCGGGGCGGCGTTCATGATGCACGCACCGCGCTGCGGAAATCGTCCTTCAGCACGCGCCGCAGCACCTTGCCCATCTCGTTGTAGGGCAGTTCCGCGCGAAAATGGATCGACGTCGGCACGCGCGACGAGCGCAGCCGCTGCTTCACCCAGTCCTGCAGTTCGGACACCGAGGCGCGCGCCTGATCGCGCAGCACGACGACTGCCGCGACCGATTCGCCCCATTGCTCGTCGGCGACTGCGACCACCGCGACGTCGGACACCGCCGGATGCTCGCGCAACACGTCCTCGATCTCGCCCGGCGAGATGTTCTCTCCGCCGCGCACGATCACGTCATCGGCGCGGCCGTCGAGGTACAGGAAGCCGAAGCGGTCCAGATAGCCGCGGTCGCGCGTCGGGAACCAGCCCTCGGCATCGAGCAGGCTGCCGACGCCGAGATATTCGCCGGATACCTGCCCGCCGCGCACATACACGTCGCCGACCTCGTTTGCCGCCACTGGCTTGCCATCGGTGCCGCGGATTTCGATCTCGACGGTGCCGAGCGGCTTGCCAACGGAGTTGAGTCGCTTGCGGATGTCCGGATCGGTGCTGTCGAAGGCCGTGCGATGGTCATCCGGGTCGAGCAGGCAGATTGTCGAGCTGGTCTCAGTGAGCCCGTAGGCATTGGTAAAATCGACGCCGGGCCAGATCTTCATCGTCTTCTCGATCACCTGCGGCGGCATCTTGCCGCCTCCATAGGCGATTGCCTTCAGCACTGGCAATGCACCGGATTCGCCCGATTCGGCGAGGTGTTCGATGACGCGCGACAACATGGTCGGCACGACAAAGGCGTTGCTCACGGACTCGTCGCGGCACAGCTTCAGCCACGCCGCGCCGTCGAAGTTCGGCAGCTGCACCATGCGCCGGCAGGCGTAGGTTGAGCTGAGCACGGCCGAAATGCCGGCGATATGGTACGGCGGTACCGACACCAGCGTGGCGTCCGACTCCTCCGCGCCGGCGAAGTCGACGGTGCCGAGGATGTAGCTCATCAGGTTCTCGTGCCGCAGCACCGCAGCCTTCGGCGCGCCAGTCGTGCCGCTGGTAAATAGCTGCACCGCGACAGCCGACGGCGTGCCCGGCGCCTCCGTCATCTGGGCGTCGCCGCTGCGCACCTGCGCAAGGAAATCCTCGCGCGCCGCCACGCGGATGCCGACTGGAAGCGACAGCGGCTCGACGTAGCACGGGTCGGTGATCAGGAAGGCCGGCGCGATGCGCGCGAGCAGTTCTTCGAGTTCCGGTTTCGTCAGCCGGTAATTCATCGGCACGTAGGGCACACCGGCATACGCGGCAGCGAAGATCGCGACCGGGGCAGCACAGCTGTTGATGTCCAGCAGACCGACGTAGCGACACCCGCTGTCGCGAATCAGGTTGCCGGCCGTGCGCGCTGCGTGCAGCAATTCCGCATAGCTCAGGCGCTGCGTGCCGGAAGTTACCGCGATGCGGTCCGGATGGCATTCAGCCGCCATCTCCAGGGCCATGACGATATTCATGGTGTCAGTCCGAAGAGGGCAGGGCCTTGGCCTGCTTCACCGCCAGCACCTGGCCGTCGAGCGACAGGCTGCCTTTGCCGCCCTTGGTGCACAGCAGCTCGGTCGTGTCCTGCTCATCGACGTAGCGTTTGCCGACCAGCGTTCCCTGCGCGAACGCAGGGTCAGGCTGGCCGGCCGATTTCCCGCCATCCATCGCAATCATTTCAATGCCGCCGCAGCACAACAGCATTTCGGCAGGGCGAGTTCGGATCACCATGACTTCGGTATCGCAGATGGCGCTTTTGAGGCGCGTTCCGGCTTTCAGGGTTTTCATCGATGCTCCTTTGGGTTTTACCCGTGCGCCAATTCCCCTGGTTAATCTCGCAGGAATTGCCGTAATCGGATTCTCGCCGCGGCGCGATTCCGGCTTGCCAATGAAAACCGCCGCAGCGCGTTGAATGTTGTCCGATTCTGGTCGATCGAAATTGGCTAAACAATCGGCTGGCCTGAATTGCGCCCGCAATGGCCCGATCAGAAACGCAAGTGCGAAACCCGGCCCGGAGCATCTCGCCTATCGTGCTCACGAAGGCCGATTCAGCTCTGCGGATCAACGTATCCGAGCGCAATTCGGCGTCCGTCGAAACCGTGCCGGATATCCGATCCGGACCCATTGGTGACCGCCCATCATGAATAAAACCGTTCCGCCGCTTGCCAGCCTGCGCGTCGTCGAGAGCTCGATTCTCGGACCGGCCGCCATCACCACCGCGCTCGCCGATCTCGGCGCGGAAGTCATCAAGGTCGAAACGCCGGCGGGGGATTACATCCGCGAGATGACCTGGCCGATCATCGAGGGCGTCTCGCTGATGCATTACCACCTGAACCGCGGCAAGAAGAGCATCGCACTCGACCTCAAAACCGAGGCTGCGCGGCGTATCTACCGCGACCTCGTGCGCGACGCCGACGTTGTCATCGAGGCATCGAAACCCGGCGCGCTGGCGAAGTACGGCCTTGGCTACGAAGACTTGCGCAAGATCAATCCGAAGATTGTGTTCTGCACCGTGTCCGGCTACGGCATGACCGGGCCGTACAAGGACATGCCTTCGCACGGCATCGCCTACGACACCTGGTCCGGCGCGGTGAAGCCAGCCTGCGACGAGGAGGGTTTCAGCTATATCCCCGAGCACGTCGGCATCGGCATCAACGCCGCGCCGCTGTTCGGCGGCCTCGCGGTGCTCGCCGGCGTGATCCGCGCGCGCGAAACCGGCGAGGGCTGCTTCATGGACCTTGCGCAGAGCGACGCCGCGGCGGCCTTCGACTGGTACCGCAGCGAAAGCTACATGGCCTACGCACGGCCGGAAGACGTCGTGACCGGGAACAAGTCCGACAACCACGTCCGTCGCCCGGTCGCCACCGCCGGAATGAAGGAAGGCGTGCGCTACCAGCTGTACGAATCCGCCGACGGACATGTGCTTTTCATGGCGTCCGAACAGGCTTTCTGGAAGAACTTCTGCTTCGGGGTCGGGCGCATGGACCTGTTCGACAAGTGGCCTGGCTCGAAATACGCCGACCACGCCCGCGGCAATCGCGAATTGCACGCGATCTTGCGCGACATTTTCAGGACGCGCACGACGAAGGAATGGCTCGCGTTCGGCGTCGAGGCCAATACACCGATCGCGCCGGTCAATACCGCGCAGAACATCGTCGATGATCCGCAGTTCCAGGCGCGCTTCAACGTGCTGCCGCATGAAAAACACGGTGCTGACATGCTCGGCTTTCCGGTGCGTTTCGTCGGCGAGGAAGCGATTGCGCCGTCGAAGGCCCCGACCGTCGGCGAGCATCATGCGGAGGTGCTGCGCGACATCCTGCATTACGACCCGGCACTTGTCGAAGCGCTGCGGCAGGAAGGGGCCTTCGGCTGATGCGGCCCTCACTCCCTCCACGACTTGTCAGTTACTGATACCGGGCCGGCCGTTTTCGATACCAATCCAGCCTGGCGGAATAAACGCCGGTCAATAAAATCAGAATCGAAACCTGCGCTTTCATTGGTCGCGCAGTGCCGATTCCTCAAGGAGCCACGATGAGCAGTCCATTGCACACCCAATTATGTGAAAAGCTCGGCATCGAATATCCGGTCGTCGCCTTCACCCATTGCAAAGACGTCGCCGTCGCCGTCATCAACGCCGGCGGCTTTGCGGTCATGGGCGAGGCGCTGCACACGCCCGACCAGATCGCCGCCGATATCAAATGGATTCGCGAGCGTGTTGACGGCAAGCCCTTCGGCATCGATCTGGTACTGCCCTCGTCGGTGCCAGCGGAAAAGACCGTCGACGAACTGCTCGCGATGATTCCGCCGGAGCAGCGCGAGTTCGAGCAGATGATCAAGCGCAAGTACGACGTGCCCGATCCCAAGATTGCGCCGGACATCCACCACTGGGGCGGGCTCGACCAGAAGCGCGCAATGGCCCAACTCGAAGTCATCTTCGATGAACGCGTGCCGGTGTTCGCATCCGGCCTCGGCTCGCCTGCCTTCCTGCTCAAGCGCGCGCACGAACTCGGCATGCAGGTATGGGGTCTTGTCGGCAAACCGCGCCAGGCCAAGAAACAACTCGACGCCGGCACCGACGTGATCATTGCCCAAGGCTACGATGCAGCCGGTCACACCGGCAACATCGGCACCTTCTCGATCGTGCCGCAGGTCGTCGACGCGGCGCGCGGCACGGGTGTGCCGGTGATCGCCGCTGGCGGCGTGACCACAGGACGTCATCTCGCCGCCGCGCTGGCGCTTGGGGCCGACGGTGTGTGGACCGGCTCGCTGTGGCTTGCGTCGCGCGAGTCCGACGTCAACCTGCCCCTCAAGGAGCGCCTGATCGAAGCCGAGACCGACGACACGGTCTATTCGAACTGCATCTCCGGTTACACCATGCGAACCACCCGTTGCCCGTGGCACAACGAATGGCTCGGTGAGCAGGCGCCCGAGGTGCTGAAGCCGCCGCTGCAGATGATCCTGTCTTCTAACTACATCCAGGGCTCGCTGGATTACCAGCGCAAGGACTTGATGACCGAAGCTGCCGGGCAGGGCATCCACTACGTTACCGAAATGAAGCCCGCCCGCCAGATCCTGTCCGACATCGTCGAGGAGGCCCTTGATGTCTTCGACCGCTTTGCAGCCGAGTGAACCGGCACCGGTCGACCCCGGCTTCCGTGCCGGTTTCGATCCTGCCATGCGCCGCCGGCTCGCCGAGTGCGACGGCGGCAGCCACGTCGCCGGCACCAAGTTCGCCGGCCGGCAGGAATTCACCGGCACGCTCACCGGCGCCTATCGCGACTTCGGCCCCTGGCCGTGGCGCTGGTACCTGATGGCCGATCTTATCCGCAAGCCGGAAGGCTTTCTGCATGAAGCGGTGTGGTGCGACGCCGACAGCCTGACACTGATCGGCCCGGGTAAACCTGCCGATTCCTGAAATTTCCTCTCCTGGAGTGATTCGCCATGCGTATTGTGGTGTGTGTGAAGGAAGTACTCGATCCGGCTGCGGTCAATAATTACGCGCTCGCCGGCAACCTCAAGATCGCTGCCGACGGCCGCACGCCGGACGTCGCGGCGATCCCGCGCCTGATCAACGGCTACGACGAACAGGCGATGGAAGCTGCGATGCGCATCCGTGACCAGGGTGTCAACTGCACGATCACCGCCGTCTCGATCGGCTCCGATCAGAAAACCCTGCTCAAGCACTGCGCCGCCCTCGGCGCCGACGAAATCGTCGCCATCGACCCCGGCAGCGCCGCGATCGACGGGCAGGTTGTCGCCAACATCCTCGGCGCGTACGTGAAGAGCATCGGCGGTGCTGACCTCATCCTGTGTGGCCGTCAAGCCTCTGACGACGATCAGGGCGTCGTGCCGCTGCTGCTCGCGGAAAAACTCGGCCTCGCTGCTGTCACGCTCGCCCGCGCGGTTGAAGTCGAAGGCCACAGCGTGAAGGTGGTACGCGCCACCGCGGATGGCGACGAAGTGGTGCAGGGCAGCCTGCCTGCAGTCGTCACCGTCAGCAACGAACTCGGCACTCCGCGCTTCCCGACCGCGAAAGCCAAGATGGCGGCGCGCAAGATGGCGCCGGTCGAACTCACCGCCGCATCGCTCGGCCTCACCGCACAGGGCCTCCAACCCGTCGTCGTGCTGCTGAAGCAGTTCGTACCCCAAGTGCAGGGCAACTGCGAATTTTTCAGCGGTGCCCCGGCCGACGTTGCGCGTCAGTTGATCGAGAGGATACGGGCAGCCTGACGTGCCCAAGCTGGCTGCTGCCCGATGGCGTTAGCAGGAAATGCCCTCGGGCAGCCGTAAGGATTTCATTACTGATCCGCACGGAGCCGGGAAGCCAGCATCCCGTTTCACCCCAGCGGAATCACCCCGCTCAGCAGCATCCGCAACAATTCGGTCTGGCGCGTCACGCCGGTTTTGGCGAAGATCGCGCGCAATTGACAGCGTGCGGTGTTGCGGCTGATCGACAGCTCTTCGGCGGCTTCGTCGACGGTCAGGCCGTCGAGCAGTTTCAGCGTCAGCGTCGATTCGGCCGGGGTCAGGCCGTAGAGGCGCTTCATCAGCGACTGCGAGGCTTGCACCCTCGATTCGGAATCGCGGATGACGACGACTGCAGCGGGCCGCGTTGCGGATTCCGACCACTCAGCGAGCGGGGCGGTACGGACGAGGATGCCGAGGTTGCCGTGTCCGGACGAGCGGGTGATCGACATCGCGGATACGACGCCGGGTCCGCTGTTGCGGTGTCCGGCGATCGCCTGGTTGATGAGCCGGTGCAGTTCGCGGTTTTCGCTGCCGTACGAGGCCTGCAGCGTGCCGTGGACGAGGCTGACGCCATTCTTGTCGGCCAGAATCTCATCGGCGGCGTGGTTGGTTTTCAGCACCCGGCCTTTCTTGTCGAGGATCACCGCGCCGATCGACAGCCGTTCCAGCGTGCCGGCATAGACGCTGCGCTCGGCTTCGACGACGTCCTGGCGCGAGCGCAGACCTACTGCGCATTTGAGGTGCGCGAGCAGCAGCGAACAGATCGTGCGCTCGCGCTCGCCGAACGGTGTCGAGCCAAGCGGGCGGCTGACGCGCAGGCGGCAGATCGGGTCCTCGCTGCCGCCAAGGTCGGCGCCCATGTAGTAGCGGATGTTCAGCGGTTTGAGAAATTCCTGGTAGATCGCGCTTTTCAGCCAGTCCGCCTCGTTGATCATCTCGTCGACCATCGTCATGCGGTCGGCGGGCAAGTTGACGAAGGGGTCCATCGCGTAGAAGAAGGTTTCGTAGCTCGCGGCGATCGCCGGTTGGGCTTCGCCGGCAAAGACCACGCGCCATGGCAGGTCCGGGTCGGGTGGGCGCAGGATCAGCGATACGTAGTTCGCACCCAGGCGTCGCAGCAGCGATTCGAGCAGGCGCGTCCACGGGACCGGCTCCTCGATGCCTTCGTAGATCAGCCTGATCAGGGAGTCGAACTCGGGGACGCTGAGCCCGGATGATTCGAACATGCCGCTAAGGTCAATCTCCGGTGTCACTGTGCTTCTCCTCGCGAATTTCCGTTCGATTCGATGCGTGCGCTCAGGGCGTGACCTGCGACTGCATCGCGGCAAGGAAGTGTTCCGGGTACGGCGGCAGCAGGCCCCATTCGCGGCGCGGGTCGTGGGCCGGCGCCTTGAATACGGTGCGCACGTGGCTGAATTCGATGAAACCTTCGCGGCCGTGATAGTGGCCCATGCCGGATGCGCCGACCCCGCCGAAGGGCGCGTCCTGCATCGCGGCGTGATACATGGCCTCGTTGATCGTGACGCCGCCCGACAGCGTGTGTTCCAGCACCTGTTGCTGCTCGGTGGCGTCCTCGCCAAAGTAGTAGAGTGCGAGCGGCCGCGGGCGACTGTTGATGTCGGCGATGACGCCGTCGATGCTGTCGTAGGGCAGCACTACGACCGCCGGGCCGAAGATTTCCTCGTGCATGATGTGCGTGTCGCGCGGCGGATCGATGACGATGCGCAGCGGGCGGCGACGGTTATCCGGGTCGGCCGTTGAAGCGGCAGGGGAGGCTTCGACGCGCGTGCCGGCCGCCGCCGCTTCGTCTACGTAGGCTTCGACGCGTGCGAGATGGCGGGCATTCACAACCGCGACGACGTCAGGGTTGTCGGCGACCGTCGGAAAGAGTCCGGCGAAGGCGATTTTCAGGCTGCCGATGAATTCCTCGCTGCGCTCGCGCGGCACGTAGATCACGTCCGGGTTCACACATAGCTGCCCGCCGTTCGCGGCCTTGGCGGCGGCGATGCGGAACGCGGCGCTGGCGAAATCGGCGCTGCGGGCGATGATCGTCGGTGACTTGCCGCCCAGTTCGAGCGTCACCGGCACCAGGTTCTCGGCGGCATTGCGCATCACCATTTTGCCGACCGCGGTGCTGCCGGTGAATACGAGGTGATCGAAGGGCTGCGCGCTGAAGGCCTCCCCGATGTCCGGGCCGCCGGTGACGACGCCGACTTCGGTGGGATCGAACATCCCGGCAAAGGCTTCGGCGACGACGGCGGCGGTGCGTGGCGTGATCTCGGACGGTTTCAGGATCGCCCGGTTGCCGGCTGCGAGCACGTAGGCCAGCGGACTCAGCAGCGTGAATAGGGGTGCGTTCCAGGTGCCGATGATGCCGACCGAACCCTTCGGCTGATACATGACCCACGCTTGCGCGCCGAGCTGGTCGTAGGGCGCGAAGGGGTGGCGAGTTTCCGCCTGCATCCACTTTTCGAGGTGGTCGCGTGCGTGCTTCAGCGAGGCCAGCGAGCCGAGCACGTCGTTCATCAGCGAGAAGCCTTTCGGTCGTCCGCCAAAGTCCTCGTCCATCGCTGCGGCGAGCGGATCGTGGAACTTCACCAGCAGGTCGATCACGGTCTGGATGCGACGCCGGCGCTCGTCGGCACTGACTGCTCCCGCAGCGGTGAAGGCGGCTTTCTGCCGGTCCAGCAGTTCCGACAGGCGCGTAAAGTTGCTGGCTGAATCATTCATGATTTTCGGAATCCCAAAGGCTAGTGTTGAAGATGTTCGGCGGGCCGACGGCGCGAGGCAACAGCGACATTGGCGGCGATCGGAGCATTTTTGTCAGGCTGGATCATTCCCGCAGCGATCCTCATGCGAGCCGGAACCGCGCCGACAGCATGTCGAGCGTTTTGGCCAGCGCGTCCAGCCCGGCGGCCGATGCGGCGCAGTGGGCGGCGCTCGCTGACAGTTCCGAGGTTCCCTCGGAGACGCCGTCGACGCGGCGCGCGATTTCACGTGTCGCCGCAGCCTGCTCGTTCAGCACGCCGCCGATGTCGCCCACGGCGCGGATCACCCGCTCGGTGCCAGCACGGATACCAGCGACCGATTCGCCCGCCTTGCCGGCCAGCACAGCGCCGTCCTGAACGCGCGCGACTGCGGCTTCCATGCCCGAGAACGCCGCCCGGCTGCCGGCCTGGATGTTGCCAATCGTTGTCGTGATCTCGGTGGTCGCGTTCGACGTGCGCTCTGCGAGCTTTCTCACTTCATCCGCGACGACCGCGAAACCGCGCCCCTGGTCGCCAGCGCGGGCGGCCTCGATCGCCGCATTGAGCGCGAGCAGGTTGGTCTGTTCGGCAACCTCGCGTATGACGTGCACGATGCTGCCGATCTGTTTCGAGAAAGCCTCCGTCTCGCGCACTCGTTCCGCAGTGTGCATCACGATCTCCGCAACGCTTCTAAATTCTTCGGCGAGACTGTGGATATATGCCGCGCTCTCGCCGGAGTGCCCGGCGGCTTCGGCGGTGATGCGCAGCGACGCGCTGACGTGGGATTCCACCTGGTCGATTGAACGCGTGAGGCCGGCTGCGGCCGTCGACATGCCGCGCACTGCTTCGGCCTGTTCGCTCGCGACCGACGACGCGTTTGCTGCCACCGCATTAAGATCGTTGGCTTTGGCACCCAATTGTTCGACCTGCCTGCGCAGGTCGTCGACGAGTCGGTGGAGGTTGTCCCGCATCACGGACACCTCGGCAAGCAGTTGTCCCAATTCGTCACAGCCGAGAATCGGCACCGTTTGCGACAGATCGCCAGCCGCGATCGATTTTGTCGTGTTGGAAGCGACACGGAACGCGTTGCGCAGGCGCCGCAGCGTCGAGAATGCGGTCAGCGAACCGAGCAGTACGCCGATGACAGCGAGGGCGAGATAGACCGAGATCGTCATCCGGTAGCGGGTTTCTGCCGCACGGTAGTCCGCGGCGGTCGCTCGCGCCTGATGCGCATACAGCTCCTCGATCGCCCGGCTTGCGGCCTCGCCTGCAGACTCGCCGGCGGCGACGAACGAGGTCATGTAGCTCAGATGGAACCGCCCGATGCGCAGCGTCGCGGTTACCGCATCAAGTTCCTCGAGCCACACCCGGTAGCTTTCATCGAAAGCGGTAGCGAGCGTTCTTTCCTCAGCGTCGGCAATCCTGTTCGAATACTCGGCCCAAAGCCTGCCCGTTTCCGCCGTGTTGCGGTCGATCGCGTCGAGATAGTATTGCAGCGACTGACTGTGGGCCGACGCAAGACTGCCCTCCGGATCGAGCTGGAATGCGAGCAGGACCAGTCTGCGGTTCGCATGCAGCGTCTTCTGGATCACATCCAGGCGCTGCAGCGTCGCGAACCGCACCTCGTGCGTCGTGCGCAGGCTTTCGCGCGCCTCATACAGGCCGTGCCAGCCGAGACCTACCGCTGCAAAGAACAGGCTGGTGGCGAGAAGGGCCCATAGCCACAAGCGCTGTGCAATGGTAATCCGGTTAATCATGGTCGCGCGATTCCGATGGAGGGAACCAGGCGCACCCTAATCGCTTGCGCGAACCGCTACATCGTCCGATTAGACGACGGTCGCGGCACGGTGTCGCTGCCTCGCCTGCGAGACTGGAAGTTCTGCGGAGCAGGAAAAGCGTTAGTCCGTTGGGACGATGCCCGCGCTGCCCTGCGCTTCGATACTCGCTCCATGATCCATGGCCCAGCGAGGCATCAAATGACGGCGCAAGCGAGCTTCGACCCCCAGGCATTTCGCGCGGCACTCGGAACTTTCACCACGGGGGTGACGATCATCACCACCCGTGCGGAGGACGGCTCTCCGATCGGCATTACCGCGAACAGTTTCAATTCAGTCTCGCTCAATCCGCCGCTGGTGTTGTGGAGCCTGGCGAAAAATGCACGCAGCCTGTCGGCCTTCTCGGGCAATCCGCACTGGAACGTGCATGTTCTGTCGGCGGAGCAGGAATCGATGTCAGGGCGCTTCGCGTCGCAGGGCGGGGACAAGTTCGCCGGCGTCGCGCTGGACGAAGGCATCAGCGATGCTCCGCTGCTGCAGGATTGCACCGCGCGCTTCCAGTGCCGCACCGCGTTCAGCTACGAAGGCGGGGATCACGTGATCTTCGTCGGCGAAGTGCGCGCGTACGATCGCACCGATCTTCCTCCGTTGGTGTACCAGGGGGGACAGTACGCGCTGGCGGCGCGCAAGCCGCGCAGCGAAGTGCGGCTTGCTGCGCCGCCGCCGCCCGAGTGCAGCTATACCGAGGATCTGCTCGGCTACCTGCTCGGGCGGGCGCATTACCAGACGCTCTACGCATTACGCGGCATGCTCGGTGGCGATGCGCTCGACGAGACAAGCTTCTTCCTGCTGTCGGTGCTGTGCATTCGCGACAACCTGACGCTCGACGAGATCAATGCATTCGTCGGCTATACCGGCATCGAAGCGACGCAGTTGGCGATGAAGGCGCTGGAGGACCGGTGTTTCGTCGCCTGCGAGATGGCATCGGAAGGGGCGCGTTACGTGCTGACAGCCCATGGGCGCGAAGCCTCGCTGCGCCAGATCGCGCTGGCGAAGGCGCTGGAGGAGGATATTGCCGACAAGCTCGGTGCGGGGGACGCGATGGCGCTGAAACTGCTGCTCAAGCGTCTCGTCGCGAGCACCGACCCCGGTCTGCCGGACTTGTGGGCGCCGCGCTGAGTGCGCGTTTCCGATCAACGCTTTGAACAACAACCACCGTAACAGGAGCACGATGAACATTCTCGACCGATTCAATCTCGACGGCTGCGTCGCCGTCATCTCCGGTGCCGGGCGTGGCATCGGCCGCGCGATTGCGCTGGCCTTCGCTGAAACCGGCGCCGATGTCGTCTGCGCTGCGCGCACGCTGGCCGACGTGGAGGCGGTTGCGGAAGAGGTTCGTGCCATGGGGCGCCGTGCGCTGGCGATCTCGTGCGACGTCAACAACCCTGCGCAGCGCGAGGCGGTGATTGCCGCGGCACGCGAGAGCTTCGGCCGTGTGACCCATCTGGTCAATAACGCCGGCGGTGCGGGGCCGAATAATCCGTTGATGATGACGCCGGAGCAGTTCGAGGACGTGTTCCGCTTCAATGTCACCTCGGCCTATGCGCTGAGCCAGCTGTGCGTGCCGCTGATGCGCGAGGCGGGCGGCGGCAACATCATCAATATCACGTCCGGCGCCGCGCGCTACGCGCAGACGCAATTCAGCGCCTACGGCACCGCGAAGGCGGCGTTGACCCAACTCACCCGCCTGCTGGCGCAGGACTTCGCGCCGATCGTGCGTGTCAATGCGATCGCGCCGGGACCGATCCTCACCGACGCACTGAACCGTGTGCTGCCTCCGCACATGCGCGACGGCATGATCGCCAGCACGCCGCTGAAGAGCCTCGGCGAGACCGACGACATCGCCGCCGCGGCTCTGTATCTCGCCTCCGACGCGTCCCGTTGGGTGACCGGCAAGATCATCGAGGTCGATGGCGGCGCCGAATCCAGCGTCTGGCCGGGTTGACCCCTGCTTCCATACTCCAATCCCGACGATGCCGCAGCACACACAATAATGAATGAATCGATTATCCAGGCCCTTGGCGACGAACTCCACGCCGCGCTGCGCGAGCGGCGCACCGTGCCGCCGCTGACCGGACGTCACCCCGACATCACCATCGCCGACGCGTACCGTATCTCGCTGCACATGCTGCGCCGGCGCGAAACTGCGGGCGAGAAGGTGATCGGCAAGAAGATCGGCGTCACCAGTAAACCGGTGCAGGACATGCTCGACGTGCATCAGCCGGATTTCGGTTTCCTCACCGATGCGATGCAGCTTGAGGACGGCGCGACGGTCAGCCTGAAGGGCGCCAGGCTGATCCAGCCGCGCGCCGAAGGCGAGATCGCTTTCATGCTCAATGCCGACCTGCAAGGCCCCGGCGTGACGCGCGGGGACGTGCTGGCGGCGACCGAATGGGTCGTGCCGTGCTTCGAGATCGTCGATTCGCGCATCGACGACTGGAAGATCCGCATCCAGGACACCGTCGCCGACAACGCCTCGTGCGGCGTGTTCGTCGTTGGTCGCGAGCACACGGACCCGCGCGGGCTGGACCTCGCGGCGCTGCGCATGGAGATGTTCCGTAACGGTGAACCGGCCGGCAGCGGGCTCGGTTCGGCAGTGCAGGGGCACCCGGCGGAAGCGGTTGCCTGGCTTGCGAACACGCTGGGTGAATTCGGCATCCCGTTCCGCAAGGGCGAGCTGATCCTGTCCGGTTCGCTCGCGCCATTAGTGCCGGCGGTCGCCGGTGACCGTTTCACAATGCGCATCGACGGCCTGGGCGGTTGCTCGATCGGTTTCGACTAAGAAATGGTTTTTCCGGTTGCAGGCACGCGGCGCGCTGCACGTGCGCTCCTCCTCTCCGCCGCGTCGCCTGCATCCACCCCACAGAGACCCCAAGGAACACGACATGAAAAAAATCAGATGTGCGCTGATCGGACCGGGCAACATCGGCACTGACTTGCTCTACAAGCTGCAGCGCAGCCCGGTGCTGGAGCCGGTGTGGATGGTCGGCATCGATCCTGTGTCCGACGGCCTCGTGCGTGCGCGCGAAATGGGCCTGAAGACGACCGCCGACGGCGTCGACGGCCTGCTGCCGCACGTACAGGCGGACAACATCCAGATTGCTTTCGATGCGACCAGCGCTTATGTGCACGCGGAAAACAGCCGCAAGTTGAATGAACTCGGCGTGCTGATGATCGACCTGACGCCAGCGGCGATCGGGCCATTCTGCGTGCCGCCGGTGAATCTCGTCGATCATCTGGGTCGGGCCGAGATGAACGTCAACATGGTCACCTGCGGCGGCCAGGCGACGATCCCGATGGTCGCGGCGGTCTCGCGCGTGCAGCCGGTCGCCTATGGCGAGATCGTCGCCACCGTCTCCTCGCGCTCGGTCGGTCCCGGCACGAGGAAGAACATCGACGAATTCACCCGCACGACGTCCGGCGCGGTCGAGAAGGTCGGCGGCGCGAAGCAGGGCAAGGCGATCATCGTCATCAACCCGGCCGAGCCGCCGCTGATCATGCGCGACACCGTGCATTGCCTGACCGAATCCGAACCCGACCAAGCCGCGATTACTGCCTCGATCCACGCGATGATCACCGAAGTACAGAAATATGTGCCGGGATACCGGCTGGTGAATGGCCCTGTATTCGAGGGCAATCGGGTGTCGGTGTTCATGGAAGTGGAAGGCTTGGGCGACTACCTGCCGAAGTACGCCGGCAACCTCGACATCATGACCGCCGCCGCAGCGCGCACCGCCGAAATGTTCGCCGCGGAGATCCTCAAGGGCGAGTTCGTGCTGCAACCGGTTGCCCGCGAGTCTCAGCCCCTTTCCCTCCCCGTCACCGCCTGAGGAATACGCCATGGATCTGCACGGCAAGAAAATCACCGTCCACGACATGACCCTGCGGGACGGGATGCACCCGAAGCGTCACCTGATGACGCTCGAACAGATGAAAACCATCGCCTGCGGGCTCGACGCAGCGGGCATCCCGCTGATCGAGGTCACGCACGGCGACGGGCTCGGCGGCTCGTCGGTGAACTACGGCTTCCCGGCGCACACCGACGCGGAATACCTCGGCGCAGTGATCCCCTTGATGAAGCAGGCGAAAGTATCGGCGCTGCTGCTGCCGGGCATCGGCACCGTCGATCACCTGAAGATGGCGTTTGATCTGGGCGTCAACACGATCCGTGTCGCGACCCACTGCACCGAGGCGGATGTCTCCGAGCAGCACATCGGCATGGCCAGGAAGCTCGGCCTGGACACCGTCGGCTTCCTGATGATGGCGCACATGAACAGCGCCGAGGGGCTCGTAACGCAGGCCAGGCTGATGGAAGGGTTTGGTGCAAACTGCATCTACATCACCGATTCGGCCGGCTACATGCTGCCCGGCGACGTGAAGGATAAACTCGGCGCCGTGCGCGCAGCGCTGAAGCCGGAAACTGAACTCGGCTTCCATGGCCATCACAACCTCGCAATGGGCGTCGCGAACTCGATCGCCGCGATCGAGGCCGGCGCGAACCGCATCGACGCAGCCGCCGCGGGCCTGGGCGCCGGGGCCGGCAACACGCCGATGGAAGTGCTGGTCGCGGTGTGCGCGCGCATGGGCATCGACACCGGCGTCGACGTGTTCAAGATCCAGGACGTCGCCGAAGACCTCGTCGTGCCGATCATGGACTTTCCGATCCGCATCGACCGCGACGCGCTGACCTTGGGCTATGCGGGCGTGTACGGCTCGTTCCTGCTCTTCGCCAAGCGCGCCGAGAAGAAGTACGGCGTGCCGGCGCGCGAGATCCTCGTCGAGATGGGCCGGCGCGGCATGGTCGGCGGGCAGGAGGACATGATCGAGGACACCGCGATGACGCTCGCGAAAGCCAGAGCCGCGGCCTGACGGGTGGCACACAGGGACGGGGCCGGCCGGCCTCCTCCCGACCAAGGAGCCCCGATGTCCGCAGCGAACAGAATGCCCCCCGGCTGGCGCAGCCACGCTCTGCTGATGCTGCTCGCACTGATGTACGCCGACAACTTCGTCGGGCGGCAGATCATGGCGGTCATGATCGAGCCGATCAAGGCCGAGTTCGGCGCGAGCGACACCGCGATGGGGCTGATCTCCGGTCTCGCCTTCGCGGCCGTTTATGCGCTGCTCGGCCTGCCGATGGGGCGTATCGCGGATCGTGTGTCGCGCGTGCGCTTGCTTGCGGTCTCGTGCCTGTTCTGGAGTGTGGCGACCGTGCTGTGCGGACTGTCCGGCAGCTTCGTGCTGCTGGTGCTCGCACGCATGGCGGTGGCAGTGACGGAGGCGCCGGCCACGCCGGCTGCGCTGTCGATCATTGCCGATCTCTATCCGCCGCAGCGCCGTTCGTTCGCGATCAGCTGCTTCACTGCCGCACCGACATTCGCCGCGATCCTCGCGCTGAGTGTTGGCGCATGGCTTGTCGGCACTTATGGCTGGCGCACCGCCTTTGTCGTCATCGCACTGCCGGTGCTGCCGGTCGCAGCGCTGCTCGCGTTCGCGGTGCGAGAGCCGGCGCGCGGCGTGTGGGACGGCGGCCACACCCTGGCCGTTTCCGGTGCGACGGCATCGCTCGGGCTGCTGTCGACAGTCAGCGGGCTGTGGGCCTGTCTGCCGTTCCGCTACCTCGTCATCGCCAGCGCAGTGACGACGCTCGGCGCCAACGCCTACGGCATGTGGAACGCGACCTTCCTGGTGCGCTCGCACGGCCTGCCGCTGCAGCATGCCGGCCTGCTCGCCGGCCTGATCGGCGGCAGCTCGGCCGGTTTCGGCGTGCTGTTCAGCGGCTGGCTCACCGATCACCTGACCCGCCACGGACAGCACTGGCACCTGCGGATTCCGTTGATTGGCCATGCGATCGCCGTCGTTGCGCTCGCCGCCTACCTGTTGTGGCCGGTGGACACCCTGATCCGGGTCGGAACGGTGCCGGTGCCGACCGCGATGTTGTGGTGCGCGCTGAACGGCTTCTTTTCGGTATGGTGGGTAGCGCCTTCGTATAGTTACATCACCCATCTCGTTGCCCCCAACCGGCGTGCGGTCGCGCTCGCTTTCCTGACGATCATGACGACGCTGCTCGGGGTCGGCGTTGGTCCGCTGCTGATCGGGCTGATCAGCGACACACTGCGTCCGCTGTATGGCGCGGAATCCCTGCGCTACGCGCTTTTATGTGCTTGCCTGACAATTCTTGGCGCATCGCTGGCGCTGCTCAAGGTCCGGGCCTTACAGGCGCGCCATCAAATGACGCGGCGGGGATGGCGGCGAATTCCGCTTCCTGATCCGCTATCAAGGCCGTGGTCAGCGTGCCCATGGCAGTGGTTTCCTTGTCGTCATTTACGCCCGCCGGGATCGCGCGTCGCGCTGCTGCCCGAGGTTTCGCCGCCCGCCGGTGTCCTGTCCGCAAATGAAATGGCAAAGGCCGTATTGGAGCCGTCGGGGCGGAATGCGGTTTAGTCGAGTTCAATACACTCTCGAATCAAGTCGTAGGTTCCCGAGGCGCGGATCGGCCTCGCTCAAACCAACGGCCTCGGTGGCAACGCAAGCGCGGCCATCCCGAAGCGGTAAATCTGCAAGCAGTTTAAATGACGTGGGAGACTGAATATGTCGACGCATAATCGCGAAAATATGGTCAAGCCGGACTATATGTCCGAAGACGAGTGGCAGGCGATAAAGGAAGCGACCGAATCGCTGGCGCGCATTCGGGGGGATGCCAAGGCGGATGTCGAGCGCTATCTGGCCAACCCGGACGGCTGGTCAACGGGCAAGGGATCGCCGTCCGGTTTTCCCACGCTGTTGTTGACTGCGGTTGGCCGTAAATCGGGCGAGAAGCGCACCACGCCCCTCGTCTTCCTGCAAAACGGCGACGACATGGTTGTGGTCGGGTCGCTGGCCGGTTATGACAGTCATCCCACCTGGTATCTCAATGTCAGCGCCGATCCCAAGTGCTGGGTGCAGCTGGATCGGAACAAAATGGCCGCGATGGCCCGGGACGCGACCGATGAGGAGCGCAAGGAACTGTGGCCCAGGCTGACGGCCTTGTTCCCGCCCTGGGGTTTCTTCCAGGAGCAAACCGATCGTCCGTTCGCGATCGTCATCATTTCTCCGACCGGCCCGGCCTGATCCAAAAAAGAGTTCGATCGGCCTCCCACATATGAAGACGCCATCGATCCCGCTTACGGATGATTTCTAGACTGTGTTGCGCGTGCCTCGTTAATGCCATCGCGGAAACACTGTGGGGATAAAGTCATGATTAACGTGCAGTTCGAACGCCTTTTCGCTCCATTGCAGGTGGGTCCCATGCGGGTGCCGAACCGTATCTGCGAGACCACCAACACCATTAATTCGTCGATGGCGCCGGGTTTGATCGACGAACACTTCATTGCGCACCACGGCGCCAAGGCCAAGGGCGGCACGGGCTGGATCGGCAGCGAAACCTGGCTCCTCAATGTTCCCTTTCCTCCCGGCGCGCCGGATGAGATTTCTTTCCGTGGCGGTTTTGGCTGTCATCAGGCCGCGTATCAGAATCCCGCCTTTGTCGAAAGCTGGAAAAAATTCGTCGATGAAGTGCACGAAAGCGCTGCGGTGGTGGTCGTTCAGTTGACTCACCTCAATGCGCTCTGGGCACCTTCGCCCATACCGGTTATTGGCGCGCAGGACTACACGCCCCATGTACTGGGTGAAGAGGAAATCGAATTCCTGCTGAATGGTTATGCCGATGCCGCAGAGGTCGCCAGGGACAGCGGCGCGGATGGCCTCGAGATTCACTGCGCCCACGAAACCATCGGCTACAGCTTCCTGTCGCCCGTCACCAATCGGCGCACCGACAAGTGGGGCGGTGGCCCGACGGAGCGTATCCGTTTCGTGGTGGAAGCGCTGAAGCGCATCCGCGAACGCGTCGGCGACTCGATGGCGCTGGGCATACGGGTCAACGGGCAGGAGTCCCGCGCGGGGGGCTACGACAACATGGAATTGCGCGAGATGCTCTTCCATATCGGCGAAACGGGCCTGCTTGATTTCGTTGATCTCGACGTGGGTCATTGCTGGGGGGCTCCATCCTATGTGCCGTCCTCCTACCATCCGCACGCGGAGTATCGTGAATTCGGCAAGGCGGCCCGCGCCGACCTGGCCGACCTGAATCCGGATATCGCTGTCCTCTTCACCGGACGCATCAACGATCCCGTATTGGCCGAGGAACTGCTCAAAGGCGGCTATTGCGACTTGGTGGGGATGGTGCGAGCGGGTATTGCCGACCCCGAATTCGCAAACAAGGCGCGCGAGGGGCGTTTGGGCGAGATCCGTCGTTGCATCGGCTGCACACGCTGCATCGACGAGGCTGCGGAACCCGTAAACATGCCGTATGCGCCCACCTGTTCGATCAATCCCGTCATTGGCAATGAACTGCGCTGGAACGCCGATTACCGGTCGGCAGACACACCGAAGCGCGTGGTGGTGGTGGGAGGCGGCGTCGCCGGATGCGAGGCCGCGCGGGTCGCAGCCATGCGTGGTCACAAGGTGATCCTGATTGAGCAGGGCAAACGCCTGGGCGGCCAATTGCTGATCGCCGCCAGGGCGCCCGGGCGTGATTCCTTTGAGGACCAGGTCTATTTCGAGGAAAACGCCTTGGCTCGCCTAGGCGTGGAGGTGCGGCTGGAGAGCGGCGCGGATATCGAGACGATCAAGGCGTTGTCGCCTGACTCTGTAGTCATTGCAACGGGTTCGATTCCGCGTGTGCCGGATGACGTTGCGGGAATCGACCTGCCGCATGTGATGCAGGGTTGGGACGTATTGCGGGGCAGGGTCACGACCGGCGATCGAGTGGCCATCATTTCGCAGGAAGACTATTACCAGACGCCTTGTGTTGCCGAATACCTCGCCGAGCGCGGCAAGAAAGTCGAAATCTTCCACAAGTCCGTCCATCTGGCGACTGAAGTTGCCAGGTATTCGATCGGGATGGTGCTGAAGCGCATGGAGACGTGCGGCGTGAAAGTCCATCCGAACCTGATTCTGAAGGAAATCAAGTCCGACGGGCTCGAGTTTGTTTCCTCGTGGGGCGGCAAGACCTATTGCGAAGAGGGATTTGATAGCGTGGTTCTGGTCTACGGCTCGGTCCAGCAACCTGAGCTGTATCACCAGCTCATGGCCGACGGCTGCATTCCGCAGGTCTTTCTGGCCGGCTCGGCGTGGGTGCCGCGCCGTTTGGCAGAGGCTACGCGGCATGGCGCCAATATCGGCCTGTTGATTTAACGAATCTCTGGAAAATCTGTTGAGGATGTGGGTGGTTGCCGGGAATGGGCGGTTCAAGGGCCGACCATGAAGCAACGGCGAAAGACCTATGCAGCCTGCCTTTCGCCGGCGTCCGCATTTGCTCCGCGATCGTCCGGAAATGACTCGCCTGCATTAATGACTGCGAAATTCAGGCCATTAAACTGGATACAGCAGGAGACAGATTTCGATTCTTCAATTCCGAATGAGGACACCCGATGAGCCGCGCTCTCGAAGATGTCGTCGTACTTGATTTGACGCAGCAGTTCTGTGCGTCCCTGTCGGCAGCGTTTCTCGCTGACTTCGGTGCGCGGGTCATCCGCCTGGATGTGCCGCCCGCACGTCTGGCTAGTGATGGCAAGTGGAATCATGAAGCCGACCTGATCCATCGCAACAAGGAGAGCCTGGCGCTCGATCCGTCCGGCGAACGCGGCCGCGCGCTGCTGCACGAACTCGTGGCGAAGGCCGACGTAATCCTCACGGACTGGCAGCGCGACGAACTGGCGGCGCTCGGCATCGACTACGCCGGGGCCTCCGCGCTGCGCCCGGACATCGTGTTCGGCCGCATCTCCGGCTTCGGCCCGGTGGGTGCGGACGCCGACCTGCCGGCCATCGACGAACTCGCGGCGGCGCGCACCGGCATGATGCCGATCCTGCAACAGCCCGGCCAGCCGCCGATCTATACCGGCGCCGGCGCGATGCACGCGACGGTGATGCTGGCCTTCGGCGTCGTCACTGCGCTGATGCATAGACAGGTGTCGGGGGAAGGGCAGGCGGTCGACGTGTCGCTGTTCGGCGCCAACATGTACGGCGCGGCGCTCGACATCCAGGCCTTCCTCGCGATCGGCGAGGGCGAACGCTTCCTCAACCCGATCTCGCGCCTCGACGTGTCGAACCCGATGTCCGGTTCGCTGTATCCGAGCGCCGATGGCCGCTGGGTCACGCTGACGATGCCCGACACCGACCGCTGGTGGCCGGTGTTCTCGGCGGCGGTCGGCATCGCCGTCGACGACCCGCGCTTCGACACTCACGACAAGCGTACTGAAACTCACCGGCTGGAACTGATCCGCGAACTGGAACAGGCTTTCCAGAAACAGCCCGGCAGCCACTGGCGCACGGTGTTCCAGGAAAAGCAGATGTCCGCCGACGTCATCGAACAGTTCGACTACCCGGCGAACGATCCGCAGGTACTCGCCAATCGCTACATCCTCGAACTTGACCATCCGAGCTTCGGCAAGATCAAGAGCCTCGGCTTCCCGATCTTCATGAGCGACAGCCCGGCCCGTCTGGAGCGCCTTGCCCCTTGCGTCGGCCAGCACGGCCCGCAGGTGCTGCATGAATTGCTGGGCTATCCGGAACAAACCATCCACCAGCTCCGCGCTGGCGGTGTGGTGGCCTGA
Organism: Aromatoleum anaerobium; assembly: GCF_012910705.2. Classification (GTDB taxonomy): domain Bacteria; phylum Pseudomonadota; class Gammaproteobacteria; order Burkholderiales; family Rhodocyclaceae; genus Aromatoleum; species Aromatoleum anaerobium. Next base: position 563,673 of record NZ_WTVG02000039.1, on the reverse strand, counting down.
ACACGAACATAAGCAGCGCGCAAGGGAGTCCGATTGTGGCGAAAGCACTCGAAGGCATACGGGTCATCGACCTGACCGTGTGGTTCCAAGGGCCGGTGTCGGCGCAATATCTCGCCGATTTCGGCGCCGAGGTCATCAAGGTCGAACGGCCGCAGGGCGGCGACCAGGGGCGCGGTGTGCGCTCGATCAAGTCGCTGCCGGTCGGCGACTGGAACCAGTATTTCCTGGTCATCAACCGCAACAAGAAAAGCATCGCGATCGACCTCAAGACCGAGGCCGGCCGCGAGATTCTTTATCGCATGGTCGCGAAATCCGATGTCTTTCTATCGAACCTTGCGCCCGAGATGCTCGAAAGCTGGGGGTTGTCCTACGAGAAGCTATCATCGATCAACCCGCAGATCGTGTATGCGACGAACACCGGCTACGGCCGCTTCGGCGGCGCGTCGAAGCCGGCCTTCGACATGACCGTGCAGGCGCTGACCGGCGCGATGGCGCGGCTTGGCGAACCTTCCGAGCCGCCGGTGTACCTCGGCATGGGCTCGGGCGATGCGTATGGCGGCGTCATGTCCGCGCTGGGCATCGTGCTCGCGCTATACCAGCGCCGCCGCACCGGGCGCGGCCAGTACCTCGACGCCTCGCTGTACGGCGCGCAGCTCTTCCTCGCCGCGCCCTGGCTGCAATCCTTCCTCGGCGGCCATCGCGACGCCGCGCTGCAGCACTCTCGCAAGCGGGCCGAAAACCCCTTGTGGAACCTCTATCCGAGCGCCGGCAAGTGGATCTTCCTGTGCGAGCCGAACGAGGACGAGCGTTTCACCGCGCTGTGCCGCGCGCTCGATGCGCCATCCCTGCATGCGGATCCCCGCTTCGCCAGCGCCGCGCTGCGTGCGCAGCACAACGAGGCGCTGATCGAAGTCATTGAAGCGCACACACTGAAGCGTGACCACGCCGCGTTGATGGGAGCGTTCGTGAGTGAGAGTGTCGTTGCCAGCCCGGTGAACAACCTCGCCGACGTCGTCCGCGACGAACAGGCGTGGCAGAACAAGTACTTCATGAAGGCGTACTGCGAGGAAGTGCAGCGTGAAGTCGAGGTGCGCGGCCTTCCGGTGACGCTGTCGAAGACGCCCGGCGAAATCAACAGCCTCGGCCCGCAACTGGGTCAAGACACCGAATTGCTGCTGATGGATTTGCTCGGCTATGAGTGGGACGAGATTGAGGCGCTGAAGTCCGCGCGCGCGATTCCTTGAACGGCCGGTACGGCTTCCGGAGACGAAATCGAAAAATGAACGCGATGATGAACGAGCAAGTGCCAGGCACCGCCTGGAGCGACTGGGGCAACGTTGCAGGCGATGGCCTCGACGACTTTGTCGAGATCCTCTACGAGAAGAAAGCCCACCGGGAACTCGGAGGCGGTGTCGCACGGATCTCGCTGAACAAGCCGGACAAGATGAACACGCTGACGCTCGTGACTGTGGATGAGATGTTCCGGGCCTTCTACGACGCGAACCACGACCCCGCCATCGGCGTCATTGTCGTCGCTGCGAAGGGCAAGCATTTCGGCGCCGGCGGCGACGTCGAATGGGAGCGCTGGGGGCTGCGCGAAGCCTTCTATAACCGCTATCCGCACAACCGCCTGATGCGGCTGTCACGCAAGCCGATCATCGCGCAGGTGCAGGGCTACTGCATTGCCGGCCACAACCACATGGCCTACTGCTGCGACTTCACGATCGCTGCCGACAACGCGATCTTCGGCCAGGCCGGTCCGCGCGTGTCCTCGCCGGCAGACGGCTTCTTCGTGCCCTACCTGACGAAAGTCGTCGGCGCGAAGAAGGCGCGCGAGATGTGGATGCTGTGCCGCAAGTACAAGGCGCCCGAGGCGCTGCAGATGGGTCTGATCAACACCGTCGTGCCGCTTGCCGAACTCGAAGCCGAAGTCGACAAATGGTGCGAGGAACTGCTGTCGGTCAGTCCCGGCTGTCTCGAAGTACTGAAGGCCGCGTTCGACCAGGAGATGGACGGCTACAAGGAGTCCTGCGTCACCTCGGCGGCGATGTACCCCGACTGGTTCGACATGCCGGAAGGCAAGGAGGGCGGGGCGGCGTTTCTGGCGAAGCGCAAGGCGCAATTCTGGGACATCCGCCGCGACGAAGCCGACAGCCGCCGGCAACTGCTCGCAGACTACGAGGCGCAGCAGGCGCCGGTGCGCGACTGAGGGCAGGGTCATGTTCAAAGACAAGGCCTGCATCGTCGGCATCGGCGAAACCCAGTTCTGCCGCAAGCCGGGCTCCGGGCTCTCCGAGATGGGCATCCAGCTCAAGGCGGCGCTCGCCGCGCTGGAGGATGCCGGCCTCGACGCCTCGCGCATCGACGGCATCATGCCGTTTCCGAACGTCGGCAAGGCCGAAGCCTTTGCCGCGAGCCTCGGCTGCGAAAACCTGCGCTTCGCCGCCACACTGCACATAGGCGGCGCCGCGCCAGTCGCATCGCTACGCATGGCGGCGCTGGCCGTGAGTTCCGGCGCGGCTGACTACGTGCTGGTCCCCGCCGGGTGGAACGGCTACTCCGGCGCGCGCGTGCGCGAAACCGCGGCGAACGACGTCGGCTCGATTCCCGGCGGCGAGATCGCGCGCGACTTCTATATCCCCTTCGGGCTGACCGCGCCGCCGCAGTGGTACGCGCTGATGGCGCGCCGCCACATGCACGAATACGGCACCACGGCGGAGCAACTCGGCGCGGTCGCGCTGGCGATGCGCAAGCATGCGCAACTGAACCCGGCGGCGGTGATGCACGGCAAGCCGCTGACGATGGCCGACTATCTCGCCTCGCCGATGATCGCTTCGCCCTACCGGCTGCTCGACTGCTGCATCGAGAGCGACGGCGCGGCGGCCTTCATCGTCACCAGCGTCGAGCGCGCGCGCGACCTCAGGCAGAAGCCCGTCTACATCATGGGCGCCGCGGCCGGCCAGCCGTATCCGGCCGACGAGATCACCAACCGCGCCGACTTTCATCGCACCGGCCTGACGAATGCCGCGCCGGAAGCGTTCCGCATCGCTGGCGTGAGCCCGGCCGACGCCGATTTCGCGCAGATCTACGACTGCTTCACCTTCGAAGTCATCCAGCAGCTCGAAGAAGCCGGCTTCTGCCGGCGCGGCGAGGGGGGCGCCTTCGTCGAGCACGGCGGCATCGAACTGGGCGGCCGCCTGCCGGTGAATACGCACGGCGGGCTGTTGTCGCAGGCGCACGTGCTGGGCATTTCGCACGTCGTCGAGGCGGTGCGCCAGCTGCGCGGCGACGCGGGGGCGCGCCAGGTGCAGGACGCCGAGATCGGCGTCGTCACCGGCTGGGGCGATTTCGGCGACGGCAGCATCGCGATCCTGCGGCGCTAGTGTTTAATTGCGTAAGTTAACAATGGTATTACGAAGCTGTGACCCGCGAACCTCTCGTTTGCGCCAGATGAATGGCGCTGCGTTTTCGTTGTAGGCGGCAGTGAAGGCATGGATGGCCTCAATGAGTTGCTCGACGCTTCGGAAGCTCGCGTTGTTCAGCGTCTTTCGCTGGAAGATGCCGAACCAGATTTCGACTTGGTTGAGCCAGCTCGCGCTGGTAGGCGTGAAGTGAAAGGTGACGTTCGGATGTGCGGCGAGCCAGTCCTCGTTCTTCTTGTGGGTGTTCAAGTTGTCCAGGATGACGTGGATCTGCCGGTCGGCGGGCTGGTCGGCAACGACCTCGTCCATGAAGGCCCGGAAGTCGGCGCGCTTTTTAGTCTGCGTCGTCTTGCCTCGGATGACGCCGGTGGCGACCTCCAATGCGGCGAACAAGTTGACGGTGCCGTGCCGCTTGTAGGTGCTCTTCATTTCCTGGACGACCTTGCCACTGCTGGTCTGCACGTAGCCGCGCGCCCGCTCGAGTGCTTGAATCGAGGGCTTCTCGTCGACGCTGATCACCAGGGCGTTCTCAGGTGGGTTCAAGTACAGCCCGATTATGTCGGCCGCTTTGGCGGCAAACTCCGGGTCCGTGCTGACGCACCACGAACGGTGGCGCTGCAACTGGATGCCTTCCTTGCGCAGGATGCGCCACACCGCGTGATCGGACACGCTCAGCGCCTTGGCCAGCGAGCCCCCGTCCCAGCTCGCCATGCCGGCCGGTGGCAGCAATTCGAGCTGCGCCAAGATTCGGTCGCGCAACTCGACACCGTACTTGGCGGGCTTGCCGGGCCGGGGCGCGTCGCGAAGCCCTGCGATACCTTGCTCGGCAAAGCGTCGGCGCCACAACCCAACCGTATTCGGTCGAACACCGAGCTCGCTGGCAACCTCGTCATTGCGCTTGCCATGCAGGCACGCCAGAACGATGCGCGCACGCTCGACCAGGCGAACCTCGCCGCTCCGACTTCGAGACAGACGCTCAAGCTCCGACATCACTTCTGCCGGACACGACAACTCAACCGCCACTCGCGCCATGAGACCCCCTTGTGCCAAGCGAAGTGGGCATCATAATACTATCTTGTATTAACGCAATTAAACACTAGCGAACCAACGATTGGAGACGTGCAATGAGCGAACAGAGGAAGCCCTACGACAAGCCGCTTCCATCACACGAAGGCCTCCACGGCGCGTTCTACGCGTGGTGCCGCGACCGCGAGCTGCGCTTCCAGCGCTGCAGCGGCTGCGGTCGCTTCCGCCACGTGCCGCGCGAGATCTGCGCGCACTGCAGTTCGATCGAATGGGAATGGGTGCGCTCCAGCGGGCGCGGCACGATCTACACCTGGACCGAAGTGGCGCGCGCGCTCCACCCCGCCTTCGCCGACGCGACGCCGTACGCGCCAGTCGTCGTCGAAATGGAGGAGGGCGTGCGCATGCTGAGCCGCGTCATCGACTGCGCGCCGGACGAACTCGCGATCGGCATGCCGGTGGAAGTCGAATTCGTTCCAGTCAGCGACGACGTGACGCTGCCCTTCTTCCGCTGTGCGCAGGGTTAGTGGAAATGCGGTCAGTACGAACGGTTGGCACGAACAATTGAATGCAAACGACATGAAAGGGGATCGTACAAATGAATAGCGCAAGGGGCCTGAACCTGCCCGAGAGCCTGAGCTACGAAAAACGCGGCCGCGTCGCGGTTATCACGATGAACCGCCCGGACGCGATGAACTCGCTGACGAAGGAAATGCTGATCGGCCTCGAGGCCGCGTTCGACGATTTCAACAACGACCCGGAGCTACGCTGCGCGATCTTCACCGGCGCGGGCGAGCGCGCGTTTTGCACCGGCCTCGACCTCAAGGTCGCGCTGCCGGCGCTCAACGACGGCGACGCGCTGGGCTATGAAGATCCGGCGAAGCGCCCGTTCCAGAACGTGTACAAGCCGATCATCACCGCCGTGAACGGCATGTGCGTCGCCGGCGGGCTCGAATTCCTGCTCGGCACTGACATCCGCATCGCAGCCGCGCACGCGAAATTCGGCCTCGCCGAAGTGCGCTGGGCAGTGGTGCCGGCCGGTGGCTCGCACATCCGCCTGCCGCAGCAGATCCCGTGGGCGATCGCGATGGAACTGCTGCTGACCGGAAACACCATCGACGCACAGCGTGCCTACGAGGTCGGTCTGATCAACAAGGTCGTGCCCGCGGAACGCCTGATGGACGAGGCGCTGGCGTACGCCCAGCGGATTTGCGAGAACGGCCCACTGGCGGTGCGCACGGCGAAGGAAATCGCGCTGCGCGCATTGAACAACGAGCCGAAGTTCGTGCTGGAAAAGACGATGTCGGCGCGGGTGTTCGCGTCCGACGACGCCCGCGAAGGCCCGCGCGCGTTCGCTGCGAAAACGAAACCCGAGTACACGGGGCGCTGAGACACCGACCGGCTTGCGAGACGCGCGCCGCAACGAATTCCACGAAGGAGGAAAGAGCATGGCCAAGGATTACTTCGTCGCACTGACCGAATTTCACTTCATGAACCTGCAGACCATGAGCGAAATCGGCTACTACCCCGGAATGCAGCAGTTCCACGACAGCGTCAACGGCGTGCTCCGCGCTTGGGCGGGCCGCGATCTCGACAGCGAATGGCCGCAGCCGATCGCCAGCGAGCTGATCAAATACATGGACCAGACCAGCGTGGACGTCGCCTTCTGCCTGCGCGAGCCGATGATGGACATCACCGGCGGCACGGTGTCGATGTCGACGAACGGCTTCATGCTGCAGCAGATCGAACCCTATCCGGAGCGCATGTACCTCGAAGCCAACGTCGGACCGGTCATCAAGCGCGGCATAAAGCATGCGAACTGGGAACTCGAATACCTTGTCAAGGAACGCGGCGCGCGCCTGTGCAAGCTGTACACGCCGGAAGACGACGGCCCGCTCAACGACAAGCGGTTGTGGCCGTTCTACGAGAAGGCCGTCGAACTGGGCGTGCCGCTGACCGTGCATACCGGAATGAGCTATGTCTGCCCGCAGCCCAGCCGCAACTGCCAAGTCGGCCAGCTCGACGATGTGCTGCTCGACTTCCCGGACCTCAAGATCATTGCCTACCACGCCGGCTGGCCGCATTCCGAGGAACTTATTGGCCTCTGCGGCAAGCACAAGAACCTGTACCTGAGCCTCTCCGGCATCATCGGCTGGTTCCAGCGCGCGCCGTATCGCGGCTACCACACCATCGGCACGGCGCTGCAGTGGATGACGTCGGAAAAGATCGTGCTCGGCTTCGACCTGCCGTTCGACGATCTGGGCCGTGTCGTCAATTACATCAAGAATCTGCACATGCCCGAGGAACTGCAGGAGAAATGGGGCTACGCGCAGGTCACCGAGCAGGACAAGGCCAACATCCTCGGCCTGAACCTCGCCCGCCTGACCGGTATTGAACCGACTAAGCGCGCGCCGAAAACCTGAAGGTAGTGAAGGCCGCCCTTGAAACCGACCGACATCAGCGCGCCCGACTACCTGCACAAGGTCGTCGACTGCCAGTGGGCCTGTCCGGCCCATACCCCCGTCCCCGAATACATTCGCCAGATCGCAGCAGGCGATTTCGCCGCCGCGTACCTGCTCAACTGGCGCTCGAACGTGTTCCCCGGCATTCTCGGCCGCGTCTGCGACCGCCCCTGTGAGCCGGCGTGCCGGCGCGGGCGCGTCGACAAGGAACCGGTGGCGATCTGCCGCCTGAAGCGCGTCGCGGCCGATTTCAAGGAAGACATCCACGAACTGCTGCCGAAAGCGCCGACGGTGAAGAACGGCAAGCGCATCGCCTGCGTCGGCGCCGGTCCCGCTTCGCTGACGGTCGCGCGCGATCTGGCGGTGCAGGGCTACAGCGTCACCGTGTTCGACAGCGGCCAGTCGGCCGGCGGCATGATGCGCAGCCAGATCCCGAAATTCCGCCTGCCCGACAGCGTCATCGACGAGGAGTGCGGCTATGTCGCCGGGCTCGACGTCGAGCTGCGCCAGAATGAATGGATCGGCAGCCTGCGTGAACTCCTCGCCGGCAACTGGGACGCGGTGTTCGTCGGCACCGGCGCGCCGCGCGGGCGCGACGCCGACCTGCCGGGCCGCAAGGAGGCCGCAGCACACATCCATGTCGGCATCGACTGGCTCGCCAACGTCGCGTTCGGCCACGTGACGAAGATCGCCCGGCGCGTCATCGTGCTCGGCGGCGGCAACACTGCGATGGACTGCTGCCGTTCGGCGCGGCGCCTCGGCGGCGAGGACGTGCATGTCGTCGTCCGCAGCGGTTTCGACGAGATGAAAGCCTCGCCGTGGGAGAAGGAGGACGCGATCCACGAAGGCATCCCGATCCACAACTACCTCGTGCAGAAGGCCTTCACGCACGACAACGGGCGCCTCACGGGGGTGCTGTTCGAGAAGGTGCAGGCCGAATACGACGCCGCCGGGCGCCGTTCGCTGGTGCCGACCGGCGAGCCCGACGTGCATAGGGAATGCGACGAGGTGCTGCTCGCGATCGGCCAGGAAAACGCCTTCACGTGGATCGAGCGCGACATCGGCGTCGAGTTCGACCGCCATGGCATGCCGGTGCTCGATGCGAAGACGCTGCAATCGACGCTGCCGCGCGTGTTCTTCGGCGGCGACGCGGCGCTGGGACCGAAGAACATCATCACCGCGGTTGCGCAGGGCCACGAAGCGGCGATCTCGATCGACCTCTTCTGCCGCAACGAACCGCTGACCCAGCGCCCCGGGCCGCTGGTGAACCTCGTCAGCCAGAAAATGGGCATCCACGAGTGGAGCTACGACAACCACGTGTCCGAGGAAGCGCGGCGCAAGGTGCCGGTGAAGACGCTCGAGGAGGCGTTGAAGGACATCAAGCTCGAATTCGAACTCGGCTACGACTTGAAGCTCGCATGCGGCGAGACCGAGCGCTGCCTCAACTGCGACGTCGCGACGGTGTTCACGCCGAAGCTGTGCATCGAGTGCGACGCCTGTGTCGACATCTGCCCGACCGAATGCATCACGTTCACTGCCAACGGCGAAGAGGACGAGCTGCGCGGACGGCTCAAGGCGCCGGCGAAGAACCGGGAGCAGGCGCTGTATCTCGCCGAAGGGCTCAAGACCGGGCGGGTGATGGTCAAGGACGAGAACGTCTGCCTGCACTGCGGCATGTGCGCCGAGCGCTGCCCGACCGGGGCGTGGGACATGCAGAAATTCACTATCGACGTAGCACAAGCCGGAGCGGAGGCGCCCAGGTCATGACAAGCGCACAATCGATCGCCAGCATCAACGACTTCGTCATCAAGTTCGCGAACGTCAACGGTTCGGGTTCGGCCTCGGCCAACGAACTGTTCGCGCGGGCGGTGATGCGCATGGGCGTGCCGGTCGCGCCGCGCAACATCTTCCCGTCGAACATCCAGGGGTTGCCGACCTGGTACGAGGTGCGCGTGTCCGAAGCCGGCTGGCTCGGCGCACGCGGCGGCTGCGACATGATGATCGCGATGAACCCGCAGACCTGGGACCGCGACGTCGCGAGCCTCGATGCCGGCGGTTACCTCTTCTACGACTCGACGAAGCCGCTTCCCGCGTCGAAGTTCCGCGACGACATCACCGTGCTCGGCGTGCCGCTGACGGCGATCTGCAACCGCGAATACACCGATCCGCGCCAGCGCCAGCTGTTCAAGAACGTCATGTACGTCGGCGCCCTGATCGCGCTGCTCGACATGGAGTTCGCCGTCGCCGAAGCGCTCATCGTCGATCGCTACCGCGGCAAGGATCCGCTGATCCAGGCCAACATCCATGCGCTGCGCCTCGGCTACGACTATGTGCGCGAGCACCTGCCGCACCCGATCGGCCTGACGATCCGGCGCGCCGACGCCGTAGGCGAGCGCATCTTCATCGACGGCAACAGCGCGTGCGGCCTGGGCGCGGTGTATGGCGGCGCGACCGTGGCGGGCTGGTACCCGATCACGCCCTCGACGTCGGTCATCGAATCCTTCACGAGCTACTGCCGCAAGTACCGCACCGACCCCGACAGCGGCCACGCGCGCTACGCCGCGGTGCAGGCCGAAGACGAGCTCGCGTCGATCGGCATGGTCATCGGTGCGGCGTGGAACGGCGCGCGCGCTTTCACCGCGACCTCCGGCCCCGGCATCTCGCTGATGCAGGAATTCTTCGGCCTGGCGTATTTCGCCGAGATTCCGGCGGTGATCTTCGACGTGCAGCGCGGCAGCCCGTCGACCGGCATGCCGACGAAGACGCAGCAGTCCGATCTCCTGGCCTGCGCGTACGCGTCGCACGGCGACACGCGCCACGTGCTGCTGTTCCCGGAAAACCCGTACGAATGCTTCACGTTCGGCGCGCTCGCCTTCGATCTCGCCGACCGCCTGCAGACGCCGGTGTTCGTGCTGTCCGACCTCGACATGGGCATGAACGAATCGCTGTGCAAGCCGTTCGACTGGGACGACAGCCGCCGCTACGACCGCGGCAAGCTGATGACCTACGAAGAGCTCGAAGCGGGCAAGGACTTCGGCCGCTATCTAGACGTCGATGGCGACGGCATCCCGTACCGGACGATTCCCGGCACCCATCCGACCAAAGGCGCGTACTTCACGCGCGGCACGACGCGCAACGCGTACGCGAAGTACAGCGAGTCGGGCGCCGACTACGTCTACAACATGGAGCGGCTGCGGAGGAAATTCGACACCGCAAAAAACCTCGTGCCGGCCCCGGTGCTGCACGCGGCCTCGCAGCCGACGCGCTTCGGTGCGATCCACTTCGGCTCGACGAGTCCCGCGATGGCCGAGGCGAGCGCGCTGCTCGAAGCCGACGGCATCCACGTCGACACCTTGCGCGTATGCGGCTTCCCGTTCTGCGACGAGATCATGCAGTTCATCGCCGAGCACGAGCAGGTGTTCGTCGTCGAGCAGAACGAGAGCGGGCAGCTGCGTTCGCTCTTGATCAACGAAGGCGAGATCGACCCGAAGAAGCTCGTGCGCGTGCTGCATTACGACGGCTCGCCGATCACCGCGCGCTTCATCAGCGGCCGGATCGCCGATGCCCTGTCCGAGCGCAAAATCAGTCCGATCCGCAAGGTGGCCTCATGACCTATCTCGCCAAACCGAAACTCCTCAGCGCCGACGCGCCGCGTAACGCGCTCGGCTACACGCGCCGCGACTACGAAGGGGCGATCTCGACGCTGTGTGCCGGCTGCGGCCACGACTCGATCAGCGCCGCGATCGTGCAGGCGTGCTTCGACCTCGACATCGAGCCGCACAAGGTCGCCAAGCTCTCCGGCATCGGCTGCTCGTCGAAGACGCCCGACTACTTCCTCGGCAACTCGCACGGCTTCAACTCGGTGCACGGGCGCATGCCGTCGGTGCTCACCGGGGCTGCGCTCGCCAACCGCAACCTGATCTACCTGGGCGTGTCGGGCGACGGCGACTCGGCGTCGATCGGCATCGGCCAGTTCGCCCACGCGATGCGCCGCGGCGTGAACATGACCTACATCGTCGAGAACAACGGCGTGTATGGCCTGACCAAAGGCCAGTTCTCGGCGACCGCCGACAAGGGCTCGAAGAGCAAGAAAGGCGTCCTCAACAGCGACAGCCCGATCGACCTCGCGGCGCTCGCGCTGCAGCTCGGCGCCACCTACGTCGCGCGCAGCTTCTCCGGCGACAAGGAGCAGCTCGTGCCGCTGATCAAGGGCGCGCTGTGCCACAACGGCCCGGCGCTGATCGACGTGCTGAGCCCGTGCGTGACCTTCAACAACCACAGCGGCTCGACGCGCAGCTACGACTACGTGCGCCAGCACAACGAAGCGGTCAACCGCGTCGAAGTGATCCTGCCACGTGATCCGATCGAGGCATCATATCCGCCGGGTTCGCTGCGCCGCATCGTGCAGCACGACGGTTCGATCCTGCATCTGCGCAAGCTCGACATCGACTACGACCCGTCGGACCGCATCGGCGCGATCAACCACCTGCAGGAACGCCAGGCGCTCGGCGAGATCGTCACCGGCCTGCTGTATGTCGACAGCAGCGCGCAGGACATGCACAGCCACCTCAACACGGTCGAAAAGCCGCTGAACCAGCTCGGCGACGCCTATCTTTGCCCGGGCAGCAAGGCGCTCCACGCGCTGAACGATGCTTTGATGTAAGCAGTGCGCCCCCCCTCCGGCGGCAAGCAATCCCCGTCGCGTGTGAGCGGCGGGTCAATCAACTCCGCGGGCAGTCCCATGCTGCAGCATCCGCGGATAAACCGGCTTCTTTCGGCAAACATGCCCGAAACGCCCCCCGATCAGGGTTTTCTTGGAGAGTCGTGATGGAAAAGGTCATCTACGTGCTGTGGCGCGATCCCCGTGTGGAGCTCGCCGAATTCGGCGAACGTTTGCGCCGCGAGCTTGCGCCAAAATTTGTCGAACGGGGGGCGCTTGGTCTGCAGCTCAATATCGCTGACGAGTCGGTTCGCGATGCCGCGCCCAACTTCCAGTCGACACGCCCCCCAATGGAAGCGTTGATTTCGGTGTGGCTGCACTCGGCCAACGAGGATCGGCGCCGGCCCTTCGACGATGCGGTCGTACCATTTGTCAGTCGTTTCGCAGCCTACCTCGTCACCGAGTCGCATCCTATCGTCAACCGTCGCTACCCGCCGAAGCCCGGCGAGCGCACCGAAGGTTTTGCACAGATCGCAATGTTCCGGCGCCCGCCGCGCGTCAATCGTGAAGCCTGGCTGGACATCTGGCTCGGCTCGCATACGCAGGTCGCGATCGACACGCAGGACACCTTCCTCTACGTGCAGAACGTCGTCACCCGCGCGCTCACCTTCGATGCGCCGCGCTATGACGCCATCGTCGAGGAAGGCTTTCCGCCTGCCGCCTTCGGCAACCTGCAGGCGTTCTATGACGCAGCCGGCGACGAGGACAAATACCGCCGCAACGAGGCGATCATGCGCGAAAGTTGTGCACGTTTCATCGACTTCGACAAGCTCGACGTGGTACAGACCAGCCAGTATGTCGTCATGGCGCAGGGCGGGGTCGGCGCATGAAAACAGCGTGGAGAGAATTCCGGTGACGAGATTCCGGCAGATGCGCAGCGTGCTCGAACGCATGATCGAAGGTCTCAACGCCGGCGATGTGCAGAAGGTCGTCGCGCTTTACGCCGATGACGCCACCATCGAAGACCCTGTCGGCGGCGGCATGGTCGTGCGCGGCCGCGACGCGATTACAGCGTTCTACGACAAGGCGGTAGCGATGCGGGCGCACATCGAACTCGTGGCGCCGATCCGTGCCTCGCACGGCAATGCCGCCGCGATGGCGTTCGACGTTCTCGCCGACACCCCCGACGGCGGCATCCGAATCGCGGTGATCGAGGTGATCGAGTTGGATGACGCCTTGAAGATCCGTGCGATGAGGGCCTACTGGGCGCCCGACGACGTTTCGCCCGCCGCGGGGAATGCCCCTCACTGAACCGGGCGGCTTGCGGGGTGACCCGCGCCGCCTGATCGCCGTGCTGCGGGTCGTACATATGACGCATCTGATCGACTTCATGATCATGATGCCGCTCGGCTCGCACTTCATCCGCGCCTTCGGCATGCCCGCAAGCGGGCTCGGCGCGCTCGTGTTCGCTTATACCGTCAGTGCCGGCATCGCCGGTGTCGTCGTCGGCAGCGTCATCGACCGCTTCGACCGCCGCAGGCTACTGCGTATCGTCTACTGCGGCTTCCTGCTGTCGCTGCTGCTGACGGCGTCGGCAGGCAGCGCCGACGCGCTCTTCGCCGCGCGGCTGCTCGCCGGCATCAGCGGCGGCGTGCTGTCGGCGATGATCCAGACGATCGTCGCCGATGCGGTCCCGCCGGAACGCCGCGCATCCGCGATCGGTCGCGTGATGACCGGCCACGCGCTCGCGGCGGTGCTCGGCGTGCCGCTCGGCCTCGCGCTCGCGTCGGCGCTCGGCTGGCGCAGCGTTTTCGCCGCGCTCGCGCTGCTGTCGGTCGTCGCAGCGTACGGCGTTGCGCGACACGTGCCGGCGCTGCCGCACGCCCGCGAGCTCGCGACGTCGCGTGCCGATAGCGTGGCGGCCGCGTTCACGGCACGCCGCTCCGCGACCGCGTTCGCGCTGACCTTTGCGGTGACGTTCTCGGCGTATGCGGTCGTCGCCTACGTCGCGCCGTACTGGGTCGGCAACGTCGGCATCGCCGAAAGCGAGTTGCCGCTCGTCTATCTCGGCGCCGGCGCGCTGAGCTTCTTCACGTCGCCGCTCGCGGGCCGGCTCGCCGACCGCCACGGCCGCTGCACGGTGTTCGCGCTCGCGATGCTGCTGTCGGCCGCCGCGATCCTGCTCGTCACCGACGCGCCGCGCCTGCCGCTCGGTGCGGCGCTCGCGCTCGGCTGGGTGTTCTTCGTCGTCGTCTATGCGCGCTGGGTGCCGGCGCTCGCGCTGCTGTCCGAAGTGCCCGCACCGGCGTCGCGCGGCGCATTCATGATGTGGAACGGCGTCGTCACGCAGCTCGGCATGGGGGCGGGCGCGCTCTTCACCGGCTCCGTCATCGAGCGCGCGGCCGACGGCAGCCTGCAAGGCTTCGACACTGTCGGCTACGTGGCCGCGGCGGTGTCGCTGATCGCGATCGCGCTCGGACGGTTGATCGCCGACACCCGTCGTTGAGCGTATTGCGGCGCCTCGCGCCGCTACACCGATTCATCGCGATACTGCGCCTCGGCCGGCGCGTCATGCGGAGGTCTGGCTCGGCCCGGGGAGACTCCTCCCGAGCCGGCCATCGCGAGCTCTCTTTCGCCGCCTCAGTACGGCAGGAAGTGGCCGCCGTTGACGTCGAGCTGGGCGCCGGTGATCACCTTCGCGTAATCGGAGGCGAGGAAGATGACCGCCTTGGCGCATTCCCCGTCTTCCGGGATTTCCCGCAGCGGAATGTCCTTGGCCAACTCGGCTTTCAGCGACTCGACGCTGACTCCCGACTGGCTGGCCTGGCGCTCGAAGTAGTCCTTGAGCGAGGCGCCCCACATCCATCCCATATAGGTGGAATTGACGCGAATGCCGTATTGGCCGAGATCCCCCGCGAGGTACTGCGCGGCCGTGCTCAGCGCGCCCTTCGAAACCGCATAGCCGGCTTCCGGTGAATAGGGCTTGCGCGTGGCCATCGTGTTGACCATGACGATGCTGCCGCTGCGCTGCCGCTTCATCTGCGGCAGCACGGCATAGGTCATGTTCATGCTGCCGTAGAGATTGACCTCCATCAGCCGGCGCCAGTCGTCCATATCGGAGCTTTCGACCGGTCCGAAATCGTGCAGATAGGCCGAGTTGATCAGCGCGTCGATCTGTCCGAAGCGCTCTACCGTTTGCGCCGCGAGGCGTTCGCAATCGCCCTTGCGGCTGATGTCGGTCGGCAGCTTGAGCACGGGGGTCGCCAGGTCGGCCTCGCGGATCGCGCGTTCGGCGTCGTCCAGCTTGGCGGCGGTGCGCGCGGCCAGGACCACGCCCTTGGCCCCCTCCTGGGCGGCCAGAACGGCCATCTTCACGCCGAGTCCGGGACCGATACCGGAAACGATCACGACTTTGTCTTTGAGCAGCATCTGTTGTTGTCCTTCCTGTGGTTATTGGGCGGGCTCGATTCGGGCCCGCCGGGTGTAGAGCGCCTCGGCATAGCGTTTAAGGTCGCGGGCGACGTTGTCGAAACCTTCCTTCACCCACGCGCCGTGCTCGGCCATGATCTTGTCGGCGTTGACGCCGAGGAAGATGTCGGTGGTGAAGTAGCTGCAACGGTTCGGCCCCAGGGCCTGGATGTACTGGTCACGGCGCGCGGCATCCTTGTTCTCCGGCACCGGGTACTGTTCCCAGGAAAGCAACTGTTCGGGCTCGAAGGCCACGAGGTACTCGTGGACCGGCTCCGTCCTGTCGGTTCCCGGCACCCGGACCTGCATCCGCACCGGATCGCCGATCCGCAGCGTCGACTCGATGCCGGGGCAGAAGCTGTTCCAGGTCGCGTAGTTGGGCAGGTCGGTGAGCACTTCCCAGACGAGCGCCGCCGGCACATCGATCTCGACGGTGATCGAGGTCACGATATTTTCTGCTTTCGCCATAGCTGGCTCCCTGAAATCGCGGTGGTGGCTCAGTTGATCGGCTTCGAGATGATCTGCAGGCTCTCGCGCAGCGGTTCGATGGTTTCGAGCAGCGTGGTGTAGCCGGTGCGGGCAATGCGCCACTCGCCGTCGACCTTGACGTAGCGGTCCTCGTAGATCGCGGCGCCGTTGAGGTGGGTCTTGTCCTCGAGGTTGATGAACACGTAGTTCAGGTACCACAGGCCGCTGGCTTCGTCGCCGTGGACCTCGATTTCCGGCGTGTGGCCGTTGTGCATCGCGAGCCGGGTAGGGGTGAAGGACGCGCGGTAGAAGTCGAGCGCCGCGTCCAGACCGCTGACACGGTGCTCGTACGCCGGGCTCTTGAACGACAGCACGACGTCCTCGGTGAGGATGCCCCGCAGCATTTCGATGTTGCAGGTGTCGATCGCCCGTAGATAGCGGGCCTTGAGCTGCTTGATGCGCTCGATGGCTTCGAGGTCCAGCATGGTTGTTGTCTCCTGTTATGGCTTCTGGCTATGGGACTTCGGGTGCCGAGGCATGCCGTCAGGCCGCGGCTTCGGCGATATGACGCCGGCGGTAGTCGGCGTAATCGCGCTCCATCTGCTGCTCGCTGAGGCCGAAGCGCTCGAGGCTGTAATCGTGCGCGGCGCGCGTCTCCCGCGTGTTGTTCGCGAGCCACTGCTGCATCGCGCCGCGGACCTCCTCGGTGAACGGTATGCCGGCAAACGCATACACCGCCTCCAGCACGCCGAGCGGGTTGCGCACGGTGTCCTCGAAACGGATGTCGAGAAAGCGCTCCGGCGCTGTCTGATCGCGCACCTGCATCGCATGCCGGATCGCCCGCGCCATGCGGCTGTTCCACTGCTCGCCGACGACCCTCGGATCGGGCTCGTCGCTGTACATCTGCCACAGCGTGTGGGCCATGCTGGCCATCGACGGAATCGTCTTGGCCGGGTCGCGGTGGGTCAGGATGATCTGCGCCTTCGGGAACACCTCGAGCAGCAGCTCCAGGGTGTGCAGATGCTGCGGGGCCTTGAGCAGCCAGCGCTGCGCGGCGGGAACGCCTCGCCGGGTCTTTTGCCACTGCAGGAACTGCAGCATCTTCTTGAGCTGCATGTACACCGGACGCTGGTCCTGCCCGTCGAGCCAGCGGGTGTAGCTTGGCACATTGACGTACGCATCCATCGCGCACATGAACGAGTGCTCCATGAGCATGAATTCCTCGTCGGCGAGCATCGCGTCCAGCGGGTGGATCGCGAGGATCTGCGGAATGACCTGCCGCATCATCTCGACCTCGGCGCACGCGAGCTCGAGGCGTCGGCGCGGCTCGGCCAAGCTCTCGCCCTCGAGCGGCGCCGGATAGCGGGTTTCCCACCAAGCAGCCGAATACAGCCGGGGGTCGACCGCCAGCGTGCGCTGCAGCATCGTCGTGCCGGTGCGCGGCAGGCCGACGATCACGAGCGGATCCTCGATCGGCTGCTGCAGGATTTCGGGATGGCGGGCGAGGTAGTCCTCCATCACGAGGCGGTTGACCAACTGGGACACCAGCTTGTCGTGCAGCATTTGCTGCCCCTGGGGCGACAGGCAGGCCTCCTCGGCCAGGGCCGCGAGCAGCACCCCGAGCGCTTCGCGGTAGTTGTCCGAGCCGAAGTTGCGCAAGCCGCCGGCGGCGGCGCTGGCGCACTCGAGCAGGTTCTCCACGCTGAGTGCGGGGGTCGGGGCGGGCATGTTCATCGGGTCTCCTGAGGATCGGTGGTTTTCACCTTGCGGCCGTGCTGGGCGAGGTAATGGGCGGTGATGTTCGGCATCCTGTCGATTTTCTCGACGAACTCGTAATGACGCCTGTATCCGGTGCTGCGCAGCAGCCACTTGCCGTCCACCCTGACGTAGCGGTCGTGATAGAACGCGGTGCCGGTCGTGAAGAGCTTTTCGCGCAGGTTGTAGAAGTTGTCGTGCAGGTACCACGTGCCTTCGGCCTCGGTCGGGCTGACGAGACGGATCTCGGGGTGGTGGCCGTTGTGCTGCGCGATGACCTCGCTGTTGAAGCCGTTGCCGATGGCTTCGAGGTACTGGTCGCGCCCGGCGAGCTTCCATTCGTAGCCGCCGCCGACGAGATGCGCGGTGATGTCGGGATGCATCACCTCGCGCAGCAGCTCGAGATCCGCACTGTCGATGCCACGGAAGTACGCGTACTTGAGGCGGCGGATTTCCTCGATGTCCTTCAGCGCCTGCACCTCGGCCTGCAACGCCCTGATCTGCTGCGCCAGATCGTCGGCTTGCGGGCTGTCGACACCGAGTACGGGGGTATGGGCGGGCGTGTTCATCGGGCCTCCTGGAGATCGGTGACTTTCACTACGCGGGTGGTGGGATGGCAGTACTGTCGGGCGCCGACCCAGCGCAGGCACATCGTCCCTTGCCTGAGTCCGGCGGTTTGCAGCCAGTTGGGATGGCCGGGGTCCTGACGGCTGAGGATCAGCGTCACGCCCCCGCGCTCGTCGTAACGCGCGGCGTGCTTGTTGATGCAGATGCGGTGATGGCGGTAGTCCAGCGATTCCATCCAGTAGTTGTTGATCTGCAGGTTCCAGAAGTCGCACTCCGGCACCTTCTCGACCTCGATCACCAGCGCCTCGTCGTCGTTCAGCGCCCAGCTGGAGTGGTAATAGAAAATGTTCGGATCTCCGCCCACCGCCTGGCACAGCGCCTGATCGGCCGGCGGCAGCTGGTTCGTATTCGGCTGGTAACTGGCCGCCCAGTCGGCGAACAGGCGCGCCGTGTTCTCGACGAAGCTGCCGACCCGTCCGAGGGCCCGGTGCAGAACATGAGGGTCCAGCGCGGCCGGCGGCTCGACGGTGCCGACGCGCTCGATATGCAGCTTGGCCGGCTGTTCGTTTTTGCGGTCGAGGAAGGTCTGGCGCACGATCACCGAGTTCGTCGCCTCTTCCATCGGCAACCAGTTGCTGGGCCGGGGCGTCCGACTCAGCCAGATCTCGAAGCTGCCGTCGGCTTCGACCTGCAGTCGGCTCGCGTCGATGAAGCCGGTCTGGATCAGCGTGCCGTCGGTTTCATAACCACCTTTCTGCGTGCCGAAGCTCAGATACGCCACCGAGCCCCGGTGCCCGCTGATGCGGTATTCGTGCCGTCCATCGAGACGCGAATACTCGTAGAGATTGTCCGGGTTGTCGGCGCCGATCTTCGCGGTTTCGTGGGACGTCTTGAAGAACCCCGGGTGCGCCGGGTCGGCGAACTCGATGTGCATCTCGAGGCCGATGCGCAGCAAGCGCGTCAGGTAGCGGTAACCTTCGGCGCGCGTCTGCAGGTCCGCCGGCGCCTCCGGACGCAGGATCTGCTCGCCGCAGCGCTTCAAGTGATCGCAGAAATCGGCCCAGGTCCGGCCGCTCAGCAGGTGTTCGTCGATCGGGTCTGATGTCATTGTTTTATTTTCCTGATGGGAGAAAGGAATTACGCGCAAACGGAATATGCGTCGGTCGATGGCGCGCGCTTTTTCATGTGCTGACCAGCCTCATGCCAACGCCGCCGAGTACGAGCGCAATGCAGAGCCGCAGGACGTTGTCGGGCAACTTGCCGCCCAGGTGAGAGCCGATCCAGACGCCCGGGAGGGATCCGAGCAGGAGTTGGCCGAGCAGCACGAAGTCGACGTTGCCGATGAGGAGATGGCCCGCGCCCGCGACCAGCGCGAGGGGTATCGCGTGAGCCAGATCGGTCGCGACCAGCTTTGCGGGGGTGAGTCTCAGCGGGTAAAGGAACAGGAGCATGACCGCCCCGAGCGCCCCGGCGCCGATCGATGTCAGCGTGACGAGAAAGCCGAGGGCAATGCCTGCGAATACCGTGAGCGGCCGCTGATATTTCTTGAAGCGGGTCGGGTCCGCGAGCCGCCGCTGTTTGCCGAGCTTTGCCAAGAACGGCTTTGACGCCATCGCAACGGCAGTGAACAAGAGAACGGCGCCGAGGGCGGCCACGATGAGCCCGTGCCGGTCTCCGGCCGATTCCATCGACTGCAGCCAGATCAGGGTCGCAATCGCGGCAGGGAGACTCCCCGCGGCGAGGCGGCGTACGACCTGCCAATCGACCCGCCCTTTCGCGTGATGGGCGCCGACGCCGAACGCCTTCGTCACCGATGCAAAGATCAGATCCGTTCCGACGGCAGTGTTCGGGGCGACGCCCATCAGCAGGACCAGCAACGGCGTCATCACCGCGCCGCCTCCGACGCCGGTGGCACCCACCATGATGCCAACCACGAGCCCTGCCAACGCGTTCAATCCGATATCCAACTTGCCTCCTCGTATGTATCGGACGCGCCCTTCGTGGGCGCGAGATACAGCGGGTAATCCAATTTGCGCGCAGCGAAAGATTCCGCTGGAGCAGCGAACCTCCGTGCAGTTCGGCGGTTTGCTGCCCGCGATTGCCCGTCACCTCATGGGCGCGGCTGTTACGTCACAAGTCCTTGCCGATGACGCCCCGTTCGATCAGCACGTCGAGGATGCGATCGACCGCTCCCTCGGCCGTCAGCTTCGTCGTCTCGATGTGGATGTCAGGATTCGTCGGCACCTCGTAAGGCGAGTCGATTCCGGTGAAATTTTTCAGCTCGCCGCGACGAACCTTCTTGTACAGGCCCTTGGGATCACGTTCCTCGGCCACCGCGAGCGGCGTGTCGATGAACACCTCGATGAACTCGCCTTCGGCCACGAGGCTGCGCGCCATCTGGCGCTCGGCGCGGAACGGCGAGATGAAGGCGGTGATGATGATCAGGCCGGCGTCCACCATCAGCTTCGCGACTTCGGCCACGCGGCGGATGTTCTCGACGCGATCGGCGTCGGTGAAGCCGAGATCGCGATTGAGGCCGTGCCGCACGTTGTCACCGTCGAGCAGATAGGTGTGCCGGCCGCGCGCATACAGACGTGTCTCCAGCAGGTTCGCGATTGCCGACTTGCCCGCGCCGGACAGCCCGGTAAACCACAGCAGCACCGGCTTTTGCCCCATCTGTTCGGCCCGCGCCTTCTTGTTCACGTCCACGTGCTGCATGTGGATGTTCTGCGAGCGGCGCAGCGCGAACTCGATCATCCCGGCGCCGACCGTGGCGTTGCTGAGACGGTCGATGAGGATGAAGCTGCCGGTGTCGCGATTGTCCTGGTAGGCGTCAAACGCAATCGACTGGTCGGTCGCGAGGTTGACGACGCCGATTTCGTTGAGCGCGAGCTCCTTGGCCGCCAGATGCTCCATCGTGTTGACGTTGATCTTGTGTTTGGGAGCCGACGGCGTCGCGGTGACGGTCTTGCCGCCGATCTTCATCAGGTAAGGGCGGCCGCCGAGCATCGGCTGTTCGTGCATCCACACGATCGTGGTCTGGAACTGATCGGCGACGCCGGCCGGGTTCTCCGAGGTCGCGAGGACGTCGCCGCGACTGATGTCGACCTCGTCGGTGAGCGTCAGCGTGACCGACTGCCCGGCCACCGCCTGCTGCAGATCTCCGTCGAGCGTGACGATGCGTGCGACATGGCTCTCGCGTCCTGCAGGGAGCACACGGATGCGGTCGCCGGGGCGAATCACGCCGCTGGCAATGGTGCCGGTAAAGCCGCGGAAATCGAGGTTCGGTCGATTGACCCACTGCACCGGCAGGCGGAACGGCAGCTTTTGCTGGCGCGTCTCGTCAACTTCGACGGTTTCGAGATAGCCCATCAGCGTCGTGCCGCGGTACCAGGGCATCCGTTCGCTCTGGGTCGTGATGTTGTCGCCGCGCAGCGCCGACATCGGAATCGGAGTGATGTCCTCGAGGCCGATCTGCCGCGCGAAGGCGCGGTAGTCGTCGACAATCGTCCTGAACACCTTCTCCGAATAATCCATCAGGTCCATCTTGTTGACCGCCAGCACCACCTTGCGGATGCCGATCAGCGACGCGAGGAAGCTGTGCCGCTTCGACTGCGTGAGCACGCCGCGACGCGCGTCGATCATCACGACGGCGACATCCGCGGTCGAGGCGCCGGTAATCATGTTGCGCGTGTACTGCTCATGGCCGGGGGTGTCGGCAACGATGAACTTGCGCCTTTCGGTCGAAAAGAAGCGGTAGGCCACATCGATCGTGATGCCTTGCTCGCGCTCGGCGGCCAAGCCGTCGAGGAGCAGCGCGAAGTCCAGTTCGCCGCCCTGGGTACCGACCTTCTTCGAGTCGATCTCCAGCGCTTCCATCTGGTCCTCGAAGAGCAACTTCGACTCGTACAGCAGGCGACCGATCAGCGTGCTCTTGCCATCATCGACGCTGCCGCAGGTGATGAAGCGCAGCAGATTCTTGTGCTCGTGCACCTTCAGGTATTGCTCGATGTCCTCGGCAATCAGCTCGGATACGTGTCCCATCAGAAATACCCCTCTTGTTTTTTCTTCTCCATCGATGCCGCCGAGTCATGATCGATGACCCGCCCCTGGCGCTCGGAGGTCTTGGCCAGCAGCATTTCCTGGATGATTTGCGGAAGCGTGGTGGCCTCGGATTCGATTGCTCCGGTGAGCGGGTAGCAACCGAGGGTGCGGAAGCGCACGCTGCGCATCATCGGCACCTCGCCCGGGTTGAGCGGCATCCGTTCGTCATCGACCATGATCAGCATGCCGTCGCGCTCGACAACCGGGCGCCGGGCGGCGAAGTACAGCGGCACGATCGGGATGTTCTCGAGGTGGATGTATTGCCAGATATCCAGTTCGGTCCAGTTCGACAGGGGGAACACGCGGATCGACTCGCCCTTGAGCTTGCGGGTGTTGTACAGCTTCCACAGTTCCGGGCGCTGGTTCTTCGGGTCCCAGCGGTGCTGCGCGGAGCGGAACGAGAAGATGCGCTCCTTCGCGCGGGATTTCTCTTCGTCGCGCCGCGCCCCGCCGAACGCGGCGTCGAAGCCGTATTTGTTAAGGGCCTGCTTGAGGCCCTCGGTCTTCATGATGTCGGTGTGGATCTGCGAGCCGTGCTTGAACGGGCTGATCCCCATCGCGACCCCTTCGGGGTTCGTGTAGGTCAGCAGATCGACGCCGAGCTTGGCCACCATCTCGTCGCGGAAGTTGTACATGTCGTGAAACTTCCACGTGGTGTCGACATGCAGCAGCGGAAAAGGCGGCTTGGCCGGGTAGAAGGCTTTCATCGCCAGGTGCAGCATCACGGCGCTGTCCTTGCCGATCGAATAAAGCATTACAGGGTTGTCGGCCTCGGCCACAACCTCGCGCATGGCGTGGATGCTTTCCGCCTCGAGCCGCTGAAGGTGAGAGAGAGTCATCGGGCTGTCCTTTGAATTGTGTTGCCGTGATTTAGCGTAATGCGGTCTCTCTTCCGCCTTTTGCGCCATTTGATGTTTTAACAGCCCCTTCAACATCGTCAGCATCGGACTGTCGGGCGAGGCGCTGGCGGACACCGTCTGCGCCTCGCCCGACAGTCCGGTTGCGGCGGCGGATTCGTCGAGGCGATTGCGGATCTGCGTTGCCATCATCTGCGCCCCGCTGAGCATCTCCGTCGCCTGCGGCAGATGAAACAGGCGAATCCGCTCGGCCCGCTCGCTGACCCACGCGCTGAAGGTCGCGGCGCGCTGCCACTGCATGCCGGCGAGCATCGCGAAGATCTTTTTTTCCGACCCGCGCGACAGGCGATCGAAAAACTCCACGAGATGCGGCGCACGCAGGCCGCCCTCGTAGGGCAGCCAATGGACCTTGCCGCGGTTGGTCACCGAGCGCAGCAGACCGGCCCGCAGGCCGCCGTCGATACCGGGTACGCTGGTGTCGTCGATCCAGTGGATCTCGCCATTCTCAGCTTGGCTCTGCGCGTGGATGCTGCGATAGGTGGTGCGATACCAGCGCTGCACGGAAATCGGCGAAGCGGCGACCCGCGCGGCCGGCCTCGCTGCCGTCAGGCTCCAGCGCTGCAGGTAATGCGCCGCGGTGCGCGCGGGCAATCCAAGGGAGTAGCGCTGCTGCACCAGGGCCTGCAGCGCTTCGAGCTGCCAAAGCATAAACGGCAGGCGCTGGCTGTCGGGTTTGCTCGTGATCAGCAGGCGGTAGACTTCCCGCTCCTGCGCGGCCGTCAACACGCGTCCCTCGCCGCTCTTGCGCCCGCGCTCCTTGACCGGAACCGCGGCCCATCCTCCGGACTGCCAGGCCTTGTACGCGGCGATGATGGTCGGCGCGGTCAGCCCGGTCGCGGCCGCGATCGCCTTGAGGGTGTGTCCCGCGACACGCAGCTCGACGGCTCGGCGACGACGAGCGTTGAGATCGCTGACTGACGACTTCTTTCCTGCCGACACGCTGCCCCCTGTCAAACATTCAATTGCGCATTCACTGCAGGTGCCGCATCGGTACTGTTGCACGGAGGTCATCTGCTCCGCATAGTCCCTTTGAACGATAAAGATCAGGAGTTTTCAGTCATGGCGCTGCAACTTTCCACGCTGCTCGAAGAGGTCATCGCGATCACCCGCCGGGCCGGCGAGGTCGTTCTGGAGGTGTACGGATCGGACTTCACGGTACGCGGCAAGGACGACAGTTCCCCGGTAACCGAAGCCGACGAGCGCGCCGAGACGCTCATCATCGAGAGGCTCACCCGGCTCGCGCCGCAGATCCCGGTGATCTCGGAAGAAGCGGCCGCCGCCGGCCGCGTTCCGCAGGTGACCAAACGCTTCTGGCTGGTCGACCCGCTCGACGGCACGAAGGAATTCATCAGCCGCAACGGCGAATTCACCGTCAATATCGCGCTGATTGACAACGGCATGCCGGTGCTCGGCGTAGTCCTGGCTCCGGCGCTGAACCGGCTCTTCGCCGGTGCCGCCGGCTGCGGCGCCTTCGTCGAGGAAAACGGTGTGCGCCGCCCGATTGTCTGCCGCGCCGCGCCCGGCGACGGCCTCGACGTCGTCGCCAGCCGCTCGCATGGCGATGCCCACGCGCTCGACGCTTTCCTCGGTACACGCAAGATCCGCTCCCTCAAGAGCGCCGGCTCGTCGCTGAAGATCTGTCTGGTAGCCAGCGGCGAGGCTGACCTCTACCCGCGCCTGGGGCGCACGATGGAATGGGACATTGCGGCGGGTCACGCGGTACTGGCCGCCGCGGGAGGTTCGCTGCAGGCTATCGGGGGAGGGGAGATGCGCTACGGCAAGCCGGGCCTGGACAACCCGCACTTCGTCGCCAGCGGGCTGGCCGGCGCGTAGCAGTCTGTTGGCGCGAAACTGTGAGGTGCGAAGGGAAGGCGCCTACGCGTCGCCGCCTGTTCCATCTTCGCCGAGTATGACGATCGCAGCAATTCGGACTGATCGGATGCTCTCCGACGCGCCGAAGAATGCGCCCATCGGGCGTCGGTGTAAGAAACGTCGACAGCAAGACGCGTCGGCGTCATGCCGTCTTTTTCGCCTTCCGCTCCGCGCGCCTGCGCGTCATTTCCGGGACGTCCGCGACGAGCCCGTCGTCGATCAGCGCATCGATGTCGCCGTTCGCATAACCCAGCTCCCCCAGCACCTCGCGCGTGTGCTCGCCCTGCATCGGTGGGTGTTTCCTCACGCTGCACGGCGTGCCGTGGAAGCGGATCGGGATGCCGGTGACGTCGAGGCGGCCGAGTTCGGGGTGGTCGACGGGGACGATCATCTTGTTGTGGCGGATCTGCGGGTCCTCGATGACGTCTTCGACTTCGTTGATCGGTGCGGTCAGGACGTCGGCGGCGATAAGCTTTTCGACGAGCTCGTCGCGCTCGTACTGCCGGGTGCGTTCGGCCATGACGCGGTCGAGCTCGTCCTCGTTCGCGAGGCGCGCCTGGATGTCGTGGAAGCGCGGGTCGGTGTCCCAGTCGGCGTCGAGTGCGCGGCAGACCTTCGCGAAGAACTTTTCGCCCGGCGTAGTGATGACGACGTGTTTGCCGTCTTTCGTCGGATAGACACCGGACGGCGCGAAGTACAGGCTGCGGTTGCCGGTGCGCTTCGGGCGGTCGCCGGTCACGAGGAAGGTGCCGATCGAGCTCGCCTGCGCGTGCATCAGCGCGTCGAGCAGCGAGACTTCGATGCGCTGGCCTTCTCCCGTGAGATCGCGGGCGCGTAATGCGGCGAGGGCGGCGTTGCTGACGAGCAGCGACGTCATGACGTCGACGGCGGGGAAACCGGTGCGCACCGGGGCGCCGGCGGGGTCGCCGTTGAGCGTGAGCACGCCGGTGTAGCCCTGCGCGAGGAAGTCGATACCGGGGCGCCCGGCGTAGGGTCCGTCGGCGCCGAAAGCGGTGACGTGGATCCAGATGATGTCCGGTTTGTGCGCCCTGACTTGCTCGTAATCGAGGCCGAGTTTCGATAGCGCAGGTTCGCGGATGTTGGTGACGAGGATGTCGGCGGTGGCGGCGATGCGGGCGAAGATCGCCTGGGCTTCGTCACGCTGCAGGTCGAGCACCAGATCACGCTTGCTGCGGTTCAGGCTGAGGTAGGGGCCGCGTTCGTCGCCGCGTTTCGGGCCGAGGTGGCGGCTTTCGTCGCCGTAGTGTGATTCGATCTTGATGACGTCGGCGCCGAGGTCCCCGAGCAGCGTGGCGGCATAGGGGCCGGCGAGCATTGTCGAGAGATCGAGGACGCGCAGCCCGGCGAGCGGGCCGGCGGAGAGGTCGGTTTTGAGCATGGAGTGGTTCCGGTCAGAGCACGTCAATAGATGTTTGCGTTCATGCGGCACCGTGCCCGTGCAGCAGCTTCCATAGCCGGTGCGGTGAGGCGGGGGTTTCGAGGATTTCGAGGCCGAGCGGCGACAGCGCGTCGTTGATCGCACACATCAGTGTTGCGGGCGTGGTGTGGATCGCGCCTTCGCCACAGCCTTTCGCGCCGAGAGGGGCGAAGGGCGAGGGCGTAACGAGGTGATCCTTCGTCGTCATCGGCACTTCGTGGATCGTGGGGATCAGGTAGTCGACGAAGGTCGTCACCAGCGGCTGGGCCTGTGGGTCGTAGACGTATTCCTCGAACAGCGCTGCGCCGACGCCTTGGGCGACGCCGCCCTGCAGCTGGCCTTCGACCGAGGCGGGGTTGAGGCGCGTGCCGCAGTCGTCGACGATGAAGTAGCCGAGGATCTTGACCTGCCCGGTGTGTCGGTCGATTTCGATCTGCGCGATATGGGTGGCGTTGGCGGCGGTGAGGTAGCTGCGGCAGCGCCCTTGGTCATCGGGCAGGTTGCGGTTCGGTGCGGTCCACACGAAAGTGGCTTCCGGGCAGGGTTCCATGCCCGGCGGCAGCAGGTCGCTGCGGGCGAGCATGACGCCGGCGACTTCGGCAATCGACATGCCATGTTCGGGCGCGCCCTTGAGCTGCAGGCGGCCGTTCATCAGTTCGACCTGTTCCGGCCCGGTGTGCATCAGGTGCGCGACGAGGAGGCAGAAAGTCTGCTTGAGTTTTTCGCAGGCGCCGAGGATCGCACCGGTGACGGCAACGCCGAGCCGGCTGCCGCCCTGGCCGAAATGCGGCATCGCGACGTCGGTGGAGGCGGTCGCCACCTTGACGGCGTTCATGTCGACGCCGAGGTAGTCAGCGACGACCTGCGCGGCGACGGTGAATTGGCCCTGGCCCTGCAGGTTGAAGCCGACCGCGACGGTGACGTTGCCGAGGACGTCGACCGCGACCTTGACGCCTTCGGGCACGCCGACGCCGGGGACGCCGACGGTCGCATACGCGTTCCAGTCGAACACGCCGGGTTCGACGGTGCTGACGACGCCAATGCCGACCAGCCGCCCTTCGGCGCGGGCCTTTGCCTGCGCCTCGCGCAGCGCCCTGTAGTCGGCCATTTCGAGCACGCGGTCGAGCACTGCCGCGTAGTTGCCGCTGTCGTATTCGTTGCCGCTCGGCACTGTGTAGGGGAACTGTTCCGGCCGGATGTAGTTGCGGCGACGCAGTTCGGCGGGATCGACGGCGAGTTCGCGCGCAGCGATGTCCATCAGCGATTCGAGCACGAGGTTGTGCGGCGGGGGGCCGTAGCCGCGGTAAGGGTAGGTCGGCGCGCGGTTGGTGGCGACCAGCGTCAGGTCGTAGGACGCGGCTTCGATGCGGTAATTGCCGGTGAAGGCGGCGAGCGGCTTGGCCGCCGAGATCGTGCCGTAGCCTTCGGCGCCGGCGCCCTGGTCGTCGACGAGGCGGACCTTGAAGCCGGTGACGGTGCCGTCGGCCTGCAGCGCGAGCGCGGCGTCGTAGTAACGGTCCCACGACTGCCCGCCGCCGGCGAGCAGGTATTCCATGCGGTCTTCGATGTATTTGACCGGCCGGCCGTCGGCCTTGCGCGACAGCAGCGCAGCGATGTCGGTGCCGCGAGGGCCGCCCTTGCCACCGAAGCCGCCGCCCTGCGCGTGAGTGATGATCCTGACCTTGTTGGCGGGCAGCTTCAGCGAGGCGGCGCGGCCGAGCCCCATGAAGCGCGGCGTCTGGTACGCGCCGCGGCAGGTGAGGCTGTTGTCGGCGAGATCCCACTGGCAGATGCAGCCGAAAGTTTCGGTGGGATTCGCGCCGACGCGGTTCCAGCGGAATTTGCGGCTGACGACGCGGTCGGCGTCGGCGAACACGCGGTCGATCTCGCCCCAGGTGTATTCGCGGCTCTGGATCACGTTGGTGCCGCGCTCCTCGAACAGCAGCGGTGCGCCGGGCGCCATCGCCTCGTCGGGGTTCGCGACCGGCGTGAGCAGTTCGTATTCGACCTGGATCAGTTCGAGGGCGTCCTCGGCGAGGTAGCGGCTCGTCGCAGCGACGGCTGCGACCGGTTCGCCGACGAAGCGGACCTTGTCGACGGCCATGCAGTAGCTGCCCCAGCCTTCGGGGGCGGTGAAGGCCGGCGCGCACCAGCGGCCGACGTCCTCGCCGGTGAGCACCGCCTCGACGCCTTCGAGCGCTGCGGCAGCCCGCGTGTCGACCTTGATGACGCGCGCGTGGGGATGCGGGCTGCGCAGGATCGCGCAGTGCAGCATGCCGGGCAACGACAGGTTGTCGATGAACTCGACGGTACCGGAGACCAGCGCCGGGTCTTCGATGCGATTGACCTCTTTGCCGACGAAACGCGGCGCGCTGGTCGGCAACTGTTCGGGAAGGGTGGGGATCTCGATCGCCATGGGTGAATTCGCCTGTGCGGTTCGGGGGGCGCTCAGGCGCTTTGCGTGGTCTGCAGCCGGCTCGCGGCCAGGCGTACCGACTCGAGGATGCTCTGGTAGCCGGTGCAGCGGCACAGATTGCCGCCGAGCGCGTCCTTGATCTCGTCGTCGCTAGGGTCGGGGTTCTCGCCGAGCAATTCGAGCGTCGTCATGACGAAACCGGGGGTGCAGAAGCCGCACTGCAGGCCGTGAGCGTCGACAAAGGCCTGCTGGATCGGGTGCAACTGGCCGGTTTCGCGGTTGCGCAGGCCTTCGACGGTGGTGACGTTCGCGCCGTCTGCCTGCACCGCGAGGGTCAGGCAGGAGCGGGCGGATTGGCCATTGATCAGCACCGTGCACACGCCGCAGACGCCGTGCTCGCAGCCGACGTGGGTACCGCCGAGGTGCAGTTCGTGACGCAGGAAGTCGGCCAGCGTCAGGCGCGCTTCGACTTCGCGCGCATGGGATTTACCGTTGACCGTCACATGGATTTTTTGCATTGTCGTCATCGCGGACCTCGCAATCTGTTCGTAAAGACCGGTTTTAGCGGGCGCGGCCGGCGGCTTCGGCGAGCGTGCGTTCGACGAGCACACCGATGAGATGCCGGCGGTAGTCGGCCGACGCGTGGATGCAGCTCATCGGTTCGGCGAGCGATGCGGCGGCGATCGCGGCGACGCGGGCAAAGGTGGCAGCGTCGGGTTTTTGGCCGGCCAGCGCATCCTCAGCGGCGGTCAGACGCACGGCGGTCGCATCGACGCCAAAGGCCGCGATGCGCGCGTCGGCGCACAGGCCGCCGGAAAAGCGCAGCGTCAGCGCGACGCCGGCCAGCGCGAGGTCGCCGTTGCGCCGTGATATTTCCTGGATCGCCCAGCCGGTGCCCGCGGGCAACATCGGCATACGCACTTCGGTGAGGATTTCGCCTGGTTCTAGCGCGGTGGTCATGTAGGTGACGAAGAACTCGGACGCCGGAATGAGACGCTCGCCCCCTTCGCCGACCGCCTGCATCTCCATGTCGAGCACCAGCGCGACTGCCGGATATTCGGACGCGGGATCGGCATGCGCGAAGGAGCCGCCGACCGAGCCGCGGTTGCGGATCTGGCGGTGGCCGACGAGTTGGGTGGCAGCGTGGAATAGCGGCTGGCGTTCGCGGATCAGCGTGGATTCCTCGGCGGCTCGCTTCGTTGCCATCGCACCGATCGCGATGATGCCGTCGTGCTCGGCGATGTGGTTCAGCGCCGTCAGCCGGCGCAGGTCGATGAGGGCGTCGGGCCGGGCGACGCGCATCGCCAGCATCGGCATCAGGCTCTGGCCGCCGGCGAGGATTTTCGCGTCGCAGCCCTCATTTTCGAGCCGCGCCATCAGCGCAATGGCCTCCGGTAGGGTTTCCGGTGCGTAGTAATCGAACGGTGCCGGTTTCATTGCGTTTTCCTGCTCCCTGGCAATGCGTGCTGTATGTGACGGAATCTATTCCGGCCGCGCGATACCCGCATCACCAATACGGGTTATTGCACCGGAGTTACGGCGGCTGCCGTGTCCTTGTCGTCGCGGCACAGGCCGTCGCCGTGGCAGTGGCGCGCGACCTTGCGGCCGTGGCGTGCGAGGTAATCGACGGTGATGTTCGGCAGCTTGTCGAGCTTTTCGACGATCTCGTAATGGCGCTTGTATTCGGTGCTGCGCAGCAGCCATTTGCCGTCCACCTTGAGGTAGCGGTCGTGGTAAAAGGCGGTGCCGGTGGTGTAGAGCTTCTCGCGCAGGTTGTAGAAGTTGTCGTGCAGGTACCACGTGCCTTCGGCCTGAGTGGGGCTGAGAATTTTTATCTCCGGGTGATGGCCGTTGTGTTGGGCGATGACTTCGCTGTTGAAGTTGTTGCCGATCGCTTCGAGGTATTGATCGCGTCCGGCGAGTTTCCATTCGTAGTCGCCGCCGATGAAATGCACGGTGACCGCGGGATGCATCAGCCCGCGCAGCAGGTCAAGGTCGGCGCTGTCGATGCCACGGAAATAGGCGTGCTTGAGCTCGCGGATTTCCTCGATGTCCCTCAGTTCCTGCACCTGGGCCTGCAAGGCTCTCACTTGCTGCATCACCGCGTCCGGGGCGTTCATTTTCGGCTTGTCCGCGGCGATGGCGCCGGAAGAAAGGATCAGGGCCGCCAGCGTTGCGGCGATCAGTTTGCTCATGTCAACTCCATGTCATGTCGCGGGCCGTCGTGGTCCGTAACGGTCCAAATGGCCGAGCGGGTGCCCGGAATGGCTGGGGTTGGCCATGTCGTGTGAATTGCGCCGGCGTCAGTCTGCGCTGCGCTCGGCCGGGTTGCAGGGGTGGGGGCTAAATACCCCGATACACCGGCTTGCGTTTTTCAAGGAAAGCTTGCGTGCCTTCCCTGGCGTCGAGCGAGGACGCGACGATGACGCCCGCGATGCCTTCGTAGTCGAGCATCTGTTCGAGCGTGCTGATCTGGCCCAGGTGGATCATGCGGCGCGCCATGTCGACGGCGACGCTGGCGCGCTGCGCGATTGTTTTCGCGTAGTCGAACGCAGCCGCGAAGGCTGTGCCTTCGGGGACCAGTTCGTCGATCAGGCCCATTTCCTTGCATTCCTCGGCGCGGAAGGTCTTGCCGCTTTCGACCATCATCAGCGCGGTCGGCAGGCCGACGATGCGTGGCAGGAACCACGACAGGCCGCAATCGGGGGCGACGCCGACGTTAGTGAATATTGCCGACATCTTGGTCGTGGTGTCGGCGAAGCGCCGGTCACAAACCATTGCATAGGCGAGGCCGGCGCCGACCGCGTGGCCATGGAGGGCGGCGATGACCGGTTTGTCGACGGCAATCAACTGGCGCGTCGCGTCCATGAACGGGCCGCCCGGCGTTTTGCGCTGCGAGCGCGGAATCGGGCGCAAGGGGTCGGAGGTGCCGGGCATCGGGCGATCGCTGTCGCCGGAGATCCAGTCGACATCGCCGCCCGCGCAGAAGGAGCGGCCGGCACCGGTGAGCAGGATTGCGCGCACTTCATCGCGATAACGCAGTTTGTAGAGCAGGCTCGCGAGTTCTTCGGCAAGTTCCCAACTCAGTGCGTTGAGCTTTTCGGGACGGTTCAGCGTAATGATTCCGACATTTTCCTCGGTGCGGAAGGTGAGGAATCTGTAATTATCCATCATGGATAGTCTCCGTTTTTATGGTGTGCTCGATGGGCGTTGGGCGCTCAGCGGAATTGAGGGATGATTTCCTGGTCGTACCATTCGATCCACTCGAGGCATTGGCCGAAGGTCGAGAGCTTCGGCGGCATCACCTGCACCGAGGTCGCCCCGGCCTTCTGCAGCGCTTCGATCTCGCGCAGCACGCTGTCGCGGTCGGCTGCAACGTGGGTTTCGCCCTTTTCTGCGTGTGAGTAGTCCTCGACCTTGTAGGCAGTCGTCGTGACGAGGATTTCGAAGCGGTCGGCCTTTTCCTCGTAGGCCGGCAGGCTTTTCATGTAGTCGATGCAGCCGGGCAGGTCTTCGCTGGTGACGAGCCACGGAATCCAGCCATCCCCATGCTCGGCCGCGCGGCGCATCGCCGGCTTCGAGTTGCCGCCGATGAAGATCGGCGGATGCGGATTCTGCACCGGCTTCGGGTCGACGAGGACGTTGTCGAACTTGATGTATTCGCCGTCGAACTTCGGCCGGTCCGAAGTCCAGATTTCCTTCAGTGCCTGCAGGTATTCGTCCGTGATCGGGCCGCGCTTTTCGAACGGGATGCCGAGCGCTTCGAATTCGCGCTCCAGGTGGCCGACCGCGGTGCCGAGCGTGAAGCGGCCGCCGGCGAGGAATTCCATTGTGCCGATTTGCTTGGCCAGCACCAGCGGGTGACGATAGGGCAGCGCAAGGATGTAGGTCAGCATGTGGATGCGGCGGGTCGCGCCCATCAGCACCGCCGACGCCGCGATGCCTTCGGCGAAGCGCGAGCCCATGACCTCCAGCATCTCGGTCGGCATGATGATGTGCTCGGGGATGGTGAGCCAGTCCCACGACAGTTCGTCGGCCTTGCGCGCGTAGCGCAGGATCTCGGGTCCGCCGGCGTGCGGCTCCCATGGCGCCATCGCGGCGGGGTAGTTGTTCAGGGCAGGCGTGGCGAGTGCGAACTTCATGGCGTGTCTCCGGTTGTCCAGATCGTCCGTGGATCGCCCATGGATCAAATGAGGCGGCATCTGCGGGCGGGCTGTGTATCGTCAATAGATGATCTTTTCTCGCGTCAGGCGCTCGTACTCGGCCGCGGACACGCCGAGGATCTGCTTGAATACCCGTTCGTTGTCCTGGCCGATGATCGGGCCGGGGTGAATTTCAGGGTGGCTGCGGCTGGTCTTCACGTAGGCGCCGTAGATCGTTTCGCGGAAGCCGAGCGGATGCGTGACTTCGACGAAGGTGCCGCGCGCCCTGAAGTGCGGGTCGTCGAGCAGATCGCCGACGTTGAGCACCGGGCTGGCGGCGACGCCATGCTCCTGCAGCCGCGCGGCGAGTTCGCGGTCGTCGAAGGCGCATGTCCAGGCAGCAATGCGTTCGTGCAGGGGATCGATGTTCGTGAGCCGCGCCGACTGCGTCGCGAACTCGGCTGCCCACGCAGGGCTGCCCATCGCGGCGATCAGGCCCTGCCACTCGTCTTCGGTATACACCGCGATGCTGATCCAGCGGTCGTCGCCGGCGCATGGGAAGACCGCATACGGGGCCGTGACGGCGGTCGGATGCGCGTTGCTCTTCGGTCCACCGATGCGGCCGTTGAGCACATAGTCCATGTAGGCGGGGCCGACCATCTGCATCACCGCTTCCTGCTGCGAGAAATCGACGTGCTGGCCCTGGCCGGTGTTGCGGCGGTGGTTCAGCGCGGTGAGCACGGCAAAGGCGCCGAAAATGCCGGCATAGGGGTCGGAGAACGCGTTCTCCACCGGGACCGGGTCGCCGCCCTTGTAGCCGACCAGGCTGTCGAGGCCGGTGATCGAGGTCAGGCTCAGGCCGTAGGTGCGCACGTGTTCGAGCGGGCCGTAGAGGCCGGCGGCCGGCATCGAAAACAGGATGATGTCGGGTTTCACTTCGCGCAGCCGTTCGTAGCCAAGGCCCAGGCGTTCCATGACGCCGGGGCCGAAGTTCTCGACGACGACGTCGGAAGCCGCGATCAGCCGGCACGCCAGCTGCAGAGCCTCCGGTTCCTTCAGGTTCA
This sequence comes from Aromatoleum anaerobium, assembly GCF_012910705.2. Classification (GTDB taxonomy): domain Bacteria; phylum Pseudomonadota; class Gammaproteobacteria; order Burkholderiales; family Rhodocyclaceae; genus Aromatoleum; species Aromatoleum anaerobium. The sequence goes on along the minus strand of NZ_WTVG02000039.1, from coordinate 529,895 downwards.
GCGACACCGAACCGTTGCCGGCCCAGCACGCATGGTTCGACAGGCTGCGGTTGGGGCCGGGTATGCCGTCGGCGAAAGGCGGCAGGTTGCGCGTCATGTCGACGCGCGCCGCGGATTCGACCTTGAGCACTTCGGCGCCGAGGAAGCCGAGCGTCTGACCGACCACGGGACCGGCCCACACCCAGCCGAAATTCACCACGCGGATGCCCTTCAGGGGCAGAGAATTCGCCATGCGGAAGGCTCCTGTCATCAACTCAGAGAATGCCGCGGCGCGCGAGCTGGCGGACGTCTGCGGCACTGAGGCCGAGGAGTTCGCCATACACGTCGGCGTTGTGTTGGCCGAGCAGCGGGGCGGGGCGTGTCGGGCCGCCGGGGCTCGCCGGCAGCTTGAACGGCGCGCCGAGGTTCTTGAGCCGCCCGAGCTGCGGGTGTTCCATGTCGACGAAGTAGTCGCGGGCCTTGAGGTGCGGCTGCTCGGCGGCCTCGGCGATCGTGAACACCGCGGTGACCGGGCAGCCGGCGGCCTGGCACTTTTCCATGATTTCCATTTTGCCGTGCTCCATCGTCCACTCGCGGATGAAGGAGTAGATGACGTCGGCGTTCTGCGCGCGCGAATACATGTCCTGGAACATCTCCAGGCTGGCCCATTCGGGGTCGCCCATGACCTTGCGCAGTCCGTTCCACTGTCCGGGTTCGAGCGCCAGCATCCATACGTGACCGTCGCGGCACGGCAGGATCGTTGCCGGCGCGCCGAGCGGCATGCCGACGCCGGTGCGCTTGTCGAAACGGCCTTCCTGCGCGTAGCAGCCAATGTTCTGGCCGCCCACGAAGGTGGCGGCGATCGCTTCGGCGCAGGACACGTCGATCTGCTGGCCGCCGCCGGCCTGTTCGCGTCCATACACTGCGGCGAGGCCCCACGCGGCGGCGGTGACGGCGCCGAAGTAATCGGCGGCGAAGGTGCCGTGTTCGAGCGGGGTCTCGTTCGGACGGCCGCAGTAGCGCGAACTGGCGCCCGAGAGGTGAAAGGCGTTCAGGTCGTAGCCGTTCCAGCCGCTGTACGGGCCGCTCTGGCCGAAAGGGGTGATCGAGATGACGACGAGGTCGGGATTGGTCGCCGCGAGCGTCGCGTAGTCGAGCGCCCACGCGCGCATGCGCTGCGGCAGGTTGTTCTCGATCAGCACGTCGGTCTGCTGCAGCAGGCGCAGCAGCAGGTCGCGGCCTTCGGCGCTGCCGACATCGCAGGTGACGCCGCGCTTGTTGGTGTTGTTGATGAAGTACAGGCCGCTCTTTTCCGGGTGCGGCAGGTCGCCGGGGAAGGGGCCGGCGCTTCGGGCGGCGTCGCCTTCACGCGGTTCGACCTTGATGACGTCGGCGCCATAGTCGCTGAAGAGTTTCGCGCAGTAGGGTGCGGACACCATCTGGCCGAAATCGATGACACGGATTCCGGCCAGCGCGCCGCGGCCGGCGGCTGGCGTGTTTGCAGTCATGAAGCCTCCGGTGTGGGTCATGGCAGAAACTTCAGCAATAGTTCGGGCGAATCGGTGAAATCGCGCACGGTGCCGTTGCTGCGGAAGGCGCGCTCGACGACGCCGGTGTTGTACGAGTAGCACGCGCCCTGCGGCATGCCGTCGGATGCGCCGGGATGCTCTGCGGCCGGCTCGAAGCTGTGGCGGCGGGCCTGCGCGACGAAATACGCGCGCTGCAGTGCGAATGCCGCTTCCCGCGGCATGCCGGAAAAGGATTTCGACGCCCACGCATGGAAGCCGCGCATCACCGGGCGCCCCGCGTGCTCCGCCGGTTCGTGCAGCGTGTGCTGGGCGATCGCCCAGTCATGCACCGGCTGTCCGTTGCACGCAATCCGCGCACGCGTCACACCGTCGCGTTCGTCATCGACTTCCATGTCGTAGAGGCAGGTCGTGCAGCCGTCGTCGGTGATGCCATCACCGCGACGCTTGCTCAGGTGCGCCGCGGCGTGGGCAACCGCAAGGACCGCCATGTCGTAGAGGTGCGTGCAGTTGTCGCCGGGTACGAGCCGGCTGCGCAGCGTCGCGTCGTCCTCGTCGAGCCGGTGGCCGATCACCCGTTGCAGCGGCCGCTGCGCTTCGGCGCAGGTGTTGAACGGGATGCGTAGCGGGTCGACTTCGACGGTGGTGACGCGCTCGCCGTCGTGCCACAGGCGCAGGCGGAAGCCGTGGTTGCCGTCTTCGAGGTCGACGCTGACCTGCCCCTGCGCCGCCTGCAAGCGAATGCGGCGGCGGAAGATTCCGGTGCCGTAAAGCGGATTCGGTCTTGCCATGGCGGCTCCTGTGCGGGCGGGTGTGCTTACGCGGTGAACGGGTCGGGGATCGTGCGTGGCGCGTCACGATCGAGGATGTCGGCGGCGATCAGCCCTTCCAGATAGCGCGAATCCCACCAGTTCATCTGCAGCTGCTTGGCGCGGCGGTAGAACAGCTGGATGTCGTAGTCGAGGGTGAAGCCGATGCCGCCGTGCACCTGCTGCGCCATGTGCGTGACGTCACGGAACGCCTTGCAGGCGAAAAGCTTGGCCATTGGCGCGAGGCGCGTCACGTCTTTGCCGTTGGCATGGGCCCAGGCGGCTTCCTGGACCAGCATCCTGGCGCCGTCGACGACCGCGCTGGCGTCGGACATGTAGTGCGCGAGTGCCTGGAACGCGCCGATCGGCTTGCCGAACTGCTCGCGGTCCTTTGAATATTGCACGGTGATCTCCAGCGCGCGTTCGGCACCGCCGGCGGCGAAGGCCGCGAGCAGGATGAGTCCGTCGTACATCGCCGCTTCCCACGCCTTCCAGCCGCTGCCCGCGGCGCCGACGCGGTTTGCGGCGGGGACGCGGACGCCGTCGAAACTCACTTTGTACTGGGTGTCGGACGCCATCGACCGCTGCTGTTCGAGGCGGACGCCGGGGGCATCGGTGTCGACGAGAAACAGGTCGACCGCGCCGCCCCCCTCGTTCGGGCCGCCGCTGCGCGCGAGCACCAGCAACTGCTGCGCGGCCGCCGCATGGAATACGTGGCGCTTGATGCCGTCGAGGACGTAGGCGTCGCCGTCGCGCGCGGCGCGCAGCTGCACACCTGCGGGACCAAAGCCGCAGTCCGGCTCCAGCCAAGCCGGGGCGACGATCGCGTCGCCGCTGCCGATCGCGGCCAGCAACCCGGCGCGCGCGCTGGCGTCGCCGGCATGGCGGATCGCGCTGGCGCTCATCACCGTGCTCGCGAAATACGGTCCTGGGGCGAGGCTGCGGCCCAGCTCCTCGTAGATCACCGCGCAGTCGAGCATGTTCAGCCCCATGCCCCCGTGCTCTTCGGGGATCCCCATGCCGAGCAGCCCGGTCTGGCGCATCTGCTGCCAGAGCTCGGCGGGCACGCCCAGCGGGTCGTTTTCCATTTTCCGCACCACGTCAGCGCCGCTGTAGTCGGCGCACAGGTTTCGGGTCATGTCGCGGAGCATGTTCTGCTCATCGGTGAACTGCAGATCCATTGGCAGCCTCTCAAGAAATGGGGGTTCGGATGGCGGGGCCGGCGCTCAGGGCTTCCAGCGCTCGCCCTTGCGGGTCCATGGGTTGTCTTCGATGTCGCCCGGTACGGCGACGCGTGCGCGGCCAGTCGTCCGCAGCTCGCCATCGACCGAGATCGCGAGATCCAGGTCGACCCAGTGGCAGCCGGTGGCGTCGGTGCCGAGTTTCCGGACGACGCCGGAAAAGCACATTTCGTCGCCGGGGAAGACCGGTTTCTTCATTGCGAAAGTCAGGCGCCCGAGGCGGCCCTTCGGGCCGGTCCAGTCGGTGATGAAGCGTTCGAACCACGCCGCGTTGTTGGGCGTGTTGAGGAAGATGTTCTGCACGCCGTTGCGTTCGACGGCGAAATCCTTGTCGTGGTGCATCGGGCGCCAGTCGCGGCTGGCGAGCGCGCCGAGTACGATGGTCGTGGCGCTCACGCGGTGGAGCAGTGACGGCAGTGGCTGCCCCTCGGCGATCTGCGCGGCGGTGATGCTGGCGACGTCGGCTGCACTCATTGTTCCGGCCTCCTGTAGCCCAGCATGTTGTATGTCTCGGTGCCGACCCACTCGCCGTGCTGGTTGGTAGTCTCGACGTCGATTGTCCAGAAACGGCCGTTGCCCAGCTTCGTCTGTTTGAGTGGACCGATGGAGCGCACGATCTGGCGCGTCGTGAGCCGGTCACCGAGGCGCACTGGCTCGCCGAATACCGCCTCGTTGCCGGCGGCGACGGCTTCGGGCAGGTCGAGCAGGTCCTTGAGGTCGAAGTGAGTCTGCAAGGCCTTGCGTTCAGCGCGGGCGCCCGGCGCCCAGTGATGCGGACGGAACCACACCGACAGCATCGTCGGCGGCGCAATCCGGCCGCCGGTGATCGCATCGGCCACGGCCGGGTTCCAGAACACCGGATTGCCGTTCTGCACGGCGGCGCAGGTGTTGTGGACGTAGCCGATCTCGATCGGAAACTCCGTCTGTTCCTCGTACATCGGCGTGCCGATCATCCGCTGCACGGCGGCGGGCAAATCCTGCGTTGCGCTCATGGGTTGGTCTCCGGGGGTAGGCATCGTTGCGGGCCTCATTCGATGCAGCCTGCGGCACGTAGCTCCGCGATCTGCTGTGCGGGAAAGCCGGCTTCGCCGAGGATCGCGTCGGTGTCGGTCGTGCTGGACGGCGTCACCCGATGTGGCGGCTGGCGGCGCTCGCTGCCGGCGAGGATCGGGCCGAGCTGCTCGAAGGTGCCGTGCTGCGGGTGGTCGGCCTGCATGAAGGCATTGCGTGCCCGCAGCTGCGGATGCGCCGTCACCTCCGGAATCGACAGCACCGGCGCGACGCAGGTGTCCGCACCGGCGAGCAGCGCGACCCATTCGTCGCGGCGGCGGGTGAGGAAACGTTGCGCGAACGCGGTGCGCATGTCGTCCTGCTTGTCGGCGTCGTACTGATGCGCGGCAAAGGCCTCGAGATCGAGCAGTCGGCACAGGTTGCGGAAAAAGTGTGCTTCGATCGCACCGACCGACAGATGCTTGCCGTCGCTGGTCGTATACACGCCGTACCAGGCGTATTTGCCAGTCAAAATGCCGGAGCCGGGCTGTGTGTCCTCGCCGGTCGCCAGGTACTGGTCGAGATACAGCGACATCAGATTGAGCATGCCGTCGGTGATCGCGACGTCGAGGTAGGCCCCTTCGCCATTCCGGTCGCGGCGCAGCAGCGCGGCGAGGATGGACATCGCCGCCTGCATGCCGCCGCCTGCGCCATCGGCGACGGTCGCGCCGGGCATCGCGGGGCGGCCCGCGGCGTCGCGTCCGCTGCAGGCGAGAAACCCCGACATCGCGAGGTAGTTGATGTCGTGGCCGACCCACTGCGCCGCGGGGCCATCCTGGCCGTAGCCGCTGGTCGAGCAATAGACGAGCTTCGGATTGCGCGCAGCGAGCTCCGCGTAACCAACGCCCAGACGCGCCGCGACGCCCGGACGGTAGCTCTCGATGACGACGTCGACCTTCGCCGCGAGGCGCTGGATCACGTCACGCCCGGCGTCGGACTTCAGGTCGACGCGCAGCCGGCGCGTGCCGCGGCCGGCGCCGTACGCATGGAACACCGGATCGACCTGTTTGCTGCCCTTCGCCGCCACCGGCGCGACCTTGATGATCTGCATGCCGAAGTCGGCGAGGATGCGCGAGGCGCGCGCGGCCGGGCCGACGCTGGCGAGATCGAGGACGGAGAAACCTTCGAGGAACGTCATCGCGATGGCCGCCGTCAGAAATTCTTCGGCAGATCGAGCTTGCGCTTCGCGATGATGTTCTTCTGAACCTCGGACGAGCCCCCGCCGATGGTATCGATTACCGTGTACGTGTAGCAGCTTTCCGCGCGCCCTTTCAGCGGCGCGTCCGCGGTGCCGAGCGCGAGCTGGGCGCCGGGGCCGACGATGTCCATCGTCGCGTCGGCGATCCGGCGCGACAGTTCGGTCGCATACAGCTTGTATTCGGAAGCTTCGATCGTCGGCGTCTTGTTGCTGTTCAGCGCCGCATCGACGAACTTCACGCCGAGCACGCGCGCGACTTCGCATTCGGTCGCGAGCTGGGCCACTTTCTGGCGGATCACCGGATCGTCCTTCAGCGGCTTGCCGTCGCGCGTCGCCGTCCTGACGTAATCGCACAGCAGTTCGACGCGGCCGCGGATCGGCGCAAAGGTGAACATGCTGAAACGCTCGATGTCCAGCGCCTCGGCGATGTACTGGAAACCCTTGTTCAGCTCGCCGACGCGGTAGTCGTCATGCACGAAGACGTTGTCGAAGAACACCGCGTTGGTGCGCTCGTTGCCCATCGTGTACATCGGGTGGATCGTCAGGCCGGGGTCGTCCATGCGCACCAGGAACAGCGTGATGCCGTGATGCTTCGGCGCATTCGGATCGGTGCGCGCGCCGACCCAGTACCAGTCGGCGAAGTGCGCCGAAGTGGTGAACACCTTCTGGCCGTTCAGCATCCAGCCGTCGCCGTGGCGCTCGGCTTTCAGGCGCATCGCCGCGGCATCGGAGCCGGCGGAGGGTTCCGAATAGCCGACCGCGAATTCGATCTTCGCGTCGAGGATTTGCGGCAGGAATTCCCGCTTGAGCTTTTCCGAGCCGACGTTGATCAGCGTCTTGCCGATAATGCCGACGCCCTTGCCGATCTGCGGCGCGCCGACCGAGGAGAGTTTCTCGTTCAGCAGATACTCGTAAAAACCTTCGCCCTCCTGGCCGCCATATTCCTTCGGCCAGGTAATGCCTAGCCAACCCTTTTCGGCGACCTTTTTCATGAAGGCGCGACGCTCAGGGGTGTCGCACACCTGCGCCATGTTTTCGCGCGTCACGTCCATGACGTTCGGATCGTGATTTTCCGTGAGGAATTGGCCGACTTCGCGCAGGAATTCGCGTTCTTTTTCGGAAAACTCAAAGTCCATTACTGCCCCCGATTCAGGTATTGAGGAAATCGGCATGCAAATCCGCCATTGCCGGCGGCGGCCGATTCGTTGGATTGATTCTATCGGCGGGTATTCGGCTGTGCGGGCCGGCGGCAGTTCGGAAGTGGACGGAGGAATGTCAGAAAAGGCCAGTACGCGCATTCGCAGTGTCTGACGGCACATCATTCACGGGTCGTAACGGCGCGTCAGCCCTGACTTCGCGGCTGGCCGGAAATGAATTGGCAAAGGCCCGATCAGAGCCGCCGCTGGCGGGGCCGGAATGCAAACGCTCAATTAGACTCCTCTCAAGGATCAGCGTCCGGCCGAACCGGATTCGCATTCGGGTTATCCCGATAAAGAACACTGCGAGGCCATCGCGGCGCGCAAATCATCGAATTCCAATTCGGCGCGCAATTCCGGACAGGGTTTTGTCAATTCGTTGCATTGATCAAGGAGTCCTCACTATGACGATCGTGCTGTGTTCATGGGGTGATGCCATCGACGGCGGAACCGAAGAGGCGCTGACGCTGGCGCGCAAGCTCGCGACGGCGAGCGCTGCGGCCTTGCGCTGGCTGGTCGTCGGCAAGGCGGCAGAGGCCGCCGGCACCATCGCCGCGAAGTACGGGGTAAGCACCCTCGATATGCTCGGTGATGCCAATACCGGCGAAAATATCGGCGCAAAGGGGCCCGATGCGCTGGTCGCCGCGCTCGCGGAGTACTGCGAACAGACGCAGCCGCGCACGATCCTGTTCAACCAGAGCGCCGAGTCGCGCGTGATCGCTGCCCGCTTGGCCGGTCGGATCGGCGTGCCGGTGGTCGCTAACGTGTTCGATCTCGAACCAGCCGGCGCCGGACTGCAGGTCAGCGCAACCGCGTTTGGCGGCGACACCCATGTCGTGTATCAGGTGGCGGCGCCGGTCAGCGTGATGTCGCTCGCCACGACCTCGATCCTCGCGGTGCCCGCCGATGTGCCGAGCACGCCGGAACGGCGCCGCATCGCGCTGAAAGGGGCGGCGGTCGCGGAGCGCTTCGCGGTGCTGTCGTCGCCGCAGCTCAGCGAGTCGCGCCTGGAAGATGCAGAAATCATCGTGTCCGGTGGGCGTGGGCTTGGCAGCAAGCAGAATTTCGAACTGGTCAAGGAGGTGGCGTCAGCGCTAGGCGGCATGTGGGGCGGTTCGCGCGCCATCGTTGATGACGGCTGGATCGAGTCCTCGCATCAGGTAGGCCTCACCGGCAAGATCACGCGCCCGGCGCTGTATGTCGCGGTCGGCATTTCCGGTGCCAGCCAGCACATGGCGGGCTGCTCGGCGGCGAAAACGATCATCGCGATCAACAAGGATCCGGATGCGTCAATCTTTCGCTACGCCCGCTACGGCGTCGTTGGCGATTGCCTGGAAATCCTGCCCGAACTGATCAAGGCCGCAAGGGCCTGAAGGAGCACGCAAACGATGAGCCAACAACGCGAACCCGCAGTCGCCGGGCTGTTCTCGGAAGAGGACGGCGTGCGCCTGCACGGGGCGAAATGCACCACCTGCAACACGCCCTATTTCCCGAAGGCGGCGCATTGCCGCAATCCGGACTGCGACGAATCGAAGATCGAGCCGTGCAGCTTCGGCGGCGGCGGCGTGCTGTGGAGCTACTCGGTCGCCGACTTCCCGCCGCCCGCGCCACACAAGTATGACAAGCCCTTCGTGCCCTATGTGATCGGCGTCGTCGATATGGACAACGGCCTGCGTCTGGTCGGGCAGATGGCCGACGGCCTCGAAGCGATGCGCATTGGCGCGCGGGTCGAACTGGCCATCGAATCCATCTATCACGAAGCCGGGAAAGCCTTCACGTCCTGGAAATTCAAACTGCTTTGAAGACGGCGAGGAAAACATGCAAGAAGTAGTCGTTTTGGGAGTGGGCCTGCACCGCTTCGGCAAGACCGGGGATGGCGTCGTCGGCGAGAAATCGGTGACCGAGCTGTGCCGCCACGCGGTAGACAGGGCGCTGAAGGATGCCGGGGTGTCGTGGAAACAGATACAGGCTGTGGCCGCGGCGAGTTCGCGCTTTTCCGGCGGTAAAGGCTGGGGTTTGAACGGCAACGACGTTGTCGAGGATCTCGGCTGTACCGGGATTCCGGTCTACAACCTGTCGGCCGGCTGCGCCGCCGGCGGCAATGCGTTCAACATCGGCTATTCGCTGGTCGCCGGCGGCATCCACGATCTGGTGCTGGTGGTCGGCGGCGAAGTGATGCCCAAGGGCATGATCCAGACTTCCGGTGTCGAGGACGCGAACGACCCCGAATTCCTGCGCCAGCGCTGTGTCGGCATGCCCGGGCCGTCGTTCTGGGCGACGCTCGCGCGGCGGCGGATGTTCGATTACGGCACGACCGAGGAACAGATGGCCAAGGTCACCGTCAAGGCGCGCAAGTGTTCCGAGAGCAACCCGTACGCGCGCTTCCAGAAAGCGGTTTCGCTCGACGAGGTGCTCGCGTCGCCCTATGTCAGCAATCCGCTGCGCCTGTTCGAGATCTGCCCGGTGTCGAACGGCGCGGCAGCGGCGGTGATCTGCTCGAAGGCGATGGCGCGGCGCTTCACCTCGCAGCCGATCACCGTCGCGTCGAGTGCGGTCGCGACGATCCGCTTCGACGATGCGCTGCCGCGCAGCCTCGCGAACCCGGTGCCGTCCGGGGCGAGCTTCCACACCGAGGCGAAGGCCGCGGTGATGAAGGCCTTCGAGATGTCCAGCATCGGCCCGCGAGACATCAGCTTTACCGAATTGCAGGACAACACCTGCTACTACGAACTCGCCTTCCCCGAAGAATGGGGCCTGTGCGAACCGGGCGAAGCCGAGCGCCTGCTCGAAGCCGGCGAGACCGCACCGACCGGCCGCATGCCGATCAACCCGTCAGGCGGCTTCGTGTCCTTCGGCGAGGCGACGACCGCGATGGGGGTGTTCCAGATTGCCGAACTGACCTGGCAACTGCGCGGCCAGAGCGGCGGCCGTCAGGTGCCGGGGGCGAAAGTGGGGCTCGCGCAGACCAACGGTCTGGGAGGCAACGCGACCGCGGCGATCCTGAAGCGCTAGTTTTTAACCCTTGCCGGGCGATGACCCATGTCCACGATATCCGCGACCGACTACGCAATCCTGACAGTGCTGTTGTGCGCCGCGCTGTTCAGCCTGTTCCTCGGCTTGAAAGGGCGTGCGGCGCTCATCGCCGTCGGCAAGCCGATGGCTGGCAGTACTGCCGCGACCGCCGATGAGACCAGGGGATGGCGACAGCGGCTCAACCTGCCGGCATTGTTCTGGCGCGGCCTGCTCACGTCGCGCCTGAAAAAGCGGCTTGCCGCCGGGCTGGCGCACGGCCTGATGTTCGGCGGTGCGCTGGTCGCGATTTTCGGCCATGCCGTGTTCGCGTTGAGCTTCGCCGGCGTGCCGGTGTATCAGGGACGTTTCGGCTTCCTGGTGATGGAACTGGGGCGCGAGCTTGCCGGCATCCTGATGTTCGCCGGCGTGCTGTTCTTCCTCGTGCGGCGATTGATGCGGCTCGAGCGGCTCGCGGTCGGACGCATGCGTCCGGGTTTCGTGGCGGTCGAGCTGCTGTTCCTGCTGGTCATCGTCGCCGGTTTCGTCGCCGAAGCGTTCCGCTTGGTGGACCCGGCCGTGACGAGCCGCGGCGAGTTTCTCGGGCTCGCACTCGCCGATGGGCTGCGCCATGTCGATGCTGCCGTGCACGATGGTGGCGCGCAGGCTGTTTGGTGGCTGCACGGCCTGCTGGGCGTCGCCTTCATCGGCCTGATCGCGCACACGCCGCTGTCGCACATGCTGATCGGGCCGGCGAATTCGGCACTCGCCCACCGCCGCTCCGGTATCAATCTCCCGGCGATCGACTTCGACGCCGAACCCGAGGACGGCAAGGAATTCACCTTCGGCGCCGCGAAGCTCGCCGACCTCAGCCGCAAAAACCTGCTCGATTTCTCGGCCTGCCTGTGGTGTGGCCGCTGTCACGAAGTCTGCCCGGCGGCGCAGACCGGCAAGGCCCTGTCGCCGAAGCAGGTGATGGTGACCTGCGCTGGTTATCTGGGCGAAAAGCGCTTCGACGATGTCTCGCTGATCGATGCGGTCGGTATGGAGGCCGTGTTCGACTGCACTACTTGCGGCGCCTGCGTCGAGGAATGCCCGGTCAGCAACAGCCCGGCTGAAACGATTCTGGAATTCCGTCGTCATTTCGTCATGGACCGTTCCGAAATGCCGGACACACTGGCGATGGCCAACCGCAACCTGGAGTCGCGCGGCCACCCCTTCGTCGGCACCGCGGCAAACCCCGACGACTGGCGCGAAGGGCTGGACGTGCCATTCTTCGAGCCCGGCAAGACCGAATACCTGCTGTGGATCGGCTGTTCGGTGGCCTACGAGGAACGCGCGCAGGAAGTCGCCCGCGCGATGCTCAGGATTCTCGATACCGCTGGCGTTTCCTACGGCATCCTCGAAGAATCGCGCTGCACCGGCGACCCGGCGAAGATGGCCGGCAACGAGATGCAGTTCGTCGAAATTGCGCAGGCCAACATCGAGGATTTCAAGGAACGGCAGATCCAGAAAGTCATCACGATGTGCGCGCACTGCTTCAACAGCTTCGACCGTTACTACCCGGAACTGGGCGCCGACTGGCAGACGATCCCGCATTCGGTCTTGATCGACCAGTTGATCGCCGACGGTCGGCTCGTCGTCGTGCGCGATGAGGCCGAGAAGATCACCTTCCACGATCCGTGTTATCTCGCGCGCCACAACGACATTGTCGACGAACCGCGCAAGGCGCTGTCCGCAGTCGGCCAGCTGATCGAAATGCCTCGCAACCGCAAGGAAAGCTTCTGCTGCGGTGCGGGCGGCGGCAACTACTGGGGAGGGAAGGGCGGCACCGCGCGGATCAATGACGTGCGCCTGCAGGAAGCTATCGATACTGGCGCCGGCAAGATCGCGACCTCATGCTCGTTCTGCCTGCTGATGCTGACTTCCAGTGAATCGAAGCATGGCCCGGAGCGCCGGGTGTTCGACATCGCCGAACTTGTGGTGGCCGCGTTGCCGGGTGAGGGCGCGCGCCTTTCATAGTCCGCATTGACGATGATTTGCACCTGCATGGTCGGCGATGATCCGGATCAGTCCGGGCACGCGCGCCATGCGGAGCGGGTTGTTGGCGCCAGCCCCCATCGACCATTCCAGAGGTGAAGAGTGACGGCAAATGTTCAGAATCAGACCGAATTCGACGTCATCGTCGTGGGTTCCGGAGCAGGAGCGCTCGCGTCGGCGGTGGTCGCGGCGGACCATGGTCTGTCGGTCCTGGTCGTCGAGAAGAGCGACAAGTATGGCGGGACCTCGGCGATTTCCGGCGGCGGCATCTGGATTCCGAACAATCACCATTTCGCTGCGAAGGGTGGCAAGGACAGCTACGACAAGGCCCTGCAATACCTGAAAGTGGCGACCGGCGGCTGTGTTTCGGAAGTGCGCCTGCGGGCGTATCTCGACAACGCGCCAAAGATGATCAAGCACCTCGAAACGAAAAGCCGCGTGCGCTACGCGGTCGCCGAAAAATACCCCGACTATTACCCGCATCTGCCCGGCTCGCTCTCCGGCGGGCGCACGCTCGATCCCGAACTGTTCGACACCAGCGTGCTCGGCGATGAATTGCCGACGCTGCGCCAGGGTGCGCCGTCGAACCTGCTGATGGGCAGGATTGCGTGGACCGCGCGCCAGGCGCACAAGGCGATGTCGCGGGAGTTCGGCTGGCGGTTCATGGTAATGGGCCTGATGCTGCGCTACAAACTGGATTTTTCATGGCGTCGCAAGTCGCGGTACGACCGTCGGGCAGCGCTGGGCACGGCGCTGATCGCGTCGCTGCGCCGCTCCCTGCAGGACCGCAAGGTGCCCCTGTGGCTCAACACCGACTTTCGCGAACTGGTCGTCGAAGGCGGGCGAGTGTGCGGTGCGCGAGTGCGTTGCGACGGTCGGGAGAGGGTGCTGACTGCGCGCCGCGGGGTGATCTTCGGTTCCGGTGGCTTCGAGCAGAACCAAACGCTGCGCGACAAATACCTGCCGAAACCGACACGGGCTGACTGGAGTGCGACGCCTCCGGGCAACAACACCGGCGCTGCGCTGGAAGCCGGCGTCGCGATCGGCGCCGCGACCGATCTGCTCGAACGCGCTTGGTGGGCGCCGACGATCCGCGTCCCAAAAGAGGAAAAACCGCGCGGCGTATTTGCCGAGCGCGCGTTCCCCGGGGCGATCGTCGTCAATGCCCTCGGCAAGCGCTTCGTCAACGAAGCCGCGCCCTACCTCGAATTCGTCGATGCGATGTATCGGGATCAGCAGGCCAGCGGAGGCAAATCGATTCCGGCCTGGGTGATCTTCGACGCCCATTTCCGCTTCCACTACGCAATGGGACCGCTGATGCCGGCGCAAATCATGCCCGACAGCCGGCTGAAGAAGGAATGGCTCAATACCGTGTACTGGAAAGGATCAACCCTTGCCGAACTCGCGGGGCAGATCGGCGTCGATGCCAAAGGTCTTGAAGCCACGGCGCACAAGGTCAATGAGTACGCCAGGACTGGCGTCGATAGCGATTTCGCCCGCGGTGGCAACGTGTTCGACCGCTATTACGGCGACACCAACGTCAAACCCAATCCCTGCCTCGCACCGATCGCGAAGGGGCCGTTCTACGCCCTGCGGCTCGATGCCGGCGACATCGGCACGAAGGGCGGCCTGCTGACCAACGAGCACGCGCAGGTGGTGCGCGAGGACGGCAAGCCGATTTCCGGGTTGTATGCAATCGGCAATTGTTCGGCCGCAGTGATGGGGACTGGCTATCCCGGTGCCGGCTCGACAATCGGCCCGGCAATGACTTTCGGCTACATCGCGGCGAACCACATCGCCGCCGGCCAATAAGGACGCAAGCATGCAAGTGCAGCAAAACGCGGTGACGATCCCCGCACTCGTGTTCGACGCCGCGCAACGCCACAGCGGGCGCATCGCAATCGAGGAAGACGGCCAGCGCATCGGCTACGCGGAACTGCCCGGGCTTGCGCTGGCGGTGTCGCGCGCGCTGCTCGCCCACGGCATCGAAGCCGGGGACCGCGTTGCGATCTGGGCGCCGAACGGCGTCGAATGGATTCTCGCAGCGCTCGGAGTGCATTGCGCCGGCGCGGTGATGGTGCCGATCAATACCCGTATGAAGGGCACCGAGGCGGCCGACATCCTCGCCCGCAGCCGTACGCGGCTACTGTTCGTTGTCGGCGAATTCCTGGGCGTCGATTACTTGGCGATGCTCGCCCCGCATCGCCCGGCTACCCTGGAGCGGGTCGTCGTGCTGTCCGGCCCTAAGCCGCCGCGCGCGGGCGACCTCGATTGGGACACCTTCCTCGCGACCGGTGCGGCGGTGGCCGAAGCCGCAGCCCGCGCCCGCGCCAACGCCGTGCGCCCCGACGACCTCTCCGACCTGATGTTCACCTCGGGCACCACCGGCAAGCCCAAGGGCGTGATGAGCGCGCACGGGCAATGCGTGCGCGCGTTCAGCGAATACGTCCGCGTCATCGGCCTCGTCGCTGGCGACCGCTACCTGATCGTCAATCCCTTTTTCCACGCCTTCGGTTACAAGGCCGGCTGGCTCACCTGCCTGATCGCCGGCGCGACGATCCTGCCGCATCCGGTATTCGACGCCGAAGCGGTGTTCCGCCGCATCGAGGCCGACCGCATCACCGTGCTGCCCGGCCCGCCGACGCTGTACCTGTCGATGCTCGCGCATCCGCGGCTTGCCGAAAGCGATCTTAGCAGCCTGCGCATCGCCGTCACCGGCGCGGCGACGATCCCGCCGGTGCTGATCGAGCGCATGCGTCGCGAACTCGGCTTCGAGGTCGTCACCACCGCCTACGGTCTCACCGAATGCGGCGGCCTCGCGACGATCTGCGACCCGTCCGACGACGCCGAAACCGTCGCCAGCACCAGCGGCCGCGCGATTCCCGGCACCAAAGTGCGCATCATCGATGCCGACAACCGGCCTCTGCCGGCGGGGGAGGCGGGCGAGATCTGCCTGCGCGGCTTCCACGTCATGAAAGGCTACTTCGAGGACCCGAAAGCCACCGCCGAAACCATCGACGCCGACGGCTGGCTGCACACCGGCGACGTCGGCACGCTCGACGCGCATGGCTACCTGCGCATCACCGACCGTCTCAAGGACATGTTCATCGTCGGCGGCTTCAACTGCTATCCCGCCGAAATCGAGGCCGCACTGACCGAGCACCCGGCGATCGCCCAGGTTGCCGTCATCGGCGTACCCGACGAACGCATGGGCGAAGTCGGTTGCGCGTGCGTCGTGCTGCGCCCTGGCCAGCGACTCGACGAACCGGGCCTGATTGCGTGGTCGCGCGAGCGCATGGCGAACTACAAAGTGCCGCGCTTCGTCCGCTTCTTCGGCGCGCTGCCCGTCAACGCGTCGAACAAGGTAATGAAGAACGAACTGCGGGCGATGAGCGTGGGCTGAGCGCCACGCCGGATCAGCGTCCCTCGAACCTCGGAGGACGCTTCTCGATGAACGCCTGCATGCCTTCCTGCTGGTCGCGCGAGGCGAACAGCAGGGCGTTGGCCTTGCGTTCGAGCGCGAGCGCTGTTTCGAGCGAGGCGTCGATGCCGGCAATGATGACTTCCTTGATCTGTTCGGCGGCGAGCGGCGGCATCGCGGCGATCGTGCGGGCGAGTTCGAGTGCGGTGGCGAGCACGCGGTCGTCAGCGACGAGGTCGCTCACCAAGCCGGCGACCCAGGCGTCGTGCGCAGTGATCGGCTGGCCGGTCAGCGCCATGCGCATCGCCTTGACCTTGCCGACGGCGCGCACGAGACGCTGTGTACCGCCGATGCCGGGCATGATGCCGATGCGGATCTCGGGCTGGCAGAAGCGCGCGCTTTCGCCGGCGACGATGAGGTCGGCGAGCATCGCCAGTTCGCAGCCGCCGCCATATGCATAGCCGCACACCGCGGCGATCACCGGTTTCGGGCAGTGCTGGATCGGCGCCCACACCCGCTCGGTGTGGCGCCGGTAGATGTCGATCGGGCCGACGCTGGCCATGCTGTTGATGTCGCCGCCCGCGGCGAACACCTTGTCGCCGCCGGTGAGCACGATGCAGCGCACTGTCGGGTCGACCGCCAGATCGGTGAAGTGCTGCGACAGCAACGCCTGCAGTTCGAGACTCAGCGCATTCGTCGCCTGCGGCCGGTTCAGGCGCAACACGACGATGCCGTCTTCTGGCCGCTCGAGCAGCACTGGCGGGGCGTTATTTTCAGACACGGCTTCAGGCATGTGTTTCCTCGTGGCTGCGCGCGGCGGGATACCGGATTGGAGACGAATGTTCCGCTGCGGTAATGCGCGCCTCATCGTCCGTTCAGACGACGAAGGGCCTCCGCCCCCCGATTAAAGTGCAAGCAAGGCGGTAATCAGGAGAGCGCGGTGGAAATTCAGTCAGGCCTCGATTACGAGGGAAAGGTGGTGCTCGTCACCGGCGGGGCGAAGGGAGTCGGTCTGGGGATTACCCGCAGCTTTCTCGCGGCCGGTGCGCGCGTCATCGTGTGCGGGCGCAATGCGCCGGAAACCGTGCCCGAGGCGGGCAGTAGACGGGCGGAATTCGTTGCCGCCGACGTGCGCGATACCGAATCGCTGCAGGCGCTGTTCGCGACGATCAGCGAGCGCCACGGCCGGCTCGACGTGGTGGTGAACAATGCCGGGGGTGCGCCGTTCGCACTGGCCGCAACCGCATCGCCGCGCTTTCATGAAGGCATCCTGCGGCTCAACCTGATCGCACCGCTGAATGTCGCGCAGCAGGCCAACGCGATGATGCAGGAGCAGGACGGGGGCGGCGTCATCGTCTTCATCGGCAGCATCAGCGCATTGCGCGCCTCGCCTGGAACGGCCGCGTACGGCGCCGCGAAGGCCGGGGTGCTGGCGCTGGCGCAGTCGCTCGCGGTCGAGTGGGCGCCGAAGGTGCGCGTGGTCGCGGTGAGTCCCGGCCTCGTGAATACCGAGCAGTCGCACCTCCACTACGGCGACGAGGCCGGCGTTGCCGCGGTCGGCGCGACGATTCCGGCGGGGCGCCTCGCCCAGCCCGAGGAGATCGGCACTGCCTGCGTCTTTATCGCCTCGCCGCTCGCCGCCTATGCGAGCGGCTGCAACCTGTTGCTGCACGGCGGCGGGGAACGCCCCGCGTTCCTGGCTGCGGGCGCAGCCCAGGTCTGAGCCGACCGAACAACCGAAACCAAGCAGGAGACGAAATTGGCCGAACAGGATTGGATGTCCGAAGTGCGTGCGATGGTGGGGCGCGAGTACGGTCGCGTCTGCGCGTGGGACGAAGTGAATGCGCCGATGATCCGCCAGTGGTGCGAGATGATGGGCGTCGATAACCCGCTCTACACCGATGCCGCGTATGCCGCGAGCACCGAGTACGGCGCGATCGTGTCGCCGCCGGCGATGCTGCAGGCGTGGTGCCTGGAAGGCCTGCACCCGAACAACTACCCGCCGGGCTCGACGACGGAGAACCCGTACGAGGTGCTGCGGCTGCTCGAGTCGCACGGATTCAAGTCGGTCGTCGCGGTGAATTCGGACCTGAGCTTCGAGCGCTACGTGAAGGTCGGCGAGCGCCTGTACTACACGACGCGGCTCGACGCGGTCGGCGAGGAAAAGACCACGGCGCTCGGCACGGGCTTCTTCGTCACGCTGATCATGAGCTTCTTCTCGGAGAAGCCGACCGGCGACGAGAAAGTCGGGGAACTGCTGTTCCGCGTCTTCAAGTTCCGCCCCGCGAATGTCCAGGCGGCGGAAGCGCCCAAGGTCGAGATGGTGCAGAAGATCAAGCGCCCGAAGCCCGGCGTCAGCGACGACACGCGCTTCTTCTGGGACGGCGTCGCCGCCGGCAAGCTCCTGATCCAGCGCTGCAAAAGCTGCGGCACCCTGCGCCATCCGCCCGGCCCGGTGTGCGTCAAGTGCCATTCCTTCGAGTGGGACACCGTCGAAGCGAGCGGGGCAGGGAGCATCCATTCCTTCGTCGTGATGCATTACCCCGAAGTGCCGCCCTTCGACCACCCCAACCCCGTCGGCCTGATCGAGCTCGACGAGGGCGTGCGCCTCGTCGCCGGCCTCGTCGGCGCCAAGCGCAACGAAATCGCGATCGGTCAGCGCGTGCAGGTCGAGTTCCAGTCCTTCGACGACGGCGAACTCACGCTGCCGCTGTTCCGGCCGGTGGCACCGTAAGGGAGCGGTCTCATGGACTTTGAATTCAGCGACGATCAGCGCGCCATCGCCGAAATGGCGGGCAGCCTGTTCGCGGACCACTGCACCGACGAGCGCCTGCGCGCGTTCGATGGCGCGGGCAAGCCGTTCATGCAGGACCTGTGGGGCAAGTGCGTTGAAACCGGACTGCACGCGCTGGCGATTCCCGAGGAATGCGGCGGCAGCGGGCTGGGGATGACCGAACTGATGGGGGTGCTCGAAGCGCAGGGGCGCGCGCTCGGCCAGGTGCCGCTGTGGCGCCATCAGCTCGCGGCGGCGACGCTGGCGCGATTCGGCGGGGATGCGTGCGCCGACGTCGTCGGCGCAGCGGCCGACAGCCGCATGCTGCTGACGCTGTCGCTCGATGCCGTGGCAGCACCGGCAGGCGTGATGCTCGACGCCCAACGCACCGATGGCGGCTGGCGTCTCGCCGGCAAGGTCGCGGCCGTCCCGCTGGGGGCGGACGTATGCCAGGCGCTGTTGCTGGCGAACACGCCCGACGGCACGCGCCTGGTCCTGGTCGACCTGCGCGCGAACGGCATCGAAAAGACCGCCGGCGTTCTTACGCATGGCGAGGCGGTCGCAGACCTGTTCCTCGATGGCGTGAGCGTCGCAGCAGGCGCGGTGCTGCCCGAACAGGCCGGCGAATGGCTTGAGACGCGTTCCATTGCGGCCCTCGCGGCGCTGCAGCTCGGCGTCAGCCGCGAGCAGATCCGGCGCACCGTGGCCTACGTCTCCGAGCGCGTCCAGTTCGACCGCTCGATCGGCAGCTTCCAGGCGGTGCAGATGAGCATGGCCGACGCGCACATCGCCGTCGAGGCCCTGCGTTCGGCGCTGTGGCAGCTGTGCTATCGCCTCGACGCGGGCCTGCCCGCGCGTCCCGAGGCGCTGGCGACGAAATACCTCGCGTGCGAGACGGGACACATCGTCGGCCACAAGGCGCAACACGTGCATGGCGGCATCGGCGTCGATCTCACCTATCCGATCCACCGCTACCTCTACTGGAGCCGCGCGCTGGGCATCACGCTCGGCGGGGCCGCTGCGACGCTCGAGCGCCTCGGCGACTGGCTCGCGAACAACGACAAGCTGGGATGGAAATATGACCTCGAAGAAAACCAGACGCTTTGAAGACGTGCGCCCCGGCGAAGCGCTGCCGGAACTGGCGATCCCGATCACCGTCCCGCTGATTGCCGGCGGCGCGATCGCGACGCGCGACTACTTCCCCGGCCATCACGATGCCGAGGCCGCACGCGCGCTCGGCTCGCCGCACATCTTCATGAACATCCTCACGACCAGCGGCCTCGTGCAGCGCTACGCCGAAAGCTGGGCCGGACCCGGGGCGCGCTTCGGCGCGCTGAAGATCAAGCTCGGCGCGCCGAACTATCCCGGCGACACGATGACCTTCAGCGGCGAGGTGAGCGTCTGCGATGCCGACAGGCGCAGCGTCGAAATCACGTTGAAGGGCAAGAACTCGATGGGAAACCACGTGACCGGAACGGTCGCGCTGGTGCTGCCCTGATACGCGGAGCACGCCACTTATGACCCACCAGACCCTTTCCGGCCGCGCCGCCATCGTCGGCCTCGGCGCGACCGAATTCTCGAAGAACTCCGGCCGCACCGAGCTGCGCCTGGCGATGGAGGCGACGCTCGCCGCACTCAAGGATGCGGGCATCGACCCGTCCGAAGTCGAAGGCTTCAGCAGCTACACGATGGACAAGGTGCCCGAATACGAGATCGCGCGCCTGCTCGGCTGCAACAACGTCAAGTTCTTCTCGCAGATCCCGCACGGCGGCGGCGCGGCCTGCGCGCCGGTGATGCACGCGGCGATGGCGGTGGCGACCGGCGTCGCGAAAGTCGTCGTCGTGTTTCGCGCGATGAACGAGCGCTCGTGGTATCGCTTCGGCACCGGCACCTATGGTTTCGGCTCGACGCCGATCTTCGAGAACGTCAATTACGGCTGGTACATGCCGCACGGGCTGCACACGCCGGCGGCGTGGGTCGGCATGTTCGCGCAGCGCTACATGCACACCTACGGCGCGACCTCCGAGGACTTCGGCCGCGTCGCAGTCGCGGTGCGCGACTTCGCCGCGACCAACCCCGCCGCGTTCTTCTACGGCAAGCCGATCACGCTCGCGGACCACCAGGCTTCGCGCTGGATCGCCGAACCGTTGCATCTGCTCGACTGCTGCCAGGAGTCCGACGGCGCGGTCGCGATGGTCATCACGTCCGCCGAGCGCGCGCGCGACCTGCGGCAGAAGCCGGTGATCATCAAGGCCGGCGCGCAGGGCATCAGCGGCGGCCAGCAGAGCATGACGTCGTTCTACCGCGAGGACATCACCGGCCTGCCCGAGATGGGCGTCGTCGCGAAGGAGCTGTACGCCCAGTCCGGCCTCGGCCCCGACGCGTTCCAGACCGCGGTGATCTACGACCACTTCACGCCTTTCGTGTTGCCTCAACTGGAAGAGTTCGGTTTCGCGAAGCGCGGCGAAGCGAAGGATTTCATCCGCGCCGGCCATCACGCTCGCGGCGGCAAGCTGCCGATCAACACGCACGGTGGCCAGCTCGGCGAAGCCTACATCCACGGCATGAACGGCGTGGCCGAAGCGGTGCGCCAGGTGCGCGGCACCGCGGCGAACCAGGTCGCCGACGTCGAGAACGTGCTCGTCACGGCCGGCACCGGCGTGCCGACCAGCGGCCTCATCCTCGGCACCGCCTGAGCGGCCGGCAGGAGACAAACCATGTTCGTCGATCTCACGCCCGACCAGCACGCCCTGCGCCGCAGGGTGCGCGACTATTTCCAGGACCTGATGACGCCCGAGCTGCGCGCGAGCCTGCGCGGCAAGGAAGGCGGCGAGGACTACCGCAACATCGTCCGCAAGATGGGCCGCGACGGCTGGCTGGCGGTGGGCTGGCCGAAGGAGCACGGCGGGCAGGGCTACGCCGCAACTGAGCAGCTGATCTTTTTCGAGGAAGCCAACATCGCGGGCGCGCCGCTGCCTTTCGTCACGATCAGCACCGTCGGACCGGCGCTGATGGCGCACGGCAACGCGGCGCAGAAGGCGAAGTTCCTGCCCGGCATCGCCGCGGGCGAGATCCTGTTCGCGATCGGCTATTCCGAACCCGGAGCCGGCAGCGACCTCGCCGCGCTGAAGACGACGGCCCGCCCCGAAGGCGATCATTTCGTCGTCAATGGCAACAAGCTGTGGACCTCGGGGGCCGAGGCCGCCGACTTCATCTGGCTCGCCGCCCGCACCGATCCGGAAAGGCCGCGCCACAAGGGCGTGTCGATCCTGATCCTCGACACGACGCTCGCCGGCTTTTCGCACACCGTGATCCCGACCTGCAGCAATCCGACCGCCGCGACCTATTACGATAATGTGCAGGTGCCCGCGGACATGCTGGTCGGCGAGCTGCACGGCGGCTGGAAGCTGATCACCGCCCAGCTAAACCACGAACGCCTGGGACTCGGCTCGTGGTCGGACAAGGTCGCCGGGCTGTTCCGCCGCGTGTATCTGTGGGCGAGGCGCACCGACGAGAACGGACGCCGCGCCGCCGACCTGCCGTGGGTGCGCGCGCTGCTGGCCGAATGCTACGCGCGGCTGGAGGCGATGCGGCTGATCAACTTCCGCATCGCGGCCGACCTGGAGCACGGGCGCATGGATGTCGCGCTGGCGTCGACGACCAAGGTGTATGGATCGGAGTCGGCGATCGAGATCCTGCGCAAGCTCTCCGAGATCGTCGGCGCAAGCGGCCTGGTGCGTGCGGGCTCCGCCGCGGCGCAGTTGCTCGGCGAACTGGAATACGAAGTGCGCGCGTCCGTCACGCTGACCTTCGGCGGCGGCACGAACGAAATCCAGCGCGAGCTGATCGCGCAGTTCGGACTCGGCATGCCGAAGACGGTCCGCTGAGCACAGATGAGGATGCGGCAATGAGCGGAATCGACGATTTCCGGAAGGAAACGCGGGCCTGGCTGGGAGCGAACTGTCCTGCCTCGATGCGCGGGCCAATGCCCGACGGCGAGCTGGTGTGGGGCGGAAGCGAAGTCGAATTCAAGTCGGAAGACCAGCGCCTGTGGTTCGAGCGCATGCGCGACAAGGGCTGGTTCTGCCCCGACTGGCCGAAGGAATACGGCGGCGGCGGGCTGTCGCCGGAACAGAACGCGGTGCTCGAGGCCGAGATGCGGCGCCTGAAATGCCGCCCGCCGCAGATCAACCTCGGCATCTGGATGCTCGGTCCGGTGATCCTCGAATTCGGCAGCGAAGCGCAGAAGCGCGCGCTGCTGCCGCCGATGGCGCGCGGCGAGATCCGCTGGTGCCAGGGTTTTTCGGAACCCAACGCGGGCTCCGACCTGGCGAGCCTGAAGACCTCGGCCGTCGATGCGGGCGACCACTTCGTCGTCAATGGCACCAAGATATGGACGTCCTACGGCGACAAGTCGGACTGGATGTACATGCTGGTGCGCACCGACCCGGACGCGTCGAAGCAGCAGGGCATCAGCCTGCTGGTCGTCGACATGAAATCGCCGGGCATCGAGGCGCGGCCGATCGATCTCATCAGCGGCAAATCCTCCTTCTGCCAGGTCTTCTTCGACAACGTGAAGGTGCCCAAGCGCCAGCTCGTCGGCCCCCTCAACGGCGGCTGGACGCTGGCCAAGGCGCTGCTGCAGCACGAACGCCGCGCGATGTCCAAGTTCGGCGAGTTCAGCCTGCCGAACCATGTCGACCTGCTGTCGGTCGCCGCGCGCTACCTGCCGCCCGCCGATGCGGGAACGAGCGCCGAGGTCGCGCTGCGTGCCCGCGCGCTAGCGATGGCGATGGACGAGCATGCCTACACGCTCACGGCCCAGCGCATGGGCGAAGAGATGCGCGCCCGGCAGGACGTGTCGGGGCTGATGGCGATCATGAAGCTCGTCCATTCGGAACAGGAGAAGGACAAGCTCGAAGTGCTGCTCGACGTGATGGGTCACCGCGCGCTCGGCTGGGAGGGCGACGCGTTCGACAGCAGCGAACTGGCGCTGACCCGCGCGTGGCTCGGGAGCTTCGCGCAGACCATCGCCGGCGGCTCATCCGAGGTGCAACTGAACGTCATCGCCAAGCGGGTGCTGGGTCTGCCCGAAGGCAAACAGGGAAAGTGAGGAGTCGGCTGCCATGAGTCTGGTGTATTCCGAGGAGCAGCGCCTGCTGGCCGATACCGCGGCCGAGTTCCTGCTCGCCCGCAGCCCGGTCGCCGCGCAGCGCCGCTTGCGCGACGAGGGCAAGGCGGAGGGCTTCGGCGACGCCCTGTGGAAAGAGATGGTCGACATGGGCTGGAGCGCGATTCCCTTCCCCGAGGCGCTGGGCGGACTCGCCTTCGGCTGCATGGGACTGGGCGCGGTGTTCGAGTCCATGGGCCGCAACCTCTCGGCCTCGCCGCTGCTGTCGAGCATCGTGCTCGGCGGCACGCTGATCGAGCTGGCGGGTTCCGAAGCGCAGCAGGCCGAATGGATGCCGCAGCTCATTGCGGGCGACAAGCGCATGGCGCTGGCCCTCGACGAGAAGCCGCGTCACGATCCGGCGGCCACCGCGCTGCGTGCGGAACGCCACGGTAACGGCTGGCTGCTGCAAGGCGACAAGCGCTTCGTGGCGGATGGCGTGGGCGCGGATGCCTTCATCGTCGTCGCCCGTAGCGCGGGTGCGCCGGGCGAGCGCGACGGACTGAGCCTCTTTCTCGTGCCGGCGGACGCCCCCGGTCTGCAGGTGTCGCCGATGCAGATGATCGATTCGCGCAACCATGCGCAGCTGCGCCTGGACGGTGTGCGTGTCGATGCTTGCGCCTTGATCGGCGAGGAAGGCGGTGCGTGGGGCCCGCTCGACGCCGCACTCGACCGCAGCCGCGCGTGCCTCGCGGCGGAGCTGCTTGGCATGACGCAGAACCTCTTCGACACGACGGTCGAATACCTCAAGACGCGCGTGCAGTTCGACGTGCCGATCGGCTCCTTCCAGGCGCTGCAGCATCGCGCGGCGTGGTGCTACGCGCATCTGCATCTCGCGCGCAGCGCGGTGATGGCCGGGCTGGCCGCGATGGACGATCCGAAGCTCGATGCCGCCGGCCGTGCCCGCCTCGCGAGCCTCGCGAAGTGGAAGGCCGGCGACGCCGCCCACCGCATCAGCCGCGAGGCGGTGCAGATGCACGGTGGGATGGGCGTCACGGACGAGCTCGACGTCGGCCTGTTCCTGAAGCGCATCCGCGTCGCTCAGGCTGAACTGGGGGATGCGGACTTCCACTGCGATCGCTACGGGGAGTTCGTCGAGGCGCAGTGACGGCGCTTCGCCAAGTAAAACACGGGGGCGTCGGTTCAGACCGACGCCCCCGTGTTTTTTAGCGATGCAGCGTACGTGGTACCGGAGCGGGATCAGGAGCGTGCCGAGGCGCCCCGGATGGCCTTGACGGCCTCGGCGGCGGCCGCGTCGTGGGCGGGATTTTCCGGCACGGTCAGCGTGATCCGGTCGGCGAGGCCCCCGAAGCGCGAAACCAACCGCTCGGGGAGTTCGTCGTAGCGCCCGTACACGAGGAAGGTGTCGAGCACCTCGTCGGTGAAGATCGAAGGCATGTCCTTCCACCGTTTCTGGCGCGTGAGTTCGAGCAGGCGTTCGCCGACGTGCTGCCAGCCGAACAGCTCCAGGCTCGGCCAGTAAGCGGGGGTCGAGAAGAGGAAGGCGAGCATGTCGCGGAAGCGCTCGCGTTCGGACGCGACAGTCGCGTCGTCCGGGCCAGTGGCGACGAACTGGCTGGCGCTGACCACCGGCTTGGCACGCCCCGCGTCGCGGTTTGCCGTGCCGACCGCGATCTGCGGCAGGATCACTTCCTTCAGGTAGCGTACCGAGGTATTAGTCGGGTGCGTGTGGATGCCGTCCGCGGTCTGGCCGACCAGCTCCAGCATCTTGGGGCCGACCGCACCGAGCATGAGCGGCACGTCGGGGGCGTCGATCGGGCCGGGATTGAAGAAGGGTTGCAGGCGGGTGAAGTGATAGTGCTCACCGACATAATCGAGCGGCTCGCCGGTGCGGAACGCGTGAAAGATCGCGCGCAGGGCGCCGACGTATTCGCGCATGCCGGCCGCCGGGGGCAGCCAGCGTGCAGAGTAGCGATCCTCGATGTTCTGCTTGATCTGGGTGCCCATGCCGAGCTCGAAGCGCCCGCCGGACATCTTCTGCAGATCCCAGCTCGCGAGCGCGACGTTCATCGGGCTGCGCGGGAAGACGATCAGGACCGAGGTGCCGACCTTCAGGCGGGTGGTGGCGGACAGCGCCTGGCAGGCGAGCAGCAGACCGTCGTGGATCGCGTCGGACACGAACAGGCCGTCGTAACCCATCGCTTCGACGCGCTGCGCGAAGCGGCCGATGTCGGCGAGGTTGAGGTGTTCCGGCGTGGAGGCGAAGATTTCGAACATTGGGGGCTCCGGGACGGGCGGGGTCAAGGGTGAAATCGGGCAGCGGCGCGGTGCCGTCGAGGCGCATCACCTCGACCGCGAGTTCACGCAGCAGTGGCAGGCTTAGCACGATGCGACCGGACAGGGTGGACTGCGGGCGGGAGCACAGCGCGAGCGCGGCTTCGGCCATCGCCTCGATCGGCTCCATCTGGGCGAGCTCGTCGATCGAGCCGCTCTTCAGTGCCCCGTCGCTGGCGACCGCTTCGACCGGGGCGAGCGTATTCACCGCGATGTTGTCGGCGGCGAGTTCCATTGCCATGCCGGCGCTGAGACGTTCGAGAGCCGCCTTGGTCGAGCCGTAGAGCGTGGGCGAGTGCGTGGTGTGGAAGCGGAAGGCGCGGTCGTCCGGCGTGTAGGGCGCGGGGCCGGGAACCTCGCTGGTGGCGCTCGACAGGTTCAGGATCCAGCCGCCGCCGCGCGCCTTCATCGATGCGATGACGAGCTGCGCCAGATGATGGGGCGCAAAGAGGTTGACCGCATAGGCGAGCTGCACGCGCTGGGGCGGCTGGGTGTAGCCGGCGCCGAAACGTGCCCAGGCGGCGTTGTTCACGAGGATGTCGACGCCGCCGTAGCGGGCGATGGTGTCGGCGACGATGCGCTCCCGGTCCGCCTCGCTGGCGAGATCGGCCTGCACGCACAGGCAGTCGCCACCTCGGGTGCGGATGCGTGCCGCGGTCTCGTCGAGCGAGCCGGGCAGCTTGCCGCCGGGTTCAATCGTGCGGGCGACGAGGACGACCTTCGCGCCCTCGGCCGCGAAGCGCTCGGCAATGGCCGCACCGATGCCGCGGCTCGCACCGGTGACGATCGCCACCTTGTCCTTCAGGGTATCGGGCATGGCTGCGTCGTCCTCAGTGCTGGCGGTAACGGCGCTGGACGTGCTCCTGCCGGATTGCGATCTGATGCCGGCGTTCCTCGGCGGTGATCAGGCGGGTGTCCGCCGGCAGGTGCTGGCGCACGTCGGCGAGAGGTACTTTCTTCCCCGTCGCCCAGGGGAGGTTGTCCTTGGGTTTGACGGGATACGCCCAGCGCACGGCCATGTAGCCCTCGGGCTGGCCGGTGGTGTCGAGCCAGTTGGCGATGCCGGGATCGCTGTGCGCGATCACGAAGCGGTACACGTTGTCGGCGTCGCGGTGGGCCTGCAGGCCGCCGAGGCTGCTCTGGTAGTTGGCGAAGTCGAGCGACTCGCCCCACATGTTGCCGAGGCTGAAGCCGATATACACCGGATCCACCGGCTGGTGGAGCTCGACCACCAGGGCCTCGTCGGGCGCAAGTTCGAACATGCCGCCGCAATACACGTTGGTGGCCATCCCACCCGCGGTCGCGAGCGAGGCCGCATTGGGCGTGTTGAACGCGTTGCGTGGCATGAAGCAGCGGTCGTCGCCGTTCATGTCGCCGTAGCACTCGCACACGACGGCGTAGAACTCGTTCCAGAAGTGCACCTGGTTGCGCGTGAAGCGGCCGACGTCGGCGATCTGCTTCGCCGCGACTTCCGGCGTGTAGGGCGGCATCGGCTTGCCGAGCAGGTCGTTGCGGTAGATGAAGAGTTCGAGGAGATCCTCGTTTTCCCAGTCGCTGAAGAGCTCGCGCAGCATCACGAGCTGGCTGACGTATTCGCGCGTCTCGCTGCTGCCGTCCTTGTGGGTGCGGGTGCGGCTGGCGCGCGGGAGCATGAAGTTCCCTTCGTAACCGGGCGGCTTTTCGGGGGCGAGCAGGATCTCGAAGCTGCCGTCGGGCTCGACCTTCAGTTCGGTGCTGTCGAGCTCGGCGCAGTTGATGCGCGAACCGGGCTTGAGCTCCTTGAGGCTGCCGCTTTCGCCGGAGTAGCCGCTGGGCGCCTCGAAGATCACGTAGTGCGGCGCCTTGCGCACGCCGGCCGGCGCCTGCTCGCCGCGCCAAGCGCTGGTGTCGCCGGCGCGCCCGCGGATCGTGTAGCTGTGGTTGCCGTCGATCGGCGCCATCAGGTAGATCGCGTCGCAGTTGTCGATGGTCGAGCGGTTGAGCGGCTGGATCGCGCGCACGAAGTAGGGGAACTCGGGCGTCGGGCCGAGGCAGCGTGAGATCGAGCCGTACAGGAAGCCGAGCACGTAGCGGTAGCCCTCGGCGAGGTTGCGCGGGGTGGCTGGCGGGGGCCACAGCTTGGGGTCGTCGATCGCGTTACGCGCGTCCTCGAGCTGCGCGATCATGCCATCCCAGGCCTCGCGTAGCAGGGAGGCGGCGTCGCGGGTGGCGGCGTCGCGCGGTTCGACGTGCGCCTTCACTGCGGCGAACACTTCGTCGTGCAGGGGGTTGGGTTCATGCATGGGCCGGCTCCTTCTTCTTGTCGTCGTTGTGGGTGGCGGGGACGTCCTCGTCCCAGCGGAATTTTTCGAACAGGGGCGCGAGGCGCTGCCGGATCTCGCGGTCGTCGAGGCCGAACTCGGCGAGGCTGTAGCGGTGTTCGGTCTCGTGGCGCTTGTTGCGGGCGGACTCGGCATCGAGGAAAGCGGCATAGTCCGGCGTGATGTCGAGGCCAAGCTCGCGATACACGTCCTCAATCGTGCCCTTGGGGTCGGCGGTGAGCCGCCGGTAGTCGATGACTGCGCAGGGGGTTTCGGGATGGCGGCGGAGCACTTCGAGGGGGTAGAGGTAGGTCTCGTATGACAGCCCGGTCATGACCTCGTTGGACTCGCGGATGCGCTCCTGCGACAGGTTGCCCTGCAGCTTCCATCCCACGTTCAGCAGTTTGAGCAGGCTGGGGATGGTCTCGTACGGATTGCGGTAAAGGACGACGAAGCGTGCATCCGGGAAGGTCTCGATCAGCGACTCGACGCGGCCGCAGTAGGTCGGGTTCTTGCTGAGGTGGATGCTATCGCTGCCGTTGAGATAGAGCTGGCGGCGCACGCACTCGCGGTAGAACTTCATCATCCGCCGGCGGCTCGCGGCCGGGCGGCGGTCGATGTGGAAGAAGTCCAGCTCGCTCATGTAGGGCAGCTTGGTCAGCCAGAAGCCCGACGCGCACGAGTTGAAGTACATCAGGTCGTCTTCTTCCGGGATCGTCAGGCCCATCTTGTGGATGTGCTGGGTGGGGCCGAATTTGCGCTTCTCCCAGGCCTGCAGCCTGCGTTCGAGCGTGCGGCCGAGGAGATGCGCGTCGACCCACGCGATCAGGCGCACGAGCTTCTTCTGCACGAGCGAGGGCAGCAGCAGTTCGTAATACCTGAAGGCCGAGAAGCGCTTGTCGGCGGTCATCAGGCGGTGCGCCAGCGTGGTGCCGCTACGGGCATGGCCGATGATGAAGACCGGTGTCTTCACCCGCGTGAGCCACAGCCTGGGGAAGAGGATGCCGTCGAGGAAGAAGCACACCACGGTGATCGTCGCGCGCAGGGGAATGTGCAGCAGCAGCAGCTTGTAGAGCCCGCGCCGCTGGCGCCGGTTCGACTCCTGACCCACCAGGCGCAGCAGCTTGAACCAGACAGTGAAATCGAAGTAGTAGAACAAGTCTGTCTCCTTATTCGTTGGCTATGTCACCGTTCGCTGTTGAAATTGCCCCAATGCGGCTGCCAGCAGGGTATCCGGGGAGCGAATACGCTGAGCATCCAAGGCGCGGCGCCAGCCCAAGTAGTTTGGGAGGTACTTTGTGGCGACACCATGGAAGATGCCGAGCCAGGCGTGGAGACGGCTGTGGTAAGCATTGACGTTCTGGACGTGGTAGGCGCCCCGGACCCGGATGCCGGCGCTCAAATTGACCGCCTCATGGGAGAGTCCGGTATCGAGCGCGAAGTAGCGATAGGTCGGATTCCCGTCACTCACCAACAGCGCATCCGGATCAAGAACGGGCGGCAGAACCGTCTTGAGTTGAGCCTTGGTGATCTGCCCCTTGCCGGTGACGAAATCGAGGGTCTGCCCCGTGCGATCGCGGGCGACGAGAACGCAGACCTGCTCGTTGGAGAGGCCGCGCTGGGTTGCAGCGCCGCCGCGTTTGCGCGGCTTGCGAGCCAGTCGGCGACTGCCTTTGTCCGACTCGAGGAGATACGTTTCGTCCGCTTCGGTAATACCTTGCAGATGTGCCGGGCGGTCGTTCTTCGCCCACGTGAGGAAGCGATGGCGCCAACGAAAAGTCGTGTTCCGGTGCACGCCAA
Source organism: Aromatoleum anaerobium (assembly GCF_012910705.2). Lineage (GTDB taxonomy): Bacteria > Pseudomonadota > Gammaproteobacteria > Burkholderiales > Rhodocyclaceae > Aromatoleum > Aromatoleum anaerobium. The sequence continues at coordinate 500,088 of NZ_WTVG02000039.1, read as the reverse complement.
GCACCGCTGCCGCTTTGCGCACCGTCAGCGAATCGAGCATCGCCTGGCCGTAAGCCAACCATTTCTCCCTTTTACGCAACCTCGCCAATGGCGTGCCGGTGAGAGCGTTGAACGTCTTGTGGCAACTTCTGCACCGGTAACGTTGCAGCCCGCCCGCGAGGCCGTGCCGATACAAACTCTTCGCCCCACAGTGGGGACAGCCCCCGTCCCCACCCAGGCGGGATTCGATCAGCGTGCTGCACCGCGCCCCGTCATCGTCTTTTGCCAGCAACGCTTTCACCTGTTCGCGCTGCCGCCGGGTCAACGCCCGCAGCTGCTCGATCCACCGTTCAAATTCATGAGCTTTCATGGGGCACCCCGCGCGGTTTCGCTCTCAGAGGTAAGAGCCCGACCGCCACGGGAGGGTTCCACAGCTAACGGTGACATAGCCTATTCGTTCGAGGTGCCTTCGGCGGGCACTTTCGTGAGGTAGCGGACGAGCATCGCGTGCAGTTCGTCGATGAAGGCCTGCGTCATGATCAGGTCCGGGTTGCGGTCAAGGGTGGTGTGGATCGTGCCTTCCAGGGCATGCACGACCATCTGGGCGGCGAGCGCGTAATCGGTGACGCGAAGCACCTGCTGGTGGCGTCGCAACGCCGAAGGCAGCCAGTCGGTCGTGGTCGGCTTGTCCGGATAGCGTTTCCGCGAGTAGGACTCGAAGTCGTATTTCCAGTGGATCTCGAGATAGAAGTCCTGTAGCTGCTGGTACAGCCGGCGGTGCCGTGCGACGTGCTCCTCGACGAAGAAGGCCAGCGTCGAATCCAGGGAATCCTTGGCGAGGGCGATGGTCTGGCGGTCGAGGCGCTTGATCTCGTCGAGCTCGGACATCAGCAGCTCGTTGCAGATGTCGGCCGCGATCGCGTGCTTGTCGGCGTAGTACTGATACAGGCTGCCGATGCTGATGCCCGCGACTTCGGCGATCCGGTTGGTGGTCAGGCGCGCATGGCCTTCCTCCTTCAGGATGCGCAGGGTGGCCTCGCGAATGGCTTTCAGCGTGGCTGCTGCGCGCGACTGGGTGGGGCTGCGACGAAGAGGGGAGTGACTGGTAGCCATGCGCTTCTCGTGCCGGTGACGGGTTCATTGGAGCCCAACGGGCTGGGGTCTGCCTACTCGCATTCGGTGCCGCATGCGCGTCTGTCGTACAGATGGAAAATTCATCAAAACAACCACATGCGATGCGCTCGACTTTCCGTATGACATAAACTGAAGAAAGCTCGGTTTTTACGCTCCGCTTGCCGAACTCGCGCCCCAGGCGGCGAAGTGCGGGTTCGCGAAATCGGGCTTGCCGTAGTGCAGGGCCGGGCCGTCCAGCATGCGAACGATGCCGCCGGCCGCGCGCAGCACCGCATCGCCGGCTGCAATGTCCCATTCCATCGTGCGCCCCAGGCGCGGATAGACGTCCGCCTCGCCCGCGGCCACGAGGCACAGCTTGAGCGAGGAGCCGGCGTTGGTCTGGCGGGCGACCTTGCGCCCGGCGAGGAAGGCGGCGAGCGCCTCGACGTCGCCGTGCGAGCGGCTGGCGACCACAGTCAGCCCTTCGGCGGGCGGCGTGCGGGCGGCGATGCTGCGCCGTGCGCCGCTGTCCTCGGTGAAGGCCCCCAGTCCGGCCGCGCCGGCGAACAGGCGGTCGAGGGCCGGCGCGAACACGACGCCCAGCACCGGCGCGCCGTGTTCGACGAGGGCAATGTTTACGGTGAACTCGCCGTTGCGGTTGATGAACTCCTTCGTGCCGTCCAGCGGGTCGACGAGCCAGAAGCGCTCGCCCACGGCCGGAATGTGCCCGGCGGAGGCTTCTTCCTCCGACACCACCGGGATGTCGGGGGTGAGCCGGGCGAGCTCGGGCAGGATCAGGGCCTCGGCCCGTTCGTCCGCTTCGGTGACGGGCGAGGCGTCGGTCTTGCCGCGCACGGCAAAGTCGGTCGCGTAGATCTGCATGATGGCAGCGCCCGCGCTGCGTGCGACCGGGAGCAGGGCGTCGAGCAGGCTGCGGTGATCGGATGTCGCGTTCATGATTCTTCCTTCCGTTGAGGTACGGGGTGGCCGGCCCCGCGCGGGGCCGGCGGGATGTCAGTTGGAGATGATTCCGCGCTGGCGCAGCGCGGCGATCACGGCCTCGGCGGCCGCCTCCAGCGACAGGCGCGTCGTTTCAAGTCGGATCTCGGCGTTCTCGGGGGCCTCGTAAGGCGAGTCGATGCCGGTGAAGTTCTTCAGCTCGCCGCGCCGGGCTTTCTTGTACAGGCCCTTGACGTCGCGCTGCTCGGCGACCTCCAGCGGCGTGTCGACGAAGATCTCGACGAATTCGCCTTCGTCGACCAAGGCGCGTGCCATCTGCCGCTCGGAGCGGAACGGGGAGATGAAGGCCGTCAGCACGACCAGTCCGGCATCGACCATCAGTTTGGCGACTTCGGCCACGCGGCGGATGTTCTCGACGCGGTCGGCATCGGTGAAACCCAGGTCCTTGTTCAGGCCGTGGCGCACGTTGTCGCCGTCGAGCAGGTAGGTATGGTGGCCGAGCGCGTGCAACTTCTTTTCGACCAGGTTGGCGATCGAGGACTTGCCCGCGCCGGACAGACCGGTGAACCACAGCATGCAGCTCTTCTGATGCTTGAGCGCCGCGCGCGCAGCCTTGTCCACGTCGATGTGCTGCAGGTGGATGTTGTGCGCGCGGCGCAGCGCGAAGTGCAGCAGGCCCGCGCCGACGGTGCTGTTCGACAGCCGGTCGATCAGGATGAAGCCGCCGGTGTCGCGGTTGTCTCGATGGGGGTCGAAGGCGACGGGACGGTCGAGGCTGAGGTTGCACACGCCGATCGCGTTGAGCTCGAGCGTCTTCGCTGCGACGTGTTCGAGCGTATTCACGTTCACCTGATACTTGATGTCTGTGACGGTCGCGGTGACCGTCTTTGCGCCGATCTTCAGCAGGTAGGGGCGACCGGCGAGCATGGGCTCGTCGTGCATCCAGGTGATCGTGCATTCGAACTGGTCGGCCACCTCGGCCGGCGCCTCCACCGTGGAGATCACGTCGCCGCGCGAAATGTCGACCTCGTCGGCGAGGGTCAGCGTGACCGACTGCCCCGCAACCGCGCGCTCCAGGTCGCCGTCACGGGTGACGATGCGCGCGACGGTGCTCTCCTTGCCGGAGGGCTGTATGCGGATGCGATCTCCCGCCGCGATGACGCCGCTGGCGACCGTGCCGGCAAAGCCGCGGAAGTCGAGGTTCGGGCGGTTCACCCACTGCACCGGCAGGCGGAAGGGAGTGCGCTGCATGCGGGTGTCGTCCACCTCCACCGTTTCGAGGTAGCCCATCAGCGTGGTGCCGCGATACCAAGGCATCGCCTCGCTCGGGCCCGTGATGTTGTCGCCCTTGAACGCCGACATCGGGATGAAGGTCACGTCGGCGAGCCCGAGCTGGGCGGCGAACACGCGGTAGTCCTGGACGATCTGGCGGTAGACCTTCTCCGAATAATCGACCAGATCCATCTTGTTGACGGCCACCACGACGTGGCGGATGCCCAGCAGACTGATCAGGTAGCTGTGGCGCCGGGTCTGGGTGAGGATGCCCTTGCGCGCGTCGACCATCAGGATGGCGGCGTCGGCGGTCGAGGCGCCGGTGACCATGTTGCGCGTGTATTGCTCGTGGCCCGGCGTGTCGGCGACGATGAACTTGCGCTTGTCCGTCGAGAAGAAGCGATAGGCGACGTCGATCGTGATGCCCTGCTCGCGCTCGGCGGCGAGGCCGTCCACGAGCAGCGCGAAGTCGATTGCATCGCCCTGCGTGCCGTACTTCTTGGAGTCGGCTTCGACGGCGGCGAGCTGGTCCTCGAAGAGCATCTTCGATTCGTAGAGGAGGCGCCCGATCAGCGTGCTCTTGCCGTCGTCGACGCTGCCGCAGGTGATGAAGCGCAGCAGGCTCTTCGTTTCGTGCGCCTTCAGGTACTGCTCGATGTCGGTGGCGATGAGGTCGGAGATATGTGCCATGTCAGAAATATCCTTCCTGCTTCTTGCGTTCCATGGAGGCGGCCGAATCGTGGTCGATGACGCGGCCCTGACGTTCGGAGGTCTTCGTGAGCAGCATTTCCTGGATGATCGCCGGCAGCGTGTCGGCCCCGGATTCGACGGCACCGGTGAGCGGGTAGCAGCCCAGCGTGCGGAAGCGCACCTTCTTCATCATCGGCACTTCGCCCGGCTTCAGAGGCATGCGCTCGTCGTCGACCATGATCATCGCGCCGTCGCGCTCGACCACGGGGCGCTCGGCCGAGTAGTAGAGCGGCACGATGGGGATGTTTTCGAGATGGATGTACTGCCAGATGTCGAGCTCGGTCCAGTTCGAAAGCGGGAACACCCGCATCGACTCGCCCTTGTGCTTGCGGGCGTTGTAGAGCTTCCACAGCTCGGGGCGCTGGCTCTTGGGGTCCCAGCGGTGCTGGGCGGTGCGGAAGGAGAAGATGCGTTCCTTGGCGCGCGACTTCTCCTCGTCCCGGCGCGCGCCGCCGAAGGCTGTGTCAAAGCCGTATTTGTCGAGCGCCTGCTTGAGACCCTCGGTCTTCATGATGTCGGTGTGGATCGCGGAACCGTGGGTGAAGGGATTGATGTCCTTTTCCATGCCTTCGGGGTTGATGTGCACGATCAGGTCCAGGCCGAGCTTGGTGACCATCTCGTCGCGGAACCGGTACATGTCGCGGAACTTCCAGCGCGTGTCGACGTGCAGCAGCGGAAAGGGCGGGCGCGCCGGGTGGAAGGCCTTCATCGCGAGATGCAGCATCACCGCGCTGTCCTTGCCGATCGAGTAGAGCATCACGGGGTTGTCGGCCTCGGCGACGACCTCCCGCATGATGTGGATGCTCTCGGCTTCGAGCCGTTGCAGGTGGGTGAGTGTCATGGGTTCTCCAGCTTGGTTGCAGGATTTCGGGACGTGGGTGGTCTGGCCGTGCCGGTTTGCCGGCGCGGGGTGGGTACGATTGGTGGGTGGGGATCAAGCCGGTGCGCGGAGACGCAGTACCGGCCGGGGTGGTGACGTCGGCCCCGTGCCGTCGCCCGCGTCGGCTGCCTTCGGGGCCTCGCCGTCGCAATCGTTTTCCTGCCCGATCGCTTCGTACAGGGTGGATCGCTGCCGCAGCGGCCGTTGGCAGCGCGTCGCAATCGCGCGCAGGTCGTCGGTTTCCATCAGCTGTCCGTTCGCTCCGCCGGCTGCGCGGGTGATCGACTCATACATCAGCGTGCCGCCCAGATCGTTCGCGCCAGCCTGCAGGCAGAGCGCGGCGCCTTCCGCGCCCATCTTCACCCACGAGGTCTGGATGTTCGGGATCAGCGGATGGAGTGCGAGGCGGGCGACGGCGTGCATCAGCACTGCCTCGCGCAGCGTCGGGCCGGAGCGGGCGCGGCCCTTGTGCCACAGCGGGGACTCCATATGCACGAAGGGCAGGGGCACGAACTCGGTGAAGCCGCCGGTCCTCGCCTGTAGCCCGCGGATCGCGAGGAGGTGGCGCGCCCAGTGCTTCGGCGCGTCGACGTGGCCGAACATGATCGTCGCGGTGCTGCGGATGCCGAGTTCGTGCGCGGTCTGCATCACTTCCAGCCATTGCGCGGTGTCGAGCTTGTCTGGACAGATGATGGTGCGGACCTCGTCGTCGAGGATTTCCGCCGCGGTGCCGGGCAGCGTGCGCAGTCCGGCCTCGCGCAGACGCAGGAGGTAGTCGCGCAGCGACAGGCCTAGCGTCGCGGCACCATGGCGGATCTCCAGCGGCGAAAAGGCGTGGATGTGCATCTGCGGGGTGGCGCGCCGCACGGCCGCAAGCAGCGACAGGTAGGTCTCCCCGTCGTAGTGCGGGTGGATGCCGCCCTGCATGCACACCTCGGTCGCGCCGCGCAGCCAGGCCTCCTCGGCGCGCGCCGCGACCTGGTCGGCTTCGAGCCGGTAGGCCGGGCCGCGCAGCGTCGAAGCGGCATGGCTCTTGGCAAACGCGCAGAAGCCGCAGCGGTGCTGGCAGATGTTGGTGTAGTTGATGTTGCAGTTGCGCACGTAGGTCACGGTGTCGCCGACCGTCTGGCGGCGCAGCGCGTCGGCTGCCGCGAGGACGGCGTGCAGGTCATCGCCGTCGGCGTCGAACAGACGCGTGATCTCGGCCTCGTTCAGCGCCTCGCCGGCGGCCGCCTTGTCGAGCACGGTGCGGATGGCATGCGAGGGTTCGCGACCGGATGTCCGGGCGAAGCCCTGCAAGGCCGCCGCGGAGGGGGGTTTACCGCTGCCGGCCAGCCAGTCGTCGGGCCGCGCGTATCCGCTCGCATCCGCGCGGCGCAGCACGGCACTGCCGACCGCAGGTGCGGTCCAGCGCGCCAGCTCGCGCACGTAGGACGGGATCAGCGGCAGGCGCTGACGCAGGTGGCGTCCGTGACGGGCGGTCTCGGCCGCCAGGGCGTCGATCTGGGGCCACGCCGCCTCCGGATTCACATGGTCGAGCGTGACCGGCGAGATGCCGCCCCAGTCGTTGATGCCGGCGCGCAGGAGCGGTTCGAGTTCGCCGGGGCGCAGGTTGGGAGGCGCCTGGATCGACATGTGCGCGCCGAAGATGAGGCGGGTCATCGCGATCGTCCAGGCCTGATCATCGACCCCGGGTTCCTGCGCGCCCGCCATCACGGTGCCGGGCTTGGCGCGGAAGTTCTGCACGATGATCTCCTGCAGATGGCCGTGCTGCTCGTGCAATTCCCGCAGGGCGAGCAGGGAGTCGATCCGTTCGTCGCGTGTTTCACCGATGCCGATCAGGATGCCGGTGGTCATCGGCACGGCGAGCTCGCCGGCGCGGCGCAAGGTCGCGAGGCGGGCGTCCGGGTGCTTGTCGACGCACTTCCAGTGCGGTCCGCCGGGTTCGCACAGGCGGGCAGAGGCCGATTCGAGCATGATGCCCATCGACGCGGCCACCGGCCGCAGCAGCGCGATCTCGTCGGCGCTCATGGTGCCGGGGTTCAGGTGCGGGAGCAGGCCGGTCTCGCGATGGACGAGCGCGGCCATTTCCGCGAGGTATTCGATCGTCGAGGTGTGTCCGAGCACGGCGAGGGCGTCGCGCGCTGCCTGGTAGCGCGACTCGGGGCGCTCGCCGAGGGTGAACAAGGCCTCGTGGCAGCCCGCCTCGGCGCCCGCACGCGCAATCGCGAGGATCTCCTCGGCGTCGAGATACGCACTGGGCACGCGCCGGGGCGTGGTCGCGAAGGTGCAGTAGCCGCAGGTGTTGCGGCACAGCCGGGTGAGGGGAATGAAAACCTTGCGCGAATAGCCGACGCGGGGGCCATGGCCCGCGAGGGTCAGGGCTTCCGCCGTGTCGAGCAGCGCGTCGAGCGGGGCATGCAGGGAAAGCTGGCGGACTTCGTCGCCGGGCAGGCGCAAGCCTGCACGGGCGCTCGCGAGATGGCTTAACAGGTGATCAGGCATGGCGTCGGACTCCGGCGGAGGTGGGGGGTGGGCGCGAGCGCTGCGGGCGGCAGGCAGGCGAGATCGGCGGGCGTGTCGATGTCGAACGCGAGCGAATCCAGCTCGGGCAGCGCGGGGGCGATGCCGCGGGCGTGAGCGGCGGCGAGGTGGCGGGACAGGCTGTGCGCGCCGAATTGAAAACTGAAATCCGTGACCCCCGCGACGAAGAGGGCATTGGTGCCGGAGCCGTGGCGGTCGGCAGCCAGCGCCATGCCCTGGGACCGCCCGCAACGCACGAAACAGTCGATGTCGGCGGCGCGGACCAGCGGCAGGTCGGCGTGGATCACGAGCAGTTCGTCGGCACCCCGGGCCCACAGGCGCGAGGCGCCGGCCGCGAGGGCGTCGTTCAGGCCCTGGCCGCTGTCCGGCAGGCTCAGGATGGCTGGCGGAACGCGCTCGGGTTCGCAGCACACGACGGCGATCCGGTCGATCTCGCGCGCATCGGCCAGCGCGGCGAGAACGCGCTCGAGCATCGACTGCACGAGGCTCGCCCGCTCCGCGTCGTCCAGCACGCCCGCAAGACGGCTCTTGCCGAAGCGGCGCGCCTTGAGCGGTACGAGGGCCCAGCAGCTCATCGCGGCGCTCCCGCCGCGCGGGCCATCGCGTCGGCCGCCCGCTGGGGGGCGGTGCGCTGGGTCCGGCGGGCGAAGTGAAGGTCGTGGCGTCGTGTCTGCATGGTCTGTGTGCGCTTCCTTGGGAAAATTGAAACACCTCGGATATGGCGCCGGCTACTCGCTTTGGACTGTTATTCAGAAAGTTTAATGGCTTAAAAAAGTCATATGAAACAGTAGTTTGGTTGATTTATATTTATGCTTTGCGGGCAAACATGAGAAAGCTCGGTTTTTGGGGCGTGACGATTCCTTCGCGGGGCGACGAAAGGACTTCAGCGTCGGGACGTGAGGCGGGAGGCGAACGCCAGGGTTTCGCGCGCGACGCGGACGCGATCCTGCGGCGTCCGCATCAGGGTGTCGGTGACATGCACGGGCAGCGCGATGCGCGCCTGCAGATGCGCGTCGCGAACGTCGAGGACGAAGCCGTCGAGCAGGTTGCCGTAGTAGCGCACGATCTCGTCCGCGCAGACCGGCACGCCGAGTTCGGCCATGATCTTCGCGGTCGGCCCCTTCACGGCCGTGCCGCCGACCAGCGGGGAGACGGCGACGATCGGCACCCCGGCCGCCTGCAGACGGGCGCGCAGCCCCGGGACGGCGAGGAGGGGCGCGATGCTGAGGTAGGGGTTGGAGGGGCAGATCACGATCGCGTCAAGCGCGTCGTCGGCGAGAGCCGTCAGCACGGCGGGCGCAGGGGCCGCGTCGGGCGCGAGGCTGAACTCGATCGAGCGCGTCACCGGACGGCACTGGTGGCGGACGAAGTAGTCCTGGAAGTCAAAGACGCCTTCGTCGGTATGAACGCGCGTGCGTAGCGCCTGATCGGACATCGGCACGATGTCGGCGCGGATGCCCAGGCGGCGCGCGAAGTCGGCCGTGATCGCGGAGAGCGTTTCCCCGGAAGCGAGCCGGCGGGTGCGCTCGACGTGGGTGGCGAGGTCGCCGTCGCCGAGGCGGAACCAGGTCTCGCCGCCGAGCCGGGCCAGCGCGTCCATGAAGCTCCAGGTCTCGTCGCGCCGCCCCCAGCCGGTTTCGGGATTGGCCACCCCGGCGAGTGTGTAGAGCGCGGTATCGACGTCGGGCGAGATGTGCAGGCCGAGGTGCGTGAAGTCGTCGCCGGTGTTCACCACCACGGTGAGCCGCGCATCGTCGAGTGCATGCAGCAGGCCGTCGGCGAGCTTCGCGCCGCCCACGCCGCCGCTCAGCGCGAGGATGTGCCGATTGTTCATCGAAAAAGATCCGCCTCAAGCGGGCGCAGCAGCGCCTTGCAATCGACTTCCGGCGCGGTGGGCATGAACCCGCTCGCCAGCACCACCGGCATCCCCTCGCTGCCTTCCCCCATCACGATCGCGGCCCCCGCGGCGATGGCGTCGGCAAAGGCGGTTTGGGTGATCTGCAGCGTGCGGCCGTGGCGGTCGGGGTCGCCGCGCCGGTCGATCAGGGCCGGAACGCCGGCTGAACCGAGGGCGACGTTCACGACGCCGTTGCGCCAGGGCCGGCCAAAACTGTCGCTGACGATCACGCCGACGGTCTTCCCGGTGCGAGCGCGGAGCCCCTCGCGCAGCGCCGCGGCGGATCTGTCGGGGTCGAGCGGCAGCAGCAGCGCGCGTTCGCGCCCGGCCTCGCCGGGAACGTTGGACAGGTCGATGCCGGCGTTGGCCATGACGTAGCCGAGGCGGTGGCGCACGATCAGCACGCCCGGCACCGCACGCAGCACGTCGGTCGACTCCGACAGCGTCAGCTCGACCAGACGCGCGTCCTTGCCGGTGATGCGGGCGAGTTCGAGGGCCTTGTTCGAGGGTCTGACCTCGTCCAGCCAGGCGAAGCGTCCTTCGGCCTTCGAGACGATTTTCTGCGCGACGACGACGATGGTGTCGGGCTCGAGCGCGATCGCGTGCGTATCCAGCGCTTGCCCGATGAGCTCGTGCAGCGCGTCGCCCGACCGGACCTCCGGAATCCCGGGAAGCGCCTCGAAGCAGAGTCGGCGACGCATCACGCTTGCCTCAAGGATGGGCAGTCATGTCGAGTTCGCCGGTGATGCGAATGCCGGCGCCGTCGACGCTGTAATTGCGATTCAGGAAGATCAGCACCGAGGTCATCGCCTCGGCCGCCGCCGAATTCGCTAGCGCGCCGCCGTGCAGGCCGCGCAGGCCCGCGGCCTCGGCGAGTGCGACCGCCCGGGTGCGTGCATCCTTGTCGTCGCCGAAGACGAGCACGTCGCAGGCGACGGTCTCGTCGGTGGCGAGCTTGTGGGCCGCGACATTGTGGAAGGCGGACACCACGCGGGTGGCGTCTCCCAGCACCTGCTTGCGCGCGCAGCGCGGCACAGCCCTCCGGGGGCATCTGCACGCGCATCACCTTGGGCGGAATCAGCGGGACGGTGGTGTCGATCACGATCTTGCCGGCGACGGCGTCGCGGATCTCTTCGAGCGTCGCGACCTGCGACGCGAAGGGCACGCTGACGACGATCAGGTCGGCGAGGGCGGCTACCTCGGCATTGCGTCCCGACTCGACCGTTGCGCCGGTCTCGGCGCACAGCGCGGAGGCGGCTTCCCGGGCCTTGCCGGCATCGCGCGAACCGATCGCCACGTGCAGGCCGGCCTTCACCCAACGACGGGCGAGCGCCGCGCCCAGCTTGCCCGTGCCGCCGATCACGCCGATCGTGCTTGTACTGTCGATGACCATCTGTCCGTCTCTCCTTTGAGGTCGGCGGAGGCCCGCGTGAGCAGGCCGATCCCTATGCCTGCCACGCTAAGAGAGGGGGGGCAGGACGGCATCGTCCGATCGGACGAGCCGCTCTGCACTGGCGTTCAGCCGCCCCGCGGCGGGCGCAGGCTGCCGATTTGCAGGTGCCGGCTCAGGTCGCCAGTGAAATCGAGATGACGGTAGTCGCGTTCGACGAATTGCCAGGCCCCGTCGATGCGGGCGAAGCGGTCGAAGTATCGGCCGCTGGCGATCACCTGCAGCGGGAAGCCCTCAGTGGCCTGCATCACCGTGTAGCACGAGCGCGCCCGCGCGGTGCCGGCGGCCTCGTCGATGTCGAGGATGGGATTGGTGATCAGGTGTCGCGTGCGCGGCGTGCCGCAGGGATGGATGATCAGGATGCGGCGCCACAGCGCGAGCAGGCCCGTGGCGTCGAGCGTCGCCGTGCCCGTCTCGATCCGCGCATGGCGGAACATTGCTGCGGCGTCCTCGAGGCGACCTTCGTCGATGGCCTCGGCGTAGCGGTAGAGAAGGTTGCAGATGTCCAGCGCGTTGGTTCTCATCGGGGTGTCCTGTGCGGAATCGGCGACTGCGGGCCGGTGGCATGCTGCCCCGGCCCGCGTCGCGCTCAGATGGCCAGCCCGGCGAGCATGCCCGACTTGACCGCGCCCTCGATGTAGCCGAGCTGCGCGCCATCGCCGACGGCGCTCACCGGCATGCCGGCCGCTTCGAGCGACCGCGCGAGGCTGTCGTCCGGGCGCGCACCTACGGCCAGCACCACCGACTCGGCCGCGAGTTCGTGGCGATTGCCTTCGGCGTCGGTCCAGGTCAGTTTCTTCTTGTCGATCGTTTCGACCTTCGCCTTCGTGTGCAGCACGACCCCGTGCTGGCGCAGGGTGTCGAGCACGCGCCAGCGGCGCACGATGGAGAGCTCGCGTCCGAGGCTGGGGCCTTCCTCCAGCACCACGACCTCGCGGCCGCGGTCGACGAGGAACTCGGCCAGTTCGACCCCCACGAGGCCGCCGCCGATGATCGCCACCTTCTTGCCGAGCGGCATCCATACCCGCGACAGGTTCTGGATCGCATCGGTGCTGTCGGTGGCGCCAACCAGGCTGCCGGCCTTCATTAGCGCGCGCTGGGCGAGCGAGAGCTTGCGCTTGGCGATCTCGTCGGCGCGGTCGCCGGTCATCAGACGCCTCAGCTCGTCGCCCGACCACACGTGGTCGAGTTCCGCACCGGGGATCGGCGGGGCGTTGCGCTCGGCGCCGCTCGCCACGATCACCGAGGTCGCCCCCAGCGACTTGATCAGCTCCGGCGTCGCCGCGGTGTTGAGCCGCACATCGACATCGAGCTTGCGCATCTGCGTGACGAGATAGTCAAGCAGGGCGCCGTTTTCCGCATAGGCGAGCGCGGCGAAGAACAGCGTGCCGCCCAGCCGCCCGCTGCGTTCGAGCAGCGTGACCTTGTGGCCCCGCAGCGCCGCCGCGCGCGCGGCCTCCATCCCACCCGGACCGCCGCCGACCACGACCACGTGGCCGGGTTTGGCAGCCGGCGCCAGACGGATCTCGGCCTCGTGGCCGGTCAGCGGATTGACCGCGCACTTGACGCGCTCGTTGATGAAGATCTGGCTCACGCAGGCGTAGCAGTAGATGCAGGGGCGGATGTCCTCGGGGCGGTCCTCGGCGAGTTTCTTCGGCAGCTCCGGGTCGGCGAGCAGCTTGCGCGCCATCGCGACGAAGTCACACTGGCCGGCCGCGACCGCGTTGTCCGCCACCTCCGGCTCCAGGCGGCCGACGGCGATCACCGGGATCTTCAGCCCTTCCTTGATCTCGGCGGCCCAGTGCAGGAAGCCGGCCTTCTGCTGCACCAGCGGCGCCTCGGTGAAGGCGACGCCGGTGCTGGTATTGGCGTACGCGGACACGCTCACGGCATCGCAGCCGGCGTCCTCGGCCATCTTCGCGAAGACCTTGGCCTCGTCGAGCGTGATGCCGCCGTCCATGCGCAGCTCGCAGGCATCGAGCCGCAGCCACACCGGGTAGTCGGCACCGACGCGGGCGCGCACCGCGGCGATCACCTCGCGCAGGAAGCGGCCGCGATTCTCGATCGAGCCGCCGTACTCGTCGTCGCGCTTGTTGAAGTAGCCGGACAGGAAGCCGGCGATGATGTAGGTGTGGGCGGCGTGGATCTCGACACCGTCGAATCCGGCCCGCCGCGCGCGATCGGCCGCCGCGGCGAACCACTCGATCATCTGCGCGATGTCCGCCTTGTCCATCACGCGAATCTTCACGCCGGCCTTCTCGCGGCTCTTCGACGAGCTGATGAAGGCGCCCATCTCCTCCTGCGTCAGCGCGGCGAACATGTCGGTCTTCAGCGCCGGCGGCATCGACGGCACCCACAGCTCGCGCCCCTCGGCGAGGTCGCGCACCGCGGTCTTGCCGGCGTGCTGGAGCTGGATCGCGATCTTCGCGCCGTGCTGGTGTACGCGCTCGACGATGCCCATCAGTCCGGGGATGAATTTGTCGTCCGACAGGCCGACCTGGTAGGGCTCCGCCGTGCCGTGCGGGTAGGCGATGGCGCCCACCCCCATGGTGATCAGGCCCGCCCCGCCGGCGGCGCGCGCCTCATAGTAGGCCTGGATGCGTTCGCCGCAAGTACCGTCGGATTCGGCGAAGTTGGACCCCATCGGGGCCATCACGATGCGGTTCCTGAGCTGCATGCGGCCGATGCGGCCCGGTTGCAGCAGGTTGTCGAAATCTCCCATGACTCGGCTTACCCCTTGGTCAGAAAATCGATGCAACTGCGGTTGAAGAGGTCGCGGTGCTCAACCTGGACCCAATGGCCGCACTGGTTGAGCAGGATCATGCGCGCGTGGCGGGCGTTCGCAAGCACCTTCAGCGCGCCCGTATGCGGGTTGAACTTGTCGTCCGTCCCCCAGAAACCGAAGATCGGCACGGCGATCTCGTGCAGCCGTTCCGTCATGTTCGGCACCATCATGGTCGAGAACAGGTTGGCGGGCTGCGACGGTGCGATGGCCGAGCGTTCATTGATGATCGTGTCGTCCAGCAGGGCCGGATCGAATACTTGCAGGCTCATCACATGACGCATCTCCACGGGCCCCATCGGCCCCTTCGCGAAGGTCTCGACCATGCGCACGATGCCTTCCATGCGGAAATAGGTCTCGCGCTCCTCGACGCCGCCCGGTGCCATCAGGATCAGGCGCTCGACCGTCTCCGGATGCGCGAGCGCCTGTCCCAGCGCGATCGCGCCGCCGAGCGAATTGCCGAGCAGGGTGCAGCGATCGACGCCGATCGTCTTGAGGAAGCCGTGCAGGCAGGCGACAAAGAAGTCGAGGTTGTACTGCACGTCGGAGGGCTTGTCCGAGCGCCCGAAGCCGGGAAGGTCGAGCACGATGTTGCGGAAGCCCGCCTCGGCGAAGGCCGGATAGTTGCCCTTGAAGTTGCTGTAGCCGCTCGCGCCCGGGCCGCTGCCATGCAGCCACACCACCACCGGGCCCTTGCCGACGTCGAGGTAATGCAGGCGCAGGCCGTTCTCGAGATCGGCGAACCGGTCGAGGGGGATGGGCAGATCGGGCGAGGTCATCGAGAAGTCTCCGGGTGGGTCAGGGGTATCTGTCTTGTTCAATTGCGCGCTCAGGCTCGAGCGGGGGCGCCGGCGATCACCGCAGTGCCGCCGAGCAGGCGGCGGCGATACCGCGGCAGGGCGCTCAGCAGGCAGATCGCGGTCAGAACGTAGAGCACGACGGTGCTGGCCAAGGCGTAGCGCAGCGCCTCGTGGCCTACGCGGTCCGCGAAGAGGTCGCTCAGTCCGCCGACGACGAGCGGACCGAGGCCGACGCCGAACAGCGTCATGCCCATGACGAAGAGCGCCGTGGCCTGACCAAGGCGATTCGGAGGGAAGAGATGGCTGATCGCGCCGAAGCAGGGTACTGCCCACCAGGTCGCCGTGAAGCTGAAGCCGAGATAGAACAGGAAGGCTTCGGGGATCGCCAGCGAACCGACGTGAAAGGCGACGCCTGCCGGCCACAGATAGAACCCCAGCCCGAACGGTACGCTGATCAGGCAGCCGATGGCGGGCACGCCCAGTTGCCAGCCAAGGTCGCGTGCCACCAGACGGTCGGTCAGGTTCCCGCAAAGCAAGGTGCCGATCGTCGACATGATGCCTCCGCCCAGTCCGACCAGCAGCCCGGCGTCCTGCATGCTCAGCCCGTGCGAGCGGATCAGGAAGCTCGGGTTCCAGGTGCCCATCGCATAGCCCATGACGGCCGCCAGCGTGCCGGCGGCAACGATCAGCAGGAAGGCCGGCATCGCAAGGAGTTCGCGCAGTGTCCGGCGCCAGTTCTCGCCGACACCGCCGCCGTTCGTCGCGGCAGCCGAAGGCGGGCGTTGCGTGCGCACCGTGAGCAGCAGCAGCAGGCCGAGCAGCACCCCAGGCGCGCCGATCACGAAGAAGGCCGTGCGCCAGCCATAGGTCTGCGCGATCCAGCCGCCGAGCCCGAGACCGAACACCGCGCCCAGGCTGGGGCCCATCAGGAACACCGACAGCGCGCGCGAACGCTTGTCCGCCGGATAGAGATCCGACACCATCGCCACGGACGGCGCCGTGCCGCCAGCCTCGCCCACCGCGACGCCGATGCGGAACAGCAGCAGCATCGCGAAGCTCGTCGCCACGCCGCACAGCATGGTCATTGCGCTCCACGCGATGCACGCCAGCGCGATCACCGGCTTGCGGCCGATGCGGTCGGACAGGCGGCCGAAGGGAAAGCCGAACACGGTGTAGAAGATCGCGAACGCGACGCCCGACAGGAGGCCGATCTGGGTGTCGGAGACGCCGAACTCGAGTTTGATCGGCTCGATCAGGATCGAGATCACGAGACGATCGATGTAGTTGAAGACGTAGATCGTCGCCAGCATGAACAGGGCGTAGTGCGTCTGCAAGGTCACGCGATGCGGACTGCCGGGGCTCGTGCTCACTGCCTTGTCTCCTGAGATCGATGTCTTTCCTCGACGCGAACGGCTCCGTCCGCATCCGTGCCGGCAATTCTCCCGCTCCCCTGCAAGGGGGCATCGTCCATTCAGACGAATCGACCTTCGGCGCCGCTGATATCGTTTGCGAACAGGCGGGCCGAGGATGCCTGCATGCAATCTCAGGAGAAGCGGAATGGACCAACACGACGTGGCGCAGGGGCGCCGTGACTTCCTGAGAGCGGGCGCCGCGCTGGGCGGCGCTGCGGCGATGGGGCTGGGCGTCTGCGCGCCGGCTGCGGCGCGGCCGCAATCCTCGCTGCCGCTGCCGCTGCCCGAGTACGAGCGCTGGGATGCGACCGAGATCGCGCGCCTGATCCGGCGCGGCGACGTGAAGCCGAGCGAGGCGCTGGAGGCGGCCATTGCGCGCGCGGAAGCCTATTCGGCCATCAACGCCCTGACGGTCCCGCACTTCGAGCTCGCGCGCGAGCAGGCGAAGGCCCTCGACGCCGCCGGCAAGGCGGAGCGCGAGAGCCGTCCGGTGCTTTCCGGCGTGCCCTTCGCACTGAAGGACTTGTCCGTCGCGATGAAAGGGACGGTGACCACCAACGGCTGCGCTTTCTTCAAGGATGCGCTCGCCGACCATGACTCGACGCTGGTGCAGCGCTACAAGGCGGCGGGGCTGAACATCTTCGCCAAGCTCGCGTCACCCGAGTTCGGCCAGACCGGGACCACCGAATCGCGCCTGTTCGGCGCCACGCGCAATCCGTGGGACCTCGGGCGCAGCTCGGGCGGCTCGTCCGGCGGCGCCTCCGCAGCCGTTGCGGCGGGAGTACTGCCGGTCGCACATGCGAGCGACGGCGGCGGATCGATCCGCATCCCGGCGTCACACTGCGGCCTGTTCGGACTCAAGCCCAGCCGCGGCCTGATCCCGATGGGGCCGGGGGCGCTGGAAGGCTGGATGGGGCTGTCGGCTCACAACGTCATCAGCCGCAGCGTGCGTGATACCGCGCTGCTGATGCAGTTGAGCCAGGGCCCGGAGGCGGGAACGCGTGCGGCACCGGCCACCTCGGACCTCATGAAGGCGCTCGGCAAGTTCCCGAAGGGACTGAAGATAGGCCTCTTCGAGACCAATCTCTTCGGCATGGGCGTGCATCCCGAGTGCCTCGAAGCCGTGCAGAAGGCGGCGACCCTGTGCGCCGGGCTCGGCCACCACGTCGAACCGATCTCGCTGCAGCAACTGCCCTTCCTCGAGATGTTCGGGGGCATGGGCGTGATGACCGCCACCGGCATGCTGTACACGGTGCGGGCGCGGGAGAAGCTCCTCGGGCGTCAGGCGCAGGGCAATCGCATCAAAATGCGGATGCCATTGTCGTTGACCCACTGAAAAAACCGTTAACAGTCAATGGATTACGCCGGGGCTGTTCACAGGATCTTGATTTGTGTAGTTTTCTGTCTTTTTGGGGTGACTCATGGAGACGGGAAATCGGGGAACTGGAAGCGAGAAGTTGTCGCTGGTGGAGGCGTTTTCTGGCCTTCCTGATCCGCGTGTGGCGGGACGGTCGAAACACGACTTGGTGGAGATACTGGTGATCACGGTCTGCGCCCTGGTGTGCGGGATCGACGACTTTGTCGGCGTTGAAGACTGGTCCAAGGAGCGCCTTGACTGGTTGCGGCGCTTCTTGAAGCTGGAGAACGGGATTCCGTCGCACGACACTATTGGCCGTCTGTTCGGGCTGCTGGACAAGAAAGCGCTGGAGGCAGGGTTCCGCCGCTGGGTCGGCGGCGTGCTGCCGGCGCTGGCCGAAGGCACGGTCGTGGCGATCGACGGCAAAGCGAGTCGGCGCAGTCGTCAGGCGGGCAAGCAGGCATTGCACATGGTCAGTGCGTTCGCCGCCGAGGCCGGATTGGTGTTGGGGCAGGAAGCCTGTGCCGAGAAGTCCAACGAACTGACCGCGATTCCCGTCCTGCTGGAAGCCCTGATGCTCAAGGGTGTCATCGTCACCATCGATGCCATGGGTACCCACGCCAACATCGCCCAATCGATTCGGGACAAGGAAGCCGATTACGTCCTGTCCGTGAAGGACAACCAGCCGACCCTGGCTGAATCGATCACGACCTTCTTCGAGATCGGCCAGTCCGAGGGCTGGAAAGCGACCAGGCACACCTACGTCGAGTCGGTCGAGAAGGATCACGGCCGTCTGGAAGTGCGCCGCTGCTGGGCCTTCGATCAACTGGCGTGTTTGGCCAATCCGCAGCAATGGCCGGACCTCATGATGTTCGGGGTGATTGAGGCAGAACGGACGATCAACGGCAAGACCAGCTGCGAGCGTCGCCTCTATATCGGCAGCATTGCCGCCGATGCCGCAACGCTGGCGAATGCGGTTCGCAGTCATTGGGGCATAGAAAATCGTGTTCATTGGTGCCTCGATGTCGCCTTGAACGACGACCAGATGCGTGCCCGCGTAAAGAACGCCGGCGCCAACCTCGCCATCATTCGTCGTCTTGTCCTCAATCTCTTTCGCCTCGACTCTTCTCGAAAAACCGGCATCCACACTCGACGCATCATCGCCGCCTCTTCCGACTCCTACCGCGAAACTATCTTGGGACTACAGGGGATTTGATGCGATTGCCCTGGCGTCAGGCGCGCGAGGACGAATTCGAGCCGATCAACTGGCTCTCCCAGCAGAAGGCGCAGAAATACTCTGCCGAACAGCTCTATGCGGCGCGTTCGGTGTTCGATCAGGCGGGGCGGATCTTCGACGAGGTGTTCGGGCGCTACGACCTGATCCTCTCGCCCACCACCGCCGCACTGCCCCCGAAGCTGGGCGAGCTGTCGCTGGACCAGCCCTTCGACGATTTCGCGAAGCGCGCGGTGCTCGCCTCGCCCTTCACTGCGATGTTCAACATGAGCGGCCACCCGGCGATGTCCGTTCCGCTGCACTGGAGCGCGGAAGGGCTGCCGATCGGCGCGCAGTTCGCCGCCCCCTACGGGGGGGAGGCGCGGCTCATCGCGCTGGCCGCGCAGCTGGAAAAGGCCGCGCCATGGGCTGACCGCCGCCCGCCCGCGCTGGCGTGACCTTGGATCGCATCGCATGAGCCCATCGCACTCAACAGGCATTGCCGTCGTCGCCGAAGCGCTCGGCGCGGCCGGATTGACCGTGTATGTGACGGGCCGCAGCGAGCAGGAGGGAGACTGTCGGGTGGGAGACGCGCGCCTCGGCGGCACCATCCACGCCACCGCTGCGGTCGTCACGGCCGTCGGCGGGCGGGGGATCGCCGTGCACTGCGACCATGCCGACGACGCGCAGGTCGAGGCGCTGTTTGAACGCGTCGGGCGCGAACAGGGCCGGCTCGACGTTCTCGTCAACAACGCGATCTACATCGACGACAGCCTCATCGAGCCCGGCCCGTTCTGGACCAAGCCGCGCAGCCAGGTGCGCATCCTGGAGGTCGGCCTGCGCTCAAGCTACATCGCCGCACATTGCGCCGCGCCGCCGAACTCGGCTTCGCGGTCACACCCACGGCCGCGACCGCATAAATGCCTCGGCCGTTAAGTGTTTCTCAGGAGCATTCTCTCCTTGGGACGCGAAACCGGGCCTCGAGCCCGGTTTTTTTCGACCGTTGTTGTGAGCTTTGAATGGCACCCGAATCTGTGCGGGCGGTAGAACCGGTGGTTGGAATCCTGCTCGCGGCCGGCTGCGGGAGCCGCTTCGGCGGAGACAAGCTGCTCCATCCCCTTCCAGACGGCACGCCGATCGGCGTGCGTAGCGCGATGAACCTCAGGGATGGCATTGAGACTATGGTTGCGCTGGTGCGTCCGGACGACGTCGAATTGCGTCGCCGTCTCGAAAGGGCAGGCATCGAGTGCGTCGTGAGCGAAAATGCGGCAGAAGGGATGGGGTCGACCATCGCGTGCGGGGGTCCGGGCGACCTGCGGCGCAGCCGGATGGGCGGTCGCACTCGGCGACATGCCCCACATCGATCCCCAGACTATCCGGGCCGTTGGAGATGCACTTGCAGCGGGAGCAGAGATTGCCGCACCCCGGGTGGACAGCATTCGCGGGCATCCCGTCGGATTCTCCACGGCGTTTCGTGAAAGCTTGCTCGCCCTAACCGGCGACGCGGGAGCTGGCAGGATCGTTGCAGCAAACTCGCATCAGCTGACCACGATCGACTGCGACGATCGAGGCATCCTGGCGGACATCGACACCCCGGCCGACATCTCGCGTTAGGCTATTCGGCGCAGATGCGCTGCGCTTCGGATAAGTGGTGTCGCCCCGGCTTCGAAATATTCGCCGCGCAGCCGGGCGACAAGCTCGCTGACGCTTGGGACGTCGTGGATCGTCCCGAGGCCCTGGCCCGCCGACCAGACGTCCTTCCACGCCTTGGGCTTGCGCTCGATCCCCGCGAACAGGTCGTCCTTGCCTCCGTTTTCTCCCCTGATGAGTCCGTCCGGGTCGATACCCGCTGCGAGCACGCTGTTCCTCAAGTAATTGGCCGAGATGCCGCTGAAGGCGGGGGTGTAGAGGATGTCGGCGGCAGTGTCGCGGACGATCATTGCCTTGTGGCCGGGGTCGGCCGCGGATTCGTGGGTGGCGATGAATCGCGTGCCCATGTAGCCGAGATCGGCGCCGAGAACTTCGGCGGCACGCAGGCTGCGGCCGGACGACAGCGCGCCGGCGAGCACCAGCGGGCCGTCCCAGAATTCGCGCACCTCGGAGACGAACGCGAATGGCGACAGCGTGCCGCCGTGGCCGCCTGCACCGGCGCAGACGA
Source organism: Aromatoleum anaerobium (assembly GCF_012910705.2). Taxonomy (GTDB): domain Bacteria; phylum Pseudomonadota; class Gammaproteobacteria; order Burkholderiales; family Rhodocyclaceae; genus Aromatoleum; species Aromatoleum anaerobium. The sequence continues at coordinate 479,521 of NZ_WTVG02000039.1, read as the reverse complement.
GGATCAGCGCGTCGACGCCGGATTCGATGGCCTTGCGCGCGTGCGCGACGCTGATGACGTCGTGCAGCACGATGCCGCCGTAGCTGTGAACCTTGTCGACGACCTTGTCCGGGCGGCCGACCGAGGTGATGACGATCGGGACGCGATGCGCGACGACGCGCCCGAGATCTTCCTCCTGCCGCGGATTGGATTTGTGCAGGATGAGGTTTACGCCGTGCGGCGCGGCGCGGGTATCGGGATGCGCGTCGTTCCATGCGTCGAGCTCGGCGTGGATGCGCTCGAGCCAGTCATCGAGCGCTGCGGCGGGGCGGGCATTGAGGCTGGGGAAGGTGCCAACGACACGCTCCTTGCACTGGGCGATCACGAGTTCTGGGCCGCTGGCGAGGAACATCGGGGAGCAGATGAGGGGCAGGGACAGGCGCCCCGCGAGGATCTCGGGAATGGGCATGGCGGGTTTCCGGGTTCACTGCAGGGCGCCGGCGGCGACTTCGCGCGCCCAGGGATAGTTCGCCTTGCCGGCCGCCGAGCGCTTGACCTCCGGCACGAGGACGATGTCCTTGGGGATCTTGTAGTTGGCCATGTGCTGCTGGCACAGCACCCGCAACTGCTGCGGGTCGAGACACAGGCCGGGGCGGGGGGCGACGACGGCGACGACCTTCTGGCCCCAGCGCGGGTCGGGAAGGCCAACGACGAGGGCATCGAAGACGTCGGAGCTCATGCGCAGCACTTCCTCGACTTCCTCGGGAAAGACCTTCTCGCCGCCGGTGCTGATGCAGTTCGATCCGCGCCCGTAGATGACGATCGCCCCATTATCGGCGAGCGTCGCGGCATCGCCGGTGAGGACATAGCGCCTGCCGTCGAGCGTGACGAAGGTTTGCGCGGTCTTCTCCGGATCGCCGTAGTAGCCGAGTGGCAGGTAGCCGCTGCGCGAGAGGATGCCTTGTTCTCCCGGTGCAGCGAGGCGATTGCCGTCGACGATCACCGCGAGGTCGGGCCGTGCGGCGATCCGGATCATGCCGCCGTCCGCGGGCTTGCTCCCGAGTCCGAGTTGTCCGCCTTCCGAAGACCCTATGCCGTCGCTGAAGAAGACGTTTTGGGGCAGATAGGCTTTGAGCGCTTCCTTGTGGTGATTCGAGAGCACCGCGCCGCCGTTGCCGAAGATGAAAAGCGTCGAGAGATCCCAGCGCGTCGGATTTGCGTTGAGCGCGTCGAGCAGGGGGACGGCCATCGCGTCGCCCACGATGGTGAGGCCGTTCACCCGTTCGCGCACGATGAGGTCGAGAATGTGTTCGGCATTGAAGTGACGCTGCTCGTTGAGCACCACGGTGTGCCCCGCGAATAGCGACACCATCGTCGCCCAATGGGCGGCGCCGTGCATGAGGGGGGCCACCGGCATGAAGCGCATCGGCGCGCCCTTGCGGATGCGGTCGGCGAGCTGCTCGGGTGTGGCGATTGGCCCCTCGGCCGGAACGTAGGAGGCGCCGCCGCCAAGGCTGCCGAAGAAGAGATCCTTGTGCGGCCACATCACGCCTTTCGGCTTGCCCGTGGTGCCGCCCGTGTAGAGGAGGGAGATGTCGTCGTCGCGGCAGTGCACGTCGCGCAGCACCGACGGATCGGCGATCAGCGTCTCATCGTAGGGCGTCGCGCCGGCAAGGGCGGGCGTGCCGCCGCCGGTGCGCACCTTCACGCGCAGTGCGGGCGCGGCATCGAGGGCTTCGCCGACGGCCGCTTCGAGTTCGCCGCTGTAGAACAGCGCCTTCACACCGGCGTTGTCGTAGAGGTAGCGCAGCTCGTCCGCGACGTAGCGGTAATTGATGTTGGCGGGCACGGCGCGCACGCGGCAGGCGGCGAGGAAGGCCTCGAGGTATTCGGCCGAGTTGTACATCTGCAGGCCGACCACGTCCCCCGGGCCGATCCCCTGTCCGTGCAGCCAGGCGGCGAGGCGCTCGACGCGCTCGGCCATCTGCCCGTAGGAGTGGCGGCTGTCGCCGATCACGAGCGCGTCCCGCTCCGGGACGGTTTCGGCCGCGATCGCGAAGAGGTCGGCCAGGCTGAAGCTGCGAGGGGTCATGGTGTCTCCGGTGTAATCGTTGTTGCGGCCGATCAGGCGATCGCGCCGTCGGCCTTGAGTCGTGCGATGGCCTCGTCGGCCCAGCACAGTTCGCGCAGGATTTCGTCGTTGTGTTCGCCCACGATTGGAGGTGTGCGGTCGAGGCTGAAGCGGTAGTTACTCATCTTCACCGGGAAGGCGAAGTAGGGCGCGCTGCCTCCATCGGGGAGCGGGGTGTCCACGGTCATCCCGCGCGCCCGCGTGTGCGGGTGCGCCAGGACTTCGTCGATGCGCAGCACGGGGCTGACGCAGGCATCGACGCCGTCGAAGGCGGCCATCCACTCGGCAAGCGTGCGCTGCTTGATGGTCGCCGCGACCTGCGCCTTGACGGCGGGACCGGCCTTGCCGGACGCCCAGCCGCTCTTGATGAGTTCCGGGCAGCCCGCGGTCTGGCAGAAGTTCTGCCAGAACTTCGGTTCCAGCGCCCCGACCGCGAGATGCCGGCCGTCGGCCGTTTCGTACGTCCCATAGCAGGGCAGGGCGCCGCTCAGCGTGTCGTGTCCGGCCGGGATCGCACGCTGGTACGTGTGCAGGCCGGCGAGGGGCTGAACGTTGAGCGCCATCGCGCAGTCGGTCATCGAAACGTCGATGAAGCGCCCTTCACCCTTGCGTTGCGCATCGAACAGTGCGGCGAGGATTGCCATCGCAGCCGACAGCGCGCCGCCGGCGAGATCCGCGATGGGGAAGTTGCCCGGATGCGGGCTGCCAGCTGCGGGAGCGCTCTGTTCGAGGATGCCCGCGTAGCTCTGGTAGTTGATGTCGTGGCCGCTCAGGGCGGCGAGCGGCCCGTCCTGTCCGTAGCCGCTGATCGCGCAGTAAACGAGCCGCGGATTGATGGCATGAAGGGCGTCGTAGCCGAGACCTAGCCGTGCCATCACGCCGGGGCGGAAGCCTTCGACAAGGATGTCCGCATCACGCACCAGCGCCAGGATCACTTCGCGCCCGCCCGGCGCCCTCAGGTCGATCGCGAGCGAGCGCTTGTTGCGATTGACCGCGAGGAAGAAGTGCGAAATGGGCGTGCCTTGCGGGCCGCGCGCGGCCTCGCCGGTACCGAGCGGCTCGACCTTGATCACTTCGGCTCCCATGTCCGCCAGATGCAGCGTGCACATCGGGCCGGGCAGGAGCTGGGTGAAGTCGAGCACCTTGATGCCGCTGAGGGGTTTCGTCGTCATGGGGGTTTCCTTCGGCATCTCAGGTGCGATCGAGCTCGCGGAACGGCACGTTGCGGTCCGTGCGGACCTCGCCGGGGAGACCGAGCACCCGTTCGGCGATGACGTTCCGCAGGACTTCGTCCGTGCCGCCCGCGATGCGCGCGCCCGGCGAGCCCAGCCACTGGCGCTGCAGGTAGCGCCAGTTGCCGCCCAGAGCCTCGGAAGCAAGCAGCCCTTCCGGGCCGGCCAGTTCCATCGCGAACGAGGAAATCTCCTGCATCGCCTTCGCGGCGACAAGCTTGGTGATGGACATCTCGGGGCCGGGCGTCTTGCCCTTCGACAGGGCGGTCAGGCCGCGCGAGATGATCAGTGACACGCCCTGCTGGTCGAGGTAGGCGTCGGCGATGCGGGCGCGCACGCGCGCGTCCTCGATCGCCGGGCGCTCGTCCCAGACGCAGGTTCGGGCGAGATCGACGAGGTGCCGGTGCAGGTCGGTCGGCAGGTTGCCGCCTACCGACAGGCGTTCCTGCATCAGCGTGCTCAGCATCACCTTCCAGCCGCCGCCCTCGGGGCCGAGGCGATATTGGTCCGGGATGCGCACGTCGGTGAAGAACACCTCGTTGAACTCCGAGTCGCCGGACATCTGGTGGATCGGGCGGATCTCGACGCCGGGCGCTTTCAGGTCGACGATGAACATCGTGAGCCCGTCCTGCTTGGGCTTGTCCCAGTCGGTACGCGCCAGCAGGATGCCGAAGTCGCCGAAATGTGCCGACGAGGTCCACACCTTCTGGCCGTTGATGACCCACTCGTCGCCGTCGCGCACCGCGCGCGTGCGCACCGCGCCGGTGTCCGAGCCGGCGTCGGGCTCGGAGAAGAGCTGGCACCAGATCTCCTCGCCCGCGAGGCCCGGGCGCAGGAAGCGCGCCTTCAGCTCGGGGGCGGCCCAGCGCATCACGGTGGGCAGGCCCATGCCGATGCTGACCTCGAAGATCATCTGCGGCACGAGGTAGGCGGCTTCCTCCTGCTGGTAGATCACCTGCTGCATCGCCGTGCCGCCCATCCCGCCCGCTTCGCGCGGCCAGGCGATCGCGGCGTAGCCGGCGGAGGCCTTCTTCGCCTGCCAAGCCTTGGCGAGGGCAAGCTTCGCGGCCTCGTCCAGCCCTTCGCCGAATGCTTCGTCGGGGCGCGTGCGGCGTCGGCCGTTGGCCGCCAGCCAGCCGCGCACTTCCTCGCGGAAAGCGGCTTCTTCGGGGGAATCGTTGAAGTCCATGTGTCGGTGCTCCGCTTACGCGGCCTCCTTGATCAGTTCATCGGCGAGGCGCGCGCGCCAGGCGTGTTCGCTGCCGATCAGTTGCGCAAGGTGGCGCGCCCTGCGGTAGTAGAGGTGGCAGTCCATTTCCCAGGTGAAACCGATGCCGCCATGCAGTTCGATGCCTTCCTCGGCCGCGATCAGGAAGGCGCGGGTCGCCGCGACGCGGGCGGCGGCCGCCGCCCTGGGCAGCTCGGGGGCGTCCGACGATAGCGCCCATGCGCCGTAGTAGGCGTGCGCACGCGCCAGCTCGATGCGGGTGTAGATGTCCGCCATCTTGTGCTTGAGGGCCTGGAAGCTGCCGATCTGGCGGCCGAAGGCCTTGCGCTCAAGCGAGTAGTTGCGCGCGAGTTCGAGGATCCGCGCGGCCCCGCCGACTTGCTCAAAGGCGAGCAGGACGGCCGCTGCGTCGAGCACGCGGGCAGCCACGGCTGCGCCGTCGGTGGCCTCCAGCGTTTCCGCGGGCGTCCCGGCAAACTCGATCTGCGCCAGCGGGCGTGTCGGGTCGATGGTCGGCAGCGCCGTACGGCGCACGCCCGGGCCGTTGAGCTCGACCACGACCAGATCCTTGCCGACCTGCAGGACCGCGAGCTGCGCGATCGCGCCGTCGGGCAGGACCGGACTGGTACCAGTCAGGCGTTGGCCGTCGAAGCTGAGCGGGCTTGGTGTCCGGTAGCGCTCGGTGCTCGTGAAGGCCGCGGTGGCGATCACTTCGCCCTGCGCGATCCCGGGCAGCCAGCGCCGCTTCTGCGCTTCGCTGCCCGCCCGCTGCAAGGCCTCGCCGGCCAGGTAGATGCAGGATGACAAGGGCACGGCGGCAAGGTGGCGTCCGGCTTCCTCGGCCACCAGACACAGTTCCAGGTAGCCGAGACCGGCGCCGCCGTAGGCCTCGGGGATCGCGGCTGCGGCGGCGCCCATGTCGATGAGGTTTTGCCAGACCTTCGCCGAATGGGTCGCCCGCCCTTCGAGGACCTCGCGGACCACCTGCGAGGTGCTGTTCTCGGCGAGCATGGTGCGAACCGCGTCCTGCAACAGGCGCTGGTCGTCGGAAAAATCGAAATTCACGTTGTGCTCCTCACTATGGGGGCGTGCAGGTGGGCATCCGTCAGCGTGCGGCGGCGGGCGGGGTCACCCGGCGCGCGCCGTAGAAGGTCTGACCTTCCGCCGCCATGTCACGCAACAGTTGCGGGGCGGCGTACTGGCTGCCGTAGCGCGCGGCGAGGCGGTCGCATTCGGCGACCACGCGTTCGATGCCGATGGTGTCCATCATCGAGAACGGTCCACCCAGGTAGGCCGGGAAGCCGACACCGAGGATCGCGCCGACGTCGCCGTCGGCCGGATCGATCACGATGCCGTCGGCCATCGCCTTGGCGGCATCGACAAGCTGCGCGTAGAGCATGCGCGCCTTGACCTCTTCGACTGTCGGCTGCTCGGCGAGCGGCGGGAAGAGTTCGGCCAGCCCCTTCCACAGGCGCTTGCTGCCGTCGGCGGCATAGTCGAAGAAGCCCTTGCCGTTCTTGCGCCCGTGGCGGCCCAGTTCGCCGACCAGCTTCTCGACGAGGCGGAACGTCGGCGTCTCCTTGAAGGCCGCGCCTTCGTCCTTCTTGCGCTGCTGGCTCGCGTGGTAGGCGGTATCGAGACCGATCTCGTCAGACACCGTGAGGGGGCCAACCGGGATTCCGGCCATCTTCGCGGCGTTCTCGATCAGCGCGGGATTCACGCCCTCGGTGACCATCGCGAGGCTTTCGTTGACGTAGGCGCCGATGAAGCGGCTCGTGAAGAAGCCCGGTCCGTCGTTCACGACGATGGGCGTCTTCTTCATCGCCTGCACCAGATCCAGCGCCCGCGCCAGCGTTTCCGGCGAGGTCTTGCGCCCACGGATGATCTCGACCAGCGGCATGCGTTCGACCGGCGAGAAGAAGTGCATGCCGATGAAGTTCTGCGGCCGCTCGCCGGCCTCGGCGAGTTCGGTGATCGGCAGGCCCGAGGTGTTCGAGGCGATCACCGCATCCTTGGGCAGCACGGCCTCCAGCCGGCGCGTGACCTCGGCCTTGATCGCGCGGTCTTCGAACACCGCCTCGACAACCAGTTCGACGTCGGCGAGACCGGCGTAATCGGTGGTCGGATGGATGCGCGCGAGGATCGCGTCGGCCTTCTCCTGCGTCATGCGCCCCTTCGCGATGTCCTTTTCGAGGCGCTTGATCGAGTAGGCCTTGCCCTTGTCAGCGCCGGCCTGGTCACGGTCGATGAGCACCGTTTCGATGCCGAGCTTCGCGCAGTGGTAGGCGATGCCCGCCCCCATGAGTCCGGCGCCGACGACGCCGATCTTGCGGAAGGTGGTCTTCGGGACGCCTTCCGGGCGGTGCATCAGCTTGTCCGCCTTGCCCTTGTTGATGAACAGGGTGCGGATCATGTTGCGCGACACGGGGTCGAGTTGCAGCAGCGTGAAGTACTTGGCCTCGACTTCGAGCGCCTTGTCCATCGGTAGCTGCGGCCCCTCGTACAGGCACGAGAGGATGGCCTTCGGCGCGGGCAGGTTGTGATAGGTCTTGGCCTGCAGCATCGCATTGCTGACGACCAGCATCTGAGCGATCGCAGGTGTCATCGGGCCGGCGCCGCCCGGCACCTTGAAGCCCTTCTTGTCCCACGGCTGCACGGGATCGCCTTCTTCGACCAGCCAGCGGAGGGCCTCCGCCAGTAGCTCCTCGGCCGGCACGACCTTGTGCACGAGCCCCATCTTGAGCGCCTTCTCGGGGCTCAAGGCCTGGCCTTCCATGAGCACGGGCACGGCGGCCTGGATGCCGACGAGGCGCGACACGCGCTGAGTTCCCCCGCCGCCGGGCAGCAGACCCACCTGGACTTCCGGCAGGCCGAGCTGAATGCCCTTGCTGTCGGCGACGACGCGGAAATGGCATGCGAGCGCGATCTCGGTGCCGCCGCCCAGCGCGGTGCCGTTGATCGCGCAGGCGACCGGCTTGCCGCAGGTCTCCATGCGGCGCAAAAGCTTCGACAGCGACGCATTGCGTGCCAAGCGCTCGGCTACCGGCGTGTCGTGAGCTTCGAGCGAGGCCTCGATTCCCTTCAGGTCTGCTCCGGCGGCAAACACGGGTTTGCCCGACGTGAAGATTGCGCCCTTGATTCCGTCGTCGTTGACGAGGCGCTCGACCGCCGCCTCCATCTCGTCCATGAACTTCATGTCCATGGTGTTCATGGTGCTGTCGGTTCGGTCGAAGAGGAGGGTGGCGATGCCGTCGGCGTCCACCGAGATATGGATGACTTCAGTCATGATCAGGTCGATTCCTTGAATTATTCCGGTGGCGCTCAGACGAGCTCGATGACGGTGGCCGTGCCCATGCCGGCCGCTTCGCACAGGGTGACCAGGCCGGTGCCGACTTGGCGACGCTCCATTTCGTCGAGGAGCGTGCCGAGGATCATGGCGCCGGTCGCGCCCAGCGGGTGTCCCATCGCGATCGCGCCGCCGTTCCCATTGATGCGCTCGTGGGGTACATCGAGGCGTTCCATCAGGCACAGGACGACCGACGAGAAGGCCTCGTTCAATTCCCACAGGCCGATGTCGGAGGCGTTCATGCCGGCCTTCTTCAGCGCCTTCTGCGCGGCGAAGCTCGGCGCATCCAGCATCAGCGTCGGCTCGGAGCCGACGGTCGCCACCGAGCGGATGCGCGCGCGCGGCTTGAGGCCCGTGCGTGCGCCGATCTCGCGGTTGCCGACCAGCACCGCCGCTGCGCCATCGACGATGCCCGAGCTGTTGCCGGCGTGATGCATGTGGCTGATCGCTTCGAGCTGCGGGTACTTCAGCAGCGCGACGCCATCGAAGCCGTACTGCGTGCCCATCTCGAGGAAGGAGGGCTTCAGGGCAGCCAGCGATTCGAGCGTCGTGTCCGGGCGGATCGCTTCGTCTTTGGTGAGGATCGGCAGGCCGAGGACATCCTTCACCGGCACCACCGAGCGGGCGAACCAGCCGTTCGCCCACGCCTGGGCGGCGCGCCGCTGGCTCTCCACCGCATAGGCGTCGCACTGCTCGCGCGTGAAGCCGTGCAGGGTCGACAGTAGGTCGGCGCTCACGCCCTGCATCGTGAAATGCATCTTGAAGGCGACCTGGGGGTCGAGCGCCATCGCACCGCCGTCGCTCCCCATCGGTACGCGCGACATGCTCTCGACGCCTCCGCCGATGGCTAGGTCGATCTGCCCGCTGGCGACCTTCGCGGCAGCGAAGTTCACCGCCTCGAGGCCCGAACCGCAGTAGCGGTTCACCTGCACGCCCGGCACGCCGTGATCGAAGCCTGCGACGAGCGCTGCGACGCGGGCGATGTTGCCCCCCTGTTCGCCGACCGGGCACACGCAGCCGAGGAACACGTCCTCGACCAAGGCGGAGTCGAGCTGATTGCGGTCGCGCACCGCTTGCAGCATCTGCGCGGCGAGCTGCACCGGGGTGATCTCGGCGAGCGCGCCGTCGGCCTTGCCTTTGCCGCGGGGGGTGCGCACGTGGTCGTAGATGAAGACGTCCGTCATGACAGTTATATGGACGCCTCCCGTTTGCAAGGACGATTTGGTGTGTTGGGACAGATAGGCTGCAGTTTTATATCCGGCCTGTGGTGCAGGCCGATGCCTGCTGGCCCTGATGGAATCCGCTGACCCGCGCCTCATTTCCTTTGGTGGACTCGAAGTCCGGAACGTCATACAGGCTTGGCGGGTCACGGTCTGACCTGTTTGCCATCACACGTTTTCGTACCTTCGCAACCTTTACGGCGGCCACTCCTTTCTTCAAAGTGGTTGATTGACGTTGTGCTTCAGCCCTGCGCGGGTTGAGTCACAAACTCCCTTTGGTACGTCCGTTCATGAGCGAGAATCGCCCAGATCGTCCGCGCCATCTTGTTGGCCAAGGCCACCACCGCGACGTTGAGCGGTCGGCGCTGGCGTAATGCAGTCACCCACGGGCCCGGATCCTTCGCGTTCGTAAGAACCGCCCGGGCGCCGTGGATGAGCAGCGTTCGAAGGTAGGTGTCGCCGCGCTTGCTGATGCCAAGCAATTTGACTCGCCCGCCCGTGCCGGTCTGTCGTGGCACCAGTCCGGCGAAAGCGGCAAACTCCCGCCCGGACTTGAAGGTCTTGGCATCGCCCATGATGGCGACGGCGGCGGTCGCGGTCAGCGGCCCGACGCCAGGAATCTCGGCAATGCGCCGGCAGGCAGCGTCTTGCTTGAGCCAGTCTTTGATGCGCCGCTCGATAGTGGCGATCTCGGCATCCATCTTCTCGATGCGCGCCCACTGCTCGCGCAGGGTGTCGATGACGATCGCCGGCAGGCGATCCGACAGTCGTGCCAGGGCTTGCGTGATGCCCTTCCGGATGGCGGCTTTTCCCTGCGCCATGACTTCGCCGTATTCGGTGAGCAATCCCCGCAGGCCGTTGATCTGGGCGGTGCGGAACTTGACCAGCTGGCTGCGCATGCGATGCAGCGCCAGGATCGCTTGCTGTTCCTCGCTCTTGATGGCGACGGCCTTGACGTGCGGCTGCTGTACCGCCGTCCAGATCGCCCGCGCATCGTGGCGGTCATTCTTGTTGCCCGTCACGAAGGGCTTGACCGCCTTGCCAGGAAGCAGCTTGACCTGGTGCCCCAGCGCCGTGAGGCTCCGCGCCCAGTGCTGCGCGCCGCCGCAGGCCTCCATGCCGATCAGGCAGGGCTGCCGGTTGGCGAAGTGCTCGAGAAACTTCTCGCGCTTGAGCGGCAAACTCACGATCTCTCCCGTCTCCATGTCGATCCAGTGCAACTGGAACACCCGCTTGGCAATGTCGATGCCGACGACCGTTTTGCTATCATTCATCTCGGACCCTCCGGTTTGCCTGTGAAGATCTTCGTATCTTCCACCTTGGCACTTTGATGCCGTCGGCCCGTGAGGGTCCACCTCTCGATCGACCACCCCCGCAGAGTTATCCACGGCGCCGGGCGCCGCAGGTCCCTCTATCACCGCAGGCGACCGGCGCGGTGGGTAACTCGTGTTCAGCGCTCACGGGGGGCGGGAGGCGTCCATACCATTTCCTTTGTTCGGTTCGTGAGTCGAAGACGCTCGCCCGTCGTCGCCTTGAAGCCGTCGCGCTGCGGTGCAGGCCAAGCGTCGATTTGGAGTACGGGGCAATCGTATGGCAGGTGTGGTCGCGCCATGGAAATGTGAGCAATAAGCTGAACAGTGCTCCGCTATAATTCGCAAAGCACTGAAGTGCAATACGTTTTGTGCGTTGCATAAATCCGAACAGATTGCGCGGCCGGATAGCCTCCGCAGCGGAGGGAAAGGGAGACATCACCATGAGCAAGGGGGCAGGGCAGGCGACAACGCCTGCGGGCGCCGACAGCGCTGCACCGCGCGCCACGCCGTCCCAGGCGCGTGCGCGCTTCACGGTGGAGACCATCCTCGAAGCGGCGAGCGAGATCCTGCGTGTCCAGGGGGTCGATGCGGTGACCACGCGCAAGATCGCCGCGCGCGCGGGCGTTTCCGTCGGCGCGGTCTACCAGTACTTCCCGCACAAGGAAGCAATCCTCATCGAGATCAGCAAGCGCGTGATGGACGAGGAGTCCGAGGCGGCGTCACCGGAACTCTTCCGCCTGCACCGCAAGTCGCTCGACGAGATGCTGCAGGCGCTGTTCCGCAACACGGTGCGCACCGAAACACGCCTGTACTCGCTGGGGCGCGACTTCTACCAGCGCTACGCGCGCCACATGCAGTTCGGCCGTGCGCAGGGGCTCGGCCGCGGCTCGCGCACGTCCGAGCAGCTCGTCGCCAGCACGGAGATGCTGCTCAAGCAGCATGCGGACGTGGTCGGCGAACCTGACACTCAACTGGCGTCGTTCATGCTCGTCCGCGGCATGCGCAGCATCCTCGCGACCCTCGTCGAGGAGCGGCCGGAATTGCTGCAGTCGCCGTCGCTGGTGCCGATGCTGGTGCGGATTGCCCGCGCGATCAACGACTCGCGCGAAGAGGGGGAGGAGCCCGACCCGCTGGCGGGTGAGGAATGAAAGGGGCGCCAGCCTCGTGGCGGCGCCCGCTCTCCATTACATCGAGTGGTGATCAGGAGCGCACGGGTTGCGCCGTTACCCCCTTGTCGACAGTGCGGTTCATCCGCGTATCCGACGATTCGGGACGGACGGCTGTCGCAGGCAAGGGTTGCGCAGCGCTGACCGCCTCGCGGCGTCCCACGCCGAGCCAGCACGCGAGCGCGGGCAGCAGGAAGATCGCGCCGAGCACGTTCACCAGGAACATGAAGGCGAGCAGCACGCCCATGTCGGCCTGGAACTTCAGCGCCGAGAAGGCCCAGGTGCCGACGCCGATCGACATCGTCACGGCGGTGAAGACCGCGGCCGTGCCGCGCTGGCGCATCGCCTCGTAGAAGGCCTCGCGCAGGCTGTAGCCGTGTTCGGCCAGTTCGTGCTGCATGCGCTCGTAGATGTAGATGCCGTAGTCGACACCCACGCCTACCCCCAGCGCGATCACGGGGAGGGTCGCGACCTTGAGCCCGATGCCCAGCAGTGCCATCAGCGCAACTCCGTGATTCTGGCGTATGGCTGGATAGCGATCTGAAGCTCGCTGCTGCTCGAAGGCTTCCGACGGTCTCACCGGACGGATCCGGCATAGGCGCCCGCGCCGACGAGGTACTTGCCGACGCGCACGATGTAGCTGTGCTTGTTCTCCACTTTCAGGTTGGCCGGGTTGCGCCAGGCATAGTGCACGTCGCCCTCGCCCTTGCTCTTGGCCAGCGCGATCATCTCGCGTATGAAGTACTTGCCCTTCGCGTCGACGAGTTCCCCCGCCTTGCGGCCCACCTGGCGCGGGCTCCCTCCGTGCGCATAGACCAGTTCGTCCTCCAGGCCCACGACGAACACGTACAGGTCGTCCTGGACGAAGCCGCCGTCGAGGCTGTTGAAGCGCTCGAAGGCGCGTTCGCCATGCACCTTCAGCTCATGCACCGCGCGCCAGAGCATGGACTTGGCGAGTTCGATCGACGCGTTCGGGGCGTAGTAGCCTACGACCAGGATGCGGTCGCCGACAACGTGATACGTCGCGATCTTCGGTTCGGCACGGTTGCGGACCGGGTTGTACCAGCGGTACTCGAGGGTTCCGCTCTTGATGGTCCTGGCGCCGTCGAGGATCTCGCGGAAGAAGGGGCGGCCGTCCGAATCGGTCAACTCGCGCACGTTGCGGCCGATCAGCGCGGCCGACGAGCCGCCGCTGGCGATGAACTTGCCGTCCATGCCGAGGACATAGACGTAGAGGTTGCCGTCCTGGAATTCGCCGGCCTGGCTGAAGGTCGATAACCCCTGTTCGCCCTTCTCGCGCATGTAGCGCTCGGCGCGATCCAGCTGTAGGGCGGTCCGCGAGCGCCTTCGTAGTCCGGCTGGACGATGTCGCAGCGTCGACGGGGACCGGATACTCTGGCAAAGGACGTTCCCGGCATCGCCGTCATCACAAGGAGCATTGCATGACTGTAACCGTCGTTACCGGCTCGGCGTCGGGCATCGGGGCCGCCGTCAGCGCCCAGTTGCAGCAGGCCGGACATCGCGTGATCGGCATCGACCGGCGCGATGCGGACATCGTGGCCGATCTCTCCACCACCGAGGGGCGGCAGGCAGCGGTCGCCGCCGCGCTCGAGGCCTGCAACGGCGTGCTCGACGGACTGGTGTGCTGCGCCGGGCTGGGGCCGACCGCGAGCTCCTGTGGGCTGATCGTCGCCGTCAATTATTTCGGCATGAGCGAGCTGGTCGACGGCCTGGGCGACGCCCTCGCGTGCGGCGACAAACCCGCGGCGCTGCTGATAGGTTCGGTGGCTTCGGCCCACCCCGGCATCGACAAGCTGCCGATGGTCGAGTTGATGCTCGCGCGCGACGAAGCGGCGGCCAAGGCGCAGGCCGACGTGCTGGGCAATCCGCAGGCCGCGTACGCCGGCTCGAAGTACGCGATCACCGTGTTCGCGCGCCGCAAGGCGGTCGAGTGGGGCCGCCGCGGCATTCGCCTGAACGTGGTTGCGCCCGGCGCGGTCGAGACTCCGCTGCTGCAGGCCTCGTTGTCGGATGCGCGCTATGGCGAGGCAATCCGGAACTTCGTCTCGCCGCTGGGGCGCAACGGCAGCCCCGACGAGATCGCGCGGGTGGTCCGTTTCATGCAGTCGGAGCAGGCGAGTTTCATGCACGGCACAGCGGTGTTCGTCGACGGCGGCATGGATGCGCTGACCCGCCCGGAGCGCTTCTGAGTGCGTCGCGCTGGGCGATGAAGGTTCACTTGAGGCTGCCGTAAGCGTGAAGCTCGACGCGCACACCGGACTGGTCCAGGCGGAAGCGGGCGACGCGCCGGGGAGCGGGCCGGGGGCTCGCCGCCGGCAGATCCTCGAGGCGGCGGAGGAGTGCTTCCGCGACAAGGGGTTCCACGGCGCGAGCATCGCGGACATTTCAGCGGTGGCGGGCGTCAGCGCCGGCCACATCTACTACTACTTCAAGAACAAAGAAGAGATCATCACCGCGATCGCGGAGGCGGAGCTCGACGCCCTGCTCGAAATTCACGACGCGGTGCGCCTCGAACACAACGTTGTGGACGCGATCGTCGCACGCTCGGGCGACATCGCCCTCAATTACGCGGATCCGGAAAACTCGCGGCTGCGTCTGGAGATTCTCGCGGAGAGCGCACGCAATCCGTGCATTTCCGCGCGTGTGCATGCGCTCGACCGGCGCGCGCGCGAAAGCGCTTACCAGAGTCTGCGCCTGGTCAACGCGGGGCTGGCGGGCGAGGCCCTGGAGGCGCGGATTGCAGCGCAGTACGAACTGATCAGCGCGATCCTTTTCGGAATCACCGCCCGCGCCGTGCGCGGCATCGAGGTGGATCACGCCCTCCTGAAGCGGGAAGTGATGGACGCGGTCCGTCACGTGCTCGAGCGCAACTGACCTCAGGCCGTGCGCTCGATCAGGGCGTAGGCGGAATGGTTGTGGATGGATTCGAAGTTCTCGGCCTCGACAACGAAGTGGCCGATGCGCGGGTCCGCTCCCAGCGCGCCTGCGACGTCGCGGACGGTATCCTCGACGAACTTCGGGTTGTCGTAGGCGCGCTCGGTGACGAGCTTCTCGTCCGCGCGCTTCAGGAGACCGTAGAGCTCGCATGAGGCGAGGCGTTCGACGAGCTCGATGATCTCCTCGATCCACACGTGCTCGCGCAACGTTGCCGTGACCGTCACGTGCGAGCGCTGGTTGTGCGCCCCGTAGGCGGAGATCTTCTTCGAACACGGGCACAGGCTGGTCACCGGCACCAGCACCCTCAGGATCAGCCGGAAGCGGTCATCGTCGCCGACCGTGCCGGTGAGCGTTACCTCGTAATCCATCAGGCTGCTGACGCCGGACACCGGCGCGGCCTTGTTCACGAAGAAGGGAAAGCGCATTTCGAGATGCCCGGTGCGGGCCTCGAGGCGGGCGATCATGTCGCGCACCATCGGCTCCAGCGCCTCGACCGAGATCTCGTGCTCGCGCCCGTTGAGGATCTCGACAAAGCGCGACATGTGCGTGCCCTTGAAGTGCTGCGGCAGGCCCACGTACATGTCGAAGACCGCGACGGAACCCTGCGTGTGGCCGCTGCGGTCGCGCACCCGCACCGGGTGGCGGATCGAGCGGATGCCGACCTTGTCGATCGGCATCGCGCGCGCGTCGTGTGCGGACTGCACATCCGGGATGTCGTTGAGTTTCATCGCGTCGTTCCGGTGAGGGCTCGGTCGAATCGTCCGCTGCCGCGCCGACCGCATCATCGTCCATTCAGACGATGGTCCAGGTAACCCAAATGGCCGGTTCGCCGCCGTCACGCGCATTAGTCTCAACGGACGATGTTCCACTTTCCCGCCGGGTGAATGATTGGTTCCGTCAGAGTGCCGGTGTCTCACACCGCCGGCCCTGCTGTCCCCAAGTGACATCGCAGCGCACGAGGGGGCGAGAGAACAGAAATAACGGAGACAAATGCATGGATAACGGCATCGCGGCCCGCAACGCATCGCAGCCTTCGATGGACCTCGTGTCGCGGGACGAGACCCAGGCCAAGCTGGATCGCCGCGCGCAGAGCAGTGCACTGATCAAGCCGCGCGACCTGTACACGATCGCCGACCGCGTCGAGGCGCAGGCGGCGGTGCAAGGCCGGCGGCCTTTCCTGGTTTACGGCGATGCCCACTTCAGCTATGCCGAAGTCGATGCGTGCGCTAATCAATATGCACATGCGATGCACGCCCGCGGACTGGGTCCGGGGGACGTCTGCGCGATGGCGATCGAGAACCGGCCCGAATTCTTCTTCGCCTGGTTCGGCCTAGCCAAGCTCGGCGCCGTTGCAGCATTCATTAACACGCAGGTGAGTGGCAGGCCGTTGGCTCACGCGATCGAGACGACCGGCGCTAAGGCGGTATTGATCGGCGAGGAGTGCCTGGCGAATTTCGGCGCGACGGAGGGGATCCTGGATGTCATGCAATGGCTGCTGCCGGATACCGAGAAACCGGCCCCGGCGAGCCTGCGACGCTCCGGCGACTCCGACTTCGCGGATGCGGTCGAGCGCGCGCCGCGCAACGCCTTTCCACGCGAACTGCGCGCGCCGCTGACTGCGGAGACTCCGGCCCTGCTGATCTTCACGTCAGGCACCACGGGCCTGCCGAAGGCCGCGCGCTACAGCCATATGCGCTGGATGTCGTCGGGCGATGTGATGGTCGACACCATCGGTGCGAACCCGAATGACGTCTTCTACTGCTTCCTGCCGCTCTACCACGGTGCGGCAGCGACCTCGGTCACGTCTACCGCGCTGAAGGCGGGTGCGACGATCGTCGTGCGCCGGAAATTCAGTACGCGCGAGTTCTGGAACGACGTGCGCCGCTACGGTGTCACCGTGTGCCAGTACATCGGCGAGATCTGCCGTTATCTGCTCAACCAGCCCGCCATGATGCGTGACCGCGACCATGGCCTGCGCTGCATGATGGGGGCGGGTCTGACGCCCGAATCCTGGCTGCGATGGGTGGAACGCTTCGGCCCGATCCAGATCTTCGAGGGCTGGGGATCGACGGAGGCGAACACCAATCTGATCAACGTCGACAACCACATCGGTTCCTGCGGTCGCGTGCCGTATTGGGAGAAGACCAACTTCCGTCTTGTGCGCTACGACCTCGAAAGCGGCGAGCATGTGCGCGATGCGCGCGGGTTCTACCTGCTGTGCCAGCCGGGCGAGGTGGGGGAGGGCATCGGCTACATCGTCGACCACCCGGACATCGGGGGCGGGCGCTTCGAAGGCTATACCTCGGCGGAGGCCACGGAAAGGAAGATCCTGCGCAACGTCTTCGCCGAAGGCGACGCGTACTGGAGTTCGGGTGACCTGCTGCGCTACGACGACGACGGCTACTTCTACTTCGTCGACCGCATCGGCGACACCTATCGCTGGAAGAGCGAGAACGTCTCGACGATGGAGGTTGCCGATGCGCTCTCCGATTATCCCGGTGCCGAGCTGATCAACATCTATGGCGTGAAGGTGCCCGGGCACGAGGGCCGTGCCGGGATGGCGGCGATCGTGATGCAGGAGGACCACCGTTTCGACCCCGCGGGCTTCTATGCGCTGGCGGAGGCGCGCCTGCCGCGTTACGCGGCGCCGCTCTTCGTGCGCGTGCCGCGGGCGGCCGACCTCACCACCACCTTCAAGTTGCGCAAGGTCGATCTGCAGCGCCAGGGTTACGACCCGGCAGCTTTCGATGACCCGCTGTACGTCCGCAGCGAAGCGGAGCGCACTTACCTGCCGTATTCCGCCGATGCGCTGGAGAACGAGGGCCTTCCTGCATTCAGTGCGACCACGGGGACGTCGATATAGTCCATTTGGACGATGTGCGCCGCGGCCGGGCGGCGCAAGTTGTGTCATACATCGAACCGGCCACCGATGCCCCGCAGCGGGACTGGCGGATCGGGATCGGTCAGTAAAGAGGTCCGTCAGAGGCCCGACTGGAGAGAGACAATGAGGATCAAGCTGCTCGTGTTGGGCGCCCTGTGCGCCTTCTTCGGCTTCCAATGGTTCACGGGGGCCGCCACCCACGACAATGTCGTGTCCTGCGCCGCATCCGTTCACCACTGTCCCGGCGCCATCGTTGTTGGGCGGGCATCGCCCGATCAGTTCTTCGGTGCGCTGACGGTGCGCTAGGCGCGCATCCGCGCTGGCCGTCAGCCGGCCGGCGCGGAGTCGGCGTCAGTTGGTCCTGAAGCCGAGCGTCCCGCCCTTTTGCCGGGGTGGGCATTCCTTGAGCGAGCGCATGTGGGCACCGATCAGGTCATAGACCTGTCCGCCCCAGGCGACGCCCGTACGCATCGACAGCTCGTTGGCCTTGTGGCCGTCGTGGCGCTCGTAGGGGTCCATGCGCAGGTTGAAGGTCAACGCGCTGGGCTGCAGATGGTCGAAAAAGCCCTCTCGCGTCTTCAGGTGCGATTTCCAAGGGCCGATCCGCACTGCCGTGAGCTCGCTCTCGTTGTAATAGATTACCGAGTTCCGGGCTGACGGCCGCTTGCCCTGCCAGTGCTCGAGGTTGTCGACGCCGTCGATGCATACCTGATGGCTGCCGCGCAGCCGTTCCGGCAGGCCGCGTTGACCGGCCGCGGCGGCCAGGGTCGTGATCAGGTCCTCGTGCGTCTGGACGCCGTTGGAGACCGAACCCGCGCGGATCGCGGACGGCCGGCGCACGAGCATGGGTACCCGCACCCCGCCTTCCCAGGCCGTTGCCTTCTCCCCGCGGAACGGCGTCGCGCCGCTGTCCGGCCACCAAGAGCTCATCGCGCCGTTATCCGCCGCGTATACACGACGATCGTGTTGTCGGCGATCTTCAGCTTGTCGAGCAGGGTGAGCAACTGACCGACGTGGCCGTCGTGCTCCATCAGCCCGCTGCCAAAGACGTCGAACTCGGACGAGATGTCGTTGGCGAGTCGGCGCGATGCTTCCTTCAGATGGGTGTAGATATGCATCCGGGTGGGGCTGAACCAGGCGAAGAAGGGCTGGCCCGCATCGACCGACCTGCGAATCAAGCGCTCGGTGTGGCCGACGAACTCATCATCGACCGTCTCCATGCGCTTGGTGATGAGGGGGCCGGTGTCCTTACAGCGCTGTCTGCCCCATCGGCCGAAGCGCGGATTCTCGCGTCCCTCGTCGTCCGCGGCCACACAGTCGAGAACGCCGCGCGGCCGGTCGGCTGTTGAAGTCGGGATCCTTCGACCACATCGCCAGTTTCGGTTCCGACTCGGAATGTGGATGATATAGATTGCCGAAGAATTCGTCGAAGCCATGCACCGTCGGCATGTGTTCGTTGCGGTCGCCGAGGTGATTCTTGCCGAACTGGCCGGTGCGGTAAACCGCAGTCTTGAGGACCTCGGCCAACGTCGGATCGCGCCGGTGGAGACCGACCCGGGAGACGGGCAGACCGACGGTCGTGAGGCCGGTGCGGATCGGCAGCTGCCCGGTGATGAAGGCGGCGCGGCGAGCGCCGCCGTCGCGCTGCACTATTGGCACGCAACTTCGTCATCGGGTGTCTCCTCTTGTTGGAAGCGAATCGCCCGGCGCCTGCACGCCGAGCCGGCGCTGGATTTCCGGCATATCCTTGGCGACCTGCGGGATCGCCGCGCGCAGCGCGCAGCCGCCGCGGATGGGGCTGGCACTGACGAAGCAGGCGATCAACCACGTCGAGGACCTGTAGGGCAAGCGCACGGCGATGGATGCCGCCTTCAGCTGGCACCACTTCGCACACGCCCACAACGAACTGCTCTCCGGCGACAAGCTCGGCGGCTACGACGCGAAGGCCATGGCTCAAGCCAACAAGCAGGCGGCCCTGAAAGCCGGGGAGGACGCATGAACCGCGACGCGATGCCCGATTGCTCGCCGCTGCTCAGCACGCCGCTCACGCAGGGGCTCGCATCGCCGCGGCGCCGGAGCTGGCCGCGATCACGGCGAGCGAGGTCTATCCCGGCGTCGGCGCGGCGACGCGCGAGCAATTTGCCGACTATGCCCGGCGCGCCGGAACGACCGGCCACCATCCGGTCGGGACGTGCCGCATGAGCGACGATGATGCGGCGGTGGTCGACGCGCAACTCGCCGTGCGCGGCGTCGCGGGTCTGCGCGTCGCCGACGCGTCGGTGATGACGAGGCTGATTTCCGGCAACACCAATGCGGCGGCCATCATGATCGGCGAACGGGCCGCCGAGTTCATCCGTGCCAGCTCGCGTTGAAGCAGCCTCGGCCCCCATTACAGCTTGCGGGAAGAACGAAATGAGCATGCCGAACGAGGCACCGTACCCACTCCTGGAAGCACTGCGCGTGATGAAGGACGCGCAGCGCCGAGCGGGCGAAGTCACCGCGGAGGTGCGCATCGATCGCCTGATCCGACTTCTCGAGCTCCTGCGCACCTGCGCCGACGACTTCTGCGCGGCGCTGGATGCGGATTTCGGCGGCCGGTCGCGTGAGATCTCGCTCGATGAATGCCGGCCAGATCTGGGGCAGCCCGGACACCGTGTGCGTCCCGCGCGAAACGCTGGAGCACTTCGTCTCCGCCTGTGTCGACGTGCATCGGACGCTGTTTCCGCCCGACGCGGGGCCGGCGACCCTGACTGCGGTCGTCGATGATCGGCATCGGGCGCGGCTCGATGCGTATCTGGAGGAGGTCGCGGCGCGCGGCGGGCGCATCGTCGACTGCGGGGGCGGGACAGCGTCGTCGGGCCGGCGCCGGACCTTGCGACTGGTGATCGAATCCCCGCTCGACAGCCGGATCGCCCGCGAGGAGATCTTCGGCCCGCTGCTGCAGGTCGAGTCCTACGCCGACATCGACCAGGTGATCGGTCGGATCAACAATGGCCCGCAGCCTCTCGCATCGTACTACTTTGGCACCGACAGGCGCGAGGAGCAGCAGGTGCTGGAGTACACCCTTTCCGGCGGGATCGCCATCAACGACGTGCTCATTCAGGTCGCCGCTCACGATGCGCCCTTCGGCGGTGTGGGCGGTTCGGGCATGGGGGTGTATCACGGGCGGGAGGGATTCGAGGAATTCTGCCACCGGCACACGGTGTATCGCAGCGACTGAGGGGATCGCGCAAGGCATTGGGCCTGGTGCCACCGTATCCCAGGCAGCTTTACGAGCGCTTGCTCAGGACATTGCGGGTGTGAGGAATTGCGGCCCCGCTGCGGGGCCGCTGCAACTGATCAGACGAGGGCGAAGGGAACGCCAACCAGCCCCATCCATCCCATGCGTCCCCAGAAGGCGAGGCGCTCGGACTGGTGGTTCCACAGCCCGAGTGCGCCGAAGGCCCCCATCGCACCCGCCCCTGGAATCCAGATACCGCTCAGCCCGGCCAGGCCGAGCACGCCCAGCACGCGGATCGCCGCGCCAGGACGCGAGCGCGCGACGGGCGACTTGATACCGGCCAGCCCGGCAAGACCGATCAGGCCGACGAGGCCGATCCAGGGAATGATGGTATCCACGTTGCGTTCTCCTTGATAAGGCATCGGCTTCGCCGAGCATAGGTGCGGCGGTTACCGGCTTGCGGATGTTTCCGTTACGTGGCAGGGCGCGCATCGTTCATTCGGACCAGATCGTAACTGGCAAGCCCGAGGGGTTGGCGGGGGCCTAGTCGATTTGAACGATTACCGCGCCGACGAGGCTATGGCATCGTTATCCCATCGCCGGCAACGGCAAGTATCGGGAACAGGGGCAGACATGGGACTGAAAGGGCACGCCGCAATCGTCGGCGCGGCGCAGTACAGGCCGGAAAAATACGCGACCGCGCCGCGGATGTTCCATCTTGAGCAGGTCGCCGACCTCGCCGCGCGCGCGCTGGAGGACGCCGGGCTGCGCGCGGAGGATCTGGACGGGCTGGTCATCAACGGCCCGCAGTTTCATGAAGCCTCGGTATTCGTGCCGGCGATGGCTGCGGAATACCTCGGCATGCGTCTGAATTTCGCCGAGGTTGTCGATCTTGGCGGCACGACTTCAGTCGGCATGATCTGGCGTGCGGCGGCGGCGATCGAACTGGGGTTATGCCAGGCGGTGCTGTGCGTGCTGCCGGCGCGGATGGCGCCGTTCGGCCCCGACGAGGACCCGGCCTGGATGGCGCGGGCGATGCGCTTTGGCGGCCACAGCACCGCATTCGGCGCACCCGAGGCGGAATTCGACCTGCCGTACGGCCACATGGGGCAGAACACCGGCTACGCGATGATCGCGCAACGTTATGCGGCCCGATACGGCTACGATCCGAAGGCGATGGCGAAGATCGCTGTTGACCAGCGCACCAACGCACTGACCAACCCGGACGCGATGTTTTTCGGCAAGCCGCTTACTGCTGACGAAGTGCTCGCCAGCAAAATGGTCGCCGACCCGCTGCACGTGCTCGAAATCGTCATGCCGGTCGCCGGTGGCGCGGCGGTGATCGTCGCCTCGAAGGAACTCGCGGCGCGGGCGCGCAACCGGCCAGCCTTTGTGACCGGCTTCGGCGAGCACCTCGCGTTCAAGTCGCCGTCCTACGCGGCCGAGATGACCGAGACGCCGATCGGCCCGGCCTCGCGCCGCGCGTTCGCGATGGCCGGCCTCAAGCCGACCGACATGGACGCCGCGCAGATTTACGACTGCTACACGATTACCGTGCTGCTGACGCTCGAAGACGCCGGCTTCTGCGCCAAGGGCGAGGGCATGAGCTTCGTGCGCGAACACGACCTGACTTGGCGTGGCAATTTCCCGATGAACACTCACGGCGGTCAGCTCAGCTTCGGGCAGTCGGGCTCGGCCGGAGGCATGTCGCAGGTGATCGAGGCCTTTACCCAGCTCGCCGGCCGTGGCGGCGACCGCCAGTTGAAACGCTGCGACCGCGTCTACGTCTCCGGTACCGGCGGCGTGATGAGCGAGCAGGGCGCACTGATTCTGCAGGGAGCATGACGAGCATGTCGACCAACAAACCGATGCCGGTGCCGACCGAAATCTCGGCGCCGTTCTGGAACGGGCTGAAGGACGGGAAGATCGTGATCCCGCACTGCACCGCCTGCGGCCACTGGATCTTCTACCCGCGCCGCCACTGCGACCGCTGCTTCTCGCACGCGCTCGAATGGCGCGAAGTATCCGGCGCGGGGCAGGTGTATACCTACACCGTGACGCGTACGCCGACGCTGCCCGATTTCGCCGACGAGATGCCACAGAAGCTCGCGGTCGTCGAGTTGGACGAAGGCGTGCGAATCAATACCACCCTGGTCGGCCTCGCCGAGGACGAGATCCGCGTCGGCATGCGCGTGAAGCCGGTGTTTGACGCAACCGGACCGGACGGAGCGACGCTGCTGCGCTTCACTGGCGTCGACAAGGATGTGGTGCTGGCGCGCCCGGACGTGGCCGACGCGCTACCGCCTGCCGAAGCGGCGCTGCCGCGCCGCCAGATCCGGGTCGATGACGATGCGGCGCTGCAGGCGCTGGTCAGCGACACGTTCAGCGGCTGGAGCAACGAGATCGTCATCGATCAGGCGCTGATCGACGACTTCGCAAAGCTCTCAGGCGATGATTACTGGATTCACACCAACCCCGAACGCGCACGCAAGGAGGGTCCGTTCGGCGGCACGATCGCGCACGGCGCGCTGGTGCAGGTGCTCGTGTCGCGCCTGAAAATGCCGCTCGACTTCGAAGTCACCGGCTTTACGAACATGCTCAATTACGGCTCCGACCGCCTGCGCTTCCCAAGCCCGGTGCCGGCCGGATCGCGCATCCACGCCCGGGCGCGCGTGAAATCTGTCGAACGCATCAAACGCGGCGTGCAGCTGACGATGGAACTCAACGTCCATGTCGTCGGCGCCGAGCGTCCATCGGTCATCAACGATCTGGTGATCCTTTATATGTAGTCATCTCCTGTGGTGTCATCCTCCTTGGCCGCTCCGCCCCTCCAGGCGAGCGGTCTTTTTTTCGTCAGTATGCGGCCCGCGGCCGGTTTTCACATGGCCGGATCTGCATGTGCTGTTTAGTCTCAACGGACGATGAGGCGGGGATGCGGTCCCGCGAAAATGGCTCACGTACCGGCAAGTGCCGGGTACTCAAGGGAGTCAGAAACATGATCGACATCCGCGGCCTGAGCTACTTCGTCGCTCAAACCGACAATCTCGCCGAATGGCAGGCCTACGCGCAGGACGTCCTGGGCATGATGGTGACGCCGGCTCCTGGCAGCGGGCTGTACGTGAAGATGGACGAACGGCCTTTCCGCATGCTGGTCATCGAAGGCCGGGAGCGTCGTTACGTGGCGTCTGGCTGGGAGCTTGCCGACGAGCGCGCCTTCGATGCCGCGATCACCGTGCTGGAACAGAAGCGCGCGAAGTGGGAGCCGGCTTCGGGCGGGCTGTGCGAACAGCGCGGCATGCAGGCGATCGCGATCGTCACCGACCCCTCCGGCAACCGCCACGAACTCGGCTGGGGCCACCGCTCGGACTGTCTGCCCTTCGTGTCGCCGCAGGGTGTGCCGCGCTTTGTCACCGGTGACATGGGCCTCGGTCACACCGTGCTCCCGGCGCCGAATTTCGACGAAACGATTGCTTTCCATCGCGACGTGCTCGGCTTCGGCGTGTCGGACATCTTCAATTTCCGCCCCGATCCGGCTGGCCCGGCGGTGCGGATCCACTTCCTGCATTGCGGCAACGCGCGCCACCACAGCCTTGCGCTGGCCGAATTCCCGGTGTCGAGCGGCTGCGTGCATGCGATGGTCGAGGTCGATTCGATGACCGAAGTCGGCCGCGCGCACGACCGACGCCTCGCGCATGGGGTGCCGCTGTCGGCAACGCTCGGCCAGCATCTGAACGACAAGATGATCTCCTTCTACATGAAGACGCCGTCGGGTTTCGATCTGGAATACGGCTACGGCGGGCTGCAGGTCGACTGGTCGCGCCACGCCGCCTTCGAATTCACCCGCGTGAGCCTGTGGGGCCACGATTTTTCGGTCGGACAGCAATAAGGAACAAGACATGGACAAGCGAATGAGCACCGCGGAAGTCGTCGCCGGATTGCGCGATGGCATGACGATCGGGTTCGGCGGATGGGGGCCGCGGCGCAAGCCGATGGCGATCGTGCGCGAGATCCTGCGTTCGCCGCTGAAGGATCTGACGGTGGCCGCCTACGGAGGGCCCGAGGTCGGCATGCTGTGCGCGGCCGGCAAAGTAAAGAAGCTGGTGTTCGGCTTCGCGACGCTCGACGCAATGCCGCTCGAACCGTGGTACCGCAAGGTGCGCGAGGCCGGCGGGCTGACGGACCTGATGGAGCTCGATGAGGGCATGTTTCAGTGGGGACTGCGCGCCGCCGGCATGCGCCTGCCGTTCCTGCCCACGCGTTGCGGGCTTGCGACCGATGTCGTGAAGCTGAATCCCGAGCTGCGCACCATCGGCTCGCCCTACGACGACGGCGAGGTGCTGATCGCGATGCCGGCGCTGAAGCTCGACGTTGCGCTGCTGCACGTGAATGTCGCCGACCGGCTCGGCAATACGCTGGTGACCGGCCCGGATGCGTATTTCGACCATCACTTCGCGCGCGCTGCCGAACAGTGCTTCGTGTCGGCCGAACGCGTCGAGGAACGTCTCGAGCTGGATGCCGCCACGGCGCGCTACAACACTTTCGAACGCTACCTCGTGACGGGCGTCGTGCACGCACCTTTCGGCGCGCATCCGACTTCGTGCCCGTCCGATTACGGCTGGGACATGAGCCATTTCAAGCGCTACGCCGCGAGCGCCACAGATGAGGGCGGCTGGCAGGCCTACGTCGACGAATTCGTCGCGCCGGGCGAGGCTGCCTACCAGGAAAAGAACGGCGGCGCCGAGCGTCTCGCCAAACTGCCGCTGCCGGTGTTCTGAGGAGATCCCGCGATGACCGACAAAGTTGAATTCACCCTCGCCGAACTGATGATCGTCGCCGCCTCCGAAGCGTGGCGCGGCGACGGCGAACTGCTCGCGTCCGGCCTCGGCGTGATTCCGCGTCTCGGCGCGAGCTTGGCGAAGCTGACGCACAGCGAGGGGCTGCTGATGACCGACAGCGAGGCCTTTCTCGTCGAGGAGCCGATCCCGCTCGGCCCGCGTGGCGACTACCAGCCGCGCTATTCGGGCTACATGCCCTTCGAGCGGGTGTTCGACTGCGTGTGGGGCGGCCGCCGCCACGCGATGATCGGCCCGACCCAGATCGACCGCTGGGGCCAGACCAACCTGTCCTGCGTCGGCGACTACGCGAAGCCGAAGTCGGCGATGCTCGGCGTGCGCGGCTTGCCGGGCAACAGCATCAACCACATCAACTCCTTGTTCGTGCCCGCGCACAGCCGTCGTGTGTTCGTCGAAGGCGAAGTCGATATGGTGTCCGGCGTCGGCTTCAAGCCCGAGCGCTGGGACGATGGCGTGCGCCGCGACCTGATGGACATCCGCATCGTCGTCACCGACCTGTGCGTGATGGATTTCGACGGTCCCGGCCGCTCGGTGCGCGTGCGTTCGCTGCACCCTGGCGTGAGTTTCGCGGAAGTGCAGGAGAAGACCGGCTTCCCGCTCGTCGCTGCGCCGGACATGGGCGAAACGACGTCCCCGAGCGCCGACCAACTCGCGCTGATCCGCCGCCTCGATCCGCACGACCTGCGCGCCACCGCGATCAAGGGCAACCCTCCGGGCATCCGCACGGCGGCCTGAGTACGACGCAACAAGGAAAAACCCATGACAGCCCCGAGCAGCGATCCCGCCTTCGTCGCCCGCGCCGACACCTCGGACTACGAGACCGCCGAGCCGGTGACGTACGCCGTGCAGGACGGCATCGCCACCGTGACGATGAGCCGGCCGGCATTCAACAACGCGCAGAATTCGCAGATGACCTACGCGCTCGACGCGGCCTTCCGGCGCGCGGTCGACGACGATGCGGTCAAGGTCATCGTGCTGCGCGGTGAAGGCAAGCACTTCTCCGCCGGGCACGACATCGGCACGCCGGGGCGCGATATCAACAAGCCTTTCGACCGCGCGCAGCTGTGGTGGGACCACACCAACAAGCCCGGCGGCGAATACCTGTATGCGCGCGAGCAGGAGGTGTACCTCGGTATGTGCCGGCGCTGGCGCGAGCTGCCGAAGCCGACGATCGCGATGGTGCAAGGCGCCTGCGTCGCCGGGGGGCTGATGCTCGCGTGGGTGTGCGACCTGATCGTCGCAGCTGACGATGCGTTCTTTCAGGACCCGGTGGTGCGCATGGGGATTCCCGGCGTCGAATACTTCGCCCACCCGTATGAGCTGAATCCGCGCATCGCGAAGGAATTCCTCTTCGTCGGCGACCGCATGGGGGCCGAGCGGGCGTACCAGATGGGCATGGTCAACCGCGTCGTGCCGCGCGACGAACTCGAAGCGGCGACCTACGCGCTGGCCGCGCGCATCGCCGTGCAGCCGCGTATGGGCCTCGCACTGACGAAGCAGGCGATCAACCACGTCGAGGATCTGCAGGGCAAGCGCACAGCGATGGACGCGGTGTTCGCGTGGCATCACTTCGCCCATGCGCACAACGAACTGCTGTCCGGTGACAAGCTCAGCGGCTACGACGCCCGCGCGATGGCGCAGGCCAACAAGCTGGCTGCGGACGAGGACGAAGCACGGGTACGGGAGGGCGCATGAGCCGCGAGACGAACTGCGATTACTCCGCGCTGCTGCGCACCCCGCTGACCGAGGCGCTCGGCTGCCGTTACCCGATCGTGCAGACTGCGATGGGGTGGGTCGCCGACGCGAACATGGTGATCGCGACGACGCGGGCGGGCGGCTTTGGTTTTCTCGCCGGCGCGACGATCGAGCCGCAATTGCTCGAAGCCGAAATCCGGCGCGTCATCGACGCCACCGGCGGCGGCAACTTCGGCCTGAACTTCCACATGTTCCAGGAGAACGCGGCGCAGTGCGTGGATCTGGCGATCCAGTACCGCCTGCGCGCAGTGAGCTACGGCCGCGGCCCGGACAAGAAAACCATCGCGCGCTTCAAGCAGGCGGGGGTGCTATGCATCCCGACGGTCGGCGCGCTGAAGCATGCGGTGAAGGCGGTCGAACTGGGCGCCGACATGATCACGATCCAGGGCGGCGAGGGCGGCGGCCACACCGGGGGCGTGCCGACGACGATCCTGCTGCCGCAGGTGCTCGACGCGGTGAAAGTGCCGGTGATCGCTGCCGGCGGCTACTCGACCGGCCGCGGGTTGGCCGCTGCGCTTGCCGCGGGCGCGGCCGGCATCGCGATGGGCACACGTTTCCTGATGACCACCGACGCGCCGACGCCGCAGCTGACGCTGCAGCGCTACCTCGACGTCAGCGACCCGCAGCAGATCCGCGTGACGACCGCGGTCGACGGCATGCGCCACCGCATGATCGACAATCCCTTCATCCGCCGCCTCGAAGCGGCCGGCCCGGTCGGCCGGCTGGCGATCGCGCTGAAGAGCGCGTGGCAGTGGAAGACCCAGACCGGCATGAGCGTCGGCCACATGCTCGGCGTGCTGCGCCAGGCGCTGCGCGAGGATGCCGGCGCGGTGTCGCAGACGGTGATGTCGGCGAACCAGCCGGTGCTGCTGCAGCGCTCGATGGTCGAGGGCCTCCCCGACGAGGGCATCCTGCCGAGCGGCCAGGTTGCTGCGGCGATCGGCGAATTGCAGAGCTGCGAGCAGGTCATCCACGGCATCGCAGCCGAAGCCGAGGACTGCCTCGCGCGGCTCTACGCGCGCCTCGAAACGCCAGCGCCCGCGGTGAGCGAGGCGGCATGAGGCTGACTACCCCACAGACATCCGACCGAACACTGGAGACAGCAATAGTGACGAACGCATTTCAGGTCCGGCTCGACGCCGGCATCGCCGAGCTGGTGATCGACAAACCACCGGTCAACGCGCTCGACAGCGCCGAATGGTTCGCGCTCGCGCGGCGCATCGACGAACTCGGCGCCGACCCCGAGGTGCGCGTCATCGTGATCCGCGCCGAAGGCCGGGGCTTCTGTGCCGGCGTGGACATCAAGGAACTCGACGCCCACCCGGAGCGCATCGTCGCGGTGAATGGCGGGAACTACGCGACTTTCAAGGCGGTGCACCGCAACCCGGTGCCGGTGATCGTCGCGGTACATGGCTTTGTGCTCGGCGGTGGCATCGGCATCACCGGCGCTGCCGACATCGTCGTCGCGTCCGATTGCGCGAGCTTCGCGCTGCCCGAAGTGGACCGCGGCGCGATGGGCGGCGGCGCGCATTTGCAGCGCCTGTTCCCGCTGCAGAAGGTGCGCTACCTGTTCTTCACGGGCGAGAAGATCGGTGCCCGCGACGCCGAACGCTACGGCTTCATCGAGCGCGTCGTGCCGCGCAGCGAACTGCGCGAGACCGCGCTCGCGATCGCCGCGAAGATCGCCGCGAAGAGTCCGCAGATGATCCGCATCGCCAAGGAAGCGCTCAACGGCATCGAGGACGGCAATCTCGAAGACAAGTACCGCTGGGAACAAGGCTTCACGCTGCAGGCCTACACCAGCCCGGATTCGGCGGAAACCCGCCGCGCCTTCGTCGAAAAACGCGAAGCGAAATTCTGAGAGGTCATCATGGATCTTGCCTACACGCCCAAACAGCGGGTCTTCCGCGAGGAAGTGCGCGCGTGGCTCGCCGACAACGTTTCGCGTCAGCCGCTCGCGAGTTACGACACGAAGGAGGGCTTCGAGCAGCACCGCGAATGGGAGCGGCGTCTGTTCGACCACCGCCTGTCGATGGTGATGTGGCCCGAGGCGCTTGGCGGACGCGGCTGCGACCTGATCGAATGGCTGATCTTCGAGGAGGAGTACTACGCTTCCGGTGCGCCGCTGCGGGTGAACCAGAACGGCCAGCTGCTGCTCGGGCCGACGCTGATGGAGTTCGGCACCGAGGCGCAGAAGCAGCGTTTTCTGCCGCGCATGGCAGCGAGCGAGGACATGTGGGCGCAGGGGTGGTCCGAGCCGAATGCCGGTTCCGACATGGCGGCGATCACCAGCAAGGCGATAAGGGACGGTGACCATTATGTGCTCAACGGTCAGAAAACCTGGTCGACGCGTGCGATCTATGCCGACTGGCTGTTCGGCCTGTTCCGCAGCGATCCAGCGTCGAGCCGCCATCACGGCCTGAGCTTCGTGCTGGTGCCGCTCGATACGCCGGGCGTGACGATCCGGCCGATCCGCGCGCTGAATGGCAAGGAAGCCTTCGCCGAAATCTTCTTTGACGACGTGCGCGTGCCGGTCGACAACCGCATCGGCGACGAGGGCCAGGGCTGGCATGTCGCGATGGCGACCGCCGGCTTCGAGCGCGGCCTGCTGCTGCGCTCGCCGGGGCGCTTCCAGCACACCGCGCGCCGGCTGGTCGCGCTGTATCAGGCCCACCGCGAAACCGCGGACCGCGATCCGACGATCCGCGACACGGTGTGCGAATCGTGGATGGGCGCGGAAGCCTATGCGCTGGCGGCCTACCACACCGTCGGCCGCCTCGCGAAAGGTGCCCGCATCGGTGACGAGGCGAGCACCAACAAGATCGTCTGGTCCGAACTCGACCTGAAGATGCACGAGACCGCGATGCGCATCCTTGGTGCGCGCGGGGAACTGCTCGCCGAAGCGCCCGACGCCGGCGACGCGGCGAGCTGGCTGGAAGGCTTCCTGTTTGCCCAGGCCGGTCCGATCTACGCCGGCACCAACGAAATCCAGCGCAACATCATCGCCGAGCGGATGCTCGGTCTGCCCAAATCCTGAGGCCGGCCATGGACTTCACTTTTAACGATGACCAGCTCGCGTTCCGCGAAGCGGTAAGCCGTTTCCTGATGACCGAGGCGGCGCCCGAAATGCTGCGCGAAGTCTGGGAAACCGACATCGGGCGTTCGCCCGACCTGCGCCACAAGATCGCCGAACAGGGCCTCACGGCGCTGTCGGTGCCGGAGGATTGCGGTGGCCTCGGCATGGACGACGTGGCCTGGTCGCTGATGACGCAGGAACTCGGCTACTACGCGATTCCCGACTCGCTCGCCGATACCGCCTACGTCGCGGCCGGTCTGATCACCGCGCTGCCCGACAGCATCGCCACACGCAGTGAATGGCTTGGTCGCATCGCTGATGGCAGCATCCGCATCGCGGTTGGCCATCCAGTCAATCCGCTCGTTGCCGATGCGCAGCCGTCCGACCTGCTGTTGCTGTCCCATGACGACGAAGTGCACGCGGTGCCGCGTTCGCTCGTCGACGTCATCGCGAATCCCAGCATCGATTTGTCGCGCCGGCTCGGGCATGTCGTATGGGAGCCGAGTTCCGCGACCCGCGTCGCCACCGGCGACACCGGACGTGCGCTGTGGGCGGCGGTGCTGGAGCGTGGCGTGCTGTCGGTGGCCGGGCAACTGCTCGGCCTCGCGCAGCGCATGCTCGACCTCTCGGTCGATTACGCCGCGCAACGCAAACAGTTCGGCAAGGCGATCGGCAGTTTCCAGGCGGTCAAGCATCACCTCGCGGACGTCGCGACGCGCATCGAGTTCGCCAAGCCAGTGCTGTATCGCGCCGCGCACGCGGTGGCCCATGGCGAAGACGACGCCCCGGTACGCGTGTCGCATGCCAAGCTCGCCTGCGGCGAAGCCGCGTGGCTCGCCGCGCGCCACGGTATCCAGGTGCACGGCGCGATGGGCTACACCTGGGAAGTCGATCTACAGATGTTCATGAAACGCGCCTGGGCGCTGGATGCGTCGTGGGGCGACCGTGGTTTCCACAAATCCCGTGTCGCCGGTTTCGTGCTCGGCGATGCCGCCGCGCTCGGCCCCGGCCGTACTTTCGAGGAATGAAGCATGGCTGAAGCTTATATCGTCGACGCTTTGCGCAGCCCGACCGGCAAGCGCAAGGGCGGACTGTCCCACGTTCATGCGATCGATCTCGGTGCCCATGTGTTGAAGGCGCTGGTCGAGCGCAACGCGATTCCTGCGGAAGATTACGACGACGTGATTTTCGGCTGCGTCGACACCATCGGTTCGCAGGCCGGAGACATCGCCCGCACCAGCTGGCTCGCCGCCGGCCTGCCGCTGAACGTGCCCGGTACCACTGTCGACCGCCAGTGCGGTTCGTCACAGCAGGCGGTGCACTTTGCCGCGCAGGCGGTGATGAGCGGCACGCAGGACGTGATCGCGGTCGGCGGTGTGCAGACGATGACGCAGATCCCGATCTCGTCGGCGATGCTCGCCGGCCAGCCGCTCGGCTTCCCCGACCCGTTCTCCGGCAGCCGCGGCTGGAAGGCGCGCTTCGGCGACCAGCCGGTGAACCAGTTCTACGCCGCGCAGCGCATCGCCGACCACTGGCAGATCAGCCGCGCAGAGATGGAAATTTTCGCGCTGGAAAGCCACCGCCGCGCCCGCGCTGCGATTACCGAAGGCCGTTTCACGCGCGAGACCGTGGCGCTCGAAGGCGTCGAGCACGATGAAACGCCGCGTGAGACGACGCTTGCAAAGATGGCCGAACTCGAACCGGTCGGCCCGGAATATCCCGGCATCACCGCCGCGGTGTCGAGCCAGACCTGCGACGCCTCGGCCGCGCTGCTCGTCGTCTCGGAAGCAGCGCTGAAGCGCTATAACCTGACGCCGCGCGCGCGCATCCACCACCTCAGCGTGCTCGGCGACGATCCGATCTGGCACCTTACCGCGCCGATTCCCGCGACCCGCGCCGCGCTGAAGAAAACCGGCATGTCGATCGGCGACATCGACCGCGTCGAGATCAACGAAGCCTTCGCTTCGGTCGTGATGGCCTGGTTGAAGGAAACCGGCTACGACCCGGCGCGCACCAACGCCAACGGCGGCGCGATCGCGCTCGGCCATCCGCTCGGCGCCACCGGCGCGCGGCTGATGACGACGCTGCTGCACGAACTCGAACGCACCGGCGGGCGCTTCGGCCTGCAGACCATGTGCGAAGGCGGCGGCCAGGCCAACGTCACGATCATCGAGCGGCTCTGATCCGCTCTTCTGAACTGGAGATTTGCATGGGTATCTGCGACGGACGCACCGTCATCATCACCGGCGCCGGCGGCGGCCTCGGCCGCGCCTATGCGCTTGCCTTCGCCGCCGAGGGCGCTAACGTGGTCGTCAACGACATCCGCCGCGAGGCCGCCGGTGCGGTTGCCGGCGAGATTCGCGCGGCCGGCGGCAAGGCGATCGCCAGCGCCGACGACATCACGCGGCTTGAAACCGCACAACACATCGTCGATGCGGCGATCGAAGTTTTCGGCGAGGTTCACGTCGTCGTGAATAACGCCGGCATCCTGCGCGACCGCATGTTCATCAGCCTCAGCGAGGAAGACTGGGACGAGGTGATGCGCGTGCATCTGAAAGGCCATTTCTGCTTGGCGAACATCCTTGGGCGCCGCTGGCGTGACCAGGCGAAAGCCGGCAAGCCGGTCGATGCGCGCATCATCAACACCAGTTCGGGGGCCGGTCTGCAGGGCTCGATCGGGCAGTCGAACTACTCCACGGCGAAGGGCGGGATCGCGTCGCTGACGCTGGTGCAGGCCGCCGAACTCGCACGCTACGGCGTCACGGCGAACGCGCTCGCCCCGTCGGCGCGCACCTCGATGACCGAAAGCGCGATGGCGGACGTCGTGAAGAAGCCGGAAGACGGCAGTTTCGACCTGTGGGCAGCGGAGAACGTCGCACCGCTCGTCGTGTGGCTCGGCAGCCCGCTGTCGCGCCACGTCACCGGCCAGGTGTTCGAAAGCCAAGGCGGCCGCATCTCGCTGTGCGACGGCTGGCGCACCGGGGTGACGCGCGACAAGGGCGCGCGCTGGCAGCCGGCCGAAGTCGGTACCGCGGTCGATGCGATCCTTGCCGAAGCGGTGCCAGCGCAGAAAGTCTGGGGAAGCTGATGTGGACGATTCCGGCATGAATTCCGAACGACGCAGTTTCATGAAGGCCGGTGTTGCGCTGGGCGTCACCTCGCTGATCGGCGTTTCGAAGGGCGCGGTCGCCGCGTCAGGCTCGCTGCCGCTGCCGGAATACGAGCGTTTCGATGCAGTCGATCTCGCCGACCTGATCCGCCGTGGCGAACTGACCGCGCTCGAAGTGCTCGAAGCCGCGATTACCCGGGCCGAGGCGCGCAAGGCGATCAACGCCGTCGCCATCCCGCATTTCGACCTCGCGCGCGAAGCCGCCCGTGCGCTGAGCGGCGAGGGCAAGGCAGACCGTCTGCGCCGCGCCGACCTCGCGCCGCTTACCGGCGTGCCGTTCGCGCTGAAGGATCTGAACATCGCGTTGAAAGGCACGGTCACGACCAATGGCTGTGCGTTCTTCGGTGACGCGGTCGCCGACCATGATTCGACGCTCGTCGAACGTTATCGTGCAGCCGGTCTCAACATCTTCGCCAAACTCACGTCGCCCGAGTTCGGCCAGACCCCGACGACCGAATCGCGCCTGTGGGGCAAGACGCTCAACCCGTGGAACGCGGAATACAGCGCCGGCGGTTCGTCCGGCGGTTCCGCCGCCGCAGTCGCGGCCGGCATCCTCCCGGCTGCCCATGCGAGCGATGGTGGTGGCTCGATCCGCATCCCCGCCTCGCATTGCGGGCTGTTCGGCCTGAAGCCCAGCCGTGGCCTCGTGCCGATGGGACCGCGTGCGCTGGAAGGCTGGATGGGTTTGTCGGTCAGCAACGTCATCACTCGTTCGGTGCGCGACAGCGCCTTGCTGCTGCAGCTCACGCAAGGACCGGAAGCCGGCACCCGTATCACGCCGCGCCCCGGCGCGCTGATCGACGCGATCCGCAAGCCGCCGCGGGTGCTGCGCATCGCGCTGGTCGAGGCCAACCCCTTCGGCATGGGCGTGCATGCGGACTGCCTGGATGCGGTACGCAAGACAGCGAAGCTGTGCACCGATGTCGGCCACCGCGTCGAACCGGTCACGCTGCAGCTGCCGATCCAGGAAATGTTCGCCGGCATGGGCGTGGTGACCGCCACCGGCCTGCTGACTTCCTTGCATGCGCGCGAGAAAGCGCTCGGGCGGCCGGCGCGCGAAGACGAGTTCGAGCCGATCAACTGGCGCAGCCTGCAACTCGCGAAGGGCTACAGCGCCGAGCAGGTGTTTGCCGCGCGTGCGGTGTTCGACCAGGCCGGCCGCATCCTTGATGAGTTCTTCCGCAGCTACGACCTGATCCTGTCCCCGGTCACCGCGGCGCCGCCGCCGAAGCTTGGCGAGGTATCCCTTGACCAGCCCTACGACGATTTCGTCAAGGCCGCGATGCTCGCGTCGCCCTTCACGGCGATGTTCAACATGAGCGGCCACCCGGCGATGTCCGTGCCGCTGCACTGGAACGCCGCCGGCCTGCCGATCGGCACACAGTTCGCCGCACCCTTCGGCGGCGAGGCAACGCTGCTCTCGCTCGCAGCGCAGCTCGAACAGGCCGCGCCATGGAAGGATCGCCGTCCGGTCCTGTGACCCGGCTCACGTAATTCCCGGAGAAACAATGAACAAGATCCCCCAATACGTCCCCGGCCACCAGTTGCTCGCCGGCAGGTCCGTCCTGATCACCGCCGCGGCCGGCGCCGGCATCGGCTACGCTGCGGCGAAGCGCTGCGCGGAGGAGGGGTGCCGCGCGCTGATGATTTCCGACATCCACCCGCGGCGTCTCGAAGAGGCGGTGGCGCGCCTGAAGAGCGAAACCGGCCTCGACGCGATATGGGGCCAGCTGTGCAATGTCGCTGTCGAGGAAGAGGTGCAGGCCCTTGTTGCCGCAGCCGAAAGCCGGCTTGGCGGCGTCGACGTGCTGATCAACAACGCCGGCCTCGGTGGCGAGAAACGCGTTACCGAGATGAGCGACGAGGAATGGCAGCGCGTGCTCGACATCACGCTGACCGGCACTTTCCGCATGACACGTGCGATGTTGCCGCACATGGAAAAACGCGGCCGCGGCGCGATCGTCAACAATGCTTCAGTGCTCGGCTGGCGCGCGCAGAAACTGCAGGCGCACTACGCCGCGGCGAAAGCCGGCGTGATGGCGCTGACGCGCTGTTCCGCACTGGAGGCTGCCGAGCATGGCGTACGCATCAATGCGGTGTCGCCGTCGATCGCATTGCACGATTTCCTGAAGAAGGCCGCGAGCGAGGAACTGCTCGCGCAACTCACCAGCCGCGAGGCTTTCGGCCGTGCCGCCGAAGTCTGGGAAGTGGCCAACGTGATGGTCTTTCTCGCCAGCGATTACGCCTCGTACATGACCGGCGAAGTGCTGTCGGTCAGCTCGCAGCAGGCGTGAGGCCGACGCGATGACGACGATATTCGCAAGCGCCGACGAACTTCTCGCCGCGACCGGGCGCGACCTTGGTGTCACCGACTGGATCGAGATCGGCCAGGACCGTGTCAATCTCTTCGCCGACGCGACCGGCGACCATCAGTGGATTCATGTAGACCCCGAGCGAGCGCGCGAAGGGCCGTTCGGCGGCTGCATCGCTCACGGCTACCTGACGCTCGCGCTGGTCAATCTCTTTCTGCCGCAACTGATCCGCGTCGACAACCTGAGCATGGGCGTCAATGTCGGCTGCGATCGCGTGCGCTTCCCGGCACCGGTGAAAGTCGGCGCGCGCATCCGCGGCCGCGGCGAGATCACGCGCGTTGAGCGCATCGGCGAGAACACGCCCAATCCGAGCGTTCAATCCACCGTGCGCGTCAGTATCGATATCGAGGGCAGCGAACGCCCCGGCTGCGTGGTCGACACGATCAGCCGTTACACCTTCAATCCAGTTTCGGAGTGAGAAACCACATGAACGAAGCCGTCATCGTCGCCACCGCGCGCACAGCGCTCGCCAAATCTTTCCGCGGATCTTTCAATGACACCGAGGCGCCGGTGCTCGGGGGCCACGTCGTGCGCGCCGTCGTCGAGCGCGCCGGCATCGAGCCGGGTTCAGTCGAGGACGTCATCATGGGCGCCGCGGTGCAGCAAGGCACCCAGGCCTACAACATCGGCCGCCTGTGTGCCTACACCGGCGGTCTGCCGCAGACTGTGCCCGGCATGGCGCTCGACCGCATGTGCGCGTCCGGCCTGATGACGATCGGCGTCGCCGCGAAGAACATCCTCGCCGGCGAAATGCAGATCGCCGTCGCCGGCGGCGTCGAGTCGCTGTCGCTGACGCAGACCAAACACAAGAACACCTGGCGCGCACAGTCCGTCGCGGTCATGGACGTGATGCCTTCGGCGTACATCCCGATGCTCGAGACCGCCGAGATCGTGTCGCGCCGCTATGGCATCTCGCGCGCCGCGCAGGACGCCTATGCCTTTCAGAGCCAGCAGCGCACCGCCGCCGCGCAGGCCGCGGGCCTTTTCGTCGACGAGATCGTGCCGCTCGCCGCGCGCAAGGCGCTGTTTGACAAGGAAGGCAACCCCGCAGGCCACGAGGACGTGGTCGCCGACCGCGACGAATGCAACCGCGCCTCGACGAAGCTCGAGGATTTGGCCGCGCTGAAACCGGTCTGGAAGGACGGCAAGTGGGTGCAGCAGGGCGAATTCATCACCGCCGGCAACGCCTCGCAGTTTTCCGACGGCGCCGCCGCCGCGCTCGTGATGAGCCGTGCCGAAGCGGGCCGCCGCGGTATCGCTCCGCTCGGCATCTACCGCGGCATCGCCGTCGCCGGCTGCGCGCCCGAGGAAATGGGCATCGGCCCGGTGTTCGCCGTGCCCAAGCTGCTCAACCGCTTCGGCCTCAAAGCGAGCGACATCGGCCTGTGGGAAATCAACGAAGCCTTCGCCTGCCAGGTCATCCACTGCCGCGACGTCCTCGGCATCCCCGACGAGCGTCTCAACGTCAACGGCGGCGCCATCGCCATCGGCCACCCCTTCGGCATGTCCGGCACCCGCATGGTCGGCCACGCCCTGCTTGAAGGGCGCCGCCGTGGGGTGAAATATGTTGTCGTGTCGATGTGCATCGGCGGCGGCATGGGGGCAGCGGGCTTGTTCGAGGTGTGCTGAGGGTTTCCGGCCCTCTTCAACCGATATGGCCCGGCCTACCCTCTATGGACGATGTCGGGTCGTACCGGCGTGTCCGAAGATGGGTTTCACGCACATGCCAGAAAGGGACGGTAAATGAATACGAAGGCGAAGCGGTTGTTCGATATCGAGGGGCGGGTGGCGCTGGTGACCGGATCCGGCCGGGGGATGGGGTTGGGGATTGTGCGGGCGTTGGCGACGCAGGGGGCGAAGGTCGTGGTCAATGACTATTTCCCCGAGCGTGTGGAGCAGGCGGTGGCGGCCTTGCGGGCCGAAGGTTTCGAGGTGTGTGCCGCGCCCGGTGACATCACGAAGGCGGAGGTGCGCGAGCAGATCGTCGCGACCGCGCGGCGCGAGTTTGGCGAGATCGACATTCTGGTGAATAACGCCGGTGTGCCGCCGGCGATGCCAGATTCGCTGCGCAAGTTCAAGGATTTGAAGGACGAGGATTTCGAGATCCAGCTCGATCTCAACCTGCGTGCAATCCTCGGGCTCACGCGGCTGGTGGTCGACGGCATGTGCGAGCGCAGCTTCGGCCGCATCATCGTCATTACGTCAGAGTCGTGGCGGCAGGGCATGGGCATGGGGCTGTCGAACTACGCCGCGGCGAAGTCGGCGGCGCTGGGCTTCATGCGTCATCTCGCGCATGAGGTCGGCCGCCGCGGGGTGACCGTCAATGCGGTGTCGCTGGGCTGCATGAACAACTTCGGCTATGACGAGATCGCGAAGGCGACGACTGCGGTCGGGCGTGCGGGGACGCCGGAGGACGTGGGGGCGGTGGTGAGTTATCTGGTGGCGAACGAGGCGTCGTGGATGACCGGCCAGACGCTGGCGCTCAACGGCGGTTCGTCGACGATCTGAACCCGCCGCGTGCCGGCCTGCTGACAGGATTGCGAACATGAATTTCGATTTTTCCGACGACCAGAAAATGCTGCGCGACGAGGTGCGCAAGTTCCTCGTCAAGGAGTCGCCGCTCGCCGAGGCGCGGCAGGTGATGGAGCAGGGGCTGACACACAGTGTGAAGGTGTGGCGCGGGCTGGCCGATATGGGCGTGACGGCGCTGATGCTGCCCGAGCGCTGTGGCGGCCACAGCATGGGTGCGCTGGAGCTGTGCGTCGTCGCCGAGGAGATCGGTCGCCAGCTCGCACCGGCGCCCGCTGTATCTGGCGGTGCAGGCGCTGCTGCTCGGCGCGAGTGAGGCGCAGCAGTTGCGCTGGCTGCCTCGCGTGGCCGATGGCGCGGTGGCGACGCTCGCGGCGCCGCTCGACGCGAATCCGCCGGTAGTCTTGCCGCGCTTCGACGGCAAGACCCTGAACGGCAGCGTGCCGCTGGTTGCCGACGGCGAGGCGGCCGTGTTTGCCGTGGTGCTGGCCGAGGCGGCGAACGGCCAGACGGTGCTGGTCGTGGCCGACCTCGCCGCGGGCGTGCGTCGGCGGCGACTGGCGACGATCGATCCGTCGCGCGGCTTTGCCGAACTGGTGTTCGAGGCGACACCGGCCGAAGTGCTCGACGGATGTGCCGATGCGGCCGGGTTGCTGCAGTGGGTGCGCGACCGGGCGGCGATCCTCGTCGCCTTCGAGCAACTCGGCGGTGCCGACACGGCGCTTGCAATGGCGGCCGCGTATGCGCGTGAGCGCAAGGCGTTCGGGCGTGCGATCGGCTCCTACCAAGGCATCAAGCACAAGCTCGCGGACATCTACACGCGCAACGAGATGGCGCGCGCGCGCATTGCTACTACGGCGCGTGGGCGCTCGCCAGCGATGCGCCTGAACTTCCCCGTGCGGCGGCCGGAGCACGCATCGCGGCAACCGACGCGTTCAGCTACGCGGCGCAGGAGAACATCCAGACCCACGGTGGTATGGGCTACACGTGGGAGATGGATTGCCACCTTTACTACCGCCGCGCGCGCCAGCTCGCGGTGATGCTCGGCAGTCGGCACGAATGGGGCGAGCACCTCGTGCGCACGCTGGAAAGCCAGCTCGCGGCCTGACGATCAAGGAGCCATTGCATGGATTTCAACGATTCCCTGGAAGAAGCGGCATTCCGCCGCGAGTGCCGCAGCTGGCTCGAAGCGAACGCGACGCGCAAGGAGCGGCCGGACCAGATGCACGGGCGCGGCCTGTCCGCAGCCGAACGCATGCAGGCCTCGCGCGACTGGCAGGGGCGCAAGGCGGCGGCCGGGTTCGGCGCGATCACGTGGCCGGTGCCGCTGGGCGGCCGTGGCGGCACGCCGATGCAGGAAGTGATCTACCGCGAGGAGGAAGGCCACTTCGACGTGCCGCAGAATCTTTTCGCGGTGAGCCTCGGCATGGTGATCCCGTCGCTGTTCGTGCATGCGAGCCCCGAAGTACGCGCACGCCACGTCGGCCCGGCGCTGCATGGCAAGGAGTTGTGGTGCCAGTTGCTGTCGGAGCCGGGCGCGGGCTCGGACCTCGGCATGGTGCGCACGCGCGCCGAGCGCTGCACTGACGGCCGCGACGGCTGGATACTGAACGGCCAGAAAGTATGGACGACGCTCGCACAGTTCGCGGAGTTCGGCATGGTGCTCACGCGTACCGATCCGGACGTGCCGAAATTCGACGGCCTGACAACCTTCTACATCGACATGAAGTCGCCGGGCGTCGAAGTCCGGCCGATTCGCCAGGCCAACGGCGAGGCGGAGTTCAACGAGGTGTTCTTCAACGGCGTGTTCATCCCGGACAGCCAGCGCGTCGGCGCGATCGGTGCGGGCTGGAAGGTGACGCTGACCGCGCTGATGAACGAGCGCCTGTCGATCGGCGGGGTGATGCCGCCGGAGCTGTGGCGGACCGCTGCGGAGCTGATGCGCGCAGCGCAGTTCAACGGCGGCCGCGCGCTCGCCGACGGACGCATGCGCGAGCGGCTGGCCGATCTGTACCTGAATGCTCAGGGCCTGTGGCTGCTGCAATGCCGCGGGCTGACCGCGCTCGGCAAGGGCAAGGAGCCGGGACCGGAGCTGTCGATCGCGAAGATCGTCGGCGCGCGCACGCTGCAGGACTTTGGCTATCTGGCGATCGATCTGCAGGGCGAGCGCGGCGTGCTGGCGGCCAAGGAGGTCGGTGAATCCTGGCGCCTTGTCGAGCAATTGTGGTTCGGCGCGGCGGGCATGCGCATCGCCGGCGGGACCGACGAGATCGTCAAGAACAGTGTTGGCGAGCGTGTGCTCGGCCTGCCGCCGGAACCGCGTACTGACAAGGGCGTGGCGTTCAACCAGTTGGCGCGCTGAGTGTCGGGCTGAGCCAATCCCCGGAAAGGGCAATATGAACGAACAACGCAGCGACAAGCCGCGAATCGCCGTTGTGACCGGCGCGAGTCGCGGCGCTGGCAAGGGCATCGCGCTCGCGCTCGGCGCGACCGGTGCGACGGTGTACGTCACCGGCCGCAGCGCCGCCGAGGGCGATGCGAAGCTGCCGGGTACCGTTTTCGCGGCTGCCGAGGCGGTGACCGCGGCCGGCGGGCTCGGCATTCCGGTGCTGTGCGACCATGGCGACGACGCGCAGGTGGCGGCGCTGTTCGAGCGAGTGCGCCATGAGCAGGGGCGGCTCGACATCCTCGTCAATAACGCCTGCTCGATTCCCGACGAGTTGACGCGCAGTGGGCCGTTCTGGGAGAAACCGCTGCACATGCTGGACCTGCTGAAAGTCGGCATGCGTTCGCATTACGTGGCGAGTTGGCACGCCGCGCCGATCATGCTCGCGCAGCGCTCGGGCCTGATCGTGCATACCTCGTCCTACGGTTCGGTGTGCTATATGCACGGCCCGGCCTACGGTGCCGGCAAGGCCGCAGTCGACAAGATGGCGCACGACATGGCGGTGGATCTGCGCTCACACAATGTCGCCGTGGTGTCGCTGTGGATGGGGCTGCTGCGTACCGAGCGCACCGAATGGGCACTGACCGATCCGGAACTCGCGCGCAAGTACGAACCGTCACTGGCACGCATGCAGTCGCCGCAGTTTCCGGGGCGTGTCATCGATGCGCTGTCGCGCGCGCCCGATCGCATGGCGCGCAGCGGCAAGGTGTGGATCGATGCCGAACTTGCCGTCGAATATGGCGTCACCGATATCGACGGTCGCCAACCCCCGAGCTATCGCCGGATGCTGGGGGCGCCGCCGGTCTATAGCGACGTGATTGTCGATTGACACGCCGGAGCGAGCGCTTGAACTGGAAAATGATCTACCTCGCGCGGCGCAATCCGGCGCTCGCGCCCCAAGATTTTCCGCAGGCCTGGCGCGAGCATTCGGCTCTGGGGCGGCAATGTCCGAACGTGCAGGACAAGGTGCGCGGGGTCGCGCAATGTTCGCGCGTGCTCGATGTGGTGCCGGTGCACGGCTTGGCGGACGATTACGACGGTGTGAATCTGTTGCAGTTGCGCGACTTGCAGGCGGCGACCGACATCTGGACCGACGCGGACACGCTGCGCGTGATGCGGCCCGACGAGCCGCGGGTGTTCTCGGCCTATGTGCGCAACTTCACGCTGACGTGTTGCGAGGCGGTGTTACGCGATGCGCCGCAGACCGAGGTCTGCGTGATCGCCTTCCTGCGTCCGCGCGACGCGGTCGAGCCCGGGGATTTTCATCGGGAATGCATGCGCAACGACGGTGCGCCTTGGCTCGCTGTAGCCGCGGCGGCACGCGCCCGGCGTGTTGTACTGAACGAGGTTTACGCCGAGCCGCCGCCAGGCTACGAGTTCGCGATGATCATTGAATGGTGGTTCGCGTCGCTCGACGAACTTGTCGATGCGTTGGGCAGGCGCGACGTGCGCGAACTGTTGCCGGTGGCGATCGCGGGCCGCAGCGATGCGTTGCGCTCGGTGTTCATGCTGACCCGGATCACTCACCGCCGCCCCTGATAATTGCCGCGTCGGTCACTGTCCGGCATCAGCCGGGAAAGTCGGGCTAATATGAATGAAGCCAAGGGCACCCGAGACCGATCATGATCGTCCCCCCGGACGCGCCGAGTACCGATGTCGAATCCCGCGAGTCGCCAGCACCGTCGGCGGTGGGAGAATTGGGCCGCGTCAATCGCGCGCTCAGAACCTTGAGCGCGGGTAACCGGACGCTGCTGCGGGCAGACGACGAGGAGACGCTCCTGCACGCGATGTGCCGGGTGATCGTCGAACAGGGCGGCTACCGGGTGGCGTGGGTGGGCTACGCCCAGC
This sequence comes from Aromatoleum anaerobium, assembly GCF_012910705.2. Classification (GTDB taxonomy): domain Bacteria; phylum Pseudomonadota; class Gammaproteobacteria; order Burkholderiales; family Rhodocyclaceae; genus Aromatoleum; species Aromatoleum anaerobium. The sequence continues at coordinate 436,799 of NZ_WTVG02000039.1, read as the reverse complement.
ACGATAAGCAGAAAAGTATCCAGCCCATGGCGTACGTGGGGGTCGAGGCCGGAGTACTGGAATCCACCCCCCTCACGTGGGGTGAATCCGGACTTGGGCTCGGTCCCACCGGCACCGCGGTGCGTACCGGTCAAGCAGTGATCGGCAGAAACATATTGAACGATCCCGCCTTGGCGCACTGGCGAGACGAGGCAATCCGGCACGGACATGCGGCAATCAGTGTGTTTCCGCTGCGCATCGGCAGCGAAATCCTTGGCAATCTCAGCATCACCGCGACCGACCCCGATGCCTTCGATGAGGCGGAAGTGCGCTTGCTCGCGGAACTGGCGGACGATCTGGCTTACGGCATTGCCAACCTGCGCATCCGCGCCAATCACCGCGAGGCGGAGAAGACAATCGCGCGCATGGCCTACGAGGACGCGCTGACCGGACTCCCCAATCGGCTTTCACTGTGCGAGTGCCTGCACGCTGCGGTCGGGCTCGCGCGGCAACGGCAGCGTAGTCTGGCGCTGTTGGTGATCAAGGTACGCGGTTTTCGGGAGATCAACGATACCCTGGGCTACCGCCAGGGCGACCGGTTGTTGCAGGAGATTTCGTCGCGCCTGGCAGGACTGCTCAAGGAGGGCGAAACGCTGGCGAGAGTCGGTGACGACGAATTCGCGCTCCTGTTGCCGGGGGGCGGGGCGGATTACGCCACTCAGGTTGCAGGCCGCTTCGTGCTCGCACTCCGGCAACCGGTGGATCTGGCCGGCCTGATGGTGGATGCGCGCGCGAGCATCGGTGTCGCGATATTCCCCGGCCACGGTTCCGACCCCGACGCGCTGATCCGCCGCGCGAGCATGGCCGCCTACCAGGCGAGGCGGACCGCCATGGGTTACGCGCTCTATGCCGGAAGTCTGGACGAGGACTGCACGCGCCGCCTTACGCTGATGGGCGAACTGCGTCGCGCGATCACAAACGATGAGCTGCGGCTGTACTGCCAGCCCAAAGTCGATATGGCCTCGGGGCGCGTCTGCGGAGCCGAAGCGCTGGTGCGCTGGCAGCATCCGCAGGCGGGTCTGGTGTCGCCGGGGGAGTTCATCAAGCTGGCCGAGCGTGCAGGCCTGATCACGCCGCTGACCCATTGGGTGCTTGAAGCCGGGTTCTGCCAGGCTTACGCGTGGCAGGAGTCCGGGCTGGATCGGCCGCTGTCGATCAACCTGTCGGCGCAGGATCTGCACGACCCGAGTCTGCTCGACCGCATCCGCGGGCTGTTCGCCACCTGGGGCAACCGGCCGGAGCTGATCCAGTTTGAGCTTACCGAGAGCGCGCTGATGGACGATCCGGCCGGAGCGCTGGAGACGCTCTCGCGGCTCAAGCAGATGGATGTCGAACTGTTCATCGACGACTACGGCACCGGCTATTCCAGTCTGAGCTACCTGCAGAAGCTGCCGGTCGATGCGATCAAGATCGACCAGTCGTTTGTCATGAGCATGGTGGCCAGCGATGACTCGGCGATCATCGTGCGCTCGACGATCGAACTGGGGCACAACCTGGACCTTCGCGTGGTCGCCGAGGGCGTCGAGAACGAGGCGATCTGGGAACGCCTGGCGACGCTGGGCTGCGACACCGCCCAGGGCTATTTCATCGGCATGCCGATTCAGGCCGGCGAATTCAGCGACTGGGAGACCCATTCGCGCTGGCGGCTTTGAGGACCGCTGGCCGCTGGTGCTTCCGCTGTTCCCCGTTTGCCCACAGGACGTCGCGCGGTCCGTGTATCGTTGCGAAACCGCACGCGTCGCTGCTCAGCCGTCGCCTTCCCTTTGCCGACGCACAAACTCATTCTGTTTGACCCTTCAATTTCGGGCGCCCTTCATCCACACGGACTATTCGAAAGAGACGATGCGGCTCGCTTCGCGCGCGGACAGAATCGGTAGCGTCAGGTGAATTTCGGCGTAACCGTAGCGGAGGCGGCGATGAACAGGGTCATTCGATTGGACGAGTATCGGAAGGAACATTCGCGGCCAGCCGACGCACAGCGCGAGCTGTGGGCCTGTGGCGTGTGCGGGGAGCACGTCTGGACCATGACGACCTCCGGGCGAATGTGCTGTGCGCGCTGCAACACGCTCGCGGCGAATCTGCGCGGGGTCGAACAGGACGTGGCGAACGGGGTGCATGCCGATACGCAAGGGCCCGCAACGCAGCCCGACGACCGGCCGCAAACGACGGCAAGCGGGCAATGGTGGTGGGGATGGGGGCTGCAATGAGGGGCGAGGTGTTGAGCCCGCAGCGGCTGCGCTGCGAGAACCACGAATTCCGCGACACCGGCGGACGCAGCGAGGAAAACTGCTCCATCGGTTTCCGGCCAGCCTTCATGGACGTCGCGACGCGCGCAATTTACCCCTCGCGCTTTGCCGATGGCCGGCCTGCGCCATTTCATCTTCTCGACGGTCTGCCCGATGGCGTTGTGTTACACCGTCATGCCAACGGGCGCGTAGCGCGCGTCAAGGAAAGCGTCGTATCCGGCTTTGTGCTGGACGGGCGCTTCTATACCCGTGAGGAAGCAGCGAGCGAACTGGCCGCGATGGCGGCGTAAGTTCAAGGTCAGCGCCGTGCTTGGCGCGGCGCATCGTTCGGTTCCCCCTGGCTGGCGGTGGCAGCGGCTTCCGTTTCGACATTCGCCAGCGCTTGGGCGGCGCGCTGCAACGCGGGCAGGAAGTGGAGTGCCTTGTCCGCCGTCAGTCGCATGATCGGCGCCTGAATTGCGATGCCTATGTTCGAGTGTCCGTGCTTGACCGGAACCAAGACCGCGACGCACAGCAGTCCGGGCAGGAATTCCTCGTTGTCGAGCGCGTAGCCGTTGCGCTTGACGGTCTCGATTTCGCGTTCAAGCGCCTCGAAATCGGTGATCGTGTTCGCGGTGAAGCGTTCCAGCGGCAGATGGGCGAGCAGCCGGCGGCGCTGCGCCGGGGTCATCTGCGCGAGGAACAGTTTGCCGGTGGCGGAGCAGTGTGCCGGCACCTTTGATCCGGGATGCAGATAGAAGCGCAGCGGTGCCGCGGTTTCGACACGGTCGAGGTACACCACTTCGCTGCCGTTGAATGCGGTGATGTTGCCGCTCTCGCCGACTTCTTCGACAAGCTGACGCAGTACGACATGGCGAGCGCCATGCATGGTGTTGTTGAGCAACAAGTTTTCAGCCAGCCGACGCAGCCGCACGCCAGTGCTGTACTGGCGGCCATCGCCATCGCGCTGGAGTATGCCGGCGCTTTCCAGTTGCTGCAGCATGCGATGCAGCGTCGGTTTCGGCAGACCGGTTTCTTCGACCAAGCTCTGCAGCGAAAAGTATTGATCCTTTTCCGCAATTACTTCGAGGAGAGCGAAGAGCCGCATCGTGGGCGTGTCGCCGTCGATCTTCGCGGGTTCGGATCGGAGGGAATAGGGCTCGTTCATCACAGGCTCCTCATAGAAGTTTCAATTTTGATATACAAATCGTACCGGTTTTCGTGATTTCTGTGTTGACGTTTTGTTTTGCTCGTCCTAGAGTTCGATTATGTTTCAAATATCGGAACAAATTGTACCGAATTTGATTTGATTGACCTCACCTCAGGAGACAGCACCAATGAGCGAACAAGATCACCGCCCGGTCGTCAGCGGCCCGCAGAAGATGACCCCGTCGGAAGCCTTCGTCGAGACGATGGTGGCCAACGGGGTGACCGACATGTTCGGGATCATGGGCTCGGCGTTCATGGACGCGATGGACATCTTCGCGCCGGCCGGCATCCGTCTGATTCCGGTGGTGCACGAGCAGGGCGCGGGCCACATGGCCGACGGCTTCTCGCGCGTGTCGGGGCGCCACGGCGTGGTGATCGGGCAGAACGGCCCCGGCATCAGCAACTGCGTCACCGCCATCGGTGCGGCCTACTGGGCGCACAGCCCGGTGGTGATCGTCACGCCCGAGACCGGCACGATGACGATGGGCCTGGGCGGCTTCCAGGAATGCAAGCAGCTGCCGATGTTCCAGGAATTCACCAAATACCAGGGCCACGTCACCCACCCCGCGCGCATGGCCGAATACACCGGGCGCTGCTTCGACCGCGCGATGAGCGAGATGGGCCCGACCCAGCTCAACATCCCGCGCGACTACTTCTACGGCGAGATCACCTGCGAGATCCCCAAGCCCGCGCGGCTCGACCGTGGCGCCGGCGGCGAAGCGAGCCTCAATGAAGCGGCCGAACTGCTCGCCACCGCCAAGTTCCCGGTGATCATCTCGGGCGGCGGCGTCGTGATGGCCGACGCGGTCGAGGAATGCAAGGCGCTCGCCGAGCGCCTCGGCGCCCCGGTCGTCAATAGCTACCTGCACAACGACTCGTTCCCCGCGAGCCACCCGCTGTGGTGCGGCCCGCTCGGCTACCAGGGCTCCAAAGCGGCGATGAAGCTGATGGCGCAGGCCGACGTCGTCATCGCGCTCGGTTCGCGCCTGGGGCCCTTCGGCACGCTGCCGCAGCACGGCATGGACTACTGGCCGAAGAACGCCAAGATCATCCAGATCGACGCCGACAACAAGATGCTCGGTCTCGTGAAGAAGATCTCGGTGGGCATCTGCGGCGATGCCAAGGCCGCGGCCAAGGCGCTCACGTGGCGCCTGACCGGTTGCACGCTCGAATGCGATGCGACGCGTGAAGCGCGCTACGCCAAGGTGCAGGCCGAGAAGGCCGCGTGGGAGCGCGAGCTCGACGAATGGACGCACGAGCGCGACCCGTTCAGCCTCGACATGATCGAGGAGAACGCGAAGGAGAAGCCGTTCTCGGGCGGCGAGTACCTCCATCCGCGCCAGGTGCTGCGCGAACTGGAAAAAGCGATGCCGGAAGACGTGATGGTGTCGACCGACATCGGCAACATCAACTCGGTCGCGAACAGCTACCTGCGCTTCGAGAAGCCGAGGAGTTTCTTCGCCGCGATGAGCTTCGGCAACTGCGGCTACGCGTTTCCGACGATCATCGGCGCGAAGGTCGCCGCGCCGCATCGGCCGGCGGTGTCCTACGCCGGTGACGGCGCGTGGGGCATGAGCCTGATGGAGACGATGACCTGCGTGCGCCACAACATCCCGGTGACCGCGGTCGTGTTCCACAACCGGCAGTGGGGCGCGGAGAAGAAGAACCAGGTCGACTTCTACAACCGCCGCTTCGTCGCCGGCGAGCTCGACAACCAGAGCTTCGCGGCGATCGCGCGGGCGATGGGCGCCGAGGGCATCACCGTGGACAGGCTCGAAGACGTCGGCCCGGCCCTGAAGCGCGCGATCGACCTGCAGATGAACGAGGGCAAGACCTGCGTCATCGAGATCATGTGCACGCGCGAACTCGGCGACCCGTTCCGCCGCGATGCGCTCGCCAAGCCCGTGCGCCTGCTCGACAAGTACAAGGACTACGTCTGACGGACGCGGCGGCTCCGGCGGGCGCAGGTCGCCTCGCCGGAGCCGAGTGCGTCGCATCGCGCCAATCCCGAATTCCGGTCGCCGCCGCATCAGGGCGGGGCGGCCTCGCGGAAGGACCATGGGAACCGGTTCGCCAACGGCTGGACCGGGACTACAACAAAGCATGGCGTCCGCACTCGATCCAACCTCGGAGGAGACCGAAGGTGAAAAGCGAACTGCAGAATTCAAGCGGGCTGCAGCACAGCCTCAAGCAGCGGCACATGACGATGATCGCGCTCGGCGGCGTCATCGGCGCAGGGTTGTTCGTCGGCAGCGGGGTCGTCATCCAGTCCGTCGGGCCGGCGGCCATCCTGTCTTTCCTGATCACCGGCCTGCTCGTCGTGCTGGTGATGCGCATGCTCGGCGAGATGGCCGTCGCGCTGCCGGCGGTCGGCTCGTTCTACGAGTACGCCCGCCTCGCGTGGCAGGACCGGCCGGCGGTCGGCAACCTGGCCGGCTTCCTGACCGGTTGGATGTATTGGTACTTCTGGGTCATCGTCGTCGCGCTCGAAGCGGTCGCCGGCGCCGACCTGATCCGCTACTGGATACCGGGCGTACCGGCGTGGCTCATCAGCCTCGTACTGCTCGTATCGCTGACGATGACCAACCTGGTATCGGTGAAGTCCTTCGGCGAGTTCGAGTTCTGGTTCGCGTCGATCAAGGTCGCGGCGATCGTCGTGTTCCTGTTCCTCGGCGGCCTGTATGTGCTCGGGATGTGGCCGGACGCGACGGCGAGCGTCGCGAACCTCACCGCGCACGGCGGCTTCGCGCCGAAGGGCATCGTGCCGATCCTGACCGGCGCGGTCGCGGCGACCGGCTTCTACTTCGGCGCCGAGATCGTCACGATCGCCGCCGCCGAGACGGCGGAGCCCGAGAAGGCGGTCGCGAAGGCGACGAACTCGGTAATCACGCGCGTGCTGGTGTTCTACGTCGGGTCGGTCCTGCTGGTCGTCTGCCTCGTGCCGTGGAACTCCGCCGGCATCGCGACGCCCTACGTCAGCGCGCTCAACGCGATGGGCATCCCGGCGGCGGCGCACATCATGAACGCGGTCGTCCTGACTGCGGTGCTGTCGGCGTTGAATTCGGGGCTGTACGCCTCGTCCCGGATGCTGTTCGCGCTGACGCGGCGCGGCGACGCGCCGCAGGTGCTGGCGAAGGTCAGCCGCAACGGCGTGCCGGTCCCGGCGATCCTGTTCGGCACGCTGTTCGGCTACGCGGCCATCGTGATGTCCTACCTCTCGCCGGATAAGGTCTTCGCCTTCCTTGTCAATTCGTACGGCACGGTCGCGATCTTCGTCTATCTGCTGATCGCGTTCTCACAGCTGCGCCTGCGCCGTCGACTCGAGAAGGAAGACCCGGCGCGCCTGCGCGTGAAGATGTGGGCCTTCCCCTATCTGACTTGGGTCGCGATCGTCGGCATGCTCGGCATCATTGTCGCGATGGCCTTCATCCCAGGCCAGCGCACGCCGCTTGCGCTCGGCGTCGTCAGCCTTGTCGTCCTCGTGCTCGCCCATGCGCTGCGAAAGCGGCGTGGTGGCGACGATGAGGAGATACCGCTCGTCGCCGCTCCGCCCCTCTTCGGCGAACGCTGACCGGCGTCCGATCCCCTCATCCCTCCTCAGCCCTCCACCCCGGGGGTTGTGTTCGGCCGGAACCGGCCTCCCTGAACGCCGGTTTCGGCACTTTTTTGGATGAAACAATGAAAGCGATCAACCGGATCATCGACAAGGCCCGCGCAGTGCCCGGGCGCATCGTGCTGAGCGAGGGCGACGACCCGCGCATCCTGCAGGCTGCGGCGCGCGCGACGCGTGAAGGCATCGCCCGGATCGTGCTCGTCGGCGACCGCGCGGCGATCGCGAAATGCGCCGACGTCGGGCAGATCGATCTCGCCGGCATCGAGCTCGTCGACCCGGCCGATTCAACGCTGACGCCGGTGTTCGCGCACGAGCTTCACGCACTGCGGCAGAAGAAGGGGATGAGCCTCGACGACGCGCAGCGTGCGGTGCTCGACCCGCTGTGCTTCGCGAACCTGATGCTGCGGCTTGGTCATGCCGACGGGGCGGTGTCCGGCGCGGTGCGTACGACGGCCGACGTCGTCCGCGCCGCGATCCAGATCATCGGCCCCGACCCGTCGTTCAAACTGGTGTCGAGCTTCTTCCTGATGATGATGTGCGAGCCGTTCCACAGCCTGAAGGGCGGCCTGATCTTTTCCGACTGCGGGCTCGTCGTCGATCCGGACGCGGAGGAGCTTGCCGAGATCGCGATGGCCGCTGCCGACAGCGCGCGCAAGCTGCTGATGGAGGAGCCGCGCGTCGCGATGCTGTCGTTCTCGACCGGTGGCAGCGCGAAACACGCGGCGGTCGACAAGGTTGCCGACGCCGCGCGGCGGGTTCGCGGGCAGCGGCCGGGCCTTGCGATTGACGGCGATGTACAGCTCGACGCGGCGATCGTCGCCGAGATCGCAAACCGCAAGATCCCCGACTCGCAGGTCAAGGGCCGCGCGAATGTGCTCGTGTTCCCCAACCTCGAAGCCGGCAACATCGGCTACAAGCTCGCCGAGCGCATCGGCGGCGCGGTGGCGATCGGCCCGCTGCTGCAGGGGCTCGCGAAGCCGGCGAACGACCTGTCGCGCGGCTGCAGCGCCGACGACGTGTTTCACGTCATCGCGGTGACCGTCGTGCAGGGGCAGGTCGCGGAGAAACGGACGAGGCTGTGAGCGCCGACGAGAACAGCCAGATGGACCGCGCCGACCGGCCGGGGACAACCGGACCAGGTCCGGTTGTGCAAAGATCCGTCCGGTGAACCTCGAAACCCTGCTGCCGCTGCTTGCGGTCATCGCGGTCGCGACTTATTTTCAGACCGTCACCGGTTTCGGGCTCGGCATGATCGTGATGGGCGCGACGAGCGGCTTCGGCCTCGCGTCGATCGCGACCGTCGCCGCGGTCGTCAGCCTGATTTCGGTCGCGAACAGCGCCTGCGCACTGCCGGGCAGACTCCACCATATCGACTGGCGGGCGGCCGGCGCCGCCTCGCTCGGCATCCTGCCGGCGATCGTTGCCGGCGTGCTGCTGCTCGACTTCCTCAGCGGCACCGCGTCGAACCTGCTGCAACTCCTGCTCGGCGTCGTGATCCTGCACGGCAGCATCACGTTCTCGCTGCGTCCGGCGATGCTTGCCACGCGCTCGTCCGAGCGCAGCTTCTTCGCCAGCGGCTTCCTGTCCGGGCTCACCGGGGGACTCTTCGGCATCGCCGGACCGCCGCTGATCTTCCAGTTCTACCGCCAGCCGATGGAGCCGGCCGTGGTGCGAAACATGCTCCTGTTGTTGTTCGCCGTGACGGCCGGCACCCGTTCGTTGTTGACTGCCGCGCAGGGCGGCTTCGATGCCGAAATCCTGACGCTCGCCGCCTTCACGCTGCCGTTGGTCGCCCTCGCGACCCTTGTAGGCAGGCGCTATCCGCCCGCGCTCGCGCCGCGCACGATACGCCGTGTCGCATCGCTGACGCTCGTCGCGATCGGCGCGAGCCTCGTCGTCTCGGCGCTCAGGAGCTTCGCGGCCTGACGGTCGTACCTCACGGCGAGGTCACGGTCGGTGACAGCACCGGCCCCATTTCGTCCGCGGCGATGCGCAGCTGCGGCACATAAGTCAGAAGCTCGTCGAGCGACAGCCGCGCGGTCGGTGCATGACACGCGACCGCCGCGACGACCTTGCGGTCCTTGTCGAACACCGGGACGGCGACCGCGATCATGCCGCGCACGAACTCCTCGTTGTCGACCCCGATGCCGAGTCGAACGAGGCGGTCGAGCTCGGCGTCGAGCGCGTCGCGATCGACGAGCGTGCGCGGCGCCGCGCGCGTCAGTGGCAGATGCGCGAGCGTGCGCCGGCGCTCGAGCAGCGACAGCGACGCGAGGAAGAGCTTGCCGCTCGCGGTGCAATGCAGCGGCACCCAGCTTCCGGGGGTCAGATGCAGGCGCAGCGGCTCGCTCGTCTCGACGCGCTCGACGTACAGCACGCGCGCGCCGTGCGGGGCAGTCAGGTTGCAGGTCTCGCCAAGACGGTTGACCAGCCGGCGCAGGATCGAGCGGCAATGACGGCGCAGGTCCGGACCGCGCAGGGTGCGCAGCGCGAGCGCGGCCGCCTGCGGCCCGGGGACGAAGCCGGCAGCGGGGCCGCGCAGCACGTAGCCGCCGACTTCCATCGCGCGCAGCAGCCGCATCAGCGTGGGTTTCGGCACCCGCAGGCGCTGCGCGAGCACCGCGAGAGTCAACGGGTCTGCCGACGCGGAAAGGTGTTCCAGCACGTTCAGCGCACGCAGCACGCGGACGTCCTCGCCGCCACCGTCGGGTGATTCGTCGTCGTCGAACCCGTCGTTCGGCGATGCTGCGCTGCGATTTTGAAACGGATCGGATGAAGTTCGTTTCACTTGGGGTCCCCAATGCAGTTCGCTGTTGTCTCCGGCTTGCACTGTGCGGAATAGTTGAAACGTCCGCAAGTGAAACGCGGCGTTTCATAAATTCTAAATTCCGACGCGCAGGCGAGCGATCTTCTGCGGTCGGTACAACCAGGAGACAACAACGATGCAGGACACCGTCGACTACATCGTCGTGGGTGCGGGCTCCGCGGGCTGCGTGGTCGCGAATCGCCTGTCCGCCGACCCCGGTGTACGCGTGCTGCTGCTCGAGGCCGGGGGTCCCGACAGCAATCCATGGATCCACATTCCGGTGGGTTATTTCAAGACGATGCACGATCCGAAGTTCGACTGGTGCTTCGTCACCGAGCCCGACGAGGGCATCGCCGGGCGCAAGCTGCAGTGGCCGCGCGGCAAGGTGCTCGGCGGATCGAGCTCGCTGAACGGCCTGCTGTACGTGCGCGGCCAGCGCGAGGACTACGACCGCTGGGCGGCGCTGGGCAACAAGGGCTGGAGCTACGACGAGGTCCTGCCGTACTTCCGCAAATCCGAGGACCAGGAACGCGGCGCGTCCGAATTCCACGGCGCCGGCGGGCCGCTGAAGGTGTCCGACCTGCGGCTGCGGCGGCCGATCGCCGACTTCTTCATCGCTGGCGCGCGCGACCTCGGCATCCCGTTCAACCCCGATTTCAACGGTGCGACCCAGGAAGGCGTCGGCTATTTCCAGCAGACCGCGCACAAGGGATTTCGCTGCAGCACCGCGAAGGCTTTCCTGCGCCCGGCGCGCAAGCGTGCGAACCTTCTCGTCGAGACGCACGCCCAGACGACGCGGGTGCTGTTCGAAGGCAAGCGCGCGGTCGGCGTCGAGTTCCGCCAGGCCGGGCAGTTGCGGCAGGTCAGGGCGCAGCGCGAAGTGATCCTCGCTGCGGGCGCGATCGGCTCGCCGCAGATCCTGCAGTGCTCGGGCGTCGGCCCGCAGAAGCTCCTGGCGGGTGTCGGCGTCCCGGTCGTGCATCCCCTGCCCGGCGTCGGCGAAAACCTGCAGGATCACCTGCAGGTTCGGCTCGTGTTCAAGACGCGCCAGCGCACGCTCAACGACGAAGTCAACAGCCCGATCCAGAAGCTCTGGATCGGGCTGCAGTACATGGTGTCGCGCAGCGGGCCGCTGACGCTCGCGGCGAGCCAGGTCGCTATCTTCACGCGCTCGGGGGCCGGCGTCGAGCGGCCCGACATCCAGTTCCACATGCAGCCGCTGAGCGCCGACAAGCCGGGCGAGGGCGCGCATCGGTTCTCGGCCTTCACCGCGTCCGTGTGCCAGCTGCGTCCCTACAGCCGCGGACGCGTCGAGATCCGCTCAGCCGATCCGTTGCGCTACCCGGCGATCCACCCGAACTACCTGTCGGACGAGCGCGACCATCCGGTCGTGATCGGTGGCATCAAGGTCGCCCGGCGGATCGCCGAATCGCCGTCGATGCGCCCGCACATCATTTCGGAGTTCGTGCCCGGCACGGGCTATCGCAGCGACGACGAGCTCCTCGACGCGGCGCGGCGCTTCAGCCAGTCGATCTACCACCCGGCGGGCACCTGCAAGATGGGCGACGACGCGATGGCCGTGGTCGACGACCGTCTGCGCGTGCGTGGGGTCGCAGGGCTGCGCGTCGTCGATGCGTCAATCATGCCTGAGATCGTGTCCGGCAACACCAATGCGCCGACGATCATGATTGCGGAAAAGGCCGCGGACATGATCCTCGCCGACGCGCGGGCACGACCCGCGTCGATCGTCATGCGGGGAGAGTCCGCGCTGATCTGAAAACGACTGCTACACCCCCTAAAAAAGGAAGTACAGAGGAGACAAACATGAGCCGTTCTGCAACCAGGGATTCGAAGGAAGTACGCAGGGTCGTCACCGCGAGCCTGATCGGTGCGACGATTGAATGGTACGACTTTTTTCTGTACGGCGTTGTCGCCGGGATCGTGTTCAACAAGCTCTATTTCCCGTCGTCAGACCCGCTCGTCTCGACGATGCTCGCGTACGGGACGTTCGCGGTCGGCTTCCTCAGCCGACCGCTCGGCGGCGTGATCTTCGGCCACTTCGGCGACAAGCTCGGCCGCAAGAGCATGCTCGTGATGACGCTGATGATCATGGGCGTCTCGACGGTGCTGATCGGGCTCGTTCCGACTTACGATCAGATCGGCATCTGGGCGCCGCTGCTCCTGCTCGCGCTGCGCATCGCGCAGGGCATCGGCCTCGGCGGCGAGTGGGGCGGCGCGGTGCTGATGGCGTTCGAATACGCGCCGAAGGAAAAGCGCGGCTTCTACGCCAGCATCCCGCAGATCGGCCTCGCGCTCGGCCTGTGCCTGGCGTCGGGCGTCGTTGCCGGGCTGTCGTGGGCGATGAGCGAGGAGCAGTTCCTCTCGTGGGGCTGGCGCGCCGCGTTCGTGCTGTCCTTCCTGCTCGTTGCGGTCGGCATGTACATCCGCCTCAACGTGATGGAGACGCCGGAGTTCGCGAAGGTGAAGGAGGGCGGCGAGGAGATCAAGCTGCCGATCAAAGAGGTGATCACGAAATATCCGGGCAACGTGCTGGCGGGCATGGGCGCCCGCTACATCGACGGCGTGTTCTTCAACGTGTTCGGCGTGTTCTCGATCGCGTACCTTACGCAGACGCTGAACCTCAGCCGTACCGACGCGCTGCCCGGCGTGATGGCGGCCGCGTTCGTGATGATCTTCACGATTCCGCTGTTCGGGCGGCTGTCGGACAAGATCGGACGCACGCGGATCTACTTCTGGGGCTCGCTGCTGACCGGCCTGTCCGCGTTCGCCGGCTTCTGGTTCATGAAGCACAGCGGCGGCGACATGCTGACTGTGTGGCTCGCGATCATCATCCCGTTCGGCGTGTTCTATGCGTCGGTCTACGGCCCGGAAGCCGCATTGTTCTCCGAGCTCTTCGACGCGAAGGTCCGCTATTCCGGCATCTCGTTCGTCTATCAGTTCTCGGGCATCTTCGCGAGCGGAATCACGCCGATCATCGCGACCTACCTGCTGCAGAAAGGCGGCGGCGAGCCGTGGCTGGTGTGCGCGTACGTGCTGTTCGCAGGGCTCGTGAGCGCGCTCTCGGCGGCGTGGATTGGCCGGAGGAAGCGGGCACTCGCACACATGAAACCGGCTTTCGGCATGCGCTGACGGACAGCGGGGCCGCCCCCGTCGCCGGCTTCGGCGGATTGTCGTCCACGCCGGGGGCTCGCGCCTCCCGGCGTTTTCACGTCTTCGGACGCGATAGATAGGCCGCCCGCGACGTGCCGAGGAACGCCGCGCGGCATCGCGGCGCGCTCGGATTCCTTCGGCAAGACGTGTGGAATTCGGCGCGACTGCGCAGCTTTGGGCGACGGCTTGCTGCGGGTGCGCGTCGCCAGGGTTTTCCGTCGTGACCCCCATATGAAAAGAGGCGCTAAGAATATACGCACCTTATAACCGCATCCGGTTTTATTCTTCGTTCCGTAGTTGCGTTGCCCGCTCCGTTACCGGGGTGCGGGGCACGTCATTCGCGAAAGGAGAACCCGATGCTCGAACTGATCCTCGCCACGGTCGCAGTCATCGCCGCACTCACACTTTCGTCCGCGTTCGGCCGGCGGCGCAAGCGCGAAGGGCTCGCGTGGGTCGAAGCGCAGCCGGAAAACGTCGTGCGGCTCTACCTTCGTGCGGCGGCCGATACCGACGCTTACTGGCTGCACGCGCAGATGCGGAACGGGAAGAAGCGCACGATCGCGGCGCCGTGGGAGCTCGACGACACGCTGCGCCGGCTCGCGGTCCTTGGCCTCGCCCTCTCGGCCGACGACCGCGTGGCGCTCGACGCATCACTCGCGCGCCGCGCCGACCGCCGGCAGGACGAAGGCGGGCGCCGGGCGCGAAGCGGCGCGTTCGGCGGCGGCGCCGCCACCTGAGGTTCAGCCGGCGTCCGGGCGCGCGCTCAGCCGCCAGTCCGGGTCTTCGCCATTCTTGATCTGCCTCCTCGGGCCGGGCCGGCGCTCAGCGCCGTCGCCGTCCGCCGATGAGTTGCACGATGTCGGGAAAGAGCGCGTTATCGAGCCCCTGCGTCAGGTCGGTCGCAAGGCTGCGGCGATAGAACGGGCTCAGATCGAGCCCGACGCCCACGCCGACGATCTCGACCGCGCCTTCGCGCTCGCGCCGCGCGACGACGTCCTTCAGATGATTGTCGAGATAGAACGGGTCGTTCGCGAGGCCGGTCGCGCTGTCGGACGGGCAGCCGTCGGAGATCACGACCAGGATGCGGCGCGACGCGCTCCGCGCGAGCAGCCGGTTGCACGCCCAGTCGACCGCCTCGCCGTCGATGCCTTCGCGGAACAGGTCGGCCTTGAACAGCGCGGCGATGTCCGCGCGTGCGCGGCGCCAGCCGCGGTCCGCGTCCTTGAACACCAGGTGGCACACCTCGTTGAGGCGCCCCGGATGCCGAGGGCGACCGCGGTTCATCCAGTCGCGATACGCGCGGCCGCCGTTCCAGGCGCCGGTCGTGAAGCCCAGCAGTTCCGTCGCGACGTCGATCATCCCGAGCGTGCGGATCAGCACGTCGAGCATCACGGCGACCGGCTCGATGTACGTCTTCATCGACCCGGAGCAGTCGAGCAGGAAGCTCACGACGCAGTCGGCCTGCGGCATGTGGCGCTCGTGGCGGAACACGCGGCGCTCCGCCGGCGAGCTGATGAGCTGGGCGAGGCGCCGCCCGTCGAGGTGGCCTTCCTCCTCGCCGAAGCGCCAGCCGTCCTGCGCCGGCCGCGCGAGAACCGCGTCGAGTCCGCGGGCGAGGCGGGCGAGATTCACGCCCTGTTCGGCGACGCGCCGGTCGAGCCGCTCGCGATATTCGGCGAGCAACGCGCGGCGGACGAGCGTGGCGGCGGCGATCTCGGTGTCGAAGCGCGTCGTATGGACGCGGTATGCGAGCGCGGCGTCCTCGAACACCTTGCTAGCGCCGGTCGTGGCGGCGGCGATGCCGTCGCCGGCATCGCCGCCGTCGTCGAAGTCGAGCAGCAGCGCGAAGCCGCGCTTCGCATCGTCCTCATCTTGCGCTTCGACGTCGCCGTCCTGCGCCGCGGCCCGTTCGGCGCGCACGCGCTCGCCGACGACGCGCGCGATCTCGAGCGCGTGCGGCGCGTAGGCGCGCTGCTCGCGCCGCTCGCGGCGGATACCCGCGAGCGAAGTGCCGAGCGCGAAGACGAGCGACATGCGCGTGCTCTCGATGCAGTCCTCGGTGTCTTCGAGCACGCGGCGTGCGGTCAGGCGCGACCAGCACATCTGCGCGACGGTGTAGAGCAGGATGCCGACGCTGCCTTCGGTGAGACCGGAACGGTGGAATGCGCGCGACCAGTTGGCGAAGCGCGCGTGCAGGTTCGCCGCGAGGCCCGGCATCCAGGCGGGCGCGAGCGTCTCGACGCGCAACTGCTCGAGGAGCTCGAACACGAGGCGCTCGACCGGGTCGGCAGGGCACAGGCTCGCGTGCAGCGCCGTGTCCGAATGCAGCAGGCGCAGCGCAACGCCGTCGACGGCCGCGCGGCAGTCCGCGAAGCCGTCCGTGCCTGGATCGACCGCGAGGTGCGGCGCGTGCACCGGCACCCGCCGCTCGCCCGCGTACAGGCGCCGGCTGCGGTAGTGCAGCGCCGGCTCGCCGGTCAGCGCGCGGAGCGTTGCGGCGCACAGCTCCTCGACCTTCTGCTGGCGCCGCGCGGACTGCTGTGCGGTCGGCATCACTGCGCCGCCGGGTCGAGCATCCACGATTCGTCGAGCTCCTCGCCGAAGCAGCGCTGGTAGTACTCGGCGACGATCGGGCGCTCGACCTCGTCGCACTTGTTGAGGAAGGACAGCCGGAAGGCGAGCGCCGGGTTGCGGAAGATCTCGCAGTTCTCGGCCCACGTGATCACCGTGCGCGGCGACATCAGCGTCGAGAGATCGCCGGTGGCGAAGCCCTTGCGCGTGAGATCGGCGAGCGCGACCATCGCGGCGATGAGCTTGCGGCCGTTCTCACAGTTTTTCGTCGGCACGCGTGCGAGCACGATCGCGACTTCCTCGTCGGGAGGCAGGTAGTTCAGCGTCGCGACGATGTTCCAGCGGTCGATCTGCGCGTGGTTGAGCACCTGCGTGCCGTGATAGAGCCCCGACAGGTTGCCGAGGCCGACGGTGTTCGACGTCGCGAACAGACGGAAGTACGGATGCGGGCGGATTACCCGGTTCTGGTCGAGCAGCGTGAATTTGCCGTCGCGCTCGAGGATGCGCTGGATCACGAACATCACGTCGGGCCGCCCGGCGTCGTACTCGTCGAAAATCAGCGCGACCGGCCGCTGCAGCGCCCACGGCACGATGCCTTCCTGGAATTCGGTGACTTGCTTGCCGTCGCGCACGACGATCGCGTCCTTGCCGACCAGATCCAGCCGGCTGATGTGACCGTCGAGGTTCACGCGCACGCAGGGCCAGTTCAGCCGCGCGGCGATCTGTTCGATATGTGTCGACTTCCCCGTGCCGTGCAGGCCCTGGACCATCACTCGCCGGTCGCGCGTGAAGCCGGCGAGGATCGCCAGCGTCACGTCGGGGTTGAAGCGGTAGGCCTCGTCGATCTCCGGCACGTGGTCGTCGCGTTCGCTGAAGGCCGGCACCCTCAGGTCGGAATCGATTCCGAAGGCCGTGCGCACCGAAACCAGGTGGTCCGGCTTGTCGATCGCGATTTCCATCATGGCAGTCTCCTCGGGGTCAATGCGATCGCATGATAGCTGTATTCCGAATAAAGTTTCAATAAGTTCCGAAAAATGAAATTAACGCTTGACGTTTTATTTTTGTCGCCCTAAAGTTCGATAACGTATCGTATAGCGGAACAATTCGTATCGGAAAGCGTTCGTTATTCGACTGATTGACCTCACCTCAGGAGACAGCACCAATGAGCGAACAAGATCACCGCCCGGTCGTCAGCGGCCCGCAGAAGATGACCCCGTCGGAAGCCTTCGTCGAGACGATGGTGGCCAACGGGGTGACCGACATGTTCGGGATCATGGGCTCGGCGTTCATGGACGCGATGGACATCTTCGCGCCGGCCGGCATCCGTCTGATTCCGGTGGTGCACGAGCAGGGCGCGGGCCACATGGCCGACGGCTTCTCGCGCGTGTCGGGGCGCCACGGCGTGGTGATCGGGCAGAACGGCCCCGGCATCAGCAACTGCGTCACCGCCATCGGTGCGGCCTACTGGGCGCACAGCCCGGTGGTGATCGTCACGCCCGAGACCGGCACGATGACGATGGGCCTGGGCGGCTTCCAGGAATGCAAGCAGCTGCCGATGTTCCAGGAATTCACCAAATACCAGGGCCACGTCACCCACCCCGCGCGCATGGCCGAATACACCGGGCGCTGCTTCGACCGCGCGATGAGCGAGATGGGCCCGACCCAGCTCAACATCCCGCGCGACTACTTCTACGGCGAGATCACCTGCGAGATCCCCAAGCCCGCGCGGCTCGACCGTGGCGCCGGCGGCGAAGCGAGCCTCAATGAAGCGGCCGAACTGCTCGCCACCGCCAAGTTCCCGGTGATCATCTCGGGCGGCGGCGTCGTGATGGCCGACGCGGTCGAGGAATGCAAGGCGCTCGCCGAGCGCCTCGGCGCCCCGGTCGTCAATAGCTACCTGCACAACGACTCGTTCCCCGCGAGCCACCCGCTGTGGTGCGGCCCGCTCGGCTACCAGGGCTCCAAAGCGGCGATGAAGCTGATGGCGCAGGCCGACGTCGTCATCGCGCTCGGTTCGCGCCTGGGGCCCTTCGGCACGCTGCCGCAGCACGGCATGGACTACTGGCCGAAGAACGCCAAGATCATCCAGATCGACGCCGACAACAAGATGCTCGGTCTCGTGAAGAAGATCTCGGTGGGCATCTGCGGCGATGCCAAGGCCGCGGCCAAGGCGCTCACGTGGCGCCTGACCGGTTGCACGCTCGAATGCGATGCGACGCGTGAAGCGCGCTACGCCAAGGTGCAGGCCGAGAAGGCCGCGTGGGAGCGCGAGCTCGACGAATGGACGCACGAGCGCGACCCGTTCAGCCTCGACATGATCGAGGAGAACGCGAAGGAGAAGCCGTTCTCGGGCGGCGAGTACCTCCATCCGCGCCAGGTGCTGCGCGAACTGGAAAAAGCGATGCCGGAAGACGTGATGGTGTCGACCGACATCGGCAACATCAACTCGGTCGCGAACAGCTACCTGCGCTTCGAGAAGCCGAGGAGTTTCTTCGCCGCGATGAGCTTCGGCAACTGCGGCTACGCGTTTCCGACGATCATCGGCGCGAAGGTCGCCGCGCCGCATCGGCCGGCGGTGTCCTACGCCGGTGACGGCGCGTGGGGCATGAGCCTGATGGAGACGATGACCTGCGTGCGCCACAACATCCCGGTGACCGCGGTCGTGTTCCACAACCGGCAGTGGGGCGCGGAGAAGAAGAACCAGGTCGACTTCTACAACCGCCGCTTCGTCGCCGGCGAGCTCGACAACCAGAGCTTCGCGGCGATCGCGCGGGCGATGGGCGCCGAGGGCATCACCGTGGACAGGCTCGAAGACGTCGGCCCGGCCCTGAAGCGCGCGATCGACCTGCAGATGAACGAGGGCAAGACCTGCGTCATCGAGATCATGTGCACGCGCGAACTCGGCGACCCGTTCCGCCGCGATGCGCTCGCCAAGCCCGTGCGCCTGCTCGACAAGTACAAGGACTACGTCTGAGACAGCGTCCGTAACGACGACGGGCCGCCCGATCCGCGGGGCGGTCCGTCGCAAACCCCTGTCAAGCCCGACCTTATCGACCGGACATCGACTCCATGACCACTCAAACAACTATTGCGCCGCCCGCGATGTTCCACGGGGTACGCGTGCTGATGCCGGGCTTCATGTTGTGCGCCGTGATTGCGGTCGCGGCGACTTTCGTGTCGGAGCACTATGGCGGACCGCAATTTCTCTACGCGCTGCTGATCGGCATCGCATTCCATTTTCTGTCGGACTCCGAAAAATGCATCCCCGGCATCGAAGCCTCGGCGAAGAAGCTCGTGCGCTTCGGCGTCGCATTGCTCGGTGCGCGCATCGTCGCGAGCGACGTCAGTGATCTCGGCCTGATCGGCGTAGGCGCCTTGGTCGGCGCGGTGGTGCTGACGATCGGCTTCGGCCTGCTGCTAGCGCGCCTTCTCGGACTGCCGTCGATGCTCGGCCTGCTCTCCGGCGGCGGCACCGGCATTTGCGGGATTTCGGCGACGCTGGCGATTTCCTCGACGTTGCCGGCGACCCGTGAGAACGAACGCTACACGCTGCTGACTGCGATTGGCGTCGCGATCTTCTCGACCGTGGCGATGGTGCTCTATCCACTCGTCGTGAAGAGCGCGGGGCTGTCGGTCAGCGAGGCGGGGCTCTTTCTCGGTGGCTCGATCCACGATGTCGCGCAGGTCGTCGGCGCCGGGTTGATCATCTCGCCTGAAGTCGGCGACGCAGCGACGTTGGCGAAGATGTTCCGCGTCGCGATGCTGATGCCAGTGGTCGTCGTGCTGGCGCTGGTATTCCACGGCGAGCGCAAGAAGGCAAACGGCGGCAGCAGCAAGAAGACGCCAATCCTGCCGCTGTTCCTGGTCGCTTTCGCGGCGTTGGCGACGCTCAACAGTCTGGGCCTGCTGTCGCATGGCGTCGTCGAGACGAGCTCGACGCTGTCGCGCTGGTGTCTGGTGATCTCGATTTCCGCGCTCGGCGTCAAGACCTCACTCGAGAAGCTCGCCGAACTCGGCTGGAAGCCGATCGTACTGATGTCCAGCGAGGCGCTGTTCGTTGCCGGCTACATGCTGCTGGTCGTTTATCTGAGCCGGCTGATCGCGGCCTGAACACCCCAACTACAACAGAGAGCCCATGAACCCGTCCGAGAAATTCGACGCCGATCTCCACGCGAGGCCCTGAAATGACGACGATTACGATCGAACTGAACGGCGCCTCGCATGCGGTAGGGCAGGGCAAGACGCTGCATGACCTGATCGCGAGCCTCGACCTGCTCGGAAAACGCGTCGCGGTCGCAATCAACCGCGAGGTAGTCGCGTCGCCAAGGTGGCAAAAACGCGTCTTGCGCCCGGCCGATCGCGTCGAGATCGTCGTGGCGATCGGCGGCGGCTAATAAAAGCATTGAGAGGAGGAGTGCCCCATGAACCTGAACGACACGCCCACGGAAGGGCCAGATGCTGATGCCGCCGGCGCGGCATCGGCCGGTCTCACGATCGCCGGCAAGACCTACGCGTCGCGCCTGCTTGTGGGCACCGGCAAGTACCGCGACTTCGACGAAACCCGCGCGGCGGTCGACGCGAGCGGCACCGAGATCGTCACCGTGACGATCCGGCGCGTGAATATCGGTCAGCACGCCAACGAACCGAGCCTGCTCGACGCCGTGCCGCCGTCGCAATTCACGATCCTGCCGAACACCGGCGGCTGCTACAACGCCAAGGAGGCGGTCTACACCCTGCAACTCGCGCGCGAACTGCTCGACGGCCACCCCTTGTGCAAGCTCGAAGTGCTCGGTGACGAGAAGACGCTGTTCCCGAACATGCCCGAGACGCTGAAGGCGGCCGGGGCGCTGGTGAAGGACGGTTTCGACGTGATGGTCTATTGCAGCGACGACCCGATCCAGGCGCGCATTCTCGAGGACATCGGCTGCGTCGCGGTGATGCCGCTCGCCTCCTTGATCGGCTCCGGCATGGGCATCCTCAATCCCTGGAACCTGTCGCTGATCATCGAGCAGGCGAGGGTGCCGGTGATCGTCGATGCCGGCGTGGGCACTGCCTCGGATGCGGCGATAGCGATGGAGCTCGGCTGCGACGGCGTGCTGATGAATACCGCGATCGCCGGCGCCCGCGAACCAATCCGCATGGCCCGTGCGATGCGCCTAGCCGTCGCGGCAGGGCGCGAAGCGTACCTCGCTGGTCGCATTCCGCGCCGCTTCGCGGCGTCGCCCTCGTCGCCGATGGCCGGTCGTATCGCCTGAACACTGGTGTGCAATGCGATATTCCGGAAAAAATTAAAAAACGTATCGATTTCCGGAATTTGTTGTTGACACCAATACGTCCGAGTTCTAATGTTAATCAAGTTTCAAATATCGATACAAAACGTACCACATTAACTACAATCGACAGTGAAGGAGGCAGATTCTCATGAGCAGCCAGGCAGCCACCCAGACCCGCAATGAAGCCAGCACAGAGATGCTGAAGGCTTTCAGCGACGCCTGGAACCGTCACGACATCGACGCCCTGATGAGCTTCATGGCGGACGATTGTGTTTTCCATGCGGTTGGCGGACCCGACCTGCTGGGCAAGAGCTTCGCAGGCCGCGATGCCGTGCGTGCCGGTTTCCAACTGGCGTGGGAGAACTTCCCCGACGCTGCGTGGCTCAACGGCGAACACTTCGTCTGCGGCGATCGCGGCGTGTCGGAATCGACGTTCTGCGGCACCAAGGCCGACGGCAGCCGCATCGAAGCGCGGATGGTCGATGTCTTCACCTTCCGCGACGGCAAGATCGCGGTCAAAAACGCCTATCGCAAGGACCGTCCGCCGGTCGCCGGCGCTGGCAACTGAGCCGGCAATCAAGCGCGCGATAACAGACAGGAGTCGGGACATGGAAGCCATTGCAGAAAAGCGGATCATCACCAGCGGCCGGGCCAGCGCGCCGTTGCAAGCTTACGATCCGGCCTATGACCCGCTGGTCGCGACGACGCCCGGACAAGGCCGCGAGTACGCGCCGACCTACTGGATCGGCACCGCTGGCGAACCGCCTGCCGACGATGGCCCGATCACCCAAGACATCGACGTCGATGTCGCAATCATCGGCTCCGGCTTCACCGGCCTGACGACCGCGATTTTCCTCGCCGAGAAATACGGCATCAAGGCGACCGTACTTGAAGCCAACCGCGTCAGCTGGGGCTGCAGCACCCGCAACGGCGGCCAGGCCCAATGCGCGTCGGGGCGCCTGAAGCGCTCGCAGTGGATCCAGCGCTACGGCCTCGATACCGCCCTGCGCATGCACGAGGAAATCTGCGACGGCATGCAGACCTTCAAGGATCTGATCAAGGACATCGACTGCGAGCCGCAGCCCGGTGGCCATCTCTACATCGCGCACCGGCCCAAGGTCATGCCGGTGCTGGAGAAGGAAGCCAAGATCCTGCGCGACGTCTTCAAGTACGACGCGCGCATCCTCGATGCCGACACCGTGAAGCGCGAATACGTCGATGACAAGGAAGCCGCGGGCGCGATGCACGAGCCGGAAGGCATCGGCATCCATGCCGGCAAGCTCGCCTTCGGCTACCTGAAGAAGGCGCGCGCGCTCGGCGCCAAAGTCCATCCATCGAGCCCGGTGATCGGCTGGGAAACCCGCGACGGCGTGCATTACCTCAAGACGCCGGGCGGCATCGTGCGTGCCCGCGCGGTCGGCGTCGCGACCGGCGGCTACACGTCGAACGGCCTGCATCCGGAACTGAAAAATCGCCTGCTGCCGATCCTGTCGAACTCGATCGTTACCCGCCCGCTGACGAAGTCCGAGATCGACGCGTGCAACTTCCGCACGACCCAGGTCATCACCGACACCCGTATCCTGCGCCACTACTATCGCCTGCTGCCCGACGGTCGTGTGCAAATCGGTAGCCGCAGCGCGATCACCGGCAGCGACGCGCCGCAGGACAAATACAAGCAGTTCCTGATCCGTGACCTGCACCGCAAGTTCCCGGCGCTCGAAGGCATCCAGATCGACTACTCGTGGTGGGGCTGGGTCGACGTCAGCCACGACATGATGCCGCGCATCTTTCAGCCGGACCCGAAGCAGACGATTTATTACGCGCTCGGCTACGGTGGCAACGGCGTGATGTATTCGGCGCAGGCCGGTCGCCGCCTGGCCGAGAACATCGCCGGCGTTCGCACCCCCGAGCTGCCGATCTTCCGCTCCAGACTGCCTTTCCCCAACGTGCGCGAGATGGTCGAGTCGGAGTACTTCGCGCCTTTCCGCCGCTTCGGCCAATGGTGGTTGTACCGCTGGTACAACATGAAAGACGAAGTCCTCTAAGCAGCACCTTGATACCCCCCAGCAGCACGCACTGCCAGACCATAAAGAGATCGAGGAGACAAAAATGAAATTCAGCAAGAACGTACTGATGCCACTCGTCACCGCCGCCAGCCTGCTGGTAACTGCCCCCGCCGCACTGGCCGAGACCTTCAAGATGGCCGTCGGCGATGCCGCGGGCGGCACGCAGTGGGAACTCGGGACGACTTTCGCCAAACTATTCCAGCAGAAGACCGGCGGCAAGCACAAGGTAGACCTGTTCCCCAACGGGCAACTTGGCAGCGAGGAAGACACGATCAACAACGCCGCGATGGGCACGCTCGATTTCTCGATCCTCGCAGTCAATAACATCACGCCGTTCTCGCCGACGGTCGGCCTGCTGACGATGCCCTACCTGATCCAGAGCGCCGACGAAGCGAAGAAGCTGACCCAGGGTGAAGTCGGCAAGGAGCTCACCGACAACACGGTTCGCGATGCCGGCGTACGCATCGTTGGCTGGGCCTACTCGGGCTTTCGCGTGCTCACCAATTCCAAGCGGCCGGTGAAGACGCTGGAAGATCTCAAGGGACTGGTGATCCGCGTACCGAAGAACGAAATCATGATCTCCTCATATCAGGCATGGGGCATCAACCCGACGCCGATGTCCTGGTCCGAAACCTTCACCGGGCTGCAGCAGCGCGTCGTCGATGGTCAGGACAACCCCTACATCACGGTTTCAGCGATGAAGTTCTACGAGGTGCAGAAGTACATCACCAACATCCGCTACATCTTCTCGCTGGAGCCGCTGGTGGTCAGCGAGTCGGTCTTCAAGTCGCAGAAGCCCGAGGTGCAGAAGGCGATCCTCGAAGCGGGCCAGGAAGCCACCGAGCACAGCTTCAAGTATCTGCTCGAGACCGAAGAGAAGATCAAGAAGGATCTTGCCGCGCGCGGCATGCAGATCACCGAGCCTGCCGACGGCGAAAAGGAGTGGATCGCCAAGGCGACTACCACAGTATGGCCGAAGTACTACAAAAGCATCGGCGGCAAGGAAAAGCTCGATCGCGCGCAGAAGGTGCTCGGCCGCTGAACGGCGGGCAGTAGTCGCTTCCGACGGCAAGGCGTGGGGCGCACGAGCCACGGCTCGCGCCACATGCCGACGCTGGACACGCGACGGCCGCCGATCTTGTGCACAACACGCCGCTACGATTCCGGATGACTCCTGTCTGCGGCAGGGGCCGTCTCCGTGTGATCGGGCGCACCGGATTTTCTGGAGTTTGTCATGGCCGTAGGGCACATCTTCCTCAAATTCATCAGCAACATCGAAGAGTATCTGTGTGAGGTGCTACTCGCATTCTTCGTCGTGCTGCTTTTCGTCCAGATCCTGCTGCGCCAGTTCTTTCAGTACTCGCTGCCCTGGGGCGAAGAACTTGCGACCTATCTCTTCGTCTGGTTCGCCTATCTGGGCGCCTGCGTCGCCGCCAAGATGTCGGCGCACAACCGTGTGGCCTTCCACTTCAAGTTCTTCCCGCCGATCGTCAAGAAAGTCAGTGAAGCGATTGCGGACCTGCTGTGGGTTGGCTTCAACCTCTATTTCGCTTTCCTGAGCTACGACTTCGTCTTCAACCGCATGAACCTGTTCTGGAAGTCGCAGACCATCGGTTTGCCGATGAAGTACTTCTACATGATCCTGCCGATCGCCTTCACGCTGATGTCGATCCGCATCCTGTGGAACAACTACTTGTCGCTGTTCAAGGGCGTGGAGATCGTCGATCCGGAAGCGGAGGAAATCGAGAACCTGAAACGCGCCGCCGCCGCGGCGAACGCCTGAGACGGATCCTCCACGGAGAAATGACAATGGAAGCATATGTGGTAGAAATCCTGTTCGGCGGCTTCTTTGCATTGCTGTTGCTGGGTGCGCCGATCACCGTTTCGCTTGCCGGCGCGGCGATGGTCGCCTTCCTGGTGCTGGGGAAGAATCCCATCGCCTTCGTGCAGATCGCCTTCACCTCGGTCGGCAGCTTCCCCTTGATGGCCCTGCCGGCCTTCGTCCTGGCCGGCGCGCTGATGGAGGCGGCGGGCATTTCGAAGCGCCTCGTGGACATCGCCGAAACGATGGCGGGGCCGATCACCGGCGGCCTTGGTGCGGCGACCGTGCTCGCCTGCCTGTTCTTTGGCGCCATCTCGGGCTCCGGGCCGGCGACCACCGCCGCCGTCGGCATGCTGATGATCCCCGCGATGGTCAACCGCAAGTACGAACGCAGCTACGCCTCGGCGGTGACCGCTGCCTCGGGTGGCCTCGGCATCATCATCCCGCCGTCGATCCCGATGGTGATCTTCGGCATCTCGGCGCTCGGCATGGCGCCGCCGTCCGAGGCCGTTGCCAAGTATGGTGAGTTCGCCTCGCTGTCGATTCCCAAACTGTTCATCGCCGGTGTCATCCCGGGCCTGATCATGGCTACCAGCCTGCTGATCATGAACTACGCGATCTCGAACAAGCGCGGTTACCGCGGCCTGACCGAGAAGTGGTCGTTCGGCGACATCGGCCAGGCGCTGCGCAAGGGCATCTGGTCGGTGCTCGCCCCGATCATCATCCTCGGTGGCATCTACACCGGCCTGTTCACGCCGACCGAATCGGCAATCGTCGCAATCTTTTACACGCTCTTCGTTGGCATCTTCCTGCACCGCGAGCTCAAGTTCTCAGCCATCCTCAACTCGCTGAAGACCACGACGTGGATCACCGGACGAGTGCTGCTGATCCTGTTCGCGGCGGTCGTGTTCGGGCGCCTCCTCGTCGAGCAGCGCATCCCGGCGACGATCGCCGAATCGCTGCTGAGCCTTACCGACAACGTCTACATGATCTGGACGCTGATCATCGTGTTCCTGCTCTTCGTCGGCATGTTCATGGAAACGCTTGCGGCGATCATGATCCTGGTGCCGGTGCTGCTGCCGGTGATGTACATGATGGGCGCGGACCCCACCCACGTCGGCATCGTCGTGATCTGCGCGCTGTCGGTCGGTTTCCAGACTCCGCCGCTGGGCGAGAACCTGTTCGTCGCGTCCGGTATCGGCGGCTCGACGGTGGAAGAAATCGTCGCGCGCATCCACCCCTTCGTCCTCGCCTCGACGGTAGCGATCTTCGTCATCGCGTTCTTCCCCCAGCTCACGCTGTGGCTGCCGCAGATGCTCGGCTACTGAGCCATTCCATGTCGCCGGCTACGCGGGATTGCATCGCGCGATCCGCTAGCCGGGGGAAAACAACAACCGAAACCGGATACTCAAGAGGTTCGACGATGTCTGCTCCCATCCGTGTGCTGGTCCTTACGCTCGGCCTTGCCCTGGGCACGGGCTTTCTGCCGTCACCCGCGCATGCCACCGATGCTGAATCGGTCCGTCTGTTCGACAGCGAACTTGGCAAGCGCGCCACAGCGCTGCTGGAGCGCGCGGTCAGGCACATCGAACAGAACGGCGAAAAAGGTGCCGCCGATTTCAGCCGGCAGGCGAACTTTGTCGATCGTGATCTCTACGCCTACGCCGTGCGCATCGATGGCCGCTTCCTCGCGAGCGGCGGCTCGTCAGCTGCGCTGATCGGCGACAATGTGCTCGACTACACCGACATCGAAGGCAAGGCCTTCTTTCGCGAAATGATCGAACTGGCGAGAGCCAAGGGCGGCGGGCAGGTCGAATACCGCTGGTTCAATCCCGCCGACAGCCGCGGCGACCCCAAACTGACTCTCTTCCGCAAGGTCGGTGAAGTCATCGTCGCGGTCGGCTTCTATCCGCCGCGCGCCACGCCGGTCCAAGCCAGAGCCATGCTCAGAGATGCGGCCAAGGCGATGAAGGCGGACGCGACGCGTGCCCTGGCGCAGTTTCGTCGGCTCGATGGGCCGTTCATTCATGACGATCTTTATGTGTTCGTGATCGATATGGCTGATGGCCGTTTTCTTGCACACGGCGCTACCCCGGCGCTTGTCGGCAGCAACGGCTACGAGTTGCTCGATCCGAACGGCAAGCCGATCGTCTCCGAGATGCTCAAGGTCGCGGCGAAGAAGGGCGACGGCGAACTCGATTACAGCTGGCGCAATCCGACGACCGGCAAGGTCGAGAAGAAGCACAGCTACTTCCGCGCCGTCGATGGAAAACTGGTCGGCGTCGGTTACTTCCAGCGCTAAGAATGGGGTGACCTGACGCCGCCGCGCGCCCTTCGGCCGCTTCCTGCCCGAAGGCCTCATTCCGGTCGCACTGGCGGAGGGCGAGGCGCCGGGCAAGGAATCGCTCGATGCCTTCGGCAAACGTCCGGAACTCATCGGGCTGGAATGTGGCGGCAACGGCCGAGCCGGCTTCCAGCCACCGGCCGGCGCGATGCCTGCATCCCGCGCCGCCTTACCTTGCAGTACGAGTGAATCAGGCCACCGCTGCTGGCTCGCTATAGGGCGTCGCGCCACGCGGCACGTAGACGCCTTCGCACTGGTCGAGGAATTCCTGCTTCTTCGCGCGCGGGTTGTAGAACTGCTTGTACCAGATGCGCGCCTTCATGAACGGGCCGTCGCTCGGGATGAACAGGCCGTTCAGGCACGGGCCCTTGTTCGTCCACACCTCGAAGTCCTGCATGAACGCGAGCCGGCTCGACTCCTGGAACTGGCGCGCGGCGATCGTATCGGGAACGGTCGCGACGGCGTTATTGCCCGGCGACTTCACCAGCACCGAATGCCAGACCTTCAGCGAGCCGTCATCGACCGGCGTGTGCGTGATCATCAGGATCGATTCGCACATGCCGGTCAGGTACGAGATCAGCACGCCGGGGCCGTGATAGGTGGTGTCGGTGTGCAGGACCGGGCTGACACCGTCCGCGCCGACCAGGGTGCGGTGCGGGCCGCACTGGCGCTGGGTGGCGGTGTGCGCGCGGAACTCGTTTTCGTAGCGTTCGACGGTCGAGCCGTGGATCGGGCTGAGGTGGCCGTAGTCGCAGATGTTGTCGATGACTTCCTGCGGATGCTGGTTGAGCATGCCGAGGTGGTCGAACTTCCAACGCACCCAGGAGGGGTCATCCCATTGCGGCAGCGTCGGATGCTCCCATTCGGGTTCGCCGCCTTCGGGGTCGTGCCACACCCAGATCGCGCCGAGGCTTTCGACGACGGTCCAGGACTTCACGCAGGCGGTCGCCGGAATCGGGCCCTGGTGATACGGGATGTCGTCGCACTTGCCGTCCGCGCCGAAGCGCCAGGCGTGGTAGGGGCAGCGGATGCTGTCGCCCTCGACGTTGCTGCCGCCGCCGTCGAGCACGACGTACGAGGTGTTGTTGGGGGCCGCGAGGTGCGTTTTCATGTGCGGGCAATAGGCGTCGAGCAGCACGATCTTGCCGGTCGCGCGGCCGCGGTAGAGCGCGAAATCCTTGCCGAAGAAGCGCACGGCGAGCGGCTTGTGGGTGTTGAGTTCTTCGGCGTCGGCGATCATGAACCAACCGCGGGGAAATGTGAATTCGCCGATTCGGTAATCCTTGGTGGTGGCCATATGGCTCTCCTCTCTCTGTCGGTTCGTGGGGAACTTGACCCGATTTTCCGGCGTGCGAACAAGCGCTGCATACCCTGTTTGGACGATAGTGCCGGCGCCGCTCCAGCTGCGGGCATCGTCCTTTTGGACGTTTCCCCATGCCCGCCCTGGCCCTAGATTCGTGACCGGTAGCGGTTCGTCTACAGAACGTCACAGGAGGGTGCATGCCAGACCACGGCCTTGATTCGGGCCCCGCGACTTCAGCAGCAGAGCAGGGCGCGCTCGACTATCCCTTTGCGCCACCGGCGCCTGACGGGGAGGTCGTCGAGCTTGCGCCCGGCATCCTTTGGGCACGCATGCCGATGCCGATGCAGCTCGATCACATCAATGTCTACCTGCTACGCGACGGCGACGGCTGGATAATCGTCGATACCGGCCTGAATACCGGAACCACGAAAAAGCTGTGGGAGACGATCGCCGCCCGCCAACTGGACGGCCTGCCGGTAAAAGGGCTCATTTGCACGCATTTCCATTACGATCACGCCGGCTTGGCGAGTTGGCTGACGGAGCGCTTCGACGTGCCGCTGTTCATGACGCACGGCGAGTTTTTCACGATGCGCGGGCTCAACGAGCAGGTGCCCGATCCGCTGCCGGCGCCGCTAAGTCAGTTCTATCTGCGCGCCGGCATGCCTGTCGAGCGTATA
The DNA here is from genome assembly GCF_012910705.2 of Aromatoleum anaerobium. Lineage (GTDB taxonomy): Bacteria > Pseudomonadota > Gammaproteobacteria > Burkholderiales > Rhodocyclaceae > Aromatoleum > Aromatoleum anaerobium. The sequence continues at coordinate 407,680 of NZ_WTVG02000039.1, read as the reverse complement.
GAGAAGATGTTCGGTGCGGTGCGCCGCGACCCCTTCATGCCGCCGCAGCCGCATGCGTTTCGCCGTATCCGCGAAGGGGAGGAAATGCGCATCGGCGGGCGTAGCTGGCGGATCGTCATTGGCGAGGGGCATTCCCCCGAACACGCCTGCCTGTACTGCGAGGACGAGCGCATCCTGATCGCCGGCGACCAGCTATTGCCGCGCATCACTTCGAACGTGCTGGTGTCGGGCGTCGAGCCGGAGGCTAATCCCTTGCAGCTGTGGCTCGATTCGCTCACGCGGCTGGACCGGCTGGCGCCCGAAACACTGGTGTTGCCGTCGCATCAGCTCGTGTTTCGCGGGCTGCATGCGCGCGTGCGCGAGCTGCGCGAACACCATCGCCAGCAGTTCGACGTGTTGCGCGATTTCGTCGCGGACTCGGGCAGTTGCACGGCCTTCGAGGCCATGGGGAAACTGTTTCCGCGGCTGCTCGGTGCGGCCGACGACATGCTTGCGATCGGCGAGACGATCGCGCATCTGTCGTGGCTGCGTTACCAGGGTGAACTGCGCAGGGTGCTCGACGATGACGGGATTTACCGTTTCAGCGCGGCGGTCTGATTGTGCAGGTGATCCGGCCGATGAATGAGGATTGGCGAGGATGCGCGAAGCACCGTCGCCGTGGAGGGGTGAATGACTAGCATCATGGATGCAGTGGCGAAGACTTGCGCGCAATTGCTGGCGCCGGGAGCGCCGTTCGAACTGACGGAGTGCGAGATCGAAGGGCGGCGGACGAAAATTTACCGCAACGCGTTTGCGACGCTGCCTGAGTTGATCGACGCCGGCCGCGCGCACGGCGACAAGGGTTTCCTTGTTTATCAGGGGGAGCGCTGGAGCTTCACGCGTTTCTTTGCCGATGTCGATGCTATCGCAACCCAGCTTCATGCGATCGGCGTCAAATCCGGCGATCGCGTCGCGATCGCGATGCGCAACCGGCCGGAGTGGGCGGTGGCCTTTGCCGCCGCGGCAAGCCTTGGCGCGGTGCCGGCGCCGCTGAACAGCTTCGGCCTGTGCGGCGAACTGCGGGCCGGGTTTGCGGACGTCGATCCGGCCGTACTGTTCTGCGACGCTGAACGCTTCGAGCGCATCGAAGGGGATTCGGGGGTACCCGGCTGCCGCATCGTGCTCGTCGGCGCCGAGCCACCGCCGGACGCCGTCGGCGTGCTGTCCTACCGCACGCTCGCCGCGCAGCCGCCAACGGCTTTGCCGCGGCCCAGCCTCGGCCCCGATGATCCGGCGCTGATCCTGTTCACATCGGGCGCGACGAGCCAGGCGAAAGGCGTGTTGTCGTCGCAGCGTTCGGTCTGCCAAGCGTTGTTCAACATCGATTTTATCGGTGCGATCTCGGCGATGACTTCTCCGCAAGCGGTCGCGGCGATCATGCAGCGCGGTTTCGCGCCGACGACGCTGACCGCGGTGCCGCTGTTCCACGTCAGCGGCCTGCACGCGCAGCTCCTATTGGCGCTGCGCCACGGCCGGCGGCTCGTATTCATGCACCGCTGGGACCCGGTGCGGGCGCTTGAGCTGATTTGTGACGAGCAGGTCACCCAGTTCAGCGGTGCGCCCTCGATGGTGATGCAACTGCTCGCGACGCGGGGCTTCGACGACCCGCAGCTCACGGGCAGCCTAGGCGGCCTTGGCTTCGGCGGCGCCGGGCTGCCGCAGCCGCTGATCGACGAGGTCTTCGCGCGCCGCCCCGATTCGATGTCGGGTATTGGTTTCGGCCTGACCGAAACCAATGGCGTCGGCGCGGCGGCCTCGGGCGAGCTGTTCCGCTACAAGCCACGCAGTTCAGGCCTGCCGTCGCCGATCATCGACGTGCATATTGCGGATGCCGATGGCGCGCCGCAGCCGGTCGGGCAGCAGGGCGAGATCTGGCTGCGCGGCGTGACCGTGATGCAGGGGTACTGGCGCAACCCGGATGCAAGCCGGCAAGCGCTTGTCGATGGCTGGTTCCGTACCGGCGACATCGGCTATGTCGACGACGAGGGGCTCCTGTTCGTCGTCGATCGCATCAAGGACGTGATCAACCGTAGCGGCGAGAAAATCGCCGCGGCTGAAGTGGAATCCTGCCTGCTCGAGCATCCAGCGGTGCTCGAAGCCGCGGTGTTCGGCGTTCACGATGATCAGACCGGCGAAGCGGTCGCCGCCGCGGTTGTCATCGACGGTGGGGCGGGCGTCACCCCTGAGGCGCTGCGCGCGCACGTCGCGAGCCGCATCGCAGGCTACAAGGTGCCGGCAATCGTTCATGTCCGGAGCGAGCCGTTGCCCCGCAATCCAGCAGGCAAATTGCTCAAATCCGCGCTCAAGCGCGAATACCCATCTGCCGATACAACCGCCTCCACGGGCGCCGAATGAAATCACTTGGCAATTAGTCTTATCGGACGATGTGACGGTGGCGGCTTCGCCGAAAAATGAAACCGGATGAAAAAGAAAAGTGCATTGCTTTATTAGCACGGACATCCGCTTTCATGACTTTCCAGATTCATGACGTTTTCCGCACACGGAAGGAGACTCAAATGAAGAAAACCTGCCCTTGGGCGCCTGTTGTGACGACCCTGGTGTTGTCGCTCGCGGCGAGCACCGCCGGTGCAAAGGTGTCCGAAGCAGAAGCCGCGAAGCTCGGCAAGGAGTTGACCTGCGTCGGCGCCGAAGTCGCCGGCAATAAGGACGGCACGATCCCCGCGTTTTCCGGCAAATGGCTCGGCACTCCTCCCGGCATCAAGTACACGCTGAAAGTCGGCCAGCATCCGCTCGATGCCTATCCGGACGACAAGCCGCTGTTCACGATCACCGCGGCCAATGTCGCGAAATATGCCGATCACTTGTCCGACGGGCAGAAGGCGATGTTCGCGCGCTATCCCGAAACCTTCCGCATGCCCGTGTATACGAGCCGTCGCGATTTCCGCTACCCGGACGCAGTGTGCGAGATATCGAAGAAAAATGCGGTACAGGCCGAACTGATCGACGATGGCTTGGGATTCACCGGGCTCATGGGCTCGTCGCCGTTCCCGATTCCGAAGTTGGCAATGGAAGTTCTGGCGAACATGAACTTTCCCTACCGAGCATTCAACGAGGGAACGCTGCAGCGCGATATCGCGGACGTGAGCCCCAAGGGTGACATTTCCTGGGGGCGTCAATTTAACTTCAATCTTAACGTTGTCACCCACCCGGATAACGTCGGCAAACCGATTCAAGGTGTGATGGCCTATGCGCGTACTGGTGCGCTGCTGCCGGAACGTGACAAGGGCACCATTACCGTCTCGCAGGAACCCGTCAATTTCGCCCAGGGCAAGCGCCTGGCGTGGAACTATGACCCGGGTACCCGCCGGGTGCGTCAACTGCCGGTATACGGATTTGACAATCCGCTTGCGGGCACAAGTGGAAAGATGACGATCGACCAGGATCGCCTGATGAATGGTGATCCGAGTCGTTATGAATGGATATTGCACGGCAAGCGTGAGATGTACATTCCGGCTAATACCTACAGGGTACACAGCAAGGATGTGAAATACGCCGATCTGCTGAAGCCGGGCCATGCCAATCCGGATTTCATGCGCTACGAGTTGCGCCGCGTATGGGTGCTGGAAGGCAAGCTCAAGGAAGGATTCCGTCATCTCTTTGGCAAGCGCGTGATGTTCATCGACGAAGACAACTGGCAGGCCTCCGTCGGCGACTACTACGACACCCGCGGCCAGCTCTGGCAGCACGCCTTCATTAACCATTACTACGCGTACGACATGAATGCGTGGCAGGCCGGATCGGCCTTCTACCACGATCTCAACTCGGGCGGCTATGTCGGCTACAACCTGTGGCAGGAACGCGAGCGCGGTCCGGTCCTGAACAAGGGCGACCTGAATCCCGACCAATATACTCCGGCCGCCCTGCGCGCCGCGGGCAACTAGATCATGCTAAGAAAGGGGAGAGAGACTATGAGAAAGGATAACCGACTAACCCCGATCGCCGTCGCGGTGCTCGGCATGGGCCTCTGCATCACAATGCCGGTATCAGCCGGCGAGCCGATCTTGTTCGACAGCGGCATGAAGCTTGACTGGCGTGTCAATTCGACCTACACGCTGTCGACCCGGCTGGAATCGCCGGACAAGGTGTTGGCCGCCAATGCCGGGGGCAACGACGGCGACAACAATTTTGACAAGGGTGCGCTTACCGCAAACCGTCTCGGACTGCTGCTGGATGCGACGCTGTCGAAGGGCGATACCGGTTTTGTGCTGTCGGCCAGTACCTTCTACGACGACGTCTATCACCACTCGAACGACAACGAGGGCCCGGTGAACAAGGCGGGTGATGTCAACGAATTCACCAGCAAGGCGCGTAGGTTCCACGGCGGATACAGCCGGATTCTCGATGCTTATCTCTACACGTCGTTCGATTTCGCCGAGAGCAGTCGCGCGACCGTGCGCGCCGGCAACCACGTCGTGTCTTGGGGGGAAGCCCTGTTCTTCCCCGGCATTTCGCTCGCCCAAGGGCCAGCGGACGGCACGAAAACCGGTATCCCCGGCACCGAGACCAAGGACCAACTGCTGCCCGAGAGCCAGGTCTCGATGATGGTGGAAATGACCCCGAAGTGGTCGCTGATGGCGCACGCGCAGTACGACTGGCATGAAACACTCGCGCCGGCGCCAGGTTCGTTTCTGAACACGAGTGATGCCGTGGGCGAGGGCGGTTCTTGTCTCGGACCGTATGTGACCATTCCGACAATTGGTTTTTCCGACTGTTCGTTCGGCAAGCGCGGCAAGGACATCAAGCCCGACGATATCGGACAGTGGGGCCTGGGTACGCGCTACCGGGTGACTGACGAAACCGAACTCGGCATCTACTACCTCAACTACCATGACCGCACGCCGCTGCCCGAAATCAACGCCTTCACGCCCGGCGTGTCCCTGGGGGGCGGCAGACAGATCGGCAACGGTTCGTACCGCGTCCGCTATTTCGACGACGTGAAGCTGATCGGAGCGACTTTCAGCACGAGCTTCGGTGTGGCCGCGGTGGCGGGCGAGATTTCGTACAAGGAGGGAGCACCGGCGCTGGTCAACACCGTGGTCAATCCGGCAACGGGGGCGACGATCCCGAACCCGACCCGTGCCGACGTGATGCAGGTCAACCTGAATGCCTTCGCCAATCTCGGGCGCACTCCGATCGCCGACCAGACCCAGCTGCTGGGCGAGATCGCGTATGTGGACATTTCCAACGTGAAGGCCCGCAAGGCCCCCGGCGTCGAAGCGCTCGGCCCGGCCGCGGCGTTCTTCCCGGCATCGAAGGACCTGAGCTTCGGGAAGAGCGGACTGGCGATCTCAAGCACGCTGTCGCTGACCTACCCGGGCGTGTTCACGGGCTGGGATCTTGCGGTGCCGATCAGCTATTCGCAGCAGCTACGGGGGCGCACGATCCTCGGCGGCGTTGGCGGCGAGGGCGACATCCGTTACAGCATCGGTGCGAACTTCACCTATAACCGCAACTTCCAGATCGGTATGACCTATCTCGGCTACGCGGGCGATGCCGAGGTCGCCAATCTCAAGAAGCAGCGTCTGCAGACGGACCGCGACCAACTCTCGCTGGTGATGAAGTACTCTTTCTGACCCGTTCGCGGCGGCGCGATGCCGCCCCGTCCCGTGCCCGCCCGACGCAAGTCCGGCGGGCTTTTCAATTACCGCCGCGCCGGCTGGCGGCGCGCACGGCTTACCTCTCCGCATGTGTCGTTGGGTCTCGTGGCTGTGGATGATGTCATTTACGCTGGTGGCGACGATTTCCCCGCCGCCGGCGAGCACGGCGCCAAACGGGTAGACTCCGCGATCACGGTTCGCTTCGGCAAGGCGCCCCGCTTCGCATAGAAGTTGTTCGGGGGTTTGGCATGGCAACTCGGCTGCAATTGGAGGGCAACAAAGCGATCTAGAGCGGTTTTGCTTTGCGTAGAAGGAACAAAGGTACTGCCAGCGTGGTCATCTGGCCATGGCACCTTACTCAGTTGATTTGCGCCAGAAAGTTGTCGATGCGTACGAGCGCGGGGTGGGTTCACAGCGCCAAGTAGCCGAGCTTTTTGGCGTCAGTATCTCGTTTGTCGAGAAGCTTTTCATGCGGCTGCGAAGCACCGGAACAGTGGCGCCAAAGCCGCACGCTGGCGGAAAGCGATCGCGTGTGGATGAAGTCGCGCGACAGCATCTGGCGCAGTGGCTGCACGCGCAGTCCGATCTGACGCTGGACGAGTTGGCGCAGCGCCTGAAGACCGAATTGGACATTCATATCGGTTTGCCCCGACTGTGTCGGGTGCTCAAACAGATGCAACTGTCACGAAAAAAAAGACGCTCCATGCGACGGAACGTGACGCCGACTCGGTAATTGAGGCGCGCGCGGCTTACCGGGAGGAAATGGCCCAATATCCCCCGTCACGATTGCGCTTCATCGATGAATCGGGCGTGAACATTGCGATGACTCGTCATTACGGCCGTGCCCTGCGGGGGGAGCGGGTGCCCGATGCGGTGCCGAAGAACCACGGTCGCAATGTCACCCTGCTGGGCGCTGTGTCCTGCCGAGGCATCGACGCTGTCATGACTGTCGAGGGCCCGACCGACGCTGCAGTGTTTCGAGCTTATGTCGACCAGGTGCTGCTGCCGACGCTCGCCCCCGGTGATATCGTCGTCATGGACAACCTGAGTGCGCACAAGGTCAAAGGCATTCGCGAAGCGATCGAGGGCGCCCAGGCCCACTTGCTTTATCTGCCGCCCTATTCCCCGGATTGGTCCCCCATCGAAGCGTGCTGGTCGAAACTCAAGACTGCCTTGCGGGCCGCCAAGGCGCGGACGCGCGAAGCACTGGATGAGGCCCTCAAACGGGTCCTCAACACGGTGACCGCCGCCGATGCCCGCGGCTGGTTCGCACACTGCGGCTATGCCTTACAGTGAGCGGCAATCCGCTCTAGGCGGTAGTGTTACGTATCGACTCGCGGGATGAATGGCAACGCATTGCAGAGCATATCAAGGAAGAAGCCGCTTGCGTCGTCTGCCAATGAGACGGCGGGATGTGGTGGTAGCGAGGCCCTGATCGTGGTTCAAATGGAAACGGGCGGCTGCACGATCGCTCGCGCTGCCGCCCGTTGCGCCACGATCCCGTGGCGTTCGATGTGTCGCTTGGGCTGCTGCTTACCGGATCGCCACCGGGCGTGCCTGGGTGAGTACCGTCGGTTTTGCAGCGGAGGAGGCAGCTTTTCGTGTGGCCCCTTCTTCGGCGGGAGGTACGGCGGTCGCCTGGTGTCTCTTGCGTTGCGCTTCGACGCCCAGCCAGCAGGCGAGCGCCGGCAGCAGGAAGATTGCGCCGAGCACGTTCACCAGGAACATGAACGCCAGCAGCACGCCCATGTCGGCCTGGAACTTGAGTGCCGAGAAGGCCCAGGTGCCAACGCCGATCGACATCGTCACTGCGGTGAATACCGCGGCGGTACCGCGCTGCCGCATCGCCTCGTAGAAGGCTTCGCGCAGCGAGGCGCCGTTATGCTCCATTTCGTGCTGCAGGCGTTCGAAGATATAGATGCCGTAGTCGACGCCGACGCCAACGCCGAGTGCGATCACCGGCAGCGTCGCGACCTTCAGGCCGATGCCGAGCAGGGCCATCAGCGCGTTGCACAGGATGCAGACCAGCAGCAGCGGCACGATCACGCAGAGCACCGCGCGCCATGAGCGAAAGGTCAGCCAGCACAGCAGCGTGATCGCGCCGAAGATCGACGCGAGCATCTGTACTTCCGCGCGTTCGACCGCTTCATTGGTCGCGGCAGCGACGCCGGCGTTGCCGCCGGCGAGGCGGAAGCGCACGTTCGGTGTCTGGTCAGCGTCGATGAATTTGCGGACTTCGTCGACGACATGCTTCAGCGTCGCCCCCTGGTGATCATTGAGGAATACCACCAACTGGATCGTCTTGCAGCCGTGTGTGTTCAGTCCCAGTTCCGGGTTGGCGGCACGTCCGCCGGTGCGCAGCGCGGCTTCGGAGCGTTGCAGCGCGGCCCAGCGCGGGTTTGCCTCGTTGTTGCCGGCGGCGTAGAGCTTGGCGCGGCCGGCAACGGTGGTCACCGACTGCACGCCGTCGACGCCGCGCATCCGGAGGTCGAAGCGCTCGATCGCGTTCATCACCTCCCAGTTCAGGCAGGCTTCTTCGAGGTTTGCCGTTTCGACGAAAACCGACAGCACGTCCATGCCGATCGAGTAGCTGGAAATGATCTGCGCGTTGTCGCGGTTGTAGCGCGATTCGGCGCGCAGTTCCGGCACGCCGGTGCCGACGTCGCCGGTCTGGAGCTGGCGCGAGAACCACGTGCCGCTGCCGAGCAGCACGAGCATCACCGCGAAACTCACGAGCGCAGGACGCGGCCTCGACAGGCTCGACACCGCCCACCACAGGCCGTGCTTCTCGTGGGTCTCGATCGGCGCGTGCAGGGCGATGCGTTCGAGGCGCAGATGCGACAGGATGATTGGCATGAACATCTTGTTCGTCATGATCATCAGCGCGACGCCGAGGCAGGCGGTGACCCCCAGTTCGTGCACGATGGGGATGTCGATGACCATGATGACGAGAAAGCCGAGCGCGTTCGCAAGCAGCGCCATCGTGCCCGGTACGGCGAGCTTGCGGAAGGCGCTTTCGGCGGCTTCCATCGCGGTCAATCCAGCCAGCACGTCCTGCTTCCACGCGTTGGTCATCTGCACCGCGTGCGACACGCCGATCGAAAAGATCAAAAAGGGCACGAGTACCGACATCGGGTCGATGCCGTAGCCGATCAGCGGCAGCAAGCCGAGCAGCCAGATCACCGGCAACAGCGCGACCGCGATTGCGAGCGCGGTGAGCTTCAGCGAGCGGGAGTAGAACCACAGCAGCAGCGCGGTGATCACGAACGCGATCGCGAAGAAGGTGACGACGGTGAACAGGCCGTCCATGACGTCGCCCATCACTTTCGCGAAGCCGACGATCTGGATCTCGATGTGGTCGTTCGCGAACTCGCTGCGGATCTGTTCCAGCTTGCGCGCGACGTCGGCGTAATCGAGCTTCTCGCCGGTCTGCGGGTTGATTTCGAGCAGGTCGGCCTGGACCAGTGCGGACTTCAGGTCGTTGGAGACGAGCCGGCCGATTTCGCCGGATTTGGCAACGTTTGCGCGTACCTGCGCGAGGCCGGTGGCGTCGGCTTCGAAGCGCGATGGGATGACGACGTCGCCGGTGAAACCGATCTCGGTGACTTCGATATAGCGGACGTTCGGTGTGAACAGCGAGCGCACGCCACCACGATTGACGCCGGGAATGAAGAAGACTTCGTCGGTGACCTTGCGCAGCACCTGCAGGAATTCGGCGTTGTAGATGTCGCCGTCACCTTTCCAGTGCACACTGACCATGACACGGTTGGCGCCAGAGAAGGTGCCGGAGTGTTCGAGGAATGCCCCCATGTATTCGTGTTTCAGCGGAATCAGTTTGTTGAATCCTGGATCGAGGCGGGTATTCAGGGCAGAGATGCCGAGGCCTACGGTCACCAACAGGAACAGCAGGCCGAGCGGCTTGCGCCACGCGATCAGCACCCTGGCGAGAAAGGCTACCAGGGCGTCGGTGCGGGAAAGGGAAGTCGCGGTCGTCATCAGGAAACTCCGGAAGTCTGGGGCGGGGCGCTGGATTTCGTGGCCTTTGCCGGCGCCTCGGCGGCGGGGTTGTGCACTTGCAGCCCACCATCGCTGGCAAGTAGCCAACTGCCGTCCGCCCGGATATAAATATCGGTGAGGCTCGCGCGGCCACTCTTGCGCACGATGCTGAAGCTCTGGCCAGCGTCGCTACTGGCAAGCACGATGCCGCCTTGACCGAGCAGCAGCAGGCGGCCGTCCGCGGTCAGGGTATGGCCGTACAGCGAGATGGGCGCCGGCACGGTCGACGCGGTCCAGGTCAGGCCGCCGTCGCCGCTGCGGAAAACATTGCCGCGCATGCCATAGGCGACCCAGTTCGCATCGCCAAGATGCACCGCGCCGTACAGGGAACCGTTGTAGAAGGCGGGAACCGGCGTCCAGTCCTTGCCGCCGTCGACGGAGCGCAGCACCGATCCCGATTCGCCGACGATCAGCCATTGTTGCCGGTCGGCCGAGGCGGCGATGTCGTTCAGGTGCCAGTCTTCCTGACCTGCGAGCGTGAATTCCTGCCAGGTGTTTCCGTCGTCGCCCGAGCGCAGCGTGCGACCGAAAGCGCCGACCGCGATCCAGTCGCCCGAAGGCAGTCGGGCGGCGGACATGAGGGGCTCGCCGTTCTTCTCGTCGAACGCGACTTCCACCCAGTTCAGGCCGCCGTCGGCAGTTCTGAGGATCCAACCTTCATGGCCGATGGCGATCCCGGTTTTGTCGTCGGCAAAGACCAGGCGGGTGATCAGCGCCTGCCTCTGGGCGGACAGGCTGGCGGGTTTCCAGGTGTCGCCGTTGTCGGCGGAAACCAGGATGGTGCCCAGTTCGCCGGCGGTGACAAGGCCCGCAGTGGTGCGGAGGATGCTGTTGAGTTGCATCCGGTCCACCGGAATCCGGGTCGCTGCCAAGGGCGGTACGCTGCGTGGCGAGAATGCAAAGATGCCGGCGAGTGCGACGATCAATGCCATCGCCATGCCCACAACTGTTCGCATGGACTGTCTCCTTATGGATCGTTCTGCCAATGTAGTCGATGGCAGCGTGGCGCTCATTATTGTCGTGTGTCGTCCGGCGGCATCGTCCAAAAGGGTTAATGAGGATTTGACGAGAAATTGGGACGCCGGCCCTTCCGCTTTGTCTGCTGCCGCATCAGGCCTCGATTTTCGTTAGTCCGTTCAGACGATGAGTTGCCATGGGGCGTGTGAAAACCTTGCGCCAACGGGTGATATGGCCCAATGAGACATTTTCTTGCCGGCGGGCACGATATCGAGGAGGTGCGCGGAATGGGTGTTCTGACAAATGATCAGGTGGCAGGCGTTCTCGCCGAAGACTACATGACCGCGGAGGCGGTCGCGCTGCTGCAGCGTGCGCGCGAACTCGCGCCGCGGCTGGCGGCGCGCGCGGCCGATGCCGAGCGTGCCGGGCTGGTGCCGGTGGAGTCGGTGCGCGAGATCGAGGCAGCAGGGCTGTTTCGCGTACTGCAGCCGCGCCGCTGGGGCGGTTACGAACTCGATCCGCGTGTGTTCTACCGGGTGCAGATGGCGCTCGCCGAAGGCTGCATGTCGACGGCCTGGATTTACGGCGTGATCGGCGTACACAACTGGCAGTTGCCGCTGTTTACCGAACAGGCGCAGCAGGACGTCTGGGGTACCGATTCGTCGACGCGTATCGCCTCGACCTACATGCCGGTCGGCAAAGCCGAAAAGGTCAACGGCGGCTACCGCTTCTCCGGGCGCTGGGGTTTTTCGAGCGGCGTCGAGCATTGCGAGTGGATCTTCCTTGGCGGGCTGCTACCGAAGAACGATGGCTCGGGCGCGCTCGAACACACGACTTTCCTGCTACCCAAATCGGATTACCGCGTGGAGCACAACTGGGACGTGCTCGGCCTGCGTGCGACCGGCAGCCACGACATCGTCGTCGACAACGTCTTCGTGCCGGAACACCGGACGCAGCGCACCAACGACCATAGCGACGCCGGCTGCCCGGGGCGTGCGGTGAATCCAGGCTGGGTGTATCGCATCCCCTTCACCCAGGTGTTCCAGCGCGCGGTGTCGTCGGCGTGCATCGGTGCGCTCGATGGCGCAATCGCCAGTTTCCGCGCACGTGCCGCCGCCCACGTCGGCAAGCACGGCGCGAAGACCGCAGACGACCCGAATGCGCAGATGGCCGTGTCCGAGGCAATGATGGTGACCGACCAGCTAAAGCTGGTGCTGTTCCGCAATTACGCGCGCATCGTCGAGTGCGCGCGCAGCGGCGAGCGGATGCCGGTCGAGGAGCGCCTGATGCAGCGCGCGCAGGCGTCGCAGGTGCCTAAGTTGTGCGCCCGCATGGCGGACGACCTGATGCGGGCGTGTGCCGGGTCAGGGCTTTACAAGACGAATCCGATCGAGCGCGTGTTTCGCGACATCCACCAGTCGCGCGGCCACATCGCCAACAACAGTGATGCCTACGCGCGCTCGCACGGGGCGGTGATGTTGGGCTTGCCGAATGCGGACCCGTTCGTGTGAGTGGTGGCGGTGAGGGGTTTGAGGCTGCTGGTTTCCGGCCGGAATGACGGTTTATCTATCCAGTTGCCGGGTAAACGGCGACCGAAACAGACAGGAGGACGTCATGGGACGTCTGGAAGGAAAGGTAGTTCTCGTGACCGGCGGCGCGAGCGGCGTCGGGCGCGAGGATGTGCTGCTGATGGCGCGCGAAGGTGCCCGCCTGGTGCTGGGGGACCGCAATGAGGAAGCGGGCAACGCGCTGGCGCGGGAGGTCGGCGATCAGGCGATGTTCGTGCGCCACGACGTCAGCAGCGAGGCGGACTGGCAGACGGTGATGGCGGCAGTCGGCGAGCGTTTCGGTCGCCTCGACGTGCTGGTCAATAATGCCGGGATACTGGAATCGGCCTCGCTGGAGGAGGCGACGCTGGAACACTGGCAGCGCATCCAGCGGGTGAATGGCGATTCCTGCTTCCTCGGCTGCAAGTACGGCGTTCTGGCGCTGAAGGCGCACGGCGGTTCGATCATCAACATGGCGTCGGTGTCCTCGTGGTTGCCGGTCGACGGCTACGCCGCGTACAGCGCGTCGAAGGCCGCGGTCGGTGCGCTCACTCGCGCCGCGGCGCTGCACTGCCGCAAGCGCGGTTACGCGGTGCGCGTCAACTCGGTGCACCCCGACGGCATCTACACGCCGATGATGCAGGCCAGTGCCCCGGGCGTCGATCCGAAATACCTGCTGTTCGATGCCGAGAAAAACCGGGCCGGGCGGGCATGTATGCCGGACCAGATCGCCAACGTCGTACTGTTTCTCGCCTCGGATGACTCGCGCTTCGTCAGCGGCGCCGAGATCCGCGTCGACAACGCCATACTCGGAATCGGGCTATGAGCATCGCGCCGGTCCGCTATCACGCGCTGCGGGTCCGGTCGGTTGTCGTCGAGACGCACGACACGAAGTCGTTCGAGCTGGAAATTCCAGCCGAACTGACCGATATGTTCGCGTACCGCCCGGGCCAGTTCCTGACCCTGCGCGTGCCGGTGCTCGGTCGCCATCTGCCGCGCTGCTACTCGATGTCGAGCACGCCGACGCTCGATGCGCTACCGCGCGTGACGGTCAAGCGGGTCGCGAACGGCCGTGCGTCGAACTGGCTGTGCGACCGACTCAAGGCCGGCGACGTGCTGGAGGTGATGGCACCGGCCGGCGTGTTCACGCCTCGCACGCTGCAAGGGGATTTCCTCCTGTTCGCGGGCGGCAGCGGGGTCACGCCAGTGTTCGCTATCCTGCGTGCGGTGCTGGCGCACGGCCAGGGACGGGTCGCGCTGATCTATGCGAACCGCGACGAACGTTCGGTGATCTTCCGCGAACGTTTGAAGGAACTCGCCGCGGCGCATCCGTCGCGCCTGCAACTCGTCCACTGGCTGGATTCGGTGCAGGGGGTGCCTGCGGTCGCGCAGCTCGCCGAGCTGGCGCGGCCATGGACGGCGGCGCAAGTTTTTATCTGCGGGCCGTCGGCGTTCATGGATGCGGCGGTCGCAGCGCTTGAAATGCTTGGCGTCGACGGCGAGCACGTGCATGTCGAGCGTTTCGTATCGCTGCCCGATGAGGAAGACGTCGCCGCCGTTACCGCGGCGGCAGCGGCGAACGCGCCAGAAGACGGCGTTGCCGAGGCCGAACTCGAAGTCTCGCTCAACGGCGAACTGCACAAGCTCGTCTGCGGCGGTAGCGAAACCCTGCTCGACGCGATGCTGCGTGCCGGGATCGATGCCCCCCACTCCTGCCAGGCCGGCATGTGCGCGTCCTGCATGTGCCAGGTCCAGGAGGGGACGGTGCATCTGCGACACAACGAGGTGCTCGACCAGAAGGATTTGGCGCGCGCGTGGACGCTCAGCTGTCAGGCGGTGCCGACCAGCGAGCGGCTGCGGATCCGTTTCGCGGAGTGAGGCCGCGCCCCATCCATTCCGCTTAGTCTTGATGGAGGATGCCCGGCGGCGTCGCTTGTCCGATGATGCAGGCAGGGCCGGCGCCTCGCTGGCGGCCGCCGGTGCATCGAAATCATGCTCTAAGTGGGAGGCGCAAGTGAAAATTCTGGTCCCGGTGAAACGGGTGGTCGATTACAACGTCAAGGTCCGGGTCAAGTCGGACCACAGCGGGGTGGAGCTTTCCGGCGTCAAGATGGCGATCAACCCCTTCGATGAAATTTCAGTGGAAGAGGCAGTGCGCCTGAAGGAAGCCGGCATCGCCAGCGAAGTCATCGCGGTGAGCTGCGGCGCCGCGGTGTGCCAGGAAACCCTGCGCACCGCACTGGCGATGGGGGCTGACCGCGCGATTCTGGTCGAGACCTCAGCCGAACTCCAGCCGCTGGCAGTGGGCAAGCTGCTCAAGGCGGTGGCCGAGCGCGAGCAGCCGCAACTGGTGATCTGCGGCAAGCAGGCGATCGATGACGACGCGAACCAGACCGGCCAGATACTTGCCGCGCTGATGGGCTGGGGGCAAGCGACTTTCGCATCGAAACTGTTGGTCGACAAGGGCACGATCCGCGTCACGCGCGAAGTCGACGGCGGGCTGGAAACGCTGGAGCTGCCGCTGCCGGCGGTCGTGACCTCCGACCTGCGCCTGAACGAGCCGCGCTACGCGACGCTGCCGAACATCATGAAGGCGAAAAAGAAACCGCTCGACGTCATTCCGGCGGCCGATCTGGGCGTCGATATCGCCCCCCGGCTGCGCCATCTGCAGCATGCCGAGCCGCCCGCGCGCAAGGCAGGGGTCAAGGTCGCCGACGTGGCCGAGCTGATCGAGAAACTCAGGCACGACGCCAAGGTCATTTGAGGAGTTTGCGAAAAATGAAGGTTCTGGTTATTGCCGAGCACGACAATCACAAACTCGCCGCGGCGACGCTCAATGCGATCAGCGCGGCGCAGCAATTCGGCGGCGAGGTGCAGGTGTTGGTCGCCGGCTGCGATTGCGCGGCCGCGGTTTCCGAAGCGGGAGCGGTGCAGGGCGTGGCACAAGTGCTCAGCGCGAACGCCGCGCATTACCGTGACCAGCTGGTGGAAAATCTCGCGGCACTCGCCGCCGGCCTCGTCCGGGATGAAGGTTTCAATGCGGTACTTGCGGGCGGGTCCAGCTTCGGCAAGAATCTCGCGCCGCGGCTCGCCGCGCTGCTCGACGTCGCGCCGGTGTCGGACGTGGTGTCGATTGCCGCGCCCGGTAGATATGTGCGGCCGATCTACGCGGGAAACGTGATGGTGTCGGTGGAGTCGGACGAACCGATGCAGGTGCTGACGGTACGCACCACGGCTTTCGAGGCGGCGGCAGCGGGCGGGAACGCGACGCTGCGCGAACTGTCTCCACGAGAGGATTTGGGTGTTTCGCGGCTGGTCGGGCGCGAGCTCAGCAAGTCCGAGCGACCGGAACTTACCGCGGCGCGGATCGTGGTCTCTGGTGGACGCGGCCTCAGCAGCGGCGAAAAATATCGCGAAGTGATGGAGCCGCTGGCCGACAGGCTGGGCGCGGCGCTTGGCGCATCGCGTGCCGCGGTGGATGCGGGCTTCGTGCCGAACGACTATCAGGTCGGCCAGACGGGCAAGATTGTCGCACCGGACCTCTACGTTGCGGTCGGCATTTCGGGCGCAATCCAGCACTTGGCCGGCATGAAGGATTCGAAGGTTATCGTCGCGATCAACAAAGACCCGGACGCGCCGATCTTCCAGGTTTCCGACTATGGCCTGGTTGGCGACTTGTTCGAGATGGTGCCCGAACTGGTCGCGGGGCTTGCCGTGCAGTGAGCTTGCAACGATCCGGCGGTCGCGGACCGCGACCACCGGGCTGGCGATGTCCCGAGCGGGCGTGCGAGAAAGACGGGAAGAGGAGAAAACTCCCTGAACCCCTAAACCAATAACTTCGGTGAGGAGAGCTCGTGGAGTCAACGAAAAAGGCCGCGGCGCTTGCCCTGGCGCATGCCAACCTGGGACTGGAGACATACGACCGCATCGTCGGCGCGCTGTATGACGCCGCTCTCGACGCCAAGCTCTGGGCGGCCGCGCTCGAATTATTCCAGGAGCTGTTCGCAGCGAATTACGTCACCTTGATTCTGCGCTCGCCCGACCAGACCGACATGGGGCTGATGATCGCGGTCGGTGACGTTGAAGGGGGTGGCAGGGTTAATTACCTGACCTACCCGCACAGCGCCACGCCCTTCCTCAATCAGCCGGCCGATCGCGTGTTCACCGTCGACGACGTCATGAACGAATCCGAGTGGCGGCGTTCGCCGTATTACCAGCACTGGTGCGCGCCGCGCGGCGTGTTTCATGTGATGGGGGTGGATATCTCGACGCCCGGCGCGGGCAAGCTGAGGTTCCGCATTACCCGGCCGGAATCCGCGCCGAAGTTCTCGGCCGAGGACCGCGCGCGCTGTGAAGCCCTGCTGCCGCATCTGCGTCGTGCGCTGCACATGCACAATCTGCTCGACCGCAGTGAATCGCTCGGTGCGCTGTATTCGCAGGCGATCGGGCGCCTGTCGATTGCGACCATCGTGCTCGACGAGAGCGGCAAGGTGCTGGACCAGAACCTGATCGCGAAGGAAATTCTCGCCAGCGGCGACGGGCTCAAAGTGGTCGGCGGACGTCTGGAAGCTTCCTACCCGAGCGACAACCGCGAATTACAGCGCATTGTGCGTAACGCGTTCGCGCGCTACGGCACTGAAAACATCACAGTTGCAGAGGCGATGTCGGTGGCCCGCCCCTCCGGGCTGGTGAGCCTCGGCGTGGTCGTCGAGGTCGTGCCATCGAGCGAATGGGCCGAAGGCAAGGGTCAGCCGGCCGCAGTCGTCTATATCCGCGACGCCGCCGGCAAGTCGCTCGCAAGCAGCGCGGTCGCGAAGCAGCTGTTCAACCTGACCCCGGCCGAAACGGCGCTCGCGCTCGAACTGACCAACGGACTGTCCCTTGAAGAGGCCGCCGAAGCGCTGAACATCCGCCGCAACACCGCTCGCGCGCACCTGCGTTCGATCTTCTCGAAAACCGGCGTGCGCCGCCAGACCGAGCTCGTGCGCATCATGCTGAACAGCGTTGCGGCGCTCAGTCGCAATGGGTGAGTGCGACCTGCGTGTCGCCACCCAACTCAGGGCAGGGTAAAGGCCCCGGAGCCAATGAGTTTGTCACCGACGCGCACGACGTAGGTACGCTTCGGTTCGATTTTCTGCGTTGCCGGATTGCGCCACGTGTACTGCAATTCCCCTTCGCCCTTCTTCTTGGCGATGCCGATCATTTCACGGACGAAGAACTTGCCGGAGGCGTCGCGCTGCTCGCCGACATTGCGGCCGATCTGGCGCGGGGCGCCGCCGTGCGCATACACGACTTGGTCGTCGAGGCCGATGACGAAAACGTAGAGTTCATCTTGCACGAAGCTGCCGTTTACATCGTTGAAATGTTCGAAAGCGCGGTCGCCGTGCTGCTTGTATTCGTGCACCGCGCGCCACAGCAGGGATTTGGCAAGTTCGAACGAGGCGCGCGGGACGTAGTAGCCGGCGATCAGGATCGCGTCGCCGACCGCGCGGTAGCTGGCGATCTTGCGTTCGGTACGCCCGTCCATAGGATTGAACCAGCGGTATTCGACGACCCCGTTGCCTTTCGATTTCGCTCCTTCGAGGATTTCGCGGAAGAAGGGCTTGCCGTCGGCATCAGTCATGTCGCGCAAGTTGCGCCCGATCAGCGCGGCCGACGAACCGCCACTCGATAGCATGACGCCGTCGCGGCCGAGCACGTAGACGTAGAGTTCGCCATCCTTGAATTCGCCGGCCTGGCTGAAGGCTGCAAGCGCTTTCTCGCCCTGGGCGCGGTAGTGGGCTTCGGCACGGTCGAGCAAGGCTGCGGTGCGGGCCGCATCGTGGGTTGCGGTTGCCGTGGCGTCCCCGGGGGTGGCCGCAGCCGGGGAGGACAGCGCGACGAGCAGCGACACAGCCGCGATCAATGCTTGAATGGTCTTCATCTGGGGCTGTCCCGAGGATTTTCGTGGAAATGTCGCTGGCTGTAGTGGGGCCGGCATGTTGCGATTCGATACTATCGTCGGTGCTACTGCGCTCCGTCGTCCGAATGGACTATACCGGGCATGACAGCGCCAAAGCGAGCAGGATGGCGATATCGCGCCGATTGCAGCGGCGATCTTGGCCCAACTAGGTATCTAAACCCTTGGCCCGGACCGTCATGAGCAACCCGGCGAGTGGATTCACTGAGGATATTTTCGGGCTGCGTTCATAGTCTTCTTGGACGACGACGCCAAGTGCCGAGTGACCGATGATCGGACCAGCGCTCGCCCGCTGGCAACGCGATTACCGCTGGGCGTGCGATCGGGTACAGGCCGAGGAAGTGCCGCAGGGCTTAATCCGTACCGGCCGCGTTCGTTCGTCCGTCCGAACGACGCCAGCCGAAATTCATTCAACCAGGAGTTTTTCCATGCCAGTTACTGTTGTCACCGGTTCGGCCTCGGGTATCGGCGCGGCTGTCTGCAAGGTTCTCAACGCTGCCGGCCATCGCGTCATCGGAATCGATCGCGGCGCTGCGGACACGAATGTGGATATCGTGGCCGATCTGTCCACCCCGGCCGGTCGCCAGTCGGCCGTCGATGCGGTCATCGAGCGCTGCAGCGGCGTGCTTGACGGCCTCGTGTGCTGCGCCGGCGTCGGTGTGACCGCACCCTCGGCCGGGCTCATCCTCGCCGTCAATTACTTCGGCGTCACCGCGCTCGTCGATGGCCTCAGCGAAGCGCTCGCGAAAGGCAAGCGGCCGGCGGCCCTGATCATCGGTTCGGTCGCTTCCACCCAGCCGGGTGCGGACAGCCAGCCGATGGTCGCGGCGATGCTCGCTGGCAACGAGGCCGACGCACGGGCGCAGGCCGATGTGCTTGGCGCGCCGCACGTCGCCTATGCCAGTTCCAAGTATGCGGTGACCCGCTACGCGCGTCAGAAAGCGGTCGTGTGGGGGGCGCGCGGAATGCGGCTCAACGTCGTCGCCCCCGGTGCCGTGGAAACGCCGCTGCATCAGGCTTCCAAGGAAGATCCGCGCTTCGGCGAGGCTGTGAAGAAGTTTGTTGCGCCGCTGGGCCGCGCCGGTCAGCCGGATGAAATCGCGGCCATGGTCGCCTTCCTGCAGTCGGACCAGGCCGCCTTCATCCACGGCAGTGTCATGTTCGTTGATGGCGGTATGGACGCGATGGTGCGCCCGGACCGCTTCTGACGGTGGGTGTCCGACGAGAACGATGAGACCGTCGAGCAGCGCTTCGGCAAGGTTGGCAGTCAGGCTTGAAGAGGTTGACGCCGCGGCGACGACTTGCCGGCCTGCTGACCTCGTCCAGATTGATGATGTAGCGCGCTCCCTTTCGAAGGACTATCGGACCATCGACATGGCAACGAGAAAACTGCAATGACCAAAGTCGCATTCATCACCGGCGCGAGCCGGGGGATCGGCCGCGAGACCGCGATCGCGTTTGCGCGCGCCGGCTTCGATGTCGCGATCAGTGCGCGCACCCTTGAAGAGGGCGAGTCGCACGCCCACGCCCTGCGCACTGCCGACGGCAGCCCGTTGCCCGGCAGCCTCGCGTCGACGGCTAAGGCATTGCGGACGTTCGGCCGCAAAGTGCTTGTGATCCGCATGGACCTGCTCGACGATGCGTCGGTACTGGCCGCTGGAGAGGCGGTCCTGAAGGAGTTCGGTCGCATCGACGTGCTGGTGAACAACGCCGTCTACCAAGGCAGTGACCTGAATCTTCCGTTCATGGACCTGGAACCCGCGACGCTGCAGCGCGTGTACCAAGGCTATGTGATGGCCCCCTTCCTGCTGACGCGCGCGCTGCTGCCGCGGATGATCGAACAGGGCGGCGGCGTGGTTATCAACGTGAGCTCCGGTGCCGGCGAGAGCGACCCTCCGGTCGCTGCCGGGCGCGGCGGTTGGGGTTATGGATATGGCGTGGGCAAGGCCGCAGTATCACGACTGTCCGGCATCCTGTCGGTGGAACTGGGCGAGCGCGGCATCCGCGCCTATACGGTCAATCCCGGCGTCGTTACCACCGAGGCGCTTAAGGCGACGATCGGCGACAAGGGGGTGATCGCGCTGCGCAACGGTTCCGCACCGCCGGAAGTTCCGGCCGCGGTGCTGCTGTGGCTCGCGACCGCACCGGAGGCGGAGCGCTTCCAGCGTCGCACTATCGCGGCCCAGCCCTTCGCGCGTGAGCAGGGCATTGTGCCCGAGTGGTGGGAGGCTGCTGCTCCGCGGGGGCAGGTGTGAGCGTTGCTGCGGGTGGTTCTGCGAGTGGGGAATTTTCATGAGTAACAATCGCGAATCAATGGAATTCGATGTCCTGATCGTAGGCGGCGGCCCGGCAGGGCTGGCGGCGGCGATCCGGCTCAAGCAGCTCGCCAGCGAGAAAGGCACGGAGCTGGCGGTATGCCTGATCGAGAAGGCTTCCGAGATCGGCGCCCACATCCTGTCGGGCGCAGTCATGGACCCGCGCGCGCTGACCGAACTGATTCCCGACTGGAAAGCGCAGGGCGCGCCGGTCAATACCCAGGTGTCCGAAGACCGCGTGATCTTCCTGAGCGAGACCGGCGGGCGCAAGGTGCCGAACAGCCTGCTGCCGGCCTGTTTCCTGAACCAGGGCAATTACATCGTGCGCCTGGGCAACGTCGTCAAGTGGCTCGGCGAACAGGCCGAGGCGATGGGCGTCGAAGTCTATCCGGGCTTTGCCGGCGCCCAGATCCTTTACGACGAGCGCGGCGCGGTCAAGGGCGTGGCGACCGGCGACATGGGCGTCACGCGCGACGGTCAGCCCGGCCCGGCCTACCAGCCCGGCATGGAGCTGCACGCCAAATACACGCTGTTCGCCGAAGGCTGTCGCGGCCATCTGGGCAAGCAGCTCGAGGAAAAGTACCGCCTGCGCGACGGCGTCGACCCGCAGACCTACGGCATCGGCCTGAAAGAGCTGTGGGAAGTGCCGGCCGAGCGGCACGTGCCCGGCCTGGTCGTCCACACTGCCGGCTGGCCGATGGACAGCGCCACGTACGGCGGCGGCTTCGCGTATCACCTCGAAGACAACCTCGTTGCCGTCGGCTATGTCGTGGGGCTCAACTACACGAACCCGCATCTGGCGCCGTTCGAGGAGTTCCAGCGCTACAAGACGCACCCCGAGATCCGCAAGTTCCTCGAAGGCGGCAAGCGGCTCGCCTATGGCGCGCGCGCGCTCGCAGCGGGCGGCCTGCAGAGCCAGCCGAAGCTGGTGTTCCCGGGCGGCGCGCTCGTCGGCGATGACGCCGGTTTCCTCAACGCCGCGCGCATCAAGGGCAGCCATGCCGCGATCAAGTCCGGCTCGCTCGCCGCCGAGGCGGCCTTCGGCGCGCTGGCCGCAGGGCGCAGCCGCGACGAACTGGCCGCGTTCCCCGATGCGTTCCGCGCGAGCTGGCTGTACGAGGAACTGCACCAGACGCGCAACTTCAAGCCCTACATGAAAAAAGGCCTGTGGATGGGGTCCTTGCTGTTCGGCATCGACCAGCAGGTGTTCCGCGGCAAGGCGCCGTGGACGCTGCACAACACGGCCGACCACACTGCGCTCAAGCCCGCGTCCGAGTGCTACAAGATCGCCTATCCGAAGCCCGACGGCGTGCTGACGTTCGACAAGCTGTCGTCCGTGTTCCTGTCGAACACGAACCACGAGGAAGACCAGCCCTGCCACCTGCAGCTGAAGGATCCGTCGATCCCGATCGCGATCAACCTCGCGAAGTACGACGCCCCCGAACAGCGCTACTGCCCGGCCGGCGTCTACGAGATCGTGCGCGACCCGGACGGCACCCACCCGCGCCTGCAGATCAACGCGCAGAACTGCGTGCACTGCAAGACCTGCGACATCAAGGATCCGACGCAGAACATCAACTGGGTCGTGCCGCAGGGCGGTGAAGGGCCGATCTACCAGGGGATGTGAGCCTCGGGATGGCGCAGTACCGGTTTCCCGGGGGTGTCGCAAATACGCTTTGGGACTTTAAGCTGCTTTCCTCTCCGCCCTTCTGCGTGACACCTTCGCTTTTTTTTTTGCTAAAGCGGCGCCGGTAACGGAGGTGGAGCGTTACCGGCGCTCCGGTGCGAATGCACCGTGTCAGTCATGGCTCAACGCGGCGCTGCAAGAACCTGTTCGGCGAAGTGTTCGTCGATCTGCACGCCCTTCGCAATGAGCTGGCGATACTTCACGAAGTCGATCGTGTCCTTGCCCGTGAGCTTGCGTGACTCGAACGCGTTGAACCCGAGCCACGCCTCGTTGTTCATGTTCGCCGCGAGCCAGTGGCGCTGCGCTGCCTTCTGCTGGTCCCAGAAGAACCTCTTCTTGCCGCGGATGGCGTCGATCGAATTCATCAGGCAGTTGGGGAAGAGGTTGGTGAAGCGCCAGATCAGCGCATTGACCTCCTTGTCCAGCAGCTCGAAATCGACCGTGCACTCGGCGATCACGGCCTCGGCCTCGTTCAGTGCCGCACCCTGGACCATTTCCCCGTACACCACCTGACCATTTTCGGCCCAGGTGTCGGTGCGCACCTTCGGGTTCGGAACCCATTCGCCAGCCTTCTTGAGCACCGGGACCACCTTTGAGATCATGCCCTTGAACTTCATCTTGTACGCACTCCACAGCTCGCACGAGACGCAGTTGTAGATCGCATCCTCCATCGACAGGAACCACGGGAGGAAATCCGTTGACCCGCCCACCGGAGCACTGCCGTGTTTCGGCCCCGCCTGGCCATACACTGCCATGTCCGACGAAACTGTGAGGTCGGTCGCCATGCCGATTTCCTGCCCGCCGGCAACTCGCATGCCGTTCACCCTGCAGATCACCGGTTTCTTGCAGTTGAGGATCGAATCCACCATCCCCACGAACAGGTCGATGTAATCGCCATACTCGGTCGGGCGACGCGAATAATAGGACGCGTATTCGGCCGTGTTGCCCCCGCTGCACCAGGACTTGTCGCCCACCGCCGTAAATACGGCTGCGACCACGTCGCGGTCAGATGAGGCGCGCTGGAAGGCTGCGATCACGCCCTTCACCATTTCAGTCGTGTAGGAGTTGTATTGCGCCGGGTTGTTCAGCGTAATCCAGGCCGAGTACAGGCCGTCGATCGCCTTCCCGTCCGGATCGGTGACCGGCCGGCGCTCGTAGATCACCGACGGTTGCTCCTCTCCGAAATATTCGTCTCCGATCAGCGAGTGGTCTTTCAACTCGTTGTCCCTGCGCAGAAAATCTAACGACATATATTCATCTCCGAGTGTGTGAAGCGGTGCCCGGGCGGCGCCGTTCATAGAAGGTCAGACGTGCCGGAGCCCGCAAGCCAGTGCTCTGCGCGCGTGCGAAACATCGCGATGACCGATTCCTTGTTGATTCAACCGTGCCTGATCTGCAGTTATTGGGACTGATTAATTGATTGACTGATCGGTCAGGCAATTTGAAGGCTATCCGAACCTGCTTGAGGACGAATCACCCAAACGGATGATGCGGAGGTCGCGCACTCGTCTACGGTAAGTGATCCATGAACCCCCTCCTTTTCAGGCGAGGGATTCAGTGGCCAAATCGGTACCATGCATATTCCACGGCAGCAGCGCCTCGAAGTCTTCCACGGAACGTGCCTTCGGCAGTTGCCTGAGCACTTTGCGCAGCCAGGTGTAGGGCTCGAGCCCGTTGGCCTTGACGGTCTCGATCAACGAGTAGATCAGCGCGCTGGCCTGGGCGCCGGCTTGCGTGTCGCAGAACTGCCACGCTTTCCGGTTATCGAAACATTTCGATAAGCGCAATTATCCTCGGTCAACTATTAGGCAAGGTTTGCTCGCTACCGTCCGCGAAGCCTAGGGCCATCGGGGGTCTCAGCTCTCATTGCTGTCGGCGAACCTGCCATAAGAATTGGTGTTTCCTGTGAGTCCGATCCCTCACCACAGGAGCACACCATGCCTACGGATGCGTGCCTGACGAACTTTGCTCGTCGCGACTGGCTGACTGACGGCCCGCTCAACGACGTCGTCGCCCCCTACATCGAAGCGTTGCGCAACCAGCGCTATCCCGATCACACCATCCGCGCTTATCTGGGCGGTCTGGCCCATTTCAGCCACTGGATCAAGACTGACGAGATCAGGATGTCGCGCCTTGATGCTGCGCTCATCAAGCGCTTCTTGCACGACCACCTCCCTGCCTGCACATGCCCGGCGCCTTGCTATCCCTCTGCCGCCAGTTCAGGCGCAGCGCTACGGCATATGCTCCGCCTGCTGCCCGGCGACCCATCGGCAGCGACATTGACGGATCCGGTGGCGGTTGAACTCGAGCGGTTTGGCGAGTACCTCTCGAACATTTGTGGGTTGGCTCCCGTCACCCGTGACCGCCGAGTTCACCATGTCGGCACCTTCCTTGTTCGCGAGTTTGGAGTTTCAACTCCCGTGATCGCGCAGCTGTCCGCAGCGCGCTTGGATACATTCTTTGCCGAGTTGAGTTCACATTTGCGGCCGTCATCGCTGCGCGTCGTCGGCAACAGTCTGCGCAGCTACTTTCGTTACCGTGCCCTGCTGGGTGAGTCGACCGCTGCCTTGGCGGCCTCCCTGCCAAGAATTGCGGACTGGCGCCGCACCACTCTGCCCAAAGTGCTCGCGGACGCCGAACTGGATGCCTTCCTGAAGGCATTCGATCGCGCTGACCCTGTCGGACTGCGCGATTACGCCATCGCGCGCTGCCTGCTCGATCTTGGTCTGCGCGGCCATGAAGTCACCTACCTGACCCTGGAGTCGGTGGACTGGCGCAGCGCAACGCTGACGATCAGCAGCACCAAGAGCAAACGCGTGCAGCAGTTGCCCCTGCCGGAGTCCACCGGCGAAGCCATCGCTCAGTACCTACGGCGGGGACGACCGCAGACCGTGAACCGGGCATTGTTCGTACGACACCGCGCGCCCTTCGACAAACCGTTGGGCGTACCGGCGATCCGTAATTCGATGAATCGCGCCTTTGTTCGCTGCGGGCTGAGCGATCGGTTCTGCAACACCCATGTACTTCGGCGGACCATGGCGACGCATCTGCAGCGCTCAGGGGCCTCCGTCAAAGAAATCGCCGACTTCCTGCGCCACCAAAGCCTCGACACGGCCAACAGCTACGCGCGCGTCGATCTGGAAGGCTTGCGGGCCGTGGCCCTGCCGTGGCCCGGGAGTCGGTCATGAACGCCCCGGTTTCCTGGATGACTCGGGTCGAGACGTATCTGGCGTATCGCCGCCGTCACGGATTCGAGCTCAGCATCGATGCCACGCAGCTTCGATCCTTTGCCCGCTTTGCTGACCGATGTGGTACCGCAGATCACCTGACGGTGGCGCTGGCCAGCGCATGGGCACGGTCTTCGCAGCGCCCAAATCCGCTCACGTGGGCACGCCGTATCGACGTTCTGCGTGGCTTCGCACGCTTCTGCCTGCGCGACGATCCGGCGACGGAGATGCCACCACGAGGTCTCTTCGGCCCGGCGCACCGGCGCCTGGTGCCGCATATCTACACCGAGGCGGAGTTGATCGCGCTGCTCGATGCAGCCAATGGCCTGGCGCCGGAGCATGGTTTGCGGCCGGCGACTTGCCGGTGCATCTTCGGCTTGCTCGCCGCCAGCGGCCTGCGCATCTCCGAAGCGCTCGGGCTCACACGCGCCGACGTCGACCTCGAGGCCGGAATCCTCCGTATCCGGGAAGCCAAGTTCCACCGGCAGCGGTTGGTGCCGCTTCATCTGACCGTAACTGAGTACCTGGACGCATATGCTCTTCAGCGTGACCGGCTCGTGCCTCGACCCGCCTGCGACCGGTTCTTCCTGCGCGATGACGGCCATTGTGCGAATCGGCGCGACATCCTGTACGCCTTGCAGGCGCTGTGTCAGCAACTCGGCTGGCAGCCCCGCGGCGACTACCCGCATCACCGCCTGCATGACATGAGGCACACCTTCATAGTCAGGAGCACTTTGCGCTTCTACGAGCAGGGCATCGATGTCGACCGGGCCGTCCTGGCGCTATCGACGTACGTCGGACATGCCAAGGTGAGCGACACCTACTGGTACTTCACCGGTATTCCAGAACTGATGGCGATTGCCGCCGAACGCTTCCATCGTTACACCGAGGGAGCGACGCGATGAACCCCTTGCTCGCAGTTCCCGCCGACTTCGCCACCTTGCTCCAGCGCTTCTTTGCCGAACGTCTGATCCAGCAACAGAACGCCAGTCCGAGAACGGTTGTGGCCTATCGCGATACCTTCCGGCTGCTGCTGACCTATGCAGAACGAGAACGGGGCAAGCCACCGGCCAAGCTGACGCTGGGGGATTTCGATGCGGCACTGGTCCTCGACTTCCTCGCCCACCTCGAAACCGAGCGCCGCAACACGGTGCGCAGCCGCAACGCACGACTGGCTGCGGTGCGCGCCTTTGCCCATTACGTGGCCTTGCAATGCCCGCCGGCGTTGCAACTCGCGCAGCAGATTCTGGCAATACCCATGAAACGCTTCGAGCGGCCCCTGCTCGAGTATCTCTCCCGCGATGAGGTTCAAGCCGTTCTCGCCGCCCCCGACACGAGCACCTGGTGTGGTCGTCGTGATCGGATGATGTTCGCGTTGCTCTACAACACCGGCGCGCGGGTTTCCGAGATGATCGGCATCCGGGTCGCCGATGTCACGCTCGGCGCGACGTCCTCGGTGCGTCTGCATGGAAAGGGCCGCAAGCAACGAACCGTGCCGCTGTGGAAAGAAACGGCGGCCGAAATCCGTCACTGGTTGAAGTATGCAGATTTGCGCACCGACCAGCCCCTCGTCCCCAACCGCAGCGGGCGAGCGATGACCCGCACGAATGTCGCCGAGCGACTTGCCCTCGCGATCACGGCGGCGACGACGCAGTGTCCGCGGCTGGCGGGGCGCAGAATATCGCCCCATTCCTGGAGGCACACGACCGCCATGCATCTGTTGCAGGCCGGCGTCGACATCACGGTCATCGCCTTGTGGCTGGGGCACGAGAGCCCGGTCACGACCCATGGCTACGTCGAGGCCGACCTGGCAATGAAGGAACGTGCCCTCGATACGCTCGCGCCGCCGGAGACCAAGCGCAAACGCTACCGCCCAAGCGACGCTGTCCTCAAATTCCTCGAAAGCCTCTGAAATTATGCAAACTCAAGTACGCGGCCCGCCACACAAGTGGCCGATCCCGGCGGCAGACCTTGCCTAATAGTTGACCGAGGATAATTCCTGCCGACGACGAAGGGACGGATGGCGTTTTCGGCCGCGTAATGCCGACTCCCGGATTATGCCGATTCATGGGTTAAAGGTTCTGGTGTCGACTGACGTTCGACGATTTCAGAGTCGGCATTATTCATATGATTTCTTCAGGCTGGCAATCAGGCTGGTCGAGGAGCATTCATATGACCACGAACGACACATTCGAAGATGGCGCGTGCCCCGGGCTGCGCGAACATCATATTGACGCGTTTCTTGAGCATCTGCGCCAGGCGGGTTACTCCGAAGTAACACTGGGTAAGAAGCGACGGGTATTGAACGCCTTTTCGCGATGAATGCGGAGTCAGGGCTTCCGCACTCGGAAAGCATTTTCACTGATGGCATAGCACTTTCAAAATAGTCGTTAACCTTCAACATCTTATGCATTCATCTTGTGAACCCTTCGAAAATCACGTCTACTCTCGTCTTTTGGACGAAGAGCGTGAGTGCGACGCAAAGGGTATCCTTGATGAGCTGTCTGGACGAAATCGATGATCCGCGCAAACCGAGCAACGGTACCTTGCACGACTTCCGGGAGATTCTGGTGATCATGATCGCCGCTGTGCTCTCGGACTCCGACGCTGTCGAGGACATTGCCTTCTGGGCGCGCAAGAAGGAAGCGTGGCTGCGCCGCTTCCTCGTGCTCAAGAACGGCGTCCCGTCCGAGGAAACCTTCCTGCGCATCCTGCGGGCGCTCGACCCGAAGCAGTTCGAAGCGGCCTTCCGGCGCTGGGTCGGTGGCGTCGTGGGGGCGCTCAGCGACGATGCTGCGCTGAGCGGCACGATCGCCGTCGACGGCAAGACGGTGCGCGGCTCGGGCAGTGGCGGCGAAAGTGCAATCCACATGGTCAGTGCGTTCGCCACCGATCTGGGGCTCGTGCTCGGCCAGGAGAAGGTGGCGGCCAAGAGCAACGAGATCACCGCGATTCCCGAGCTGCTCGAGGCGCTGTCGTTCAAGGGACTGCTGGTCACCATCGACGCCATGGGGTGCCAGAAAACCATTGCCAAACAGATCGTTGCGAAGAAGGGCGACTACTTGCTGATGGTCAAGGGCAACCAGCCCAAGCTGCTTGAGGCGATCGAGACCGCCTTCATCGATCAACACGGGGGCGAGTCGGTCGACCGCGAACACCTGGTCGAGCGCGGTCACGGGCGCACCGTCGGTCAGATCGCCTCGGTGCTGCCAGCCAAGGGCATCGTCGATCCGGCCGAGTGGCCCAAATGCATGACGATCGGGCGTATCGACTCCATCCGTGTCGTCGGCGACAAGGAGTCCGAGCTTGAGCGACGCTACTACATCAGCTCCCGCGCGCTCAGCGCCGAGGAGCTGGCTGCAGCGGTGCGTGCGCACTGGGGCGTGGAGATAGTCTGTACGCAAATGACAAAAACGGACGTGCTCGCTGCTCCGGTCGGTGGGAATCACATAGTGGATTTCCACCGCGGTGTCCGTGACGATGACCCGATCGATCAGCAGTTCGACCAACTGGCGCTTCTGCTCGAAGCTGGCGTTATCCAGTCCAGCGCATACGCGGGCGCAGAAGTTCTCGATGGCGATGGCGGTGCCGGCGAGTTCCTCATGCCGGTCGGCTTGGGCGGACAACTGGCGCTCCTGTTCCGCCAACGCCTGATCGCGCTGTTCCAAGTCGCGACGCCGCCGCTCGTACTCAGGCAGGGCAATGACGTCGTGCAGGTAGGCTTCCGTCAGGCGGTCGATCTGCTGGCCCAGGCTGACCCGGCCTTGGCGCAGGTTCTCCCGGCGTGCCTGCAATTCCTGCGGCAACCACTGTCCGCCGTGCGCCCGCTCCAGCGCCCGCGTGAGTTCAGCCGGATGGGTCAGCACTTCGCACAAGTCGCGCCACACCAGATCATCGAGTTGGCCGGCCGGAGCAAAACGCGCATGGCAAGGCTCACGCCCCAACATGGCCCATCTGAGCTTGCTCGAACACATGTAATACGAATAGGGAGAACGGACCGCCGTGCGACCGATACAGGCATACCGGCAGTAGCCGCAGCTGACCAGCGCCCGCAGCAGGTAGGGGTGCGCCGTGTTGTTGCGTTGCGAAAAGCATCGATTCTTCGCCAACTCGCTTTGTACCAGGTCAAACTGTTCGGTGGCCACGATGGCCGGCACCGTCGCCACCGCAATCCATTCGGCGCGTGGCACCGGGATGCGGCTTTCGTGCGGCCGGCCAATCGGGTGGGTCGCCGAACGCCGGATACGGGGTGGGCGGTAACGTACTCGTCCAGTATAGACCTGGCCGGTATAGGCGGGATTCGTCAGTATCCCGTGCAAGGTGGCGACTGCCCACACCGACTTGCCGCCGGGCGACGGTATATGACGTTCGGCAAGCGTGCGCGCCAGTTGCAACAGGCTCACCTGGGGCTCCAGGTAAAGCGCAAAGATTTCCGCCACCACGGCGGCCTCGCCGGGTTCCAGCACCACCCCGCCCGGATCGCGCGGCCGATCGGGATGAAGGCGGTAGCCGTAGGGCGCCCGCGTCCAGGGCAACAACACTCCGGCGCGCAGCTTTGCCTGGCGGCCACGGCGCATCCGTTCGGTGATGAGGGTGCGTTCGTATTCGGCCACCGCTCCGCGAATCTGCAACAACAGCTGGTCGTGCGGATCCTGGCTCATCGGGCGGTCGAGAAATTCGACCTGGCAGCCATGCTCTTCGAATTCTTCCAGCAGCAGCATCTGATGGACATAATTGCGCGCCAGCCGATCCGGCGCCGTCAGCACCACCCGATCGATACTGCGCTCCCGTATGGCATCGCGCAGATGATCCAACCCGGGACGGTTCAGGCGCGCGCCGCTGAAGCCGTCGTCACGGTAGATGTTCTGATCCGTCAGGGTAAGGTCCTGTGCTTGGAGATGGGCTCGCAGGCGATCGAGTTGCTGATCAATGGTCTGCTGGTGGACTTGGTTCGAGGTCGATACCCTCACATACACGGCAACTCGCATCATCCTTCTCCTTTGCCGGTGGATGCGGAGGCGCCGCCGGACACCGGCTCCATTCCAGCAACAGCTGGTAGGCTCGATCCCACCGCTGCTGACCGTCCGGCAACGGCTTCGTCTGCCGGCGAATCTGCCATTGGTGTTTCATGGCCCCCTCCGCAGAGAACACTCTCCGCGGAAGGACACGCAGCATGCTGAGCCGTGCCCTGTCGCCGCCAGTCATGGCGCGGCGAGGTCAGTGTCAGCCGGACAAAGCGGGTGACGCAGAATTTGTCGTTTGTGATCAGACCATCGAAAACCGGCTTCACTGGGTCCTCGATGTCAGCTTTGGCGAGGACGCCAGCACGCTGTGCAAGGACAATGCGCCGCAGAATCTCTCGCTGCGTAAGCATCCGGCGAAGTCATCTGCGATGGAGCGCCGCGATTGAGGAGGATGGTGTCCACCATCAACGATCGTGGACACCATCATGGAGATTGCG
Organism: Aromatoleum anaerobium; assembly: GCF_012910705.2. GTDB lineage: Bacteria > Pseudomonadota > Gammaproteobacteria > Burkholderiales > Rhodocyclaceae > Aromatoleum > Aromatoleum anaerobium. The sequence continues at coordinate 376,814 of NZ_WTVG02000039.1, read as the reverse complement.
AAACCGCAACGCCAGAAGCGGCAGCACAGCGAGGAATTCAGGCAGGCCGTTGTTCAGGCGTGCGGCGAGCCGGGAGCATCGGTGGCTTGGGTGGCGCTGGCCAATGGCGTGAATGCCAACCTGGTGAGGAAATGGATGAAGCTGTCCCGATTGCGGAGTCAGGACTTTTATCAAATGACCGTCGTGGTGCGGAAAGTTGGCGCAGTCACCGTGGCCTTCCGCTCAGGACGGTCGTTGTGGCGTGCCGTGCCTTGCGGCGCAGCAGCATCACCGGCGCGCAACGCTCCGGATCGTGATAGATACCCACGCAGTCGAGGCACTGAAAGCAATCGTCGTAGCGGATGGCGCCATTGCGGTCGATCGCGTCGTAGGCGCAGCGATGGCGGCAGCGCTGGCAGGGTTTTCCGCATTCGCTGCGGCGTGGCAGCCAGCGCAGCAGGCGCAGTTTGCCGCCGAGCACCATGGCGGCACCGAGCGGACACAGGTAGCGGCAGAAGAACTTGTAATACACGGTGCCGAGTGCGAGCAGCACTCCGGCATAGGCGACGAAGGGCCAGGTGCGGTCGAAGCCGACGGTGATCGCAGTCTTGAACGGTTCGACTTCGACCAGCTTCCCGGCCACTCGCGGCGCGAATGCTGCCGCGCCGACGAGGGCGAGCAGCAGCGCATAGCGGCCGCGGTCGAGCCACTGCGCAAGACGTCGCGGCAGGCGTCGCTGCGGCAGGCGACACAGGCGGCCCAGGTGCGCCGCGAATTCCTGCAGCGCGCCAAACGGGCACAGCCAGCCGCAGAAGGCGCCGCGGCCCCAGGCGAGAAAACTCGCCAGCGTGAAGGCGATGAGCAGCAGCGAGACCGGATCGTAGAGGTAGCTCGCGAGGCTCTGGCCGGCATAGAGCATCTTGACCGCGCCGGTGAGCTGCACGATCGACAGCTGGCCTTGCGCATGCCAGCCGAGGTAGCCGAGCGTGAAGGCGAGGAAGCCGAAGCGGAACAGCTTCAGCCGGCGCGGCGACAGGCTGATCCAGCGCGGGCGCGCGAGCACCGCGGCGAGCAGTGCGAGCGCCGCGCCGATCACTGTGAGATCGGTGCGCCGGTCCTGCCAGGCGATCAGCCAGTCGGGCGGCGGTGCCGGGGGGCGCTCGAAGTAGGACTCCGGCGCGCGGTAATTCACCTGCACGCCGCGGTGGGTGATCTCGGGCAGGATGGCGCCGCGCGCACGGGCCAGCGTCAGTCCGAAATCCTGCACGCTGCCGGGGTCGACGCCGGCCAGCGGCGCCGCCTTGAGGACCAGCGCTGCGTTCAGCGGTGGTGCGCCGGGCGGTGTGCGCGGATCGAGATCCGCATCGCGCAGCTCGAAGGGCACGCCGCCCTGCCTGAGCGTCAGGCGGGCCGGCGCGGTGCCGCGCACGAAGTGCTCGTCGAGGAACGAGGTGCGTCCGGCGGTGGCGACCCACCACGCCTGCTGGCCGGGCTCCAGCGCACGCTGCAGTTCGGCGAAGCCCGCGTCGCCGAGGATCGCGCGGCCGATGCCCGGTGGATTGAGCCAGGCGACGTAGAACTCGACGAAGGTCTCGTCGGGCGCGGCGAGTGCTGCTGGATCGAGTCCCGCGGCGTCGCTGTCGGCGAACAGCGCCTCGGCGTCGCGGTTGGCGAGGCGCAGCGTGGCGATCGCGCCGGTGTCGAGCAGATCATTGAAGCTGCGCTGCTCGTACCGGTCCTCGCGCGCCCGTGCGGGCGGGCCGGCGATGGACGGCGCCGCGAAGCCCAGGCGGGCGCGCGCGACCGCGACCGCGGCGGTGAGGACGGTCTGATTGACGATGCGGACCGACGCGGTGGCCTTGGTGATGCCGTCGAGCACGACCCGATTGCCGGCACCCTCCGCTGCGGAGGAGGCGCCGTAGACGGTCGATACGGTGATCGACTGGCTCAGGTTGCGGTTTGCGTACTGGCGCACGAACTCGTGCAGCGGGCTTTCGCCAAGCCCGCCGAGGAACACCGGCTCGTGCTGGCGCAGCACCTCGACGCTCATGAAGTTGCCGCGCGCATCGAGCGCGATCAGCAGGTTGATCGGCGTGCCTTCGAAGCCTGGAATGGGCGCGAGATCGATTGACTCGAACGCCCAGCCGACGGGGCCGTCATCGGGCGCGAGTTCGCTGCCGATCGGCCACACCGGCACGTCGCCGGCCTTGTCGCCGACGCGCAGCGGCGGGGCGAAGCGCCGTTCGAGGTCGGCGCGGGTCAGCTCGCCGGCGAAGGACGTCGTTGCAGCCATGGCGCCGATCAGCACGCACAGCACCGCGGCGAACCGGCGGATGAGCGTGCTCACGGCGTGGGAAGCGGTTCCGGTACGCGGCGCACGGTCATTGATGTCGCGCTTCACACCGTGATCAGGCCGCTGCGCACGGCGATCAGCGCGAGTTCGGCGGCATTGGTGGCGTTGAGCTTCTGCTTGATGTGGTAGAGATGCGTGCCGATGGTGCTCGGGCTGAGCTTGTGGGTGGTGGCGACCTGGTTCACCGAGTTGCCCTGCGCCAGTTGCAGGAAGACGGCGAATTCCTTGTCGGTGAGGGCATCGGCCGGATCGCCGTTGCCGCCGAACTGGGCCAGCGCCAGTTGCGGCGCCAGTTCCGGGTCCACGTAACGCTGACCGCGTGCGATCCGCGCCACGGCCCGCACCAGTTCGTGCGGCTGGGCGCGCTTGGACAGGTAGCCGGTGGCGCCGGCGCGCAGTGCGCGCAGCGGAATCTGCGCATCCTCGTGGGCGGAGAGCATCAGCACGCGGGCATCGGGGCTGCGCGCGAGCAGGCGTTCGAGCGCGGCGAGCCCGCCGATGCCGGGCATCGATACGTCCATCAGCAAGGCATCGGGGCGGTGTTCGGCGAAGGCCGCGAGCGCCGCCTCGCCGCTGTCGGCTTCGGCGACCACGTGCGCGCCGGCGCCTTCGAGCAGCATGCGAAAACCCATGCGGACGACGGCGTGGTCGTCGGCGAGGATGAGGCGGAGGCTTTCAAGCGGTGCGCAGGCCATCGGGGAGTTCCTCGCAAGGCGGGTTTTTCGGTAGATGCGCGCTCACGCGCAGGCCGCCGCCGGGCGGCGTGTCAAGGCGCAGTTCGCCGCGCCATTCGGCGACGCGCTCCTTCATGCCGGCGAGGCCGAAGCGTCCGGCACCGGGTTCGGCTGCCAGGCCGCGACCGTTGTCGCAGACTTCGAGCGCGACCGCATCGGACTTGAACTCCAGGCGCACTTCGACGCGCGACGCGCCGGCATGGCGGGCGACGTTGGTGAGACTTTCCTGCAGCAGGCGCAGCACGGTGAGCCCGAGCGCCTCGTCGGTCGCTGCTCCCGGCGGCGAGGTGACGCAGTCGACGCGGATATGCGGATGGTGGCCGGACCACAGGCGGCAGTAGTCGGCCACCGCGCGGTCGAGCTGGCCGTTGCCATTCGCGCTGGCCGGACGCAGGCGCTGCAGGATCGCGCGCACGCCGTCCTGCATCTGGCCGGTCATCGCGAGGATCGCCTGCGCGCTGCCGTAAATCTGCGGCTGGTCCTCGCAGCGCTGCAGGATCGCGCCGGAGATCGCGCGCACTGCGGTGATCGCCTGGCCGAGCTCGTCGTGCAGCTCGCGCGCGATCACGCGCCGCTCCTCCGCGAGGCGCGCCTGCACGGCGCGCGCAAACGCCTGGTCCTGTTCCAGCCGCAGGTTCTGCGCGCGCGCCTGGTCGAGGGTATCGGCAAGACGGTTGTAGCTGCCGGCGAGGCGGTCGAGTTCGATGACACGGTAGCCCGGCAGGCGGATATCGAAGCGGCCGTCGGCGCCGCGTGCAAGGGCCGCATCGATGCGGGCGAGCGGGGCGAGCGCGCGGTTCAGCGCCAGCCGTGCGGCGAGCGCGACGAGCAGCAGCAGCGCCAGCGCCGAGCCCAGTCCGGTGCTGAGGTCGTCCCAGGCGTCGAGGATCGCGCGCGAGGCGTCCGGGCGCAGCACGATGCGCTGATCGCCGGCATCGAAGTGGCGCGGGGCCACGGCCGGCGCGAGCCAGCCGGCAAACCACTCGGGCGCGAAGCGGCCGGCCTTGTAGGTCGGTTCGGGCGACAGGTACCTGCGCACGCCGTCGGCCGCGATCACTTCGAGCTGGTTGGCGCGCAGGCGCCCGACCGCGCGCAGATGCGCCATCAGCCGCACCGGCCCGTCGGTGGGGTCGCGCAGGGTTTCGGACACCAGCACGTCGATCCACTGCTGTGCGACATGGCTTGCGGCCTGGACTTCCTCGTGGATCGCCCGGCGCGTCTCGCGCACCCACCACCCGGCGCCCGCAAGCATGATCAGCGCGAGCGTGGCGATCAGCGCAAGGCCCACACGGGTGCCGAGCGTCGTCGACTTAGCATGCATCGCCAGCGCCCCGGACTGCCGGTTCGGCGGCGGGAAAGCGATGCGCGACCGGACGGCGGTACGCCTCCCCGGACTCGGCCCGGCGGCGGAACTGCGGCGGCATCGGGAGGGCAGGCATTTCAATCGCGTCGCGTCCTGCGCGGTGCATGCGCCGACAACGGCGACCGACTCGAAGGCCACGATTCGTCCGCACCAAACTGACAATCAACATGAAACCCCCTCCGCCGGGCGCGGGACGCCGCGCTATGACCGGCTTTCAGCAAGGCCTGTGCCATGGCGGTGACGCGGCGGGCCCGGGACTCGCGGATATCCGTGCTGTTCCGAAACGGAACGACTGCTGTCATTCGCTACAGGTTTACGGCGAGAAATTCCTGCGCTTGCGGCCGGGAATACCTATTTTGGTATATGCCTGCCGATGGCATGGCCCTTGCGGGAATGGCTGTCGAACCGGACGAACCTGTCCGGGGGCGTTCCCGAACAAAACGACGAGAAATGCAAGGAGGAAGGTAAATGAAGCAGATCCGGAAAAACATACGGGGGCCCGTCGCCGCCACGGTTCTCGCGCTCGCTCTCGCGGGCGTCGGAGTCGCCCAGGCGAAGGAAGTGACCGATGCGGACATCCTGAACGACGACACGGTCACCACGCAGGTGGTTACGCACGGCCTCGGCACGAAAGGGCAGCGCTTCAGCCCGCTGACGCAGATCAACCCGGAGACGGTCAAGAATCTCGTGCCGGTGTGGTCGTTCTCGTTCGGCGGCGAAAAGCAGCGCGGGCAGCAGTCGCAGCCGATCGTGCACGACGGCAAGATGTTCGTCACCGCGTCCTACAGCCGCATCTTCGCGCTCGACGTCAAGACCGGCGAGAAGCTGTGGAAGTACGAGCACCGCCTGCCGGACGGCATCATGCCGTGCTGCGACGTCGTCAACCGCGGTGCCGCAATCTATGGCGACCTGGTGATCTTCGGCACGCTCGACGCGCAGCTCGTCGCGCTGAACAAGGACACCGGCAAGGTCGTATGGAAGGAGAAGATCGAGGACTACAAGGCCGGCTACTCCTTCACCGCGGCGCCGCAGATCGTCAAGGGCATGGTCATCACCGGCAACTCCGGCGGCGAATTCGGCATCGTCGGCCGCGTCGATGCGCGCGATGCCAAGACCGGCAAGCTGGTGTGGACGCGGCCGGTCGTCGAAGGCCACATGGGTTTCAAGTACGATGCGGCCGGCAAAGAGGTCGAGAACGGCATCTCGGGCAAGACCAACGCGACGTGGCCGGGCGACCTGTGGAAAACCGGCGGCGCCGCACCGTGGCTGTCGGCCTACTACGATCCGGACGTCAACCTGATCTTCATCGGCACCGGCAACCCGTCGCCGTGGAACAGCTGGCTGCGCCCGGGCGACAACCTGTATTCATCCTCGACGGTCGCGATCGATCCGGACACCGGCAAGATCGTCTGGCACTACCAGACCACGCCGCACGACGGCTGGGACTATGACGGCGTCAACGAATTCGTGTCCTTCGAATACAAGGACCCGAAGACCGGCAAGACGGTCAAGGCCGGCGGCAAGGCCGACCGCAACGGCTTCTTCTTCGTCAATGACCGCACCAACGGCAAGCTGCTGAACGCCTTCCCGTTCGTCAAGCAGATCGACTGGGCGAAGGGCATCGACCTCAAGACCGGACGGCCGATCTACGATGACACGAAGCGTCCCGGCAACCCGTTCACCGAAGGCGGCGGCGACGGCAAGAAGGGCACGACCGTGCTCAACGCCCCGTCCTTCCTCGGCGGCAAGAACCAGATGCCGATGGCGTTCAGCCCGAAGACCGGCTACTTCTACGTGCCGGCCAACGAATGGGCGATGGACATTTGGAACGAGCCGGTGTCGTACAAGCGCGGCGCCGCCTACCTCGGCGCAGGCTTCACGATCAAGCCGCTGCACGACGATTACATCGGCGCGCTGCGCGCGGTCGACCCGGTCAGCGGCAAGATCGTCTGGGAAGTCAAGAACAACGCGCCGCTGTGGGGCGGCGTGCTGACGACCGGCGGCAACCTGGTGTTCTACGGCACGCCGGAAGGCTATCTGAAGGCGGTCGACGCGACCACCGGCGCCGAGGCGTGGAAGTTCCAGACCGGTTCCGGGATCATTGCGCCGCCGATCACCTGGGATGACAACGGCGAACAGTACGTCGCGGTCGTGTCGGGCTGGGGCGGCGCGGTGCCGCTGTGGGGCGGCGACGTCGCCAAGCGCGTGAACTTCCTCGAGCAGGGCGGTTCGGTGTGGGTGTTCAAGCTGCACAAATCCTGATGTGCTGACTCCCCGGCGGCAACAGCCGAAATCCGGGGGAGCGGTGGCGGCACTTGCGTGACAGCGCAGGTGCCGCCTGTGCAACGGCGCCGCCGCATCGATGCCGGGAGGAACGGTGAGATGGATGAGAACCGAATCGTCGCACGGCTGATTCTTGTTTTCGCGATGCTGATCGGGATCGCTGCTCTGTCCCGTGCGCCCGCTGCCGGGGCTGCAGAAGCTCCGGGCGGCGTGACGATTCTCGTCGAAGGCGAGGGGTGGGGCTCAGCCGATCGCGAGGAGATCGAAACACTGCTCCGTGCCGTCGCCGACGAGTTGATCAGCCGCCGCGGAGGTGTGCTCGATCAGCCGATCCTGGTCACGCATGCTCCCGGTAGCCCGGTAACCCTCTATGAAAGGGGAGGCGCCGGCGAATACCAGATACGGCTGTCGGCGCGCAACCGGAGCTGGGCGCAATACGCGTACCAGTTCGGACATGAGCTGTGCCACATCATGTCGAACTTCGCGGGCGCCGCCGGCGTCGCGGGGCGCAAGCGCAACCAGTGGTTCGAAGAGGCGGTTTGCGAAGCCGCGGGCCTTTACGCGCTTCGCAGCATGGCAACCCGCTGGCAGACCGACGCGCCCTATTCAGCCTGGAAAGATTACGCTGCGGCGCTGCGCGGCTATGCAGACCGCCTTGTCGCCGAGCCGCATCGCCGTTTGCCCGGAGGTGTTTCGGCGGGCCGATGGTTGCATGCGAAGCTCGATGTCCTCGCCGGCGACCCGTACCGCCGCGACGACAACGAGGTCGTCGCGAACCTGTTGCTGCCTTTGTTCGAACGGGCTCCCGAGCACTGGGCTGCGCTTCGCTACCTGAATCTGCATCCGGCCGACGCCACCGTCGACTTGTCACAGTACTTGCGTCACTGGCGCAGCAACGCGCCGCGCGAGCACCGGCAATTCATCGACGAGGTGGCGGGCGAACTCGGCCTTGGTGGCCTCCCGGATCTTCGCGACGTGCAACCCTCTACCGCAATCGCTGCGGCTGACCCGCCGCGTCCGGCCGGCGTTCAGGCCGGCAGCGCGGGTCCGCTCCCGCAATGAAGTTCGCGAGCACGCCCGGCCGGGATGCAGGCCCGGCGCGGGATGGCGTTAGTGGAAACCGGCCGAATCGCGGTCTGCGATCGCGTTTCTCATGCGAATCTCAAACCCCAGCCGCTGGACGTAGCGATCGAGATCGCGGTCGCCCACCGAGCTTCCGCGCGGGCCTTCCTCGCCGGGAACGTCGCCGGGCCGTCCGAACACGCCCGCGTCCTGTTTGAGTTCCACCCGTTCTTGCACTGCCCGCGCCTGCTCGTCGAAGGATTGATCCCTGACTTTGTCGGGAGCCGCCATGCTCGGCGGCACGATCAGCGCCAGTGTTGCCATCGCCGCCAGGAAAGTTGATCTGGTGTCCATGTTCCTTCTCCCGAATGCGTTGCTCCCTGGAGTTTCTGCCGGTCTGTGCCGAGCGTTTGCATTTCCACTATAGGTGTCGCCGGTGCGGACACAACGCTCGCTTCGAGGGTGCGTGCCAGCCTTCGAACCCTGCCGGAAGCGCCTCGAGGCGGCGTTGAGGGGGGCGGGGTGTGCGGAATGGCCGGCCTGGACCCGGTGTCACGGCCGGCGCCGGCGTGGTCAGAATGGCATATACCTTGCATGCACGGGGCCTGAAGGACGCCGAGGGCACGCACTCGTCGCCGGGATGATCGACAAGCTCAAGTCCGCAGACGAGCCGCCCATCGCGTACATATGGCGCAATCCGGTGACGAATCGCGTCGAGAACAAGCGCTCGTACGGGCGCCGCGAAGGCGGCGCGCTGATCGGTGTCGGGCATTACATCAACTAAGGAAGATCGAGACAGCCGGTATGACCAAGTCATCAAGAACCCTGCCGGGGAGGGCAGGCAGGAACGCTTTGCGGGACGATTCCGGTATCCGCGCAAGATACCTTCTGTCGATGACGACATGCTCGCAGCTCGCATTGGCCGCTGCGATGATGGCAGGCGGCAGCGCCGAGGCGCAGAACGCGATGCCGCCGCAGGCGGCGGAGGCGATGCTCGAGCCGGTGGAGATCATCGGCACGACGCTGTTGCCCGGTATCGGCCTGCCGCGTGAGCAGATTCCGGCCAATGTGCAGACGATGCCCGCGCAGAGCTTGCGCGAAGCGGGCGGGGTTTCGCTCGCCGAGAGCCTGCAGCGCCGGCTGCCGAGCATCAACGTGAATGAGATGCAGGGCAATCCCTACCAGGCGGACCTGAACTACCGCGGCTTTTCGGCGTCGCCGCTGCTCGGTACGCCGCAGGGGCTGTCGGTGTTCCTCGACGGCGTGCGCGTGAATGAACCGTTCGGCGACGTCGTGAACTGGGACCTCATCCCGCGCTCGGCGATCGCGTCGATGACGCTGGTGCCCGGCTCGAATCCGCTCTACGGCCTGAATACGCTGGGTGGAGCCCTGGCGCTCGAAACCAAGCGCGGCGACACTCATCCGGGCGGTGAGTTCGAGGTGTACGGCGGCTCGTTCGGCCGTCGCGGCGGTGCGATTCAACACGGCGGCACGCGCAACGAAGCGTCATGGTTCCTGGCCGCCGAAGGGCTCAAGGAGGACGGCTGGCGCGACCACTCGCCGACCGATGTCGGCCAGGTCTTCGGCAAGTTCGGCTGGACCGCCGGCGTGACGGACCTCGCGCTCACGCTCACCCACGCCCGCACCGATCTCGTCGGCAACGGCGTCGTGCCCGAAAGCCTGCTGCGCGCCGAGGGGCGCGAGGCCGTCTTCACCCATCCGGACCAGACCCGCAATCGCGGCACGCTGCTGGCGTTGTCCGGCAGCCACTGGCTCAACGACAGCGACCAGCTTTCCGGCACGGCCTACGTGCGGCGCACGCACACTCGCACCTTGAACGGCGATCTCGAAGACGATTTCGAGGCCGGCGACGATGAGAACGGCGCGCTCAACCGCACCGCGACGCGCCAGAATGCGGCGGGCGTCGCACTGCAGGGAAGCCGCATCGCCGGCGCGCACCAGTTCGCGCTCGGCGCGTCGCACGACCGCGGCCGCAGCAACTTCCGCCAGACCGGACAGGAAGGGGAACTCGACGGCAGCCGCGGCGTCCAGCCCACCGACGACGAGGAAGAGGTCAATGAACTGCTCGGCCGCACGCGCACCACGAGCATTTACGTCACCGACAGCGTCGCACTGACGCCGGCGGTGCAGATGACCGGTTCGCTGCGTTACAACCACACTCGTGTCATCAGCGATGATCGCCTGCGCCCGAACGCGCCGGGCAATCTCGACGGTGATTTCACGTATCGCAAATTGAACCCCGCGCTGGGTTTCACCTGGCAGATGAGTCCGGACCTCACGGGCTATGGCGGCTTCAGCCAGGGCAACCGGGCTCCGTCGCCGATCGAACTCGGTTGTGCCGATCCGGAAAACGCCTGCAGCCTGCCCAACGCGATGGCGGCCGACCCCTTCCTCGAACAGGTCGTGACGCGCACGTTCGAACTCGGCCTGCGTGGCCGGCTGTCGGATGATGTTCGCTGGAACGCCGGCGCGTTCCGCAGCACCAACCATGACGACATTCTCTTCGTCGGCACCGGCGGCAGCCTCGGCTACTTCACGAACTTCGGCAAGACGCGACGCGACGGCATCGAGCTGGGACTGGATGGCGAAACCGGCTCGCTGGACTGGCAGCTGCACTACAATTATCTGCGCGCCGTGTTCCGCTCTTCGGCCTGCGTGCTGGCCGAAAACAACAGCACCGCAGGCCGGGACGGCTGCGGTGAGGACGAGATCCTCGTCTCCAGCGGCGACCGCCTGCCGGGGCTGCCCGCACATAGCCTCAAGGTCGCGCTGTCCTGGCGCGCCACTGCGGCGCTGCGCGTCGGAGCCGACCTGGTTGCATATTCGAGGCAGTACGCCCGTGGCAATGAGAACAACGCGCATCGCGCCGGCGACGAGTTCGGCGGGCGCGGCAGGGTGCCGGGCTATGCCCTGTTCAACATGAGTGCCGACTATCGGCTGGGCAGCGGCTGGATGCTGTTCGGCCGCCTCGACAATGTCTTCGACAAGCGCTATTCGACGGGCGGCGTGCTGGCCGAGAACTCTTTCGTCGGCCCCAATAGCGCCTTCGCAGCGGATCCGGACGCGTGGCGCAGCGAGCAGGCCGTGGCTCCCGGTGCGCCGCGAACCGCGTGGATCGGCCTGCGTTATCGGTGGGGAAGCTGACGGGTGTTCCTGCAGCTGTTCCAACTTGAAACATTTCTGTTGCGGTGATTCCTCCCGCGGTGCGTCGAAGCGGATCACGTGTTGCTGCGAAATGCAGTAAATGAACGCTAAAAACTCCGAAAAGCGATCAAATCCTGATCACGAAACACTTGGCCCAAGCCTTGCGAAGAGCATGCAGGCGCGCTTGAACGCGTGGCCGCAATGCGCCGGCCGCCGATAGGGGCGGACCGTGACATGAACAAGGCAAAGAACAGGGCCAAGGAGGAAAGAATGAATAGCGGATTGAAAATGGCGGCGTCGGGTCGCATCGTGCTCATCACGGCAATGTGCGCGGCCGCCGTCGGACAGGCGCACGCAGTGAGCTTCTCGCAGGGCGATGCGACGCTCGACATCAACGGCACGATCAACGGTTTCTATGCGCACCGCACGCAGGAAGTCGGCGACGTCAAGACGAAGGACTCGGCACTGACGAACGGCCTGCTGCCCGGCTGGATCAACTTCGTGTTCACGACCAAGGTCGAGGGTCTCGACATCAAGGCCCACGTCGGCTTCGCACCCGGGATCAACGACAAGTCCGACGTCGTCGGCCTGCCGAGCGACCCGTCCTGCGGCGGCGATCGCGGCTGTGACAGCCCGTTCTCGCAGATCGATACCCGTAACCTGTACTTCCAGTTCGGCTCGAGCGACTGGGGCACGGTGAAGCTCGGCCGCGACATCGGCCTGTTCGGCCAGAAGATCATCCTCGCCGACATGACGCTGCTCGGGGTCGGTGGCAACAGCTACGCTGCGACGCCGTTCAACACCACCTTCGGCATGATCGGCCACGGCTACATGTACACAGGCTTCCAGCCGCAGATCACCTACACGACGCCGACGATGGGCGGCTTTTCGGCTTCCGCCGGCATCTTCGACCCGAACCGCTTTGCCGGCGACGAGACCGAGGATCCGGGCTTCCAGGCGATGCTGAACTACGACTGGAAGGCGGGCGACACGACGAGCGGCTCGGTGTGGGCGGGCGGGGTCCACCAGACGACCAGCGGCGACGGCAGCTTCGACGCCAGGGGCCTCGAACTCGGCGCGAAGCTCGGATTCGGCAATTTCGAGGCGGTAGCGTACGGCTTCGACGGCAAGGGGCTGGGCCTGTCGACGGTCGGCGCATTGTTCTTCTCACCGTTCGAGGAGACCAAGGGCAGGGGCTATTTCGTGCAGGGGATCTACAAGTTCGGCAAGACGAAGGTCGGCCTGAACTATGGCGAGAACCGCGACAAGGACGGGCTGCTGGCGGAAACGAACAAGTTCCGCTCGGCGACGTTCGGCGTCTATCACAGCCTCAACAAATACGTCACCCTGGTCGGCGAGTACAACCGCGAAAAAGGTACCGGCGCCGATCTCTTCCCCGGCGACCTGGAGACGCGGACGATTTCGCTCGGCGGCATCCTGTTCTTCTGATCGCGCAATTGCCCCGCCCGGATGGACTTTCCCGTCCGGGCGCGCCTTGCAGGCTGTTTTCCCGTAACAGCAGGAAACGGTAGCGCGGCTGCCCGCTTATTCGTAGATACTTTCGCCTTCCAAAATAAATGCCGACTGATCGGGCGCAAGCGCCGGGCGGTTGGCCCAACGAGAAGGGAAGAGCATCTGCAATGGATAACGGACTGACCAATGCGCAATGGTTCCTGCTGGTCGGCGGGCTGCTGCTCGTCAGGGGCCTCGCCTCGTCGATGATCCGGCGTCTGCCGGTAACAGCGGCGATCATCTATCTCGCCGTCGGCCTGATCGTGGGCCCGACGGTGCTGAACCTGTTCCACTTTAATCCGCTCAAGGAATCGGCGCTGCTCGAAGTGCTGACCGAAGCGGCGGTGCTGATCTCGCTCTATGCGGCGGGCGTAAAGATGCCGGTGCCGGTGAGCCTCGCGCGCTGGCGAGCGCCGATCCTGCTGGCATTCGCATCGATGGCCGTGACCGTGGGCCTGGTCGCGGCGTTCGGACATTACGTACTCGGGCTGCCGCTGGGCGCAGCGGTGCTGCTCGGCGCGATCCTCGCTCCGACCGATCCGGTGCTCGCAACCGACGTTCAGACGCGCCACCCCGGCGACCGGGACCGGCTGCGCTTCACGCTGACCTGCGAGGCGGGGATGAACGACGGCAGCGCGTTTCCGTTCGTGATGCTGGGTCTGGGCCTGCTCGGACTGCACGAGCTGGGCGAGTTCGGGCTGCGCTGGGCGCTCGTCGACGTGGTGTGGGCGACCGTCGCGGGGCTCGCGATCGGCGTCGCCTGCGGCATGACGATGGCGCATGGGGTGGCTCGCCTGCGCCGTGCTGACGCGGCCCACGGTCTGCTCGACGATTTTCTCGGCCTCGGCCTCATCGGCATCGTGTATGGCTTGAGCGTCATGGCGAGCGCGTGGGGCTTCCTCGCGGTGTTCTTCGCCGCCGTCGCGTTGCGGCAAACCGAACGCAGGCTCGCAGGCGCCGCGCCCGACAAGGCCGACCGGCTGCAGACGGGAGAGAACGCGGCGCGTGCCGCGCCGGTTCACGACGTGCCCACCCTCAGCGAGGGGTCGCTGATTTTCAAGGAGCATCTCGAGCGCCTCTCCGAACTGTTGCTGATCCTGCTCATCGGCGGCACGCTGTTCGTCGATTCGTGGAGCTGGCGCGCGGTCGGGATGGCGCTGTTCCTGTTCCTCGTGGCGCGCCCGGTGAGCGTGATGATCGGCCTGATCGGCACGCGCACGCCGTGGCGCATTCGCGGACTCGCCGGCTGGTTCGGTGTGCGTGGCATCGGTTCGCTGTATTACCTGATGTACGCGATCCAGCACGGCCTGCCGGAAGATGTCGCGCTGGAGCTGATTCACATGACGCTGATCGTCGTGACCCTGTCGGTGATCTTCCACGGCACCAGCGTCAAGCCACTGATGGAGCGTTTCTGGCCGGAGGGACGGCCGGCAGCGATCGGCACGCACCGGCGCGGGTGATTCAGGCCTTGCGCCACACGGTCGCGAGCCACGGTTGCTGGTCGCGCGGCAGGCCGGGCGGCCGGTAGTAATGCTCGATCTCGGTGAAGCCTGCGGCGCCGACATAGCCGCGCCAGGCTTCGAGGTCGTGGAAGCAGCCATAGCGCTCGCCATTGAAGCCTTCCTCGTTGTTGCCGCGCGGATTCGACGAGAACAGCACGCCACGCGGCTTCAACGTGGCGTGCAGCTTGCGCAGCACCTCGGGCAGCGCGGCGCTCGGGACGTGGAACAGCGAGGCGTTCGCGAACACGCCGTCGAAGCGGCCCGCGGGCAGATCCAGCGCGAGGAAATCCTGGTGCAGCACTTCGCATCCCGAATAGGCCCGCGCCATCGCCACGAACTCCTTCGCCCCGTCGAGGCCGACGGCTTCGTGGCCGAGCCGGCGCAGGCGCAGCAGATCGCGTCCCGGTCCGCAGCCGAAATCGAGGATTGAATACGGCGGCTCGCCTTCGATCGCATTCAGCAGCGCAGCCAGGTTCTGGCTGACGTCGTGGTCGCGCGTGCCCGACCAGTACGCCGCGGCGTTATGCTCGTAATGCGCGAGCGTCCGTGCCGTCGCCTCCGGTAGCGCGGGCGCGCGGCCGGAGGGCTTCTCCGGGTTGCTCATTGCCGCCCCTCCCGCTTCAACGATACTTCCGGTACACCGCGGCGGCGTCCTGGTGCGCGCGATCCAGCGTGCACAGCGACGGATCGTCGTCGTGCCCGCTGAAGAAATCATCGGCTTGCGCGCGCATCGTCATGCGGATCGCCTCGTCGTCTTCGACGTCGTATTTCTCGGTGATCAGCGTCGTGACTTCGTCCAGGTGTTCTTCGTAGGTCATTTCGCGTTTCCCCAATCGGGCGGCATCACTGCGAGGCCGGCGGCAACGGCGCGAACTCGGCCGGAATCCAGCTGTAGATGCCTTTGCCGTCGGCACGCACATGGCCGATGCCGGGGAACGGCAAGTGCATGCCCGCGACCAGCGTCTTCGTTGCCGCCAGCGAATACATCAGGCTTTTCCTCGTCGCCACCGCCTGCTCCTTGTCGACGTCGAACTCGAACGCGACCTCGGGCCGGGCGAACTGCACCGCGTGCGAATGCACGACATCGCCCCAGATTAGCAGCTTCTTGCCATTGGACTCCACCGCGTACGCGGTGTGCCCGGGCGTGTGGCCATATGCCTTCACGGCGCGGATGCCGGGGACCACTTCGCTGCCTTCGGCGAAGGTTTTCCATTGTCCGCGGGCCTGGTAGGGCGCGGCGGCGTCGACGGCCATCTTGAAGAACGGCTGTATCTCGGCAGGCGCTTGCGCCGCCATTTGCTGCGACAGCCAGAAGTCGTTGTCGGGCTGCGCGACATGGATGGTCGCGTTCGGAAACACCATCTGGCCGGCGGAATCCCCGAGGCCGCCGATGTGGTCGCCATGCAGGTGCGTGACGATCACCGTGTCGACCTGGGCCGGATCGTAGCCGGCCGCGCGCATGTTGCCGACAATGTGGCCCAGCCCCGGCCCGAACAGCTTCGCGGCGCCGGCATCGACGAGCACGAGGTTGCTGCCGGTGTTGATCAGGTAGGCGTTCACCGCGGTCTGCATCTTCGGCCCCGCAACGAACATCCGCGACAGCAGCCGCTCGAGGTCCTGTTCCTTGACGTTCTTCAGCAGCTGCGGGTCGAGTTCGATCGCGCCGTCATAGAGTGCGGTGATCTCGAACTGCCCGAGCATCGTGCGGTAGTAGCCCGGCACCTGTGTCTTGACCATCGGCGCCTCGGCCTGCGCGGGTGCGACCGGCGCGAGGACGGCGAGCGTGCCGCAAAAAGCAAGCATCCACTTGAAGGTTTTTTTCATCTTGTATGGCTCCCGGTGATAAATCGTTCAGCGGCTGATCGGCTTGTAGCGGATGCGTTTCGGCTTGGCGCCTTCCTCGCCGAGGCGCTTCTTCTTGTCGTCTTCGTATTCCTGGTAGTTGCCGGCGAAGAACGTCCATTGCGAGTCGCCTTCGGCCGACAGGATGTGCGTGCAGATGCGGTCGAGGAACCAGCGGTCGTGGGAAATGACGAGCGCGCAGCCGGCGAATTCGAGCAGCGCGTCTTCGAGGGCGCGCAAGGTCTCGACGTCGAGGTCGTTGGACGGTTCGTCGAGCAGCAGCACGTTGCCGCCGGCGATCAGCGTCTTGGCCAGGTGGAGTCGCCCGCGCTCGCCGCCGGATAGGTTGCCGACGATCTTCTGCTGGTCGCCGCCCTTGAAGTTGAAGCGGCCGAGGTAGGCGCGGCTGGGCATTTCGAAGCGGCCGACGGTGAGCACGTCGGCGCCGTCCGAGATCGCATCGAACACCGTCTTGTCGTTGGCGAGGCCTTCGCGAGTCTGGTCGACGGCGGCGATCTTGACCGTCGGGCCGACGACGACTTCACCGGCGTCCGGCTTGTCGCGGCCTTCGATCATCTTGAACAGCGTCGACTTGCCGGCGCCGTTCGGGCCGATGATGCCGACGATCGCGCCCGGCGGGATGCTGAAACTGACGTTGTCCATCAGCAGCTTGTCGCCGAACGCTTTCGATACGCCGTTGAATTCGATGACCTTGCTGCCGAGGCGCTCGCCGGGCGGAATGAAGATTTCCTGGGTCTCGTTGCGCTTCTGGTATTCGACCGTCGTCATTTCCTCGTAGCGCGCGAGGCGCGCCTTCGATTTGGCCTGACGCGCCTTGGGGTTCGAGCGCGCCCATTCCAGTTCCGTCTTCATCGCCTTCTGGTGGGCGGCTTCCTGCTTGCTTTCCTGCGCCAAGCGTTCGCCCTTCTGCTCGAGCCAGCTCGAGTAATTGCCTTTCCACGGGATGCCGTGGCCGCGGTCGAGTTCGAGGATCCATTCGGCCGCGTTGTCGAGGAAGTAGCGGTCGTGGGTGACGGCGACGACAGTGCCGGGGAAGCGCGTGAGGAATTGCTCGAGCCACTCGACCGATTCGGCGTCGAGGTGGTTCGTCGGCTCGTCGAGCAGCAGCATGTCGGGCCGCGACAGCAGCAGCTTGCACAGCGCGACGCGGCGCTTTTCGCCGCCGGAGAGCTTGCCGATGACCGCATCCCACGGCGGCAGGCGCAGCGCGTCGGCGGCGATTTCCATCTGCGTCTCGATGTCGGCGCCGGCGGTCGCGAGAATGTTCTCGTACTTCGCCTGATCTTCGGCGAGCTTGTCGAAGTCGGCGTCGGGTTCGGCATACGCGGCGTAGATCGCGTCAAGCTTCTCGCGCGCTTCGAGGATTTCGCCGAGGCCGGATTCGACTTCTTCCTTGACCGTCTTCGCCGCGTCGAGCTGCGGTTCCTGCGGCAGGTAGCCGAGGCGGATGCCCGGCAGGTGCTGCACCTCGCCGTCATATTCCTTGTCGACGCCGGCCATGATGCGCAGCACCGTGGACTTGCCGGAGCCGTTCAGGCCGAGCAGGCCGATTTTTGCGCCGGGAAAGAACGAGAGGGAGATATCCTTGATGATCTGCCGTTTCGGCGGCACGATCTTGCTCACGCGGAGCATATTCATAACGTACTGAGCCATTTACTAATCCTTTTATTCGCGCGTTTTCATGCGCTTAAAGTTTGCCTGTGACGGTAAGCGAAGATATCCTGAAGGATATTTACGCCAGAATTTACACCACAGAACACCATGGCACACTTCGAAAAACGGGGCGCCGGCTGGAGAGCGCATGTCTGCGTCGATCGTACTCGCAAGACGAAGACGTTCCCCACGAAGCGCGAGGCGAAAGCCTGGGCGGACGAGCAGGAGCAGGACGGCATTCTAGCGCGCCACACACTGCGCGATGCAATCAAGAAGTACCGGCCGATCGCGGAGGCGCACAAGGGCTCGCAGGCCGAACTGTCGCGGTTGGCGCAGCTTGAGAAAATGGAGTGCGTCGATCGGCCGCTCGACCAGATCACGCCGAAGATGATCGGCGCCTACCGGGACACGCGCGGTGAAGCGGTTGCGCCGGTCTCCGTGCGGCGCGAACTCATCATCCTGTCGGCGATCTTCCACACGGCCGTCGACGAATGGCACTGGCTGCACAAGTCGCCGATGGAGTCGGTGAAGCGTCCGGAGACAAGCAAGGCGCGGCGCCGCGGGATCGCTCAGGTTGAGATCGACGCCATCACCAAGGAGCTGGACAAGGCGCGGCAGGGGCCCCAGGTGGGGCAGATGTTTCGGTTCTCGCTGGAGACCGGCATGCGCCTGGGTGAGATCATCGGGCTACGCTGGGCCGACGTGGGCGAGAAGGCCGTCACCCTGCGCGACACGAAAAACGGCGACGCGCGCAAGGTGCCGCTCTCCACCGCTGCGCGCGAGATCATTAAGGCGCGCGAGAACCTGGACCCGAACGAAGTTTTCACCCTTTCCGCTCACGTCGCATCGAAGTGCTTTCAGCGGGCACGGGATGCGGCCGGACATCCAGATGTGCATTTCCACGATGCCCGATCCGAAGCGATCACTCGGCTGTCGAAGAAGCTCGACGTGCTCCAGCTCGCGCGGATGATCGGGCACCGGGATATCAAGAGCCTGCTTCATTACTATGCCGAGTCGGCAGAATCGATGGCGGACCGGCTGGGGTGATGTCGCGTTAACCCCAGTTTCGTAATGTTCACGGACGTGTCGCGTTAACGGTGGAAAGCGACATGTCGTTGAATTTTAGTTAGCCGTCTTCATGGCAGCACGCGCATGTCGTGGCTCATCGCCGTCCCACCGCAGCGCGAACAGGTGGCGCTCCACCCTCGGCCTTCGTCGAACTCCACGCCTTCGCCATCCCACTTGTGTTCGCACGGCCCGCCGCTGGCGCAGGCGCAATAGCAGGCGTTCGGGTTGTGGTTGCTGCGCAGCGTTTGGAGCGGCACACCGAGTTCATCCGCCAGGCGCTGGTGCGCTTCCATTGTTTTCCGGTTGCGCTCGGCGCGCAGCGCATCGAAGTCGGGTGCCGTTTCCATGTCAGAACGTCGTCGGTTGTGCAACGCCACGAGTCAGCGCCATCAGGCCGGTTTGCAGGTCGGTCGCGCCAATGCTCACCCATCGCTGGTCCAGCCCTTCGGTGCCACGCAGCTTCTGCACCAGTTCGCCAAGCTCGACGCCTCGCGCCTTGATCTCATTCATCAGGGCGGCTTCGGCTTCGTTCAGTTGCCGGTAGCCGGTGATCTTCGGTTGCACGAAAGTTTCCATTTTCAATCCTCAGTTTTGCGCCGGTCTTCGTAGCGGGCAGCCGGCTAACCCGTCAATCAACCCGGACCGCTGGCGCGGCCGGTTATTTCTGCGTTATGCCCCACTACCACGAATCCGAGGCCGCTTTGCCTGAGCGCTTCCAGGTTGTCGCGTCCGTAGGCCACCAGGGCAATGGGTGCCCCGCTGTTGAAATCCGCCCGCCGCCCGCAAACGTAGTGGAAATGCGGGCGCCCTTTGAGGAACAGCACGCCGTCTGCCGCTCCCCACACTGTTTCGTAGAACATCGCCGTCTCGGTGCGCGCCGGAATCAAGGCCACCCCGTTCCCGTGGTCGCGCATCCGCCGCAGCCACTTCACGGCCTCGCGACCGAATGGCGGGTTGCACCACACGCGCCCGGCCCACGGCTTGTTCAGGCCGTCATCCAGCATCGTGTAGTGGTTTGCCGCCGTCTCCCAGGGGCGTACCACTGGCGCGCACGGGTCAAGGTCAAAGGTGCCGAGCGCCCGCAGGATCTCGGGCGGCGTCAGCCATTCGTCGTTCTTCATCGCAGCGCTTTGGTGTCCGCTCAAACCCATCTCACTTGCTCCCCGTGTGGCACAACTCGTCAGTCGAGCCGACCTTGCGCGACAATGCCGCGCTCGTCGGCTCACTTTTTGCGTTGGGCGTCAAAGCCGGCATACCTTTTCACCAAAGCGCTCCTTTCGGTCATCTCCGTAGTAGCTCGATGCGAATTGCGGCCTGCGTTCTCGCCCCTTAAGGATTGCGCGATAGTCAATCTTTGGAGCGTTCATCGCCACGCGGCTTCCATCGAACTTGTAGGTTTCAACCTCAAGATCTCCGTGTTCGCTTTTGATCCGTTCCAGGCATTCAATCATTTCCGAAATCTTCATTTCTCTTCCTCGTAATCACATTGCCGCCCAACACCGCGTTCAAGGCCAGACTGGCCTGACGGCCAACGGCCTTAACTCTGTCCGTTGTGTGACAGAGCGCATGCCGGGTACTCGCCGCGGCGCAGCCAGAACAGGCTGCCGCCATCGAACTCATCCCTGTGCAACGGTGCGTGCTCCGGTTCGGTCATCTGGTCGCGTTCGCGGAGGTATTTGCGGGAGAGCGAATCCCATTCCGCGTCGCTCATCCCCGTGTCTTCGCCCGGCTCGATGTAGTACAGGTAGGCGGCTCGCAGCCAGCGGTGGTATTCCGTCATTTCAATCTCCAATCCGTCGAGCTCGTCATTCGAGCGGGACGCTTCGCGCCCCTCAATTCAGACGTTATGCTCATCACACATGCGGCGTCCGCTGCCACGAATCGAGCTTGTCGATCGCAGCCTTCAGCCCGCGGGCGATGCGCTTCGTCCCGCTGTGCTCTTCGAGCCGCGCCAGGAGCGTGACGAGCTTCTGGCGGGCCTCGTAGCTCTCGGCTTTGATCGCCTCGATGCGGCGTTTGGTGTCGCGTCCGACTCTCACTTCGTGTCCTCCAGGTATTCGCCCATCGACAGGGATGCGATCCGCTCGACGGCATAGCGCCCGCGGTGATCTTCGGCGCCTACTATCTTCGCCATCTTGAGGAGCAGCGCGTCGCGATACTCCGGCGTTGCCTTCTTGACGAGTTCGCAGTCGGAAAGCGCTGCCGTGCCTTCCGGCCAGCCGCACCAGCTCAGACGCTCGCCGATGACGCAGGCGACCACCCACTCCTCGCCGGTCGGAATGTGCCGGACGTGGTCGGCGGTGTCGATCATGGTCACGGCCGCACCTCCGCGCACTCGTACAACGCGAACGGCACCACATCCCGGCGCAGCGGCTTCGCGCGCTCGAACACGCACTGGATGTTCGACTCGGCCAGAATGCGCCCGACCGGCATCCGCACGGCCCGATAGCCGTATTCGACGAGGCGCGCGTACTCGGTTTGCGTGAACCACCTTCGCAACTGATCCTCGGAGCGGCAGCCGCAGCCGATGTGCATGCCGACGATGGCGCGCAGATGGACTTGGCCGAACTCCTGATACCACGGGATCAGCAGGTCATGGTCGTCGCGGTCTTCGACCCAGAGGCGGGAGAAGCCGGGCTTCCACGGACCGCGGCCGTCGCTGTCTTGGATGCGATAGATGATGTTCGTCACGCCGCACCTCCGAACAAATCAGCCGTCACCTCATCCCGCACCGCGCACGACGGGCCTTCCGGCGCATCGGCCGGCTCGAAGGCCGTGCACACCGGGTAGTCGTCCTCGTCATAGCGCCACTCGCGCGGATACTCCGGATCGTCGGTGTTGCACCTGAACGTCGCGCCGAGGATCTGGCAGTAATCGTCGTCGTTGGCATCATCGACCCTGACGCTGCCGTTCGTCACACGATCACGCTTGCAGTGGCCGCACCATGCAGCGATGAACGATGCGCCTGAGGTGCCGCTGGACGGCCGGTAGAGCTTGATCGGTGTGGTCATGCTTGTGCTCCGAAAAGATCCACTTGAACCGGGTCCGCCTTCTCCGCCATCGCCCTGCGCCGAGCATTCCCGGCCCAGCCCAGCAGCGTGAAGCTGAAGCCGCGATGCCGGCGGGTGAAGTGGCGCGACTGCGCGAGATAGACGCGGGCGCAGTGGATGAGAGAGGTGCGGGTCATGCCGCACCTCGCTGCTGGATCGTCTGCACGACCTGCTTCCGCACTGCCGCGACGCACTGGCTGAACAGCGTCGCCGGCTGCCGAGTCCAGAAGTCCCGGCTTGTCTCGACGAGCGCATGCAGCGCGTTCAGCTCGCCCGAGTTCGCGCCAAACTTTCCGGTCTTCTGCTCCCGGTCGCGGATGGCTGTCAGCGCGCCCATTGCAATGCGCGTCACCTCCCGCACCGCTTCGTGATCGGCCTTGACGGCGCTGACCGCGATCTTGTGGCACGCGCCGAACATCAGCACATTGCGGCACTCGGCAAGATGGTTCCAGTGCTGGCCAGTTGCCCACCCGCCGCGGAAGGCAGAGAGCGCAGCGCGTTCGGTCATCTCGATCTCGTCGTATTGGCCGATCATGTGGCGGTTGTGCTGGATGTTTTCGAGGCGCGCACGCTTGGCAATGGCCTGACGGGCTCGCAGCATGGTGAGGTTGCTCATTGCTCTACTCCAATCGCGGCGCGCACCAGATCCAGTTGCGTGCGCAGATCCACCAGTTCATAAAGCTGTTCGCGATACACGGCCAGGCAACGGGCGATCTGTTCGCGCAGATGTGCGTTCTCGGTCTCAAGCCGGGCTATGCGGGCTTGCTCTTTTCGCGTCATCGCGACGGCATCCAATACAGGTTCTCGCCCTTGTGCTTGCGCTTCTGGATCTTCTCGGCCGCGAGCAGGATCTTCAGGTCTTCGTCGATGATGCTGCTGCTCGCGTCGGTCTCTTCCGCGAGTTCGAGGGCCGTCATCGGCCCATCGCGCAGCGCTTCGAGGATGGCCTCGCGGCGCGCGGCAGCGGTTTGACGGACCGCCGCCGGGGCGCCGCCGGAGCGCACTGCGCGCGAGCCTTCGGGTACGTGCTGGGTCCCGGAGACGGTTTTTTTCGGCAGCGGCGCGAGGCCCATCAGCATGGAGATGGTCGTCATTGCGCTGCCCTCCACACTGCGCCGCGCTTGGCTGTGCCGACATGGACGAGCGCATACACGTCGCAACGACCTGAGCCGTTGCATGCGGCAGCCATTGCGGCAGCTTGGGCGCTGTCGTGCTTCGTCAGTACGCGCGGTCGACGCTTCGGCGCGCGGACGAGGTAGCCTGCCGGCGCGATGCTCCCGATCTCCGGGCTGACGGTGTTGTCGAGCTGCTCGCGCAGGGCCGCATTCGCGGTGCGCTCGGAGCCGAGGAGGTGTTCGAGCTTCGCGTTCAGGGCGCGGGCGTTCGCCAGCTCGACGGTAATGAGCTGCGCGGCACGTTGTGCGATCTCGACCTCGGTCAGGTCGCTTGGGTCGATGTCGCCGCCGATGACGACGCCGAGCGCTGCGCGGATGGCATCGAGTTCGGTGGTCGTTTCGGCAAAATCGGCGGACACCCTGAGTCCCAGTTCGGCCATCTCCGACCGCTTGTGCACGGCGTTGGCAAGCTCGTAGAGCATGATCCGCCCGTCATCGCCGATCGCGGCGCGGATGTCGGCGATGACATTGAGCAGGCTCGCCACCTGCTGCTCGGCCTCGTCTGCGCGATTCTGCTGTGCGGCGGTCCGCTCAATAGGGTTGAGTGAAACCGTAGCCGGGTCGTATTGCGGCGCCGGGATTGCATGGACGTCCGCCTCGCCGCCCTCGCTGTCGCCGACCGGCAAGCAATCATCGACGGCCGTCGCCTGATCCACACGATCGATCGGCCGCAGCAGCCCATACCGCCCGTCGTACCGCCCGCGACCGGGGATGTGCTCGATCTGGCCCTGATTCGCCAGACGACGCAGTTCGGCGCGCACGACCGGCTCGGCGTGCCCGGTCTCGCGCATGATCTCGCGTACCGTGAGCAGGGTGTGGGAGGCGGCGAGGGCGTCTTCCACGGTGATGATTTTGTCTGCAGCGCCCATCAGAACATCCCCCCGTCGTCGTCACTGTCGGTGTCCGGCTCCACGTCCGGCGGCGTGAGTGTCATCGTGATGTCCTGCTGGATCAGCTCGCACAGGCGCCCCATCTGCTCCGGCGACGGATTGCACTGCAGGCGCAGGCCGAGCGAGACGCTGCCGCCGTTGATCGGGGCGAACGTCAGTTTTCCGACCTTGCAGTCCGGGATGTTGATGTCGGGGATGCCGGATATGCCGATATGCACGCGGAACGTGTAGCCGACGCTGTCCCAGTCCCACTTGACCGGACTCTTGATCTCGGGGAAGCGCAGCAGCGGCATGTGGCCCGGGTCTTCGGGGATCAGTTCGCCCTGGGTGTCGTCCTTGCGGAAGAACGAGCCCTTGAGCGACGGGTGGATCTCGGACAGCACGTCGTTGGTCGTCTTGATCTCGAGCTTGATGTCGGCGCCGAGGGCCTTGTCCTCGCCGTGGCATTCGGCGCGCGGATTGACGGACGAGAGGCGGGCGGTGTGTTCTTCGAATACGAGTTGCATGGTGCGGTGGGCTCCGGTGGTTGTGGTCTTATTCGCCGGCCGGGTCGGACTGGTCGGCGGCGTCGTAGTCCTTCAGGAAATCGTCCTGCGCGTCGGTGACTTCGCCGGTCTCGGGATCGACGGTCGTGCTGGATGCGGCCTGCTCGGCTTGCGCCTTGAGGGCCGCGACACGGCGTCCGTACGCTTCTCGCGCGGCGCTCTTGTCGGCGTCGGTGCCGAGCTTGCCGGCGGACTCGGCAGCGGCGTGCATGGCGTCGGGGGTGGTGGCCTGCTCGATCTCGTCGAGCACGGCGTCCAGCGTGACAGCGCGCGCTTCGGGCTTTTTTGCGGCGCCGAGCCGGGACTTCAGTGCGTCGGTCTTGCTCGCGGGCTTGGGCGTGTCGATGACTTCGGCGGCGCCCATGTCGCGCTCGGGGGGCATGTCGCGCACTTCTTCGGCACTGTGGATGCCCTTGAGCGCATCCGGGAACGCATCGCGGAGCGCGAACGAGCGAGCGCGCATCTGCATCATGCGTTTCGGGAATTGCTGCCAAGGGCCTTGCTTGCCGAGCAGGCCGGCGCGCTTGGCATCCTCTTTCGTGAAGGTCCAGACGACTTCAGGCTGCCCGGCGCGCTTGATGGTGCACGTCGTGCCTTCGTCCGTGACTTCCTCCTTGATCCACTCGAAGGCGTGATGACCTTTCACGAGCGCGAGCATCGCGTCGCCCCACAAGGACGGACGCCCGTTGATGACGGCGATGTTCTGCATAGCCTGCATCGGCTGCAGGCCGAGCTCCATCCCCCACTGAATCGCCACCAGGACGTTCCCCGGATTGCGCTGGTAGTCCTTCGGGACGATGCTCGACGAAGCGAGAATGTCGGCGAAGCGCATGGCCTCGTCGAGATCCTTCGGCGCCAGGGAGAAGTTCTGTTTCGGTGCCGCCAAGGCGGTGACGTTGTTCATGCTTTACTCCTTCTTGCGGATTGGTAGTCGTTCTTGCACTTCGTGTGATACCCACCGAGAGACACCAGACGGAGGTTCTCCGGGGAGTCCCACGTCTTACAAAATTGGCATTTCCGGTAGTTGGGATTGCCGGCCACGTCCATCGCCTCCTGTCGCCGATGAAGCAGCGCGTGGTACGCATCGTTCGGGCAGATGACGAGATTCGTGGGGGCGTTGTTGAGCCTGTCGCCATCGACGTGATGCACGCGGGCCGTACGTGGCAATCGCTTTCCGAGCGCCCGTTCTGCAATGGCGACGTGTTCGAGCGCCCGACGCCCACTGACGTGGATCGAGCGATAGCCGGAGGAGATGACCGTCCCGGCGCCGTTCTCAGCCCTGAACGTCCCGGCAGTGGGGGCGCCGTACGCGTTCATGTGCTTGTAGTGCGTGTTGCAAAGCCCCTTTGCCCTTGCGGCCTCCCCGCATCCATCCACGGCGCATGGAGCGCCATTCGTCCTTGGGTGATAGGTCTCCCCGACATCCGGGGAGCCAAATTTCCGGAGCTTGAGGTAGTGCTTGTTGCACAGCCCCTTCGATCTGTGCTTCCCGTCGCACCCGGTAACGCTGCACGTTTTCATTTGAGAACGAGCCTCCTCGACCCGGCGGTTTCTGTGGTGTGCTTCTCGATCAGCTTCTCGGCGATCGGGACGTATTCGGCGAGCTCCTTCGCTGCCGACTTCCAATCGGTCTTGCTCGACGCTCTCGCGGTCTTGTAGGTGCAGAGCGTCGAGCCGTTCCAGCGGAGCACCGCCGCGTCGCGCATGAACGCGGTGAGCGTGTCGCGTGCGGCCTGCTCGTCGGCTTCGAGCACCTTGATGCGCTCCTTCAGGTCGGCGAGCTCGGCGACGACGCGCGCGATCTCCTCGTCGGCCTCGATTTGCTGCTCGTTGTCCTGCGGGTAGAGGAGGCGCACATCGGCTTCGCTCTGCGGCTCCGGCGCGACGTCGGCGATGACGTGCTGGCGCCACCATTCAGCGGCACGGCGCAGCAGTTCGTCCTCAAGGTCGCGGTCGCGCGCCATGTGATAGACGCGCAGTTCCTGGTTGCCGAACAGCACGGCCAGGTCCGAGAACTGGCAGCCGGTGAGTGCCTTGTAGATCGACACCTGGACGAGATAGCCGGTCGGGATCTGGTCGGTTCCGGCCGGGCCCCATTCACTTGCATCGCTCGCAGCGAAGGCCGACGCGGTCTTGCATTCGAGCAGGCGATCGGTGCGGATTTCGCTGCGATGCGACGCCACCTTCGCGCCGTCTGGGATCACGAGGCGGTCGACGTGGCCGATCACCATCGGGTAATCCGGGTGCCGAAGCATCGGGTTGAACCGCTGCACGCGCCGGCCCGTCGCTGCGGTGTATTCCTCGGCGACGAATTGCTCCGCGAACGTGCCGAAGCGCATCTGCAGGGTTTCGTCCTGCTCCGCGGCCCTGCCAGTTTTCGCCATCCATACCTCGACCGGCGAGCGGTATTTCGACAGGCCGAGCACGGCGCCGATGTCAGAGCCACCCAGCCCCGTCTGCCGCTCGGCGAGGAATGCGGCGCGCTTGTCCGGCGCGTTCATGCGACCCCCTTCGCGCGCTGGCCGGCCTCGCGAGCGATGTCCTGCGACGAGCGCGGATCGTTCTCGGCACGCAGCCGGCGCAGCCGCGCTTCGAGGTCGTTGATGTGCGCGTCCGACGATGCGCGCGCCCAATCGATGTCTTGCTCGAGGCGGCGGATGGTGGCGGCGCGCGACTTGCTGGTCGCCTTGCGCAGGCTGCGGCGT
The DNA here is from genome assembly GCF_012910705.2 of Aromatoleum anaerobium. Lineage (GTDB taxonomy): Bacteria > Pseudomonadota > Gammaproteobacteria > Burkholderiales > Rhodocyclaceae > Aromatoleum > Aromatoleum anaerobium. The sequence continues at coordinate 349,912 of NZ_WTVG02000039.1, read as the reverse complement.
ACGAGGGTAATGAGGCTCATGACTGCCGGCCCTCCGCCTTGACGATGGCGGCACGCAGCAGGCGCAGCGCGACCGCTTCCGGGTCGGAGCTGTCTTCGCGCCACTTCTGCGCTGCGAGCACGGCCTCGGCTGCGCGGGCTGCGGCGAGCAAGGCGTCGCGCTGCGCGGCCAGTCGTGCGACATCCTCACGTGGCCCGAGCAGGCCCCCGGTGCGCGTGATCTCTTCAAGTTCGCTCGTCTCGATCGGAGCGCAGGCATTCACGCAGGCGACGATGCGGCGGGCGTCTCGCTTCGCCAGGTCATCCCACGCAGCAACGTAACCATCTTCGTCGGCGTGGCCGTCTTCGTGAATTTCGGAGACACCGACGTCGCGGTTCAGACTGTCGAACAAGGCCCGGCCCTGCGCGTCACAAATGGCGAACGACTGGAATCCTCGGCTTGTATCGGGGCCGCCGCCGTATTCGCCGTCGTTGTCGATTTCTTCGACGCCCCACGGCTCCGGCGTGTGGCTCGCGCTCATGCCGCCACCTGCGCGCGGTAGTGATCGTCCTCGGCCTCGCGGTCGAGCTTCTCCAGCTGCTGGCGCGCCTGCTCGCGACAGAACGCCTCCCAGTACGCATCGATCTTCGGATGCAGCCACGGCCCGAAGGCCTTCGGGCCGCGGCGGTACGCCTCGCGCATCTCGGCCTGCTCGGCCTCGTCGAGCCCGGCGAGGATTTCGCCCGTCGCCTCGTTGATGTCCTTCGCGGACATGACCGGCCCGATCTCGCGGTCATAGATCTCGGCGGCGAGGATCTCGATCGCCTCGTCACGCGTCTCGTCGGCGTCGCAGCGGGACAGGTAGTTGTGCAGCAGCCGGGCACTGCTGCGGTCGAGCATGGCTTCTACGTCGTGGCGCGGCGCGATCAGGTCGCGGCGGGGGTTTCGGTGCGTGATCAACATGACGAAGCTCCTGTGTTGTGGTGACCGCTTAGGCCGGTCAATCCCGCACTGAGGTATGCGCAACCCCGAGATCAGCCCCCGGTCAGCGGATGCGGACGTTTTTGGCGGTCCGCCAGCGCAACCGGCATTTCGGATGCCGGCCGTCCGTTTAGCGCTTGCGCCGTCGCGCCTTGTGCAGATGCGAGCCGACGTGCCAACCGCCGCACAGGTGGCAGCGGTAGGCCGAGATCGGCTCGCTGTGGGTATGCGCGCTGCGCGAGGCCACGCGGCGGGCCAGCGCCGGGTCGGTGAAGCGGTGCTTGCCGGCGCAGCTCGCCTCTTCACGCTCCTGCGGCGAGGCCGGGGCGCACAGCCGGTCGGGGAGGTGGGCGCTCATTCGTCGGCCACTCCGAAGCCGGCGAGATTGCCGAGCAGGATCAGCACGGCGGCGCAGGTGGCCATGGCGAAGTCGGTGACGGCGCGCATGTCAGCGGCCCGTCCCGGAGGCGAGGGTGCGCACGAGCTCGGCATGTGCGGCGAGTGCGTCGACCACCAGGGAGTAGAGCGACACGGAGACCGCCGCTGCGGCGGCCACGGCCACCACGGCCACCAGCCGCCGGGCGCGACGCCGGGCGACGAGGATTTCGGTAACGTATGAGTCGGACATTTGCGATCTCCTGACGGCTGGGGGCTTCGGGTGTTGCGTTGAGGTGATTAAACATCATGTTTATTAAAAGGTCAACGTGGTGTTTAAACTTTTCTCGCACGCTGGCACAATCTCCCCACGCTCGAGCGACGGGCGCAAAAAAACCCGCCGGGCCGGGGCCGGGCGGGCTCTCTCAGGAGATCGACGTGAAACTACGTATTGAGGCAGATCAGTTCATTGTGGAACCGGCTACGAGTGACGAACAGGCACGACTGGCCGAACTGGCTGAGAGCGGGGCGAACCTGAGTGTTAATCCAGATTCCGCTCGAGCCAGTCATTCACATCTTTCGGCCCCCACCCCGAGTACGGCTTCTTCAGGGTAATCACATAGAGGTTGTCGTTGTTGTCGAGCAGCGGTCGAAGCTGCTCGAACACTTGACTTGGTGAAAGATGTGTCTGGACAGCGTAGGACGACTCAGAAAGGCGAGCCCAAGACCAAGTGTCCTTGATCTTCTTGACGATCGGCGGACGGCGGATTTCGTTGTTCAGGTCGTAGGTAATGAGAAGAGCGGGCATGGAGGCCTCCGTATGGTGGACGGAGCGGAGAGTCTTGCCCGAAGAGCGGGGCGGCGCATCAAGCGAAAGGCATAGCTGCGTGAGGGCCGTCACGACCCCGCGCAAAAAAGCCGCCTCGTGGGCGGCTACAGATCAGTAAAACAGCGCGAAATTACGGGTAGATACCGATCAGGCAACGCTCGAACGGTGGCCTGACGCATGACAACTGTCATGCCCCGACCGGAGAATCAGCCCATAGCGGAGCATGTTCCGCAGGGACTACGGTAGCGACATGGATAGCCACGTCAGGGAGGAAAATATGAAAACGCAGTATGTTGTTCTCGCACCGATGGTCGCCGCCCTGGTCGGGTGCGCATCCCCCGCGCCAGTGCCGGTCAACTTCCAGATGAGTCATCAGAAAGTTGCGCGCACGGCACATCATTGGGACGTCGTGGCCGATGACGTGGTCTCCGAGACGCTGCGGGAGATTGCCGAAAAGGCGCAGTTGCAGGGACGCGGCGTGTTCGTCGCACCGACCCGCAACTCCGCGTTCAACACGGCGTTCCGTGAGTTCATGATCACCCGCATGGTCAATCGCGGCGCGAACGTCAGCGTCTGCAGGGGCGAGACGGGTGGAGCGGGCGGATTCGCTGCCAGCGCGCCGGATGTCGAAATCGTGTACGACATCCAGCTCGTGAAGCACGGCGACGACCTGCCAGCCTACCAGCCGCCCCGATGGACCTTGCTCGCCGCAGGTGTCGCGGTGGTGCGAGATGTCATCCTCGATGGTCACGGGACGGCCGGAACGATCGGCGGTATCGCACTGGGCGAGTGGGGCGCCGGTCACTGGGCGAATCCAACCCGGACGGAGATCATCGTCACCACGACGATTGCGGAGAACAATCGCTTTGTCTCACGCAAGAGCGACATCTACTACGTGCCCGAGAATGACACGAAGCTTTTCATGCAGCGCGTGGCGCAACGCTCGCCGTGCCCCGGAGAGAAGCAGATGGCTGCGGCCGGGGAGGAAGAGTCGAATGCCGAGTTTGCGCGCCAGCAGATGATCGAGCGCGGCATGGCTCGCTCGAATCCGAAGTGGCGCAGTTCTGCCGCCTACTCATACTGATCGCGCTGACGCCCGCAAAATCCAGCGAGGGAATGCCTTTCGGGCCCGCTCCGGCGGGCTGAGGCAGGCGTCATCTTGAGGGCTCGTGCTATCCTTCGCCCCATGAGCACGATCACCTTCGACACCCTCGAATTCACCCGGAAGCTACGGGAGGCCGGCTTCGACGAGAAGCAGGCGGAAGCGGTGGTGCGCGTCATGGCCGACGCCCAGTCCTCGCTGGTGACGCGTGAGCATTTCGACGTGGAAACCAAGCTGACGCGCGAACACTTCGACGCCAAGATTGACCTGCTGCGCGCGGAGAATTCCCACACCCGCTGGATGCTCGGCATCCTCACGGCGCTGGCGATCGCCAATTTCGCCAAGCAGTTCTTCTGACGCTGCGGACCATGAGCACGATCACCTTCGACACGCACAAGTTTGTGCGCAAACTGCGCGACGCCGGTTTCGACGAGAGGCAGGCCGAGGCGGTCGCGGAAGCCTTCAGTGAGGCTCACGTCGACGCCAATCCCGTCACGCGGGATTACCTCGATGTGAAGCTCGACCACGTCAGCGCGAAGCTGCGGGCCGAAATCGAGGCAGCCAAGGCTGACATCATCAAGTGGGTGGCGGGCCTGCTGCTCGCGCAGGCCGCGCTGGTCGCCGCGCTGGTCAAGCTGCTCTAGGATTCGCGCGTGACTGCTTCAACACGGCTCATCGCCGCAGAGGGCGATGCGTAAGCCCCGCCTCTACAGCATCCAATCCCGACACGCCCGAGAGTGCGAACAGGTTCTGAGCGAGCTGCTGGAGTTGGCGAAGGCGGGCCGACTCACCGGACTCAACTGGTCGGCCATCACCAACGGTCGTGAAGTCGCGTCCGGACGCGCGGGCGTCATGGCGCATGACGACGGGCTCGCGCTGCTCTCGTCTTTCCGCAAGGCGGCTAAAATCGCCGACGATTCGGAGCCGCGCTGAGACCGCATCCGGCGGCCGCTGCGTGTATGCGCGGAAATTCTTGAATTCCGTTGTTTTTGTGCATACAATAAATCGCATGGAAATCACCTTCGACCCGGCCAAGAACGCCCGCAACCTCGCGGATCGCGGGCTGTCATTCGAGCGGGTCGCAGAGTTCGATTTCGAGACGGCGGTGATCGTCGTGGATACAAGGCGCGACTACGGCGAAGTTCGCTTTCGGGCGTTTGGGTGGCTGGATAGCCGCTTGCACGCTTTGGTCTTTGCCCGAGTTGCGAAGGGAATCCGCGTCATCAGTTTCCGCAAGGCGAACAAGCGCGAGGTGCGAAGGTATGAGCAAGAAACCCAACCCTGAGTTGATCGACGACGACAACCCGGAATGGACGGAGGAAGACTTTCGGCGCGCTCAGCCGGCCGCCAAGGTCCTGCCGCCGGATCTGTACGCCGGGCTGCTGGAAATGAATCGGCAGGCCAAGCTGCGCGGCCGCCCGAGGGCCGCCGTGACGAAAGAGCGCATCACCATTCGGCTGTCGCCCGACGTGGTGCAGACCTTCCGCGCCACAGGCGACGGCTGGCAGACCCGCGTGGACGCCGCGCTGCGCGACTGGCTCAAGACCCACTCCCCGACGTGAGCCGGGGTAGTCGCGTTAAAATACCGCCCTTGCAGGCGTGGAGCGCTACCTCCACGTAGCCTGCGTCCAGACGGCTGCGGGATCCCCAAGAGTCCCCCGACCCAGGCGCACTGCATCTCCCCTCGGCCCGCTTCATGCGGGTTTCTTTTTGCGCCCCGGCTCGCCGCGTTGCCGCGGGATCACCCGCTTGCCGTCGTAGATCATCTCGCCGCCGATCTTCGCGAGTCGCGCCATGACCTCGGCGTCCGACAGCTTGTCGGCCGGCTTCTCCGGCTCGGCGGCGATGCCCAGCGCCGCTTCGATACGCTGCCTCGCTGCTTCGCCGTCCTCGACCAGATCCTCGTACCGAACGCCCAAGGCTTGCAGGACACCGGCCACGGCGCCCCTGACCACCTCGTAGGTAATGGCGGGCGCAGGAGAGGATAGTGCGCCGGAAAATTCGTTTTGGATACCCGGAGCGGGCGGCGAAGCCGGGGCATTTGTCTACGGGGCGGGGGATCTTTGTCCCGGGGGCGTCAGGGCGCAACTCCACCATTTCGCCCTGCGCGAACTCAAGCCAAAGCGGGCGGCACCCAACACGCATCGCGAGCGCCCCCATCTGTTCCTTTGGAACTCCTCTCTCCTCCCAGTTTTTGAGTCTCTGCTGCGAGATGTTAAGGAATCGTGCAAGCGTTGAAGGACGCTCCGACACCTCTTGGGGGTGGAGAGTTTGCGCAGCCAAGACGAGGCGATCGTACTCCTCAGACATAGGCGGGACGCTACCAAATCTAAACAGTGTGTTGTTACACGCTACGTTTGCAATTGAGTTAAACATGGTGTTTAATAACTCTCACTATGGACGCAAACGAAACTTCCCGAATCATTGCCGCTGTCGGCGGCGATGCAGCATTTGCCCGGCTTCTTGGACTGAAAGCGTCTCAGCAGCGCATCAACAACTGGAAGCGTCGCGGCATCCCTGCTGATGTTGTCGTCGCGAACTACGAGCTGATCCAGCGGCTGCGCGCCGAATACACCCAGGAGTCGAACTAAATGGCTCGAAATTTCAACAGCACATGTACGCGGTGCGGCCAAATTCACGCCAGATTTGCCGACATCTGCGGCCCATGCTCTTTCGCGGACGAGGAATCGGCAATTCCTAAAGTTCATTGCGCGCTCTGTGGAGACGTAGTTCAGAGAGGCAGGCGCGGAATCAGTCCGTACTGTTCGCATGAATGCGCGAGCGCCGTCTCTGATGCGCGCGCACATGTTGGCGCGAGTATCGCTAAGGCTGTTCGCAAAGGGGATCTGCCGCGCCCGTCTTCTTGCGCTTGCGTCGATTGCGGCGCCCCGGCGACAGACTACGATCATCGGCGCTACATGGCACCTCTTGATGTCGTCCCGACATGCCGAGCATGCAATCTGAAGCGCGGCCCGGCCCTCGACATCATCCCGCTCGTCCTGAAGCATTTTCGGGCTCGACTCGGCATCGCCGAGTTCATGGCGAGGCGCCGGGCAGAGTCTGAGCGCCGTGCATTTAGGGATGTTGCCTGACATGTGCCCTCCGTTTCAGAACGGCGAGATCCCGAAGGCGCGCCTGATGTACCTGCGGCTGGCGAGACCGGACGTGTTCGAGTCCGAAAAGGCTGCTCCAGCTCATCGCGAGGCCGAGCCCCAATCTGCCTGCACCCCCTCCGAATCAACCGCCATCACCTCGTCATGATCGCGGCGCCCGCTGTCTCCTCCCCGCCGCTTATCGGCGGTTTCGCGCCGGACTCACTCGGGTCCGGCGCGCCTTTTTGCGATTTCTGAGGCCACCTCCAGATGGCAGAAAAACTCAACGAGACCCTCGGCGTCAAGCTCTGCGAACACCAGCTGCGCCAGCTGCGCGGCGTCGCCGAAGCGGCCGGCACCACCCCGAGTGAGCTGGTGCGCCACCTGATCGAGAAGCACCTGGAGGCTGAGCGCGAACGCTACCGCTCGCTCCATTCCATCTTTGCCGACGGCGCGTGATTAACCAAAAACAACGGGGGGGAACCATGGAAAACGAAACGAGAAGTGTCATCACCTTGAAGTTCGCGGCACTTGTGCTTGCCGGGTTGGCGTTCGCGGCGGTGCTGACGCTGCTGGCGCTGGCGGTCGGATGGGTGATCGCATGAGCGCGCAAAAAGAACTCGTGAAATACGTTGCTAATCAAAAGTTTGGCGAATGGACTCTTGTATCACGCGTCGATAACGACAGGTGGCGCACTCGCTCGTGCTACTGCCTCAGATCGGAGCATCTGAACAGCGAAACGCTGAGATGGAGCGCAGCGCAAAGGGATTCGGGTTGAAGGGATGAGCGTTGAAGCCATTTCCTGGGCGCTCGCCCAGCCCGTCCAGCACTCCAGCACGAAGTTCGTGCTCGTGGCGCTCGCCAACTGTTCGGATGGCCGATCGTTCGAGTGCTACCCGTCCATTGCCTATCTGTGCGACGCGACGGCCCAGAACCGCAAGACCGTGATGGAAAACATCAAGCGGTTGATCGACCTCGGCTGCATTGAGGACACCGGGGAGCGGAAGGGGAAAACCGGGCAGATCAAGGCCTATCGCCTGAACGTTAAAACAGCACCGAAAACGGTACTGTTGGAAGGCGTCATGGTGGCCTCTGTTCAGGCTTCAAACGATACCGAAAACGGAACCGTTAAAGAGTCCCGAAAACGGAACAGTACCGAAAACGGAACAGTACCGAAAACGGACGGAAAGAGTACCGAAAACGGACAGGAAAGAGTACCGAAAACGGGACACGGAACCGTCAGTGAACCGTCAGTGAACCAAAAGCAAGTGCACGGGCGCGCAAGCGCACCCGACACCGTCGCGCCGATTGCAAATCGAAAACCGCAGATCACCTTCGATGCGTTCGTCGAGCGTCGAAAGGTTGCAGGCGAAAAGCTCATCCCTGCAGACGACCCGATCTTCGACTGGGCTGAAGGGGCAGGCATCCCCGACGACTGGCTGCGCCTCGCCTGGTCCGAATTCTCCGCCCGGTACCGTGGCAACTCGAAGCGCTACGCCGACTGGCCGGCGACCTTCCGAAATTGCATCCGTGGCAACTGGTTCAAGCTCTGGCGAATCTCCGATGGCGGTCAGTACGCGCTGACGACCGAGGGCGAGATGGCGCGGCGGGCCGCAGCCACCCGAGCTCGCAAACCCGAACAGGAGGAGGCCGCATGACCAGCCTGACCGCCATCACCGCCGAGCAGATCGTCCTCGGCTGCTGCCTGCAGATGCGTGACCTGTCCGACCGCATCGATGGTCTGCGCCCGGATCACTTCGCGGTCGAGTCCCATCGCGTGGCCTTCGCCGAGATCTGTGCTGCGTGGGGCCGCGGCGCGCCGCTCGACCCGGTGTCGCTCGACGACATCCTGCGCAACCAGGTGCCGCCGGTCGGCGACCTGTCGTACTGGGTCGAGTGCGCGGAAGCCGGGTACAGCACCGCGCTGCTGCCGGCCCACGTCTCGACGGTGCGGAACAAGGCGATTCGCCGCTCGCTGCTCGCCGCGGCCGACCGGATCGCGGGGTTCGCGCACGAGGAGGGCGACGTCACGGAGCACCTCGCCAGCGCCTCGGCGGCGGTCGCGAAGATCCTCGACGGGGCATCCGTGAAGGGGCCGCGGCTCGTCGGGGAGGTCATCCGCGAGCATCTGCAGGCAATCGGCCAGCGCTGGGACGGCACGATCGAGGGGCAGACCACCGGATTCCGTGACCTCGACGCGAAGATCCGCCTGCGCCCCGGGAACCTGGTGCTCGTCGCGGCACGGCCAGCGATGGGAAAGACCAGCCTCGCCATGCAGATCGGCGCGCACATCGCAAAGGACGGCGTCGTCGTCGCGTTCTCGCAGGAAATGGCGGACACCGAACTCGTCGATCGCCTGCTCGCGTCCATCGGCCGCGTGAAGCTCGCCAAGATCATCTCCGGCGGGCTCGACCACGGCGAGCAGTCGCGATTCGGCTATGCGTCGGAGCAGGCGCAGGCCCTCAAGCTCTACATCGACGACCAGCCGGCGCTGCGCATCGCCGAGATCCGCGCCAAGGTCATGACGGTGCGCCGCAAGCATCCGGTCGCGCTCGTGATCGTCGACTACTTGCAGCTGATGGCCGGTGACGGACAGAACCGGAACGCGGAAATCGAGCAGATCAGCCGCGGCCTGAAGTCGATGGCGAAGGAGCTGCAGTGCCCCGTGATCGCCCTGTCGCAGCTCTCGCGAGCGTGCGAGGCGCGGCCCAACAAGCGCCCGATGCTCTCCGACCTGCGCGACTCCGGGGCGATCGAGCAGGACGCCGACCTCGTCCTGATGATCTACCGGGACGAGATCTACAACCCCAATTCGCCGGACGCCGGAACGGCCGAGATCCTGATCCGCAAGAACCGCCAGGGGCCGACGGGCGAGGTGCGCCTGACGTGGCTCGGGGAATACACGTCGTTCGCGGACTGCGCGTACCAGGAGGCGCGCGAGGACTACACGCCGATGCGCAGCAGGAGGGGATTCGATGAATGACGACACGAGGATCGACATGGACACAACAGCATCTCCGGGACTGTTTGGCGCGATGGCTGATGCAGCTGCCGAAGGAGCAGCGGCAGGAGTTCTATCGTTCATGGGACCGGAAGCACGGGCCGGCCAGCACCCGGGAACTGATGGCGGATGTGCGGGCAGCCTGGGAGCGCTCGACATCAGCTTCGTGATCCCCGGCGAGCCGAAGGGTAAGGGCCGACACCGCTCGCGCATTGCGAAGATGGGCGACGGACGCCAGTTCATCGCCAACTATGCCCCGAAGGACACCGTCGAGTACGAGAACCTGGTGCGGATGGCCGCAAGCCGTGCGATGGCGGGGCGCGCGCCGAGTGAACGTCCCGTGCTCGTCGAGCTCGTCGCGACCTGTTCGGTACCGGCCAGCTGGTCGCAGAAGAAGCAGCGCGCGGCGCTGATGGGCGAGGTGATGCCGACGGGGAAGCCCGACATGGACAACTCGATGAAGGCGATCCTCGACGGGCTGAACAAGATCGTGGTCAAGGACGACGCGCAGGTCTGCCGCATCGGCATGAGCAAGCAGTACGGGGAGAAGCCGGGCGTGTTCGTGCGCGTCGCGGAACTGCATGCGAGGGCGGCGCGATGAAAATCAAAATGACGATCGACGAATGCCTGGACTTTGCCGACGAGTGGAGTCGCGGCATGACGATCCACGAAGGGTCTCAGGGCTGGCGAGTCGTGTGCATGCTGCTGGCCGAAGAAGTCCGGCGCATGCGGCAGCAGATCGCGGACGCGCCGTCGGCATTCATGGACACGCGCGACGTGCTCGGCATCTGCGCGCCGACGGAGGCCGATTTCCCGGCGCTGTACGCGCTGCAGGGGTGCCGCGTGCGGCTGGTGCTCGACGACGCAGGGCAGGGCGACGGAGCATGACCGATCTCATCGTCCGCCTGCGCCAACTCGCGAGCCTCGGCGTGGGGATTGCCGCCGAGGCAGCTGACGCGATCGAGCAGCAGCAGGGCGTCGTCGAGCCGATGCGTGATGCGCTGTCGTGGTACGCCGAGCCGGGGAACTGGAAGCGCCCGACGCGCGGACGGAGCTGGTCGAACGCACCGGCGGCCGACGACCGCGGTTCGCGGGCGCGAGGTGTGATGCTCGAGCAGGGAGCGGGTCAGGGATGACGGCCGTCACGCAGACGCTGTTCCGCGAGTTTGTGATCCGGACGCCGGATACGGCGAAGGGGCTGGTCGCATACCTCAAGCAGCACGTTGGCCCGGCAGTTCAGCGAGGCCGGCCGCTCCGCGTGATCGTTACCGAGGAAGAGACCCGCCGCACGAACGAGCAGAACCGCTTCTTCCACGGCCCGGTGCTCGACGCCATCGCCGAACAAGCGTGGTGGGGCGGCAAGCAGTACCCGAAAGAGTTCTGGAAGGAGTACTTCCGCCGGCGCTACCTGCTGAAGGACGAATACCAGACTCCGGACGGCGAGATCGTTCAGACCTACTGGAGCACGGCGGACCTGTCATCCGGCCGCTTCTCCGCGTTCCTCAACCAAGTGCAGGCGGAAGCCGCGAGCGAATGGGGCGTCGAATTCCAATGAAGATCGTTGATGAAGCGAAGTACCTCGCCAAGCGCAGAGCAACGTTGTTCGCCAACGCCATCCGTAAGGAGATCGGTTGCGTCGAGTTCCAAGGATATGCGGACAAGGTAACGGGGTACGGCTATTCGAAGTTCTTCGGGAAGACCGTATATGCGCATCGTCTGGCGTGGGAACTCGACTGTGGGCCGATACCTGACGGTCTTCAAATCAACCATACCTGCGACAACAAGCTGTGCATCAACACGGCTCACATGTACCTGGGGACCCACCTCGACAACATGTCTGACGCGAAGGAGCGTGCGAGGTTTAAGCGGTTTCGAGGCGAACAGAACGCGCAGGCGAAACTGACGGAGATGGATGTCATGCAGATCCTGGGTGACCGCAGAACGCATCATTCAATCGCGGCAGAGTTTGGCGTGTCGCGCTCCGCTGTGCAGATCATCAAGGCCGGCAAGAGGTGGCGCCATGTCCAACAAGGGTAAGGCTCACATGGGCCGCGTCGCGCAGCTGCCGTGCTGCCTATGCGGCACGCACGGCGTGCAGGTCCATCACATCCGCGAAGGGGGCGCAGCAGGAGCGGGCGAGAAGGCCAATGACTGGCTGACCCTGCCGGTCTGTCCCAGCTGCCACACCGGGACGCACGGCATCCACGGCAACAAGTCGATGCTGAAGCTCAGCGGGAAGAGCGAGCACGAGCACCTGGGCGAGACGCTGGAGCGGCTGTACGGGGGCCTGCGCTGATGGGGAAGATCATCGACATGACCGGTAAGCGCGTTGGAAGGCTTACGGTGCTGCGATTTGGCGGCCAGAACGGCGGCAAGGGATCGTACTTCTGGATTTGTCGTTGCGACTGCGGCAATGAAACTCGCGTCAATGGGCAGAAACTCCGAAACGGCAACACGCGCTCATGTGGATGCTTCCAGCATGAGAATGCTGTGCGGCGTGCGACGCGGCACGGCCACTCCGCCGGCGGGAAGGTTTCCGGTACGTACGTCTCGTGGACCCAGATGATCCAGCGCTGCAAGACCGAGACAAACCCCCAGTACCCACTCTACGGCGGTCGAGGGATCACGGTTTGCGAGAGCTGGATGTCGTTCGACAACTTCCTTTCAGACATGGGTGAGCGCCCTGAGCGCATGACGATCGACAGGATCGATACGAACGGGGACTACGAGCCAAACAACTGCCGTTGGGCCACTCAGAAGGAACAGCAGAACAACCGCCGCAACAACCGTCTTCTGACTGCTTACGGAAAGACGCAGACGCTAGTGTTTAATTGCGTAAGTTAACAATAGTATTACGAAGCTGTGACCCGCGAACCTCTCGTTTGCGCCAGACGAATGGCGCTGCGTTTTCGTTGTAGGCGGCAGTGAAGGCATGGATGGCCTCAATGAGTTGCTCGACGCTTCGGAAGCTCGCGTTGTTCAGCGTCTTTCGCTGGAAGATGCCGAACCAGATTTCGACTTGGTTGAGCCAGCTCGCACTGGTAGGCGTGAAGTGAAAGGTGACGTTCGGATGTGCGGCGAGCCAGTCCTCGTTCTTCTTGTGGGTGTTCAAGTTGTCCAGGATGACGTGGATCTGCCGGTCGACGGGCTGGTCGGCAACGACCTCGTCCATGAAGGCCTGGAAGTCGGCGCGCTTTTTAGTCTGCGTCGTCTTGCCTCGGATGACGCCGGTGGCGACCTCCAATGCGGCGAACAAATTGACGGTGCCGTGCCGCTTGTAGGTGCTCTTCATTCCCTGGACGACCTTGCCACTGCTGGTCTGCACGTAGCCGCGCGCCCGCTCGAGGGCTTGAATCGAGGGCTTCTCGTCGACGCTGATCACCAGGGCGTTCTCGGGCGGGTTCAAGTACAGCCCGATTATGTCGGCCGCTTTGGCGGCAAACTCCGGGTCCGTGCTGACGCACCACGAACGGTGGCGCTGCAACTGGATGCCTTCCTTGCGCAGGATGCGCCACACCGCGTGATCGGACACGCTCAGCGCCTTGGCCAGCGAGCCCCCATCCCAGCTCGCCATGCCGGCCGGTGGCGGCAATTCGAGCTGTGCCAAGATTCGGTCGCGCAACTCGACACCGTACTTGGCGGGCTTGCCGGGCCGGGGCGCGTCGCGAAGCCCTGCGATACCTTGCTCGGCAAAGCGTCGGCGCCACAGCCCGACCGTATTCGGTCGAACACCGAGCTCGCTGGCAACCTCGTCATTGCGCTTGCCATGCAGGCACGCCAGAACGATGCGCGCACGCTCGACCAGGCGAACCTCGCCGCTCCGACTTCGAGACAGACGCTCAAGCTCCGACATCACTTCTGCCGGACACGACAACTCAACCGCCACTCGCGCCATGAGACCCCCTTGTGTCAAGCGAAGTGGGTATCATAATACTATCTTGTATTAACGCAACTAAACACTAGCGCAGTGGCTCGACGAGCTTGGATTGAATCTCGTCACCGTCCAGCGGCGGTTGCGCCGCGGAATGTCGCATGAAAAGGCACTTTACCAAGGGGACTACCGTGAGCACGCCTAAATGTGCGCTCGGGCGCCTACTGCCGAACACGCCCGACTTAGAGGAGGTAAAGCGCCGCGGCTACTACGAGGACGGCATCCTCGTGATCGACATGCGCCGCGACCACATGGATTGGACCGAGCGCGAGATCTTCCGGCAGTGGGCGGAGAAGCGCTACCGCAAGCCGAAGGCCTTCACCAGCAGGGATGAGAAGACATGAACGCCGCCGACGAACGCCTGACCGCTCCGATCCCGCCGGCCTGTCGCGGCTGCCAGCACCGCGAGCATTGGATAGTCGTCGGCATCGAGCGCAATCGCTGCCTCACCGGACACCCACTCCACAGTAATTGCGGCTGGCACCGGCCGGCGACGCCTTCGATCGACACCGCAACAACCAGGGAGCATGAATGACCGCAACGACGCTAGAGCCGCTGTTCCGTTCGGCGCATGAGGCGCTGACCTTCGCGTTCAACTACTCGACGCAGCAGTACGAGGCGCCGCCGATGGCGAAGCTGATGCGTGGATCGATCGGCAGCGGGCGCGGGCTCGTCGGGCTCGATGGCGCCGCGCAATCCGGATTTGTGCGCGCCGAGGTCGCGCAGCTCGCGATCGAGCAGCAGCAGGCACTCGCCGCACGGTATGCGCCAGCCATGCAGGACTGTGACTGCGGGAAGGCGTGCTGCAGCGGGAAGATGCCCGGCCGTGAGTGGCAGGAGGCGATTGAGTGGCTCACGAGCCACGCGATGCGGGCGGCACTCGCCGGCTGCGTGTCGCACCACCGCCTGCGCCAGGCGCTCGTGATGCGCGCCTTCGGCAGGAAGGCCGCGAGCCTCGACGCGCTGGCCGAGATCGCATCCGTCCACCGCAATACCGTTTCCGACCAGAACCAGCGCGTGCAGAAGTGCATGCGGGAGATCGAGGCCGCAGCCGGTCGAGCGATCGACGAGCGGCTGCGAAATTGCGGAATGGTTGGAGAGGGGTGAATGCGCGCAACCAAGGAAGAGAAGCGCGAGCGCGAGCGGAAGAAGCGCGAAGAGTGGGACAAGGAAATCGCCCGGCTGTATGCGAAACAGAATGAGCGTAAGCCAGACCCCAAAGTAGAGCGCATCAACGCACGAAACGCAGAAACTTTGCATAAGGCCCATGCGACCATGCGAGGCTCGGAGTTCCGGTCGTGGTATGAAGCGACTACCGGCGAGCCGGTCAGTGAGTTCCTCGAAAAGCACTGCATCTCCCGAGAGGCATTCTCAGAAAAGTTCTCCGGAATGGGGATCACGCAGATCGAATGGACGCGGATGGCGATAGAGCGCGTTACGCAGAGCAATCCATGGACAAATCCAGAGACGCGGCAGTTCTGGGTCGAGAAGATCGCCACGGCGAAGCCCTCTGAGCGGCGTCGCTTCCTGTTGAGACTGGCGACGCCGCGGTGGGCGAATCGGGAAAAGGTGGAGGCGATCTATCGCGAGCGGGAGCGCATCATCGCCGAAACCGGCACCCCGCACGACGTCGACCACATCGTTCCGATCGTGCATACCCATGTGTGCGGCCTGCATTGCGAATTCAATCTGCGGATCATCTCGTCTTTCGATAACAGATCTAAGTCGAACGTCTTCAACGGCATTCGCGCAAGGCAGGTCAGGGCCCCGAAGCAAGCTTGACGAAAAATACTTTGCACTGTATAAGCCCGAAACAGATACACAGGAGAAGTCCCGATGCAGCCCGCCTTCGAAAGATCGCGGGCTTTTTTGCGTCCGAAGGCCGGGCTTAGCGCGGATGTGGCCGATGACATGGAGCAATCCATAGCAGGCAGCGCGTAGCGTGCGAGTGGCGATCGCTTAATCGGGTCAATCAGCCTTTCCTCATAGATAGTCGCCGGGCATCACATCAGCCAATCAGCGCATCCATCCGCGCTGATGCTCATGGCCGCCGGACGCTGTAACCGGCACCAATCCTCAGGATGCGTCACCCGACAGGAGGTGATCTGTGTCCGAGCGGGTGAAAGGCCCGCGCCGCCGTGATGGCGACTGATCCCGTAGCCGGAACCCCGAACACCCGAGCCCGCCATGCGCGGGCTTTTGCATTCCAGGAGCACACAGTATGGCCGTCACCTACAGCACCGCAGTCAAAACCCTCCGCATGCAGGCGGTAGCCGACGCCATCGACGCCGGCGCTTCGGCGGGCACGCTCGAAATTGGCACCGCGGCGATGGGCACCGTCCTCGCGACGTTCGCTCTCGTCGAGCCGTGCGGCACGGTGTCGGGCGCAGTCTTGACGCTGGACTTTGATCCGGACATCAGCGACACCTCGGCGGACGCGACCGGCACTGCGGCGGCGGCGCAGATCAAGAACGGCAGCGGCACGGTGGTCATCTCCGGGCTCACGGTCGGCACCTCGGGTACAGACATCGTGCTCGACAACACGTCGATCACGGCGGGGCAGACGGTGACGCTCACGGCCGGAACGTTGACGCACGCCTAAGAGGCCGGCCGTGATCCAGCTCGCGCTCTACCGCCCGCATAAATGGTGGGATGCCGGTGGCCGTCTGGTCTGCTGGTGGACGAAGTCACCGTATTCCCACTGCGAACTCGTCGTTGAAGGTGAGTGCTATTCGTCGAGCATCCGTGACGGTGGCGTGCGCGCCAAGCGCATCGATCTCAGGCAACGGCACTGGGTCGTCATCGACTTGCCGTGGGCCGATACGCTGCGCATCAAGCTGCACATGGCCGAGACCGACGGCGCGCGCTACGGCTGGCTGGACCTGCTGACGACGCAGCTTTTCAATTCGCATCGCGAGGACAGCGACAAGTGGTTCTGCTCCGAGTGGTGCGCAACCGCGCTGGGCATCCCGCGCGCCGAACTCTATTCACCGGGCCTGCTGGCCGAGTACTGCCAGGAGCGCAACAGACATGGTCATTGATGACATCCGCGCAGCAATTGCTGCCGACTCCGCGCTCCGGGCGCTGATCCCCGACACGCAGGCGATCGCTGCGGCGCTGTCGGTCGGGCGCACCCGGCCCAACGGGCGCGAGATCGGCAACGGCACCGTGCTCGAGACGGTCGGCCTCGTCAGCGGCAATCGCCTGCTGGACGTGATTGACACCGAGCCCTCCTACCGCCACGTCAAGCCGCTGCTGGAGCAGGGGCGCCTCGTCGCCTCGTCGCCGGTAGTGGTCGCGGCGCTGCAGTCGATGGTGCCACTGGTGCTGTCGCAGGCCGAGGCCAACGCGCTGATTGCGCTCGGGCGCGACCCCGACCCGGTCGCCGAGATCGACGTGCGCCGCGCCCTTTGGAATGACGATGGAAGCCTTGCCCTATGACCACGACAACCCTGACCAAGAACGCCCGCACGCTCATCGCCGCTGGCACGAGCAACACTGCGGGAGCGACGACCCGCGGCACACTGGATCTGCGCACCGCACAGGGCGGCGTGCTGACGATCAAGCTCACCAACGGCGCGACCGGCCCAACAGCGCAGTGTGAGGGCCGCGTGCTCGTCGCGCATACCAGCGGCGCGACGCCGGCTGCCGCTAGCGCGGGGGCGGACTGGAAAACTGTATGGCGCTTTGGCGGCGGCGTGACGAGCAACGCGATTACCGAGCAGAGCTTCCCGGTCGATGCTGGCGTGATGCACCTCGAAGTCGAATTCGCCGGCAATACCGGCCAGGCTGTGTTGTGCGAGGCAATCCTGTCCGAGATCACGTCCGTCGCGAGCGTGTAAATGGCTGCGCTGATTCTGCCGCGCCGCTTCACGGCCCAACCGCAGGGCGCGGTCGAGATTGATCCGAATAATCGATTCGGCGTCACTGCAATCGCATTGGGCGGCGGATTCGCTTGTACGGTCAATGGCCCTGTAGTTGCAACAGTTTCAGACGGCGTTACCAAAAGCCTGCTTAGTACAGGACCGGCGTACCGTTTTCCTGGAACCAACACGCAAGCTACGTTCGGATCAGAAGGCGCTTGGAAGCCCCCGGCGCCATTCACCGTAATGATGGCGGCAACACCGTCGTCTGACTCGGTAACTGCGGGGTTCGCCACTTCAGACGATGGCGCGGCAACTTATGCCGGGTGGAGCCTCTTGAGTACCGGGGGCGCGTCTTCGTTCAAGCTGACTTTGCGGCTCGGTAACAATGGCGGGGGCGGGGCTTCGAATCGTTCCGATTTTATCCACTCCACCCGCATCACGCTCGATAGGCACGTATTCGGCGTAGTCGTCCGCGCCGTCGATGCCGCGGACGTGATTCTCGACGCCGTTATTCAAACGCCGGTTCGTTCGGGCACGGCATCATCAGTAGTATATACATCGGCAGAGGCGGGGTTCGGTAATCGCGCAACTGGTATTACGTGCGCCGGCGATTATGAGTTCCTCCTCGTCGCCAATCGCGCGCTGACAGTTACTGAGTGGGAGAGCCTCGCCGATAATCCGTGGCAAGTGCTTTGCACCACGCCACGCCGGCTGTATTTCGATGTCGGTGTGAGCGGAGGGGGCGCGCTAATTGGCGCGCTCGCCACAACCGAAACCGGCAGCGACGTAGCGAGCCTGTTCGGTGCGGCGCGTGTTGCTGGCACCCTCTTGGCGCAGGAATCCGGTAGTGACACGGCGGCGCTGACTGGCAGCGCTACGAGCGCCATCACGGGTACGCTCGCGGCGATAGAATCCGGCGCAGATGCCGCGGCAGTAACGGCTGTCGTCGGGGTTGTGGGTGCGCTGTCCGCAGCGGAAACAGGCGCGGATGTCACTGCGGTGTCTGGCGCTGCGCTTGTGCAGGGCGCACTATCAGCGGCCGAGAGCGGTGCTGACGCGTCGAGCATGACCGGCGATGTCCTTGTCGCAGGCGCCTTGGGCGCGAGCGAGACCGGATCAGATACCGCGGGGTTCGCCAGCAGCACCATTGCGACTGGCACACTGGCCGCTGTCGAGAGCGGCGCCGATAGCGCAGCACTGGCTGGCGTGGTGGCCGTGCAAGGCGCGCTGTCCGCAGCAGAGAGTGGCGCGGATGCCACCACGATCGCCGCTGCCGCGCGCATCCAGGGCGCACTCGCGGCGCTCGAAGCCGGGAGCGACACCGCTGCCTTCGCGGGCGACGCAACGCCCGAGTCCATCGGCACGCTGGCCGCAGCAGAAGCCGGCACGGACAGCGCGAGCGTAACCGGTGTGGTCCTCGTGCGCGGCTCGGCGGCAATCACCGAAACGGATGCCGACACTGCCATCGTGGTTGGCAAGGTGTTCATCAGCGGGACACTCGCGGCGAGCGAAGCGGGGCAGGACACGGCAGCGATCAACGGTCTGCTGGTCGCGCCGACCATCTCGCAACTGACCGCGACATTGACCGTTCGTGCCGCATTGGACGCACGACTGAGCAGCACGACGGCGCTGAATGGACGCGCAAGCGCCAAGACCGCCATCAACGCACGACCGCGACTGCGCTAGCACTGAGGACAGACACATGGACGTGCAAACGCTCTACTACGGCAATGACATGCTGCTGGAAGTCGCCGGCCTGCAGGATCAGGCGACCGGGGCATATCTCAACGACGCGACGGTGACGGTGACGCTCAAGACGGACGCCGGGGTGAGCGTGACCGGCGAGACCTGGCCGCTCGCGCTAACGTATGTCACCGACAGCAACGGCGTCTATCGTGCGACGCTCAAGGACACGCTGAGTCTGACCGCCAACGCGCGCTATGTCGCCACCGTGAGCGCGGATGGCGGCTCGGGCAAGCAGGCGCGGTGGGATCTGGATTTCGTGTGTCGGGTGCGGAGAGAGTGAGGCAAGACGTATGGCGCTGAACGACAAGCAGCGCCGTTTCGTGGCAGAGTACCTGATCGATCTCAATGCCACGCAAGCGGCGATCAGGGCAGGGTATAGCGAGAGAACCGCCGGCTCACAGGGCTTCGATCTCCTGAAAAAACCAGAAATTCAAGCCTGGGTCACAGAAGAGATGAAGGCGCGCGAACAGCGCACCGAGATCACGCAGGATCGAGTGCTCGCGGAACTGGCGAAGATCGGCTTCGCGGACATCCGCAGGGCGGTGAAGTGGGGCGACGGAATCGCAGTCACCGATCCCGAGTCGGGCGCAGTTGAGATTTCAAACGGCGTGGCGCTGATCGGTAGCAAAGAGATCGACGACGCCACGGCCGCATCAATCTCCGAGGTGAGCCAGACCGCGCAGGGCATCAAGATCAAGATGCACGACAAGCGCGCGGCGCTCGTGGATATCGGGCGGCATCTCGGCATGTTCACCGACAAGGTGGAGCACACCGGCAAGGACGGCGGGCCGATCGAGACTGCCGACGTGACGACCGACTACAAGGCGCTCCGAGCACAGATCGATGCCAAGCGTCAGCCTGAGTGACTACGAGCGACTGCAATCGGCGCAGTGGGGCACGGATGGCAGCGCAGTTGTCGATGAGTGGGAGCGGTTCGAGGCGAAGTACGGACGCGCAGAACTGGGCAGGGCGGATCGATTCTTCCTGTTGTGCGTGCTGCTGCACCGGCCCGATGCGTGGCATCCGTGGCTGTATGCGCGCTGCCGCGAGGTGGAGGCTGAGCCGGATGGATGCCTGGATCTATGGGCACGCGAGCACTACAAGAGCACGATTATCACGTTCGCCGGGATCGTGCAGGAGATCATCCGCGACCCCGAGATCACCATCGGGATTTTCAGCCACACCAAGAGCGTGGCGCGCGCGTTCCTCGACCAGCTCAAACGCGAGTTCGAGGGCAATGACGAACTGAGGCGCACCTATCCTGGCGTGTTCTGGGCCGAGCCGACCCGCGAAGCCCCGAGATGGTCGGTCGATGGCGGGCTGATCCTCAAGCGCAAGAGCAACCCCAAGGAATGCACCATCGAGGCGCATGGCCTCGTGGATGGGCAGCCGACCGGTCGGCACTTTGGGCTGCTGGTGTACGACGACGTGGTGACGCTGGAATCCATCGGCACCCCGGAGCAGGTGCAGAAGACGACGGACGCATGGGCGCTGTCGGACAACCTTGGGGCGCGCGACGAGCGCGGCATGCTGCGCAAGTGGCACATCGGCACGCGCTACAGCTTTGCCGACACGTACCAGTACATCCTCGACAAGCAGATCCTGACGCCGCGGATTCACGCCGCGACGGACAACGGCAAGATTGACGGCAACCCGATCTTTCTGAGCCGGGATGCATGGGCGGCAAAGGTCAAGACGCAGCCGAGCGGGATTCTCGCGGCACAGATGCTGCAGAACCCGGCAGCCGGCCAGCAGGCGCTGTTCTCGAAGGACTGGCTGAAGTTCTCGGACATCAGGCCCGCGACGCTGAACGTGTACATCCTGGTCGATCCGGCCAGTTCAAAGAAGAAGGGCAGCGACCGCACGGCAATGGCGGTGATCGGCATCGATGCCGGCTGGAACCTGTGGCTGCTGGACGGTTTTCACCATCGCATGAGCCTGACCGAGCGCTGGCAGGCGCTGAAAGGACTGCGCAAGGTGTGGCAGGCGATGCCCGGCGTGCAGCGTGTCGAAGTGGGCTATGAGCGGTATGGGGTTCGCTCTGACCTCGAATATTTCGAGGAGCAGATGCAGAAGGACCGCGACGGCTTCGAGATCCGCGAACTCAACTGGCCGAAGGACGACACGCGGGCCAAGTTCGACCGCATCCAGCGACTCGAGCCGGATTTCAGGGCCGGGAAAGTTTTCCTCGCTGCGGTGACGCCGAGCGAGACCGCCGCACAGAAGCGCGTGAGGGATGAGGGGCAGGCGTTCCGCATTTTCACGCCGACCAAGCGCCGGGACGAGAACGGCGCGCTGTACGCGCTGAACAAGGGGCTCTTGGACGAATACCTCGTGTATCCGTTCAGCAGCCATGACGACTTTCTGGATGCGGTATCGAGGATCTACGACATCGAGGCGGTCGCCCCGGTCATCGTTGATGAACGGACGCTGGAGCCGGAGACTTTCGAGGATGGTATCTGATGCCAATTGACCCGAACGCCCCGCAAGACCCGAAGACCCGCGTTCGGACCTCCGAGCGGCTGTGGTCGCAGGAAGTCGGCGCTGCCGAGGCGCAAGCCCCGCTGCCGCCGAAAGACCCGGGCTACGAGTTCAGCAACGGGCGGAAATTCAACGACGGCGACGGCCCGTATGCGGCCTGAGCTGGAACAGGCGCTGGTGCGCGGCACGCCGGACTACGAGCTGCTGCCGAAGGCCATCCAGCAGTACTACACCCCGGCTGAATACCTCGCGATTGGCGATGCGCGCCGTGCGCGACTGCTGCGCGAAGAGACGGAGCCGGAGCTATTCGAGGATGGCGCATGAACATCATGGACAACCTGGCGACCGACGCGCCGACGCTCAGCGCCAACGATTACGTCACGGCGAAGCACATGGCCGACACCCTGCACCGGCACTACCCCGGCCATCTGTGGGCGGTGACGTGCGACGGCGACACGGGTATCGCGACGATCCGCAACCTGATGCTGTCGGGCGATTGGGGCTTCATCCTCAAGCTGCCGCTGATCTACTCGGCTTCCGAGTGGGACAAGCGCGTGCTGCGGGCCGGCGGCGAGGTGCTCGAACGCTACCGCATCGCCCGCGCCGGTGCCGCGCGCACGATGGATCAGATGCTGTCGGCACCGAAGGATTTCTCGGGCCGCATCCTCAAGGACCTGGACTGACATGGACATGACCGACAACGGCACTCAGGCGGTTGCGCCCGCGCCGGTCGATTGGCTGGGGCTCGCGCGCAACGCCTACGACATGAGCACGACCTGGTTCGATGCATCGGTGCGGCGCGACATCGAGCAGGACATCCGCCAGTTCCAGTCGCGGCACCCGATGGGCTCGAAGTACAGCTCGGACGCCTACGCCGCGCGCTCGCGTCTGTTCCGCCCGAAGACGCGCTCAGCCATCCGCAAGAATGAAGCCGTGGCCGCCGAGGCGTTCTTCAGCACGCAGGACGTGGTGAGCATCGCCGCGCATGACGAGTCTGACCCGGTGCAGCGTGCCGCGGCCGAGCTGATGCAGCAGATGCTGCAGTGGCGCCTGACGAAGACCATTCCGTGGTTCCTCACGGTGTGCGGCGCGTATCAGGACGCGCAGGCGGTGGGCGTCGTGGCCTCGCATCAGCATTGGGAGTTCGACCCGCGCCGGGGGACAGACAAGCCGGTCATCGATCTGGTGCCGGTGGAGAACCTGCGCATCGACCCGGCCGCGAAGTGGGACGACCCGATTGGGTCGAGCCCCTACGTCATCCATCTGCTGCCGATGTACGTCAAGGATGTGCGCGCGCGCATGTCGCAGGCCGATGCCAAGACCGGTCAGGCCTGGCGGCAGGTGTCGGACGCGGAGATCCTGAGCGCGACCAAGGGCTACGGCGACTCGACGCGCATCACGCGCGAAGGGGGTCGGCAGGATTCCAAGGACCAAGCGAGCACCATCAACGACTTCACCATCGTGTGGGTTCATCGCAACATCGTCGAGATGGACGGACAGGACTGGCTGTACTACACGCTCGGCACGACGCAGGTGCTGTCCGACCCGGTGCCGCTCGATTCCGTCTATCACCACGGCCTGCGCCCGTATGTGATGGGCTGCGCGGTGCTGGAGACGCACAAGACCTACCCGTCGAGCCTGCCGCGGCTGTCGCGCGACACGCAAAGCGAGATCAACGATCTGGCGAACCTGCGCATCGACAACATCCGCTTCGTGCTCAACAAGCGCTACTTCGTCAAGCGCAACAAGCAGGTCGATCTGAGGAGCCTCACGCGCAACACGCCGGGCAGCGCCACGCTGATGGACGACCCGGAATCGGATGTGAAGGCGGTCGATTTCCACGATGTGACCAGCTCCGCGTATCAGGAGCAGGACCGCCTGAACCTCGACTTCGACGACGTGACCGGCTCGTTCAGCCAGAGCACGGTGCAGAGCAATCGCCGCCTGAACGAGACGGTGGGCGGGCTGAACCTGCTCACCAGCAACGCCAACCAGGTGAGCGGCTACCAGTTGCGCACCTTCGTCGAGACATGGGTCGAGCCCGTACTGCGCCAACTGATTGCGCTCGAGAAGGCCTACGAGACCGACGAGAATATCCTCACCCTCGCCGGCAAGCGCGCGAAGATCGACGAGACCTACGGCCTGCAGAACATCGCCGAAGTGTTCGACCTGCTGCTCGACCAGGACATGCTCTTGACGGTCAATGTCGGCATGGGCGCGACCAACCCGCACGACCAGGTGAAGAACTTCATGGCCGGTATCGAGAGCCTGCGCGCGGTGCTCGCCGACGGCGTGATGGAACGCTACGGGCTCAAGGTCGATGAGGTGATCCGCGAGATCTTCGGCAAGCTCGGCTACAAGGACGGCGGGCGCTTCTTCGACATGGAAAACGAAGACCCGCGCGTCACGGCCCTGAAGAACACGGTCAGCGAACTGCAGCAGACGCTCGCGCAGAAGCAAGACCCGGCGCTCGTCGCCAAGCAGATCGAAAAGCTCGACGCCGAGATCGAGAAGATCAAGGCCACGTCGGTCGAGACCGGCACCAAGTCGTTCTTCAGCGCGATGCAGGCCGGGCAAGTCGTCGCCTCGATGCCGCAAGTCGCGCCGGTGGCCGACGAGATCCTCAAGGGGGCCGGATACCAGCCGATTCCGGGCGGCGTCGATCCCAATATCGTCGCACCGCCTGCGCCGATGCTGCCCGAAGAGACCATGCTGACCGGCGCGCCGGGCGACACCTCGCCGAACACGCCGATGAGCCCGGAATCCGGCGCGCTGGACGGCATCGAGACGATGGAGGCCGATAGCGTATGAGTAGCGAACGCGAACTGCTGCAGCGCGTGGCGATGGGCATGGAGGCGGAAGCATTCCTCGGCTCGAACATCGGTCGTTACCTCGTCGAACGGGCCGAAACGGAGCGCGACGACGCGGTGGGCGACCTGAAGGCGGTCAGCCCGGACGACCCGAAGGCGATCCGCGACCTGCAAAACCGCATCTGGCGCGCGGAATCGGTGCAGTTCTGGCTTGCCGACCTCATCAACGACGGCAACAACGCCATGCACGAACTGCAGGCGCGAGAAGCGACCGACTGAACCCTGTAGCACCCCGAACGGCCCGCCACTGTGCGGGCTTTGTCATTTCTGGAGCCCCACATGACCGACGCCATCCCGCAGGACGCGCCGCAAGAAACCATTGCCGCGCAACCCGACAACCAGATCGCAGCGCAGCAAGAGCCGCAACCCGAAGAACGCCAACTGTCGCCGCGCGAACAGGCGATGGAAGCCCTTGCCGCGAGCCGACGCGAGCAGATCAGCGAGGAAACCGGCATTGCGCCCGAGCCGACGCCGGACCCCGCGCCGCAAGACCTGCCCCAAGTCGTTGACCAGATCGCCGCGCAGACCGCGCCCGATGTCATCGCGGGCGACTTCGACAAGGTGCGCGTGCGCGCCAAAATCGACGGCGAGGAGGTGGAAGTCCCGCTCGATCAGGTGCTGCGCCAGTACCAGAAGCACAGCACGGCAGACCGTCGCCTGGCGGAAGCCACGCGCCTGCTGCGTGAAGCCGAAGCGCGCGCCACCGCCGCGCCGACGCCCCAAGAGCCGCCTGCACCGCAAGCGCAGGCCCCCAACACCAAGGAATTTCTCGACGCGCTGTTCCAGGGCGACGAGACGACCGCCGCGCAGGCATTCGAGCAGATCATCCAGGGACGGCAGCAACACACGCCCATTCCTGATGCAACGGTGATTGCGCAGCAGGTCAGGCAGCAGATCGAAGTCGAGAGTGCATTGAGCAGCTTCGCCACGGACTTCGCCGATGTGGTGGCTGACCCATACCTCGCCAACATGGCCGACCGCGAACTGGAGACTCGTCTTCAGCAAGGGGAGGCTTTCACCGATGCGTTACGCGCGTCCGGTGAGACGGTGCGAGGCTGGCTGCAGTCCAAGACCGGCGCAGTCCAGGCGACGCCTGCCTCGACCACCCGAAACGAGAGGCTGGACCGCAAAGCGGACCTCGATACGGTCCGCGTCGCAAATGTGACGGCCGTTTCCCCGACGCAACAACCCCGTTCCGAAGAGCAGATCCGAGCCGATGCGCTCGCCGCTCTCATCAAGGCGCGTCCGGGAATGGCCGGCTGAACCCCTTTCCGATTAGGAGAAAACGATCATGGCAGGACAACTCTGGGTCACCAACTCGCTGGGTGGCTACATGTACAGCGACAATCTGTCGCAAGTGCTTCGCCACGCGGTGCAGCCGCTGGTGAAGTTCCGTCAGTTCGCTGACATCAAGGACGCCGCGGTGCAGGGCAAGGGCAAGGGGGACGTTTTTCACTGGAACGTCTATTCCGACATCGCCACGCAGGGCACGACCCTCGTGGAGACCACGACCATGCCGGAGTCGAACTTCACCATCACGCAAGGGACGATGACGATTACGGAATACGGTAAACAAGCCGCCAATGACGCCGCTTTCGCGGTTCGCATGGCTGCCTAACTGCCGCGTCGCTTAACGGCTTTCGAGCCGTAGTTGTGGGTTTTGTAGTGGCATGAGCGGCACAGCGTAATCAAGTTGTCAGGATCAAGAGCAAGAGACGGATCTTCGCAAAGCGCGATGATGTGATGGACTTCCAGCTGAATTCGGGAGCCTCGTCCTTGGCGGTTCTTGTCGCCGCACTCTTGGCAGGTGTAGTTGTCCCGGACCAGAGTTTCACGGCGTAGGCGCTGCCATTCAGCGGTATCAACAGTACCGCGATGACCGCCTTTCCAGTTGCCGTGGCCCGCTCCGCTTGCAATACCGTTCGGGTACTGCTCGCGCGACAAGCCTGTGTTCCAAGCAACCTGACCGCGTTTGTGCTCAAGCCACTTTTTACGAACTTCGATGTTTGAGCGTAGTAGCTCATTGACGTGTGACCAGTCGTTGTGGGGCGCATGCCCAGGCTGGAACCCCATCCGTTCAATAGATGGATGGTCGGCCTTCTTCATCCCCTTGTTCCACGGTTCGGCTCGTCCGGTCTGCGATTTTCTGCAGTTCGGATGATGGCCGCGCTTGTACTCAGGAACACGGAGCCCGCCACCTTCCGCTTTGCTGCGGTAGGTCGGGAAGGCCGAGAAGGTTTCGCCGCATCCGCAGGCGCACGTTACGACGACACGTTCTCGTTGAAGTTTGCTCGTACCCATGACTATTCCTTTTTACCGGCGCAGCGCAATTATACGCCGGTAAAGTGGAAGCGAATGAAAACTGGGTGAACTGCTGGAAACCCCTTAGAGCCTGATGACCACAGCGAAGCTGGTAACGGCAAGCGCGACGGTTCGAAAACGATCAGGATTGGGCAATCAGCAGCCAAGCCGTCGAGGAATCGGCGGAAGGTTCAACGACTAGGCGAAGTAGTCCAGACCGGACAAAACGCCCACGAGTGCCCGGCCCGAAAGGGAAGATATAGTCTGAGCCTGCGGGAAACCGCAGGAAGCGCGGATAAAGAGCCGCGCGATAACACGACTGAATTCCGTGCCCTACACCGGCAAGCTGGACGACCTGTCCGAGCACCCGGTGAAGGAAGTCATCAACAAGGTGCTGAAGAACGACGCCAAGAAGGCGTTCGATGTCGCGGCGCATGCGCAATTCAACGCGACCCCGCTGCGTGTCGTTCCGACCGCCGGCACCGCGACCGACGCCGTGACGCTGACCACCAACGGCACCGCCACCGCGACCAACAACGTCGCGCTCGGCAAGGAGCACGTCAAGGCCATCGTCGACCTGATGAAGGAACGGAACATTCCGGCCTATGTCGGTGACGACTACATGGCACTGGCGCACCCCTCGACCTTCCGTCCGTTCAAGAACGAACTGGAAGCGGTGCACCAGTACGTCGATCAGGGCTTCCAGATGATCCTGAACGGCGAGATCGGTCGCTACGAAAGCACCCGCTTCGCCGAGCAGACCAACATCGCCAAGGCGGGTTTCACCAACGCGCAGTCGAACTGGGCGTTCTTCTTCGGCGCGGATACCGTGGCCGAGGGCGTCGCCGTGCCGGAAGAGATCCGCGGCAAGATCCCGACCGACTATGGCCGCTCGCGTGGCATCGCCTGGTACTTCCTGGGCGGTTACGGACTGGTCCACACCCAAGCTGCTCAGGGCAGGGTAATCAAGTGGGATAGTGCCGCGTAAACGTTTTCCGCCGCAATCAGGGCGTCATCGGGTAACCGCTGGCGCCCTTTTCTTTTCCAGGAGCACAGAGACATGGCATACGACGATCCCGATTACAGCATTCGCCGCGAGTCGGCCCACATCACCACTGCCGGCGCGACCACCGAGGGCGCGAAGTTCCGCCTGTTCCAAGCCGCGCGGCTCAAGAAGGTGCATGCCGCAGTGATCACCGCCGGCACCGCGACCACGCACGGCTATGACGTGTATCACGGCACGACCTCCATCGGCACCATCGCGCTGAGCACTTCGGCGGCAGGCGTGACCGCCAGTTCCGCGCTACTGGATCGCGCGATTGGCTCGATGACGCAGATGTCCGTCAAGTCGCTGGCCGACGCGACCGGCGTGGCGCACATCATCTACGAGTACGAAATCACCCCCGACGCCGTGCAGTCGTAACCACTGGAGCATAGGACCATGAGCGAATCGAACTACCGCCCGAGCGGCGAGCTGCAGGGCGACACCAAGGCAATGCCGAACCGCGGCACCAAGACCGGCCTGAACGGCGACACCTACGGCGCCGATCTGTCCGGCGATGCGACGAACCGCATCGGCAGCATCAAGGGCGGAGCCAAGAGCGACCCCGCCGACTGCGTGATGCCGAAGAAGCCCTGATTCACCCCTCCATCTTCCGACGAGGAATCCATGAGAACCCTGGACCGCACCCGCCCCTATGGCGAAGTGTTCGGCGCGGGCCCGGCGCGCTTTGAACAGGATCACGTCCTGTTCGATGCGCAGGGCCACGCCTTGACCGAGCCTGCCGAGCCCGCCGAGCCCGAGAAGAAGCGCGCGCGCAAGCCTGCCGAGCCCGTCGAGCCGACCGCCACCGATGCGCAGCTCGACGCGCAACTGCAGGGCTG
Source organism: Aromatoleum anaerobium (assembly GCF_012910705.2). Taxonomy (GTDB): domain Bacteria; phylum Pseudomonadota; class Gammaproteobacteria; order Burkholderiales; family Rhodocyclaceae; genus Aromatoleum; species Aromatoleum anaerobium. Next base: position 321,474 of record NZ_WTVG02000039.1, on the reverse strand, counting down.
ACGCATGGTTTGGAAAATCACCGATCCGCAGGGCGACGAAGCCTCGAAAGTGAAATACCTCGTCGTGCCCTATACCCGCGGCGTCGGCCTCGATCTGGGCTGTGGTCCGCGTAAGGCGTTCCCGCACTTCATCGGCGTCGATTCGTGCAAGGACACCGAACTCTTCGGCGTGCCGATCCGCCCCGATGTGAAGGTCGCAACGTGCGAGCGGCTGGACGAGTTCGAGCCGGCCTCGTGCGACTTCGTGTTCTCCTCGCATCTGCTCGAGCACATCGAGGACTACCGCGCGGCGCTGGCCGAGTGGTGGCAGGTCATCAAGGTGGGCGGGCATCTGGTGCTGTACCTGCCGCACCGCGACCTGTATCCGAACGTCGGCACCTATGGCGCAAATCCGGACCACAAGCACGACTTCGAACCGGTCGACATTTGCAGCGCGATGGGCGACGTGAGTGCGGCAGCCGGAACAGGCTGGGACTTGCTCGTGAATGAGGTGCGCGGCGCTGGCCGCGAGTATTCATTCCTGCAGGTCTATCGCAAGGCCGAAGCGCATCCCGGGGTTGATCGCTTCCGCCACCTGTGGATGAAACCAAAACCTGAGAAGACGGCTTGTGTTTGCCGCTTCGGAGGCTTTGGGGATATGATTATGGCATCGAACGTGCTGCCGGCCCTGAAGCGCGAGGGCTTCCACGTCACGCTGATGACCACGCCGAAGGGGCAGGACATCCTGCAGCACGATCCGCACGTCGATGCGTGGTTCATCCAGGACGACAACCAGGTGCCGAACCACGAACTCGCGATGTTCTGGCAGGCGCAGGCGACGCGCTTCGACCGCTTCATCAACCTGAGCGAGTCGGTCGAAGGCACGCTGCTGCCGATCCCGGGCCGGGCGAACTTCTTCTGGCCGGACCACATCCGCCGCCGGGAGCTCAACAAGAACTATCTCGAATGGACATCTGACCTCGCGGGCGTGCCGTATGCGTCGGAGTCGAAGTTCTACCCGTCGCCCGCCGAGGAAACCCGCGCGCGCAATCGGCTGGTGCCTGGCGCGTTCAACGTCGTCTTTGCGCTCGCCGGGTCGAGCATCCACAAGTTCTGGCCGCACATGGACAGCCTGATTGCACGCTGCATGCTGGAACTGCCGGACGTGCATTTCCATCTCGTCGGCGATCACGCCTGCAAGATCCTCGAGGCCGGATGGGAGTTGGAACCGCGCGTGCATTGCCTGTCCGGCGAACTGTCGATCCGCGACACGCTGACGCTCGCCAAGTTCGCCGACTGCGTGCTCGGGCCGGAGACTGGCGTCTTGAATGCGGTGGCGTTCGAGGCACTGCCGAAGATCATCCTGCTGTCGCATTCGTCGATCGAGAACCTGACGAAGCACTGGATCAACACGGCGACGCTCACGCCGACCTTTGCGGATGACGTGAAGTGCTGGCCGTGCCATCGGCTCCATTACTCCAGCGAACACTGCCTGCAGAACCCGGAAACCGGCGCGGCACTGTGTCAGCAGGCCATCGGGCCGGAACGCGCGTTCGAGCCGCTACGGAGGGCCTAGAGCGGATTGCCGATCACTGTAAGTCATAACCGCAGTGTGCGAACCAGCCGCGGGCATCGGCGGCGGTCACCGTGTTGAGGACCCGTTTGAGGGCCTCATCCAGTGCTTCGCGCGTCCGCGCCTTGGCGGCCCGCAAGGCAGTCTTGAGTTTCGACCAGCACGGTTCGATGGGGGACCAATCCGGGGAATAGGGCGGCAGATAAAGCAGGTTGGCCTGGGCGCCCTCGATCGCTTCGCGAATGCCTTTGACCTTGTGCGCGCTCAGGTTGTCCATGACGACGATATCACCGGGGGCGAGCGTCGGCAGCAGCACCTGGTCGACATAAGCTCGAAACACTGCAGCGTCGGTCGGGCCCTCGACAGTCATGACAGCGTCGATGCCTCGGCAGGACACAGCGCCCAGCAGGGTGACATTGCGACCGTGATTTTTCGGCACCGCGTCGGGCACCCGCTCACCGCGCAGGGCACGGCCGTAATGACGAGTCATCGCAATGTTCACGCCCGATTCATCGATGAAGCACAATCGTGACGGGGGATGTTGGGCCACCTCCTCCCGATAAGCCGCGCGCGCTTCAATTACCGAGTCGGCGTCACGTTCCGTCGCATGGAGCGTCTTTTTTTTCGCGACAGTTGCATCTGCTTGAGCACCCGACACAGTCGGGGCAAGCCGATAGGAATGTCCAATTCGGTCTTCAGGCGCTGCGCCAACTCGTTGAGCGTCAGATCGGACTGCGTGTGCAGCCACTGCGCCAGACGCTGTCGCGCGGCTTCATCCAGACGCGATCGCTTTCCGCCGGCGTGCGGCTTTGGCGCCACTGCTCCGGTGCTTCGCAGCCGCATGAAAAGCTTCTCGACAAACGAGATACTGACGCCAAAAAGCTCGGCTACTTGGCGCTGTGAACCCACCCCGCGCTCGTACGCATCGACCACTTTCTGGCGCAAATCAATTGAGTAAGGTGCCATTGCCAGACGACCACGCTGGCCGCACTTTGGTTCCTTCTACGCAAAGCAAAACCGCTCTATGAAGCTCGGTGAATTGCTCGCCATCATCCGGCGCGACGAACTGGACGACGAATCGCAGCCCTACCTGTGGTCGAACGCGGCGCTGATCGAATACGCCGAGGACGCGGAGAACGAAGCCTGTCGGCGCGCGAGCCTGTTGCGCGATGCGACGACGCCGGCCATCTGCCGCATCACGCTCGTCGCAGGCACGTCCGAATACGACCTCGATCCGCGCGTCATCCGCCTGCGCCGCGTGCGCCTCACCGGCAACTCGACGCCGCTGGTGCCGGTCACGACCGCGCAACTGGACGAGGAACATCCGGGATGGGAGGACGAGACCGGCGAGCCGTCGTGCTACCTGACCGACTGGGAGACCGGGGAAATCCGCGTCGTCCCGACCCCGACCGCAGTTGGCACGCTGGAACTGCAGGTCGTGCGCCTGCCGCTGGTGGCGCTGAACGACATGGAAGACACGCCCGAGATTCACGCGCGGTTCCACCGTGATCTGCGCCACTGGATCGTCAAGCGGGCGTTTTCGGTGCTGGATTCCGAGCGCCAGGACAAGGATCGCGCGAAAGATGCCGAATCGCGCTTTGCGCTGGCCTTCGGTGATCCGCTGTCGGCGCGCACCGAGGAATGGAACGCTCGCAACCTCCCTTCCACCCATCGAGACGGCAGCGAGTAGCCATGCCCGTCACGGAGAGGCCCATGACCGAACACACAGCGCAGTCGGTAGCGCGCGACATGATGCCCGCTGCGCCTCCCGTGGGGGTGGCCGGCATGAGCTGGATGGGCGTACCGCTCGCTGATTGGGTGCTCATTGCGACGCTGATCTATACCGGCGTGCAGATCGTAATCGTGCTGCCGCGGGCGATTGCGGTGGTGCGCGGATGGGTCAAAAGGACATAGCGCGATGATGCGCGCCTACGACAACGGCACGGTTTCCGTGACGATCAAAGAGCGGCGCAGGCCGCGCATCCCGAAGGAGTAAACCATGCGGTACATCATGATGATGCTGGCAGCACTGCTGCTGGCAGGCTGCAGCACGTCCGGCGAATACCGGGACTACCTCACGGCACAGCACGAGGCCAACAAGCTGGCAGCCAATCAGCCGCCGCTGTTCCGGCTCACGGCGCAGGACGGGCAGGCTATCACCGGCCTGAAGTCCGTCGAGGTGTTCATGCCGCAGGCGCCTGCGCAGATTCAGCAGGCGCGGCCGAACGAGTGGGCCGGCGTCCTGAACAACGCCATCAGCACGGCCGGCGGCGTCGGGCAGGTCATCGCCACCGGGCGCGCGGCGGTCGGCATCGCGGACAGCGTCGGCAAGGCGGCGACGCTCGGGTATTCGCACATCCAGGCGCCCGGGGCGGTCACGACCATCGGCGACAACTCCGGCGCGAACTCGGGCAACAGCGGCAGGATCGCGGGCGGCGACCAGATTGACAGCACATCGGCGCCGACGGTTGTGCTGCAGCCCGAGCCTGTCGTCGTCGAGCAGCCGGCACCCCTCGTTGTGACCGTGCCGCAATGAGAGCGCGCATCGTCGTCACGGCGCTGAGCCTGTCGGCAACGGGGTTCGTCGGGCTGATGCTGAGCGAGGGATACACCGACACGGCCGTACGCCCGACGCCGCTTGATGTGCCGACGATCGGCTTCGGCACGACCGGAGGGGTGAAGCTGGGCGACCGCACGACGCCGCCGCAAGCGCTTGAACGGGCGCTGCGCGACATCACCCAGTTCGAGGGCGCACTGAAGCGCTGCGTGAAGGTGCCGCTGCATCAGGCCGAGTACGACCTGTACGTCGACTTCTCCTACAACGTCGGCGCGACGCAGTTCTGCGGCTCGCGCCTGGTGAAGAAGCTCAACGCGCAGGACTACCGCAGCGCCTGCGAGGAGTTCCCGCGCTGGAAGTACCACAAGGGCTTCGACTGCTCGACGCCGGGCAACCGCATTTGCGCCGGGCTGTGGAACAGGCGACTCGACGCCCGCGAGAAATGTCTGGCCGCTCAACAGGAGGATTGAATGTGCAACTACTGGTCATTGTGGGCGCTGTCGCCCTGGTACTTGGGGGCGGCATGGGTTGGTGGCTGGGCGACGGGCTGGCAGCAGGGGCTTGCGCGCAACGCGAACTGGTTGTCGCAAACGCCTATGCCGACAATCAGGACGCCGCTGTTGCGGCGGCACGTCGAGACGCTGAAGCTGAATCCGCACGCCGGGCAAAGCGCGCCGTATCGGATGCGCGGCGAGCCGCTGCAGCTCGTGCCGCGCGACTGACGGGGCAGGCCCATGCGCGCGCCTCTGCTCCTCGTCCTGACTGCCGCCTGCCTGCTGAGCGGGTGCGCGACTTCACCGCCGCCGTTGCCGCTGCGAATGCCGGAGATGATCCGCCCGGAAGCGTGCCTGACGCCGTGCCCGACCCTGCCGACGATCCCGACTGACGACGACATCGGCGCAACCATCTGGATGCTGGACCTGATCGATGTGGCGGGCCAATGCCGGCGACAGCACGACACCTGCCGCAGCGCCAAATAATCGAGGAATACCGCTGATGGACTTCAAAGCCTTCGCCGGCCTGCGCAACGACGTGCAGCCCGAGCGCATGGAAGCGGGCGACCTCGTTGTTGCCGACAACGTGGATATCGACGCGAGCGGGCAACTGTCGCGCCGCGACGGGCTGACGCTGGCCCTCGCGGGTGACTACCATTCGCTGTGGGCGCAGGGCGACTTGTGCCTGATGGCGGGCGGGACGAGCCTGTACCGCGTGGCGCCGGGCTACACGACGACCGCGCTGCGCACGGGCCTCACGCCGGGCGCGAAGATGGCCTACTGCCCGGTCGATGAGCGCGTCTACTACAGCAACGGGCGCGAGACCGGCGTCATCGATGCCGGCGCGTCCCGCTCGTGGGGCCTCACTCCCCCGGCGCATCAGGGCAGCGCGAGCGAGATCATCGGCTACCTCACGGCCGGCACCTATCAATATGCCGTCACCTACCTGCGCGACGACGGGCAGGAGTCCGGCACCGGGATTGCCGGGCGCATCGACGTGGGCGACAACGCCGGCCTGTATTTCGACGACCTGCCGGTGTCCGCTGATGCGGGCGTGGCCGCCAAGATCCTGTATCTGACCGAATGCAACGGTTCGGTGCTGTACGAGGCCGCAACGCTGCTGCCGGCCGCCACCACGGCGACCGTTACCGCGACCGGCAATACCGTTTTGCCGCTGGCGACGCAGCATCTCTCGCCGCCGCCGGCCGGGCAGCTCGTCGCGTACTGGCGCGGGCGGCTGTTCGTCGCTGCGGGGGCCGTCCTGTACTACTCCGAGCCGCACGCCTACGAGCATTTCGATCTGCGCCACTACGTCGAATTCTCCGGCCCGATCACGCTGCTCGCGTCGGTCGAATCCGCTGCCGGCAGTGGCCTCGTGATTTCCGCTGGTGCGATGACCGCCTGGATCGGCGGCACCTCGCCCGAGGAATTCACCTTCACGCAGCTCGCCGACTACGGCGCGTTGCTCGGCACGCTCGCCTATGTCGAGGGCACGCTGTTCGGTGATGGCGCGCTCGCGGGCGTGAAGCTGCCGATGTGGACCAGCAGCGCCGGGATCTGCGTCGCCATGCCGGACGGGCAATTGCTCAACCTCACCGAACAACGCTACCAGATGGACGAGGCCGGCGAGGGCTGTGCCGTGTTCATGCCTGACGAGAGCCGCTACGTCGTAGTCATCAACCACTGACAACCCCTTTCCCATAGTCCCGAAGCCCGCCTCTCAAGCGGGCTTTTTCATTTCCCCTCCCGCTCCCGTTTTCCCTCGCTGAAAAGCGCGGGCCGGGACGCTTTTGTTTGACGCATCCCTAAGGAGCATATCGTGACCCTTCGCTACAGCACGGCAGCGCGTAACCACATCCTGCAACACGGCTCGCTCAAGAAAGCCTTCCAGAACGGCAAGATCCTGATCTACTCGGGTGCGCAACCGGCTTCCGCCGACTCGGCCCCGACTGGTACGCTGCTGTGCACGATCACGCGCAACTCGGGCGCGCATACCGCCGAAGTGCTCGCGACCGGCACCGTGACGCTGACCGGCGGCGCAAGCGGCAGTGTCGATACCGTGACCGTCGATGGCATCAATATCATGTCCGAGGGGGCGGTCGCTTACGACACCTCGCTCACCGTGACGGCGGCGGCCGTGGCGGCGGCGATCAATCGCAGCGAATCCAGCCCGGAATACACCGCAACGAGTTCCGGTGCGGTCGTCACGATCTCGGCAGCGCGCGGCTCCGGGGCGGCGCCGAATACCTTCGCGGTGTCGGCGACGCTGACGACGATCACCGCGAGCTACGGCAACATGGCGGGCGGCGTCACGGCACTGAACGGTCTGCAATTCGACGTGGCGACAGCGGGCACGATCACCAAGAAGGTGGGCGAAGTGTGGAGCGGCACCAACGTCGCCACCGGCACGGCAGGCTGGTATCGCTTCGTCGGCGCGGTTGCCGATTCGGGCGTCGCGGATTCCAGCGAGACCGAGATCCGCGAGGACGGCGCGATTGCGACCTCGGGCGCGCAGCTCAACATGAGCTCGACCACGCTCACCAGCGGCGCCACGACGACCATTGATACGTGGTCGCGTTCGCTGCCGTCGGCCTAAGCGGTAGGGGCGGGCAGTGGCGATCAAGTACATGGACCCCGTTGGGGGCAATAACGCCAACGACGGGAGTTCGTTCGCGCTGCGCTTCAAGTCCTTTGAGGGCGGCGCGACGACGGCCCGTGTGGCGGCAGGCGACACCGTGCGCATCATCGCCAGCCCCGACCCCAACAGCATCGGCACCGGCACATGGACGGACAATAGCGGCACCATCACCCTCGGGGCCGCGGTCACGCAGACCATCGACAATTGCGATTCGGCTTGGACCGCAAGCGCGAACGTCACCTGCTCGACCAGCACCGACAGGAAGCAGGGCACCGCGAGCGCCACCGCAGCAGTCGCTTCCGGCTTCACGACCGGCAAGATCGCCTACAAGGCCACGGGCACGCTCGACCTGTCGGGCTACGAACAGGTTTCGCTGTGGTTCAAGACCAGCACGAGCCTTGCACCGGGGGTGCTGGAACTGCGCCTGTGCTCAGACACGACGGGCGACACCGCCGTCAATACCGTTCCGTTGCCGGTCACGAGTGCGCAATGGGCGGGCACCGGCTGGTTTGTGGTGCTGAAGGACTTCGCTGCCGCCTTGGGCGCATCCATCCAGTCGGTCGCGCTGTATGCCGTGTCCGATCCAGGCATCGTCACGATCACGCTCGACAACATCATTGCGTGCAAGGCCAACGGCGCAGCCAATTGCCTCACGCATCTGTCGCTCATCGGCAAGAACACGGTTGGCGAACCTGAGTGGTATCCGCTGCTGTCGATTGACGGCACAACGGTGGTGCTCGGCGCAGATCGCAACACGAGCGTATCGAGTCCGGCGCGACCCTACCGTGGCACGACCGAAGCGGTGACGACCTACGCACGTCAGCCGCTCGTGGACATCGACTCGACCGGCTACGACGGCAATTGGGTGTCTGCAGGCGGGAGCATCGCATCGCCCGTGACGTACTCTGGCGGATGGAATCGCACCGACATGAGCACGCAGACCGGGGAGACGTGGATCAGCGGCAGCCACCACTACGACAATGATATGGGCACGCCGATCTACACCAGCGGGCTCAATGATGCGGTGTTTCGCACCATCGGCGTGGCCCATGCGCCGCTCTATGGGGCGTATGTCTCGGGCGACCGGCTGGATTTCGGATTTCTTGGCATGGCGGGATGCAATCTGCCGTTTTCGCTCGACGGCAGCTCGACCAATTGCGTCATTGATGGCGGGAGCGTGGTGCACAACGTCGCGCATTTTGGCGAGTCGGCGACCATCGCAGGCTATGGCAACCAACTGATCGCAAGACGCGTGGAAGGCTCCAATATTGTTGGCGTGCAGATCAACGCCGATTCGCTGGCTGTGGTGACGGCAGACATCGACAAGATCGACAACAGCGGCACGTATGGCGTGCAATCCACCGGCAACCTCATCCTGCGCGACACGGTTTTCCAGAACAACACCAGCGGCAGCATCGTCCCTAACCCCGTCTCCGGCGATCCGCTGACGGTGGTCAATGGCACGTTCCCGTCCGAACCGACCGTCACCTCAACGCGCAACTTCCAGATTCGCCTGCACGACTACAACGGCACCGCGGGCGATCACCGCGTCATCGGCAACGGCTGGAAGCTCGTCACCGATACGACCGTGCGCCATACCGCCTCGGGCGTGGCGTGGAAGATCACGATCAGCTCGACCAGTGGCGGGCGGGCGATGCAGCACATCCCGCTTGCCAAGGTCGCCGTGTCCGCAGGGACGCAAGTCACGATGAAAGCGTGGGTGCGTCGCACCAATACCGCGCTTGCCATCGGAATCAAGGTGCTCGGCGGGCAGATTGCGGGCGTGGATGCGGACGTGAGTGCGGAGATCACGGCGGCAGCGGATACGTGGGAGGAGCGCACGATCACCTTCACCCCTTCCGCGGCGGGCGTGGTGGAACTGCTCGGCTACGCCACGGCGACCGCCACGGGGCATTCCGGGTATTGGGACGACCTCACCATCACGCAGGCGTAAATCATGGCACTCCCGACCCGCGACGACCTGCTGACGCTGGATACGGCGCATCTCGGCACGCCCTTCGTTCGCATCGCCACCGGCACGCTCGACACGCAGACGCTGGATGTGGCGCATGGGGGCACACCTTTCGTCGGCACCGCCGAAGCCGCGCCCAGCACCACCAATGATTCAAGCGCCTCGCTGCCGGCCATCATCGGCGACGGCACAACGCCAGGGGTATCTATGGCAAACACGTCGGACGCGAGCCTGCTCGCACTCACTGGCAGCGGTACGGCAGAAAGCGGGCTGGTCGGGCATTCGCGCAACACGAACGGTTCGCCTCTGCTCTTGCAGGCTATCACCGGATCGGGCGCGGGCGGGCCGGTGTGGAGCCTGCCGGCCATCGTGGCGAGCGGCACCGGCTTTGCTGGGGTCATTGCGACCAGCGACCAGGACATCGCACTCACCGGGTCTGCCACGGCGAATCCGGGCTTTACGGCGAGCAGCGCGGCCACACTCGAGGCCATCACCGGCAGCGGCAGCACACCGCCCGAGTCCGTGCAGACCTTGCCCGCGATCACCGGCAGCGCGTCCGCTCTGGTCGGGCACATTGGACACTCGTCGGTCACGCTCGCGGCGATCAGCGGCAGCGCAGACGGGGAAACGCCGATTGTCGGCAGATCCAGTCTGAGTCTGCCGCTGCCGGTTGCCAGTGGTGCGGCGATCACCGCCAACGTCGGCAGTTCGACGGCGACCCTTGCCGCAATCACGCTGGCCGCGACGGGCTTCAGCGGCGCGCTCGGATCGAGCACGCTGACGCTGCCGGTCATCGCGGGCGAGGGGACGGGTTACGTCGAGGTCATCGGTTCCTCGACCGTCACCCTGCCGGCGATCCTCAGCAGCGGGCAGGCCGGCACCGTCGTCGGTGCGACCTATTCGGCCTACGCGCTGAACACCGAGAATCGCGCGCTGACGACCTACAGCGGACTGTCGATCAAGGGGCTCGCCAAGTTCAACGGCGTCTATCTCGCCGCCGGGCCCGGAGGCTTGTTCGTGCTCGGCGGCGATACCAATGCCGGGGCACTGATCAACGCATCGGCCCGCCTTGCTGTGACCGACTTCGGCGACCCGAAGCTCAAGCGCGTCGAAGCGATGTACGTCAATTACCGCACCGACGGGGATCTGACGCTGAAGGTCATCATCGACGAGCACGAGGAATACGACTACACGCTGGCCGCCGCCGGCCACGCGACGCTCGCGGCGGGCCGCACCAAGATCGGACGCGGCGCGAAAGGCGCTTACTGGCAGTTCGAGATTGCCAACCGCGACGGCGCGGACTTCGAGTTCGACCGGCTCAGCGTCGATCCGCTGATGACATCAAGGAAGGTCGGCTGATGGAGCCGATCCGCAAGCGCTTCTTCGTGAATGGCGTGCCGAGTCCCGCGCTCGCCGTCCATGCGGCCTACCTGAAACCCGCCTACAAGCTGCTCGATGAGGTGCGCCGACAGATGAGCGCAGGCGTCGAGCAGTACCAGCGCACGCTCACGCTGGAAGATGGTACGAACCTCGGCGCCTCGCGCCGCCACGGTCAGACCGAGATCCACATCAACATTCACCGGCATGCCGGCGGCCAGAAAAAGAGTGGCGCGTTCTGCGTGTGGGAGGGCAATACCGAGCAGTACGCGCAGATCCTCGACTGGATCATGTCATCGGCAGTGATGGATACGACCGGGAAATTCATCTATGCCCGCGGCGATGACGAGGAAGTCCCGAACGACGCGGAACTGCACCCGGAGCGCCGTCCTGGCGCGGGAACGGTGTATGCGTTCAATGCCGAAACGATGGCGCAGATCGGTTCGTTCAAACTCGATTCCGCTGGACTGAGCTACGTCGAAGTCTCCATCGACACGCGCAGCAATCGTTTCTTCGCGCCGTTCTACCCCGGCGGCGGCACGGCGCACGCGCTGGCCTACTGGTCGCCGGGCGACATGGTCTATCAGCAGATGACGGTGGACGACTCGGTGGTCTATAGCCCGGTCAATGGCGGGCAGTTCGCGATCGACGGCTTTGCTGTGACACTCTTGCGACGCGATCCGGACTTTCACATCAAGCCCGTGCCGTTTTTTCTGTGCGCCTACGACGGCACCACGCTTGCGCGAGCCGGCGAACTGGAACTGCCGACGGATAACAACCAGATCAGCGTCGCCGGTTCGGCCGATGCGGGACTGGTGGCGTCCTACGCCCATCCGACCGGCACCTTCCCGAACACCAATCAGCAAATCACCTTCACGTCCGTCATCAATGGGACGGCGAGCGTGCCGGCGACGCTATCGAGCGAAGCGCTTGGCGTATCCCATGCGTTCGTGATGGACAACGCAGGGCAAAAGGCGTGGCTGTCGCTGGCCGGCTGGCGCGACCCGGACGTGTCCGAATACGACTTTGCCCTATGGACGTACAGCGCCGCAGCGGGGTGGAGTCAAGTCGAGATCGACGGCCTGGAGACCAGGCCCTTTGCCAACACCTTTGGCGGACTGCATGGCGGAAAGCTTGTCGTGCATGACCCGGTGACCGACGCAGTAGCCTTTTTGCTGCCCGATGCGAGCGGTGTGCATGTGTTCAACGCCAAGGACTGCTTCGGCGACCCGATGCCGGCGTTTTTCGTTCGCCTCGCCCCGCCGATGCCGGTCTATGCCGCGCGCGCCTGCCAGTTGTACGGCGGCGTGCTGATCTTCGAGGTCATTGCCGAGCAATACACCTATCCGCGCTACACCACCATAGGTCGACTCAAGATCGGCCGGCTGTTTCAGCACAAGATCGAGCAACTGTAACGGAGTTCTGACATGCCCATCTACGACGAGAACGGCAACATCATCGGGCTGGAGCCGTTCAACCCGATCCCCCAATACACGCGGCCGTTCAACTTCAACGCCGAGGACATCATCCTGGGTGGGTGGGACAGCTCACAGGCGTACTCATCGACCGCGTTCAACGCGTCGATGAACTTCCTCGGCGAGATCGCGAACATCTCGGGGCAGTTGACCGCGCTGCCCGACATCAACGCAGACGTCGCGCTGGCGTCGACGACGCTGACGCCGATCGAGATCCCCGCCGCGCCAGCACGCCCCGACGGTCTGGAGATGAACCTGCCGGCGCCGCCGACCGAGCCGACGCTCGATGTGGTGGCCTCCCTCGACCTTGGCAATGCGCCGGAACTCACGGCGGCGGCCCCTGACATCGACCTGTCGATCGCCGCGCCGGCGCCGTTCGCCGAGAGCCTGCCAGCCGCGCCGGGACTTGAGACAGTGACACTGCCGGAGGCCGTGGCGTTCGACATGCCGGTCACGCCGGCGATGCTGCCGGTCGAAGTCCCCGGCGTGCCGGCGCTCAACCTGCCAGTGTTCGACGCCGCAGTGCCGGAATTCACCGTGCCGGCGCCGGACATCGGCACGTTCAGCTTCGTCGAGGAGCGCTACACCTCCGAACTGCTGACGTCGTTGCGCGCGATGCTGCAGCGCTGGGTCGACGGTGCGGCGACCGGGCTCGACCCCGACGTCGAGCGCGCGATCTGGAACCGCGCTCGCGAGCGTGAGAACGCCCTGACCCTGCGCAAGACACGCGAGGTGCTGCGCCAGTTCGCCAGCCGCGGCTTCAGCCAGCCGCCCGGTGCGCTGTCGATCGCCCTCAGTGACGCCGCACAGGAAGCGCAGAACAAGGACAGCGAGCTGTCGCGCGAGATCATGGTCAAGCAGGCCGAGCTCGAGCAGAGCAACCGGCGCTTCGCTTTCGAGCAGGCGTGGCAGGTCGAGTCCGGCCTCATCAGCTACGCGAGCCAGATCGCGCAGCGTGCGTTCGAAGCCTCGAAGTTCGCGCTCACGATCGCGCTCGAAGTGTTCCAGGCGCAAGTCGCGCAGTACGACGCGCAAGTGAAAGCGTTCGGTGTGCGCGCTGAAGCATTCCGTGCCCAGCTGCAGGCCGAGCTCGCCCACCTCGAAGTGTTCCGCGCGCAGATCGAAGGGCAGAAGCTCATCGGCGAGCTCAACGCGCAGCTGGTGGAGACGTACAAGGCGCAGATCGAAGCGGCCAAGGCGCGTGTCGATGTGTACCGCACCCAGGTCGAAGCGGCGCGGGTGATCTCCGAAGTGAACCGCACCACCATCGAAGCCTACGCGGCGCGCATCGGCGCCTACGAGTCGCTGGTGAAAGCGAAAGCGGCCGAGTACGACGGCTATGCGACACGCGTGAAGGCTGAGGTGTCGAAAGTCGAAGTCTTCAAGGCCCAGGCCGACGCCTACCGCTCGCAGGTCGAGGGGTTCCGCTCGCTGGTCGAGGCGAAGGCCGCGGAGAAGAACGTCGAGCTCAAGATCAAGCAGGAAGCGCCGATCGACCTCTTCAAAGCCCGCACCGAGGCGTTCCGCACGCAGGCCGGAGCCGAAGCCGAGCGCGTGCGCGCCGTGGCCGGCGTACATCAGGCCGAGGTCGAGGCGTTCAGCGCCACCGTCCGTGCGCAGGCCGCCCGGGCGGATGCGGAAGCGACGATCTACCGCGCCGAGTCCGATGTGAACGTTGCTTCGGCGCAGGTGCGGATCGAGGCGGCGAAAGCGACGATTGCCAAGCTCACCAGCCAGGTCGAGATCCTGTCGCAGAACGTCCGCGCTGGCGCCCAGGTGGCGGCGCAGCTCGCCGCTGCCGCGCTGTCGCAATTCAACTACTCGTCCGGCACGTCAGTGTCCGAGAGCGTCTCGACCAGCGACTCGAACGTCAACACGAACAGCGATTCGAACAGCTTCAACATCAGCATCATCAAGACGATCGATTAAGGGAGCCTCACATGGCAAAAGTCCTGAACAACCAGCAGCTCCTCGACCGCCGCATGAAGGGGCTCAGTTTCGACGGCGCACCGCCGGCCGCACCGGTCGGCGCCGTGCAGGGCACCGGCACCGGCACTTCCGACAGCAACCTCGCGGCGCTCTCGCGTGGCGAGTACGTGCTGCCCGAGGCGACGACCGCTGTGGTCGGCAAGGGGCGGCTCGACCAGCTCGTGCGCGACACGACGGGCCAGGAGCCGGGCGGCAAGCCCGTCGCGCCGATGCACAAGAGGCTCAGCGGCTTTGCGCGTGGCGGTGCGCTCGACACGACTTTCAGCGACGGCAACATCGGCCCGTTCGCGGGCGGTGCGCTCGACACGACTTTCAGCGACGGCAACATCGGCCCGTTCGCGGGCGGTGCGCTCGACACGACTTTCAGCGACGGCAACATCGGCCCGTTCGCGGGCGGTGCGCTCGACACGACTTTCAGCGACGGCAACATCGGCCCGTTCGCGGGCGGTGCGCTCGACACGACTTTCAGCGACGGCAACATCGGCCCGTTCGCGGGCGGTGCGCTCGACACGACTTTCAGCGACGGCAACATCGGCCCGTTCGCGGGGGGTGCGCTCGACACGACTTTCAGCGACGGCAACATCGGCCCGTTCGCGGGCGGTGCGCTCGACACGACTTTCAGCGACGGCAACATCCCTCGCGTGGGCCTGATGGGCTTAGCCGGCGGGGGCATGATCGACGACCTCTACGGCGAGACGCAGGCGAAGCGTGCCGCGCTGCGCAACTACACGCCGCAGCCGGGCAACTTCCCCGAGCAACCCGCGCCGCGTGCGCCGGAACTGCGCAACTTCACGCCGGAGCCGGGCAGGCTGCAGCCGGGCGGCACGCCGCCACGCATCAGTGGGATTGCGCCGCCGCCAGCCGCCCCGAGCGTGCCGCCCGTGTCGTCGCAAGGCATCGCGGATCGCGTCGCGCGCAGCGCCGCGCCGAAAGTGGGCGCCGCCCCGGCGGGGATGACGCCGACCCCCGCCGCAAGCATCAACTACGACATCCCGCCCGGCCATCGCGCTCGGGTGGGCACCGCCACGGCGGCCGAGTTCGAGGCCGCGCAGGCCGCGCAACGCGGCGCCGCACCGGCGGCAGCGCCCGCCGCAGCCAAGCAAGGACTCATCAGCCGCTTGGCTGCCGGCGCGAAAGTGGTGCCGCAAACCGTCGCGAACGTCGCCAAGAGCATCCCGGGATTCCAGGCGGCGACGGGCGGGCTCATCGGGGCCGGCCAATCGCTGGCCGACATGGGCAACGGCTACCGCGACGAGTTCAACCGCAGTGTCGGGGCGGAATCCCCGCTGGGCACGCTGGCGGCCGACACCGCACGCACGCTCGCCAACGTCGGCGATGCGGCCACCTTCGGACTGGCCGGGCGAATCGGACGCGGGATCGCCAGCGCGACCGGCGGCGGATCGTTTGGTGAAGGCTTCACCAGCGACTCTGATCGTGATCGCTTCCTCGCCTCACGGCAACCGCAGCAAGTCGCCCAAGCGCCGCAGATGACCGACCGGGAGCGCCAGGACGATATCGCGCGCCGTCGCGCCGCGCTGGAAGGCCCGCAAGCCGCTGTGGCGCCGACCGCGAACGCTGCCCCTGCGCCTGTCGCTGCGCCGGCTGCCGCGCCGAAGCGTGGCCCCATCGCGGGACTCGCCGCGCGTGCCGCGAAACCTGCCGCGGCTGCGCAAC
The DNA here is from genome assembly GCF_012910705.2 of Aromatoleum anaerobium. Lineage (GTDB taxonomy): Bacteria > Pseudomonadota > Gammaproteobacteria > Burkholderiales > Rhodocyclaceae > Aromatoleum > Aromatoleum anaerobium. The sequence goes on along the minus strand of NZ_WTVG02000039.1, from coordinate 305,746 downwards.
CGAGCGCGCCCGCAATCGACCCCGCCGTGATGGCCGACGCGCAGGCCGCGCAGGCCGAACTCGACCAGTCGCCGATCGCCCGCGTGATCTGGGGCAGCGGAGGGGCGACGGTGCAGTACAAGGACGGCACGACCAAGCAGACCACGAACATGGACGAGGTGAATGCATTCCATGCGCTGACCAATCGCGCCGCGCAGCAGTACGCCGCGCAGCCGGTGGAGATCATCGCCGGTCGTGACCGCGCGCAGGCGGTGCCCGAACTCGGCTATCAGATCGTGCCGGATGCGGTGGCGCGCACTGGTAAGACCGGCGACTACGTGACGGGCCTCGCGCAAGCCGCGATGGACCGCGCCGATCCGGTAGCGGCTGAACTGCGCGCGCGCCTCGCCGAGATCGCCGCGCAGGGCGACAACTCGATCCGAGTGAGCAATGCCGCCCCGGATCGTGACGCAGCGGGACGCGGACTGCGTAATGACCTTGCGCGCATTGAGTTGAGCCGCAAACAGCAAGAAGCAGACTTGGAAAAGCAGGCGCTTTCCGGCAACCAGGAAGCGATTCAGCGGCTCAACCTGCTGCGCAGCAACGGCAAGAGCGACGACAGCCGCGGGAAGCTCGTCACCGATCTGGTGAAAGCGTATTCGTCCTCCACCATGCAGCCCGTTGGCGCGGACGGGAAGCCCATGACGTTGGAACAATTCGTCAGCCAGGGCGTGCAACTCGCATCAGGCGGCACGGCACAACCGGGCCCGTCGTATGAGCAGTTCGCCGCGCAGATCCGCGCCAAGAACCCGGGCGCGAACGTCACGGATGCGCAGCTGCAAGCCGCCTACAAGCAGCAATTTCAGAAGGGGCAGTGATGGCACTCGACCTGAGCTACGATCCGAACTGGAAGCCGAAGGCGGATAGCGGGCCGGACCTGACCTATGATCCGAACTGGAAGGCCCCGCCGTCGCCAGAAAAACCCGGCCTGATTCGCAGTCTCGCCGACGTGGCGCTGGAAGTCCCGGCAGGGGCGGCGAACGCGACCAAGGCGCTGGCCGATGCGTTCGGCGCGGGGAGTGCCGTGTCGCAAGGGATCGGCAGCTTCGCCGAAGGGGCGCAAGCCATGCAGTCGCCCGCGCGCCAACTGGAACGCCAGCAGCAGGCGCAACGCTCGCTTGCCGCAGAAAAGACCGGCAGCACATGGGAGGAGGTGAAAGCCGCTGGGCAGAACTTCCTTGAGTCGCCCGTTTCCGCGACCGCGAACGCCGCCGGTTCGCTCGTGCCGGTCATCGCAGGCGGATTGATTGCGAGTCGCTTCGGCATCAAGCCGACTGCCGCCACGGGAACGATTGGCGCCGGCATGGGCGCAGGCGCGGTCAAGGGCAGCATCTACGACGATCAGGTCAAGCGCGCACAGGACGCCGGCCTCACACCCGAGCAGGCGCAGGCACAGGCAACCGCCGCGCAAGCCTATGCCGGGCCGAACACGGACCAGATCGCACTCGGCGCAGGCTTGGGCGTACTGGCTGGCTCAACCGGCGTGGAGCGCGTGCTAGGCGGGGCAACGAGCGGGATCAAGAGTCTTGTTGGTCGCATCGGGGCGGGAGCGGTTCAGGAAGTCTTGCCGGAAGCTGCGCAGGGCGGACAGGAACGACTGGCTGCGAACATCGCCGCGCAACGCTCGGGCTACGATGCGCCGACGTGGCAGGGCGTCGCAGGACAAGCGACGGCGGAAGGTTTGGCGAGCGCAGGCCCTGGCGGTGTCGCAGGCGGGATGACGCGCTACGCTCCCCCCATTGACCCCAACGCCGGCCCTCTCTCCCGCGCCGCAGCGACCGCGCAGGCGACCGGTGCCGATACGCTCGCGCAGGCCGCCCAAGCGGCGCAGCAGGCCGGAGCCGACGCCACGACCGACGCAACCCGTGACGATTCGTCACAGGTTCAGGCCGACCCGTTTGCGGACATTCTCTCGCGCATCACCCCGCCGACCATGCGCGCGGTGCGCCAGGCCGACGGTTACGGCCCGGAATCCGTCAATGAAGTGCTGCGCGCTGCGGCCATCGCGCGCAATCCGGAGATGGACCCGCTGACGCGCCAACAGGCCGCCGAGGCGCTGAACACGTTCTGGCAAGGCTTCGACAGCCGCCCGAACTGGACGAGGCCGAATGCGCAGCCGGAACAGCCGGCGCAACCCGGCACCGATGTCGTGCCGTTCGGTTCTCAGGGTACGGACCTTGCCGCCCCCGGCCAGTCGTCGCCGTTCGATCCGAACACGCTGGACGGCGAGGCGCGCGAAGTCGGCACGCTGCCGCGTCAGATGCTGACCGGGCCCGAGGATGCCGCGCAGCAGTACCGGCGCGAGCTGCTGGAATCGGTGCTGGCCGACCCCGATACGCGCAATCCGCTGCCGCGCTATGAATCCGTGCTGAAGAAGAACGGTTTCGAGCAGCGCCGCGCCACGCCGGAAGAGCGCAAGCTGATTGAGGATCGCACGAAGCCGGTTGAGCCGGAACGTGCCGAGTTGCCGCCGTTCGCCGCCGTGGATCGGGCAATTATGGATTCCGGGATAACGCCCGATAATTCGCGCCGCCCAGGCCTCCCGATGACGCAGGAAGGCGCCCAACGCCGCGCCGCCGAGCAGTCGCAGGCGAGCGGGCAAGCGTTCGAAGCGGTGCCGCATCCGACCGTGGCGGGGCGGTTTGCGGTGCAGGCGGTTTCGACTAGAAAGGAATCAGCCAGCAGCGCTGATACTGTGTTCGCGAATGAATCGACCAACGGAGGTCGCGCTCGACCCGAACTCGGCAGCGATTTGTCGATGGGTAAGGCCGCGCCTGAGCAGCGCGGCAACATCTTCGACCCGGAGAATGGCGTTCTTCCATCTGGCGTCCCTGGTCGATATTCCACGACGCAGGAATCCAGATCGAATCGAGCTTTGACTGACGCCGAAGCGATCGGCAATGGACCTCAGCGTGAGCCCTTCATTGCGAAGGGCGACGGCAGCGTCAATGCTCCATTTGTGAGGCCCGGTCATGAGGTGGATGCGCTGATGCGTCCGCTGGTCGATGACCTCAAGGTTGTCGATGGAGTTGTTGAGCCCGTTCCCGTCGATGTGGTGAACGACTTCGTTTCGCCGAAGCCGTCTTCCGAGCGCGGCCTCGGCGACGAGACGGTGCTCAAAGCGCTGCCGTCTGATGCCGTCAATCTCAACGCTAATGAGACGGTACGCGGTGTTGTGGCGGGGGAACGTACGAACGTGACCGCCAGTGCTCGGCCTTCCCATTTCAGATCTCCTGAAGCGACAAACCAAGGCGCAACATCAGATTCATCAAACGCAGATACTACTGATATTCCATTCAGTACGAAATGGGCGGTGCGCAAAGGCGACACCCGCAAACCGGTTCAACCTGCACAGGAGACTGCAGTCAATGGCGCTACGCCCGCAAAAGCCGTCGAAGCAACGCCGCAACGAGGAACGGCGCAACAAGCCGTATCCGGCGCCGATGCCGTGCGGCCTCCATCTGGCGTACAACCCGCCGTCGCCGGCAGCGGTGGAGTATATGCGGCAGGTGGACGATATCGCCCGCAAGGCGGGAATGAAGCGGCTGCGCAACCCGGGCAGAAGGTAGGCTCCGACCTCGACACCGTCGCCGAGCGCGTGACCGAGCCGACGCACGACGACCCCGGCAAGCAACCCGAGGTCGCGACCGCTCCGGTGATCCGCGAGGCGATCGCGCCCCGCGCCGAGCAAGGGAAGCAGGCGGACACGGCAGCGGACACGAACGAAGCCGCAGGACAGGAGCGGGTGCAGTTCTCGCGTGCCGGCGCAACCGAGTTCGTGCCATCGCCTGACGGCTCCATCGACTTCGGCGAGATCACGTCCGACATGGCACAGGTAATGCGCCGTCAGCCCGGGAAGATCCGCCTTGAGCGTGGAGATGACTCTTACGGAGAGCGTCACATCGAACTGCGCCACGGGAAGGACATTCGGGCGCTAGGCTTTAGGGGTGCTGCAGAGTTCGTGGCGGATATCGCCAAACACATCGATCAGGTGTGGCAGCCTGGCGCGACATCACAACTCGTCGCCATTCATCAGGTTAGCAACGACCGGGTGATGTTCGTGGAATTGCGGCAGGCTCAAGACGAATCCGGCGACTACTACACCGTGCGTTCGGCCTTCCCGGCGCGGAGCGGATTCGTCAATAACAAAGGGTGGAAGGTGCTTTGGGGAGGCCGGGCCCAGCCTTCTATCGATTCCGGTTCGTCGATCCCGTTTGCTGCGCCGACCCCGAGATCTACCGGGGAGTCGGCCACGATCCCATCGGGCCAAAGCACGGATCGAAATGTAGCAGATGGCATCGACGACGGCAAAGAGGCGCGCGCATCAGTAACCGCGCGAGCCACCACCCCCGACGCCATCCGTTCCGCCATCGCCTCCCTCGTCGGCCCGTTCCGCAAGGGGCGCATCATCGTCGTGCAGTCCGCCGCTGAACTCGTCGAGCAGGGCGTCATCCAGTCGCGTGATGCAGCCGGCGCACAGGCCTTCGTCAAGGACGGCAAAGCCTACTTCATCGCCGACAATATCCGACCGGGCAACGAGCGCGCGGTGTTCCTGCACGAGGTCGGCGAGCACCTGGGGATGGAGAAGATTCTTTCTCCTTTCGCAAGAAAAGTTCTCCTGACGAAGATCCGCAACTGGTCGCAGGAATCCGGTACGGTCGAATCGCGTATTGCCAAGGCGGCACTGCGGCGCGTGGAAGCGGCGGGCGAGACGGGCAGCGATTCCGAGACCTTGGCGTATTTCGTGGAAGAAGCCGTAAAAGCCGGCATCGACCCGACCGCAGAGACGCAATCCGCGCTCGGCAAGTGGTTCGCTCAGTTCATGGCCGCCGTCCGCAAGGCGCTGGAATCGCTCGGCCTCGTCAGCCCGAAGCAGCTCACCGCGCAGGACGTGGTGAATCTCGCGCACGGGGCGGCGAAGGTGGCGATGAGCGAGGATGGGGCGAGCGATTACGACCACATCGTCGTAAACGCAAAACCCCCGGCAGGGCTACCGGAGAGCGGCCGCATTGGCTCAAAAGCCTCTGACGACTCACCTACTCCGCCGTTTGCTGGGGGCGCTTCGAGTATCAATGATCAGGGCAGCAAGATCAAGCCGAGCATCCAGTTCAGCCGGGCGGCTACCCTCGCGCCGGATGCCGAGTCGGTCAGCGCGAAGGCGCGCGACTTCCTCGCCGACGTGGTGAAGCGTCCCGGCGTATTCGGCCCGCTCGCGCGCACGCTGCAGACCCAGTACCACAAGAGCACCAAGAACCCGCTGTTCAAAGCCGTCTGGACGCGCGCGCACGCGATGTTCATGGACTCGTCGCGCGCCATGTCTCGGCCGGCCGAGCTCGCGCCGAACCTGTTGCCGAAGTTCGATCTGTCCAACATCAGGGACGCCGCGAAGGCAGTCTTTGGCCGTGGGCAGACCGAGCGCGCGGACCTGAAGGCGGTCGCCGATGTGCTGAGTGCAGGCACGCTCTACGACGGCGCCGGGCCGATGAACGGCGTCGTCTTCACCGAGCAGCACTTGCGCGATGGGGTAAAGGTCGGCGACCGCTTCGTGAAGCTCACCGACAAGCAGATCGACCTGTACCGGCAGGCGCGCGCCGCGCTCGATGCAAGTCTCGACGAAGCCGCAGCCGGCGAAGCGTGGGGCCTGCTGCGCCGGCACACCGACAACGCGGACCTGCGCACCTGGATCGCCGAGAACCCGCAGGACGCGAGCCGAGCGATGGGCGAGGCGCTGTACGGCGTACTCGAGCAGGAGCAGCAGAACCTCGAGGATGCGAAGCTGCGCGCCGCGGAGATGGGCGACGACAGGTCGAAGGCGGCCGTGACGAAGCAAGAGGGTCGCGTCGCCGACATTCAGGACACCGCCGACCGCATCACGGCGATCTTCGACAAGGCGGCGCGGCTGAAGGAAGCGGGGTACATGCCGCTGATGCGCTTCGGGCAATACCGGGTCGCTGTGACGTCGCAGGACGAGAGCGGCAAGCGCACGACCGAATACGTGTCGCGCTACGAATCCGCGTTCGAAGCCAACCGCGCGCGCCGGCAGCTGCTGCAGGACTTCCCGGCGGCCGAGGGCTTCACCGTCGGCGAGGTCGAGGTCACGAACCCGGACGAGTGGAAGATGTACCAGGGCGTCAATCCCGAGACCCTGATGCTGTTCGCCAAGGAGTCCGGCATCGCGGTCGATGACGTGATGCAGTCGTGGTACAAGGAGGCGACGTCGAGCCGCTCGGCCATGCGCCGCATGGTGCATCGGAAAGGCTATCAGGGCTTCTCGGACGACCTGCCGCGGGTGCTGGCGTCGTTCATCACGTCGAACGGCAAGCGGGCCGGCTACGCCTACCATCTGGCCGACATGCAGCAGATGCTGCAGGACGAGTCCATGCCGGGCGACGTGCAGCAGGAAGCGCAGAAGCTGCTGGAGACCATCACCGAGCCGACCGACAAGGGCGGCAACGTGCGCGGACTGATGGCGACGTGGTATCTGCTGGGCTCGGCCGCCTCCGCTGCCGTCAATGCCACGCAGACGCTGACGATGTCCCTGCCGTTCCTGTCGCAATTCGGCGTCAAGGGCTTTGCGCCCGGCGAGGCGATGGGACACCTTGCGCGCGCCTATTCGATGGCGTTCGGCAAGATCAAGGACGCCGAGCTCGCGGATGCGGTCAAGCGCGCCGAGGAAGCGGGCATCGTCGATAGCAATGAGGTCTTCCACCTCTACGCCGAGTCGATGAAGCCGCTGATCTCGAAGCTCGGCAGCGGCGGGCTTGCCTACCGGGCGCGCGCCTTCATGACGCTGTGGGGCGCACCGTTCGCGATCGTCGAGAAGCTCAACCGCAAATCGACGTTCATCGCCGCGTACAACATGGCGAAGGCGCAGGGCAAGGACATGAAGGAAGCCTACGAATTCGGCGAGCGGGCCGTCGTCGAGACCCAGGGCGTGTATGCGAAACACAACCGACCGAACTGGGCGCGCGGCAACGTCGGCGGCGCCATCCTGGTCTTCCGCCAGTTCTCGATCGCCTACCTCGAGCTCGCCGCGCGCATGTGGCAGTCCGGTCCGGAAGGCAAGAAAGCGGCCGCGCTGATGCTCGGCATCCTGTTCGCCACCGCGGGACTGGCCGGGATGCCTGGCGAGGATGACCTGCTCGACCTCATCGACACGTTCTCGCAGGTCTTCTTCGGCAAGGCGACGATCTCGAAGATGGAACTGCGCAACCACCTGCACGACATGCTTGGGAAAGAGCTGGGCGAGTTCGTCAATTCAGGCGTTTCCGCGTTCCTGCCGCTCGACGTCTCGGGCCGGATGGGAATGGGGAACCTGCTCCCGGGCACCGCGGCGTTCAAACCGTCCGAGGCGAACAAGGAACGCGAGGCGCTCGAAGTGCTCGGCGTACCAGGATCGTTCGCGCTGTCGGCAATGAAGGGGGCGCAGTTGCTGATGGCTGGCAATGCGACCGGCGCCGCCAAGGCGTTCGCGCCGAAGGCGGTACAGGACGCGGTGAAGGGCGTCGAGATGGCGCGGACTGGCGAGGCGCGCGACATGGCGGGCCGCAAGATCGTCGACGTTGATATCGGAGACGCCTTGATCCAGATGGCGGGATTCAATCCGACGGTCAAGGCGGAAGCCGGCAGGAAGGCCTTCGAAGTGAACGAACTGATCGGCTATAACAAGCGAATGGAAGCCGAGATCGTCGGCAAGATGGCGCGCGGCATCTCGGACCGGGATACGGATGCGGTACGATCGGCACAGGAAGAACTGGCGAACTGGAATCACAGGAATCCGGACGCCCCGATCCTCATCAACGCGCGGCAGGTTCAGCACCGCATCAGGCAGCTGCAGATGGAACGTTCAGGCCGTATCGTGAAGCTGGCGCCGCCGGAACTGCGTCGGCGCGTCGAAGAGGCGCTCGACGAATGATCGAGGCGCTGATCTGCTTCGTGTGGCTCGGCGCCATATGGTGCGGCTTTGCCTGGATCGGCAAGAAGATCAGCCAGAAGCAGGACGACGACTGATCACCCCAGCCTCATCAACGCCGCAATGATGCCGATGCCGGCGGCTCCTTCGAGGCGCGCTTCGCACATGGAGCCGCCGTTCAGAAAAACTGCTTCGCGAAGTTGGCGATTGCGACGGCAAGAACAGCGCCGAGCATCCAGGACAGCTTGTCCATCTTGACTTCGACTACCGCGAGCTTGGCGTCGAAATGCTCGCGCGTGACGAGATTGGATTGCGCGTCCGACAGCACCCGAACCACGGTTTCAGCCTGCTTCTCGTCGAAACCGGCGTCTCGCAGCTTGCGGGTGGCTTCCAAGGTGTCGAAAGAGATTGTGCTCATGAGCAGAGGATAGCGGGCGGGGGTGGGGCGGGCAAGCTACGGCCGCGGGGGCGGCGCTTTCTGGGGGTAGGCACCTGTTCCTCGGCGACAAAGCCGACCTTCTCCAGCGACTTCTGGAACGTCTCGTCGAACGCCTCCTCACTGGCTGCCTGGCGCAGCGCCTTGATGACCGAGTCGTTCCCGGCTCGCTTCGTCACCTTCTCCACCAATCTGTCCGCAAACGTTCGCGCGTGATCGAGTTCCGGGATCTGTTCGAGAACATCCTTCGGCACGCTGCGCATCGCGCCGGCGAAGATCATCGCGGCGTACTCGGCCATCGCAACCGAGGCGTCCGACGTCCGCTGCTGAAGCACCACTGCTGCCTTGAGCATCTCGATCAGTTCGCTCGCTTCGGCCAGCCGCTGCAGCGTCTGTTCGTGATCAGGGTTGGCGTCGAAGCTCGCAGCGAGGCGGGCGACGATTTCGGCCCCCATCGAGCGCTGGCTCTCCTTTGCTGCATCGATGAGCCTCGCCTTGAGATCTTCAGGCAGTCGGATGTTGGTTTGGATGTCTTTCGTGCTCATGACCTGCAGAGTACTAAGCAAAGTGCTTGCGAACAAGAAAGCACTTTGCTAGCCTAGCAGTGTGCTTGGTTGTCGCTAAGCCACTAACTAGGAGCCTTGATCATGGCATTACAGAAGAAACTTGACGCATGGCGCGGGCAAATTCGCATGCCGATGCCGCTGGCCCTGTGGGTTCAGGAGCAAGGGCAGCGCAACTTTCGTTCGATGAACGCGGAACTCGTCGAGATGGTCCGCCGTTTCCGCGAAGAAGCCGAAGCGAAGAAGGAGGCGCGGGCATGAACATCGTCACCATCACCGGCGGCCAAGCGGTCACAAGCAGCTTGGCGATTGCCGATGGAACCGAGAACGAACATCGGGCGGTCCTTCAGCTTGTGCGGACCTATCTCGCTGATCTCGAAGAGTTTGGAAGGGTCGCATTTGAAATGCGACCCTTTGAAACCGCTGGCGGCACCCAAAAGCGCGAGGTCGCAATGCTCAACGAGCAGCAATCGACCCTCCTGCTGACCTACATGCGGAACAGCGACATCGTCCGCGCGTTCAAGAAGCGGCTCGTCAAGGCGTTCTGGGAACTGGCGCAACGTCCCGCAAGCGACCCGATGCAGGTGCTCAACGACCCCGCCGCGATGCGAGGGCTTCTGCTGAACTACAGCGAGAAGGTTATCGCTCTGGAAGAGAAGGTGGCCGAGCAGTCGCCGAAGGTCGAGGCACTCGATCGGATCGCTGTCTCGGACGGCCGACTGAACCTCACCAACGCGGCGAAGAATCTCGACGTCCCGCCGCGGCGCCTCATCGACTGGATGATCGCGAACAAGTGGATCTACCGGCGGGCTGGCGGTTCGGGCGCCGTCGCCTATCAGGACAAGATCCAGTCGGGCTACCTCACGCACAAGGTGTACGTCGCGACACGCGAGGACGGAAGCGAGAAGACGTGCGAGCAGGTCATGGTGCTGCCGAAGGGGCTGGCGAAGCTGTCGATGCTGGTCCCGCAATCAGGCTCTGGCGCGGGTCGACCACCGCAAGGCGATGCCGCTTCTGGTGCGAGAGTATGATGATGGCCATAAATGAAAGCGCCCCAGCGACTGGCATCGCTGAGGCGCCGATGAATCAGAACCGACTTGAAAGGGAGTTCCGAAATGAAGATTACTACTCAACCCGCTGACATTCAACCGCAACCGGCGCGGCTCCAACGCAAGCCGCGCCAGGAACTCAAATCTGCGCCCACGCTGAAGGTCGTTCCGATCCATGCCGCGAGTTCCCGAGAATGCGAGAAAACCCTCGAAAAGCTCCTGTATCTTGCGAGAGAGGGGCAGATCACGGGTCTCGACCTCACGGTCCTGACCGACGAGCGTGAGGTTCTGACGGTGAAGGCCGGCGTGCTGCAGCGATCGAGCGATCTCGCGGCGCTGGTGTCGCTGAGCAAGGCTGTGCGGGCGTCGCTCGGCGAAGAGGCGTAGCGCCGACGAGCAGCAGCAACATCAAACCCCCGAGAGCATAGCGCCACTCTCGGGGGATTTTGTCGAACAGCCAGATCCCCAGCGCAACAGTGCCGACGATCAGCGGGAATGCATACGGCTCCATGCAGGCACTATAGGCGATCAGCCACGCGCCGTCTTCGGCTGGATCGGCAAGAAACTCGGGAGCCGACCGGCCCGAGTGAGGCGGAGATGATGCGCTGGGATCTGCAGATGGTGCAGTGGGGCGAGCGCTGCGCTCAGGTGGCGGCGGACTGCAGTGAGGCGTCGAGGTAATGTTGACGCCACAGACGAGCGCAAATAGAGCCGTTATTTGGCGAGCGAGACCCTCAATTCGTCAAGATCAATCCACTGAGGGTCTGGCTTCATCGCTCTTTGGGCTGCACTGCGAAATACGACGTTAATGGGCGGGTTGAACTTCTTGATGTAATACTCTTCGAGGACAGCAGCCCTCGATTCTTCGCACAAGATGAAGTAGTACCCATCGAACTCGACACCGTTATTGTTGTGCTGAGCTACGCGCCGCATCAGGTGGCGCGACTTCCCGATATAGGCGATATTTCTGCCATGGGTCAGGAAGTAGATGCCGGACAGCCGAACGAAAGGAAGCGCGTTTCCGACAATCTCGTCTTCGGACAAATGAAGACTCGACACGGACTTGTTAGCGTGAGGCGATACGTTGACCTTGCCTTCTTGCAGCGACGCCCAGGCTTCGGCGGCATCCCTATTTCCAAACGACTTGGATTTGCGTTTTCGATCTACGCAAACCTCAGCCCTCCACCTGCCGTTCCTTTCCGTGATGTGGCCCACTCGATCCGTTCCCCCATTTTGTTACCATGATAGGCGTAATCTGGCGGAAACACTAGGATTGTCAAGGCTCACGCGGAGCATCGACATTACATATTGGGCCATGGGCTGTGGAGTCTGGGTGAACAGGAATGGTAAGACCGCGAAGGATACCGCAAGGCCGTATCGCGTTGCGCCTCCGGAGCTGCGTTGTCCGACCTCCCGACGAAGCAGAAACAGTCGTGCCGAACTCCTGCTCCCTTCTGCCGGGACGTGACCCGGTTGCCAACACAACGAGACGCGAGCATGGCCAACGACTCTAACATCGCGAGTGCCGGAAGCTGGCCGATGCGCCGTCCCGGCCGGATTCTGACGATGACGCTGCTCGCTGCGGCACTCGCGGCGCTCGCGACGTGGGTGGTGTGGGTACGGCAATCCGAGGAATATCAGCGTGATATCGCCGGCCAGTTCGAGTCCGAAGCTGCTGAGATCGCGGTGCGCATCGACGAACGGTTTCTTGCCTACCGCCTCGTGTTGCGCGGAGGGCGAGGCCTGTTCGAGGTGACGGACGCCGTCGATCGCCGGACATGGCGTGAGTACGTCCGTACGCTCAAGCTGGGAGAGGACATTCCCGGTGTTCAGGGTCTGGGCTTCGCGCTCTGGCTCGAACCCGGAGAGCTCGCATCCCACATCGACGCGCTGCGCGCCGAAGGGTTCGACGCCTATCGTGTGTGGCCGGAAGGGCCGCGCGGCGGCTATTCGAGCATCGTCATGCTCGAGCCGCTCGACTGGCGCAACCAGCGCGCACTCGGCTACGACATGTACTCCGAACCGGTGCGCCGCGAGGCGATGGACCGCGCGCTGCGCACCGGCAGCGCTGCGCTGTCGGGCAAGACCACGCTCGTCCAGGAAACGACTGCCGATGTCCAGGCGGGCGTGCTGATCTACACCCCGGTGTTCGTGAGAGGCATGCCGACCACGAGCGAAGACGAGCGGCGGCGGGCGCTGCACGGTTGGGTATATATGCCGTTCCGCATGACGGATCTGATGCAGGGCATGCTCGGACCCCATTCGGAAGGCGTGCGCCTGAGGGTCTTCGACCAGGATGAACGCCCGCAATCCCTGCTGTATGACAGCCATCCGGGCCGGGTTGCCGACGAGCAGCCCGAATTCGCGAGCGTCAAGCACCTCACGCTGGCCGGTCGCACGTGGCTGGTGAGGTTCGAGGCGCTGCCGGGTTATGCGTCGCGGTTCGATGTGCGAGGTGCCGAACTGGCCGCGATCGGTATGGTCGGATTGCTGTTCGTCATGACGACATGGTTTTTTGCGCTGACCCGCGAGCGCGCGAGGGCGCTGGCGCGCACAACGGCGTCGCTGCTGCAGAGCGAACGCCGGTACAGCACACTCGTGAATGTGGCGCAGGAGGGAATTGCGGCCACCGATGAGGAATTTCGCCTGACTTTCGTGAATCCCAGCCTGGCCGAGATCCTCGGGCGCAGCGAAGGGGAATTGCTCGGCCGGCCGCTGGACGAGTTGTGGCGAGGCGGCGAGGCGGAGAAGCGTGAACAGATCCTTGCGCGGCTGGCCAGGGGGCAGGGCAGACGCTACGAGACGGACTTTGTGCGCGGCGACGGGCAGCTGCTCACCGCGCTGGTGTCGGATGCTCCGCTTGCCCGCGCCGAAGACGGGTTGAAGGGCGCGATCGTCGTGCTGCTGGACATCACCGAGCGCAAGGACGTCGAACGCCGCATCGCCCACCTGGCGACGCACGACGTGCTGACCGGCATTCCGAACCGGCTGATGTTCAGCCAGCAGCTGACACATGCGGTGGATCAGGCGAGGCGGTATGGCCACCGGTTCGCCCTGCTGTTCGTGGATCTCGACCATTTCAAGCGCGTGAACGACGAACTTGGCCACCACGCCGGCGATCAGTTGCTGCGCGAAGCGGTCAGACGGATGCAGCACGCAGTGCGCTCGAGCGACATGCTCGGGCGCCGCGGCGGCGACGAATTCGTCGTGCTGCTGCCGGAGATCGAGTCCGGCCACGATGCGGCGGTGGTTGCCGAGAAGATCCGCCTGGCGCTGGAGCAGCCTTTCGTCGTCGACGGGAAAGAAGCCAGCATCTCGTCGAGCATCGGCATCGCGCTGTATCCCGACCACGGCGCCGACGAGGATGCGCTGATGCGGCACGCCGACGAGGCGATGTACCGCGCCAAGGGCGAAGGGCGCAACCGCGTCGGTTACTGATCGCAGTGAGTTCAGCCGACCAATTCGTCGAGGTTGATATCGGCGATCAGGTCGTTCGAAAGACGCTCGAGATCGGCCTTGAGCGCGTCGGCATCGACATGCTCGCCGGCCTTCAGCTCCGCTTCGGCATGGAACAGCGTCTCCGACGACATCGGCGCGGTCGACGTGCGGGTGACGAGTTTTTCGACGTTGACGCCGTGGCGCGCAAACACCTGCGAGACTTCGCGAACGATACCGATGCGATCGTGCCCGACGAGGCTGAACGAGAGCCGGCGATGGCGGTGGGCGGTTTCGGCGGCGCTGTCCATCGAGCATTCCACCATCACGCGCAGCGCCGAGAGTTTCGCCAGCGCAGTCTCCAGCGCCTGCACCTGTTCGGGCGGCACGCTGATCTTGAGCAGTCCGGCGAACTTGCCGGCGAGCTGGGCCATCGACGATTCGAGCCAGTTGCCGTGATGGGCGGTGATGACCGACGAGAGCTCTTCGACGAGCCCGGGGCGATCGTCACCGATCACCGTGAGAACGAGTAGTCTGGACACGAATGCACCTCCGTCGGGTCGTGGGAAGGGAAAAGCCCCTGCGCTGTGCGAGAGCCGGGTCCGGGAATTCTATCCTTCCGGGCGCGCGGCGCGCTCATGCCGCGGTCCGAAGCGGTGCCGTGCGAGAAACCGCCGTGCGGCCTCAGAGTTTGTGAATCTTTCGTTCGCAGGACCGATTAGACGCGCGAGCGGGGTTAACGCCGTTTTGCTGGGCGCGATAGGGTTTTTGCATCGTTTGTGCTGCTATCGACGGTTCATTTGACGTTTTTCCCCATTTTTCGCCCCTTAAACCCCGATTCCGGGAACTGCGGACGCACCTGTCCCTACCCCGAGCAATTCCGGTGCGAGGCTGACCATGCGCATCAGGTTGTGCGCCAAAGCAAAGATCAGCATCACACACTTGACCTTCGCCAGACCCCGCACCCGGAACTGCTGCAGGCCGCGGTTGCGGCTGTGCGCATTGACGCATTCGGCCGTTGCCGCTCGCCGCTTGTAAATGACCTTGGCCTCGTCCGTGCCCATCCGCTGCCGCCAGGCCGCCACCGCTTCGCTGTCGCCGGCCTTCGCCTGGTGCGGATCGACCGCCTTGTCCTTGGGTTGCGGCACCGGCCCATAAACGACGGTGCTCCGGCTCGCCTGCTCGATCTGCTCGTGCCCGACGTAGCCGCCATCGACCAGCCAAGCTTCGGGGGCCTGACCACAGCGCGCGGTGACCTGCTCGATCATCGGCACCATCTGCCCTTGGTCGCTGCCGACGGTGGCCACCTCGACCCCCACGATCACCAGCGAGTCGGCGTCGCTCGCCAGTTGCGGGTTGTACGCCGGCCGAAAGCCGCCGTCGCCCATCTTCATCACCGTCGCTTCGGCATCGGTCATCGACGCGCGCGCCTGGTCGGGGTTTTTGCCTTGCCGCTGCTTGATCGCTTCGATCTCGGGCAGCCGCGCCAGCGCTTTCTCAAGACGCGCTTCACGCTCTTTCGCCGCCCGTAGCCGGGCCGCTTCCCGCGCCCGTTCGGCCTGCGCCGGGTCCGCCTCCACCTCGGCTTTGAGCCGCGCCACGGCCGCGCGCGCCGCCTCCAGGTAGCCTTCGAGCTTCTCCTTGCGGCGAAACGAGCCCGCCCCGGCGCTGGCGCGCACCCGCATCCCGTCCTGCGCCACCTGTTTGAGCTTGACCACCCCGGCCGCCATCAGGCTGGCGATGCTCACACTCAACAACTCGTCCAGCCCTTCGCCCTGATCCTTGCGAAAGTCCGAAAGGGTGTGGTGATTGACCTGAACCCCGCCGCACAACCAGCGGTAGGCGTCATGCGATTCGAGCAGCCGTGACACCGCCCGCGCGCTGCCCACCCCGTCGAGCGTGGCGTACAACCACAGCGCCAGCAAAATCTCCGGCGCGATTGCCGAGCGGCCCACCCCGCCATCGACCGCACGAATCCCGGCGTAGAACCGTGACAGGTCCTGCCGCTCGACGTACGCCCACACCAGGCGCGCCCGATGCCCCTCCGGCAGCAGTGACTCCAGGTCACTTGCCCGAAACTCCATCTGCCCCCGGTTGGGCAGCAGCACCCGTGCTCGCATCTTCGTCATCGGCGCAAATCCAGACCTCGTAGCAAGACCTAATTATAACAACGGCATATAACTGGCCGGGGATTTTTCACAGCCTCTCAGTCCACTTCGATCGTCGCGATGACTTCGCCTTCGTCGATCGGATCGCCTTCCTCGACGCGCACGTCGATGAGGATTCCGGAATACGGGCTGGGAATGTCGAGAGCGACCTTGCCCGTTTCGAGCACGATCAGCGTCTCGTCCGTGCCGATTTTTTCGCCGTTGCGGACCAGCACGCTCTGGACGAACACTTCGCCGGTTCGGCATGAGCCGCAGCTGTCCCAGCATTCCGGATATTTCGGCATGCGGATTTCGACTATGCGGCCCAACGCCGGCTCCCCTTTTGGCGGGACGGCCACACGGCCGGCGGGCACGGCGTGGTGCGGGTGGCGAGGCCGCGCACCACGAACGTGAGGCAGCTGTCGCGCGAAACACGTGCGGCAGCTGACGGTCTGCAAGGCAGCATCAGGAGTTCCGGGTAGAGAAAGCGGAGAAGTCTACTCCTCCCGGCCTCACTTCTCGACGAAGGCGCGCTCGATCACGTAGTCGCCCGGCTCTCCGATATGGCGCGAGATCTTGAAGCCGCGCGCGTCGAGCATCGCGCAGCTGTCCTTGAGCATCGCCGGGCTGCCGCAGATCATCGCGCGATCGTGCTCCGGGTCGAGCGGCGGCAGGCCGATGTCCTCGAACAGCTTGCCGGTCTCGATGAGGTCCGTCAGCCGCCCCTGGTTGACGAACGGCTCGCGCGTGACGGTTGGGTAATAGATCAGCTTGTTGCGCGCGTCCTCGCCGAAGAACTCGTTGTCCGCGAGTTCCCTCGTGATGAAGTCGCGGTAGGCGAGCTCCGACACGGTGCGCACGCCATGGATCAGCACGACGTGCTCGAAGCGCTCATACGTATGCGGGTCCTGCATCAGGCTCAGGAACGGGGCGAGGCCGGTGCCGGTCGCGAGCATGTAGAGGCGCTTGCCCGGCTTGAGGTCGTGCAGCACGAGCGTCCCGGTCGGCTTCTTGCTGACGACGATCGGATCGCCTTCCTTGAGGTGCTGCAGCCGCGACGTGAGCGGCCCGTTCGGCACCTTGATGCTGAAGAACTCGAGATGCTCCTCGTAGTTCGGACTCGCGATGCTGTAGGCGCGGGTCAGCGGCCGGCCGTCCACTTCGAGGCCTATCATCACGAACTGGCCGTTCTCGAAGCGCAGGCCGCGGTCACGCGTCGTGCGGAAGCTGAACAGCGAGTCGTTCCAGTGGTGGACACTCAGGACACGTTCGACAGCGAGATTGCTCATGGCCTTGCCTTTGAGTAAGTTGAAAGCCGGGTAGGTTGATCGATTGCAATTCTAGGATGGGCGTAATATCTGCTGGATGGGTAATTCAGATATTCGTTAGAGGCATTTTCGATATGCGCTATACCCTGCGGCAGCTCGCGATCTTTGTCGCCGTCGCGCGCAACGGCAGCATTTCACGCGCCGCCGAGAGCCTCTCGATGTCGCAGTCGGCGGCGAGCAGCGGACTCGCGGAGCTCGAGCGCCAGTTCGACGTGCAGCTGTTCGACCGCGTCGGCAAGTCCGTCCGCCTGAACGAGCTGGGCGAACGACTGCTGCCGCGCGCAGTGGAGTTCCTCGATCGCGCCGAGGACATCGAGGCGCTGCTGCGGGGGCAAACCGGCTACGGGACATTGGACATCGGCGCGACGCTGACGATCGGCAATTATCTTGCAACGCTGATCGTCGCCGAATTTCTCCAGCGTCACAGCGACAGTCGCATCCATCTCGGCGTTCACAACACGGCGACGATCATCCAGCAGGTGGCGAGCTTTGAACTCGACCTGGGGCTGATCGAAGGCAAATGCCAGCACGCCGAACTCGAGGTCGTGCCGTGGCTCGAAGACGAGCTGGTGGTGTTCTGCGCGCCGACGCATCCGCTCGCCCGGCGCGCCAGCGCCGACGAGGAAGACCTGCTGGAGCAGCCGTGGATCCTGCGCGAGATCGGTTCGGGGACGCGCGAGACGTTCGACCAGGCGATGCGCCACGTCGAAGGGCGGTTCGACGTGCGGCTCGAACTCGAGCACACCGAGGCGATCAAGCGTGCCGTTGAATCGGGCCTCGGCATCGGCTGCATTTCGCGGCTGGCGCTGCGCGAAGCGTTCCGCCGCGGCAGCCTGGTGCCGGTGGAGACGCCGTGGCTGGACCTGCGGCGGCGCTTCCATTTCCTGTGGCACCGGCAGAAGTTCCGCACGCCGGGGATGCAGGCTTTTCTCGAACTGTGTCGCGAGATGACCGCGGGCGCCCAGCGCAGCGACGAGATCGCGCTGAGTTACATTCGCTGACCGTGGTGCGCGGGACATCGTGCCAAGGTGAAATCGGAACTTGCAGCAGCGTGAGCCTGCCGGCCGCGCGGCAAGGGGCGCGACAAGCCGGACTCGCGCGTGCACCGACGAGGCCGGCACGGCGGGCGGCTGATCCGGAGGGACAGCGATGATTGGGGACCTGATTCGGCTGGCTTGGTGGGCGGCCGTTCTAGCGGCGGTGCTCGTCGCGGGCATTCCGTCCGGTGTTGCCGCCCCGGCCGGGCCGCCCGGTGAGACACTTCATGCGGCCGGTGATGGCGCGGTGCTCGACTACGAAGCGCTCGCCAGGCGGATCGCTGCCGCTGATGTCATCTATCTCGGCGAACAGCACGGCAACCCGCATCATCATGCCGCGCAGCTGAAAATCGTGACCGACCTCGTCGCCGCCGGCCGTCGTCCGGCACTCGCGTTCGAGGTCGTCAGCGTCCCGCAGACCAGCGAGTTGATGAGCTTCGTGTTGCTGCCGCAGGTCCCCGCGCATGACACCGCTGCGGCGCTGCGACTGCGGGACGAACTCGGCTGGCAGGCCGGCACCGAGTGGCGCGACTACGGTCCGCTGCTCGAATTCGCGCGCGCCCATCGGCTGCGTGTCGCCGGGATCGATCTTCCGCAAAGCCTGCGCCGCCGCATCAGCCGCGTCGGCATCGACGGGCTCAACGCCGTCGAGCGCACCCAGTTTCCCGACAGCGGGCTGGTCGATCCGGCCTACGAACAGCTGATGCACGAGCGGCTGAACGCGGCGCACTGCGGCTTCGCTTCGCCCGAGCTCGTGGCGCGCCTGTACGCGACCTGGCTTGCCCGCAACGACACGATGACGATGGCCGTGACCGCGCTCGCAGCCGAAAAGCCCCTTGAGCCGGTGGTCGTGATTCTCGGACTGGGCCATGTTGAAAACAACATGGGAGTCTATGAACGGGTCGCGCAGCGCGCGCCGACCCTGCGTCAGCTCAATATCGGCTTCCGCGCCCGCTCCCCGGAACTGCGCATTGCGGATGAGCTCGCGCCGCTCGACCGCTTCGGCAAACAGTTTGCGGCGGCGCATGAAATCCTCTGGGTGACGCCGCCGGTGGCCGCAGACCGGCGGACGCCCTGCGAGGGGCTGGAGCTGCGCATGAAGAAAATGGAGAAGTGATTCCGGCATCGCTCCCCTCGATACCGGAAATCAACCGCTTCGGCGCCTTACCCTCGCTGTGGCGAGAAGGTGTGACCGGGGTCCGGAGGCAGGTCAGCCGCGCGCACGCATTGCCTCGACGATGGGCGTCGTGCTCGACTCCGCGATCGGGGTGATGCTCGCCGCGGGCTTGGTTTCCGGCGCTGGCTCGACCACCGTTGCAGGGCGTTCGGGCATGTACGAGGCGACCTGACAGGCGATCGCGGCGAGGTAGGGGATGCACTGCAGCGCGAGGATGCCGACCCACAGCTGCGCTTCGAGATCCTGTGCGCCGCGCAACCAGACCAGCACCACCGAGCCGAGAATCAGCGCGATCAGCAGTCCGATTTCCTCGCGGATCGGCGAGAAGAACGCGAGCGTCCCCTTGTCCTTCCAGCCCTTCGGCGTGCGGACGAATTCCCCGCGTCGCCTGACGAGGCCCGCGAACACCCCGCGGGCGATCGCGTGCGCCATGCCAACCGACAGGATCGACGCACCGAGGATGTCCTTCCAGGGCGCATCCATGGTGCGCCGGTACAGGATCGGACCGAGGCCGCCCTTGAACGCCATGAATGCGAGGATCGGCAGCGCGAGCGCCGACACCGGCAGGCCAAACTCCTGGGGCATGTACAACATGCCGATCGTCCACGCGAGGCTCGCGAACACGAACACGAGCTGCAGCGCGTCACCCAGCCACGCGAACCATCCGG
This sequence comes from Aromatoleum anaerobium, assembly GCF_012910705.2. Classification (GTDB taxonomy): domain Bacteria; phylum Pseudomonadota; class Gammaproteobacteria; order Burkholderiales; family Rhodocyclaceae; genus Aromatoleum; species Aromatoleum anaerobium. The sequence continues at coordinate 285,955 of NZ_WTVG02000039.1, read as the reverse complement.
TCAGGAAATGGTAGCGTTGCGCGATGTTCAGCCGGCTCGGGCCGATCATCGCCGGCAAGTGATGCTTGAGGATCTGCATCGCGCCGAAAGCCCAGCGGAAGCGCTGGCTCTTGATCGCGGCGAAATCTGACGGTGTCAGCCCGCGGCCGAGGATGTGATCGACGTAGCGCGTGTCGTAGCCTTTTTCGATCAGGCGCAGGCCCAGTTCGGTGTCTTCGCAGATGCACCATTCGGACCAGCCACCCACTTCCTCGAGCGCGAGGCGGCGCACCAGCGTCATCGTGCCGTGCTGGATCAGCGCGTTGCGCTCGTTACGGTGATGCATGCCGATGCGGAAGAAGCCGTCGAACTCCCAGTTGCACATGCGCCGGAACGGCTGCGTTTCCCAGTCGCGGTGCGCCTGCGGCGCTTGCACGACGGCGACGTCGGCGGCGTCGAAGTGCGGGATCAGACAGGACAGCCAGTCGGGCGAGACGACGTAGTCCGCGTCGACGACGCCGACGACTTCGGCGCGCGGGTCGGTCTGCTTGAGGCCGAAGTTCAGCGCGCCGGCCTTGAAGCCCGGCCAGTTCTCGAGGTGGAAGAAGCGGAAACGCGGGCCGAGCTCGGCGCAGCGCGCTTCGAGCGGCTTCCACAGCGCCTCGTCCTTCGTGTTGTTGTCGAGCACCAGGACTTCGAAATTGCCGTAGTTCATCGCCGCCAGGCTGTCGATCGTCGCGATCACCATCTCCGGCGGCTCGTTACAGCAGGCCAGATGGATCGACACGAAAGGTTCGCGTTCGGTGGCGAGCGGCGTAAGGGGCAGGAAGCGGCGCTTCCAGCGTCGCTTGAAGAGCACCTCGCCGAATTCGAAACCATGCGACAGCAGCACCGCGATCGTCAGCACCGTCGCGCCGATCAGCATCATCAGCCCGACCAGGTCGCGCTGCGTCAGGTAGTAATCGGCTGGCACGTTCGCGCCGATCACCAGCGTCACGGCACAGGCCTGGATCAGCGCCGAGAGCCACAGCCGCCCGAGGATGCTCCAGTCACGCAGCAGGAAGCAGATCAGGAACATCGGCACGAGCGCGATCAACGCGGCCATCCGTGCCTTCTCGTGCCAGCGGATATCCTGCACGACGAGGCCTTCGAGCGGGAACTTCGCCTGGCGCTCGGCGTTGAACATGCCCCAGTAGGCGCCGGCCCAGCCTTCCAACTGAATCTTCCATGGCTGGTCGATCGCTTCCATGATGAAGTAGTCGAGCGTCGGGCTGCGCGGATGGGCGAGGAACTCGCGGATGAAGCGCGCCTCGTTTTCGACCGACGGCACGGAGGTCGTTTCCTCCGCGCCGAAACTGTTCATGACCGGTCCGCGGCTCGGCCAGCCGACTTCGCCGATGACGATCTTCTTCTTTGGAAACGCTTTCGCCAGCTCGTCGTAGCGCATCAATACGTATTCGACAGCGGATTCGACCGGCACCCCTTCGTGGTAGGGCAGCAGGTGGACGGTGATGAAATCGACGCTTTTCGCCAGTTCCGGATGCTTCAGCCAGACGTGCCACGGCTCGGCCGTCGACACCGGGACCTTCAGCCGTCGCAGAGCCTTGCGCACCTTGTCGAGATAGGCGGAAAGCTCGGCGACGCTCAGGTCGCCGCGCAGCAGCACTTCGTTGCCGACGACCACGCGCTCGATGTGCCGCAGCTCGCGCACCGACTCGATCAGCGCGTCGATCTCGCGATCGTTCGCTTCCGCGTCCGGCGACAGCCAGGCCCCGGCCGTGACGGTCAGCTTGCGGTCACCCGCCAGCCGCACGATTGCCGGTGCGTCGGTGCTGCCGTAGGTGCGGATGCGCTCGCCCGTCTGCGCGAGCAGGTCGAGATCCGCGGCAATTTCGGCCTCGCTCGGATAAGTCCCTTTGAGTGGGCTCTGGTCACGCTGGAAAGGGCTGTAGGCATAGCCGCGGATACTGTTGCCGGCGCCGATGAACTCGGTGCCGCGGTTCCACCGCTCCGCGATGAGGTATTGGGCGCCGGCGACCAGGCCGGCAAGAATCAACGCTACGATCAGACGGTAAATCAGCGAAGCGGCGTATTTCATTAAAATCGGGGTCCCCTCAGGGGGTTGATCGATCGCCGCGGGCCGTCATTCCTCGTGATGCTTCGGAATTGCGGTTTGATGCAGCGCAAAAATCAATCCTGGCCGGGCTTGTGACACAATTCACCAGCTCGACCGCAACTGATGCGGCGCGAAGTTTATTCGTTTTTTCAGTTGCTTAGCAAAGTTTCCCTGTGTGCAATTTGCAACAGGAAGTAGGTCTGCAGGCGGACGCTTGATTTGTAAGGAAAAAGGGAGTTGAGGGAAAATAATTTGCGTCAATACGATCGAAGCCGTATTTCTCTGGCCGCCGCGAGCGCTGTGCTTCTCGCGGCAGTGCTCGGTGTGCGGTACGGATTGCTCGAAGCGGGTGCGTTCCCGCTCGACTGCGGCGGGTCGCTCGCCGAAGGGCTCGGCGCGTGGTGCGCGGCAAAGTGGCTGCTGGTGCAGTCCTTCGTTCATCAGCGCCTGGGCTGGCTGAGCCTTGCGTGCGGCGTTGTGGCCTTCGTGCTGCGCCATCGCCCGCTCGCGTGGGGCGGTTGGCTCAGTGGCCTGGCGGGGTTGGTGCTGTACAGCTTCGACCCGTCCGCGGTCGGCGCGCTGCTGTCGCTACTGGTCCTCGCGCGCGTCGGCGCGCAGCGTCGGCGCGGCGAGGATGAGACCAATGACGAGCCAGGCGACGGCCTGCGGGTTCAACGGCTCGGATAGCCAGCGGCCGACGACCGACACCGCGATCACCGCGGAGCACAGCCGCTCCTCGATCGCGTGGCGGCTGTTCGCGAACCACCCGAGGACGCCAAAGGTCAGTGCCGGCACGATGAACAGCAGCGACGGGAAGTCGCGGTAGCGCGGATCGACGAACAGCAGCAAGGCGCCGACTGCAGCAGCGAACAGCAGCACGAGACGCAGCAGTCCGAGAGCTGCCGGCGCATCGAGCGCCGCCGTGCGGCCTCGCTGCCACGCCGCCCACACCCCTGCGCCCGAGCGTATCCCGCGACCCGAAGCCCAGCGGGCGAGCGTCAGGGGCACGATCATGCCCACGGCGAAGACTGTCCCGAGCATCGCCCATTCGAGTCCGTCGCGATACGCGAACCGGGCGTGTTCCCACTGCAGGACTGCGACCGTGCCTGCCACCGCGCCCATCGCTGTGATGGCGGCCAGTTGCAGCGGCGTGCGCCTCTTCGAGCGGCGTCCCGCGGCGAGAGCGAGGCACAGCAGCACGCCGAACCCCGCGCCGAGCGCCGGCGCGACGAAGGTGTCGCGTTCCGCGACCGGTCCGGCGAGCGGAAATTTCGCTGCCAGGTCGACATCGAGCACACCCCAGTAGCCGCCGACGGTGCCTTCGAGGCGGCGCTTCCACGGCTGGTCGATGGCCTCGATGAGGTTGTAGTCCCAGCCCTCGTCATGCGCGCGGTGGATGAATTCGCGGATGTAGCGGGCCTGGTTGACCAGGGATGGCAGCGACGCTTCGCGCTGGCGCCCGGCGCTCGGCCAGCCGGTTTCGCCGATCATCACCGGTTTGTCGAAGTGTCTGCGAACCTCGTCGAACACCGTAGCGACATGCGCGACGGCGTGCTCGATCGCCACCGGATCGTCCTCCCAGAACGGCAGGATATGCACCGTGACGCGGTCCACCGCACCGGCGAGGCTGGTGTGCCTGAGCCAGAATTCCCACACGTCCGCATACGTCACCGGCACTTCGGTGCGGGCGGCGGCGTACTCGATCAACCCGCGCAGTTCGTCCTCGGTGCGCTCGCGGCGCAGCAGCACTTCGTTGCCGACGATCAGCATGCGCACGACGTCCGCGTTGTCGTTGGCGATGCGGAGCGCCTGGTCGAGCTCGATCGCGCTGCGCTTGCGGTCGGAGCTGATCCATGCACCGAGCAGCACTTTGAGCCCGAGTTCGCGCGCCACGCCCGGCACCTGCTCCAGCCCCTGGGCGACCGAATAGAGGCGCACGCATTCGGTCAGGTGCGACAGCGCGGTGAGATCGGCGACGATCTGCTCGCGCGAAATCTTCAGCGTCTGGTCGTACGGCGTCTGGCCGGGAAGGTGGTAGGGCGCATACGACACGCATTTCAGCCGTTCGCCGTCCGCCAGCTGCAGGTCATGCATCGGGACGGGCTGCGTCTGGCGCGCGATCAGCACGCCAAGGCCCGCCAGCGCCGCGACGTGGACGAGCAGCAGGGCGAGCCAGGGAACGAAGGACCAGCGTGGCGGGCGAAAGTCGGGCATGGCGAGGATCAGGCGTCGGGTGGATGCAATCGGGATAGGGGCGGCCAGAGTACCTGACCGTTCCCCTCCCACACCACCCGGCATGCGGGTCCGCACCGGGCGGTTCGAGCAGTTGAGGTCATGAGAGCCGGGGTACGCCGAGCCGGTCGAAGTAGGCAATCGGCATCACACGATTGAGCGCGAGGCGGCTGTTATGCCACCATCGGCGACTGTTTGCGGCGATCCGCTGAGCGTCCGTCTTCGAGGCGCCCAGCGCCAACAACTCCCGATACATCGTTGTCCCCCGACGCCAGTGCTTGAGCTGCAGCGCACGCAGCCGATGACGTAACCACTCGTCGAGTTCGCGGAACACCTTGGGCGTCTGCGCAAGCTGGAAGTATGTCTTCCAGCCCGGCATGTAAGTCCGCAGTCGTTCGGCGACCTCCGGCAGGCTGCGCCCGCCCGAGCGTCGCGTCATTTCTCGGATGCGTTGCTTGAAGGTTTCCAAAGCCTTTCTTGCGACGGCGCATTTGATTCGATCACCCGCACTGCGCCACAGCTCGTAGCCCAGAAACTTGCGACCGGTCGCCTGCGCGACCGCCGTCTTGGCTTCGTTGACCTTCAAGTGGAGCCGGTCGTAGAGCCGACGTAGTCCATCAAGCACCCGCTCGCCCGCGCGGCGACTGCGCACATACACGTTGCAGTCGTCGGCATAGCGCACGAACCGATGGCCACGCTTTTCCAGTTCCCGATCCACCTCGTCGAGCAGCACGTTGGCCAGCAACGGCGATAGCGGACCGCCTTGCGGCGTGCCCTCATACCGCTGCGTAACCACCCCGCCATCCATGATGCCGGCCACGAGGTAGCGACGGATCAGCCGCAGCACGGCGCGGTCCGAGACTCGCCTCGATAGCCGATCCATCAGGATGTCGTGATTGACCCGGTCGAAAAATTTCTCCAGATCCACATCGACCACCATCCGGTAGCCGTCCTGCACATAGCGCTGTGCCATTAGCACTGCGTCATGCGCTCGGCGGTATGGCCGGAAGCCGTAGCTGTGTTCGGAGAACGTTGGATCAATCTTCGGCTGCAGGACCTGTAGCAGGGCTTGTTGAATCAGCCGATCCGTCACCGTCGGTATCCCCAACTCACGCACCCCGCCACCGGGCTTCGGGATCTGGACGCGCCGCACGGCTTGAGGCCGGTAACTGCCGTCCAGTAACGCTTCCCGAAGCCGGGGCCAGTGCGTCTTCAGGTACGCCGCCGTCTCGGCAATCGACAACCCATCCACCCCGGCACTGCCGCGATTGGCTTTGACGCGTTTCCACGCCAGCACCATGTTCTCTCTCGCGAGCGCCTGCGCGAGCAGGTCGTCTCGCCCTGAGCCTTCGGTTTCATGCCGCGCCGGACGTGCTTCATCACGCATCGCTTCGGGTCTGGCTTCACCTCGTCCTCCCGCGTTGCGCCCCGGTTGCCCGGGCTTCTGATGCACTGCACTTCCGAGCGACATGGCCTTCGGCCCTCCTACTCGTTCGGCCCTTCGCCCCGTACCGGCAGCTAATACGGCCTCTGCTGACTTCTCGCTCCGGCTTGTCACCGTCGGCCTTTCAGCCACAAGGCGAGATCTCCCCAGGTAAGAACGCACTCCTTCGCTGCACAACCGCCGGATCTACGCCACTTCGCCTTGATCACGAGAGCTTCGCGGTTTTCGGCCCGCTCGCCCTGCTCGGCAGCGCCTTTTATCCGATTCTTGTCCATCGGCTCGCAGCTTCGATCCACGCTTCCTTCCCACACTCGGTCGCCCTCATGCAGTTGCGCTTCACTTCGTTCGCTGTGATCAACTTACGGCGGGACTTGCACCCGCAAGAGTGCGCCCATGCTGGGCGCACCGCAAAAAAGCCACGCCTGGATTGGCGTGGCTTCCCGGCGAAGCGGGGCGATTCTAGCTCGCGTAGTCCTCTACCGGCACGCAGGCGCAGAAAAGATTGCGGTCGCCATAGACATCGTCGATGCGGTTGACGCTCGGCCAGAACTTGTTTTCGGCGACCCACGGCAGCGGGAAAACAGCCTGTTCGCGGCTGTACGGGCGGCTCCATTGCGCGCCGTCGGCAGCGATGAAATCCGCCTGCGTGTGCGGCGCGTTCTTCAGCGGGTTGTCGTCCGCCGGCCACGCGCCGTTCTCGACTTCGCGGATCTCGTTGCGGATCGCGATCATCGCCGCGATGAAACGATCGAGCTCGCCGAGATCCTCGGATTCGGTCGGTTCGATCATGATCGTGCCGGCCACCGGGAACGACATTGTCGGCGCGTGGAAGCCGTAATCCATCAGCCGCTTGGCGATGTCGACCTCGCTGATGCCGGTATTCGCCTTGATCGGGCGGATGTCGAGGATGCACTCGTGCGCGACGCGGCCCTGCGAACCGGTGTAGAGCACCGGGTAATGCTCGGCGAGGCGGTTTGCGACGTAGTTCGCGTTGAGGATCGCGACCTCGGTGGCGCGCTTGAGGCCTTCGGCCCCCATCATCGCGATGTACATCCACGAGATCGGCAGGATGCTCGCCGAGCCGAAGGGTGCGGCGCTGACCGCACCCTGGCCCTTGTTCGGGCGCGTCTCGTCGCCGGTCGCCGCGACGACGTGGTCGGCCATGAACGGGGCGAGGTGCGCGGCGAGCCCGATCGGCCCCATGCCCGGTCCACCGCCGCCGTGCGGGATGCAGAAAGTTTTGTGCAGGTTCATGTGGCTGACGTCGGCGCCGATCGTCGCGGGCGAAGTCAGGCCCACCTGCGCGTTGAGGTTCGCGCCGTCCATGTACACCTGGCCGCCGTGGCGATGCACTGTGGCACAAATCTCGCGGATCGATTCCTCGAACACGCCGTGGGTCGACGGGTACGTGATCATCAGCGCGGCGAGCCGGTCGGCATGCTGGGCGACCTTCGCTTCGAGATCGGCGAGGTCCACGTTGCCGCATTCGTCGCACGCGACGACGACCACTTCCATGCCGCACATCTGCGCAGTCGCCGGGTTCGTGCCGTGCGCCGACTTCGGGATCAGGCACACGCGGCGATGCGTGTCGCCGCGGCTGTCGTGGTAGCGGCGGATCGCGACGAGGCCGGCGTATTCGCCCTGCGCGCCGGAGTTCGGCTGCATCGAGATCGCGGTGAAACCGGTGATCGCTTTCAGGTAGCCGGCGAGGCCGTCGATCATCTTGAGATAGCCGCGGGCCTGTTCGCGCGGTGCGAACGGATGCAGGTTCGCGAACTCCGGCCACGTGACCGGGATCATTTCGCTCGTTGCGTTGAGCTTCATCGTGCACGAGCCGAGCGAGATCATCGAATGGTCGAGCGCGAGATCGCGGTTCTGCAGCTTCTTGAGATAGCGCAGCATCTCGTGCTCGGTGTGATGCGTGTTGAACACCGCGTGCGTGAGGATTGCGTCGTCGCGCAGCAGCGCCGCGGGAATGGCGCCGCCCGCGGCACTAACTTTCGCATCGAGGGCGCCAAGCTCGGCCGTCGTACCGAAGAGGCGCAGCAGCGTCGCAACGTCGTCGCCCGTCGTCGTCTCATCGACCGACAGCCCCAGCACCATGTCCGACACCGGCCGCAGGTTGAAACCGGCAGCGTCGCAGGCGGCGAGGAGGGCGGCCGTGCGTGCGCCGGTCTCGACCTGCAGCGTGTCGAAGAACGCGCCGGCCGGCACGTTGAAGCCGGCTTCGCGCAGCCCTTGCGCAAGAATCGCGGCGAGCCGGTGGATGCGTGCCGCGATCGTGCGCAAGCCCCGCGGGCCGTGATAGACGGCGTAGAAGCCCGACATGTTCGCGAGCAGCACCTGCGACGTGCAGATGTTGGAATTCGCCTTCTCGCGGCGGATGTGCTGTTCGCGCGTCTGCAGCGCCATGCGCAGCGCCGTCTTGCCGCGCGTGTCCTTCGACACGCCGATGATGCGCCCCGGCATCGCGCGCACGTTCGCTTCGCGCGTCGCGAAGAACGCCGCGTGCGGACCGCCGAAGCCCATCGGCACGCCGAAGCGCTGCGCCGAACCGAGCGCGATGTCGGCGCCCATCGCGCCGGGCGACTTCAGCAGCACCAGCGCCATCAGGTCGGAGGCGACCGCGACGACAGCGCCTTTCGCCTTCAGTGCAGCGATCGTGCCGCTGAGGTCGACGACCTCGCCGCGCTCGTTCGGATACTGCAGCAGCGCGCCGAAGGCGTCCGCGTTCGCGGCGTCCTGCGCCGGGCCGAACTTCAGCTCGAAGCCGAAGAACCCGGCTCGCGTGCGCACCACGTCGATCGTCTGCGGGAAGCAGCCTTCATCGACGTAGAAGACGTTCGACTTCGACTTGGCTACGCGCCGCGCCATCGTCATCGCCTCGGCCGCCGCCGTCGCCTCGTCGAGCAGCGACGCATTCGCGAGCTCCAGACCGGTCAGGTCGATGACCATCTGCTGGTAGTTCAGCAGCGCTTCGAGCCGGCCCTGCGCGATCTCGGCCTGGTACGGCGTGTAGGCGGTGTACCAGCCTGGGTTTTCCATGACGTTGCGCAGGATCACCGCCGGCGTATGGGTGCCGTAGTAGCCCATGCCGATCAGCGATTTCCTCGCGACGTTCTTCGCCGCGATCGCGCGCAGGTCCGCGAGGGCCTCGTGCTCGGGCTTCGGCCCCTCGAGTGGCAGCGGCGCGGCGAGCCGGATCGCCGGCGGTACGGTCTGGTCGATCAGCGTATCGAGGTCGGGCGCCCCCACGGCGGCAAGCATCGTGGCGATTTCGGTCGCGTTGGGACCGATGTGGCGGCCGATGAACGCGTCGCGTTGCTCGAGCTGGGCGAGCGGCGCGTTCAGGGGCGAAGCAGGGGAAGCATTCGGCATGGCAGTGACTCGGCAGGATTTCCGGGCCGGCGAACCGGTCCGGGGAAGATGTGGCGGGTGGGGTCAGGCGTTCGCGATCTCGGCCTGGTAGCCCTGGGTGTCGAGCAGCGCCGCGACGTCGCCGGCGTTGGCCGGCTTGAGCTTGAACAGCCACGCCGCGTAGGCGTCGGCATTGACCGACTCCGGCGCGTCGACGGCGTCCTGGTTCGATGCGATGACTTCGCCATCGACCGGCGCATAGATGTCGGAAGCCGCCTTGACCGATTCAATGACGGCGCACGCCTCGCCGGCTGCCACTTGCCGACCGGCTTCCGGCAGTTCGAGGAAAACCACGTCGCCGAGCGCTTCCTGCGCGTGGTCGGTGACGCCGATCGTCAGTGAGCCGTCGGCTTCGACGCGGATCCATTCGTGGGACTTGGTGTATTTCAGCTCGGCGGGAACGTTGCTCATGGTGGGCTCCGGAGGAAAAACGTGACAACCGGACGATGCCGTCCGGTTTCGGGTTTGGGAGGTGGCGAAAGTGCCGTTACGAAAAAAGTCAGTTGGACGACGCGTCGGTCGATCGGCGCAATCAGACCAGCGCCTTGCCGTTGCGCACGAACGGCAGCTTAACCGTGCGGGCTTTCAGGCGACGACCGCGAATGTCGACTTCGACCACCCCGCCCGGCTCGACGCCGAGCGGCAGGCGGGCGAAGGCGATCGATTTTTCGAGCGACGGCGAGAAACTGCCGCTGGTGGTCTCGCCTTCGCCGGCGGCGGTGAATACCGTCATGTGCGCGCGCAACACGCCCTTGTCCTCGAGGATCAGGCCGAGCACCTTGCGGCGGGCAGGGTTCGCGACGAGCGCGGCGCGACCGACGAAATCGCGCGATTCATCTTTCAGGTCGACGGTCCAGGCGAGGCCGGCGTCGAGCGGCGAGACCGTCTCGTCCATGTCCTGCCCGTACAGGTTCATGCCGGCTTCGAGGCGCAACGTGTCGCGTGCGCCGAGCCCGCAGGGCTTGACGCCCGCCGCGGCAAGCGCGTTCCAGACTGCTTCGGCGCGCGCGGCCGGCAGCGTGATTTCGAAACCGTCCTCGCCGGTATAGCCGGTGCGCGCGATCAGCACGTCGCCGATGCGGGCGGCCGAAAACGGCTTCAGGCCTTCGCTTGCGGCGCGCATGTCGGGCAGCGCCGCCCAGGTCTTGTCGCGCGCGTTCGGCCCCTGCACTGCGATCATCGCCAGGTCGCGGCGGCTCTCGAGCGTGACGTTCGCGCCGCTTGCCGCGATGCGCTGGCGCATCCAGGCGACGTCCTTGTCGGCAGTGCCGGCATTGACGACGATGCGGTATGAAGTCGGGGAGAAGTAATAGACGATCAGGTCGTCGATGACGCCGCCGTCGGGATTGAGCATGCAGCTGTACAGCGCCTTGCCCGGCTCGTGCAGCTTGGTCACGTCGTTCGCGAGCAGGCCGCGCAGCCACGTCGTCGCGTCCGGGCCTTCGAGGTCGAGGCCGAGCATGTGCGAGACATCGAACATTCCCGCGTCGCGACGCACGACATGGTGTTCCTCGATCTGCGAGCCGTAGTTCACCGGCATGTCCCAGCCGGCGAAATCGACCATGCGGGCGCCGGCGGCGACATGAACGGCGTGAAGAGGGGTGTGTTTTGCCACGGGAGGCTCCTTGGGGTGACACCGGTTCGGTTACGAAGGTCGAAATGCAAAACGGGGCGAGGCCCGTCCAGGCGAGCGTCGCCCCATCTGTCCTTTGTACCTGAGAGATTCCGGCCGACGCCGGGTGCCCCTTCGGTGGATGCGCCGGTCGGGAACGTTTCGACGTTTCCCGGGCCCGCATCGCTCTCCAGAGTTGTGTTCTGTCGGCGGTCCTTTTGCCTGAGCGATTCCTGGGGGGTTACGCCTTCGGCGACTCTCGGGGAGAGTGCTCTCCCGCGCGACCGGCGGACGATAGCATTCAGGGACCGGAACTGGCAACGGGCAGCAGGGCCTGTTTGCTATCATCGCGGATCCTCGCGGACTTGCCGCTGTCCGATGACCAGAACCTGCCCGAGAAGGATAGCGATGAACGCCGATCTGCACTGCCACTCCACGATGTCCGACGGCTGGCTCACACCCGCGGAGGTCGTGCGGCGCGCGTCGGCCAATGGGGTGACGCTGTTGGCGCTGACCGATCACGATGAGGTCGGCGGTCTCGACGAGGCCATCGCGACCGCGGCCGAAGTCGGGATAAGGCTGGTGCCGGGTGTCGAGATATCCGTTTCCTTCAGCGGCGAGACGGTGCACGTGGTCGGCCTGGGGGTTGATCACCGTCATCCCCGACTGCTTGCCGGACTCGCCGAAGTGCGGGCCGGCCGGGACGGGCGGGCGGTGCGCATCGGCGCGGCGCTGGAAGCGGCAGGGATCCACGGGGCGCTCGGAGGCGCGCGAAAATTCGCCCGTAACCCGGCGCTCGTGAGCCGCGCGCATTTCGCGCGCCACCTCGTCGCGAGCGGCCTGATGCCCGACGTCAGCACGGTGTTCCGCCACTATCTCGCGCGCGGCAAGCCGGGGTACGTCGAGCACGAATGGGCAACGCTCGAAGACGCGGTGGGCTGGATCCACGCCGCGGGCGGCATCGCGGTCATCGCCCATCCGGCGCGCTACCGTTTTGCCGAGGCCGAACTCGAGGCCCTGTTCGACCGCTTCGCGGCATGCGGTGGCGAAGCGGTCGAAGTGGTGTCCGGAGCGCATAGCGACGCGGAAGTGCTCAGGTTCGCGAGTGTTGCCCGTCGCCGCAAGCTGCTCGCGTCGCGCGCTTCCGATTTCCACGGCGAAAAGGAAAGTCCGGTCGATCTCGGGCGCTGTTCGCCGCTGCCGCCGGATCTCGTGCCGGTATGGTCGCGACTGGAATGAAGGTGGGGATGAAATCCGGCCGGGCCAGTCCCGCGCGCTCCTTGGCAATCACAATCGAAAAAATCAAGATCAAGAAAAAACAGAATGGCTCAATATTTCGTACTTCATCCCGAGCAGCCTCAACCCCGGCTGATTCGCCAGGCGGCCGAAATCATGCGATCCGGCGGCCTGGTGGCGTTTCCGACCGATTCCGCATATGCGCTGGGTGGCCTGACCGGTGACGCGAGCGTGCTGCTGCGCATCCGCAAGATCCGCGGGGTGGATGAACGGCACCATTTCACGCTGATGTGCCGCGACCTCTCGGAAATCGCCACTTATGCGCGGGTCGATAACATGCAGTACCGCTTGCTGAAGGCAACGACTCCCGGCCCCTACACGTTCATCCTCGAGGGCACGAAGGAGCTGCCGCGGCGGGTTCTGCACCCGAAGCGCAAGACGATCGGTCTGAGAGTCCCCGACCATCCGGTGGTCGCCGCGCTGCTCGCCGAACTGGACGAGCCGATCCTGACTTCGACGCTGCTGCTGCCGGGCGAGGATCTGCCGTTGACCGACGCGGAGGAAATCCGCGACCGCATGGAAAAACAGGTGGAACTCGTCATCGAAGCCGGCTTCTGCGGGCCGGAGGTAACGACCATCATCGACCTGACCTCAGGCGTTCCGGTGCTCGTCCGGGCGGGGAAGGGCGATCCGTCACCGTTCGGTCTCGAAGCATGGTGCCCGATCACGCCCACCCACGCCTTTACCCACCGCACCGCCCTCCGGAATCCGGACTTCGCCTGTCGTCGGGCACGGCGATGAAGGGGCGCGGTCGCGCTCTGCTAGAATGCGCCGTTTTACACCGTGACGTCATGGATTCGCTGATCTCCACCATTGCCATCTGGGCGCTGCCGGTGCTGCTTGCGATCACCCTCCACGAGGCGGCGCACGGATACGTGGCGAGGCATTTCGGCGATCCGACCGCGGATCTGGCCGGTCGCATCACGCTGAACCCGTTCAAGCATATCGATCCGATCGGCACGATCCTCGTCCCCGGGGCGATCCTGACGCTCAGCAGCCTGTTCGGCGGCGGAGGCGTGCTGTTCGGCTGGGCCAAGCCGGTGCCGGTGGATTTCAGCCGCCTGCGCCAGCCCAAGGCGGACATGCTGTGGGTCGCGGCGGCGGGACCGTTCGTGAATTTCATGATGGCGATCGGTTGGGCAGTGCTGTTCAAGGTCGCCCTGAGCATGCCGCACAGTGTCTACACGATACCGATGATGAAGATGGCCGACGCGGGCATGCAGATCAACGCGGTGCTGATGCTGCTGAACCTGCTGCCCATTCCGCCGCTGGACGGGGGCCGGATCGCGGTGAGCCTGCTGCCGCACCGGCTGGCGTGGAAATATTCGCGGATCGAGCCGTACGGCTTTCCGATCCTTCTCGTGCTGCTGTTCACCGGGGTGCTCGGACAGTTGCTGTGGCCGATGATGGCCGCCTTCCGGCTCCTTCTTGCGACGCTTTTTGGATTTTAATTACCGATCATGTACGCAGAACGTGTTCTTTCAGGCATGCGCCCGACCGGGCGACTCCATCTCGGCCATTACCACGGCGTGCTCAAGAACTGGGTCAAGCTGCAGGCGGAATACCCGTGCCTGTTCTTCGTCGCCGACTGGCATGCGCTGACGACCGCCTATGACAGCCCGCAGATTATCGCGGACAGCGTCTGGGACATGCTGGTCGACTGGCTCGCGGCCGGTGTCGATCCGCAGAAGGCGACGTTCTTCATCCAGTCCAAAGTGCCCGCGCACGCGGAACTCCACCTGCTGATGTCGATGTTCTGCCCGCTCGGCTGGCTCGAGCGCGTGCCGACATACAAGGATCAGCAGGAAAAACTCGAGCACAAGGACTTGTCGACTTACGGCTTCCTCGGCTATCCGCTGCTGATGTCGGCTGACATCCTGCTCTACCGCGCCGACAAGGTGCCGGTCGGCGAAGACCAGCTGCCGCACGTCGAGTTCACGCGCGAGATCGCGCGGCGCTTCAATCACCTGTATGGGCGCGAGCCGGGGTTCGAGGACAACGCGAAGGAGGCGATGAAGAAGCTCGGTGCGAAGGGCGCGCGGCTGTTCGACGAGTTGCGCACGCGCTTCCAGCAGGACGGGGACGCGGCCGCGCGCGATCAGGGCAGGCTGCTGATCGAGGACGCGAAGAGCCTCGGCCACGTCGATCGCGAACGGCTGCACGGTTATCTCGAGGGGACCGGCAAGATGGTGCTCGTCGAACCCGGCGCACTGCTGACCGAAGCCGCACGCATGCCCGGCCTTGACGGCCAGAAAATGTCGAAGAGCTACGGCAACACGATTTTCCTGCGCGAGGAGGCCGACTCGATCTCGAAGAAGATCCGCACGATGCAGACCGATCCGGCGCGTGTGCGCCGAACCGACCCGGGCGACCCTGACAAGTGCCCGGTGTGGCAGTTCCACCTGATCTATTCGGACGACGGCGTGCGGGCGTGGGTGCAGGACGGCTGTCGCAGCGCGGGCATCGGCTGCCTCGAGTGCAAGCAGCCGGTCATCGACGCGATCCTGAAGGAGCAGGCCGAGATGCGCGAGCGCGCCCAGCCCTACGTCGAGGATCCGGCCCTGCTGCGCCGGATCATGGCCGAGGGCTGCGAGCGTGCGAGCGAGCTTGCCGAGGAGACGATGCGCGACGTCCGCGCGGCAATGGGGCTTTCGTACTCCTGAGTCGCCCCGCCAGCGGCGCGGCCCTGCTGCCGCCGCGCGACGGTCAACCGCCCCGGCTTCGGACGTCTTCCGCAATGAATCTTCCTCTCGAGCTCGTTCCCGCGGAGACGGTCGCCCAGGTCGAGGCCGTCGCGCGCCTTTACGGCGAGCCGCTGCTCGAACTGCCGAAGGACCTGTACATTCCTCCGGACGCGCTGGAGGTGATCCTCGAGGCGTTCGAGGGCCCGCTCGATCTATTGCTGTACCTGATCCGCAAATCGAATCTGAACGTCCTCGACATCCCGATGGCAGCGCTGACCGCGCAATATCTCGTTTACGTCGAGGCGATGCGCAGCCACAATCTCGAACTCGCGGCGGACTACCTGCTGATGGCCGCGACGCTGCTCGAGATCAAGTCGCGCATGCTGTTGCCGCGTCCGCAGCGCGAAGGCGCCGAGGACGACAGCGACCCGCGGGCGGAACTCGTTCGCCGGCTACTCGATTACGAACAGATGAAGCTGGCGGCGGGGCGACTGGAACTGCTGCCGCGCGCCGAGCGCGACTACGAGCGGGTGAGCATATTCGTCGCCGAGAAGGTCGTCGAGCGTCTGCCCGAAGTGAGCCTGCATGACCTTCAGCTCGCGTGGCTGACGATCATGAAAAAGGCGCGCCTGACGCAGCATCACCACGTGAGGCGGGACGAACTGTCGGTGCGCGAGCATATGAGCGCGATCCTGCGCAAGCTCGGCGGTGGGGCTTTCGTCGTGTTCGACACGCTGTTCGAACCCGCGCGCGGGTCCGCGGGACTGGTGGTGAGTTTTCTCGCGGTGCTCGAACTCGTCAAGGAAAGGTTGGTGCAGGTGGCGCAGAACGAACCTTTCGCGCCGATATACGTGAAGCTCGCCGATGCAGCCGACGACGCCTGAGGACTACAAGCGGGTCGTCGAGGCGGCCCTGCTCGCGGCATCGGCACCTCTTCCGGTCGCCGACCTGCGGCAGCTGTTCGACGCAGACCCGGGGGCGGACTTCGTCCGGCGCCTGCTCGAAGACCTGCGCGCCGACTGGTCGGATCGCGGCGCGGAACTGGTGCAGGTGGCCTCCGGCTGGCGATTCCAGACGCGGCCGGAATACCAGGTCTTCCTCGACCGGCTGAAGCAGGAAAAGCCGCCGCGATATTCGCGTGCAGTGCTGGAGACGCTGGCGATCATCGCCTACCGTCAACCGGTGACGCGTGGCGACATCGAGGACATCCGCGGCGTCGCCGTTTCGCCGAACGTGCTCAAGACGCTGGAATCGCGCGGCTGGATCGACATCGTCGGTCACCGCGACACCCCCGGCCGGCCCGCGCTGTTCGCGACCACCCGGCGCTTTCTCGACGACCTCGGGCTGCGCAGCCTGAGCGAATTGCCCGCGCTAACCGAAATTGAAAGGATCATGGACCTTGTCGACACCAAAGAAATCGAAGCGGCCGCTGCGGCCCCCCACGAAGAAGAACGCTGAGACGGCGGGGGCGGGCAGGCATCCGCCGGGGCCTCCGCCGCGTGCCGGCGGGCGCCCGTCGACGCCCGGCGCGGGGGAAGGTGCGCGGCTCGCACGTCCGCCGCGCGCCGCCGCGCCCGGGGGCGGGGGGCGCGGCGAACAGGAAAACACGGCATTTGCCGAACCCGAGCGGCTGCAGAAAGTGCTGGCGCAGATCGGCATCGGCTCGCGTCGCGAAATCGAGGAATGGGTGGTTGCCGGGAGAATCTCGGTCAATGGCCTGCCGGCCGAACTCGGCCAGAAAATCGGCCCGGGTGATCGCGTCAAATACAACGGCAAGCTGATTCCGTTGCGTTTCACGGTGCGCACGCCGCGCGTGCTGATCTATCACAAGCCCGAAGGCGAAATCGTCTCGCGCGAGGACCCGGAGGGTCGCCCGACGGTGTTCGAGCGGCTGCCGATCCTGCGCAAGGGGCGCTGGATCGCGGTCGGGCGGCTCGACTTCAATACCTCGGGCCTGCTCCTGTTCACGAACGACGGCACGCTGGCCAACCGCCTGATGCATCCGCGCTACGAACTCGAGCGTGAATACGCGGTGCGTCTGCTCGGGCAGCTCAACGACGAACAGATCGAATCGCTGAAGACCGGCATCCAGCTCGAGGACGGTCTCGCGCGATTCACGTCGATCTCCGACGAGGGCGGCGAGGGAGCCAACCACTGGTACCGGGTGACCCTTTCCGAAGGCCGGAACCGGGAAGTCCGGCGCATGTTCGAGGCGGTAGGTCTCACCGTCAGCCGGCTGATGCGGGTGCGCTACGGTCCGGTGGCGTTATCGTCGCGGCTCAAGCGCGGCATGTGGATGGAGATGCCGGAAGCCGAGGTGTGCGTGCTGGCCGGCTTGCCGAAGCCGCAGGGCCAGGCCGCGCGCCCCGGCGAGCAGGTGCGCAAGACGCGCCTGCACCGCACCACCCCGAGGTGATGCGGAACAGATAGCCGGCGCGGCAGATCCATGACGCGCGCCGGCTAAGGGCTGGCAAACGCGGGCACCTGGTTTTTCCGCATCCGGTCCTGGCTGCGGGCCGGCGGCCGGCGGGAGGTCCGGCAGGTGTTGCCTTTCCCCCGCGCTTTGGTGCTAGACTCCGAAAACTTTGTTCCGGCGATAAGAGTTTGCGCAAATGCAAAACGCCGGGGCTCGTTTTTCAGCCCGTCCGCGACGCAGTGCGAACAGCGCCCGCAACCGGACAGAACAGGAGGACAAGGATGGCTTTCGTCATTCTTTCCGCCGGGACGCTGACACAATCGCGAATGCATACGATCAGCGCCCGGGTTTTTGCCGGCGTCATCATCGCGATCGTGCTCGCGGCGCTTGCCGGCGGTTTCGCGCTTGGCTACATGGTTGACGGCAAGGTCCGGAACCCTCCCCAAACCGCGCCGGTGCAGCCGGCCGAGTCGCAAAGCGACCTGCTGATCGGTCGTTTCGGCGAGCTGGCAGGGCGCATGGTGCAGTTGCAGGCCGAGGCGGCCGCGCTCACGGAGCGGATCGGCGCGATCAAGGATTTCGAAGCGCGGATCAACGAAAACGTCGCCGCCGCGCCAGCGGGCCGTATCGCAAAAACGCCGCTCGGTTCCCCGGCCGGCGGGCCGTTGCTGCAGCCGGTTCCCGCGCGCGCGCCAGAGCTGCCGCAGTTCGGCCTCCTGATGCCGCCGCAGTTGCCGCCTGCCGTGGCACTCCACGGCAAGCCGGAAGGACTGCTGGCCGGAGAGCTCGCAGAAATGGAGCGCGACATCGAGCGCCTTGCCCAGACGCTCGCCGGACTGGACCGGCTCGCCACCGGCTACAGCCTCGCTCACATGTCTTTCCCCGGCCGCTCCCCGGTCGCCGGCTTCGGGATCTCGTCCGGGTTCGGCAACCGCAGCGATCCGTTCCGGCGTCGTCTCGCCTTCCACAGCGGAGTCGATTTTCCGGCGCCGGCGGGCACGCAGATTTCCGCCAGCGCAGGCGGGCGCGTGGTCTTCGCCGGGCGCCGTCCGGACTACGGCCTGACCGTCGAGATCGACCACGGCGCCGGCCTCGCGACGCGCTACGCGCACGCGTCGAAGCTCCACGTGAAAGTCGGCCAGGTCGTGCTGCCGGGAGACAGGATCGCATCGATCGGTTCCACTGGGCGATCGACAGGCGCACACCTGCATTTCGAAGTCATGAAGGACGGCCTGATCGTCGATCCGGCGTCGTACCTCGCGCAATTCTGAATGGTCGGGGCGATGCCGTCGCACCGTCGTTACAGCAACCGCAAGCTGACGCAGGACTCGTACGTCCTGACCTCGGATCCGACCTACGGGCTCAAGCGCATCGTGTTCCTGGGGGGGCTCGTCATCGTCGTCCTGGTGATGCTCGGGCTCGGTGCCCGGTATTTCGAGGACCGGCTGGTATCGGAGTCGTCGGTGTCCGCGATGCGGCAGCAGAACCGCGAGCTGCAGGAAGCGCTGAGCAAGGCACGCTTCGATCTCGAGGTGGAACTGGCGACGCGGGGCGAGCTCGAACGCCAGGTGGTCAGTCTGAACGACGAGCTCAAGCAGATCAGGGAAGAGCTGGCGTTCATCAAGTCGGCGACGCCGGGCGTGCCACCTGCCCGTTGAGCCTTCTGCGCGCCCGGTGCGGACGCCATTCGAGGGACGAAAGCGATGTTCGGACGCAAGCGCAACAAAGCAATCCAGGTCACCAAGCTGTCCAGCCTGGTCGCCGACAATCTCGAAATCGTCGGTGACGTGGTGTTTTCCGGCGGCTTGCGGGTGGACGGAAAGATCGAAGGCAACGTCCTCGGCAAGGAGGGTGAACGCAGTCTCCTCGTCGTCAGCAACAGGGGGTCGATCACCGGGCGGGTGCGCGTTCATGACGCGGTCGTCAATGGCCGGGTGGATGGCGACCTGGAAGTCGAACATTTTCTCGAACTGCAGGCGGGTGCGCACATTTCGGGAAACATCATCTACCGGCAGCTGCAGATGGACTGTGGCGCTGTCGTCGCCGGGCGACTCGAGAAGGTCGAAGAGGCCACCGCGGACAAGAAGGTCGTCAACATCTCGGTCGCAGCCTCGCTCCCGGCACGCGCGACCGAACAATAACCGGCGCTGCGGTCGCTGACCGGCCTCCGGAAGGTCAGCGGCCGGCATGGTGGGGCGAAAAACGGATTACCGGTCCGGCACGCTTGCCCGGGCGCCGCATGTGGTTGCCGGCTCGGGCGCGGGACACGGCGATCGCTTACGCGATCGTCGTAAACCCCTGCCAAAAAGTCTTTTACGATCAGCAGCTTATGCTATCCGCTTGTAAACAGGGACAAAAAGGCGTCCACTCTCGCTATTTGCCGAGAGGTCAAGATGACGCTGCAGGGGGCATTTGGGGACATCGAGGATCACCGCTGCGGGCCGGCGCGGCGCCATGATCTGCAGGAGATGATCGTGATGGCGATCTGCGCGGTGCTGTGTGGCGCCGACAGCTGGGTCGATGTGGCCGACTGGTGCGAAGACGAGGAGCCGTGGCTGCGCACGTTTCTGAAACTGCCCTATGGCACGCCCTCGCATGACACGTTCGGCAAGGTATTCCGGGTGCTCGACGCAACGGTGTTCGAACGCTGCTTCCGTGAGTGGATCGCCAGCGTGGTCGGGGTTGTCGAGGGCGTGGTGGCCTTTGATGGCAAGACCTTGCGTGGCTCGACCGATGGGCCCAATACGGCGCTGCACATGGTCAGCGCCTACGCGACCGCGCTGGGGGTCTCGCTTGGGCAAGAAGGCGCGGCCGGCAAGGGCAACGAGCTCGCCGCCATCCGCGCACTGCTCGAGACCTTGGTGCTCAAGGGGTGCATCGTGACGATGGACGCGCTCGGGTGCCAAACGGATGTGGCCGAAAAGATCATTGCCCGCGGCGGCGAGTACGTGCTGGCGGTCAAGGACAACCAGAAGAACCTGTCGGAGACGATCGTCGAGTTCTTCGACACCGCCCGGGCGTTGGACTTTCGCAGCGTCCCAGTGCAGCAGTGCACGACGGTCGAGAAGGATCATGGCCGTCTCGAGACCCGCCGCGCGAGTCTGGTGACCGAGCTGTCGTGGATGGACAAGGCGCTGCGCGCGAACTGGAAGAAGCTCGGCGGCATTGGCTTGGTTGAGTCCGAGCATGAGGTCGGCGGCAAAGTGTGCCGCGATCGGCGCTACTTCATCGTCAGCGCGGGCATCACGAGCGTTGACGAGTTCGCGCGCGCGGTGCGCGCTCATTGGGGCGTAGAGGCCATGCACTGGGTGCTGGATGTAACCTTTCGCGAAGATGGCTGCCGTGTGCACAAGGGCCACGGGGCACGCAACTTCTCGGTCGTGCGCAAGTTCGCCCTCGCGGCGCTGCGCACCGACACGCACCATGCCGAGCGCAGCCTGCGTCGTCGCCGAAAACTCGCCGACCGCCGCCCCGAATATCGGGCCGAGCTACTCGGACTGAAGCCGAGGCAATGAATCCGGGCCGGTCGTTATGATATTTATGTGTGCGATCGCCGTGGGGCGCGGGAACGCGCAGCGGGCGAACCCGCGGGCGTCGGGTATAATTTCGCCCTTCCGACCGGCGAACCCTGTTCGCGTCCACTTTCCCCTTCGCAACGATAGAAATGGCCGAAATCCTCAAGCTGCGCGGCGCTGCGGCGCTTTCTTCCTCCCGCCTCGCGCGCCTTTCCCGTTCCGCAGCCGACGCGCTGCCGAAGCTCAAGGGGCTGGCCGCGGAGTACTGGTATTTCGTCGAACTCGCCGCGCCGCTGGCAGCGGACGAGCGCGACCGGCTCGTCGACCTGCTCGCGGCCGTCCCCGCGTCGCCGCAGCTGCCTCCGGGCACGCAGTTGCTCGTCGTGCCGCGCCTCGGGACGATCTCGCCGTGGTCGTCGAAAGCGACGGACATCGCGCGCCAGTGCGGCTTTGCCAAGGTGATGCGCATCGAGCGCGGCGTGTCGTACTCGCTCGACATGCGCAACGGGTTCGACGACCGTCAATACGCCGCGGTGCTGCCGCTGCTGCACGACCGCATGACCGAGTCGGTGCTGGCGAACCTCGACGCGGCCGAAGCGCTGTTCCATCACTACGAGCCGAAGCCGCTGATGTCGGTGGATGTGCTCGCCGGCGGGCGTGACGCGCTCGTCGCGGCGAACGCCGAACTCGGCCTCGCGCTGTCCGACGACGAGATCGACTATCTCGTCGACAACTTCACGCGCATCGGGCGCAATCCGACCGACGTCGAGCTGATGATGTTCGCGCAGGCCAACTCCGAACATTGCCGCCACAAGATCTTCAACGCCGACTGGGTCATCGACGCGCGGCCGATGGAGAAAACGCTGTTCGGCATGATTCGCGACACGCACAAGGCGCACCCTGAAGGCACCGTCGTCGCGTATTCGGACAACGCGTCGGTGATCGAGGGCGCGACCATCGACCGCTTCTACGCGGACGCCGACGGCCAGTGGCGCTTCCGCGCCGAAGCGACGCACATCCTGGCGAAAGTGGAAACGCACAACCACCCGACCGCGATCTCACCGTTCCCCGGCGCCGCGACCGGGGCCGGCGGCGAGATTCGCGACGAAGGGGCGACCGGCCGCGGTTCCAAGCCGAAAGCCGGCCTGACCGGTTTCTCGGTGTCGAATCTGAACATTCCGGAATTCGGGCAGCCGTGGGAAAAGCCCTATGGCAAGCCGGACCGCATCGCCTCGGCGCTCGACATCATGATCGAAGGCCCGATCGGCGGCGCCGCGTTCAACAACGAATTCGGCCGGCCGAACCTCACCGGTTACTTCCGCACCTTCGAGCAGGAAGTGCAGGGCGAGGTGCGCGGCTATCACAAGCCGATCATGATCGCGGGCGGCCTCGGCAGCATCCAGGCGCAGCAGTCGCACAAGGTGAAGTTCGCGCCCGGCACGCTGCTGATCCAGCTCGGCGGCCCGGGCATGCTGATCGGGCTGGGCGGCGGCGCGGCTTCGAGCATGACGACCGGGACGAACACGGCCGACCTTGACTTTGCGTCGGTGCAGCGCGGCAACCCCGAGATCGAACGCCGCTGCCAGGAAGTCATCGACTGCTGCTGGCAGCGCGGCGACGCGAACCCGATCCTCGCGATCCACGACGTCGGCGCCGGCGGGCTGTCGAATGCGATGCCGGAACTGGCGGAATCGGCCGGGCTGGGCGCGCATTTCGAGCTGCGCGAAGTGCATATCGAGGAGCCGGGCATGAGC
The DNA here is from genome assembly GCF_012910705.2 of Aromatoleum anaerobium. Lineage (GTDB taxonomy): Bacteria > Pseudomonadota > Gammaproteobacteria > Burkholderiales > Rhodocyclaceae > Aromatoleum > Aromatoleum anaerobium. The sequence continues at coordinate 263,490 of NZ_WTVG02000039.1, read as the reverse complement.
CCGCGCGAGATCTGGAGCAACGAGTCGCAGGAGCGCTATGTGCTCGCGATTGCGCCCGAGAGCCTCGCCGAGTTTCGCGCCATCTGCGAGCGCGAGCGCTGCCCGTTCGCGGTGCTGGGTGAAGCGACCGCGGACGGCCACCTGACCGTGGCCGACCGTCACTTCGGCAACAAGCCCGTCGACATGGAAATGCAGGTGCTGCTCGGCAAGCCGCCGAAGATGACGCGCAACGTGTCGCGCCGCGCGGTGCATGTGCCGCCGTTCGACGTCACCGACATCGACCTGAAGGACGCCTGCCTGCGCGTGCTGCGCCTGCCGGCGGTCGCGAGCAAGAACTTCCTCATCACGATCGGCGACCGCTCGGTCGGCGGCCTGACAGCGCGCGACCAGATGGTCGGTCCCTGGCAGGTGCCGGTCGCCGACGTCGCGGTCACCGCGATGAGCTTCCATGGTTACCAGGGCGAAGCGTTCGCGATGGGCGAACGCACCACGGTCGCCTGCCTCGACGCACCGGCTTCCGGGCGCATGGCGATCGGCGAGGCGGTGACGAACATCGCCGCCGCGGACATCGCCGATATCGGCCAGGTCAAGCTGTCGGCGAACTGGATGGCCGCGGCCGGGCATCGCGGCGAGGACGCGAAGCTGTTCGACACGGTCAGCGCGGTGTCGCAGTTCTGCCAGCAGGCTGGCCTCGCGATCCCGGTCGGCAAGGATTCGCTGTCGATGAAGACCACGTGGCAGGACGACGGCGAGAGCCGTCAGGTCGTCTCGCCGCTGTCGCTTGTCGTCACGGCGTTCGCGCCGGTCGGGGACATCCGCCGCACGCTCACCGCGCAGCTGCAGTTCCCCGAAGGCGTCGACACCGAGCTGTTGCTGATCGACCTCGGCAACGACCGCAACCGCCTCGGCGGCTCGGCGTTGGCGCAGGTGTTCGGCTCGGTCGCCGAGCACGCGCCCGACGTCGATGCCACGCAGCTCGCAAGGTTCTTCGGCCTGATCCAGCAGTTCCGCCGCGACGATCTCCTGCTCGCGTACCACGACCGTGGTGACGGCGGCCTGTTCGCGACGCTGTGCGAGATGGCGTTCGCGTCGAAGTGCGGCCTGTCGGTCGTGCTCGACACCGTCTGCTACGACCAGTACATGAACGACGTCGACGGCCTCGACAAGAAGCCGGACACGATCAAGGGCCGCCTCAACGACCGCTTGTTTGCTGGCCTGTTCGCTGAAGAGCTGGGCGCGGTGGTGCAGATCCGGCGCGATGACCGCGCCCGCGTCACCGCGCCGCTGCGCGAAGCCGGCCTCACCTACCACTTCCTCGGCGAGCCGAACGGCAAGGACGAGCTCCGCTTCTGGCGCAACGCGAAGCTCGTGTTCAACGCGCCGCGCGCCGAACTGCTGCAGGCGTGGTCCGAGACCGGTTACCGCATCGCGCGCCTGCGCGACGATGCCGATTGCGCGCGCGAGGAATTCGACGCGCTCGCCGACGCGACGAACCCGGGCCTGAGCGTATCGCTGACCTTCGATCCGGCCGACGATGTGGCCGCGCCGCTGATCGCGACGGCTGCACGGCCGAAGATCGCGATCCTGCGCGAGCAGGGCGTCAATTCGCAGGCGGAGATGGCTGCGGCGTTCGAGCGCGCCGGTTTCGCGCCGTACGACGTGCATATGTCGGATCTGCAGGCCGGACGCCACCAGCTGAGTGATTTCCACGGCTTCGCGGCATGCGGCGGTTTCTCGTACGGCGACGTGCTCGGCGCCGGCCAGGGGTGGGCGAAGTCGATCCTGTTCAACCCGGCGCTGCGCGCACAATTCGAAGCGTTCTTCGCCCGTCCCGACACGTTCGCGCTCGGCGTGTGCAACGGCTGCCAGATGATGGCGCACCTCGCGTCGATCATCCCGGGCGCCGAGCACTGGCCGACTTTCCACCGCAATCGCAGCGAGCAGTTCGAGGCGCGCTTCGTGATGGCCGAAGTACTCGACAGCCCGTCGATCCTGTTTGCCGGCATGGCCGGCAGCCGCATGCCGATCGTCGTCAGCCACGGCGAAGGGCGCGCAGTGTTCCGCGACGCCGCCGACCCCGAACGCGTCCTGACGGCGCTGCGCCATGTCGACAACCACGGTGCGCCGGCCACGATCTATCCGTTCAACCCGAACGGTTCGCCGCAAGGATCGACCGGTTTCACGACCGCGGACGGCCGCTTCACGATCATGATGCCGCACCCGGAACGCACCGCCCGCAGCGTGCAGATGAGCTGGTACCCGGCCGGACTCGGCGAGGATTCGCCGTGGCAGCGGATGTTCCGCAACGCGCGGCGCTGGCTGGGGTGAACACGCCCGGCGGCCGGTCGCGGCCGGCCGCCGGGCTTGACTGCAGTCAATGGCGCGTGCGGTTCAGCTGTTAGAATCGCCGCACCGTTTTGGTCAACCCGGGTCGCTCCGGTTTTTGCCGATGTATTTCAAGCGTACGGCTCGCAGTTTCACCGCCTGGATCGCGCTGTTCGCGGTCCTGCTGGGTGCGCTTGCGCCGGCGCTGAGCCACGCGCTGTCGCGCGCCGACGGCGAGAAGCGCCTGATCCAGGTGTGCACGGTCGCCGGCATGAAGATGGTCGCGGTCGATGATTCGCGCGACAAGGGCGACGCTCACGTGTTTCCCGCCGAACGTTGTGCTTTCTGCGCGACACACTGTGACGTGCCGGCACTTCCCGCGATGCCGTCCGCACCTTTTGCGCTGAAAGCCCGTTCCGACCACCTCCCCCCGCTTTACCTCCACTCGCCGCGCCCGCTCTTCGCATGGGCAGCGGCGCAGCCGCGCGCTCCACCGCTCCCGCGCGCCTGAGTGCCGTCCCGACCGGCCCCGTCTCCTCGCTTGCAGGAGACGGGGCACGGCCGGATGACGCATTCCTGCAGAAACCCTTCCGCGGCATCCGGTATCAAGGCATTCGCTCGCCCCGATCGCGTCGTCTCGCGTCGGTCGCGGGAGCCTCGGCATGCCGGCTCGCGGGCCGATTTGCGAATCGATGGAGTGAACACCATGAAGAAGACCCTTGTAGTCAGCCTGTTTTCTGCCGTGCTGTCGGGCCCCGTGCTCGCCCAGGTGCAGGTCGACGACCCCTGGGTGCGGGCGACGGTCGCCCAGCAGAAAGTCACTGGCGCGTTCATGCGCCTCACCGCGGCACAGGATGCGCGGCTCGTCTCGGCGGACTCGCCCGCTGCGGGAAAAGTCGAGATACACGAGATGGTGATGGAGAAGGACGTCATGAAGATGCGCGCCGTCGCTGCGGTCGAGCTACCGGCCGGCAAGGCCGTCGAGCTCAAGCCCGGCGGCCACCACGTGATGCTGTTCGACCTGAAGCAACCCGTCCGCGTGGGCGACACGGTGCCGCTGACGCTGGTCGTCGAGAGCCGGAGCGGCAAGCGCGAGTCGATCGAGGTGGCTGCGCCCGTGCGGCCGTTGAACCAGGCGGGCCGAGGTGATTATGGGCATTGATACTTGGCGCAATGTGCTGGTGCTGTCGTGCCTCGGCGCTGCAGGTGGCGCCGCTGCGTCCGATGACGCCGCCACCGTTCTCGAACAGGTGACGGTCACCGCGACGCGCGAAGAGGCGCGACTCGTCGAAACCCCGTCCTCGGTCGGCATTGTCAAGGGGGAGGACATCGCGCTGGACAAGCCCGCCCACCCGGCGCAGGTGATGAGCCAGACGCCGGGTGTCGCGGTCGCGGTGACGAACGGCGAAGGCCACACGACGGCGATCCGCCAGCCGTTCACGACGAGCCCGGTCTATCTGTTCCTCGAGGACGGCATTCCGTCGCGCTCGACCGGCTTCTTCAACCATAACGGCCTGTACGAGATCAACATCCCGCAGGCCGGCGGCATCGAAATCAATCGCGGCCCGTCGTCGGCGCTGTACGGGTCGGATGCGATCGGCGGCGTCGTCAACGTGCTGACGCGCACGCCGCCGACGAAGACGGAAGCGAACGGCTCGATCGAGGCGGGGGAGCATGGCTGGCGGCGGGCGCTTGTCGGCGGCGGCAGCGGCTATGCCGACGGCGGCTGGCGGGCCGACCTGAACCTGACCCGGACGGAGGGCTGGCGCGACGACACGGGCTACGACCGCAACAGCGGCACGCTGCGCTGGGATCACTTCATCGGCGACAGCACGTCGCTGAAGACCGTGCTTGGTTTTTCGGAGATCGACCAGGAAACCGGCGCGAACTCGCCGCTCGTGCGTGACGACTACCGGCACGATCCGACGAAGAACTATCTGCCGATCGCATTCCGCAAGGTCAGCGCGCTGCGCCTGTCGACGAACTACGAACACGAGACGGCCGACTCGCTGCTGTCGGTCACGCCGTACGTGCGCGACAACAGCATGGATCTGCTCGCGAGCTTCGCGCTGCGCTTCGACCCGACGATCGCCGAAACCGGCAACCGTTCGTACGGGCTGATGGCGAAGTGGCGCCGGGACTTCGCACCGCTGCGCGCGCGCATGATCGTCGGCGTCGATTTCGACCTGAGTCCGGGCGAGCGGCGCGAGAACCGCATCGACGCGACGACGCGCGGCAGCGGCGCGAGCCGCGAGTTCATCGCCTACACCGTCGGGCCGCGCATCTATGATTACGACGTCGAATATCGCGGCATTTCGCCGTACGTCCATGGCGAAATCTCGCCGACCGACAAGCTGCGGCTGACCGCCGGCCTGCGCTACGACGACATGCGCTACGAGTTCGACAACAAGCTCGGCGCCGGCGAGGTCGTGCAGGTCGGGAGCAACTTCTACGGCCAGGCGGCGAACACCCGGGTCAGCTATCGCCGCGCGACGCCGAAACTCGGCGCGACGTACGCGCTCGGCGAGAACACGCATCTTTTCGCCTCGTACAACCAGGCTTTCCGCGCCCCGTCCGAATCGCAGATCTTCCGCCCGTCGCGTGCCGGCAGCCTCGACGCCGCCCGTGCATTGACGCATTCGGCGCTCGAGCTCGACGCGATCAAGGCCGAGCAGTACGAGCTCGGCGTGCGCGGCGTCGTGGCGGGCCTGTCGTACGACCTCGTCGCGTACGAGCTGACCAAGCGCGACGACATCGTCAGCCAGCGCGACCCGGTCACGACGCAGACGATCACGACGAACGCCGGCGAGACCCGCCACCGCGGCATCGAGCTCGGGCTCGGTGCGCCGCTCGCGAGGCAGCTGCGGCTGGATCTCGCGTTGTCGTACGCGCGGCACGAGTTCGTCGACTGGGTGACCGCGCAGGGGGATTTCGGCGGCAAGGAACAGCAAAGCGCGCCGCGGCTGATGTCGAACGCGCGGCTGACCTGGACGCCGACCGACGCGTTCCGTGCGCAGCTCGAGTGGACGAGGATCGGCTCGTACTGGCTCGACGACAGCAACACCGTGAAGTACGGCGGACACGATCTCTTCAACCTGCGCGGCAACCTGGCGCTGACGCCGGCCGTTTCGCTGTTCGGCAGCGTGAACAACCTCACCGACCGGCGTTATGCGGACAGCGCGCAGCTGTCGACGGGCAGCACGCCGGCGTACTCGCCGGGCTTGCCGCGTACCGTGATCGCGGGGGTCGAGGCGAAATGGTAATGGTGATGATGATGATGGCAGAGCGTGCCACTGCGGGCGCCGGCAGCGAGGACGGCTCGGCAATGACAATGAAGCGAAAGGGCAGCGCGGGCCGGTTGGCCGCTGCGGTCCTGCTCGCGCTGGGATGCGCAGCGGGTGCTTTCGCGCAGCACGCCGACCACGCGGCCGGGAAAACCGCTGCGGCCCGGCCGGCGAGGCCGGAGCTCGGCACGAGCGCGGCATTCGGCCCCGACGGCGTGCTGTACGCGGTTTCGAAGGACGGGCAGCACGTCGTCCTCCACCGCAGCGCTGACGGCGGGGCGAGCTGGGATGCGCCGGTAACCGTCAACGCCAAACCGGAAGCGATTTCCGCCGACGGCGAGAACCGGCCGAAGATCGCGTTCGCCCCGGACGGCAGCGTGCTGGTTTCGTGGACGCGACCGCTGGCGAAGCCTTTCACCGGCGAGATCCGTTTTGCGCGTGCGGACACCGGGCGAGGTTTCGGCGCTCCCATCACCGTTCACCGCGACCGCCAGGAGATCACCCACCGCTTCGAGACGATGACGGTCAGCGGGAGCGGGCAGGTGGTGCTCGCGTGGATCGACAAGCGTGATCTGGAAGCCGCGCAGGGCGCGAAGCGGGATTACCGCGGCGCGGCGATCTATGCAGTGGTGTCCGACGACGGCGGGCGGACGTTCCGGCCCGAAGTGAAGGTCGGCGACCATTCCTGCGAGTGCTGCCGCATCGCGATCGCCAACGATGTCGACGGCTTGCCGCTGATGCTGTGGCGGCACGTGTTCGAGCCGAACGAACGCGACCATGCGCTGGTGAAGCTCGGCCCCGACGGCACGCCCGGGCCGGTGGCGCGCGCAACGTTCGACCGCTGGCGCGTCGACGCCTGCCCGCACCACGGACCGTCGCTCGCGGTTTCCGGCGACGGCACGCGTCACGCGGTGTGGTTCAACGAGAGGAACGGCGAGGGGCGGGTGTTCTATGGCCGCCTGAAAGACGGGCGCGTCGAGGGACAGCGCACCGTCGGCGGAGAACGCGCCGCTCACGCCGACATTGCCGTCGGCGGTGAGCGCGTCGCGATCGTCTGGAAGGAGTTCGATGGCGAACGGACGCGGCTGCGCGCGGAGGTGTCCGATGACAACGGCAGGCAGTTCCGCAGCCTGTCGCTCGCTGCGACCGAGGGCGCGTCCGACCAGCCGCGGGTGATCCGGCGCGGCACGGAGCTGTTGGCGTTCTGGCGCACCCAGAAGGAAGGCATGAAGGGGTACTGGCTGCGATGAAACGACTGAAAAACCTGCTGGCAGTAATCGTCTGGATGAGCGCCGCGACGTGTTCGGCGAGCGACTTCGCGCCGCTCGACCGGCCGGCTGCAACTGCGATCGCCGATCCGGCCAGCCATGCCAGGCCGACGATCGTCGCGCTGTGGTCGTCCGAATGTGTGCACTGCAAAACAAACCTGAAGCTTTTCGCGGAGATGGCGAAAGCGTATCCGCGCCTCCAACTGATCACGGTCGCGGTCGAGCCGGCCGGCGACGGGCTCGCCGGGCCGCTCGACCGCGCCGGGGTCACGGGGAAGCGTTTTGCCTACGGAGACGAGTCGCCCGAAGCGCTCGCCTATGCGCTTGACGCGAAATGGCGCGGCGAGCTGCCGCGGACGCTTCTCTTCGACGGACGGGGCGGCAAGGTTGCGCTGTCCGGCGTCGTCAGCGAGGCGACCGTATGTGGCTCGCTCGGGCTCGCCGCCCGTCAGTGAAGGCTTCTTCCCATCTTTACCCGGCTAAGGTCTCCAGGTCAGGGCAAAGTGAAAAACAACATCAAGACAAAGCGAAGAACAACATGAAACGCATGATTACCGTGAAACCCTATCTGCGCGAACTCCCGCTCGCCATCGCAATCTCGCTCGCGCTGCCCGCCGTCGCGGCCGAAAGTGAAACCATGCTCCGGACGGTGGTCGTCACCGCGCCGGCCGTCGAAACGCCGCTCACCGTCACCACCGACCCCAAGGCTCCGCGGCAGCCGCTGCCGGCGCACGATGGGGCCGATCTGCTGAAAAGCATTCCCGGCTTTGCGGTGATCCGCAAGGGCGGCACCGACGGCGACCCGGTTTTCCGCGGCATGTCGGGCTCGCGCCTCGGCATCCTGCTGGACGGCCAGGAGATTCTCGGCGGCTGCGGGGGGCGCATGGACCCGCCGACCGCTTATGTGTACCCCGAATCCTATGACCGCGTGACGGTGCTCAAGGGGCCTCAGAGCGTGCTCTACATGGCGGGCAGCTCGGCCGGCGTCGTGCTGTTCGAGCGTGACATCAGGCGCATGACGGAGGCGGGCGGGCGGGTCAACGGCAGTCTCACCTTCGGCAGTTGGGGGCGCAACGACCAGCTGCTCGACGTGCGCGGCGGCAATCCTGCCTTCTATGCCCAGGCTGTTGCCACCCGCTCGGACAGCGACAATTACGAAGACGGCGACGGCAAGGAAGTGCATTCCTTCTACACCCGCTGGAGCACCAGCGCCGCGCTCGGCTGGACGCCGGACGACGACACGCGGCTCGAGCTGAGCCTGGGCCGCAGCGACGGCGAAGCCGCCTATGCCGATCGCACTATGGACGGCACCCGCTTCGAGCGTGAAAACGCCGGCTTGAAGTTCGAGAGGAAGAACCTGTCGCCGCTGCTGCGCAAGGTCGAGGCGCAGGCCTATTACAGCTACATCGACCATGTCATGGACAACTTCAGCCTGCGCAGGCTCGCGCCCGGCAGCATGAAGATGCTGAGCAACCCCGACCGCACCACGCGAGGCGGGCGCTTCAGCGCCACGCTGGCGCCCGCCGATCAACTGCAGTTCATCGTCGGCGTCGATGCGAAGGACGACGAGCACACCGCTCGCGGCACTCCGGCTTATCGCAGCCGGCCGCGCGACGAGGATTTGAGCTTCGAGCGCCGCGGTGCGTTCGCGGAGGGGACTTACCTCTTGAACGACGCGCAACGCGTGATTGCCGGCTTGCGCGTCGATGACCATGAATCGAAGGACCACCGCCGTACCAGTGCGACCCGCGGGAGGACGGCGAGCGACACGCTGACCAGCGGCTTCGCGCGTTACGAGTCGGAATATGCCGACGGTGCGGGGACGTGGTATGCGGGCCTCGGCCATGCCGAACGCTTTCCGGATTTCTGGGAGTTTCTGCGTGCCAATGGCGCTGCCGGGCAAAGTTTCGTGTCGCTCCAGCCGGAGAAGACGACTCAGCTCGATCTCGGCACGCTGTGGTCGTCGGACGAATGGTCGGCGTCCGTCTCGGGTTTTTACGGCAAGGTTGACGACTTCATCCTGCTGAAATGGACTGCGCCGGCCGGGGTGCGCAACATCGACGCCACGACCTACGGTCTCGAGAGCGATGTCGCATGGCGCTTCGCGCGGAACTGGACGGCGACCGGATCGCTCGCCTGGGTGCGCGGCAACAACGATACGGATCACAAGGCGCTCGCGCAGCAGCCTCCGCTGGAGGCGCGTCTCGCCGTCGAGTACAACGACAACGTGTTCTCCTACGGCGCCTTGCTCCGTCTGGTCGCCGAGCAGGACCGCTTCGACGTGGGCTCGGGAGGCATCGTCGCGAACGGCATGGACCTCGGCCCGACGTCCGGTTTCGCGCTGTTGTCGCTCAACGCCGGCTGGCGTCCGTCCAAGAGCGTCCTGCTGACGGCGGGGGTCGACAACGTGTTCGACCGTACCTATCGCGAGCACCTGTCGAAGTCCGGCGCGCCGATCGTCGGCTATGAAACGTTGACCGGCGAACGGATCAACGAACCCGGCCGGACCTTCTGGGTGAAGGGACAACTGGCGCTCGACATCTGAAGGAAAAAGCCCTGCCGGAAGGTAGGGCTTTGGTCAGGCAGGGGCCGGCACGCAATGTGTGCCCTTACATCCCCTGGTAGATCGGCCCTTCGCCGCCCTGCGGCACGACCCAGTTGATGTTCTGCGTCGGGTCCTTGATGTCGCAGGTCTTGCAGTGCACGCAGTTCTGCGCGTTGATCTGCAGTCGCGGGTGGGTGCCGTCCGGGTCGCGCACGATCTCGTACACGCCGGCCGGGCAATAGCGCTGTTCGGGGGCGTCGTACTTCGCGAGGTTGACCGCGATCGGCACCGACGAGTCTTTCAGCTGCAAGTGGCAGGGCTGGTCTTCCTCGTGGTTCGTGTTCGACAGGAACACGGACGACAGCTTGTCGAAGGTCAGCACGCCGTCGGGCTTCGGATAGGCGATCTTGTAGCATTCCGACGCGGGCTTGAGCGCAGTGTGGTCGGCCGTGTTGTGCAGCGTCCACGGCGCCTTGCCGCGGAACACCTGCTGGTCGATGCCGAACAGCAGCGAGCCCATCCACAGGCCTTTTTTCATGTAGGGCTTGAAGTTGCGCGTCTGGTGCAGTTCCTCGTACAGCCAGCTCGCGCGGAACGCTTCGGGGAACGCGGCCAGTTCGTCGCGGCTGCGCCCAGCGGCCAGCGCGCCGAAGGCCGCCTCGGCGGCGAGCGATCCGGACTTGATTGCGGCGTGGCTGCCCTTGATGCGTGCGGCGTTGAGGAAACCCGCGTCGTCGCCGACGAGCGCCCCGCCCGGGAACACCAGCTTCGGCTGGCTCTGCAGTCCGCCCGCTGCGAGCGCCCGTGCGCCGTAGGCGAGACGCTTGCCGCCTTCGAGGAACTTGCGGATCTCGGGGTGCGTCTTGTAGCGCTGGAACTCCTCGAACGGCGCCAGATGCGGGTTCGTGTAGTTCAGGCCGACAACATAGCCGACGGCGACGAGGTTGTCTTCGAGGTGATAAGCGAAGCCGCCGCCGTAGGTGGCGCTGTCCATCGGCCAGCCGGCGGTATGGACGACCAGGCCGGGCACGTGCCGCTCGGCCGGCACTTCCCACAGTTCCTTGAGGCCGATGCCGTAGGTCTGCGGATCGATGCCGTCGCGCAGGCGGTACTTTTCCTCGAGCTGCTTGCCCAGATGGCCGCGACAGCCTTCGGCGAACAGCGTGTATTTGGCGTGCAGCTCCATGCCGGGCTGGTAGGCCGGGCCCGGCTGGCCGTCGCGCGTGATGCCCATGTCGCCGGTCGCCACGCCCTTGACCGCACCGCGCTCGTCGTAAAGGATTTCCGCGCCGGCAAAGCCCGGATAGACCTCGACGCCCATCGCCTCGGCCTGTTCGCCGAGCCACTTGACGACGTTGCCCAGGCGCACGATGTAATTGCCCTGGTTCAGGAAACAGGCCGGCAGCAGGCTGTTGGGCACCCTGCGCCCGCCGGTCTCGCTCAGGAAGATCACGCGGTCTTCGGACACCTGGGTATTGACCGGCGCGCCCTGCGCTTTCCAGTCGGAGATCAGTTCGGTGAGCGCGCGCGGGTCCATCACCGCGCCCGACAGGATGTGGGCGCCGATCTCGGAAGCCTTCTCGATCAGGCATACCGCCAGCTCCGTGCCTTTCTCGCTGGCGAGCTGCTTGAGCCGGATCGCCGCCGCCAGCCCTGCCGGGCCGCCGCCTACGATCAGGACATCGAATTCCATTGATTCGCGTTCCATCCTATTCTCCATTTATGTCCGCGATTGTTGGTCTGTAGTCGAGCGAACGGCAGTGTAATACACGCTCGAGGCACGACGCAGGCGCGGGATCGCTTCGCAGCCGTCGAAAACATACGGAGCCGTATGTTACATTAGCTGCCGGTTCCAACCAACAGGGCGCTGTTTTTCATGGAAGATACCCGCAACCTTCAGCTCACGACGAAGATCCCCGTACGCTGGGGCGACCTCGACCGGTACGGTCACCTGAACAACACACTGTATTTCCGCTTTTTCGAGCAGGCGCGCATCGAATGGATCGAGCAGAAGGAGTTCCGTGTCGATCCGGACGAAACCGAAGGCGTGGTCATCGTTCATGCCGACTGCACGTTCCTGATTCCGGTGAATTATCCGGCGACGGCGATCGTCAAGGTCTTCGCCGGCCAGCCCGGACGCAGCAGCGTGATGAACTGGTACGAACTGTACATTGAAGGCGACGAGCGACTTTTCGCGACCGGCTCGGCGAAAATCGTGTGGATCGACAACCGTACCGGCAAATCCCTGCCGCTGCCGGCCAAGCTGCGCGAAGGGTTGTGATGCGTCGTTCTCCGGCTGTCGCACGGCAACGCTTGGCGCACCTGCACGGACCTCTTTGAGGAACATCGAATGCTCATGAATCCCGCCACCTCAGCGCTTCTCGTCATCGACGTCCAGGAACGCCTCGCCCCGGCGATTCACGACGGGCAGCACGTCGCACGCAACTGCGCCTGGCTCGCCGGCCTCGCGGCGCGCGTCGGCGTGCCGGTCGTGGTGACCGAGCATTTCCCGGCAAAGATCGGCGCCACGCTGCCGGCGGTCGCAGCCGCGGCGGCGGGCGCCGACTTCGTCACCAAGGAATGCTTCTCGGCGCAAGCGGACGGCTGCCTCGACAGGACTGCAGTGGACGCCCGGCGGCAGGTCATCGTTTGCGGCACCGAGGCGCACGTGTGCGTGCAGCAGACGGCGCTCGGACTGCGCTGGGCGGGCAAGCAGGTGTTCGTCGTCGCGGATGCGTGCGGTTCGCGCAATCCCGCCGACCGCGAGCTCGCTTTTGCGCGCATGCGCAGCCACGGCATCGAGATCGTTTCGCGCGAGATGGTCGCGTTCGAGTGGCTGCAGCGCGGGGGCACGGAACTGTTCCGCGAGATCAACCGGGACTTCATCCGCTGACGACAACGCGACGGCGGGGCGCTGCGGCGGTGCCGGAGACGGAATGCGCCGGTCAGGTCCGCTTCCGGACCGGCGGCCTCTTCGGTTATCATCGCGCTTTCCCGCAGCAGCGTTCCCATGACCAAATACGTCTTCGTAACCGGCGGTGTCGTGTCCTCACTGGGCAAAGGCATCGCAGCGGCCTCGCTCGGGGCCATTCTCGAATCCCGCAGCATCAAGGTCACCCACCTCAAGCTCGATCCCTACATCAACGTCGATCCGGGCACGATGAGCCCGTTCCAGCACGGCGAAGTTTTCGTCACTGAAGACGGGGCGGAAACCGACCTCGATCTCGGTCATTACGAGCGCTTCACGAGCGCCCGGATGGGCAAGCGCAACAACTTCACCACCGGCCAGATCTACGAGTCGGTGATCAAGAAGGAACGGCGCGGCGAGTATCTCGGCAAGACGGTGCAGGTGATCCCGCACATCACCGACGAGATCAAACAGTACATCAAGCGTGGCGCGGAAGGCGCCGAGGTCGCGATCGTCGAGATCGGCGGCACGGTCGGCGACATCGAATCGCTGCCCTTCCTCGAAGCGATCCGCCAGATGGGCATCGAAGAAGGCCGCAACAGCACCTGTTTCATCCATCTGACGCTGATCCCGTACATCCCGACCGCCGGCGAGCTGAAGACCAAGCCGACGCAGCACTCGGTGAAGGAACTGCGCGAGATCGGCATCCAGCCCGACATCCTGCTGTGCCGCGCGGATCGCCCGGTGCCCGCCGATGAGCGGCGCAAGATCGCGCTGTTCTGCAACGTCATGCCCGAAGCGGTCATCGAGTGCCTCGACGCGAACTCGATCTACAAGATCCCGGGCCAGCTGCACGACCAGATGCTCGACGAGATCGTCTGTCACAAGCTGAACATTCTCGCGCGCGCGGCCGACCTTTCGGTGTGGGAAAACCTCCTTCGCGCACTCGAAAACCCGAAGCACACCGTCGATATCGCGTTCGTCGGCAAATACGTCGACCTCACCGAGTCGTACAAGTCGCTGATCGAAGCCGTGTCCCACGCCGGCATGCACACCGAGAGCAAGGTCAAGATCCACTACATCGACTCCGAGGACATCGAGCGCGACGGCTGCGCGGTGCTCGAGAAGATGGACGCGGTCCTCGTGCCTGGCGGCTTCGGCAAGCGTGGCACCGAAGGCAAGATCGCTGCGATCCGCTTTGCACGCGAGAACAAGGTGCCGTATCTGGGCATCTGTCTCGGCATGCAGCTCGCGGTGATCGAATTCGCGCGCGACGTCGCCGGCATGACCGGCGCGCATTCGACCGAATTCGAGCGCGACACGCCGTACCCGGTGATCGGCCTCATCACCGAATGGCAGGATCGCAGCGGCAAGGTCGAAAAGCGCAGCGAAGCGTCCGACCTCGGCGGCACGATGCGCCTCGGCGCGCAGGTCTGCCATCTCGTCGAAGGCTCGCTCGCCCGCGAAGTGTACGGCGCCGCCGATATCGTTGAACGCCATCGCCATCGCTACGAAGTGAACAACACGCTGCTCGCCCGGCTCGAAGAGAAGGGCCTGCGGGTGTCGGGTCGCGCGCCGGGCACCGACCTGTGCGAAATGATCGAGCTGCCGGACCATCCGTGGTTCGTCGGTTGCCAGTTCCATCCGGAATTCACGTCGAACCCGCGCAAGGGGCATCCGCTGTTCACGGCCTACGTGAAGGCGGCGCTCGCGCGCAAGGCGGCCGCGACGTCGGCCTGAAGGAGTGGCAATGAAACTTTGCGGATTCGAGGCCGGTCTCGACAAGCCGTTCTTCCTCATCGCGGGGCCGTGCGTCATCGAATCGCGCGACATGGCGTTCGAGACCGCCGGCGCGCTGAAGGAAATCTGCGCCGAACTCAGCATTCCGTTCATCTACAAGTCGTCATACGACAAGGCCAACCGCAGCTCGGGCAAGTCGTATCGCGGCATGGGGATGGAAAAAGGCCTGGAGATTCTCGCCGACGTGAAGAAGCAGCTCGGCGTGCCCGTGCTCACCGACGTGCATGCGATCGACGAGATCCCGGCGGTCGCAGCGGCCGTCGACGTGCTGCAGACGCCGGCCTTCCTGTGCCGGCAGACCGATTTCATCCACGCGGTCGCGGCTTCCGGCCGCCCGGTGAACATCAAGAAGGGCCAGTTCCTCGCACCCGGCGACATGAAGAACGTCGTCGACAAGGCGCGCGAAGCCAACGGCGGCGGCGACACGATCATGGTGTGCGAGCGCGGCGCGTCGTTCGGCTACAACAACCTCGTGTCTGACATGCGCAGCCTCGCGATCATGCGCGAGACCGGCTGCCCGGTCGTGTTCGATGCGACGCATTCGGTGCAATTGCCGGGCGGGCAGGGTACGGCTTCCGGCGGCCAGCGCGAATTCGTGCCGGTGCTGGCGCGGGCCGCGGTCGCGGTCGGCATCGCCGGCCTCTTCATGGAAAGCCACCCCGATCCGGCGAAGGCGCTGTCGGACGGCCCGAACGCATGGCCGCTGCCGAAGATGAGGGCGTTGCTCGCGACGCTCAAGGAAATCGACGCACTGGTGAAAGCGCACGGTTTCCTGGAGATGGCAGGCTGAACTTCGCCGCGCACCGCAGAACGCGGTTCCAAAGTTTTCGATTCCCAAGAACGAGAGGAAAAACCATGAGTGCAATTGTCGATATCATTGCCCGCGAAATTCTTGATTCCCGCGGCAACCCCACGGTGGAAGCCGATGTCCTGCTCGAATCGGGCGTCATGGGCCGGGCCGCGGTGCCGTCCGGCGCCTCGACCGGATCGCGCGAGGCGATCGAGCTGCGCGACGGCGATGCCGCACGCTATCTCGGCAAGGGCGTATTGCAGGCGGTCGAGAACGTCAACACCGAGATTTCCGAAACGCTGATCGGCCTCGACGCCGAAGAGCAGGCCTTCATCGACCGCACGCTGATCGAACTCGACGGCACCGAGAACAAGTCGCGGCTCGGCGCGAACGCGACGCTCGCAGTGTCGATGGCGGTCGCGAAGGCCGCTGCCGAAGAAGCCGGCCTGCCGCTGTACCGCTACTTCGGCGGTTCCGGCCCGATGGCGATGCCGGTGCCGATGATGAACGTCATCAACGGCGGTGCGCACGCGAACAACAGCCTCGACATCCAGGAATGCATGATCATGCCGGTGTCGATGACCAGCTTCCGCGAAGCGCTGCGCTGCGGCGCCGAAATCTTCCATCACCTGAAGAAGCTCACCGACAAGAAGGGTTACCCGACGACGGTCGGCGACGAAGGCGGTTTCGCGCCGAACGTCGGCAGCACCGAGGAAGCGCTGAACCTGATCCAGGACGCGATCGCCGCGGCCGGCTACGAGCCGGGCCGCGACGTACTGCTGGCGCTCGACTGCGCCGCGTCCGAGTTCTACAAGGACGGCAAGTACGTGCTCGCCGGCGAAGGGCTGACGCTGAGCTCCGAAGGCTTTGCCGACTACCTCGCGACGCTTGCCGACCGCTTCCCGATCGTCTCGATCGAGGACGGCATGGCCGAGAACGACTGGGCCGGCTGGAAGACGCTCACAGACAAGCTCGGCCGCCGCCTGCAGCTGGTCGGCGACGATCTCTTCGTGACGAACACCAGGATCCTCGAGCAGGGCATCGACCAGGGCGTCGCGAACTCGATCCTCATCAAGATCAACCAGATCGGCACGCTGTCGGAAACCTTCGCCGCCGTTGAGATGGCCAAGCGCGCCGGCTACACCGCGGTGATCTCGCACCGCTCGGGTGAAACCGAGGATTCGACGATCGCCGACATCGCCGTCGGCCTGAACGCGATGCAGATCAAAACTGGCTCGCTGTCGCGCTCGGATCGCATTTCGAAGTACAACCAGCTGCTGCGCATCGAGGAAGATCTCGGCGATACCGTCAGCTACCCCGGGCGCCGCGCGTTCTACAACTTGCGGGTGCGCTGAGCGCAAGCCCGGGCGGCTGGCGTTTCGGCGGCCGCTGCATCATGACATGACCGGGGCCGGCGCTCATCCGCCGGCCCCGTTTTTTCAACTCCGATGAATAACGCTGCTCTGCCTGCACGGACCCGTGGGCGAGCTTTTCGGCAAGACCTTCGAATATGCGTTGGCCCGTGATCGTTCTCGCCGTGCTGGTGATCGTCCTGCAGTATCCGCTTTGGCTCGGTAAAGGCGGCTGGCTGCGCGTGTGGGACGTGGATCGCCAGTTGCAGGCGCAGCGCGAAACGAACCAGCGCCTCGAGCAGCGCAACGCGGGACTCGAGGCGGAGGTGCACGACCTGAAGTCGGGCAACGAAGCGATCGAGGAGCGCGCGCGCTTCGAGCTCGGCCTGACGAAACCGGACGAGATCTTCGTCCACATCCCGCGCAAGCCGTGATGCCCGCCACACACCCGGAGCGAAGAGCTTAGAGCAGGTCGGTGATCGCGTCGCGCCGCTCAAGCTCGACTTCGAACGCGACCAACTCTTGGCCGAGCGCGTCGCGCGCGGAAACCATGCCGATCGGCCGTCCGTTGTCAACGATCGGGATGTGGCGGAAGCCGCCGTCGTACATCATGTGCAAGGCGTGCCCCAGCGGAATGTCGGGCATGGCCGTTTGCGGACTGGCTGTCATCACCTGGTCGAGCCGCACCGACTCGGCGTCCAGGCCCGCTGCGAGCACGCGAACGAGGGCGTCGCGCTCGGTGAAGATGCCGACCAGCCGTTCCGCGTCGGTGATCATGATGGCGCCGACCCCGGCTTGCGCCATCCGGCGCGTCGCTTCCCGCACCGATATGTCGCGTGGTGCGGTGAGTATGCTCTGGTGTTCGATTACGTCGCGAATTCTGCGTCTCGGCATGTGGCGTCCTCCGTGTCAATGTGGACCATCACGTTCTTGTGCCGGGCTCGCGGCCCGATTTGTGCAATGCCCGTCCGCCATCGCGTCCGGGGAGCTCAGTTTGCCGCAAGGAGACTGCGGGCGCCATCTATCCGGCTTTTGAAATACGGATTTTCCAGTAATTCGATACGGATACGCCCGCGGCTCGACGGAGCATGGACGAATCGGCCGTCGCCCAGATAAATGCCCATATGGGAGTGTCGCTGGTTGCGCGTGTTGAAGAATACGAGATCCCCGGCCTGCAAGGAGGGGATGGGAATCGGGCGGGTGAGTTGCGCGATCTGCGCCGCATTGTGGGGCAGGCGGCGCCCGCTGATCTGCTCGACGATGTAGCTCACCATGCCGCTGCAATCGAGCCCGGCTTCCGGGTTGCGGCCGCCGAAGCGGTAACCGGTGTCGAGCAGGCCGAGGGCGAAGATCACCATCTCCTGCGAATGGAGGGGGTCGTCGAGCGAGAAATAACTGCCGTCCTCGCGGCCGGATACCGGAGCGGACGGCGTGGCGGTGGGAAGGCCGCTGCAGGCGGCGAGCAGTGCGGCCGCGATCGCGATCGCGGCGAGTCCGACCGGAGCCGGTAGGCGAGTTGGCATGATGGGAACCCGTGACCGGTCTGGCTAACGGTGATTGCGATGGCCGCCACCCCTGATGATGAAAGAGAATTCGGGGTGGAAGGAGGCGGGAAGAGGTCGCGCAATTTTTTGGCGGCTCGACCCCGCAAGCTAACGTGACCCGCCGAACTGACTCGTACCCCGGATTGCTTCCATAGAGAGCGCACGTTAAACAGGCCGTCGGCGACTTGTCGCCTTCAGGCACTTTCAGTTCTGGCACCCGCCCCCTTCCACTGTTGAGTGTAATTCGACGGGAGATGGCATGGAACTGGTAGCGCTACACAAACGAGTCATCGGACTGGATGTGCATCAGGCGCAAATTACGGCCTGCGCGATCCTCGAAGAGGCCGACGGCACGACGCGTATCGAACAGCGGCAATTCGGTGCGTTCAAACGCGATCGGCGCGCACTGGCCGACTGGGCGGCATCGCTTGCTCCCGATCAGGTGGTGATGGAGAGCACCGGCATCTACTGGAAGAGCCCGTATGCCGCACTGGAAGCGGTGGGCATCCGTGGGCAAGTGGTCAATGCCCGGCACGTCAAGAATGTTCCCGGACGCAAGACCGATGTCGGCGATGCGCAATGGTTGGCGACGCTCTCGCGTGCCGGATTGCTGCGCGGTTCGTTCGTGCCGCCGGCACGGCTGCGTGAGTTGCGTCTGATTTCGCGGCAGCGGCAGAAACTGGTGGGTCTGCTGGCCTCCGAGAAGAACCGCCTGCACAAGGTGCTGACCGACGGCGGCATCCGCCTGGGCGTGGTGGTGAGCGATCTGCATGGTCAGTCGGCACGCGCCATGGTCAAGGCCATCATCGAAGGGCACTCGCCGAACGAGGTGCTGAAGTTCGCCAGTCGGCGACTCAAGGCCAGTCGCGAGGAAATCTTCGATGCCTTGCAAGGGGAACTGACCGACAGCCATCGCTTCGTGCTCGATGAACTGATGCACCATGTCGAGGAGATCGAGGCGCGCATTGCGCGCTTCGATGCGCGACTTCTGGATGGACTGCAGGACGAACGAAACGCGCTCGCCTTGCTGCAAACCCTGCCCGGCGTCGATCTGATCGGCGCAGCCATGCTGCTGGTGGAAATTGGCACCGATATGGAGGCATTCGGCTGCGCGGATCGGCTGACGTCCTGGGTCGGCATCTGCCCGGGCAACAATGAGTCGGCGGGCAAGCGCAAATCCGGACGCGTTCGCAAGGGCAACCTCTATGTCCGACGCCTGCTCTGCGAGTTCGCTCATGCCGCCAGCCGCACCAAATCGGCCTTGCAGTCGAAGTTCCAGTCGCTCATCGTTCGCCGCGGCCACAAACGCGCCATCGTCGCCTTGGCACACAAGATTCTGCGCACCATCTACTTCATGCTCAAACGTGGCGAACACTACCGGGATTCAGCCACCGACTATGAGGCGCTTTCCGTTCAACGCAACGCTCCACGCTGGATCAAGGCGCTGACTCGCTTCGGCTTCATTCGCGCAGCCGCCTGATTCACCCGCCCTTCCACCCCATGACCTTCAGCGGTCAGGCGCGCGCTCGTCTCGGATGTGGGCTCTTTCACGTTAAAGATATTCCAATCGCGGCCTGTTCGCACCGAAAAAAGCGGTTCTGCAGACCGCCGATTCCGAAGATCAGTCGCTTGAGCATCGCATCGCGGTGGAGCGGTGCTCGCGACGCGCTTTCAAGAAAACGCCGGGCCGCCCTGGGCCGCCCCAAGTTTTCTTGTCCCCTTGGGGGGCGGAAACGGCAAAGCCGTTTCCTGGGGGCGCTCAGAGGCGCTGATCCTGTGCCCTGCAATCGGCGCTGGTCGCCAGGCCCGGACGTTCGAGCCGCGCTTCCGCTCCCTGCAGGCGAAATACCGTGTGGCCGTCGGAATATTTTTCGCCCGACCCCACCGGCTGAACGGCCAGCGCGAAGATGCCCGCCCCGGTGCGCAGGCGGATGTGGTCGCGGAGGTATTCGACGGTGAAGCGCTCGCCGCCGGGACAGGCGTAGCCGACGACGCGCGAGGCGTCGCGGGTATAGGCGGTGCTCGCGAGCATGCCGGTAGCGCCGCTCAATGCGACCAGCAATGCGACGCGGATTTTCAGGTTTGCTGCGCCGGGGCGCGGGACGTTCGTCATGGGGTTCGGCTTACTCGCTCAGTTCTATCGTGCCGCTGACCGTCACGGCAATTTCGCTTTCACCCGCTTCGATCGCAACGGGTGCGGCCTCTGCGGCGAATGCTGTGGTTTTCATCATCGGCCGGATCGGCGGCGATTCACCGCCATAGCCGATCGACAGGTGGCGGATGCGATACGGCTTGCCGAGCGTCGCGGCGACCGCGTCGGCACGTGCCTGGAAAGCCCGGATCGCATCGCCTGCCGCGAGATCGGCGACGCTTCTGCGTGTTTCGGGCGCCGGTTGCATCACGAGGCCGGACAGGGCGAGCTTCGCCTGGAGCTTGCCGAGCAGTTCGGACAGCGCCGGCAGGTCGCGGCTCTCGAGCTGGATTTCGGAGCGCATCCTCCAGCCTTCGATCTTCCGGCCCTCCTTGCCATAGACCGGAAAAGTGCTGGTGCCGGAACTCCTGGCCTTGACCGCGGGGTAAAGGCGCGCCTGTTCGAGAGCCGACGCGATCACCGCATTGACCTGTCTTGCCAGCGGTGCGGGATCCGCGCCGTCCGCTTCGAAATACAGGCTGGCAACCGCCATGTCGTTCGGCGCCGCCCGGCTGGCGTCGGCCGAGAGGTCAACCGTCGGGACGACTCGTTCGGCATGGGCGGTGGCGGAGGGTGAAGCGGCGAACATGACGAGCGCGAGCGGCAGGGCGAGGAAGTGTCGGGTTGCGCGATGTGCCATGGGCGTAGCCGCAATCGGATGGAATGGAGGTGACGTCGATTTCGCGCCAGGGGCGGAAGCGCACAGGCGCGCAGTGTATAGACCGTTTTCTACCCCGGGGGGCCCGGACGTGTAATGTCTTGTAAGTATCCGCCGGATATGGGAGGGCACGATGCTTTCCTGCCCAGCCGGAAATCTGACGGTGCGACGACGCCCGGACTGGCGGTCCGATTCGCGTGCGGGTATGGCGGACCCACGCACGCGACGAGTGTTGCAATGAGGACGTTACTTCACCGATTTCAACGGATTGATGTGGCGCGACTCCGCCGCATACATCTGTGCATTGGCAACGTAGTTCGCCGCGTTCGTGTGCAGCCCGGCGATGTCCTCGTCCGACAGTTCGCGGATGATGCGCCCCGGCGAGCCGACGACGAGCGAGCGGTCGGGAATCACTTTGCCTTCCGGGATCAGCGCATTCGCGCCGACGATGCAGTTCTTGCCGATCACGGCATGGTTGAGCACGACCGCGTTGATGCCGATCAGCGAGCCGTCGCCGACCGTGCAGCCGTGCAGCATCGCCATGTGGCCGACAGTGACGTTCGAGCCGATCGTCAGCGGCACGCCGTCGTCGTTGTGCAGGATCGAGCCGTCCTGGATGTTCGTGTTGTCGCCGATCACGATCGGGTCGTTGTCGCCGCGGATCACGACGTTGTACCAGATGCTCACATTGCGGCCGGTGTGGACCTGGCCGATTACCGTTGCGTTGTCTGCAACCCAGCAGCCTTCGCCAAAATCGGGAACGCGTTCGCCGAGGGCGTATATCGCCATTCTTCATTCTCCATCGGGGCCGGTCGTCCGAACGCCGGCAGGGCGCAATGATAACAGGTGGTGTTAGCATTCGCCGCTCAGTCAGATAGCGCCGTCTTCATGCTCAGTTACCGCCACGCCTTTCATGCCGGCAATCACGCCGACGTTCTCAAGCACTTTGTGCTGATCGAACTCCTGCGCTACTTCAACCGCAAGGAGAAACCCTGGTGGTATGTCGATACGCACGCGGGCGCCGGCTGCTATGCGCTCGACAGCGAGCAGGCGGGGAAGAACGCCGAATTCGCGGGCGGAATCGGCCGGCTGTGGCAGCGGGACGATCTGCCGGAGGCAATGCGCCCCTATCTCGATGCGCTGGCCCAGTTCAACCCGCACGGCCGGCTGACCTTCTATCCCGGTTCGCCGGCCCTGGCGATGACGCAGTTGCGCGAACAGGACCGCATGCGGCTGTTCGAACTGCATCCAGCCGATGTCGCGCTGCTCGGGCAGACGTTCGCGCGCGACGTCCAGCGCGTCCAGGTGCGCAAGGCGGACGGTTTTTCGGCATTGCGCGGCCTGCTGCCGCCGCCGTCGCGTCGTGTTGTCGTGCTGATCGATCCGCCGTACGAGGTCAAGGAGGATTACCGCCGCGCCGTCGATACGCTGGCCGACGCGATCAAGCGCTTCCCCGCCGGAACCTACGCCGTCTGGTATCCGCTGCTCGCGCGTACCGAGGCACGCCAGTTGCCTGAACGCCTCGCGGACCTCGGCGCCGAAAACTGGCTCGACGTGCGCCTCGCGGTGAAAAAACCGCCGCGCGACGGCTTCGGCATGTTCGGCAGCGGGCTGTATGTCGTCAATCCCCCCTGGGTGCTGCCGCAGACGCTGGAGGCAGTGATGCCGTGGCTCGCGGGCGTGCTGGGGGAAGACGGCGAGGGGAGATTCGATCTGGAGCACCACATCGAATGAACGAACGCGACAAGCTGCTCGCGCTGCGCGACGCGCTGCGGGCCTTTGCGGCCGAGCGCGACTGGGAGCGCTTCCATACGCCGAAAAACCTCGCGATGGCGCTGGCCGGGGAGGCCGGGGAGGTGATCGAGCATTTCCAGTGGCTCAGCGCCGATGAGTCGGCGAATCTGTCCGAAGAGCGGCGTGCCGAAGTGGCGCTCGAACTGGCGGACGTGCTGCTGTATCTGGTCCGGCTCGCGGACGTCCTCGATATCGACCTCAGCGAGGCGGCACAGCGCAAGCTGGCGCTCAACGCGGGGCGTTATCCCGCCGACAAGGCGCGCGGACGTTCGGATAAATACGACAAACTGTGACCTTTGCGATGCAGATCCTGCGCGCCGCAATTGGGGCATCGCACCATTTCTGAAACAATACCGGTCCTTTTGATTACGGAATAGAGCACGTGGAGCTTCAGCACATCAGCGAGATCGAGCGGGCGACCCGGAAAGGCCGGGCGGAACTCTTTCGTCTCGGAACAGGCCTGATTTTCATCGTCGGCGCAATGCTGTACGCCGCGATGATCGGGCAGGGCGAGGGCAGCGTCATGCTGGTCGCGGCAGCGGCGATCGGCTGCTACATGGCGATGAACATCGGCGCCAACGACGTGGCGAACAACGTCGGGCCGGCAGTCGGGTCGAAGGCGCTGACGCTGGGCGGCGCGCTCGTGATCGCAGCGATCTTCGAGGCGGCCGGCGCGCTGATTGCCGGTGGCGAGGTCGTCAATACGATACGCAGCGGAATCATCGACCCGGCCAGGATTCCGGATCCGGACACTTTCGTCTGGGTCATGATGTCGGCGCTGCTCGCCGGCGCGCTGTGGCTCAACATTGCGACCGCGGTCGGTGCGCCGGTGTCGACGACCCACTCGATCGTCGGTGCCGTGCTCGGCGCCGGCATCGCGGCGAGCGGGATGGGGATCGCCAACTGGGAGGAGGTGGGCCGGATCGTCGTCAGCTGGGTGGTCTCGCCGCTGATGGGCGGAATCGTCGCGGCGGCGTTTCTCTACCTGATCAAGCGCAGCATCACGTACCAGCACGACATGGTCGCAGCGGCCACCCGCATGGTGCCGTACCTGGTCGCCTTGATGGCATGGACGTTCGGAACCTATTTGCTGCTGAAAGGATTGAACCGGGTCTGGAAGGTCGATTTCCTGACCGCCGTGCTGACCGGCTTCGGCTTTGCCGTTGCAGTGCTGTTCCTGGTCCGGCCGATCGTCGCCCGCCGCGCGCAGTCGATCGGGAACTCGAAGCAGAGTGTGAACCGGCTCTTCACTGCGCCGCTGATCTTCGCCGCTGCGCTGTTGAGCTTCGCCCATGGTTCGAACGACGTCGCGAACGCGGTCGGTCCGCTCGCGGCGATCGTCGACGTCCTCTCCGCCGGGGCGACCGAGATTTCGCGCTCGGCGCCGATTCCGCTGTGGGTGATGTTGATGGGGGCGCTGGGGATCTCGGTCGGTCTCGCGCTGTTCGGTCCGAAAGTCATCAAGACCGTCGGCTCGGAAATCACCGAGCTCGACCAGATGCGCGCGTACTGCATCGCGATGTCGGCGACGATCACGGTGATCATCGCCAGTCAGCTCGGGCTGCCGGTGAGTTCGACGCACATCGCGGTGGGCGGCGTGTTCGGCGTGGGATTCCTGCGCGAGTACCTGAAGAGCAACTACGCGCGCATGGTCGCCGACATCAAGGCGCATCACCCGGAAGGCGACCAGGCCGCCATCGATGCGTTCCTCGCCAGATTCGAAGTCGCGCCGATCGACGAGAAGGGCCAGATGTTGCGCGAACTGAAGGCCAAGGCCAAGCAGCATCTCGATCCGGCCCACTTCTCGAAAATGGAGCGCAAGGGCCTGCGCAAGGTGTATCGCAAGGAGCTGGTCAAGCGCTCGCAGCTGATGCGCATCGCCGCCGCCTGGGTGATCACCGTCCCCGCGTCGGCGGTGATGGCGGCGATCCTGTTCTTCATGATGCGGGGCATGATGCTCGACTGACCGGCGCGTCGCACCGGTGCCGTCATCACTATCCCGCCATGTCCTCTTTCGAACTCGCCGCCCTGATTCTGTTGTGCCTGCTCGGCTGGTTCTGGCTCGACAGCATCAAGGTGCGCGAACTGGGCGTACAGGCGGCGCGCAGCGCGTGCCGGCGCGAAGGGGTGCAGTTCCTCGACGAGACGGTGTCGATCCGCGCGCTCCGGCTGGCCCGCGATGCGGACGGCCGCCTGCGGCTGCGGCGCGTCTATGACTTCGAGTTTTCCGCTTCCGGCGACGACCGGCAGCGCGGTTCGGTGATGCTGCTCGGCAGCGAAGTCACGATGCTCGATGTCGGCCCCCGGCGCACGCCGGATTTCACCGTGCACTGACCCGCCCGGGCATCGCCTCGTCGCTTCAGCGCCCGGGGGCGCGGCCCGAGATCGCGTGCAGGAATTCGCCGCGCAGGTGCTCGCGCGTCTCGAATTCGCCGGCGAACGCCTGTGTCACGACCCGTTCGTCGCCGCGGCGGTCCTCGCCGAGCAGCAGGCACAGCTGCTCGGCCTCGACGATGCAGGCGGCTCCCCGCGCATGGCCGTGCCGCAGCAGCGCATCGGCGATGTCCCGCGTCATCCATTCCTGATAAGTGAAGCGGTGCCCGATCGCGTCGACGAGGCGCGCAATACGTCCGAAGCCGTGCAGCCGACCGCCGGGCAGGTAGGCGACGTGGGCGACGCCGCGGAACGGCACGAGGTGGTGCGGGCACACGCCATGCACGGCGATGCCGCGTATCACCACCATGTCGGTCCGATCATCGGCGAAACCGTCGCCGAGCGCCTCGGCCGGGTCCATATCGTAGCCGCCGAGCAACCGGCGTTGCCAGAGTTCGCGTACGCGGGTCGCGGTTTTCCCGGTATGTACGGCGTCCGGCGCAACGCCGCACGCCCGCAACAGGTCATCGACGGCCCGTTCGAACGCGGCTGGATCAAAGCTTGCGGTACGAGGGATGCCGATCCCGGTTCGGGAGGGCGGCGGAGGATGCTGGTCGTGAAAGTCCGACATGTGGGAAT
This sequence comes from Aromatoleum anaerobium, assembly GCF_012910705.2. Taxonomy (GTDB): domain Bacteria; phylum Pseudomonadota; class Gammaproteobacteria; order Burkholderiales; family Rhodocyclaceae; genus Aromatoleum; species Aromatoleum anaerobium. The sequence goes on along the minus strand of NZ_WTVG02000039.1, from coordinate 238,019 downwards.
ACCGCGGCGGCTGGGCTCCACATGATACGCCCCACACCGATCGCAGCGCCAAGCCAGCCGGTCAGGCGATGAACACCGGGTCGGAGAACACCAGCGTCCCGTCATTGCGCATCATCAGGTTGTCGCGGTTGAGAAGATCGGGCAGCACACCGTAGGCCTCGACGAAGTCCGACAGGGTCTTCAGCGCCTGCGTCAGGCTGGGGACGAGCTGCGATTCTTCGATTGCCAGGTGATAGAGCGCGAGCCTGCCCATGTCCGCTCCGAGCTCACTTCGTTGCATGCATGCAGCGCGGTAGAGTCCGGTCAGCCGGCCAGCGAGGGATGCGGCAGGCGTGTCGCCGCGCAGGGGATAAAGGCGCTCCATTTCCAACAGGTGCAGCGGAAAACCGGAGCTGGCGCGGCCGATCACGCCGTGGTCGGCGAAGACGAGCGGAAAGTGGATGCCACGCGGCCGGTCGACGGCAGTGAGCAGGAAGACGTCCGCAGGCGAGCTGACGATCTTGTACACCCGTTCGCCGTCCTCGTGATCGAGCACGATGCTGTATTCGCCGCGGCCGATCTCGGCCCTGCCGGCAAGCAGCGGATGCTGCGGGACCGGATCCGGCAGCATGACCGGCTGCGGCGCCGGCCTGGCTCGCGCCTGCCCGGGATCGACCACGGCTTGCCGCCTGCGTCAGGCTACGATGTTGTAGCCGGCGTCGACAAAATGCACGCCGCCGGTGATGAGCCGGCTGGCGTCGGAGACGAGAAACGCGGTCAACCCGCCGATGTCCTCCGGGGTGACGAGGCGGTGCATCGGCGAGCGCTCGACCGCTGCCGCCATCAGGCCGTCGAAGCCGGCGATGCCGGAAGCCGCGCGTGTCATCAGCGGGCCCGGGGAGATCGCGTTGACGCGGATGTTTTTCGGCCCGAGTTCGTACGCCATGTAGCGCGTCGCCGCCTCGAGCGCCGCCTTGCACAGCCCCATGACGCCATAGTTCGCGATGACCTTTTCGCTGCCCAGATAGGTCATCGTCACGAGCGAGCCGCCGCCGGATTTTTCCAGCAGCGGTTCCACCATCTTCGCGAGGCGGATGAACGAATGGGTCGATACGTCCATCGCCATCGCGAAACCGTCGGCCGACGCATCGACGACGCGCCCGTGCAGGTCGTCACGTTTCGCGAAGGCCATGCTGTGAATGGCGAAATCGAGCTTGCCGTGGGTCGCCTCGATCCGCTCGTACACCTCGCCGAGGGTTTCCGGGCGCGTGACGTCCATGAGGTACGCGTCGGTGATCCCGAGGCGCTGGAGGACCGGCTCGATGAAGGCGCGGGTCTTGTCGTTCTGATAGGTGACGACGAGTTTGGCACCCGCCTCGACGCATGCTTCGGCGACCCCGGTGGAGATCGATTTCTCGTTGGCGATGCCGGTGACGAGGCCGACCTTGCCGTCGAGATTGACCAGTGATTTCATGAAAAACTCCCAGGTAAGGCAGACTGCTGCATTGCGGCAACATGGTGCTGAATGGTTTTCGTTGTACTCGTTCAGCCCTCTATTGAGAGGACTTGCGGTAAATGACGCAACGCAGCATGCTACCACCGCGGCAACGCCCTGGAGGCAAACAAGAAATGATCGAGACATCCTACATTTTCCTCGACTTCGACGGCGTAACCCATCCCTGGGGCGAAGTCGAGGATTTCCGCTGCCTGCCGCTGATCGAAGCCGTGCTGCGTGATTACGACGAGGCGCGCGTGGTCATCGCCTCGGACTGGCGCATGCTGTTTTCATTGTCGAAACTCGTCGGCCGCTTCGCCGCGGACATCCGCCCGCGCGTCATCGGCGCGACGCCGCAGATGCTTCCGAAGCATGGCGGGGAACTGCATGGGTTACGCGAGCGCGAAGCGATGTCGTGGCTGGCGCAACACGGGGCCGATGTCGCGCGGACGGCGTGGTGTGCGCTGGACGACGCGCCCGGCAACTGGCTGACGCGCTCGCGGCTGTTGCTGACCGACTTCAAGAGCGGATTCACCGGAGAGGATGCCGCCGCGCTGCGCCGCATGCTCGACGGCTTTCGCACGGGCCGCTCGCTTCCGGCATTCCGGCAGCCTTCATTTTTGCGTCGCGCCTGAGGTTCCCTGCGGCTCGACGGGTGACTTCAGGGTCGCTCTCATGTCGACCAGAGCGGCCGCTCGTCCATCAGCGGGATCTGCTCGCGCAGTTCCAGGATGCGGTCCTGCCAGTAGCGCTGCGTGTTGAACCACGGGAAGGCCGCGGGAAACGCGGGATCGTCCCAGCGGCGGGCGATCCAGGCCGAATAGTGGATCAGCCGCAGAGTGCGCAGCGCCTCGATCAAATGCAGTTCGCGCAGCGAGAAATCGTGAAAATCCTCGTAGCCGGCGAGCACCTCGCCGAGCTGGCGGCTCATGTCCTCGCGCGTGCCCGACAGCAGCATCCACAGGTCCTGTACCGCCGGGCCCATGCGGCTGTCGTCGAAGTCGACGAACTGCGGCCCGGGTGCCGGCGGCGACTCGCTCCACAGCACGTTGCCGCCATGGCAGTCGCCGTGCAGTCGAATCCGCGCGAACGGGCCGGCGCGGTCGAAGCAGCGGCGCACGCCGTCGAGCGCCTGCTCGACGGTGCTGCGCCACGCCGGCAGCAGATCGTCGGGAATGAAGCCGTGGGCGAGCAGCCAGTCGCGCGGTTCTTCGCCGAAACTCGCGATGTCGAGCGTCGGGCGCGCGTGGTATGGCGCCAAGGCGCCGACGGCGTGGATGCGGCCGAGGAAGCGGCCCATCCATTCGAGGGTCGCTGCATCGGACAGCTCCGGTGCGCGTCCGCCGACCCGCGGAAACACGGCGAAGCGCAGGTCTGAGTAATGATGCAGCGTGGCATTGCGCAGCACGAGGGGGGCGACGACGGGGATCTCGCGCTCGGCCAGTTCGGCGACGAAACGGTGTTCCTCGCCGATCGCCTCGTCCGGCCAGCGCCGCGGCCGGTAGAACTTGACGACCACCATCGGGCCGTCTTCGATGCCGGCCTGATAGACACGATTCTCGTAGCTGTTGAGCGTGAGCAGACGCCCGTCGGGGATCAGCCCGACGCTGTCGAGCGCGTCGAGGATGCGGTCCGGAGTGAGATTTTCGAACGGCGGTGTGGCCATGGGGTCGGCAAGCCTTCGGGCGAGGGGCGGCCGTCCATTTTCGCAGGAAACGGGCAGGGCACAAGGGCGAAGGCGTTTCCCGGTGTCCGCCCGCGCCGCATCCTTGCCCCGTGGCATTTGCCGGACGCAGTCGCGGGCCTCACAATGGCGCCCTTTTCCCGGACCTCGCGCATGCATCCCGACCCATCCGCTTCTCACTCGCCCATTCCGCCCGACGCGCTCGCGGCGCTCGCCCGGCCGGAAGTGCAAAAACTGGCCGCGCGGATGGCGCAGGACGGATTCTCGCAGGCTTTCCGGCTGACGCTCGACGAAGATGACGAGGGGCGCGTGCGGGGCGTCGAAGCGCTCGCGTCGGCGTTGCGCAACTGGGGCGCCGCGGGTGAGAGCACGGACGCCTGCGGCCTGCGCCTCGCGCTGGTCGTCGCGGGTCTCGACCAGTGGGGTGTGGCATACAGCCAGGCTTTCGGACTGGCGGCGATCCCCGGCCTGTCCGAACTCCTCGGGGCGCTGCGCACCGGCCTCGATCCGCAGCAGGAGGCGCGTTTTCACCAGCAGTTCGCCGCGATCGACGCGGCTGAAGGCAACGCGATCGACTTCAAGATCGAAATGCGCCGCGGCATCCATCTCGCGTTGTGGCACGCGATGATCGCCGGGGACGAGCGCGAACAGGCGAAAGCGGTCCTCGCCCATCTCGCAGGCATGATGTTCGCGTTGATCCGGGCGATGCCGGAGCTCGGCTGGCGGCTCGTCGCGGATGCGCTCGCGCATATCCAGATCCGCTGTCTCGCCGAGGGCCTCGCCGCGGACGGGCTGGCGCGGGAAATGAACGAGGCGCTGTTCGCGGCGCTTTCCGCCGGACTGCCGGCGCCGCAGCGCGACCGCATCATGGCCCACTCGGCGCAGGCCGTGCTCGCCTGGCAACAGGCGCGGCGTACCCCGCCCGCCGGCCCCGTGCACTGACCGGGGTCCAGACGATGGCGCTCAAGGCAACGATTTTCAAGGTCGAATTGACGATTGCGGACATGGACCGCAATTACTACGCCGATCACAGTTTCACGATCGCCCGCCACCCGTCGGAAACCGACGAGCGAATGATGGTGCGCATCCTCGCATTCGCGCTGTATGCCGATCCGGCGCTCGCGTTCGGCAAGGGCTTGTGCGTCGATGACGAGCCGGACCTGTGGCAGCGGGATCTGACCGGCGCGATCGAGCGCTGGATCGACGTCGGCCAGCCCGACGAAAAGTGGATCCGGAAAGCCTGCGGACGGGCGCGCGAAACCGTCGTTGTCAGCTACGGCCGGGCGGCGGACATCTGGTGGAACGGCGTGCGCGACAAGCTCGCGCGGCAGTCGAACCTGACGGTATGGAACCTCCCACCCGAGGTGGCGCCCGCGCTTGCCGCGCTGACCGCCCGCAGCATGCGGCTGCAATGCACGCTGCAGGACGGCCAGGTGTGGATCACCGACGGCCGGCAGACGGTGCTCGTCGAGCCGGAGCGCAGGATGGGCGCGTGAAGATGGCTGCTGTGCACGGATCGCGACGGCCCCTGTACGGCTGAACCGAAAGGTTTACGCCTGCCCGGATTCACCGGATCTCCACCTTCGGCCTTCCTTCGTGGTATTTTGAATGCATGCGAAGGAGAACCGTCATGAGGCCCTGCTTCCTGCTGTTCCCGCTCATCGGATATGTCGCGGTGGCGCCTGCCGCCGGCCCCGGCGATCTTGCCCTGTCTGCGGATGCCGCCGCACCGCCCTTGGCAGTCAACATGCAGGGCGCCAGCACCGCGGCGGCCGGAACGCCGATCGAGGAGGAGGGCGTGATGGAGCAGGGCCGGCGGGGTGTGCGCGCGATCACGGAAGGTGTCGCGCGCACCGTCGATGGCTGGTTCGGCGACGTCCCGTTCGAGGAGGGCGGCAAGGTGTCCGGCAGCGTCCGCTTCGATTTTCTGGCGCGACAGGACGAAGGCCTGGAGAACAACTTCCGCTTTCGCGTGCGCGTCGACCTGCCGAACGTCAAGCGGCTCGGCTATATCTTCATCGGCCAGGACAACGAGCAGGAGGAGATCACCGACCAGCCGGAAACGTTCAGGCGCCAGCACCAGCTGCTGACCGAAAGCCGCCGCGATGACCAGTCGTTCTTTGCAGGCGTGGGCTACGCGCTGCGCGAGTTCCTCGAATTCCGCGCGGGTTTTCGCGGTGGCGTCGATGACGTGTATGCGCAGGCGCGCTACAAGAAGTTGTGGCGTTTCTCCGACCGGGACGTGTTCGGTTTGCGCGAGACGATCTTCTGGCGATCGGACGATGGCTTCGGTTCGACGCTTGCGCTCAATTATGACCACGCCTATTCGCCATCGTGGTCTTTCCGCTGGCAGGCCGTCGGCACGATCTCGGAGGAGACGTCCGGGCTGAGGTGGGGGAACAGTTTCGGGATGTTCAAGGCCTATCCGAACCTGCGCGAATCTGCACTCGAGGTGCTCGTCAATGGCGAGACGGACCGTCGTGTGGGCGTTGGCGAATACGGCCTTAGGGCGACCTGGCGGCAGCCGATCTACCGCGACTGGACCTTCATCGAACTGTCGGTCGGCCATTTCTGGCCGCAGGATGACGACGATCCCGAGCGCAGGCGCAGCTGGGCAGCCGGCGCCATGGTCGAAGCCCTGTTCTGAGCCGCATTGCCGCAACGCATCGGGAGCCTCGGGCTGCAGTGATGGTCGTGAAGCGGGAGCGGGAAGGAGCGGCCCGCGAGGGGGCAGTGCGTGAGTGTCACGAACCAGATCCTTGTCATTGCGCTGCTGATCGGTATCAGCGCGTTCTTTTCGATCGCCGAGATTTCGCTCGCGGCCTCGCGCAAGATCAAGTTGCGCCTCATGGCCCAGCAAGGCAATGCGGTCGCCGAGCGCGTGCTCGCGCTGCAGGAGAACCCGGGCCATTTTTTCACGGTGGTGCAGATCGGGCAGAACGCGGTCGCGATCCTCGGCGGCATCGTCGGCGAATCGACGCTGTCGCCGGCGGTTGCGCAACTGATCGGCGTGTTCTACGACGGGCCGATGCTCGAATCGATGAGCTTCGTGCTGTCGTTCGTGATCGTCACCTCGCTTTTCGTGCTGTTCTCCGATCTCGTGCCCAAGCGCCTCGGCATGACTTCGCCCGAGCGCGTCGCGATCGCGGTCGTCGCGCCGATGCGTTTCTGCGTGCTCGCATTCGCGCCGCTGGTGTGGTTTTTCGACGGCCTCGCGAATGCACTGTTTCGCTTGTTCAAGCTGCCGAACGTGCGCACCGAGAACATCACCTCCGCCGAGATCGTCGCGATGGTCGACGTCGGTGCGCAGACCGGCGCGCTGCTCAAGCAGGAGCGCCAGCTGATCGTGAACGTCTTCGAGCTCGATTCGCGCACTGTGCCGTCGGCGATGACGAACCGTGAAAGCATCGTCTATTTCACGCTGAACGAAACCGAGGACAGCATCCGCGGCAAGCTCGTCGCGCAGACACACGCAAAATTCCCGGTGTGCGAGAGCACGATCGACACGGTCGTCGGCTACGTCGACTCGAAGGACATTTTCGCCCGCATCCTGTCCGGCCAGAAGCTGTCGCTGCGCGCCGACCCGGTCGTGCGCAACGCGCTGGTGATCCCCGACACGCTGACGCTGTTCGAGGCGCTGGAGCGTTTTCGCGCCGCGCGCGAGGACTTCGCCATGATCGTCAACGAATATGCGCTGATCGTCGGCCTGCTGACGCTGCAGGACATCATGAACACGGTCATGGGCGAACTCGGCAGTGCGTTCCAGGAGGAGCTGATCGTCAAGCGCGACGAGGGCTCGTGGCTGATCGATGGCATCACGCCGATCGAGGACGTGATGCAGGCGCTCGACATCAATGAATTCGTCGGCCACGAGAATTACGAGACGATCGCCGGTTTCATGATGTACATGCTGCGCAAGGTGCCGAAGCGGACCGATTCGGTGAGCTATCGCGACTACAAGTTCGAGGTCGTCGACATCGACAATTACCGCATCGACCAGTTGCTGGTCACGCGCGCGCCCACGAGGGAATGACTGCTGCCCGGACGCGCGTCCGCGACCCGTCAGCCGTCGGCAAGGCCGAAGCGTATTCCCTGTGCGAGCGGCAGCGCGCCCGAGTAGTTGATCGTGCAGGTCGCCCGCCGCATGTAGGCTTTCCATGCATCCGAGCCGGATTCCCGGCCGCCGCCGGTGTCCTTCTCGCCGCCGAACGCGCCGCCGATCTCGGCGCCGGACGGCCCGATATTCACGTTCGCGATGCCGCAGTCGCTGCCGGTCGCGGACAGGAAGCGTTCGGATTCCGTCAGGTCCCGCGTGAAGATCGATGACGCAAGGCCTTGCGGCACGTCGTTGTGCAGCGCGATCGCCTCGTCCAGGGTGCGATAGCGCAGGACATAGAGGATCGGCGCGAAAGTCTCCTCTTTCACGAGCGCCGTCTGTTCGGGCATCTCGACCAGCGCCGGGCGGCGATAGCACGCGCCCTCGCATCCGGGCACGCCGACCGCCTCGCCCCCCTGCACCGTGCCGCCCGATGCCCGCGCTTGGGCCAGCGTCCGGTCCATCTTCGCACCGGCCGCGGCATCGATCAGCGGCCCGACGAGCGTGGCCGGATCGAGCGGATTGCCGACCGTGATCCGTCCCCAGGCGGTGCGCAGGCGCTCCAGCAGCGCGTCGGCGATCGATTCATGCACGATCAGCCGGCGCAGGCTGGTGCAGCGCTGGCCCGCGGTGCCGGCGGCGGCGAACAGAATCGCACGTTCGGTGAGCGTCAGGTCGGTGCTCGGGCAGACGATCGCGGCGTTGTTGCCGCCCAGTTCGAGGATCGAGCGGCCGAGCCGGGCCGCGACGCGCGGCGCGAGCGCCTTGCCCATGGCCGTCGAACCGGTCGCCGAGAGGACCGCGACGCGCCGGTCGTCGGCGAGCAGGGTCGCGAGTTCATTGCCGCCGACCAGCACTTCAAGCAGGCCTTGCGGCAGGTCGTCGAATTCGCTGCGCAGCGAATCGAACAGCGCCGCACACGCAAGCGCCGTGAGCGGGGTTCGTGGCGACGGTTTCCACACCACGCTGTCGCCGCACACCCACGCCAGCGCGGCGTTCCAGGCCCACACCGCGGCGGGGAAGTTGAATGCAGAGACGACGCCGACGACGCCCGCCGGGTGCCACTGCTCCATCATGCGGTGGCCGAGGCGTTCGCTCGCGATCGTCAATCCGTGGAGTTGTCGCGACAGGCCGACGGCGAAGTCGCAGATGTCGATCATCTCCTGCACTTCGCCGAGACCTTCCTGGCGGATCTTGCCCGCTTCGATCGACACCAGTTCGCCGAGATCGGTCTTGTGCCGGCGCAACAGGTTGCCATACTGCCGCACCACTTCGCCGCGCCGCGGCGGCGGGACGTCGCGCCACGTGAAAAAAGCCTGCTGCGCGCGATCAAGTGCGACGCCGGCGTGCGCAGGCGTATGCGGCGCAAGCCGCGCGATGATTTCTGCATCGATCGGGCTGCGTACCGGCAGCTCGCCGCCTTCGAGTTGACCGCTCGCGACGCCGAGTCGCGCGAGCAAGGGGATGACGTCCATGGCCGAGGCCTCCACGCTGGATATGTGGGGTGGACCGCCCGGCCGAGCGGAATGTTCTATCCGTTCGGGATCTTATGCAGCCTTATGCAGCCGCCGTGCGCCGGTAGCGGTACATCAGCTTGTCGCACTTCTTGCAGGCGACGATGCGCTGCGCGTCCTCGCCTTCGTGGAGTCCGAATTCGCGCGTGTCGGTCGACGCGCAGCGCAGGCAGGCGGGGGTCTGCTGGCGGTGTGAGGCAAGGTACTCGTCGCGCTGCGGCAAGTCGCGCTGGGCGTCCTGCTGGCGCCGGTGGATATGCAGGACTGCGAGGCAGCCGAACAGGAAAATCGCGGCGACGAGGATCGGATATGGAAAGTTGGACATGTGGGGCGGCCGGTGGGGGAACTGCAGATTAACGCATCGCGGGGCTGCGGTACTTTGCCCAGATCAAGCGAGCCGGCGCAATCGTGCGCGCCGCCGCCCGGCTTTGCCGCTGCTCTTCAATACGCAAAACGATCGCGAAGCTCTTCCAGGTTGAGTTCGGCGAGGATCTGCGCGAGCCGCTCCTGCGCGTTGCCTCGCGGCTGGCCTGTTGCCCGCGCGATGATCAGCTCGTTCTTCATCGAATGCTCCCAGCCGACAAGTTCGGTCACCGTGAGCTGGTAGCCGTGCGATTCGAGCAGCAGGCAGCGCAGCACGTTCGTCAGCTGGCTGCCGAATTCGCGCGTGTGGATCGGGTGGCGCCAGATCTCGGACAGCGGCGTCTTGCCGAAGGATTCGTTCTTGTGCCGGCGCAGCGCGGCGGCGACCTCGGCCTGGCAACACGGCACGAGCACGATGAAGCGGGCGCGCTTGTGCAACGCGAAGCGGATCGCGTCGTCGGTCGCGGTGTTGCAGGCGTGCAGCGCGGTGACGATGTCGATATGTTCGGGCAGCTCGGGCGACTCGATCGAGTCGCCGACCGACAGGTTCAGGAAACTCATGCGGACGAAGCCGAGTCGCGCCGCGAGTTCGCGCGACTTCGCGACCAGTTCGTCGCGCGTCTCGATGCCGTAGATGTGGCCGCCGCTCTGCCCCCCTTCGCGCGCCTTCAGGAACAGGTCGTAGAGGATGAAGCCGAGATACGACTTGCCGGCGCCGTGGTCGGCGAGCGTCAGGTCGCCGCGCGCGCTCATCACTTCTTCGAGCAGCGGCTCGATGAAGTTGTACAGGTGATAAACCTGCTTGAGCTTGCGCCGGCTGTCCTGGTTGAGTTTGCCGTCGCGCGTCAGGATGTGGAGTTCCTTGAGCAGTTCGACCGACTGGCCTGGCCGGATGTCAGGCACCACGGCGGCTGTCGGGGAGGGCGCAGCGCTCGGTGCCGGGGACGGCTGCGGTTTACCGCGGGTGCGCCCGCGACTCGCCGGGTGCCGGCCCTTTGCGTGGGCCTCGCTCACGGCGTGTCGTCCTCGCCGCCGTCGGGAATGCCGAGCGCTTTCCAGCCTTCGTGGCCGAGACGGTTCATCGTCTCGATGTTGCGCTCGGGGATCGTTTCGGCATCCGGGTACGCGGCGACCGCACGCTCGATGCTGTCCTCGCGCAGCAGATGCAACGTCGGATACGGCGAGCGGTTGGTGTAGTTCTCGATGTCGTCCTCGCCGGTGCCTTCGAAGCGGAAGCGCGGATGGAAGCTCGCGACCTGCAGGACGCCTTCGAGCTCGTGCTCGGCGACGGCTTCCTCGGCGATGCCGACGATCTCGTTGAAATCGAGGAAATCGGGGAACAGCGTCGGATGTACGAGCAGCGTCGTATCGATTTCTTCAGGGTTGGCGGCAGCGAGGAAATCGAGTTCGCGGTCGAGCTCTTCGAGGAACGCATCGACGTGCCGGGCGTCGCTGACGACGATGCGCACCTGGTTCTTCACATACACCGCCTTTGCGAACGGACACAGGTTGAGTCCGATCACCGCCTTCTCCAGCCACTGTCGCGTCGCCGCGAGCACCTTGTCACGATTCATCCGCATTCCCTCGAAAGTTCGCCATTTTGCCCCAAGCTGCCGACGAAGGAGGCGATAATGCGCCCCTTCTCCAGGGCTTTCATTCCAGATGTCGATCCAGTGGTTTCCCGGTCATATGACCTCGGCGCGCAAGAAAGCGGCCGAAACGATGGCGCTGACCGACGTCGTCATCGAGGTGCTCGATGCCCGCATCCCGGAGGCGAGCAGCAATCCGATGATCCACGAGTTGCGCCGGCACCGGCAGCGCGTGTGCCTCAAGGTGCTCAACAAGGCCGACCTCGCCGATCCTGCCGCGACGCACGCCTGGCTCGATTTCTTCAACAGTCAGCAAGGTGTGAAGGCGGTCGCGCTGTCGTGCAAAAAGCCGGGGGACGTCGCGCGCGTGCCCGGCCTGTGCCAGGCGCTCGCGCCGCACCGCAACGACGGCACCAAGCTGCTGCGCATCATGATCATGGGCATCCCGAACGTCGGCAAATCGACGCTGATGAACGCGCTGCTGAAACGCCGCGTCGCGAAAGTCGGCGACGAGCCGGCGGTGACGAAATCGCAGCAGACTTTCGACCTCGGCTCGCACATGACGATCACCGACACGCCTGGCCTGATGTGGCCGAAGATCGCGTACGACTCGGACGGCTTCATGCTCGCCGCGAGCCACGCGATCGGGCGCAACGCCGTCATCGACGAGGAGGTCGCAACGTTCCTCGGCGACCTGCTGCTGGAACGTTACCCGGCGCTGCTGGCGGCGCGCTACGCCATCGCGCCGGAACGCATCGAGGCGCTGGACGGCGTCGGCCTCGTCGAGACGATCGCGGCGCGGCGCGGCTGCCGGCTCAAGGGCGGCGCGCCGGATCTCGAGAAAGCCTCGCAAATCTTCCTCAACGATTACCGCAGCGGCGCGCTGGGACGGATCAGCCTGGAAACGCCCGAAAGCCGCCGGGAGATGCTCGCCGCGGCGGCCGGCATTCCCCGGGCCGATGCAAGGGTGGATTCCGACGCCTCGTGACACTCATTCGCCGGGGACATCGATATTTGGTTGATGCGCGCCGTTGCAGCATCAGTCGGTCACGGGAATCGTCCTGAACAGTCGGCTGTCCCAGATCACCGGTTCAGGAATGGAGACCATCAACTTCTGAAATTCTGGATGCCGGGGATTGATGATCGCATTGAACTCCAGGCGGGCCACGACGGACGGAACGACGAGTACCAGGCTTCGGGCGGACACAAGCCAGTCATCGCCGAATCCACGGGCAACGCTGCTGTCCTCGGCATCCCAGCCGGCCGGCAGGGTGAGCGGGTCGTGGCGTTCTACAGATAGTTCATCCGGCACTTCTGCGACAACGAAGCGCTGGGTACGTGGCACTCGGCCGATACCGGCATGCGCCAGGATCTCAAGCATCGCGCAGGCGTAGCTCAACGAGCCATAGATCACGGATTTTCCGGAACTGTTCCAGCGTCCGCCCACGAGAGCCGCCCCCGTTCCGTCCCAGATCGGGTGTCGATCATCTGCAATCCGGTAAACGCGGATCAAGCGGCAATACCGTAGAACAGTCTCCAGAGCAGCGCTTCGACTCGACGCGCGCCCAGTTCTGTCATGGCGACATCGAGCGGCGTTCTGCCGCCGAGCATCGAATGGGGTGTATGCAGGAACGCCAGTGCATCCTCATCCGAATCCCAGACGTGGCGGGCGGTCGCATAAACCCGCGCAAGCCGCTCCGTTTTCTCCGATTCGGAGGCACTCAACCGATCCTGCCGACGCTTCAACGTCGCCTCGGGCACTATCCGGTGCAGAATCTCGCGACGCTCATCGGCATTCCGACCTATCCGCGCCACGCCGGCCTTGAGAGCGGCCTTCGGCAATCCGTCCGCAACCTGTTCGTCCAGTTCGGCAAAGGAGTGTGGGGCTGGTATCAGCGCCATCACGGCGGCAATCTGTTCGACGGTGACAAGTTCCATCTTCGTCTCTTGAGTATCACTTGATACATGAATCATGGTTCAAGTGATCCTATCCGTCAACCTGCGGTAACCGATTCTCCCGCCCCTCTGCGTTCCTTGACCGGGTCGGCTTCGGCCTCGCCGGATTCCACTTTTGAAGACTGCGCCTGTGCCTGCTTCAGCTCATCCGCGTCGAGGCTGCGCGCGATTTCGTCGCGGTCGCGCACGGCTTCAATGTTCAGCGCGGCGGCGGCGCGGTTGAACCAAACGTAGGCGCGCACCGGGTCGCGCGGGAAACCGACGCCGTCGCGGTACAGGCGGCCCAGCTCGAGCATGCCTTCGGCGTCGCCGCGCGCCGCCGCGGTACGGATCCATCGGGCTGCCTGGTCGTAGTCCTGCAGCACGCCGAAGCCGCTGCGGTAGAGCTTTCCGAGTTCCACCATTGCTCCCGGATGTTCACTGTCTGCCGCCGCCCGCAGCCAGCGAACGGCCTCCAGCGACTGCGCTCGGTCGCTCGCGGAGTCGAGCAGCAGCGTCTTCGCAATCCGGAGCTGGGCCGCGGCATCCCCCTCGTGGGCCGCGCGCAGCGTGTAGGGATCGATCGGAGTCGGCACGCCAGGAAGGTTCTGCGCCGGGATTTCATCGCTGGTCCTCGAGCCGAGGGCGATCACTGCGGCCATCACAGCCACCATTACCAGCACCGGCACCATGAAAGACGCCCCGTTCCGCCAGCGGGACCGCTTGCGTTCCGGGGCGTGGAAGCGATGTGCGCAGGCACGGCACCGATATGGGCGGTTGCCCGTATGCACCGGCTTTTCGCTTTCGGACTGCCATTTCGACTTGCGGCAATCGGTGCTCCCGCAACTCGGACAGGTAACAGTGGCATGAAGTGACATCGTGACTTCCCAACCTGGAAATGGGCTTCAGGCAGTTGCCCGGATTGTCATTCTTCCATTTGGACAAATTATGCGTTACTCGCTTCCAATATTCCCGCTGCGCGGCCTCTTCGGGGAGAAAACTCCTTGTAACGGCGGGTAACTGCGGCGCAACCAGAATATTGACAAGCCGGCTCGCCCAAGGGTGGGGATATTTTCCCATAGTTCCATTCGTAATAAAGAAAGGGGATCTCATGCATGACAGCTTTGGCCGGCTTCGGCTATCGTTCATGCCGCTGACCTTGCCCTTCCGCCACTGGAGTTTTCATGAACAAACTTTCCACCCTGCTGCTTGCGGCCGGGCTCGCACTCGCGACGGGCGTGCACGCTCAGTCGAACCTGCTCAATGTGTCGTACGACGTCGCGCGCGACGTCTACAAGGATTACAACCCGCTTTTCCAGAAGCACTGGAAGGAAAAAACCGGAGAAACCGTTGAAATCCGCCAGTCGCATGCCGGCTCGTCGAAGCAGGCGCGCGCGGTCGCCGACGGACTGGAGGCCGATGTGGTGACGATGAACCAGGCGACGGACGTCGATTTCCTCGCCGAGAAAGGCCTCGTCGCGACCGATTACGCGAAGCGCTTCCCGGACAACGCGTCGCCGTACACCTCGACGATGGTGTTCATCGTGCGCAAGGGCAATCCGAAAGGGATCAAGGACTGGAACGACATCGCGAAGCCGGGTGCCGTGCAGCTGATCATCCCGCACCCGAAGAACACCGGCAACGGCCGCTATTCGTATCTCGCCGCATGGGGCTACGCGCTGAAGCAGCCGGGGGGCAACGACAAGACCGCGCAGGAGTTCGTCGGCAACTGGCTGAAGAACGCGCCGCTGTTCGGTTCCGGCGGGCGCGACGCAACGACGACATTCATGCAGCGCCGGATCGGCGACGTGCTCGTGACGTTCGAATCCGAGGCTGAGCTGATCGCGAAGGAATTCGGCCGCGGCGAGTTCGAGGTTGTGTACCCGAGCCTGTCGATCCTCGCCGAATTTCCGGTTGCGGTCGTCGAGAAAGTCGTGGACAAGAAAGGCACGCGCGAGCTCGCCCGCGCCTACCTCGAATACCTGTGGTCGAAGGAAGGCCAGGAGAACGCCGCGAAAAACTACCTGCGCCCGCGCGATCCGGAAATACTGAAGAAATACGCTTCCGCGTTCCCGCCGATCAAGACCTTTACCGTCGATGAAATGTTCGGCGGCTGGAGCAAGGCGGCCGCGACCCATTTCAAGGACGGCGGCACCTTCGACCAGATCTACGTTCAGAAGTAGAATCCGCCGTTTCGCCCGCTCGACGGCCCGCTCAGAGTTTGTGAATCTTTCGTTCGCAGGACCGATTAGACGCGCGAGCGGGGTTAACGCCGTTTTGCTGGGCGCGATAGGGTTTTTGCACCGTTTGTGCTGCTATCGACGGTTCATTTGACGTTTTTCCCCATTTTTCGCCCCTTAAACCCCGATTCCGGGAACGGCAGACGCACCTATCCCTACCCCGAGCAATTCCGGTGCGAGGCTGACCATGCGCATCAGGTTGTGCGCCAAAGCAAAGATCAGCATCACACACTTGACCTTCGCCAGACCCCGCACCCGGAACTGCTGCAGGCCGCGGTTGCGGCTGTGCGCATTGACGCATTCGGCCGTTGCCGCTCGCCGCTTGTAAATGACCTTCGCCTCGTCCGTGCCCATCCGTTGCCGCCAGGCCGCCACCGCTTCGCTGTCGCCGGCCTTCGCCTGGTGAGGATCGACCGCCTTGTTCTTGGGTTGCGGCACCGGCCCATAGACGACGGTGCTTTGGCTCGCCTGCTCGATCTGCTCGTGTCCGACGTAGCCGCCATCGACCAGCCAGGCTTCGGGCAGCCGACCGCAGCGCGCGGTGACCTGCTCGATCATCGGCACCATCTGCCCTTGGTCGCTGCCGACGGTGGCCACCTCGACCCCCACGATCACCAGCGAGTCGGCGTCGCTCGCCAGTTGCGGGTTGTACGCCGGCCGAAAGCCGCCGTCGCCCATCTTCATCACCGTCGCTTCGGCATCGGTCATCGACGCGCGCGCCTGGTCGGGGTTTTTGCCTTGCCGCTGCTTGATCGCTTCGATCTCGGGCAGCCGCGCCAGCGCCTTCTCAAGACGCGCTTCACGCTCTTTCGCCGCCCGTAGCCGGGCCGCTTCCCGCGCCCGTTCGGCCTGCGCCGGGTCCGCCTCCACCTCGGCTTTGAGCCGCGCCACGGCCGCGCGCGCCGCCTCCAGGTAGCCTTCGAGCTTCTCCTTGCGGCGAAACGAGCCCGCCCCGGCGCTGGCGCGCACACGCATCCCGTCCTGCGCCACCTGTTTGAGCTTGACTACCCCGGCCGCCATCAGGCTGGCGATGCTCACACTCAACAACTCGTCCAGCCCTTCGCCCTGATCCTTGCGAAAGTCCGAAAGGGTGTGGTGATTGACCTGAACCCCGCCGCACAACCAGCGGTAGGCGTCATGCGATTCGAGCAGCCGTGACACCGCCCGCGCGCTGCCCACCCCGTCGAGCGTGGCGTACAACCACAGCGCCAGCAAAATCTCCGGCGCGATTGCCGAGCGGCCCACCCCGCCATCGACCGCACGAATCCCGGCGTAGAACCGTGACAGGTCTTGCCGCTCGACGTACGCCCACACCAGGCGCGCCCGATGCCCCTCCGGCAGCAGTGACTCCAGGTCACTCGCCCGAAACTCCATCTGCCCCCGGTTGGGCAGCAGCACCCGTGCTCGCGTCTTCGTCATCGGCGCAAATCCAGACCTCGTAGCAAGACCTAATTATACCAAAGGCATATAACTGGCCGGGGATTTTTCACAGCCTCTCAGGCGGGCTGCGTCGCTTTCAGCCTTTCGTCACGTCGCCCCTCACATGTTTCCTGCCGCAGCCAAACGCGATGGAGTCCTGCCCGGTTTCCGTCTCGGATTGGGTTACACGCTCACGTATCTGACCCTGCTGGTGCTGATCCCGCTCGCCGGCATGATTTTATTCACGGGCCAGATGTCGTGGAGCGATTTCTGGGCGACCGCGAGTAGCGAGCGTGCGCTTGCGTCCTACCGCGTGACTTTCGGCGCGTCCCTGGGGGCCGCCGCGGTCAACGCGCTGTTCGGTCTGATCGTCGCGTGGGTGCTGGTGCGTTATCCGTTTCCGGGCAAGCGCTTCGTCGACGCGCTCGTCGATCTGCCGTTCGCGCTGCCGACCGCGGTGGCCGGCATCACGCTCGCGACGCTGTACGCGCAAAACGGCTGGATCGGCCAGCATCTCGCCAAGCTCGGCGTCCAGGTCGCGTTCACGCCGCTGGGCATCGTCGTTGCGCTGATCTTCGTCACGCTGCCGTTCGTCGTGCGCACGCTGCAGCCGGTCATCGAGGACATCGAGGCGGAGGTCGAGGAAGCTGCCGCAACTCTCGGCGCGACCCGCTGGCAGACTTTCACGCGGGTGCTGCTGCCGGGGATCTTTCCCGCGTGGCTGACCGGCTTCACGCTCGCGTTCTCGCGCGCGATCGGCGAGTTCGGTTCGGTGATCTTCATCGCCGGCAACATGCCGCTGATCTCGGAAATCACGCCGCTCTTGATCATCTCGAAGCTCGAACAGTACGACATCCTCGGCGCGACCGCGCTCGCGGTGGTGATGCTCGTGATCTCGTTCGTGATGCTGCTGGTGATCAACCTGCTGCAGTGGTGGGCGGCGAACCGCCACACGAAGAGCCGGGATGAGGATGCGCCGGCCGATGCACCGGGGGCCATCGCGATTGCCGGAGGGCGGCCATGACGACGACGCGTCGTGCCACTGCGGAGCCGCGCTGGGTTCGCCTGCTGCTGACTGCGGTCGCGCTCGGCTTCCTGTTCCTGTTCCTCGTGCTGCCGCTGATCGCGGTGTTCTGGGAGGCGTTCGCGCAGGGCGCGCAGACTTACTGGGAGGCGCTGCAGGAAGGCGAGGCGCGCTCGGCGATGCTGCTGACGTTGACGATCGCGGCGCTTGTGCTGCCGTTCAACATCGCGTTCGGCGTGGCCGCCGCGTGGGCGATCGCGAAATTCGAGTTCCGCGGCAAAAGCCTGCTGACGACGCTGATCGACCTGCCGTTCGCGGTGTCGCCGGTCGTCGCCGGCCTGATCTTCATCATCCTGTTCGGTGCGCAGGGCTTCTTCGGCCCGTGGCTCGCCGCGCACGACATCAGGATCATCTTCGCGCTGCCGGGCATGATCCTCGCGACGCTGTTCGTGACCTTCCCGTTCGTCGCGCGCGAACTGATCCCGCTGATGCAGGCGCAGGGTCGCGACGAGGAAGAAGCCGCGGTGTCGCTCGGCGCCTCCGGCTGGCAGATGTTCAGGCGCGTGACGCTGCCGAACATCAAGTGGGGCCTGATGTACGGCGTGATCCTCGCGAACGCGCGCGCGATGGGCGAATTCGGCGCGGTCAGCGTCGTCTCCGGCCATATCCGCGGCGAAACGAACACGCTGCCGCTGCACGTCGAGATCCTCTACAACGAATACAACCAGATCGGCGCGTTCGCCGCGGCGACGGTGCTCGCCTTCCTCGGCCTCGTCACGCTCGTCGCGAAGACCATTGTCGAATGGCGCATGCGCAAGGAAACCGAGATGCTGACGGCCGAACTGCCGCCCGAGAAAACCGAACTGCCCCCGTCTGTTGCCACGGAACGCCCATGAGCATCGAAATCCGCAACATCAGCAAGCGCTTCGGCAACTTCGTCGCGCTCGACAACCTGTCGCTCGACATCCCGACCGGTGAACTGGTCGCGCTGCTCGGGCCCTCGGGCTGCGGCAAGACGACGCTCTTGCGCATCATCGCCGGCATGGAATCTCCGGACGGCGGCAATGTGCTGTTCGGTGGCGAGGAGGCGACGCACGTGCATGCACGCGAGCGCCAGGTCGGCTTCGTGTTCCAGCATTACGCGCTGTTCCGGCACATGTCGGTGTTCGAGAACGTCGCGTTCGGCCTGCGCGTGCGGCCGAGAAAGGGGCGGCCGCCGGAGGCCGAGATCCGCGACCGCGTGATGAACCTGCTGAAGCTCGTGCAACTCGACTGGCTCGCGAACCGCTACCCGTCGCAGCTCTCGGGCGGCCAGCGCCAGCGCATCGCGCTCGCTCGCGCGCTTGCGGTCGAGCCGAAAGTGCTGCTGCTCGACGAGCCGTTCGGCGCCCTCGACACCAAGGTGCGCAAGGAGCTGCGCCGCTGGCTGCGGCGCCTCCACGACGAGATGCACATCTCGTCGGTGTTCGTCACGCACGACCAGGAAGAGGCGCTGGAAGTCGCCGACCGCGTCGTCGTCATGAACCGCGGCCGCATCGAGCAGATCGGCTCGCCGGACGAAGTCTATTCGAGCCCCGCGTCGCCGTTCGTCTACCAGTTCCTCGGCAATGTGAACGTCTTCCACCACCGCATGCACGGCTGCTGGGCGGAAGTCGAGCGGGAAGGGGAGGCGCCCGGAGCAGGCTCGATCGCGTTCGTGCGCCCGCACGACATCGACCTCGACGCCGCACCGATTTCGGGCGGCATGAAAGCGGTCGTTAGCCACGTGCATCGCATCGGGCCGCTGGTGCGCGTCGAACTCGAGCACGAGGCGGAGACGATCGAAGTCGAACTGACGCGCGAACGCGCCGCGAATCTCGAACTGTCGTCCGGCCGCACGGTGTGGTTCAAACCGCGGCAGGCGAAAGTCTTTCCCACCGGGCCCACGACCGCGCCTGCGACGAAGCAGCCATTCCTGTTCTGATTGCCGAGGCGGGCAGCCCGACGAAACGTCGATCCCCGACTTCGTTCAGTTTACCTTGGAAAAAACGGGCAAAAGACCTATACCCAAACAGCCCTTCAGCAACCGGACAAGGAGCAAATCATGTCGCTACGCCTGAACGATATCGCCCCTGATTTCACTGCTGACACCACCCAGGGCCGCATCCGGTTCCACGAGTGGATCGGCGGCAGCTGGGCGATCCTGTTTTCACATCCGAAGGACTTCACGCCCGTATGCACGACCGAACTCGGCTACATGGCAAAGATCGAGCCGGAGTTCGCGAAGCGTAACTGCAAGCTCATCGGCCTGAGCGTCGATCCGGTCGAGAGCCATGAATCGTGGGTGGGGGATATCGAGGAGACGCAGGGCTACCGCCCGAGCTATCCGATGATCGGCGACCGGGACCTGGCGGTGGCGAAGCTGTACAACATGCTTCCCGCCGACGAGCCGGGAACGTCGGAGGGACGTACTCCGGCGACCAACGCGACTGTCCGGACAGTGTTCCTGATCGGTCCGGACAAGCGCATCAAGCTGATGCTGACGTATCCGATGACGACCGGCCGCAACTTCGACGAGATCCTGCGCGTGCTCGATTCGGTGCAGCTGACCGCCGCACACAAGGTGGCGACGCCTGTGAACTGGAAGCCGGGCGAGGACGTGATCATCGCCGGCTCGGTATCCGACGACGACGCGAAGAAGCTCTTCCCGGAAGGCTGGCAGGCTCCCAAGCCCTACCTGCGCATCGTCAAGCATCCTCACTGAGCAAGGAAACCGGCGACCCGGTCGGGGGAGGAGACCGGGCGTCTGCTATCGCTTCTGCAGGCAGCCCCAGCGCGTGGCGTCGCCCCGGCCCACGTGAACCGGAGTGCGGCCTTTCAGCGCGGGTGCCGGTAGATGTGCCAGGTCGCGCCGCGAAATGGCATTTCCTGTTCGAACGTTGCCCCGACGGCGAGGGCCAGCGCAATCGATGCCGCGTTCTCGGCGTGGATGAAGCTGATCAGCGAGACGTCCGGAAGATGCTCTTTGGCCATCGCCTGCACGGCGCGCGCCGCCTCGCTGGCGTAACCCTTGCCCCAGTAGCGGCGGGTCAGCGCCCATTTGATTTCGGGTTCGGGCCAGTCCTTCGGGTACCAGAGCCCGACCGTACCCAGCACGTTTCCGCTCGCTTTTTCCTCGACGGCGTAGGGGCCGTAACCTCTCAGATGCCAGTGCCCGACCATGTTCGCCATCGCATACCAGCTGTCACCTTCGGAAAGCGCGCGGCGAAAAGTGAAGCGAGTGCTCTCGGCGTCGGAATAGTGCTCGTGAAGGAAGGGCCAGTCATCCGGGCAAAACGTGCGCAGAACGAGGCGCGACGACTCGATTCGGGCAGGCACCAGGAATGGCGGAGTATTGCTCATGGGTCTATTGGCCTTCAAGCAGATGGGTCACCTTCACCAAATGGGTGAAAGTCGAGAGCAGGGGCAAGCCCGATTTTCTTGTCTTCCTCTTATTTTCCCATTTTTGCATTTTTACCGAGGAGGTCGTCAAGTTGGCTGCATCTCGGTTTTGTGCCAGTCGTCCGGCTACACCCGGTGCGAGGGAAGCGGCGATCATCCGGCGGCGAGCCGCTCCAGCCAGTCGAAAATTCGCGGCCAGATCAGGCGGTGCGCGTTTTCGCCGACCAGCGCGCCGACGTGCTGCAACGCGACGCCGGTGTCCCCGGGGTAGGGCATCGCCTCCTTGTCCTGGCTGCCGACCTGCTCGTAGAACGCGAGGAGCGAGGCGGGCGGAATAATGTGGCTGTTCGGGTCGAAAACCGCAAACACGGGCGACGTCACGTCACGAGGGCGAATGCGCTTGTTTCCGATCGTCAGTTCGCCGCGCATGAACCGGTCTTTGCGATAGAGTTGCTCGACGACATCGTCGAACAGCCTGCGCGGCATCGGGAGTTCGTCCAGCGTCCATCGTTCGACGCGCACGTGGGTTTCGAGGTCCGCGCGCGAACCCAGGCTCGTGACGAAATCGAGATACCGCTCGTGCTGAAAGGTCTTCGGCGACGCCCACAGGCTCATCAGGTTGATCAGCGAACCCGGAACAGGGTGCGACGACTGAAGCACGGCTTGCGCGGGGACCCCGGCGTCGAGCATGCGCTTGAACGCCCCGGAGGCCTCGGCAAAATGGAGCGGCGCCTCGATCAGCACGAGGCCCCTGACGTGTTCGGGATGGCAAGCGCTGTAGAGGCCCGCGAAAGTGCCGCCGAGCGAATGCCCCGCAAGGAAGATCCGGCCGGACTGCGACCGAGCCCGGATCGCCTCGATGCACTCCCCGAGTGCGAGCAGCGCATATTCTTCGAGGCCGAAGCGACCCTCGTCGTCCTGCGCTTCGGTCCATTCGACCAGGTAGACGTCGAAGCCGCGGTCCACCGCCTTGCGCACGACGCTTCTTTCCGGCGAGAGATCCCAGATATACGGACGCTTGATCGGCGCCGGCACGATAAGCAGGACAGGTGACCCTTTCCGTGACTTTCCATAGACGCGCAGACGGACCGCCGGCCGCGAAAAAACAACCTCGAAGCCGGTTTCCTGCCGACCGAGGTTGATGCGATCGAGCGCTCTGCCGGCGTGCCTTCGCATCTCGTCAAGCGCTTCGAACCACCGGAGCGCGGGTGGAACGCCGGGGCGAAAGTCGGGGGTGTCGAGGTACACGGTGGACTCGGGCATGGTGGACCGCCTCTTGATGCTCGTGCCGGCTGCACCTGACGGGCGACCGGCCCCGCGCGGAAGAAAAATGCTTCCATTGGACGGGACGTGGCACGTGCGAGTTCAGGCGCCGGCACCACGTCATCGTCGGACGGACAGAATTCCAATGCGCGACGCGACGACAACGCCCCCCGTGCGGGATGCGAAACTTGGCCTGAATTGCGCTACGCGATCGCTTCGCGCAGCGCGATCACCTTCCCCAGGCGTGCGCGATGCACACCGCTCGGCGCCAGCTTCGCGATCTTCTTCGCCGCAGCGGCAGCCGAGGCGACCTCTTCGGGGTGCCGAAACTGGCCTGGCGACACGCTGACTTCGCCCGCTGCGATTGTCGTCAGCGGGAAAAAACTCGGGAAACCGCGGCGATCCTCGCTGTGGAAGCCTCCCTGCTGGAGCTCCCGCGGGTCGAACAGCGAGCGCGCCTCGCAATTGAACTGCTCGACGATGCGCTCGCAGCGGTCCGCCCAGTTCTCACTCTGGAACAACACCACGAAGTCATCCCCGCCGACGTGGCCGACGAAGTCCTGCGTCGGATTGCAGTGGTGCGCGACGATTTTCGCCGCCAGCTTGATCATTTCGTCACCACGCCAGTAACCGTAAAGATCGTTAAAGGGCTTGAAGTTGTTCAGATCGAAATAGCAGGCGGCGAACGACACGCCGGCGTGGAGCAGCCGGCCGATATGCTCCGTGAGCGGAATGTTGCCGGGCAGGAGCGTCAGCGGGTTCGCGTGGCGCGCCGCTTCGATCCGCAGCTCGGTGACCGCGCGCACGAGACTCTCGCCGGTTGCGATGCCCGCGTATCGGCCGTCCTCGGTGACGATGATGCCATCGCGCAGGTAGCGTTGATCGTCGCCGGTGAGCACGTTGATCAGCGAATCGAGCGGGGAGGAGCGTTCCGCGCAGATCGGGCTCGCATTCATGAACTGCATCACCGGCCGCTTGCTGTAGAGCTCGCGGTGGAACGGTTGAATGTATTTCTCGATGAAATCGCGACGGTTCACCAGGCCCAGGGGCACGGTGCCATCGACTACCGCGACCGCATGCAGGTCCGGATTCGCGCCGAAGATGCGAAACAGTTCGCTGCTCGCGAGTTGCGGTCCGACCGCGGGGGCGGACACCTTCAGCCGGTCGACCGAGTGCCCGATGCGCTGCGGGCGCGCGAGCACCGGCAGCACCGAGATTTTTCCCGACGTCAGCACATTCACCACCGCGTCCGGCAGCGCGACAGCCGGCGCCGCGCTCGGACGGCCGATGCAGTAACCCTGTGCGTAATGACAGCCGAGGTCGCGCAGCACCGCGAGTTCGGCCGCATCCTCGATGCCTTCGGCGACGAGCGGCGTGGCGAGTACTTCGGCCAGCCGCAGCACGCTGCGGATCACCTCGATCTTGCGGCTGTCGCCCTGCAGGCCCCGCACGAAATACTTGTCGAGTTTGACGATCTGCGGCTTCAGTTGCACCCACAGGCGCAGGCTCGAGCGGCCATCGCCGAAATCGTCGAGCGCGAGCGTGACGCCGAGCGCGGCGAGCGTCTTCATCGCCGCCTGCAGCCCCTCGACATCCTCGACGCGCTCGTGCTCGGTCAGTTCGAGCACGAGCCGGCCCGGAGAGAGTCCGGCCTGCTGAGCGCAGTCCAGCATCTGGCGTCCGTTGTCTCGCGCAAAGTGCTCGATCATCGATCCCGACAGGTTCAGGAACAGCTTTCCGGGCACGCCCACTCGCCCAAACGCGCTGATCGCTCCGAGGCAGGCCTCGCGCTCGAGGTCCGCCATGCGCCCGGCGCTTTTTGCGACACGCAACAGGTCGTCGGGTAAGCGCAACGCGGAGCCGACCGGCCCGCGCATCAGCGCCTCGTAGCCCAGCACCGACGCCCGGCCGATGTCGGCAATCGGCTGGAATTCGTATTCGAGCGCATGAGTCTCGAGGAGAGCGTCGAACAGGACAAAAAGGTCGGATTTCGAAAGCATGATGTTCCTCGAAGCAGATAAAGATCTTTCCGGGCGATCGAGCCGCAACGCGGCAAGAGGGTGGGGCATCCGCCCGCGAGCTCCTCGAGCGCCAGCACCGCGGCTACGGCGGCGGCGATGTCGTCGACGATGCACTGCATGCCGGCAGCGGCCTGATCGGCGACGGCCCGACCGTCGACAGAAAGTTCCGCTGCCTGCCGGGCAATCCGGCTCGTGTCCTCGGCGTGCGTGGCGACCTGCTGCACGCTGACTGCGAGCGCCTGCACCGAACTCGACGAGCGCGCGGCCGATTCGCTCTGGCGGGCTGACGCCGCGGTCACCTGCGCGACCTGGTCGGTGAGCTCGCTCGCAGCCGACCGGGTATTGCCGGCCGCCCCGGCGACCTTGGCGATCAGCGCCGAAAAGCTCTCCGCCATCGCATTGAATCCGTTGCCGACGTGACCGATCTCGTCGTGCGTGCGTACCACCACGCGGGCCCGCAGGTCGCCCCCTGCCATCGCGCGAGCGGCCTCTTCGACGAAGGTCTCGCGCAGCCGGAACAGATCGCCGAGGATCGCCTCATGGGCGTTCCGGCTCGCGCCGGCATCCGGGGGCGGGGTCGTGGCGAGCGCCTGCCATTGCCGACCAGTTTCCAGCGGAAATCGAATCGTGCGGAAAGCCAGATCGCGGGGTGCAGGAGGTGCGTCATCGTGGAGTCTCTCGGACCGAGGTGAAGCGAACCGACGCCAGGCTGATGGGGCAGCGGGTCCGCCGATGACAGCGGGGCGAGCAGGGATGAATCCGGCACGTGGTCGCTGAGGTGCTCTGTGACCCCCACCACTCCTTGCCGGATTTGTGATTACAGCTCGCCCTGGACTCGCCCGGCGGGCTTGTCGGTGCGGTGTATCAGGCACGGAATGATCAACTGCTTCGGCGCTGATTCAGTCTCTCGCCCACCGGGCACCCTCCTGCTTCTCCGGCAGGCGAAAGCGCCTCAGGATGTTCTGGTAGGTACGGTGGCTCGCATGCGGGTCGTAGCACTGGAAGACTTTCTCCTGCCGTGCGCGGACTGTTGGCGAAACGGCATCGAGCAGGATCTGTCGTTCATGCTCGATGCACTGACGCATACGGTCGGTGACGAATGCGAAGAGAATAGGCTGATACAGGCCATCGTCCCGGGGCAAATGAAAGCGCGGGACCGGGGGCACAAGTTTCTCGGTGATGTGACGAATCATGGCTGTCTGGCAGGAAGTCTCGGTTTCACCACAATAGGTGAGGAATATGACTTCCATATTAATGAAGCCGGTGGGCGGGACTTGTGCGCCACCGGTTGACGTTCGGGCGCGGTGACGCTTCGATGGGGCGCTATCTGGCCGCGCCGGAATGGGTAGGGTGCCGTTTCGAGATCAACAAGTTTGCGTTAGACTCGGGCCGGGTGCTCACGCAATCAAGCGTGGCAGGTTGATGCGATGGTCGGGCCGCCACGCGGCTTTTCTACGATCCCCATGAACGCACCCACGCTCATTCAGTTCGTCGCCACTGCCTTGTTCGCGGTGGCGATCCTGCACACCTTCTCGACCCGAATCTTCGAGCGCCTCGCCCACACGCGGCCGACACATGCGGGCATCTGGCATTTGTTGGGCGAGATCGAAGCGGTATTCGGCTTCTGGGCGCTGATCCTGGTTTTAAGCATGTTCGCGATCGAAGGCTCGTCGATCGCCATCGAGTACGTCGACTCGCGCAACTTCACCGAGCCTTTGTTCGTGTTCGCCATCATGGTGATCGCCGCCACGCGCCCGATCCTGCAGACGGCGATGAGCGCCACGAGCCTGATCGCACGCGCACTGCCCTTGCCAGGCAGCCTGGGCTATTACTTGACGGTAATGGCGGTGGTGCCGCTGCTCGGCTCGTTCATCACCGAGCCGGCTGCGATGACTCTGGCCGCCCTGATCCTGGTCAACGGCTTCTTTTCGCGCGGCATCTCGTCGCGGCTGAAATACGCCACGCTGGGCGTGCTGTTCGTGAATGTCTCGATCGGCGGCACGCTGACTCCTTTCGCTGCGCCGCCGGTGCTGATGGTTGCGGGCAAATGGGGCTGGGACATCAGTTTCATGCTGGCGACGTTTGGCTGGAAAGCCGCGATCGCGGTCGTGGTCAACGCCATCGGCGTCGCCCTGCTGTTTCGCAAGGAACTGGCCAATCTACCCTTGGCTGGCGGCAGCAAGGGCGCGGTTCCGGTGCCGCCGGCGCTGGTCGTCGTTCATCTGGGTTTCCTGGCCGGGGTCGTCGTATTCGCCCACCATCCCGCGATCTTCATGGGCCTGTTCCTGTTCTTTCTCGGCGTGGCCAGCGCCTACCAGCATCATCAGAATCCCCTGATCCTGCGCGAAGGACTGCTGGTTGCCTTCTTCCTGGCCGGCTTGGTGGTGTTAGGCGGGCAGCAGCAATGGTGGCTGCAGCCGGTGCTGATGAGCATGAGCAGCGAGGCGGTATTCTTCGGCGCAACCGCGCTGACGGCATTCACCGACAATGCCGCCCTGACGTACCTCGGCTCCCTGGTCGAAGGCTTGTCCGATGAGTTCAAGTACGCCCTGGTCGCGGGCGCAGTATCGGGGGGCGGACTCACCGTCATCGCCAACGCGCCCAATCCCGCAGGCGTCGCGATTCTCAAGGGGCACCTCGATGACGAAGCGGTCAACCCGCTCAGTCTGCTGTTGGCCGCGTTGCCGCCGACTTTGATTGCGATGCTGAGTTTTAGCGTTCTGTAAGAGCACTTCATGCCACGGCCCTCGAGTCGCAAAAACACGATAGTTCGTTGTTATACTGACGGCCATAAACCCGGCTGATTAATAATCGTAAAATGAGAGATCCCTACGAAGTCCTTGATATTTCGCCTGTTGCATCTCTTGATGAAATCAAATCGGCCTACCGGAAGGCTGCCCGTCTGTACCATCCCGACAAAAATCCCTCGGCCGACGCTGCGGCGCGGTTTCGGGAAGTGCAGATGGCTTACGAATTGCTGGGGGACGAGGCCAGGCGTCGCGAATACGATGCGCTGCGGCGTCGCAACCTGATCGACGACCCACTGCAGGAAGCGGCCTCGCTGTGGAACGCATATATCGAGAAAGTGATTACATGACGTCGTTTTATTTCGAGGATCTTTCCGAGCGCTACAACAGCGAACTGGATGACCTGCGCACCGATTCAGAAAACAGGAACGTGCTCGCCAGGCGGCTGCAGGAAAAGCGCCAGTGCCTGAAGGATCTGTTGCCGATGATCGAGGAGGCGCCGGAGATGGTCGCGCCGGCGCTGCACGGGGCCTATACGTTCAACGACCGCAGGATTCTTGACCGGGCGGCCAACAGCACTCCGGGGCTCGGTCGCTTTCCCCGCTGGGCCGAAATGGAAAAGACCCTGGACATCGAACCCTGGGCGCGTCCGCTCATCGAAATGTGCCTGCGCAACGCCGATGGCGAAGCGTTCCTCACCACGACCGCGGTGCTCGAGTGGATGCTGACCGAAGACATCCGCAGGCCCGACTCGACCTTTCACGTCGACGATGAAGATGAAGACGATACGGAAGACCTTGGCAAGGCCGGCGAAAGCTGGATGGCCGAACAAGGCTTCGATACCCCTGACCGTTGAGCACTGAACCATGACCCACCCCGTCGTCCTCCAGACCCAAGCCCTGATCCTCGCCGGCGAAATCGCCGAGGCGGAATCCCAACTGGTCGCCATCGCGGAAGCGGGAGGCGACCAGGCGCTGGTGAGCGTCCTCGACGAGATGGAACCGAAGGATCTGCTGGCCATCATGCGCGAGTTCGACTCCAGCAAGGAGTCGGTGATCAACCTGGTGGTCAGTCCGGAACAGTTTGTCGACGCCATCCTGCTCGAACGCAAATATGGCGAGCCGATCGAAAAATACGTGCCGCGCCTGCGCAACACGATGAACGCCGTGATGCACCGGACGCCGGCGTCCTGCGCCGAGATCCTCGAATGCCTCACCGAGCGCGATGAAGGCATTCGCCTGCTGGCCGACTACTTCACCGACTACCACGATCTGCTGCAGAACTTCGCCTTCCACGGCCGGTTCGAAGAAGACTTCGATCTCGAGAAGGCGATGGCGCCGAAACGGACGCACACTTTCGACGCGGAGCAGTTCGACGACATGGAGCAGGGGCTCGAAGCCGGCGACTCGATGGAACTCGCACGTCCGGCGATGCCGCGCTCCGAAGTGGCCGACGGCGACTGGATGGAAACGGCGTGGATTCTTCGCCACGAGTTCCAGGACAGCTTCGAATTGCTGATCATCGAAATCCAGGATCGCAGTCGTCGCGAACTGGAAGCCGCTCATGTGCCATCGCCGCTCCCGGCCGGGGAGCCGGGCGTGCCGAAGATTCCGGAAGACGAAGAAGAATCCGCCATTTGACAGGGAAGCGCGAAGCCGTCGCGCTTCGCGCGCCAGACACGATGTCCAGCAATACCGATCTCGCAACCGTCGATACCCGCCCCTATTTCGAGCAGGTGCTCCGTTATGGCTTGAGTCAGCGTCTCATCGACAGTGAGCGCCTCGCCGCCATCAGGCGTGAAGGCGCAAAGGGGGTCGTCCAGCTGGCCAGCTTTTTCGGCACGGCCAACCTTCGCCCCGAACTCGAGGCAGCGCGTACTCGCCTGGTGACGCTGGTTAGCCTGGCGCTCGAGTCGACATCCGGCGGAAAACTCGGGCCGGCCGCCGACCTGCTGCGCCAGAAAAGTCTCCTCTCGCTGTCGAAGGCCGGCGCCGACGCGCTGCGTGTCCTGCTGCGCCTGCCGGAAGACCTGATCCTGGAACCCCCGCACGCCGTCCCCCAGGTGGAAAAGCAGATGCTGTCCTTGTGGACGCTCGACGCGCCGATGACTCATGCCCGTTACCAGGAGGAACGGAACCGCCGCGAGAGCATCCTGGCCCAGCACGAGTTGAGCTATTGGCTGGCCGGAAAGCTGGGCGTGGCGCGCCAGGAACTCCAGATGAACGAGTCCTGCGAAGCAGTCATCAACAGCGCATTGTTGGTGCTCTTCGTCGAGAAGAAGCCAAAAAAGCTGTTTTCCGCTGGCCAGTTCATGGCACTCCATGCACTGGCCAGCAAGAAAAAGAAGCATGACTGCCCGGTCCTGGACGAATGGAGCGAAGAAGCTCCAGCGACGATCCAGGGCGCGCTGCGTGAAGCGCGTGAAAACTTCCTCGGCAACGTCTTGCCGACCCTCAGGACGCACCCCGCCGCGGATTTCATTCCCAGGGAAGATATCGGCGCGCTGGCAGGCGTTTTCTTCTTCACCAACAGCGGTCTCGACGAGCTGACGCACCACGACCAGGAAACGGAAGACGCGTGGCGGAAGATCACGGGCGGCAAGGGGGAACACCCGGATGTGATGTGCACCGTCCTGCTGATGGTCGCAACCGGCCTGGAACCCCGTCCCGCCCTGCGCAAGAAGGATGCGCTCAGCATCGTGGAAAACTTTCGCAGCGCCGGCTTCGACGAGGCGGCCGTCGCCGAATTCATCCATCGCGTGGTCCCGTTCCAGTACCAGTCCGACGCCCGGCACCTGTGGGCCGAAGACCTGGGTCCGGAAGCTCGCGTCGAGCTGAACGAGGACGATGAGGATCACGTCCTGGCTTACCTGCACGAAACGTGCAGGGCGACATACAAGCTGTACTAGCCGGGTTGCAGAGGCGATCGCCTCCTCAGGGCCAACTGACGGCTTCGCCGAGGATACGCCGGAACGGAGAAAACCGGCGCAAGCCCCCCTCTCTTCGACAGTAAATTCATCAAGCAGGGTGACGCAAAGCCATTGACACGTTCCACCGCGTCTCGAAAAATGCGCTAATAATGTACCTTGAAATGTTGGCGTGATTACGATGACAACTCCTGCGATGACAATTCCTGCGTCTCTTCCCGATGTCGAATCCGTGCGCACACTGCTGCGCCGTGTCATCGACCCTGAAGTCGGGGTCAATATCGTCGATCTCGGGCTCGTCTACCGCATCGACGTGACGGCCGAAGAAGTGCTCATCGAAATGACGATGACTTCACCCGCGTGCCCGATGGGAGACATGATCATGGACGACATCGATGCCGTTCTCGATGCCTCGTTGCCGGAAAACCTGCGGGTGGTCGTAAAAATGGTGTGGGATCCGCCGTGGAATCCAGGCATGATGAATGCCGAAGCACGCGAGCATTTCGGCTGGGAAAAGTGAGCATTTCCCGGAGGATTGTGTAGTAGATATCTTGCAGGCGGAAGGCGAAGCGCAGGCTTGCCTTCCCGGCCCGGCATGCCGGCGCGCTCCGGGCCCCGCTCAAAAAAATCAATCAGGTCCCCGATGATGCAGGATTTACGCCCGCCCGCGCGTCTTCCATTACTCGTGCTCGGAATGCTTTCGCTGGTCGGAGGCGTCCTGGCGGGGCTGTCGCGGCTGGCGCTCGACATGCCGGTTTTTGCCGCGGCCCAGGCCGGCCTGCACGGCCCGCTGATGATCGCCGCCTTCTTCGGCACGGTGATCAGCCTCGAGCGCGCGGTCGCTTTGGCAAGGATGTGGGCCTACCTGGCACCGGCTTGTGCGGGGGCGGGCGGATTCGTCCTTCTCGCCGGGGCGCCCACACTGCTTGCGCAGGCGTTTTTCGTTGCGGCTGCGCTGATACTCGTCCTCGGCAGC
The DNA here is from genome assembly GCF_012910705.2 of Aromatoleum anaerobium. GTDB lineage: Bacteria > Pseudomonadota > Gammaproteobacteria > Burkholderiales > Rhodocyclaceae > Aromatoleum > Aromatoleum anaerobium. The sequence continues at coordinate 207,328 of NZ_WTVG02000039.1, read as the reverse complement.
GTTCAGGTGATGCGGCGGCAAACGGTGCTGTTTACGGTCGTGCTGGCGATCGGGGCCTTATGCTGGCTGGCTGGTAACCTGGTCTGGCTGATCGAAGACAATATTCAGGCCGCAGTGCCGTGGTGGCTCGGATTCCTGGTGCTGACGATTGCCGGCGAGCGCCTGGAGCTGACGCGATTTCTGCCGTCCCGGCCAGCGGCGGCTCCGCTTTTCAGCGTCGCGGTCGCGGTCGTCCTGGGCGGCGCCGCGACGTCGCTGTGGCGCGAGGAGGCCGGTCTGGCGATCTTTGCCGGCGGACTGCTTTTCCTGGCCGCGTGGTTGCTGCGCTACGACATCGCGCGGCACAATGCCCGCCAGAAGGGGCTGACACGCTTCATCGCGATCTGTCTGCTGTCGGGTTACGCGTGGCTCACCGCTGGAGCCCTGTTGGGCCTGGGGAACGGTTTCGCGCCGGGCGCGACAATGCGCGACGCCGCACTCCATGCGATCGCACTCGGGTTCGTGTTCGCGATGGTGTTCGGCCACGCGCCGATCATTTTCCCCGCGATTGCGAGGGTAAAGCTTCCGTATCACCCGGTGTTTTACTTGCCGCTTGCGGCGCTGCACATATCGCTCGCGGCCCGCATCGCGGGGAGCGCCGGGGAGTGGTACGCGCTGCGACAACTGGGGGCGGTGCTGAATGGCTTGGCGTTGCTGCTGTTCATCGTGACGATGGTCGCGAGTGTGCTGCGCGGACGAAAACGGAGCAGGGCTTGAGGCTCCGCGTGGGCTGCGCGCAGGTGAGGGGGCGAGGGTGATCAGGAGGGCGTCGGCGTCGCGGTCGGGAAGACCTGGCGGTAGATCGACTCGCTGGCGTAAGCCATCACGGGAAGGGCTACCGGCAGGAGCAGGGGCATCGCGATCGACAGCATGACCGTCGCTGCAAGGATCAACGCCCATAGCATGTTGGTAAAAAAGCTGTGGAAAACCGCACGAACGCTCGCATTCACCGCAACGACGAGGCCGGCCCGGCGCTCGATCAGCAGTGGTACCGCGTACGCGGTGACAAAAAACACGATCAGCGCGAAAAATCCTCCTGCGATCGACACCCCGAGATGAAACCGCAGCACAGTGCCGGACAGCGGAAGAAGCAAACTCCAGCCGGAACTGTTGTCACCGACCATGAAACTGTACAGGATGCCGGCGTCGGTCATCCAGATCACGAACACGAAGCCGCAAACCAGCATCAAGCCCCAAAGATCCCGCGGGGTGTTCACAAACCCGGCGACGACGTCTCGAATCCCCGGCTTCCCGCCGCTGCGGCGCACCCGTGAAATCGCAAAAAATCCGGCGAGCAGGCCTGGGGCGATGAGCATGAATCCGCCAATAAGCGGTAGCCCCATGGGGCCGAACCCGAGGCTCGCCAGCGCACCCAACAGACCGAGGCCCGCAAGCATGAAAATTCCGGCGTACACGACGCTGATCAGCGGCGCCGACAGGAATACGCGCAAACCCTCACCCACGGCCGTGGCAATTTGCACGGGACGGATATGCTGCGGTTGCGGGCTGGCATTCATCCGGGAGGCTCACAACGGTTCGGGATCAATTTCGGTCCCACGCGCCTTTCACTCCACGATACACATCAATTGCGCGAGCGGATTGGAAAAGTTGTAGGGTTGACGAGGCCCCGGCTGATCGTTGAATAGAATTTTTGACTTGATTTACATCAACCTGGATCGTATGCGTACACGATAGGATCATTGGTTTTCATTCGGGGCAATGCAAATATCCATCCCCATATAACAGGAGATTATAATGAGAAAATCCACAGTCATTCTTGCAGCATCGCTCGCTGCCCTTTTGTCCGCCTGCGGACAAAAGGAAAGCGACGTTCCTGCAGCCCCCCGACGACTCCGCCCCCGCCCCTGCCGCACCCGAGGCGCCAGCGACTCCGCCCGCATCGGAAGCTCCGGCGGCTCCTGCAGCACCGGCTGCTTCCGAAGCGCCCGCAGCAGCCCCGGCCGCACCCGCCGCGTCGGCGGCAAACGGCGCCAGCGTCTATAACAAGACGTGTTCGCTGTGCCATGCAGCAGGCGTGGCCGGCGCACCGAAGCCGGGCGACAAGGCCGACTGGGGCCCGCGTATCGCCCAAGGCAAGGACACCCTTTACAAGCACGCGATCGAAGGCTTCACTGGCTCGAAAGGCATGATGCCTCCGCGTGGCGGCGGTGCTTCGCTGACCGACGAGGAAGTCAAGGCAGCCGTCGATTACATGGTTGGAAAGTCGAGCTGAGTTCGACGAGGAAGCACGGCCGTCCCGCTCTGTGTGACGGTCGGCAGCAAATGAGGGGCGATCCAATCGCCCCTGTTTTTTGGCTGCAGCAGCGGGATGCGCCCGCAGGCAGGCGCACCGCTCAGGCTTCGCCCTCGATTCCCAGCATGGGATTGTCGAGCAGCGCATGGATCAGTTCAGCGACGTTATCGGCGGGAGCCCGGTCGGGACGCGTCACCGGATCGGCGTGCACCTGACCGCCGGTGTCGTGGAGGTGGTGCGGAAAACTTGCAAGGTCGCGGTGCAGCGGGGCGGTGTCGATACCGGCTTCGGCGTCGCCGTATGTCCAGCGCAGCGAATAGGCGTCGGGCGCGGCGTAACGGATGATCAGCGTGACGCCGTTTTCGAGGGTCGCGATCAGCGCATCCTGTTTCTGCTCGACGGGTACTGCGAGCCGTTCCCCGAAGTCCTTTTCGATGGCTGCCGCGAGTTCGATGTGCAGGCTCATTTGCGGCCGACCTCCTTCAGGCATTCGGCAAGCATCGCGCGTACCGTCTCGCGGGTGTCGGAGAGGATGCGCGCACTGAGGTAGTGTTCGTAGGCGGGATGTTCCGGAACCGCGCCGGTGTAGATCTGCTCGAGCAGCGCGATCTCGTCGGCCACGCCGTAGCCTTTCAGGATGGCGTCGCGATTCTCGCGCAATTCGTAGATCAGGCGCGAGAGCTGTTCGAGCTGGATCGCGTCTTCAGGCTCAAAGTCGTCATAGAAATTTGCCATGGTCACATACTCTTGTCATGGAGCACGCCGCCGTCCAGTATTGCCATGGCAGGCGTGACGTCGGCAAATGCGAGGACCTTACCGCCATGCTCTGCGGCGAATTTCTGCGCGTCCCCTTCGAGCGCGAACGAAGCGATCGTCGGTCCCATCGAACCGTGACGCGAACTGCCGTGGACATACCAAGCGGCTTTCGCGTCGATCCAGTGGTCGCGCGGCTCGGCCCACTCGGCCTTGCCCATATCCTGGACAAACAGTGCGCGCACCTGCCTCACCTGCTCCGGCTTGAAGTAGATCGCGAACATTTCCATCGTGTCGCAGAAGAAATCGGGTTCGGTGCGGTCGGCGTAGTGAATCTGCGCTTTCGGTCCCGGGTAGTCGGCGAGCAGCATGCCGTCGAGCGTGCAGGAGGTGCTGCGGTCGATCTCGACCGGGACGAGCGGGGCAGGCCCGTTGGTTTTCCCGCACGCGGCGAGCAGCGTCGCGGCGAAACAAACAACGAGCAGGTGGCGTACGAGCGAGCTGCGTAGCGGATTGGCGGACGGGCGTCTTGGCGCGTTCATTTGCGAAATCTCCAGGTGGCGACAGCGAGCGGTGTCACGATCCATGCCAGCATCACCAGGCCGAGCAGCCAGGGCTCTGCGAGCGTGCGGGGAAAAACGGTGGCGAGCCCGTACAGCGTGCGGACGTCGTCGAGCGTGAAGATGTTGAGGATGCGGAACACGTCGGCGGGGTTGAGCAGCAGCAGGTACGGAAAAATCTCGCCGCCGTAGCTGCCGCCCGTCACGACCAGGGCGCCGAGCAGCAGCAGGTCGAACACCAGCACGAAGAAGAACCAGGCCGCGATCGCGAGGCCGGAGGCGTGGGTACGATCGGCAGCGAACACCGACAGCATTACTGCGATGCTCAGAAAAGCCATTCCGAGCAGCACCGAGCTCGCCATGAAGCCGAAGTAGTGGAACAGCGCGGGGAGGTCGAGTTGCGCCGACAGCACGACGGCAACAAGGCCGAAGCCGGCAATCGTCGAGAAGGCGAGCGCCGCCGCGAGGCCGAGATATTTGCCGAGCAGCAACTCGAAGCGGGTGATCGGCATCGACAGCAGCAGATCGAGCGAACCGCGCTCGCGCTCGCCGACAATCGCATCGAAGCCGAGCACCAGCGCGATCAGCGGGATCAGGTAGATCACGAGGCTCACGAGGCTCGCGATCGTCACCCCGATCGAACGAAACCCGACCGCGCCCTGCTGCGCGCCGCCGAAATACGCGATCACCAGCGCGAACACCGTGAACACGAGCGCCACCGCGAGCACCCAGCGGTTGCGCAGGCGATCCCAGAATTCCTTGCCGGCGATCGTGCCGACCTGTCGCAGTTCCATATGATTAATCCGAAAAACCGAAGAACACGTCTTCGAGCGAGGGCTCGTGGACATGAAGGTCGAGCACCTTGTCACCGAGCGACGCGAGTGCCTGCAGCACGAGCATCTTCGCTTCGCGTCGGCATTGCACCGCGACGTGATCGTCGCGTGCCTCGACCGCGGTGACCGGCAGATGACCCAGCACCGTGCGGACGCGCTCGAAATCGGCTCGCGGCAGCCGCACGTGAAACCACAGCGGCAGGTCCATCTTCTCGCGCAGCGCCTGCACCGTGCCGATCGCCTGGACCTTGCCGGCCGCCATGATCGCCAGCCGATCGACCCGCTCCTGGATCTCGGCGAGGATGTGCGAGGTCAGGATCATCGTCACGCCGTCGGCTTTGAGGCCGCGCAGGATGAGGTAGAACTCGCGGATCGCTTCGGGATCGAGTCCGTTGGTCGGCTCGTCGAGGAACAGGATCTGCGGCCGGCCGAGCAGCGCCTGCGCGAAGCCGAGCCGCTGGCGCATGCCCTTCGAGTATTCCCGGACGCGCCGCCTGGCCGCGTGCGTGAGGCCGACGCGCTCGAGGACCGGTGCGCATTCGTTTGCCGGCACGCGCTTGAGGCGGGCGAAGAACTGCAGCGTCTCGAAGCCGGTGAGGTTGTCGTAGAGCACGACGTTTTCCGGCAGATAGCCGATCTTGCGCCGCACGGCGCGAAAGCCGCCGCCGCTCACCGGCGCGCCGTCGATGCGGATGTCGCCGGAGGTCAGGGGGACCAGTCCGAGCATCATCCTGAACAGCGTGCTCTTGCCCGCGCCATTGTGCCCGATCAGCCCGAACAGTTCGCCGCGTGCGACGTCGAGGTCGACGCCGTCGACGGCATGAACTGCACCGTAATGCCTGGTCGCGCCACGCACCGCGACGATCGCGGCCGGGCCGGCGCTGCGCTCAGCGCGCGGCGGGGTAGTGCTTGTCACGCCATTTGCTCCAGTTCTCGTGTTCTGGCCGCATGCGCGGCTTCGGGTCGACGATGCTCGGGGCGCGCAGCAGCGGGAACTGCTGGCCGACGAGCCGCAGCGTCTGAACCGCGGGGCTTGCGAGCAGAAGTTTCATCATCGGGTGCCGCCACGACAAGCGGTCGACCATGTCGTTGGCCTCGTAGGGAACGTCGCCGTGGCCGTCGCCATTGCGGTCCCAGCCAAGATAATTGCTCCAGTAATTGCCGTCCTTGACGCCCCACAATTCGTCGCGCGCCGCGACGTAACGGACCTGCTCGCGGTTGCCGATGAAATCGTTGCGCTCGACGACGTTGTTCTTCGAACCTGCCCACAGGTGGGTGCCGACGATGTTGTCGACGACGAGGTTGCCGCGCAAGGTGTTGTACTCGGCGTCATAGATGAAAAAGCCGCGCTGATTGCCGGCGACGACATTGTTCTCGACGATGGAATCCTGGATCGTCCGCAACATGATTCCATGATCGGAATTCGCCCAGGCCCGGTTGTTGCGCACCTCCTGGTTGCGCACCTCCATCAGCGCGAGGCCGCCGCGATTCATATAGACGTCGTTGTCCTCCCACAGGTTGTAGTAGGAGTTCATGTAGTGCGTGCCATAGCGGCTGTGGTGCAGGCGGTTGCCGCGGAACACTGCACGATGTGATACATCGACGTAGATCGCGTCGCGTACGAAGCTGATCTGGTTGCCGAGGATGCGGGCGCCAGTGGTGTTGTAGAGCTGGATGCCGTTGCCGCGCTGCGAGGACTGGTAGTCGCGCTTTCCGGTGATGACGTTGTTCTCGATCCGCACGTCGTTCGCCTTCTCGATCCACAGGCCGAAGAGGTTGTATGTGAGCTCGCAGTTGCGCACAGTGGCCCGGTGCGCGCCGGGGCGCAGGTAAATGCCGGAGTTCTGGCCGCCAAGGTTGTCTCCGGAGTCGCGGACGATCAGCCCCTCGATGACGACGTCCTCGCCGGTGACGCGGATCGTGTCGCCCTTCATGCCGCCGCTGACCGTCGGACGGTCGATCCCGCTTAGCGTCAGAGTCTTCGCGATCAGCAGGTTCTCGATGTAATGCCCGCGCGCGATTTCGATGACGTCGCCCGGCGCGGCGCGTTCGATCGCTGCCTGGATCGACTGGCCGGGGATGACGCTCAGCGTTGCGGCGCGCGCCACGCCACAGACGAGCAGGGACGCCAACAGCGCGAGTTTAAGCAGCGAGCAAGCCATCGTCAGGCGTGCCTACGGAACCAGTAGTCCCAGCGATTTGAGTGCGATGAACAGCGTCGCGCCGATCAACAGGTTCTTGAAGCCCACATAACAGACCATGTCCATGGTGCTGGCGACCCGGTAACGCCGCCCCCACCAGGGGCCTTCCTTGACGTACGGTTTCGAGCCGAGGCGCACGACGACCTCGAACACGCTCCAGCCGAACCACCAGCCGATGACCGCACCGGCGTGAAGCTGGCCCATCGCCGCGAGTATCCAGACGAGGCTGGCGGCCACCGCAAGGGCCAGGCCGGCGGCCTGGACCGCACGCTGCTGCTGAAAACCGGCGCGGCTCCACGGCCAGAGGTGATCCCATATTTCTGCGGCAAGGTGGCCGATCACGCCTTGGTGGTCCGCGTAAGGCGGCTTGGCGGGATCGGTGGGCATTGTCGGATTGATCATTTCGACTCTCCAAATCTTGCAGCGGTCAGGCCGCTTGCGCCTTGGCGGCGGACACCGGCTTGATCGGAATATAGTAGCCGTCGGCGCCGATCGGGGTCAGCGGCAAGCCGGCCTTGGTGCGGCGCTTGCGCTCCTGCGACAGCGGCGGGCACGCATGGCAATCCGTATAGAGCACCATGCAGTCGAGGCAGTGCAGGCATTCGCGGTGATCGATGCGACCATTCGCGTCGATCGCCTGCGAACCGCAGCCCACCGCGCAGGCCTTGCAGTTGCTGCATTCCTGCTTGCGCTCGAGGCCGAACCAGCGGAACGTCGACGGCATCGCGAGCGATGCGCCGAGCGGGCACAGGTACTTGCAGAAAGGGCGCTCGGTGAAGATCGACAGACCGAGCAGGCCGGCCGCGAAGAGCGTGTAGGGCCAACTGCGGTTGAACATTCCTACGAGGAAAGTCGTCTTGAACGGTTCGATTTCGGCGAGCTTCTCGGCGAGCCCCATCGAGAAGAAGGACACGGCGAGCAGGCCGAAAAACACTCCGTACTTCACCCACTTCAGGCGGTCATGCCACTTCCTCGACAACTGGAACTGGAAGCGCTTGAGCCCCACCGCGCCGCCGACCTTGTACAGCAATTCCGACAGCGAACCGAACGGACACAGCCAGCCACAGAACAACCCGCGCCCCCAGATGAACACGGTCACGATGATGAAGATCCAGAACAGGAAGATGAACGGATCGGTGAGGAACAATTCCCACGTCCATTGGAACAGCAGGGCGTGGAACCATGTCAGCACCTGCGTGATCGACGGCTGCGCAAGCAGACCGAATCCGACAAAGCCGATGCTGATGAGCCAGGCGCTGTACTTGAAGATGTTGACCGGCCACTTGTTGGTGCGGCTGGCACGCCGGGTGAGGCGGTCGCGGAACCCGTAGAGCGTGCCGACGGCGACCAGCAGCGCCGCAAACAGGCCGATTTCGATAGCGCGCGCCTTCCATACACGGACCCACGGCGCATCGGGCTTGATGACTTCCGGGCGGCCGCCTTCGAGGTAAATTTCCGGCAGCCAGTATTCGGAGTCGAAGTTCACAAAGCTGCGCGTACCGGTCGCACGGTCGACGCGATTACCGAGGAACACGAATTTCCACGGGTAGGCTGCGGAGAAAGCTTTCGAGCGGACGATGAAAATCGACGACTCGTTGAATGCCGGCGCGCCGGCAGCTTCGAGACCGTAAAGATTGACGGCGTCGAGGTCACGGAACGTGAAGGAGTCCGCGCCCTGGCGGACCTGGACGCGATCGTAGATGCCGCCCCGGACGAAACCCGAGCCCTTGAAGGATTCGATCCCTCCGGTACGAATCACGAACAGCGCGTGCTCGCCTTCCTTCAGGCGGCTCATCAGGCTGCGCCACGGGCCGTCGCCGAGAACGGTGCGGCCGACGTCCGGCTGGTTGAGATAGCCGAACCACAGATCGATGAACGGCTTGCCGCTGCGCGGCAGTCCGACCTGTTCCGGAGTCACGACGAGGCGCTGGACGCTGCCTTCGTTCACCAGCTTCGCCCAGTCGGGCTTGACGCCGGTTTCGATGAATTTGGCCGGTTCGCGTAATGTTGGCTTGAGGATGCCGACCTGGCGGGCAATGTTCGTGCCGGAGGTCATCATCACCTGGTTCTGTGCGATCACGGTGACCGTCGCGCCGGAGATCGCGTCGAGGCCGATGAGGTTTTCCTCTGGACGGGACTGGCCGATCTCGATGTTGTCGCCGACGAACTTGCCGAGATATTGCTGGTTGAAGCCGATCAGGGCCGATTCCGGAATCCCGAGCAGGAGGATCGGTTCGGAATGCTTCAGCACCTTCACGCCGGTAAAGCGGCCCGCGGTGTCCATGCCGATCAGCGTGACGACCGGTTTGCCGGAGTACGCGGGGGTATCGGTGATGTCGGTCGACAGCATCACGTAGCCGATCTTGCGTTTCTGGCCGTTTTCTTCAGCGTAACCCTCGACGTACGGCGGCTGTCCCTTGCGTTCCGAGAAGGACGTCGCGCCCGGCAGGACTTCCGCACAGGGCACGTAGTCGCACATCCTGGGCGAAGTGCCGAGTTCATCCGGAAGGTTCGCCTCGTACGCGTCGGCGAGGGCGACGGATGCAGGCAGGACCAGGGCGAGGGACAACAGGATGCTACGAAATACAACGGGGAATTTCATGACGCTTACCGTTTGGAGGGGTTTAGGGCGCAGTGTAAAAAACCCTATTCCCTGTGTAATTGTTCCTGGTCAATTAATAAATTAACGACTGCTGAAATACGAGGAAAAACAACGCCCGTTCAGCGGTGTCCGAGCACCGGCACGCTTCCGGTCCAGACGCGCGGGAGTATTGATCCTGCCGGAGACGGTGAGTCTCCGGCAGGTCATGGAAGGTCGAAAAGCTTACGCCTCGACGATCATGCGGCTGCGCATTTCCAGGTGCAGGGCGTGGCAGAAGTGGGTGCAGTAGCACCAGTACACGCCGGGTTTGTCGGCGATGAACGTGACCGACTTCGTTTCCTGCGGGCTGACGGCGAAATTGATATCGTGCTTCGGAATGGCGAAGCCGTGAGTCAAGTCCTCGATCTTGTCATGGTTGGTCAGGATGATCGTCACTTCGTCACCCTTCTTGACCCTGAATTCGCGCAGGCTGTAAGCGGGCGCCTGGCTTGTCAGCTTGACCGTGACTTTCTTGCCTTCGCGGAACACGCCCGATTCCTTCGGATCCTTCACCGCGTTCGGGAACTCGTCGAGGGTGTACACCTGGCGCGTCTTGATGATGTCGCGTCGGATGACGATCGAATCGTGCGGTTCGGACAGCACGGAATGGTCGGCGACCAGCATCATCTTGTCACCGCTGATGTCGATCATCTGCGCGGTTTCCGGGTGCAACGGGCCGACCGGCAGGAAGCGGTCCTTGGAGAACTTGTTGTCCGAGATGAAGTACTTGCCGTCCGCCTCTTTGGTCTCGCCCATCGACGTGAATCCATGCCCCGGCTGGTAGTGCACGTCGATCCGGTCGACGACCGGAGTGGCGGTCTTGTCGCCTTGGTACGCCTTGATCGCCGCTTCGACGTTCCACTTGACGATCTGGCTGTCGAGGAACAGCGTGGTGTACGCATTGCCCTTGTTGTCGAAACCGGTGTGCAGGGGGCCAAGGCCGATTTCCGGCTCGGCGACGACGCATTCGCGCGCCTCCTTCACGCCGCCGTCAAACCATTTCAGGACCTGCTCATGGGAGATCACGGTCGCTGTCGGAGAAAGCTTGCCCGAGCAGGCGTAGTATTTTCCGTCCGGGCTGATATTGACCCCATGCGGGTTCTTCGGAATCGGCACGTAGCAGGTCAGCGCAGTTTTCGGATCGGCGTTCGACGCCCTCAGGCCGTCGACCACGGGGACCTTGGAGCCGCCGATATACGTGACTTTCCCCGCCTTGACTGCTTCCTCGATGCGCGCGATGTTGAAGAACAGGCACGCATCCCATTCGGAAGCCATCGTTTCTTCGTAGTGGACACCCATTTCGACGTTGTACTGGTTCGTGCAGGCAAGCTTGCCGTCGTACGAACTGGCGACCAGATCGCAGTTGCCGTCGATCAGCACCTGCCAGCGTACTTCCATCGATTCTGCGTCGACGCATGAAAACACCGAACGGTACGCGGCGACGTCGTCGAGGCCGTGCCCGTCGTTCGGCAGCGGAATCGAAAATTCCGTGCCGCAGAACACGCGCGTGGTGTGGTTGATTGCGGGATCGACCGGGTCGCGCTTGTCAGGGAACGTGCCGTGAAAGCCCTGGACGTTCGGCAACTCGGTGATCTTGTCGCACTCCATCGTGTCAAGACGCACGCGGGCGAGCCGACCGTGGATCTTGTCGTTCACCCAGAGGTACTTTCCGTCATAGGTGCCGTCGGTATAGGACGGGTGCACGTGGTGGGTGTCGCCGGTCTTGTACTTCACGCTGCCGTCGGGCTTGGTGCCGATGATCGCCTTCGACTCGTTCGTGATGCCCCAGCCGACCATGCAGTCCATGTTGAACACCGGAATGCTCTTGAGCTGGCGACCGGATGGCAGCCCGTAGATGCGCACGTCACCCGAATGGCCGCCGCTCGAGAACGAGTAGTAAGTGTCGAGCTGGCCGGGGGCGACTTCGTATTTGCCTACGTGGGCAGGGGCGGCGTCGGCGGGTGCAGCGCCAGCTGGCGCTGCGGCCGGGGCCTGTTCCTGTTTGCACGCGGACAGGCCGACGGATAGCCCGGCCCCGGCAAGACCGGCAAATGCTGCGGTATTGAGGAATTTTCGACGACCGGGGTCCGGCTGGCCGTCAAATTTTTGATCCTGGTTCTGGTCCTGGCTCATGTGGTCCACTCCGTTCTACAAGATGATCAATATTCGCTGAGAGGCTGTGAAAAATCCCCGGCCAGTTATATGCCGTTGTTATAATTAGGTCTTGCTACGAGGTCTGGATTTGCGCCGATGACGAAGATGCGAGCACGGGTGCTGCTGCCCAACCGGGGGCAGATGGAGTTTCGGGCAAGTGACCTGGAGTCACTGCTGCCGGAGGGGCATCGGGCGCGCCTGGTGTGGGCGTACGTCGAGCGGCAGGACCTGTCACGGTTCTACGCCGGGATTCGTGCGGTCGATGGCGGGGTGGGCCGCTCGGCAATCGCGCCGGAGATTTTGCTGGCGCTGTGGTTGTACGCCACGCTCGACGGGGTGGGCAGCGCGCGGGCGGTGTCACGGCTGCTCGAATCGCATGACGCCTACCGCTGGTTGTGCGGCGGGGTTCAGGTCAATCACCACACCCTTTCGGACTTTCGCAAGGATCAGGGCGAAGGGCTGGACGAGTTGTTGAGTGTGAGCATCGCCAGCCTGATGGCGGCCGGGGTGGTCAAGCTCAAACAGGTGGCGCAGGACGGGATGCGGGTGCGCGCCAGCGCCGGGGCGGGCTCGTTTCGCCGCAAGGAGAAGCTCGAAGGCTACCTGGAGGCGGCGCGCGCGGCCGTGGCGCGGCTCAAAGCCGAGGTGGAGGCGGACCCGGCGCAGGCCGAACGGGCGCGGGAAGCGGCCCGGCTACGGGCGGCGAAAGAGCGTGAAGCGCGTCTTGAGAAAGCGCTGGCGCGGCTGCCCGAGATCGAAGCGATCAAGCAGCGGCAAGGCAAAAACCCCGACCAGGCGCGCGCGTCGATGACCGATGCCGAAGCGACGGTGATGAAGATGGGCGACGGCGGCTTTCGGCCGGCGTACAACCCGCAGCTGGCGAGCGACGCCGACTCGCTGGTGATCGTGGGGGTCGAGGTGGCCACCGTCGGCAGCGACCAAGGGCAGATGGTGCCGATGATCGAGCAGGTCACCGCGCGCTGTGGTCAGGCCCCGGAGGCTTGGCTGGTCGATGGCGGCTACGTCGGGCACGAGCAGATCGAGCAGGCGAGCCGGAGCACCGTCGTTTATGGGCCGGTGCCGCAACCCAAGGACAAGGCGGTCGATCCGCACCAGGCGAAGGCCGGCGACAGCGAAGCGGTGGCGGCCTGGCGGCAGCGGATGGGCACGGACGAGGCCAAGGTCATTTACAAGCGGCGAGCGGCAACGGCCGAATGCGTCAATGCGCACAGCCGCAACCGCGGCCTGCAGCAGTTCCGGGTGCGGGGTCTGGCGAAGGTCAAGTGTGTGATGCTGATCTTTGCTTTGGCGCACAACCTGATGCGCATGGTCAGCCTCGCACCGGAATTGCTCGGGGTAGGGACAGGTGCGTCCGCAGTTCCCGGAATCGGGGTTTAAGGGGCGAAAAATGGGGAAAAACGTCAAATGAACCGTCGATAGCAGCACAAACGATGCAAAAACCCTATCGCGCCCAGCAAAACGGCGTTAACCCCGCTCGCGCGTCTAATCGGTCCTGCGAACGAAAGATTCACAAACTCTGAGGCCTGCTCTCTTGCCGGAAGAGTGGCAGGGCGCACAGTAACATGCTGTTACAACAAACGTCATATTCCTTCATGCCGCATGCTAATGAAGGCGGCTAACGAGTTCCTTGATCGAGGACAAGGACGCCGGTGATGCGGAATCTGGCCGCGCCCGGCAGGGCATGAGTGGGCGTCGCTGCCGCTTGGCCGGGAGCGTCCCACCAGGATTCACGTTTGTGCAACAGAGACGAAAATCATCACCATGAGCGGTATCCAGAGGACCACGGCGACGCTGTATACCATGTATGTCACGTGCAGCGCCTCAAGATCGCCGCCGATTTGCAGTTCCCTGCGGATATCGCGATAAAGGGTGCGCAGCGCGACGAAATGCGCGAGCAGATGCACCGCGATGAGTGCGGCGAGGCTTGGAATCGCAAGGACGATTGCCGACGCCCAGAGCGGGGACGCGGCGCGCGCCGCAATCAGGTAAGCCAGTTCGTGCGTCGGGCGCAGTCTGTCGACGGGCGTCGTGAGACGCAACATTGCGGCGAAGAGGTGGACCGAGGCGATTTCGGCGGCAAAAACCAGCAGCGCCACCCATTCCCAGTTCGCCGACGCCGGATTCACGCGGTAGATCCCCGGATGATCGCGCATCGCAAACACGATCATGAAGGGCGGAATCAGCGCAAAGGGGAGCACCACGCGGCCGAATATGGTGCCGCGTGAAGGGCCTGGTGTTTCCAATCCAGTCTCCGTCAGCCCCGCATCAGGTGTCGGAATCCTGCACGATTCCCTGTTCGACGGCAAAAACCGCGGCCTGCACGCGGCTCGTCAGGTTGAGTTTGCGCAGGATGTTCTGTACGTGGATCTTCACGGTGCTTTCAGCCAATTCGAGCTTGCGCGCGATCTCCTTGTTGCTCTGCCCGCGCGCAAGGAAAGTGAGGATTTCGCGCTCGCGCGGGGACAGCTTGTTGAGTTCCGACGCGACCACCGTCTGCGCCGCGGTTTTCGGCGGAAGCTCGCCGCGTACGCCTTTCAGGAGTTTCCCCATCATCTGCGGCGAGATTACGGATTCGCCCGCAGCTGCCTTGTTGATTGCCGCGATCAGCGCGTCGGCCTCGATGTTCTTGAGAAGATAGCCGCAAGCTCCGGCGCGCAATGTCTCGATGAGATCCTCGGCATCTTCCGACACCGTGAGCATCAGGACGTTCGAACTCGGCGACTCTTCCGCCATCATCGCCGCAGCGTCGCGCCCCGAGAGCCCGGGCATGTGCAGGTCGAGCAGTACGACATGGGGCTTGAGCTGCCCGGCGCGCTTGACGCCCTCCATGCCGTCGCCGGCCTCGCCGACAATCTCGAACTCCGCATGGCGCTGCAACAGCGACTTGATGCCGCTGCGGAAAAGGGCGTGGTCGTCGACCAGGAGGACGCGGATCGGATCAGGCATCGATGAGGTTTTCCTTCTTGGTGCGGGAAAGTTCGACACGGATTTCGGTGCCCTTGCCACGCGCGGAACGTATCGAGAACCGTCCGCCAATACGCAGCGTCCGCTCCCTCATGATCTCGAGCCCGATGTGGGCTTCCTGCGCTGCGGTACTGCGGTCGGTTTCATCGAAACCGACCCCGTCGTCGCGAACGACCACCGAAAGTCCGTCGATGCCCCGGCGGATCACCACTTTCACAGACCGGGCATTCGCGTGCTTGCGTACGTTCGACAGCGCCTCCTGAACGATATAGAGGACCTGGGTCTCGGCTTCGGCATCGAGCGGAGCCGCATCACCCAGCACGTCGAGGTCGGTGGCGATGCCGGTTTGCTCGGCCAAGCGCCGCAGGGTCGCGGTGATCGCCAGGCCCAAGTCCTGTTTTTGGACGCGCGTGCGGAAATGCACCAGCAGTTCGCGCACGTCGTCATAGCTCTCCTGCACGCCCTGGCGCAGCATGGCAAGCGTGTCGCGCGCTTCGCCGGCGTCATTGCGGTCGAGCGCGCCCTCGAGCATCTGCACCTGCAAGTTCATGAAGGCGAGACCCTGCGCAATCGAATCGTGCAGTTCGCGTGCGAGCAGGTTGCGCTCCTCCGACACGGCGAGTTCGCGCCCGCTCGCCTGCAGGCGCTGGTTCTCGATCGCGATGCCCAACTGCTGGCCGAGCGTTTCGAGCAACAGGCGGTCGGAGTCGGAAAGGGGCCGGGCGTCGACGAAATACAGGTTGTAGATGCCGAGCGTCTGTTTGTTCGCGGTAATCGCCGTGGCCGTGATGACCTGGAAACCGGCTCGGCGGCATATCCACAGCGTCAGGGCCGGATCGGGGGCACTCAACTCGCACACCAGCGATGCCCCGCGCCGCACAGCCTCGCCGCACAGGCATTCGCCGCATTGGAGCACCGCCTCGCGTTCGATAAAATCCCGGTCGAGCCCGTTGTGCACGGTCAGGCAGAGATTCTCGGAACCGCTGTCGAGCAATCGCGCCGAACTCGCACCAGCGCCGAACGTCCCCTCGACGCGCTGCAGAAAGCCTCTGCAAAGGCTGTCCACGTCATTGGGCTCACGCAAAAAAGCGCCGATATCGTAGAGGATTTCGAGTTCGCGGTTTTTTTCCTCGAGGCTGCGCGTCTTTGCCGCGACCCGCTCCTCGAGCGTGGCGTAGAGGCCTTGCAGGTGGACCGCCATGCGGTTGAAGCCTTCCGACAGTTCGCCGAATTCATCGCTCGCGAGCACCGGCACGCGGGCGTTGAAATCCTCCTGCTCCATCCGCTTCATGCCGTCCTGCAGTTCGCACACCGGCTGGATCACCAGCACGAAGAAGAAACGGATCAGGACCAGGGTGCCGATGATCGCCAGCGCAATCAGGGATACCTGCGAGGCGCGCAGGATATCGGTATTGCGGGCGTAGCTGCGCTCCATCTTGAGCACGACTTCGTTGATCCCGGCGACGAAGCTTTTGACGGTGCGATCGAATTCGGGCAGGCCGGCGCGACGGCGCACGGGGTCGGGAGCGGCGATCAGCTCGGCAAGCACGGGACGGATGCGCAGCGACCAGAACTCGGCCATCTCGTCGAGGTCTGCGGGAATGCCATTGTCGCGCGGGATGAAAAGCGGCCGGTGCGGATCGCCGCGGCGAAGTTCGCCGAGTACCCGTTCGAAGTCGTCGAGTTCCGACTTCAGGGAAGCAGTGAAGGCGACCGGGTCGTTCGATGTCGCGGCGGGGCCGCGCGCCAGCAGGTGGTCGACGCGGTAGGCGCGCATCCGAAGACTGCCGGCATCGTTGATCGCCGCGGCCGCTCCTTCGAGCTGCCAGGAGATGAAAAGCGTCAGACCGATGGCGGTCAGTGCGACAAGAAAAAACACCAGCAGAATGCCGGTGATCTTGGTGGCCAGACTGTTGCGCAGACGCAGCATGGACGCTCATTGCGAAAGAAGGCCTGCAGACTACGACGCAAGTCCTTCCCGAGCAAGAGCGGGCAGCACAAATGTGCTGCCCGGTACTACATTCGCTTCAGGTTCAGGCTGCCTTGATCTGCCGCTTGGTCCGCACGATCTGGTATGCACGACCCAGGTAGCTGATCGGCGCGGTCCAGATATGGACGAGACGCGAGAACGGGAACAGCAGGAAGACCGTCATGCCGAAGAACATGTGCAGGCGGAACACCGGTTCGACGTTATCGAGGAGCGACGGTTGCGGATTGAGCGTCAGCACGCTCTGCACCCAGCCCGACAGCGCCAGCATCACGCCGGGGTCGCCATGGTTTGCGTGACCGATCGACGTGGGCAGCGTCGACAAGCCCAGCAGCAGCGTGATCATCAGCCAGCTGATGATGAAGACGTCCATCGTACGGCTGGCCGCACGCACGCGCGCGTTGAACATGCGCCGCAGCCACAGGATGCTGCCGCCGATCAGGCACATCGTGCCGAACACGCTGCCGGCGACGATCGCGAGCCACTGGTGGTCGAGATCCGACACGCCGAGCGCGATCCACAGCGCGTGGGGCAACACCAGGCCGGCGAAATGGCCGCCGAAGATCGCCAGGATGCCGACGTGGAACAGGTTGCTCGCGACCCACATGTAGCGCTTGGACAGCAGCAGCGACGAGTCGGTCTTCCACGTGTACTGCTCGTTGTCGTAGCGGATCCAGCTGCCGACAATGAACACCGTCAGCGCGATGTAGGGGTACACCCCGAAAAAGAAGTTTTGCAGGTTCATGATGTCTCCTCAGGCGGCCAGGCGAGCGAGGCTGCCCTGTTTCTCGATGATCCGGACCAGCTTCGCGTGATCGCTGCCGGATTTTTCCAGGTTGTCGGCGAGCACTTTCAGCACCTTTGCAACGTCGGCGAGGAACACCCGCGCCTCGTCGAGCTCGATCGTCGACACGAACTCGAGCATCACCGGCAGGTAGTCCGGCAGTTCCTTCTCGTCGACCTTCAGTCCGTAGCTCTGGTAGAACTCGCCCAGATCGATCAGTGCCGGTCCGCGCGTCTTCTCCTCGCCGAACAGGTGGTGGGTCAGGTGCAGGCTGTGCTCGGCGGTGAGGTCGAAGCACTGGACGTAGGTGCCCTGCAGCTCGAGCGGTTCGGCAGCAAGCATCGCGGTGATGAATTCCGCGATCTGGCCTGCTTCGTCGGCGTCGAGGACGTTTTCTTCGTCGAGGCCATCGACGAAGGCGCGGGCGTCATTACCTGCCATTTCGCGCAGCGCCGCGAGAAACTCGTCGTTCGGGTAATCGAGAAGGGCAGCAAGCAATCTGAAAATTTTCATCATCGTCTCCTTTATTCGCGCGGGCCGGCGAGCGGCGCGGGTTCGCGCGGCTCGGCGCTCTCCTTGCGGCGTTCGGGGAACAGCGAGTTGCGCGTCACGCCGCTCGACGAGTCGTTGCCGAACGTGAAGCCGTTCTGGCCCTGGAAGGCGTGGTAGTCGTCGAGGCGGATTTCCTCGTGCGCGGTCGGCACGACGAAGCGGTCCTCGTAGTTCGCGATCGCCAGATAGCGGTACATCTCCTTCGCGATGTTCTCGTCGATGCCGGCGCGCGTCAGCGGTCCGACGTCCGGCTTGCCTTCGACATGGATCGAACGCATGTAGGAGCGCATCGCGAGCAGGCGGTTGAGCGCGCCCGTGATGTATTCGGTCTTGCCCGCAGTCAGCAGGTTCGCGAGGTACTGCACCGGCAGGCGCATCGCCTCGGCCTTCGGGATCACACCGTCGGCTTCGGTCGGCAGCTTCCGCTGGTCGATCTGCGACTGCACCGGGGAGAGCGGCGGCACGTACCAGATCATCGGCAGCGTGCGGAACTCGGGGTGCAGCGGGAACGCGATCTTCCACTCGACCGCCATCTTGTAGATCGGCGACTTCTGCGCGGCGTCGATCCACGTCTGCGGTACGCCGTCCTTCAGCGCCTGGGCGATGATTGCCGGGTCGTACGGGTCGACGAAGAGGTCGAGGTGGGCCTTGTACAGGTCCTGCTCGTTGTCGGTCGACGCGGCGTCCAGGAGCTTGTCGGCGTCATAGAGGATGATGCCGTTGTAGCGGATGCGGCCGACGCAGGATTCCGAGCACACGGTCGGCAGGCCGGATTCGACGCGCGGGTAGCAGCCGATGCACTTTTCCGCCTTCGACGATTCCCAGTTGAAGAACACTTTCTTGTACGGGCAGCCGGAGATGCACATCCGCCAGCCGCGGCAGCGGTCCTGGTCGGCAAGCACGATGCCGTCTTCCTCGCGCTTGTACATCGCGCCGGACGGGCAGGACGCGACACAGGCGGGGTTGATGCAGTGGTTGCAGATGCGCGGCAGGTACAGGTGGAAGGTGTTCTCGAACTGCTTGTACATCTCCTTCTGCATGTTCGCGAAGTTGGCGTCCTGCGAGCGCGCGGCGAATTCGCCGGCGAGGTCGTCTTCCCAGTTCGGCCCCCAGGTGATCTTGTCCATCTTCTGGCCGGTGATCTGCGACACCGGCCGTGCGGTCGGCGTGGCTTCCGACAGCGGCGCGTTCTGCAGCCGGGCGTAATCGTAGGTGAAGGGCTCGTAGTAGTCGTCGATCTCCGGCATGTTCGGGTTGGCGAAAATCTGCACGATCTTCTTCAGCCGGCCGCCGGCCTTGAGTTCGAGCTTGCCGTTGACCTTCTCCCAGCCGCCTTTCCACTTTTCCTGGTTTTCCCACTGCTTCGGGTAGCCGATGCCGGGCTTGGATTCAACGTTGTTGAACCAGGCGTATTCGATGCCCTTGCGGTTCGACCAGACGTTCTTGCAGGTCACCGAGCAGGTATGGCAGCCGATGCACTTGTCCAGGTTGAACACCATCGCGAATTGCGCGCGTATCTTCATTTATATCTCCAGTTCCTTTTGCCTTGTTGGCCGGATGCGGGCTATTTCGTCGCGGGCGTAGGGCGGATGAGCCGCGTCGCGGCGTTATCCGCCATCGGGGCGCAACCGCTGTACGGCGGAAGGCGCTTCGCTTTTCCGCCCTACGCCAGAGCTACGAATTCACCGGGGTCCGACTCCGACCGGATTGCGTTGTTCTTCCCGCTCGGCGGTCAGCGGCCGTTCGAGCCAGTCGATGTCCTGATCGGCGACCTTGTGCAGCACCACCACCTCGTCACGCTGGCAACCGACGGTGCCGTAGTAGTTGAAGCTGTACGCGAGCTGCGCGTAGCCGCCGACCATGTTGGTCGGCTTGACGATCACGCGCGTCACGGAGTTGAGGATGCCGCCGCGCTTGCCGGTGGAAGGCGAGCCGGGCACGTTCACCGTCTTTTCCTGGGCGTGGTACATCAGCGCCATGCCGCGCGGCACGCGCTGCGACACCACCGCCCGGGCCATCGTCGCGCCGTTCGCGTTGATCGCCTCGACCCAGTCGTTGTCCTTGAGGCCGATTTCCTTCGCGTCGTCTTCCGACACCCACACGTACGGGCCGCCACGGAACAGCGACAGCATGCGCAGGTTGTCCTGGTACGACGAGTGGATGCCCCACTTCGAGTGCGGGGTGATCCACGACAGCGTCAGGTGCGGTTTGCGGCGCACCGAATCGGGGATCACATTCTGCGCTTTCATGTCGACCGGCGGACGGAACGCGCAGAAACCTTCGCCGAAGTCGAGGAACCACTCGTGATCCTGGTAGAAATGCGCGCGGCCGGTCAGCGTGCGGAACGGGATGTGCTCGTGGATGTTCGTGTAGCCGGCGGTATAGCTGACCGTCTCCGATTCGATCCCGGACCACGTCGGCGCGGTGATGATCTTGCGCGGCTGGGCCTGGATGTCGCGGAAGGTGATCTTGTCCTCGTGACGGCCGGCGTACAGGTGGTGGTGGTCGATGCCGGTCTTCTTCGACAGCGCCGACCACGACTTGTGCGCGACTTCACCGTTCGTTTCGGGAGCCATGCGCATCACCGCATCGCACACCGAAATGTCTTCTTCGAGCGACGGCATGCCGAACGAGATACCCGGCAGCTTCACAGTGTAGTTGCACTTCTTGAGCTCTTCGTACTCCTGCTCGGTGTTCCAGTCGATGCCCTTGACGTTGTTGCCGATCTTGGTCATCAGCGGGCCGAGCGCGATGTATTTCCGGTAGGTGTTGGCGAAATCGCGCTCGACGAGCTTGAGCAGCGGCAGCGTCTTGCCCGGAACCGGCTCGCATTCGCCGCG
This sequence comes from Aromatoleum anaerobium, assembly GCF_012910705.2. Classification (GTDB taxonomy): domain Bacteria; phylum Pseudomonadota; class Gammaproteobacteria; order Burkholderiales; family Rhodocyclaceae; genus Aromatoleum; species Aromatoleum anaerobium. The sequence goes on along the minus strand of NZ_WTVG02000039.1, from coordinate 186,745 downwards.
CTTCCAGTCCTTGATGCCGCCCAGCGGCTGCGCCAGTTCGAACGGCGAGTCGTGCTGCATTGGCAGCGCGACGATGTCCTTGACGACGCCCAGGTGCTTTTCGGCGAGATCCGAGAAGGTCTTCGCGATCGTCCTGAATATCTGCCAGTCGGACTTCGACTCCCAGCCCGGCGTCACGGCTTCCGACAGCGGGTGGATGAAGGGGTGCATGTCGGTCGTGTTGAGGTCGTTCTTCTCGTACCACGTCGCCGTCGGCAGGATGATGTCCGAGTAGGCGCCGGTCGAATTGAGGCGGAAGTTGATGTCCACCATCAGGTCGAGCTTGCCGACCGGAGCTTCGCCGTGCCACTTCACTTCCTTCGTGCCGGCGCCGTCGCCGCCTTCCTGCAGCACGCCGTTCTGCGCGCCCAGCAGGTGCTTGAGGAAGTACTCGTGACCCTTCGCCGACGAGCCGATGAGGTTCGCGCGCCAGACGAAGAGGTTGCGCGGCCAGTTTTCCGGTGCGTCCGGATCGGCGAACGCAACGTCGAGCTTGCCGGATTTCAGCTCATCGACGATGTACTGCGCGACACCGGCCTCATCCTTCGCGCCGGCCTTCTCGGCCGCGGCGACGAGTTCGAGCGGGTTGCGGTTGAAGTGCGGTGCCGACGGCAGCCAGCCCAGACGGGCGGCGACGACGTTGTAGTCGGCAAGCTTGTAGCCTTTGTACTTGCCCTTCGCAGCCGGCTGCAGCAGCTCGTCGGCGTCGACAGTCTCGTAGCGCCACTGGTCGGTGTGGAAGTACCAGTACGACGTCGAGTTCTGGTGGCGCGGCGGACGCTGCCAGTCGGTCGCGAACGCGATCGGCGCCCAGCCGGCCTGCGGCCGCAACTTTTCCTGGCCGACGTAGTGCGCCCAGCCGCCGCCGCTCTGGCCGACGCAGCCGCACATGTGCAGCAGGTTCATGATCGACCGGTACTGCATGTCATTGTGGTACCAGTGGTTGATCGCCGCGCCCATGATGATCATCGACTTGCCGCGCGTCTTCGACGCGTTGTCGGCGAATTCGCGACCGGTGCGCTCGATGTCCGCCGCCTTGACGCCGGTGACCTTCGCCGCCCACGCGGGCGTGTAGGCAACCGACGCGTCGTCGTACGAACGGGCGACGTTGGCGCCGCCCAGCCCGCGGTCGATGCCGTACTGCGCCACCTGCATGTCGAACACGGAGGTGACATAGACGCTCTCGCCGGACGCGAGCGTCAGCTTGCGCACCGGGACGTTGCGGTACAGCAGGCCCGGTTCGCCGGGCTGGAAGTGCGGGAAACCGACCGACACGACGGCGTCGCTGGCATTGATGCACGACAGTTCGGCCTCGATCTCGTCCTGCGTCGCGGCGTTCTTCGCCAGCAGGTTCCACTTGCCTTCCTCGCCCCAGCGGAAGCCGATCGAGCCGTTCGGCGCGACGAAGGCATTGGTGCGCGCGTCGAAGACGATCGTCTTCCAGTCGGGGTTGTTCGCTTCGCCGAGACTGCCTTCGAAGTCGATCGCCCGCAGGTTGCGGTCCGATACGTAGCCCTCGCCGTGCGGACGCAGGATCACCTGCATCGGCAGGTCGGTGTACTTGCGCGCGTATTCGGCGAAGTAGGGCTCCTGGCGGTCGATGAAGTATTCCTTCAGCGCGACGTGACCCATCGCGAGGAAGGCGGCCGCGTCGGTGCCCTGCTTGACGGGCATCCACAGGTCGGCGAACTTCACGTATTCGGCGTAGTCCGGCGCCATCGACACGATCTTCGTGCCCTTGTAGCGGACTTCGGTCGCGAAGTGCGCGTCCGGGGTACGCGTCATCGGCAGGTTTGCGCCGGTGATGATGAGATACGTCGAGTTGTACCAGTCGGCCGCTTCCGGCACGTCGGTCTGCTCGCCCCAGGTCTGCGGGCTCGCCGCCGGCAGGTCACAGTACCAGTCGTAGAACGAGCCGCAGGCGGCGCCGATCAGCGACAGGTAACGCGCGCCCGCCGCATACGAGATCATCGACATCGCCGGGATCGGCGAGAAACCGTAGATGCGGTCCGGGCCCCACTTCTTGATCGTGTAGATGTTCGCCGCGGCGATGATTTCGTTGACTTCCTGCCAGTCGGTGCGGACGAAGCCGCCCAGACCGCGCACCTTGATGTACTTGTCGCGTTTGGCGTTGTCGGCCTGGATCGCGGCCCAGGCTTCGACCGGATCCTTGCCGGTCTTGCGCTCGGCACGATACAGATCGAGCAACCGCGCGCGGATCATCGGGTGCTTGATGCGGTGCGGCGAATAGAGGTACCACGAGAACGACGCGCCACGCTGGCAACCACGGGGTTCATGGTTCGGCAGGTCTTCACGCGTGCGCGGGTAGTCGGTCTGCTGCATCTCGAACGACACCAGGCCGTTCTTGACGAAGATCTTCCACGAACAGCCACCGGTGCAGTTCACGCCGTGCGTCGAGCGCACGACCTTGTCGTGACGCCACCGGTTGCGGTAGGCGTCTTCCCAGTTGCGATCTTCGTTCGTGACGATGCCGTGGCCGCCGGCGAAGGTGTCCTTCACCTTGTCGAAGAACTTCAGTCGGTCGAGAAAATGACTCATTGCTTGCTCCTGTGATTCTGCGATTCGTAATCGGTCGGTTTTCTGGAAGGAAAGGGGTCAGGGGTTGCGGATGTAGGCGTTCTTCCGCAGATAGAACCACCAGTTGAGGACGAGGCACGCCGCGTAGAACACCGCGAAGCCGTACATCGCGTTTTCCGGCGTGCCGGCCTTGATCTGCCCGCCGATGACGACCGGCGCGATGAAGGAACCGTAGGCCGCGACCGCCGAGGTCCAGCCGAGCACCGGTCCGCGCTGGTCCTGGTCGAAGACGAAGCCGACGGTGCGGAAGGTCGAGCCGTTGCCGATGCCGGAGGCGGCGAACAACAGGATGAAAAGCAGCATGAAGGCGAGGAAGTAGCTCTCGGGCGTCGCCGACTGGTAGGCGAGATGCATCACGTAGCCGGTCACCGCCGATGCGCCGACCAGCACGACCGAGATCACCTGAGTGACGATCGAGCCGCCGAGCTTGTCGGAGATCCAGCCGCCGACCGGGCGGATCAGCGCGCCGACGAAGGGGCCGATCCACGCATACATCAGGGCCGAGGGCGCATTCGGGTTCTTCGCATGCACCCAGACGTTCGTCGCCGGATCGAACACGTGCGTGTTGCCGAAGATCACCGTGATGGACAGCGGCAGCGCCATCGAGAAGCCGATGAACGAGCCGAAAGTCACGACGTAGAGCGCGGTCATCGACCACGTGTGCTTGTTGCCGAAGATCGCGAACTGCTTGTTCAGGTTCGTCTTCATCTCGCCGGTCGCGACCGCTTTCAGCGCGAACAGCGTGCCGAAGATCACCAGCGGCAGCACGATCCACATGCCGTTGCCGGCGAGCAGCCCCGAGCCGTTGGGGGCCGGCAGGTAGAGGTACAGGCCGATGCCGGAGATGGCGAGCGCGATGCCGTACATCAGCAGGATCCGGCCCATCGCCGCGCCGGTCGAGCCGATATTCGGCGACACCACCTTGAGGTTGTTCAGGCCGAACCAGCCAATCACCGCGAGCGGCACGAGCAGCAGCAGCCACACGAAGCCGGCGTTCTGAACGAAAGTCGGCGTGCCGGCGGCGATCTTGCCGATCAGCGTCGCCGAATCCTTCGCGAGCGGAATCGCGTCGCCGCCGAGCGCGCCGAACAGGCCCAGCGTCATCACTGCGGGGATCAGGATCTGCGAGGTCGTCACGCCGAAGTTGCCGAGGCCGGCGTTCAGCCCCAGCGCCGTGCCCTGCAGGCGCTTCGGGAAGAACGTGCTGATGTTCGCCATCGAGCAGGCGAAGTTGCCGCCGCCGATGCCCGACAGCAGCGCCATCAGCTGGAAGACCCACAGCGGCGTGCTCTTGTCCTGCAGCGCGATGCCCGTGCCAAGGGCCGGGATGAGCAGCAGCGTGGTCGTCAGCCACACCGTGTTGCGGCCGCCGCAGAGGCGGATGAAAAAGGAGGCCGGGATGCGCAGCGTCGCGCCGGACAGGCCCGAGATTGCTGCTATCGAGAACAGCTGGTCGGGTGTGAAGGGGAAGCCCGCGTTGGCCATCTGCACCGTGATGATGCCCCACATCAGCCAGACGGCGAAGCCACAGAGCAGGCTGGGGATCGAGATCCACAGGTTGCGGTTCGCAATGCGGCTGCCTTCGCGTGCCCAGAACTGCGCGTCCTCGGGATGCCATTCGGCGATGTCGGGACCGCGCTGGCGCTCTCCCGGACGTACGCCCGCGGTGCCGCCGGCGGCTCCCGGAGTCGCGGTAATCGGACGCAGTTTTGCAGGTGACATGGAATTACTCCTGTTTCAGGGGTTCGTTCACTTCGTTGCAGCCACGGCCGCCGTGCCGCCGTGCAGCACATCCGCCTCGCCGCCGTGCATCACGTCGGTGCGGCGCACTTCGGTCCAGTACATCCAGATCAGCGAAACCCAGGTGACGCCGTAGAGCAGCATGAACGCGCTCGAGCGCACGCCGGTCAGGTCGAGCAGCGCGCCGAACATGATCGGCAGCAGGAAGCCGCCCAGCCCGCCGACGAGGCCGACGATTCCCGACACCGCGCCGATGTCTTGCGGGAACTCGTCCGAGATGTACTTGAACACCGATGCCTTGCCGAACGCCCAGGCCACGCCGACGGTGAACATCAGCACGGTGAAGAACCAGATGTTGTGGTGGATCGCGAACGTCTTCGGGCCGGCGACCGTCATGACCGTGAATTCGGTGTGCGGGTAGGACAGCAGGAACAGGCACACCCAGGACACCCACATCACCCACCAGGTGACCTTGTGCGCGCCGAAGCGGTCCGAGAACCAGCCGCCGACCGCGCGCAGCACGCCACCGGGCAACGAGAAACATGCCGCGAGCAGCGCCGCGGTCTCGAGGCCGAGGCCGAATTCCGCGACGTAGTACTTCGTCATCCACAGCGCCAGCGCGACATAACCGCCGAAAACGATCGAGTAGTACTGGCAGTATTTCCACACGCGCGGATTCTTCAGCACGCGCAACTGGTCGGAGAATTTCACGCTTGACGAGACGCGGTGCTTCGGATCGTCGTACGTGAAGAACCAGAACGCCAGCGCGATGATCAGCATCGCCACAGCGAACGCCTTCGGCACGAACTGCCAGCCGTAGGCGACGACCAGCACCGGGGCGACGAACTTCGTCAGCGCGGCCCCTGAGTTGCCGGCGCCGAACACACCCATTGCGAAGCCTTGGTTCTGGCGTTCGAACCAGCGCGCGCAGTACGCGATACCGACCGAGAACGAACCGCCAATGAGTCCGACGAAGAGGCCGGCGACCAGGAACTGCCAGTATTGCGTCGCCTCGCCGATCAGGTAGATCGGCACCACCGTCGACAGCATCAGCAGGAAAAACACCACCCTGCCGCCGAACTTGTCGGTCAGCAGCCCCAGTGGCAGACGCACCAGCGATCCGGTCAGCACGGGGGTCGCCGCGAGCAGGCCGAACTGGGTTTCGTTAAGGCCCAACTGCGCCTTGATCGGGATTCCGATTACGGCGAACAGCATCCAGGCGGCAAAGCACATCGTGAATGCCGTGGTGCTCATCACCAGAACAGAGACCTGTTTTTGACGTTGTGAGGGCATGTTCCTTCCATCCTCGAATGCGGAGCGGAGGTCGCTCCAGGCTGGGAGGAAGCGTATGCCTTGCGTGAGCTACCCGCCATTCGCCAAAAGCATGGGAAGGGGGTAGTCCTTCGTCCCGAGAACTAGTCATTTAGAGCTAGTCCTTGAGCGCTCCCCGGCGTGAGGCAACCGATCAGGAAGAGGAAAACCGGACGGCCCGCGGCGATCCGGGCGCCGGAATGGCGAAGGCCGCCAGGACGGCGGCCTTCGAGAAGTTCTGCCAAACGTTCCCGTTCAGGCGTTGCGGGCGATGCGGTAGGCGCCGAGGACGCGCAACAGGTTGGCAAACAGCAGGCCGAACTCGAGCATCACCAGCACCCCTGCGGCCCGGACTACGAGCGTGCTGCCGCTGAGCGCAGCGATCAGGAGCACCGTGAGAGCCACCGCGTGGGCGATGAGATGCTTGCGGACCGGCCCGTCCGGTTGCAGCTTCTTCATGTTCGGTGCCTTCATCCCCGCTTGCGAAAGATGCAGCCACGCGAGGAACGGGACGATCTTGTAGAGCATGCCGACGATCGCGGTGACGAAACCGCCGTGCAGGATCAGGATGCCGGCGAGCACCGGCCACGCATCATGATCGAAGCGGTGCGCGGCGACGATGCACAGAAGTCCGGCGATCATGCACGACATCGCGAGCTGGAACGCTCGCGTCGTGTTGTCCGGAACCGAACGGCGGGAGCGGCTCTGCAGGCGCAGCGTCGTGATCGCAAACGCGCCGGACAGGGCGGCCAGCGCGATCGCCAGAATGAATTCGAGCAACGAAAACCCGGCGAGCACGGCCGCGCTCCATGCGACGAGCGCCGCGCAGGTCAGCAGCGCCCAGTAACGCGTGAGCCGGGCCGGATAATTCGGCGTGATCTGGAACATCGGCACGACGACCCAGCTCGTCGCCGCCAGCAGCAGGCCCGACCCGCCAAGCCATGCCCAGCCGACATGCAGCTTGACGACGGTCGCCAGCGGCAGCGACAGCCCGCCCGACAGGATCATCGCCAGCGCCATTCCGAGCGTGGCCGCGATGCCGAAGCCGAGCAACGCGAAGCGCAGGTCGCGGGGCGTGGCCTGGGCGATCGGCGTGCGTCGCAATCCATAGCCCGCGGCCACCAGAAACACCCCGAACGTGATCCCCAGCAGCACGACCGCGGCCGTCAGGAACGGCGGCGAGCCGGCTCCGAGCCCCCACGTCAGGCTTGCCGCACCCGTCGCGAGACCGACGTGAACGATTCCCGCGACGACCCGCGCGTTCGGAATCGCCGCCCCGGCCACCACCGGCAGTATCTGGAACAGGGCGCCGAACATGATGTTCAGCATGAACCCCACGGCGATCAGATGGGTCAGCGCGAGCGCCCCGGGAGTCCATCGCGACCCGAGCAGGTCGGGAACGAGGAGGAGCACCCCCCCTGCAAGCGCTCCGAACAGCGGCGCCGTCAGGAAAAACCTGAGCGGCGTCGAAAACGTGGGCGCAGCTTCGTAGCTGAGGCTGAGGTCGGCGGCAGTCATGGGGCGACGATGTCGATTTCGACCACACCGTCGTCGCGAACCCGGCTCTCATAGCGATAGCGGTCGCGGTCGAGGATGCGGAACAGTGGATAGGGCATGCGATCGAGGAGCAACTTTACGCCTTCCCCCGGACGCAGGTCGGCGATCGCCTCCATGACGAGTTCGAAAGGCTGTGGGGGCTCCAGCCCCCGCGCATCGATGACCGGCTTCATGCTGCCTGTTCGCGGCCCAGCTGCTTGGTGAGCGTGGGCGGGAGGTTTTCCCCCGCAAGCTGCGCATCGCACATCGGGTAGAGAACGTTCTCTTCCTTCATGTTGTGCTGCTGCATCAGGATCAGCAGGGTTTCGGCTTCGCCCGCGTAGTCGTCCTTGTCGCGCCGGGCGACCGCGTCGCGCATGCGCTCGACCGCATCGCGCATGTCCGCGTGCTCGCCGCGCATCACTTTGGTCGGACCTTCGGTCATCCCGGTGACGGATTCGAAACGCGGAAACAGGATCGATTCCTCGGCGGTGAAATGCGTCTCGAGTTCGGCGATGAATTTTTCCAGTTCGGCAGTCCCCTCATCCCACTTGCCGCGCGAGATGGCGGTTTCAGCACGAGCGAAGGATTCGTCGCAGCTGCGGTGATCGTGGCTCATAAGGGTGGTGATGTCGTTCATGGTCGGCGTCTCCTTTAAGGTGAGCCCATTCTCCGAATTCACACACTGCCGACCTTGATTAGAGTCAAATGATCCGGGAGACCAACTTTAATTCGTACGTTGCCGGCGGCCCGGCAATGCAGGCGGGATTATCGCGCGGGCGCTCCGGGGGTCTGGCCGTCACACGAACTGGCCGGCCGCGTGCCCGGAAGACCACGCCCACTGGAAATTGAAACCGCCGAGATGGCCGGTGATATCCATCACCTCGCCGATGAAATGAAGGCCCTTGCACGTGCTCGCCTCCATCGTCTTCGACGACAGCGCGCGGGTGTCGACGCCGCCCAGCGTCACTTCCGCCTTCGCGTAGCCCTGCGTGCCGGACGGCATGATCTCCCATGCCGACAATGCAGTGGCGACGACCTTCAGCTCGGCTGGGCGGAACTGGTTCAATGGCCGCTCCCAGCCGTGCAAGGCGCACCATGCGTGTGCGAAGCGCCGCGGCAGGCGCTCGGCGAGGAGGTTCGCGAGCAGCCCGCGCTCGCCGGCGTGCTGCTCCAGCCAGGCCTGCGCGTCGATTCCGGGCAGCAGGTTGAAACATACCGGCGCCCAGTCCTCGTCGTCGTACGCCTGCGCCTGCCAGTAGCTCGACACCTGCAGCACGACCGGCCCGGACAGCCCGCGGTGGGTGATCAGCGCGGCTTCGCGAAAGCGTTCGCCGTTGCATTGCGCTTCGATGTCCAGCGAAGCGCCGGCAAGCGACGCGAAGCGCTGCAGCGTCTCGGGCGGCAGCGTCAGCGGCACCAGCGCCGGGCGCGGCGGCACGACCGGAATGCCGAATTGTTCGGCGATGCGGTAACCGAACGGCGTGGCGCCGATCTTCGGAATCGACAACCCGCCGGACGCGATCACCAGGCTGGTGCACGTATATCGTCCCCGGGCCGTATCGACCGCGAAGCGGGCGAGGGCGTCATCCTGACGGGCGACCGCCTCGACCCGCAGCGGCATCGCGAAGCGCACGCCGCCGTCTTCGCATTCAGCCCGCAGCATGTCGATGATCTGCTGCGCCGATTCGTCGCAGAAGAGTTGCCCGAGATTGCGCTCGTGATAGCGGATGCCGTGGCGCTCGACGAGTTCGATGAACTGGACGGAGCCATAGCGCGCCAGCGCGGAACGGGCGAAATGCGGATTGCGCGACAGGAAGTTTTCCGGCCCGACGCGGCGGTTCGTGAAGTTGCAGCGCCCGCCGCCCGAGATGCGGATCTTTTCCGCGAGCTTTTCGGCGTGATCGATGATCAGCACCTTGCGCCCGCGCTGGCCCGCCTGGGCCGCGCACATCATCCCGGCCGCTCCTGCGCCAATCACGATCACATCGAAATTCAGCTCGGCCAACGCAGTTGCTCGACACGTGGAAAAGCGGCGCAGCATACGCCGCCGCGCCGGGTGCGGCAATTCGCAGGCCGGCAGCTCACATTCCCAGGCCACGCTCCGCCTGCTAGATTGTTGTCATTGACGGCCCGGATCCGGCATGACAATGGGGGTAGGCTGTGGCGGAAGCGCAAGAGACGGGACGACTGAACAAAGTGGCGGCAAAGCTCGGGCGGCCCCTCAAGTGGATCGCCGGTATCGTCGTGGCCATCGCGATCCTCGGATTCCTGATCCTGCCGCCGGCCGCGCGCCACTTCGGCGCACGCTTCCTTGGCGACTCGATCGGGCGCACCGTGACGATCGAGAAGGTCCGCATCAATCCTTTTGCGCTGTCGATGACGGTCAGCGGCTTCAACATCGCCGAAGCCGACGGGCAGGGCAGCGCCTTCTCGTTCGGTACGCTGTACGCGAATCTCGAAGCCGAATCGCTGCTCAGGGGCGGCCCGGTGTTGCGCGAGCTGCGGCTCGAGCGCCCGCAGGCGCATTTCGTGCGGCTCGATTCCGGGCGCAACAACTGGTCCGACGTGCTCGAACGCTTCGCCAAGCCGCCGGCAGAGCAGGAGGAGAAAAAGGGTGAGGCGCGCTTCTCCCTCAACAATATCCGCGTCATCGACGGGAAGCTGCTGGTCGAGGATCGTCCGGTCGGACTTGAACACGAACTGTCGGCAATCAATATCGGCTTGCCGTTCCTGTCGAACCTGCCGTCGAAAGTCGAGCTCTTCGTCGAGCCGGACCTGTCGGCGCTCATCAATGGCCGACCGCTGCATGTCGCCGGGCAGTCCCGGCCGTTCGCGAAGGACCGCGAGACCGCGCTCGACATCGTGCTGGACGGTTTCGATTTCACGCCGTATCTGGCCTACCTGCCGTTCGAAGCCGCGTTCAGGGTGCCCGAGGGGCGGCTCACGACGCGCCTGCGGCTGGCTTTCTCGCAGCCGCCCGAGGCCGCGCCGGAAGTCGCGCTCACGGGTTCGGTGGAACTCGCGGGCCTGCGGCTGCAGGGAGCGAAAGGGGAGCCGATGCTGAGCGTTCCGGCGCTCGCGCTGAGCCTCGCCGACGTCCAGCCGCTGATGGGCAAGTGGCATTTCACGCGCCTCGAAATCTCGCAGCCCGAGGTCGACGTGGTTCGCCTCGCCAACGGCCAGATCAACTTCCAGCAGATCATTCCCCGTCCGGGTCCCGCCATGGCGGCCGGGCAACCGGCAGATAGCCGCGCAACGCCCGCGCCACCGGGCGAGGCAACGAAAAACGCCGACGCGAAGTCGCCTGCCGTGTTCCTGCTCGACGAGGCGAAGATCTCCGGGGCGACCGTGCGTTTCGAGGACCGCGCCGCCGCGGCGCCATTTCGCACCGAGCTGAAGGATCTCGTCCTCGAAGCGAAGAGTGTCGGCTCGGCGCCGGAGGCCGTCGCCGAGGTCGCGCTGGATTTCGTCACCGACGCGGGCGAAAAGAGCAGTCACCGTGATCGCCTGCGCCTGAAGCCGTTCGAACTCGATGGCCGGGTCGTCGCGGAGAACTTCCAGGTCAGCCGCTATGCGCCGTACTACGCGGCGGCGCTGCCGGGTGGCGAGATCCGGGACGGACGCCTCGACGCGACCGTCGGATACAAAGTGAGGCTCGGCGAGAAGGACGCGGTGATCGACGTGCTCGCCGAGTCGGTCGTGCTGCGCCAGTTCGAGCTGGCGCTGAAAGGCCGGAAGCAACCGCTCGTCAAGCTGCCGCGGCTTGCGCTCCAGGCGGTCGCCGTGTCGCCGGCGCAACGGACGGTGACGATCGGTGCGGTCGAATCGAAAGGTGCATCGTTCGCGCTGGTGAAGGCACGCAACGGCAAGCTGGACGCGCTTGCGCTGTTCGACGATCCGGCCGGGGCAAAAGAACAGGCTGGCGACCGTTCGGCGAGCGCGAACGGGACCGCGCCCGAAAAACCGTGGTCGCTCGCGCTCGAACGGCTCGCGCTCGACGACTGGGCGGTCCGCTTCGAGGATCGCACCCAGGATGCGCCGATCGTGTTGCAGGCCACCGCGATCAAGCTGAAGGCGGACGGGTTCGGCACCGCGAGGGGGACCACGACGAAATTCGAGCTCGACGCGGGCATCAACAAAAAGGGACGGGCGGCAGTCGATGGGACGATCGCGCTCGATCCGTTGAAAGCTAACTTTCGTGTCGATCTGCGCAGCGTCGACCTGTTGCCGCTGCAGCCCTACGTCGTCGAACAGCTCAACATTGCCATTTCGCGCGGCACCGTGACCACGCGCGGCACGCTCGCTTTCGAGTCCGCGCGCGACGGCAACGTGAAAGGGGGCTTCCGCGGCAATCTGGATATCACGGACTTTTCTTCGATCGACAAGAACCATGCGACCGATTTCCTGCGCTGGCGCAGCCTCGCGCTCGCAGAAGTGGATGTGCAGACCGCGCCGCTGGCGGTTTCGATCGGCGAAGTCGCGCTGACGGATTTCTATACCCGCCTGATCCTCGACGAGACCGGCCAGCTCAATCTGCGCGAAATCCGTCAGCAGCCGGAGGCAGCTCCTGCCACAGCTGCAACGAAACCTGCACCGGAATCCTCGGGCCGTACGACGAGTATCGAAGTTCCGCCTCCCGCGACTGCGCCGCCGCCGATCTCGATCGGCAAGATCCTGATCGAGCAAGGCAACATCGCGTTCAGCGACCGCTTCATCCGTCCCAACTACGACGCGAACCTGACCGGAATGGAAGGCCAGCTGGTCGGGCTGTCGTCCGACCCGGCAACACTGGCGCGGCTCGACCTGCAGGGCAAGGTCGATGACAACGCGCCCGTCACGATCAGCGGCGAATTCAATCCGTTCAGGGAGGATCGCTACCTCGATATTGCCGCGTCGGTGAAGGATTTCGAGCTGACCGGAGTCTCGCCCTATTCGAGCAAGTACGTGGGCTACGGGATCGAGAAAGGCAAGCTGTCGGCCGACCTCACTTACAAGATCGAAGACCGAAAACTGACCGCGACGAATCGCCTCTTCCTCGACCAGCTGACGTTCGGCGACCGCGCGGACAGCCCGGATGCGCCGAATCTGCCGGTGCAGCTCGCCGTGTCGCTGCTCAAGAACCGGGCCGGCGAGATCAACCTCAACCTGCCGATCAGCGGTTCGCTCGACGACCCCCAGTTCAGTATCGGCGGGCTCGTCGTCAAGGCGATCCTGAACCTGATCGGCAAGGCCTTCACCGCACCCTTCGCGTTGCTGGGCTCGATGTTCGGTGGCGGGGAAGAGCTGTCACAGCTCGATTTTGCGCCCGGGCGCAGCGGCTTCGACACGGCGGCGGAAGAGAAGATCGAGACGCTGGCAAAGGCGCTGACCGAGCGGCCGGCGCTGCGGCTCGAAATCACCGGCCAGGCCGATCGAGAGAGCGACACGGCGGGGCTGAAGAAAGTGATCCTGTTGCGAATGATGAAAGCGGCGAAGCTCAAGGAATCGGTCCGGGGTGGCGCCGAGGCGCCTGCGCTCGACGACGTCGTCATCGACGCCGAGGAGTATCCGAAATGGCTCGAGCGCGTGTATCGGGACGCGGATTTCAAGCGGCCGCGCAACGCCATCGGTCTGCTCAAGGATCTGCCGCAAGCCGAGATGGAAGCGCTGATGCTCGCCAACATCGCGGTCGATGACGAGGCGCTGCGCCACCTCGCGCAGGAGCGGGCGCAGTCGGTCAAGAATCGCCTGCTCGAAAAAGGCGGGATCGCCGCGAACCGGGTCTTCCTGCTGGCGCCGAAAGTCGAACCGGCGCAGGACGCGGAGGGCGGCGCGCGCAGCGCGGTTTTCTCGCTGCGCTGAAGGAATTTTCCGCCCTCGGTGCGGATCGCGGCGCGTCGGTCAGGCCGCCGTGAGCGCCCCGTCGAGGTCGGCGATCAGGTCGTCGATATGCTCGATGCCGACCGACAGCCGGATCATGTCTTCGGAAACGCCGGCCTTCGCCATCTCGTCGGCCGACAGCTGGCGATGCGTCGTCGATGCCGGGTGGCACGCGAGCGTCTTGCAGTCGCCGATGTTGACGAGGCGGGTAACGAGCTTCAGTGCGTCCTGGAAGCGTGCGCCGGCGGCGCTTCCGCCCTGCACGCCGAACGTGAGGATGCCCGACGCGCGCCCGCCCATGTAGCGCTGCACCAGTCCGTGATCCTCGTGATCCGGCAAGCCGGCGTAGTTCACCCAGCTCACTTTCGCATGGTTCTTCAGGAAGCTCGCGATCCTGACGCTGTTTTCGCAGATGCGGTCCATGCGCAGCGCGAGCGTCTCGATGCCCTGCAGGATCAGGAACGCGTTGAACGGCGAGATCGCCGCGCCCATGTTGCGCAGCGGCACGACGCGCGCGCGGGCGATGTAGGCGGCGGCGCCGAGCGCTTCGGTATACACGACACCGTGGTACGAGACGTCCGGCTCGTTGAGCCGCCTGAACCTCGCCTTGTGCTCCGCCCACGGGAACTTGCCGGAATCGACGATGATGCCGCCGAGCGAGTTGCCGTGCCCGCCGAGATATTTCGTCAGCGCATGAACGACGATGTCAGCGCCATGCTCGAACGGGCGGCACAGGTATGGCGACGGGACGGTGTTGTCGACGATCAGCGGCACGCCGTTGCGGTGCGCGACCTCGGCGAGCTTCTCGAAGTCGGTGATGTTGCCGAGCGGGTTGCCGACCGATTCGCAGAACACCGCTTTCGTGCGTCCGTCGATCAGGCGCTCGAACGCTTCCGGGTCGCGGTAATCGGCGAAGCGCACTTCGACGCCGTATTGCGGCAGCGTGTGCGCGAAGAGATTGTAGGTGCCGCCGTAGAGCGTGCTCGACGTGACGATGTTGTCACCGGCTTCGGCGATCGTCTGGATCGCTGCGGTGATCGCCGCCATGCCGGAGGCCATCGCCAGGCCGGCGATCCCGCCTTCGAGCGCCGCGACGCGCTTTTCCAGCACGTCCTGGGTCGGGTTCATGATGCGCGTGTAGATGTTGCCTTGCACCTTGAGGTCGAACAGGTCGGCGCCGTGCTGGGTGTCATCGAACGCGTACGAGGTGGTCTGGTAGATCGGCACCGCGACCGCCTTGGTGGTCGGGTCCGGACTGTAGCCGCCGTGGACGGCGAGCGTTTCGAGCTTCATTCGGGAGTTCCTCGGGTGGGTGACCGGAAAAGTATAACCAGCGCGGTTTCGAACCCGGAACAACTATTCATCCGCGGCCGAGGTCCACGCGGAACAGCCCGCGCACCGCATTCGCGAGATATATCGCGCTCGCGCCGTCTAGATCCGGGCGCCTCAGGCGGCATTCCCTGGTGCGGCCGTCGATCAGCAGCTGGCGCCGATAGACGCCATCGAGCGCGCCGCTCGCCAGAGGCGGCGTCAGCAGCATCCCGTCACCCGGGTCCAGGAACACGTTCGTGCGGGCGCCCTCCGCGAGCTCGCCGAGTTCGTTGAAAAACAGTGCGTCGAAATGGCCCTGCCGGCCGACGCGCTCGAGTTCCGCGTCGTACAGCTCGCGCGCGGTGGTCTTGTGCCGCGTCAGGGGATCGTGGCTCGAGATGTGGATCGGAGACACGACAACACTCGGCCTCGACCCCGCTTCCGGCTCCTCCAGCCGGGCCGAGCCGATCCGGAAGCTCCCTGACGGGTCGAGCACCAGACGGACGCGATGAACTCCGACGAGTGATGCCGCGGTGTGCATCAGTGCCTCACGGAGCGCCTCGTGGTCGAGCCGAAAGCCGAAATGCGCGGTCGATGCCGCGAGACGCGCGAGGTGCAGCGCGAGCAACGGGTAGGGCTCGGGTGAGGCGGGCTCGCAGCGCAGGGTCTCGATCAGGCTGAAGCGGGGCGCGAGGTCGGTGAGAAAACGCCCTTTCAGCAACGATTCGTCCCACTCGCCGTCGGCATCCGAATCGGCAACGATTCCGCTGCCGAGGCCGAGGCGGACATCCCCGGTGCTGCCGATCTCGATCGTCCGGATCGGCACACTGAAGCGAAAATCCCCGTCCGGTGCGATCCATCCCAACGCCCCGCAATACAGCCCGCGCGGGCCGGTTTCGAGTTCGCGAATGATCTCCATGGCGCGGATTTTCGGCGCCCCGGTGATCGAGCCGCAGGGGAAGAGCGCGCGAAAGATCGTCGACAGCGTTGCACGCACCGGCTCGGCGACGACGGTCGAGGTCATCTGCCAGACGCTGGGGTAGGACTCGATCGCACACAGCCCCGACACCCGTACCGCTCCGGGGGACGCGAGGCGCCCGAGGTCATTGCGGATCAGGTCGACGATCATGACGTTTTCGGCGCGGTTCTTTTCCGACGCGGCGAGCAGCGCGGGGTCGGAATCGCGGGGCGCGGTGCCCTTCATCGGCCGGCACGTCAGGCGCGTACCCTGGCGCTCCACGAACAGTTCCGGCGAACGCGAAAGGATCGCGCCGCCGGCGTGGCGGACGAAAGCGCCGTAGCGGACCGGCTGGGCCTCGCGCAGTCTGCCGTAGAGCGCGAGCGGGTCGCCGTACGCCTCGCCGCGGAGCGCGAAGGTGAAATTCACCTGGTAGCAGTCCCCCGCATCGATGAGGTCGCGGATGCGCGTCACCGCGGCGCGGTGTCCGGACTGCGCGATATCGCTGGCGATTGCGGCGACACCGGCAAGACGCTCGTGTTCACCCAGGCCGGCGACGGCGCGATCGAGCAACGCGGCGGTCTGCACCGGCGTTTTTCGCTCGGCCTGGCCGAACACCCACGCGCTCAGCAGCGGATCGGGGGCCGGCGGCAGCAGCGGCGTGAGCCGGGGCTCGAGGGCATAGCCGAGTTCGTAGGTCGCGGCGAGCGCGATCCAGCACCCGCGCGAGCGCGCCTCGTCGATCGCTTCGAAAGCCTGCGCGACGTCATCGGGACCGCTGCAGGTGATGCACGCGCGAAGCTCCGACAGCAGCAGGTCACCGGCGTTGGCGAGGTTGTCGTCGAACAGCGCGAAGGGAGCGGAATCAGGCAACATCGGGAAAGCCGCCGGATTCAGGCTGTTACGGCAACAGGGCGCAACCGTTCTTCGCGGATCGGCAGGTTCACCAGCGCCGCCGCGGCCGCGAGCGCCATGTCGGCATACCACATCCACGTGAAATCGCCGCGCTGCGTGATCGCCAGCCCGCCGAGATACGCGCCGAGGAAGCCGCCGATCTGGTGCGACAGCAGCGTCAGGCCGAACAGCGTCCCCAGGTAGCGAATGCCGAACAGCTTGCCGACGAGCGCGGCCGTCGGCGGCACGGTCGCGAGCCAGGTGAAACCGAGACCCGCGGCGAACAGGTAGAACGTCAGGTCGGTTTTCGGCATCAGCAGGTAGGCGCCGACCAACAGCGCGCGTGACCCATACATCGCGGCGAGCACGTATTTGCTGCGATAGCGCGACACCCAGGCGCCCGCATAAAGGCTGCCGACGATGTTGGCAAGGCCGATGATCGCGAGCGACCAGCTCGCCACCGACGGCGGCAGGCCGCACAGATCGACTTCGCCCGGCAGGTGAGTGACGAGAAAGGCGATGTGGAAGCCGCAGGTGAAAAAACCGGCGTGCAGCAGCAGGTAGCTGCGGTCGCCCATCGCGCTGCACACGCTGTTCCACAAGCCGGTATCGTCATGCGCGTGCCTGACCGGCGCATTGCCGGACGTCGTCAGCCTGCCGACGAGCGGCAATGCGGCGAGCGTCATGACGGCGAGCGCCCACATCGCCCCCATCCAGCCGATGCTTTGGATCAATTTTTGCAGGACCGGCGCGAACACGAACTGCCCGAACGAGCCGCCGGCGTTGATGACGCCGGACGCCGAGCCGCGCGCTTCCAGCGGCAGCCGCTGGGCAGCGGCGCCGATCAGCACCGAGAAGCTGCCGGCACCCGAGCCGATCGCCGACAAGAGCCCGAGCGAGACGATCAGGCCGAACCCGGAAGTCATGAACGGCGTCACCGCGCTGCCCAGCGCCAGCACCAGCAGTCCGGCGACCAGCACTTTCGCCGGGCCGTAACGGTCGGCAGCCGCGCCCGCCAGCGGCTGGATCGCGCCCCACATGAACTGCCCGATTGCGAGCGCGAGACTGATCGTCGCGATGCCGAGCCCCGTCGAAGTGTTGAGCGGCGACACGAACAACCCCATCGATTGCCGTGCGCCCATCGTCACCATCAGGATGCCGGCCGCGGACAGGGTGACGATCAGCACATCGCGTTTTGCCAGAGAACGAAGCATGAAGGAAATCCCGTTGCGGCATAGCCGGTTGACCACCAGCGCAGCACAGTAACCAGCTTGCGGCGCAAAGCCAATGCCTTTGCGACATCGGTCACGGGCCGCAAAAGCACTTGGATTGCCGGACGGATCGACTTAGGCTGGCGCCTGCGCCGGTTCGGAACACGGGGCCGGGACCGGCGCCCGCCAACGGAAATCCTGTCGGGAGCACGCACATGCAGATCTGGGTCGATGCCGATGCCTGTCCGAAAGTGATCAAGGAAATCCTCTACCGTGCTGCCGAACGGACGGGCGTGCTGTTGACGCTGGTCGCCAACCAGCCGCTGTTCCCGCCACGCTCGCTGTGGATCAAGACCCTGCAGGTGCCACCCGGCTTCGACGTCGCGGACAATGAAATCGTCCGGCGGCTCGCCGCGGGCGACCTCGTGGTGACTGCGGACATTCCGCTGGCCGCCGAAGTCATCGCGTGCGGCGGCCACGCACTCAACCCCCGGGGCGAATTCTATTCGAGCGAGAACATCCGCGAGCTGCTGAACCTGCGCGATTTCATGGACACCTTGCGCTCGTCGGGCGTACAGACCGGCGGTCCGGCGGCGCTGACGCAAGCTGACCGGCAGGTGTTCGCGAACCGTCTCGACCAGTTTCTCGCCCGCATCGGGTCGCGCTGAGCCGCGGCGCGCGCGCCGGTTTTTTCGGTCGTCGCTTATCCCCACTCGCCGTGGGCAGGTGTGTGGACAACTTGTGGGGATACCGGGCAGGGCGTTGAACACAAAGGAAATGTTGCGTCTGCACAAAAATGAGGCATTCGCGCCACAATCCACTCGGGAAGGCGAAGCGGGCGGCCCCGGCGCACTCCGCGCTAGAATCCCGGGCCATCTTTTTTCCGCGGAATTGCACATGACCGGTCTGCCGCCCGTCCGTTACACCATCGCGCCGATCCGGCCTGCCTCGCATCTGTTCGAAGTCACGTGCACGGTCAGCGATCCGGCCCCCGGCGGACAGGTGTTCCGCCTGCCGGCGTGGATTCCGGGCAGCTACATGATTCGGGAATTTGCCCGCAACATTGTTACCTTGCGGGCGGAATGCGAGGGCAGGGCGGTCGCGGTCGACAAGCTCGACAAACACACCTGGCGCGCGGCGCGCGTTGCGCCCGGCCGTGCCCTGACGCTGACGTACGACGTCTACGCGTGGGATCTGTCGGTGCGGGCCGCGCACCTCGACCCGACTCACGGATTCTTCAACGGCACAAGCGTCTTCCTCGCCGTCGAAGGGCATGAGGACCGGTGCTGCCTCGTCGAAATCCTTCCACCACCAGCGCCCGTTTCCCGGCGCTGGAAGGTCGCGACGACGTTGCCGCGGGCGGTCGGCGAGATCGGCGCGGCGATGCCGATGGGGTTCGGGTGCTACCGCGCCGACAGCTATGACGAACTCGTCGATCATCCGGTCGAGATGGGAACCTTCACCCACGAGGTGTTCGAGGCGGCGGGCGTGCCGCACGAAATCGCGCTCACCGGCCGCCACGACTGCGACACCCGGCGCCTGTGCGCGGACCTCGCGCGCATCTGCGCCTGGCAGATCGAACTCTTCGGCTTGCCGGCGCCGGTTGATCGCTACCTGTTCCTGACGATGGTTGTCGGCGACGGCTATGGCGGTCTCGAACACCGCGCGTCGACCGCCTTGCTGGCGAGCCGCAACGACTTGCCGTACCCCGGCATGAACGGTCTGCCCGACGGCTACAAGACTTTTCTCGGGCTGTGCAGCCACGAGTATTTCCACACCTGGAACGTGAAGCGGATCCGGCCGGCCGCTTTCACGCCGTACGACCTGCGGAGCGAGAACTACACCCGCCTGTTGTGGGCCTTCGAAGGCTTCACGTCGTATTACGACGACCTCGCGCTCGTCCGTTCGGGCGTGATTCCGATCGAGGACTATCTCGGCCTGCTGGGCAAGACAGTCTCGAACGTGCTGCGCGGCAGCGGCCGGCTCAAGCAGAGCGTCGCCGAGTCGTCGTTCGATGCGTGGATCAAGTACTACCGGCAGGACGAGAACGCGCCGAACGCGATCGTCAGCTATTACGCGAAAGGCGCGCTGATCGCGCTGGCGCTGGATCTGCAGCTGCGTGCCGCGAGTGCCGGCAGCGCCAGCCTTGATGACGTGATGCGCCTGCTGTGGCAGCGGCACGGCCGGACCGGCGTCGGGGTCGAGGAGGACGGGCTGTTCGCGCTCGTCGAGGAAGTCGGCGAACGCGGCCGGAAAGGCGCGGGGCGGCGACTCGCACGCTGGCTCGCGAAAGCCGTGCACGGGACCGAAGACCTGCCGCTCGCCCGCCTGCTGAAGCCTTTCGGTGTCGCCTGCGACGTCGAAGCGGCATCGAAAAGCCCGACGCTCGGCGCGAAGCTCGCCCCGAATTCGGGCGAAGCGAAGCTCGCCAGCGTCTACGACGACGGGCCGGCACAGGCGGCAGGACTGTCGGCCGGTGACGTGCTCGTCGCGATGGATGGTTTGAAAGTGACGGGAAGCTCGCTCGAGGCGCAGCTGGCGCGGCGCAAGGCGGGCGACCGGGTCGAGATGCATGCTTTTCGCCGTGACGAGCTGATGAGCTTCGATGTCGAACTGGCGGCGCCGCCGGCCGACACGGCAAAGCTGTCGCTCGCCGCCAAGCCCGTAGTGGCGGCGCTCGCGCTGCGCAAAGGCTGGCTGGGCGGCTGAGCGCTCAGGCCCGCGCGTCTCGCGGGCGCCGCATCACGACGCGCAGCAGCCAGCCGAACAGTACGGACGCGAGGATCGTTGCGACGACACTGGCTTCCCAGAAGCCGGCCACGGTAGGCGACTGTTCGCGCCCGGGGGCGTGGAACGCGAGCCAGTAGCCTCCGGCCAGCGCGATCCCCCAGAAACACAGCGCGTGCAGCAGCATCGGCATGAAGGTCACCTTGTAGCCGCGCAGCGCGTGGGCCGCGACCGTCTGCACGGCGTCGAAGATCTGATAGATGCAGATGTAGAACACCAGCCCGAGCGCCACTGCGCGCACTGCCGGGTCTGCGGAAAACAGCGCGACGACCGGCTCGCGTCCGACCCACAGCAGCACGCCGATCAAGGCGACGAGGGCGACCGTCAGGCCCATCCCGACGCGGACCGTCGTCCGCGCGCGCGCCGGCTCACGTGCGCCCGCAGCCTGCCCGACGAGCACCAGGATCGAGATCGATATCGCCAGCGGAAGCATGTAGATCAGCGCGGCCAGGTTTGCGACGACGCGGTGTCCGGCCACCGCCTCGGCACCGAGCCGGGCGGCGAACAGCGCGATCAGCGTGAACGACGAGACTTCGATGAACGTCGACAGGCCCATCGGGATGCCCAGTTTCAGCAGGGCAAGGATGTCGCCGCGGCGGGGCGGCTGCCAGTTGGCAAACAGCCGATAGGGACGGTAATCGCGATTGCGGGCGAGATAGCCTGCGCCGCACGCAAACGCGATCCAGTTCACGATTGCAGTCGAGATGCCGCAGCCGAGCACGCCGAGGGGTGGCAGGCCGAAGCCGCCGTGCACCAATGCCCAGGCAAGCGGAACATGCGTCGCGGTGACGATGAAGCTGATCATCATCAGCGCGCGGGGGCGGCCCAGCGCGTTGTTGAAAGCGTAGAAAGTGCGGTACAGCAGGACCGCGGGCAGGCCGAACGCGGTCGCGAGCAAATAATCGCGGGTCTTCCCGGCCACGTCGGCGGGCACGCTGCTGAATTCGAGCAGGAAACCGGGGAAGGCGAGCAGCGCGATGCCGGGCAACGCGAGCATCAGCGCCAGCCAGAATCCTTGCTGCAGCGCCGGGCCGATGGCATCGACGCGGCGGGCGCCGAAATGATGGGCGACGGTCGGAGCGACCGCCTGCAGCACGCCGACAAGCAGCATCACGATCGAAATGTACACGCCGCTGCCGACCGCGACCGCGGCCAAGTCGAGGGTGCCGTAGCGTCCGGTGATGAGGGTGTCGGCGATCAGCATGCTCATCGACAGCAGCTGTGCAACGAGCACCGGCCAGGCGTGATGAAACAGGCGGTAGGCGAGGGTGAGCGACGACTCGGGAGCGCTCAATGGTAAAAGGACCGGGGCGGACATCGAGCGGGGGTTCCCGGTCGGTTGCGGAAGAAGGCGGAGTTTAGCCAAAAGAACCATCTACATACCAGCCGGCCCGGCGGATCCAGTTCCGCGTGCGGCACGCGCGCCTCTCCGGCACTGCGTCGGGAGACTGCTCTCCTTTCATCGCAGCGGGACTCCACGCTTTCTTATGGTCGTTCGGCGACGGGGATCAAGTCCGGCCGGCGAGTCTTTTTTCGACTGCTCCAGGGAACGCAGAGCCTGAACGATTTCCCCTTGGCTGGTGGTGAGGAGGAGGGCGAGTTCATGGGCGCGTGAGCGCTCGGCGTCGAGCGCAGCCTGCAGGGTTGCCTGAACCGCGTCGGCCTGGCGGAGTTCGGTCTCGAGGGTGTGCACCTTGCTTCTGGCTTCCAGCGCCTGCGCCTTTCCGGCTGCCAGAGCGTCCTCCAGCGTGACATTTGCCTGAAGGGCGATTTTCCGCTCTGCGTCCACCGTCGCAAGCTGCTTCGTCATCGAAGCCAGGGCGGTGTCTTGCGCAGAAACGTGTTGGCGAAGTTCCGCCAGCGCGTTTTGCGCCACCCGGGCTTCGCTGCGCGCCTGATCGAAACGAAGGAGCGCCTCCTTGATATCGCGGTCGCAACCCGCCTTGACGGCGCCGATCTCGTTTTGCAGGGCGATCAGCTTTTCGCCGGCTGCTTCGAGCCTGTCTTTGAGCGTTTCCCGCTCCGCGTCGAGTTGCGCAATTTGCCGTTCATGGCTTGCAATAAGGGACACGCGTTCCGCAACGGTGGCGTTGAGGGCGGCTTTGGCATCCTCCACTTGCGTCTTCAGCGTGTCGATAAGCGTCTGTTGTGTTTCGGCTGCGTCGGCGAGGCGAATCCGTTGCCCAGCCAAATCGGCACGTTCCTTCTCGATGCGGGCGGCTTCCTGCGCAAGGGCCTCGCGATCCAGGGTCAATTCATCCGTGCACACCTGGCGCGCCGTCGTCAAGGCCGCATGCCAAAACGTCCGGGCGGCCTGGCTGATCGCATCGGGCGCCTCGGACGGTGCACAAAAGGCCGAAGGATCCTGGATTCGGCCACCGAGCGCCTTGAACCACGAATCCAGATGGGGTCCGACCGTGTTCGGCGAACCTCGTCCGATCTCGGCCCGGATACGTTCGACGGTGGGCCGGAATCCCTTCAGCAACAACGCGTCCGCGGCTTCCCAAACGTCCCGTTGGCCGACGCCGCCACGCTTCCCACTTTCGAGCATTTCGCTTGACCTCCCCTCTTTCTCGCATTGATTATTACCTACGATAATTGAAAGTTATCGTAGGTAACAGCCACATTTGTGTAAAATACACTACACATTACAGCATACAAAAACACGAAGAGCACGACATGGACCTAGACGACACTCTGCCCGCATTGGCAAACACTGTTGCAGTACTGGATCCGGACGCTTTGGCGCCGATGACGCAACAGGCTGTCGATGAAATCCTCGCCGAGGGAACATCCGCCAACACCGATGCCAGCTACCGTGCCGCACTTCGCTACTGGGCTGCCTGGTTTGCCTTGCGCTATCGAAAGCCGCTCAAGTTTCCGGTGCCGGTACCCGCCGTGATCCAGTTCATCGTCGATCATGCGCAGCGAACGACGTCCGGCGGGCTGCGCTGCGACTTGCCCGATGCGCTCGACGAGATCCTGGTAGAAAAGGGATACAAGGCGAAAATCGGCCCGATGGCGCTATCCACGCTCAATCACCGGGTGTCGGTCCTGTCATCGCTGCACAAGCGCAGCCCCGAACTCGAGAACCCGTGCCGAAGCCCGGCAGTGCGGGATCTCATTGCCCGCACCCGGCGTTCCTACGCAAAACGCGGCGAGCGCCCGCGAGGCAAGGCTGCCCTGACCCGGGAACTGCTTGAGCAGCTGGTCGGTACGTGCGACGACTCGCTCAAGGGCTTGCGGGACCGTGCGATCCTGCTGCTGGGATGGGCTTCAGGTGGGCGCCGCCGCTCCGAAATCGTGAGCCTTCGCGTGGAAGACCTGAAAAGGGTCGGCGCCGATGAATTCATCTTTGAACTCGGCGCATCGAAAACGAACCAGTCGGGAACCGTCAAGGCAGACGACCTCAAGCCCGTGGTCGGCGCCGCCGGCAGCGCTGTGGCCGACTGGCTTGCGGCAACCGGTCTGGCTTCCGGGCCGTTGTTCCGCCAGATCGGCAAGGACGGATATTTGCGTGGAGCTCTGTCCGCTTCCGCAGTGCGCGCGATCGTCCGGGAGCGGTGCCTGCTTGCCGGCCTCGACGGCGATTTCAGTGCTCACTCCCTGCGTTCCGGGTTCGTGACCGAGGCTGCGAAGCAGCAGATTCCCCTGGGAGAAACCATGGCGTTGACCGGGCATCGCAGCATCCCGTCGGTGATGCGCTACTTCCGCGCGGGATCGGTCACCACCAGCAAGGCGGCGAAGCTTTTCGACGAGGGTGACAAGACGGGGTAGATAAGGTCTTGGCGGTCTTGGCCCGATTCAGTCCGGCAAGGCCGTGGCGGAAACCGCCGTGCTGCTGCGCGCCTCTTGAGATGAGTCCCGCAGCGTGTCGAAGAACCGGTAAGTGTTCTTGCCCGCCCTCTTCGCCCGGTACATCGCCGTGTCGGCGTGGCGTACAAGCTGGTCCGCATCGACCTTGTCCTGAGGGAAAAGCGTCACCCCGATGCTGGCGGAAACGCCCAGCATGAGCGTGCCGACCGGAACCGGATCGGCCGCTGCGTGGAGCAGACGCTCGAGCACCGGCTGGCAGTCCGCGGGATTGTCGAGGTCGACGAGCACGGCCGCGAACTCGTCCCCGCCGAGGCGCGCCAACGTATCCCCTTCCCGCAGCACTTCCCTCAGCCGCAGGGCGATGTTGACCAGCAACTGGTCGCCAACGGGGTGGCCATGGTTGTCGTTCACTGCCTTGAAGCCATCCAGATCGATATAGGCTATTGCCACGTGCTGACTGCGCCGGCTGCACTGGGCCATCGCTTGTTGCAGGCGGTCCGAGTACAGCGCGCGGTTGGGCAGGTTCGTCAGCGGATCATGGTAGGCGATGTGCTCCAGCTGCTTCTGGTGGTCCTTCAGCGGCGTGATGTCGGTAAATAGCAAAACGTAGTTCTGCGTGCGCCCGTGGGAATCGCGCACTGCGCTGATGTTCAGCATTTCGGCATACACCTCGCCATTCTTGCGCCGGTTCCACATCTCGCCGTGCCAGTGCCCGCTTTCAAGGAGCGCGCGCCATATCGCTTTGTAATACTTCTCCGGATGGAGCCCGGACTGGAGGGCCTGCAGCGACTGGCCCGACACCTCGTCGCGTCGATACCCCGTGACGGCGGTGAAGGCTTCGTTGACCTCGATGATCCTGGCCTGTGCGTCGGTGATGATGATGCCCTCCCGGGCGTGCGTGAACACGCTGGCGGCGAGCCGCAGGCGGGCTTCGGTCTTGCGCTTGTCGGTGACGTCGATGTGCGCGATGACCACTCCGTAGAGTGGGTGGTTCAGCGGCGTCGCGCTGACGCGCAGCCAGGTGCTGCTGCAGGGCGTGCGCACTTCCATGCTGCTGTAATGGATCGGACGCTGCTCGGCGAGCGCCCGCGCGCCCGCATACTCGGCCGCTGCCATCGGGGTGCCGTCCGCCTTGAAAACGTCCCATCCGGCCCCGCCGACCGACTGCGTGAGCAATTGCGACTTGCCGATTCCGAGCATCCGTTCGGAGGCGGAATTGCACTCGACGATCCGCCCCTCGCGATCGGTCAGCATGATGCCGACAGGGATGATCTCGAAGATCGTGTGCAGCCGCTCCTTGTCGCCGGCGACGAGCGCCGCGGCCTTTTTTTGCGCGCTGATGTCCTGGCGAGTCCCCGACATCCGGCGCGGCCGGCCGTCGTGCGTCCATTCCACGACGCGGCCTCGATCGAGCACCCAGACCCAGCTGCCGTTCTTGTGGCGTGTGCGGATTTCGCACTCGTAGGTTTCATTTTCACGCCTGAAACAGCGCTCCAGCAGAGCGTTCGAGCGTTCGAGATCGTCGGGATGCGAAAGATTCCTGCCGGTGTTGATGTCGACCGGCGAGATTTCGCCGAGCGTGTACCCGCTGATTTCCGCCCAGCGCTCGTTGAACGTGGCGAGGCCGGTGTCGACCTCCCATTCCCAGGTACCGATATTTGTGCCCCAGATCACTTCCGCGAGGCGCTGGCTCTGTTCGCGCAACCTGCGCTCGCCACGAGCCATGCGGATCGTCATCCCCGTCAGCAGCAGCAGGAGCGCCGACAGCGCGAGGATCCAGGCCTGGTAGTTTTGCCACAGGTCGATGACCGTGACGTCTGGCGTGGCGTCGAAAGGAGGCAAATGCAACGCCTTGGCCAGCTTCTCGACCGACAGGTAATCGGCGGCGATCGTGAAACCTGCGATGCCGGCGGCACGCGCAGCGGGATGGTTGTGCTCCAGGGCGAGCAGCGCGCGGGCAATGCGTCGGGTCGTGCGGGCGTCGACATGAGGCAACGCGACCAGCGGCCATTCCGGGTACAGGCGGGTCGATACTTGATAGGGAAAGCCCGGGAGATACTGACGGTTGATGATCTTGAAATCCGCGGAATCGATTCTGCCCGCTGCAGCCAGCGACTCGAGAATGCCGGAGCGGATGAAACCCACCTCGGCCGTGCCGGACAACACCGCGTCGATCACTGCGTCGTGGTTGCCGACTTCGAGGATTTCGGCATCCCTCGGCAGGCGGATGCCGCGCTGCAGGAGTTCGTAGGCCTGTGCCTGATGGCCTGCCAGGTATTCCTGGCTGGGGATCGCGATCTTGCGGCCCTCCAGGTCGTCGAGACCCTGGATGTACTTTCGTCCCGAGGCGGTAACGATCACGCCTCCCAGTGAATCCGCCGCCTCGCCCTCCCTGCGGCTGACCACGGTGGCCAATGCGCCGGTGAGCGCGTTCTGGGCGCGCAGGACGAGATAGTGGCTCGGAGTTGTGAAAGCGAGGTCGAGACGATTGTTCGCCATCGCCGCTTTCATTTCGTGTCCGTCGAGCACCGTGAGGACGACCCGGGTGTCCCGCAATTCGGTGCTCAGGTATTCGGCCAGCGGCTGGTAGCTCGCTTCGACGAGGGGTTTGGGGCGATAGGCCAATACCCCGAGTGTCAGGGTTTCGCCTGCTGCGGCAGGCAGTGCCGAAACCAAGAACACGAGGACAGCGAGGAGATATTTCATCCGCTTAGACAGATCCTGACAGACAGCAGTCCGGGAAAAAATTCTGGCCGGAATCCGCAGGCGCGAGGCAGGCGGTTGAAATCGCGGGCAATGAAGCCAGGCCGAACATCAGAGTAAGCGAAATAAATAATCTTGGGTGCATTTCCGGATACGGAACCGCTGGTGCCAGGGACCGGCGGGACGGCCCTTCGCTGCCTCCCGGGATTGACCGACGCGGACAATCGTAGCCGAGCCGAAGTTGATGCAGGAGGAATTGTCGGGCGCGCCGTGCAGGAGTTCACAACTACCACCAAGGCAGTAGCATATATTGGCGTCCTCGCAGGCTGGACGCACGAATGCGCCGACCTGCGGCACACGCAAGGCGTGCTTCC
This sequence comes from Aromatoleum anaerobium, assembly GCF_012910705.2. Lineage (GTDB taxonomy): Bacteria > Pseudomonadota > Gammaproteobacteria > Burkholderiales > Rhodocyclaceae > Aromatoleum > Aromatoleum anaerobium. Next base: position 159,605 of record NZ_WTVG02000039.1, on the reverse strand, counting down.
TGGAGCCCCCTGCCCTGTCGCCCTGACCGGCACCCCCTTGAAAACGGAGCCGCTACCCTGAACCGGAATGCAAAGGACGTGGAAAGAGCATGATCAGCAAATGGCTTTCCAGAATGCACGCCCGCCTGCTGCTGCTGATCTTCGTCACGGCGCTCCCTGCCCTTGCGATCATCGTCAATACGGGTCTCGAACAACGCAGGGAGGCAAGCGCCGCCGCCGAGAAAACGGTGCTGCTCACCGCGCGGCAGATCGCCACCCGCCAGCGGGACATGGTGAGCCACATCCACCAGTTGCTCGAAGGGCTCGCCCAGTCTGCGGAAGTGCGGCAGCTCCATTCCGCCGAAGAATGCAGCGCCTGGCTCGCCGAACTGGCCAAGCTCCACGAACTGTATGCGGAAGTTTTCGTCGCCGGACTCGACGGCAGGATCACCTGCCGCTCGCGGTCCTTCAGCCATACGGTCGACGTCTCCGATCGCAGCTATTTCCGCCGCGCTCTGGAGCGGCGGGATTTCGCCATGGGCGATTACCAGACCAGCCGTTTCGACGGCCAACCGGTCGTCATCTCGGCGCACCCGGTGTTCGACGGCAACGGCAAGGTCGCGGCGGTGGTGGGAGTCGGCGTCACCCCGGCCGCGTTCGCCGCGCTGCTGCGCGAGATGTCCCTGCCCGACGGCTCGGTGGTGACGATCGTCGACAAGCAGGGCGTCATCCTCGCCCGCCTCCCCGATCCGACGGGCCTGGCGGGGAGCACGATTCCCGAACTGAGTCAGTTCCAGGCTGCGCTCGCCGGTGCCGGCGATCTGCTGGTGAAGTCGGTATGGCTCGACGGGGTGTCGCGGATCGGGGCGATCGCGCCGGTGCTGAGCAGATTCGGCGACCTCTACGTGCGTGTCGGCATTCCCACGGCGATCGTCGAGAACGCAGGGGCGGTTGTCGCCCGGCACAACCTCCTGCTCCTCGCCGGCGCCACCGTTCCGCTGCTGCTGTTCGGCTGGTTCGTCGCGCAGCGGCTCGTGCTGCGGCCGCTGCAGGATCTCACCGAGACCGCAAGACGCCTGGGCGAGGGGGATCTGCAGGCTCGCACCCGCCTGCCTCCGGGGAGCGGCGAACTGGGGGACCTCGCGCGGACGCTGGACCGGATGGCGGACGGCATCGGACAGTCAATAGCGCGGATCGAGACTGCGGAGCGGGAACTGCGCCGCAGCAACCGCGCGTTGCGGGTGCTCAATGAAGTCACCCGCGCGGTCGCGCAGGCCGACGACGAAGTACAGCTGATGGGGCTGATCTGCAACGCGGCCGTGGGGGCGGGTGGTTATCGCATGACCTGGGCTGGCCTGGCCGCGCAGGATGCCGGAAAATCCGTGCGACCGGTGGCGTGGGCGGGACATGAAGCGGGTTTCCTCGAGGTGGTGAAGGAACTCCTGAACGATAGCGAAAGCGCCCTGTGTCCGTCGTCGATCGCCATCGGCACCGGCCGGCCCTGCATCGTCAGGAATGTTGCCACCGACTGCCGCTTCGCCGGCTGGCGGGACGAGGCGCTGCGGCGCGGGTATGTCTCCGCAATCAGCGTCCCGCTGGTGGCCGACGAAGCGTTCGGCGTGCTCACGGTGCTGGCCGATGAAGCGGAGGCTTTCGACGCGGAGGAAACGCGTCTGCTGGAAAATGCCGCGCGCGAACTGGCGTTCGGCATCGTCATGCTGCGCAGGCGGGCCGCGCACGAGAGGGCCGAAGCCGCGGTGCAGCTGCGCAACCGCGCGATCCAGGCGAGCCACAGCGGTCTGCTCATCTACCGCTATGGGCCGCCGGCCGGCATCGTCAGCGCCAACCCGGCGCTCCTCCGGCTGCTGGGGATGGACGAAGAACAGCTCATCGCCACGGATTTGCCGGCGCTCGGACGACAGGGTTTCGACGCCGGCGGCTGGGAACAGCTCGACGCGCTGGTCACCGCCCGGCGCGCTGGCGAGGTGTCGCTGAATCTGTCACGCGGCCCCCAGGAGGTGGCTTGGCTCGACGCCGGCGTGACGCTGGTCGGCGACGACGTGACCAGCGTCGACCACGCGGTCATCGAATTCCGCGATGTCACCGAAAGACACCGCTACCAGGAACAGCTGGCTTACCAGGCCAACCACGACGCGCTGACCGGCTTGCCGAACCGCAACCTGCTCGGCGATCGCCTGCAGCAGTCGCTCGCGCTCACGGCACGCAACCAGAGCGCCTGTTTCGTGCTGTGGGTCGATATCGACCGCTTCCAGGTCGTCCATGACAGCTTCGGCAACGAAATTGCCAACGCCACGCTGGTCGTCATCAGCCAGCGCCTGGTCGCCGCGGCAGCCGGTTGCAGCACCGTCGCGCGCGTGGCCAGCGACGAATTCGTCCTGATCACCGAGGAGCTGCCGAGCCAGCAGGCCGTGGTGTCGCTCGCCACCCGGCTTCTCGACGCCTTGCGAGCGCCGATTTCGGCCGGCGGCGAGGAACTGTGGCTCACCGGCAGCATCGGCGTCGCGGCGATGGCAGGGACCAACCTGGACGTCGATGCGCTGCTGCGCAACGCCAGCGTGGCCCTGTTCCGTGCCAAGGAAATGGGGCGCGACACATTCTGCTTCTACGAGACCGACCTGAACGCGCGGGCCGCGCCGCGGCTGCGCCTCGAACTCGCGCTGCGGCGCGCCATCGAGCAGGACGAGCTGTTTCTTGCCTACCAGCCGAAGGTCGATCTGCTGACCGGCGAAGTGGTGGGCAGCGAGGCGCTGTGCCGCTGGCGGCATCCTGAACTGGGACTGGTGTCGCCGGGCGAATTCATCCCGATCGCCGAAGAAAGCGGACTCATCCTGCCGATCGGCCGCTGGGTGCTGGAAACCGCCTGCGCCCAGGCCCGTCGCTGGATCGACGACGGCATCGACTACCGCAGCGTCGCGGTGAACGTCTCGCCGCTGCAGTTCTTCCGCGACGATCTCGTGGCCGACGTCGCGGCATTACTGTCCCGCTATCGCCTCGAACCGGCGTCGCTGATGCTCGAGATCACCGAAAGCGCGCTCATGGGCAACCCTGCGCGGGCCATCGTGATGATGCAGCAGCTGAAGGCGATTGGTGTGAAGCTGGCGATCGACGATTTCGGCACCGGCTATTCGTCGCTCAGCGCGCTCCAGCGCTTCCCCATCGATTATCTGAAAATCGACCGCGCCTTCGTCACCGACATCACCACCAATGCGAGCGATGCGGCGATCGCCGTGTCGATCATCTCTCTCGCCCACAGTCTCAACTTGCGCGTGATCGCGGAAGGGGTCGAAACCGAAGGGCAGGTGGTCTACCTGCGCGGTCGCACCTGTGACGAGATGCAGGGCTACCATTTTTCCCCGCCGGTCGCGCCCGAGGTGCTGGCCTCGATGATCCGGGACCACCAGCGGCTGGTTTTCCCGATGCAGATCGATCGGCCCGACCGCACGTTGCTGCTGGTCGATGACGAGCCGTCCATCCAGTCGGCGCTGCGCCGTATCCTGCGCAGCGAAGGCTACATCCTGCTGTTCGCCGGCAACGCGGCCGAAGCCCTCGATCTGCTCGCAAAGCACGCCGTCGGGGTGGTCATGTCGGATTTCCGCATGCCGGGCATGGATGGCATCCAGCTGCTCGACAAGGTCAAAACCCTGTATCCGGACACCGTGCGCCTGGTCCTTTCCGGTTATGCCGATATCGGAACCATCACCAACGCGATCAACCGCAGCTCGATTTTCCGCTTCCTGCACAAACCGTGGGACGACCGCGAACTGCTGCAGTCGGTGCGCGACGCGTTCGAGCGTTTCGACCGCCGCAGGAATACGCTGGCCGGTTGAGCGGCAAAGCCGGCTGCGGAATCGGAATCCGGCTACGATTTCACCAGGGGGCATGCCGCGGCGCACAGGAGCGCACTCGGTTTGCCCCGCAGGATGTTGAGCAGTTCCGCACGCGCCCGTTCGCGTTCGAGCCCCTTGGCCACCAGCGAGTCGACCAGCTCGTTGAAACGCGCGCGCCGCCGCAGCCCCGCCTCGCTGGTGTCGCGGCGATTGTTGAAACAGTCCATCAATGTCGAGCCGCAGACGCAATTGCGGAAGAGTTCCAGGATCACCTGCCCGTTGTCGTCCTTCGTCTGCCTGAGGCCGCTCCGCCCAGAGCCGACGCGCTGCGTTTGGGCGACGTAATCGTCGGCGTCCCGGTAGCTTCGGCCGCATACGGCGCAGTGCTTCGGAAACGCACCCGCGGCGACCGCCTGCAGACCGGCGTAAAGCTCGGCATCGACAGCGGCAACGTCGCGCGAATCCAGCTGTTGCGTCATGTTTGCCCCGAATGTGGTGGTTGTTTTCGGCGACATATTATGAACAACGATTCGTGCTTCGCAAGAGCGAATCGGCTGTGCAGCGGGTCAGGCCGCGCGGCGGAAATATCCGGATACGCCGAAAACCGTACGCGTCGCTCAGGTTTTGCAACCTGCGCCGCCAGCGTCGCGGACGTGTAGCGGCAGCAGGATGCGGAACGTGGTGCCCCGGCCGGATTGACTGCGAATCTCGATGCGGCCGTTATGCCGCTTCACGATATCGGCCGAAATCGACAGCCCTAGCCCGGTCCCCTTGCCGATCGGCTTGGTCGTGAAGAACGGTTCGAAAATGCGCTGCTGCACTTCGGGTGGCATCCCCTTGCCGGTGTCCGCAATCTCCACCCATGCATGCTCGTCCATCGTTCCGCTGCGCAAGGTGATCGTCCCGGAGGTTTCGATGGCCTGCGCGGCGTTTACCAGCAGATTCATGAACACCTGGTTCATCTGCGCGGGAATGCAGCGCACCGGCGGCAAGTCGCCCAACTCCCGCACCACCTCCGCCTTGTACTTGATTTCGTTCCACACGATATTGAGCGTGCTCTCGAGGCCGCGGTTGAGATTCGCGTCCTGCCACTCGCCTTCGTCGGCGTGCGAAAAATCCTTGAGGTCGGCGACGATGTGCTTGATCCGCGCAAGCCCGTCGACCGATTCGCGCAGCAGATCCGGGATGTCGGCGCGCAAGTAGTCGATCTCCGCGATCGTGCGCGCTTTTTGCGCCGCAGTACGCGCCGGGTGATCCGCGGGCAGTTCGCTTTCGAGACGCTCGTAGGCCTCGATGACGCTGAACAGGCGATCCACGTACGAGGTCAGCGAACCGAGATTGGAACTCACGAATCCGACCGGATTGTTGATCTCGTGGGCAACTCCTGCAGCCAGCTGTCCCACCGCAGCCAGCTTCTCCGACTGCAGCAACTGGTTCTGCGTCCGTTCGACGCGTGCCGCCGCTTCCGCCAGCACCCGACGCTCGCGCTCGCGTTCGCACGCCTGCTCCGCAAGCTGCGCGCCGAGCCGCTCGTTGGCCACGGCAAGTGCCCCGCATCGTTCGGCGAGCAGGCCGACGAGCTCCGTCAAATGCGCTTCGATTCCGGTTTCGGCCGGGTTTTCGCCCTGGGCATCGACCGCGCCCCGGCCGCGCTGCAGTGCGAAGGCATTGATCCGGCCGATCGCCTCGCTGATCCGCTCGTCCGTCCGGGCAATTGCGCCCAGCTCTTCACACCATGCACCCGCTGTCATTCGCCCTGTTCCTCCCGCCCGGACTCGAGCATCAGGATTGCCTCTCCAGCGTCAGTTCGCGCAGCGTCAGTCGCATTCGGCAGCGACATCACAGTTTGTCGCGACGGACGTGCAGCGTCAGGGCGATGCCTTCGCGGCGGGCGTAGTCCTGGATCTGCCGCACCAGAGAGGCGTCGAGGATATATTCGGCGGCGAGCAGCAGTGTGCCGTCGCGGCCGACGAGATCGCGCGCGAGGACCATCCCCGCCTGGAGGTTGAGCGCCGACACAGCGACATCCCGTGCAGGCGGTTCCTGCGCCACTCCGCCCAGCATCTCGACGAGCGCGTCCACCACCTGCGGATCGTAGCGCCGGTTGCGCGACTGCACGAGCATCGCTTTCGCCTCATCCGCACTCAGGCGGTTCTCGGCCAGCGTGCCGACCTGCAACCCATCGAAGTCATTGACGACCGACAGGATGCGCGCGCCCAGCGGAATCGCAAGCCCCCGCAGACCGTCGGGAAAACCCTGTCCGTCGAAACGTTCATGGTGCGAGCGCACGATGCGCGCGGCTTCCTTCAATTCGTCGAGCGGCATCAGCGCGGATTCGCCGGCGATCGCATGCTTGCGGTAGTACCCCATCTCGTCGCCGTTCATTTTCGAGACAGGCTTGGCGAGCAGCGTGTCGGAGAAACCGATCTTGCCGATGTCGTGCAGCAGGCCGGCAAGGAAGATGTCCTGCTGGCTCTTGGTGTCGATGTCGAGGCGGGCGGCAAGCTTGCGGGCGAGATCGGCGACTCGCCGCGAATGACCCGCGACCCCGCCTCCGCGCAATTCCATCAGGCCGGAGAAGGTCTTGATCGAGACCATGAAATTCTGCTTGAGCCGCTCGTTGGCCTGCTTGAGCGAGTCGTTCGTCTGTTCGAGGGCGGCGGTGCGTTCCTGGACCTTGTGTTCGAGATCGGTGTTGAGTTCCTTCAATTCATCGTTCTGCTGCTGCGTCAGTGTCTGCAGCCGCGTGTTTTCCGCCTGCAGCCGCTGCCGGTCGAGCGCATCGCGAATGATCAGCGTGAGATCGTTGTCGTCCCACGGCTTGGCAATGTAACGGTAGATCTCGCCGCGGTTGATTGCGTCGATCGTCGAGCCGACATCCGCATAGCCGGTGAGCAGCACGCGCGTGACCTGCGGCCAGCGGTTGCGCACGTGTTCGAGGAACTTGGCGCCGTCCATTTCGGGCATGCGCATGTCGGAGATCACGAGGTCGATGTGTTCCCGCTCGAGAATCTCGAGCCCCGCCTTGCCACTCTCGGCAAGATGCACTTTGTAGCCGGCTGGCCGCAGCAATCGCCGGAGCGAAGAAAGGATGCTTGCCTCGTCGTCGACGAGCAGCAGGCTTGGTGCGCTGTCAGTGATCTCGATCATCGGATTCGCTGTGTGTATCGCCCGCCTCGTCGCGGAGGCTTCCGGGCCGGGCTGTGGGGCGCGATTATACCCCGTCGTCACGCACCGGACGCCCGTCGCGGCGGCGCCGATTCGCCGCCGCCGTGCACCGTCGGGCGGGTCTATCTGAGCTGTCCGCGAATCTCGCCGCCCGGCCGGCTCGCGCTGATCCTCCTTACCGCCCAGTTCCCGCGCAATATCCACCGCGGCACGCCGCAGCCTTCGCCTTCGATCCGCTCGCTTGCGGTAAACTTCCCGTCCGTGCCGAGCAGCCATACCGCCCGCAGACACCTGTGCGGAACGGACTCGGTTCGGCGCCAGCCGTTCCAGCGAACCTCTCTTCGCAGACCTCCGACTCGATACGAACCGATCCTCATGCATCAAGACGACACCAACGACATCGACGCGCTCCATCAACTCTTCGACCACATCATCGACGAAGGCGTCGGGGTCATCCTCGACACACACTCCTTCGACGCCCTGCACGTCCGCCTGCGCGAGTTGATGCGGCCGTTGGCCCAGGCCATCGTCAGCGAGGCGGGCGAGGACGCCGACGACAGCCAGGTGGATCAGGCCGCCCGCGCAATCGCCACGCGCGCCGCACTCGACCTGTGGAACCACACGCCGATTCCCGACAACCACTTCCGGCCGTACAAGATGGACAAGCCGGAGCGCAACGCGCCGTGCCCATGCGGCTCGCAGCGCAAGTACAAGCAGTGTTGCGGCGCGGTCGACTCGCCGAGCCTCACGCTGCCCCCGGACGAGATGGCCGCGCGGGTGCTCAAGCGCCTGCCGAAGGAGCGTATCGGCGAGATCGGCGCCCTCGGCGTGCCGGTGCACACGCTCGGCATGGTGGCGCAGGCCTGGTTCGAGCAGGAACGATTCGACGACGTCGTCGCCTTGCTCGAACCCGTGTTCAAGGATGTGCGCGGGCTCGACGAACGCGCCGAACTGGCCGCCGACGTGCTGGGCAACGCCTGGCTCGCCCTCGGCGACGAAGCCCGGCGGCTTGAGCTCATCGCCACGTTGAAGCGTGCGCCGGACAAGACGCTGAAGAGTGCTGCATTTCAACGCGAGGCCACGCTGAACTGCGACCGCGGCGACTTCCCGGCCGCGTGGGCCGCCTTCGGGCAGGCTCAACGCCTGACACCGAACAACCCGACGCTCGCGCACCTCGAAGTCCTGCTGCTGCTCGCCGATGGGCGGGAGGCCGAAGCGCGGGCGCGGGTCGATTTCTGGACCGCGAAACTCTCCCGCGACCCCGAGTTCGACCATTCGGAGCTCATCGGCCTGCTCCACCAGATGCTCGACCTCGGCCGGGTCGACGAGCGCCTTGCCGCGCTGCCCGAAGACTACCCGGAACGGCGCCTGCTGCTGCACGTCGAGATCGAAGGCATCGAGCCGCCGATCTGGCGCCGCCTGGAAGTCGAGAACAGCCTGACTTTCGCCGAACTGCACGACATCCTGCAAACGGCGATGGGCTGGGACGACGCGCATCTTCACGAGTTCATCGTCGGCGAGTACCGCATCGGGCCCGCGTTCGAAGCCGAGTGGGACGAGCCGGCCTTGCCCGGCGAAGAGGTCGAGCTTGGCCAGGTGATCGGCCGCAAAAAGTCCTTCCGCTACCTGTACGATTTCGGCGACGGCTGGAGCCACCGCATCACCATCGAACAGCGCCTGCCATCGACGCCAACCGAGCGGCCCGCCGTCCTCCTCGCCGGCAAGCGCGCCTGCCCGCCGGAAGACTGCGGCGGCGTGCGGGGCTATTACCGGCTCCTCAATGCCCTCGCCAGGCCGGACAGCGAAGAAAACCGCGAAACGCTCGAGTGGCTGGGCGACTACAAGCCGGACGCGTTCAGCCTCGCGAGCGTTCGCAAGGACGTGGCGTCGCTGTTCCGGCGCATCTAAGTTTCGAGCGCGCGAGGATGCGCGGCCTCAGGCGCTCGAAATCCTGCCCGAATGCTTGCCGCGCCAGAAGCGAAGCGCATCGGGCGCAATGCGCGTCGCCTATTGCGCCCGATGCGTCCTGATCCTCGATGACGCGCCATGCCGCCGCCGTTACGCGTCGGGTCGTCTCAGATGCTCGAGGAAGGACGCCGCTTTGACGATCGGACAGATGAAACCCGCCGCCACGGCATGCAGGTCCGCATCGCCTGTCACGAGCCAAGCCGCTTCGCCGGCAATCGCCAACTCGAGAAAGGGCAGGTCATGCGCGTCACGACAGGCCGGCGTGCGTGGCGGCGGATCGGGGATGGTGACCGTCTCGCAGAACGGCAGATAATCGGCGAGCAGTTCTTCCTGCTCGGCGGCGCCCAGTTTGAACTTGGGGTAGGTCAGCACCCGCACGAGCTCGGCCGCGGTGACGCGCGAGACCAGCGGCAGGAAGTCCCCACTCTGCCACGCCCTTCGCAGCGCACCGGGAACCCCGCCGCCGAAAACCAGCGCAGACAGCACCACGTTGGTATCGAGCACCGCGCGCGGCACGGCGGCCGCCGAGTCCCGCCCCTCGACCTGCCCCATCGTCACTGCTTGCCGCGCGGCGAATCGACGCTCGCGCGCGCCCACGCGACGGCATCGGCCACATCCTGCTCCGTAAGGTCGAGCTCGGCGAGCTTGGCGCGCACCGCGTCGGCACGCTGAATGCGTACAGGCGTGAGGATGATCTGGCCATTGCGGGCTTCAACCTCGAAGTAAGGGCCAGCCCCGACCGCCTCGGTCACGCTCTTCGGAAGAGTGAGCTGGTTCTTGGAAGTCATCTTGGCAAGCATCTCGGCAACCCTGTAAGTAAGGTTTCCTTACTCTATCGCTGAGCGTGAATCATTGCAATGTGCTTGACGGTGTCCACCAGCATTTCCTCGGCAGACACGGCGTAGGGCTGCCGCTGGGAGTTGCGGAAACCGTCGGCCTGGGTTCCAGCACGGCGAGCGACTCCACGTCGGTCTGCGCCTGCGTGGCGTCGGTGCGGCCCGGGGTGAAGGGCACCTCCATCGGGTGACCGGAAGAGATGGAGCGCCCGTTCGACAGCGAGCGTGCCAGCACCCGTGCCTCCGGGTTGGAGCGGGCGAGGAACACCGCCCGATGCAGGGCCACAATGGTCTTGCCCGTCCCGGCCGAACCGGCGATCCGCGCCGGGCCGGCATAGTCGCGTTCCACCCACTGGCGCTGCGCCGGATGCAGGAACAGCATCCACTTGTCCCACGGGCAGTCGTCATCGGCGTCCAGCACGATTAGGATCCAACCATCGCCAGCGCACTTGGCCGCAGCTAGAAGCAACTGCCTGCGGAACTCTTCTTCCTTGTTCAAGAACTTGTCGCGTCGGATCCGAATTGGCTGCAGAGGATTGACCAGTGCGACAGGACCGCGCTCGGTAGCCAATCTTCGCAACAAGACCGGCAAGGCTGACGCGCCGAATGAAAACGGTATGGGACATGGAGGCCTCTCTGTCCTGTAAAGATGACTCGAAGTGCACTGGTTATGGACGAGGCTACACCCGAAACACCTTCATCACTTCGTCCCCGAGGTGATTGATCACCTTCACCGCGATCCGCCCCGACTTCGGCTTGTCAAACGGTCGTGAGGTGTCGTTGTTCAGGGTGGCCCAGGCCTCCGCGTCGATTTCCGCCTTCAACGTCGTCTTCAGTGCCTTGTACGGATCGTTGGCGCCGAGGAAGTAGGCGTGGCGGACGAAGAAGGATTCCATGTTGTAGTCGGTGTCGATGAACCAGCAGGCGATCCCTGCGGGACCGTCGCTGCGGACTTCGCCGGTGTTGGGGTGGAAGACGTCGACGCCGTTGACCTTGACCTGCAGCTTGCCGCCGTCGGCTTCGAGGATGTCGATGTCGGGTTCGCCGAAGATGACGAAGAGGTTGCCCTTGCCGGTGTTCTTGAGGTCGTCGGCCATGTGGAGGTCGGCGTTCATGCGCGCCTTGAGGACGGGAATGCGGCCGAGCTTTTCGAACTCGCTGGAGTGGGCGTCGTAGTTGAAGGCGCAGGCGATGAGGACGTCGAAGTCGGCGTCGCCGGCTTCGCGGGCGGCTTCGACGAGGTCGGGGCGGGAGACGGTGCCGAACTCGGGGCCGATGAAGATGGCTGCGCGGCGTTCCTTTCCCGATTCGGGGTCGCCTTCGATGTAGCGGCCTTCGGCGCAGATCAGCTCGCCGGGCCAGGGAACGAGGGAGGTGAAGGCGATGCGGTCTTCCTTGTGCGCCTGTTGCACACCGGCGGTCTTGAGGTTTTCGAGGATCATGCGGGTGAAGTCGCGTTCCTCGCCTCCGTCGCCATAATCCGCACCGGGTTCGGTGGCGCGATTGCGGTCGTCGATGATGTCGCCGTTCTCGTCGACGCCGAGCATGCGGTGGGGTGAAAGGCTCTCGACGGTGAAGGGGCCGGCGACGCGGACCTTCTTCCTTTCCTCGTAGGGCTTGTCGTACAGGTACTCAGTGTCCGCCTTGGCGGCGATCGAGGCGTCGATTTCCTTCTGGCGGGTGATGCGGGCCTGCCACCAGTCGGCGTGGGCCCGTTTGGCCGTATCCGGCCACCTGGCGTCGGCCTCGCGCGGGATTTCCCATTCTTCCCAAGTCTTGCCGAGAGCCTGATTGAGTTGCTGACGCAGCGGTTCGAGGGTCTGCTGGTACTGCTCCCAGATGACGTCGATCTCGGCGTTGTTGGCGATGGACTTCAGCGTGATGTGCGGGACGCGCTCGTAGACGAAGCCGTGGGTGATGCTGCCGCGGGTGGGCTGGCTCGACGGGGCGCTGCGAGCGAGCTCGGCTTCCTTCAACTGGCCTTCGCGGCTGTCGGCGAGGAGGTAATACGGATAGCGGGCACCCATGATGCGGGCGCGGGCGAGGGCCAGGGCGACGCGGGAGGTGTCGATGGTGATCCAGCGGCGACCCCATTGTTCGGCAACGTAAGCCGTTGTGCCACTACCGCAGGTCGGGTCGAGGACTAGATCGCCGGGGTCCGTAGCCATGAGGATGCAGCGCTGAACAATGGTCGCGCTCGTTTGCACGACATAGACCTTACCGGCTGCCCCCGCCACATCGGTCCAGATGTTTGAGATGGGGTAGGCAGGAAAATCGTTGATGAAGCGGACGTATGCAATTGTGGACTTGCGCGCTTCGATCCTGTCCGCTTTGGACAGGGTGTCCAGTCCGTCCAAAGACGTTTTCCAGTTCGACGTGAGTCCAGGATGAAACCTTTTTCCTTGGAACTTCCACTCTGTAGTGGTGTTTGCTCTCACCCCACTTGAAATCAGGCTTGTCAGTTGATACGCCGATGCTCCACTTGGGATGCTGTCAGCACCTTCTCGTTCAGCCGTAGTCAGTGGGCGAGTTTCACCAACGTTGATTCGAACCCTGTCATAACGCTGACCGCTGCCTTCTCCTATGCCCAGCTCCTTTCGCTGATACGGTTGCCTGAATTTGGCCTTCTTCGATGTCTTGCCGTACCAGAGGATGTAGTCAGCGACGTTTGGCAGATACGACGTCTCTTGACCCCCAGTCTTCTGCACGCAGATCTCTGATATTAGATTGTCCTCCCCGAAGACCTCATCCATCACCGCCCGCACACGGTGCACGTTCTCGTCCCCAATCTGCACGAAGATCGACCCCGACTCCGTCAACAAATCCCGCGCCACCGTCAGCCGGTCGCGCAGATAGGTGAGATATGAGTGAATCCCGTCGCGCCAGGTATCGCGAAACGCCTTGACCTGCTCCGGCTCGCGGGTGATGTGCTCGGCATTGCCGTCCTTGACGTCGCGGCTGGTGGTGCTCCACTGGAAGTTGCTGTTGAATTTGATGCCGTAGGGCGGATCGAAGTAGATGCATTGCACGCGCCCACGCAGACCTTCGCGCTCGGCGAGGCTGGCCATGACCTGCAGGCTGTCGCCGAGGATCATGCGGTTGGACCAGTGGCCGTCGTGGCGGTAGAACTCGGTCTTGGCGTTGTCGTCGGGCAGGCCGTTGAAATCTGCGAAGAGGTCGGGCTGGGTGTCGGTGCCTTCACTGCGGGTTTCGCTCTGCTTGCGCAGATCGTCGATCAGCGCCTTGGGGTGGACCTTCTCCTGAATGTAGAGCGGCGGAGCGTTGACGACGAGGTCGGACCAGTCCTGCTGGTCCTTGCCGCGCCACACGAGCTGCGGGTCGAGATCGCGGTTGCGGCGCTCGTAGGCGACGCGCACCGGCGAGCGCTCGTCCTTCTGCATCACCGACTGGTATTCGGCGGTGGGGATGTTCTTGCGCGTCGCGTCCTCGTGAGTGAGTGTTTCGACGGCGAGCGGGCTTGCGTTGTTCTTGGCCATGGTGATCGGCGGAAGTATCAGGAGTCGAGCGTATCGGGCTTCTTGAGCGCCTTCTTGTCTTCGGCCTGCAGTCGGCGTTCGACCTTCTTGACGTCCTCGTCGGGTGGCAGGTGTTCAGGACGGATGCCGCGATCCAGCAGGGTGTTGCGTACCGCATTGTTGTTGCTGACGTGTTCTCTGGAGATGGCCGCCTCGGTGTGCATTCGGTGCTGGCGAGCATTGAAGATGGTGATCTCGGTCGCAAAGTCCTTGGCCTTGAGGATGATCGTCGGCGCGAAATCGGCCAGCGGACGGCTGTCGGGCACGTTCCACTGCGCTTTCATCGCCTGCGTGGTCTTGCCGAACAGGGCGTGGTCGCCTTTGCTGCGGATGAGGGCGAAATCCTGGTTGCCCCCGGTTTGCTCGTAGATGACTTGGGAGAGTTCCTTTTCGGTCTCGGAGAGCTTCTTCCGCGCCTGCACCCGTTCCGCTTCCAGGAGGCGTTGCTCGATCAGCTCGGCGCGGCGCGTTTGGATGGCGAAGTAAGTCTGGGCAAAGGCGATCTGCTGCTTTTTGGGATCGCCGTTCTGAGCAATCAGGTAGCAGGCATAGCGGGTCAACATGATGTCATCGACTTCGCGCTGACTGCCCGAGCCGAGACCGACCATTTTGGTGACCTCAACAAAATGGTCTGCAACCGGGTGATTCGACAGCTCACAAGCAGTCTTGGCCTTGGTCACGACAGCCGTGAAGTTGCGCCACTCCGTATAGCCCAACAAGTGCTGGAGATCCCGCGCCAGCCAAAACTCGACGCCGTTTTCGGTCCGCTGGGCGTGACCTTCGAAAGTGTCGGTAAGGGATCGAACGATCTCGGTCTTCATATCTTGGCCTCAGACTTCATTGATGGAGTGGGTCGCATTTGCGGAAGACACCGCTCGTTCAGATCATCAACGAGCGACGTGTATAGAAACGGGCGCTTTTCTATGCACGTCCCGCCAGACATGCATAGCAATGGGCCATTCTTGCGCACGTTCAAACTCACGCCCCCATCCCCGGTGCGGCCTCGTCGAGCATGCGATCGAACTCCGCCTCCACCTTCTTGGCGAAGTCGTCCTGCATTTGCCAGACGTCGGTGAACTCGGCAAAGGCCCAGCGGCCGTACTTGGCGAGGTTGTTCACGGCCGGCACCCAGTAGGTATCCATGGTGGCCTTCTTCTCCTTGGCGTCCTCGCGACGGTAGCCCTTGATCTCGACGACGAGGTGCAGCGGGTCGCTCATCTGGCCACTCTCGCCGCTGCCGTCGTCGACGAGGACGACGAAGTCCGGCAAGTACTTGCGCGTTTCGGAGCCGTAGCGGTAAGGCACCTCGAGGCCGAGATTGTGGTTCTTGACGTAAGCCAGCACCTTCGGGTGCGCCTCGGCGACGCGGCAGAATTCGGCCTCCCAGTCGCTGTCGAGGATCACCCAGTTGAGGTGGCTGCGGCGCGGGTCGGTTTGCCAGCGCTCGGTCTTCGAGGTGTTGAAGCTGACGTGGGCGGTGGAGCCGGTGGGGTTGTAGGGGTCGAGCACGGCCTTGATCGGGCGCTCGCCTTCCAGTGCGCGGGTGATGCCGGCGGTGATGCGCGTGCAGGCCATGTCGGCAAGCTCCTGGTACATGAGCTGGGCGGGATAGGTGCCGCCCTTGCACTGCAGGCAGGTGTCGAGCCACTCCTTGGTAATGCGCTTGAGCTGGCCGAAGAGGTGCAGCTTGGGCTCCTCGCCGGGGTCGCGCCACTTGCTGTAGAGCAGGCGCTTGGTGAGATGCATCAGCAGCGTCGAGTGGCGCATGTCGCCGAGGTGTTCGAGGCTGAGGTCGATCACCTCGCCGATGATGCCGGCGTTCTTGGTGATGGAGGGGCCGACGAGATCGGGCGTGAGCACGAGCACCGAGTCGTCGTTGAAGGCGGCGGTGAGCCGCTCCTCGGGAAGCTCGACGCGATAGCCCTGCACGCGCGGAAAGCGGATCTCCAGCGCATCGCGCTCGGGGCGCACGGCCTTCACCTGGATGGTTTCGCGCGGCGGCTGAGGGGGTGCGACGACCGGCTTGGCGGTGAAGTCGAAGGGGATGCCGAGCACGTCGGCGTACTCGGTGTTGAAGAAGCCTTCTTCGTTGAGGTCGTAGGACTGGCGACGCAACGCGCGGCCGATGACCTGCTCGCACAACAACTGGGTGCCGAACGCGCGTACGCCCAGCACGTGGGTGACGGTGTTTGCGTCCCAGCCTTCGGTGAGCATCGACACGGACACCACACAGCGGATGGACTCGCCGAGCCGGCCTTCCTTGCCGACGGTGTTCATCACCTCGCGCAGCATGTCCTGGTCGGTGATGTTCTCGGCGCGCTGGCGGTCGCCGGTGCGCTCGATGATCTCGCGGCGGAATCGCTCGATCTCGTCGGCGGCCATCTCTCGGAAGTTACTGTCGAGCGCCTCGCCGGATTCGAGCTGTTCGCTGTCGATGAGCAGCGTGCGCGGGCGGGCGAGCGGGTTGCCGTGTTCGTCGAAGTTGCGGAAGAGCGGCAGGCGGCCATTCTCCAGCGTACTCGATCCGTCGTCGTTCTCACGCTGGAACCCGGAGATGTAGTCGTAGACGAGCTTCGACGTGGAGGTGTTGTTGCAGACCACGATGAAGCACGGCGGCACGCGGATGCCGGCCTGCTCCCACAGCGCGTAGGTCTTCTGATAGTGGCCGTAGAGGGCTTCGAGCGCGGTTTGCAGTTCCACCGGCAGGCTGAGCGGGTCGAGCGTCCTGGCCTTGCCGCGGCCCTTCTTCGGCATGCGGCTGCGGATGTGTTCCCACAGGTTGCGAAACTTGGGCATTTCGCCGCCGGGGATGTTGTCGGCGACCGGCACCCGGGGCAGTTTGACGATGCCGCATTCGATGGCGTCCATCAGCGAGAAGTCGCTCATGGTCCAGGGGAACAGGGTGCCCTCGGCGTAACCCGAACCGCGCAGGAAAAACGGCGTGGCGGAAAGGTCCATCACCCGGGCAATGCCGAGCTTGCGCTTGACCGCTTCGAGGCCTGAGATCCACAAACGGGCGGCCTCGTTGTTCTGTTCGGCTTCCTTCTTCTCGTCACCCTTCAGGTCATCGTCGCCGAGGGGCTCGGCCTTCTCGCGGTAACAATGGTGCGCTTCGTCGTTGATGACCATGACGTTCTTCATGCCCATCAGTTCGGGCATGACACGCTGAAGCATTTGCCCTTCCGTTTCCAGCGTGTCGAGCGGCGCACCGTCGCGGCCCTGCAGCAGCAGCCGACCGCCCTTCGACAGCGGTATGCGCTCGCGCAGCTTGAAGGCGTGGTAGTTGGTGATGACGATGCGGGCTCGGTCCAGCTCACCCAGCATGTCGCTGGGCAGAAGCTCGCGACTGGCGTAGTAGCTGTCCGGATCGTTTGGTTGCAGCACTCGCAGACGGTCGCGGATGGTCAAGCCGGGGGCGACGAGCAGGAAGCCGCGGGTGAAGCGGCGGCTAGCGGGGTAACGCACCGCATTGATCGTCTGCCAGGCAATGAGCATGGCCATCACTGTGGTCTTCCCGGCGCCGGTGGCGAGCTTGAGCGCGAGGCGCATCAACTCGGGGTTGGCTTCGGCGTTGGCGTTGGCGAGGTGATCGAGGAAACGTTGCCCGTTCTTGCCGATCTGCGGGGCGACCTCGGTCAGCCAGATGGCGGTTTCGACGGCCTCGATCTGGCAGAAAAAAGGGCGGATACCGCTGAAGGGGTGATGCCGCCAGTGTTGGAGGAGGCGAGCCGTCTCGGGGGTGACGCGCCAATCACTGGGATTGGGTAGCTGGCGCCACTTGTCGACTTCCGCACGCACTGCGTTGATCGTAGCAGTGTGGTCGTATTGCTGAGTTTCGGAGGAAAGCCCCTTGCCCTCGTCGAACAGCAGCGCCGCCTGCTGACCGCCTTTTTGCTTACGGGGCTTGGGTATCGGCGTGATGAACTCGGCCCGGCGCCGGCTTTCGACGATTCGTTGGGTCGGCTGCCCCTGCTCGTCCAACTCCCAGTGGCTTGCCGGATAGCCGTAGGGCGAGTTGAGGATGGGATGTTCGAAGAATGGATTATTCATGCTTCATGCGCGCTTGCGGTTATCCGTTCGCAGGTTTCTACCTCGCGAGACACATTTACGGGGATCTCGCGATCATTGCGGAATGGAACACCAGCGTCCGCTTCGTTCAGCGCCAGCAATTATGCCAATGTTTATCGCGTACCCCCCGAAATTCCCTTACCCGTTCCTGCACCTCGTATCCTCCGGCCACAAGAAGCAGGGGCCGAACTTCGAACTCATCCGAAACCTCGGTGCGCCATAGGATGAATCGCTCACCCGTCCGGCATCACTTTTTGTAGAAACGGGATGAATGGTACATAGCCGCAATCGAGTTTGAACAGCACAAAGTCACGGCGGGGCGGACTGCCTGGGGCGCCGATCGGACGGCAATGCCGCCTTTCTTGACGCGTCTCAAGTACTTGTCCGCTTGGCCGAGTATCTTGCTCACCACATCCCGCCCTGCCCGTCCTGTCACCCCGAGAATGGCAAAGAAATTCCCGCTGCATCCCAAACATCCCGAACGCATCTGCTGGGGTTGCGACAAGTATTGCCCGACGGATTCGCTCGCGTGTGGGAACGGCTCGGGGCGGACGATGCACCCGGCGGAGATGCTCGGCGACGACTGGTACACCTACGGCGACTGGGACCTGGAGTCCGCCGAGGAAGCGAAGAAGCCGGAGGACAGCTCGTCCTGATAGCCGGGCGGCCGCCAGAAGGTCTCCGGCACGATGCCCAGATCGGTCGTCGCCGGGGGGCGCTTCGGATTGAAGGGTTCGTCGTCGCTGCCGGTCCACGACGGCATGACCAGCGTGCCGTCGGGGGACCGAGGCCGGTCAGCCGGCGCGGTTCAGCGCCTCATCGAGGTAGCGGACGGTGCGCTCGACGTCGTGCAACTTGTCCAGGCCGAAGAGGCCGATGCGGAACGTGCGGAAGTCCGCCGGTTCGTCGCACTGCAGCGGGACGCCCGCGGCGATCTGCAGGCCCTGTGCGGATAATGCCCGGCCGGACTGCATTTCCCCGTCGTCGGTGTAGCTGACGACCACGCCTGGCGCCTGGAAACCTTCCGCGGCGACGCTCCTGAAGCCTTTGCGGGTCAGCAGCGCACGCACGCTGTCGCCCAGTTCCTGCTGCTCGCGGCGCACCTTGTCGAAACCGTAGTCGCGCGTCTCCTTCATCACGTCGCGCAGCGTCGTCAGCGCGTCGGTCGGCATCGTCGCGTGGTACATGTGGCCGCCGTTCTCGTAAGCCTCCATGATCTGCAGCCACTTGCGCAGGTCGCACGCAAAGCTGGTGCTCGTGGTGGTCTCGATTTTCGCGCGGGCGCCTTCGCCCAGCATCACGAGCGCGCAGCACGGCGAACCGCTCCAGCCTTTCTGCGGCGCGCTGATCAGGATGTCGATGCCAGTGGCCTGCATGTCCACCCAGATCGTGCCGGACGCGATGCAGTCGAGCACGAACAGGCCGCCGACCGAATGCACCGCGTCGGCGACGGCGCGCAGGTAGGTGTCGGGCAGCATCATGCCGCTGGAGGTCTCGACGTGCGGGGCGAAGACGACGTTGGGCTTCTGCTCCCGTATCGTCCGGACGACTTCCTCGACGGGAGCCGGTGCGAACGCGGCCTGCGGTCTGTCCTCGACGGGGCGCGCCTTCAGGACGATCGATTCGGCGGGGATGTTCCCCATGTCGAAGATCTGCGTCCAGCGATAACTGAACCAGCCGTTGCGGATGACGAGGCACTTGCGGCCGGTGGCGAACTGGCGGGCGACGGCTTCCATGCCGAAGGTGCCGCTGCCGGGGACGACGATCGCGGATTTCGCGTTGTAGACTTCCTTGAGCATGCGCGAGATGTCGTTCATGACACGCTGGAAGGCCCGCGACATGTGATTGAGCGAGCGGTCGGTATAGACCACCGAATATTCGAGCAACCCGTCCGGGTCGGGATGGCGCAACAAGCCTGGCACAGTGAGCTCCTGCAAGAGAAACGGAAAGGACGGGCGAGGATACCCCGGACTGACTGCCGCGGACCATCCCCTGCCGGCGGCTGCGGGGGGCACGGGCTGCGGGCGATGCGTGGCGGGCGAAGTGCCGCGGCGAGGGATCTCGCCGCCGGTGACGAAGGCATTCACGTTCCGCTGTCGGCGTCGATCTGGACGATGCCGCGTACGACGCGGACCGCGAAAGTCGCGACCGGCTCGTAAGCCGGGGGCGACAGCGCCGCGCCGGTCCGCAGCGAGAAGTGCGCGCCGTGGCGCGGGCAGATGACCTCCTCGCCTTCGATGACGCCCCACGACAGGTTCTCGTCCTCGTGGCTGCAGCGGTCCTCGAGCGCGTGGAACTGCCCGCCGGCATTGAACACCGCGACCTGCCGGCCGTCATCGAGCATGACCACCCGGGCGGAACCTTGCGGGAAATCGTCGACCGCGGCGACGTCGAGCCAGAGTGCCATGTCGCGTTCGCGCTCAAAGCAGCCCGAGTTCGAAAAGCGCGATCTCGCTCATCAATTCGCGCGACCACGGCGGATCCCAGACGAGTTCGACATGCGCTTCCCGCACCCCTTCGACGGCCTTCACCGCCTCCTCGACGGTGCCGGGAAAAGTCGCTGCGACCGGGCAGCCCGGCGCGGTGAGCGTCATGCGGATGTCGACCCTGCCGCTCGCGTCGTCGATATCGAGGCCGTAGATCAGCCCGAGGTCGTAGATGTTGACCGGGATTTCCGGGTCGTACACGGTGCGCAGCGCAGCGATGACATCGGTGCGCAGTGCTTCGCCCGGCGCGCTGCCCTCGCCTGCCGTCTGCTTTTCGCCCTGGTGCAGCCAGTCGAACACGCTCATCGCTCACGCCTCCGTCGACACCGGCTGCGTGTCGCCGCGCAGCGCCGCCTGCAAGGTATGCCAAGCGAGGGTTGCGCATTTGACCCGCATCGGGAACTCCGCGACGCCGCCGAGCACTTCGAGCTTGCCCAGCGCAGGCCCGCCCTGCTCCGCGGCATGGCCGGTCACGAGCGCATGGAAGGCGTCGAACATCGCCGCCGCCTGCGCTGGCGTCTTGCCTTTCAGGGCTTCGCTCATCAGCGACGCCGACGCGATCGATATCGCGCAGCCGGCGCCTTCGAAATGCACGTCCTCGATGACCCCGTCGCGCGTTTTCAGGTGCAGCGTGATCCTGTCGCCGCACAGCGGGTTGAAGCCTTCCGCGTGCCGGTCGGCGTCCGGCAGCGGACCGAAATTGCGCGGGCGCCGGCCGTGATCGAGGATCACTTCCTGGTACAGGTCGCGCAGCTCACCCATCGAACACCTCCCGCACGCGGCGCAATGCGGCAAACAGCGCGTCGACCTCGTCGTGCGTGTTGTACATCGCGAACGACGCGCGCACCGTCGCCGGCACGCCGAAGCGTTCCATCAGCGGCATCGCGCAGTGGTGCCCGGTGCGGACCGCGACCCCTTCGTGGTCGAGGATCGTGCCGACGTCGTGCGCATGGATGTCGTCGAACACGAACGACAGGATCGCGGCCTTGTTGCGCGCGGTGCCGACGAGGCGCAGGCCTGGCATCGCGCGCGCCTGCCGGGTGGCGTGCTCGAGCAGCGCGTGTTCGTGCGCGGCGATCGCGGCGATTCCTGTCGCTTCGACGTAACGGATCGCCGCGCCGAGCGCGACCGCGCCGGCGATGTCCGGCGTGCCCGCTTCGAACTTGTACGGCAGCTCGTTGTACGTCGTGCCCGCGAAGCTCACCTGCCGGATCATGTCGCCGCCGCCCTGCCACGGCGGCATCGCGTCGAGCAGCGCAGCCTTGCCGTACAGCACGCCGATGCCGGTCGGCCCATAGAGCTTGTGCGCCGAGAACGCGTAGAAGTCGCAGTCGAGCGCCTGCACGTCGACCGCGACATGCGGCACCGCCTGGGCGCCGTCGAGCAGCACCGGCACGCCGCGCGCGTGCGCCATGTCGATGAGCTCGCGCACCGGGTTGATCGTGCCGAGCGCGTTCGACACATGCGCCAGCGCGACGATCCGCGTGCGGTTCCCGAGCAGACGCTCGAACTCCGCGACGAGCAGTTCACCCTCGTCATTGACGGGCGCGACTTTCAGCACCGCGCCGCTCCGCTCGCAGGCGAGTTGCCACGGCACGATGTTCGAATGGTGCTCCATGGCGGTGATGAGGATCTCGTCGCCCGGGCGGAAACGTCCGCCGAAACTGTTCGCGACGAGGTTGATCGCTTCGGTCGTGCCGCGCACGAAGACGATCTCCTCGCGCCGCGCGGCGTTCACAAAGCGCTGCACCGTGTCGCGCGTGGCCTCGAAAGCGTCGGTCGCCTCCTGGCTCAGGCGATGCACGCCGCGGTGCACGTTCGCGTTGAGTTGGGCGTAGTAATGCGCTTGCGCGTCGATCACGCAACGCGGTTTCTGGCTCGTCGCGGCGTTGTCGAGATAGACGAGCGGCTTGCCATTGACCTCGCGGGCGAGGATCGGGAAGTCGGCGCGCAGCCGAGCGACATCGAGCGGCGGGGCGATCCCGCCCGCAGCGGGTGCCGCGACACGCAGCGCGTTCAACTCGTTGGCAGAAGTTCGCATTCCAGTTCCCCCATGTCCTCAGGCAGTTGTCCGGGCAGGAGCGTGGACAGCCGCGCCCGCAGCCCGGCGTGAGTAATATCACGAAGCACGTCGGCCGCGAACGCGTGAATCAGCAATCCGCGCGCCGTCGCAGCGTCGAGGCCACGCGCGCGCAGGTAGTGCAGCCGGTCGGCGTCGAGCTGTCCGACGGTCGCGCCATGCGCGCATTGGACATCGTCAGCCCAGATTTCCAGTTGCGGCTTGGTGTTGACCTCGGCGCCATCCGACAACAGCAAGTTGTGGTTCGACTGCTGCGCGTCGGTGCGCTGGGCGCCGGGGCGCACGATGACGCGGCCGTTGAAAACCGCGCGCGACGCGTCGTCGAGCACGCCCTTGTAGAGCTCGCGGCTCGTGCCGCGCGGGCGGGCGTGGTCGATGCAGGTGTGGTGATCGTGATGCTGGCGCCCGCTGCCGACATACAGCCCGGCGAGCTTCGCGTTGCAGCCTTCGGCCTCGAGCCGGGTCGCGATGTCGTTGCGCGCGAGCTGGCCGCCGAACGCGAACGAATGCGACGCGAAGCGACTGTCCGCCGCCTGCAAGGTGTGGATGCCGGCAATATGGAAACCCCGCCGGCTCTCCTGTTGCACTTTGACATGCGTGACGCGCGCGCCCGCGCCGGCGTCGATCCGCGTCACTGCGTCGGTGAGGTAGACCGCGTCGTCGCTGCCCGCGTAATGCTCGATCACCGTTGCTTCGGCGCCCGCCCCGGTGCGGACGACGATACGCGGGAAGCTCGCGAGATCCATGCGGGTGGCGACGAACAGCAGATGGACCGGCGCGTCGATCGCGACGCCGGGTGCAAGGTCGATATACGCGCCGTCCGTCCAGAACGCCGCATTCAGCGCCGCAAGACCGTTCGCCTCGGCTTCCGGATCGGTGTCGAGAAGCTCGGCCGCGACCTCCGGGCGAGTCGCGACCAGTTCCGCGAGGCTGCCGATTTCCGCACCACGCGGCAGCGAGGCGACATGCGACAGCCCCGGCGCATAGCGGCCATCGACGAACACCAGCCGGTGCGTGTCGTCGAGCGCGTGACGCGCAAGTTCGCGCTCGGCGACGTCATTGCGGAAGCCTGAAAACTGCGCGCCGTCGGCCACGACGTCGAACAGCCGCCGCTCGAGCGCCGACAGGTTCGTGTATTTCCAGTCTTCCTCGCGGGTCGTCGGCAGGCCGAGCCCGGCGAAGCGCTCGATCGCCGCGTCGCGCAGGCGCTGCAGCCAGGGCAGCGACGCGCCCGCAAGCCGCGCCCGGTGCGCGGCGAACCGGCCGAGATAGTGCTCGCGCGCGCCGGTCGTCATGGCCGGGCTCCCGCGGCCGTCTCCAGCGCTTTCGCCTCGACCCAGCCGTAGCCGCGCCGCTCCAGTTCGAGCGCGAGTTCCGGCCCGCCGGACAGCGCGATGCGCCCGTGCGCCAGCACGTGTACGCGGTCCGGCCGGATGTGGTCGAGCAAACGCTGGTAATGCGTCACGAGGATCATCGCGCGCTCGGGGCTGCGCATCGCATTGACGCCGTTCGCGACGACTTTCAGCGCGTCGATGTCGAGCCCGGAGTCGGTCTCGTCGAGGATCGCCAGCTGCGGTTCGAGTACCGCCATCTGCAGGATCTCGTTGCGCTTTTTCTCGCCGCCCGAAAAGCCTTCGTTGACCGCGCGGTACAGCAGGCTCTCGTCCATCTGCATCAGGCGCAGCTTCGCCTTCACGAGCGCGAGGAAATCCAACGCATCGAGCTCCGCTTCGCCGCGGTGCTTGCGCGCGGCGTTGAGTGCCGCCTTCAGCAGATAGATGTTCGCGACGCCGGGAATCTCGACCGGGTACTGGAACGCGAGGAAGATCCCTTCGCGGGCGCGCGTCTCGGGCGGCAGATCGAGCAGGTTCGCGCCGCGGTAAAGCACTTCGCCCGCGGTCACGACGTAGCCTTCCCGCCCTGCGAGCACATGCGCGAGCGTGCTCTTGCCGGAGCCGTTGGGGCCCATGATCGCGTGCACTTCGCCCGCGCCGACCGCCAGGTCGAGGCCGCGCAGGATCGGCCGCTTTGTCGTTCCCTCGTCGACCGTCACGTGCAGGTTGCGGATCTCCAGCATGTCCCGCCTTCCTCCGGTGATTACCCGATGCTGCCTTCGAGGCTCACGCCGAGGAGCTTCTGCGCTTCCACCGCGAACTCCATCGGCAGTTCCTTGAACACTTCCCTGCAGAAACCGGAAACGATCAGCGACACCGCATCCTCGGCGCTGACACCGCGGCTCTGGCAGTAGAACAGCTGGTCCTCGCCGATGCGCGACGTCGAGGCTTCATGCTCGACGCGCGCGCTCGCGTTCTTCACTTCGATGTACGGGAAAGTGTGCGCCGCGCAGCGGTCGCCGAGCAGCAGCGAGTCGCACTGCGTGTAGTTGCGCGCGTTCGCCGCGCTCTTCGCGACCTTCACGAGGCCGCGATAGGCGTTGCTGCCGTGGCCCGCCGAAATGCCTTTCGACAGGATCGTGCTCTTCGTGTTGCGGCCGAGGTGGATCATCTTCGTGCCGGTGTCGGCCTGCTGCCAGTGGTTCGTCAGCGCGACCGAATGGAATTCGCCGACCGAATTGTCGCCCTGCAGGATCACGCTCGGATACTTCCACGTGATCGCCGAGCCGGTCTCGACCTGGGTCCACGAGATCTTCGAATTCGCCTCGCGACAGTCGCCGCGCTTCGTGACGAAATTGTAGATGCCGCCCTTGCCGTCCTTGTCGCCGGGATACCAGTTCTGCACCGTCGAATACTTGATCTGCGCCCCTTCGAGCGCGACCAGCTCGACGACCGCCGCGTGCAGCTGGTTTTCGTCGCGCATCGGCGCGGTGCAGCCTTCGAGGTAGCTCACGTACGCGCCGCGGTCGGCGATGATCAGCGTGCGCTCGAACTGCCCGGTGTTCTTCGCGTTGATGCGGAAGTATGTCGACAGCTCCATCGGGCAGCGCACGCCCGGCGGGATGTAGCAGAACGAGCCGTCCGAGAACACCGCCGAATTGAGCGTCGCGAAGAAGTTGTCGGTGTAGGGCACGACCGAGCCGAGATACTGCCGCACGAGCTCCGGGTGGTGCTGCACCGCTTCCGAGAACGAGCAGAAGATGATGCCCAGCTCGCCGAGCTTTTCCTTGAACGTCGTCGCGACCGACACGCTGTCGAACACCGCATCCACCGCGACGCCCGCGAGGAGTTCGCGCTCCTCCAGCGGCACGCCGAGTTTCTCGTAGGTCCGCAGCAGCTCCGGATCGACCTCCGCGAGGCTTTTCGGCCCGTCCGTCCTCGACTTCGGTGCCGAGTAATAGACGATGGCCTGGTAGTCGATCGGCGGGTGACGGACCGTCGCCCAGCGGGGTTCGGTCATCGTCAGCCAGTGGCGAAAAGCCTTGAGCCGCCAGTCGAGCATGAAATCGGGCTCGTTCTTCTTCGCCGAGATCAGGCGGATCACGTCTTCCGACAGTCCGGCCGGCGCGCTGTCGACTTCCATCGGCGTGTAGAAACCGTGCCGGTAATCGTGGCTGATCAGTTCGTCGAGTCGAGATGCCTGGTTTCCCATCGCTCCACCCCCGTTCTGCCGGTGTTTCCTCGCCGTGCCGGCAAGAGGCCGTACGTGACTCACGCCGGGTGCGCAAACGCTGCAACTTCACCGCTTCGACGCCGCCTCCGGCGCTGAAATTCCCCTCGCTGCCCGTTCCGGATCACCCGGTCGCGCCGGCAGGAGCCGGGCGACGGTCTACAGTAAGAAGGGTTAACCAATCGGAGGCTCCGATGCAAGGCAGCGACGGACCGATCGGCCTGACGGCCGGCGATGCGCTGGTCGTGGTCGACGTGCAGCAGGATTTCCTTCCCGGCGGCAGCCTCGCCGTATCCGGCGCAGATCAAGTCGTGCCGCCATTGAACCGGCTGATCGTTGCTTTCACCGACCGGGGGTTGCCGGTCTTCGCGACGCGCGACTGGCATCCGCCCGATCACTGCTCGTTCCGCGACCGCGGCGGCCCGTGGCCGTCCCATTGTGTCGCCGGCACTCCCGGCGCCACGTTTCCGCCCGGACTCGCGCTGCCGGCGTCGGCGGTGATCGTGTCGAAAGCGACCACCGCGGACGCCGATGCGTATTCCGGCTTCGACCGCACCGACCTCGACGAACGCCTGCGCGCCGCGGGCGTGCAGCGCCTTTTCGTCGGCGGGCTGGCGACCGACTACTGCGTGCTCAACACCGTCAGGGACGGGCTCGCAAAGGGATACGCGGTGATGTTGCTGACCGACGCGATCCGTGCCGTCGACGCTGCGCCCGGGGACGGCGCGAAGGCGGTCGCGCAGATGCTGCGGCTCGGCGCCCTTCCTGTCGCGAGCGGCGCTGTGGCTGTTTGATGCCATGACCGACCTGCCTCCCGCGCCCGCCCTGCTCACCGATCTCTATCAGCTGACGATGCTGCAGGCCTATTTCGACGGCGGCATGACGCACACCGCGGCGTTCGAGTTCTTCGTCCGCAAGCTGCCCCCGCAGCGCAATTTCCTCGTCGCGGCCGGCCTCGAGCAGGTGCTCGACTACCTCGAAACGCTGCGCTTTTCCGACGCCGAACTCGAGTGGCTTGCCGCCTGCGGCCGCTTCCGGCAGGAGTTCATCGATCGGCTCGCGGCGCTGCGCTTCACCGGCGACGTCGACGCGATGGCCGAAGGCACGGTGTTCTTCGCCGACGAGCCGATCCTGCGCGTGACCGCCCCGCTGCCGCAGGCGCAGCTCGTCGAAACGCGGATCATCAACCTGCTGCAGTACCAGAGCATGGTCGCGTCGAAGGCGGTGCGCTGCGCGATCGCCGCCGGAGGCCGGCTGCTCGTCGACTTCGGGCTGCGCCGCGCGCATGGCGCCGAAGCCGGGCTGCTGTCGGCGCGCGCGAGCTACCTCGCCGGTTTCAGCGGCACCGCGACGGTGCTCGCCGGCGTCAAATGGGACATTCCGCTGTACGGCACGATGGCCCATTCCTTCATCCAGGCGCACGAGGACGAAGTGTCCGCATTCGAACACTTCGCGCGCTCGCAGCCACGCGCGAACACGATGCTGATCGACACCTACGACACCGAGGCGGCGGCCCGCCAGCTCGTGGCGTTGGCCCAACGGCTGCGGCCGGATGGCATTGCGATCCAGGCGGTGCGCATCGACAGCGGAGACCTCGCGGAACTGGCACGGCGCGTGCGCGTGATTCTCGATGCCGGCGGACTGGACGGCGTACGGATTTTCGTCAGCGGCAATCTCGACGAGCATGCGGTGCGCGACCTCGTCGCCGCGCAGGCGCCGATCGACGGCTTCGGCGTCGGCACGCGGATGAACACCTCGGCCGATTATCCGTATCTCGACTGCGCCTACAAACTGCAGGAATACGCGGGGCAGCCGCGACGCAAGCGCTCCGAAGGCAAGGCCACGTGGCCGGGACGCAAGCAGGTCTACCGCAGCCATGACGCGCAGGGCCGTTTCAGCGGCGATCTGCTGACCACCGTGGATGAGCCCGCTTCCGGCGAACCGTTGTTGCGGCCGATGATGCGCGCGGGCAGCCGGCTGGAGGCGGCGCCTGCGCTGGCCGCATTGCGCCGGCACGCTGCCGCCCAGGTCGCGGCGCTGCCCGACGCGCTGCGCGGGCTCGATCCGGCAGCGCCCTATCCGGTCACAGTGGCCGACCGGCTGCGCGCCCTTGCCGACGCCGTCGACCGGCGCATGCGCCGTGGGCAACAACAGGGATCGCCATTCCCGTCCCCCGCTCCCGACGCACCGGATCACCCCTGACGGGCGAGGCGCAAACCGGTCCCCTAACCCACAACCGGAGCCACGAACATGAGCCTGAATCTGAGTTCCACGGCGTTTGCCCACGGCGGCGCGATTCCCGCCACCTACACTTGCGACGGGCGTGACGTGTCCCCGCCCCTGGGCTGGTCCGGCATCCCCGAAAACACTCGCAGCCTGGCGCTGATCGTCGATGACCCCGATGCGCCGGATCCGGCCGCCCCCCAGCGGACGTGGGTGCATTGGGTGCTGTACAACCTCTCGCCGACAACGGCCGGCCTGCCCGAAGCCGTCGCCATGGCCGACCTGCCGCCCGGCACGCGCGAAGGGACGAACGACTGGAAGCGCACCGGCTACGGCGGCCCTTGCCCGCCGATCGGCCGGCACCGCTACTTCCACAAGCTCTACGCCCTCGACGTCGTCCTCGCCCCCCTCGGCGCACCGACGAAGACCGAACTGGAACGCGCAATGCAGGGCCACATTCTTGCCCAGGCGGAACTGGTCGGCACGTACCAGCGGCCGTG
The DNA here is from genome assembly GCF_012910705.2 of Aromatoleum anaerobium. GTDB lineage: Bacteria > Pseudomonadota > Gammaproteobacteria > Burkholderiales > Rhodocyclaceae > Aromatoleum > Aromatoleum anaerobium. Next base: position 131,349 of record NZ_WTVG02000039.1, on the reverse strand, counting down.
AGCCCGGAAAGCCGCGGGCCACGCGGCGCGGGCAAAGTCGAAAGCGAGCGGACCGGAACTCGTCTTCGGTCCGCCAGTCGCATGAAGGGCGATTTCCACCACAGGAGGTATCCCGATGAACAAACACAACATCGCCGCCGGTCTGTTGGTTCTCGCCACCGGGTTGTGGGGCGGCGCCGCAACGGCGCAGGAAGCGGGTCCGGCACTCGACGTGCGGGAGTTCGGGGGCGTGCGCTACATGACCGGCGGGGTCGGCGAGGAGGAGCGCAACCAGCTTCTCGCGTCCGCGCAGGACTTCAACATGAAACTCGTTTTCGCCGAAAAATCAGGCGATTATCTCGCTGACATCAACGTCGCGATCGCCGATTCGACGGGCCGCAAGGTTCTCGAAGCGAGAGCCGACGGTCCGCTCATGCTGGTGCAACTGCCTCCCGGCAACTACCGCGTCACGGCGATGGCGAACGGACGCGAGCAAACCCGGAACGCCAGCGTGGCGCGCACCGGACAGCGATCGCTGACCTTCTACTGGTAGCCCGGACATTGCCGGCGCGCCCGGGCGGGCACGCGCCGTCGTCAGGACTTGCAGACTTCCTCGAGGACGCGGCGCACGCGCACCATCGCATCCTGCAGCACCACTTCGATGCTGTCGAAGAGGATGCCCCGCTCGCTCGCGCCGCGCCCGGCGGCGTAGTTCGCGATGACATTGATCGCGGCATAGGGCAGACCGATTTCGCGCGCGAGCGCGGCTTCGGGCATCCCGGTCATGCCGACCAGTTCGGCGCCATCGCGCTCGAGCCGGTTGACCTCCGCCGCCGTCTCAAGGCGCGGCCCCTGCGTCGCGGCGTACACGCCGCCATTGACGATGTGCTCCCCCGTCACCATGCCCGCGGCGAGAATCCGCTGGCGCAACGGCTCGTCGTACGGATGGGTGAAATCGATGTGATGCACCCCCTCGTCGCCACCTTCGAAGAACGTGCTCTTGCGTCCCCACGTGTAGTCGATGATCTGGTGAGGCACGACCAGTGCGCCGGGGCCGAAATCGTCGCGGATGCCGCCGACCGAGGCCACCGAGATCACGCCGGTCGCCTTGACATGCTTCAGCGCCCACAAATTTGCGCGGTAATTGACCAGATGCGGCGGGATCGTGTGTCCATAGCCGTGGCGCGCGAGAAAGACCACCGGCCGCTCGCGCAAGCGGCCGAACGTCAGCGCTCCGGACGGTTCTCCGTAAGGGGTGCGTACCACTTCGCGGCGGGCGATCTCGAGCGTCGAAAGCTGCGTGAGTCCGCTACCGCCAATGATTGCGAGCATCGGGTCGGTCTCCAGAAAAACGGCGCCGATTCTAGCATGAGCCCCGCCGCCCCCTCGTTCGCGGCCCCGCATGAAAAGGGTGAAGGGCGCGATGCTGCAATGCGGCGTCCGTGCTAAAATTAAAAACTTTTCAAAGACTTCTGGACCCAAATGTCCCGCTCCATCCGCAACATCGCCATCATCGCCCACGTCGACCACGGCAAGACCACGCTCGTCGACCAGCTCCTGCGCCAGTCCGGCACCTTCCGCGAGAACCAGCAGGTTTCCGAACGGGTGATGGATTCGAACGATCTGGAGAAGGAGCGCGGCATCACGATTCTGTCGAAGAACTGCGCAATCCAGTACGGCGACACCCACATCAACATCGTCGACACCCCGGGACACGCCGACTTCGGCGGCGAAGTCGAGCGCGTGCTGTCGATGGTCGATGGCGTGCTGCTACTGGTCGACGCGGTCGAGGGCCCGATGCCGCAGACACGCTTCGTCACGCGCAAGGCGCTCGCGCTCGGCCTGAAGCCGATCGTCGTCATCAACAAGATCGACCGCCCGGGCAGCCGCCCGGACTGGGTCATCAACCACACGTTCGATCTCTTCGACAAGCTCGGCGCGACCGAAGAGCAGCTCGATTTCCCCGTGGTGTACGCGTCGGCGCTCAACGGCTACGCGATGCTCGACGCGAGCCAGCCCGGGGCCGACATGACTCCGCTGTACGAAGCGATCCTCGAGCACGTGCCCCAGCCCGAAGTCGATTCCGACGGCCCGCTGCAGCTGCAGGTCTGTTCGCTCGATTACTCGACCTACATCGGCCAGCTCGGCATCGGCCGCATCAAGCGCGGCCGCATCCGTCCGAACCAGGAAGTCGTCGTGATGTACGGCGACGAGAACCGCGGCCGCGCCAAGATCGGCCAGGTGCTGACGTTCAAGGGCCTCGAGCGCACCCAGGCCGAATCGGCCGAAGCCGGCGACATCGTGCTGGTGTCGGGCGTCGATCAGGTCAATATCGGCGTCACGCTGTGCGATCCCGAGAAACTCGAAGGCATGAAGCCGATCGCGGTCGATGAACCGACGCTGACGATGAACTTCATGGTCAATTCATCGCCCTTGGCCGGGCGCGAAGGCAAGTTCGTCACGAGCCGCCAGATCCGCGAGCGGCTCGAACGCGAACTGCTGAAGAACGTCGCGCTGCGCGTCGAATACACCAACGACTCGGACGTGTTCCTGGTCTCGGGCCGCGGCGAACTGCATCTGACGATCCTGCTCGAGAACATGCGCCGCGAAGGCTTCGAACTCGCGGTCGGCCGTCCGCGCGTGGTGTTCCGCGAGATCGACGGCGTCAAGTGCGAGCCGTACGAGCTGCTCACCGTCGACGTCGAGGAAGACCACCAGGGCGGCGTGATGGAAGAGCTCGGCCGGCGCCGCGGCGAGCTGCAGGACATGCAGTCCGACGGCAAGGGCCGGGCGCGCCTCGAATACCGCATCCCTGCCCGCGGCCTGATCGGCTTCCAGGGCGAGTTCCTGACGCTGACGCGCGGCACCGGCCTCGCGAGCCACGTCTTCGACGACTACGGTCCGATGGCGGGGCCGATGGGCGAGCGGCGCAACGGCGTGCTGATCTCGCAGGACAACGGCCACGCGGTCGCCTACGCGCTGTGGAAGCTGCAGGATCGCGGCCGCATGTTCCTCACGCACAACGACCCGGTGTACGAAGGCATCATCATCGGTATCCATTCACGCGACAATGATCTCGTCGTCAACCCGATCAAGGGCAAGCAGCTCACCAACGTGCGCTCGTCGGGCACCGACGAAGCCGTGCGCCTGATCCCGCCGATCCAGCTGACGCTCGAGTCCGCGATCGAATTCATCGCCGACGACGAGCTCGTCGAAATCACGCCGAAGTCGATCCGCCTGCGCAAGCGTTACCTGACCGAGAACGAGCGCAAGCGCGCGGCAAAGGCCGACAACGCCTGACGCGCATCCCGCGCCCGGATACCGTCGAGCCACGAAAAAGCGCTGCTTCGGCAGCGCTTTTTTCGGTGCGCCCAGCATGGGCGCACTCTTGCGGGTGCAAGTCCCGCCGTAAGTTGATCACAGCGAACGAAGTGAAGCGCAACTGCATGAGGGCGACCGAGTGTGGGAAGGAAGCGTGGATCGAAGCTGCGAGCCGATGGACAAGAATCGGATAAAAGGCGCTGCCGAGCAGGGCGAGCGGGCCGAAAACCGCGAAGCTCTCGTGATCAAGGCGAAGTGGCGTAGATCCGGCGGTTGTGCAGCGAAGGAGTGCGTTCTTACCTGGGGAGATCTCGCCTTGTGGCTGAAAGGCCGACGGTGACAAGCCGGAGCGAGAAGTCAGCAGAGGCCGTATTAGCTGCCGGTACGGGGCGAAGGGCCGAACGAGTAGGAGGGCCGAAGGCCATGTCGCTCGGAAGTGCAGTGCATCAGAAGCCCGGGCAACCGGGGCGCAACGCGGGAGGGCGAGGTGAAGCCAGACCCGAAGCGATGCGTGATGAAGCACGTCCGGCGCGGCATGAAACCGAAGGCTCAGGGCGAGACGACCTGCTCGCGCAGGCGCTCGCGAGAGAGAACATGGTGCTGGCGTGGAAACGCGTCAAAGCCAATCGCGGCAGTGCCGGGGTGGATGGGTTGTCGATTGCCGAGACGGCGGCGTACCTGAAGACGCACTGGCCCCGGCTTCGGGAAGCGTTACTGGACGGCAGTTACCGGCCTCAAGCCGTGCGGCGCGTCCAGATCCCGAAGCCCGGTGGCGGGGTGCGTGAGTTGGGGATACCGACGGTGACGGATCGGCTGATTCAACAAGCCCTGCTACAGGTCCTGCAGCCGAAGATTGATCCAACGTTCTCCGAACACAGCTACGGCTTCCGGCCATACCGCCGAGCGCATGACGCAGTGCTAATGGCACAGCGCTATGTGCAGGACGGCTACCGGATGGTGGTCGATGTGGATCTGGAGAAATTTTTCGACCGGGTCAATCACGACATCCTGATGGATCGGCTATCGAGGCGAGTCTCGGACCGCGCCGTGCTGCGGCTGATCCGTCGCTACCTCGTGGCCGGCATCATGGATGGCGGGGTGGTTACGCAGCGGTATGAGGGCACGCCGCAAGGCGGTCCGCTATCGCCGTTGCTGGCCAACGTGCTGCTCGACGAGGTGGATCGGGAACTGGAAAAGCGTGGCCATCGGTTCGTGCGCTATGCCGACGACTGCAACGTGTATGTGCGCAGTCGCCGCGCGGGCGAGCGGGTGCTTGATGGACTACGTCGGCTCCACTTGAAGGTCAACGAAGCCAAGACGGCGGTCGCGCAGGCGACCGGTCGCAAGTTTCTGGGCTACGAGCTGTGGCGCAGTGCGGGTGATCGAATCAAATGCGCCGTCGCAAGAAAGGCTTTGGAAACCTTCAAGCAACGCATCCGAGAAATGACGCGACGCTCGGGCGGGCGCAGCCTGCCGGAGGTCGCCGAACGACTGCGGACTTACATGCCGGGCTGGAAGACATACTTCCAGCTTGCGCAGACGCCCAAGGTGTTCCGCGAACTCGACGAGTGGTTACGTCATCGGCTGCGTGCGCTGCAGCTCAAGCACTGGCGTCGGGGGACAACGATGTATCGGGAGTTGTTGGCGCTGGGCGCCTCGAAGACGGACGCTCAGCGGATCGCCGCAAACAGTCGCCGATGGTGGCATAACAGCCGCCTCGCGCTCAATCGTGTGATGCCGATTGCCTACTTCGACCGGCTCGGCGTACCCCGGCTCTCATGACCTCAACTGCTCGAACCGCCCGGTGCGGACCCGCATGCCGGGTGGTGTGGGAGGGGAACGGTCAGGTACTCTGGCCGCCCCTATCCCGATTCTACGTCCTTACGTATCTGCCTCTTGACGTATCGCGCGGTACGGCTAGTACGCGTGCGCGTCTCGAATCACCAGCCGGATCGTCATCAGGATGATCTTCAGGTCCAGTGACAGCGACCAGTGACGCAGGTAATCGAGGTCGTATTCGATCCGCCGCGCCATTTTTTCCACGGTGTCGGTTTCGCCCCTGCAGCCGTTTACTTGCGCCCAGCCGGTGATGCCGGGTTTGACCTTGTGGCGGATCATGTAGCCTTTGATGACTTGCCGGTAGGTCTCGTTGTGCGCCACCGCGTGCGGACGCGGCCCGACGATGCTCATGCGGCCCTGCAGCACGTTGATGAACTGCGGCAGCTCGTCCATCGAGGTGCGCCGCAGCCAGGCGCCGAAACGCGTTACGCGCGTGTCTTCCCTGACGGCCTGGACGATCTGCGGGCCGTCCTCGCAGACCGTCATCGAGCGGAACTTGTAGACCAGGATCTTGCGCCCGTCGAGCCCGTAGCGGTTCTGCTTGAAGATGACCGGCCCCGGCGAACCGAGCTTCACGCCGATCGCGATCAGCACCATCAGCGGTGCGATGAGGATCAGGATGGCGGTCGCGAGGACGATGTCGGACAGTCGCTTGACGAGGCGGTTGACGCCGGTGAAGGGCGTCTCGCAGACCGCGACGACCGGTGTGCCGGCAACATGATCGACGCGGCCCTGGATCAGGTCGGTCACGAACATGTCGGGCACGAAGAAGATCGACGCGGTAGTGTCCTTCAGATCGTCGAGGATCCGCAGGATGCGCGGCTGGCTCACCATCGGCAGCGCGATGTAGATATGGTCGACGGCCTGCTCCTTCGCATAGGCGGCAAGCTCGCGAAGATGGCCGAGGCGCACGCCCGCGGTCGTCCCGGACAGGCGTGCAGGGGTTCGGTCGTCGAAGAATCCGAGCAGATGCACACCGAGAAAAGGGTTTTCCTCGATGCCGCGCGCGAGTTGCATCGCGATGTCGTTCGAGCCGACGATCACTGCGCGGCGTTGCGTCCCGGCCCTCGACATGAGCCGCGGCAGCGCAACGCGCGACACCGCGTGCGCCGCGATGAGGGCAAGCGGCGTGCCGGCGAGCCACATCGCCAGCACCGGCACCGCAAAATAATGGATATAGCCGGTGACATACCCGAACAGCACCAGCGCGCCTGCGATCAGCAGCCAGTTCAGCGCCGTCTTGCGCACCATCACCCGCCTTCCGTCGCGCAGGTGACTGTCTCCGGGAAACGTCAGTGAAAACGTCAGCAGCGCGAGAATCACATAGTGGCTGTCGGGAACGACCTCGTAGAAATATGCCGAAGCAAATAGCAGACCGACCGCGATGAACGGGTCGACGACCGATTCGATTATGCTTGCCGTCGAAAAACTCCCGTAGAAAAACGCGGCATTCGTCTCCGCGACGGGAGCCGATTCGGGAGGATGAGTGAAGATCGACGAGTTCGGCACGGCTTGCTCCTGACACAGGCCGGGGCGGACGCGCCTCCGAGTGGATTATTCATAGCATCACCCACCAGCCAGGGGAGCTTGCGAGTCATGACGGATGTAACAATTCTTTATCGTGCCCGGGGGTGGACTTCCTGCCGGGTTCTCGGCTCGCGCCGCCGGGCCGCACGCCATGTCTTGCACGTGCTCGCCGCGAGCTGGGCGCTCCACGGTTTCGCTGCCGCAGCCGCGGCGGACGACGGGGAGCCGGAGGAAGGTTTCACGGTGGGGCTGGGGCACTCCGTCTCTCGGGAAGACAATCTGTTCCGGCTGCCCGACGACGTCCGGCCCCCGGAAGGGGGATCGAGGAGCGATCGCATCAGCCGCACGACGGCCGCGCTGGGATTCGAACACACCTACAGCCTGCAGCGCGTCATTGCAGGAGTGGAGATGACACACCGCAACTACGATCGGCACAATCAGCTCGACCGCACGACCGCCAGCGGCGCGCTGCGCTGGGACTGGGCGGCGGGACGGCAATGGACAGGGACGGCGACGCTGCTGCAGCGCCAGGCGCCGCGAAGCTTCGCCGACACCGACCGGCGCATCCGCAGCATCAACACGCTGCGCAGAATCGGGGCCGACGCGGACTACTGGTGGCATCCCGACTGGTCTTTTCTCGTTGGTGCGGAACACACGCGCAGCCGCTATTCGGATGAGCGTTCGGACGCTTCGGAGTACGACGAGAGCGCGATCGAAGCGGGCATCGGATACCGCCCCAAGTCCGGCAACCGGCTGTCACTGGTGGCCCGCCAGGCTGACGGCGACTATCCGAACCGCACCCCTTCCGCACGGGTCGATTCGGGCTACGAACAGCGCGACCTGCGGCTGCGGGGGAGCTGGGTATTGTCGGGAATCAGCAGTTTTTCCGGCTACGTCGGCTACACGCGGCGGGAATACGAACACGTGAGCAGCCTCGACTTCAGCGGGCCGACCGGACGCATCGCATTCGGCTGGGAGCCGACCGGCAAGCTGTCGTTCCAGGTCATTGCGCGGCGGGAAATCGGCTCCGAATACGAAGTCATCGACAACTACGTCGTCACCCGCGGAGTCGGCGTCGAGGGGACCTGGAAGGCCACCGACAAGATCACCGTTATCGCGCGCGGCGAGCGATATCGCAGAGACCGCAGCGACGTCGAGCTGCCGGCGCTCGACGACGACCGGACGCGGGTTTACGGCCTGAGTGTTGGCTACGCGCCCTTGCGCGACCTGACGATCACGGCCTCGGTGCAGCGCGCGAAACGCTCGGCCGCCGGAGAGCGGTTTGACTACACGGCGAAAATCCACGGGATCGACGTGAGGCTCGACTTCTGATTACCCGTTTGCGCGTCTTTGGGGCTCGCGGCGCGTCTTCGGACAGCAGGCGGGCCCGCCGCCCAATAAAAAAAGTTTCGAAATATTTCTGAGCCGGTGTTCGGCTAAATCCAAGTAAAAAGCATTTACGTTTTATCACTTTCCGGAGATTGGGAAGCGGCGACGGAACACTACTCTTATCTGCGTGAGGTACCCATATGGCGAACCTGTGCAGAGTGTTCCAGATCCTGGTTGGGGCGATCTTCATCTGGATTTCGTATCCGGCCCAGGCAGTCCGGACGATTGAACTCGTTCCCGACGAGGAACTGGCTCTCGTGACCGGGGGAACCGGGTGGATCCCCGCATCATCGTCGGCCCTGGCGCCGCTTTCGGGCAGCTCCGGGGACGCCGATGTTTCCTTCGCGCTACTGGAGCGGGAGCAGGCGAAGGCCGCCGCGGCGCTGCGCGCTGCGGGCGACGTCTGGCGCTTCGACGAACCGGAGGTCGTCGATATTCCGGAAATCCTCGACGACGCGCGCCCTGCCAGCGGCGCATCCCGGTCGCGGCGCGCCGATGGGTGGGTTGCGGAAGCGATTGCCGCGCTCGCGGTCGGTGCACTCGTGGCGCGGCGTCGACTGGGCAGGCATTGAGGCGCAAGGACATGCCGCCAAAGCGGAATCTCGCGAGCATGGCTGTCGCCGCAGTCCTGGCGATCGTGCTCGCGGCGTGTTCCCCGGCGCCTCCCGAAGATGTCGCGGCGCGCGTCAACGGGACGGTGATTTCGGCCGCGGAGCTCGATCTCACGCTGCAGCACCTCGGCGTGCCGCAACACGATAACGAGGTCCGTCGGCGCCAGCTGGAAAAACTCGTCATCGAGGAACTGCTGGCGCAGCAGTTCCTGCGCAGCACTCCGGGGAGCGCCCGGGTGGACGAATCCGCGGTGAGCGCGGCGCGGCGCGAGATCCTTGCGCGGCGCTACATCATGGACCTCGTCAACGGCATTCCGCCCCCGCAGGACGGCGAGATCGAGGCGTTTTACCAGGCCAATCCGGCGATGTTCGCGCAGCGGCGGATATTTGCGCTGCGCGAGTTCGAAATCTCCGCGCCGGCATCGAGGGAAACCGAACTGCGCCAGCACCTCCGCGCGGCGCACTCGCTCGCAGAGTTTGCGGACTGGCTGCGCCGCGAGGAGCTGCCTTTCGTCATCACCGAAGCCGAACGCGGGGCGGAGGAGCTTCCACCGGAGGTGGCGGCGCAACTGGCGACGCTGAAGGAAGGCGAGGTCGCACTGCTGCCCGCCCCCACCGGCCTGCGCGTGATCGAGATTGTCCGCGCGAGCGCCTCCGCGCTCGACGAGAACGCCGCGCGGCCGCTGATCGAGCGCCGCCTGTGGACCGAGAAACGGGTCGCGGCAGTCGACGCGGAGGTCCGCCGCCTGAGCCGGATGGCGGCGATCTCGATACTGGACGGCACCGGCCGCAAGGACGCTGGCGGCATTCCGGGGCTTTCGCCGGGCGCGGCGGCAGTGCTGGCGCCGGCGCTTTCGCTCCCGTAAGCGCCGGCGCAGCGAAGGTTCGACAACAGGCGAAGGAGACAGAGCAATGCGAGGGCTGGCGAAAACAGCGGCAATCTGCGTCGTGACGGGATGGGCGGTCTGTGCGTCGGCGGGGGGCGAATACCTGCTTTCCCCCGGGGACGTGATCCGTATCACCGTCTTCGAGAATCCCGATCTGACGACGGAGGCGCGCGTCTCCGAATCCGGCCAGGTGTCGTTTCCACTGGTGGGCGCGACACAGGTCGGCGGCATGAGTGTCGCCGCGGCGGAGAAACGGATCGCGGGCGGGCTGAAGAAAGGCGGTTACGTGCTGGAACCCCAGGTAATCATTTTTCCGCTCGAGATCCGCGGCAACCAGGTGTCGGTGCTGGGCCGTGTCAATCGCGCCGGCCGCTTCCCGCTGGAGACATCGAACATGCGCGTCGCCGACCTGCTCGCGCTCGCGGGCGGAGTCGCCCCCGACGGCGCCGACGTCGTGGTCCTGACGGGAATGCGCGACGGGCAGCCGATGCGCCAGGAGATTCCGCTGGCGCAGCTTTTCTCGCGCGATCCGGCCGCCAATGTCGAACTGGCCGGCGGAGACATCCTGTTCGTCGACCGGGCGCCGATTTTCTATGTCTATGGCGAAGTCCAGAAACCCGGCGCCTATCGCATCGAGCCCGGCATGACGCTGATCCAGGCGCTCGCGACCGGCGGCGGCCTGACGAACCGCGGCACGGAACGCGGCATGCAGGTCCATCGCCGCGACGCGTCCGGCAAGGTCGACGTGCTGTCGATCGACCGCAACGCTCCGCTCCGGGCCGACGACGTGATCTACGTGAAGCAGAGCCTCTTCTGAGGGACCCGGCCATGACGATCCGCCAGATTTTCGTGATCCTGCGGGCGCGCAGCCGGCTGATCCTCGCGGTGTTCATCGCCGTAGCTGCGCTCGGTGCCGTCGTCGCGGTGATCCTGCCACGCAACTACACGGCGAACGTGGCGCTCGTCATCGACGCCAAATCCGCCAATGCGCTGCTCGGGCAGATGCTGTCGTCGCAGATGCTGGGTGGTTACATGGCCACGCAGGTCGATATCATCGGCAGCCGGCGGGTCGTCGAGCGTGCCGCGGCGGCGCCGGAAGTGGCCGACGACGAGGCATTGCGCGCGGCCTGGCGGACGGAAACGGGGGAGGAAGTCGCCTTCCCGCTGTGGCTCGCCGACGAAATCGAGAGCAATCTCGACGTCCAGCCTTCGCGCGACAGCAACGTCGTGCAGATCGCCTATACGTGCGCGGTCGCCGAGCAATGCGCAAACGTCGCCAACGCGGTGGCGAACGCATACATCGCCACCAATCTCGAAATGAAGGTTCAGCCGGCGCGGCAATACGCGCAGTGGTTCGAATCGCGCAATTCCAGCCTGCGCGAGACCGTCGAAGCGGCGCGCCGCAGGCTGTCGGACTATCAGCGCGAACACGGCATCGTCACGACCGACGAGCGGCTCGATGTCGAGACCGCACGCCTCGACGAGCTTTCCCGCCAGCTCGTCGCGGCGCAGTCGGACCGCAGCGACAGCCGTTCGCGGCGCAATCAGTCCGGTAGCGGCGAGATGCTTCCCGAGGTCGTGCAGAGCTCGCTGCTCGCCAGCCTGAAAGGCGAACTGGCGCGGCTCGAAGCGCAGCGTGACCAGGCCACCGCACGGTTGGGGCCCCGGCACCCCGAGATCGTGCGGGCCGATCGCGAGATCGCCTCGCTGCAGCGGCGCATCGCGCTCGAGACGAGCCGCATCGTCGGATCGATCGACACGACCGACCGGGTGAATGCGGACCGCGTCGCCGAAATGCGCCAGGCGGTGGACGAACAGAAAGCGAAGGTGCTCAAGCTCAAGGCGCAGCGCGACCAGATCGCGGTGCTGCAGAAGGATCTCGACAGCGCGCAGCAGGCCTACGACGTCGTCAATGGGCGCCTCGCCGAAACGAACCTGGAAAGCCAGGCACAGCAGACCAACGTCTTCGTGCTCGCGTCCGCGACACCGCCGCGCCTCCCCTCGTCGCCGCGGCGGGCCCTGATCGTCGTTTTGGCCTCCGTGCTCGGCGTGCTGCTCGGCGTGAGCCTTGCCCTCGGCCTCGAGATGATCCGGCGCCGCGTGCGCTCCGAGGCGGACGTCGTCGATGTGCTCGGAATTCCGGTGCTGGGCGCGTTGCCGCGCGCCGGAAACACCCTGCTGCTGCGCTAGCCCGTTGAGTGCGCACTGTCTCCGACCTGAACCGGGAGCTGCAATGGACGCGACACCGAACATCATGGACATGAGGCCCGCCGCCGAAGAGCAGTCGATCGGTGCGATTCTCGTCGAAACCGGCCGCCTCACGGCCGAGGACACCCAGGTCGTGCTGCGCGAGCAGAAGGCAAAAGGCGTTCCGTTCGGCGTGGCGGCGATCGAGCTCGGGCTGATCAGCCAGGCGGACGTCGATTTCGCGCTCGCGCGGCAGTTCGACTATCCGTACCTGCCGGCGCGCAGCGGCATCGTCGCGCGCGAGGTTGTCGCCGCGTATGCCCCGTTCGGGCCGGTCGCCGAGAGCCTGCGCCAGTTGCGCAGCCAGGTGTCGCTGCGCTGGGCGAACAGCCGCTACGGCGCGCGGGCGCTGGCGCTCACCGGCGTCAATCGCGGCGAAGGGCGCAGCTTCGTCGCCGCGAATCTTGCGGTGGTGTTCGCGCAGATGGGCCTGCGCACGCTCCTGATCGACGCCGACTTGAGGCATCCGTCACAGCACACGCTGTTCCACCTCGACAACCGCTTCGGGCTGTCGAACATGCTCGCGGGGCGCGTCGGCAGCGAAGCGATCGTGCGGATCGGTGCGCTGCGCAACCTGTTCGTGCTGCCGGCCGGCCCGACGCCGCCGAACCCGCAGGAGCTGCTCGCGCGGCCGCTGCTCGCCAAGCGCCTGCGGGCGCTGGAGGACCTGTTCGACGTCGTCATACAGGACACGTCGGCAGCCCGCGTCGGCGCCGACGCGCAGGTCGTCGCCGCCGCAAGCGGCAACACGATGCTGGTGGTGCGCAAGAACATGACGCCGATGAAGGAGCTGCGGGAACTCCAGGTGTCGCTCGAAGCGAGCGGCAGCCGGATACTCGGCGCCGTGGTGAACGAATGACGTTGCACCGGCACATTTCCCGTCGCAGGCGGAACGGCGTGCGATGCTGACTGCGCTCTATCCCGGAAAGCTGCCGTCCGCAGCAGTGTCACAAGCCCGCTCCGGCGAGCTCACGCTTGGCTACGTGAATGCGCTGGTGCTGCTTGCCGTCAGCCACCAGTTATGGCTGTGCCTGCTGTACACGCAGTTCGGCATCGGCGGGAAGAGCACCGTGATGATCGCCGAGATCGTCATGCTCGCGGCCGCCCTGCCGCTGCTGTTGAAGCGCCTGCCGCTGGGGTTCTACCTGGCCGCAGCGCTGCTCGTTGCCAACGCGGTCACGCTCGCGCTGCTGCGCGACTCGCTCGACCCGAAGCCGCTGCGCGATCTTCTCGTTCCGCTGGTCTTTCTCGGCGTCGGCATGAACGTGGGCGGCGAAGGCAACGCCGACCGCCTGCTCAAGCGCGTCGTGTGGCTGGTCCTCGCCTTTGCGATGTTCGAATTCATGGCGCTCGGCGTGTTCACGCGCTTCTTCGACATCCAGTCGTACTACCTCGCGCGCGGCGTCGGCGACCCCGAGATGGGCCTCTACCGGCCGGACAAGCTCGTTGCGAGCGGCATGCGTCCGGACGCGATCGGGCGCACGCTGGCTGCATTCCTCGGCCCGCACCGCGTCTCATCGATCTTCATCGAGCCGGTGTCGCTCGGCAATTTCGCCGTGATCTGCGCAGCCTGGGGCCTGGCGAAAGCACGCGAACAGTGGCGGGAGGCGGCCTTCTTCGTCACCGCCGCGGCCGTGATGACGGTGCTGAGCGACTCGCGTTTCGCCACGCTGTCGATTGGCGTGCTGCTCCTGCTGCGGCTGGTGCCGCTGCGCGGCGCCGAAACGCTCCTGATGCCGCTCCCGTTCCTGTGCGTCGGCGCGCTGGCGCTCATCGCTTTCGCGACTGGCGGCGAGTATTCCGACTCCGTTGTCGGGCGCCTCGCGCTGACGGGCAGGACGTTGATGACGATGGGCGGCGGCGAGCTGTTCGGGTTCGATCAGCCGGCACGCCGCTATTTCGACATGGGATACCCCTACGTGCTGGCCAATTTCGGCCTGTTCGCGTGTCTGTGGTTATGGGCCGCCTTCTGGTTGCTGCCGGCGCAAGGCACTCCCACCACACGCCGCTTCCATGCGTGTGTCGCCGTATATCTGGTGCTGATCCTGTGCGTCAGCGGCAGTTCGGCGTTCGCGTTCAAGACCTCCGCCGTGCTGTGGTACCTGCTCGGCAGCCTCATCGTCAGTAGTGAAACTGCGCTCCGCGAATCCGCGGGGGCGGTCGCGTCCGTCGAGCGACGCGGGATCGATCGGCCCGGCGGAGGATGAACATGCGCATCGCGCACGTCGTCCGCCAGTACCACCCGTCCGTCGGCGGCATGGAGGACGTCGTGCGCAATATCGCCCGGCACCAGCTCGCGTCGGGGTTCCGGCCGGTCATCGTCACGCTCGACCGGTTGTTCCGCGACCGGGAACAGCCGCTGCCGGCACAGGACGAAGTGGATCGGGTGCCGGTGCGGCGCCTGTCCTACGCCGGATCGTCCCGGTATCCGCTGTGTCCGCAGGTGCTGCGGCTGCTCGGCGATGCCGATGTGGTCCATGTGCATGGCGTGGACTTCTTCTTCGACTACCTTGCAGCGACGCGCTGGCTGCATCATCGTCCGCTGGTCGCCTCGACTCATGGCGGCTTCTTCCATACGCGCTTCGCCGCGTCGCTGAAGAAAGTCTTTTTCCACACCGTGACGCGGGGCAGCGTGCGAGGCTACGACCGCATCATCGCGACGAGCGACAGCGATGGGCGGATTTTCGCGCCGATCGTCGGCAACGGCCGGCTGCAGGTCATCGAAAACGGCGTCAACGTCGGCAAGTTCCGCGCTTGCAGTGCATCGGACCCGGTGCCCACGTTGATCTACTTTGGCCGCTGGTCGGAAAACAAGGGCCTCCCGGCGGCGCTTGATCTGCTCGCGCGACTGCGCCGCACCGACCCCACCTGGCGGCTGATCGTGGCGGGGCGCGAGTACGACTACTCCGTCGCCGCGCTGCATGCGCTGATTGCCGCGCGCAATCTCGCGGCGGCGGTCGAGGTCGTGCCGAATCCGGGCGACACCGAGTTGGCGGCGCTGATCGGACGCGCGAGCTACTTCATCTGCCTGTCGCGCCACGAAGGCTTCGGGCTGGCCGCGATCGAGGCGATGAGTGCCGGCTTGGTGCCGGTTCTGAGCGACATTCCGCCGTTCCGCTCGCTCGTCGAGCGCTCGCAGATCGGCGTGGTCGTCGAAAGCGGCCGGGAGGACGAGGCTGTCGCGTCGCTGAACCGGGAACACCACTTGCCCCGCGAGCGCCAGCGCAGACGGCGCGAGCGGGCGATCGCGTTCGCCGAGCCGTACGACTGGCAGCACGTCGCGGGCTGCTACCTGCGCGTCTATCGCGAAGTGGAGAGAGCGACATGAGCATACGGTGGCTGCGAAGGCTGGCAATCGCAGGGAGTTTTCTTGCGGCGTCCACCTCGTGGGCGGGGTGCGTGGATGACAGCCCCCTGACCGGCGTCAATATGGCCGGCGCGGAATTCAACTCGAAACGCCTTCCCGGCACGATGTACAAGGACTACGTCTATCCCACGGCGCAGGATCTGGGTTATTTCGCATCGAAAGGCGCGACCGTGATCCGGCTGCCGTTTCGCTGGGAACGGGCGCAGCTCAACCTCATGGGAGCACTCGACGCGGCGCAGATGAACGCGATCGCGAAAGTCGTCGCCGCTGCGGCCCCGCTCGGCCTGTGCGTGATTCTCGATGCGCATAATTACGGCACCTATCACGGCAAGGCGATCGGCTCCGCGGAAGTGCCCACGGCGGCGTTCTTCGATTTCTGGACCAGGATGGCCCAGCGCTTTCCGGATGCCTCGCAGGTCGCCTTCGGCCTGATGAACGAGCCGAAAGCATTGCCGATCCCGCAGTGGGCGGAGGTCGCGCGAGGAACCGTCGCGGCGCTGCGCGAGGCCGGTGCGGACAACCTGCTCCTGGTCGGGGGCGGGCGGTGGAGCGGCGTCCACGAGTGGTTCAAGGAGTTTTCCGGGATATCGAATGCGCAGGCGTTCGCCGACTTGTCGGACCCGCTCGGCCGCACGCTCATCGAAGTCCACCAGTACGCCAATCCCGGCTATTCCGGCACGACGACCGACTGTTTGGCACCGTCGCATTTCGACCGCATGTTCGCGTCGATTTCCGACTGGGCGCGCGCGAACGGACACAAACTCTTCCTCGGCGAATTCGGAACGCCCGGCACCCCCGAGTGCCTCGCGACCCTCGACCACCTGCTGGCGCTGACGAGCAACCGCGAAGTCTGGCGCGGCTGGGCGGTGTGGGCGGCCGGGCGCTGGTGGGGCGGCTATCCCTTGAGCATCCATCCGAAGGATGGCGCCGACGCGCCGCAGATGAGCGTCGTGTCGCCATACCTCGGAAAATGAGCAGCCGAGATGATGCTCGCCATGACCGTCGGCGTTACCGCCGCCATCGCCGTGGTGGTCCACCTGCCACGCCACGGCCTGGCCTCCGCCGGACCCCATATCGAGAGCACCGGCGCGGAACTGGGGAGGCCGGTATCGCCGTGAAAATTGCCTTCTTCACCGCCCGCTTTCCGGTTCTGTCGGAGACCTTCGTGATTCGTCAGGTCGCGGGGCTGAAGCGACTCGGGCACGACGTCAGCGTGATCACCGCCGAGTGGGGCGACCCGGGGCTCGCGCATGCGGTCTATTGCGATAACCAGTTGGGCAAGCATGTGCGCGCGCTTCGAATGGTCCACGGGGCGCGCTGGCGGATGCTGACGCTTGCCCGCTTTCTCGTCGGGAGCCTTGTCACCACGGCGGGGCTGCACCGGCTCGGCGTCGCTCTGCGCGCCGCGCTGACTGGCAGCTCCGCGGCCCTGCTGGATATCGCCGCCCAGGCCCCGCACGGTTCGATCGGCCGTTTCGACGCCATCGTTGCGCACTTCGGACCAATGGGCGTGCGCGCGATGTATTTGCGCGAGGCCGGGCTCGTCGAAGGGCCGATCGCAACGATCTTCCACGGCCACGACATGAGCGACCGGAACACGGTCGCGCGCCACCTCGGCAATTACCGTCGGCTGTTCGCCGACACCGAACGTATGTTGCCGATCAGCGCCCTGTGGGGACACCAACTGCAGAAGTGGGGCTGCCCGCCGTCCCGCATCGAGGTGCTGCGCATGGGCGTCGATGTCGATGCACTGCCCGCGCTGCCGCCCGAGCGCCCGCTCGGACGCCCGCTGCGCGTGCTCAGCGTCGCACGCTTCACCGAAAAGAAGGGGCTCGACTACGCCATTCGCGGGGTCATCGGCGCCCGGGCTGATGTTCGCCTCGAGATCATCGGCGGCGGCCCGCTGGCAGCTGAACTGCACGCCCTCGCCGCGCCGGCCGGCGAGCGCGTAAGTTTTCTCGGTGAGCAGCCGCAGCAGGCGGTGTTCGCCGCGCTCGCACGTGCCGACGTCTTTCTGCTGCCGTCGGTGACCGCTGCTGACGGGGATATGGAGGGCATTCCGGTCGCGCTGATGGAAGCGATGGCGAGCGGAATCCTTGTGTTGACGACGCGACACAGCGCCATCCCCGAGCTTGTCGAACATGGCGTTTCCGGTCTCCTCATCGACGAGCGCGACGCCGGGGCGATCAGCACTTGGCTCGAACGCATCGCTACAGGAGCCGTCGATGTCGTGGCGATCCGCACCGCGGCGCGGGACAAGATCGAGCGCGAATTCAATAATGCCCTGCTCGATACGGAGCTCGCGCGACATTGTGCCGAACTCGGCTGCGCATCCCCCAAGCATGATGAGCAATGCATGGGGGCCAAGGTATCGAGGAGCCCGACATGAATCGAGACATGCAGGGCATAACGCACGGCACCGAAAGCTTCCTCGTCCTCTCCGCGCACGACTATCGTTCGCCGCGCAAGGCCAATATCCACTTCATCGCCGGCGAACTCGCACGCCGCGGAACGACGCGCTTTTTCTCGCTGCGCTACAGCCATCTGTCGCGCTACACCGCCGATCCGCGGCTGCCGATCGATACCTGCGCGAACCGGATCGAGCAGCACCAGGGTGTCGAGTGTTTCCTGTGGAAAACGCCGCTTCATCCGTTCAACACACGTCACGCGCTGCTTCGGCCGGTCGAGTCGCTGATGTTTGGCTGGTATGTACGGACAGCCAGCCCGGTGCTGTTGCGCTGGATCGCCGAGGCGAATGTGATCCTCTTCGAGAGCGGCACCGCACCGGTGTTCTTCGAACTCGCGAGGCGGATGAATCCCATGGCAAAGACGGTTTATGTCGCCTCCGACGACCTCGACACGATCAACTCGGCCGACTACGTCAAGCGCACCTTCCGCCGCATCGCGCCGTCGATCGACATCATCCGCCTGCCTTCCCGTGCGCTCACACGGACGATCCCGAGCAGCGGCAACCTTTATTTCATCCCGCACGGCATCGACCCCGGGCTCGCTTCACAGGGCGATCCCTCCCCGTACGGCCCGGGCATTCACGCGGTGTCGGTGGGCTCGATGCTGTTCGACGCGGAGTTCTTCGCCTGCGCTTCGCGCCGCTTTCCGCACATCAGTTTCCATGTCATCGGCTCGGGCCGGCCGCGGTGCGCCGACTACGGCGGCAACGTCACCGTCCATGACGAGATGCCGCACGCCGACACCGTGCGCTTCATCAAGCATGCGCACTTCGGCATCGCGGCCTACCGCACGACGCAGCTGCCCGACTATCTCGCCGACACGTCGATGAAGTTGATCCAGTACGACTTTCTCGGCGTGCCCGCGGTGTGCCCGCGCGAGGTCGTCGGCGACTATCGCAGCCGCTTCGGCTACCGGCCCGGTGACGGGGAGTCGATCTTCGCAGCGATCAAGGCCGCTCTCGCGGCCCCGCGCGGACCGAGCCGCGCGCACCCGAGCTGGTCGGACGTCGCCGATCGCATTCTCCAGCCGACCCGCTATTCAGATACCCGGATACGCCCATGAACTCCCCGACACAACCCATCGAGACCCTGTCGATTGCCGGCTTCCCGGTCCTGCACAGCAGTGCATCGGCGTTGACGGAACGCATGCTGGCGGTGCTGGAAGGCGGCGAGCAGACGGCACTGTTCTTCGCCAACACCAACTTCATTGTCCAGTGCGCGGAGTTGCGCGGGCGCATGCACGCGGCGGACATCCTGATCGCGAACGACGGCGTCGGTCTCGACATCGCCGCTCGGATGATCCACCGCCGCCGCTTCGTCGAGAACCTCAACGGCACCGATTTCATCCCGCCGCTGCTGGAGCGGGCGAAGCGTGCGGTGTTTCTTCTCGGCGCCCGTCCGGGTGTGGCGCCGCGGGCCGCGGACCGGTTGCGCAGCGAACACGGAGTCACGGTGCGCGGGGTGTGCGACGGCTACGCGGGAACGGCCGACCCGGAACACCTGATCCGGTGGATCAACGAGTCGGGCGTCGAGGTCGTCCTCGTCGCCTTCGGCAATCCGCTGCAGGAGGAATGGATCCTGCGGCATCGCGCACGTCTCGATGCGCGCCTGCTGATCGGGGTCGGTGCGCTGTTCGATTTCCTCGCCGGCGACAAGGCACGCGCGCCCGACATCGTCCGGCGCCTGCGGCTCGAATGGCTGTATCGCCTCGGCCGGGAGCCGCGCCGGCTGGCGCGGCGCTACACCATCGACATCGCGCGCTTCCTCGTGTTGTGCCTCGCTGCCGACAAGGAAACGGCTCGCGCGTCGGAGAACTTCAAGTCCGGTCAGACCGGGCGGGGCATTTAACCCAAGAGTGCATCGCTCGGGTCCCGATCAGCAGATGAAACGGTCGCAAGCCCACGCTCACTTCGACAGATGGAGCATGCATGTTGGTGTCAGTCATCATTCCGGCGTTCAATGTCGCCGGATGTCTGAACCGCGCAATCGATTCGGTGCTCGCGCAGACGATGGCGGACTTCGAGATCATCGTGGTCGACGACGCTTCGAGCGATACGACGGCCGATCTCGTGCGGCGGCGTGCCGCCGAGGATTCGCGGATACGCTTGCTGCAAAACCCGGTGAACGCCGGGCCGTCCGTCGCCCGCAATCGCGGCATTGCGGCTGCCCGCTCCGAGTGGGTTGCGATACTCGATGCGGACGATGCCTATGAGCCGGGCCGGCTCGCAGCTCTGTGCGCCGTCGGCGAGGCCCGGCAAGCCGCCTTGGTTGCGGACAATCTCGTTCTCTACGATGCGGCCGCCGGATTGCGCACCGGCGTGGGGTTGGAGGACCGGAGCGAAGACGCGGTCGAGACGGTCAGTGTCGAAGACTTCCTGCGCAACTGCATCACCGGCCGTTCGCCCTTCGACCTCGGGCAGTTGAAAGGGTTGATGCGGCGGGACTTCCTGCGCGAGCACGCGCTGCGCTATGTGGACGATCTGCGGCATGGCGAGGATTTCGATCTGTACGCGCGGCTGTTGCTTGCAGGCGGCAGATTCGTGCTGGTCGGTAAACCGTATTATCTGTTCACGCAGCGGGTCGGAACGGTCAGCGCCAAGCCGTCGGAGTTCTCCCGCACCATTGCCAACTACGATGGCATGCGCAACGCGACGCTGGCGCTGCTTTCGCATCCGGCTGTTCGCGGGAACGCGGTACGCGAGAATTTGTTGCGGGACCGAGCCGATGCGATCCGCTGGCACAAGAGCGGCACGATTTTGCGGGGCTTGCTGCAGAGCCGTGACGTTCCCGGGCTGCTGCGCGCTTGCGTCATGGACTGGCGGATCGGCGCCGTGCTCGTACGCAAGCTGGCGCGCCGGTTGCACCGGACTCCGTTCGCTTCGAGCATGCAGAGCACGCTCATCGCGGCCGTCGCAGTCAGATTGCTGGACTCGACATGACCACGGCCCGGATCTTCTTTTCGAGCATCGCCTGGAGTTCGGCCGCAGATATCGGCCAGCGGGCGTTCTCGTTCCTGGTATTGCTGGTCCTCGTGCGGCTGCTCACGCCGCAGGAATTCGGCACGGCGGCGACGGCATTGATGATCATCCAGCTGCTGCAACCGGTCAGCCGCTTCGGCCTCTACGATTACCTGATCTTTCGCGAAGAAGCCGACGAGCCGGTCAAAGGCGCCGCCTGGCTGACTTCGGTCGGGTTTGGGCTGTCGGCTTCGATCCTGCTGTTCGCGCTCGCCGGGCCGATCGCGCTGGCATTCTCCGATGCGCAGCTGGCCCCCGTGCTCCGCGCCTTGAGCCCCGTGTTCCTGCTGCGCTCGCTCAGCTGCGTGCACGAGGCCTCGCTGGCGAAGCAGTTCGGGTTCAAATTCCTGGCCCTGAGAACGGTGAGCGCCGTGTTCGTCGCCGGCGTGATCGCGATCGCCCTCGCCTATTCGGGATGGGGCGTCTACAGCCTCGTGATCCAGCAACTGGTGAACGCCTTGGTGTCGAGCGTGGTGTTGTGCCTCTCCTATCGCTGGTGGCCGCGCTTCGCCGGTGTCAGGGCGAACTTGCGCACCGTGGTCGCCGGCGGCTGCAAATACACGATCGCGCAACTGTTCTCGTCGCTGAACAACACCGTCTATGGCCTGGCCATCGGGTTTTTCGTCAGCACCGAGGCGGCCGGTGTGTTCCGTCTCGCATGGACCGGGCTGGACCTGTGCATCCAGCTGACGATCCGCCCGTTCGCGCAGGTGGCGCAGCCGTTATTCGCGCGGATTCAGGCCGACCGCAAACGCCTCGGCGAAGCTTTCATCAAGGTATGTCAGCACTGCGCCGTGGTGACATTCCTGGTGTTCGGATGGATGGCGGTCATGGGACCGGAGGTGGGTACGTTCGCTTATGGCGCCCGCTGGGCCGGTGCGGGCGAAGTGCTGTCGATCATTTGCTTCGTGGTGTTCCCCGCGACGCCGAATTACCTGATCGCCGTGCTGCTCAACGCCGTGGGACGGCCGGACCGGGTCTTGACGCTCTCGGCGGTGCAATCCGCACTCAGCGTGCTGTTCGCCGTCGTCGCCGTGCATTGGGGCATGACCGGCATTGCCGTCGCCTTCGTGCTTCGCGCGCTGATCACGACGCCGCTGGGGTTCGTCTTCCTCAAGCGCAGCGCCGAGGTCCGCGGGCGGGATATCGGGCGCGCACTGGCGGCGCCCGTCATCGCAGCGACCCTGACGATGCTGGTCATCGTGGCGGCCAAACATTTCGCGCCGCAGTTCCACCCGGTACTGCTGACCCTCATCGTCAGCGGCATTGCCGCCGTGGTGATCTACGGCGCGGCCCTGTTCCAGTTGCAGCGAGAATTGCTGATGAATCTGTGGTCCTTGTTCAGCCACAAGCTGGGCCAAGCAAGCGTGCCGAAATGAAACTGTTCCACTGGGCGTCGAGCCACGGCAATTTCGGCGACGACATGAACCTTTTCCTCTGGGAGCATTTCCTGCCCGACCTGTTCGACAGAAATGACGATGCGCTCTTCATCGGCATCGGTACGATCCTGTCCGCCGATATTCCCAAGGCGCGTCACCGTATCGTGATGGGCAGCGGTACCGGTTACGGGCGCTTGCCCGCCGATCTCGGCGACGACAGCTGGCGCATCTATGCCGTGCGCGGCCCGCTCACAGCGCGGGCGATCAACGCAGATCCGAAGCTCGCGGTGGCCGATCCGGCGATTCTTCTGCCGCTGCTGCCGGAGTTCGCGCCGGCCTCGCGGTGCGGCGTCGCCTTCGTGCCACATTGGACGACGGCCGAAGAAGGCATCTGGCAAATTGCCTGCGCTCGCGCCGGTTTCGATTTCATCGATCCACGGCATGAAGCCAAGCGCGTGATTAGGCAGATCGCCTCGGCGCAGCTGGTGATCGCCGAGTCCATGCACGGGGCGATCGTGGCCGATGCGTTTCGCGTTCCGTGGATCGCCGTCGTCAGCGGCCGTGACACGCCTTTGAAGTGGCACGACTGGGCGTTGGCGCTGGACATGGAATATCGGCCGTACGAGGTGGGACCGCTGAGCGTGATCCCGATGGTCCGCGACGGCCGTCGAGAGGTATCTTCGGTCCGGGCCGAGATGAGTGCGCAGGAGTACACGTCGGGCGTCGACGCAGTGGTCAGCAGCTTCGTGGAACGTTCCTCACGGCCGGCGGCAGTCGTCCGGCCCGGAGCTGGAGCGCGCGTCAAGGCAGGTGTTTGCCGCCTGCTGGACCGCGCCGGTCATTCCATGCTCGCGGATCGGGGAGCGCGGATGCTGACCCAGCTCGGCAAGCTCCCGCCACGGCTCAGCGCTGACGGTGTCTTGCGTGACAGACAAGCCGAGCTCATGAGGCGAATCGAATCGTTTCGCGAGGATTTCAGGGCGGGCGCGTTCTCGGCCTCGCGGCCTCCAAACCCCCTGGACGCGCCATGAGCCGGGCTCATCGTTCGCCACCGGGCACGGCGCCGTCAGCGCGGAGCGCGCGAAAGCTGCTTTGCCGGCCACTCCGCGCGGGGTGAAAATCGCAACCGCCGGCGCCGTCCGGGCGCCGGTCGCCGCGCGCGGTTTCAGCTTCGGCTGGCCAGATACGCTGCGAACTCCTCGCCGATCTCCGGATGGCGCAGGCCGAGTTCGACCGTCGCCTTCAGGTAGCCGAGCTTCGAGCCGCAGTCGTAGCGCACGCCCTTGAACTGGTACGACAGCACCGCCTCGTCCTTCAGCAATGCGGCGATTGCGTCGGTCAGCTGGTACTCGCCGCCCGCGCCCGGCTGCAGTGCGCGGATGTGGTCGAAGATGCGCGGCGTCAGGATGTAGCGGCCGACGACCGCCTGCGTCGTCGGCGCCTCTTCAGGTTTCGGTTTCTCGATGATTCCGGTCACCCGCTGCACGTCGCCCTGCTGCCCCTCGGTGCTGACGATGCCGTACTGGCGCGTCTCTTCGCGCGGCACGTTCATCGTGCCGAGCACGGAACAGCGGTTGTAATTATAGACGCCGACCATCTGCTCCATGATCGAGGCCGAGCCCGGGTTGTCGAGCAGGTCGTCGGCGAGGATCACCGCGAACGCTTCATCGCCGATGACCGGTGCCGCGCACAGCACCGCATGGCCGAGGCCGAGCGCTTCCGACTGGCGGATGTAGATGCAGTTCACGCCCTTCGGCACGGTGCGCTTCACCAGCGCGAGCAATTCCTTCTTGCCGCGGGCTTCGAGCTCGGTTTCAAGCTCGTAGGCCTTGTCGAAGTGATCCTCGATCGAGCGCTTGGTGCGCCCGGTGATGAAGATCATGTCGGTGATCCCGGCCGCGACGGCTTCCTCGACCGCGTACTGGATCAGCGGCTTGTCGACGATCGGCAGCATCTCCTTCGGGCTCGCCTTGGTGGCCGGCAAAAAGCGCGTGCCCATGCCGGCCACCGGAAATACCGCTTTCGTGACTTTCTTCATGTCGTGACTCTCCTTCTTGAATGTTCTGGACGGGCCGCCGCCCGTCATGCTGGCTGTTCGAGCAGGCGGCGCAGGCCGTCTTCGTCGAGGATCGCCACGCCGAGTTCCTGCGCCTTCGCGAGCTTCGAGCCGGCCTCGGCGCCGGCGACCACGTAATCGGTCTTCTTCGACACCGAGCCGCTGACTTTTCCGCCATGCGACTCGATCAGCGCCTTCGCGTCGTCGCGGCTCATCGTCGGCAGCGTGCCGGTGAGCACGAAAGTCTTGCCGCTCGCGCGGCCCTCAGCGGCCACTGCGGGCGCGCCCTCGTCCCAGTGCACGCCGGCCGCGCGCAACTGCTCGATGACCTCGCGGTTGTGCATTTCGGCGAAGAATCCGGCGATGCTGTGCGCGACGATCGGCCCGACATCCGGGACCTGCTGCAGGCGCTCGACATCGGCGTTCATCAGCGCGTCGAGCGAACCGAAGTGGCGCGCGAGTTCCTTCGCCGTCGCCTCGCCGACGTTGCGGATGCCGAGCGCGAAGATGAAGCGTGCGAGCGTCGTATGGCGGCTCTTCTCGATCGCCGCGAGCAGGTTCGCCGCCGATTTGTCCGCCATCCGCGGCAGATTCGCGAGCTTCACCAGCCCGAGCCGGTACAGATCGGCCGGTGTCCTGACGATGCCACCATCGACGAGCTGGTCGACGAGCTTGTCGCCGAGCCCCTCGATGTCCATCGCGCGGCGGCCGGCAAAATGCAGCAGCGCCTGCTTGCGTTGCGCCGGACAGAACAGCCCGCCCGAGCAGCGCGTCACCGCCTCGTCGGGCTGCTTCTCGGCGTGCGAGCCGCACACCGGGCAGGTGTGCGGCATCACGAACGGGCGTTCGCTGCCGTTGCGACGCTCGACGACCGGTGCGACGATCTGCGGAATGACGTCGCCCGCGCGGCGCACGATGACCTGGTCGCCGATCAGCAGCCCCTTGCGCTGGATTTCCTCTTCGTTGTGCAGCGTCGCGTTCGTCACCGTCACGCCGCCGACGAAAACCGGCTTCAGCCGTGCGACCGGAGTCAGCGCGCCGGTGCGCCCGACCTGGATCTCGATATCGATGAGCTCGGTGATCTCTTCCTGCGCGGGGAACTTATGTGCGATGGCCCAGCGCGGTGCGCGAGAGATATATCCCAAGACAGCTTGTTCTTCCAGGCGATTAACCTTATAGACGACGCCATCGATATCGTAAGGAAGTTGCGTCCGCATTTCGCTGACTTCACGGTAATAGCTGAGAAGTCCTCTCGTGCCGCGGACGACCTTTCGCTTTGGTGCCGTAACGAAACCCCAGCTCTCCAATAGGTCGAGTGTTTGGGAGTGCGTTGGGGGCAAGTCATCGCCTTCAACTTCGGCTAGTGCATAGGCAAAGAAGCGCAATGGACGCTTGCCTGTAATTCGCGAGTCTAGTTGTCTAAGACCCCCCGCTGCAGCATTGCGTGGATTTACGAAGACCTTCTCACCAGCCGCGATCTGCCGCTCATTCAAGCGTTCGAAGTCGCCGCGTTGCATCAGCACCTCGCCCCGAACCTCGGCTCTTGACGGAGAGGCTCCTCGGAGACGAAGCGGAACGGAACGTACAGTCCGCAAATTAGCGGTGACGTCCTCGCCCGTACTTCCGTCGCCGCGGGTCGCTCCGCGAATAAAGAGCCCGTTCTCATAGATCAGGGTGATCGCCAAGCCGTCGAGCTTTGGTTCCACTGCATATTCAACCTCGTGGCGATCCAATTGCTCCCGACACCTGCGATCAAACGCTTCAACTTCAGCGTCTTCGAAGGCGTTTGCTAGCGAAAGCATGGGAATCTTGTGCGGAACCTGGTGAAAAGCAGAAAGAGGCGCCGCACCTACTCTTTGCGTTGGCGAATCTAGCGTCAATAGCTCGGGGTAACGAGTCTCGAGGGTTTCTAGCTCTCGGAACAGCCGGTCGTACTCCGAGTCTGGAATCGTGGGAGCACCGAGGACGTAGTAGGCGTAGTTGTGCGCGTCGAGCTCCCGCCGCAGCTGCGCGGCGCGCTCGAAGTCTCCAGGCGAAGCGGACATCAGGCGGAGAACAGGCGCAATGCCAGCGGGCTGCCCGCGGGGACCTCGGAATCGGCCATCTGCGCCTGGAACTGCTGGATCTGCGAACGGATCAGCAGCGCCGCGTCCGGGCCGAACGGTGCGTGATTGTCATCGACGACGCTGCCCTGCAGCGCGTCGGCCATATGGCTCGCCTGCTGCATCATGTGGTCGAACACGACGACGCCGTTGGCGACGCGCGGCACGTCGATGACGAACGTCAGGCCGTTGGTCATCAGGTTGCGCATTTCGTCGGCGGCAAAGAGCGCGGGCTCCATGTTGCACAGCGTGAACAGCGTGTGGCCGCTTTCGTCGCGGGCGTGGAACGCGCCGTCGTCGCCGATCGTCATGCCGCTGGCTTCGGCCAGCGCGCGGATCTTCGTGCCGGCGAAAGGCTGGTTGTGGCTGACGATGTTGACGCCGATCTGCACGTCGACTCCGGCGCAGAACTGGTCCAGGTCAGCGGCATTGCGCAGCGCTTCGGCGCGCGTCGGCAGATCGGTCGGCACCGCGAGGAACTGGTCCGCGACGCGCTGCACGCCGCCCGAAAAGTGCATGAAGTCGTTTTCGCCGATCGCCCCGTGCCGGTCGACGAGCTGCATCGCCGTGCAGAACCAGTGGAACGCGCCGGCGGAATGTGCGGTCAGCGGGCGCCACAAATTTTCGGCGTCGTCGAAGGCGAACCAGCGCACCGGCTTCGCGATCCCCTGCAACTGTTCGCTTTGCGCGGCCCACAGGCGCGGAGCGTCGAGCAGTTCGATCGATTCGATGCGGATCACGCAATCGATGCGCGGATCGATTGCGGCCGGCAGTCCCGGCGTCACCCGCCCCACCGGGCTGTGCGCGGCCGGATGGCGGATCGCCGGAGCGGGATTCGCATCGGGGGAGGGAGACTCGGTCGTCCAGGGTTCGACGCGTTCGTCTTGCGGCGCGGCCTCGTGCGGTTCGAGCAGCACGTCGCGGTGCTCGGACTTGAAGGCCTGCTCCGCCTGCCGCCGATGCTTGCGTTCCTGCCACTTGTTGTACGCGATGATGCCCACGACTGCCGTCATGCCGAGCGCGGCCAATCCGATCTGCAATTCGCTGTCCATCTTCATTCCCGTTGTGAACGCTTCACCGCCGCTGGCGAGAATCGTCACCAGTTGTCCTGTAAACAAAAAAAATCGGCGCCACCGCCCGGTCGTGCGGGCAAGCCGACGCCCGTCGGTGCGTCAGGCTGCCGCCGGCTCGGCCAGGCGCAGCGCCTCTTCGATATCCACTTCCACGACCCGCGAAACGCCCTGTTCCTGCATCGTCACGCCGACCAGCTGCTGGGCGATTTCCATCGTGATCTTGCTGTGGCTGATGAAAACGAACTGAGTCTGCGATGACATTCGTTTCACCATCTGGCAATAACGTTCGGTGTTGGTATCGTCCAGCGGCGCGTCGACCTCGTCAAGCATACAAAACGGCGCGGGATTGAGCTGAAACATCGAGAATACCAACGCAATGGCCGTCAGCGCCTTCTCGCCGCCCGAAAGCAGATGTATCGAGGTGTTTTTCTTGCCCGGCGGCTGGGCGACGATCTGGATGCCGGCGTCGAGAATCTCGTCGCCGGTCAGCACCAGCCGGGCCTGGCCGCCGCCGAACAGCTGCGGGAACAGCGTGCCGAAATGCTGCGTGACGGTATTGTAGGTGTCCTGCAGCTGTTCGCGGGTTTCGCGGTCGATGCGGCGGATTGCGTCCTCGAGCGTGGCGATCGCCTGGCTCAGGTCCTCGTTCTGCGCGTCGAGATAACCTTTGCGCTCCTGCGCGCTGCGCAGTTCGTCGAGGGCCGCGAGGTTGACCTGTCCGAGTTCGGCGATCTCGCGCGCGAGCCGCGCCACTTCGCGCACCAGCGCGGTCTCGCGCAGGTCGCCCGTCAGCAGCGGCTGCAGCGCCGCTTCGTCGGCCTGCGCTTCGGCGAGGCGCTCGTCGAACTGCGCGGCGGCAAGCTCCGCCGCCT
Organism: Aromatoleum anaerobium; assembly: GCF_012910705.2. Lineage (GTDB taxonomy): Bacteria > Pseudomonadota > Gammaproteobacteria > Burkholderiales > Rhodocyclaceae > Aromatoleum > Aromatoleum anaerobium. The sequence goes on along the minus strand of NZ_WTVG02000039.1, from coordinate 103,215 downwards.
GGACGCCCAGCCGCAATTCGGCAACGCGGCTGCGCGCCGGGGCCGCCTCCTGCTCGGTGCGCAGGCGCAGCTCCTCGGTCTGCTTGAGCAGGGACGCGGTCTGTTCGAGCGCGTCGCGTCGCGCCGCGAGCGCCGTCTCGCGGCTCTGGCGCAGCGTCAGCGCTTCCTGCAGCGCCTCGCGGCTGCGGCTGCAGTCGGTCGCGTCGAGTTCACGCCGGCGGGCGTCGAGCTCGGCGGCGATGCGGTCGATCTGTTCGGTCGCAAGCTCCGCGTTGCGGGCGATGTCGTCGAGCTTGCCGGCGCATTCGCGCTCGGAGAAGCGCGCTTCCTGCAGATCCCGCGCCGTCGCCTGTTCGAGCGCGCGCGTCTCGCGCAGCAGGTTGTCGCGCTCGGCGAGCACTTCCATCGCGGCGTCGAGCCGCTCGCGCTGCAGTTCGGCCAGCTCGGCCGAACGCGCCTGTTCCGTCTCGGCGCGCGCGAGCTGTTGGCGCTCGGCGGCTTCGAGGTGCACCAGGTCGTCGAGATCGCGCGTGAGCTGGGCGCGGCGCTCTTCGGCGCGCTGGCGCGCCTGGGTCAGCTTCAGTAGCGCGACCTGTTCGGCGTGGGTCTGCTGTTGCATCGATTGCAGCTCGCGCCGCAGCGCGTTGCCGCGCTCCTGCAGGTCCGCCGCGATCGCTTCGGCTTCCATCAGCGCGTCGTGCGCCTGCTGCGCCCCGGCTTCCAGCTCGCGCTGGCGATCGGCCAGCGTGTCGATTTCGCGCTGGCGTTCCATGACGCCGTGGGTGCGGCTGTCCGGAGCGTAATGGACGAGCGCGTGGCGCGTCAGGATCTGCCCGCGCGGACCGACGACGCAGGTGCCGGGGGCGAGTTCGGCGCGCCGGCCGAGCCACGGTTCGAGCGCATCGACGGCAAAACAGCCGTGCAGCCAGTCGGCCAGCGCGGGACGCAGCGCCGCTTCCGGCAGGTGCACCCGGTCGATCAGCGCGGTCGCGCCGGAGGGGGGTTCGACCGGCGGGAGCTGCGCGTCCTCCCCGGCGAACGCGACCGCGAACGCCGCCGGCGGCACCTCGTCGAACATCGCGCGGGCAGCGTCGTCGACGGCGCCGGTGAGCGCCGCGAGCCGTTCGCGCAGCACCGCCTCGACGGCGGTCTCCCAGCCGGCGTCGACGCGCAGTTCCCGCCACAGCGGCGCCAGCTCGGCGAGCTGGTGGCGCTTCAACCAGTCGCCGAGCTGCCCCTGCGACTGCACTTTCGCCTGCAACTGCACGAGCGCATCGCGCCGCGCGCGCAGTTCGGTCAGCCGGCGCTGCATCTGGCGTTCGTCATCGAGCGCGGCCTTCAGCACCGCCTGAGCCTGAGGCAGACGCGCCTGCGTTGCCGCGAGTTCCTGCTGGCGGGCGTCGTGCTCGTCGCGCAGGGTGTCGAGCCGGGCTTCCTGCTGCGCGAGCGCCGCCTCGTCCGGCCCCTCGATGGCGCCGCTGTCACCCAGGAGGCGCGCCCGGCGCTGCGCGAGCGCGTCGAGCGCGCGCAGCGCGTTTGCCCGGTTCGCCTCGCCGACGCGCAGCTGCTGCTCGGTCTGGCCGAGCTCGCGGCGTGCGGCGGCGACGGTGGCGTCTGCCGCCTGGCGCGCCGATTCGGCCTCCGGCAGGCGCTCGGCGACTTCGGCATGGCGTGCTTCGGCCTGCTCGGCGCGCAGCCCGGCGTTGTCCAGCAGGGCACTCCAGCGCTCGCGGTCGCTGCCGAGCGCTTCACTGCGCGCGCACCAGTGCGCTTCGTCGGTCGCAAGCTGGGCGAGACGGGCTTCGAGGCGCTTGCGCGCGTCCTCGAGATGCCGAAGCTCGGCTTCGAGGCGGCTGACTTCGGCGGAAATCGCGAACAGGTCGCTCTGGGCGGCGTGCATCGCCTCGGATGCCGAAAAATGCGCTGTGCGGCCGGAATCGACCGCGCTTTCGAGTTCCTGCAGGCGGGCGCTGTCGGCTTCCATCTTCGCCGACAGCTGATTGAGTTCGCTCTGCAACCGCGCCTGTTCGGCGCGTGCGTCGTTGCGCTTGAGCAGCCACAACAGCTGCTGCCGCTCGGTATGCGCTGCGCTCAGCGCGCGAAAACGGGCCGCGATCGCGGCCTGCGTGTCGAGGTGGCTGATGCGCTCGCCGAGCTCCATGCGGATGTCGTCAAGCCGGGCGAGATTGTCGCGCGCGTCGGACAGCCGGCCTTCGGTTTCGCGGCGCCGCTCGCGGTATTTCGTGACGCCCGCGGCCTCTTCGAGAAAGCCGCGGATTTCCTCGGGCCGTGCCTCGATGATCCGCGAAATCATGCCCTGCTCGATGATCGCGTAGGCGCGCGGCCCGAGCCCGGTACCGAGGAACAGGTCGATGACGTCCTTGCGCCGGACATGGACGTTGTTGAGGTAATACGTCGATTCGCCGCTGCGGTCGAGCACGCGCTTGACCGAGATTTCGGCATAGCGCGACCACTGTCCCGCTGCGCGCCCTTCGGCGTTGTCGAACACCAGTTCGACGCTCGCCCGCGACACCGGCTTTCTCGTCGTCGAGCCGTTGAAGATCACGTCCTGCATCGACTCGCCGCGCAGCGCGCTCGCGCGCGTTTCGCCGAGCACCCAGCGCACCGCGTCGATGATGTTCGACTTGCCGCAGCCGTTCGGCCCGACGACCCCCACGAGGTTGCCGGGAGTGAGGACGGTGGTCGGGTCGACGAAGGTCTTGAAACCGGCGAGTTTGAGCTTGGAAAGACGCACGTCGGAACGGGGGTGAACGGTCGGTTCAGGGCTGTCGAAAGCGCGCCATGATAACATCCCCGCTCCACGGCCCCAGCGGCCGACGCCCCGAAATATGCCGACACAATCGACGTGAATCCGAACCTCGACCGACTGCAGTCCTACCCTTTCGAAAAATTGCGCAAGCTGTTCGAAGGACTCACCCCGCCCGCCGGCCTGGAGACGATCCGGCTGTCGATCGGCGAGCCCCGGCACGCGACGCCGGCCTTCATCACGCAGGCACTGATCGACAATCTGGACGGTCTTGCCAGTTATCCGACGACCCAGGGCAGCGACGCGCTGCGCGGCGCGATCGCAGGCTGGCTCGAGCGGCGCTACGGGCTGCCCGCAGTCGACGCCGCGACCCAGGTGCTGCCGGTCAATGGTTCGCGTGAGGCGCTGTTCGCGTTCGCGCAGTGCGTCGTCGACGGCAGCCGTCCCGGCGCGAAGGTGCTGTGCCCGAATCCGTTCTATCAGATCTATGAAGGCGCCGCGCTCCTGGCGGGCGCCGAACCGGTGTTCCTCAACAACCTGCCCGAAAACCGTTTCGGCTCGGACTTCGATTCGCTGCCGGAAGCGGTGTGGCGCGACGTCCAGCTGGCGTTCGTCTGCTCGCCGGGCAATCCGACCGGACGCGTGCTGTCGTTGCAGGAATGGGCGCGCCTGTTCGAGCTTTCCGACCGCTACGGCTTCGTGATCGCCGCGGACGAATGCTATTCCGAGATCTATTTCGACGAGAACGCGCCCCCGGTCGGCGCACTGCAGGCCGCGCGCGAGCTCGGTCGCGGCGATTTCCGCAATCTCGTGACGTTCTCGAGCCTGTCGAAGCGCTCGAACGTGCCGGGCATGCGCTCCGGATTCGTCGCCGGCGACGCCGCCGTGCTCAAGGCTTTCCTGCGCTACCGCACTTACCACGGCTGCGCGATGAATCCCGCGGTGCAGGCCGCTTCGGTCACTGCATGGAACGACGAAGCGCACGTCGTCGACAACCGGCGGCTGTACCGCGAGAAATTCGATCGCGTGACACCGCTCGTCGCGCGCCACCTGAAAGTCGAGCGGCCCGACGCCGGCTTCTACCTGTGGGCGCAGACGCCGATCCCGGACACCGAGTTCGCCCGCCGCCTGCAGGGTGAATATAATGTCACGGTACTGCCGGGCAGCTTCCTCGCCCGCGAGGTGAACGGCGTCAATCCGGGCGCCGGCTTTGTGCGCATCGCTCTCGTCGCCACGACCGCCGAATGCATCGAGGCGGCCGAGCGCATCGCCGCTTTCTGCCAATCTCTCCCATAACGGAAAACTCCCCCATGCAAGACCTGCAAAAGATCATCGACGACGCGTTCGAGAACCGCGCGAACCTCTCCCCTTCCGCCGCGCCGGCGATCGTGCGCGACGCGGTCGCGTCGGTCATCGCCGGACTCGACGCCGGCCGCCTGCGCGTCGCCGAGAAGATCGACGGCAACTGGACCGTCAACCAGTGGATCAAGAAGGCCGTGCTGATCTCGTTCCGCCTCGCCGACAACGAGGTCATGGCGGGCGGCACGAACCAGTATTTCGACAAGGTGCCGACGAAGTTCGGCGACTACACGCCGGAGCAGTTTCGCGAAGGGGGCTTCCGCGTCGTGCCGCCGGCCGTCGCGCGCAAGGGCAGTTTCATCGGCAAGAACGTCGTGCTGATGCCGTCGTACGTGAACATCGGCGCCTATGTCGATGAAGGCACGATGGTCGACACCTGGGCGACGGTCGGCTCGTGCGCGCAGATCGGCAAGAACGTGCATCTGTCGGGCGGCGTGGGCATCGGCGGCGTGCTCGAACCGGTGCAGGCCGGGCCGGTGATCATCGAGGACAACGTGTTCGTCGGGGCACGCTCCGAAGTCGTCGAAGGCGTGATCATCGAGGAGAACGCGGTGCTGTCGATGGGCGTGTATATCGGCCAGAGCACCAAGATCTACGACCGGGCCAGCGGCGAGATCACCTACGGCCGCGTCCCCTCCGGTGCCGTCGTCGTGCCGGGCAGCCTGCCGTCGGCCGACGGCAAGTACAGCCTGTACTGCGCGGTGATCGTCAAGCGCGTGGATGCGCAGACGCGCGCCAAGACCGGCATCAACGAACTGCTGCGCGGCGCCTGATCCCCGCCTTGCGCTGCTGCTGATCCAGCCGGACGGGCGGTCCGGCCGGTTCCACTGTCTGCACCTCCCCTTTCCGCCCCGGAGGCCCGCCGCGATGATTTTCGACAAACTGTTCCAGCTGATGGCGGAAAAGCTCGCATCGGATATTTTCATTTCGGCCGGCGCCCCGATCAACATCAAGATCCAGGGCATCACGATGCCGATCAACCAGCAGGTCATGGAACCGCCCATGATCAAGCGGATGATCTACGAGATGATGACGCCGGAGCAGATCGACACGTTCGAACGCGTGAGGGAGCTCAATCTCTCGTTCGGGCGCCGCGATCTGGGCAATTTCCGCGTCAACCTGTTCTGGCAGCGGCACAGCATCGGCATCGTCGTGCGCTACATCCAGGGCGACATCCCGACGCTCGATTCGCTCGGCCTGTCGCCGGTGCTCGCCGAGGTGGTCACCGAGAAGCGCGGACTGGTGCTCGTCGTCGGCGCGACCGGCTCGGGCAAGTCGACAACGCTCGCGTCGATGATCGATCACCGCAACACGAACCAGTCCGGCCATATCCTCACCGTCGAGGACCCGATCGAGTACCTCTTCAAGCACCGCAAGTCGATCGTCAACCAGCGCGAAGTCGGCATCGACACCCACAGCTGGCACGACGCGCTGCGCAACGCGATGCGCCAGGCGCCCGACTGCATCCTGATCGGCGAAATCCGCGACCGTGAGACGATGCAGGCCGCGCTGGCCTATTCCCAGACCGGCCACCTGTGCCTCGCGACGCTGCATGCGAACAACGCCTATCATGCGCTCAACCGCATCGTGAACTTCTTCCCGCTCGAGAACCGCTCGCTGCTGTTCCTCGACCTGGCGGTGGCGCTCAAATGCATCGTCTCGCAGCGGCTCGTGCGCAAGCCCGATGGCGTACGCGTTCCGGCGGTCGAGATCCTGATGAACACGCGGCACGTCGCCGAACTGATCGAACGCGGCGAACTGAGCGAGGTCAAGGAGGCGATGCAGCAGAGCCTCGCGCCGGGGTCGCAGACATTCGAGCAGGATCTGTACCGGCTCTACCACGAAGGCACGGTGACGTTCGAGGAAGCGCTCGCGAACGCGGATTCGCCGACGAACCTCTCGTGGCTGATCAACAACGCGCAATTCGACAACGTGCCCGATCCGCAGGACGGCAGCGACGAGCCGCCAACCGTCGATTTCACGCGGAAAGAGCCGGGAAACCGGTCCTTCAGTGACTTCGCGCTGCACCTCGACGACGGCGTGAAGCCTTGAACCACATCACGACGACACCACGAATTCCCGAAAACAATGACTCCTGCTTCATCCGGTGACACTTTCAGGTTCGCCTGCGAACTCATCTCGCGCCCTTCCGTTACCCCCGACGATCGCGGCTGCCTCGACTTGATCACCGCCCGCCTGACGCCGCTGGGTTTTCGCTTCGAGCGCATCGACAGCGGCGGAGTCTGCAACCTGTGGGCGCGGCGCGGCGACACTGCGCCGGTGCTGTGCTTCGCGGGGCACACCGACGTCGTGCCGGCCGGCCCGCTCGAGGGGTGGGATTCGCCGCCGTTCGAGCCCACTATCCGTGGCGGCCAGCTGTTCGGCCGCGGCGCCGCAGACATGAAGACTTCGCTCGCCGCCTTCGTCACCGCGATCGAACGCTTCGTCGCAGCACACCCGGACCACGCCGGCTCGATCGCACTGCTGCTGACGTCGGACGAGGAAGGCATCGCGACGCACGGCACGGTCAAGGTCGTCGAAGCGCTCGCGGCGCGCGGCGAGCGACTCGATTATTGCGTCGTCGGCGAGCCGACTTCGGTCAATACGCTCGGCGACACGATCAAGAACGGACGGCGCGGCTCGCTGTCAGGCACGCTGCGGGTCAAGGGCGTGCAGGGGCATGTCGCCTACCCGCAGCTCGCGCGCAACCCGATCCACGAGTTCGCCCCGGCGCTCGCCGAACTCGCGAGCATTCGCTGGGACGAAGGCAACGAGTTCTTTCCGCCGACGACCTGGCAGGTGTCGAACATCCACGCCGGCACCGGCGCGAACAACGTCATTCCGGGTGCGTGCGAAGTGCTGTTCAATTTCCGCTTCGGCTCGGTCAGCAGCGCCGACGAGCTCAGGCAGCGCACCCATGCCGTGCTCGACCGCCATGGACTCGACTATGAACTCGACTGGCACCTGTCCGGCAAACCGTTCCTCACCGGCCGCGGCAAGCTGGTCGCAGCGCTGTCGGCGGCGATCCTCGACATCGCCGGCGTCGACACCGAACTGTCGACGAGCGGCGGCACCTCCGACGGCCGCTTCATCGCCGACATCTGTAGCGAGGTAGTCGAGTTCGGACCGGTCAATGCAACGATCCACAAAGTCAATGAGAGCGTCGCCCTCGACGCGATCGAACCCCTTTCCGCCATCTACGAGCGCACGCTGAACGCGTTGCTGCTGCCCAACCGAGACTGAAGATGTCCGACCTCCACGATGACACCGAACACGAACACGAACATGAACACCAGCATGGCCCGCTTGGCGAACTGGTCACGCTGCGCGACTGGCTGCGCTACGCGGTCACCCGATTCAATCGCGCCGGCCTGTTCTTCGGCCATGGCTGCGGCGATGCCTACGACGAAGCCGTGTGGCTGCTGCTGCACACGCTGTCGCTGCCGCTCGACCGGCTGGAGCCGTTCCTCGACGCCTGCATCACGGCCGACGAGCGGGAATCATTGTTCGCGGTCATCGAGCGCCGCGCCGCCGAGCGTGTGCCGGCCGCGTACATCACCGGGGAAGCCTGGCTGGGCGACTTCCGTTTCCAGGTCGATGAGCGTGTGATTGTTCCCCGCTCCTTTTTCGCCGAACTGCTCGAAGACGGCTTCGCCCCGTGGATCGACGATGCCGAAAGAGTCACTGCGGCGCTCGACTTGTGCACGGGCTCAGGCTGCCTCGCGATCCTGATGGCGCATGCGTTCCCGAATGCACAAATCGTCGGCGCCGATCTTTCCGACGAGGCGCTGGACGTCGCGCGCGCGAACGTGTCCGACTACGATCTCGACGACCGCATCGAACTGTTGAAAAGCGACGTGTTCGACGGCCTTGCCGGCCGCACCTTCGATCTCATCATCAGCAATCCGCCGTACGTCACGGCAGATGCGATGGCGACGCTGCCGCCCGAATACCTGCACGAGCCGCACATGGCGCTCGCGGCGGGCGAAGACGGGCTCGACATCGTCCGCCGCCTGGTCGCAGGCGCGAAGGCACACCTCAGTCCGGGTGGCGTGCTGGCGGTCGAGGTCGGCCACAACCGGCACCTCGTCGAAGAAGCCTTCCCCGACCTTTTGCCGGTCTGGCTTTCGGCCAAGGGAGGCGACGACATGGTTTTCGTGCTGCGCGCCGACGAATTACCGGAGTAAGAAAATGCCTGCCGAACGCCCGATCCTGCTCGTTGAAGACAATCCGGACGACGAAGCCCTGATGTTGCGGGCCTTCAGCAAGAACAGTATCCGCAATCCCGTCGTCGTCGCGCGCGACGGGGTGGAAGCGATCGACTATCTGTTCGGTACCGGCAGCTTCCAGGGCCGCGACCTTTCGCTGATGCCGTCCGTGGTGCTGCTCGACCTGAAGCTGCCACGGATCGACGGCCTCGAAGTGCTGCGCCGGATGCGGGCGGACGAACACACGGGTTTGTTGCCGGTGGTCGTCCTCACCACCTCGCGCGAAAGGCAGGACATCCACGAAGCCTACCGGCTCGGCGCGAACAGCTACATTCGCAAGCCCGTGGATTTCGAGCGTTTCATCCACGCGGTCGGGCAGATCGTCACCTACTGGCTGGTGCTGAACGAAACCGCGGATCCTTCCGGCAACAGTCTTTACTGACGCCCGTCTGCGCCCCTGCCAACCCGGCTTGGTCCGTGAGGCAGGGTGAACAGCGCAGGGCGCGGGAACCGGCCACGCGCGAACTACAGCAGCGCTTCGATCCGGTCTGCGATGCTTTCCGGTTTCGTCGCGGGGGCGAAACGCGCGGCGATCTGGCCGTTGCGGTCGACGAGGAACTTGGTGAAGTTCCACTTGATCGCTTCGGTGCCGAGAATGCCGGGCGCGACCGACGTGAGATGCCGATACAGCGGATGCGCATTGTCGCCGTTCACGTCGATTTTTTCGCTGAGCGGGAAGCTGACGCCGTAGTTCTTCGCGCAGAACGCAGCGATTTCTTCAGCGCCGCCCGGCTCCTGCCCGCCAAACTGGTTGCACGGAAAACCGATCACCGAAAAACCGCGCGGCGCGAACCTGTCGTGCAGTTCCTGCAGCGCGGCATACTGCGGCGTGAAGCCGCATTCGCTCGCGGTATTGACGATCAGCAGCACCTTGCCACGAAATTCCGCGAGCGGCATCGGCGCGCCGTCGAGCCGCCTGGTTTCGAAATCGAACACGCTGGTCGGGGCGTTCATTTCAGGCCACCTCGTCTATCCACGCCTGCTGGATGGCTTCGAGGACGCGCTCGCCGCAATGCTTCGGGTCGTCGTCGAATTCCGGCAGCGCGATCGTCCACTGCATCAGGTCCACGAAATTGACTTTCGCCGGGTTCGTCTCGGGATGGCGTTCGGCGAGCTGGATCGCGATCTCCTGCACTTCGGTCCACTTCATCAGTGTTTGCCCTCCCGGGCCATGTTGATCGTGTAGCGGGGAATCTCGATCACCAGCGGCGTCTCGCCCACGATTGCCTGGCAGGACAGACGCGACTGCGGTTCGAGCCCCCACGCCATGTCGAGCAGGTCTTCCTCGGTTTCCTCGGCTTCGGGCAAGCTATCGAAGCCTTCGCGGACGATGACGTGGCAGGTTGTACAGGCGCAGGATTGTTCGCACGCGTGTTCGATCTCGATGCCGTGCTCCAGCAGGCTGCTGCAGATCGATTTGCCGGGCTCGGCCTCGATGACGCTGCCGTCCGGACAGAGCTCGACGTGGGGTAGCACGATGATCTGGGTCATACCTGGATCTCATCAACCTTTTGGCCGGCCAGCGCCGAACGGATGCTGCTGTCCATGCGGCGGGCGGCGAATTCATCGGTGGCACGGGCAAGCGCCTCGATGCCCTTCTTGACCGCGCGCGGATCGTCGCCCGTCGCCAGCTGCTTCAGTTCGGCGATCGCCGCTTCGATGGCCGCGCGCTCGTCGGCGTTGAGGAGCGCACCGTCCTGCTCCAGCGCGTGGGTTGTTGCCTCGATGACGCGTTCGGCCTCGACCTGCTGTTCGCGCAGGGCTCGCGCATGCATGTCGTCGCCGACGTGTTCCACACCTTCCTTCAGCATGCCGGCGATCTCGTCGTCGGTCAGGCCGTACGAAGGTTTCACCAGGACGCTCGCCTCGACGCCGGACGACATCTCGCGCGCGGACACCGACAGCAGCCCGTCGGCATCGACCTGGAACGCGACCCGGATGCGCGCGGCGCCCGCGACCATCGGGGGAATGCCGCGCAATTCGAAACGTGCGAGCGAGCGGCAATCCTTGACCAGCTCGCGCTCGCCCTGCACGACGTGGAAAGCCATCGCGGTCTGTCCGTCCTTGAACGTTGTGAACTCCTGCGCCCGCGCGATCGGGAGCGTCGAATTGCGCGGCACGACCTTTTCGGTCAGCCCGCCCATCGTCTCCAGACCGAGCGACAGCGGAATCACGTCGAGCAGCAGCCACTCGTCGTCGTCCTTGCGGTTGCCGGCGAGCACGTTGGCCTGGATTGCCGCGCCGAGCGCGACGACCTTGTCGGGGTCGAGGTTCGTCAGCGGCTCCTGGCCGAAGAATTCCGCGACCGCGCGCTGCACCTGCGGCATCCGCGTCGCGCCGCCGACCATCACGACGCCCTTCACCTCTTCCGGCCCGAGGCCCGCGTCGCGCAAGACCTTGCGCATCGGCGCCATGGTCTTGGCGATCAGGTGCTGCGTCATCGTCGCGAACTCGTCGCGCGTGACGACCAGATTGACCTCTTCGCCCGACGACAGCTTCGCCCGGATCGGCGCTTCCTCGCTCGCGGTCAGGAGTTCCTTCGCTTCGCGCGCCTTCATCAGCAGGCGGCGCGCGTCGTCGCTGGTCGGCGGCTCGATCGCGGCCTTGTCGAGGATCCAGCAGAACAGGCGGTGATCGAAGTCGTCGCCGCCGAGCGCCGCATCGCCGTTGGTCGCCAGCACCTCGAAGATGCCACGCGACAGCTTCAGGATCGACAGGTCGAAAGTGCCGCCGCCCAGGTCGTAGATCGCGTAGACGCCCTCGGAGGCATTGTCGAGCCCGTACGCGACCGCAGCAGCGGTCGGTTCGTTGAGAAGACGCAGCACGTTCAGCCCGGCGAGCTTCGCCGCGTCCTTCGTCGCCTGCCGCTGGGCATCGTCGAAATACGCCGGCACGGTGATGACCACGCCGGTCAGCGGACCGCCCAGGCTCGCCTCGGCGCGCGCGCCGAGCACCTTCAGGATTTCAGCGGAGATCTCGACCGGCGTCTTCACGCCCTGCACGGTGCGCAACCGCACCATGCCGCCCGCGTCGATGAAGTCGTACGGCGTCGATTCGACGTGCGAGACGTCCTTCAGGCCGCGCCCCATGAAGCGCTTCACCGACATGATCGTGTTCTTCGGATCGGTGGCGTGGGCAGCAGCCGCGGTGTGGCCGACTTCGACCCGCCCATCGGCGTGGTAGCGCACGATCGACGGCAGCATCGCGCGGCCCGCCTCGTCGGCGAGGCACACGGCGATGCCGTTGCGGACAGTCGCTACGAGAGAATTGGTGGTACCCAGGTCTATTCCAACCGCGAGCCGGTGCTTGTGCGGCTCGGCGGACTGGCCGGGTTCAGCGATTTGCAGAAGGGCCATCAGGTCTCCAGCGCCTCGAGGGCGTCGTCGATCTCGTGTTGGATTTTTTCCATGAACATCAGCCGGCGAACGATTTCGGCAGCCGCCGCGAAGTCATGGCGCTCGTCGATGGTGCGTTCGAGTTCGTTGAACACTTCCCGCGCGTGATGACGCAGCCGGTGATGCAGCTGCGTGAGCTCGTGCCCCTCGCCGGCCGCGCGCGCCTCCTCGACCGCTTCGCGCCACTCCATCTGTTCCATCAGGAACGCGGAGGACATCGCGGTGTTGGTGTGCAGGCCGGCGTCGACGCCAGCGAGCTCGAGCAGGTATTGCGCGCGTGGAAGCGGCTTGCGCAGTGTCCGAAAACCTTCGTTCACGCGTGTCGCCCATTGCATCGACAGGCGTTTCTCCACGTCCGGCAGGTGCGCGAAACGGTCGGGATGAACCCGCCCCTGCAGATCGTGATAAGCCATCTCCAGCGCTGCTTCGTCAACGCAAAAACGCCGCGGCAGGCCGAAAAGGGCGAAGAAATCCTGTTGCAGGTCGACGCTCATGGGCTTTGCTCGCAGCTCAGACGTTGAAGCTTTCGCCGCAACCGCAAGCGTCCTTGACGTTCGGGTTGTTGAACTTGAAGCCTTCGTTCAGACCTTCGCGGACGAAATCGAGTTCGGTGCCGTCAAGGTAGGCGAGGCTTTGCGGGTCGACGATGACTTTGACGCCATGACTTTCGAAGATCAGGTCCTCGTCATGCATCTCATCGACGAACTCGAGCCGGTAGGCCATGCCCGAACAGCCCGACGTCTTGACGCCCAGGCGGATGCCGACACCCTTGCCGCGCTTGGCCATGAATTCCGACACATGCTTGGCCGCGTTGGTGCTCAGTGTGACGCTCATCGTTCAGTCTCCCGAAATCAGCCTTGCTTCTTCTTGTAGTCCGCCACTGCCGCCTTGATCGCATCTTCCGCAAGGATCGAGCAATGGATCTTGACCGGCGGCAGCGCGAGCTCCTCGGCAATCTGGGTGTTCTTGATCTCCAGCGCCTGCTCGACGGTCTTGCCCTTGACCCATTCGGTCACCAGCGAGCTCGACGCGATCGCGGAACCGCAGCCGTAGGTCTTGAATTTCGCGTCCTCGATGACGCCGTCCTTGCCGACCTTGATCTGCAGCTTCATGACGTCGCCGCACGCGGGCGCGCCGACCATGCCGGTGCCGACGCCTTCGTCTTCCTTGCCGAAAGCGCCGACATTGCGAGGATTCTCGTAGTGATCCAACACTTTTTCGCTATATGCCATGTTGTCTTCTCCTGGGGGATTTCGTTCAGTGTGCAGCCCACTGCACGCTGTCCAGATCGACGCCGTCCTGCACCATTTCCCACAGCGGTGACAGTTCGCGCAGCTTGCCGATCTTCTTGTGCAGCAGGTCGATCGTGTAGTCGACTTCTTCTTCGGTGGTGAAACGCCCGATCGTAAACCGGATCGAGCTGTGTGCGAGCTCGTCGTTGCGGCCCAGCGCGCGCAGCACATAGGACGGTTCGAGGCTCGCCGACGTACAGGCCGAACCGCTCGACACCGCGACATCCTTGATCGCCATGATCAGCGATTCGCCTTCGACGTAGGCGAAGGAGATGTTCAGGTTGTGCGGCACACGATGTTCGACGTCGCCGTTGATGTAGGTCGCGTCGATGTCCTGCAGGCCTTTCATCAGACGGTCGCGCAGCGCGCGGACGCGTTCGTTCTCGGTCTTCATTTCCTCGCGCGCGATGCGGAAAGCTTCGCCCATGCCGACGATCTGGTGCGTCGCGAGGGTGCCGGAACGCAGCCCGCGCTCGTGGCCGCCGCCGTGCATCTGCGCTTCGAGGCGTGCGCGCGGCTTGCGCCGCACGTACAGCGCGCCGATGCCTTTCGGGCCGTAGGTCTTGTGCGCCGAGAACGACATCAGGTCGACTTTCAGCTTCGACAGGTCGATATCGACCTTGCCGGTGGCCTGCGCCGCATCGACGTGGAAGACGATGCCTTTTTCGCGGCAGATCTCGCCGATCTCCGCGATCGGCTGGATCACGCCGATCTCGTTATTGACGAACATCACCGACACCAGAATGGTATCGGGCCGGATCGCATCCTTCAGTGCCGACAGGTCGACGAGACCGTTTTCCTGCACATCGAGATAAGTCGCTTCGAAACCCTGGCGCTCGAGTTCGCGGAACGTGTCGAGCACCGCCTTGTGTTCGGTCTTCAGCGTGATGAGGTGCTTGCCCTTACCCTTGTAGAACTGCGCGGCACCCTTGATCGCGAGGTTGTTCGACTCGGTCGCGCCCGAAGTCCACACGATTTCCTTGGCATCGGCATTGACCAGCCGGGCCACCTGTTCGCGCGCGTCTTCGACGGCCTTTTCGGCTTCCCATCCGTACGCGTGGGAGCGGCTGGCCGGATTGCCGAAATGCTCGGTGAGCCACGGGATCATTGCCTGCGCCACGCGCGGATCGACCGGCGTCGTGGCGGAATAGTCCAGGTAAATCGGAAACTTGAGCATCGGGTTCCTCCGTCGATCTGCGTTCAAGATTGGACCGCCATTGCGGTCAGTTTATTCAATTCGTTCGTCAAGCGTTCGAAGGCTGCGAGGAAGCCTTCCACGTCCGCCATGCTCGTGTCGCGACCGAGGCTCACGCGCACTGCGCCGCGCGCGACGTCACGTTCGACGCCCATCGCGAGCAACGTATGCGACGGCTCGGGGTTGGCACTCGAGCACGCCGACCCGCTCGCGCAGGCGAAACCCGCGCGGTCGAGCTTCGCGACCAGGGTTTCGCCATCGAAACCGTCGGCAGCGAAAAATGTCGTGTTCGGCAGGCGCGGCGCCTCGACCGAGAAAATTCTCATGCCGCTCGCGACGAGACCCGCTTCCAGCCGATCCCGCAATCCGGCCAGGCGCCGTGCTTCGTCTTCGAGCCGTGCGGTCGCACGTTCGCAGGCGACGCCGAACCCGACGATCGCCGCGACGTTCTCGGTTCCGGACCGCAGGCCGCGCTCCTGGCCACCTCCGGCGATCAGCGGCGCCAGCTCGATCCGCTTGTCGATCACCAGCGCACCGGCACCGAGCGGACCGCCGATCTTGTGCGCCGACAGCGTCATCGCATGCACGCCGAGCGTCCGGAAGTCGACGGGGATCTTGCCGAGCGCCTGTACCGCATCGCTATGAAACCACGCGCCTGCCGTTTTCGCATCGTCCGCGAGTGCGGCGATGTCCTGCAGCACCCCGGTTTCGTTGTTCGCGAGCATCACCGAAACCAGCGTCGGCCTCGCATCGAGCACCGCCTTCCAGTCGTCCCCGGCGATCCGCCCCGCGGCATCGACGGCGATTTCGCGCAGCGCCCAGCCGCCGCGCCGCAGCTGTTTTGCCGGCTCGCGCACGCAGGGATGCTCGATGGCACTGATCGCCAGCAATCCCGGCTTCATCAGCGCCGCGGCACCCTTGATGAAGAGGTTGTTCGCTTCGGAGCCGCAACTCGTGAAAATCACTTCGGTTGCATGCGCGCCCACTGCCGCCGCCACCCGGGCGCGCGCCTCGTCGATTGCGGATCTTGCCTGCCGCCCGTACTCGTGCCGGCTCGACGCATTGCCGAAACGGCTGTCGAGCCACGGCAGCATTGCCGCGCGCACCAGAGGGTCCAGCGGCGTGGTGGCGTTCCAGTCGAGGTAGACGGGTGCGAACATCGCTTATGTTTTCGTTTTCGCTTTACGCAGCCGCTACTTCGCGCACCGAGATCATCGCGCGCCGCCGCACGTCCTTCAGCACGCTCGTCTCCGTTTCGGCCTTGACTTCGCCCGTCGCCAACGCAGCGAGCGTGACCGAATCGAGGTACTCGTACATCCGCTTGTTCAGGTTCGCCCACAGATCATGAGTCAGACAACGTTGTTCGTCGTGGCAATTCTGCCGGCCGCCGCACTGGGTTGCATCGAGCGGCTCATCAACCGCGACGATGATGTCCGCGACGGTGATCCGGCTCATGTCGCGCGCAAGCCGGTAGCCGCCGCCGGGGCCGCGCACGCTGGACACCAGCTTGTGGCGGCGCAGCTTTCCGAACAGCTGTTCGAGATAGGACAGCGAAATTTTCTGGCGCTCGGCAATGCCCGCCAGCGTTACCGGGCCTTCGGTCTGACGCGATGCCAGATCGATCATCGCCGTTACCGCAAATCGTCCCTTGGTGGTCAGTCTCATGTTGGCTCCTCGCATGGCGGAGATTGCCGCCCGGGTAAATACCCGAACGTTTTACTCGACTATACGTAACCCGACAAAATCGGTCAACTACTCCAGAACCGGATCACGACGCGGTCAATCCACCATCTTCGAGAGGCGTTGGGCATCGAATTCGTCGCTCTGCTCGATCGTTGAATCCAGCCTCACGCCGGCCTTTTCGAGCTGTTCGACGAGCAACTGAATACGACGATCGGTTTCGACCGCGTGATCCAGCAGGCCGTGCATCGCCTTCGCGATCGGGTCGTCCATCTGCTTGGTCACGCCATATGCCGAGAAACCCATCTGCTCGGCCTTCTGCTCGCGCGCCTTGTCACGCGCATCGGCGCGCTCCGGGTCGATGATGCGCGCGGGATTGCCGACCGCCGTGCTACCGGCCGGCACCGGCTTGACGACGACGGCATTGGACCCGATGCGCGCGCCATCGCCGACGGTGAAGCCGCCGAGCACTTTCGCACCGGCGCCGACGACGACGCCATTGCCGAGCGTCGGGTGCCGCTTGATGCCGCGGTACAGCGACGTCCCGCCGAGCGTCACCGCCTGATAGATCGTGCAATCGTCACCGATCACGGCGGTCTCGCCGATCACCACCCCCATGCCGTGATCGATGAACACACGCCGGCCTATCGTCGCCCCGGGATGGATCTCGATGCCGGTCAGGAAACGCGAGATGTGGCTGACGAAACGGCCGACCCAGTACAGCTCGCGGCTCCACGCCGCGTGCGCGAGGCGGTGGAACAGGAGCGCATGCACGCCGGGATAACAGGTCAGCACTTCCCAGGTCGAGCGGGCGGCGGGGTCGCGTTCGCGAACGCTGGCCAGGTCTTCGCGCAGGCGGCTGAACATGGGTGATTTGCTCCAGGAAACTTCATTGCCAGTAGTGAATGCCCGACTAGTTTAGTCGGGTTTGCGTTCGAGTGCACCCACGATGCCGCGGAGGATGTTCACTTCCTCTTTTTCGAGCCGCACGCGCCCGAACAGGCGCCTGAGGCGTTGCAGCAGGCGCTTGGGATTGGCCGGATCGTAGAAGCCGCTCGCGGTCATTGCGCGCTCGAGATGACGGTGAAAGCCCTCGATTTCCTCGAAGGTCGCCAGATCAGGCAAGGGCTCGGACGGCAGGGTCGGCGACAGCGCCGCCATTCGCAGCTCGTAGCACAGCAGTTGCACCGCAGCACCCAGATTCAGCGACGAAAACGCCGGATTGGCCGGAATCGACACCGGCATCGAGCAGCGTTCGACTTCGTCGTTCGTCAGTCCGCTCATCTCGGTGCCGAACACCAGGGCGACGTCCCCCTTTCCGGCGAACGCGACGAGTTCGGGGGCGGCTTCGCGCGCACCGCGCACCGGCACCGAACGTTCGCGCCGCCGCGCGGTGATCGCGGCGGACAGGATCGTGCCTTGCAGTGCCTCGTCGAGCGAAGCGACGACGCAGGCGCTCTCGAGCACGTCGGTCGCGCCGGACGCACGGGCGTCGGCCACGGGGTCGGGGAACGCAGACGGCGCGACGAGATACAGACGGGTCAGCCCCATCGTCTTCATCGCACGCGCGGCGGCGCCGATATTGCCGGGATGGCTCGTGCGTGAAAGCACGATTCGGATACGGTCAAGCGCGATGGCGCCGTTCATATTAAAATCTTGTGTTTTTTCGAATTTTCTTAAGCGGAGGCCCCTTCCGGGCAACCTTCCGCAAGCGAGACCGACGCGCATGCATCCCACCCTGACCATTGCAGTGAAAGCCGCCCGCCGTGCGGGTACCGTAATCAACCGGGCCTCGATGCAGCTGGACATCCTGACCGTCCAGACCAAGTCGCCGAACGATTTCGTCACCGAAGTGGACCAGGCCGCCGAGGCGGCCATCATCGAAGTGCTGCGTGACGCCTACCCGGAGCACGGCATTCTAGCAGAGGAGTCCGGAGAGTCCGCCGAGTCGGCGAACAGCGAATACCAGTGGATCATCGATCCGCTCGACGGCACGACCAACTTCATCCACGGCTTTCCGCAGTACGCAATCTCGATCGCGCTGGCGAAGAATGGAGTGCTCGAGCAGGCGGTCGTCTATGACCCGACGCGCAACGAGCTTTTCACCGCGACGAAAGGCCGCGGCGCCTTCCTCAACGACCGTCGCATCCGCGTGTCGAAGCGCACGCGGCTGAACGAGGCGCTCATCGGCACCGGCTTCCCGTACCGCGAATTCGACAACATCGACGCATACCTGGGAATGTTCAAGGACCTGACGCAGAAGACCGCCGGCATCCGCCGCCCCGGTGCCGCGGCGCTCGATCTCGCCTACGTCGCGTGCGGCCGGCTCGACGGTTTCTGGGAAATGGGCCTGCAGCCCTGGGACATGGCCGCGGGCGCGTTGATGATCCAGGAAGCCGGCGGACTCGTCAGCGACCTCGCCGGCGAAGCGGCATACATGGAAACCGGCAACGTCGTCGCCGGCACGCCCAAAGTGTTCGGCCAGCTGCTGCAGGTGATCCAGCCGCACCGCACGGCGTCGACCCGGGCCTGATCAGGCAGCGCATCCTGCAGTCCGGGGTCTTCTTCGCGCACAAGCTCGGTATGGTGCTGCACGATGGTCAATCGTTTTGCGGCGCACGACAAGCCGGACTCGGTCGAGCTGTTGGGGCATTGAGGAGATGAACGCGATGAACCTCCCCGCCGGTTCGTGAGCCGATTTACGACGATGCGCCGACCTTGATCCTGCCCGTCCGCTGTGCCAGATTGGGTTTCGGCAACCCGGGCAGCGGGAGAGGCGACATGAGACATCGAAGCGGTCCCCGACAAGCCGCTCCCCGCTGGCGGGCGCATGCCGGTGTGGCTAATCGCGCTGATCGCCGGTGACGCCGTGGCGGCCGATCCGCTCGCCGACGCCGAAGCGCGGTTCCGCACCCTCGAGAGCTACCGCGTCACGCTGCGCTCGTGGGCGGCCGATGGCCACCGGCAAGTGATTCGCTACGCGTGGCGCAGGCCCGGCTGGGTGCGGATGGATTTTGTCGAACCGCATCGCGGCGCGGTGATGATCTACGACCCCGTGACGGGCCGCGTGCGGCTGTCGCCCTTCGGCCTGAAGCACATGACCCTGAACCTTGCTGCGGACAACCCGGTGATCTGCGACCCACGCGGCCACAGCGTTGACCGCTCCCACGTCGGCGCACTCCTCGCGGACCTCGCCGAGTTGCGCATCCACGGCAGCCTGGCCCTGCATGCCGACGCCGAAGTGGCCAGTCGGCGGACCCTGGTCGTCGAGATCGAAGGCGCCGCCGGGATCAGCGTCGCCGGCGTGCATCGCTGCCGGATATGGTTCGCGCAGGACACGTCGTTTCCAATGAAGGTGCAGAGCTACGGAACGCACGGCAAGCTGATCGAAACCGTCGATATGAGCGACGCGGAACTCGATATCGCGTTCCCCGAGCGCTTCTTCACGCCGTGAAGCGCGGAGCAGGCACAACGCAAACAGGGTGCCATCACCAGGAGGATGAAACATGGGACTCGCCACCGTACGTTTCTTCAGCCTTCTGTTCGCCGCCCTGGCATTGGCTCCGGCCCTTGCGCATTTGCTGGAACTCCCCCAACAAGATCGGTCTGGCCCGCGACGATTACCTGACGGTGCAGCAAATCTACAGAGGATGGGCCTTGCTCGGATTCGTCGTCGCCGGGGCCCTGCTGTCGACGCTCATCCTTACGGTCATGGTTCGCAAACGTCGCAGGGAATTCATACTGGCTCTCGTCGGCTTTGCTTGTATTTTGGCGACGCAAGTTGTGTTCTGGACTTTTACGTTTCCGACCAACCAGGCAACAAGCAACTGGACGGTGCTGCCGGGAGACTGGATGGCACTTCGAGCGCAGTGGGAATACTCCCACGCGGCAAGCGCCGTGCTCAACCTCATCGCCCTGATCGCGCTGATCGGTTCGGTACTGACCCGCGTCCAAGCGCTCACAACCCAACCCTGTCGAGCCAGTCGGCGAAACAGCGTGCGCCCTGTGCCTCCAGGGTAGGTGCGAGGCGGGCGCAGTCGGCGCGCAATTCAGGCACCGACAACCCGGCCGCCCCAAGCTCGCACGCATGCCCGACGAGCCAGCGTTCCATTTGGGTTGTCTGCGCTTCCGGGTGGCACTGGAAGGCCAACGCGTTGCGCCCCCAGGAAAACGCCTGGTGGCGGCAGACGTCGGTGGATGCGAGCAGGGTCGCCCCGGCAGGCAGATCGAAGGTATCGCCGTGCCAGTGCAACATCGAAGTCAGTGCCCCGTCCAGGTGCGCGAGGGGCGAGTCGCGCCCGGCCCCGGTCAGCTGCAGCGGCGTCCAGCCGATCTCCTTTGCAGGCCCCGGATAGACGCGAGCCCCGAGGGCTCGAGCCATCATCTGGGCGCCGAGACAAACTCCCAGCGTTGGCCGTTCGGCTTTCAGTCGCCTTTCGAGCAGGCGCAGTTCATCGAGGATGAAGGGATAGCTGGCCTCGTCGTACGCGCCGATCGGGCCTCCCAGCACAACGAGCAGATCGGAGTCGCACGGGTCGAAGCGAGACAGGTCATCGACGCCGGCTTCAAGGTAGCGCAGCGCGATGCCGCGCTTGGCGAGCACGGTGGCGAAGGAGCCCATGTCTTCGAAGGCGACATGGCGAAGGGCGAAGGCGGATTTCATCGGCGGACTTTCCTCGACGGGCGATTAATGACGCGTGTGTGTCACAAGATACACCCTGCATCCAGCCTTGCGACGTCATTCCCGGCACGCTGCCGCGGCAGATCACGCCCGGGCCGTAGTCCTCGCATTGCCGTAACAGTGCGACAGCACCTCGGCGCAGCCGGGCGCTTCAGCCAGCGCCCCGCCGCAGCTCGACCCCTGCCCCGCCGTGCAGCCGTAGCAGTGATCGGCAACGCGGACCGCGCCGCCCGCGAGCGCCTCGATGTTGGCATCGCGAATGTGCAGACGCGGATGGGCGCCATCGCCGATCGGCATATCGAGTTGCTGGTTGAAGTCGCAGTCGTACAGGTAACCTTGCCAATCAACGCTCACGAGGCTGCGGCACATCACCGCCGCGAGATTGTCCGGACGATGAGCATCGCGCAGGATTTTCGTGTAATCGTCGAACTGCCCCTTCGACACGAGGGTGCTGCCGAAACGCTTGATCGGCATGTTCGCGAGCGTGAAGAGCCGGTTGAAGCGGACACCGAACTCGACTCCGAGATGCTCGCGGTAGGCGCGTTCGAGCGCTGCCTGGGGCGGGGGCAGTGTCGGCCCTTGCGGGTTGTAGACCAGGTTCAGGCACAGCCCGCTGCCCTCCTCGCCGTATCCGAGCGCGTTGAGCTTCTGCAGAGCGCGAATGCTCGCACCGAAGACCCCCTTGCCGCGCTGCTTATCGACGTTGTCCTCGAGATAGCACGGCAGCGAGGCGACGACCTCGACCCCCTGTTCCGCGAGGAAGCGTGCCAGATCCTCGTATCCGGGTTCCTCGAGGATCGTCAGGTTGCAGCGGTCCAGCACGTGCAGGCCGCGCGCGCGCGCCGCACCCACCAGGCGGCGGAAGTTCGCGTTCATCTCCGGGGCACCGCCCGTCAGATCAAGCGTGAGGATCGTCGGACTTGCGTCGATGAAGTCGACCACCGCATTCGCGATATCGGCGGTCATTTCCTCGGTCCGGGTCGGCCCCGCATTGACGTGGCAATGCACGCAGCTCTGATTGCAGCGGTAGCCGAGATTCACCTGCAGCGTCTCGACCGTTCCGCGGCGAATCCGGGGAAAGTCGGTGACGGCGAGCAATGGAAAGGTGGGATGCATCGGGCGTTTCCTTGAGCGCAGTTATCTTTGTCGTTACCCAACAGTCGAACGAGCCGCGAGATCCTTGCATATCTGCCCAAGTTGGCCCTGACGCATTGAGCGCTGCCGCAGTGGATGGTTCGACAAAAGAGCGTTCGGTTCAAGGGACTGCTGCAACCAGTTCGCGATGTCGCAACGCAGCATGGCAATCACATGACCCGCACCGCCGAGGCGCTTGGCATCACGCGCAAGAGCAAGACCTTCCTCGCACGCTTCGAATAACGCGGCCGCCAGTGAATCGCCCCGGGAAGTGCGGGCTGGTAAGATGCTCGCCCACCAGCAGGAAAGTGTCGTAGGGCGTCCACTGCATTCGGAAGGAATGCCCGTGCAACAGCAAAAACTCATGATAATCAATAATTTACAAACAGTAAACGCGGAAAAAAAGAGCCCTATTGATATCGAGACAGGGACTCATACTCCGGTAATGCAGCAGTATCTCCGCATCAAGGCGCAGCATCCGGACACGTTGCTGTTCTACCGCATGGGGGACTTCTACGAGCTGTTCTTCGATGACGCGGAGAAGGCCGCGCGGCTGCTCGACATCACGCTGACGACGCGCGGGCAGTCGGCCGGCACGCCGATCCGGATGGCCGGCGTGCCGTTCCACGCGGTCGAACAATACCTTGCGCGGCTCGTCAAGCTCGGCGAATCGGTCGTGATCGCCGAGCAGGTGGGCGAGCCGGGGGCGACGAAGGGGCCGATGGAGCGCGCGGTGAGCCGCATCGTCACGCCCGGCACGCTGACCGACGCGGCGCTGCTCGACGACCGCGCCGATTCGCTGCTGCTCGCGGCGAACCTGCACCGCGGCGTGCTGGGCCTCGCGTGGCTGAACCTCGCCAATGGCGACCTGCGCGTGATGGAATGCCCGTCCGAGCAGCTGCAGGCGCAGTTCGAACGGCTGCGCCCGGCCGAGGTGCTGGTGCCCGACGGGCTGGCGCTGCCGCTCGTCGAATCGCTGTCGCCGGTGCTGCGCCGGCTCGCCGACTGGCAGTTCGACGCGGCCAACGGCGAGCGCCTGCTGACCGGGCACTTCGGCACGCGCGACCTGGCCGGCTTCGACGCCGAGGGCCTGCCGGTCGCGCTCGCGGCCGCGGCGGCGCTGTTCGAGTATGCGCGCAGCACGCAGCGCCAGAGCCTCGAGCACGTCACCGGCCTGCGGGTCGAGCGCGAAGCCGAATACCTGCGGCTCGATGCGGCGACGCGCCGCAACCTGGAGCTGACCGAGACCTTGCGCGGCGAGGCCTCGCCGACGCTGTTGTCGCTGCTCGACTCGTGCATCACCAGCATGGGCTCGCGCTGGCTGCGGCATGCGCTGCATCATCCGCTGCGCGACCGCGCACTCGCCGCGCAGCGCCACGGCGCCGTCGGCGAACTCGCCGGATCGGATCCCGGCGCGTCGGCGGACACCGGTGATGCGCGGATGCTCGGCGACGTCCGCGTCGCGCTGCGCGGAGTTGCCGACGTCGATCGCATCACCGCGCGGATTGCGCTGCGCAGCGCGAGGCCGCGCGATCTCGCGGCGCTGCGCGACAGCCTCGCGCGCCTGCCCGAACTGCATCGCGCGCTCGGCACCCCGCAGGCCCCGCTGCTCGGCGAGCTGCTCGCCGCGATCGCGGTGCCGGACGGCGCGCTCGACCTGCTCGTGCGCGCCGTCGCCGCCGAGCCGGCCGCCGCAGTGCGCGACGGCGGCGTGATCGCTCCCGGTTTCGACGCGGAGCTCGACGAGCTGCGCGGCATCCAGTCGAACTGCGGCGAGTTCCTGCTGGCGCTCGAAGCGCGCGAACGCGACCGCAGCGGCATCGCGAACCTCAAGGTCGAGTTCAACAAGGTGCATGGCTTCTACATCGAGGTGAGCCACGCGAACACGGGGAAAGTGCCGGACGACTACCGCCGCCGCCAGACGCTGAAGAACGCCGAGCGCTACATCACGCCGGAACTGAAGGCGTTCGAGGACAAGGCGCTGTCGGCCCAGGAGCGCGCGCTCGCCCGCGAGAAGCTGCTCTATGAAGCGCTGCTCGAAGCGCTCGCCGCGCATATCCCGGCGCTGCAGCGCATCGCCCGCGCGCTCGCGTGCCTCGACGGTCTGGGCGCGTTCGCCGAAGCTGCCGTGCGCCACGGCTACGTCTGCCCGCAGTTTTCCGCGCAGCCGGGCATCGACATCACCGGCGGGCGCCACCCGGTCGTCGAGCGGCAGGTCGAAGACTTCATTTCGAACGACTGCCGCCTCGCCCCGACCCGCCGCATGCTGCTGATCACCGGGCCGAACATGGGCGGCAAATCGACCTTCATGCGCCAGGTCGCGCTGATCGCGCTGCTCGCCCACGTCGGCGCGTTCGTACCGGCGCAGAGCGCACGCCTCGGCCCGCTCGATGCGATCTTCACCCGCATCGGCGCGTCCGACGACCTCGCCTCGGGCCGCTCGACGTTCATGGTCGAGATGACCGAGGCGTCGGCGATCCTGCATGGCGCGACCGAGCAGAGCCTCGTGCTGATGGACGAGATCGGGCGCGGCACCTCGACTTTCGACGGGCTCGCGCTGGCATTCGCGATCGCCCGCCACCTGCTTGAGAAGAACCGCTGCCTGACGCTGTTCGCGACCCATTACTTCGAACTCACCCGCCTCAACGGCGACTACCCCGAGTGCGCGAACGTGCATCTCGACGCCATCGAGCACGCGCACCGCATCGTGTTCCTGCATGCGGTCGAGGACGGACCGGCGAGCCAGAGCTACGGTATCGAAGTCGCGGCGCTCGCCGGCATTCCGGGCTCGGTCGTGCGCGACGCCAAACGGCGCCTGCGCGCGCTCGAGAACCGCGAGGTCGGCAATGGGCCGCAGGCGGACCTCTTTGCCGCGCTGCCGGACCGCGAACCCGACACGCCCTCGCACCCGGCGCTCACCGCGCTGGCCGAACTGGACCCCGACACCCTGAGCCCGCGCGAGGCGCTCGAGCGCCTGTACGCGCTGAAACGGATGACTGCATGAGCGCTTCGCCGGGCCGCCCCAAGAAGCGCTCAGTCCCGCCTGGCGGGGTGCAGCAGGGGTTTCGCGGAGCATTGCTCTGCGCCTGCGGAACGGGCCGGCTGTGCAAAGCTGGCCCTCTTGCGCGTAGCGCGAGGGTGCTCCAGTGAGCACCCCGATCGACATCAGCGAAGATCGCGGCGTCCGCTATCTTCATTTCGGCTCGGAGTGGGTCCAGGGCGCAATGCGCATCCGCCGGCCGCACGCACTCGAACTCGCCTACACGCGCGAGATGATGGCCGGTCTGCTGCTGCGCGACGCCGACGAATGGCCGCGCAACGCGCTGGTGATCGGCCTCGGCGCCGCCTCGCTGGTGCGCTTCCTGCATCGCCACTGCCCGCAGACGCGCATCCAGGTCGTCGAGATCGAACCGCAGGTCGTCGCGGCTGCCCGCCAGTTCTTCCGCCTGCCGCAGGAGGACGCACGTTTTTCGATCCACGTCGGTGACGGCGCCCGCTACGTGATGGAAACCGACCGGCGCTTCGACCTGATCCTCGTCGATGGCTTCGACCGCCACGCGCGGGCCGGCGCGCTTGACACTGCGCCGTTCTACGCCGCGGCGCGTGCACGCCTGTCGGACGCGGGACTGATGTCGACGAACCTCTTCGGCCGGTCGCGCGGGTTTCGCGCCAGCGTCGAGCGGATCATCCACGCATTCGAGAACCGCGCGATCGCGTTTCCGTCGTGCGACAGCGGCAACGTCGTCGCATTCGGTGCGCAAGGCGACGAGATCACCGTGCCGGTGACGGAGTTGCGCGAACGCGCCCGGGCATTGAAGGACCGCACCGGCCTCGACCTCGGCCCGACCGTCGCCCGGCTCGAGCAGGCGGGCAGCCTGCCCGGCGGGCGGCTGGTCCTGTAGCCGCGCCTCCGGTCGCTTCAGGCCCTCGCCCTGTCAGGCGGCGGCCGCTTCAGGCTCGGGCACGATCCACAGGCAGGTGCCCTTCGTCGCTTTCGCGATGTCGTGAAGCACCCGGCCATGTTCGGCCAGCTCTTCGCCGCTCGCGCGGAGCACTTTCAGCGGGGGCCGATCGACGAGCACGCCGCCGGCTTCGGCGCTGCCCGGCACGGGCTCCTCGAGCGCCATGATCAGGCTCTCCTGGCCGCGCGTCATCGCAAGATAGACTTCGGCGAGCAGTTCCGCGTCGAGCAGCGCGCCGTGCAGCGTCCGCGACGCGTTGTCGATCTGGTGCCGGTCGCACAGCGCGTCGAGCGACGCCTTCTTGCCCGGGTTCTGCTCCTTCGCCATCTTCAGCGTGTCGATGACACCCGCGCAAAGGCTGTCGAGCTTTCCCCGCCCGAGCCGCGACAGCTCGTGGTTCAGGAAGCCGACGTCGAAGTTCGCGTTATGGATGATCAGTTCGGCGTCACGGATGAAATCCTCGAACTCGGCCGCGATGGCGCTGAACTTCGGCTTGTCGGCGAGGAAGTCCTCGGTGATGCCGTGCACCGCGATCGCCTCGGCATCGATGCCGCGCTCCGGGTTGATATAGACGTGGTAATGCCGCCCCGTCAGGTTGCGGTTCAGCAGCTCGACGCAGCCGATTTCGATGACGCGGTCGCCGTTGCGCCAGTCGAGGCCGGTGGTTTCCGTGTCGAGGACGATCTGTCTCATGTGTTTTCCCCAATATTGTTCCAGGCGCCGCCGAAGCTTCAGCCTGCGACGCTCGTGCCCTGCCGGCGCACCGCGTCAACGCCGCGGCGCGCGAGTTCGTCGGCGCGCTCGTTCTCGACATGGCCGGCATGGCCCCGGACCCAGATCCACTGGACCTGGTGACGGCTCGCGGCCTCATCGAGCGCGCGCCACAGGTCCTCGTTCTTCACCGGGGCTTTCGCCGCGGTCTTCCACCCGCGCGCCTTCCAGCCGTGGATCCACTCGGAGATGCCTTTCTGCACGTACTGGCTGTCGGTATGCACGCGGGCGGCGACCGGACGCTTGAGCAGTTCGAGTGCGCGGATCACCGCGAGCAGTTCCATGCGGTTGTTCGTCGTGTGCGGTTCGCCACCCCAGATTTCCTTCTCGTGCGCTCCCGAGCGCAGGATCGCGCCCCAGCCGCCGGGCCCCGGATTGCCGCTGCAGGCGCCGTCGGTGAATATTTCGATCTGATCGGTCATTTAGTCTTTTGTACTCCGCCCGTCACCTGCCGGCCGCGCTGGGCCACCGGCGAGAGCCGTTTCGCTGCGGCGCGACGATCGCGCCAGTTGGGGGTGATCAGGCGCATCCCCTGCACCCGCTTGATTCCCTGAATGATGTAGGTGCCGCCGAAGATCGGCCACCAGCGGTCCCCGGCCTTGTCGATGAAGCGCCAGCGTTCGAGCCATTTTCCGCTCGTGACCGCCGGCGCGTAGCAGCCGAAACTGCCGGACTGGGTTTCGAACCCCAGCAGCGCGAGCCAATCCTTCGTGCGGCGCACGGACAGATACTGTCCGCGCCACGGGAATGCCCCGTTGCTGCGCGCCAGCAGGCGGCGCACGCCCCACAGGCTGAAGGGGTTGAAGCCGCTGATGATGGCGCTGCCCTCGGGCACGAGTACGCGTTCGACCTCGCGCAGCACCTGGTGAGGGTTCGGTGAAAACTCGAGCACGTGCGGCAGCAGCACCAGATCGAGAGTGGCGGTGGCGAACGGCAGCGCTTCCGCGTTCGACGTCACTTCGGCCTCGCCCAGCCGCGCGCAGCGGAAGCGGAACGGCATGCGGTTGCCGCGCAGGAACTCGTGCTCGGGCAGCCCGATCTGAACTGCGTTGTAGCCGAAAATATCGGCCACCATGACGTCGAACCTGGCCGATTCCCACTGCAGCAGGTATTGTCCCTGCGGGGTTTCAAGCCAGTCCGACAGACTGAGGATGGACATGAACGATCAGCACTCAAAAATCGGCAGCATCGAAATTATCCCTCTCCCGGCGTTCCGGGATAACTACCTGTGGCTGCTGCGTCGCGGCCAGCTTGCAGCAGTCGTCGACCCGGGTGACGCAGCAGTCGTCGAAGACGGCCTCGCGGCGCACGGGCTGGACCTTTGCGCGATCCTGCTGACCCATCACCACGCGGACCACGTCGGTGGCGTCGCCGAGCTGATCGCAAGCCGCGACATCCCGGTGTTCGGCCCGGCTGCAGCCGACATCCAGGGTGTTAACCATCCCGTTGCGGAAGGCGACGAAGTCAGTCTCGAACCGCTCGGCATCCGCTTTCGCGTGCTCGAAGTGCCCGGCCATACCGCAAGCCACGTCGCCTATCTCGCGCCGGGCATGCTGTTTCCCGGCGACACCCTCTTCAGCGCCGGCTGCGGGCGGCTGCTCGGCGGCACTGCCGCGCAACTTCACGCTTCGCTGCGCCGCCTTGCAGATCTGCCCGGCGACACCGCCGTGTATTGCACCCATGAGTATACGCTCGCCAACCTCGCGTTTGCGCGCGTCGCCGACCCGGGGAATCCCGAGCGGGACGAGTGGCTCGTCGAGTGCGAGGCGCGGCGCGATGCCGGGCGGCCGACCCTGCCGACCACCATCGAACGCGAGCGGCGCGTGAACCCCTTCCTGCGCACCGGCGAACCGGCAGTGATGGGCGTGATCGCCGACCGCACCGGCGTGCGTCCGCGCGACTCGCTCGAATGCTTCACGGCATTGAGGGCCTGGAAGGACGTTTTTTGAGCGCCCCCAGGAAACGGCTTTGCCGTTTCCGCCCCCCGAGGGGGACAAGAAAACTTGGGGCGGCCCGGCGTTTTCTTGACGAGGCGAAAAACCGCTGTCCGCGCCCGGTCATCGACACCGGTTTGACGCCCCTCCGCCCCTGCCCTAGAGTCCACCCCTCTTTTTCCTCTCCCGGGGGCGCCGGCTCGATGGCGATTTCTTTCGCAAGCCTCCTGTTTCTCGTGTTCCTGAGCTTCGCACCGGAGTCTGTCCGGGCGTCCGCGGATTCAGCAGCGCCGACTCTCTTGCCGGAGCCGGGCGCGACCCGCCTCGTCGGCGGCGATGACGCCGCTCCGGACGGCCTGAAGATGCCTCGCGGGCCGGTCCTCGAGCTGACGGACCCGCCGCCGCGCGTGCTCACGCTCGACCTCACCCGTGACGCCAACGACATATGGGATCGCATTCGCCGCGGCTTCGGCATGCCGGATCTCGACAGCGAGCTGGTCGCCGAACAGCAGCTCTTCTACATCAACCGCCCGGGTTTCCTGAAAAAGGTTTTCGAGCGCGGCGGGCGCTATCTCTACCACATCGTCGACGAGCTCGAACGCCGCGGCATGCCGACCGAGCTCGCGCTGCTGCCGATGGTCGAAAGCAGCTACAACCCGATGGCCTACTCGCGCTCGCACGCGTCGGGGCTGTGGCAGTTCATCCCCTCGACGGGGCGAAACTACAACCTCACGCAGGACGCGTGGGTCGACGAGCGGCGCGACGTGATCGCTTCCACCGCTGCCGCCCTCGACTACCTGCAGGCCATCTACGACATGCACGGCGACTGGCATCTGGCGCTCGCCTCGTACAACTGGGGCGAAGGTGCGGTCGGCCGCGCGATCCAGCGCAACCTGGACGCCGGGCTTCCGGCCGAATACAGCCATCTGCGCATGCCGGGGGAAACGCGCAACTATGTGCCCAAGCTGCAGGCGCTGAAGAACATCGTCGCGCAGCCCGAGCTGTACCGCTTCGAACTTCCGTACGTGCCGAACAGCCCCCACTTCGTCACCGTCGACACCCCTGCGACGATTGAACTGGCCACCGCCGCCCGCCTTGCCGGGATGCCGCTCGACGAGTTCCTCGCCCTCAACCCCAGCCACAATCGTCCGGCGGTGACCGAAGGCAGTGCGCTGGTCGTGCCCGTCGATCGCGCCGAACAGTTCCAGCTGCGGCTCGCCGAACATCAGCGCAACGGGACGCAGTGGCGCACCTACGAGTTGCAGCGCGGCGAGACGCTCGCATCCGTGGCGCGGGATTTCGGCCTGTCGCTGAACCAGCTCTACCAGATCAACCGGCTCGATGCGCGCAGCCGTGTAAGCCCCGGCTACTCGCTGCTCGTCCCCGAGGGCGTCGATCCCGGCACTGCGCCCCCCGATGCGCTCGAACAGGCGGCATCGCCGGGGCGCTCGATCGTCCCGCGGCTGGCTGGCGGCAAACCCGTCAGGATGGATGCGAAGGGCATGGAAAAGCCGACCGCATTGAAGAGCACGCAACCCGCGGCGAAGAAGGGAGTCAAGCGGCCTGCCGGCAAAAGCGCGGGGACTTCGTCGAGCAAAGCGCCGATCGCATCTGCGACAGCGAAAAAAACGACCGGCCCAGCCGCGAAGCCGACCTCTGGCAAGAAGCAGCCGCAAAAAAACCAGCGCTGAGGCAGAGTGGACAAATCGTTCGCCCGCAACGGGACATTGCGGGCGGCAAAAGCAAGTGCCGGGACGACCGGGAGCTCGAATCCCTGACTGCTGTCGCGCTCAGCGCGGCCAGTGGCAGCGGACGACCTGGCCGGCGCCGCGGGCGGTCTCGCCCGGATACTGCGCCCGGCAGATGTCGGTCGCATGGGGGCAGCGCGGATGGAAGTGACAGCCGGCGGGCGGATCGAGCGGCGACGGCAGGTCGTCGCCCGGCGGCGCTGACCGGACGTCTGAGGCTTCGCCGTCGATGCGCAGCACCGCCGCGAGCAAGGCGCGAGTATAGGGATGGGCGGGCGCGGCGAGCACGCGCTCGACCGGGCCGCGCTCGACGATCCGTCCGAGATACATCACCGCGACGTCGTGCGCGAGCCAGCTCACGACGCCCAGGTTATGCGTGATGAAAAGATACGCGAGGCCGAACTCGCCCTGCAGCTCGCGCATCAGGTTGAGGATCTGGGCCTGCACCGACACATCCAGCGCGCTCGTCGGCTCGTCGCAAACGAGCAGTCGCGGCGACACCGCCAGCGCGCGGGCAATCGCGATGCGCTGGCGCTGGCCGCCGGAAAACTCGTGCGGGTAGCGCAACTTCATCGCCGGCGTGAGTCCGACCCGCTGCAGCAGGTCGTCGATGCGCCGCGCGCGCGCTGGGCCGTCGGGCTCAACGCCGAGCGCGAGCATGCCTTCTTCGATGATCTGGCCGACGCGCATGCGCGGGTTCAGCGACGCGAACGGATCCTGGAACACCATCTGGAACGAACGGCGCAATGGCCGCAGCGCCGCGCGTGACAGCCCGGTGATCGGCGTGCCGTCGAGGAAAACCTCGCCGGCGCTCGGCGCGACCAACTGCAGGATCGCCTTGCCGGCCGTCGTCTTGCCGCAGCCGGACTCGCCGACCAGCGCCAGCGTGCGGCCCGGAGCCAGCGTCAGGCTGACCCCGTCGACCGCCTTGATGCTTCCGACCTGGCGTCGCAAAAGGCCTTTTCGCACGGGAAAATGCACTTTCAGGTCGCGCACGTCGAGCAGCGGCGCGGGCGTCGGGCGGCGCCCCGTGTCGATGAATGCGGCTGCTGCCGGCGTCGCTGCAGCGGCAACGGTCCGGCCAGCCGAATAAAGATGACAGCGCACCGCCTGCCCGTCGCGCCGCTCCCAGACGGGCGCTTCGCGGCGGCACAGGTCGAAGGCATCGGGACAGCGGTCGGCGAAACGGCAGCCGACGAAGTCGCGGTCGAGCGCCGGGACGTTGCCGCCGAGCGCCGCGAGCGGACGCTGGCGTTGCGCGTCGGTCGGCAGTGCCGCGAACAGCTTGCGCGAATACGGGTGCAGCGGGCGGCGGAAAAAATCGCTGCGATTTCCCGTTTCGACCAGTTCGCCCGCATACATCACGCCGATTCGCTGCGCCATGCGCGCCACCACGCCGAGATCATGCGTGATCAACAGCATTCCCATGCCGCGCTCGGCCTGCAGGCGGGCGAGGAGATCGAGCACCTGCGCCTGGATCGTCACGTCGAGGGCGGTGGTCGGCTCGTCGGCGACCAGGAGTTCCGGCTCGCCGGCGAGCGCGATCGCGATCATGACCCGCTGCTTCATGCCGCCGGAAAACTGGAAAGGGTAGTCGTCGAGGCGCCGCCCGGCGTCCGGTATCCCGACCGATTCGAGCAGTCGACGCGCTTCGGCGCGGGCCGGGGCGCCTTCGAGGCCGCGATGGCGCGCGAGCACTTCGCCGATCTGGCTCATGACCGTCATCACGGGGTTGAGGCTCGTCGAAGGCTCCTGGAAGATCATCGCGATCTGCCCGCCGCGTACTTCGCGCATGCGCGCCTCCGTCAGGCGCAGCAGGTCGCGCCCGGCAAAGCGTACCTCGCCGCTGGCGATGCGGCCGCCATCGGGCAGCAGGCGCAGCAGCGCCAGCGCCGTCATCGATTTGCCGCAGCCCGATTCGCCGAGCAGCGCAAAGGTCTCGCCGCCCGCGATCGAAAACCCCACGCCGTCGACCGGCCGTACCGGGCTTTCGTGCGGGCCGATCAGCACGCGCAGCTCGCTCACCTCCAGCAGCGCGCGCGGCGGTTCGGCATCAGGGCGGCCGGTTTTCTCGATCGTTTCGGTCATCGCCACAGGATAACGGAGCAGACAGGAAAAGGGCCGCTTGCGCGGCCCCCTTGGTGCGGGATCAGCCGATCATCAGTGGTGGTGTCCGCCGGCGCCGTGAACGTGACCATGCGAGAGTTCTTCGGCAGTCGCCGGACGCACTGCGGCGACCGTGACATCGAACACGAGGGCGGTGCCGGCGAGCGGATGATTGCCATCGACGACGACCTTGCCGTCGGCGATGTCGGTGATGCGGTAGATCATCTCCTCTTCGCCGTCGTCGCTGACGCGCTCGAAGGACATGCCGACTTCGATGTTGTCGGGGAACTGGCCCACTTCCTCGACCAGCACCAGTTCTTCATCGTAGTCGCCAAAGGCGTCTTCGGGCTGCAGCTTGACCTTGAGCTGGTCGCCGACCTTCTTGCCGTGCAGCGCTTCTTCCAGCACGGGGAAGATGCCGTCGTAGCCGCCGTGAAGGTAGACCAGCGGCTGCTGACCGTCGTCGATCATGGTGCCGTCGGGATCGACGACGGTGTAGTTAAGCGTTACCACGCTGTTCTTGACGATTTCCATGTGCATTCTCTGTTTGCAGTTTCCTGACCAGTTCGAAAACCCCCGCCACGTGGCCGCGGGGGGCAACGTCCTGGAGCTTGTGGCGGATGACGCCTTCCTTGTCGATGACGAAAGTCGTCCGCACCACCCCCATCTTCTTCACACCGTCGACTTCCCTCGGCTGCCACACGTGGTAGAGCCGGCAGACCTCCCTCTCGACGTCCGAGAGCAGACGTACCGACAACCCGTGCTGGTCGCGAAACTCGGCGTGGGTCAGGCAATCGTCGGGACTCACACCGACCACGATGCAGTCATGACGGGCAAAGTCGTCTTCGTGATCGCTGAAGTCGGCCGCCTGGCGCGTGCATCCCGGGGTGTTGTCGCGCGGATAAAAGTAGAGGACCACATGATGCCTGCCGCGTTCCGCGGCGAGGTCGAAAACCTCCATCTCCGCATCCGGCAATGAAAACGCTGGCGCCATCTCACCGATCTGCAGCATGTGATCCCCCTGACGTGCGAAAGATTCTAACGGAGAGCCGGAGCGAACTCTACCGGTAACCGGAGCGGGCCGCAGCGCCCTGAAAAGTCTTCAACGGGCGCGGCGACGCCAGGTCGCGGGCGGCAGGCCGACCAGACGCTTGAAAGCGCGCGAGAACGCGGCTTCCGATTCGTAGCCGACATCAAGCGCGATCGAGGCAACGGTGCGGCCGGTTTCGCGCAGCAGGCGCGAACCGACCTGGATGCGCCAGTTCGCCAGGTAGTGCATCGGCGGTTCGCCGAGGAACTGCACGAACCGCTCATGCAGCGCGGAGCGGGACAGCCCGACCTGCTGGCCGAGTTCATCGATCGTCCACGGACGCTCGGGGTATTCATGCAGGAGAGCAAGGGCGCGGCCGACGTAGCGGTCGCGCAAACCGGCCAGCCAGCCGGTCGCGTCTTCCGGCAGGCCGTCGAGATAGCGCCGCGCGGTGTCGACGAACATCATCTCGGCCAGGCGTTCGAGCACCGCGTCAGCGCCGGGACGGCGCTGCGTGGACTCCTGCGCCGCCTGGTCGATGACGCGTGCGATGGCCCCTCCGGCGCGCGCCGCCGGCAGGTGCAGCAGGTGTGGCAAGGCCGCCACCAGCGGGTTGAACGGCCGCAGGTCGCAGCCGAGGAATCCACATACCAGGATGGTGTCGGCGTCGGCGACCGGTGCCGCAGCGCCGGGTTCCCTGACGCCGCGGTGGTAGGCGACGGGCATCGGCCGGGGTTCGTGCCGCGTGGCGAAGACCCAGTCGGCGCTCAGGCGTGCGGGCTCCACGCCCGGGGCGCTCGACATGACGTGGGCGTCGCCGTGGGGAAACATGACGATGTCGCCGACCCCGAGCCGCACCGGCGCAAACCCGCTGACCGCTGCCCAGCCGGCGCCCTTCGCGACCATGTGGAATTCCATGACGTGCTCCGCGCCGGGCAGCACTGCCGCCGCGATCTCCCGCGCGGGAGGCGCTTCGGCGGCCCAGTCCTCCCAGCAGCTGACGTAGTAGAAGACCGCGCCACGCAGGCGAACGGCACGCAACAGATCGGACAGCGTATCTCGGCTCATGGCGTTGTTCCGGCCGGCAATGCCCGGGCTGCGCAGTACCATCGGAGCGACAGGCGGTCAACTGCGGACGCACGAGCAAATTTGCCCGACTCTCAGTGAAGCATCAAACGCGGCGCGGCGAAAGAATGACTGCGTCGGAAGGTGAGTTCGCCGCGCCGACCCGGGCCCGCAGAGGACCGGTTTTCCCCATCGACAGGAGACCATCATGAACGCACCCACCGCCCTGTGCCCCTCCAGCCAGTCCATTGCGGTTCCGCCGCCACCCGACCTCGAAGCGATCAAGCTGCGCCAGCAAGCGACCTGGGCAAGCGGAGATTACGGATTCATCGGCACGCGCCTGCAGATCGTCGGCGAATTGCTGGCCGAAGCCGTCGACCTGCGCGCGGGCGAACGCGTGATCGATGTGGCCGCCGGCAACGGCAATGCAACGCTGGCCGCGGCACGGCGCTTCGCCGAAGTGACCGCGATCGATTACGTGCCGCACCTCCTCGACCAGGCCGCCGGGCGTGCACGCGCCGATGGCCTGGCGGTGGACTTCCGCGTCGCCGACGCCGAAGCGCTGCCCTTTGCCGACGGCAGCTTCGACGTCGCGCTGTCAACGTTCGGCGTGATGTTTACCCCCGACCACGACCGCAGTGCCGGCGAATTGCTGCGCGTGGTTCGCCCCGGCGGGCGCATCGGCCTTGCTGCCTGGACTCCGGCCGGATTCATCGGCGAACTGTTCCGCGTCATCGGCGCCCACGTTCCGCCTCCGGCCGGCGTCCGCTCGCCGCTGCGGTGGGGCGATGAACCGTACCTCGTCGAGTTGTTCGGCCGCCACGCCACCGACATCCGCTGCGCGCGCCGGTCGTTCAACTTCCGCTACCGCTCCGCAGCCCACTGGATCGAGGTCTTCCGCACCTACTACGGCCCCACACACAAGGCCTTCGAGGCGCTGGATGACGCGGGGCAGGCGCGGCTTCACGCCGATCTGCTGCAACTGCTCGAATCCCGCAATACGGCCGGACCGGACTCGCTGGTGGTTCCGAGCGAATACCTCGAAGTGGTGATCACGCGGCAGTAGTGCAGCGGGTCGACGCGCTGAAGCGCACGGGCTGGACATTCGCGGCGGCTGTAAGGTCCACACCGTTCCGCGCGTCGACTCAATGTGGGAGAAGACCAGAATGCACATCCGCGACACCCTCGGAAAACTGCTCGGCGTTGCCCCGCCCCGCGCCCCGGACGACCATCACCCCGAACTGCTCGGCAGTCTGCTGGTGATGGCCTGGATGGTGGAGGCGCGCGACCCTTACACCGGCGGGCAGTCTTCGACGCCTGTCTCGACAAGCTGCCGGAGCGGATCGCCCGCGTTTATATGATGCGTGAGTTCCTCGAGCTCGACACCGGCGAAATCTGCCAGCAGCTCGATATTTCCACCAGCAACTGCTGGGTGATTCTCCACCGCGCCCGCATGGGGCTGCGCGAATGCCTGGAGAATGGCTGGTTCCAGGGGGAGTCCGTCGCATGACGAACTGCAGGGAGGCGACCCGCCTCATGTCCGAAGGGTACGAGCGCATGCTCACGTTCAGGGAACGCATTGCCCTGCGGGTGCACACCCTGTCGTACCCTGAGCATGGCGCCCGTTCCTCAGCAACAGGCGGCCGAACCGCCCGACTGCGCGCTGCGGTCGAAGGGCATCTGGCTCCCGCAGCCCTCGAACAGGCCGAAGTGGCGGTCGAAGTTGCCGATGAACTCGAAATGCTCGCGAAAGCGCGTGTCGTGCAGCATGCGCCACGTGTTGCCGCACACCGGGAAGACCCGGCCGGCCTCGATGTCGTGGTGCTTGTCGAGGCGGAAGCGCTGCGCCATCGACGGCACGCTGCCGCGGTAGATCACCGCCTGCCCGTAGTCCTCGCACTGCGGCTCGAGGCCATCGAGCTTGAACAGGCGGTAGGTCGCCGAGTGGAAGCCGATGCCCTCGGCGCGTGCGGCGAGCGCCGGGTCGGTGATCTCGATCGGGCGGTCCTCGACGAGCCGCGGGTCGTCGAAGCCGTGCCGCCGCGCAAGCGCCAGGAAGTCCGCCCAGTACAGCGCGCCGCCGAGACATTCACCGTAGAGCAGCGGGTCGTTGCGCACCGCGGCCGGTACGCGCCGGTCGGCATAGATGTCCGAGAAGTAGAACTCGCCGCCCGGTTTGAGCAGGCGGAAGACTTCGCGCAGCACCGCGTCCTTGTCCGGCGAGAGGTTCACCACGCAGTTCGACACCACGGCGTCGAAGCTCGCATCGGGCAGGCCGAGCTCGTCCAGATGCTCGATGTAACCGAGGTGGAAGGCCACGTTGTCGCGACCGTAGCCGAAGGCTTCGCGGTGGTATTGCTGATGGCGTCGGGCGACGTCCAACTGCTCCTCGGTCATGTCGACGCCGACCACCTGCCCGTGCTCGCCGACGAGTTGCGACAGCACATAGACGTCGCGCCCAGAACCGCTGCCCAGATCCAGCAGCCGACAGCCGTCCAGTAGCGGCGGGCAGACGAGACCGCAGCCGTAATAGCGCGACAGCACCTCGGGGTGCACCCGCGCGAGCAGCGGCTTGAGCCACGCCGGCATCCGGCTCGCATCGCAGCAGGCCGTCGTGCGCAGGTCATCGCTGCTCTGCAGCTGGTTTCCGTAGTAGTCCTTGACGACTTCATGCATGGCTTGAATCTCCGGGGAAAGATGCGCTGGACGGTGTTCTGGTGCCGCTCATGCCGCGCAGCTCTGACTTTCGGCGTGCGCTTCGCCCAGCGCCCCGCCGCAGCTCGACCCCTGCCCGGCCGTGCAGCCATAGCAGTGGTCGGCGACGCGGATCGCACGGCCCGCGAGCGTCTCGGCAGTCCCGAACGCGTCACCGAGATGTTCCTTGTAGGCGCGCTCGAGCGCTTCTTGCGGCGGCGGCAGGACCGGACCCTGCGGGTTGTATACGAGATTCAGCACCAGTTCGCTGCCGCGCATGCCGTAACCGAGCGCGTTGAGTTTGCGCAGGCCGCGGATGCTCGCAGCGAAGACGCCCTTGCCGCGCTGCCGGTCGACGTTGTCTTCGAGGTAGCAGGGCAGCGAGGCGACGACCTCGACCTGTTGTCGCGCGAGAAAGGCCGCCAGATCTTCGTCGCCCGGCTCCTCCAGGATCGTCAGGTTGCAGCGGTCGATCACCCGCACGTTGCGCTCCTGCGCCGCCATCACGAGACGGCGAAAGTTCGCATTAAGCTCCGGCGCCCCGCCGGTCAGATCGAGCGTCGTGACCATCGGACTCGCGTCGAGAAAGGCGATTACGGCGTCGACCGTCCCGGCCGACATCTCCTCGCGGCGGTTCGGGCCGGCATTGACGTGGCAATGGACACAGCTCTGGTTGCAGCGGTATCCCAGATTCACCTGCAGCGTTTCGATCCGCGATCGGCGGATTTTCGGGAAATCGGTGACGCTGAGCAGCGGAAAAATCGGGTGCATCGGGGCCTCCTGGAGCACGGTTGTTTTTGATTGTTTCCTATACATGGCCGGAGTCGGACGAGCGGGGCGATCCTTACATCGTCTGATCGTCTGCAAAACTTTTGCGCCCTTCGACAGTGCGTGGGGCGGCAAGGAGAAAGCGGGCGGCGATCCTCTCCCGACACTGCCGCACTGTCCTCGTGGCGCGCAGCCACGGCGCACCGCCGGCCTGGGTCACCCAGACGATCTCGTCGGCATCGAGCACCTCGCATCGCGCACCTGTAGCCGCCCGGCCGCGACCGCTTCCGGCAGCGCCTGCGGCGCGCATTCCTGCAGCACGACGAGCGCCTGCGCGAGTTCCAGCGAGCGCCGCGCCGCAGCGTCGGTCATGATGTCGCGATAGAGATCGGTACCGGTGAGCACCACCGCGAGCCCCCTGCCCGGCTGCGCGCCGGCCCAGGCCGCGATCGATTCCGCCGACCGCCGCGCATGCAGCGCGAGCATCGCGGCGTCGCCGGCGGCGAGCGCATCGGGCAAGGCCTTGACGATGCGCACGCGGCAGTCGCCGGCGAGGTGCCGCTGCCAGCGCCGGGCCGTCTGCCAGTTGCCGTTGTTGGCGTCGCGCAGCGCCGGGCTGACGATCACCAGTTGCGGCATACGCGAGGCGCGTGCTGGCGCCGGAGATTGCGCCACGGGTTCAGGCACGGGCGGCGAACACCGCCAATCAGCCGCGCGCATCGCACCAGTGACGCGACGCCGAACATCCGGCGGCAGGCGTTGCGAGCGCGAAAAGTCGAGGCTGACCGGGCAAATCTGCTCGTCGGGCGTGCAGCGATTCGGCAGAGAATTCCGGAAAACTCGTCATCGGGTCGTCTCGGGCACAAGCCCGGTCAATCGCCCGGGTCGTGTCCCGGGGCGCGGGGTGAGAAGCCGGAATGGTCGGCAGGTCGTCGTCTCCGGTCAGGCAGAAGCGCGGGTCGGGCGGCCACCGCAGGCGGTCCGGCCTCGTGATTGTCGCGAACTTCGGCGAAGGTTTCCACCGCGATCAGGGTGCGCCAAGCGCCTCAGGACATGTGCGTCGTGGGCAGGAAGGTGAGGCGCTGTCCGCGCATCGGCGCGGTGACCGCCTTCCGAAGTCGCCCCTATTCGAGTTGGTCGTTTCACTGCGTGCGCCCTTACGCGCGGGCAGTCGGGAAACGAGCGGACTGCAAAAAGAAACGCTTCTACTGTAAGGAATCGGCACACCCCACGACCAATGCGCATGACCATCCGCCTCGGCGGACGGTCTGTCGTGCCAAAACATCCACTTCACGATGGAGGGACGTTTCCATGAATCACGCCAACACGTGTCGCACCGTCACCGCGATGGTTTCCGCTGGCCTGGTGAGCGCTGCGCTCGGCCTTCCGCTGACGGCGTTTGCGCAGACCAATCCTTGTGCCGCCGGAGCCCGCGCGACGCGCGCGCCGATGGCAGGCAAGGCGCTGGACTGGAAATCGAAAGAGCTCGCGGCGCTGGTGGCCTACATGGGAGACGAGCAGAAGCGCTTCAAGGCGCACTTGGCGAAGAATCCCTGCGCCGCCAAGAACCCCTGCGCTGCGAAGAATCCGTGCGCCGTAAAGAAATGACGACGGGCACGGCCGCAAGGGTCCCGACCGCTCCGTCGCATGACGGGGCGCCCGCTGCAGGCCGGCCGGAGCCGCCCGGTCTGGCGGACTTCCTCCCCGCGCTTCGGGATCTCGACGCACGCACCCGGCGCGAACTCCTCGATGCCGGGAAGGAAGTGCTCGAATGCCGCCGGGTGCTGACCAAGGTCGGCCTCAACGTGGTCGGCGAGGTGCTGCGCGACCAGGGCGATTTCGTCGAGATGGAGCACTACCCGCGCGACGACGTGTTCGATGCCGACACGCACGCGCAGTACTATTACCACGCGCACCGCGGCGACATCGAGCACGGGCACTTCCACACCTTCCTGCGGGCCGGGGGCATGCCCGAGGGAGTGGCGCCCCTGGCATGGCCGCAGGCGAGCGAGCCCTGGCCCGCGGGCGGCGATGCGATCAGCCACCTCGTCGCGATTTCGATGGATGCATGGGGAGAGCCGATCGGCCTGTTCGCGACCAACCGCTGGGTTACCGGCGAGACCTGGTATCCGGCCGACGACGTGATCCGCATGCTCGACCGCTTTGAGATCGACCATGCGTGGCCTTCGTGGCCAGCGAACCGCTGGCTGGGCGCGATGCTGCGGCTCTACCGGCCCTGGGTCGAGGGCCTGATCCGGCATCGCGATGCGGTGATCGCCGCGCATCTGCGCGAGCGCCGGGGCGAGGATATTTTCGAGGATCGTTCGCTGGAGATCACCGGCTATCTGCCCGTCTCTGTCAAGCATCTGATCGCAGCCCTGGAGGAGGCGGCATAGACGAACAGCAACTGCTGGGTGATCCTGCACCGCGCACGCATGGGACTGCGCGAGTGCCTGGAGAACCGCTGGTTCCAGGGAGGGGCTATCGCATGATGAACTGCAAGGAGGCGACCCGCCTCATGTCCGAAGGGTACGAGCGCGAGCTGACGCTGCGCGAGCGCCTCGCGCTGAAGATGCACAGGATGATGTGCATCGGCTGCACCAACTACGGCAAGCACCTGGGCTTCCTGCGCAAGGCCGCGCAGCGCTTGCGCGAAGGCGGCGCCGACAGCGAAGGTTGAAGCCCACGACACCCGCCCGAGGAGCGTGTGATGGGATTCATGCTGGGACGCATGGAAAACTGGCTCGGGCGCGCCCTGATCGATGGCCGTCAAGACGCTCAGCAATTACGCCAACCATCTCTTCCATACCCCGCTCGACTCGGCGTTCAAGGGACACCGCTGGGGGCAGCAGAGCTGACTACAGGCCCTGAGGAAAGCCTGCTCCACCGGACGGCGAGATCAGCGATCTTTCGTCACTGCCGGGCTGTCTAAAATTTGCGGCACTTACGGCACGACGCTGACCCCGGCTGTAAGGAGAAGCATGCGCCGTGCGACCAATCACTACGAGTGTGCTCGCCACCCTCCCCCTGAACATCGAACTGGAGGATCTGATCATGAGAACAATTGCAAGTGGCTTGATTGCGGCCGCCATCGGCGCCGGAATCCTCGCGGCGGCCCCTGCGGGTGCGGCCTCGACCAGTCTTCATGGCTGGTTGTGGTTTGCCGCGGTGCTGCCGGGAACCTGGCTGGGCGGCAGGCTTCGACCTTATTTCGGGCTGTGACAAGGATCATAATGAAACCCGGACATGTCCTCGCCGTCGCGTAACAAGGCACCGGCGGCAGGTGCGGCCGTGTCGCCATCGCCATCGCCCCGGCGGGCGATTCATCAACTGGTCGTCTACCTGACGCCATGAGCGCACGCCACATTCGTCGATCGAGCGGGGCGGAAAATCCGTTGTAAGGATTGATGCGGCATCGGCGACTTAGCGATGTGACCGCAGGAAACGCATGTGGTCTCTTGCCGCAACACCCTACCGACAGAGAGGACAGATCATGAAATACGCCCACACCCGCCGCACGCTCACGACCCTCTTTTCCGCCGGCGTCCTCAGCGCCGCGCTGGGCATGCCTCTGGCGTCACACGCCGCGAACCCCTGCGCGCCGATGACGGGCACCCAGGCCGCCAATCCGTGCGCTGCAAAGAATCCCTGCACTGCGCGGATCCACCACCGACTTCCCGCCGCTGCCTGCGACGCCGAGCGAATTCGTGCGACGGTGTAAGGTATTCGCGCCGACTGACGACCAACCGATACGTGGCGTCCGCGCCAGTTCCCAACCAACCGGGCCCCGAGAATGAAAACCAGCCGACTTGCGCTCCTCGCCACGATTGTCCTCGCGATGGCCCTGTTCTTCCTGTTCGATCTCGACCGGTACTTCAGTCTCGACTTCTTCAAGAGACAGCAGGCCGCCATCGAAGCGTGGCGGGACGCGCGGCCGGCGGCTGCGGCGTTGCTGTTCTTCGCAGTCTATGTCGCCGTCACGGGCCTGTCGCTACCGGGCGCGGCGGTCATGACACTCGCCGCGGGCGCGATCTTCG
Source organism: Aromatoleum anaerobium (assembly GCF_012910705.2). Lineage (GTDB taxonomy): Bacteria > Pseudomonadota > Gammaproteobacteria > Burkholderiales > Rhodocyclaceae > Aromatoleum > Aromatoleum anaerobium. The sequence goes on along the minus strand of NZ_WTVG02000039.1, from coordinate 61,329 downwards.
GCCTGGGGTGGGGCACCCTGATCGTCTCCTTCGCTTCCACGATCGGCGCCACCCTCGCCTTCCTCGCCTCGCGCTTCGTGCTGCGCGACATGGTGCAGGCGCGCTTCGGCGACCGCCTGCGCGCGATCAACGAAGGCGTCGCGAAGGATGGCGGCCTCTACCTCTTCACGCTGCGCCTGGTGCCGGTGTTTCCGTTCTTCGTCATCAACCTCGTGATGGGGCTCACGCCGATCCGGACCTGGACCTTCTACTGGGTGAGCCAGCTCGGCATGCTGGCCGGCACCCTCGTCTATGTGAACGCCGGCACCCAGCTCGTCCGGATCGACTCGCTCGCCGGCATCCTGTCGCCGGGCCTGCTCGCCTCCTTCGCGCTGCTCGGCGTGTTCCCGCTGATCGCGAAGAAGATCGTCGAGCTGGTCAAGGCGCGGAAGGTGTATGCCGGTTGGCAGAAACCCGCACGCTTCGACCGCAACCTGGTGGTGATCGGCGCAGGCGCGGCCGGGCTGGTCAGCAGCTACATCGCCGCCGCGGTGAAAGCGAAGGTGACCCTGGTCGAAAAGCACAAGATGGGCGGCGACTGCCTGAACACCGGCTGCGTGCCGTCGAAGGCGCTGATCCGCTCGGCGAAGCTGCTGTCGCACATCCGGCGCGCGAAGGAATTCGGCATTCGCGAGGCCACGGCGGACTTCGACTTCGCCGACGTGATGGCGCGCGTGCATGCGATCATCAGGACCGTCGAACCGCACGACTCGGTCGAGCGCTACACCGACCTCGGCGTCGAGGTGATCGAGGGCCGGGCGAAGATCGTCTCGCCATGGGAAGTCGAGATCGCGCGCAACGACGGCGGACACGAGACGCTCACGACGCGCAGCATCATCATCGCCGCCGGCGCGCGCCCCTTCGTGCCGCCGATTCCGGGCATCGACGACGTCGGCTATTACACCTCGGACACGATCTGGAACCTGCGCGAGTTGCCCCGTCGCCTGCTCGTGCTCGGCGGCGGCCCCGTCGGCTCGGAGCTCGCGCAGACCTTCGCCCGCTTCGGCGCCGCGGTGACGATGCTCGTGAAGGGAGAGCGGATCATGCCGCGCGAAGACCCGGAAGTCTCCGAGCTGGTGATGGGACGTTTCCGCGCCGAAGGCATCGAGCTGCGAACCGGCCATGAGGCGAAGCGCTTCGTCGTCGACGACGGCGAGAAAGTCCTGATTGCCGAACATCAGGGGCAGGAAGTGCGCATTCCGTTCGACGTGCTGCTCGTCGCCGTCGGCCGCGCGGCGAAACTGAAAGGCTACGGCCTGGAGGAACTGGGCATTCCGGTCGGGCGCACGGTCGCGGTCAACGAATACCTGCAGACGAACTACCCGAACATCTACGCCGCGGGCGACGTCGCCGGCCCGTATCAGTTCACGCATACCGCCGCCCATCAGGCCTGGTATGCCTCGGTCAACGCGCTGTTTGCGCCGTTCAAGAAATTCCGTGCCGACTATTCGGCCGTGCCGTGGGCGACCTTTGTCGATCCCGAGGTCGCGCGCGTCGGCCTGAACGAACAGGACGCCAAACGGCGCAACATCCCCTTCGAGCTCACTCGCTTCGCCATCGAGGATCTCGACCGCGCGATCGCCGACGGCGAGGCGCACGGTTTCGTCAAGGTGCTCACGGTGCCGGGCAAGGACAGGATCCTCGGCGTCACGATCGTCGGCGAGCACGCCGGCGACCTGATCGCCGAGTACGTGTTCGCGATGCGTCATGGACTCGGACTCAACAAGATCCTCGGCACGATCCACATCTACCCGACGCTCGCGGAAGCGAACAAGTACGCCGCCGGCGAGTGGAAGCGCGCCCACGCGCCGCAAAAACTGCTCGAATGGGTCGGGCGTTTCCACGGCTGGCGCAGGGGGACTGGCGGTGCACGATCGGACACCGGACCAAGCGTTGGAAAAATCCCGAATGCGAACGCCTCGTCCGGGAGCTGAGCGCATGCCCGTACATCTGCGCCTGCTTGCCGCCGGCTTCGGCTGGCGGCACAAGCGGTGCCGGTCGTGCACAGCACATCAACGAGATGGGTGATCCGGCCCTCGCCGGCTGCGCAGGAAGTCGACAACCTGGTCGGGAGGCAGCGGGCGGCTGATCAGATAGCCCTGGAGTTCGTTGCACTTGAACAGGCGCAGGAACTTCGCCTGTTCCTCCTCCTCGACGCCTTCGGCGATCACCTTGAGGTCCAGCGAATGGGCGAGCGAGATGATCGTCGCCACGATCGTCATGCTCTCGGGCGTCGTCGCCATGGTCTCGATGAAGGACTTGTCGATCTTCAGGGCGCCGACCGGCAGCTTCGCGAGGTAGCCCAGCGACGAGTACCCGGTGCCGAAATCGTCGATCGCGATGTCTCCGCCCATGAGCCGGATCTCGGTCAGCTTCGCGATGTTTTCCTGCATCTCGGTCATCACCATGCTCTCGGTGATCTCGAGATCCACATGCCGCGCATCGCCATTGGCTTCCTCGATCGCGCCGCGCACGGATTCGACGAAGTTCTTCTGCTGCAACTGGATCGCGGACACGTTGACGGCAATGCGAGGCGGTTCGATCCCCGCTGCCTGCCAGGCGTGCGCGTCGGCGAGCGCCTGGCGGATCGCCCATAGCCCCACCTGCAGGATCATGCCGGTCTCTTCGAGGATCGGAATGAACTTGTCCGGCTGCACCAGGCCGACGGTCGGGTCGTTCCACCGCATCAGGGCTTCGAGCCCGGTGACGAGGCCGGTCGCTCCGGACACTTTCGGCTGGTAATAGAGCACGAATTCGTTGCGTTCGAGGGCTTGGCGCAGGCGGTTTTCAAGCATCAGCGATTCGGCCACGCGGGCATTCATTTCCGGCCCGTAGAACAGGTAATTCGTCCCTGAGCCCTTGGCCTTGCGCAGCGCCGCCTCGGCATTCCTGAGCAGGGTATCGGCGTCCTGGTCTTCGCCGGTCGTGACCGCGATCCCCGCCGACGCGGCCACCCGCAAGCCGTGCTCGCCGATGACGATCGACCTGCTGAACACGTCGACGGCGAGTTGCTCGATCAGGTGCGCGATTTCGGTGACCTGCCGGTTGTCGCTGACGATGCCGGCGAAATGGTCGACGGCGATGCGGGCGACGTCCATCGGATTGGGCCAGGCTGCGCTCAGCCGCTGCCCGACCTCGCGCAACACCCCGTCGCCGACTTGGCGGCCAAAGGTTTCATTGATGTTGCGGAAGCGGTGAATGTTCCACACTACGACCGCGACGCGCTCGCCCGGGTGCTGCCGGACGCTTTGCAGCGCCTGGGTCAGGTGTTCGAGCAGATGGGCGCGATTCGGCATGCCGGTGAGGAGATCGTGGTACGCGACGAACGCGAGGCGGTCCTTCTTCGCGATGAATTCGAGCGCGAACGACACGTCGCCGGCAAGTTCGCCGAGGAGCTGCAGTTCGTCGCCGGCAAAAAAACCGGGCTCCGGGGCATAAAGCACCAGCACCGCCGCGACCTTCCCTTCGGAAAAAAGCGGCAGCGCGATTTTCGAGCGGTATCCGTAGCGCTGCGCTTCGGACAATCCGGTCATGCTCGCCCCTGATGCCGGTATGTCGTTGATGAACACCGGAATCCCGGTGCGCACCGCCTCTCCGACCGGATCGCGGGTTTCTCCGGCAGTGGCGGCGGCGAGTTCCCGGACCGTCACCGCGTCGTCGCCGCCGGCCCATGCCACGGGAGTGACCTGCGTCGTCGCCGGGTCGAGTTCGCCGATCCATGCGATGCCGAATCCCCCCGCCTCGACCGCGATGCGACAGGCCTCGTCGAACAGCGCGTCGCGGCTGTGAATGCGCACGATCGCGGAGTTGATGCCGCTCAGGACGGCATACACACGCGTGAGACGGCGAATGTGCTGCTGCTGCTCGCTGCGTTCGAGAAACTGTCCGATCTGGCCGCCGAGCGACGCCAGCGTATCAATGAGCCGCAAATCCTCATCCTGGTATTCGCGGCTGAAGGCCTCGAGCACGCCCGCGACCTCGCCGCGCACGACGATCGGAAACGCGCCGCCCGCGCGCAGCCCTGCGTCGAGCGCCTCGATGGTCCAATGGCAGCGGGGATTCGGTTCGATTCGCGAACGCCACAGCGCGCGGCGCGACGACCAGACGTTGCCCGGAGCACCGCTGTCGCGTTCGAGCACCATCCGGGATATCTTCTCCACCCATTTGCCGCACAGTTCCGTTGGCTGGCACCACGCGCCGAGGCAACACAGCACACCCGCAGGCTCATCCACCTTCCACAACGCCCCCGCTGCGAAATCGAGCTTTGCGCAGATCGCCTGCAAGACCTTCAGCGCGACTTCGTCGAAGCTCACCGCTTCACCGAGGATCCGCGCCACCTCGTATTGCGCGCTCAAATGCCGCTGCGCGCGTTCTCGCGCCACGATCTCCACTTCGAGTTCGAGGGCATGCCGGCTTACCTGCCGGTACAGGCTGCCGTTCTCGTAGATCCGTCCGACCTGCGCGGCGAGGATGCGCAGCAATTTCTCGTCGTCCGCGGTGAAACCGCCCTCCCCCTGCTTGTTGCCGAGGCACAGCCAGCCATAAACCTTGGTCAGCGACGTGAGCGGTGCGGCGACGACGGAACGCAGTGGCGGATACCCTGCCGGCAAGCCGGTTTCCACGCCCCGCTCGACGGGAAATTCGCAGCGTTCGGCCTGTTGCTCGCGATAGACCCGCCCGAGCAGGCCCTCATCGAGTTGCACCGCTCCCATCGTCGCGACAACTTCCGGCGGAATGCCGGAATGGACGGTGTACGCCCGCGCCTCGCTGTCCGTACAGCGTGCGACGAGGCTCCCGTAGTCCGCGCCGATGAGCTGCCGGGCACTCTTGCAGACGTGGTCGAGCAGATGAGCCAGCTCGCGCTGCGATGCGAGTTGCAGATTGAGCTCGATCAGCGCCTCGAGCTTGGCGCTTGCCGCCTGCAGCTCGGCGACTTTCTCGGCGAGCTTGCCGGTTATCAGGTGCAGGTGCCGGCGGTCGAACTCGGGTTCCTGGAGCGTCACCGGCACGCGGGCCGGCTGTTCGAGGGCCTTCGTCACGACCCGGATGACCTCTTCGGGATCGGACGGCTTGGTCAGGATATCGACGACTCCGCACGCCTTCGCCAGCCGTTGCGCGTCGTCCTCGAGATAGTAGGCGGTGTAGAAGATCACCGGCGTCTCGCTGATCGCCGCATCGGCGCGCAGCTGCCGCACGAATTCGTAGCCGTCCACCTGCGGCATCAGGATGTCGCAAATCACCAGCGCAGGCTTTTCCTCGCGCACCAGCCGAAGCGCCTCCGCACCGTCCGCCGCCTCGATGACGCGATGATTCAATGCCTTGAGAATCGTCGCCAGCAACTCCCGGTTGTCAGGCATGTCATCGACGACGGCGATAGTAGCCATGCTCGAGTATCGTCCTCCAGTCACTGGCCGCCGTGCTGCTGGCGCAGCGACGGCGGCAGATACTGTTCGATCAGTGCGACGAACTGTTCCGGTTCGATCGGTTTCGACAGATAACCGTCGAACCCCGCGGCAAGCACCTGCTCCCGGTCTCCGATCATCGAAAACGCGGTGACCGCGACCACCGGGATCGCCGCCAGGACGGGCTCGCTCTTGAGCTGCCGCACCACTTCGTAGCCGTTCTTCTTCGGCATCTGGAGGTCGCAGATGATCAGGTCCGGTCTGTCGCGGCGCGCAAGATCGAGCGCCGCCTCCCCGTCCTCGGCCGAAAGGATGTCGTAACCGTTTGCCGCGAGAAGATAGCGCAGCAGTTCCAGGCTGGCAGGATGATCTTCCGCGATCAGTATTCGTGCGGCCACTTTTCAGGGCTCCGGCAAAGTCAGGGTGAAGACGCTGCCCGTACCCGGCGCGCTCGTGCAACTCAGCTCGCCCCCGAGCAACGCGGCGAGCTTGCGGCTCAGATGCAACCCGAGACCGGTGCCTTCCACTCCTTTCGTCCGCGACGCCTGCCCCTGGACGAAGGCTTCGAACAACGAGGCAAGCTCCTGCTCCCCGATTCCCGGTCCGGTATCGCTGACCGACAGCACGAACCTGCATTTTTCGCCCGAATCGTCGAGCGCCAGGTCGATCCGGACGCTGCCGTGCAGGGTGAACTTTATCGCGTTGCCGACGAGGTTGATAACAATCTGACTCAGGGCGCGCCGATCGGTTTCGAAGACGATCGCCTCGACCGGCATCGCGACGATCAGTTCGAGCCCCTTCGACAGCGCCTGCGGGCGCAGCGAGGCAGCGATTTCGCCGACCAGCGCGCCGCAGTCGGTCGGCTCGAAATTGAGTTCGACCTTGCCAGCCTCGATCTTCGCGAGATTCAGCAGGTCGTTGATCAGCGCCAGCAAGTGGCGCGCGTTGTTGCGGACAATCTCGAGCTGGCGGGTCTGTTCGGAATTGAGCTCGCCCGGCAGCTTCATCAGCAGCGTGCCGGTGAAGCCGATCACGGCATTGAGCGGCGTGCGCAGCTCATGGCTCATGCTGGCAAGGAAGCGGTCCTTTGCGCGGTTGGCGGCGAGCAGTTCGAGATTCTTTTCCTGCAGCGCCTGCTCGAAACCCCTGCGCTCGCTGACGTCGCGGATCGCACTCATCACCACCGGCGTTTCCTCGGTTTTCAGCGGGCTCAGGCTGATCTCGACGGGAAATTCCGTTCCGTTTTTGCGCAAGCCGTACAGTTCCAGCCCCGCGCCCATCGCCCGGGTGCGGGGCGCCGAAAAATAATGCGACCGGTGGCCCTTGTGCGCGTTGCGGAAACGCAGCGGCAGGAGGTCCTCGACCGGACGCGCGCGCAGTTCATCGCGGTCGTAGCCGAAAAGCCGCTCGGCCTGCCGGTTCGCGATCAGAATGTGACCGGTGGGATTGACGATGACGATGCCGTCGGGCATCGAATCGAGCAGTTCCCGGAACTTCGATTCGAGCGACTTGCTGTCGCGCTGCACTTTCAGCTGCGTGACGTCTTTCTCCGAAAACAGCAGGTACAGTTCGTCCGGCGCCCCCTGCCCGACCTTGCCTGAAATCACGACGTACATCAGCGTGCCGTCGTTGCGCCGGCGCAAGGCCTCGAAAGTGCCGCGCCCGCGTTCAGTCGTTTCGGCGATGAAATGGTCCTGCTCCGCTTCGCTGCCCGGCACCGTCACGAGCTCGTGGACCCTCGTGCCGACGGCCTCCGTGCGCGAATAGCCGAACATCCGCTCGGCGCCGTCGTTCCACTCCAGCACCGTGCCGGCATGATCGAGCATCATCAGCGCATCGGGGTCATCCGCGATCCATCTGTAATCGACCTGGTCGGGCATTGCTCCCTCCGGAAAGTGGCACGCCGGCCGCGCGTGGACCGTGCTGGAAAGCGAACCGCGGCCGCAGTGCACAGCTTATTCAATAACCGGTAGAAACGGGACGCCGGACCCGTAACAAATCACCGTCCCCGCCGACGAGGCGATGCGATGCGATGCGAGCGATAGTCAGCCTTCGAGCTCGCGGGCGCGGTCGATCGCCTCCTCGATGCGATCGACCGCGATCACCCGCATGTCGCCCAGCGGTTGCCGCGGAGCGTTCGCCTTGGGGATGATCGCGGTGGTGAAGCCGAGCTTCGCCGCTTCCCGGAGCCGCTCCTGGCCGCGCGGCGCCGGACGGATTTCGCCCGCCAGCCCGACCTCGCCGAATACCACCAGCTCGCGCGGCAGCGGGCGGTTGCGCAACGACGACACGATCGCCAGCAATACCGCGAGATCCGCGGCAGGCTCGGCGATTTTCACCCCCCCGACGGCATTGACGAACACGTCCTGGTCGAAGCACACGACCCCGGCGTGCCGGTGCAGCACGGCGAGGAGCATCGCCAGCCGGTTCTGTTCGAGCCCCACCGACAGCCGTCGCGGATTCGGGCTGTGCGCGCCGTCGACGAGCGCCTGGATCTCGACGAGCAGCGGACGCGTGCCTTCCTGCGTGACCAGCACGCAGCTGCCCGACACCTGCTGGCTGTGCTGCGACAGGAAAAGCGCCGAGGGATTGCTGACGCCGCGCAGCCCGCGCTCGGTCATCGCGAACACGCCCAGTTCATTGACCGCGCCGAAGCGGTTCTTGAACGCGCGCACCAGGCGGAAGCTCGAATGGGTATCGCCTTCGAAGTACAGCACGGTGTCGACCATGTGCTCGAGCACGCGCGGGCCGGCAAGGGTGCCGTCCTTCGTCACGTGGCCGACCATGATCATGCAGGTGCCGCTCTGCTTTGCGTGGCGGGTCAACTGCGCGGCGCATTCGCGCACCTGTGCGACCGAGCCGGGCGCCGACTGCAGCACTTCGGAATACACCGTCTGGATCGAGTCGATCACCACGATGCGCGGGCGTTCGTCGCGGAGCATCGCCAGGATCCGTTCCAGGTTGATCTCCGCCAGCAGTTGCAGCCCGGCGGGGTCGAGCTGCAGGCGCTGCGCGCGCAGCGCCACCTGTTCGCCCGACTCCTCGCCGCTGACGTAGATCGCCTTGTGCCGGGCAGCCAGCACCGACAGCGCCTGCAGCAGCAGCGTCGACTTGCCGATGCCGGGGTCGCCGCCGATCAGCACGACGCCGCCCGCCACCAGCCCGCCGCCCAGCACCCGGTCGAACTCGTCGATCCCAGTGGGGGTGCGCGGCTCTTCGCGCGGTTCGAGATCGGCCAGCGTCTGCAGTTGCGCAGTGCTGCCGGCCAGCGCCGCGAAACGGCTGCCCCCGCCAGCTTCGGCCACGGTTTCGACGAGCGTGTTCCACGCCTTGCACTGCGGGCACTGTCCCTGCCAGCGCGGCGCCTGCGCGCCGCATTCGGTGCAGCTGAAGACCGTCTTCGCTTTCGCCATCACTCGCGTCCGGGCAAGGCTCCGGCCATCGCGGAGAGCTCTGCGACGGCGTGTTCCGCAAACGTCGTGATGAGGCTCGAGCGGAACTTGTCCTTCGGGATGATCACTTCGAGCGGCGTGTACTGCTTCGGTTCAAGCGGCACGGAAATCAGCCGCCCTTCCCCGATGTCGCGCTGGATCGCGGCGAACGACGCGATTGCAAAGCCGACGCCTTCGGCAGCCAGATATTTGACGGTCGCAAGGCTGCCGAGCTCGGCGCAGATATTGACTTCGTCGAGGCCGATTCCGGCCGCGGCGAAGAACTGCTCGGCCAGTTCGCGGATCGCGTTGCCCGGATCCCGCGTAATGAAAGCATGGTCGAGCAGATCGTGCGCGGTGAGCCGCGTCTTCGACGCGAGCGGGTGTCCGGGGCGGCAGATCACGAACAATTCGTCGCGCGCGGCGGTAAAGCGCTCGATCGCCGGCTGTTCCGACACGATCTCGATCAGCCCGAGGTCGAGCTCCCGCGCCGCGACCCGGTCCTCCGTGAGCTGCGAATTGCCCACCACGACCCGTGGAATCACGCGCGGATATTTATGCTTGAAGCGCTCGAGCAGCTTCGGCAGCCAGTACGCGGCGATCGTCGTGCTGGTGCCGATGCTCAGCGTTCCCCCCAGTTCGTCGGTCAGCTCCGACACGCGCGACTCGAGTTCCTCGGACAGGTCGAGGATCCGGTCGGCATAGGCGAGCACGACTTCGCCGGCCGTCGTAAGGGTGACCTTGCCGTGCCCGCGCTCCAGCAGGCGGGTGTTGAAATGTTCCTCGAGCTGCTTGATCTGGAACGTGACCGCCGGCTGGGTCATGAAAAGATGCTCGGCTGCGCGGGTAAATGAACCGTGCTTGGCCACCGCGCTGAATACCTGCAGCCTGCGATCTGCCATCCCGCCTCTCCATAAATCGTGTTTATATGCTGTATTAAACCACATGCCGCGCCTACGGTGGGGGACCTACCCGGTTCCAGCCGAGCGCCGAACAGGGCGGGCCTTGTTTCGAATCAAAACAATTCAGCCCTGCCGTGATATAAACCGCCCTTTACTCACGTGACGGCGCCTCCCTCCGATGCCGCTCGGCTTCTACATCATCATGGCAGCGCAGTTTTTTTCCGCGCTGGCCGACAATGCCTTGCTGATCGTTGCAATCGCGCTTCTCCGTGAGATGGCAGCCCCGGAACAATTCGAGCCGCTGCTGAAACTGTTCTTCACGGTTTCCTATGTCGCCCTCGCCGCGTTTGTCGGCGCCTTCGCGGATTCGATGCCGAAGTGGCGCGTGATGCTGATCAGCAACACGATCAAGATCGGCGGGTGCCTGATGCTGTTCCTGGGTGCGCATCCGCTGCTCGCGTACGCGGTGATCGGTCTGGGCGCGGCGGCCTACTCGCCGGCGAAGTACGGCATCCTTACCGAATATCTCCCGCACCGGCTGCTAGTCGTGGCCAACGGCTGGATCGAAGGCCTGACCGTCGGCGCGATCATCCTCGGCACCGTGCTCGGCGGCCTCCTCATTCGCCCCGATGCATCGGCCTGGCTCGCGAGCCTGAACCTGCCGCTGGTCAACGGCACATTCAGCGCCACGATCGCGGTGATCGGCCTGTTCTACGTGGCGGGCGGAATCTTCAATTTCTATATTCCCGACACCGGCGTCGACCACAAGCCGCTCAAGAACAATCCGGTCTACCTGATCCATGATTTCAACCATTGCCTGAAGCTCCTGTGGCGCGACAAGCTCGGCCAGATCTCGCTCGCGGTCACGACGCTGTTCTGGGGCGCCGGGGCGACGCTCCAGTTCATCGTCATCAAGTGGGCCGAACATAACCTGGGGTTCAATCTCTCGCAGGCCTCGATGCTGCAGGGCGTGGTCGCGATCGGGGTGGCGCTGGGGGCGGTGATGGCGGCGAAGATGATCAGCCTGCGTCGTTCCGTCAGCGTGATTCCGCTGGGAATCGCGATGGGAATCGTGGTGATGGCGATGGTCACCGTCACCCACGCGACGCTCGCGATGCTGCTGATGGTGCTCGTCGGCGCCCTCGCCGGATTTTTCGTCGTGCCGATGAATGCGCTGCTGCAGCACCGCGGTCATATCCTGATGGGCGCCGGGCACTCGATTGCGGTGCAGAACTTCAACGAGAACCTGTCGATCCTGGTGATGACCGGCCTTTATGCGCTGCTGATCATGTCGGGCCTGTCGATCCACATCGTCATCGTGATGTTCGGGCTGTTCGTCGCGGGAATGATGCTGCTGGTCAAGTGCCATCATGAACGGAACCAGCGCGAATTCGATTCAGTCGCGCTGCTAGACGAACACAAGCACTGAGCAAGACCTCCGCGCCTGTCTTTCGTCACGCCGGCGTCGTTTTTTCCATCAGTTCGCGGGCAAAGCACAGGTCTTCCCAGACTTTCGCCTTGTCCCGTTGATTGCGCAGCAGGTAGGCCGGGTGGTAGGTCACGACCACCGGTGTCCCGCGATACCTGAAAACCTGTCCACGTGCCGCGCCGATTGCCACATCGACGCCGAGCAGCGCGCGCGCCGCCGGACGACCCAGCGCAACCAGCAGGCGCGGCTGCACCAGTGCGATCTGCCTGGCGAGATAGGGTGCGCAGGCCTCGATCTCGTCGTTTCCCGGGGTGCGGTTGTGCGGCGGCCGGCACTTGACCGCGTTCGCGATATATACCCCTTCGCCCCGCTTCAATCCGATCGCCGCCAGCATCGCGTCGAGGAGCTTGCCGGCAACGCCGACGAACGGTTCGCCGCGCAGGTCTTCTTCCGCCCCGGGCCCCTCGCCGACGAACATCCAGTCCGCCAGCCGATCGCCGACACCCGGCACCGCCTGGCGACGCCGCTCGCACAGGCGGCATGCCGTGCACGCACGGATGTCGGCCTCGAGCGCTTCCCAGTCCAGGGTTTCGATCCGCCCGGCGCGCTCGTCCATGGAATCGGCCGACTGCGCGACCGCAACAGGCGCCGGCTGCGGCACAGGGGCCGGCTGCGGCTGATGCGAGGCCTGTCGTTCCCGCATGGAGACCTCGCCGGCTTTCGTCGCGGATGGACGCGCCGCAGCCGGTTCTTCCGGCACGGCTTCCGGTTCGTCCGCCTGCCGCGCCTGCGACCTTCCGCGCAGTCGCCACAGCGGCGCCAGGCCCATCTCGCGCAGTACCGCATCGCGACGCTCGTTCATAGTTCGAGCCGCATCACGATCGCGTCCTCGCGACCGCCTTCGCGCAGCGCGTAGTAGCCCTTGCGCCGTCCGATCGGCTGAAAGCCGTGCGAGCGATACAGCGCGAGAGCCGCCGAATTCGAGGGGCGCACTTCGAGAAAGAACTGCGACGCACCACATCGCCGCGCTTCGGCAAAAAGATGCCGCAGGAGGGCTGTGCCGAGCCTCGCGCCCTGGAACTCGCGCGCCACGCTGATGTTGAGCAGGTGCGCTTCGTCCAGCACCATCAACATGACGGCATACGCAGCGGGGGACCCGCCAACGCGCATCACCCATGCGCTGTGGCCGGCCGCCAGCGAATCAACGAAGTTTCCGCGGGACCACGGGAAAGCATGAAGTGCGGCTTCGTGGTCGACGACCCAGTCGAGGTCGCGATCGGTCATCGGGGAAAAATCGGACGCCACGGCGTTCAAGCGCGTCCTCCGCGTGCGAGACGTTCGGCCGTCGTGAGCGCGACCTTGTCGCGCACGTACAGGGGGGCGGCGTATTCGGGCGCCAGCAGCCGGCCTTCGCGGATCTCGTGGACCGCGAGCCGGGCAATATCCGCAGCCTGGGGAACCGCCGCCGAATTGCAGCCCCGCAAGCGGGCGATGACCGACGCCGGAATGCCTGCTTCATGCACGCGCAGCGCCGAGCCGACGCCGAACCACCGTTCGTCAAGCGGCAAAGCCAGGTGCTGCGGCGGTGAACAGGCGGGAGCCTGCACTTCGATCGCCCGTTTGCCCTCCACCCGGTATGCCGCCGAATACACTTCGCCCATGCGCGCATCGGTCGCGACGAAAACCGTGCTCCCTTCGCCCTGCAACGCCAGCGCCGCGAGGCTGCATATCGGCACCACACCGATCCCGGCTCCCATCCCGAGACCCTGCGCGACCCCGCACGCCAGCCTCAGCCCGGTGAAGGCGCCGGGTCCCGCGCCGAATGCGATCGCATCGAGTGTGGCGATCGGGAATCCGGCCTCCCCGAGCAGGGCCCGAAGCGTCGGCAGCAGGTACTCCGAATGATTGGCATGCCCTTCGAGGCGGCGTTCGACGATGTCGTCGTCGACCAGCAGGGCGACGCTCGCGTGTTCACACGAGGTCTCGATGGCGAGGATTTTCATAGGCCGGCATTTTACCGGCAGCGGCGGCCGACAAGTGAAATGAGCGTCGACGGAAAGTGTCTATCGGGCGGCAGCCCTTCGGCTCTCATAGACGCCACGCATCGCCTCGCGTAATTCCCGGTTCAACGCCTCGCGTTCATTCTGGGACAAGGGCGGCCGCTCACGCTCTGCGCCGGGGAGGTCCGCGCCGCTGATCAATGCGCGTCTGAGTTCGGCCCGGCGCAGATCCTTCGGGCTTTGCAGGGTGGCCAGCGGCTCCTCCGCGAGCACCCCGGGCACGGCTTGTGCGAATACCGGATCCCACGCGCCGAACGCCACGGTCATGGCCAGGATCGACAGTGCTGGTCCACGCCCCCACGCGTGCAGGTGAACCGAAGCCCCAGCCCGACAACCGGATGTCGCGGGATCTGATGCCAATCTCGGATGTGTCATGATGATGATCTCCAGCCTCTTCACGGGGGGCGACTTTTGCGTACCCGAAAAATACTAGGAATTACCCGTGCCGTGGGAGATGTCCGTGCGCGTTTCGGACCATGCTGTAACGGGGTGTTGCCTATTCCACACCACCTTACGAAGCGTTACTCCGGTACCCGGCATGGGCTGCCGAAGCGCTAGCATGCCAAATGTTCAAAGGATAGGATGCGACTTATGAACGCTAAAATCCGATATAGAGTGTTACTCGTCGACGACGACGCGCGGCTGCGCGATTTGTTGTCGAGATACCTGCAGGAGCAGGGTTTTACGGTCAAGGCGGTGGTCGACGCGCCGTCGATGGACCGGGCGCTGCATCGCGAGCATTTCGACCTGATGGTGCTCGACCTGATGCTTCCGGGCGAGGACGGCCTGGCGATCTGCCGGCGCCTGCGTGCCGATGAAAACGCCATGCCGATCATCATGCTCACGGCAAAGGGAGACGATGTCGATCGGATCATCGGGCTCGAAATGGGTGCCGACGACTACCTTGCCAAGCCCTTCAACCCGCGTGAACTGGTGGCCCGCATCCACGCGGTCATGCGCCGCCAGCCGCCGAGCCTGCCCGGTGCGCCGACGAGCGAGGATGAAATCGTCAGCTTCGGGCGTGTGCGCGTCAATCTCGGCGTGCGCTCGCTGACGCGTGACGACGACGAGATCGCACTCACGACGGGCGAATTCTCGCTGTTGAAGGTACTCCTCCAGCATCCGCGGCAACCCCTGTCGCGCGACAAGCTGATGGAACTCGCGCGCGGGCGGGAGTACGGCGTTTTCGATCGGGCGATCGACGTGCAGGTGAGCCGGCTGCGCAAGCTCGTCGAGGACGATCCGGCGAAACCTCGTTACATCCAGACGGTCTGGGGTTTCGGCTATGTATTCGTTCCCGATGATACAAAAGCTGCAAGCGAGAGCTGAACATCATTCGCGTCCGGCCGGGTGGACCGGCATTCGTGAGGCCATCAGCCAGGCGGTGAACGATCTTCCGCCGCGCACGCTGCTGTGGCAGACCTTTCTGCTTATTGCCCTCCTGCTGACGCTCGCGCTGGTGGCTTGGTCGCAGATCTTTCGCCATTTCGAGGAGCCGGTGCGCGCACGCGATCTTGCGCAGATGGCGACGAGCGTCGTGAACCTGACCCGCACCGCGCTGATCAACGCGGACGTCGAGCGCCGCACCGAATTGCTCATCGACCTGGCGGCGCTCGAGGGGATCCGGATCTACCCGGCCGAACCTTCCGACGAACTCCTTCCGCTGCCCGACAACCGCGCCATGCATCTGCTGACCGAAGAGATTCGCCGCCAGCTCGGCGCTCACACGCGGTTTGCCTCGCGGTGGAAAACGCTCGACGGTTTCTGGATCAGCTTCAGGCTCCACCCCGAAGACAAGGAAGATTTCTGGGTCATGCTTCCGTCCGAGCGGCTGCAACAGACCGAGGCGATCGAGTGGCTGACGTGGGGAGGCGGTGCGCTCCTCGTCGCGCTGCTGGGCGCCTACCTGATCGTTTCCCGGATCAGCGTCCCACTGCGCAACCTCGCCCGCTCGGCGCGCGTCGTCGGCAGCGGTCGCACGCCGCCGCACTTGCCCGAAACAGGCCCGCAGGAAATTGCCGCGGTGGCGAAAGCCTTCAACCAGATGGCAGGGGATCTCGCCCGCACGGACGCAGATCGCGCGCTGATTCTCGCCGGCGTCTCCCACGATCTGCGTACGCCGCTGGCACGCCTGCGGCTCGGCGTCGAAATGTCGGGGGCGCCGGAAACCGAGATCGCCGCAATGGTGGCCGACGTCGAGGAGATGGACCGGATCATCGGCCAGTTCCTGGATTTCGGGCGCGGAGAACCGCAAGAGCCGATGGAGGCGCTCGACCTGCCGGGCCTCGTGCGGGACCTCGTGGAACCTTATCGGTTGCGCGGCATCGATATACGCGCGGACCTGCCCGAGAAGCTGGTCCTGCCCGCCCGAAGCCTGTCTCTGCGGCGGGCGATCGCCAACCTCATCGACAACGCCATCCGCTATGCGGGCGAGAACCATCCCATAGATATCAAAGTGAACAGCACCGAGGGAGAGGCGACGATCGAAGTCGCGGATCGCGGGCCGGGCATTCCGGAGAGCGAAATCGAGAGGATGCGCCACCCCTTCACGCGGCTCGAGAACGCGCGCTCGAACACCAAGGGCGCCGGCCTCGGCCTCGCGATCATCGAACGCATCATCCGCTCGCACAACGGGCGACTGGACCTGGGGCGCCGCCTCGGCGGCGGGTTGCTCGCGGTCCTGCATCTTCCGCTGGAAAAACGCCGTCTCGGCACGAGGATGCGCGGGCCCGAGCCGGATGACACTCCGGCATGAGCCCCCGCGTCCGGTCGTCGCTATCGGTACCAGCTGTCGCCGCGGCACTGCCGTCCTGCCCGGCGATCGGCGTTGATCGGCCAGGAGTCCATCAACCCAAAGCTCAGCCGGGTACAACGGACAAGTGGCTATAATCCTGCCGCATGAAAATTCTCTTCGATCTGCTCCCGGTCATCCTCTTCTTCGTCGCCTACAAGATCGCCGGCGCGAACCAGTCCTTCGCGCACGAGCTCGCGTCGCGCTGGCTCGGCGACGGCATTGTCGTCACGCAGGCCCCGATCCTGCTGGCAACCGCGGTCGCGATCCTGGCTACGGTCGCCCAGATCGCCTGGGTATGGATGCGGCACCGCAAGGTCGACACGATGTTGTGGATCAGCCTGGCCATCATCGTGGTGTTCGGGGGTGCGACGCTGTTTTTCCACAACCCCACCTTCATCAAGTGGAAGCCGACCGCGCTGTACTGGCTGTTCGGCGGGACCTTGACGGTATCGGCCGTGATGTTCCACCGCAACCTGATCCGGAAGATGCTCGAAGCCCAGGTTCGGCTGCCGGATCCCGTCTGGGGACGCCTCAACCTCGCATGGGCCGGGTTTTTCATCCTCATGGGCTTTCTCAATCTGTACGTTGCATACAACTTTTCCGAAGAAACCTGGGTCAATTTCAAACTTTTCGGCGGCATGGGCCTGATGCTGCTGTTCGTTTTTGGCCAGGGCTTCTATCTGTCCCGACATATCCAGGAGGAAACCACCTGATGCTTTACGTACTTCTCGGCGAAGACGCGCCGGGTTCGCTTGAGGCGCGCATGAGCGCCCGTCCGGCCCATCTGGCCCGGCTGGAGGGATTGCGCGACGAAGGACGCCTGCTGATGGCAGGCCCGATGCCGGCGATAGACTCCCCGGATCCCGGCCCGGCCGGTTTCTTCGGCAGCCTCGTCGTCGCCGAGTTCGCCTCGCAGGGCGAGGCCGAGCGCTGGCTGGCCGACGATCCCTACGTGAAACAGGGCGTGTTCGCGCGGATCACCGTGAAACCCTTCAAGAAGGTGCTGCCTTGACCACGATTGACCAAATCCGCGAACGCCTTGCGGTGCTCGATCCGGTGTCGATCGAGATCGACGATGACAGCGCGTTGCACGCCGGCCATGCGGGAGCGAGAAGTGGCGGCGGCCATTATCGTCTGACCATCGTCGCCGAGTGTTTCAAGGGCAAGAACACTGTTGCCCGTCACCGCCTTGTCTATGACGCGCTCGGCGATCTGATGCGCACGCGCGTGCACGCGCTCGCCGTCCGCGCCCTGACGGCCGATGAAGCATGAATTCAACCCACCCGGAAGGAACCTTGATGAAACGTTTTCCCAGCCGCCTCGCCCTCGGTCTCACGGCCGCCCTGTTGGTCCACGCAGCGGGCGCGGCTACCCCGGTTGCGACTGTAAACGGCGCCCCGATCCCTTCGTCCCGCATGGACGTCATGATCAATGAGCAGCGTGCGCAAGGCGCCCCCGACGGCGCGGAACTGCGCGAGGCCGCTCGCGAGCAGCTCGTCCGCCTCGAAGTGCTTGCACAGGAAGCGGCAAAGAAAGGCATCGACAAGAAGCCGGAAATCCAGGCTCAGATGGACCTCGCCCGCCAGGGTGTGCTGATCCGCGCGTACATGCAGGACTTCGTCAAGACCAATCCCGCCACCGATGCCGATCTCCGCAAGGAATACGAAAGCATCAAGGGCCAGATGGGTTCGAAGGAATACAAGCCGCGTCACATCCTCGTCGAAACCGAAGAGGAAGCGAAAGCGATCATCGGCAAGCTGCGCGCCGGCGAGAAGTTCGAGGCGCTCGCCAAGGCGTCGAAGGATCCCGGCTCGAAGGACAAGGGTGGCGAACTGGGCTGGAGCAACCCGGGGATGTTCGTCAAGCCGTTCTCGGAAGCGATGGTCAAACTCGAGAAGGGTCAATACAGTGCGACGCCGGTGAAGAGCGATTTCGGCTATCACGTGATCCAGCTCGACGACGTCCGCGACCTGAAAGCTCCTGCGTTCGAGGAGGTCAAGCCGCAACTCGAACAGCGTCTGCAGCAGAAGAAAATCGAGAAGCACGTCGCCGACCTGAGGGCCAAGGCGAAGGTCGAGTAACCGCGACCCGGCGTGACAAGGGCCGGTCTCTGCGCAGGCAGGTCGGCCCTTTCGTTTCAAGGCGGGCGCGGCACAGCCGGCGCCGCCATCAAGTCACGTTCAGAAGTGCGCTTCGTCGAGAGCCAGCGCGCCAGCGGCCCCGTTCACCACGGCGTACGCCAGCGCCGGAGCGAGCGATAGGACGTGGTCGGCGTAAAAACGCGCCGTCACGATCTTCGTCCGGTAGAACACATCGTCCGACCCGGCCGTGATTCGGGCCTGCGAGGCCAGCGCCGCGCGCGCCATTTGCCATCCGCCCCCGACGATGCCGAGCAGCTTCAGGAACGGCACCGAGCCGACCGAAGCCGCCTTGATGTCGTTGTTGTACGTCGCGAGGATGTAGTCCACCGCCGCCTCGACCGCCGCGATGCCGGCGTCGAGCGATTTGCGGATCGCCGCAAACGCTTCGCCCTGCTGGTCGGCAAGTTGCGTCTGGACGGCACGCATGTCGCTGATCAATGCTCTGATCGTCAAGCCGTTCTCACGCGCGATCTTCCGCCCGATCAGGTCGTTCGCCTGGATTGCCGTCGTGCCTTCGTAGATCGTCGTGATCCGTGCGTCGCGCAGATGCTGTGCCGCCCCGGCCTCTTCGATGAAGCCCATGCCGCCGTGCACCTGCACGCCCGTCGATGCGATGTCGATCGAATTCTCGGTGCACCATCCCTTGACGACCGGAATCATCAGGTCGACGAAAGCCTGCTTCTGTGCGCGCACCGCAGCGTCGGGGTGCCGATGCGCGAGGTCGGTCGCCGCACCGACGACATAGGCGAGCGCCCGCATCGCCTCGGTCTGCGATTTCATCGACATCAGCATGCGGCGCACGTCGGGGTGATGGATGATCGACACCTTCGGTCCGCCGCGCACCCCCGCTTCGGTGCCCTGCACACGATCCTTCGCGTAGGCCAGGGCATGCTGGTAGGCGCGCTCGGACAACGCCAGGCCTTCCATGCCGACTGCAAAGCGCGCCTCGTTCATCATGATGAACATGTATTCGAGGCCGCGGTTCGCCTCGCCGACCAAGGTGCCGATGGCACCGCCGTTGTCGCCGAACGCGAGCACGCAGGTCGGGCTCGCGTGGATGCCGAGCTTGTGCTCGATCGAGACGCACTGCACGTCGTTGCGCGCGCCGGGCGTGCCGTCGGCATTGAGCAGGAACTTCGGCACGACAAAGAGCGAAATCCCCTTCACGCCTTCGGGTGCGTCGGGAAGGCGCGCAAGCACCAGGTGAACGATGTTGTCGGTCAGGTCGTGCTCACCATAGGTGATGAAGATCTTCTGCCCGAAGAGGCGGTACGTGCCGTCGCCCTGGGGTTCGGCGCGCGTGCGCACCGCTGCCAGATCGGAACCCGCCTGCGGCTCGGTGAGGTTCATCGTGCCGGTCCACTCGCCGCTGATCATCTTCGGCAGGTAAGCGGTCTTCTGCTCGTCGCTGCCGCGCAGCGCGATCGCCTCGATCGCACCGTTGGTCAGCATCGGGCACAGCGAGAAGGCCATGTTCGCCGCCTTCCACATTTCCATGACGGCAGTCGAGAGCAGCTTCGGCAACCCCTGGCCGCCGTATTCCGGATCGCCTGCGACCGCAGTCCACCCGGCCTCCGAGAACTGGCGATAGGCCTCTCTCCAGCCGGGCGCCGTCGTGACCTTGCCATGATCCCACTTCGCACCCTCCTGGTCTCCAATCCGGTTCAGGGGCGCCAGAACGCCGCTGGCGAACTTGTTCGCTTCGTCCAGGATCGCATCGACCAGGTCGCTCGACACCTCTTCGCAGCCAGGAAGCTTTGCGACTTCTTGCAGTCCGGCCAGTTCGTGCATGACGAACTGCATGTCGCGAACAGGTGCAGTGTATTGGCTCATTTTTCTAACTCTCCAGTACTTTGTTGTAATTTGCGGCTCTTGCTGCCGCATCGGGTTACTTGTCGATCAGATAGCGGCGGTCATCGAACGCCACCACCCAGTCGGGCCGGTACACCACCATCAGCGTGATCGCCGCCCCGCTCATCCAGGCCTCCGCAAAACCGAGCAACAGGAGGTAAGGAAGATAATCGCTGGCCAGAAACGCAAATGAATAGGCACTGCCCGCTACCATCGCCGCGGCTGCAAGGACTCCCTGCAGCATCGCCGTGACCGCAGAGCCGATGAATGCCACGACGAAGATGAACACGAACAAATGCGCCGGCAGGCGACGTTCCACCGTGCGCAGCCACAGTTGCGCGGCGAGCACCGGCGCAACGCCCATCAGCAGGAAATTGAGCGGCCAGGCTTGCCACTCGAGGGCCCCGTTCAGGGTAATCCCGGCCAGCGCCAGCCCCAGCGCGACGATCGCGAGCCGGGGACCCAGCGCGAGGGTGGCAACCATTGCGCCGAGCAAATGGAGATTCAGGCCGGGCTTGACGCCGGCCCTCAGGCTCCACAACAGGATCAGGCTTACGACGAAGCCGAGCAGCAGGTTTAGCTGCGCCGGCGCTGCGAGGTGTTTCCATCGGATCGTCGTGGCGAGGTGATGGAACACGAACAGCGAAAGGGTGAGCGAAATCCAGTGCCAGGAGGCGGGGAACAGCGAGACAGGGAGGTCCAATCTCGCTGCTCCCCGTGCGGGTCCGGGCCCGGTTTCGCTCGCGCGGCGTCAGCCTACCGCGTTGGTCAGCTCGGGGACGATCTCGAACAGATCGCCGACAAGCCCGTAGTCGGCGACCTGGAAGATCGGCGCCTCGGGATCCTTGTTGATCGCGACGATGACCTTCGAGTCCTTCATGCCCGCCAGGTGCTGGATCGCGCCCGAGACGCCGACCGCGATGTAGAGCTGCGGCGCGACGATCTTGCCGGTCTGGCCGACCTGGTAGTCGTTCGGGGCGAAACCGGCGTCGACCGCGGCGCGCGAGGCGCCGAGCGCGGCGCCGAGCTTGTCGGCGAGCGGCTCGAGCAGCTTGTGGTAGTTCTCGCCGCTGCCCAGACCCCGGCCGCCGGAGACGATGATCTTCGCCGCACCCAGTTCGGGGCGCGCGCTCTTCGTGAGCTCGCGCCCGACGAGCTTCGCCACACCCAGGTCGGGCCCCGCGACGAGTGCTTCGACCGCGGCGCCGCCCTCATTTGCCACTGCCGCCGCTTCGAAGGCGGTCGTGCGCACCGTCAGCACTTTCACGCGATCGGCGCTCTTGACGGTCGCCAGCGCGTTGCCGGCGTAGATCGGGCGCTGGAAAGTGTCGGCCGCTTCGATCGCGACGACGTCGGAGATTTGCGCGACGTCGAGGAGTGCCGCCACGCGCGGGGTCACGTTCTTGCCGTACGAGGTGCCGGGCGCGACAAGGTGCGAGTAGTCGCCGGCCTTATCGGCGATGAGAGCGACGACGAGCGCCGCGACGTTCTCGGCGGTCTGCGCGTCGTAGTGCGCGGCATCGGCGACGCGCACCTTGGCCACGCCAGCGAGCTTCGCGGCTTCTGCCGCGGCCGCGGCGCAGTTCGCGCCCGCGACGAGGACATGCACTTCGCCTCCGGCCGCCTTGCCGAGCTCGGTGGCCGCGGCCACGGCGTTCAGGGTCGCGGCCTTCAGGCTCGCATTGTCGTGTTCAGC
The DNA here is from genome assembly GCF_012910705.2 of Aromatoleum anaerobium. GTDB lineage: Bacteria > Pseudomonadota > Gammaproteobacteria > Burkholderiales > Rhodocyclaceae > Aromatoleum > Aromatoleum anaerobium. Next base: position 39,584 of record NZ_WTVG02000039.1, on the reverse strand, counting down.
AATAACCAGAATCGCCATGTTCAGATCACCTTCGCTTCGTTCTTGAGCTTGTCGACGAGCTGCGCGACGTCGGCGACGCGCACGCCGGCGCTCCGCTTCGCCGGTTCGACGACTTTCAGCGTCGCCAGGCGCGGTGCGACATCGACGCCGAGTTCGGCGGGCTTGACCGTGTCGAGCGGCTTCTTCTTCGCTTTCATGATGTTCGGCAGCGTCGCATAGCGCGGCTCGTTCAGGCGCAGGTCGGTCGAGACGACCGCCGGCAGCTTGATTTCGAGGGTTTCGAGGCCGCCGTCGATCTCGCGCGTGACGGTCGCAGCACCATCGGCAACGACGAGCTTCGACGCGAAGGTAGCTTGCGGCCAGCTCATCAAGGCGGCCAGCATCTGGCCGGTCTGGTTCGAGTCGTCGTCGATCGCCTGCTTGCCGCAGATCACCAGCTGCGGGGCTTCCTTGTCGCACAGCGCCTTCAAGAGCTTTGCGACGGCGAGCGGCTGCAGTTCAGCGTCGGTCTCGACGAGGATGCCGCGGTCCGCACCGATCGCCATCGCCGCGCGCAGCGTCTCCTGGCACGCGGCGACGCCGCAACTCACCGCCACCACTTCGGTCGCAATACCGGCTTCCTTCAGCCGCACCGCTTCTTCGATTGCAATCTCGTCGAACGGATTCATCGACATCTTCACGTTGGCGATATCCACGCCGGTGCCGTCGCTCTTGACACGCACCTTGACGTTGTAATCGACCACGCGCTTAACGGGTACCAGGATCTTCAATGCCGCGCTCCTTAATCTATCTGGTCAGTGTTTTTATGGGTCCGGGCATTATGTCACTGCCCGAAATCGAATGACACCTTGACCGCCGCTCAAAAAAATCGTTCCATACGCATCGGTATGGATGCGTACGGTAGCGTATGGTCCAGGATTCGTCAATACTATCCCGTATGGAAAACGTCGTGAACAAACCCCGGGTTCAACTCGACCGCGATGCATGGGTCGTTGCCGCCACCGACGTGCTCGCCGAGGAAGGCATCGCCGGTCTGCGCGTCGAGGTGCTGGCCAAGCGCCTGAAAGTCACGAAAGGAAGCTTCTACTGGCATTTCCAGGATCGGCGCGACCTGTTGATGGCCGTGTTGCAGACCTGGCGCGACGGCCGGATCCGCGACATCGTCAAGCAGACCCGAGCGGACCCCGGGCGCGAGCTGGAGCAGATTTACTACGTCATCGACATCTACAGCACAAGCCGCAGCCGCCGCGGCGCGATGATCGAACTGGCGGTGCGGGACTGGGCGCGGCGCGATCCGGAAGCCGCGGCGATCGTCGCCGAAGTCGACGACATCCGCCTGCGCTGCGCGCGCGACCTGTTTCTCGCGTGCGGCGTGCCGATGGAAGAAGCGTCGAGCCGCTGCATGCTGCTCTATGCCTACGTATTCGGTATTTCGCTGATGATCTATGACAAGTTCGACAGCGACGTGGCGCGCGTCAAGCGCGACATCGCCGATCTCATCGCCCAGTCCGCAAACATGACGAAAAGGCAGTCGGCCTAAAGCCTTCCGGCAAACACCGAAACTGCGTTGCGGCCCGTTGCTGCAATCACCTCGCCGACCGGAATCCCCCTCAGGTCGGCGAGAATCCGGGCATAACGCAGCAGGTTATACGGTTCGTTGCGCCGCCCCTGCGCCCAAGCGGGGGACATGTCCGGCGCGTCCGTTTCGAGAACGACCGCGTCCAGGGGCAAGGTCGCCGCGAGTGCACGGATGCGCCGTGAGCCGTCGAAACTCATCGCCCCACCGAAACCCAGCTTGAAGCCCATCGCGATGAACGCGTCGGCCTGCTGCCGGCTGCCATTGAAGGCATGCGCGATGCCACCGCGCACCCCCCCGTGTCGCAAGTGCTTGAGGATTGCGTCGACCGCGCGTCGCACATGCAGGATCACCGGCAACTCGAAGCGGCGTGCGAGCTTCAGTTGCGCGACGTAGAACTGCTCCTGCCGGTCCCTGTTGCGCTCGTCGCCGGCAACGAGGAAATCGAGTCCGATCTCGCCCACGGCGATGGCGTCGCCCTTGCTCAGACGATCCTCGAGAATCGCCAGATCGTCAGGCCCTGCAGCGTCGACGTATAGCGGATGGATGCCACACGCATACCGGATGTCGGGATGCGCCGCGGCGAGCGCCGCGACGCGATCGAAGTTCGCGACCTCGACGCCCGGGACGACGAAACGCGCTATGCCGGCCGACCGGGCCGACGCGAGCACGGCCTCGCGGTCGTGCTCGAATTCCTCGGCATCGAGGTGGATATGGGTGTCCACAAGCATCGGGGTGTCGACAGGCACCGGCACGCCCGTCGTCCGGGCGGGCTCAGCGCCCGCGCCACTGCGGCTTGCGCTTGGCAACGAAGGCATCGATGCCCTCCGCAGCGTCCTCGGTCATCATGTTGCAGGCCATCGTCTCGGCAGCCATCTGGTAAGCGGCCTCCATTCCCATCTCGAGCTGGCGGTAGAACATCTGCTTGCCCATCTGCACCGCGACGGGCGACTTTGCGCAGATCGACGCGGTGAGTTTCGCGATCTCGTCGTCGAGTTGCTCGAGCGGCACGACGCGATTGACCAGCCCGCGGCGCTGCGCTTCATGCGCATCGATGAAATCGCCGGTGACCAGCATCTCGAACGCCTCCTTGCGCCCCATATTGCGCGACAAACCCACGCTGGGTGTCGCGCAGAACAGGCCGACGTTGATGCCAGACACGGCGAACCGCGCGACGTCGGCGGCCACCGCGAGGTCGCACATCGACACCAGCTGGCACCCGGCTGCGGTCGCGATGCCGTGCACCCGCGCGATCACTGGCTGCGGCATCTCGGTCAGCTTCACCATGAACCGGCCGCACAGGCGAAACAGCGCCTGCTGGAACTCGAGCGCGGGGTTGCCGCGCATCTCCTTGAGGTCGTGGCCGGCGCAAAATGCCTTGCCTTCGCCGGACAGGACGACCACGCGCACGCTGGCGTCTGCTGCAATGGCGTCGATCTCGGCGATCAGCGCTTCGAGCATCGCCTGCGACAGCGAATTGAACTGGCCGGGCCGGTTCAGTGCAAGGTACGCCACGCCGCCTTCATCGCGGCGCAGCAGCAGGGTTTCGGCATCGGATTGCGGGACTGCGCTCATTTCTGTTCCTCCCCGTGGGTCTATTCGAAGGACTGGGTCGATTTCGCCTGCTCACGCAGCACGAACTTCTGGATCTTGCCGGTCGAAGTTTTCGGCAACGGCCCGAAGATGACTTTCTTCGGCGACTTGAAGCCGGCGAGATGCTCGCGGCAGTGCGTGATCAGCTCCGCTTCGGTCACCGTCGCCCCGTCGCGCAGCTCGACGAAAGCTGCCGGCACTTCACCCCACTTCGGATCGGGCAGCGCGACGACCGCCGCTGCCATCACCGCCGGATGCTTGTACAGCGCATCCTCGACTTCGATCGACGAGATGTTCTCGCCGCCGGAGATGATCACGTCCTTCGAGCGATCCTTGATCTTGACGTAGCCGTCGGCCTGCATCACCGCCAGGTCGCCGGTGTGATACCAGCCGCCGCGAAACGACTCCTCGGTCGCGTCGGGGTTCTTCAGGTAACCCTTCATCACGAGGTTGCCGCGGAACATGATCTCGCCCATCGTCTGGTTGTCCCAGGGCACCGGCTCCATCGTCTGCGGATCGAGCACCGTGATGCCCTCCTGCGCGTGATAGCGCACGCCCTGGCGCCCGTTCAGCGCGACCTGCTCGGCCAGTGGGAGATCCTTCCACTCGTCGTGCTTCGCGCAGACCGCAGCGGGACCGTAGGTTTCGGTGAGGCCGTACACGTGGGTCAGGTCGATGCCGATCTTCGCCATGCCTTCGATCACCGCGGCAGGCGGCGGCGCGGCCGCGACGAGGCCGTACACCTTGTGGTCGATGCCTTCGCGCCAGGATTCAGGCGCATTTGCGAGCAGCGAATGGACGATCGGCGCGCCGCAGTAATGCGTGACGCCGTGCTCGCGGATCGCCTCGAAGATCAGACGCGCATCAACCCGGCGCAGGCACACGTTGGTGCCGGCGTTGGCCGCCATCGTCCACGCGAAGCACCAGCCGTTGCAGTGGAACATCGGCAGCGTCCACAGATACACCGAATGCGACGGCATGCCCCAGCTGACGATGTTGCTCATCGCGTTGAGGTACGCGCCGCGGTGATGATAGACGACGCCTTTCGGATTGCCGGTGGTGCCGGACGTGTAGTTCAGCGAGATCGCGTGCCATTCGTCGGCGGGTTGCTCGAAGGCGAAGTCCGGGCTGCCCGTCTCGAGCAGCGCCTCGTATTCGAGCGTGCCGACGCGCTCCCCCGGCCCGCTGTATTCCGGATCGTCGACGTCGATGACGATCAGGTCCGGCCGGTTCGCGAGTTCGATCGCCTTCGCCACGACCCGGGCGAACTCGCGGTCCGTGATCAGCACCTTCGCTTCGGCATGGTTGAGCATGAACGCGACGGCTTCGGGCTCGAGGCGTGTGTTGATCGTGTTGAGTACCGCACCCGTCGCCGGCACGCCGAAATGGCATTCGAACATTTCCGGAGTGTTGTTGAGGACGACCGCGACGGTATCGCTCTTCCCGACGCCCAGCTGCTTCAGCGCCGATGCCAGACGACGGCTGCGCGTATAGCTTTCCAGCCACGTGTACCGGCGTGCGCCATGAATGACGGCGATCCGGTCCGGATAAATGTAGGCGCTGCGCTCGATGAACGTCAGCGGCGTGAGCGGGACGTAATTGGCGGCATTCTTCTCCAGACCAATATCGTAGGGTGACGATTCGCGTTCGGTCATTTCTGCTCCGCTGTCATGATTATTGCAGTGAGGTGGACGCTGGCCGCTAGCGCCTGCAGCGTCCTGAAGTATTCAATCCCTGTGCCCTTTCAGGGTCAAGGCTCGCCAGCCAGATCGAAACGTCATGCGCCAGCCGCTGCACGGCCCGCCGGAAGGCGATCACGCCGCCGGCCGCATCCGGGGTTGGCGCTGGTTCGCTGACGACGAGCGTGCGATGCGACAATTCGGCGTCGCTGCGCGGGACGAGGAGCGCAGCACGGGCGACAATCTTCGCGTGGCTGCTTTGTTCACTGTCGAACACCTGCACGAATTCGTCCAGCTCGACATGCAATCGACATTCGCCGTCGGCGCTCCGGTTCGCCGTCAGGGCGCGGTCGAGTGCAACGCGCAGCATTTCGGCCGGCTCCGCGACCCAGCGCGTCTCGGAATACGCTTCCCGCTGCGCCGGTTGTCGATAATCGATCCGGTACTGCATCGCGCCGGTCGACAACCATGACGGCGCACGCACTTCGACGCGCGCCGGCGGGAATTCCAGCGCCGGCTCGACCGGCTCCGCGAGCCCCAGGTCGAAAAAAGTGAAGCGCTCGGCCGGCACGCCGAGGTTGCCGCATCCTCCCAGGGCCGCCGCGAGCGCCAGCACGAGCAGACCCGATCGTCCTGCCTTCATAGACATCAACATTGCGCAGTTTCCTGTCCGGTCATTTCCGTTCCGGTTCGAACCCGTCCTCGCCGGGGCCCGGAGGGCGGCGCGAGCGGCCGCTCAACAGCATCTGCGGCGACGCCTGGACCTCTTCGATCAGGCTTCCGAGCCGGCGCGAGGTTCCGGTCAGCTCTTTCAGCAGCGCATTGAGCTGGGGCAGCGTGTTGTCGATCAGCCCTTCGCCGGTCGCGGCCGTCGCCGCGTCGAGGTTCTCCGCTGTCGACTGCAGGCGCGCCATCAGCGCGCGCATTTCGGCGACCGCCGGCACGACGTCGCCGCTTGCCTGCTCGAGGTTCGCGAGTGTCGCGGCGAATTTCTTCAGATTGTCCTGGTTCAGTGCGGAGCGGATCGCCTCGAGCGTTGCGGGCGCGTCGGCAAAGGTGCGGTCGATCCCGGCCGCGGCCGAATCCAGACGCTGCAATGTGTTGCGCAGCCGTCCGAGGTTGTCGTCGCTGAGGAATTGCGCGAGCTGGTCGGCGATCATCGTCACCCGCCTCATCGCATCCAGCGTGCTGTCGGTCAGCTGCTCCATCAGGCCCGGCTCCAGCACCAGCCGGGGCGGGTCGCCGGTCAACGGCACCGGGTTCTCGCCGCTGTCGTCGAGCTGCACGTACGCGATCCCCGTCACGCCCTGGTAGCCCAGGCGCGCACGCGTGCCGCGGGTGATCGGCAGATCCTCGCGGATGCGGATATCAACGAGGATCTTTGAGGAGTCCTGTGGATCGATCCGGATATCGGTCACCTTGCCAGCCGGCATGCCGCGATAGCGCACCTGCCCTTCGACGTTCAGGCCGGTGACGCTGCCGCGCGATTCGAGAACGTAATCCCGTGTCGGCTGCCGCCCGTCGGAGAACCACCACAGCGCGAGGACCAGTGCAGCACCGAGCAGCAGCGCGAACACTCCGGCGGCGAGCGCGTGAGCGCGGTTTTCCATCAGGTTTTCCCCCTGCTCCGTGCGATTGCGCGCCTGCCGAATTCGCCACGGAAAAAGCTCGCGACGAAAGGATGATCAAGTTCCATCGTTTTCTCCTGTGAGGCGTAGCTGAGAATGCGCCGTTCCGCGAGGATCGCCACCTTCGACGACAGTGCCGCCAGGGTGTCGATGTCGTGCGTCACCAGCACCACCGTCAGCTCAAGCTGGGCCTGCAGCGAGCGGACGAGTTCGACGAACGCCGCGCTCCGGTCCGGATCGAGCCCGGCGGTAGGCTCGTCGAGCAGCAGCAATTCGGGTTCCAGCGCCAGCGCACGGGCGAGCGCGACGCGCTTCACCATGCCGCCCGACAGTTCGGCGGGCATCAATAGCGCGGTCGACGGTTCGAGCTCGACCATCGCGAGCTTCAACGCAACCAGATCGCGGATCTCCTTCGGCGTCACGACATGCAGTTCGCGCAGCGGAAACCCGATGTTCTCGGCGACGTTCAACGCCGAGAACAGCGCCCCGTGCTGGAACAGCACGCCGAAGCGCCGCCGCCGCGCCCGCTGCTCGCGAAGGCTGCCCGAGAACAGCGGCTCGCCGAACAGCGAAACCTCTCCGCGCGCCGGGCGTGTCAGCCCGATCATGTGCCGCAGCAGCGTCGTCTTGCCGCTGCCGGACCCGCCGACGAGGGCCACGACTTCGCCGCGGGCCACTGACAGGTCGATTCCGTCGTGCACGAGATTGCTCCCGAAGCGGGTGACGATGCCGCGCAGCTCGATGACCGGTGCGTCGCTCATCCGGGCACTCCGATCGAACGCGTCGCAATCGCGAACACCGCGTCGATGAGGATCACGACGGTGATCGCCGAGACCACCGACGCGGTCGTGTTGGTCGACAGGCTCTCCGTATTCGGCCGCACGCGCAGGCCGAAGTGACAGGCCACGAGCGCGATGGACAAGCCGAAAACCGCGCCCTTCGCGAGTCCGATGTAGAGGTTCGCAACGGGTACGACGCGCGGCAGCGTGTCAAGGAAAAAACCGAAGCCGAGATCGAGTTGCACCCATGCCGACACCATGCCGCCGAACAGCGCGACGGCCGAGGTCCATAGCACGAGCAAGGGCATCGCCACCGTCAGCGCGACCACTTTCGGCAAGACCAGGCGCACCGTGCGCGAAATGCCCATCGCCGACAGCGCATCGAGCTCCTCGGTCACGCGCATCACGCCGAGCTGGGCGGTCATCGCCGACCCCGAACGCCCGGCCACCAGCACCGAAACGAGGACCGGCCCGAGTTCGCGGACAATGCCGAGGCCGAGGATGTTGACGATGTAGATGTCCGCGCCGAAAGCCCGCAGTTGCAGCGCCGAAAGGTAGGACAACACCACGCCGATCAGAAAGCCGACGAGCGCTGCGACCGGCGTGGCCTTGGCGCCGACTTTGTAGAAATTTGCCGAAATCTCGCGCAGCGGCCAGTCGCCCGGGTGGCGCAGCAGATACGCGATGTCCAGGCACAGCTGTCCCGCCAGCCGCACGAATCCGGCGAGATGATTGGCAAAACCCAGGAGCGCCGCGCCGAGCACGACGATGGCGTCGGTCAGCGTGAAGGCCCGCGCTTCGGGCAAGGGCTCGGCGGCCGTCGCCGCGATGCGGCCGATCACCGCGCGCAGCTCGTCGTCGGCGCTCAGATCTTCGGGCCACTGTTCGCGCCACGCGTGCCACAACAGCGTCGCGCCGAAGCTGTCGAGGCGCGTTACGCCGTCGAGTTTCCAGCTGGCGCCCTGCCCGGCACGGGCAAGCAGGCGGCGGAATTCGTCGGCGCGCGGTGCGAGCGCGCGCAGCGTCCAGTCACCCTCCAGCCGGCACTCGGGCCTCGCACCACTTCCGGCCGACAGCCCGCAGCTTGCGGTGGGCGCGCGCACGATCCGGCGTCAGGCGACCAGCGCCCGGCCGGGCGGCGTGCGCAGCACGAGGCTGCGTCCGACCGACAGCCACTGCCGCTGCTCTTCCTCGATCGCAGCCGCGGTCAGCGGCAGCTTCTGCAGCCAGCCGTCGCGAGCGGTGACGATGAAGCCGCGCCCGTCGCGTTCGATGTCGATCGGCGGGATGCCGCGTCCGTCGCGGGCGCGATGGACGATCACCGCGAGGCGCAGGCACACGATCAGCAGCCAGTCGCGGCTTTCGGGATCGATCGCCGCCACCCGCTCCAGTTTTCCGCGATGCGCCAGCACGATCCGCGCCAGGCGGCCCTGATCCATTCGCGAGAAGCCCGGCATGTCGGCATTGGCGAGGATATAGGCGCTGTGCTTGTGGTAGCTGGAGTGCGCGACCGAAACCCCGACTTCGTGGAGCATCGCCGCCCAGCGCAGGAAGCGGCGGTCCGGGTGGTCGCTTTCGGCAGCTTCGGGAACCAGGCGCGACAGCAGGTGGGAAGCAGTGTCGGCAACGCTGGCACCCTGCTTGCGATCCGTTCCATAACGAGTCACGAACGCGTTGACGGTCGCATCGCGCAAGTCGTGGTGGTGGTAGCGGCCGAGCAGATCGTAGAGCACGCCCAGACGCAACGCCCCTTCCGAAAACACCATGTGCTCGAGGTCGAACTCCTTGAACACCGCCGACATGATCGAGAGCCCGCCGAGCAGCACCGGCAGGCGATCGCCCTTGAGGCCCGCCAGATCGGCGCGATCGATGCTGCCGGCCCGCAGCATCGCCGCTTTCAGCCGCTCCAGTCCGTCGCGCGTGATCCCGCTTTCCGAGAATCCGTTCTGCTCGAGAATCTCGACGAGCGCCTTGGCCGATCCGCTCGACCCGACGGCCACTTCCCATCCGGTCTCGCGGTACGAATGGGCGATCGCCTGGAGCTCGCGCCGGGCCGCCAGTTCGGCTTCCCGCAAGCCGCGCTTGTCGATCCGCCCGCCCGGAAAGTACTGCAGGCTGAAGCTCACGCAGCCCATGTAGAGGGACTCGAGATGGATCGGCTCGAAGCTCTTGCCGATGATGAATTCGGTCGACCCGCCGCCGATATCGACGACGAGCTGCTGGCGGTGCGGGTCGGGCAGCGTATGCGCGACCCCGACGTAGATCAGGCGTGCTTCTTCGCGCCCCGCGATCACCTCGATCGGCACCCCGAGCGCCGCTTCGGCACGAAGGAGGAACTCGGGCGAGTTCTTCGCCACTCGCAGCGTGTTGGTCGCCACCGCCCGTACCGCGTCGGGCGGAAAACCGCGCAGACGCTCGTTGAAGCGTTGCAGCGCGATCAGACCGCGCTGCTGGGCCGCGACATCGAGCAGCTTGTCTGCCGACAGGCCGGCGGCGAGGCGGACCGCTTCCTTGAGTCCGTCGAGCGGATAGATCTGATCATTGACGATCCGGCCCACCTGGAGCCGGAAACTGTTGGAACCGAGGTCGATCGCTGCGATCAGTTCTTGCATCATCGTGTAGGCACGCAATCGCGCAGGTCGAAGTGGCCGACATTCTACCACCCGGCCCCGCGGCACAAGCTGCGCCCGATGCGGGCGAGGGTTCCGCGTGAATTCGCGATTGTCATGGCTGCCGGCGCACGTTCATGCATTTGCAACACATTTGTCACATAATCGCGGCAGGCACACCCCCAGCCATAATGAGACCCATGCACAGGCCCCCACTAAGCCAGCTTTTCCCCACCGAGCATTTCATCAATCGGGAGCTGTCTCTTCTCCAGTTCCAGCGCCGGGTGCTGGCCCAGGCGGCCGATCACACCGTTCCGCTGCTCGAGCGCTTGCGCTTCCTGTGCATCGTCTCGAGCAATCTCGACGAATTCTTCGAAATCCGGGTGTCCGGCATCAAGGAACAGATCCGCCTCGGCAGCCGTACCGCGGGCAATGACGGCCTGCTGCCGACCGAGTTGCTCGACCGCGTCAGCCTCGAGGTCCACAGCATCATCGCCCAGCAGTACGAACTGCTCAACGAAGACATCCTGCCGGCGCTCGAAGCCGAAAGCATCGTGTTCCCGCGCCGGCACCTGTGGACCGACGCCCAGCGCGCGTGGGTGCGCGATTATTTCCTGCGCGAAGTGATTCCGGTACTCACTCCGATCGGCCTCGATCCGGCGCATCCGTTTCCGCGCGTGCTCAACAAGAGCCTGAATTTCGCCGTCGAACTCGAAGGGCTCGACGCCTTCGGCCGCGATTCCGGCACGGCGATCGTCCAGGCGCCGCGCGCGTTACCGCGGGTGATCCGGCTGCCGCGCGAAATCTGCGAGCACGAATACACCTTCGTCTTCCTGTCGTCGGTCCTGCATGCGCATGTCGGCGAGCTGTTCTCCGGGATGCGCGTGCTGGGCTGCTATCAGTTCCGCGTCACGCGCAACTCCGACCTGTTCGTCGACGAAGAAGAAGTCAAGGACCTGCGCGTATCGCTGAAAGGCGAACTGCAGCAGCGTCACTTCGGCGACGCCGTGCGGCTGGAGATTGCCGACAACTGCTCGGAAAAAATGGCGGCGTTCCTGCTGCAGCACTTCCGGCTCGGCCCCAAGGATCTCTACAGCATGCCGGGCATCGTCAACCTGGTGCGCCTGATGCAGGTGACGGACTGGGTGAACCGTCCCGACCTGAATTACCCGCCTTTCCTGCCGGGCCTGCCGAAAACGCTCGAAAAAGGCCGCGAGATCTTCGACGCGATCCGCAAGCAGGACGTGCTGCTGCACCACCCGTTCCAGAGCTTCACGCCGGTGATCGACCTGCTGCGGGCAGCGGCCGACGACCCGCAGGTGCTGGCGATCAAGATGACGGTGTATCGCACCGGGACCGATTCCGTGCTGATGGAACATCTCGTGCGCGCCGCGCAGAAAGGCAAGGAAGTAACCGTCGTGCTCGAACTGATGGCACGCTTCGACGAAGAGGCGAACATCAACTGGGCAAATCGCCTTGAAGAAGTCGGTGCTCACGTCGTCTACGGCGTGTTTGGCTACAAGACCCACGCAAAACTGCTGATGCTGGTCCGCCGGGAAGAAGACGGGCTGCGCCGCTACGTGCACATGGGCACCGGCAATTACCATCCACGCACGACACGCTTCTACACCGACTTCGGCCTGCTCACGTGCAACGAGGAGATCGGCCAGGACGTCGCCGAAGTCTTCAAGCAGCTTACCGGGCTGGGCAAGGCGAGCACGCTGAAGCATCTGTGGCAGGCGCCGTTCGCGCTGCAGTCGAACGTCGTCGCCGCGATCAACGCCGAGGCAGAACTCGCGCGGGCGGGTCGCCGCGCCCACATCATGGTGAAGATGAACGCGCTGCTCGAACCGGAAACGATCGAGGCGCTCTATGCCGCCTCGCAGGCCGGCGTCGACATCGACCTGATCGTGCGCGGGCCGTGCGCGCTGCGGCCGGGCGTCGCCGGGCTGTCTGAGAATATCCGCGTGCGCTCGGTCATCGGCCGCTTCCTCGAACATCATCGGATTTTCTATTTCCGCGCCGATGGCGAAGACCAGGTTTACCTGTCGAGTGCCGACTGGATGGACCGCAATTTCTTCGGTCGCATCGAGATCGCGTTTCCGGTGCTCGACCAGCGCCTGAAACGGCGCGTGATCAAGGAAGGCCTGCGCGCCTACCTCGGCGACAACTGCCAGGCCTGGGAGATGCTCGAAGACGGGCGCTATCGCCGCAAGACGCCGCGCGGCGTGCGCCGGGCCGCGCAGATGATCCTGCTCACGGAACTGTCGGCGAGCCGCTGAGGGGCTGGCGGCAGCCGACTGGGGCTCGAGAATCCTGCCCAGCCCGTCAGCGGGCGGGCCCCGCCGGCACCGGGACTACTTGCGTTGTGCGTCGATGACGTCGCGCACTTCGCGGATCAGCGTGATGGCGCGCTGCACCTGCGCGACACCGCCGACCTCCATCGTGAAGCGCATGTATGCGACTCCCTTCTTTGTCAGCGTATTGACCGCGATGACGTTGAGTTTTTCGCGCGACAACACTTCGGAGATGTCGCGCAGCAAACCCTGCCGGTCGGCCGCCTGGACGGCGATATCGACGGGAAACACCGACTGGCGGTTGTTGTACGCCTGCTCGCCCCAGTCGGCCTTGATCACCCGCTCCGGATGGCTGCCCGCGAGGCGCTGGAAATCGCGGCAGTCGACGCGGTGGATCGAGATGCCACGGCTGCGCGTGACGAACCCTTCGATCGCGTCCGGCGGCGCCGGCTTGCAGCAGCGTCCGAGCGAAGTCAGGAGCTTCCCGACCCCGACGATCAGGATCTTGTCGCTCGAATCACCGGCGCGGCTCTGGCCGATCACCATGCCGGAATCGGCCGCCTCCGGCGCGGGCTCCCCGGTGTCGCGCAGCGCGAGATGGACCGCGCGCGGCCCCACTTCGCCGCGGCCGGCCGCGACGAACATCGACTCGGCGTTCTTGAAGCCGAGCTTGCCCGCAATCTCGTCGATGTTGGCCTGGGATTGCCCCTCGCGCTGCATTTCCTTCGTGATGACACTGCGCCCGCGCGCGAGCAGCTCGTTCTCTTCGAGCTGATTGAAGTACTGCTTGATCTTGGTGCGCGCGCGGCCCGTCGCGACATAGCCCTGCGTGGCGTTGAGCCAGTCGCGCGACGGACCGCCCTCCTTCGCCGCGGTGATCTCCACCGTCTGGCCGTTCTCGAGCCGCGTGTTGAGCGGCACCAGGTGCCCGTCGACCTTGGCGCCGCGACAGTGGTGGCCGAGGTCGGTGTGCAGGCGGTACGCGAAATCGATCGGCGTCGCACCGCGCGGCAGATCGACGACCTTGCCCTGCGGCGTCAGCACGTAGATCGCGTCGTCGAGCGAGGCGCGCTTGAACTTCTCGACCCAGTCGGCCGAATCTGCGATCTCGTCGCGCCACGACAGCAGGCTGCGCAGCAGCGCGATTTTCTCATCGTAATCGCCGCCGTGCCCCTTGCCTTCCTTGTAGCGCCAGTGTGCCGCGACCCCGAGTTCAGCATGCTTGTGCATGTCGTGCGTGCGGATCTGCACTTCGACTGCCCGGCCATCGCCGGCGAGCACCGCGGTGTGCAGCGACTGATAGTTGTTGCCCTTCGGCTTGGTGATGTAGTCGTCGAACTCCTGGCCGATCGGCTGCCAGAGCTGGTTCACGATGCCCAGGACCGTGTAGCAGTCGCGCACGTTGTCGACCAGCACCCGCAGCGCGCGGATGTCGTACACCTGCGAGAAGTCGAGCCGCTTCGCGCGCATCTTGTTGTAGATGCTGTAGATATGCTTCGGCCGCCCATAAACCTCGGCCTTGATGCCGACCGCGGCGATCTCGCGCTTGAGCCGTTCGATCGCTTCCTGGATGAAGCTCTCGCGCTCGACGCGACGCTCGTCGAGCATCTTCGCGATGCGTTTGTACGTCTCCGGCTCGAGGAAGCGGAACGACAGGTCTTCCAGCTCCCACTTCAGCTGCCACACGCCGAGCCGGTTCGCCAGCGGCGCATAGATGTCGAGGCTCTCGCGCGCGACGTCGGTGCGGACTTCGCCTTTCTGTTCGGTGAAATAACGCAGCGTCTGCGTGCGGGACGCAAGCCGCAGCAGCACGACGCGGATGTCCTCGACCATCGCCAGCAGCATCTTGCGCAGCACTTCGGTCTGCGCGCGGATCTCCGGCGCCGTCGCGGTCGTCGTCATGCGCGTGAGCAGGCGCAGGCCGTTGAGCTTGCGCAGCCCCTCGACGAGGCGCGCAACCCCTTCGCCGAAGCGCGCCGTCACCGTCTCGATCGGGTCCTCGACGTAGTCGCCGACGGCGAACAGCAATGCGGCCACGCGCGTTTCGGCGTCGAGCCGCAGCGACGCGGCGATCAGCGCCGTCCCCATCGCGTGGGTCCACACCGACTCGCCGGTGCCGAGGACGTGGTTTTCGTAGATGCCCTCGGCCAGTTCGAGGGCTTTTTCGATCAATGCGCGATCGTCGGCGCCCAGACCGTCGGCGAGCAGCTCGACCGGCGGAACGGCATCGTTCTGTGAAATGGCATGCGTGACGGAGACCATGGGCGGATTATCCCATATCGGCTCTCATCTTCGCCCGGCTGCAGACGATTCCGCGCTGTGCCATCATCACCGGCCTGCCACGGTGACAAAATCAATGAAAAAGCGCTTCGCCAGCCCCTATCTGCTCCTGACGCTGACCTCGCTGTTCTGGGCGGGCAACATGGTGATTGGCCGTGGCCTGCGCGAAGCCGTGCCGCCGATGACGCTCGCCTTCTGGCGCTGGACGATCGCATTCGCGCTGACGCTGCCGTTCGCGCTGCCCCATCTGCGCGCGCAATGGCCCCGCCTCAAGGCGCACTGGCGCGCGATCGTCGTCCTCGGCTTCATCGGCGTCGGCTGCTACAACACCTTCGCGTACATCGCGCTGCAATACACGACCGCAACCAGCGCGACGCTGCTCAATTCCTTCACGCCGGTGGCGACGATCGCGCTGGCGTTCGTGCTGCTCGGCAAGCGGCTGACGGGCCTCGAAGCGGCCGGCGTCGTCGTGTCGCTCGTCGGCGTGATGATCATCGTCGCGCGCGGCAGCCTGGCGACACTGCTCGGCTTCAGCCTCAACACCGGCGACCTGTGGATGCTGCTCGCGGTGCTGACCTGGGGCCTCTACACGGTCGGCCTGCAATGGCGGCCCGCCGGCATCGATCCGATGCTGATGCTCGCCGCCTTCACCGCCGTCGGCGTTGCGGGGCTCGCGCCGCTGTACGCGTGGGAAATCGCGAGTGGGAGGCTCATCGATCCGTCACCGGCAGCGCTCGCGGGCATTCTCTACACCGGCATCTTCCCCGGCTTTCTCGGCTACGTGTTCTTCAACGCCGGCGTTGCGGCGGTCGGTCCGAGCCGGGCATCCCTGTTCATCCACCTGATGCCGGTGTTCACGGCGCTGCTCGCGGCGATCTTTCTCGGCGAACGCCCGCAGCCCTTCCACTTCGCCGGAATCGCGCTGGTTTTCGCCGGTATTTTCCTGACGACGCGCAAACCGGCCGGCTGAACGCGATGCTGAATTTCCTGCGCAAATGGCGAAAGGCACGCCGGCTCGCCACGATACGGGTGCCGGACGCGTTATGGAGCGGCGTCGAGAAGAAGCTGCCGTTTCTCGACTATCTCGAACCGGCCGACCGCGAGCGCCTGCGGCAGCTCGCGCGCGAATTCCTCGCGGAAAAGCAGTTCCACGGCGCCCACGGCATGGCACTCACCGACCAGATCATGCTTGCGATCGCCCTCCAGGCCTGCCTGCCGATCCTGCGCGTCGGCCTCGACGCCTATCGCGGCTGGGTCGGTGTCGTCGTCTACCCCGGAGACTTCGTGATTCCGCGACATGAAACGGACGACGCCGGGGTCGTGCACGAATACGACGACGAAGTCCTCGGAGAAGCGTGGGAAGGCGGCCCGGTGCTGGTGTCGTGGCATCGGGAAGGTGAAGGGCCGGAAGGCGTAAACGTCGTCATCCACGAGTTCGCGCACAAGCTGGACATGCAGAACGGCGACGTCGATGGCTTGCCGCGGCTGCCGCAGGGCATGAGCAGAGCGGCCTGGGCGAGGGTGTTTACCGACGCCTACCAGCATTTTTGCGCACAGGTCGATGCCGGCGAGGAAACACTCCTCGACCCATACGGCGCGGAGAGTCCGGGCGAGTTTTTCGCGGTCACCTCCGAAGCGTTCTTCGAGATCCCCTGCCTTCTCGAACAGGAACTTCCCCGCGTGTACGAGCAGCTGTCGCGCTTCTACGGGCTGGAGCTCGCCGCCGGCGAGCGCCGCTTCCGCGACGAGCGGCGACGCCATTGCGGCGTCCAGCCACGCACCGCCGGAAATACTCAAGATGCTGAATGAATAAATCCTTGGGATAGCAGCCTTCAGAGCGGGCGTCATTGGCGGACCCGGAGTCATCGGTTGACGTTCACGGCAAAATGAGTTTGCCACGTATGGGGCGCCCGTCTAAGCTGCAAGAGCCACAACCGGCAGACCACCCGATCTATCTCTCGGAGGACGATTCATGGTTATAACCTGGATACTGGTTGCCAATGCCAGCCTGGCGAAGCTCTATGCAAACCTCGGTCCGAACAAGGGACTCACACTGGTGAAGGAACTGATCCATCCGGAAAGCCGACAGAAGAATTCCGAACTTGTGACCGACCGTTCCGGCAGCATGGCGTCGGTAGGCAACGGGCAAGGTTCGAGGCAGCCGCAAACCATCCCCAAAACCCACGAAGCAAAGGTGTTCGCGCAACAGCTTGCGCAGGAACTGTACCTTGGGCGGGCCAAGAATGAGTTCAGCCGCGCAATCGTCTTCGCGCCGCCCGCCTTCATGGGCATGCTCAATTCGGTGCTCGACACACCGACAGCGCAGCTGATCACCGATCGTTTCGAAAAGGACTACACGAAGGAACCCGAGCCCGTATTGCGCGAGCGACTAGGCTCGTGCCTGTTCCTTTGAATTCCTGACTCGGAAGCCTGATTCTTCGAACGTCTCTGTTCATGAGACGATGAGGTCGCAGCATGCGCGACCTCGAAGAGCCGCGGGGCGCCCAGCGCCCCGCATTCATTTGGCTCAAGGGTGGCGCTCAATGCCGCCAGTAATGCTCGCCGAACCGGATGTGCTTCGCCTCTTCCATCATCCTCATGAAATCCTCTCCGCTCATCTGGATCAGCTTCTCGTGATCGCCGCCCTCGAAGTAGATCTCCGGCTGCTCGGCCAAGGTGTCGTCCACGACCATCCGCATGCCATACGCGCTGCCGACGGGCGGAACCGCGCCCGGTTCGCAATCGGCAAACAGGGCAGACAGTTCGTCCTCGGACGCCAGACGCAAGTTGCGCTGCATCGCCTTGCTGAGCCAGCCAAGCTGCACATGCTGGGTGGACGGCAACACGGCCATCAGGAAGCCGTCATCGTCTTCGAGCACGACCGATTTCGCCAGGCAATTGCCGGGTACCCGTGCCAGCTGGGCGGTTTCCATGCTGTTGTGGGAATGCGGATGCGTCAGGACGTCGTACCGCAAGCCGTGTTCGCTCATGTACTCCTGGAGTTTTGATGCGATTGCCATGATGGTCCTCCTCGATCAGGATCCGGGCAGTTGGTCCACCCGCCCCCTTGACCTTTCATTCTGATATTTCATTTTAGGACGCAACACGGCATCCTGCACTGCAGGCACGCCGGCCATGCGGTTGCCGGGCGGAGTCGTGCCGCAGGATCGGGATGCACAAGACGTTTGCAGGTCTCCAAAGCGTGGGAGGTACGGAAATGGCTCTTTGTTTCTACTACGGCGCCGGCTCGCCTTATGCTTGGCGCGTCTGGCTGGCGCTCGAACACAAGCACCTGCGGTACGAACTCAAGGCGTTGTCGTTCGATGCCGGAGACCTGAAAAAACCCGAGTACACGGCGATCAACCCGCGCCAGAAAGTGCCGGCAATCGTCGATGACGGCCTCGCTCTTTATGAATCGGCGGCGATCCTCGAATACCTGGACGAACGCTACGACGAAACGCCGCTGCTGTTTCCGGGCGACATCCGGCAACGGGCGCTGATCCGCCGCATGGTTCGCGAAGCCG
Organism: Aromatoleum anaerobium; assembly: GCF_012910705.2. Taxonomy (GTDB): domain Bacteria; phylum Pseudomonadota; class Gammaproteobacteria; order Burkholderiales; family Rhodocyclaceae; genus Aromatoleum; species Aromatoleum anaerobium. The sequence continues at coordinate 21,619 of NZ_WTVG02000039.1, read as the reverse complement.
ACCAGTATCTGGCGAATGCGCTAGAAGAACTCGTCGCAAACGTGCTCTATACGCCGAAAGCGGAATGGCAACAGGAAACGATCGCGCGCTCGCGCGACGCCTTCACGCGCGAACTCGGCCTGTGGGAAACGATGATCGCGGACGACTCGCTCGCGGGCGAACTTTCCGCGGCCGACTTCACGCTCTACCCGTTGATCGCGCTGGCGCTGCGCATCGAGAAGAGGAAGCCGGACGTGGAAATCGGCGCACGGATCGGCCCGCGGCTTGCAGCGTGGATGAAGCGGGTCGAGGCGCTGCCCTACTTCGCTCGCACCTGGCCGGCCCACTGGACCTGACGCGGTCGCGGGAGCCTCGTCAGCCGCTTTTCCCGGCGCACCGGCTGTCTGCGCCTTGGCCGCCGCCCTTCCCCGCTCGCCATTCCCTGAGCGTCCGATAATGCGCGCCGGCGCTGCTCTGCACAGACTCGACGAGCACGAAGCCGTCGACAGGCCAGTCGATCGGTTCCACACAGCGCGCGCAAACCTGCGTATGCGCCTTGCGCAGCAGCGTCACGTGCGGCGCGAACGGGCGCCGCTCGACGGCAAAACCGGCGGCTTCAAGCGCGTCGTTGAGTCGCTCGACGAGTCCGGCCAGCGGCGCGGGACAGCTCTGCGCGCCGGCCCAGACGATGCGGTTGTGGCGCCAGCCACCGAGGCAGTCCAGCCGCAGCGTGAACGGGGTCGCCTCGACGCAATTCCCGACCGCGATCAGGTCGGCGAGGCGCTGCGGCGACACGTCGCCGATGAACGCGAGCGTCAGGTGCAGCGTCTCGCATCGCGTCCGGCGCCCGGTGCATTCCGCGTGCGCCTCGGCGCCGAGTTCATGCAGGCGCTTCGCAACGCGGGCGTCCGGCCACAGCGCGAAGAATACGCGCGAAGGTTTTCCCGTCGCAGCGGGATCAGGTTTCATCGCCCTGTCGCACCAGCAGCGCGACGACCTGGGCCGCGATGCCCTCGCCGCGGCCGGTGAAACCAAGCTTTTCGGTCGTCTTGCCCTTGATATTGACCGCCGCCGGGTCGATGCCCAGGTCAGCGGCGATGTTCGCGACCATCGCCGGCGCATGAGGAAGGATCCGGGGCGCTCGGCAGATCACCGTCGCGTCGACGTTCACGACGCCGAAACCCGCGGCCCGTACGGCCGCAAACGCTTCGCGCAGCAGCACGCGGCTGTCGGCACCCGCGTGCGCCGCGTCGGTGTCGGGAAAGAGTCGCCCGATGTCGCCGAGGCCGGCGGCGCCGAGCAGCGCGTCGGTCAGCGCGTGCAGCAGGACGTCGGCGTCCGAATGCCCGAGCAGGCCGCGCTCGAACGGAATGTGCACGCCGCCGACGATCAGCGCCCGCCCCGGCACCAGCGCATGCACGTCGAACCCCTGGCCGATACGGAACGGAGTTTTCATTTCAGCCTTCCCGGTTCGAGAGGATCCACTCGGCCAGGTGCAGGTCGAGCGGATAAGTGACTTTCAGGTTCGTCGCGTCGCCCTCGACGAGTCGCGGATGCAGGCCCGCGGCCTCGATCGCGCTGGCCTCGTCCGTGACGTGCGTCGCAGCTTCCAGCGCGCGGCGCAGCATCACATGGCGGAACATCTGCGGCGTCTGCGCCTGCCACAGGTTTTCGCGCGGCACGGTGGCGAGAACCTGCCGGTGCTCGCCGGCGCGCTTCAGCGTATCGGCGACCGGCACGGCGAGCAGGCCGCCGACCTCGTCGCGCGCGAGTTCCCGGATCAGCTTCTCGATGTGCCACGGCGCAAGGCAGGGGCGCGCGGCGTCGTGCACCAGCACCCAGTCCGATGGCTCGACCTCATGGGCGGCCGCGCGCAGCCCTGCGAGCACGCTGTCGGCCCGCGTCGCGCCGCCGCAAAAAAGCGGCACCAGCTTCGGGCCGAGCGAGGACCAGTCGTGACGACGCCACTCGGCGTCGTCGACCGAAAGCACGACGAACACTTTGTCGATCGCCGGCGCGGCACACAACACGGCAAGCGAATGGAAAATCAGCGGCTTGCCGAGCAGCGGAAGATACTGCTTCGGCCGGGACGCTGCCATGCGGCTGCCGTTGCCGGCCGCCGGGACGATTGCGAAATGACGAGGCTGAAAGTTCTGCATGGCGCGGATTCTACCCGCGCGACGCCGGCTCCCGCCAAGACAACCCCTCGCCCGGCGCCGGCGCCACTGTTATTTCTGCGACAACCGCTTCACGCCGGCGACGAAGCGCGACAACGTGTCCGAAAGCACGCCGCGCGGGATGATCGCCTCGATCAACTGGAAACGTCCCCGCGTCGCCAGCGCATGGTCGAGCGCCGCCTTCAGTTCCGCGCGCGTGCCGACCCGCACCCCGTCGCCGCCGAGCCCGTCCGCCATCGCCGCGAAGCCCCAGTCGTCGAGGTTGTTGAACGCCGATTCCGGCTGGAAAGTGCGCAGCATCTCCCAGGAGGAATTGTTGAACACGATCACGATCGGATCCCAGCCGTAGCGGCGGCAGTTGCCGAGTTCCCAGCCGGTCATCTGGAACGCGCCGTCCCCGACGAGGATCAGCGGCCGCTCACCGGATGCCGCCTGCAGCCCGAGACCGGCAGGGACGCCGAATCCCATCGTCGCGTAGTAGCCCGGCGCGACGAGCGCGGTCGGCTCGATGTCCATCGCGGTGAACAGGCAGTCTCCGACGTCGGCCGCGATCGGCATCCGGCCGTGGGCGTCCATCAGGTCGTTGATCGCCAGCGCGATGTCGTTCGGGGTGATCGACGCGTCGTCGGCCTGCAGCCCGCGCGGGTAGTGTGGCGGATCGAAACGCACCGCGGGGGCAGGCCCGTCGAGGCGCTCGAGCAGGGCGTCGACCAGCGCCGCGAGCGGCACCTCCGGATACGTGTGGTAGCCGAGCGTGACACGACGGTCGAGCGCCTGGATCGTCTTGCGCAGGTCGATCTGCTTCGACGACACGCCGAAGTTCGTGTCCGAGATGATGACGCCGAGCAGCAGCAGCGCATCCGACTGCTCGACGAGATCGGTCACTTGCTGCTGTCCGGCGACGCCGAGGTAGGTGCCCACGAGCGGCGCATCCGTTCCGGCGAGCAGCCCGCGGCCGAGGATGCTGGTCACGACCGGCACTCCGAGCCGTCGCGCGAGCTCCGCCGCCTTGGCTTCAAGCCCGAAGCGGCGCACTTCGACCCCCACCATCAGCACCGGCGACGTGGCGCCGCGCAGGCGCACGAGAATCTCGTCCACGCATGCCGATAACACTTCACGGTCCGGCGCGGGAGGCACGAGCGGGATCACCGGCTCGCACGGCACGCCGACCATGTCGCGCGGCAGCTCGATGTAGACCGGCCGCGATTCGCGCAGGCAGCTCGCCAGCACGCGCGCGATTTCGCGCGGAGCGCTGCGCGCATCGGTCAGGCGCGCCTGGTCGCAGGTGATCTCGCGATAGATCTCGAACTGCGAGTCCAGCGTCTTGGCCTGATGATGAAGCAGCAGCCCGGAACGCGACTCGCCCGCGCCGGGCGCACCGGAAATGACGACGACAGGCGATTTTTCCGCATACGCACCGGCGACCGGGTTCACCATGTTCAGCGCACCCGCGCCGTAGGTCACCGCAGCGACGCCCAGGCAGCAGCGATAGCGCGCCGTCGCATCCGCCGCGAATCCCACGCCCGGCTCGTGGCTGAGCGTGTGCAGCGGCAGGATGCCGGACTCTTCGATGACCTTGAAGAACGGCAGCGCGAAGTCGCCGGGAATGCCGAATATCTCGCGTGCGCCGTGATCGCGCAGCGCGGTTAGCAGGGCCTGGGACAGGTTCATGACAGTCATCCATATCGGGTTGGAGACGTCAGAATACGCGCGCTTGCCGAGCAGGGAATTTCGTTTTTTTGGGCTTTTGCGCAACTTCGTGTCGCGCCAAACCTGACGCCCTCAGCTGAACCGCTTGCTCCAGTAATTCGCGACGTCCAGCATCCGGTTCGCGTAGCCCCATTCGTTGTCGAACCACAGCAGCAGGTTCGCGAGGCGCGAGCCGTTGATGCGCGTCTGGCTGCCGTCGACGATGACCGAGTGCGGGTTGTGGCTGAAGTCGATCGATGCGTGCGGATCGACGGAATAGGCGATCAGGCCCGGCTGCGCCGCCGCGGCTTCCGAGAGAAGCAGGTTGATTTCCCGGGATGTCGCGTCGCAGCCGAGTTCGACGACGACGTCGATCGCCGAGACGTTGAGGATCGGCACGCGGATCGCCTTGGCCTGCACCCGTCCCGCCAGTTGCGGCAGGAAGCGCTCGACGCCCTGGGCGAGTCCCGTTCCGACCGGGATCATCGACTGCATGGCCGAACGCGTGCGCCGCAGATCCGAATGGTGATAACCATCGATGAGCGGCTGGTCGTTCATCACCGAATGCAGCGTCGTCAGGAAAACATGGCCGATGCCGAACGCGCGGTGCAACTGGTCGAGGACGGGTACGACCGCGTTCGTCGTGCACGAGGCGTTGGACACGATGCGCTGATGGCTGCCGAGCTCGCCGTGGTTGATGCCATACACGACCGTGAGATCGACGTCCTGCGCGCTGCGTCCGGGCTGCGAGATCAGCAGCCGTTCGCACCCCGCTTCGAGGAAGCGATCGAAATCATGGCGTTGCGTGTAGCAACCCGAGCATTCGATCAGCAGGTCGACGCCGATCCCCTTCCAGTCGACCTCCTCGGGCACAGAGGCATGCGTGACGCCGATCTCGCGCCCGTCGACGATCAGGCAATCGGCTCCGGTCCCGATTTTTCCCGGGAAAACGCCGTGCGTGGAATCGAAGCGTGACAGGTAGGCAATGGTCGCGAGGTCGGCCGGCTCGTTGATCGACACGATCTGCAGCGTGTTCTTCAGCGGCGACTCATACAGCGCGCGCAGGAAACAACGCCCGATCCGGCCATAACCGTTGATTGCGATACGCAGCGAGTTGCTCATTTCGCGTCTCTCGCCTGCCAAAAAAATGAATCCACTCATGCTCCATTATGTCTGCTGAATTACGGCGAATCGACGAGGCCGGTGCGCGAACCGCCAGAATACACGTAACGATTCGACCACGGCATTGGCGCGGACCTCTGCCGCACGGCGCACCGTTTCACCGCCCGCACGAATCGAATAGATTAACGAACCAGTCGGCATGCAATATCACGAAGACCTTCAAGAACAATCGGGAGTAACGGCATGCCTTTCGCGAAGCCTTTTGACGCGGCACAGATTCAGGCTTTCCTGATCGCAATCGGGATCGGGCTGCTGATCGGCCTCGAGCGCGAGCGCGTCGCTTCGGCCCGCGCCGGCCTGCGCACGTTCGGACTGGTCGGCCTGCTCGGCGCGCTGATCGGCATGCTCGGCGAGCATTTCGACAGCGTCGCGCCTTTCGTGTTCGGCCTCGCGATCGTCGGGGTGATGATCATCGCAGCCTACCTTCGCCATCCCGACGCGACCGATCCGGGCACCACGTCGGTCGCGGCCCTGCTGCTGTGCTACTGCCTCGGCACGGCGGTGTGGCTCGGCCACGCGACGATCGCGGTGATGCTCGCAGTGGCGACGACGATCCTGCTGTATTTCAAGGCCGAGCTGCGCGGCATGGCCACCCGGCTCGAATCGAAAGACTGGATCTCGATCATCCAGTTCAGCGTGCTCTCGCTCGTGATCCTGCCGATCCTCCCGGACCGCCCGATCGATCCCCAGGGCGCAGTCAGCCCCCGCCAGGTGTGGTGGATGGTGGTGCTGATATCGGGACTCAGCTTTGCCGGCTACGCGATCCTCCGGCTTGTCGGCGCGCGCTATGGAGCGGCGCTGGTCGGCATCGCCGGCGGCCTCGCGTCGAGCACCGCGACGACGCTGATCCATGCCCGCGACAGTCGCGTCACGCCGGCCTCGGCCCCGGTGGCGGCGCTGGTGATCATCCTCGCCAACGTCGTCATGATGATCCGGATCGCGCTGATCGCCGCAGTCGTCGCACCCGGGCTCCTCGCCAAGCTCGCGATCGTGGTCCTGCCGGGGCTGGTGCTCGGCATGGGAACGCTGATCTGGTACTGGCGGATTCCGGCCGGCAGCGAGGCGGTGCTCCCGCAGACGCGCAACCCCACCGAGCTGCGCGCGGCGCTCGGCTTCGGTGTGCTGTACGCGGTCATCCTGTTCGTTTCGGCGTGGCTGTCCGACATCGTCGGCACCCACGGCTTGTACGCGCTCGCCGCCGTGTCGGGCCTCGCCGACATGGACGCGATCGCGTTGTCGAGCATGCGCCTGTTTTCCCTCGAGAGACTCGCTGCCGACGCGGCCGTGATCGCGATCGGCGTGGCGATGATGGCCAATCTCGGCTTCAAGACGGTGCTCGCCGTCGTCCTCGGCGGACGGGAGCTGGGCAAGAGGATTTTCCGTGGCATGAGTGCCATCGGCCTCGGCCTCGCAGCCGGCACCGCCTGGCACGCGCTATCCGGCAGCGGCCTATAATTGCAGCAGGTTCCTGTGCTCGCACCCAACGAGGAATTCCATGGCCACTGCTTCGATTCGGCCGGCCGCGGTTGCCGGCTACTTCTATCCGGACGATCCGCACGCATTGCGCGCGCAGATCGGAGAAATGCTGGCGGCCGCGGTGCCGCTCGAAACGGTGCCCGCACCGAAAGCCCTGATCGTGCCGCACGCGGGCTACGTCTATTCGGGGCCGGTCGCGGCGTCCGCGTACGCGAATCTGGCCGGGTTGCGCGACGTGGTGCGGCGCGTCGTGCTCCTGGGCCCGGCGCATCGCATGGCGGTCCGGGCATTCGCCCTGCCGGCCGCGCAATTCTTCTCGACGCCGCTCGGGCAGATCCCGATGAGCCGCGGCGACTGCGAAGCGCTCCAGGCACGGCCCGACGTCGTCGTCGACGATCGCCCGCACGCCGCCGAACATAGTCTCGAAGTCCAGCTGCCTTTCCTGCAGACGGTGCTCGACGCCTTCGAACTGGTTCCGCTGCTCGTCGGGAACGCCAGCACCGAAGCGGTAGCGGAGATCATCGAAACACTGTGGGGCGGCCCCGAGACGCTGATCGTGATCAGCTCCGACCTGTCGCATTACCACCCGTACGGCCAGGCACAGAGCTGCGACCGCGCCACGGTCGGCCAGATCCTGAAGCTTCGCACGGGAATCGACCACGAGCAGGCGTGCGGGGCGACGCCGGTCAACGGATTGCTGCGCGCCGCGGCACGACACGGCCTGGAGCCGCACCTGCTCGACCTGCGCAACTCGGGCGATACCGCCGGCGACCGTTCCCGCGTCGTCGGCTACGCCAGCATCGCATTCTCGGAGTCTCGCACCCATGCCCACGCTGCCCGACACTGAGCTTGGCCTGACGCTGCTCGCCCACGCGCGCCGCGCGCTCGAACGCCACCTCGGGCTCACCGCCGCGCCGTTCGCGGAGGACGAGCGCCTCGCGCAACGCGCTGCCACCTTCGTGACCCTCAAGCTCTACGACGAGTTGCGCGGCTGCATCGGCAGCCTGCGCCCGCAACGCGCCCTCGGCGAAGACGTCGCCCTCAACGCCGTTGCCGCAGCGACGCGGGACACGCGCTTCCTCCCGCTTGCGGCTCGCGAATTGAACGACATCCGGATCGAAGTGTCTCTGCTATCGGAACCGCAGTTCCTCGAGTTCGCCGACGAAGTCGATCTGTTGCGCCAATTGCGCCCCGGCATCGACGGCCTGATTCTTTCCGGCAGCTGCCGCAGCGCGACTTTTCTGCCGCAGGTGTGGGAACAGCTGGCGGAACCGCGCGAGTTCGTCGCAGCGCTTAAACGCAAAGCCGGGCTGGCGCCGGATCACCCCATCGGCACCCTTCTGGCCGCGACCTACACCGTATGCAAGTGGCGTGAGTGATCCGGTCGGTCCGGGCGCGGCTCGAGGCTCGGCGGCAGACTTTCACCTCTTGATGTCGCGCTTGGCCGCCCCGGCCGGTCGCGGCGGTGAGGACACGGATGAACCATCCAGGACGCCATTGGCACAAGCTCGACGACGATCGCATCCAGTGCGACGTATGCCCGCGCTACTGCAAACTCCATGAAGGCCAGCGCGGCGCGTGCTTCGTGCGCATGCGCGAGTCCGACGCCATCGTATTGACCACCTACGGTCGCAGCTCCGGCTTCTGCATCGACCCGATCGAGAAGAAGCCACTCAATCACTTCTATCCCGGCACCAGCGTGTTTTCGTTCGGCACCGCGGGCTGCAACCTCGCGTGCAAGTTCTGCCAGAACTGGGACATCTCGAAGTCGCGCGACATGGACCGGCTGATGGACCAGGCGTCCCCCGACGAGATCGCCCGGACCGCGGCCGAGTGGGGTTGCCGCAGCATCGCCTTCACGTACAACGACCCGGTGATCTTCGCCGAATACGCCGTGGACGTCGCCGATGCGGCGCACGCGCTCGGCCTCAAGACCGTGGCCGTCACGGCCGGCTACGTCACCGAAGTCGCGCGCGGCGACCTTTTCTCGCACATGGACGCGGCCAACGTCGACCTCAAGGGTTTCACCGACGAGTTCTACGTCAAGCTGTGCGGCGCGCACCTGCAGCCGGTGCTCGACACCTTGAAATGGCTCGTCCATGAAACCGACGTGTGGGTCGAGATCACGACGCTGCTGATCCCCGGCGAGAACGATTCGGACGAGGAACTGCTCGCGCTCTCGAACTGGGTGGCGAAGGAACTCGGGACCGAAGTGCCGCTGCATTTCACCGCCTTCCACCCGGATTTCAAGCTCACCGACACGCCGCCAACACCGCCCGCGACGCTGACGCGCGCGCGACGCATTGCGCTCGCGCAGGGCCTGCGGCACGTCTATACCGGCAACGTGCATGACGTCGATGGCGGCGCGACGCGCTGCACCGGATGCGGCAAGGCAGTCATCGAGCGCGACTGGTACGAGATTCTCGGCTATGCGCTCGACGACAGCGGCGCATGCCTGGCCTGCGGGACGCCCCTGGCCGGCCGCTTCGCGCGTTTCGAGCAACCGTTCGGCTCGCGCCGGATTCCGGTCCCGATCCACCGCGTGGCCTGATAGCCGATGTTGCCGCGATACCCGCACCGTGCCATGCTCGCCGCCTGCGCTCCGGCGTATTGACAGCCGTATTGACAGCCGTATTGACAGCATTCCCAGGCCCGAAGTGAAGCTGCGCCACACCACCATCAGCATTCCCGCCGAGCGCGTCTGGCTCGACGGCGAGCTGTCGCATGCGCCGACCGTGCGGGGCCTGGCGGTGATTCTTCGCCCGTCGGGAAGCACGCCGACCCAGTCGTGCGAAACGAAAGTCGCCGCTGCGCTGCAGGACGCCGGTTTCGCGACGCTGATCATCAACCTGCTGACGCGCTACGAAGAGACACGGGACGCCGATGCGCGTTTCAATGTCCCGAAGCTGGCAAACCGCGTCCTCGCCGTGGCCGACTGGATCGGCCACCAGCCACCGCTCACCGGCCTCGCGATCGGGCTGGTCGCCTCCGGCACCGGCAGCGGCGCGGCGATCCGGGCGGCATGGAAAGGCCCCGGACGCTTCGCGGCGATCGTGTGCCGCGCCGGCCGCCCGGACCTTGCCGGCGCAACCCCGCTCGGCACGCTGGCGGTCCCCTTGCGCATGATTATCGGCAGCGAAGACCTCCACCTCGCCATGATCCTGCGCGCCTGGGAGCACATCCGCGCCCCGCGCGACTGGAAACTCGTCGACGGTGCCGGCGAAGACTTTACCGAACCGGGCGCACTCGACCGTTTCGCGCTGCTCGCGGCGGAGTGGTTGCGCACGAAGTTGCCGCCGCCCGTTGCCGATGGGCTCGGGTGATCCGGCCAGTCGGACAAGCCCGCTCCGTCCCATCCCCTATAATTCCGCCCTTACCCGTCTCTTTCGCGGTCTCGCCGCGCCCCCGTCCGATGTCCCGACCGCTCGACCCCCTGCTGCCCCAGCTCACGGCGCTTTCCCTTCCGAAGCCCGGCATGCGGCTCGATCTGCCCGCGCTCGCCGGTTCGTCCGACGCGCTGGCGATCGCCCAACTCGCGACGCGCGGCCCCTGCCTGCTGCTGGTGACCGCGAACCCGCTCGACGCCCAGCGCCTGCAGGACGAGATCGCGTGGTTCGCGCCCGCGCTGCGCACGCACCTGCTGCCGGACTGGGAAACGCTGCCCTACGACAGCTTCTCGCCGCACCAGGACCTGATCTCGGAACGCCTGTCGACGCTCTATGCGGTGAGCCGCGGCGAGGCCGACGTCGTGCTCGTGCCCGCTTCGACCGCGCTGTACCGCATGGCCCCGCCGGCCTTTCTCGCCGCCTACACGTTCTTCCTGAAGCAGGGCGCGAAGCTCGACGTCGACCAGTTGCGCAACCAGATGGCGGTCGCCGGCTACACGCACGTGACGCAGGTCGTCAGCCCGGGCGAGTTCTCGGTGCGCGGCGGGCTGATCGACCTGTTCCCGATGGGCGCGCCGCTGCCGTTTCGCATCGACCTCTTCGACGACGAGGTCGAGAGCATCAAGACCTTCGACCCGGACACGCAGCGCACCGTCTACCCGGTGGCGGAGATCCGCATGCTCCCGGCGCGCGAGTTCCCGATGGACGACGCCGGCCGCACGCGCTTTCGCAGCCGCTTCCGCGAAGCGTTCGAAGGCGACCCGTCGCGCGTGTCGCTGTACAAGGATGTGTCGAACGGCATCGCACCGGCCGGCATCGAGTACTACCTGCCGCTGTTCTTCGACGAGACGGCGACGCTGTTCGACTACCTGCCGGCCGACGCGGCAGTCGTGCTGCACCGCGATGTGCCGGCCGCGATCGACGAATTCTGGCGTGACACGCGCTCGCGCCACGATTTCCTCAAAGGTGACCGCACCCGCCCGGCGCTGCCGCCCGAAGCGTTGTTCCTCGGCCAGGAAAGCTTCTTCGCCGCGCTGAAGGACCGCCCGCGAATCCAGGTTTCAGCCGCCGACGCCGTCGGTGACGTGCCGCCGGCCGCCACTCCCCTCCCCGACGTTTCCGTCGAACGCAAGGCGACCGACCCGCTGCATCGCCTGAAGGAGCTCCTCGCGGGCGACTGGGCGCGCAGCGGCGGCCGCGTCTTCGTGCTCGCCGACGCACCGGGACGGCGTGAGACGATCTCCGAGTTCTTCGGCGAATACGGCCTCCGGCCGGCAGCCAGCGCGGATTTCGCCGGCTTCCTCGTCTCCGGCGAACCGCTCGCGCTCGGCGTCGGGCCGCTCGCGAGCGGCTTCGTGCTGCCGGGCGCGAAGATCGCGATCGTCACCGAGTCCGAGCTTTACGCGACGACTGCCCGCACGCGCGGGCGACGCGACGCGCGCAAGGCGGCGACGATGGAAGGGTGGCTGCGCGACCTGTCCGAACTCAAGCCAGGCGACCCGGTCGTGCATGTGTCGCACGGCATCGGCCGCTATCTCGGCCTGATCCACATGGACCTGGGTGAGGGTGAGACCGAGTTCCTGCATCTCGAATACGCCAACGGCGACAAGCTCTACGTGCCGGTGTCGCAGCTGCACGTCATCACCCGCTACGCCGGCGCCGACCCGGAAGCGGTCGACCTGCACCGCCTCGGCTCCGGCCAGTGGGAAAAGGCGAAGAAGAAGGCGGCGCTGCAGGTGCGCGACACCGCGGCCGAACTCCTCGCGCTGTACGCGCAGCGCGCCGCCCGCCCCGGCCACCGCTTCGACTTCAAACAGCACGACCTCGACGCGTTCGCCGAAGGCTTCGGTTTCGAGACGACGCCCGACCAGCAGGCGGCGATCGATGCCGTCGTCGCCGACATGAAATCCGGCCAGCCGATGGACCGGCTGGTGTGCGGCGACGTCGGTTTCGGCAAGACCGAAGTCGCGCTGCGCGCCGCGTTCGTCGCGGTCGCCGACGGCAAGCAGGTGGTCGTGCTGACGCCGACGACGCTGCTCGCCGAACAGCACTACCAGACTTTCTCCGACCGCTTCGCCGACTTTGCAATCCGCATCGCCGAACTGTCGCGCTTCAAGAGCGCCAAGGAGCAGGCCGACGCACTGAAACAGCTCGCCGAAGGCAAGGTCGACATCATCATCGGCACGCACCGCCTGCTGCAGAAGGACGTGCAGTTCAAGCGCCTCGGCCTCGTCATCATCGACGAGGAACACCGCTTCGGCGTGCGCCAGAAAGAGATGCTGAAAGCATTGCGCAGCGAGATCGACATCCTGACGCTGACCGCGACGCCGATCCCGCGCACGCTCGGCCTCGCGCTCGAAGGCCTGCGCGAGTTCTCGGTGATCGCGACCGCGCCGCAAAAGCGGCTCGCGATCAAGACTTTCGTCCACCGCACGAGCCGCGGCATCATCCGCGAGGCGGTGCTGCGCGAATTCAAGCGCGGCGGCCAGGTGTATTTCCTGCACAACGAGGTCGACACGATCGAGAACTTCCGCGACGACCTCGCCGAACTGCTGCCCGAAGCGCGCATCGTCATCGGCCACGGCCAGCTGCCGGAACGCGAGCTCGAACGCGTGATGCGCACCTTCACGCAGCAGCGCGCGAACCTGCTGCTGTGCACGACGATCATCGAGACCGGCATCGACATCCCGACCGCCAACACGATCATCATCAACCGCGCCGACCGCTTCGGCCTCGCCCAGCTGCACCAGCTGCGCGGGCGCGTCGGCCGCAGCCACCACCAGGCCTACGCGTATCTGCTGACCGACGCCCACGCCAAGCCGACCGCGCTCGCGCAGAAGCGGCTCGAGGCGATCACGCTGATGGAAGAGCTCGGCTCCGGCTTCTACCTCGCGATGCACGACCTCGAAATCCGCGGCGCCGGCGAAGTGCTCGGCGAGAACCAGTCCGGCGAGATCCAGCAGGTCGGCTTCAGCCTGTACACCGAAATGCTCAAGCGCGCAGTGCGCGACCTGCAGGCCGGCAAGGAGCCGGACCTGACGCAGCCGCTCGACGTCGTCTCCGAGATCAACCTGCACACCCCGGCGCTGTTGCCGAACGACTACTGCCCCGACGTGCAGGAGCGCCTCACGCTCTACAAGCGCCTCGCGAACTGCGAATCCGACGGCGACCTGCGCAACCTGCAGGAAGAACTCATCGACCGCTTCGGCGAACTGCCGCCGCAGACCCAGGCGCTGATCGAAACCCACCGCCTGCGCCTGCTCGTCAAACCGTTCGGCGTCGCCAAGCTCGACGCAAGCGACGCGCAAATCAGCGTCCAGTTCGGCTCCGACGCGCCGATCGACCCGGCAAAAGTCATCTTCCTGATCCAGAAGGACCGCAACACCAAGATGTCCGGTCCGGATCGGCTGATCCGCAAGGCCAGCTTGCCGAATCTCAAGCAGCGCGTGCAGGGGGTGAAGGAATTGCTGGAGGCGGTGAAGGCGTAGAATGACCTCCGGTTCTATAGCCTCAAGCCCTCCCGTGAGCCCTCGCGAGGAACGACAATGTTGACCGACGAATCGATCTCTAAGGCCGTGCGGAGGCTGGTAGCGGCGGCTCATGCGCCAACGCGGGTCATCGTCTTCGGTTCCTACGCTCGCGGCGACGCGACAGAGGAATCCGACCTCGACCTTATGGTGATCGAGCGCGAAATCCCCGACGCCACCGCAGAGTATATGTGTCTTCGCGACGCCCTCGGCAGCCTCGGCGTCGGCGTGGACCTCATGCTTCTGACCGAACCGGAATTCGCGCAGCGCAAGGATTGGTGGAGCACTCCGGTGTATTGGGCGGCGCGCGAAGGCCGGGTGCTTTATGAATCCGCACACTGAACAGGCGAATGAAATCTTTCGCGCAGCGGTGCGCGATCGAACGACCTTCCTGATACTGCGCAAGTCGGCCGAGTCGCCCCACGAGTCGATGCTGTTCCACGCGCAACAGGCGGCGGAAAAGTTCATCAAGGCAGTTCTCGTGCAACGGGGCGTGTTTTTCCGTCGCACCCACGATCTGCTCGAACTCGCCGCGCTCTCCGGGCAGAATCAGATTGATCTGCCTGTGTCACGCGACCTGCTCACGCGCCTGACCCCCTACGCCGTCGAGTTTCGTTATCTCGGCGTGCACGCTCCGAACGTTACGGCCGAAGAAGCCGAGTCAGCTGTCGTAGCTCTCGAACACTGGGCGGCCGCTTGTCTTCAGTGAGAGCGAAGACGTGCCACGAGTGAATTGAGCGTGCGCCATGGCGCTCCGCAGTTCGGGTCCATGCAGCAGGGACACGATCAGGTTCAGCGGATCGTCGGCCGCCGCGATTAGGCGCTGCACCTCGGCACGCAACAGCACCGACGGCAGACGCGCTGGCCGCTTCGCACGCGTCACCTCGTCGAGCCACGGCAGCGGCTGCTCGAGCACCTCGCGGTACAGAAACAGGATCGCCGACAGCGCCTGCCCCTGCGTCGCCGCGCTCACGTCGCGCTCGACCGCGAGCGACGTCAAAAACGCCTCGACCTCGCGCCTGCCCATGTCGGCGGGATGGCGCCGCCCCTGATGAATGATGTATCGTCTGATCCATCCCAGATACGCCTTTTCGGTACGCACGCTGTAATGCTTCAACCGTAGGCGCTCGCGCACGAGATCGAGCAGCCGCGGCGCCCCGGGTGCGACGGGCGAGGGGGACGGAGAGAGGGAGGACGGATTCTCCACGATATCGGACACCATGACATATGGGAGCCAGAATGCTACCTTGCAAAACAGCGGCTTGTCAGCGGCCGGCGGGATATCCGCAGTGTCCGATAGCACTTTTATCCCGACACTTGGTGTCGACCATACGTTGGGCGCAGGGAGTGCGAAACATGGCAACTCAAGATACGGTTTCACTATTTGCAATGCTGCTGGCACTCGCGAGCTTAACGGGTTGCGCTACTAATCCGGATGTCGGAAGCCTTACAGGCGATCAACGCGCTCGGGTTGCTTCGATGGAGGTTGTGCGTGGACCGACTACACGCCCCCATACAGTTCTCGCTGCCGTTAAGGGGCTTTCGTGCCATCGCAATGCTTATCAGCGCCAACAACTCACTGAGGCCGAGGCAATAGAGGGCGTGAAATTACGAGCAGCCTCGCTTGATGCAGATGCAGTCGTCAACGTGGTCTGTCAAATTAACTCAGGGGCTGATTGGATAAATAATTGCTGGTCGTCCATAGTTTGTGTCGGTGACGCCGTTCAATACAAGGATTGATGGTGATTTCTATTGAAACGCTGTCCGAAATGGTCGCCTCGTGGGCCGCAACAGAGCCTGTTGTAGAGAAGGCTTACTTGTTTGGAAGTCGCGTGAGGGGCGACAACCGACACGATAGCGACCTCGATGTCGCCATTGAAATAACCACAAGGCGGGGTGACTCCGGCTCTCTTGCCACTTGGATCGCCGAGGCAGCACAACTTCGCTGCTCCATTTCGTTGCGTATTCCGTTTGCAGTTGACCTTCAGTGGTACGGCGGCCCCATTGAGACGCCAGTCGTTCATGCTGGCTTGATTGTCGGAAGTCGCATTGTGTATGAACGGCCGGCCCAACAGGGCGCTGCAGGGGACGCGCCGCAAGCGGCGCGTCCCTGAGCTATCACGTTGGGCGTCATAAGGAGGCCTCCGTGCCTATCAGCGTGTCTCGGGTTAAGCAACTGTGGCCTTGGCTGGTCGAAGCCCGCTTCGCTTGGCTGGCCCTCGGTGTAATTTCGGCCGCCTTGATTGTGTCTCTTCGGCCACACACGCCTGAACCCGTGATCCGGCTCACAGGGCTCGTTCTCCAACTCCTTGGCATTGCCACGGTGATTTGGGGAATTTCCGAAACCCGAGCGTTGTTTGGGCATCCGTCTTTTGCAGCGAAGGCAAAGTCATGGGTCGAGCGTTTTCCTCTCCGGCGAAGAAACGTTGTCATTGCCGCTGGCGCTGCCTCTCTTTCTGCCGCTACCTGCAAAGCCAGAGGGTACGCTACGCAGGGAGCAGGCCAGAATCCGACGATTGATACCCGCCTCGACGCTCTGGAAAGAAACATCTCTCTCATTCACGAGCGCATCAGCAGCACCGAAAAGGAGATGGACGAAAAGTTCCGGAAAACAGCTGAAGCGCTGAAGAATGAAGAGCGGGCACGGCAAGCAGAAGACAACGCGATTCGTGCAAAGCTTGAGGCCACAGGGACCGGCGGAGTCCACATCTCAGCTATAGGAGCATCATGGCTTTTCGTCGGGGTGGTCCTGAGCACTGCCGGGGTCGAAATCGCAGGGTTGCTTAAATGACGCCCAACGATCAACTCGGACTGGCAATTCCGCTGCGCTCCATTGCCACCCGGTTATGCGGAACGTTATGCCCCAGACATTACGTTGCAGAGTGAGTCTTGAGCCAGTCGCGTAGCGCCGCATTCATGCGTGTCTGCCAGCCGGGGCCAGCGGCACGGAAGGCGGCGAGGACGTCTCGGTCGAAACGAATCGTAGTCGACTCTTTGTCACTTCCAGTGGGTCGCCCACGTTGCTTACGGTACGCCTCGATTCCGGCCTGCATTTCTTCACGTGTCAGCGGCCGTTCGTCCTCGTTCTTGCCGTCCCAGACATACGGCGTCCCGGCTCGTACTTTCGCCAAGTCGGTCTTGCTTTCGCCGCCTTTGCGAGTGGCGTGCATCTCATTGGTTGCCATTGAAGTCCTCTTCGAGCCAGCCATGGTAAGCGCTCCTTTCCTCTTCACTCGCCGGTCGGAAACTGACAATCCGCAGGGCATCTTCGCGAACCGTATGCACCACCGTCAGCACTGCCAGCACATCAACACATACGCGAACGACTGTATCCGCTGTTCGTTGCTTCGCACACTCTCCACGTCGAGGCGATACTCATTCGACAGCTGCGCTGTCTGCCTGCTTCTCCACCTCCGTCGTTAGATTTCGGTGAGGGCGGATCGGAGGCCCAAGTGCTCAACAAACGGCTCAAAATCCCTGTCGCTGTACAGCAAATCCAGCCCGCTTTCTATGCATCGGGTCGCAATCACGGTATCAATCGTTTTTCGCACCGTTACTCCCAGCGCTCGCAGCGAACGAAAGTTCCTGGCTGCTTGAATGGCAATTTCTTGCCCTCCCAGGGCAACCACGATCAGCGAAGCCATGAGTGCTCTGGCTTTATTGAAGTCGCGCTCGCTCGTGAAGCCCTGCAGCACCTCGGTCAGAATCAAGTCCCCTGTGGCAATGGGTTCTACCCCAAGCAGCGAGTCCAGTTTTTCCGTTTGGGGCGTAACGGTTCCCCGGAAATAATCGATCCAAACGCTAGAATCGACCAAAATCACTTGTCCGTCCTCATCGCGTCAAGATCTCCCTGCCAGTTGAGCTTTCCGCGAAACCGGCGAATCTCTTCCTGCTGTCGAAGGCGAAGCAGCGTCCGAAGGCCAAGCTCCACCGCTTCACGCTTGGTTTTCAATCCTGTTACGCGAAGTGTCTCGTTCATCAGCTTGTCGTCAATCACGATGTTGGTACGCATGATGTGTATCATTTAATTCATATATACACATCGTAGTCTTTGGCGGCTCTCTCGGCAACCTCGCACGACAGTGCCAAGATCGACAGCGTGCAAACGTGCGTGCAGTTGCCAGTGCCGGGCATCGCCCCGTTTTCGCTTCGGATTGCGGGGAAACGGCGATTGCTCCGCGTGCGGTCCTTGCGATTCCAGAAGCGCCGAGTAGTATTCAAGTTGCACCTGCTGGCATGTGCATCACTCGGCGCGCCGCGCGCTCCAGGGTCCAAACGGCATAAGGAGTAGAGAACCATGAATCTGATGCAATATCCGATGATGCTCTTTTCAACCCATCGCGGCTGGGACGATGTGCAGCGCAGGCACCCGAGTCAGGGGAAGCTGTTCCTGATGCTCGTGTTGCCGTTGTCGATCCTTCCGCCGGTGATGATTTTGCAGGCGGCGTCGGGCGTCGGCGCTACCGTTTTTCCGGGCGTACCGTTCGGCGCCTGGATGCTTGGTGCGCTGCTGTTCTTCATCGCGGAGCAGATCAGCGTTCCGCTGATGGCCGGAGTGATCCGCAGGGCCTGCACCGCCAAGGGAGCAAGCGGCGATCTGGGCGGCGCGTATGCGGTGGCGGGGATCGCACCGGTGCCGCTGTGGCTTTCATCGCTCGCGCTGCTCGCCGGTCAAGTCTGGGTTGTCGTCCTTATCGCGTTCGCGGCGCTTCTCGCGTCGGGTGTCCTGATCCACCACGGCGTTGAACGGCTGCTCGGCGTCGAGGAGGACGTGAATGCCAGCGACGTCGCGGTCCAGGTCATCAGCCTCGGCGTGCTCGCGTGGGGCGCTCTGGTGCTGGTCGCGGCCGCGCCGCTGCTCCTGTCGTAGGGGAGCCTGCCGAGTTCGATGCCTGCCCGGCCGCCGCGGCCGTGGCCGCGGCGGGCTTGGCCGAGCCCGCCGCCAGCCGTGGAAACGGCCGGCCCATTCAAGCAGTTTCTGCGGCGCGTGGGCGCGTTTCCACTCGCCGGCAGCGTACTTGTTGGCCTCGGCCAGCGTCGGGTAAATGTGGATCGTGCCGAGGATCTTGTTGAGGCCGAGCCCGTGGCGCATTGCGAACACATACTCCGCAATCAGGTCGCCCGCGTGCTCGCCGACGATCGTCACCCCGAGGATCCTGTCCTTGCCCGGCACGGTGAGGCCCAGCGCCAAGGCCAGCGCGTCCGTCGTGAGGCGAGTATCGATGCGATCGCTCATCGCCCAGCCGACCAAGCGGCGGCTGAACAGGTCCAACACCAGCGCCACATACAACCAGCCCCTCGTCGGTCGCAACGTAGGTGATGTCGGCGACCCACTTCTGGTTCGGCGCGCTCGCGTTGAAGTCGCGTTCGAGCAGGTTCGGCGCCACCGGCAGGCAGTGGCGCGAATCGGTCGTGCGCACGAAGCGGCGCCGGCGCCGCGCCTGCAAACCCTCGCGCAGCATCAGCCGGCGCACCCGCTTGTGATTGACCGCGTAACCGGCTTCGCGCAGATCGCGCGTCAGTCGCGATCCAGGCGTACTTCACCGCGACTCCCTCGCGAGGTACGCCGCCGCCCGCTTTAAAATTTCGTTGCCCACCCGCAGCCGTACCACCTCGCTGCGCAGGCGGCTCAGCTCGGCGTGGGCCTCATCGACCTGCACCGCTGCCGCGCGCTTGACGAGCGGTTTGCCGCGGCGCGCCTGGCGCACCCAGTTGCCCAACGTCTTCGACGAAATGTCCAGACTGCGCGCCACCTCGCTTGAGCTGCGTCCGGCATCGATCACCTGCCGCACCGCGGCCTCGCGAAACTGCGCTGTATAGACCCGCTTCGGAATTGTCGCTTTCATCTCACGTTCCTCCATGAAGCCTTAGAACCGCACTTCATGGCGTCCATCAAACGGGGACAGCTTCAGGAGCGGCCTGCCCCGATACGCCGGTCTCATGATTTTCTGCAGGACCTTTCCCCATCCTTGGCGATGCGGAAATACTGGCGGACCCGTACAGTCGACCCCCAACGCCCCGGACAATCGACCCCTGACAGGACACCGACCGATGAATCGCCCTTCAACGCCCAACGACAACGCTCCCCGTCCCCGCCTGCGTCGCGTCGCGCTGGCGCTGCTCGCCGGCCTCGCCGGCGTCGGCTCGGCGCCGGTTTTCGCTGCCGACGCGGCGCCGGTACTGAATCCGGTCGTCGTCACCGGCAGCCGCGTCGAGGCCGAGAGCTTCGACCTGCCGTTTTCCGTCGATGTCGTCGACATGGCCAGGGTCCGGGCAGGAAACCTCGGCGTCAACGCCTCCGAAGCACTGGCCGGCATTCCCGGACTCGTCGTGCAGAACCGCCAGAACTACGCCCAGGACCTGCAGATCTCGATCCGCGGCTTCGGCGCCCGCTCCGCTTTCGGCGTGCGCGGCGTGAAGCTCATCGCCGACGGCATCCCGGCGAGCAATCCCGACGGCCAGGGTCAGGCCGCGACCTTCAACCTCGACGTCGCGGAGCGCATCGAAGTGCTGCGCGGCCCGTTCTCGACGATCTACGGCAACCACGCGGGCGGCGTCATCCAGCTCTTTTCGCGCGACCCGAAAGGCACGCCGAGCGTGCGCGGCGGTGCGCTTGCCGGCTCCTGGGGCACGACGCGGATCGGAGTGGGCAGCGAAGGCGAGAAGGACGGCATCG
Source organism: Aromatoleum anaerobium (assembly GCF_012910705.2). Taxonomy (GTDB): domain Bacteria; phylum Pseudomonadota; class Gammaproteobacteria; order Burkholderiales; family Rhodocyclaceae; genus Aromatoleum; species Aromatoleum anaerobium. Next base: position 1,527 of record NZ_WTVG02000039.1, on the reverse strand, counting down.
GCTACCTGCTCGATGCGTCGCGCTTCGACACCGACGGCTATCGCGACCACAGCGCGGCGACTCGCGAGCAGGCGTTCGCGAAGCTGAACTTCGCGCCGGACGCCGACAGCCGGCTGACGCTGACGGCGAGCGGCCTGCGCCAGCCCGATACCGAGGACCCGCTGGGCCTGACGTGGGCGACTTACCGGCGCGACCCGCGCGCCGCCGAATCGGTCGCCGAAACATTCGACACGCGCAAGAGCATCGACCACCTGCAAGGCGGCGCGACTTACGAGCGGCGCTTCGGCGACGACCGCCTGCAGCTTGTCGCCTATGCCGGGCAGCGCAGCGTCACGCAGTACCAGTCGATCCCGGCCGGCCCGCAGGCCAACCCGCGGCATTCCGGCGGCGTCATCGATTTCGACCGCGACTTCCACGGCGTCGGCGCACGCTGGATCGGCCAGCGCGAGCTCGGACCGGGCAAGCTGACGTTCACCGCGGGCATCGACGTCGACCGCTCCGAGGATGACCGCCAGGGCTTCGAGAACTTCATCGGCACGACCCTCGGGGTCAAAGGCCGGCTGCGCCGCGACGAGACAGACACCGTCACGAGCATCGATCCGTACGTGCAGACCGCCTGGGAACAGGGGGCGTGGCAATGGACCGCGGGGCTGCGCCAAAGCCGCGTGAAATTCGACGTCGATGACAACTACCTCGCGAACGGCGACGACAGCGGCGCGCTTACCTTCCGCGAGACGACCCCGGCGCTCGGCGTCGTCTACAAGCTGAGCCCGGCGCTCAACCTTTACGGCAGCGTCGCGCGTGGCTTCGAGACCCCGACGATGACCGAACTCGCGTATTCGGGTGCGGGCGGCACCGCGGGTTTCAATTTCGGCCTCGAGCCCGCAACCAGCACGCAGCTCGAATTGGGCGTGAAGGCTTTCGTCGGCGACAACACGCGGCTCAACGCCGCGATCTTCCAGGTGCGCACCGACGACGAACTGGTCGTCGAGAGCAGTTCCGGCGGACGCACTGTGTTCAAGAACGCCGGCACGACGCTGCGCCGGGGCGTCGAGCTCGCGGCCGACAGCGAATTCTCGCCGAACTGGCGCGGCCGGCTGAGCGTGACGCGGCTGCAGGCGATCTACGACGAAACCTTCGTGACCGGCAGCGGCACGGCGGCGAAGACAATTGCTGACGGCAGGCGCCTGCCCGGCATTCCTGCCCTGTCGGCTTACGCCGAACTCGAATGGATCCCCGTCGGCGGGATCGCCGCGGCACTCGAGGCGCTCTATCGCAGCAAGGTGTACGTCGAGGACACTAACACCGAGCGTGCTGCGCCGGGCCACGCCCTGGTGAACCTGCGCCTCACCGCGGAACAGAAATCCGGCCCGTGGACGTTCAACGAGATGCTGCGGCTCGACAACCTGTTCGACCGCGAGCACGTCGCCTCGGTGATCGTGGGCGACGGCAACGGCCGGTTCTACGAACCCGGCCCGGAGCGCAGCTGGTACGCCGGCGTGCGGGCGAGCTATCGATTCTGAATGC
>NZ_WTVG02000023.1 GCF_012910705.2 Aromatoleum anaerobium | reverse complement strand
TTGCCGGTGACGAAATCGAGGGTCTGCCCCGTGCGATCGCGGGCGACGAGAACGCAGACCTGCTCGTTGGAGAGGCCGCGCTGGGTTGCAGCGCCGCCGCGTTTGCGCGGCTTGCGAGCCAGTCGGCGACTGCCTTTGTCCGACTCGAGGAGATACGTTTCGTCCGCTTCGGTAATACCTTGCAGATGTGCCGGGCGGTCGTTCTTCGCCCACGTGAGGAAGCGATGGCGCCAACGAAAAGTCGTGTTCCGGTGCACGCCAAGCACCGCTGCCGCTTTGCGCACCGTCAGCGAATCGAGCATCGCCTGGCCGTAAGCCAACCATTTCTCCCTTTTACGCAACCTCGCCAATGGCGTGCCGGTGAGAGCGTTGAACGTCTTGTGGCAACTTCTGCACCGGTAACGTTGCAGCCCGCCCGCGAGGCCGTGCCGATACAAACTCTTCGCCCCACAGTGGGGACAGCCCCCGTCCCCACCCAGGCGGGATTCGATCAGCGTGCTGCACCGCGCCCCGTCATCGTCTTTTGCCAGCAACGCTTTCACCTGTTCGCGCTGCCGCCGGGTCAACGCCCGCAGCTGCTCGATCCACCGTTCAAATTCATGAGCTTTCATGGGGCACCCCGCGCGGTTTCGCTCTCAGAGGTAAGAGCCCGACCGCCACGGGAGGGTTCCACAGCGAACGGTGACATAGCCTTTTATAAAGATCAATCTGGAAGATACAAGGGGCAGCGGCGCGGCCGGCAGGAGTCCTCGCGCGGGCCCGGAGCACACGTTCGGGGCGCCAAGCAGGTAGGCCAGCGCCGGCAGCAGGATCGGCATGCCGAGCATGTTCCAGATAATCATGAACGCGAGCAAGATGCCCATGTCGGGCTGGAACTTGATCGGCGAGAACGCTCATGTGGCGACCGCGATACCGGTCAGCATCACGACTTTGCCGGTGAGGGTCAGCGCCCGATAGTACGCTTCTGACAGGCTTGCACCTTCACGCAGCCGGACCAGCATAACCGCCATTACATACAGCGCGTAGTCGCCCCCCATGCCCACGCCAGCGCGATCCCCGGCAGCGTGGCGACCTTCACGCCGATGTTGAGCGCCAAGTCAGGAATTGTTCGACGGACTCTGGTTCAGTCGATCCTGCAGGATCTTCACGTCAGAGAGCAGACGCCTGGAAATCTCGAGCAACAGCTCTGGGAGCAGGCTCCTGAACCCCCTCCCCGTCCATCTGCTTCACGTCGTGTTTGCTCAGGTGCATCGGCTCACCTGCACTCTTCAGGCCGCCATTATCGCAGGACAAGCACCAAGCGGCGACGAATGGGCAGAGGTCTGATTGGTTGCGTGGCACGCCGTCTCCGCCGCCCGCTTGCGCGTGTCGGAAATCTTTACAGGTCGTTTCATTGGTTTTCCGAGAACATGCATTTATCCGGAATAATCAGTGTCTTGGGAAACATGCACAAAATATGCTTACTGCTTCATCGGGCGATTTTTCACGCCGATGGAGAACAAAATGGCCGTACCAATTCTCACGGTAGCTGATTTTTCGGTATTGGAGTCGAATGGCGGGTTCAGTCCGGCCATGGAGTTCGTCGTCACGCTGTCGTCGGCGGCGACAACCGACGTGATCATCGACTACCAGACGCTCAACGGCACGGCCCGGGAAGGAGAAGGGGTTGATTTCAGGCAGGCATCGGGGACGCTGACGATCGCCGCCGGTGCC
>NZ_WTVG02000024.1 GCF_012910705.2 Aromatoleum anaerobium | reverse complement strand
GACGACGACTTCTTCGCGCGCAACGCGGTGCGCTACCGGCCGGGGGTCGCGCTCGCCGCGCTCGACGCGGACGCGAACACTGCGGCGCTTGCCGACGGCACGCGGCTCGCCTACGACAAGCTCTTGCTCGCGACCGGCACCTCGCCCGCGATCCCGCCGATCCCGGGCATCGACACCGTCTCCTACCACGTGCTCCGGACCCTCGACGACGCGCTCGGGCTGCGCGAGGCGATCGCGCAGTCGCGCCAGGCGGTGGTGCTCGGCGCGGGGCTCGTCGGCATGCACGCGGCCGAAAACCTCGTCAAGGCCGGCGCGAGCGTCACGATCGTCGAGATGAGCGACCAGCTCACCGCGGGCTACTTCGACAAAGTCGCCGCGCAGCTGATCGAGCAGGCCTTCACCGACAACGGCGCGAGGATCCTCACCGGCAGCCGTGTCGTGCGTCTCGAGCCGTCGCCGGTCGGCGCACGCCTGACGCTCGCCAACGGCCAGAGCCTCGAAGCCGATCTCCTGCTCGTGGCGACCGGCGTCAAGCCGAACCTCGAGTACCTGAACGGCAGCGGCGTCGCGTTCGATCACGGCATCCTCGTCGACGACACGATGCGCACCAGCCGTCCGAACGTCTGGGCGGCGGGCGACTGCGCGCAGGCGAAGCATTTCTTCTCGCCGACGCCGCGCGTCAACGCCATCCTGCCTTCGGCCACCGAGCAGGGGCGTCTGGCCGGCATGGCGATGGCGGGCGATGCGGGCATCAAGCCTTACGCAGGAGGCGTGCCGCTCAACACCTACCACTTCTTCGGCCGGCATGCGATCTCGGTCGGTTCGAGCGAGGCGCCCGAAGGCAGTGAGGTCCTGACCCGCTTCGATGAAAAAACCGGGCGTTACCTGAAGGCGATCTTCCGCGACGGGCGGCTCGCCGGCATCTTCGGCGTCAATGAATTCTTCGACGGCGGCATCATGTGTCAGCTGATCGTGCGGCGCATGGACCTCACCGCGGTCAAGGCGCGCCTGGTCGCCGACCCGCTCAAAGTCGGGCGTGAACTGATGTCGCAGACCTGGCGCTAGCCAGGCGCGATCCAAGGAGCAGATATGGGACGAGCTTACAGCACGATCGCCTTCGACCCCGCCAAGTGCGACGGCTGCGGCGATTGCATGACGGCCTGCGCGCAGGCCAAGACCGGCACCGATGATCGGGCGCGTTCGCGCATCCAGATCGTCGGCCGGGGGGATGCAACTCAGGACGCAATCAGGGACGCAATTGAGGACGCCACTGAAAAAGCGTTCGAGCTGGCGCTGTGCCGCCAGTGCGCCGATCCGAAATGCGTCACCGTGTGTCCGGCAGGCGCCCTGGCCAAGGACGGCGCGTCGGGTGTGATCGGTTGGGACGCTTCGAAATGCGTCGATTGCCTGTTGTGTACGGTCGGCTGTGCGTACGGCGGCATCGCGCTCGACGAAGTCAGCGGCCACGTATCGAAGTGTGACACCTGCGATGGCAAGCCTGCGTGCGTGCCGGTGTGCAGCAAGGGCGCGCTGACCTACGTGACGACGGCGAACATCTACAACGAAGTCGGCGACTGGGAAGACCTCTTCGCGCCGGGGCTCGCGGGCTGTCAGGGCTGCAACACGGAGCTCCTGATGCGCCACACGCTGCGCCGCGTCGGCCCCGACACCGTGCTCGCGACCCCGCCCGGGTGCGTGCCCGGCATGGGCTCGGTCGGCTTCAACGGCACGACCGGCACGAAAGTCCCGGTGTTCCATCCGCTCCTGACGAACACTGCGGCGATGCTCGCGGGCGTCAAGCGCCAGTTCAAGCGGATGGGGCGCGATGTCACCGCGCTCGCGATCGCCGGCGACGGCGGGGCGTCCGATGTCGGCTTCCAGTCGCTGTCGGGAGCCGCCGAGCGCGGCGAGCAGATGCTCTTCATGGTCGTCGACAACGAAGGCTACATGAACACCGGCATGCAGCGCTCGAGCTGCACGCCGTACGGCGCCTGGACCTCGACGACACCGATCGGCGCCGGCTGCGCCGCGGGGCAGCCCGCGCAGGGCAAGACGCAGGACGCGAAGAACCTGCCGCTCCTGATGGTGAACCATCGCTGCGCGTATGTCGCGACCGCCTCGACCGCGTACATGGAGGATCTCTACGCGAAGCTCGACCGCGCGATCGAGGCGTCGAAGACCGGTTTCGCCTACGTGCATGTGTATTCGCCGTGCACGACCGGCTGGCGCTTCCCGTCGAACCAGAACATGGAAGTCGCGCGCAAAGCCGTCGAGACCAACTTCGTCATGCTGTGGGAGTTCACGCCGGGCGAGGGCCTGCGATTCACCCGCCCCGTCGACGACCCCCTGCCGGTCACCGACTACCTCAAGGCCATGGGACGCTTCCGCCACCT
>NZ_WTVG02000025.1 GCF_012910705.2 Aromatoleum anaerobium | reverse complement strand
TGTCACCGATCGCCGTTATGGCGCCAATCCGTGATCGGCGTATAGGCGCCACGTGAAGATCGGTGTAATGGCGCCAGCGCCGGATCGGCGTAAAGGCGCCAGCAGGTGATCGCCGTATAGGCGCCACTGCACGATCGGCGTAAAGGCGCCAGCAGCCGGCGCCGAGGGGACAGAAACAGCGTTTCGAACTTCCATCCACCGGGCTTACCCTGCCGAGTTTTTTTCGGCCGGGGAGTCCATGAGCAAACGGAGGTTCGAGATGTATCAATACCGACAGGTCCTGGTGCGCATGCGCCAGGGAGACACCGACCGCGACATCGAGCGGTCGGGGCTGATGGGGCGCAAGAAGCTCTCGCGACTGCGCAAGACCGCGCAGGATCACGACTGGCTGGCGGCGGAGCGTGCGCTCCCGGAGGACGCCGAGCTGGCGGCGGTGTTCCAGGAACGGCCGCTACCGGCGAGTTGCGTATCGAGTCTGGTCGATCACCGCGAGCGGATCACCGCCTGGGTTCAAGCCGGCGTTGCCGGCACCGCGATTCACGCCGCCTTGGTCAGGAACCACGGTTACGCGGGGAGCTACTCCTCGGTCCGGCGCCTGCTGCAGGCGATCGACGCGAGCACGCCGAAGGCGTCGACCTGCCGCCTCGACTTCGAACCGGGTGAGGCAGGCCAGGTCGATTTCGGCGCCGGCCCGGTGATCACCGATGCGATGACCGCAGTGAGCGGCAAGACGTGGTTCTTCGTCATGACGCTGGCGTGGAGTCGGCACCAGTACGTCGAGTTCGTCCGCGACCAGACGGTCGAGACCTGGCTGGCCTGCCACCGCAATGCGTTCCAGTGGTTCAACGGCGTCGTCGCCCGGGTCATCATCGACAACCCCAAGTGCGCGATCACCCGCGCCTGCACCCGCGACCCCGAGGTGCAGCGCGCCTACGCCGAGTGTGCCGAAGGATTCGGTTTCAGAATCTCGCCGTGTCCGCCTGCCGATCCGCGTAAGAAAGGGATCGTCGAGTCGGGCGTCAAATATGTCAAACGCAACTTCCTGCCGCTGCGCGAGTTCAGGAGCCTCGCCGACGCCAACCGGCAGGTGGCCCGAGTGGATCATGGCCGAGGCCGGCAACCGCTGCCACGGGACGACGCGCGAGCAGCCGCTGACGCGCTTTGCCGCGGTCGAGCAGGCGCTCCTGCTGCCGCTGCCGGCGGTGCCGCCGGTCCTGGCCACTTGGGTGAAGGTGAAGGTCCATCCCGATACGCACGTCAAATTCGGACTGTGCCTCTACTCGGTGCCGTTCCGCCTCGTCGGGCAGGAACTGTGGCTACGGGCGACGCACACCTCGGTACAGGTGTTCCACGCGCACCAGCTCATCGCCAGTCATCCGCGGCTGAAGGATCCGGGGCGCCGCTCGACGGTGCGCGACCATCAGCCGCCGCAGGCGCAGGCCTATCAGCTGCACGATCCGCAGTGGTGCCTTGAGGCCGCGACCCGGATCGGTTCGGCCTGCGCGGCGCTGATCGAGGCGCTCTTTGCCGACCGCGTCCTCGACAACCTGCGGGCCGCCCAGGGCATCGTCCGTCTGGCCAAGACCTACGGCAGCGCGCGCCTGGAGGCCGCCTGCGTGCGGGCGCTGTCGTTCGGCAGTCCGCGCTATCGCACGGTCAAGACGATCCTCGCCAAGGGGCTCGACCAACAGGCGGCGCAGAGCTCGTTCGATGCGCTGGCCGAGACCTATACCCGCGGCGGGCGCTTCTGCCGCGACACCAAATCCTTGCTGACCCACTAAAGGCGCATCACCATGAATCCGATTCCCGAACTCACTCCGCTCCTCAAGCAACTGCGCCTGTCCGGCATCCTCGATTCGCTCGACCTCCGGAACCGTCAGGCGATCGAGGGCAAACTCGCCTACACCGAATTCCTCTCCCTCCTGATCGGCGACGAGGTCGCCCGGCGCGACCAGAAGAAGCTGTCGATGCGCCTGCGCCGCGCCAATTTCCGCGGCGAGAAGACGATCGAGGCGTTCGACTTCGACCGTCTGCCCCACTTGAACCGCAGCCTGATCCAGGACCTCGCCACCGGTCGCTATCTCGCCGAGAAGGTGGCCATCCTGATCGCCGGTCCCTGCGGCACCGGCAAGAGCCATCTGGCGCAGGCGCTCGGCCATTGCGCGGTGCGCCAAGGCCACGACGTCCTCTTCACGACGCAGACCCAGCTCGTCGGCTCCCTCCACGCCGCGCGCGCCGTCGGCAGCTTCGAGCGGCGCTTCCAGCAGCTCGCGCGCGTGCCCCTCCTTGTCGTCGACGACTTCGGCCTCAAACCGCTTCGCCCGCCGCACGACGAGGATTTCCACGACCTCGTCGCCGAGCGCTACGAGCGCGCATCGACGATCGTCACCAGCAACCTCTAATGCGGTGCACCGCATTAGAGGTTTA
>NZ_WTVG02000026.1 GCF_012910705.2 Aromatoleum anaerobium | reverse complement strand
TGAGGGCGACCGCGTCGAGATCCGCTCGCACATCGGCGCGACCTACGGCGACGCCGTGCTCGCGCAGGGCGTGCGCCCGGACACGCTCGTGATCCTTGGCCAGTTCGACCACTGGGCCACCCCTTTCGCCAAGGATTTCGGCATGCCGAGCCTCAACACGATCGCGCCGATGTCGCTCGAACTGACCGACGCGACCGGCTCGGGCTCGGACATCGTGCGCGTGGCGCTGCGCAAGGTTGAAAAGGAGGCTGTATGACCCGCTACGTGATGGCCATCGATCTGCGCCGCTGCGTCGGCTGCCAGACCTGTACGGCGGCGTGCAAGAACGCCAACGCGACCCCGCCCGGTGTGCAGTGGCGGCGCGTGCTCGATATCGAATCGGGCGAATTTCCCGACGTGCGCCGCAGCTTCGTGCCGATCTCGTGCATGCACTGCGACGAGCCGCCGTGCGAGGAAGTGTGCCCGACCACGGCGACGAAAAAGCGCGCCGACGGCCTCGTCACCATCGACTACGATACCTGCATCGGCTGCGCGAACTGCGTGATGGCCTGTCCGTACGAGGCGCGCTCGATCGTGCACGAGGCGAAGTTCGCCTACGGCGACACGCCGATCGCATCCGAATCCGTGCGCTTCGACCCGGCGCGCATCTCGGTGTCGATGAAATGCACGTTCTGCGTCGATCGCATCGACGAGGCAGCGAGGACCGGCCAGGTGCCCGGACGCGACCCGGAGGTCACGCCGGCGTGCGTCAATTCGTGCATCTCGGGGGCGATGAGCTTCGGCGATCTCGACGACCCGACGAGCAACGTCAGCCGGCTCTTGGCCGGGACCCAATCGTTTCGCATGCACGAGGAGCTCGGCACGGGCCCCGGCGTGTATTACATCTGGGACAAGGGGTGAACGCCGCGATGAAAGCGAAGACCTTGAAGGCGGGGAACCGGATCGGGCCGCGCCAGCAGCACCACTGGGACTGGCGCGCGGCGTCGAACTTCATCGCCGGCGGCGCCGGCGGCGGGCTGCTCGCCTTTGCCGCCTTGGCGAGCCTTGCGGGCACCGACGTTCGCGCGCTGCTGCTCGGCGGCATGGCGCTGATCGGTGCGGGGCTCACCTGCGTGTGGTTCGAGATCGGCAAGCCGTGGCGCGCGTTGAACGTCTATCGGCACCTGGCGACCTCGTGGATGACGCGCGAGGCGGCCGTGGCGCCGCTCCTGTTCGCGAGCGGCGCGGCAGCCGTCGTGACCGGGCACATCGCCTTCGTGCTGCTGACGGGCGTGTGCGGCGCCGCCTTCGTCTATGCCCAGGCGCGCATCCTGTCGGCCGACAAGGGCATTCCGGCGTGGCGCCATCCGCGCTGCCGGCCGATGCTCGTCGCGACCGGTTTGGCTGAAGGCGCGGCGCTGGGGGCGGTGGCCTCGCCGTTCGTGATCACGAGCGCGGCGGGCCAGCTCGCGGTCGCCGCCGTGACGCTCGGGCTGCTGCTGATTCGCGTCCTGCTGTGGCGCAGTTATCTCGCCGGCCTGCGTGCCGACGGGGCGCCGGAAGGTAGCCTGCGTGCGCTGGCGGCGGTCGATGGGCAGTTCCTGAAGTTCGGCAACCTGCTGCCTGCGGCATTGCTGCTAGTTGCGGCGCTCGGCGCTCCGCTGGCGGGCCTCGCGCTGATTCCGGCCGGACTGATCGCGGTCGGCGGCGGGTGGCTCATCAAATACACGCTGGTGCGCCGCGCCGCCTTCACGCAGGGCTTCGCGCTGGCGCACCTGCCGGTGAGGGGGCGCGGTCCGGCCGGCGCCGCGGTGAAACCGGGCTGGGGCGGGGCGAGCTGAACGGCCGGGGGGAGATCCCCCACGTACGAAGCCAACCGAAGCAAACGACAGGGGCCGGGCCAGCGAGCCGGGTCCCGCGAGCAGCAGGAGGAGACAAGATGTACGAGGTGCGATTCCATGGCCGGGGCGGCCAGGGTTCGGTGCTGGCGTCGGGCATTCTGGCCGCGGCGCTGGTCGAGGAAGGCAAATACGCGGTGTCGATCCCGTCGTTCGGCTTCGAGCGGCGCGGCGCTCCGGTGGTGTCGTTCCTGCGCGTGGCCGAGCACGAGATCCGCCAGCTCACCAATATCTACCACCCCGACTGCCTGATCTGCGTCGATCCGACGCTGACCCGCTCGGTCGATATCTTCGCCGGCCTGAAGCCGGGCGGCACGCTCATCCAGGCGACGCACAAGCCGGTCACTGATCTCGTGCTGCCCGACACGGTCGGGCGCGTGGGCTTGTGTGATGCGGTGAAGATCGCCGTCGAGATCTTCCGCCGCCCGATCACCAACACGCTGATGCTCGGCGCCTTCGCCAAGACGACCGGCGTGGTGTCGCTCGGGGCGCTCCAGCGCGCGCTCGAGGACTCGGACTTTCGCGACGCCGGGCTCGCGCAGAACATGACGGCGCTCGAGCGCGGCTACGCCGAGACGACCGTCCACCAGATCGAAAGGAGGGTCGCCGCATGAGCCGGCATCAAAGCTATCCGCTGTTCAACCTCGAGCAGGCGGGCGTCCCCGACGACCTGTGCCCGGTCGCGACCGATATCAGCCCGATGCTGCCCGGCGACTGGAGGAGCCAGCGCCCGGTCGTCGACCGCGACAAATGCGTCAAATGCGCGGTGTGCTGGCTGTACTGCCCGGTGCAGTGCGTCGAGGAGCACGCCGCGTGGTTCGACTTCAACCTCAACACCTGTAAAGGCTGCGGCATCTGTGCAACCGAGTGCCCGCAGCGCGCGATCACGATGATCGGGGAGGCCCAGTGAACATGAGCACCACCACGCTCGAAAAACCCACCGTCGGCGCGCCGAAGAAGCAGAAAGTCATCCTTGCCGAAGGCAACGAAGCCGCGGCGCTCGCCGTCGCGCTCGCGCGCCCCGACATGGTCGCGGTGTACCCGATCACGCCGCAGTCCTCACTCGTCGAGCACGTCGCGAAACTCATCGCCGACGGCAGGATGGACGCCGACATCGTCGACGCCGAAGGCGAACACTCGGTGCTGTCGGTGCTGCAGGGCGGGGCACTCGCCGGCGCGCGCACCTACACCGCGACCTGCGGTCCGGGCCTCGCCTTCATGTTCGAGCCGTATTTCCGCACCTCCGGCATGCGCCTGCCGATCGTGATGTCGATCGTCACGCGCGACGGCATCACGCCGCAGTGCGTGTGGGGCGGGCACCAGGACGCGATGACGGTGCGCGAAGTCGGCTGGGTGCAGATCTACTGCGAGACGGTGCAGGAAGTGCTCGACACGACCGTGATGGCGTTCAGGATCGCCGAAGACCACGACGTGATGCTCCCCGTTAACATCTGCCTCGACGGCAATTACCTGTCGTACGGGGCGTGCCGCATCGAGCTGCCCGAGCAGTCGGACGTCGATGCGTTCATGGGGGCGAAGGACGTCAACTGGCACGTCGCGCTCGACCCGCTCAAGCCGATGGCGGTCGATCCGCTCAC
>NZ_WTVG02000027.1 GCF_012910705.2 Aromatoleum anaerobium | reverse complement strand
ACCACAGCTGCAGCGCCTGCTTGACGAGGCGACGGCCCACGGCCGCCTCTGGCGCCGGACCCATCTCCAGAACCTGCTGGGCCAGGCGCTCATCGCATCCGGGAACATCAAGAGCGGGATTTGTCTGCTCGAATCGGCGCTGACCTTTGCACTCCGCAATGGTCTGCTGCGCGTGATCTCGGACGAACCCTGGCTGCTGCAGGAGCAGTTCGATGAGATCGCGCGTCGGAACAGGAGCATTCCGGCCCCCTACCTCGACCGAATTCGCGAGGCCGGAAGCTACCTGTCCCGTCAGAGCGCCTCGCTCGTTACCCCTCCCCCGCTGCCAAATCCACTGACGAGTCGGGAATCGAGCCTACTGCGGCTGGTGGTCGATGGTCGTGCAAACAAGGAGATTGCCCGCCTGCTTGGCATCTCCGAAAACACGGTCGAGAGTCATCTCCGCCGCATCAATCAGAAACTGAATACCCATAACCGGACGCAAGCCATCGCCCGGGCGCGTGAAATTGGACTTTTACACTGATGGCCCTCATGAACCACTTATGGCGCTGCGAACTTCCTGTTATCCGGCATTTCCATGTTGTGCGGCAAATCTGTCGCGCTGAAACAAAACTAACAGGGTGTTGATTTACTCTGATTCCAAGCAGCGGCGCGGATTTTAGGCCTGATAGAATTCCATTCGCATTAACAATCCAATAATTCCGATGCGCGGCACCGACCACAAACAGAATGCCCTGTTCAGCTACGTCAATATTGAAGACCGCATTCCTGCCGACAACCCCAGATTCGCGCCAAGAAACTCGCCTGTGAGGCCAAACGTGAATACCGGCTGGTGCATGCCAGACCGATCGTCGAAACCTTCTTCGCGAGGGTGAAGGAAAAGCTCAACGATCAAGGCTTGTTGCCGACTAACCCGATGACTCGCGCGCTGGTCGCCGGGTGGCACTCGAAGTGTTCCTGACCGACCCGGACGTCCACGTCGACACCAACCACCTTGAGCGAGCGCTGCGACCGATTCCGCTGGGCCGGAATTATCCTCGGTCAACTATTAGGCAAGGTCTGCCGCCGGGATCGGCCACTTGTGTGGCGGGCCGCGTACTTGAGTTTGCATAATTTCAGAGGCTTTCGAGGAATTTGAGGACAGCGTCGCTTGGGCGGTAGCGTTTGCGCTTGGTCTCCGGCGGCGCGAGCGTATCGAGGGCACGTTCCTTCATTGCCAGGTCGGCCTCGACGTAGCCATGGGTCGTGACCGGGCTCTCGTGCCCCAGCCACAAGGCGATGACCGTGATGTCGACGCCGGCCTGCAACAGATGCATGGCGGTCGTGTGCCTCCAGGAATGGGGCGATATTCTGCGCCCCGCCAGCCGCGGACACTGCGTCGTCGCCGCCGTGATCGCGAGGGCAAGTCGCTCGGCGACATTCGTGCGGGTCATCGCTCGCCCGCTGCGGTTGGGGACGAGGGGCTGGTCGGTGCGCAAATCTGCATACTTCAACCAGTGACGGATTTCGGCCGCCGTTTCTTTCCACAGCGGCACGGTTCGTTGCTTGCGGCCCTTTCCATGCAGACGCACCGAGGACGTCGCGCCGAGCGTGACATCGGCGACCCGGATGCCGATCATCTCGGAAACCCGCGCGCCGGTGTTGTAGAGCAACGCGAACATCATCCGATCACGACGACCACACCAGGTGCTCGTGTCGGGGGCGGCGAGAACGGCTTGAACCTCATCGCGGGAGAGATACTCGAGCAGGGGCCGCTCGAAGCGTTTCATGGGTATTGCCAGAATCTGCTGCGCGAGTTGCAACGCCGGCGGGCATTGCAAGGCCACGTAATGGGCAAAGGCGCGCACCGCAGCCAGTCGTGCGTTGCGGCTGCGCACCGTGTTGCGGCGCTCGGTTTCGAGGTGGGCGAGGAAGTCGAGGACCAGTGCCGCATCGAAATCCCCCAGCGTCAGCTTGGCCGGTGGCTTGCCCCGTTCTCGTTCTGCATAGGTCAGCAGCAGCCGGAAGGTATCGCGATAGGCCACAACCGTTCTCGGACTGGCGTTCTGTTGCTGGATCAGACGTTCGGCAAAGAAGCGCTGGAGCAAGGTGGCGAAGTCGGCGGGAACTGCGAGCAAGGGGTTCATCGCGTCGCTCCCTCGGTGTAACGATGGAAGCGTTCGGCGGCAATCGCCATCAGTTCTGGAATACCGGTGAAGTACCAGTAGGTGTCGCTCACCTTGGCATGTCCGACGTACGTCGATAGCGCCAGGACGGCCCGGTCGACATCGATGCCCTGCTCGTAGAAGCGCAAAGTGCTCCTGACTATGAAGGTGTGCCTCATGTCATGCAGGCGGTGATGCGGGTAGTCGCCGCGGGGCTGCCAGCCGAGTTGCTGACACAGCGCCTGCAAGGCGTACAGGATGTCGCGCCGATTCGCACAATGGCCGTCATCGCGCAGGAAGAACCGGTCGCAGGCGGGTCGAGGCACGAGCCGGTCACGCTGAAGAGCATATGCGTCCAGGTACTCAGTTACGGTCAGATGAAGCGGCACCAACCGCTGCCGGTGGAACTTGGCTTCCCGGATACGGAGGATTCCGGCCTCGAGGTCGACGTCGGCGCGTGTGAGCCCGAGCGCTTCGGAGATGCGCAGGCCGCTGGCGGCGAGCAAGCCGAAGATGCACCGGCAAGTCGCCGGCCGCAAACCATGCTCCGGCGCCAGGCCATTGGCTGCATCGAGCAGCGCGATCAACTCCGCCTCGGTGTAGATATGCGGCACCAGGCGCCGGTGCGCCGGGCCGAAGAGACCTCGTGGTGGCATCTCCGTCGCCGGATCGTCGCGCAGGCAGAAGCGTGCGAAGCCACGCAGAACGTCGATACGGCGTGCCCACGTGAGCGGATTTGGGCGCTGCGAAGACCGTGCCCATGCGCTGGCCAGCGCCACCGTCAGGTGATCTGCGGTACCACATCGGTCAGCAAAGCGGGCAAAGGATCGAAGCTGCGTGGCATCGATGCTGAGCTCGAATCCGTGACGGCGGCGATACGCCAGATACGTCTCGACCCGAGTCATCCAGGAAACCGGGGCGTTCATGACCGACTCCCGGGCCACGGCAGGGCCACGGCCCGCAAGCCTTCCAGATCGACGCGCGCGTAGCTGTTGGCCGTGTCGAGGCTTTGGTGGCGCAGGAAGTCGGCGATTTCTTTGACGGAGGCCCCTGAGCGCTGCAGATGCGTCGCCATGGTCCGCCGAAGTACATGGGTGTTGCAGAACCGATCGCTCAGCCCGCAGCGAACAAAGGCGCGATTCATCGAATTACGGATCGCCGGTACGCCCAACGGTTTGTCGAAGGGCGCGCGGTGTCGTACGAACAATGCCCGGTTCACGGTCTGCGGTCGTCCCCGCCGTAGGTACTGAGCGATGGCTTCGCCGGTGGACTCCGGCAGGGGCAACTGCTGCACGCGTTTGCTCTTGGTGCTGCTGATCGTCAGCGTTGCGCTGCGCCAGTCCACCGACTCCAGGGTCAGGTAGGTGACTTCATGGCCGCGCAGACCAAGATCGAGCAGGCAGCGCGCGATGGCGTAATCGCGCAGTCCGACAGGGTCAGCGCGATCGAATGCCTTCAGGAAGGCATCCAGTTCGGCGTCCGCGAGCACTTTGGGCAGAGTGGTGCGGCGCCAGTCCGCAATTCTTGGCAGGGAGGCCGCCAAGGCAGCGGTCGACTCACCCAGCAGGGCACGGTAACGAAAGTAGCTGCGCAGACTGTTGCCGACGACGCGCAGCGATGACGGCCGCAAATGTGAACTCAACTCGGCAAAGAATGTATCCAAGCGCGCTGCGGACAGCTGCGCGATCACGGGAGTTGAAACTCCAAACTCGCGAACAAGGAAGGTGCCGACATGGTGAACTCGGCGGTCACGGGTGACGGGAGCCAACCCACAAATGTTCGAGAGGTACTCGCCAAACCGCTCGAGTTCAACCGCCACCGGATCCGTCAATGTCGCTGCCGATGGGTCGCCGGGCAGCAGGCGGAGCATATGCCGTAGCGCTGCGCCTGAACTGGCGGCAGAGGGATAGCAAGGCGCCGGGCATGTGCAGGCAGGGAGGTGGTCGTGCAAGAAGCGCTTGATGAGCGCAGCATCAAGGCGCGACATCCTGATCTCGTCAGTCTTGATCCAGTGGCTGAAATGGGCCAGACCGCCCAGATAAGCGCGGATGGTGTGATCGGGATAGCGCTGGTTGCGCAACGCTTCGATGTAGGGGGCGACGACGTCGTTGAGCGGGCCGTCAGTCAGCCAGTCGCGACGAGCAAAGTTCGTCAGGCACGCATCCGTAGGCATGGTGTGCTCCTGTGGTGAGGGATCGGACTCACAGGAAACACCAATTCTTATGGCAGGTTCGCCGACAGCAATGAGAGCTGAGACCCCCGATGGCCCTA
>NZ_WTVG02000028.1 GCF_012910705.2 Aromatoleum anaerobium | reverse complement strand
TTCGGCATTGCAAAGATTGAGTGCTCGCAAGTCAGAGATGATTTTGAGTACTTTGTTGGATTGAACTTAAGAGTTTGATCCTGGCTCAGATTGAACGCTGGCGGCATGCTTTACACATGCAAGTCGAACGGCAGCGGGGGCTTCGGCCTGCCGGCGAGTGGCGAACGGGTGAGTAATGCATCGGAACGTACCCAGTCGAGGGGGATAACTACGCGAAAGCGTAGCTAATACCGCATACGCCCTGAGGGGGAAAGCGGGGGACCTTCGGGCCTCGCGCGATTGGAGCGGCTGATGTCGGATTAGCTAGTTGGTGGGGTAAAGGCCTACCAAGGCGACGATCCGTAGCGGGTCTGAGAGGATGATCCGCCACACTGGGACTGAGACACGGCCCAGACTCCTACGGGAGGCAGCAGTGGGGAATTTTGGACAATGGGCGCAAGCCTGATCCAGCCATGCCGCGTGAGTGAAGAAGGCCTTCGGGTTGTAAAGCTCTTTCAGACGGAAAGAAATCGGGCTTGTGAATAGCGAGCCTGGATGACGGTACTGTCAGAAGAAGCACCGGCTAACTACGTGCCAGCAGCCGCGGTAATACGTAGGGTGCGAGCGTTAATCGGAATTACTGGGCGTAAAGCGTGCGCAGGCGGTTGTGTAAGACAGGTGTGAAATCCCCGGGCTTAACCTGGGAACGGCGCTTGTGACTGCACGGCTAGAGTACGGCAGAGGGGGGTGGAATTCCACGTGTAGCAGTGAAATGCGTAGATATGTGGAGGAACACCGATGGCGAAGGCAGCCCCCTGGGCCGATACTGACGCTCATGCACGAAAGCGTGGGGAGCAAACAGGATTAGATACCCTGGTAGTCCACGCCCTAAACGATGTCGACTAGTTGTTCGGGAAGGTAACTTCCTGAGTAACGCAGCTAACGCGTGAAGTCGACCGCCTGGGGAGTACGGCCGCAAGGTTAAAACTCAAAGGAATTGACGGGGACCCGCACAAGCGGTGGATGATGTGGATTAATTCGATGCAACGCGAAAAACCTTACCTACCCTTGACATGCCTGGAATCCTGCAGAGATGCGGGAGTGCCTTCGGGAGCCAGGACACAGGTGCTGCATGGCTGTCGTCAGCTCGTGTCGTGAGATGTTGGGTTAAGTCCCGCAACGAGCGCAACCCTTGTCGCTAATTGCCAGCATTGAGTTGGGCACTTTAGCGAGACTGCCGGTGACAAACCGGAGGAAGGTGGGGATGACGTCAAGTCCTCATGGCCCTTATGGGTAGGGCTTCACACGTCATACAATGGTCGGTACAGAGGGTTGCCAAGCCGCGAGGCGGAGCCAATCCCACAAAGCCGATCGTAGTCCGGATCGTAGTCTGCAACTCGACTACGTGAAGTCGGAATCGCTAGTAATCGCAGATCAGCATGCTGCGGTGAATACGTTCCCGGGTCTTGTACACACCGCCCGTCACACCATGGGAGTGGGTTTCACCAGAAGTAGGTAGCTTAACCTTTCGGGGAGGGCGCTTACCACGGTGAGATTCATGACTGGGGTGAAGTCGTAACAAGGTAGCCGTATCGGAAGGTGCGGCTGGATCACCTCCTTTCAAGAGAAGACGCCGCGGCGGCGCAGTATCCACAACTTATCGGTTGTTCAGGCAACGAGAGCCTCGAAGGTATGAGGGTCTGTAGCTCAGCTGGTTAGAGCACCGTCTTGATAAGGCGGGGGTCGTTGGTTCGAACCCAACCAGACCCACCAAGCGATCAAGGGCGGGGGGATTAGCTCAGCTGGGAGAGCACCTGCTTTGCAAGCAGGGGGTCGACGGTTCGATCCCGTCATCCTCCACCAGCGCTTGGGGTGAGTGCAGGGGGGTCGAAGGGCTAAGCCGTGCGGATCGGGTGTCCGCAGGGCTTAGGCCTTGGCAGGTTTTTGAGGCCGCGTTCTTTAACAAAGTGGAAGAAGTAAAGTGTGCGACAGCGGGCCGCAAGGCGCACTGTCGCATGGGTTGGTGTGATTGCATTTTTTGCATTCATCTGCGCTTTGAACCAGCGGCAGGTGGGTGCGCACAAGCGTGAGTTCGTCTATGGCGGTGGTGCCCTGGCAACAGGGTCCATGGTTATAGGATCAAGCGACTAAGTGCATGTGGTGGATGCCTTGGCGATCACAGGCGATGAAGGACGTGCAAGCCTGCGAAAAGCGGGGGGGAGCTGGCAATGGAGCTTTGATCCCCCGATGTCCGAATGGGGAAACCCACTCCTTTTGGAGTATCCCAGACTGAATCCATAGGTCTGAGGAGGCGAACGCGGCGAACTGAAACATCTAAGTAGCCGCAGGAACAGAAATCAACCGAGATTCCCCAAGTAGTGGCGAGCGAACGGGGAGGAGCCTGCACGACTAAACCAATCATTTAGCAGAACGGTCTGGAAAGTCCGACGATACCGGGTGATAGTCCCGTATGCGAAAAGTGGCTGGCGGGTCTGAGCGTGCGACAAGTAGGGCGGGACACGAGAAATCCTGTCTGAAGATGGGGGGACCATCCTCCAAGGCTAAATACTCGTGATCGACCGATAGTGAACCAGTACCGTGAGGGAAAGGCGAAAAGAACCCCGGGAGGGGAGTGAAATAGATCCTGAAACCGCATGCATACAAACAGTGGGAGCCTCCTGGTGGGGTGACTGCGTACCTTTTGTATAATGGGTCAGCGACTTACGTTCAGTAGCGAGCTTAACCGAATAGGGGAGGCGTAGGGAAACCGAGTCTGACAAGGGCGATTGAGTTGCTGGGCGTAGACCCGAAACCGGATGATCTATCCATGGCCAGGATGAAGGTGCGGTAACACGCACTGGAGGTCCGAACCCACTAATGTTGAAAAATTAGGGGATGAGCTGTGGATAGGGGTGAAAGGCTAAACAAATCCGGAAATAGCTGGTTCTCCCCGAAAACTATTTAGGTAGTGCGTCGTACGGACACTTGCGGGGGTAGAGCACTGTAATCGTTGGGGGGGTCACTGCGATCTACCCCGCGATAGCAAACTCCGAATACCGCAAAGTGATATACGGCAGACAGTCCTGGGGTGCTAACGTCCTGGGACAAGAGGGAAACAACCCAGACCGCCAGCTAAGGTCCCAAATACATGGCTAAGTGGGAAACGAAGTGGGAAGGCCCAGACAGCTAGGAGGTTGGCTTAGAAGCAGCCATCCTTTAAAGAAAGCGTAATAGCTCACTAGTCGAGTCGTCCTGCGCGGAAGATGTAACGGGGCTCAAGCCATGAACCGAAGCTGCGGATCTCGCAAGAGATGGTAGGGGAGCGTTCCGTAAGCCTGCGAAGGTGTCTCGAGAGGGATGCTGGAGGTATCGGAAGTGCGAATGCTGACATGAGTAGCGATAAAGGGAGTGAAAAGCTCCCTCGCCGAAAGCCCAAGGTTTCCTGCGCAACGTTCATCGGCGCAGGGTGAGTCGGCCCCTAAGGCGAGGCAGAAATGCGTAGTCGATGGGAAACGGGTCAATATTCCCGTACCGGTTGTGGATGCGATGGGGGGACGGAGAAGGTTAGGCCAGCCGGGTGTTGGACGTCCCGGTTTAAGCGTGTAGGCGTGCCCCGTAGGCAAATCCGCGGGGATTGAGCTGAGGCGTGATGACGAGGGCTCTTTGAGCCCGAAGTGGTTGATACCCTGCTTCCAGGAAAAGCCTCTAAGCTTCAGTCCACAATCGACCGTACCGCAAACCGACACAGGTGGGCAGGTAGAAAATACCCAGGCGCTTGAGAGAACTCAGGAGAAGGAACTCGGCAAATTGATACCGTAACTTCGGGAGAAGGTATGCCCCGTTAGCTTGTAGGCGCACAGCCGAAGGGCGAAGGGGCCGCAGAGAATCGGTGGCTGCGACTGTTTATTAAAAACACAGCACTGTGCAAACACGAAAGTGGACGTATACGGTGTGACGCCTGCCCGGTGCCGGAAGGTTAAGTGATGGGGTGCAAGCTCTTGATCGAAGCCCCGGTAAACGGCGGCCGTAACTATAACGGTCCTAAGGTAGCGAAATTCCTTGTCGGGTAAGTTCCGACCTGCACGAATGGCGTAACGATGGCCACACTGTCTCCTCCTGAGACTCAGCGAAGTTGAAATGTTTGTGAAGATGCAATCTCCCCGCGGCAAGACGGAAAGACCCCATGAACCTTTACTGTAGCTTTGCATTGGACTTTGACGGGACTTGTGTAGGATAGGTGGGAGGCTGTGAAGCGGGAACGCCAGTTTCCGTGGAGCCACCCTTGAAATACCACCCTGGTGTCGTTGAGGTTCTAACCTTGGCCCGTGAATCCGGGTCGGGGACCGTGCATGGCAGGCAGTTTGACTGGGGCGGTCTCCTCCCAAAAGGTAACGGAGGAGTACGAAGGTCGCCTAGACACGGTCGGACATCGTGTTGATAGTGCAATGGCAAAAGGCGGCTTGACTGCGAGACCGACAAGTCGAGCAGGTGCGAAAGCAGGTCATAGTGATCCGGTGGTTCTGTATGGAAGGGCCATCGCTCAACGGATAAAAGGTACTCTGGGGATAACAGGCTGATTCCGCCCAAGAGTTCACATCGACGGCGGAGTTTGGCACCTCGATGTCGGCTCATCACATCCTGGGGCTGTAGCCGGTCCCAAGGGTATGGCTGTTCGCCATTTAAAGTGGTACGTGAGCTGGGTTTAAAACGTCGTGAGACAGTTTGGTCCCTATCTGCCGTGGGCGCTGGAAGTTTGAGAGGACCTGCTCCTAGTACGAGAGGACCGGAGTGGACGCACCCCTGGTGTACCGGTTGTGACGCCAGTCGCATCGCCGGGTAGCTAAGTGCGGAAGAGATAACCGCTGAAAGCATCTAAGCGGGAAACTCGCCTCAAGATGAGACTTCCCCGGGGCCTCGAGCCCCCTGAAGGGTCGTTGAAGACCACAACGTTGATAGGTCGGGTGTGGAAGCGCAGCAATGCGTTGAGCTAACCGATACTAATTGCCCGTGAGGCTTGATCCTATAACCCTGGATCCGACACCGCGACAACTCACCCCCCGAAAACGCATCACACCCCCCTCACACTTTGCTTCCCGCCGCTTTGTTACCCCTTACAGTCTGACGACCATAGCCTCCTGGCCCCACCCCTTCCCATCCCGAACAGGACCGTGAAACAGGAGCGCGCCGATGATAGTGCCCGTCCGGGTGCGAAAGTAGGTCATCGTCAGACTACCCCTTGCGCCGAAAAGCCGCTTTCCCCCACCCGGAAAGCGGCTTTTTTGCTTTGTTGAGCGCAGACGCTGAAAATCGC
>NZ_WTVG02000029.1 GCF_012910705.2 Aromatoleum anaerobium | reverse complement strand
TGGTAAAACAGCGATGTCAATGACTCGTCCAATATTCTTCGGAGACAAGAGGCTTCTTGATCAGGAAAAGCTCCTATCAATTTAGCACTACAGACGCAAACTTCCGTTTTCCAACTTGCAGGACAACAGTTTGATCGCGCTGAAGCACAAGGCCCTTGTCCTCAACTCGCTCGCCGTTCAGTCGAACCGCACCCTGCTCAATCATACGCAGTGCCTCCGAGGTACTTCCAGTCAGTCCTGCCTGTTTGACGACCTGGAAGACCGGCAAACCCCCGTCCCCGACCACGACATTCACTTCAGGCATGTCGTCCGGCAATGCACCCCGCTGGAATCGGGCTTCGAAATCAGCGAGGGCCTCCTCTGCAGCAGCATGGTTGTGGAACCGGGCCACGAGCTCCTGCGCCAGCAGCACCTTCAGTTCGCGCGGATTACGCCCACCTTCCACCTCGACGCGATAGTGCGCGATCTCACCGGCCGGACGAAATGACAGCAAGTCGAAATAACGCCACATCAAACTATCGGAGATCGACATGATCTTCCCGAAAATTTCGCGAGGCGCTTCCGTGATACCTATGTAGTTGCCAAGCGACTTTGACATCTTGTTAACGCCGTCGAGCCCCTCCAGCAGCGGCATCATGAGGACGCACTGTGGCGCCTGTCGCTCATGCTTCTGAAGCTCTCTGCCGACCAGTAGATTGAATTTCTGGTCAGTCCCTCCGAGCTCGACATCCGCCCGCATCGCCACCGAGTCATAGCCTTGGCACAGAGGGTACAGAAACTCGTGAATCGCGATCGGCTGCCCTCCCGCGTAGCGCTTTGCAAAATCGTCCCGCTCCAGCATGCGCGCCACCGTTTGCCGTGATGCCAGACGGATCATCCCCGCCACCCCGAGGGACTCCATCCACGAGGAGTTAAAGCAGATCTCCGTCTTGTCCGGATCGAGAATCTTGAACACTTGCTCCTGATAGGTGCGTGCATTTTCCAGGATCTGCTCACGCGACAAGGGTGGCCGAGTGGCGTTCTTCCCGGACGGATCACCGATCATTGCGGTAAAGTCCCCGACCAGAAACATCACCTGATGGCCCAGTTCCTGGAAGTGCCGCAACTTGTTGAGCAGGACGGTGTGTCCCAAGTGCAGATCGGGTGCTGTCGGGTCGAAGCCCGCCTTCACGCGCAGAGGGCGATTCGATTTGAGTTTTTCGACAAGTTCCGCTTCGATCAGTAACTCTTCAGCTCCCCGCTTTATCAGCTCAAGGGCCGCCTGTACGTCAGTCATGCATTTCTCCATTCGTTAGGGCAGCCGGAAAAACTTTGCTAAACTCGCGCAAGTTTTTGCCCAGTGTTTCCCATGCAGGCACGAAAAAACACAATTCTAGCCGAACTGTTCCACCATCTCCCTTCGGGTCGCCGACGCTTGATGCTTGGGACTCTCATGGGCACCTCGCTTCTGAGCGTCGTCGCGGCCACTGCAGTGGTTCCCGGGGATGCCTTGCCGCCGTTTCCGGTGCAACCGGTCATCGAGCAGCTTGGATCCGTTACCGTCCGGCCTAGTGCCAGTGCACCCATCCCGTTCGTTTTCGACGAGCGGGTGCAGCCGGGCGATACGATTCAGGCGCTCTTTCGCCGTATCAAGATTGATGACCAGGAGGCGCTCGATTTCCTGGCTGGCGATCCTGAAAGCCAAAGCGCACTTCGTCAGTTGCGTGCAGGACGCTCCGTACTGGCGCTCGTTGACGGCCGTGGAAAACTCGTTTCCCTGACTTTGCCAGTTGCGAGAGGCGATTCACGCTTCACGATCGAGCGCACTCCGGAGGGGATCCGTTCGCGCAGCCAAGCCCACCCCGAGGTGGATACCCACATTGAGATGCGCACCGGAACAATCCGCCATACGCTTTTCGGTGCCACGGATTCGGCAGGTGTTCCCGACAGCGTCGCAACAAAGCTTGCGGAGATTTTTGGCACCGAGGTCGATTTCAGCTCGGATCTGCGTGCCGGAGATCAATTCAGCGTCGTCTACGAGACGATCTACGACAAGGGAGCTCCTGCGGGTAGTGGACGAGTGCTGGCAGCCGAATTCGTCAACCAAGGGAAAAAATACGCTGTGGTGCTGCATCGCGACGCGGATGGAAGCGAGGCGTACTACACACCCGAGGGTCGCGGGCTGAATGAGGCCTACCTCAGGTACCCTCTCGAGTTCTCCAGAATCTCGTCCACCTTCGGGCGGCGCCTGCACCCCATTCACCGGAGTTGGCGCAGCCACAACGGCGTGGACTTTGCAGCGCCGACCGGCACGCCTGTGAAAGCGGCCTCCGACGGGATTGTAAACTATGCGGGCAGGCAGAACGGTTACGGCAACATTGTTATCTTGCAGCACCGGGACCGTTATTCCACCGCCTATGCTCACCTCCACGGCTTTGCCGGCGGTCTTCGAAAAGGCGCAAAAATCAGGCAGGGCGATCTGATCGGCTATGTAGGGTCGACGGGCTGGGCGACCGGTCCGCACCTGCATTACGAGATCCGCGTGAATAATGTTGCGCACGATCCGATGAAGATCGCGCTACCTACGGTCCAGCCACTAGAACCCACCGCGCTCGCCGCATTCAAGAGTCAAACCGCACCACTGCTACAACGATTGGCGCTCCTGAATCGAACAGTGGTAGCTCAAGCCGATTGAGCTTTCCCGCGCAGGAAGGCTGAAAGGAAAACGGGGTGCACCAGCACCCCGTTCTTACTTTGCCTTGGCGGAGACAAACCCAAACGTACCTTCTGCTCACGCAGAAAACGAAGAACCGCAGCCGCAAGTACTTGTTGCGTTCGGATTGCGAATCACGAACTGGGACCCTTCCAGTCCCTCGCTGTAATCGATTTCGGCCCCTACCAAGTACTGGTAGCTCATCGGATCGACCAGCAACGTCACGCCATTTTTTTCGAAGGCAGTATCGTCCTCGTTCACTTCCTCATCGAACGTGAAACCGTACTGGAAACCGGAACATCCCCCGCCGCTCACGAAAACGCGCAGCTTCAGTTCCGGGTTGCCCTCCTCCTCAATCAGTTCCTTGACCTTCGTGGCCGCACTATCCGTGAAGACCATCAGCTCTGGGGTGTCAACTACGGTGTTCATATTTTCTCCTCTATCAGAACACTGGCACATGATGCGCCACGGGAAGCATTTTCGTCAAAGTCCGATCGCCGGTCCATCCGATAGTTCCCTTACGGGGACACCGGAACAATATCGAGCCCGAGCGACTCATCCAGCTCAAACATGATGTTCATGCACTGAACAGCTTGCCCGGCTGCACCCTTGACGAGATTATCGATGACCGACAGGACCACGACGACATCACTCCCTTGCGGCCGATGAACGGCCACACGGCAAAGGTTGCTTGCCCTCACCGAACGGGTTTCCGGATGGCTGCCTGCGGGCAGAACATCGACAAAGAGCTCGTCCTGATACCGTTCTTCAAACAGCTTCTGCACATTCACATCCGTCGAAAGCCTTGCGTAAAGCGTCGCATGGATGCCCCGAATCATCGGCGTCAAATGTGGAACAAAGGTCAGGCCAACGCCCTGCCCGGCCATCGCCTCGAGTCCTTGGCGAATCTCGGGAAGATGGCGGTGTCCCGCCACTGCGTAAGCTTTGAAATTGTCGGCGGCCTCGGCAAACAACGTATGAACTTCCGCCTTGCGTCCTGCACCCGAGACACCGGATTTCACATCCGCGATCAAATGCGACAGGTCCACCACACCGGACTCGACCAACGGCAGAAAGCCCAGTTGGACCGCGGTCGGGTAGCAACCCGGATTAGCCAGTACGCGGGCCGAACGAATGCGCTCGCGGTTCCGCTCGGGCAAACCATAGACTGCTTCGGCCACCAGCTCCGGCGAAGCATGCTTCATCCCGTACCATTTTTCCCATTCCGCGACGTCACGGATGCGGAAATCCGCCGCCAGATCGATCAGCCGCACGCCGGCATCGACGAGCTCCCTCGCCTGCTGCATTGCGATCCCGTTGGGCGTGGCGAAGAAGACTACATCGCAGCGGTCGAGCGCCGCGTCCTGCGGAGTCACGAAGCGCAGATCGACTCGACCGCGCAGACTCGGAAACATGTCGCAAACGGGCATACCGGCGTCGCCGCGCGAGGTTATCGCAACCAGGTTCGCCTCGGGGTGGCGGGCAAGCAGCCTCAGCAGTTCGACTCCGGTATACCCTGTTCCACCGACCACACCTATCTTGATCATGCCTTCTCCTTGCCGTGACTTGTCTTCGTGAGAAATGAATTATCGCACTCGCACTAATTGAATTCTTGAGTTCGAAACGAGAAAAGCCGCCTCGAAGGGCGGCTTTTCTGTTCGCGGATACGAAAGTATCAGCGCTTCGAGAATTGCTTGCGGCGACGCGCCTTGCGGAAACCGACCTTCTTCCGTTCGACTTCGCGAGCATCACGAGTCACGAAACCGGCCTTGCGCAGCACGGGCTTGAGCTCCGCATCATATTCAATCAGCGCACGGGTGATGCCGTGACGAACGGCGCCGGCCTGACCCGACTCGCCGCCCCCGGTCACATTGACCATGATGTCGAAGCGGCTGTCGTTTTCAGTCAGCACGAGCGGCTGACGCACGATCATGCGGCCGGTTTCGCGCGAAAAGAACTCGTCGACCGGCTTGCCGTTGACGACGATGTTGCCGGAACCCGGCTTGATGAACACACGGGCAACCGCAGTCTTGCGGCGGCCGGTGCCGTAGTTGTAACTCACAGCCATTGATCGGCTCCTGTCAGATCTCGAGAACTTGGGGCTGCTGAGCGGAATGCGGATGTTCACCACCCGCGTAGCACTTCAGCTTCTTCAGCATGGCGTAACCCAGCGGCCCCTTCGGCAGCATGCCCTTCACCGCCTTTTCCAGCACGCGCTCGGGAAAGCGTTGCTGCAGCTTGGTGAAGTTGGTTTCGTAGATTCCGCCCGGATAACCAGTATGACGGTAATACTTCTTGTCCAGCGCCTTGTTGCCGGTCACCCGCAGCTTTTCGACATTGACGACGACGATGAAGTCACCCGTATCGACGTGCGGCGTGTAGATGGCCTTGTGCTTGCCACGGAGGCGACGGGCCACTTCGGCGGCAAGCCGGCCAAGCACCTTGTCCGACGCGTCGACAACAAACCAGTCGCGCTTGACTTCGTGCGGCTTGGCAGAAAACGTTTTCATTCGAATCCTCGATCTTGTCCGGCCTAGGGCGAAGGCCAATAAACGGAAAGCTCGTGATGGTACCCGCAAGCCTGCCGGGAAGTCAAATTCAGCTACCGCAGCGCTTGCCACAAGAGAGGAGGCAAAAAAAACTAGGAAGGCAAAGTCAGCTTGCCCGCCGCTTGCTCGAGGTTCGTCAAATAGTCGATGGGGTGCCTGCGGAAGCGGCAACGCTGGCGTCGCGCCCGGCGTTGCCGCTCCAGTTCGGCGCGCCGTGCGCGCCAAGCCTCGTGGGGCACGGCCGCCAGCATCTGGGCGGTCACCGGTACGATGCGCGCGTACAGCGCCGCCGGCACACGCACGGCGCCATCGGTCACCAGCGACGGCGAAGCCACCTTGCGACCGCTGGCGCGCCGCTCGTGATAGCGCACGCGGCCAAAGATCTGCTCCAGGGCGTTGTTGGTGCGCGGCAGCTCACTGATCCGGTAACACTGGAACAGGCCCTCGCCGTAGCTGCGCGTCACCCTGAGCAAATGCTGCGCGGCCGACATCAAGGGCTCGGACCCCTCGGCCCGTTCCACTTCCCGCAGCCACACTTCATAACGCCGCCACACCGTCTGGGCGGTTGCGCCGTAACCGGTAACTGCGCAGCGTTCTTGCCTACGGCCGAGGGCTATGCAAGGGCGATCGCAGCGGATTGCCGGCGAAGAGTTGCTTCCACAGTCGCGGCGTGAGTTCGTGGACGCGGCTGGCCGGATGCTGGCTGACGCGCTGCAGCACATCGACCAGATAGTCATAGGGGTCGATGTCGTGGAGTCGGCAGGTGACGATCAGGCTCTGCATGATGCCGACCTGCCGGGCGCCGAGTTCGGTCCAGCAGAACAACCAGTTGCGGCGCCCCATCGGAATGGCCCGCAGCGCACGTTCCAGAGGGTTCGTGTCGATCGGGACGTCCGGGTCGGTGAGGTAGACCTCGAGTCCGAATCGCCGCTCGCGCGCGTAGGCGAGCGCCTTTGTCATGGGATTGCTCGGCAACAGGCCCTGTGCCTCGAATTGCTGGCTCACCCAGGCGAAGAACCGTTCGACGATCGGCTTGGCATGCATCAATCGATAGTCGAGCTTTTTCGCGGCACTGAGCTTCTTTTCGCGGATGTGCGCTTCGACCGCGTAGAGGCCACCGATGAACTCCAGTGCCTGCGCCGCGACTTGCGGCGCGGCGTCCTTCGCCTCGAACAGGTGGCGCCGCGTGTGCGCCCAGCATTGCGCGTGGGTTAGTCCGGTCTTCTTCGTGTAGTGCTCATAGGCGGTGTACCCGTCGCTGAGCAGCACGCCGCGCTCGACCGGCGTCAGGCCGAGCGCCTGCTCGACATGTTCGATCCGGCGACTCTCGAAGAACGGGAAGCAGACTTCGTCCAGCTCGCCATAGACCGGCCAGAAGTAGGCGGCCTTGAGCTTGCCCGGCCCGGCGCGCCCGGCCTTGATCGGCGTCTCGTCCATCGCCTTGACGCGTGAGGCGCGAATCGAGCCGAACTGGGCCTCAAAGATCGGTTCGATCAGGGCAATCGCGTGTTGGCCGAGCTGCGTCAGCCACGGCCGGCTGACGGTGATGCCGGTGTCGCCCAGGCGCTGGTGCTGGCGGTAGAACGGCAGGTGGTAGGCAAACTTGTCGATCAGCATGCCGGCGATGAAGCTCACGTCAGCGCGACTGCCCTCGATGACACCGCGGGGCGCGGCCGGGCAGGAAATGACCTGGGTGTCGCGGCGCTTGATCACCGGGCGCACGTATTTGAGGATCACGTAGCTGCCCGGGCGCTGCGCGAGGCGGAAACTCGTCTTCTCGCCGATCACTTCGTACTGGTCGGCGGTGAGCCCCTCGGCGTCCGGGTTGGGCACCGCAATCGTCTCGACCGGCACCCGCGCCTCGTCGAAGAACGGCGCCGATTCGTCGCCCGCGGCATAATCGGTGGTGCGGGCCCGGCGGGTGTGGGCGGCAATGTCCTGGGCGGGAGGCGGCGGCGGCGAGGAGTCGGGCACCGGCAGCTCGCCCAGGTTCATCTGATGCGGGTGGGCGTCCACGAGGCGCTTCTCGCTCTTCTGGCCGAAGAGCTGCCGCCGGAACCAGTCGAGCTGGTGTTTCATCGCCTCGACTTCGAGCTTCATCGCATCGAACCGGCACCCCAACGCCAGGCGTTCGCGCGCCAGATCGACGACCTGCTCGGCCGTCCAGCGGGCGGCTTCTTCTCGGGTCGGCAGGTGCGTCAGGGGCGTCGCGGGCATGCCGTCATTCTAGCAAGAAAGCCAGTATCCATGCGGGTTTGCGCTCATTTCGCCGGCAGCGCGAAGCGCTTTCTGACGCGCGCCGGCTCGATGCCTTCGAGCAGCAGCTTCAGCCCCGTCCAGTCCATCTCGCGGGTGGCCACCCGCGACCAATCCGACACGAAACGACCCGACTCGAGCCGCTTGGCCCAGATGCAAAAGCCGCTGCGATCCCAGTACAGGACCTTCATCTGCGTCGCCCGCCGGTTGATGAACACGAACAGATGCCCCGACAGCGGATCCTGGCCCACGCCGTGGCGGGCGAGCGCATACAACCCGTCGAAGGACTTGCGCATATCGACCGGGCGACCGTACAGATGCACCCGCACCGCGCCTTCGGGAAAGAACATCAGCCGCGCACCAGGTGCAGCACCACGCCGCCCCCCAGATCGAGTTTGAGCTCGAGGCGCGAGGCGCTGCCCGAACCGAGCACCCCCAGATCGACGAACGCCGCTTGCCGCGCCGGCGTTCGAGCGTCTGCTGCACCGCTCACCGGCGCGACGAGTGCCCGCCAGCGCTGAAAGCTCGAGACGCTGATCGACTCGCGCGCGCAGAATGTCGTGACGCTCAGCCCACTCGAACCGTGCCGGGCGAACACCTCCCGCCACTCCTCTCGGCTGCGCCGGCGCCACTTGCGCTTGATTGCTCCTGCCATGAACACCGCCTCCGTTGTTAAACCTGGAGGCGATTGTCCACGCCGATCATGTGGCCGGGAACAACGCCGGGCAGTTACCGCTTACTTTGCGCCGTCGGCGTTGTCCAGGATGACGGCCGCCTGACGCACCCACTGCGCGCCCTGCATCACCGCCGGCCACAGCGGCGCAGTCCGCTCCAGCGCGCGCCCCAGAATGCCCTGCAGGCGGTTCAATGCGGCCGGCGCCCCCCTTTTTTGCTCAGCCGCACCAGGCTCGCCTGAATCTGTTGCAGCCGCTCGTGCAGCCGCAGCCCGCCAAACGTCAGCGGGGGCCGGGCGTCGTCGGTCAGGGCGCTGCGCACGGCCGCGCAATAGCCCAACACCACCTCGCTGGCCGCATCGGTTTGCAGCTCGGCCGAACGCTCGAGGCCGCGCACATCGCGCACGCGTTTCTTCAATTCCTTCTTCGCATGGCGGTCGGCTTCCCACAGCGGCCGCGCCGCTTCGCGCAAATAGTGGAACTGGCACAACTGGTGTGGCACGCCGGGCAAGACGGCGGCCACCGCCTCGCGCAGGCTGTGCTGGCCATCCGAGACGATCGCCGCCACCGGCACCGGCAGCGCCGCAACCACCTCGCCCAGGAGCGCGGCCAGCTCGGCGCGCGCCGACGACAGCAGGCTGCAGGCGCACAGCAGGTGACCCGAGAGCACGTCACGCACCACCCACAGGACCTCATGCCCGACATCGGGCTGCAGGCCGTCGATCGCCAGGATCATACGGCCTTGCGCGAGCAGTTGCGCCGTGCGCTGCGGCAGCGTCTCGAGCGCCAGGCTCAGCAACGTATCGTACTGGGTCAGCAAATTCTGCACGCTGCGCAGCCCCACCCCCACCCCTTCCTGGCGCAGTTGCGCATGGATCTCTGGACAGGAACGATGCTCACGGTAACGCAATTGCCCCACCCGCACGACCACATCCAAACCGAACTCTTGTCCAGGCAAGGCCCATTGCCCTTCGGCTTCGGGATGATAAGGATGATGGAAACGACTGCAGCGCATCTGCACGCAGCGGCGGATGTGCAGATGCAGGCGCACCAGGCCGCGGCGCGTCATGAGCTGGCGCGTCTTCGTGTAGGCCACCGGCATCGGCTGCCCACAGGCCGCACAGGTGGTCAGGCTG
>NZ_WTVG02000030.1 GCF_012910705.2 Aromatoleum anaerobium | reverse complement strand
ACTAGTGGCGGACCGTGCGCCACCGCGCCCGACACGCGACGACTTCTGCGTCGGCAATCGCGTGAGCTTCGACAATCGCCACCTCCAGACGCGCATCGGTACCATCCTTCGTATCAACCAGCGCACCGCCTCTGTCGACTGCGATGAACAAAGCTGGCGCGTGCCGTTCGGCCTGCTTCGTCATATCGTCGATCTCTGATCCGCAGACCCGCAAGACCGCGCGCTGGGCGGTTATGGATATCTCAAACCTTATGAACCAACAATAACGCCGCTGGCTGAGCGCTTACCCTCGTGTAGCCCCTTGCCCCTGATCCGTGTAACTGATGCCCGCTTGCACCGGGCGCACTGCCAGCACCCTCCCGGCAATAATGATTTCCGTGACACATACTCATATAATGGAGATCATTTCAGAGGAAACGGGCAATGGAGAAACTTCTTTCTGCTGCCAAGCTGCGCAGGCGACAGACGGCCACGGCATTGCGAAGCTTGGGGGCTCGCGCAGCCGGAGGCTACAAGCCCTTGCGCCCGCGGACGAAGATCACCCGCCCCGCTCCGCTCGCTAACGAGGTCGATGAATTTCTCGGTCAGCTCGAAAACCGGGTCGAGGAGGTCGTAGCGCACGCCGCTGCCGAGCTCGAGTCGCGCATGACGGCGATTCTGATGGCATGGACCGATCGTCCGCCTGCGGGCGATCTCCGCGGCGGAGCCCGCGATCCGGACGTGGGGCAGGCGATCGACGCCCGCATGCGCGAATTCGTCGATGCGGGACCGACCCTCGAGCATCATCGTGATGCGAATGCCCGGCTCCGCGCCGAGTTCACGATCCGCTCCCCTGGCTGGACGGCGGTAGAGGTCGCCGAGTTCGCCCAGTCGCGGGCGCGCAACCGCAATGCCTTGGCATCCCGCTGGGCTGGCGAGAAGCGGATCTTTGGGGTGCTGAGCGATCGGATCACGCTGTTTCCGTCCTTCCAGTTCAACTCCGATACGCGCCAGCCCTACCCCGAGGTGCGGGACGTCATCAGCGCCCTCGAATCGGACTACGAGGGCTGGTCACTGGCGATCTGGTTCATCACGCCCAACGACTGGCTCGAGGGCAGGGCTCCGCTGGACTACTGGTCCGCTGACCGTGCCGCGGTCGTGGTGGCGGCGCAGTGCGAGCAGGCGATGTTCCGTGACTGAACGGCGGACGGCATGGGTACCGGAGCCACCAGCCGTGGCCGAGGTGGAGCGGCTCACGCTGCAACGGGAAACCTGGACAACCGACGCGCTCATTCACCGCATCCATCGCACGGACGTGTCGCCCGAGCGCTTCAATCCGGGGGACGGGCGCGGGCGCTTCCACCCCCTCGTCACGCTGTCGGCTCCAGTGCGCGCGATTCCGACGCTTTACGGCGGCAGCTCGCTCATCGGAGCGCTGTGCGAAACGCTGTTTCGGCTTGAACCGGCCAATCATCGCGGGCCGTTTCCGGTACCGAAGAAGCGCGCCCTCCAGTTCGCCTATGCGACGCTTCGGCCGACCCGCAGCTTGAATCTGCTCGCGCTCAAGGGCGACAACCTGCGGGCCTTGGGACTGATGCGCTCACAGCTTCTCGAACCGGGACCGGCGCACTATTCTCGCACCGCCCCCTGGGCCTCGACCCTTCATGCAGCCTGCCCCGATGCGGACGGTCTGATCTGGCGATCGCGCCAACACGACGAAAGCGAATGCCTGGTTCTCTTCGGCGATCGCGTCGGTGAGGCGGAGCTGGTCGTCACCGAGCAGATGAGCTTCGAACCGCCGCACGGGTGGCAGACACTTCTCGTCGCAGCCGCACAGGCGGGCTTCGTTATCACCGAGAGCTGAAATGCGTTTTCGCGATGTCGGTTGTGACTGGCCGACCTCAGCGAGAACGGGATGAGACGGTGGCAATGGCTTATGTGGCGTCGGCAGCGGCCTCGCTCGTGGAGCCCGCGAGCTCGCGCTTGGGTTTGTAGTCGGCTCGCTCGACCCGGCCCAGGCACAGCGTGACGTCGTCAGCGGTCACCTGGAAGCCGGGCACCTTGTCGGGGGCGCCCTCCGGCGAGTACATGAACTGCTTGAGGACACCTTCGACCTGGACGCGCGCACCTCGCCGCAGCACGCGCGCGGCGTCCTCGCCGCGCTGGCCCCACAGCGACACGCTCATCCAGAATCCGCCGACCTGCTGATACTCGCCGTTGGCCTGGTCGTAGGCGTAGTCATCGAAGAACACGCGCATCTCGGCGACGACCTCATCGACCCCGTTGATTGGGACGTGCTTGAGGATAGGCGTATCGCCGAGATTGCCTTTCCCGCGAAATACGTTCGGCATGTTGTACTCCTTGGCGTCGAGTTAGAACACGACGGTGGCCGACGCCGGTTCCGCCGTCGTGCGGAATACTACGGATCGCGCTGCCGGGCATGCTTCAGGGCGAGGCGTGCCTCGATTTCGCGTTGATTGAGCTCAATGGCGCGCCGGTGGGTGCGCTCATACCACTCGCGCAGCGCCCCGGGGAACTGGGCGAAATGGGCGTGGATTGCGCTCCACGGGATGTGACCGGCGCGGGGCCCGGCGCCTGCCGCACGCCAGCGCAGTTGCACCTGCCCGGTCGCAGTGCCCCGGTGGAGCGCCAGGTACAAGGTACGCCCCCGCACACGCCGAGTCAGCGTCGACAGGACCTCTTGTGCGCGGTGAATCCTGTCAACACTCGCAGCGGCTTGCCGCAGCTCGGTCGGCGTCCCGCCCCTACCCGTAAAGGCCTTTGCGTCACGCTCCTGTTGACGTGCCGGCGCGTTGTCGCACGTGCTCGGGATTGCCGCACGAACCGGAGTATTGGATTGCGCCATGTCCTCACTACTCGCGATCAGTCGACCAGGCCCTCATCAGTTGGCTCATCGACAGTTGCGCCACTTTCCTGATTGATTGCCGCAAGCTCCTTAGCCACGCGCTCGAGCATCACCTTCTCCGTGTCCGAGATTGAGACACGGCGCTGGGAGTGTCGTGAGACTTGCAGGCCGGCATAGATGCCGGGCGGCACAGTGCCAAAAATGCCGCTGACGGCTGCGACACGTCTTTGGGCATTGGTGTCGGCTCCCGGCAAGAAGTCAGTGCGGCTGAGCGGCAGCAATTCGGGTTTGGTGAGCCACGTCTCGAACCGGATGAACTCCTCGAAAGCGGCACGCATCGGACGGGTGAACTGCCGGATCGCATCGTGCTCCTGCTTGTCGGAGAAGATGGCTTTGCGTCCGAGTGTCTTGACGACCCGGACGTAGTAGTCGAATTCGACGATCAACTCGGCAATCGCATATCCGTAGGGGCTGCGGAACCCAAGTTCCAGAACTTTCGGTTCGCGCGACTTGAGAATCGCAAAGCCGAGACCTTTGTCTGCTTTCTTCTTGATTGCAGCGTCGAAGATCTGGGTTTGGTGATCCAGTCCCCGTCGCAATTCAGGGATGCGGTTATCGGCGCGCAGGAGCGCCCAATCGGCATAAGGGTTATTGTTGCGGGTCAGCGTCCAGAGCGCCTTGAGGCTGGATGCAACCCGCTTGCCTCCGGGAATTGCGTTGTACTTTCCCGCCGGGTCCCGTCGGCGCCCCATGAACATTCGAAATCCTTCCTTCGTGTGCAGCGTCATCGTGTCGATGCCGTCGTCGACCAAGCCGCCGAGGTCGCGGAGCTGGCTCGCAACGCTTGCCGCGACGACATGGTCCGCGCCATTGGTGACCCGATAATCCGCCTCCATCTGCTTCAGCTTGTCACAGCGCTGAAGGTAGAGCTCATAACGTGGCCAACGCGGATCGGTCGGATCCGGATCCTCCGAATCGATAAGGTCGAGGAGTTTCCCGCGCTCCTTCGCGATGCTGTACCGATCGTCAAACGGCGAAGTGTCATCGGTCTCGAAGGGAATCGATGTACCACCGGGAAAGATCGGATCCATGAGGCCTGGTTGGCTTGATGGGAGCTCTGCGGAGCGGACGAGCGGGGGAATAATCGAATTGGGCGAGGCCATGAGACGTTCCCTCACGTAACGTGGGTTGAAGTGGCCGCTCCTGCGTCCGGGACGTCGTGGAGGCGGGAGAGCGCTGGAATCGGCGTGAAGCCGGGGATGAACTCGGCATCCGGGAGCGGGCCGCGCAACAGCTGGCGCAGTGCCGACACATTCACCTGGTATGCGGCCGTTGCACGTGGAATCTTCTTGCTGGTGATCAGGCAACTCTGTTCGAGACGTTGCAGGGCGCGCTGGACCACTTGATGACCGAGTTGGGTGCATGAGGACAACGTGCGGCTTGAGATGCGCACCGATGTTCGATCGGCCGATCGCCAGAGCAGCGCCAGCAGAACCGCGGTGGCGGGATAGTCGCCGTTCAAACGCACGAGGACGTCGAGCGTGATCTGTTGCTCGGTTGTCGCAGGCGCAGGCCCTTGATCTGGACCTGATGAATCCACCGGAAAAGGTTTTTTCGCTGGCTCGATTGAATCCACCGGAAATGCATTTACTACTGAGTCGTTTGAATCCAGGTGATGCGTTTGCGTGGAGAACCGATCAGCATCCGCAGGGGGCGTCTCCGATGCGGGCGACTCAAGCTGTCTCACAGTCGTCGAATTCGTGGACGACATACCAGAGCGTCGCAATTGAAAGATCGGGAAAGACGTAATGCAACTCCACGTACTGCCGCTGCGGCGGGTAGTTGCTGGAAATTCGGGACCACGCCTGCTGCACGGCCTCTCGGACCTCCGGTTTCGGGAGGGGAGGACGACCTCGCACCTGGGGCTCCGGACACAGCAAGGCGCGCTGCTCGCGGATCTGTTCCATCGTCATTTTGAACAGATGCACCAGCAGTTGAGGATGAGCGCCGTGCTGGACGTGGTATTCCATCAGTTGCCGGGATTCCGTGATCGCTTCGTGCCGGCGATAGGCTGCTTCGAGGGTGGCCGGCGCGAAGTGAACGGACACATCCAGTTGGGGCATGCCGGCGATCGCGTTGAGATCCCTCACCGAGGCCGTGCGTAGCGTATCCAGGAGGTCCGGACTCAGGCCCGCATCGAGCAGTGTCTCGACCTCCCCCATGTCAAGTAAATGAATGAGGTGGGACAGCAAGGCAACCCGTAGTTGTTCACTCTTTATCGGGATCATCCCGCTACCCCAATTCCTGTGGAACCGCCGGGAGCGGCTTACAGTCGCTCGGGCGAGTCGTTTTTCCGGAACTCATGGTGGTAGGTATCCATCAACGTTCGCATCAGGGGCCAATATGCAGGCTGCAGTATCAACGAAACAATGTGTCGTGCATCGGTGTCGGCGGCATCACTGCCGCCCGACAGGCTAACCAGCAGCCGGTGCGCTGCTTGCCGTGCCCGCCTTTCCGGCTCGCTAATCGACTGCTCGATATCTGCAAGCGGCTCCATGCAGAAGCCGTGCGCCTGAGCGCTATCCCAGCGTACGCATGAGGAAATCTGGAGCGGCGCGGCGAAATCGTTCAGCGCCGCGGCAAAGGAAGGTTTCTCGGCCTGGCCGCTGTCGGTGCGGCCCCTTCCCGTTCGCTTCCGCGTCGGTGCCGCTTGTTGCTGCGGCGG
Source organism: Aromatoleum anaerobium (assembly GCF_012910705.2). Classification (GTDB taxonomy): domain Bacteria; phylum Pseudomonadota; class Gammaproteobacteria; order Burkholderiales; family Rhodocyclaceae; genus Aromatoleum; species Aromatoleum anaerobium. The sequence continues at coordinate 4,869 of NZ_WTVG02000030.1, read as the reverse complement.
CGGCGCGAGATGGTCGCTGGTCCGTAGCGCTCTCTCCGACTCGACGTGATCGGGCATCGCGAGATCACCCGAGATCAGCCCCTCGGGCGGCGGGTCGCCGGCAAGCCGGGCACGAATTTCGGCGGACGAGAGTTGCCTCTCCGATCCCATCACGGCGAGCAGGGCGTGCTCCACCGCCGAAACGGGACAGTTCGCCTGTCGGGCGAACTGGGCATTCATCTGCGACAGAATCCTTTCCACTTCCGCGGTGGTAAGCCGCGGCGGGTCATCTTGCTCCCGGACGGAATTGATCGCAGTCGCCGCATCGGCCGCCAACTGCTGGAACCCGGTCATGCGAACGTAGGGATCGAGATTGAGGGCCTCGGCAAGCTTCTCCAGGTGGCCAAAACGGCTGCGAATTGCGCCTGCGCTCTCATGGGTCAGGTGCGGGCCGAAGGGCGCCAACTGGTCGACGGCAAACAGGTAGTTGGTGGCGGTCACTGCGTGCAGCTTCAAACCGCACTTGTTGGCGTGCTCTGAAAGGGCACGGAGACTCAGGGGGCCTCCGAGATCCGACTCCAGCTCGGACTTGAGGAGCGCCACGCCACGGGCCTTTTCCCAAAACGTGGTGTCGCCCCGAAGCTCGTTTTCGATCAGATGGGCGGCAATGATGTCACTCTCACTGACCCACGCATGGACGACAACGCGGATCCATTCGTACTTGGGATCCTTCGTCTCGTGCCACAGCTCCTGGACGATCTGCAGACGGGTGTTGCCTCCCATGTAGCACATATACCGATCGGACCCTGGCCTGCGAGTGACGGACAGCGCTTCACCGAGTCCGCCGCGCGCTTCGATCGAGGCCCGGATCTCGGCGAAGCGCGGGTTGGTCTTCACTCGAGGATTGCGGTCGTAGCAATCGATCTCGATACACCGCAGCATCATCCAGCCATCAACGTCCTGACTGGCCTTGATACTGACGGCTGAATCGTCGGGACTTCTCACTGCGAGGCTGTGAGCCGCGAGAAGCGCGCGCCGTTCGACAGCATTTGATCCGCCTGACGGGGCTGACCGAAACTTTCCCTGCTTTTCCATTTGCTGCGCCAGATCTTTGATGGAGATCGTTTCAGGCAGTCGTGTCTTGGAATGCATCGGCCACCTCCGCGCTTGAACCGGTCGATGTCCCGCCGGCATGGTTGCCCTCCAGACTGGGAATCAGTTCCCACAGGAGCGTGTGCATCGTGTCGCACGCCTTGCCAGGATCAATCCAGTGAACCGGGAGTTGAGCGGTTGCCGCGTTCTTGTAGGCCACCGCATGCGGAACGACGGTGTTCAAGACACTGACCCGGCATTGCAGCTTTCGATACTCTTCGCGAATGGCTCGGGCGATCTCGCGCGAGTCGCGGGTGTTTTCCTGCCGGTAGATCATCGCCTGCATCGGCGGAATGGAAAACCCGAAGGAGCGCGCGGTTTCGACGCGATTCAGCAACTTCTGCGTGCCGTCGAGGAATTCCCGCGCGGAAAGGATATCGGGCGATACCGGTGACAAAAGGATATCGGCAGCCAGTACCGCGGCATCCTGGAGGTGACCGACCGCGCCCTGCGTGTCGATGAGCACGACGTCGTAGTTCTCCGACAGCAGTGGACTGCGTAGCGCCAGCTTGATGCGAAGTGCGCTATCCATGCGAGGCGCCAGCCAGTCCTGCAGCGTCCCCTCGGGCGCATCGGAGACGACGAGGTCTAGGCAGCCGTTCGGATTGAGCCGCTGCCCGCGTGGAAGCATAGGGGCGAGCGCAAGATCGATCGTCGAGATGCAATCGTCAGTGAGCGCCCCCTGCTTGATCATTTGCGTCAGCCCATGAGGCGCCAGGCGCCCGATCGGGAAATAGCGGCTGAGACTGGGCTGCACGTCTGCATCGATCAGCAGTACTCGCATGCCCAAGTCCGCCAGCAGCGCCCCGAGATTGGCATTCACGGTTGTCTTGCCGACACCGCCCTTCGTCGATACAACGCTGTAGACGATCATCGAACCCTCCGTTCTAAACAGCCGAAACGGTGGCGATTCTCAAAGGGACGGAGAGCGATGGGAAAAGCAGAAGTGCCGTGGGGCGAGGCCCCGGCACCAGCTCACTGAGCGATGAGCTGTGTCCCACATGGAATGTGCCTGTCAAGAAACAGAATTGGCCAACACTTGATGTTTGTCAACCATCCGACATGTAACGGTCCACCGCCTGGGCCTCTTGTGCCGGACGGGCGCCCTTCTCGGAAAACGTAACAATATTTGGATTCGGAAGCGGGACAGGATTGACCCAACGCTCGGGATGCTTGATCACCACCGCAGCGAGCTTGCCGACGGGTTTCCCGCCGCGCCCCAGCACCGTGTAGTGATGAACATTGGAATTGCCGGCCCCCACGACGTGCCATCGTGCCTTGATCACTTGCCGCTGGATGCCGGCACCCAGTTTGTCGTTAGCACATGACGCTTGAACGGCCCCGTTGCCATCGTCGCCGTAAAGTGTCGCGAAGTCGCGGAATGTCCTCGGGGAGACCAACGCCATTCCCTCTGGCACGAAATGGACCGGGGCACCCGCTTCGTTGTAAGGAATGGATCCGTCCGCGATGCCCTGTTGCAGCCACGCCATGAACCGGAGGGCTGCATCACTGGGTTCCGGCGCGTCAGTGGCCGTCCCCCTTGAGCCTCGCGGAGGCGACGCGGGTATGTGCGCATAGGGCGTCACCGGGCGGCCACTTGGCAGGAGAGCAGGACGCGGAGCGCTTGCAGGTGTCGCAGCGTTGGCACCCGCCGCAGCGGAGTCGTTTTCGGACAGGTAATCGTCCGCGAGGCCGGCGCGTGCTGGTGTGGCATTCGGTAGTGATTGTCGTGGGGCCGCCGGCCGCGGTTCCTTGAGCTCGGGAGGCGCGGATGCAGCATGTGCCGGCTTGGGCGGGGGCACGTCGGGTTCCGTCCGCGGCCTCGATGATCGCTGTCCGGATTCCTTGTCACGATTGCCGCTCGGATGCGTTAAGTCCGCGGCTTTCGGCGCGTCACTGTTGCACTTCTCGCGCGCATCGCGCGGTGCCTTCACGACGATCGCACCATCGAATACGGGCGGATAGTCCTCTGGCCGGTCGAACAGGTTCGCGAGCGGGAACTTGAGCATCGCAAACTCATGCGCATAGCCGTTACCGCGGATCTCCACGTACCAGACCGCGTGACCGGTGTCCGGATTACGCTCCAACAGGCCATAGTCCTGCCAGGTGTCGAACAGTCGGTCGTTCTTGCTCGGGCCCGGAACACTGTCGGCGCTGTCGGGTTCGGTGCGCGCGATTTCCTCGCGCACGGCATCCGCGAGGCGTTTCGCCACAAACCAGGTGGCGCCCTCGGCAACCCAGCCTGCCGCACCGTCTCGATTCAGTGGCAATCCCCCTTGGCGCAGCATGCGGCGCATCGCTGCCATCAGCCGCTCGACCAGCGGGACGGCTGTTGCAGATCCGAATTGGTTGCGCGGCCCCTGCTGCAGGTTGCTCGCGGCTGAACGCTGATCCGCGCCGCGCACGATCTCGGTCAGCACACTGGTTGCGTCATCCCCGGACCACGCGGCGTCCAACTCGCGCAAGACCGCAGGTTCGCGTGCCAGAAATGCGAGTGCTGTGGCAGGCACAATCCGCGGTGCCAGCACCTGCGGCAAACGCCGGTGCGCGCCGTAGTTGCGCTCCGATGCTGGGGCAAATCGCACTTCGTACTCCACTGCGCCAGCCGTGAGTATGTCCCCCGACATCGGAAGCCAGGGGCGCGCAGGACCGTCCGGGCGGTCCGCGAGGCACACTCGAAGGTCGGTTATCGGTTTGCCGATGTCGTGAAGCAGCGCCGCAAGAATGACGGCGTATGTCCAGTGATCTCGCTGCGCATCGATCTGTTCCGCAGGTCCCCCCCGCGGTAGCAGATAGCCGTTGCGGAGGCAGACCGCCGCATACACGACCTCGATGGTATGTGCAGCGAGACCGCCGAGGTGAGCATGATGATGGGCTTCGCTTGCCGGGAGCAGTTGGACGAAACGCAGATACTGCTGGATCGCCGGTGCGATATCCCGCTCCCACGCCGCAGCGCTCAGTTTGGAGTCGCGCTGGATCTGTTGCAGGGCGCCGGCCAGGTTGCACACCTGAATCAGCGCGGCGACATCCAGAACCTTGAGCCAGCCGTGGCGGTTCGCGGCAAGCCGGTGCGCGTCATCATTCGGGATCGCGACTCGTGACGCTGGAGTCGAGCGCCGAGAGCCGCCCGCAGTACGATATGCCGCCATCTTGCCGATGATCGGCCAAAACAACCAGGCGCCCAGTCCTGCCGCCGCGAGAAAACAGCCAACGGCCAATGCCGCCAACACGATCAAGCCCTGCGACTTCCGACCTGTGCTGTACAGAACTGCGTCAATAGCCAGTTTTGCAGCACCTCGCGTCGCGGATAGGGCCCTTCGGACTCCCACACTTCAACCGTTACGCCCTCGCAGAACGCGCTGAAAGTCTCGGAGAGCGGCTCCCACCTCTTACCATCGCGGCGTTTGGCCCGGTAGCGACAAAACGGCAGATCCGACAAATCGGCCGTCAATTCCCGGGGCTCAGCGGGTTTCAGGGCTTCAACGTAGCGAGCGAGAAGGTTTCGCACGGAAATGATCGGATCGTCCTCGGCGTAGAGGTACGTTTCCAACCCGTCGTACCGGGCAAGCCAACTGAACAGGACGGTGCGCCAAGCGGGTTCACCCAGCCCCGCCAGAAAATGCCCGATGGTGACCACCGCCTGGATCCGCGCCTCTTCCTGGTGCGACGGGATGGACGGCGGCATAGTGTTCATCGGTATTTCACCTCCAGCAAAATGCTCAGTGGTCTTTTTCTTTG
>NZ_WTVG02000031.1 GCF_012910705.2 Aromatoleum anaerobium | reverse complement strand
CGGGAAGCTCCCTCCATCGCCACCTCGCCTCGCACCGTCCTGCCAAAACCGCACGGTGCCGCGAAGAGGGGCGAATTATAGACACATCCAACAGGCCGTCAACCTGTTATTGAAGCGAGACCACCCGAAAAATAAAATGGGGAGTGTCTCCCGTAGCCGTAGAATTTCGGCCTCGACGCGAGGGACCTCCCATGAAACAGTATCTCGACCTGATGCGCCATGTTCTCGATCACGGTGACCGGAAATCGGACCGGACCGGGACCGGTACACTTTCAACCTTCGGTTGGCAGATGCGGTTTGATCTCGACGACGGCTTTCCTCTGCTCACGACGAAGAAGTTGCACACCCGGTCGATCATTTACGAATTGCTGTGGTTTCTGCGCGGTGATACCAATATCCGCTACCTCAATGAGAATGGCGTCTCGATCTGGGACGACTGGGCTGACGAGAATGGCGAGCTCGGTCCCGTGTACGGCAAACAATGGCGCCGCTGGGAGACCGCGAACGGGGCCACCATCGACCAGATTGCACAACTGATCGACGGATTGAAGCGCAATCCGGATTCGCGACGCCATTTGGTTTCAGCGTGGAATCCGGGAGAAATCGCCGGAATGGCGCTTCCGCCGTGCCACGCGCTGTTCCAGTTCTATGTTGCGGGTGACCGGCTGTCCTGCCAGTTGTACCAGCGCAGTGCCGACATCTTCCTCGGGGTGCCGTTTAATATCGCGTCCTACGCGCTGCTGACGCTGATGGTAGCCCAGGTTTGCGGGCTACGCGCCGGCGATTTCGTGTGGACAGGGGGGGATTGCCACCTGTACCTCAATCATCTCGATCAGGCACGCCTGCAGCTTTCCCGGCAACCGCGCGCTTTGCCGCGGATGATCGTGAATCCCGACGTCACCGACATCTTCGGATTTCGCTCCGAGGATTTTCGTCTCGAAGGTTATGACCCCCATCCTCATATCAAAGCGGAAGTGGCCGTATGAGCGCGAGCAAGCGGCAAGTGATCATCATCGCGGCGACTGCGCGAAACGGTGTGATCGGAAGAGGCAATAAATTGCCGTGGCGACTGAAGGCGGATCTTGCCCGATTCAAGGAAACGACGATCGGGCATCCCGTGCTGATGGGGCGTAAAACCTGGGAATCGCTGGGGCGACCGCTACCCGCTCGACGCAATCTGGTCGTCACGCACGACACCAGTTACTCCGCGACCGGGGCGGAGGTTTTTCCAGATCCCGAAACAGCGCTCGAGGCCGCGAGCGGCGAGACCGTCTTCGTCATCGGCGGCGCCGAACTGTATCGCCGGTTGCTCGACAGGGCCGACGCGCTGCTACTTACGGAGGTGCACGCCGACGTAGCCGGAGACGCGCATTTCCCGGCGTTCGACCGGGGAGACTTCGACGAGGTGAGGCGCGAAAGGCACGACGCGGACGCGCATAACGAATTTTCGTTCGATTTCGTCGAGTATCGGCGCAAGAGACGCTGAACCGGGAAGCTCGCTCCCGGTTCAGCGTCGTCGGTCAGTTCTGCCTCACGCAGTCGACGTAATAGTCGAACCGCCCCTCTGCATGTTCCCTGACGAGGCCGTGGATATCGGTCTCGAACCCCGGAAAGCCGGCGTTGAAATCACGCGCGAACTTCAGGTAACGCACGATCGTCGCGTTGAAACGCTCGCCCGGAATCAGTAGCGGGATCCCTGGCGGATAGGGTGTGACGAGCATCGCGGTCACACGCCCCTCGAGTTCATCGATCGGCACCCGCTCGATCTCGCGGTGCGCCATCTTGGCGAACGCATCGGCCGGCTTCATCGCCGGAACCATATCCGACAGATACATCTCGGTGGTGAGCCGCGCAATATCGTACGACTTGTAGAAACTGTGGATCTGCGCGCACAAGTCCTTCAGGCCGACTTTCTCGTAGCGCGGATGCTTCGCAATGAACTCCGGCATTACGCGCCACAACGGCTGGTTGCGGTCGTAGTCGTCCTTGAACTGCTGCAACTCGGTCACCATCGTGTTCCACCGGCCCTTCGTGATGCCGATCGTGAACATGATGAAGAACGAGTACAGCCCGGTCTTTTCGACGATGATGCCGTGCTCGGCGAGATAACGGGTGAGGATCCCGGCGGGGATGCCGGAATCTGCGAAGTCCCCGTCGACGTCGAGCCCCGACGTGATCACCGTCGCCTTGATGGGGTCGAGCATGTTGAAGCCCGGCGCGAGATTGCCGAATCCATGCCAGCGCTCGCCGGCCTTGAGCATCCAGTCCTCCCGCTCGCCGATGCCCTCCTCGGGCAGGTATTCGGGCCCCCAGACCTTGAACCACCAGTCGGCGGGCCCGAATTCGGCTTCCACCTTGCGCATCGCGCGTCGGAATTCGACGGCTTCCGACAGCGACTCATCCACCAGGGCCGGCCCGCCGGGAGGCTCCATCATCGCCGCCGCGACGTCGCACGAAGCGATGATTGCGTATTGCGGCGACGTCGAAGTGTGCATCAGATAGGCTTCGTTGAAGATGTCGCGATCGAGCTTGCGGGTCTGGGAGTCCTGCACGAGGATCTGCGAAGCCTGGGACAGCCCGGCCAGCAGCTTGTGTGTCGATTGCGTCGAGAACACCATCGATTTCTCGCAGCGCGGGCGATCAGCGCCGATCGCGTGGTAATCGCCGTAGAAATCATGGAAGGCGGCGTGCGGTAGCCAGGCTTCGTCAAAGTGCAGCGTGTCGATCTCGCCGTCGAGCATCTCCTTGATCGTCTCGACGTTGTACACGACACCGTCGTACGTCGACTGCGTGATCGTCAGGATGCGGGGCTTCTTGCCGGCGCTCGGGCGCGCGAACGGGTTCGCCTCGATCTTGCGCCGGATCGTCTCCATGCTGAATTCTTCCAGCGGGATCGGACCGATGATGCCGTAGTGGTTGCGCGTGGGCGTCAGGAACACCGGCACCGCGCCAGTCATGATGATCGAATGGAGAATCGATTTGTGGCAGTTGCGATCGACGACGACGACGTCGCCGGGTGCGACCGTCGTGTGCCACACCATCTTGTTTGACGTCGAGGTGCCGTTGGTGACGAAATAGAGATGGTCGCAGTTGAAGATGCGTGCGGCGTTGCGTTCGGAGGCGGCCACCGGACCCGTATGGTCGAGCAGCTGACCGAGTTCCTCGACGGCGTTGCACACATCCGCGCGCAGCATGTTCTCGCCGAAGAACTGGTGGAACATCTGCCCGACCGGGCTTTTCAGGAACGCCACGCCGCCGGAATGGCCCGGGCAATGCCACGAATACGAACTGTCGGCGGCGTAATGCACCAGCGCACGGAAAAACGGCGGCGCCAGGCTCTCGAGGTAGTTCTTCGCTTCGCGCACGATGTAGCGGGCGACGAACTCGGGCGTGTCCTCGAACATGTGGATGAAGCCGTGCAGCTCGCGCAGCACGTCGTTCGGGATGTGCCGGCTGGTACGGGTTTCGCCGTGGATGAAGATCGGGATGTCGGCGTTGCGCAATCGGATCTCGACGACGAATGCCCGCAGCTCGGCGATGGACTTGTCGGACGCCTCCGGTGAAGAGAACTCCTCGTCGTCGATCGACAGGATGAAGGCCGAGCCGCGGCTTTGCTGCTGCGCGAACGAGGTCAGGTCACCATAACTCGTGACGCCGAGCACTTCCATGCTCTCTTCCTCGATCGCCTTGGCCAGCGCGCGAATGCCGAGGCCGCTCGTGTTTTCCGAGCGGAAGTCCTCGTCGATGATGATGATCGGAAAGTGAAAGCGCATCCCTCTTCTCCAGCTTCTTGCGTTGGGGCAATGGGCATGATACCCACGTGAATCCTGCTTCCCGGTTACCGAAAAGCACAAGGGGCCGTCAGCCGGCCCCGTTTGTCGTGTGGTCCGCGCGCAGCGGATCGAGTCGATGAATCAGATTTTCGGCAACGTCACGCCCGTCTGGCCGAGATATTTGCCGCCGCGATCCTTGTACGACGTTTCGCACACCTCGTCGGCCTCGAAGAAAAGCATCTGCGCGATGCCCTCGTTCGCGTAGATCTTCGCCGGCAGCGGCGTGGTATTCGAAAACTCGAGCGTCACGTGACCTTCCCATTCGGGCTCCAGCGGCGTGACGTTCACGATGATGCCGCACCGCGCGTAGGTCGACTTGCCGAGGCACACCGTCAGGACATTGCGCGGGATACGAAAATACTCGACCGTGCGCGCGAGCGCGAACGAGTTCGGCGGAATGATGCACACGTCACCGACGAAATCGACGAAATTTCGCGCATCGAAATCCTTCGGGTCGACGATCGTCGAGTTGATGTTGGTGAAGATCTTGAATTCGTTCGCGCAGCGCACATCATAGCCGTAGCTCGAAGTGCCGTACGAGACGATTTTCCCCGTGCCGTTGTGGCGGACCAACTCGGGCGCGAACGGCGCGATCATCCCCTGCTGTTCCGCCATGCGGCGAATCCATTTGTCGGACTTGATGGACATGGGGTGGCGTTTCCTCCGGGGCCGGCCCGGCACCCGCCGGACGCGAAAAATCGGCTAGTTTAGGCTAAGCGGTGTCCGATCGGAAGCGGGAAAAACCGATTCCGCGGCCGGCCCGTTTTCACGTGCTCTTGATGACGATGCTCGGGAACTTGTGCGTCATGTCCTTCGCCTTGACCGCCACGCGTGCCGCCACCTTGCGCGCGATCCCCTTGTAGAGCTCCGCGATGCGACCTTCCGGATCGGACACGACGGTCGGCGCCCCGCCATCGGTTTCCTGGCGGATCTGCAGATCGAGCGGCAGCGCGCCGAGGAAAGGCACGTTGTAGTCGGCGCACAGGCGCTCACCCCCGCGAGTGCCGAAGATCGCTTCTTCGTGGCCGCAATTCGAACAGATATGGATGCTCATGTTTTCGACGACGCCGATGATCGGCACCCCCACTTTCTCGAACATCTTGAGTCCCTTGCGCGCATCGAGCAAAGCGATGTCCTGGGGTGTCGTGACGATCACGGCGCCGGTCAGCGGCACGCTCTGCGACAGCGTGAGCTGGATGTCGCCGGTGCCTGGGGGCATGTCGATGACGAGGTAGTCCAGATCTTTCCAGTTGGTTTCCTTCAGCAACTGGTTGAGCGCCTGCGTCGCCATCGGGCCGCGCCACACCATCGGCGTCTCGACATCGACGAGGAAGCCGATGGACATCACCTGCAGGCCGTGCGCCTGCAGCGGCTCCATCGTCTTGCCGTCGAGCGACTCCGGACGCTGGTCGCCGATGCCGAGCATATGCGGCTGCGACGGACCATAGATATCCGCGTCGAGCAGCCCGACTGTCGCACCTTCTGCCGTCAGCGCAAGGGCGAGGTTCACGGCGGTCGTGCTCTTGCCGACCCCCCCTTTCCCGGAAGCTACGGCGATGATGTTCTTGACGCCCGGCAGCAGCTTCACGCCCTGCTGCACCGCGTGCGCGACGACCTTGCTGTGTACGTCGATCGTCACCCGCCCTGCGCCGGGAATCGTGGCAATCGCGGCGGCGAGCATTTCGCGGATCGATTCATGCTGTGTCTTCGCCGGGTAGCCGAGTTCGAGTTCGACACGGACGTCGCTGCCGCTGATGCTGACGTTCCTGACGCAGCGCGTCGAAACGAAATCCTTGCCGGTGTTCGGATCGATAACGCCCTTGAGCGCTTCGGTGACAGATTCCTGGGTGAGACTCATGGTGACATATCCTCGGCGATCGGCAGCCCGCGATTCGGGCCTCAAGAGGGTAAATCATACCTAAGCCTGCGTGCCCGCTCACCCTCTTGTTCAGCAGGGTCATTCTGCCAGCGTCCCCACGCGGTAAAATGCGCCCCTTGGCGAACTGATTTTCCCGAACTGGCTCCCCGCACTGATTCCCTTCACCACCCGGGATTACCCACAGCATGAACCGATTTTGGCTATTCGTCCTGATTGGCGTGAGCGCGTTGCTGTCGGCCTGCGCCACGACGACTGCGACGCCACCTCCCGTCGCCGCGACGCCGATCCATCGCGCCGTGCCGGTCGCAACGAACGCGGCCTTCGACTGGCCCGCCGAACGCAACCGCATCGTCAAACACTTGAGCGGCTCGAGCGAGATCGCAACCCGGGTACGCGACGATGGCACCCTGCAACTGCTGCTCCCCGGCGCGGAAGCCTTTTCCCGTGGTGGCACTGAGCCCCAACCGGCCCTGACCGCGAGCCTGGACCGTGTCGCATCGGCCCTGGCTCCGTCCCCCGAGGTCGAAATCCGGGTGTTCGGTCACACCGACAGCCTGGACAGTGAATTGCACAATCTGCAGCTTTCGATCCAGCGCGCCGAAACCGTGGCGGAGCATCTGCGCCGCCGCGGCATCGCGCTTGCTCGTCTGCATGCCGACGGCAAGGGCGAAGCCGAGCCGATCGCCGACAACGCTACCGAGGCGGGACGCGCGAAGAACCGTCGCGTCGAGATCGTCCTGCGTCCGTTCGAATAGTCCCGCAGCCGGTCGTTTCCCGCGGCGTCGCAGGACAACGGCGACGCCTTTGCTACACTCTTCCTTTTTCCATTTCCGCCCATCATGCCGCGCAAGATACTGGTTACCAACGCCCTGCCCTACGCCAACGGCGACATTCACCTCGGCCATCTCGTCGGCTACATCCAGGGCGACATCTGGGTGCGCTATCAGCGCATGCGCGGCAACACGGTGCATTACGTCTGCGCGGACGACACGCACGGTACGCCGGTGATGCTGCGTGCGGAAAAGGAAGGCATCACGCCCGAAGCACTGATCGCCCGCGTGCACGGCGAACATCTGCGTGACTTCACCGACTTCGGCGTCGCATTCGACAACTACCACAGCACTCACAGCGTCGAAAACCGGGCCTACGCGGAAGACGTCTACACGAAGCTCCAGGCCGCCGAGTTGATCGACACCCGCGCGATCGAGCAGTTCTACGATCCGGTCAAGGAGATGTTCCTGCCGGACCGCTTCATCAAAGGCGAATGCCCGAAGTGCGGCGCCGCCGACCAGTACGGCGACAACTGCGAGGTCTGCGGCGCCGCGTACGCACCGACCGAGCTCAAGAACCCGCACTCGGCCGTGTCCGGCGCGAAACCCGTGCTGAAGACGTCGGAGCATTACTTTTTCCGCCTGTCCGACCCGCGCGCCGTGGCGTTTCTGCGCGAATGGACGCGCGGCACAAATGCCGCCGGCACCCGCCGGCTGCAGGCCGAAGCGGCGAACAAGATGAAGGAATGGCTCGGCGACGAAGCAGTCGGCGACGGCGGGAACACGCTGTCCGACTGGGATATTTCGCGCGACGCCCCGTATTTCGGTTTCGAGATTCCCGGCGCCCCCGGAAAATATTTCTACGTCTGGCTCGACGCCCCGATCGGCTACCTCGCGAGCTTCCGCAATCTTGCCGAACGGCGTGGCGACATCACCGTCGACGACTTCACCGACGCCGTTCGCGCCGAAACGGCCGGCACCGAGATGGTGCACTTCATCGGCAAGGACATTCTCTACTTCCACGCCCTCTTCTGGCCGGCGATGCTCCGGTTCGCCGGCTACCGCACGCCGACGCAGTTGTGCGTCAATGGCTTCCTGACTGTCGACGGCGCGAAGATGAGCAAGAGCCGCGGCACGTTCATCACGGCGCGCTCCTACGTCTCGCAGGGCCTCAATCCGGAATGGCTGCGCTATTACTTCGCGACCAAGTCGAACGGCACGATGGAAGACGTCGATCTCAGCCTCGACGACATGGTCGCAAAAGTGAATTCGGACCTCGTCGGCAAGTACGTCAACATCGCCAGCCGCTGCGCGGGCTTCATCGCCAGGCGCTTCGACGGCAAGCTCGGCGTGAGCGATCCGCGGGCGACCGCCGATTTCGAAGCTGCCTTTGCCGCCGGGACGATTGCACACGCCTATGAAGAACGTGACTACGGCCGCGCGCTGCGCGAGATCATGCGACTCGCCGACCTCGCGAACCAGTACGTCAACGACCACAAACCGTGGGAACTGGCGAAGCAGGAAGGCCAGGAGAGGCATCTTCATGTCGTGTGCAGCACGGCGCTGACGCATTTCCGCGACCTTACGCTGTATCTCAAGCCGGTGCTGCCCGCTCTCGCCGAAAAAGTCGAAGCCTTCCTCGCGATCGACCCGCTCGCCTGGCCGCAAACCTGGCAGCCGCTGCCCGCCGCGCACGCGATCAACCCCTATGCGCACCTGATGACACGCGTCGAGCGCAAGCAGATCGACGCGCTGCTCGACGCGAACCGCGAATCGCTCGCGCCGGCAGCTCCGGCCGCAAAAGTCGCGTCGTCGCAGCAGCGCCACGCGGAAAAGCAGCAACACGAAGCCCAGTCCGCGGAGACGGCGATGCCGCACATCTCGATCGACGATTTCACGAAGGTGGATCTGCGCATCGCCCGCATCGTCGGCGCGGAACACGTCGAAGGCGCCGACAAGCTGATCCGTCTGCAACTCGACATCGGCGAGACCGAAAATGGGCAGACGAAGCTGCGCCAGGTGTTTGCCGGCATCAAGTCGGCGTACGACCCGGCGGCGCTCGTCGGACGGCTCACGGTGATGGTCGCCAACCTCGCGCCGCGCAAGATGAAGTTCGGCGTCAGCGAGGGCATGGTGCTCGCCGCCTCCGACGCGGACGACAAGGGCGCCGGGATCTACATCCTGACACCGGACACGGGCGCCGCGCCCGGCATGCGGGTGAAATGATCGAGGCATAGAACCGACATGCCCCTGACTCCCTCGAAACGCTGGTTCGTGCAGCATCGAACCGGCCCCGGGCCGCTGCAGCGCTGCAGCACCCGGGGTAGGCAACACAGCGAGGAATTCAGGAGGCTTCATGATCAGGTTTCGCCCGAAACTGCTTGACACCTTGCCCGGCTACGGCCGGGCTACATTCATCAACGATTTTTCCGCCGGGATCACCGTCGGCGTGCTCGCGCTGCCGCTGGCGATGGCGTTCGCGATCGCCAGCGGCATGAGTCCGACCGCCGGCGTGTGGACGGCGATCGTCGCCGGCTTCCTGATCTCCGCCCTCGGCGGCTCGAAAGTGCAGATCGGCGGCCCGACCGGCGCCTTCATCCCGATCGTCTACGCGATCGTCGCCGACTTCGGCGTGCAGAACCTGCTGATCGCCACGATGATGTCGGGCGTGATGCTGCTCGGCATGGGTGCCTTCAGGCTCGGCAGCATGATCCGCTTCATCCCGGTGTCAGTGGTCATCGGATTCACGAACGGCATCGCCGTGGTGATCTTCATTTCGCAAATCAAGGACTTCCTCGGGCTCGACATCGAGAAGATGCCGGGAGAGTTCTTCGGCAAGATGGAAACCTTGCTGGCGGCGATGCACACGATCGATTTCCCGACCGTGGCCACATCGATCGCGTCGCTCGCGGTGCTGATCGCATGGAACCGCACGGCGACGCGAATAGCCTGGATGCGCCGCCTGCCCGGGCCGCTCGCAGTGCTGCTGATCGCCACGGCGGTCAATGCGCTGATCCACTTGCCGATCGACACCATCGGCAGCCGCTTCGGCGGCATTCCCCAGGAGCTGCCCGACATCGGCCTGCCGGCGCTGTCGCTCGGCACGCTCGGCAAGCTGATCGTGCCGGCCCTGACGATTGCGCTGCTCGGGGCGATCGAATCGCTGCTCTCGGCACGCGTCGCCGACAACCTGATCGACGACCGTCACGATCCCAACCAGGAACTCATCGCGCAGGGCGTCGCGAACGTCGTCGCGCCGCTGTTCGGCGGCTTCGCGGCCACCGGCGCGATTGCCCGCACCGCGACCAACGTGCGCTCGGGAGGGCAAACGCCGGTCGCCGGGATGGTGCACGCGCTGGTGCTGCTCGCCGTCGTGCTCGCGCTGGCGCCGCTCGCGAGCCACATCCCGCTCGCCGCACTGTCGGCGATCGTCGTCGTGGTGTCGGTCAACATGGGCGAATGGCATGCCTTCGCCTGGAAGGAACTGGCGCGCTATTCGAAGCAGTACCGCATGATCCTGCTCGGCACTTTCTTCGTCACGGTAGTGTTCGACCTGACGCTCGCCGTGGAACTCGGAATGTTGCTCGCGAGTCTGTTTTTCATTTATCGGATGTCGGACCTCACCCGCATCGAACGGGTCCCGCTCGAAGACCATTACGGCGTCGAAGCCCTGTCGCGGAGCGATGGCACGCCGCGGATCATCGCCTACCGGGTATTCGGCAGCCTGTTCTTCGGCGCGGCGAACAAGCTCGAGAGCCTGCTGCTGATGCAGGAGGGCCATCCGGACGCCGTGATCCTCGATCTCGAAAAGGTGATCAACATCGACACCACCGGCCTCGACGCGCTCCAGACGCTGCATCGCACGCTGCAGAAGCGCGGCGCGCAGCTGATCCTGTGCGACCTGAACGAGCAGCCCGCGTCGCTCGTGTTCCGCTCCGGATTCCAGGCGAGCCTCGGCGACGACAACATCGCGGCGAACATGACCGAAGCCCTGATCCGCGCCCAGCGGCTGCGCGGGCACGAACCGGAGTTATCGTATGCTTGATGACGCAACCGTTTCACGCCATCTGACGATCCGCGGTCGTGTGCAGGGGGTGTATTACCGGGCGAGCGCGCAGGCTGAAGGCGTTCGCTTGGGGCTTGCGGGATGGGTGCGCAACCGGCGGGACGGCTCGGTCGAGGCGCTGGTCGCCGGCCCCGAGACAGCGGTCGAACATTTCATTACATGGGCACGACGCGGCCCGCCCGCCGCCCACGTGCAGGAATTGGTCGTTGCAGAGGGGCCATTGCCGGAACCGGGACCTTTCTCAGTCCGTCCCACGGCATAGCGGTGCGAGGAGACGCGAGCGTATCGATAGAAAAGGGCTATCAACACACCATTGCAATTGCAATTTGACGCCCCGGATAGCGTGGCCCAAGATGCATACACCCCGTTCAAACCAAGCAGGAGAGATCAACCATGGCAGTCCTCGTAGGCAAGCAAGCCCCCGATTTCACCGCGACGGCGGTGTTCGGCAACAATGAAATCAAGGACATCACCTTCTCGCAATTCACGAAGGACAAGTACGCGGTCCTGTTCTTCTACCCGCTCGATTTCACTTTCGTCTGCCCGTCCGAGCTGATCGCGTTCGATCACCGCCTGGATGAATTCAAGAAGCGCGGCGTCGAAGTGCTGGGCGTGTCGATCGACAGCCAGTTCACGCACCTCGCGTGGAAGAACACGCCGGTCAACAGCGGCGGTATCGGGCAAGTGCAGTATCCGATGGTCGCCGACATCAAGCACGAGATCTGCCGTGCGTACGACGTCGAATCCGAAGGCGGCGTCGCGTTCCGCGGCTCCTTCCTGATCGACAAGGCCGGCGTCGTGCGTCACCAGGTCGTCAATGACCTGCCGCTGGGCCGCAACATCGACGAGATGCTGCGCATGGTCGACGCGCTGCAATTCACCGAAGAGCACGGCGAGGTCTGCCCGGCTGGCTGGAACAAGGGCAAGGCCGGCATGAAGGCCGACCCGAGCGGCGTTGCGGAATACCTCGCGCAGCACGCCGAAGCGCTCTGATCAGGGCTGTCGGATAAAAACGGCCGCGTCCCGGAAAGGGCCGCGGCTGTTTTTTCTTCCGGGGGGTGACGAAGCTCAGTTCGGATAGATCACTTCGACCGCGTCCGCCGGCAGCCACTGGCGCAGGCCGTCGAGCAGCGCGTCGTCGAGACGCACGCGCCAGCCCTCGCCGAAAGGCAGGTCCGCTTCGGCCACCTCGTTGCGGTAACGCAGCCGGACCGGGCAGCCTCCTTCGCGGAACGGCGCCAGCAGGCTTTGCAGACGATCGGCCGCGGCACTCGCGCCGCCCGCAGCCTTCACTTCACCGTTGACCGTCAGCTGCAGCGCGCGGGCAAACCGCGAGCGCGCTTCGCCGAGCGTCATCAGCTTGTCGGCGACGATGCGCAGCCCGCCGGTAAAGTCGTCGTTGCTCACCTTGCCTTCGACCACCAGCACTTCGTCGGTGACGATCTTGCTGCGCTGCGAGTCGAACAGTTCCGAGAACACCGACACTTCGCGCACCTGGCTGCCATCGTCGAGCACGACGAAAGCCATCTTGCCGCGGCCGGTCATCTTCGTGCGCACGTCCATGACGGCGCCGGCGAGCATCAGCAGATCCCGCGAAGGTTCGAGCTCGGCGAGCGGCCGACGGACAAAGCGGCGCACCTCCTTGCGGAAACTGTTGAACGGATGGCCGGAGAGGAAGAAGCCGATCGCGAGCTTCTCTTCCTTGAGCCGCTCGCGTTCGGTCCACGGGCGGGCGCGGACGTACTCCGGCGCTGCCCCGGCCGCTTCCGGGATCAGGTCGAAAAGCCCCCCTTGCAACGCGTTCGCCGCTGCCTGCTCGGCCGCTTCCATCGCGAGACTCACAGTCGCGAGCAGGCGCGCGCGGTCGGCGCTGCCGCTCGGTTCGATGAGGTCGAACGCGCCGGCGCGGATCAGCGCCTCGATGACGCGACGGTTGACCGCGCGCCGATCGACCCGCGCGCAGAAATCGAACAGGTCGCGGAACGGTCCGCCGGCCTCCCGTGCCGCGAGGATCGCGCGAACCGCAGGCTCCCCCGCCCCTTTCACGGCGCCGAGGCCGTAGCGGATCGTATTGCGGTCGGTCGGCACGAAGCGGAAGTCGGAGGCGTTGACGTCCGGCGGCAGGATCGTCACGCCATTCGCAACGGCGTCCTCGAAGAAGATCCTGATCGTGTCGGTGTTGTCGAGATCGGCCGACATCGTCGCGGCCATGAACGCCGCGCAGTGGTGCGCCTTCAGCCACGCGGTGTGATAGGTGACGACCGCGTAGGCCGCGGTGTGCGACTTGTTGAAGCCGTACTCCGCGAACTTCGTCATCAGGTCGAAGAGCTGCTCGGCAAGCGCCGGGTCGTAGCCCTTCTGCTTCGCACCGGCAGCGATCGTCTCGCGGTGCAGCGCCATTTCCTCGGCCTTCTTCTTGCCCATCGCGCGGCGCAGCATGTCGGCGCCGCCGAGCGTGTAGCCGCCGATGATCTGCGAGATCTGCATCACCTGTTCCTGATACACGATCACGCCGTAGGTCGGCTCGAGGCAGGGCTTCAGGTCCGGGTGGAAGTAATCGATCTCCTGCTGGCCTTTCTTGCGCAGGATGAAGTCGTCGACCATCCCCGAGCCGAGCGGCCCCGGGCGGTACAGCGCGAGCACCGCGATGATGTCCTCGAAGCGGTCAGGGGCGAGCTTTTTCAGCAGCTTCTTCATGCCCTCCGATTCCACTTGGAAGATCGCGGTGGTGTTCGCGTCCTTGAGGATCTGGTAGGCGGCCGGGTCGGTGAAGGGCAGCGCGGCGAGGTCGGGTTTTTCGCCGGTGAGGCGTTCGACGTACTCGACGGCGAGCTCAATGATCGTCAGGTTGCGCAGCCCGAGGAAGTCGAACTTGACAAGGCCCACCGCCTCGACGTCGTCCTTGTCGAACTGCGACACCGGCGTCGCGTCGTCGCCGTCGGCGATGTAGAGCGGGCAGAAGTCGGTGAGTTTGCCCGGCGCGATCAGCACGCCGCCGGCGTGCATGCCGACGTTGCGGGAGAGGCCTTCGAGCGGTTCGGCGAGGCTCCACAGCTCCTGTACCGACTCGCCGTCGTTGCCGTCCTTCATCATCTCGCCGATCTGCGACTCCATGTCGTAGGCTTTGGCGAGCGAGACGGGCTTCGCGCCTTCGATCGGAATCAGCTTGGAGAGGCGATCGCATAGCCCGTACGGCAGGTCGAGCACGCGCCCGACGTCGCGCACGACCGCTTTCGACGCCATCGTGCCGAAGGTCGCGATCTGGCTGACCGCCTCCTTGCCGTAGCGGCTGCGCACGTACTCGATGACGCGGTAGCGGTTGTCCTGGCAGAAGTCGATGTCGAAGTCGGGCATCGACACCCGCTCCGGATTCAGGAAGCGCTCGAACAGCAGCGCGTACGCGAGCGGGTCGAGGTCGGTGATGCGCAGGCTGTACGCGACGAGCGAACCGGCGCCGGAACCGCGCCCCGGCCCGACCGGCACGCCGTTTTCCTTCGCCCAGTTGATGAAGTCGGCGACGATCAGGAAGTAGCCGGGAAAGCCCATCTGGATGATCGTGTCGGTCTCGAACTTGAGCCGGTCCTCGTAGGTCCGGCGCTGGCGCTCGCGCTCCGCCTCATCCGGATAGAGTTCCTTCAGCCGCACTTCAAGGCCCGCCTTCGCTTCGGCGACGAGGAAATCGTCGAGCGTCATGCCTTCGGGCGTCGGGAACTGCGGCAGGAAGTTCTTGCCGAGCTGCACGGTCAGCGAACAGCGGCGGGCGATCTCGACCGAATTCTCGAGCGCCTCCGGGATGTCGGCGAACAGCGCGCACATCTCGTCCTGGCTCTTGAAGTACTGCTCCTCGGTGAAGTCGCGCGGCCGGCGCTTGTCGGCAAGCACGTAGCCTTGCGCGATGCACACGCGCGCCTCGTGCGCCTTGAAGTCCTCGCGCTTGAGGAACTGCACCGGATGCGTCGCGACGACCGGCAGGCCGAGCTTGCCCGCGAGCTGCACGGCCTGGCGGATATAGGCCTCGGTGCCGGGATGGCCGGCGCGTTGCAGCTCGATGTAGAACGCGTCGGGGAATAGCTGTGCCCACTCGGCGGCAAGTCGCTCCGCGACGTCGGGATTGCCGTTCACCAGCGCCTGGCCGATGTCCCCGCCCATCGCGCCCGACAGGCAGAGCAGATCCGACGCAGCGCCGTCGGCGAACCATTGCCGGCGCATCTCGGCGCGGCTGCGGTACTTGTTGTCGAGATAGGCGCGCGTCAGCAACTCGCACAACTGCCCGTAACCCTTGCGGTTCCTGCAGACCAGCAACACGCGGAAGGGCTTGTCGCGGTCCGTGTCGTTGGTGATCCAGGCGTCGACGCCGACGATCGGCTTCATGCCCTTGCCGCGGGCGCCCTTGTAGAACTTGACCATGCCGAAAAGGTTGGCCAGATCGGAAATGCCGAGGGCCGGCATGGCATCGGCGGCGGCGCGCGCGATCGCCTGGTCGATCTGGACGATGCCGTCGGAGATCGAATATTCGGAGTGCAGCCGCAGATGAATGAAACGGGGGTCGTGTGGAGCAGTCATGGGCGGAATTTTACCCGATGCCCCGCCACCTCACGTGATCGCTCAACGCTGCCGGGCGGCCTCGCGGGCCTGTGCCAGAGACTGCTTGCGCGCGTGGTCGGCCTCGAGAATCGCCTGCTGCTGCCCGGGCGGCAACGGCGCGCCGAGTTCCGCTTCGAGCGCGGAGATGAGTCGCGAAGCCGTCGACGTGATGCGGCGTTCGTCGGGCATCGCCCTGCGCACCTGTGCCGGGGTGGCGCCGGTGATGCGCACGACCTCGCTGACGAAGTGGTCCTCGATGCGCCGGCTGCTCGCCGCCAGGAACGCCGTCGCGGCCGGGCTCATCGCGCTCTGGCCCGCCGGTTGCGCCAGCGCCTGCGGCACGAGCGGCGCGGCCGGAAAGACCAGGATCAGGAACAGCGCCAGCAGGCCTCCCGGCGATGCACCTTCGCGGCGCGCACTCACGGCAGCAGGATCGACGAACCGGTGGTGCGGCGGGCCTCGAGCTCAAGGTGCGCCTGCGAAGCGTCCTTCAGCGCGAAACGCTGGTTGACCTCGATCCGCACCTTGCCCGAGATGACGACATCAAAGAGATCGGCCGCCATCGCGAGCAGATCCGGCCGCCTGGCCGAGTAGGTAAACAGCGTCGGGCGCGTGATAAACAGCGACCCCATCTTCGCGAGCAGGCCGAGATCGAACGGCGGCACCGGCCCCGAAGCGGCACCGAACAGCACCATCATGCCGAGCGGCCGCAGGCAGCCCAGCGACTCCATGAAAGTATCCTTGCCGATCGAGTCATAGACCACCGGCAACCCTTCGCCGCCGGTGATCTCCCTGACCCGCTCGGCGAAGTTCTCGCGCGTGTAGACGATCGGATGGTCACAGCCGTGGGCACGGGCGAGTTCAGCCTTCTCATCCGAACCCACGGTTCCGATGACGGTTGCGCCGAGCGCCTTCGCCCACTGGCACACGATCAGGCCGACCCCGCCCGCGGCGGCGTGGATGAGGATCGTGTCACCCGGTTGCACGCGGTAGGTGCGACGCAGCAGATACTGCGCAGTCAGCCCCTGCAGCAGCATCGCCGCGCCCTGCTCGAACGAGACCGGGTCGGGAAGCTTCACGAGCCGGTCGGCCGGCATGTTGCGCAGGTCCGCATAGGCGCCGAGCGGGCCTCCGGCATAGGCGACACGGTCGTCCGGCGCGAGATCGTCCACCCCCTCGCCGACCGCCTCCACGACCCCGGCCGCCTCGAGACCGATGCCGGACGGCAACGGCGCCGGATACAGCCCGGTGCGATGGTATGTGTCGATGTAGTTGAGCCCGACGGCATGCTGCCGCACGCGCGCCTCGCCCTGCGCGGGCGACGGAACATCGATGGCCTCCCATTGCAGGACCTCGGGGCCGCCGGTTCGATGGAAGCGAATCGCATGGGGCATGCTGGTCTCCTTGTGGGTTCGATGCGGCCCGCGCGGCGCAGGCAAGCGCAGGAGGGCAACCGCCGTCGCCCGCGGTTCAGCGCTGGATCGAGAAGCCGATTCTAAACTGCGTTCCGCGCGACCGGTTGTAATCGAGCAATGTTTCGCCATATCCGTCGAACACCTGGAAATGCAGGTAGGACGCGGTGTCCGACAGGATCGCGCGCGACAGCGGATATGACAGATCGAGCTGCGAACTGCCACCGCGCGTCGAGTGGCGCAGGCGCAGCTGAGCGAGAAAGCCGTCGTCCCGGCCGAAACGCACCCCGAGTTCGCCATAACCGCGATAGCGGTGGATGTCCGGGTTTTCGTCGCGATCGAGGTAACCCCAGATCTTCGGCGTGATGCCGACATAGGATTGCCGCTCGCCGAGGCGATGACGCCAGTCCAGCGACGCGAACAGCGTGTCGAGGCTGCGCGAGTTCTCCCGGTCCCGCCCGTTCGATTCGTGCTCGTAGCCCGTGCGTACGGTAATGCCGTGCTGGCGGTCGGAATCGGACGCGAGTCGCCACTCGTAGAACAGCGACGGCCGGTAGCTCGTGTCGCGGAACGGCTTCGAGTCCGAGCGCAGATCCCACACCGAGGTTTGCGTGTAACCGAAATGCAGGCCGCGCAACGGCGGCAGCAGTTCGGCAACGGGGCCTTCGGGCTCGAAGATGCGGTACTTGAAACTGAGCTGGACACGCGCCGAGCGACCGGCCCCGCCGCCGACGAGGAAATACATCGGCTCGTTGACCGACAGCGCCGGGGCCGGCGGAAGTGTCGCCGCAGGCAGGACCGGCTCCTGCGCAGCCTTGGCCACGTCGGCGCCGGGCGGCGCGGCAGCTTCCTGCGCGATCAGCAGCAGGCGCGACGAACCGCGGTCGGCGAGTTCCACGACCGCGGCTCCCGTGAGCTGCTCCGGCCAGTTCAGCACGTAATCGCGCCGGAACGCGGCGCCCTCGCCGCCGCCTGCGGCCAGCAGTTCCACGGCGACACGCTGTTCGCCGACTTCGATGACGGCTTCGAGACGATCCGGCAGCGGCAACTCGTCGGAAGCGTCGCGGGCGATCGAAATATTCAGCGGTTGCCCGGCGACCACGCGCGTAGCGAAAGCGGCCAGCAGCCATTCGGCCCGGGCCGCGGGTGCGCCAAGAAGCATCGCGGCCACGGCCGCGAGCACGGGAATTCGCATCCGGGGTCTCCTGTAGGGCTGGCCGACGCCAGGCCTCAGCGGCGCAAGATCCAGAGGATAAGGCTGATCACGATCGAGACGATCAGGCCTGTCGTCAGCGGAAAATAGAAGCCGAAGCCTTCCCGTTCGATGTGGAAGTCGCCAGGAAGCCGGCCGAACGGCAGGCGTGCCAACCACGGCCATAACAGGCCCGCGGCAACCAGGATCAAGCCGAGGACGATCAGCAGGCGTTGCATGAAAACCGGGATGACGTTCGTCGCAGCCGCCGGCTCCTCGACGGAACCGGCGGCCGGACAGCCTTACCTTACTCCTGCGCGGCGGCAAACTGCCGCTGCTCGAAAGCGTCGACCACCGACACGGCGGTGATGTTCACAAGCCGGCGCACGGTC
This sequence comes from Aromatoleum anaerobium, assembly GCF_012910705.2. Classification (GTDB taxonomy): domain Bacteria; phylum Pseudomonadota; class Gammaproteobacteria; order Burkholderiales; family Rhodocyclaceae; genus Aromatoleum; species Aromatoleum anaerobium. The sequence continues at coordinate 52,927 of NZ_WTVG02000031.1, read as the reverse complement.
GCCGACGGCGTCAGGATATGCACCGGCAGCGCCGCGCCAAGCAGCATCGGACCGACCGACACACCGTCGCCGTTCGCGATCTTCATCAAGTTGAACGAAATGTTCGCCGCGTCGAGGTTCGGCATCACGACGAGGTTGGCTTCGCCGGTGAGCATGGAGTCCGGGTTCGACTTCTTGCGGATATCCGGCGACAGCGCCGAATCGCCGTGCATCTCGCCGTCGCATTCGAGGCCCGGGGCGATGCGGCGGAGGATCTCGGACGCCTCGCGCATCTTGCGCGCGGAAGTCGAACGCGAGCTGCCGAAGTTCGAATGAGACAACAGCGCGACGCGCGGCTCGATGCCGAAACGGCGCAGCTCTTCGGCGGCCATCCGGGCGATTTCAGCGACTTCCTCGGCGCTCGGATTCTCGTTCACGTACGGATCGGTGATCGCGAGCATGCGCTTGGGCAGCAGCAGCAGGCTCATCGCCGCGAACAGCTTCGAGCCCTTCTTCAACCCGATGACGTCCTCGACGGTCTTGAAGTGGTAGTCGTAAGAGCCGAAGGTGCCGCACACCAGCGCGTCGGCGTCGCCGCGACGCAGCACCATGCAGCCGATCAGCGTCGTGTCGCGGCGCATCTTCGCCTTCGCCAGCTCGGGCGTCACGCCGTCGCGGCACATCATGTGGTGGTATTCCTGCCACAGCTCGCGGTAGCGCGGGTCGGACTCGGGATTGATGATGTCGAAGTCGCGCCCGGGCACCAGGTTCAGGCCGATCTTCTGGATACGCATCTCGATCACGCTCGGCCTGCCGATCAGGATCGGCCGCGCGAGTTCCTCGTCGATGACGACGCGGGCGGCATGCAGCACGCGTTCGTCCTCGCCTTCGGCGTACAGCACGCGCTTGAATTCGGCCGGGATCCGCTTCGCCGCGGAGAACACCGGCTTCATGACAATGCCCGACTGATAGACGAAATCCGACAGGCTCGCCGCGTAGGCTGCGAGATCCTCGATCGGCCTCGTCGCGACGCCGGATTCCATCGCCGCCTTGGCGACCGCAGGCGCGATCTTGACGATCAGGCGCGGGTCGAACGGGCTGGGAATGATGTAGTCCGGGCCGAAATGCAGGTCGGCGTTGCCGTAGGCCGCGGCGACGATGTCGCTTTGCTCGGCGCGGGCGAGTTCCGCGATCGCCTTCACGCACGCGAGCTTCATCTCCTCAGTGATCTTCGTCGCGCCGGCATCGAGCGCGCCGCGGAAGATGAACGGGAAGCACAGCACGTTGTTGACCTGGTTCGGATAATCGGACCGCCCGGTGGCGATGATGCAGTCCGGACGCGCTTCCTTCGCCACTTCGGGCAGGATTTCCGGATTCGGGTTCGCGAGCGCGAAGATCAGCGGCTTGTCCGCCATCCGTTTGACCATCTCGGGCTTCAGCACGCCCGCGGTCGACAGGCCGAGGAACACGTCGGCGCCGTCGATGACCTCGCCAAGCGTCGTCGCGTCGGTACTCTGCGCGTAGCGGGCCTTGTTCGGTTCCATGTTCTCGTCACGGCCGACGCGGATCACGCCTTTGGAGTCGCAGACGAACACGTTCTCGCGCTTCACCCCGAGCCCGACCATCAGGTCGAGGCACGCGATCGCCGCGGCGCCCGCGCCCGAGCACACCAGCTTCACTTCGCCGATGTCCTTGCCGACGATCTTGAGACCGTTGATCAGCCCTGCCGACGAAATGATCGCGGTGCCGTGCTGGTCGTCATGAAAGACCGGAATGTTCATCCGCTCGCGCAGTTTCTGCTCGATGTAGAAACACTCGGGCGCCTTGATGTCCTCGAGGTTGACGCCGCCGAGCGTCGGCTCGAGCGACGCGATGATCTCGATGAGCTTGTCCGGGTCCCGTTCGGCGAGTTCGATGTCGAACACGTCGATGTTCGCGAACTTCTTGAACAGGCAGCCCTTGCCTTCCATGACCGGTTTCGACGCGAGCGGACCGATGTTGCCCAGCCCGAGCACCGCGGTGCCATTCGTGACGACGGCGACGAGATTGCCGCGCGATGTCAGTTCGCGCGCCTGTCCCGGGTCCGCGACGATCGCGTCGCACGCCGCGGCCACGCCCGGCGAGTAGGCGAGCGCGAGATCGCGCTGGTTCGTCAGGCTCTTGGTGGGAACAACCGAAATTTTCCCGTGGGTCGGCGAACGATGATAATCCAGTGCCGCGGTGATGAAATCCTGATCCATTGCGCTCCCTCTCGTGCTAAGTGGGTTGTCTTTGTTCATGAATGTGCGGAAAAACTCTGCGCTCGCACCGGCGCCTCGCCAACCAATGAGGAATGTCCGCAGCGATGTGGCTTGTTCTGATCGAATGGCCGGCATTGAACCGGGCATCGCAGCGGATCGGGCGCGGCGGCCCGCATGACGGCGGCTTCATGCGACAGCCGCTGACGCCACCTTTGACGAGGCGAAAGTTTAGCGCAGCCGCCCAGCCTTGGGCAGAGGGATGTCAGGGCAAGCCGGCATGGCGTTGCGCGCCATCTTCTGTGCCTGCGCGGCGTCGGCGCACATCGGCACTGCCCGTGGACATTTTTTGGCACAATCGCGTGGCAGCCCAACCAGGAAAGCCAAGATGCGACGCGTGGTATTCAATCAGAAAGGCGGAGTCGGCAAGTCAACCATTACCTGCAACCTCGCGGCGATCAGCGCCCACCGGGGCAGGCGTACGCTGGTCGTCGACCTCGACCCGCAGGGCAACTCGACCCAATATCTGCTCGGCCGCTCCGGCGGGGAGTTCGACACGACGCTGGCGGATTTCTTCGACCAGACGCTCAACTTCAAGCTGAACCCGAAGAAGACGACCGAGTTCGTCGTCGCGAGCCCTTTCGAAGGGCTCGACGTGATGCCTTCGCACCCGGGACTCGAAGACCTGCAGGGCAAGCTCGAGTCGCGCTACAAGATCTACAAGCTGCGCGATGCGCTCGAGGAGCTGGCCGGCCGCTACGACTGCATCTACATCGACACGCCGCCGGCGCTCAATTTCTACACCCGCTCGGCACTGATCGCCGCGCACGGCTGCCTGATCCCGTTCGACTGCGACGAGTTTTCCCGCCGTGCGCTGTACTCGCTGCTGGAAAACGTGCAGGAAATCCGCAGCGACCACAATCGCGACCTGCAGGTCGAAGGGATCGTCGTCAACCAGTTCCAGGCACGCGCCGCACTGCCGCAGAAAGTCGTGCAGGAACTGATCGACGAAGGCCTGCCGGTGCTGACGCCCTATTTGTCCGCGTCCGTGAAGATCAAGGAATCCCACGAGCAGGCGCGGCCGATGATCCATCTCGACGCGAAGCACAAGCTCGCGCAGGAGTACGTCGCGCTGCACGACTCGCTGGCACGGAAATACGGCGCCTGACGACGGGCGTTGGTGGGCCGGTATCGCGCGCAGCCGAAGTCAGGCGGGATCGAGCTTCGCCACCGCGAGCATCAGCCACTTGACGCCGGCGGCGCCGAAGTTGATCTGGACCCGGGCGTCCGCGCCGCTGCCCTCGGCGGCGACGATCACGCCCTGGCCGAACTTGGCATGGGTGACCAGCTGACCGACCCGCAAGCCGCCCAGATCGCGGCTGCGCGAAACCGGTTGTTCCGGCGCCTTCGCCACCACGCCGCCGCGCGACGGCTGATAGTAGCCGCCGAACCCGCTGCGCACCGCGCTCGTGCGCGGATTCAGCGGTGACAGCCACTTTGTGAGTCCCTCCGGAATTTCCTCGAGAAAGCGCGAACGCAGGTTGTAGCGCGTCTGCCCGTGCAGCATGCGGCTCTGCGCGAACGACAGGTAAAGCCGCTGACGGGCGCGCGTCACCGCGACGTACATCAGCCGGCGCTCCTCCTCCAGCCCTTCCGTCTCGAGGATGCTGTTCTCGTGCGGAAACAGCCCTTCCTCGAGGCCCGAAAGGAAAACCGCGTCGAACTCCAGCCCTTTTGACGAATGCACCGTCATCAACTGCACCGCGTCGCTGCCGGCCTCGGCCTGATGCTCGCCGGCCTCGAGCGACGCGTGCGCGAGAAAGTCGGCGAGCAGCGCGTGCGCCATGTCCTGCGCATCGGCCTGCACGCCTGCTTCGGCCACAAAGTTAGCCGCCGCATTGATCAGTTCGTCGAGGTTTTCGAGCCGCTCCTGGCCTTCCTTCTCGTTGCGGAAATGATTGCGCAAGCCCGAAGCATCGAGCACGTGGTCGACGAGTTCCGGTAGCGGCAGCTTCGCGGTGTCGCGCCGCAGGTCTTCGACCAGGCGCACGAACTGGGCCAGCACCGTGCCCGGCTTCCCCGCCAGATGCGGCACCGCCGCGTACAGGCTGCTGTTCCAGGTGCGCGCTGCGTCCTGCAACGCCTCGATCGACCGGGCGCCGATGCCGCGCGTCGGAAAATTGACGACGCGGCTGAACGCGGTGTCGTCGTCCGGGTTCGCGATCAGGCGCAGGTAGGCGAGCGCATGCTTGATTTCCTGCCGCTCGAAGAAACGCAGGCCACCGTAGACGCGGTAGGAGATGCCGCTGGAAAAGAGCTGGTGTTCCAGGACGCGCGACTGCGCGTTCGAGCGATACAGCAGCGCGATGCCGGAACGGCTCATGCCGTCGCGCACCAGCGACTGGATTTCGTCGACGATCCAGCGCGCCTCGTCGAGGTCACCGCAGGCCTCGAACACGCGGATCGGCTCGCCGGCGCCGCGTTCGGTCCACAGATTCTTGCCGAGACGCCCGGCGTTGTGGCGGATGATCGCGTTCGCGGCGTCGAGGATGTTGCCGTGCGAACGGTAATTCTGCTCGAGGCGAATGACGTTGCCGACGTGAAACTCGCGCTCGAAATCGCGCATGTTGCCGACGTCGGCACCCCGGAAACGATAGATCGACTGGTCGTCGTCGCCGACGCAGAACAGCTTCGCCGCCCCGTCGCGACCGGCGTCGGCAAGCAGCTTCAGCCAGCGGTACTGGAGCTTGTTCGTGTCCTGGAATTCGTCCACCAGAATGTGGCGGAAACGCTGCTGGTAATGCTTGCGGATCGGTTCATTGCGCTCCAGCAGTTCGTAAGTGCGCAGCAGCAGCTCGGCAAAATCCACGACAGACTCGCGCTGGCACTGCGACTCGTACTCGATGTAGAGCTCGACCCGGTGGCGGGTGTAATCGTCCCAGGCTTCGACGGCGTGCGGACGCAGCCCGGCTTCCTTCTGGCCATTGATGAAATGCTGCAGTTCGCGCGGCGGGAATTTCTCGTCGTCGACGTTCAGCGCCTTCAGGAGCCGCTTGATCGCGGCGAGCTGGTCGCCCGAATCGAGGATCTGGAACAGCTGTGGCAGGCCGGCGTCGCGGTGATGCGCGCGCAACAGCCGGTTGCACAGTCCGTGGAACGTACCGATCCACATGCCGCGCGCCGACCGGTTGAAGCTCAGCGGCAGCATCGCCGACAGGCGTGCGAGCAGTTCCTTTGCCGCCTTGTTCGTAAAAGTGACAGCCAGGACACCTTGCGGATCGACCTGCCCGGTCTGCACGAGCCACGCGATGCGCGTCGTCAGGACGCGGGTCTTGCCGGAACCGGCGCCCGCGAGGATCAGCGCGTGTTGCGGCGGCAAGGTAACGGCCTGGAGTTGTTCGGGATTGAGGTTGACGAGCAGGTCGGACATTCGATTTTCTCTTGGGGCACAGTCAATTTTAACCGGGACGCGGGGGAAACTCCGGCATTGCTCGCGATCGGGATCGCGACAACGTAAAAAAGCGGCACTGTTGCATCGGCACAACAACGACGTTGATTTGCCCAGAAGTATCCTCTAACTTGAAATTGTGCAACGCAGCATCCGTTTGCGTTTTATCAAGGAATCACCCACTTGAGCGGCGCAGAATTCGCGAAATTTTTATATGTTGCACCGCATTAACAGCGCCTCGAACGGTGGACTTACGAGGTCTGCCCCGGCGCACCAGCCGACAAGGCCGACAAGCTCACAGGAGAACGAATCATGAAGACACCCAAGCTCTTGCCTTGGCATGCGCGCAAAGCCGGCATCCCGATCGAACGGGCCACCACCCTGTGGCATGAAGCGGTGCGCGAGGCCACCGCGGCGACTGGGTGGGTCGGCAATGCCGAGTACTGGGGCGAGGCGATGAATGCCTTCCTCCGCCTGCTCGAAGAAGAAAAGGAGCACTTCTGCGCGCCGTGCGTCACCCCGTTCGTCCGCAGCCAGAATCGCCTCTGGCGTCTGCCGCTGACCGCGATGGAAGACGTCGTGTCGGCTGTCTCGGCCAGTTGGCAACGTTATTCGGCCCTCGCGCGCAAGGCTGCATAAGCGCTCCGATCCCTGTCCCGGCGGCAGCACCGCGACGCGTCCCGCCCCGGGGTGCCTCACGGAAAGGCTCGAGGCATCCGCGTTCCGAAAGCTTTTCCTGCCGGATTTCCCGCAATCCGGCAGGCAACCCGGGCAGTGCTGGCTTCGCGATATACTTGCGCGTTTTCCACGCACCTACGCCAGCCCCCGATGCAGGACAAATACACTCCCGCCGCAGTCGAAGCCGCCGCCCAGCAACACTGGGAAAGCACCCAGGCATTCAAAGTCGCCGAGGACGCCGGCAAGCCCAAGTATTACTGTCTGAGCATGTTCCCGTACCCGTCGGGGAAGCTGCACATGGGTCACGTGCGCAACTACACGATCGGCGACGTGCTCGCGCGCTACCATCGCATGCGCGGCTTCAACGTGCTGCAGCCGATGGGCTGGGACGCGTTCGGCATGCCGGCCGAAAATGCCGCGATCCAGAACAACGTGCCCCCGGCGAAGTGGACCTACGCCAACATCGACTACATGAAGACGCAGTTGAAGCGTCTCGGTTTCGCCATCGACTGGTCGCGCGAGCTCGCCACCTGCAAGCCGGATTACTACCGCTGGGAGCAGTGGCTGTTCACCCGCCTGTACCACAAGGGGCTGATCTACAAGAAGCTCGGCACGGTGAACTGGGACCCGGTCGACGAGACGGTGCTCGCGAACGAGCAGGTCATCGACGGTCGCGGCTGGCGCAGCGGCGCGCTCATCGAGAAGCGCGAAATTCCGATGTACTACATGAAGATCACCGCCTACGCCGATGAGCTTCTCGAAGCGCTCGACGCCCTGCCGGGCTGGCCGGAGCAGGTCAAGCTGATGCAGAAGAACTGGATCGGCCGCTCCGAAGGCGTGGAGGTGCATTTCCCGTATGAGGTGTCGACGATCGGCTCTTCCGGCGTGCTGAAGGTGTTCACGACCCGCGCTGACACGCTGCTGGGCGCGACCTACGTTGCCGTCGCCGCCGAACACCCGCTGGCGCTCCAGGCCGCGTCGAACGACCCGGAACTCGCAGCCTTCATCGACGAATGCCGGCACGGCGGCGTCGCCGAAGCCGATCTGGCGACGATGGAAAAGAAGGGCATGCCGACCGGCCTGCGCGTCGTGCACCCGCTCACCGGCGAGCATCTGCCGGTGTGGATCGCGAACTACGTGCTGATGGGCTATGGCGAAGGCGCGGTGATGGCGGTGCCGGCGCACGACGAGCGCGATTTCGCGTTCGCGACGAAGTACCGGCTGCCGATCCGGATGGTCGTGAGGTCGACGCGCGACGCGTACACGGACACGGTCGCGCCGTGGCAGGACGCGTATGCCGAGCAGGGCCGGCTGGTCAATTCCGGCAAATACGACGGCCTGCATTTCCAGGATGCTGTCGATACGATCGCCGCCGACCTCGCCGCGAAAGGCCTCGGCGCAAAACGCACGCAGTACCGCCTGCGCGACTGGGGCATCTCGCGCCAGCGCTACTGGGGCTGCCCGATCCCGATGATTCACTGCGCCGTTTGCGGCGACGTGCCGGTGCCGGACGAGCAACTGCCGGTGGTGCTGCCTGAGGACGTCGCCGTGACGGGCCGCGGTTCGCCGCTCGCGAAAATGCCCGAGTTCTACGAATGCGACTGTCCGAAGTGCGGCAAGCCGGCGAAACGCGAAACCGACACGATGGACACGTTCGTCGAATCGTCCTGGTACTTCCTGCGCTACGCTTCGGCGGACAACGGGCAGGCGATGGTCGACGAGCGGGTCAATTACTGGGCGCCGGTCGACCAGTACATCGGCGGCATCGAGCACGCGATCCTGCACCTGTTGTATTCGCGCTTCTTCACGCGGGCGATGCGCGACGAAGGACTCGTGAATGTGTCCGAACCTTTCACGAACCTGCTGACCCAGGGCATGGTCGTCGCCGAAACCTATTACCGCGACGCCGACGGCGGCAAGAAGCAGTGGATCAATCCGGCCGACGTCGAAGTCGAACGTGACGAGAAAGGCCGCATCGTCGCCGCAAAACTCACCGCCGACGGCGCGCCGGTCGTCATCGGCGGCATCGAGAAGATGGCGAAGTCGAAGAACAACGGCGTCGACCCGCAGGCCCTCGTCGATCAGTACGGCGCCGACACGGCGCGCCTGTTCATCATCTTCGCCGCGCCGCCGGACCAGCAGCTCGAATGGTCGGACTCCGGCGTCGAAGGCGCGTACCGCTTCCTGCGCCGCGTGTGGAGCTTCGGGCACGCTTTCGTCAGCGAGTTCCGTCCCCGATTGCCGGCGGAGCGCCAGCTCGACGCTGCCCGGCTGCCGGAAGCGCTCGCCGCAGTGCGTCGCGAGATCCACGCCTGCCTCAGGCAGGCCAACTACGATTTCGGCAAGCACCAGTTCAACACCGTCGTGTCGGCCGCGATGAAGATCCTCAACGCCCTCGAAAAAGCGCCGCGTGATGTCGAGGTCCCCCACGCACAGGTCGCAGAGGAAGGACTCGACATCCTGCTGCGCCTGCTCGCCCCGATCACGCCGCACTTGGCGCACGCGCTGTGGCAGGACTGCGGCTTCGCCGGCGACGTGCTGCACGCCCCCTGGCCCGAGCCTTCCGAAGACGCGCTCAGGCAGGACGAGATCGACCTCGTGCTGCAGGTCAATGGCAAGTTGCGCGGCAGCCTGCGCGTCGCCGCGGGGGCAAGCCATTCCGCCATCGAAGCGCTCGCTCTCGGTTCGGAGGCGGCGCAGAAATTCATGGAAGGCAAGCCGCCGCGCAAAGTCGTCGTCGTGCCCGGCCGCCTCGTCAACATCGTCGTCTGAGCGATGTCGATGAAGCCCTCCCTTACCCGCCGCCGCCTGATCCTGGGGTTCGGCACGCTGGCGGCCGCTACGCTGCTCGGCGGCTGCGGATTCAAGTTGCGCGGCCCGCAGCCGCTCGCGTTTTCCAGCATTTACCTCGGCGTCAGCAGGCAGTCCGACCTCGGCGCAGCGCTGCATCGGCGCATCGTCGCGAACGGCAACACCACGGTCACCGACGACCCGGCGAAAGCCGACGTCAGGCTCGAAATCCTCCGCGATCAGGCCGAGCGTGAAATCCTCACGCTCACCGGAGGCGGCAAGGTGCGCGAGTACCAGCTCCAGCGCGTCATGAGTTTCCGGCTCGTCGGCCGCAACGGCAACGAATGGGTCGCGCCGACGACGATTTCGGCGCGACGCGAATACAACTTCGACGACGCGCAGGTCCTCGCCAAGGAACAGGAAGAAGCCCTGCTGTTCCGCGACATGCAGAACGACCTCGTCGATCAGCTGATGCGCCGCCTGGCGGCCGCGAAGCCGTGAATCTGCGCCCCGAGCAGCTTTCCGCACATCTTGCAAAGCCGCTCGCCCCGCTCTACCTGCTGCACGGCAACGAGCCGCTGCTGGTGCTCGAAGCCGCCGACCTCGTGCGCGCGGCGGCGCGCCGCCAGGGCTTCGACGAGCGTGAAACGCTGGTCGTCGGGCAGGGTTTCCGGTGGGAAAGCCTGAGGGCGGCAGCTGGAAACCTGTCGTTGTTCGGTGGCTCGAAGCTGATCGACCTGCGCATTCCCGGCGGGAAGCCGGGACGCGACGGCGGCGACGCCCTTCAGCGTTATGTGCGCGACCTCGCCAGCGGTATCGTGACGCTGGTGACGCTGCCCGAGATCGACTGGGCGACGCGCAAGACCGCATGGTTCACTGCCTTGACGCAAGCCGGCGTGACGGTGGAGCTCAACGCCCCGGAACGCGAGCGCCTTGGAGAATGGATCGCGGCACGGCTGGCACGGCAAAAGCAGACGGCAAGCCCGGAAGCGCTCGCTTTCATCGCCGACCACGTCGAAGGCAATCTGCTCGCCGCGCACCAGGAAATCCTCAAGCTCGGCCTGCTCCATGCAGGAGGAAACCTCAGCCTCGAGGACGTTCAGGACGCAGTGCTGAACGTCGCCCGCTACGACATTGCCAAGCTGCGCGACGCGCTCGTCGAAGGCGACCCGGTCCGGTGCACGCGCCTCCTGGAAGGCCTGCAGGGCGAAGGCGCGGCACCGCCGCTGGTGCTGTGGGCACTCGCGAACGAAATCAGGATGCTGGCCACGCTGTGCGCCGGAAAAACCGCCGGCCAGCCGCTGGCAGCGCTGTTCAAGGCCGAACGAATCTTCGACGAACGGCGCAAGCACGCGCTAAGCAATGCGCTGGCGCGGGTTCGAATCGGCACGCTTCGCGCGGCGTTGCTGCACGCGGCGAAGATCGACCGCATCATCAAGGGGCTCGCTCCCGGCGATGTGTGGGACGAATTCCTGCAGCTGGCACTGCGGCTCGCACGACGCTGATTGGTCCGGTCGCCTCGCCGCGGGCGTGCAGACTGGCGGGGGCGAACCGATCGATGCTTTAATCCTCTTTTGCACGGCAACATCGAGAATCCGATGGACATCCACGACTACATGCAGACTCTGGGTCGCCAGGCACGCGCCGCCTCGCGCGTGCTTGCGGCCGCTTCCACGGCAGACAAGAACGCCGCGCTCGTCGCAATGGCTGCGGCCATTCGGGAACAGGCCGGGGAACTGCTCGCGGCGAATGCACGCGACCTCGACGAGGCGCGCGCCGCGGGACTCGAACCGGCGCTGATCGATCGCCTCACCCTGACTGCCAAGGGCGTCGAGGCGATGGCCGAAGGGCTCGAACAGGTCGCAGGACTGCCTGACCCGATCGGCGAGATCACCGATGTCAAGCGTCGCCCGTCCGGCATCCAGGTGGGCAAGATGCGCGTGCCGCTCGGGGTCATCGGCATCATCTACGAAGCGCGTCCCAACGTGACCGCCGATGCCGCGGCGCTGTGCCTCAAGTCCGGCAACGCCGCGATCCTGCGCGGCGGCAGGGAGGCGCTGCACTGCAACCAGGCGATCGCGCAGTGCGTCAGGGCAGGACTCGCCGCTGCCGGGTTGCCGGAAACTTCGGTACAGGTCGTCGAGACTACCGACCGCGCCGCGGTGGGCCACCTCATCACGATGCCCGAGTTCGTCGACGTCATCGTTCCGCGCGGCGGCAAAGGCCTGATCGAACGCATCTCGAAGGAAGCGAGGGTGCCGGTCATCAAGCACCTCGACGGCAACTGCCACGTCTATATCGACAACGATGCCGATGTGGCGAAAGTCGTGCCGATCGTCGAAAACGCCAAGACGCAGCGCTACGGCACCTGCAACACCGCGGAATCATTGCTCGTCGCCCGCGAGGTCGCGCCGCGCATGCTGCCGGAAATCGGCCGGATGCTCGCGAAAAAAGGCGTCGAGATGCGCGGTTGCGAGCAATCGCTGGCGATCCTGCGCGAGGCCGGCGTTGCCGCGGACAAGCTGCGGGCGGCGAGCGAGCAGGACTGGTCCGAGGAATACCTCGCCCCCGTCATCGCGGTGAAAGTGGTCGCCGGACTCGATGATGCGATCGCCCACATCAACACCTACAGCTCGGGCCATACCGAAGCGATCGTCACCGAAAACTACACCAGCGCGATGCGCTTCCTGCGCGAGGTGGACTCGTCCTCGGTAATGATCAATGCTTCGACGCGCTTCGCCGACGGCTTCGAATATGGCCTCGGGGCAGAAATCGGCATCTCGACGGACAAGATCCACGCCCGCGGCCCAGTGGGGCTCGATGGGCTGACGAGCCAGAAATGGATCGTCTTCGGCAACGGGGAAGTCCGCCGCTGAAAAGACAAACGGAGCGAGCCGGCATTGACTGTCGGCCTTCGCCGCTGCCGGTCTGCGGACCCTGAATATTCCTCCACGCTGCATCGCTGAACATGAACTCCTGCAAAACAGCTTCGTCCGTTGAGGCTTTCGCTGCAACACTCGCCGTGCCGTTCGGCGCGTTCGGCATCCGGGTTGCGGGAGGCGTCATCCACGAACTCGTCTTCCTGGCACCGGACACCCCGGCGACTCCGCCTGCCTGCACGGTCGCCGAGCGTGCCGCGACCCAGATTTACGCGTGGCTGGAAGACCCCGATCGTCCTTTCGACCTGCCCCTGGCAGCGCGCGGCACAGTGTTCCAGCGGCGAGTATGGGACGCGATCGCGGCGATCCCGCGCGGCGAGACGCGCCGGTACGCACATCTCTCGAATGCCCTCGGCAGCGCCGCGCGAGCGGTCGGCCAGGCTTGCCGGGCAAACCCCTTTCCCCTCGTGATTCCCTGCCATCGCGTCGTGTCTGCGACAGGCATCGGCGGATTTGCCGGCGCATCCGGAGGCTACCTGATTGACGCAAAGCATTGGCTTCTCGCGTTCGAGGCAAACCGGTGAGCAGGACCGAACATCACGCGCCGGAAACGCCGGCCACCCGTTTCCTCAAGCAGCATCACGTGACCTATACGACCCATCTCTACGACTACGAACCTCATGGCGGAACAAAAGTCTCCGCCCGGGAACTGGACGTCGACGAACACGCGATCGTCAAGACGCTCGTTATGGAAGATGAAAGCGGCACGCCGTTGGTCGTATTGATGCACGGCGACCGAAAAGTATCCACGAAGGAACTCGCCCGGCAAGCCGGCCGGAAACGCATCGAGCCATGCGATCCGGAAGTCGCAAATCGCCATTCGGGTTATCTCGTCGGCGGCACTTCTCCTTTCGGCATGCGAAAACGCCTGCCGGTATTCATGGAAAACTCGATCGTCGATCTTCCGCTCATCTATATCAACGGCGGTCGGCGAGGATTCCTGCTCGGGATATCTCCACAGGAAATTCTGCGAGTATTGCAACCCCGGCTCGTCAGCGCCGGAATCTAGGCCGCATTCATCCGCAACGTTTTAATTCTCCGGATTTACTGGCAAAATAATCGGTAATGACCGTGGGTATGCATTTTTGCGTTTCATCCCTGATCCATTGCCGTCATAACTAACGACCCCCGATATCTGGAGAAACCATGGACCTGGCCACTTTGTCGCTGACCGAATTGCGGCGCTTGCAATCAAAGGTAGAAACGGAAATCCGCCGGCGCAGCGATAACACGCGCCGCGAACTGATCAAGAAAATGCAGAAGATGGCAGCGGACGAAGGTCTGTCGCTCAGTGACCTTATCGGAAGCGCCCCGGCGAGCGAAGACAAGCGCAGCCCCGGCAAGCGGAAAGCGAAACCCGCGGCCAAGAAAACCAGCCCCATTCCGGCAAAGTACCGTCACCCGGAAAATCCTGCGATCAGCTGGAGCGGGCGCGGCAGGAAGCCGCACTGGGTGGTGGACTGGCTTGCCCAGGACAAGCCCCTCGTGGAACTCGAGATCGCTGCCGAAAAATAACCCGTCGTGGCGCCTCTTGAACGAGCGCGTCACGACCATTGTTCAGATTGCGGTAGCCGGGAGCGGGATCCCTTCGCGTCCACGCTGGATATACACGCCGACGCGACGCACACCTTTCTTGACGCCGATTTTTGCGATGCGGATCTTGACCCACGGTGCGCCGAATTCGTCGAATAGCAGCTTCACGACGAATTCTCCGAGCGTCTCGATCAGATTGAAATGGCGTTCGGCCAATTCCTTCCGGATTCGTTCGATCACATCCGCGTAGTTGATGGTCCCCGCAATGTCGTCATTTTCTGCAGCGGAATCCGGTACGCCGAAAGTCAGATTCAGCTCAACCGGCTGGGGCGCCGCCTTTTCACGGGGATAGATGCCAACCCAGGCCTGCACCCGCAACTCCTCGATGAAGATGAAATCCATGCTGTTTCCCGATTAGAATTCCGGCAATTCTAGGTGAAAAAATGAATTTCCTCCTGTTATTGCTCGCAGCGTACGTACTCGGCTCGACACCGTTCGCCATCGTATCGAGCCGCCTGTTCGGACTTGCGGATCCCCGCCGCTACGGTTCGGGCAACCCCGGGGCGACCAATGTCCTGCGCAGCGGCAACAAGGCCGCGGCGCTGTTGACCCTGGTCGGCGACTGCGCCAAGGGGTGGCTCGCGGTGTGGGGCGCGGCGAAGCTGGGTTTTTCCCCGGTCGAAGCAGCGCTGGCCGGGTTGGCTGCGTTTCTGGGCCATGTGTTCAGCGTGTTCCTGCGCTTCCGCGGCGGCAAGGGCGTTGCGACCGCGCTGGGCGTACTGACCGGAATCAATGCCTGGGTCGCGCTCAGCGCGCTCCTCGTGTGGCTCGCGGTGGCGATCCTCACCCGCTACTCTTCGGCGGCGGCACTGTCCGCTGCGGTGATCACGCCCATTTCCGGCGCCGTCCTGCTGGGCGCCACTCCGACGGTCGCCGTGCTCGCGCTGATCGCCGGCATTCTGGTCTGGCGCCACGCTCCGAACATACGAAAATTGATGAACGGCTCCGAAAGCAAGATCGGCGCAAGCAAGAGCTGACCCGAGGCGCAGCAGTGCACATCCTGCGCTGGCGCAATCGCCGGCCGCCGCGCGCTCACGCCCGGACGGGTGAATGCAGCTCGGCCAGAGGCCAGCGAGGAAACACCCGCACTGCCGGAGTTTCGCCCCCGCCCTGCCCGGCAGCGGCGCGCAGCGCGCCGGCGAACGCGATCATCGCGCCGTTATCGGTGCACAGTTCGGGTTCCGGGCAATACACCCGCCAGCCCTTGCGCCGCGTCGAGGCATCGAGTCGCTCGCGCAGGTGGCGATTGGCCTCACCCCGCCCGCCACAACGAGGCGAGACAACCCGGTCTGGTCGAGCGCACGCAGCGCCTTCGCGCACAGCACCTCGACCACTGCCGCCTGGAAATCCGCCGCCAGATCGGCCACATCGTCGGCCCGCCAGGTCGGTGCCGACACGACGTTGAGGACCGCGGTCTTGAGTCCGCTGAAGCTGAAATCGAGATCGCCCGAACGCAGCATCGGACGCGGCAGGCGAAAACGGCCCGTTTGCCCACGCTCGGCCAACGCGGCCAGTTGCGGCCCGCCCGGGTAGCCGAGTCCGAGGAGCTTGGCCGTCTTGTCGAACGCCTCTCCGGCCGCATCGTCCACCGACTCTCCGAGCAGGGCATATTCTCCCACCCCCGTCACCTCCATCAACTGGGTATGGCCACCGGACACGAGCAGCGCGACAAACGGAAACGCCGGCGGATCGGCAGCGAGCAACGGGGACAGCAGGTGCCCCTCGAGATGGTGAATGGGCAAAACCGGTACGGCCAGCGCCAGTCCCAGCGACTCGGCGAAGCTCGCGCCGACGAGCAGCGCACCGGCAAGCCCAGGTCCCGCTGTGTAGGCGATCGCGTCGAGTTGCGACAGCTCGCAGCCGGCCGCATCCAGCGTCTGCCTCACCAGCAGCGGCAGGCGGCGGATGTGATCGCGCGACGCCAGTTCCGGGACCACGCCCCCGTATGCGGCATGCAGCGCGATCTGCGTGTGAACGCAATGTCCGAGCAAACCGGCCGCAGTGTCGAAGATCGCCACGCCCGTTTCGTCGCACGAAGTCTCGATTCCCAATACTTTCATCACCCCACCATTTGGACGGCACGCTCGCACAGGGGCCTATTCTAACGGCCCGTCCGGCATGCACTCTATTTTGATTTCTTGCGCCCGCACGGGCTTCTGCGATACCATCCGAGGTTTTCCGAAATCCGAACTCCCTGGAGCATCGTATGGCTCGCGTCTGTCAAGTGACCGGTAAAGCACCGATGGTGGGAAACAACGTTTCCCACGCTAATAACAAAACCAAGCGCCGCTTCCTGCCGAACCTGCAAAACCGCAGGTTCTGGAGCGAATCCGAAAACCGCTGGATCCGCCTGCGCGTTTCCAATGCCGCCTTGCGCACGATCGACAAGAAGGGCATCGACGTAGTCGTCTCCGAACTTCGCGCCCGCGGCGAGAAGGTCTGACGTCTCGCCACGCAACTGAAGCAAACGTACGGAGACTCACATGGCCAAAGGCGCCCGCGAAAAAATCAAGCTGGAGTCGACCGCAGGTACCGGTCACTTCTATACGACATCCAAGAACAAGCGCACCACCCCGAACAAGCTCGAGTTCAGCAAGTACGATCCGGTCGTACGCAAGCACGTGCTGTACAAGGAAATCAAGCTGAAGTGATATGCCCGGCGGGCGATGCCCGCGCAGGGCGTTTCGCTCCCGCAAGCAGCAAGAGGCCGCCGGATCGCTCCGGCGGCCTCTTGCTTTCTGGAACCCGTCCCGCGACAGTGATTCAGCGTGCCGGATTGCCAGGACTATCAGGCCTTCTGGATGTTAGAGGCCTGTTTGCCCTTCGGACCCTGGGTAACTTCGAAGGAAACCTTCTCCCCTTCCTTCAACGTCTTGAACCCGTTCATGTTGATCGCGGAAAAATGCGCGAAGAGATCCTCGCTGCCATCGTCCGGAGTAATGAAGCCGAAGCCCTTCGAGTCATTGAACCACTTGACGGTACCAGTTGCCATGTTGCCGTAATCCTTCAAAATTGCTTAAAACGATGCAGGAAACCACCCCTTTAGTGCATGAATGCGTGGCAAAACGGAGCCGGTAAAGCCAAATCGGACTGCGCAAGCAGTCAAAACGTGCAGAACCACCGCGTTTAGCTTTGCATTTCGCACGATCCTGCTTTTACGCATTTGCGCGAACAGCGTCAAGAGTTTCGTAGGGGAACGGTTTTTTGCATCGCATCAATTCCCGCCCTCCTCGCGCCGCACAACCCCGCCCCCGTGAAATGAAGCTGGCCGGAGCTCCCGGGAGCCGTTCTTGCATCGCAACAGCGCTCGCATCGCTTTTTCACCGTCGCACACACCGTTTTTACTCTCCCGGCGGCATGTTGCACTCTGCCTCGACTTCATTAGAATGAACCGCATGGCCACTCAAAAGCAGGACGAGTTTTTACTCGAGGCGGAGCAAACTCGCACCAAACCGCCGCCACTTTACAAGGTGCTACTGCTCAACGACGATTTCACGCCTATGGATTTCGTCATAGTCGTGCTGCAGAAATTTTTTGGCATGGACCGCGAACGGGCGACACGGGTCATGCTCCAAGTCCACAGAGAAGGCATGGGGGTGTGCGGCGTTTTTCCGAAGGACGTCGCCGCGACCAAGGTCGAACAGGTCGTCGCCTTTGCCCGGCAGCACCAGCATCCGCTGGCGTGCGTGATGGAGGAAAATTGAGAATGATCGCGCAGGAACTTGAAGTCAGTCTGCACATGGCCTTTGTCGAGGCGCGACAGAAGCGGCACGAGTTCATCACTGTTGAACATCTGCTGCTGGCGCTGCTCGACAATCCGTCGGCCGCCGAAGTCTTGCGCGCTTGCGCCGCAAACGTCGATGAACTACGGCGGGAATTGACGACTTTCATCAACGAGCACACCCCGAGGGTCGAAGGCGCGGACGAGATCGATACGCAGCCGACGCTCGGATTCCAGCGCGTCATCCAGCGCGCGATACTGCACGTCCAGTCGTCGGGCAAGAAGGAAGTCACCGGCGCCAATGTCCTGGTCGCCATTTTCGGCGAGAAGGATTCGCACGCTGTGTACTTCCTGCAGCGGCAGAATATTTCGCGACTGGACGTCGTCAACTTCATTTCGCACGGCATTGCGAAGGCGCCCCAGCAAGGTGCGAATGCACCGGGACGCAACGAATCCGAGCAAGGCGAACAGGAGACGGAAACGGCACAACCGGGCGGCGCACTCGAAAATTACACACTGAACCTCAACCAGCAGGCACTGGTCGGCAAGATCGACCCGCTGATCGGACGCGACCGGGAGCTCGAGCGCGTCATCCAGACGCTATGCCGCCGGCGCAAGAACAACCCCTTGCTGGTCGGCGAAGCGGGTGTCGGCAAAACTGCGATTGCGGAAGGCCTGGCGCGGCGGATCATCGAAGGACGGATCCCCGAGATCCTCGAAGGCGCCCAGGTGTACGCGCTCGACATGGGCGCGCTGCTGGCGGGCACGAAGTATCGCGGCGACTTCGAGCAGCGGCTGAAAGCCGTGCTCAAGCAGCTGCGCGAAACCCAGAACGCGATTCTCTTCATCGACGAGATTCATACGCTAATTGGTGCCGGGGCGGCATCGGGGGGCACGCTTGACGCGTCGAACCTGCTCAAGCCGGCGCTGTCGTCCGGGCAACTGAAATGCATCGGTGCAACGACCTATTCGGAGTTCCGCCAGATCTTCGAAAAGGACCACGCGCTGTCACGGCGTTTCCAGAAAGTCGATGTTTCAGAGCCATCGGTAGCGGAAACGGTCGAGATCCTGAAGGGCCTCAAGAGCCGTTTCGAGGAACATCACAACGTCAAGTATTCGGCCGCCGCGCTGTCCTCTGCGGCAGAACTTTCGGCGCGTTACATCAACGATCGTCACCTGCCGGACAAGGCGATCGACGTCATCGATGAAGCCGGCGCGGCCCAGCGGATTCTGCCGAAATCGAAGCAGCGCAAGCTGATCGGCAAGGGCGAAATCGAGGATATCGTCGCGAAGATCGCACGGATACCGCCGCGCAGCGTGTCGAACGACGACAAGACTGCGCTGAGGAATCTCGAGCGCGACCTGAAGAACGTCGTGTTCGGCCAGGAAGCGGCCATCGACGCGCTGGCCAAGGCGATCAAGATGTCGCGCTCCGGCCTGGGCAATCCGGCGAAACCGATCGGCAGCTTCCTGTTCTCCGGTCCGACCGGCGTCGGCAAGACTGAAGTCGCGCGACAACTGGCGTTCACGATGGGCATCGAACTGGTGCGCTTCGACATGTCCGAATACATGGAACGCCACGCGGTCAGCCGCCTGATCGGCGCGCCGCCGGGCTATGTCGGGTTCGACCAGGGCGGGTTGCTCACGGAGGCGATCACGAAGAAGCCGCACTGCGTGCTGCTGCTCGATGAAATCGAGAAAGCGCATCCGGACATCTACAACATTCTGCTGCAGGTGATGGATCACGGCACGCTGACAGACAACAACGGCCGCCAGGCGGACTTCCGCAACGTCATCCTGATCATGACGACGAACGCGGGAGCGGAGTCGATGCAGAAGGCGGTGATCGGGTTTTCGGCCAAGCGTGAAGCGGGCGACGAGATGGCGGATATCAAGCGCATGTTCTCGCCGGAATTCCGCAACCGGCTCGATGCGACGATCTCGTTCAAGGCGCTCGACAACGAAGTCATCCTGCGCGTTGTCGACAAGTTCCTGATGCAGCTCGAGGCGCAGTTGCATGAGAAGAAAGTCGAGGCGCATTTCACCGACGAGCTGAAGGCATGGCTGGCGGGCGAAGGCTTCGATCCGATGATGGGCGCGCGCCCGATGGCTCGCCTGATCCAGGACACGATCCGGTCTGCACTGGCCGACGAGTTGCTGTTCGGCCGGTTGGCGAACGGCGGCAAGGTGACCATCGATCTGGACGCCGACGGGAAGGTCAAGCTGGTCTTCGACCAGATGGAGGCGGCGACGGCCTGAGTTACCGCACTCCGGAAAGGCGGCCTGCGGGCCGCTTTTTTGTTTTTTGCCCCGCAGTACCCCGTGTCGCCCGTGAATGGCGACGTCGCAGTACACTTTCTCCCCCCTCAAAACGAAGGAAGAAGCATGGAATTCCAGACCGCCGATCTGTGTGATGCCCACGAAAACCGCGTGAAAGTCGTCAGCCCGATGTTCCGGAGCTACGGCGGACGCGGTGCCTTTTGCGGCCGGATCACGACGCTCAAGGTGTTCGAGGACAACTCCCTGGTGCGCACCGCCCTCGAAGGGCCGGGCGAAGGCAAAGTGCTCGTCGTCGATGGCGGCGGCTCGATGCGATGCGCGCTCGTCGGCGACCAGTTGGCGCTGCTCGGCGTGAAGAATCAATGGGCCGGAGTCATCGTGTATGGCTGCATCCGCGACTCGAAGGCAATCGGCACGATGGAACTGGGGCTGTTCGCGCTCGGCACCCATCCGCTCAAGAGCATCAAGAAAGGCGCCGGAGATCGTGACATCGCGGTGACGTTCGGCGGGGTGACCTTCACTCCGGGGCATTTCATTTACGCCGACGCGGACGGCGTGGTCGTTTCGGAAACGTCGCTGCTCTGATTCATTCCGCAAGCCGGCGTACGGCTGCGCCGGCTTCAGTTACTACCGACTCTCACCGGCGCTCAACAGCGGTCCGGGCAACGGCATTTTCTGCGGCAATGCAGCAGCAATTCATTTCACAACGCCGTTTGACGTTCCACCATGCAAAATATCGGACTTAAATTCCTGAAAAACAACGCCTAAATAATTTCTTATATCTTATATAAGACCTGTTGCTGCAGAGCGAAAACCTTCCTATACTCCTCCTCACTCGACGCCGCCTCTGCAGCACGACGGCAATCGAACGGGAATGAATCCGCGGGCACATCGCCAGACGCGCGCGAGGAACGTTTCCATGCTCATAAATCGTTAGCCAACAAGGAACCTGCCATGACCCTGACCCGCGAACAGCAAATCGCCGCCATTGAAAAAGACTGGGCCGAAAACCCCCGCTGGAAAGGCATCAAGCGCAATTACACTGCCGCCGATGTCGTCCGCCTGCGCGGTTCCATCCAGCCTGAAAGCACCCTGGCGCGCGTCGGTGCAGAAAAGCTGTGGAACCTTGTGAACAACGAACCGTACGTCAATTGCCTCGGCGCGCTGACTGGCGGCCAGGCGATGCAGCAAGTCAAGGCCGGCATCAAGGCGATCTATCTGTCGGGCTGGCAGGTTGCGGCCGACAACAACTCCTACGCCGCGATGTACCCGGACCAGTCGCTGTATCCGGTGAACTCGGTGCCGACGGTGGTCGAGCGCATCAACAACGCCTTCCAGCGTGCCGACCAGATCCAGTGGTCGAAGAACATCAACAAGGGCGACAAGGGCTACGTCGACTACTTCGCCCCGATCGTTGCCGATGCCGAAGCCGGTTTCGGCGGCGTGCTGAACGCTTTCGAACTGATGAAGGCGATGATCCGCGCCGGCGCCGCGGGCGTGCACTGGGAAGACCAGCTCGCCTCGGTGAAGAAGTGCGGCCACATGGGTGGCAAGGTGCTGGTGCCGACCGCCGAAGCCGTGCAGAAGCTGCTTGCCGCCCGCCTCGCCGCGGACGTCATGGGCGTGCCGACGCTGGTGATCGCCCGTACCGACGCCGAAGCAGCCGACCTGCTGACGAGCGACTACGACGCGAACGACAAGCCGTTCCTGACCGGCGAGCGCACCGCTGAAGGCTTCTACAAGACCGCGAAGGGGCTCGAGCAGGCCATCTCCCGCGCGGTCGCCTACGCCGAATATGCCGACCTGGTGTGGTGCGAAACCGGCACGCCGGATCTGGAATTCGCGCGCAAGTTCGCCGAAGCCGTGCATGCCAAGCACCCGGGCAAGATGCTGGCCTACAACTGCTCGCCGTCGTTCAACTGGAAGAAGAACCTCGACGATGCAACGATCGCCAAGTTCCAGCGCGAACTCGGCGCGATGGGCTACAAGTACCAGTTCATCACGTTGGCCGGTATCCATTCGATGTGGTACAACATGTTCGACCTCGCCCAGGACTACGCGAAGCGCGGCATGTCGGCTTATGTCGAGAAAGTCCAGGAGCCCGAATTCGCCGCGCGCGACCGTGGCTACACCTTCGTCTCGCACCAGCAGGAAGTCGGCACGGGTTACTTCGACGAAGTGACGACGGTGATCCAGGGCGGCGCCTCGAGCGTTACCGCGCTGACCGGTTCGACCGAAGAAGAACAGTTCCACTGATCGTTTCGATTCGGCAGGCCGCCATCAGGCCTGCCCATCGCAGCAAGCCGCGTTCACAAGACGCGGCTTTTTGTTTGGGGAACGGAATCCCTCCCGCCATCCGCTTCGCGCGGGCCGCCTGTGCAAGCGCGGTCCGTCGCAATTCGCTTTCGCCTGTTCGTGGCGGCCGAGGCCGTCAGGACAAGCTCACGATGCGGGAGTCGGCGCCGGGAAACGCTCCATGCGCCCCTGCCGTTGTTGCCCGTCGCGCCGCTGGCGAGGCCCGCCGACATGAAACTGCTCGTCGAAGGTCTTTTTCTGCGGCGCGTCGAGCACGTCATAAAGCTTCGCGGCGGCCGCGTGCATTTCACGCATCGATTCGAGCCGTCTTTCGGCGAACGTCTCCATGCGCTCCATCCGTTCGAGCGCGGTCAGCGGCCGCTCTCCGGCTCGCATCGACTGCATCTGCTCGGCGGCCTTCTCCGCCCTGCTGCGCATCGCGGCGCTGAACGCCTCCCACGTCGGGCGCTGCTCCGGCCGGAGCGCGAGGGCTTCCTGCAGTTTGGCCAGACGCTGGTTCGCGCGCGCACTCATCGCTTCGGGATCCATGCGATGCTTCATGCCGTGCATGCCTCCGTGCATTCCATGCCAGCCACCGCCGCCTCCGGCAATGGCGACGGGGGCGGCGAAACCCACGGTCGCTGCGACAGCGGCGGCAACTGCGGTCTTGATCCAGGTTTTCATGATGGTTCTCCGTGTTGATCTGGAACGCCCTTTGACTCCGGGCGGCGAAACCATTTGAACACCGGGATGTAAGCCGCATTTGTCCGCAGCACGCCCGTTTGCATGAGCATGTCTCGGTGCGGGCCGGGGATACTCTGGGATACAAGATACCCCGGCTCTCCCCTTATGATTCACATCGGGGGTTCATCCGCCCCGCCCTGCTTCGACCGCCGCCAGTCCAGAACATGACCACCTCCCACGACCACATCCTCATCGTCGACGATGACAAAGAAATCCGCGGCCTGCTCGCCGACTACCTCGAAAAGCAGGGGCTGCGCTGCACCACCGCTGCCGACGGACGCGAGATGAAAGCCGCCCTCGAGCGCCACCGCGTCGACCTGATCGTGCTCGACATCATGATGCCGGGTGAGGACGGCCTGACGCTGTGCCGCAACCTGCGTGCCGGCGGCGCCCACGCAAACCTGCCGGTGCTGATACTCACCGCGCGCGGCGAAGACATGGACCGTATCGTCGGGCTGGAGATGGGCGCCGACGATTACCTGGCCAAACCGTTCGTGCCGCGCGAGCTCTACGCCCGCATCCGCGCGATCCTGCGGCGGGCCCGCGCGCTGCCGCCGAACCTCGAAGGCTCGCCCGCCGATCATGCGGGCGAGTTGCACTTTGCCGGATGGCGGCTCGATACCGCGGGCCGGCACCTGATCGACCAGGACGGCACCATCGTCCCGCTGTCGGGGGCCGAGCACCGCATGTTGATGGTGTTCCTCACCCACCCGCAGCGCGTGCTCAGCCGGGATCAGCTGATGGAATTGACGCAGGGCCGCGAAGCCGATGCGTTCGACCGCTCGATCGACCTGCTCGTCAGCCGGCTGCGCCAGCGCCTGCGCGACAACGCGCGCGAGCCCGCAATCATCAAGACGGTGCGCAACGAAGGTTACGTGCTCGCGAGCACGGTCTCCGTCGCCGAGCCGCCTGCCCACTCATGAGATATCCCTGGCCACGCACGCTGTTCGCGCGCCTGATGCTGATCTGGCTGGTTGGCATCGCGCTGGTGCTGGCGGTGAGCCTTGCGCTATTCGTCAGCGAACGGGACCGGCATGGACGCGACGTGCTGTTCGAAGGCGTCGCGCGGGAGATCGCGGCGATCGTCGACGTGCTCGACAGCCTCGCACCCGAACAGCGCGAAGACTGGATCGGGACTCTTGGCCGGCGGCGCCTGCGGCTCACGCTCGACGTTCCGCCGCCCGACGCACAGCCGCTGCCGGCGGGCTCCCCACTGCGAAAAGCACTGCATCAGGCACTGCCCGAGCGCGAGGTGACGGTCCTCGAGCGGCCGCGTGCGAACGACGGCCACCCGCACCGTCCGCAACCGCTCGCCAGCGTACGCCTCGCCGACGGCGCGCCGCTGACGGTCCGCCTGCCGGGAGCCCTGTTCGGGACCCCTCCGCCCCTGCCGCCCGGCAGTCTCGTTGCCGCCCTACTGGCGCTGATCGCCGGCGTCACGCTGCTGTCGTGGCTCGCAGTGCGCATCGCGACGCGGCCACTGTCGCGGCTCGCTGCCGCAGCCGATGCGCTCGGCGCAGATCCGAACAGCCCGCCCATCGACACCGGCGGTCCGGTCGAGGTCGCCCGTGCGGCGCACGCGTTCAACCAGATGCAGCAACGCCTGCAGCAACATGTCGGCGAGCGCACCCGGATCCTGGCTGCGATCTCGCACGACCTGCAGACGCCGATCACCCGCCTGCGGCTGCGCGCCGAGCTCGTCGAGGATGAAGCGGTGCGGGCGAAGATCCAGTCCGATCTCGACGCCATGCAGGCGCTCGCGAAGGAAGGCCTCGACTACGCGCGCAGCCTGGATGTGACCGCCGCCGCCAAGGCGATCGACCTCAACGCGCTGGTCGCGGCGCTGTGCGAGGATGCGGGCGACATGGGCTGGCAGGTGACGCTTGCAGGGCGGGCCGGGATGCCGTGCCACGCGCGCCTGGACGCGCTGCGCCGCGCGCTGTGGAACCTGATCGAAAACGGTGTGAAGTTCGGCAGCCGCGTCGACGTCACGGTCGCCGAAACGCCGGAACATTTCGAGATCCGCGTGCGCGACCACGGCCCGGGCCTGCCGGCAGCAGAACTCGAAAAAGTGTTCGAGCCCTTCTATCGTGCCGAAGCGTCGCGCAGCCGAAACACTGGCGGTACCGGCCTCGGCCTTGCCATCGCGCGTAATCTGTTGCGTGCGCAAGGGGGTGACGTTTCGCTGGCGAACCGGCGCGACGGCGGGCTCGAAGCGCTCGTGACGCTGCCCCACCCGAGCACGCGCAGCAGCGCGGCACGCTGAATGAATCTGAACGAATCCGAGCCGCATCGCCGCGATGGCCGCCCCCTCAACGCCCCCGCAGCACGATCGCAACGCCGCCGAGAATCGCCACCGAGGCCAGTACGAGCCGCATCGTCACGACTTCGCCGAGCAGCAGCACACCGCCGAGCGCGGCGATCACCGGCACGCTGAGCTGCACGGTCGCCGCGCCGGTCGCGCTGAGGCCGCGCAGCGCGGCGTACCAGACGACATAGCCCGAACCGGACGCCAACGCACCCGACAGCACCGCGTACAGCACCCCGGACGACTGGATGTTCACGCTGCCGACCCCGAGGATCGCCAGCCCGATCGCCATCGGCACGGTGCGCAGGAAGTTTCCGGCGGTCGCCGCGAGCGGGTCTCGGGTGCCGCGCCCGCGCAGTGAATAGACGCCCCACGCGATACCGGCGCCAACCATCAGCAGCGCGCCGCCGAGCGGCGGAGCGGACAGGCCCGGCGACAGCAGATGGACGAACCCGCCGAACGCGAGCAGCAGCCCGACCAGTTGCGACATCGTGAGCCGCTCGCCACGCACGAGCCCGGTGAGGATCATCGTCGCCTGCACCGCCGCGAACAGCAGCAGCGCGCCGATACCGGTCGGCAAGGACACGTACGCGAACGAAAAGGCCGCGGCATACGCGAACAACGCGAACGCGGAGCGCCAGTTCCCCGCTCGCGCAGGCGGGATCCCGCGCGCGCCGAGCAGCAGGGCCAATGCCAGCGCGCCCGACAGCAGGCGGATCACGGTGAAGCTCGCCGCGTCGATCGCCTCCTGCTGCAGCGCGAGCCGGCACAGCACCGAGTTCGCAGCGAACGCGAGCATCGCGACCGCTGTCAGCGATAGCGCGCGGACTTTCGTCACGAGCATTCTCCAGCCGGCGCCGGCGCGCCATAGCGGATCGCCAACGCGCGAAAGCGTGCGACTTCGTCCGCGCACCACTGCGCATCGTGTCCGAGTTCCTCGGCAAGCACCGTTGCGACCGCCGGCGCCGCCGCAGCAGCCCGGGCGGCGTCGAGAAACAGCGCGCGATGCCGGCGCGCCAGCACGTCCTCGACGCCGCGCGCGAGCTCAAACCGCGCGGCATGGCGCACCTCGGCCTCGGTCAGCGTCAGGCCGTCCTGCATGCGCCGCGTGGCGCCGGGCAGCAGGTCGACGACGGCCCGATCGCTGCCGTAGCAGTCGCCGGAAAAGCCGGGGGGCGCGCCATGCAGGCGCAGCGCGGCGGTCGCTGCCGGGCGTCGCGGCAGCATCCCGACGGCGCAGGCCTGGTCGATGGTTTCCTCGGCCATCCGCCGGTACGTCGTCCATTTGCCGCCGGTGATCGTCACCAGCCCGCCGGGCGACACTTCGATGCAATGTTCGCGCGACAGCCGGTGCGTCGCCGTCCTCTCGTCCTCACCGACCAGCGGCCGCAGGCCGACGAAGATGCTGTGCACATCGGCCCGTGTCGGCGCCGGCACGAGATAGCGGGCCGCGGTCGCGAGGATGAAATCCACTTCACCGGGCAGCGCGTCAGGCTCCAGCGGAAGGTCGGGGCGAGCTGTATCGGTCGTCCCGATCAGGACCTTGCCTTGCCACGGAATGACGAACAGCACGCGTCCATCCGGCGTCTCCGGCACCAGCAGCGCGGTATCGCCAGAGAGGAAACTCCGGTCGACGACGACGTGCGCGCCCTGGCTCGGGCGCACCAGGGCGCGGGCCGCGGGACGCTCGAAACGGCGCACTGCGTCGGCCCATACACCGGTCGCGTTGATGACGACGCGGGCAGCGATGCGGAAGACCTCATCGCTCTCCGCATCCCGTGCGATGATCCCGCGCACCCGGCCGCCTTCGACGATCAGATCGTCGACCGGCAGGTAGTTGAGCGCCAGGCCACCCAGATCGAACACCGTACGCATCAGCGCGATCGCCAGCCGCGCGTCGTCGAACTGGGCGTCCCAGTAGGCGATCCCGCCCTTCAGCCCGACGGGATTCAGACCCGGCAGCGCCGCGACTGTCGCGGCCG
Organism: Aromatoleum anaerobium; assembly: GCF_012910705.2. Taxonomy (GTDB): domain Bacteria; phylum Pseudomonadota; class Gammaproteobacteria; order Burkholderiales; family Rhodocyclaceae; genus Aromatoleum; species Aromatoleum anaerobium. Next base: position 25,933 of record NZ_WTVG02000031.1, on the reverse strand, counting down.
CGTCGAGGATGCGGCTGCGTTCGATGCCGTGAATGCCGGCAAGCAGATCGTAAAACCCGAGCCCCAGCCCGAAGCGCGCTCGGTCGTGCCAGTGATAGGCCGGCACGACGAAACGCAGCGGATGAACGAGGTGAGGCGCATTCGCAAGCAGCCGAGAACGCTCGGCCAGCGCTTCGCGCACCAGCGCGAGGTCGCCCCGGGCAAGATAACGCACGCCCCCGTGGATCAGCTTCGTCGCGCGCGAACTGGTTCCTTTCGCGAAGTCGCATGCTTCGACGAGTAGCGTCGAATAGCCGCGCGCGGCGGCATCGACGGCGCATCCGAGCCCGGTCGCACCGCCGCCGATGACAACCACGTCCCAGCGCTGCGACCGGCACAAACGATCGAGCAGCACGGCGCGGGCAAGTCGGCGCTCCGCCGCAGCGGATTGGCCGTGCGCATGAAAATTGTCCGGCGCCGCACGGACGCCTTCCTCCTCGCCGCCCGCGCTCATGCCGCGGCCCAGCCCCGCGCCCGTTCCACCGCCCGCCGCCAGCGCGCGATGGCCGCCTCGCGCTGGTCCTCCGCCATCACCGGCTCGAAGCGGCGTTCGGCGCGCCAGTGCGACGCGAGCTCCTCGATGCCGGACCACATCCCCACCCCCAACCCGGCAAGATACGCCGCTCCCAGCGCAGTGGTCTCGAGCATCCGCGGACGGACCACCGGAACCCCGAGCAGATCCGCCTGGATCTGCATCAGCAGATCGTTTGCCGCCGCACCGCCATCGACGCGCAGTTCGGCCAGCGGCCCGGCGCCGTCGCGGTCCATCGCGGCGACGAGATCCACCGTCTGCAGCGCGATCGCCTCGAGGGCTGCGCGGGCGATGTGCGCAGCGCCAGTGCCGCGAGTCAGCCCGAGCAGCGTGCCGCGGGCATATGCGTCCCAGTACGGTGCGCCGAGCCCGGTAAACGCCGGCACCAGCACGACGCCATCGCTGTCGGGGACGCTCGCGGCGAGCGCCTCGACGTCCTCGGCGCGCCTGATCAGCCCCAGCCCGTCGCGCAGCCACTGCACGAGCGCGCCACCGACGAAAATGCTGCCTTCGAGCGCGTAGCAGGTCTCCCCCCGCGAGCGCCACCCGATCGTCGTCAGCAGGCGGTTCGTCGACGCTACCGGCGCCGGGCCGGTGTTCATCAGCAGGAAGCAGCCGGTGCCATAGGTATTTTTCGCCATCCCCGGGGCAAAGCACGCCTGGCCGAACGTGGCTGCCTGCTGGTCTCCGCCGATGCCGGCGATCGGTACCGCCGCGCCGAGCACGTCGGCGCGGGTGGTGCCGCACACTCCGCTGCTGTCGACGACGCGCGGCAACAGCGCGGGCGGAATGTCGAGCAGCGCGAGCAGCGTTTCGTCCCACTCGCAGCGGTGAATGTTGAACAGCATCGTCCGCGACGCATTGCCGGCGTCGGTCACGTGCAGTGCACCGCCGCTGAGGTGCCAGAGCAGCCAGCTGTCGACGGTGCCGAACGCCAGTTCGCCCGCCCGTGCCCGGGCGCGCGCGCCGGGGACGTGGTCCAGCAGCCAGGCGAGCTTCGTCGCCGAGAAATAGGCGTCGAGCTCGAGCCCGGTGCTGGCGCGGATCATGTCGGCATGCCCGGCCTCGCGCAGCCGGTCGCATGCCGCCGCGGTGCGCCGATCCTGCCAGACGATCGCCGGCGCAAGCGCCCGGCCCGTCGCACGTTCCCACAGCAGGGTGGTTTCACGCTGATTCGTGATGCCCACCGCAGCCAGCGCAGAAGCGGCAATGCCGGCCCGGGCAAGCGCGGTCCGGGCGCAATCGAATTGGGTCGCGAGAATCTGCGCCGGATCGTGCTCGACCCAGCCGGGCTGCGGGTAGTGCTGCGCGAACGTCTGCTGGGCGGCACTCTTCACCTGCCCGTCGCGGTCCAGCACGAGCGCTCGCGAGCTCGTCGTCCCCTGGTCCAGGGCCAGCAGATAACTCATGACACCTCCGGCAGTGCTCGCAATGACGCAAGACTACCGCGCGCCCGTCCGCGTGACCATCCCGGGCCACGGTCTGCCCGCTGCGGACATCGTGATTGAAGCGCCCATCGGCCGGGACTATAGTAGTCCGCATAATTCAATGGCCCTGCGGAGGCAGCCATGATCACCACCGACCACCAACCCAACCTCGTCTCCGTCACCGTATTCGGCGAATTCACCCTCGCGGACTACAAGGAGTTCGAAGAGATCGTCAATTACAAGGTGCAGTTCGAAGGCCCGGTCAACCTGCTCTTCGACCTGCGTCAGATGGCCGGCTTCACGCTGGACGTCGCGTGGGAAGAAATCAAGTTCTCGCGTCGCCACGCCCGGGATTTCCGCCGCATCGCGGTGCTGACCGAAGACCAGTGGCTGACCTGGAGCGCGTGGATTTCGCAGCTCTTTGTCGATGCCGAAGTGCTTGTCTTTGCCGACGAAACCGACGCGCGCAGCTGGCTGGAGGCGGCCGCGGAGCCCGCGCAGTGAACGCTTCGTACAGCACGCTGATCGGCGCCCGCGAGCTCGCGGAGCACCTCGACGACCCCGACTGGCGCATCGTCGATTGCCGGCATGACCTGGCCGACACCAGCTTCGGACGGGCGGCGTACGAGCGCGGCCACCTGCCGGGGGCGCATTTCCTGCATCTCGACGAGGACCTGTCGGGCCGCATGACCGGTACCAACGGGCGGCACCCCCTCCCCGACCCGGCCGACTTCACCGCCCGGCTCGGGCGCATCGGCATCGGCAACGACACCCAGGTGATCGCCTACGACGACGCCGGCGGCATGTTCGCCGCCCGGCTGTGGTGGATGATGCGCTGGCTCGGCCACCGCCGCGTCGCGGTGCTCGACGGCGGCCTCGTCGCGTGGTGTGCGGCAGGGCAGGCCCTGACGACCAAAACTCCGTCCGTCCGGCCCACGACCTACTCGCTTTCGCTGCAACCCGCCGTCGTCGATGCCGCCTTCGTGCTCGACCACCTTTACACCGGCGACATCATGCTCATCGACGCCCGCAGTCCGGACCGCTTTCGGGGCGAGAACGAAACGCTGGATCCGGTCGGCGGCCACATTCCGGGGGCGAAAAACCGGTTTTTCCGCGACAACCTCGTCGGGGGCGGCTGTTTCAAACAGGCCTCGGTGCTGCGCGAGGAGTTCGGCGCGCTGCTGAAGGGGCGCGACGCGCACCGCGTCGTCCACCAGTGCGGATCGGGCGTCACCGCCTGCCACAATCTGCTGGCGATGGAGTCGGCCGGCCTGTCCGGGTCGCGGCTCTACGCCGGGTCGTGGAGCGAATGGTGCGCCGACCCGTGTCGTCCGATCGCGACCGGCCCCGAAGAATAGGACGCCACAGGCACCGCGCCGGCCGCGGTCGGCTCCGGCCGGCCGCGCCCATTCCCGCAGCACCTGCGACGCGAACGGGCTTCAGAATTTCTCGACCCACGGACGCAGGTCCATTTCCTGCGTCCACGCGCTGCGCGGCTGGCAATGCAGCTGGAAATAGGCTTCCGCGATCGCCGACGGGTCGAGCATGTCGTCGCTCGCCTCTGCGCTGTGCTCGATGCTGGACGGTGGGCGAATGCACCCGTCGATGATCACATGCGCGACGTGGATGCCTTTCGGCTGCAGCTCGCGCGCCATGCTCTGGGCGAGCGCCCGCAGGCCGAACTTCCCGACCGCGAGGTTGTGGAAACCCGCGCTGCCGCGCAGGCTCGCCGTCGCGCCGGTGAAGAGGATCGTGCCGCCGCGGCCGCCGCGCCCGATCCGTTCCAGCATCGAGCGGGCCGCTGCGCGACCGACGAGAAAACCGCCCATGCAGCCGACGCGCCAGCAGCGCTCGAACTCTTCCGCGGTGGTTTCGAGCAGGCCGCGCGGCACGAAGGCGCCGGCGTTGTAGATCACGACATCCGGCTCGCCGAACTCGGCGCGCACCTGGCTGAAGAGGTCCTCGACGGATTTCTCGTTAGCGGCGTCGCACGCATACGCTTTCGCGCCATGCCCGATCGCCGCGCACTCCATCGTCAGCGACTCCAGCCGCGCGACGTCGCGGGCCGCCATCGCGACGTTCATCTCCGCCTTGCTGAAACGCCGTCCGAGCGCGCAGCCCAGTCCCGGCCCGGCCCCCACGACCACCGCAAGTTTCCGCTGCTGCTCCATGTCCGCCTCCTGCGCATCGCGGCGCTCGTCCGGCGCCCCGCGTCTGCCTGAAGCTTAGTTCACGAAAAAAGGCTGCGCAGCGCGGCGGCCGGAAAGCTGTGCCGGCGCTCGCTACCAATCGAGCTTCTCGACCTCGCCGAGCGAACGGCCGAGGAACCGTTCGCCGATCGTCTGGAAGCGCAGCGGCACGTCGGTGACGACGAATCGGTACGTCGCTTCGCCCGGATGCGTGTTCGCGAGGCCGAGCGCATGCAGTTTGGCCGCGGCGAGTTCCGCCGTCGTCAACGCGGAGTCCACGAGCCGCACGCCCGGACCGACGACGTCGCGCAGCAGCGGCTTCAGCAACGGGTAATGCGTACAGCCGAGCACGAGACTGTCGACCTCCTCGGCGAGCACCGGCTTGAGGTATTCCTGCGCCGTCAGCCGCGTGACCGGATGATCGAGCCAGCCCTCCTCGACGAGTGGCACAAACAGCGGACAGGCCTGCGAATAGACGCGCACGCTCGAGTCGAGCGCATGGATGCGACGCGCGTAAGCGTTGCTATTGACCGTTGTCGGCGTGCCGATGACGCCGATGCCGCGGCTGCGCGACTGGGCGACCGCGGCCTGCGCCCCGGCTTCGATGACGTCCAGCACGGGGATGGAGCCCGCCCGCTGGCGCACGGTTTCGGCTGCGACCGCAGCCATCGTGTTGCACGCCACGATCAGCATCTTGACGTCCTGTTGCAGCAGGAAGTCGGTGATCTGTTCGGTAAAGTGGCGGATCGTCGCGACCGACTTGACGCCGTACGGAACGCGCGCGGTGTCGCCGAAGTAGACGATGCGTTCGAGCGGCAGCCGTTCCATCAGCGCGCGCACAACTGTCAGCCCGCCGATGCCGGAATCGAAGACGCCTATTGGTCGCGAAGAATTCACGATGAAGCCCGGGGCGGTTGGAAGCGCGGGATTCTAGCTGCAATCGACGGGCGACAGACCGCGGCCTGCATTGTCGACCCACGAAACCCGCTTCAGCTTCAGGCAGCGTCGTGCCGCTTCAGCGCCCAGGCGACATGCTCGCGCACTAGTTCCGAAGGGTCGTCGGCCCGCGCGCGCAGCGCGGCGACGATGCCGGGCGACGTGGGGGCATTGCCGAGCGCCACGGCGAGATTGCGCGACCAGCGCTCGAAGCCGATGCGGTAGATCGCGCTGCCCGCCATGCGCGTCGAGAAATCGGCCTCGGTCCAGCTGAAGAGTTCCACCAGGCTCGCGCGGTCGAGTCCGTGGCGCGGCGCGAAGTCCGGTTCTGCGGTGAGCTGCGCGAAGCGGTTCCACGGACACACCAGTTGGCAGTCGTCGCAGCCGTAGATGCGGTTGCCGATCAGCGGTCTCAGATCCTCCGGGATCGCCCCTTTCAGCTCGATCGTAAGATACGAGATGCAGCGCCGGGCATCGACCCGGTACGGACCCACGATCGCCCCGGTCGGACACGCGTCGAGGCAGGCACGGCAGGAGCCGCAATGGGGCTTCGCCGGTGCATCGACCGGCAGCGGCAGGTCGGTGAAGATCTCGCCGAGGAAAAAGAACGAACCGGCCGAGCGGTCGAGCGTGAGCGTGTGCTTGCCGCGCCAGCCCAGCCCGGCGCGCGTCGCGAGTTCGACCTCCAACACCGGCGCGGAGTCGACGAAGACCCGGTAGCCGTGCGGCGCCTCGGCGGCGATGCGTTCAGCGAGCTTCTGCAGGCGCGTGCGCATCAGCTTGTGGTAGTCGCGCCCGAGCGCGTAGCGGGACACGTAGGCGCGCGCGGGCTCGTCGAGCGCCGCTTGCGCAGCGGCGGCCTGCGGCCAGTAATTCATGCGTACGCTGATGACACGCAGCGTGCCCGGAACCAGTTCGGCGGGGCGCGCCCGCTTCATGCCGTGGCGCGCCATATAATCCATCTCGCCGTGAAAACCGCTGGCGAGCCATGCCGCCAGGCCCGGCTCGGCGCCGGCAAGATCGATGTCCGCGACGCCGACGGCGGCGAAACCCAGTTCCCTGGCCCATATATTCAGCTGCTCCGCGACGGTCGTCAGCGATTCGTGCGGCGCGGCGTGCCCGGAGGCACCCTGATGATTCGGATTCTTCACCCGGCAGATGATAGCGGCTGCGGATTCATCGCGCAGCTCGATAACGAAACCGATACTGAAGCTGCCGGCGCAGCGCTCGCGCCGGCCCTGCACGCCGGGTTGGTGATTTACCTGCGTGGTGACCTCGGCGCCGGGAAGACGACGCTGGTCCGCGGCGTGCTGCGCGCCCTCGGCCACGACGGAAAAGTAAAAAGTCCGACCTACACCTTGATTGAACCTTATGTTCTTTCTAGATTAAACTTATATCACTTTGATTTTTATCGCTTCGCAGTGCCGGAAGAATATCTGGAAGCAGGGCTCGACGAGTACTTCGGCGGCACCGGCGTGTGCCTCGTGGAATGGCCCGACAAGGCCAGCCCATATCTCGCGCCGGCGGACGTGGAAGTGCGCCTCGCCACCGCCGGCACGGGTCGGCGCATCGAGGTCTCTGCGCTGACGGAGGCAGGACGGACATGTACAAAAAAACTGAATTCGGAACTCAACCTGCCCGCTCCGTGACGCCCGGCACGTCCGGCACGCCGAAACTCGGCCGGCGCGACCTTCTGAAGTTCGCCGGCGGCGCGCTTGTGCTGCTGGTGAGTCCGCTCGCCGCCGCCGCGAGCCTCGTCGCGGTGCGCGTCTGGCCCGCCGACGATTACACGCGCATCACGCTCGAAGGCAGCCGCCAACTGAAGTTCAGCCACCTTCTCGTCAAGGATCCCGACCGCCTCGTCGTCGATCTCGAAGATGTCGAACTCGACAGCGTGCTGCAGACCTTGCCATCCAAGGTACTCGAGTCCGATCCGTATATCCGGCTGATTCGCGCCGGGCAGAATCGCCCCGGGGTGGTGCGGCTGGTCGTCGAACTGAAGAACGAGATCACTCCGCAGATATTCACGCTCCAGCCGGTCGGCGATTACCGCCACCGCCTGGTGCTCGATCTGTATCCCACCGTGCCGGTCGACCCGCTGCTCGCGCTGATCGAAAAATCCTCGCCGCTCGATGCCGCCGCCGGCGATACCGCCGCTGCGGGAAGCGACGACGCGCCGGTGCAGCAGGCCGCCGTGCAGGACAGGGCAAAGCGCCGGAAACGTCCGCCCGCGAACCGGCTGCTCACGGTCGCGCTCGACCCCGGCCACGGCGGCGAGGACCCCGGCGCGGTCGGACGGCGCGGCAGCTTCGAAAAAAACGTCACGCTGTCGATCGCACGCCGGCTGAAGCGGAAGATCGATGCCGAAACGAACATGCGCGCGATGCTGACGCGCGACGGCGACTATTTCGTGCCGCTGCGCCAGCGGGTGACGCGGGCACGACGGGTACAGGCAGACCTCTTCGTGTCGATCCACGCCGACGCTTTCGTCCGCCCCGAAGCACGCGGCAGCTCGGTGTTCGTACTGTCGGAAAGGGGCGCCTCGAGTTCGGCCGCGCGCTGGCTCGCGCAAAAGGAAAACGACGCCGACCTGATCGGCGGCGTGAATCTCGCGAAACAGGAAGGCCATCTCGCGCGAACGCTGCTCGACTTGTCGCAGACGGCGACCATCAACGACAGCCTGAAGCTCGGCAAGGCGGTGCTGAACGAGCTCGGCGACATCAACACGCTGCACAAGGCGCACGTCGAACAGGCTGGATTCGCGGTACTGAAAGCGCCAGACATCCCGTCGATCCTCGTCGAGACGGCGTTCATCAGCAACCCGGAGGAAGAGCGGCGCCTGAACGACGACGCCTATCAGGACAAGATGGCCGAAGCGATCATGCGGGGCCTGCGCCGCTACTTCAAGGACAACCCGCCGCTCGGGCCGACGCGGGTCGCGCAGCTGGACTGACCGGCGGGAACCGCCAGAGCGCTCGCGTTGCCGTTATAATTACCGCTTTTTCGGGCGGCCATGCAGGTTTTTCGCGGGATTCCGGAGCACGCCGCGCAGTCCTCGGTTCTCACCATCGGCAATTTCGACGGGGTGCACCGCGGCCACCAGGCGCTGCTCAAGCTGCTCACCGACAAGGCCCGTTCGCTGGTCCTGCCGGCGGTGGTGCTCACATTCGAGCCCCATCCGCGTGAATACTTCTCCCCGGCCGATGCGCCGGCACGCCTCGCGTCGCTGCGCGAAAAGCTGCTGCTGCTCGCCAGCTGCGGCGTCGACCGCGTCCACGTCTGCCGCTTCGACGCGCGCCTCGCGGCGCTGACCGCGGACCAGTTCATCGACGACATCCTCGTGCGCGGCCTCGGCGTGCGCCACTTGATCATCGGCGACGACTTCCGTTTCGGCGTGAAGCGCCAGGGCGACTTCGCGTTGCTCCAGGCACGCGGCGCCAGCCACCGGTTCGCGGTCGAAGCGATGCCGACGCTGGATGTCGGCGGAGAACGCGCCTCGAGTTCGGCGGTGCGGGAAGCGCTCGCGGAAGGCGATCTCGCCCATGCCGCGCGGCTGCTGGGCCGGCCCTACAGCATCGCCGGGCGTGTCGTGCACGGCGACAAGATCGGCCGCACGCTTGGCTATCCGACCGTCAACATCCAGATGAAACATCGCCGGCCGGCGTTGTCCGGCGTGTTCGCGGTCGCCGTCGAAGGACTCGCCGCGGAACTCGTCGCAGGCGTCGCGAGCATCGGCGTACGGCCGACGATAACCGCGTCGGGGCGTCCGACGCTTGAAGTCCATCTCTTCGACTGGGACCGCGACTGTTACGGCGCCCATCTGCGCATCCATTTCCTGAACAAGCAGCGCGACGAAGCCAAGTTCGAATCGCTCGACGCCCTCATCGCCCAGATTGCCCGGGACGCGGAAAATGCGCGCGCCTGGTTCGCACAACACCCGATTCGCCCCTGAGGCCGAAAACACCATCATGGCTGATTACCGCAAGACCCTGAACATGCCAGACACCCCGTTCCCGATGCGCGGCGATCTCGCGAAGCGCGAACCGGGCTGGGTTGCCGACTGGCAGGCGAAGAAGCTGTACCAGAAGATCCGCAAGGCGGCGGCCGGGCGGCCGAAGTTCGTCCTGCACGACGGCCCGCCGTACGCGAACGGCGACATCCACATCGGCCACGCGGTCAACAAGATCCTCAAGGACATCATCGTCCGCTCGAAGACGCTCGCCGGTTTCGACGCTCCCTACGTGCCGGGCTGGGACTGTCACGGCCTGCCGATCGAGCATCAGATCGAGAAGCAGCACGGCAAGCACCTGCCCGCCGATCGCGCGCGCGAATTGTGCCGCGAGTACGCGGGCGAGCAGATCGAGCGGCAGAAGAAGGACTTCATCCGCCTCGGCGTGCTCGGCGACTGGGACAACCCGTACCGGACGATGAACTTCTCGAATGAAGCGGACGAGATCCGCGCGCTCGGCGATCTGCTCCGCAAAGGCTTCCTGTTCAAGGGACTGAAGCCGGTGAACTGGTGCTTCGACTGCGGTTCGGCGCTCGCCGAAGCCGAAGTCGAGTACCAGGACAAGAAATCGCCGGCGATCGACGTCGGCTTCCCGCTCGACACGGCCGAACGGACCAAGCTCGCGCGTGCCTTCGGCCTCGAGGCGCTGCCCGATCACCCGGTGTATGCGGTGATCTGGACCACGACGCCGTGGACGATTCCCTCCAACCAGGCGCTCAACGTGCATCCCGAGCTGATGTACGAACTGGTCGAAACGCCAAAGGGTCTGCTGATCCTCGCCGCCGAACTGCGCGCATCGGCACTCGAACGCTATTCACTCGAAGGGCGAGTCCTCGCCGCCGCGCGTGGTGTGGCGCTCGACCGCATCCAGTTTCGCCACCCGTTCTATGACCGCCTCTCGCCGGTCTTCCTCGGCGACTACGTCGCGGCCGACGCCGGTACCGGCATCGTGCATAGCGCCCCGGCCTACGGCCTGGACGACTTCCAGTCCTGCATGCGCTACGGCATGCGCAACGACGACATCCTCAACCCGGTGCAGGGCGACGGCGTATTCCACGAAAGCCTGCCGTTCTTCGGCGGCCTGTCGGTATGGGATGCGAATCCAAAAATCGTCGACAAGCTCGCCGAAGTCGGCAGCCTGTTCGCCTCGGGCACGCTGACCCACAGCTACATGCACTGCTGGCGCCACAAGACGCCGGTGATCTATCGCGCGACGACGCAATGGTTCGTGGGCATGGACCGCCTGCCGGGACGCGAAGCGGTCGACCCGGGCAGCCCGACGCTGCGCGAACTGGCACTGAAGGCGGTCGACGAGACGCAGTTCTACCCCGCGTGGGGCAAGGCGCGACTGCATTCGATGATCGCGAACCGGCCCGACTGGTGCGTATCGCGCCAGCGCAACTGGGGCGTCCCGATCCCGCTGTTCCTGCACAAGGAAACCGGCGAACCGCATCCGCGCTCGCTCGAACTGCTCGAGCAGGTCGCGCAGCGCGTCGAACAGCACGGCATCGACGCCTGGTTCAAGCTCGACGCGGCGGAACTGCTCGGCAGCGACGTCGCGCAGTACGACAAGATGCGCGACACGCTCGACGTCTGGTTCGACTCGGGGACGACGCACTGGACGGTACTGCGCGGCTCGCACGCTGCCGACAGCCAGTGGCCGGCGGACCTCTATCTCGAAGGCTCGGACCAGCACCGCGGCTGGTTCCACTCGTCACTCTTGACCGGCTGCGCGATCGACGGGCGTGCCCCGTACGACGCCCTGCTGACGCACGGCTTCGTTGTCGACGGCCAGGGCAAGAAGATGTCGAAGTCGAAAGGCAACGTCGTCGCGCCGCAGGAAGTCTCGGACAAGCTCGGCGCCGAGATCCTGCGCCTGTGGGTCGCCGCCACCGATTATTCGGGCGAGCTCACGATCTCGAAGGAGATCCTCGACCGTGTCGTCGAAGTCTATCGCCGCTTGCGCAACACGCTGCGCTTCCTGCTCGCGAACACTGCCGACTTCGACATCGCGAAGGACGGCGTGCCGGTCGAGGAGTGGCTCGACATCGACCATTACGCGCTCGCGCTGACTCGCCGCCTGCAGGAGCAGGTCACCGGGGATTACGCCCGCTTCGAGTTCCACAAGATCGTGCAGGCGCTGCAGAACTTCGCCGCCGAGGATCTGGGCGCGTTCTACGTCGACATCCTCAAGGACCGCCTGTACACGACGAAGGCCGACTCCCGCGCCCGCCGCGCCGCCCAGACCGCGCTGTGGCACATCACGCAGGCGATCACCCGGATGATGGCCCCGATCCTGAGCTTCACCGCCGATGAAATCTGGCGGGTGACCGGCAATGACGCCGAGGACAGCGTGATGCTGCACACTTGGCACGCATTGCCCGAACTCGCGGCAGGCGATGAAATCCTCGCTCGCTGGGAGCTGATCCGCAGCGCGAGGGCAGACGTGCAGAAAGTGCTCGAAAGCCTGCGCAGCGACGGCAGGATCGGCGCTTCGCTGCAGGCCGAAGTGCGCGTGCGCGCGAGCGGTGCGCGTTTCGACGCGCTCGCGAGTGTCGGCGCGGATCTGCATTTCGTGCTGATCACGTCCCGCGCGGAACTGGTGCGCGTCGAAACCGAAGCCGATGAAGGCGTGGACGCTGCGCCCTCGAGTCACCACAAGTGCGGCCGCTGCTGGCATTTCCGCGAGGACGTCGGTGCCGATGCCGATCACCCCGAGCTGTGCGGACGCTGCGGCACGAACCTCCATGGCGACGGGGAAAGCCGCACGCATGCCTGAGGCCTCCCGGGAACCCGCGCCGGCTGCACGGCAGGCGCTGACGCGACCCTTCGTCGGCTGGCTCGCACTGGCTGCGCTGGTTGTGGCGCTGGACCAGCTCGCGAAATGGCTGGTGCTGTCGCGGCTCGACTTCGGCGAGGTGGTGCCCGTCACGGGCTTCTTCCAGCTCGTCCTGGTCTACAACCCGGGCGCGGCGTTCAGCTTTCTTGCCGACCATTCGGGCTGGCAGCGCTGGTTCTTCATTGCGCTTGCGCTCGTCGTCTGTGGCTGGCTGCTCGCGATGCTGCGCCATCACCAGCGCGAACGTGCGCTGCCGCTGGCGTTCAGCCTCATCATCGGCGGAGCGGTCGGCAATGTCATCGACCGGATCGTGCATGGCGCAGTGGTCGATTTCCTCTACTTCCATATCGGCCGCCACGGCTGGCCGGCCTTCAACGTCGCCGATTCCGCCATCACTGTCGGCGTCGCCCTGATGCTGTGGGCGCAGTTTCGCTCACCTCGCGACGCCTCCCGCGACACATCCACTTCGGAGAACCCCTCGTGACCCAGATCGTCCAACCCGACAGCCTGGTGACGCTGCACTACCGCATCGCCATGGAAAACGGCCAGCCGCTGATCAGCACCTTCGAAGGCACGCCCGCGACGCTGCAGCTGGGCGCCGGAGAGCTGCTTCCCAGCCTCGAGCGCCTGCTCGCCGGCATCGAGGTCGGCAAGCATCACTTGTTCACGCTCGCGCCCGAAGAGGCGTTCGGCCCCCACAATCCCGAGCTGGTCGAGCATGTGAAACGGGAGCACATGCCGGAAGAGGAGATCGAACCGATGACGATCATGGAGTTCGGCGCACCCAACGGTTCCCGCTACTCGGCGCTTGTGCGGGAAATCAACGAAACGTTCGCGGTCGTCGATTTCAACCACCCGCTCGCCGGCAAGACGATTCGCTTCGAAGTGGAAGTGATCGGCGTTCTTTGAGCGCCCGCTGAATGCAAACCTCGGCCCCCAGCCTTCGCAGGAACCAGCCATGAACGACAAGGAAATCCTGCTCGCGAATCCGCGCGGCTTCTGTGCGGGCGTCGAGCGGGCGATCGAGATCGTCGAGCAGGCGCTCGCACGTTTCGGCGCGCCGATCTACGTACGCCATGAAGTCGTGCATAACAAGTTCGTCGTCGACGGACTTCGTGCGAAGGGCGCGATCTTCGTCGAAGAACTTGATGAAGTGCCGACCGGCCAGACCGTGATCTTCAGCGCGCACGGCGTGCCGCAGGCGGTGCGCAGCGAAGCGCAAAGGCGCGGCCTGCGAGTCTTCGATGCGACCTGCCCGCTGGTGACCAAGGTGCATCTGGAAGTCGCCCGCATGCGCGAGCAGGGGCGCGAGATCGTGATGATCGGACACAAGGGTCACCCCGAAGTCGAAGGGACGATGGGTCAGGTCGGCGACGGCATCCACCTCGTCGAGGTCGTCGAGGACGTCGCGAACCTCGAGGTCGCCGACCCGCAGCAGCTCGCATACGTCACGCAGACAACTTTGTCGGTCGATGACGCCGCGACGCTCGTCGCCGCACTCCGGGCGCGTTTCCCGGCGATCGTCGGACCGAAGAAGGACGACATCTGCTACGCGACGCAGAACCGCCAGGACGCGGTGAAGTTCATGGCGCCGCGAGTCGACGTCGTGTTCGTCGTCGGCTCGCGCAACAGTTCGAATTCGAACCGCCTGCGCGAAGTTGCCGAACTGCTCGGCGTGCCGGCGTATCTCGTCGATAACGCCGCAGGCATTGACCCGGCCTGGCTCGAAGACAAGAAACGCGTCGGCGTCACCGCCGGCGCGTCGGCGCCCGAAGTGCTCGTCGATGCCGTCGTGGAGCGTCTGAAGGCCCTGGGCGGACGCTCTGTTCACACACTCGAAGGCGTGCCCGAACGAATCACTTTCCCGCTACCGAAGGAGCTCCAGGCGGACGCCTGAACACCCCCGAACGCCCGCCCCTGCGGCGAACTTGGCTGCGCCTTGCGTGCACACGTCGTGCCCGCAAGTCTGTTGTCTGCAGGCAAAGAATGCTGTTATCCATCGAATGTGCGGCAATCCTTCTCCGCCGTAGATCGTACGCACCAGCGGAATGACCCGCCGTCCGGACAGCCGGTCCGGCGCGGAACCCGTTCCTGCTGCCCGAGGGGGGCTTTTGCCGCGATGAAAATCAAACATTTCGACAGGCTGGCGATCCTGCTGCCAGTTGCCGCACTCGCGATCCTGAGCGCGTGCAGTTCGCCCGATGCTGAAACGCCGCGGGACACATCCACCGCAGCAGCATCTCCTCGCCCTGCGCTTACCGTGCAACCGGTCGCACCCGTAACCGTCACTTGGGCAAAGACGATTGCCGCGACCGGCAATATTGCCGCCTGGCAGGAAACGGTGGTCGGCAGCGAACTCGGCGGCCTGCGCATCGCCAAAGTGCTGGCGAACGTCGGCGACACCGTGAAGAAGGGGCAGGAACTGGTCGTGCTGGCCGACGATGTCGTGCAGGCAGACCTTGCGCAGGCGCGCGCCCAACTGCAGGAAGCACGCGCGATGTACGCCGAAGCCCGCGCGAACGGCGACCGCGCCCGACGCTTCCAGCCCACCGGCATGATGAGCCAGCAACAGGTCACTCAGTATCTGACGGCCGAGCAGACCGCGAAATCGCGCATCGAACTGTCCGCCGCACGCGTGCAGCTTGCCCAATTGCGCGTGCGCCAGACGCGCATCCTGGCCCCCGACGACGCGCTGATTTCGGCGCGCGCGGCGACCGTGGGCACCGTCCCCCAGGCGGGACAGGAACTGCTCCGCCTGATCCTGCGGGGGCGCCTGGAGTGGCGCGCCGAGGTGCCGGCCGATGATATCGGACTTGTCAGACCCGGCGACCTCGCCAGATTGAAGCTGGCCAACGAAGCAAACCTCACGGGCCGGGTACGCAGCATTGCACCGTCAATCGATCCACAGACACGCAACGGCATCGTCTATGTCGACATCAGCAGCGATGGGGCAAAGGCCGGCATGTTCGCGAGCGGCGAAATCGCACCCGCCGCACAATCGGCAACGCCGGTGCTGAGCCTGCCACAGTCCGCCGTCCTTCTTCGAGACGGCTTCTCCTATGTGTTCCGCATCGATCAGAATGGCTTGCTGACGCAGACGCGTGTCGTCCCGGGACGCAGACAGGGCGACCGCGTCGAGATCCTGTCCGGCATAGCAAAGGACGAGCAGTTCGTCGAAAGCGGCATCGGCTTCCTCAGCGACGGCGACCCGGTCGAGGTGACCGGTACCGCACCGGCCGCCTCCGCACAGCATTGAGGGCGCACGCATGAACGTCTCCGCCTGGTCGATCCGCAACCCGGTACCGGGCGTGCTGCTGTTCATCATGCTGAGCCTGCTCGGCGTGTTGTCCTTCGCGCAAATGAAGGTCCAGAACTTCCCCGACATCGATCTCCCGATGGTTGTCCTGACCGCGAGCCTGCCGGGAGCCGCTCCAGCACAACTGGAAACCGAAGTCGCACGCAAAGTCGAAAACTCGATCGCGACGCTCCAGGGCGTCAAGCACATCTACACCCGCATCCAGGATGGCGTCGCCACCATCACGACGGAGTTTCGGCTCGAAAAACCGACGCAGGAAGCCGTCGATGACGTACGCGACGCCTTCTCGCGCGTGCGCTCAGATCTGCCCGGCGATCTGCGCGACCCGGTCATCCAGCGCTTCAACCTGTCCGGCCTGCCCATCGTCACCTACACGGTCGCATCCGACGCCCTCGACGAGGAAGCGCTGTCGTGGTTCGTCGACAACACGGTCGCCAAGGCGCTGCTTTCGGTGCCCGGCGTGGGGCTCGTGTCGCGCGTCGGCGGCGCGACCCGTGAAGTGCGGCTGGAACTCGATCCGGCCCGGCTGCTCGCGCTCAACGTCACGGTCGCCGACATCTCCCGCCAGTTGCGGCGCATCCAGCTCGAATCCTCGGGCGGCCGCGCCGATCTCGGCAGCGGTGAGCAGGCCGTGCGGACGCTGGCGACGGCGCGGAGCGCCGCGCAGCTCGCCGACATGGAAATCGTGCTCAGCGACGGCCGCCACGTCCGTCTGGGCAACCTGGGGCGGCTCGAAGACACCGTCGCCGAGCGGCGCTCCGCCGCGCTGCTCGACGGCAAACCGGTGGTCGGTTTCGAAATCGTGCGCGCACGCGGCGCAGGCGAAATCGAGGTCGCGGAGGGCGTGGCCCGCAGGATAGAGCAACTGGCCAAGGCGCATCCCGAGATCGCCTTCAGGGAGGCATACAACTTCGTCGATCCGGTGCGCGAAGGCTACCATGGCTCGCTGTGGCTGCTGGCCGAAGGTGCCATCCTCGCCGTGATCGTCGTGTGGTTCTTCCTGCGCGACTGGCGCGCGACATTCGTCGCGGCCACCGCGCTCCCGCTGTCCGTGCTGCCTGCGCTGATCGGTATGGAATATCTCGGTTTCTCGATCAACGTCGTCACCCTGCTGTCGCTGTCGCTGGTGATCGGCATCCTCGTCGACGACGCGATCGTCGAGATCGAGAACATCGTGCGCCACCTCGGCATGGGCAAGACGCCGTACCAGGCCGCGATGGAAGCCGCCGACGAGATCGGCCTCGCGGTCATCGCCACCACCTTCGCGCTGGTCGCGGTATTCCTGCCCACCGCCTTCATGAGCGGCATCTCCGGCAAGTTCTTCAAGCAGTTCGGCTGGACGGCGGCGCTGGCGGTGATGGCCTCCCTGCTGGTTGCGCGGATGCTCACGCCGATGATGTCGGCCTACCTGCTGCGATCGGCGACACACCAGGCGCACGAAGGCCGGTTTACGGCGCTCTACCTGCGCTGGGTGGGCTCCTGCTTGCGCCACCGCCGGCTCACGATGCTCGCCGCGACCGGCTTCTTCGTCGGGTCGCTGGCCCTGATTCCGCTACTGCCGACCGCGTTCATGCCGCCCGATGACCTCGCCCAAACACTGGTTTCGATCGAACTGCAGCCGGGAAGCCGCTTTCGCGACACCTACCGCGCCGCCGAGCAGGCGCGCGCGATCCTCGAACGCAATCCGCACGTGAAGCAGGTGTACACCGCCGTCGGCGCAGGCACGGCCGGCGCCGACGCCTTCACGGCGGGCGGCGCACCGGAAGTGCGCAAGGCCTCGCTGACGATCAATCTCACACCACGCAACGAGCGTTCGATCAGCAAGCAAGCGATCGAGGCGCAGCTGCGCGAAGCGATGCGCGCCCTCCCCGGCGTGCGAGTGCGTGTCGGTCTCGGAGCCAGCAGCGAAAAGTACGTCCTCGCACTGACCGGCGACGACGGTGACGTGCTGTCACGCGCCGCGCGTGAAGTCGAACGCGAGTTGCGCACGATTCCGGGCATCGGCAACGTGTCGTCGAGCGCGAGCCTCGTGCGACCGGAAGTCGTGGTGCGACCGAATTTCGCACGCGCCGCCGATCTGGGCGTGACGGCCGCAGCGATTTCCGACTCCCTGCGCATCGCCACGGCAGGCGATTACGACTTCGGACTCGCGAAGCTCAATCTGTCCGAGCGCCAAGTGCCCATCGTCGTGCGCCTTCCCGAGGCGGCACGCGGCGACCTTGAGTTGCTCGCGCGGCTGCCTGTGCCGGGCCGACAGGGAAACGTGATGCTTGGCAATGTCGCGGACATCAGCATCGAAAGCGGTCCGTCGGAAATCGCGCGCTTCGACCGCCGCCGCAACATCAACTTCAATATCGAACTCACGACGCACCCGATCGGCGAAGTCGAGGCCGCCGTGCGCGCGCTGCCGTCCTTGCAGGCACTGCCCGCCGGCGTCACCTGGCAGCCGCTCGGCGATGCCGACGAAATGCGCATCCTGTTCAAGAGTTTCGGCCTCGCCATGCTGACCGGAGTGTTGTGCATCTACATCGTACTGGTGCTGCTGTTCCGTGAATTCACGCAGCCGGTCACGATTCTCGCGGCGCTGCCGCTGGCCATCGGTGGCGCATTCGTCGCGCTGCTCGCCACGGGCAGCAGTTTCTCGATGCCCTCGCTGATCGGTCTGATCATGCTGATGGGGGTGACGAGCAAGAACTCTATCCTGCTCGTCGAGTACGCCATCGTCGCGCGCCGCGACCATGGGTTGTCACGCCGCGACGCGCTCCTCGATGCCTGTCACAAGCGCGCCCGTCCCATCGTCATGACCACCATCGCGATGGGTGCCGGCATGCTGCCGATGGCGCTCGGACTCGGCGTCGATCCCTCGTTCCGCGCGCCGATGGCGATCGCCGTGATCGGCGGTCTGGTGACCTCGACCTTTCTCAGTCTACTGGTGATCCCGGTAGTGTATACGCTGGTCGATGACCTGCTCGGCTGGTGGCGGCGCAAGCGCAAACACGGCGCCCGCCCTGTCGCCGGCGGTACTCAGGGACAATCCACCGGCATGGAAGGCTGACGCCCCGCAGCTTGGCTGCCGGCAACAAGAACCCGGGCGACGCGTACGGCCCGACGGTGCGGTGCGACGAGGGAACAGCGCCTTACAGGTGTTCGCCCATGACGCGCCGGTAGAATTCATGGAAATGCTGCATCCCGTCCTCGAGCGGCGACTGGTACGGCCCGACCTCGTCGAGCCCTTCCTGCAGCAACGCCCAGCGACCCCGGTCCATGCGCTCACCGATGTCGTCGTCCTCGATCGCAGTCTCCATGTAGGCCGCCTGCTCGGCTGCGACGAACTCGCGTTCGAACTCGACGATATCCTCCGGGTAGTAAAACTCGACGACGTTGGTCGTCCTGTTTACGTCGCGCGGGATCAGCGTGCTGACCACCAGCACGTGCGGATACCACTCGACCATCACGTTCGGGTAATACGTCAGCCAGATCGCGCCCTGGGCCGGGCGGCTGTCGCCGTAATAGGCGAGGATCGCCTCATGCCACTTCCGGTATGCGGCCGAACCGGGCTTGGCCAGCGAAGTGATGCCCACGCGCTGCACCGAATACCAGTCGCCAAATTGCCAGGTCAGGTCGTCGCAGGTGACGAAGCGCCCCAATCCGGGATGGTAGGGCACGACGTGGTAATCCTCGAGGTACACCTCGATAAAGGTCTTCCAGCTGTAATTGCATTCGTGAATCTCGACCCGATCGAGCTTGAAGCCGGAAAAGTCGAGTTCCGACGCCACCTCCATCCCCGCCAGGTCGGCATGGGCCGAGCGCGGACCGGCGAACAGCAGCCCGTGCCAGTTTTCCAGCGCATCGCGCTGGAGGCCGAGGCACGGATTCTCGGGAAAATGCGGCGCGCCCAGCAGTCGCCCCTGCTGGTCGTACGTCCAGCGATGGACCGGGCAGACGATTCGTTCGGCAGTACCTGCGCCCTGCAACATGATCGCCTGGCGGTGGCGACAGACGTTCGAAAGGCGATGGATGCCGTCCTGCGTGCGAAACAGTAGCCTGGAGTGGTCCAACCATTCCAGGGAGCGATAGTTTCCGACTTCCGGTACCATCAACTCGTGGCCGACGTACCCCGCCCCGCCCTGGAACAACAGGCGCTTCTCGAGTTCGAAGATTTTTTCGTCGAAGTACATCGAAACCGGCAACTGGGAAACCGCCGGGGCCATTTTGGCCTTGGATGCGAGCTCGGACATCCCCCGAACCTCCGATGTAAATTCCAAGAAATTCGGAAAAAATGAGCGGATGATTCTATTCGAGAAGTTGTTTGACCGCCAGTAGCCCGATCGGTTACTTTTCCCCCTTTTATTTTCACGGCTTCGAGTCATGGCCAAGGCCCCAACTGCGCCAAAATCCTTCGAATCCGCCATTGCCGAACTCGAAGCGATTGTCCAGGAAATGGAAAACGGAGCGATCTCGCTCGAGCAGGCACTGGAACGGTATCAACGCGGCGCGAGCCTGCTGAAACACTGTCAGGAAACCCTGCAAGCTGCCGAACAGCGGGTGCGCCAACTGGAAAACAACGTTCTCGCTCCGTTGAATCCGGCTGAAGACATGAGGGACCAGGAATGAGCCACACGAATTTTTTGGCCTGGATGGAAGCCATCCAGCGACGCTCCGAAACTGCGCTGGAAAACCTCCTGCCCGACGCGGACATCGCTCCGGCGCGGCTTCACGAAGCAATGCGCTATGCCGTACTCGGTGGCGGCAAGCGCATCAGACCGCTGCTCGTCCATGCAGCGGGAGGTCTCGTCGGGGCTGCCCCTGAACGGCTGGACAAAGTTGCCTGTGCCGTCGAGCTGATCCACGCCTATTCGCTGGTCCACGACGACTTGCCCTGCATGGACAATGACGTGCTGCGGCGCGGCAAACCGACCGTGCATGTCGAATACGACGACGCCACCGCGTTGCTGGTGGGGGATTCCCTGCAGGCGCTCGCCTTCCAGTCCCTCTCCGAGCACCCGCTGAACGATGACCCCTCGGAGCAGCTGGCGATGATCGCCCGGCTCGCACGCGCGTCCGGCTCGCGGGGCATGGCCGGCGGGCAGGCGATCGACCTTGCCGCGGTCGGGAAACAGCTTAGCCGTGAAGAACTCGAATACATGCATATCCACAAGACCGGGGCGTTGATCCGGGCCTCGGTACTGCTCGGAGCAGCGTGCGGCACAAAACTCGATTCCGGCCGCCTGGAACGCCTCGATCACTACGGGAAGCTCGTCGGCCTGCTGTTCCAGATCGTCGACGATATCCTCGATACGCAGTCCGACACGGCGACGCTCGGAAAAACAGCCGGCAAGGATGCCGACAACAACAAACCGACTTACGTAACCCTCCTCGGCATGACGGAAGCCCGTGCGCTCGCCGAATCGCTGCTTGCCGACGCCCGTGAAGCCCTCACGCCTTTCGGACCCCAGGCCGCCAGACTCGACGAACTCGCCACTTTCATCGTCCATCGAAGATTCTGAATTCCGATTCCGCCGGACCTGCACATGCCCCCGTACCCCCTGCTTCACCGCATCGACTCACCGTTCGATCTGCGCAAGCTGGACCGTCGCGAACTCCCGGCACTGGCCGCGGAGTTGCGCGCATTTCTGATCGAGTCGGTCTCGAAGACCGGCGGACACCTGTCCTCCAACCTTGGCACCGTTGAGCTGTCGATCGCGCTGCACTACATTTTCGACACGCCGGACGACCGCATCGTGTGGGATGTAGGCCACCAGACCTACGGACACAAGATCCTCACCGGCCGACGCGAGGCAATGAGCAGGCTGCGCCAGTTCGGCGGAATCTCGGGCTTCCCGCGCCGCTCGGAAAGCAGCTACGACACCTTCGGCACCGCGCACTCGTCGACCTCGATCTCCGCTGCGCTGGGAATGGCTGTGGCCGCGCGCGACCGCGGCGAACAACGGCGCTCGATTGCGGTGATCGGCGACGGCGCAATGTCGGCGGGCATGGCCTTCGAAGCCCTGAACAATGCCGGCGACATGCGCGACATCAACCTTCTGGTGATTCTCAACGACAATGAAATGTCGATATCACCTCCGGTCGGCGCGCTGACGAAGATCCTCGCCCGCATGTTTTCGGGCCGGACCTACAATGCCGCGCGCCGTGCCGGCGAAAAGGTGCTCGGCGTATCCCCGCCGATGCTCGACTTCGCCCGCAAGGTCGAAGAGCATGTGAAGGGCCTGATCACCCCGGGAACGCTGTTCGAGGAGTTCGGCTTCCATTATTACGGCCCGATCGATGGGCATGACCTCGACGCCCTGATCCCGACGCTGCAGAACCTGCGCAAGCTCAACGGGCCGCACTTCCTGCACGTCATCACGCGCAAGGGGCAAGGGTACAAGCTCGCCGAAGCAGATCCCGTCCTTTACCACGGGGTATCGACATTCGACCATACAGCGGGCATCCAGACCGCCAAAGGGGGCGCCAAGCTCACGTACACGCAGGTGTTCGGCGACTGGCTATGCGACATCGCCGCGCAGGATGAAAAAGTCATCGGCATCACCCCGGCGATGCGCGAGGGCTCCGGGATGGTGCGGTTCGCGCAGGAATTCCCGGATCGCTACTATGACGTAGGAATCGCCGAGCAGCATGCGTTGACGTTCGCCGCGGGCCTTGCATGCGAAGGCTTCAAGCCCGTCGTGGCGATCTATTCGACCTTCCTGCAACGCGCCTACGACCAGCTCATCCACGACATCGCGCTGCAAAACCTCCCGGTGATGTTTGCGATCGACCGCGCCGGGCTCGTCGGGGCCGACGGCGCGACCCATCACGGGGCCTTCGATCTCTCCTACCTCGCCTGCATTCCCAACCTCGTCGTCATGGCACCCGCCGATGAAAACGAGTGTCGGCAAATGCTCTACACGGCTTATCGCCACAATGGACCCGCCGCCGTGCGGTATCCGCGCGGTAGCGGAATGCAGGTGAGGCCGGAAACCGCGATGTCGGCGCTACCGATCGGCAAGGGCGAGATCCGCCGGAGCGGCCAGCGCATCGCGCTGCTCGTCTTTGGCAGTCTGCTCTTCAATGCACTGCAGGTCGCAGACGAGCTCGACGCGACCGTGGCCAACATGCGTTTCGTCAAACCGCTCGACGTCACACTCATCGAGGAACTGGCCGCCGGCCACGATCTCCTCGTCACCCTCGAAGAAAATTCCGTCATCGGAGGCGCCGGATCGGAGGTGGCGAGAGTCCTGGAAAGCCTGCCAAACCGTCCCCGCCTGCTGCGCCTGGGCTTGCCGGACACCTTCATCGACCACGGAGACCAGGCCCAGCTCCTTGAGCTGGTCGGGCTTGACGCGCCGGGCATTGCGGCTGCGATAAAGCGCAGCTACCCTGACAATAGTTGAGTGTTTTTGTCGGGAATGATAGGATTTGCCATTGGTTTCAATAGAGAACAGCAGATGACTCCCCAACAGGCCCATGCCATTCCCGACGTCCAGAACCTTAACGACAGCCGGAAACTGGCAATCGACAAGGTCGGCATAAAATCCATTCGTCATCCGGTGCGAGTCAGTGACAAGAACGGCGGCGTGCAGCACACGATTGCCGTTTTCAACATGTACGTCGGCCTCCCTCACAATTTCAAGGGGACCCACATGTCGCGCTTCATTGAGATCATCAATGGGAACGAGCGGGAGATTTCGGTCGAGTCCATCGAGCCGATGCTGCGTGAAATGGTCAAGCGCCTTGAAGCCGAGACGGGTCAGATCGAACTCACCTTTCCCTATTTCATCAACAAATCCGCTCCGATCTCCGGAGTGCAGAGCCTCATGGACTATGAGGTCACGTTCACGGCAGAAATACGGGAAGGGGGCGCGTACAGTTTCACGATGAAGACCGTTGTGCCGGTAACAAGCCTGTGCCCGTGCTCGAAAAAAATCTCCCAATACGGCGCTCACAATCAGCGCTCGCATGTCACGGTCACTGCCCAGACGAACAGTTTCCTCTGGATCGAAGAACTCGTGCAGATCGTCGAAAGCCAGGCTTCCTGCCAGCTCTACGGCCTCCTGAAGCGGCCGGACGAGAAATACGTGACTGAGCGCGCATACGACAATCCAAAGTTCGTCGAAGACATGGTCCGGGACGTCGCAGGCCTTCTCAATGCCGAGCCGCGAATCGACTGCTATCGGGTGGAATCCGAAAACTTCGAATCCATCCACAATCACTCGGCGTATGCGCTGATCGAATGCGACAAACGCGCCGGCCTGGGTGCGGGCTGAAGCTGGCGCTCATTCCCGATGTGACGTAATCCTCACCCAACTCACCGACTCCGCCCTCCCTGCTGCCAGCCAAGCAATACCCGTTACGCTCTGGCAGGGAGGTAGATCTCCGCGTGGCCTTCGAGTACCACTTTTCCGGCCACTGTGCAGACAGTATCGAAAAACGCCCGGCGCTTGTGACTCACGAGTTCGCGTACTGTCACACGCGCGACGACTGTGTCGCCGATTTTGACCGGCGCCTTGAAGTTCATCGACTGCCCGAGATAGATGCATCCCGGTCCTGGCAACTTCGTTCCGAACACTGCGGAAATGAAGCTCGCCGACAGCATTCCATGTGCGATTCGTTCGCCAAACATCGTCGACGCCGCAAATTCGCCATCAAGGTGAACGGGATTCGTATCACCCGAAAGGCCGGCAAAAATAGCGATATCCGCCTCCGTCACGGTACGTCCGATCGCCGCTGACATACCTATTTTCAGATCCTCGAAATCATGACCGTAGCACTGCGAAAAGTCGCGGACCGCTTCACTCATCTTGCATCCCGTTTTGGCTGGTTAGTAACATGAAATCCGACGACGACAACCGGCCTAGCCTATTCGCTGTCGAATGAATTTCACTGAGCATATCCGAAATTCCGAAGACATTCTGTACCGGGATCCAATCATGCGGCACCCGTAATGCCAGGTACGCAGAGCGGCCCCCAGGAAATTCGAACTCATACGCATCCCACTAAATTTCCTTCGTAGTTTGCTGCTGCCGAGCGGTTTGTATCCAGGGATAGTCGGTCAATGAGCCCAGGCGCCGAGGGTCTTCTGTCAGGGTCATCCACGCTGAGGCGACAGCGTCCTCGAGGGCCTCGGCATCCGGGTAGATGCGATTGCTCAGATAGCGCTGGCGAAGCTCGCGCCAGACCCGCTCGATGGGATTGAGCTCTGGAGCATAGGCGGGCAGGTGAACGAGGGTCAGGTTGGGCGGGACCGCGAGGCCGGTGCTGTGATGCCAGCCGGCGCCGTCGAGGACCAGGACGACATGGACTTCATCGGGCAGTTGCCGGCCAAGATCGGCCAGCTGCCCGTTCATTGTTTGCGTGTTGGCGGCGGGCATCAGCCAGGCATTGCTTTGACCTGTCTCGGGACAGCAGGCAGCGAACAGGTAGAGAAAGTCGTACTCGGTTTGCCGCGGCGCCCGAGGCCGGCTGCCGGTGTCGGCCCAGATCCGGCTGTTGCTGCCCTGCTGGCCGAAGCGGGCTTCATCTTGAAACCAGAGTTCGATGCGCTGGCCTGGATGGCTCGAGGCGACGGCGGCCAAGGTGTCGGGCAGCTGATTTTTTAAAGGCCGCCTGGGCGGCGGGATCGCTCGCTGGGTGGCTGGGTCGGGGGACCAGGGAGGACTGGCCCAACCGGTGCAACAGGGCGTACACCCCGGACAGCGAATAGTCGAGGCCGAATTCCTCCGCCAGCAGGCAGCGGATGTCTTCCCCTCGCCAGGCAGACAATCCGCTCTCGGGCGGCGGCCCGGCGTGCAGGCGGGCCAGAAAGGCAGCGTATTGCGCCGGCGCCAACCGGGAGCGCGGCCCCGGCCGGGGCCGGTCAGACAATCCTTCGATTCCTTCGGCGTTGTAGCGCTTGATCCACTGCCGGATCTGCACCGCAGTCAGCCCAAACAGCTCATCCGCCTCGTACGCCGAATGCCCCGCCTGAACATAGGCCAGCGCCAGCAGCCGGCAACGCACCCGCGGGTCGGCATAAAGGCGCCGGGCATGATCGGCGTAATGGCGCCACTTGGAGGGGTTTGAAAGTGGCGTTTCGAACGGTGCGCAGGATGGGGTAAAACGCTCATAAGCGCAAGGGCCGAATTGGGCCGAAATATGCGCCGTGGAAGGCCCGGAAAGCGGCGGGCGGACCCGCGAAAGCGGGACGACGCGGGGCCGGCTTTTCGCCTGGAACGGGGTCACGTGGACCGTGGAATAAATGGGCCGGATTCATCGGCCCGTTTATGCCGCGAAAGCCCCTTGACGCCGTGGAGGGTGGCCAATGCTCCGGGGAGGTGCCGGGGATGTTTTCGATCCCCGGCGGCGGCCCCGCGGCGAGCGCGGGGTCTGGGGGCGAGCCCGAGGGGGTTGAGGCAGCGGGATCGCCGCTGAAGGGGTTTGCAGCGCCGAGGATAGTGCTGCAAACGGCCGGCGTCCTTAACGCGCCTTGATCGCCGCCGGTGAGCGCGCCGGCGCCCTGCCCGAGTCCGGCGATGGCTTCGGCGCGCGGTAGCTCTCACCGTCGAGGACGACGCGGTAGGCGCCGTGGCGCAGGCGATCGAGGGTGGCGGCGCCGAGCATGCGGTTGGCGGGGAAGGCATCGCCCCATTCGTCGAAGTCGAGGTTTA
>NZ_WTVG02000032.1 GCF_012910705.2 Aromatoleum anaerobium | reverse complement strand
TGCCGGAGTGGACGACGAGTTGTTCGCCATCGGCGAAATCATCGATCTCGACGCCGAGACCTCGCTGCAGGTCGACGCCGGCCCGGACGCGACGGTGAATGAAGGCGACACCTTCACCCGCACGATCGCCTTCAGCGACAGCGAAGACGGCGGCGGCGATGGCTGGAGCTACCAGATCGACTACGGTGACGGCACGGTGGTCAACGACACCACCCTGATCCGCAGCGTCGAGCTCAATCACCTCTATGCCGACGGCGATGCCACGCCCACCGTCAGCGTCACTGTCACCGATGAACCCGGCGAGAGCGACAACGACAGCTTCACGCTGACGGTCGCCAACGTCGCACCGGCGATCGCCCTCAGCGGCGCCGACACGGTCGACGAAGGCAGCCTCTACACCTTGAACTTCGGTGCCCTGGTTGACCCCGGCGCGGACACCCCGACCGCCTACCGCATCGACTGGGGCGACGGCACGGTCGTCGATCTGACGCCGGCCGAGTACGCGGCACTGGCCGGCGTCGCCACCCATACCTACACCGACGGCCCGACCGATCCCACCATCACGGTGTCGGTGACCGACGAGGACGGCAGCTTCGTCGCCGGCACCAAGGCGGTCACGGTCGCCAACGTCGCGCCCGGCGTCATCCTCGATGGTGTGGCGAGCCTCGATGAGGGCGACACCTACTCGCTGGCGATCAGCGGCAGCGATCCGGCGGGCGCCGCCGACACGCTCGGCTACACGATCGACTGGGGCGATGGCAGCGCCGTGCAAAGCGTCACGGCGGCCGAACTCGCCACTCTCGGCGGCAGCGTCGATCATGTTTTCACCGACGATGAGGACGGCCCGGTCAATGCTACCGCCCGCACGATCAGCGTCACCGTCGCCGACGAGGACGGCGGCAGCCGCACCGAGACCCGCGACGTCACCGTCAATAACGTCGCCCCCCTGATCGCACTGGCCGGTGCGGCCACCGGGGTCGTCGATCAGACTTACACTCTCGGCCTCGGCGCGGTCACCGACCCCGGCGACGACACCGTCAGCGATTACCAGATCGACTGGGGCGACGGCAATACCGACACCGTCGCCGCGGCCGGCGATGTCACCCACACCTACACCGCCACCGGCAGCTTCACTGTCCGGGTCGGGCTCGTCGACGAGGACGGCACCCATGCCGACGCCGGCACGCTCGATGTGACCGTCAATGCCGCCACACCTACCGTTGCCATCGACGCCGGACCGGACGCGGCCGTGAATGAAGGCGACACCTTCACCCGCACGCTCGCCTTCAGCGACAGCGAAGACGGCGGCGGCGACGGCTGGACGTACCAGATCGACTATGGCGACGGCACTGTCGTATCGGATACTACGCTGGTCCGGAGTCTGGACCTGAATCACCTCTATGCCGATGGCGATGCCACGCACACCGTCAGCGTCACCGTCACGGATGAGCCCGGCGAGAGCGCCACCGACAGCTTCACACTGACGGTCGCCAACGTCGCGCCCGACGTCGTGCTCGACGGTGTGACGAGCGTGGACGAAGGTGCCACCTACACGCTGGCGATCAGCGGCAGCGATCCGGCGGGCGCGGCCGACACGCTCGGCTACACGATCGACTGGGGCGACGGCAGCGCCGCGCAAAGCGTCACGGCGGCCGAACTCGCCACGCTCGGCGGCAGCATCGACCATGTCTTCACCGACGATGAGGACGGCCCGGTCAATGCCACCGCCCGCACGATCAGCGTCACCGTCGCCGACGAGGACGGCGGCAGCCGCACCGAGACCCGCGACGTCACCGTCAACAACGTCGCCCCCCTGATCGCACTGGCCGGTGCGGCCACCGGGCTCGTCGGTCAGACCTACACCCTCGGCCTCGGCGCGGTCACCGACCCCGGCGACGACACCGTCAGCGATTACCTGATCGACTGGGGCGACGGCAACACCGACACCGTCGCCGCGGCCGGCGATGTCACCCACACCTACACCGCCACCGGCAGCTTCACCGTCCGGGTGGGGCTCGTCGACGAGGACGGCACCCACAACGATGCCGGCACGCTGGCAGTCGCGGTCAGCCCGACCGCCGAGCCCGAGGTCATCAGCATTGGCGATGCCCCTGCCCGTCTCACCGCCGCAAACCGCGATGCCTGGGCGGAGGCCTGGAGTCATCCGCAAATCGACATTACGCACAAGGCGGATGGCGAGAACGCGGCGGAGGCGTGGACGCCCGTTACGTTCCAGAGCGGGAGCCCGGTGAGTTTGGCGGGTAGTGATGTGTATCTGGGCGATCTCGGAGTCAGTGGCCAGACTGCGGCAAGCAGCCCGGTAAGGCAGGAAATCGATGGCAGCGAAGCCCTGCGCTTCGAACTCGCCGACGATGCGTCTCGTGCGACGATCGACCTGTCGCGCTTCTACCTTCAGGACGACGGTCTGATGTTTGCCGAAGCCGGGCGCGTTCAGGCTTTCGACGAGCAGGGCAACCTGGTCGCGGAGCAGACCTTCGTCGCCGACAGCACCGACGGCAGCAAGCAGGTGACTTTGGAGGTTGCAAGCGGTTTTCACTCTCTGGTGGTTACCGCCGGCGCCTATGACGGCACCGATTTTGTCAGTGGCGGCTATGGCACCGCAGACGGAGGTTTCGGTTTCGCACTCTTCACCAGCGGCGGGAAGCTGCACGGCAGCGAATTCCTCATCGATGCGGTCGAGTTCGAGTTTCTGCCTGCCGAAACCGTCGGCACCAACGGTCTGTTCGGTGCGGGAGATGGTTTCTGAATCAGGCGGCCGGCGTGCGCTGCGCGGAGCGCCGGCCCTTTTTGCCGCTGCGATGGAAACGGGAATCAAATCGCCACTCGGTAACCCACCTTGCCTCCCCCCTCTCACGTCTTTATGCCTCCCTTACTCGCAAGAGGAACTGCCATGGCCTGCCTTCCAAGATACTTTCGCTCGTTTCTGTGCGCACTTGCTGTCACATCGGCCCTGAGCACGGCCGCACAAGCGGCGGTTCTGTACGCCCAGGCGCCGCTGGATGCGGGCGAGGCAATCGAAGCCGAGTATTCCATCGCTGGATTCTTCGGGTTCCAGAACGCGGATGCCTTCTCACTGGCCGGCCCCTCGACGGTGACCGGATTTCGCTGGTGGGGGACCGAGGTCAGCGATGTCAGTCTCTTCGTCGTCCGCCTGTTCGATGATGTCGCGACGGCACCGGACACGTTCGACACGCTGGGTGGATCGATCATTGCGAGACCGACATCCCTGACCGACTCCGCCGCGACCCCCATCTTCGAGTTCGACCTGACGCTGAGCACGCCCTTGCAGCTTGACGGGTCGGCCTATCTCTCGGTGTTCCTCGACACCGACCAGGAATTCTGGTTCTGGCTCGAGAGCGCCGAGGG
Organism: Aromatoleum anaerobium; assembly: GCF_012910705.2. Classification (GTDB taxonomy): domain Bacteria; phylum Pseudomonadota; class Gammaproteobacteria; order Burkholderiales; family Rhodocyclaceae; genus Aromatoleum; species Aromatoleum anaerobium. Next base: position 99,230 of record NZ_WTVG02000032.1, on the reverse strand, counting down.
CGACAGCGTCAGCGCTTTCCGAGGCGTGGATGGCGACGTCTGGGCGATGCTGCCTCCGGATCTGGCCTTTGCCGTGACCGGCGAAGCGGTGACCCAGGGTGTTCCGGAACCGGGCGCGCTTGCTCTTCTCGGTATCGCTGCACTCGCTGGCCTGGCCGGCCGCCGCAAGCATGCTGTCTGAGCAGGACCGTCGTGTTGCCGATCGCGAGCCGGCGCCTGCGGCTGGTTCGCGTTACACGATATTGACTCGCCCCCCCGAACTGCGGGAACACGCCGTGACGATCAATGCTCTCGCCCACGCGATGGGTCGTGCCCAACGGGTCATGTTACGAGTCGGCTTTTTCAGCTTCTTCATCAACTTGCTGATGCTGACCGCACCGCTCTACATGCTTCAGGTCTATGACCGGGTGCTGGCCTCGCGCAGCCACGAGACCTTGCTCTACATCACGCTGTTCGCCATCGCCAGCCTGCTGACAATGGGGCTGCTGGAAATGGTGCGATCGCGCATTCTGGTGCGTCTGGGCGCGCAGATCGACGGGCTGCTCTCGGTCCGCACGTTCCGCGTGGTGCTGGTTTCCGGGCACAACGGCCAGGCATTTCGCGATCTCGATGCTCTGCGCGGCTTTCTCACAGGCGCCGGCGTGCTCGCGCTGCTCGACGCGCCCTGGGTTCCGCTTTACGTCGGCCTGGTCTATCTCCTTCACCCTCTGCTGGGGCATGTCGCCCTCGCCGGGGCCATGATTCTGCTTGCGATCGGCCTCATCAGCGAGCGCGCCACCCGGGGGCTGCTGGCGGAAGCCGGCGCCGAACTGGCCGGCAGCACCCAGTTTGCCGAGCACGCCGCACGCAATTCCGAAGTGGTCCGCGCCATGGGCATGCTGCCGGGATTAATGGCGCGCTGGCACAAGCCGCATGCCGCGGGTCTGGCGTTGCAGGCGGTCGCCAGCGACCGGGCCGGCAGCATCACGGCGACTGCAAAGTCGGTGCGATTCTGTCTGCAGGTTGCGGTGCTCGGTGCCGGCGCCTACCTGGTGATCGAGCAGCAGATCACCGCCGGCGCGATGATCGCCGCGTCCATCATCATGGGTCGCGGATTGGCTCCGGTCGAATCGGCGATCGGTAGCTGGCGCGGTTTTCTGGCTGCACGATCCTCCTACGATCGCTTGCAGAAAACGCTCGGTACCTTGACCGAACAGGATGACCGCATGCCGCTTCCCGCGCCCAGGGGCAATCTTCATGTGGACAACCTTTTCGCAGGACCTCCCGACGGCGGCAGGAACGTCATCAACGGCGTTTCATTCCAGCTGGAACGTGGCCAGGTGCTCGGCATCACCGGCCCCAGCGGCGCGGGAAAATCGTCGCTGGTGCGCCTTCTCGTTGGCGTTTGGGCGCCGAAGTCCGGGACCGTGAGACTCGACGGTGTCGCCATCAGCGACTGGCGGCGCGAGGAGGTCGGACCCTATCTCGGTTACCTGCCGCAGGACATCGAACTCTTTCCTGGCACGGTGGCCGACAATATCGCGCGTTTCGGCAAGGTCGATGCCGAACAGGTGGTCGACGCGGCTCGACGCGTCGGAGCGCACCAGATGATTCTCGAGCTGCCCGCTGGCTACGACACCATCATCGGCCCGAACGGCGCCAATCTTTCGGGAGGTCAACGCCAGCGCATCGGTCTCGCACGGGCTCTGTATGGCCTGCCCGCGCTGATCGTGCTCGATGAGCCGACCTCGAATCTCGATGCGGAGGGCGAGGCGATCGTGCGGCAGGCGCTCGACGAATTGCGCTCCGCAGGCCATACGGTAATCGTCATCGCCCACCGGCCGACCCTGCTTGGCGGAACCGAGTTGCTGATGGTGATCCAGCGCGGCGCGATCGCGCTCTTCGGCCCGACCAGCGAGCTGATGCCGCAGATCACCCGCCGCCCGATGTCGACCGCCGGGCACCCGGGCGGCACCGCACAGGAGGCGCCCAATGCGCTTTGAGCTGGCGCCCGGTCCTGGATCCCCGGAAGAATCCGCCGTCCGCGATGCCGAACGCGGGATCGGCCGCTGGACCGTTATCGGCCTGGTAATCCTGCTGCTGAGCTTCGGACTCACCATCGCCTGGTCGACCCTCGTGCCCCTTGCCAGCGCTGTCGTCGCACCCGGCGTCGTCAAGGTCGATACAAGCCGCAAGAAGATTCAACATCAGGAAGGCGGCGTCATCCGGGAGATTCTGGTGCGTGACGGGGACCGCGTGAAAGCCGGGCAAGTCCTGATTCGCCTTGACGAAACGCGCGCAGGCGCTTCCCACGGTATCTTTCAGGCCCAGTACGACGCGGCGATCGCCCAGCTAAGCCGCCTCATGGCCGAGCGCGACAGACTGGAGGCGATTCCTTGGCCTGCCGAACTCCTGTCGCGAAAGAACGACCCAAAAGTTGCGGAGATCCTGCGCTCACAAGAGTCGATGCATGCCGCCCGACGGGCCTCTTTGATCGGCCAACTCGAGATCCTCGACAAGCAAATCGCTGCTCGACAGAACGAAATTCAAGGCATCGCCGGCCAGCGTGACGCCAAGGAAGCACAACTCAAGAGTCTCAAAATCGAGCTCTCCAGCCTCACCGACCTGCTTGGTAAAGGCATGGTAGAGAAGACAAAATATCGCACGCTCGAACGTGAGATCGCTCAGATCGAGGGCGAGCGTGCAGAGCATGTGTCGGATATAGCCGTCGCGAAATCCGCCATCGGGGAAAAGGAACTGGAGAAATTCCAGCTCCGCAAGGGATTTCACGAAGATGTCGTGGCCGAACTGCGCAAGGTTCAGAACGAAGCCTTCGACTACCTGGAGCGGATGGGCGCGGCCAAATATGTGCTGGCGCAGACCGAATTGAAGGCACCCGTCGACGGTATTGCCGTGGACCTCAAGGCTCATACGCTCGGTGGGGTGATTGCCCCCGGCGAAGTTCTGCTGGACATCGTGCCGACTAATGACCGTCTCATCATTGAGGCACAGGTTCGTCCGGAAGATATCGACCGCGTGCGGCTGGATCTTGACGCCGGTGTACAGCTTGCAGCCTTCGATCGTCGTGCAACCCCCGAACTGAACGGCAAGGTGCGCTATGTTTCTGCCGACGCCATCGAAGACCCGGTCACCGGACGCATTTACTTCGTCACCAAGATTGAAGTCCCTGAATCGGAACTGGCTCGGCTCGGCGACCAGAAGGTGCAACCGGGAATGCTGGCCGATGTTTTTATGCGCACTGGAAAACGCACATTCGTCGACTATCTTCTGCATCCGATCATCGCCAGCTTCGACAAGGCATGGCGAGAGCGCTGAAGATCAGGCTTCGGGCCATGCAATGTCAGGCCGGGCAGGCCGAAGTCGGTAAGTCGGCTAGACCCCCTCCCCCAGCGCCTTGTCGATGATCTCTGCGACGTCGGGTGACAGTCCGGTGACGCTGCGCACGCGCTCGAGTTGCACGCCGACGCGATCCCGGATTTCGGGAGTAAACCGGCGCCAGCTCTCGAGCGCCCGTGCGATGCGCGACGCGACCTGGGGGTTGCGCCGGTCGAGCGCCAGCACCTGCTCGGCCCAGAACACGTAGCCGCTGCCGTCCGGCAGATGGAACTCTGCCGGATTGGCGCGGAAAAAACTCCCGAGCAGCGCATAGACCTTGTTCGGATTCTCGGTGCTGAAACCCGGATCTTCCATCAGCCTGCGCACCCGTTCGAGCACTGGTGCGGCCTCGGCATCCCAGCGCCACGCGCCGGCCTGCAGCGCGAACCACTTGTCGAGCACGAGCGCGTCGTCGCGGTAGCGGCGGTGAAACGCGTCGAGCGCGGCCTCGCGTGCCGGACTCGCGCTGTGGACCAGCGCGGCGAGCGCACCGAAGCCTTCCGTCATGTTGTCGAAGCGCTCGAATTGCGCCTGCGCCCGCTCGAGACCTTCGCCGACCCCGGCGGCGGCTAGATACTTCAGCGCGAGGCTGCGCAGCGCGCGCCGTCCCGCATCGGCCGGGTGATAGCGGTACGGCCCGCTCACTTCATGCTTTTTGTAAAGCGTCAGCCACTCCTCGGCGAGCGCTCCGCCCAGCTCGCGCATCAGCGCCATCAGCGCCGCGCGCAGCGGCGCGGGGTCGGCCACCGCCATCCGTTCGAGCAGATAGGCTTCGGCAGGTAGCGCAGCGGCCTGCGCCCTGAAAGCGGGGTCGAGCCCGTCATTCGTCAGCAAGGCGCGGAAGGCTTGGACAAAAGCGGCCGGTACCGCCAGCGGACGGCCTGCGGCGGCGTCGGCAGCGAGCGCAAGGACGACCCGCTCCGCATAGCGCTGCGCCGCGTCCCAGCGGTTGAACGCATCGGAGTCGTGCGCCATGCGGAACGCGAGCCGCGCGTCGTCCTCGTCGAGTTCGAGAATCACCGGGGCGGAAAAACCGCGCAGCAGCGAAGGCACGGGCTCGAAGTCGAGGTCCGTGAACTGGAAGCTTTGCTCCGCTTCGGTCAGCTCGATCAGTTTCGTCGTCGCGCCGTGGTTGTCGGCCTGCAGCCGCAGCGGCAGATCGGCGCCGTCCGGGCCGATCAGGCCGACCGCGACCGGAATCACGAGCGGCAGCTTTTCAGGCTGGCCCGGCGTCGGTGGAGTGTGCTGTGTCAGCGTCAGCGTGTAGCTGCGGCTTTCGGCGTCGTAGCGCCCTTGCGCCGTGACTCGCGGCGTGCCGGCCTGGCCATACCAGCGCATGAACTGGTCGAGGTCGCGGCCGTTCGCTTCGGCCATGCAGTCGACGAAATCGTCGCAGGTCACCGCCTGACCGTCGTGGTAGCTGAAGTACAGGTCCATGCCGTTGCGAAACCCTTCAGCACCCAGCAGCGTGTGCAGCATGCGGATGACTTCGGCGCCCTTCTCGTACACCGTCGCGGTGTAGAAGTTGTTGATTTCCTGATAGCTGTCCGGGCGGATCGGATGCGCCATCGGCCCCGCCTCCTCGGCGAACTGAGCAGTGCGCAGCACGCGCACGTCGTCGATGCGCTTCACCGCCCGGGCCGACGCAGCAGCGGCCTCGCCCCCCGCCTCGGCCATGCGTCCGAGCATGTCGGCAGAGAACTGCTGGTCGCGGAATACCGTCAGCCCTTCTTTCAGCGTGAGCTGGAACCAGTCGCGGCAGGTCACGCGGTTGCCGGTCCAGTTGTGGAAGTACTCGTGCGCGACGACGCTTTCGATGTTCTCGTAATCGATGTCGGTGGCCGTGTCGGGCTTCGCCAGCACGTACTTCGAGTTGAAGATGTTGAGGCCCTTGTTCTCCATCGCACCCATGTTGAAGTCGCTCACGGCGACGATCATGAAGCGGTCGAGATCGAGTTCGAGGCCGAAAGTCTCCTCGTCCCAGCGCATCGAATGGATCAGCGAATCCATCGCGTGCCCGGCGCGGTCGAGATTGCCGTCTTCGACCCACACCTGCAGCAGCACCTCGCGCCCGGACGCGGTGTTCACCCGCCGTTCGAGCGACACCAGGTTCGCCGCGACGAGCGCGAAGAGATATGACGGCTTCGGAAACGGGTCCTCCCACCTGGCGTAGTGTCGGCCCCCGTCGAGCGGTCCCTGTTCGATCAGGTTGCCGTTCGACAACAACACCGGGCACGTCGCCGTGTCCGCCTCCAGCGTGACGGTGAAACGCGTCATCGCGTCGGGCCGGTCGGGAAAGAAAGTTATCCGGCGAAAACCTTCCGCTTCGCATTGGGTGAAGAAGCCGCCGCGAGACAGGTAGAGACCCGAAAGCGTGGTGTTCGCCGACGGGTCGATGCGGGTGGCGATTTCGATTTCTGCGCTTTCTCCCTCCAGCGCGATCTCGATTCCGTCAGCGGTCCGCCTGATTGCATCGGGCGCCGGTTGCGCTCCGTTGACCGTCAGGTCGAGCAGCTCGATGTCTTCACCGAAGAGCCGCAGCGGCGCCGCGGGCGCCAGCGCGTTGCGCACGCAGCGCAGACGGCTTTTGACGATCGTCGCCACCGGATCGAGGTTGAAGTGCAGGTCGAGGTGGTCGATCCGCCACGCGAGGGGCACATAGTCGGATCGAAGAATGCTGGGGGCGTTTTCCGTTTTCATTGTCGTCTCCGGTCGAGCCGGATCCAGTCAGGCAAATTCAAAGTATACGCAGGATTTGCGACGGGACGAATGCGGCGCGCGGAAGGCGTCACACGGAGCGGGAAGACCGTGGCGGTTCATGCCAGGGAGCAGGAAGCCGCTTCGCGCTGCCGCCTCAACCAGCACCAGCCACGCAGGTCCGCCGCAGTGCCCGGTCAGGCTGGCCGAAACACGATGCATGTTCCCGCCAACCGGTCATGCAGGAACTGGCGGTCGCGGTCCACGAGCGCCCATGCCAGCCCCAGACCGAAGCACAGCACGGAAGGCCAGGCGAGCGTGTAGCGCAGCCAGGCTGTCGCGACAGGCAGTGCACGTCCGTCCGTCGCCCTCACGAGTTGCAGGCGCCACGTCTGCATCGCCAGTGTTTGGCCACGCCGTCGCCAATACCAGACGAAGTACGCTCCCAGCACCAGATACACATGCAGCCACGCGAACCATCCCGCGGGAGCGACGTTCAGGACGACGCCGAGCACAAGATAGGGAACCATGAATGTCAGCCCGAGCACACCGAGCAGGAGCAGCGATTCGTACAGCATGCTGGCGAGACGGCGACGCAGGCCGGCCAGCTCGACGCGGGGGCGCGGCGGCAAAGGGGTGTTCAATCGAAGATCCAGTTCAGCGAGAGTTTCATTTGTCGTCCGGGCGCAACGGCGAGCGCGGTTCGGCGCGGCGATCGCGCCTGTCGTGCTGCGGCTGGCGTTCTTCCGGCGGGATGCTGCGGTAGCGCTGCCACAGTTCGGGCAGCGACTCCCGCTTGTCGGGAGGAATGTTGCGCAAGGTCCGGTACTGGTCGCGCGCCCGTTCGCGCTGTTCGGGCTGGAGATCGGCCCACGCCTTCATGCGGGCGCGGATGCGCTCCTGCTCCTCGCGCGTGAGCCGGCCGTAGCTGTCGGCGATGCCGATCCATTTCTGCCGGTGGGGCTCGCTCATGCCGTTCCAGTCGCCGGCGAGCGGCGCGAGGATTTCCCTCTGTTCGGCGTTCAAATCGCGCCATCCGGGCGCTCCGATCGGTGTGACCGCTCCCGCAGCGCCGGCAAGAATCAGCGTTGCGATCAGGATTGCGAGTCTTGCTGCAGCCATGCCTTGAAATCCGCGTCGAGATAAGCGTCGATCGGCAGGTCGTCGATCAACAGCGCCGTGTCCACTTCCTGGAGCGAATTGACGCGCGACCAGGTCACCCAGTAATCCCCGGCAAGCACCGTCGCGAGGACCGCGAACACCAGTACGGCAGGCCTGAGCACGGCGGGAAGCATCAGGCGAAAACGAAGCTTCCGGCCGAAAAGCCGTCCCGGCCTTCCGGCACGGGAACTCGCACGAAGCGCCTCTTCGCGTGCACTGCGCAGGCGGTCCGCGAGCTCGCCGTCGATTTCGCGGGTTGCGGCCGAAAGATGAACGGCGAGCTTGTGCCCGAACTCCTGTTCGTTCATAACACGATCCCCTTTGCCTTGAGGGCTGCCGCCAAGGTTTGCGTGGCGCGCGAACAGTGGGTCTTCACGCTCCCCTCCGAACACCCCATCGCAGCGGCGGTTTCGGAAACATCCATTTCCTCCCAGTAACGCAGCAGGAAGGCTTCGCGTTGACGATTGGGCAGGCGGGCGATTTCCCGCTCGATCGCCGCCATCATCCTCGCACGCTCGAACTGCGCGTGCGGCGTGCTGGCGTGAGCGGCATCGGAGTCGGCGGTCAGCATATCGAGAGGATCGCTGTCGTCGTCGGCTCCCGACGTGAATGACGACAGCAGCGTGGTCCACGCGTTGCGCACTTTCTGCCGCCGCAGCGCGTCGTAGATCACGTTCTGCAGGATGCGCTGGAACAGCAGCGGGAGTTCGGCGGGCGGACGGTCGGCGTAGCTGACCGAGAGCTTGAGCATCGCGTCCTGCACCGCATCCAGCGCCGCCTCGTCGGTCCTCAGCGCATACACGGCCTGCTTGAACGCACGCTTTTCGACGCCTTCGAGGAAGGTCGAGAGTTCTACCCGGGAAGCCAGCTGTGAATCCTTCAGAAGCCCGACTGTTCAGTGCTTTGCTGCAATGCGGCGGCCACCTTGACCAAATGTCGAGTGACCGGTAACATTCGACGTTTAGAACGTAACAACGAGCGAGTTTGTAATGGTGCTGACTGGTGCGGAAATTGTAATCAGGTGTCTTCAGGAAGAAAAGGTCGAATACGTGTTCGGCTACCCTGGCGGCGCCGTCCTCTTCATCTACGATGCACTTTTCAACCAGGACAAGGTACGCCACGTACTGGTGCGCCACGAACAGGCCGCAGTGCACGCGGCCGACGGCTTTGCCCGCAGCACCGAAACCGTCGGCGTCGCGCTGGTGACTTCCGGCCCCGGCGCCACCAACGCGATCACCGGCATCGCCACCGCCTATTGCGACTCGATCCCGATGGTGATCATCAGCGGCCAGGTTCCGACCGCCGCGATCGGACAGGACGCATTCCAGGAAGTCGACACTGTCGGCATCACGCGCCCGTGCGTCAAGCACAACTACCTCGTCAAGGATGTCCGCGACATCGCGACGACGATCAAGAAGGCGTTCTACCTCGCCAAGACCGGCCGTCCGGGGCCGGTGCTGGTCGACATCCCCAAGGATGTCTCGATGCACAAATGCGAATTCGAGTACCCGAAAGAGGTCTCGATGCGTTCGTACAATCCGGTGCTCAAGGGCCACCAGGGGCAGATCCGCAAAGCCGTGCAGCTGCTGCTCGAAGCCAAGCGCCCGATGATCTACACCGGCGGCGGTGTCGTGCTGTCGGATGCGGCCGAACAGCTCACCAAACTCACCCGCCTGCTCGGGTTCCCGATCACCAACACTCTGATGGGTCTGGGCGGCTACCCGGCGAGCGACCGCCAGTACCTTGGCATGCCCGGCATGCACGGCACCTACGAAGCCAACATGGCGATGCATTACAGCGACGTGCTGCTCGCCATCGGCGCGCGCTTCGACGATCGCGTCATCGGTGATCCGGCCAATTTCGCCGAGGAGCCGCGCAAGATCATCCACGTCGACATCGATCCGTCGTCGATCTCGAAGCGCGTCCGCGTCGATGTCCCGATCGTCGGCGATGTCAAGGAAGTGCTCGAAGAGATGATCCGGCAGATCGAAGCCTCGTCCGCCCGCCCGGACGTCGAAACCGTCGGCACGTGGTGGAAGCAGGTTGACGAATGGCGCCGCCGCGAGTGCATGAAGTTCAAGAACTCGGACGAGATCATCAAGCCGCAGTTCGTGATCCAGAAGCTATGGGAAGTGACCGGCGGCGACGCCTTCATCACATCCGACGTCGGCCAGCATCAGATGTGGGCCTCGCAGTACTACCGCTTCGACAAGCCGCGCCGCTGGCTCAACTCCGGCGGCCTCGGCACGATGGGCGTCGGCCTGCCGTACGCTATGGGTGCGCAGCTCGCGCACCTCGGGTCCCAGGTCGCATGCGTCACCGGCGAAGCGTCGATCCAGATGAACATCCAGGAATTGTCGACGTGCAAGCAGTTCCGGCTGCCGATCAAGATCGTGAACCTGAACAACCGCTACCTCGGCATGGTCCGCCAGTGGCAGCAGCTCTTCCACGGCGAGCGCTACTCCGAGTCCTACATGGATTCGCTGCCCGATTTCGCGAAGCTCGCCGAATCCTACGGTCACGTCGGCTTCAGGATCGAAAAGCCGGCTGACGTGGAAGGCGCGCTGCGTGAAGCTTTCGGCCGCAAGAACGACCTGGTGTTCCTCGACTTCCAGATCGACCAGACCGAAAACGTTTACCCCATGGTTCAGGGCGGCAAGGGTCTCACCGAGATGATCCTGTCCGCCGAAGACCTGTAATCACCGTTCGTTTCGCGGCGCGCGCCGACACCCCCGGCGCGCCGTGCGACGGGGCGCTTACCGGCCCCCGCCGCCGCGGATGCCGGCTTCCGGCAGTCCGTATCCGCGGAAGCACGGTTCAATCGTAGACCTCGAAAGAGAACATCATGAGACACGTCATCTCCCTGCTGATCGAGAACGAATCCGGCGCGCTGTCGCGTGTCTCGGGATTGTTCTCGGCGCGCGGCTACAACATCGAATCGCTGACCGTGGCGCCCACCGAGGACGCCTCGATGTCACGCATGACCATCGTCACGTCCGGCTCCGACGACATCATCGAGCAGATCACCAAGCAGCTCAACAAGCTCGTCGAAGTCATCAAGGTCGTCGACATTTCCGAATCGGCGCACATCGAGCGCGAGCTGATGATCACGAAAGTCCGCGCAACCGGCAAGGACCGCGACGAGATGAAACGCATGGCGGACATCTTTCGCGCCCGCGTCATCGACGTGACCGACACCTCCTACGTGATCGAACTCACCGGCAACCAGTCGAAGCTCGATGCCTTCATCGATGCCATCGAGCCGGCGCTGATCCTCGAAATCGTCCGCTCCGGCGTATGCGGCATCGGCCGTGGCGACCGCATCCTGAAAGTCTGACGCCGAACTCATCTGCCAAAATCACCCGCCGGCCGAACCATTTGCGACCGGTGCGAGCGCCGCTATCATGGCGGGCGCCGGAAGCACTCCCCATCGAAAGCTGAAAGGAACAACATGAAAGTCTATTACGACAAGGACGCCGACCTCTCCCTGATCAAGGGCAAGCAGATCACCATCGTCGGCTACGGCTCGCAGGGTCACGCGCATGCGCAGAACCTGAAGGATTCCGGCTGCAAGGTCACGGTCGGCCTGCGCAAGAGCGGCGCCTCGTGGAAGAAGGCCGAAGCCGCCGGTCTCGACGTCCGGGAAGTCGCAGAAGCCGTCAGCAATGCCGACATCGTCATGATCCTGCTGCCCGACGAGAACATCCCCGGCGTCTATTACAACGACGTCGAGCCGAACATCAAGCAGGGCGCGACGCTCGCGTTCGCGCACGGCTTCAACGTGCATTACAACCAGGTCGTGCCGCGCGACGACCTCGATGTCATCATGGTGGCGCCGAAGGGCCCAGGCCACACCGTGCGTTCGGAATACCTCAAGGGCGGCGGCGTGCCGTCCCTGATCGCGGTGCATCAGGACCGCTCCGGCAAGGCCAAGGACATCGCGCTGTCGTACGCCGCGGCCAACGGCGGCACCAAGGGCGGTGTCATCGAGACGAACTTCCGCGAAGAAACCGAGACCGATCTCTTCGGCGAACAGGCCGTGCTGTGCGGCGGCGCCGTCGAGCTCGTGAAAATGGGCTTCGAGACGCTGACCGAAGCCGGCTACGCGCCCGAGATGGCCTACTTCGAGTGCCTGCACGAGCTCAAGCTGATCGTCGACCTGATGTACGAAGGCGGCATCGCGAACATGAACTACTCGATCTCGAACAATGCGGAGTACGGCGAGTACGTGACCGGCCCGGAAGTCATCAACGAGCAGTCGCGCGAAGCGATGCGCGCCGCCCTGAAGCGCATCCAGACCGGCGAGTACGCGAAGATGTTCATCCAGGAAGGCCGCACGAACTACCCGTCGATGACGGCGCGCCGGCGCCTGAACGCAGCGCATCCGATCGAGCAGGTCGGCGGCCAGCTGCGCGACATGATGCCGTGGATCAAGAAGAACAAGCTCGTCGATCAGTCGAAAAACTGAGCTGTCTCGAACAACAGGCCGGGTTCCGCGTCTTGCCGGAACCCGGCCTTTTTTCATCTCGAGGACATCATGTCCAACAATTACCCCCATCCGCTCCTCGCCCGCGAAGGCTGGCCTTTCATCGCGATCGCCCTGGCGGTCGCGCTGGTCATCAACGGCGCGGCCGGCTTCGGCTGGGCGCTGCCGTTCTGGCTGCTGTTCATCTTCGTCGTGCAGTTCTTCCGCGATCCGCCGCGGCCGATCCCGCAGGGCGCGAAAGACGTGCTGTCGCCTGCCGACGGCCGGATCGTCGCGATCGAGCCGGTACGCGATCCGTATCTCGACCGGGACAGCCTCAAGATCAGCGTGTTCATGAACGTGTTCAACGTTCACTCGAATCGCAGCCCGGTCGATGGCGAAGTCGTCGCACGCTGGTACAACGCCGGGCGTTTCGTCAATGCCGCGCTCGACAAGGCCTCGGTGGAGAACGAACGCAATGCGCTGCACCTGCGCACGCGGGAAGGGCACGACGTCACCTGCGTGCAGGTCGCCGGCCTGATCGCACGGCGCATTCTGTGCTACGTCGAAGCGGGAGCGTCGCTTGCCCGTGGACAACGCTACGGCTTCATCCGTTTCGGCTCGCGCGTCGATGTCTACCTGCCCGCGGGCAGCCGCGCCCGGGTGACGATCGGCGACAAGGTTTCGGCATCGAGCACGATTCTGGCCGAGCTGCCCTGATGATTGCGCGGGGCATTTCATGACATCCCGGGGCTGCGCTAGAATCGGCATTCGGCATCCCGGCCCATAGCGGAACACGCCTCTTCATGCCCATGATCTCCCCCGAGAAACGCCGGCGCGGCATCTACATCCTGCCGAACCTCTTCACCACCGCGGCGCTGTTCGCCGGTTTCTACGCGATCGTGCAGGCGATGAACCTGCGTTTCGAACATGCGGCGGTGGCGATCTTCGTCGCGATGGTCCTCGACGGCCTCGACGGCCGTGTTGCGCGCCTGACCCACACGCAGAGCGAGTTCGGCGCCGAATATGATTCGCTTTCCGACATGGTTTCGTTCGGCGCAGCCCCGGCATTGGTGATGTACGAGTGGGCGCTCAAGGACATGGGAAAACTCGGCTGGATCGCGGCGTTCATCTATTGTGCCGGCGCGGCGCTGCGATTGGCCCGCTTCAACACCAACATCGACGTCATCGACAAGCGCTACTTCCAGGGGCTGCCCAGTCCTGCCGCCGCGGCATTGATCGCGGGGCTGGTGTGGGTGATCATCGACAACGGGCTGACGGGCGAAGACGTGCGGTGGTTCGCCGCGGCGCTGACGATCTTCAGCGGTCTGTCGATGGTCAGCAACGTGCTCTTCTGGAGCGGCAAGAGCATCAACCTGCGCAAGAGCGTGCCGTTCATCGTCGTCATCGCGCTGGTGCTGGCCTTCGCACTGGTGTCGAGTTACCCGCCCGGCGTACTGTTTGCGCTTTTCCTCGGCTATGCCCTCTCCGGCTACGTGGTCTACATCTGGCGCTTCATGCAGCGCCGGCGTACCCAAGAGGCGGCCGTCGCACCGCGAGACGACGAACCGGCCCCCTGACCCGGGGCTGCACAAGAAGCGCGCAGCGCAAGGCCGAGAGGCGAGGCAGCCCTGCGCTCTCGGGGCGGCAAGTTACGTGTGGAACTGCTACCCCCTGACGATCCGCCGGATGCCGCTGCTCAGGCGCGCAGCTCCGCAGTCAAGCGTTTCAGGTCGAGCGTGCGGGCGCGCTGGGCGATTTCCGGCGCATAGCGGTCCTGCAGGCCGCGCGCGCTGTCCGTCAGCTGAGCGAAACTCGTCTTCAGCGCCGCCGTGTCGAGCTTGCGGCCGTCCGCGTAATAGCGCTTCGCGACATGCCCGAGCGCATAGGTCGTCGCGAACGAGAACGCCGAGCCCGTCGCCTCGCTGCCGATCGTCCGGCCCGCGCGGCCAAGCATCTTGCCGAGCAGCCCGCCGACGAGCTTGCGACCGAACTGCTCGACGTACTGCGACGTCAGGCCGACTCCGACGGTCGCGAGAAAATCGGCGATGTGCCGCCGGTCCAGTTCGAAGCCGTACGCCTTGCCGACGCGATACACGAGCCGCGTCTGCAGCGGGATGATCGCCATCGACGCCAGCGACTCGGGCAGCAATTCCAGCGCGCCGTTGAGGATCGCGGCGTTGAGGATCATCTTGTCGAGTTCGGCCTGGTCGGGTCCGGCGGCGGCGGGTATTTCGGGAATCGGCTTGTCTACCGGCGCTTCGGCAAGCGCATCGGCGTCGCGCACGATTGCCGCCGACGCGGCCCGCGCGAGTCCCAGCACGCCGCTGAGCCGGTCGAGAAAAGCCGTTTCGCCGGCATCATGCACGCCGTCCGCGTCACACACGCCGACGGCCATCTCGAACGCGAGCTGGCGCAGTTCCGGACTCCCGAGCGCTTCGACCGCCTGCTCGAGGCTGATGCGCTTGAGCAGCACGTCCTGATACAGCGGCATGAAGTCCATGCCGGCTTGCGCCGACAGCGACTCGGCGACGCGGCGCACGTGCTCGCGCTCGCGCGGGTCCTGGTGTCCATCGGCGAACGCCGCCATCAGGCAGATGGTGATCAGGGAGCGGGTCTGTTCTGGATTCATTGCTGTCTCTCACGGTACGTTGGAAAATTCGAGGGCCGGCATCGCGGCGAAACCTACGCCGCCGGCAGCGTGAGCACGACACGCAGGCCGCCGGCCGAGGCCGCGTCGAGCCGCACGTCGCCGCCATAAAGTTGCGCGAGGTCACGCACGATCGCCAACCCGAGTCCCGAGCCGGGCGTGCGTTCATCGGCGCGCACGCCGCGACCGAACACGGATTCGCGCTCCGGCGCAGCAAGCCCTGGGCCGTCATCCTCGACGACGATCACGAGCTGGCTGTGCTCGACCGCCACGCGAATCTCGACACGGTGACGCGCCCATTTACAGGCGTTGTCGACGAGGTTTCCGAGCATTTCCTGGAAATCCTGCTCTTCGCCGCGAAAAGCGGGATCGCCGGCGCAGGCTTCGATCGCAATCTCGAGGTCGCGTTCCGCATGCAGGCGTTTCATCACCCGCACCAGCGATTCGACCAGCGGAAGCACCGCCGTGCGCATCCCGGGAACTTGCACCGCGGCGGCGGCGCGCGCGCGCGCCAGATGATAGTCGACCTGGCGCCGGGCGGTCGCGACCTGCTCGGCGACGAGACGTGCGAGCGGGCCGTCCTCGCGCGCCGCGGCGTTGCCGAGCACCGCCAGCGGCGTCTTGACGGCGTGGGCGAGATTGCCTGCCTGGGTACGCGCGCGGGTAACCACTTCGGCGTCGTGCTGCAGCAACGCGTTGAGTTCGTCGACGAGCGGCTGCACTTCGTTCGGATAGGCGCCGTTCAGGCGCCGCGTGCGCCCGTCGCGCACTTCGCCGAGCGCACTGCGCAACCGGCGCAGCGGCGCAAGTCCGACCGATACCTGGAGCACCGCTGCAACGACGAGACCGGCCGCCAGCACGCCGAGGGCGATCGCAAGCAGGCCGACGAACTCGCGCACCGGGTCCGTCATGGCGCGCTCGTCCGCGGCGACGATCAGGCGCAGCGGCTGATCGGGGAAAGCAGCCGGCCGGACTACGCGCTCCATCATCACCACGTGGGCGCGGTCCGGTCCGGCGATGCGGTGGACGTGGAGTTCGCCGTCGGCCGGGCTGTCCGGCGGCACGCGGAGCGTCGTGTCCCACAGCGAACGCGAACGCAGCACCGCGGGCAGCGCCCCATCCGCAGTGCGGTCGATCTGCCAGTAGAGTCCCGAGTACGGCTTCTGCAGCCGCGGGTCGCTCAGTTCGGCGCGCAATTGCGGGGTGCCGTCGAGGGCAAAATCGAGATTCGCGGTGAGCTGGTCGAGATGGATGCGCAGTTCAGCTTCGAACCGCTCCGCGACGTGGTGCCGGAAAAGATCGGCGAGAACGAACCCGGTCACCGTCAGCGTCCCGAGGATCCACACCAGGCTGCCGGCGAGCAGCCGCAAGCGCAGCGAACCGGGCGGTGCGCCGGACATGTTCACGCGGGACAAACCATGCGGTAGCCGAGGCCCCTGACTGTTTCGATCATCCCGGGGGGAAGCTTCTTGCGCAGACGACCGATGAAGACTTCGATGGTATTCGAATCGCGGTCGAAATCCTGAGCGTAGATGTGCTCGGTGAGATCGCTGCGCGACACGATCTCGCCCTGGTGGTGCATCAGGTAGTCCAGCACGCGCAACTCGTGGCTGGTCAGGTTCACCGCGGCGCCATTCACGCTCACGCGTCCGGCGCGCGTGTCGAGCAATACCGGACCGCACGCGAGCTCGGCGCTCGCGTGGCCGCCGGCGCGCCGGATCAGTGCCCGCAGGCGCGCGAGAAGCTCTTCCATGTGGAACGGCTTGGTGAGGTAATCGTCGGCACCGGCATCGATCCCGGCAACTTTTTCATGCCAGTTGTCGCGTGCAGTAAGGATCAGCACCGGCATCGTGCGTCCCGCCGCGCGCCACTTCTTCAGCACCGTGATCCCGTCCATCAGCGGCAGGCCCAGATCAAGCACCACCGCGTCGAGCGGTTCCACGTCGCCGATGAAGTGGGCGTCCCGCCCGTTGTCGGCGCGGTCGACCGCGTAGCCGGCAGTGGTGAGCGCTTCGACCAGTTGCGCGGCGAGCGTCGGTTCGTCTTCGACGACCAGGATATGCATCAGCGCCTCCCTCCTGCTCCCGGTGCACGTTCGCGGTCACGCAGGACGACGCCGTCGCGCGCGTCGATCTCCAGCTTGACGAGCGCGCCGCCCGCCTTCAGCACCTTGATTTCGTATATCCAGCGGCCTTTTTCCTGCTCGAGCTCGACTTCGATGACCTGCCCCGGGTGATTGCGCTCCACGTTGTCGAGTATCCGTTGCAGCGGCATCACCTCGCCCCGCTCGACGGCGCGGCGGGCGCGATCGTGGTCGTGCTCGTCATCGGCGAGAAGAGCGGACGGTCCCAAGGCAAGGACGGACGACACGATGACGGCAATGAGGGAAGCGAAGCGCACGAGTGACTCCTGGTTGTAGCGATCTGCGGCGAGGGTTCCGGCAGCCCCGTTTTTAGCAGCGTCGCCATGAACACACCGTGAACGGCCGCTTCAGCTTCGGTTCAGGTACGCCTTTCCACACTGCAGTCACGGTTCGTAATGGCCCTCACCAGCCCTCTCGCCCGGAACCGCAGTTCCGCCACGACAAGGATGAAAACATGACCCCCACACGCTATGCAATCGGTTTCCTTTGCGCTTTCGGCCTCGCATCCACGGCAATCGGCGGCCCGCGGGAAACCCTGATCGATCGCTATGCCGCAGCGGCGAAAGCAGCCGACGCGGGGTTTGCCGGGTTCTCGGCCGCCCGCGGCGAAACCCTGCATCGCACGCAATACAACATGGGCAAGGCCGACACCCCGGCCTGCACATCCTGCCACGGAAACGACACGCGCAGCGCCGGCCGCACCCGCACCCGCAAGCCCATCGAGCCGATGGCGCTGTCGGTTTCGCCAGAGCGTTACAAGGACATCGCGAAAGTCGAAAAATGGTTCAAACGCAATTGCGACGAAGTGCTGGGCCGCGAATGCACCCCGCTCGAAAAGGGGGACTGGCTCGCCTACATGATGAATCAGTGATCGCCCTTCCCCGCCCTTCCGCGCTCTGCCGAAACGTTTTGCCTCCCAGGAAAGGAGAATCGCATGAACATACCCGTACGTCCGGTCGTCGCCGGCCTACTCGTCATCGGCCTGACCGCCGCGGTGCTGACCAAGGCCCGCGCCGGCGGCGACGACTATTTCCCGCCCGTCAAGGACAAACTCACTGTCGACGAATGCGGCAGCTGTCACATGGCGTTTCCGCCGGCGATGCTGCCGGCCGCATCGTGGCGACGCATGATGGTCGAGCTCGACGACCATTTCGGTGACAACGCCAGCCTCGACCCCCAGACAGCCGCTCATGTCACACGCTATCTCGTCGACAACGCCGCCGACGCCGGTGGGCGCCGCTACGGCCGCAAGCTGATGAAAGGCGTACCGGCCGGGGCTTCTCCGCAGCGCATCACCGAACTGCCGAAATGGGTCCGCGAGCATGACGAGGTGTCCCGCAGCGAGTGGCAGCACAAGGACGTCGGCTCGAAGGCCAACTGTCTCGCATGCCACGTGGACGCCAACGACGGCTATTTTGAGGACGACTGAGCAATGCTCGGACGCTGAACGCAGCATGAACACGCGCTTCAGGCTTCGTTCAGCACCGCCCTCGCACAATGGTTTCACGGTCACAACCCGACCGGCAACCAAGAGACACAAGGAGATCGAATCATGCGCACTTCACACCTCGTCACCGCCATCGCCATCAGCGCCGGCCTGCTCGCCACTGGCCTCACGGTCGCCCCGGTGTTCGCCCAGAACGTCGCGACCGACAGCGCCGCCGAACGGGGCAATTGGCTGTCGATTCCGCAGATCCACGAAAAGATCGTCGCCGCCGGTTACCGCGACATCAGCGAGATCGAACGCGAGGACAACGCATATGAAGTCAAGGCCATCGACCGCGACGGACGCAAGGTCAAGCTCGTCGTCGATCCGACGAACGGCGACCTCGCCCGCACCGATCGCAAGGGGCGCGACGGGCGCCGTGGCGACGACTCCGGTGCCCGGCCCACGAGCGACTCGGAGCGCGGCGCCGAACGGAACTCCGAGCTCGATCCCGGCACCCGGCTGACCCGCCGCGGCCTGGGTGTGTGAGCGAACGGCCCGGCTCGGCCAATGCCGCTGCCGGGCCATTTTCCGACCCCCGTCACACGGACACGACCATGAAGACCATACTCGCCAGCTTCCTCGCGCTCGTGACCTTTGCCTGGGCCATCACTCTGTCATCAAACCCCGCCGAGGGCGCGTCCCTGCCCTGGGCGGTGCGGCAGGAGGCGCTGTACCTCACCGGGCTGTGGGCGTTCTCGCTGATGTCGCTGGCGATCGTGCTGGCGACGCGGCCGGCGTGGCTCGAGCGGCCGCTGGGCGGCATGGACCGGATCTACCGCGTACACAAGTGGGCCGGCATCCTCGCGATCGGCTTCGCCGCGCTGCACTGGCTCGTCGAGATGTCCGACGACGTCATCAAGTCCCTTGTCGGCCGCGCAGGCCGGCTGCCGAAAGAACACGAAGGCGGCTTTCTCGAAGTCATGCGCGACGTCGCCGAGGACCTCGGCGAATGGGCGATCTACGCGCTGATCGCGATGCTCTTGCTGACGCTGTGGAAGCGCCTGCCGTACCGGCCGTGGCGCTACCTTCACCACGCGATGCCGGTGCTGTACGGCATGCTCGCGATCCACGCCGCGTTCCTCGCGCCCCTCGACTACTGGACGAGTGCCATCGGTGCACTGCTCGCCCTGTTCATCGTCACCGGCACCGTTTCGGGCCTGCGCTCGTTGTCCGGACGCATCGGTCGCGCCCGACAGATCGGCGGCCATATCGAGGCCGTGCACGAACAGGCGTCCGGCCTGACGGAGGTCGTCTGTCGTCTCGAGGACGGCTGGCGCGGCCATCGGCCGGGGCAATTCGCGTTCGTCACGTTCGATCGCATCGAGGGCGCCCACCCCTTCACGATCGCCTGCGCCGACCGCGGTGACCGGCGCATCACGTTCCAGATCAAGGGACTCGGCGACTATACGCACGGGCTCGCGGCGCGGCTCGGCGCCGGCCAGCCGATAAAGATCGAAGGCCCGTACGGCCGCTTCGACTATCGCCGCGGCACGCCCAAATCGGAACAGGTCTGGATTGCCGGCGGCATCGGCGTCACGCCTTTCCTCGCGTGGCTCGAGTCGCTGCAGGAAGCGCCGGCCGAAGCCCCGGTCGCGGACTTCTACTACTGCACGCGCCAGCGCGACGACGACCCGTTCGTTGCGCGCCTCGAATCGCTGTGCGCTGCGCTGCCGACGATCCGCCTGCATGTCGTCAGCACCGACCGCGACCGGCCGCTGACCGCCGAAGCACTGCATGCCCGCCACGCCGGCAAGCATCAGCCGGAAATCTGGTTCTGCGGACCGCGCGCTTTTGCCGAAGCGCTGCGCGGCGGACTGCGCGAACTGGGCATGGGGCGCGTGCGGTTTCACCAGGAGGCGTTCGAAATGCGCTGAAGCCGGGCGCAATCGCGAGGATCGACAAAAACAATCGGCCTCGCGCTTGCGCAATTTCCGGCGCCTGTTTTATAGTCCGAAGCATGACTTTCGAACGCGACCCCTCCCTCCTGTCGCTTCGCCTTCTGCCGGCGGGCCTGCTGCTGCTCGGCCCGCTGCTGCGCCCCGCGCGCTAAATACATTCCCCTCCCTTCGTGTTGTTTGCCTGCTGCCGGCGTGAAAGCGCCGGCACTGGTCATATCCGTTTTCGCTATCCACCATTCATTTTCCCCAGGAGCCGACGATGAAAGACCACTTGATCGTATTCGATACCACCTTGCGTGACGGCGAACAAAGCCCCGGCGCGTCGATGACCCGCGACGAGAAGCTGCGCATCGCCCGGCAACTGGAGCGGATGCGCGTCGACGTCATCGAAGCCGGTTTTCCTGCCGCCTCGAATGGCGACTTCGAGTCGGTGCGCGCGATTGCGGAAGCGATCAGGGAATCGACGGTGTGTGGCCTCGCGCGCGCGAACGAAGCCGACATCCGCCGCGCCGGCGAGGCAATCGCTCCTGCCGCGCGCGGGCGCATCCACACCTTCATCGCGACCAGCCCGATCCACATGGAAATGAAGCTGCGCATGACGCCCGACCAGGTCGTCGAGCAGGCGGTGCGCGCGGTCGGCTGGGCGAAGGAATACACCGACGACATCGAATTCTCGGCCGAGGATGCCGGCCGCTCGGAGATTGACTTTCTCTGTCGCATCTTCGAGGCTGTCATCAAGGCCGGCGCGAAGACGATCAACGTGCCCGACACCGTCGGCTATAACGTCCCCGAGCAGTATGCACAGACCATCCGCACGCTGATCGAGCGCGTGCCGGACGCCGACAAGGTCGTGTGGTCGGTGCATTGCCACAACGACCTCGGTCTTGCCGTCGCGAACTCGCTTGCCGCAGTCATGGCGGGCGCGCGCCAGGTCGAATGCACGCTCAACGGCCTCGGCGAACGGGCCGGCAACGCCGCGCTCGAGGAACTGGTGATGGCGGTGCGCACGCGCCAGGACGTGTTCCCGTGCGACACGCGCATCGACGCCACGCAGATCGTGCCGGCGTCGAAGCTGGTGTCCGGCGTCACCGGCTTTCCGGTCCAGCCGAACAAGGCGATCGTCGGCGCGAACGCCTTCGCCCATGAATCCGGCATTCACCAGGACGGCGTGCTCAAGCACCGCGAGACCTACGAGATCATGCGCGCCGAGGACGTCGGCTGGGGCGCCAACAAGCTCGTGCTCGGCAAGCATTCCGGGCGCAACGCGTTCCGCAGCCGCCTGCAGGAAATCGGCATCGTCGTGGCGTCCGAGGAACACCTGAACCATGCGTTCGCGCGCTTCAAGGAGCTCGCCGACAAGAAGCACGAGATTTTCGACGAGGATATCCAGGCGCTGATGAGCGACGAGGTCGTTACTCCCGACCAGGAGCACTACCGCCTCGTTGCCTCGCGCTTCCATTCCGAGACCGGCGAGACGCCGCGGGCCGACCTCACGCTGTCCGTCGACGGGCAGGAGACGCGGACTTCGGCCGAAGGATCCGGCCCTGTGGATGCCGCGTTCAAGGCGATCGAGGCGATCGCGGGCAGCGGCACCGAGTTGCTGCTGTATTCGGTCAATGCGATCACCACCGGCACCGACGCGCAGGGCGAAGTCACTGTTCGCCTGGCCAGGGAAGGCAAGGTCGTCAACGGCCAGGGCGCCGATACCGACATCATCGTCGCGTCGGCCAAGGCCTATCTCAACGCGCTGAACAAGCTGCACAGCA
Organism: Aromatoleum anaerobium; assembly: GCF_012910705.2. GTDB lineage: Bacteria > Pseudomonadota > Gammaproteobacteria > Burkholderiales > Rhodocyclaceae > Aromatoleum > Aromatoleum anaerobium. The sequence goes on along the minus strand of NZ_WTVG02000032.1, from coordinate 77,586 downwards.
AGTTCGAGCGGCTCAACCCGCAGCTGTGAACCACCGTGGCCGCCAGCGATGACGCCGGCGGCCGCAGTCAGCCGTTCGTCCGCCGCTGGCGCGACGGCGCCGAGAGCCGTGCATACAGCACGGCGCTCGCGAACAACAGCATCGCGAGGATCGCCTCGGCGATCGCGAGTGCTCCGGCCAGGCCGGGATCGGTCGCGCGCACGACCCCTTCGACGAGGTACAGCAACACCAGCATCGACAGCCACTGGTAGGTGTAGCGCCGCCCTTTCAACACGCCGAACAGCGCCGGCATCAACGGCAACACTTTCAGCATCATCCACGAACCGCCCGGCCGCAGCGGCGCGAGCCAGATCTCCCACAGCAGGCACAGCGCGATCAAGGCGACGAGCAGGACGCTCGATGCGAGGTTCAAGGCGCGCAGCGTCATCACCCCTCCGCGAGTTTCAGCGCGCTCGACGCGAGGCGCCGCCCGAACGCCGCGGGCAGGCGGATCTCGTCGTCGCTCGGTTCGGGATTGCCATCCGCGCCCGACACATGGCTCGCGCCATACGGCGTGCCGCCGCTTCGATACAGGACAAGGATTTCTTTCATGTGGACAGCCGCGGCTAGAATGACGGAATTATACGCGCCCGCCTCGCGCCGCCCGGAACCCACTCGATGATGCCGCTGACCGCCGCCCGGGAGTTCATGCGCCTCTTGGGCGGACGTTTCCTCGCCACCCGCTGCCCGCAGGTCGCAGGCAGCCTCGCATTCACGACGCTGCTGGCGATCGTTCCGCTGGTCACGGTGATCATCGCGCTGTTCAGCAACTTTCCCGCGTTCTCGCGGCTCGGCGCGTCACTGCGCACGTTCCTGCTCGAAAACCTCCTGCCGGACCGTGCCGGACAGATCATCGCGACCTACGCGTTCCAGTTCTCGCAGCAAGCGGCCGGGCTCACGCTGATCGGCACCGTGCTGTTGGTGCTCACCGCACTGATGCTGCTCATGACGATCGACCACGTGTTCAATCACATCTGGGGGGTGCGGCGTCCGCGCCCGCTCCTCACGCGCCTCATGGTCCACTGGTTTGCACTGACCCTCGGCCCGCTTGCGCTCGGCGGCAGCGTGCTCGCGACCGGCCATCTGGTCGCGACATCGATCGCGCTGGCCGGTGAAGGGTCGTGGGTCGGCGCAACATTTGCCCGCCTCGTGCCGACCGTCCTCCTCGGTTCGCTGTTCAGCTTTCTCTACTACGCGGTCCCGAACCACCCCGTGCGGATGCTGCACGCGCTGGCCGGCGGCATCGCGGCAGCGGTCGTGTTCGTGCTGATGCAGCGGCTGTTCGGGCTCTTCATCGTCCGCATGCCGACGTATACGCTGATCTACGGCACCTTCGCGGCGCTGCCGATCTTTCTCGTCTGGCTCTATCTGTCGTGGGTCGTGATCCTGCTTGGCGCCGCGCTGTCGGCCACCCTGCCGGGCTTCTTCGAGCGCGCGCGCATGCTGCGCGCATTTCCCGGCGACCGCGCCTGGGCCGCCGTGACGATGCTCGTCGCGCTGGCCGAAGCCCAGCACGCCGGCACCACCCTTCCATTCGCGACACTGCAAGCCGGTGCGCGCGTCAGCAGCAACGAAGGCGAGGCCCTGCTGGGCGAGATGCGCGACGCCGGCTGGGTCGCGCACACCGAAGAAGGGAACTGGCTGCTGAGCCGGCAAGCCGCGGAGATCGGCGTGGCGGCCGTCGTGAACCGCTTCGCGCTGTCTCCCGCCGCCTGGCGCGACGCTTCGGGCGGCGATGAGGCATTGCGACGCATCGCCGAGCGGCTCGCCACGGCCCTGCATTCGGCCGATCTGCCGCTGTCCGCGCTGACTTCCGCCGGGAGTCCGCTTCAGACGGGGTAGAGATCGATTTCGTACTGAAAGATTTCCACACTCGTCGTCTGCATGTCCAGACCGAGGACCCGCGCCTGCGCGACATAGAGGTGATCGCTCTCGTGCACGAGGCTGAACTCGCGCGACGTGCAGGTGCCGGCCGGGGCGACGAGCGCCGGATGGCGGCGCAAGGCGGGGACCGGCGCCAACCGCAGCGCTGGAGCCATCGCACGCGTGTCGCCGCCGCCAAAACCCACCGAGACGGCGCTCCACCCGGACGCGATCACCTGTAATCCGAGCTCGACCCGATCCGGACTGTCGTTGCGAATCCAGCGCACCAGGCACAGCGTCCACGGCTCGGCGGCATCCCGGCGCAGGGCCAGCGGCATCCCCGCCGCCACGCCGCCCGTCACGCCCGACACCGCGATGATCGCGTACCCGCCCGAACTCTCGTTGACCACGGTCCATTCGGCAATGCTCTCCGGGTCTGCAGCACCGCGGCTCACGTCCCAGATCGCCTGCAACCCGACACACACCTGCACGGGATATCGACCGGAGCGCCGCGCCTGGGTGCGGCTCGGGGGAGACGTCCAGCGCTCGCGCATCCGCCCGAGCAGCGACAACGCCTCGTCCGGGGTCAGCCCGACCGGCAGTCCCGGTCCCTCCACTCCGAACGCCTCGCTGTCCGGCGCGAACCCCACCGACTCCTCCGGAGAGATACCCGCCCTGAGCCATTCGAGCTTTGGCAAGATCGCGCGGGCGACGCCGTAAGCGGAGAAATACAGCAATTTGTCCGACAGGGGCGGCTCGCCGCGCGCCATCGCCACCGGCGGGGCGCCCGCCGCCTGGTCGATCCAGAATGCGGCCGAGGCCGGCAGGAGCGGCGCGCGTGAAAACTCCGCCGCGACCGCTGCCTGTCCGAGGAAATCGTGCGCCCACACGAGTTCCCGAGCGGTCAGGGTTTCCGGTTGCAGCGCGGCCAGCGCCAAGAGGCGCTTGAACTGCAGCGCCACGTCGGCCGTAGCCGTACCGGAAAGCGCCTCCCCGTCTCCGCCGGCATGGGCGCCGGCGACAACGAGCTCGCAAGCGAGGCGCCACAACTCCGCCGGAGCCGGTCTGCCGCACATCATCGCGACCAGGTAGGCTTCCTCCACGAGCCGCAACGCTCGTGCGCAGTAGATGTCCGGATCGCTGCATGCCCGCAACCCTCCTTCGCGCACCGCCGCCATCACCCGCTGCAGACTCACGGCGATCTCCAGCAGCGATCCGGCCAGTTCAGTTGCCGCAACGTACTGCCTGCGCGGCACCGGCAGCGCCGCGGCGAGAAGCCGGGACTTGAAGCGTTCGCAGACATCGAGCACCCGCGCTTCGAACTGTTCGACGCACTGGAGGAATTGCGCGTCGCCGACCAGCAGGGCCGAAAGCGCGGTGAAATGCCCGCGCAGCCTTTCCAGGTCCACGACCGGGTCGTCGGCAGGCTCCGCGTCGAGCCACGCAAGTGCGGCGGCGATGGAAGCCGGAACAGGCTCGGGGAAAGTCATGCGGATCGGGTTCCGTCGAAAAGGTCCGGCATTCTATTCAAGAATCACGGCGCTGCGCGCCTTGCACCGCCCCCCTCGCCCGCAACATCGACCGCGCGTGAATTGCGTCACGATGAAGGCAGCGCTTGTCCCCGTCGGGCATATGCCCTACAATCATCGGCTTTTCGCACCTACTGATCAGGACACCCAAATGGTCGTCATTCGCCTTGCCCGTGGTGGCGCCAAAAAGCGCCCCTTCTACAACATCGTCGCCGCCGATTCGCGCAACCGTCGCGATGGGCGCTTCATCGAGCGCGTTGGTTTCTACAATCCGATGGCCGCCGAGTCCGAAAAAGGCCTGGTCGTCAACGCCGAGCGCCTGGAATACTGGAAGCAGCACGGCGCCCAGCTGTCGCCGACGGTGCTCCGTCTGGCCAAGCAAGCAGCGAAAGCCGCTGCCTGATCGTTCCGGCAGCCTGCCGACATGATCGTACTGGGGCGCATTGTCGCCCCTTTTGGCGTCAAGGGATGGGTCAGGGTTCATCCTTTCGGGGATGATCCGCTGTCCTGGGGCGAGATGCCGCAGTGGTGGCTCGCGGACGACGCCGACGCCCCTGAATCGGCATGGCAACCGGTCAAGCTCGCGGGCTTCAAGGAGCACGGCGCCGGCCTGGTTGCAGCTTTCGTCGGCCACGACGATCGCAATGCGGCCGAAGCGCTTCAGGGCCGCTTCATCGGGGCGCCGCGCGAAGCGCTGCCCAAACCCGACGCGGACGAATACTACTGGGGCGACCTCATCGGACTGGCGGTGGTCAACCAGGCCGGCGAAGCACTCGGCACGGTCGAAGCCTTGATGTCGACAGGCGCGCACGACGTACTGCAGGTGCGCGACGGCGACGACGAACGGCTCATTCCGTTCGTCGCTGCCTACGTGCTCGACGTGGATCTCGCAGCCCGGACGATCCGTGTCGATTGGCAAAAGGACTGGTGACGGCAGCGTGAACACCCCGGCCGCCGCAAGGCGTTTCGATGTAATCACGCTGTTCCCGGAAATGTTCGCGGCGCTGACCGCGAGCGGCATCACGCGGCGGGCGCTGGAACGCGGCCTCTACGAGATCGCCTTCCACAGCCCGCGGGATTTCGTCACCGACCCGCACCGGACCGTGGATGACCGCCCGTATGGCGGCGGACCGGGGATGGTGATGCTGGCCGAACCGCTCGAGAAAGCGATCGGCAGGGCAAAAGCGGCGCAGGAGCAGGCGCTCGGGGCCGCGGGACGCGTGATCTACCTGTCGCCGCAAGGCCGGCCGCTGGATCACGCCAAGGTTGTGGAACTGACCACCCTGCCGGCGCTGACGTTGCTGTGCGGACGGTACGAAGGGGTCGATCAACGGCTGATCGATCGCTGCGTCGATGAAGAACTGTCGCTCGGGGATTTCGTCCTTTCGGGCGGCGAACTGCCGGCGATGGTGCTGCTCGACGCGATCGTGCGCCAACTGCCCGGGGCGCTGAACGATGCGGAATCGGCGCAGGAGGACTCGTTTGTGGATGGCCTGCTCGACTGCCCCCACTACACGAGACCGGAGATTTACGAAGGGGAGCGTGTACCGCAGGTGCTGCTCTCCGGCAATCACGCCGCGATCCGTCGCTGGCGGCTCAAGCAGGCGCTGGGCACGACGTGGCGACGGCGGCCCGACCTGCTGCAGGGGCGCAAGCTGAACAAGGAAGAATTGTCGCTGCTTGAAGAATTCAGGCACGAACAAGAAGGGGTCGAAGGCGGCAGCGCCTGAAGGCCCGCATACAAACCGCATGCATCAGGCTTCCGGCCTGCTCTGCACGCAAGGCCAAGTGCCATTGAAACGACAGGAGTCGCAAATGAACCTGATTCAGCAGCTCGAACAGGAAGAAATCGTCCGCCTCACGCAGAACAAGACCATCCCCGCGTTCGCTCCCGGTGACACCGTGGTCGTTCAGGTGAAAGTCAAGGAAGGCACGCGCGAACGTCTGCAGGCTTATGAAGGCGTCGTGATCGCGAAGCGCAATCGCGGCCTGAACTCCAATTTCATCGTCCGCAAGATCTCCTCGGGCGAAGGCGTGGAACGCACGTTCCAGACCTACTCGCCGCTGGTCGACAGCATCGAGGTGAAGCGCCGCGGCGACGTGCGCCGCGCCAAGCTGTACTACCTGCGCGAGCGCTCGGGCAAGTCGGCACGGATCAAGGAAAAGCTGAACTACAAGGCGCCGGCCGCGAAGAAAGCTTGAGCGGACGTCGATCGGTAGCTGGAAACGGGCCTTGCGGGGCCCGTTTTTTTTGTCCACCTCACTCTGTCCCTCACCGCTCGACTTCGCCCCAGCGAGGGCTTCCGCCGCCGCCCGGCGTTGCGTCAGCGCCGCTCGACCCAGACCAGCATTCCCGCTGCGGCGGCAAGGAACAGCGCGCTCGGCGTCAGCGCCGCCAGCGCGGGTTGCCAGCTGTTGATCACGCCGAGGCTCGAAAAGAGGCCATTCAGCAGGTGGAAGCCGATACCGAGCATGACGCCGAGAAACACTTTCATGCTGACGCCGCCCATGCGGTCGTGGGTGAAGGAAAACGGCAGCGCCAGCGCCATCATGACGAGCGCCGCGAACGGATAGACGAGCTTCTTCCACAGCGCGATTTCATAACGGTCGGCGTTCTGGCGATTCTCGCGCAGGTGGTTGATGTACGCGAAGAGAGTCGTCACCGACATGCGTTCCGGAACGACCATCAGCACGCTCAGGACTTCCGGCGTCAGGTCCGAAGGCCACGAGAGCTCCGCCAGATCGACAACCTCGGTGCGGTCGCCGAGGAATCTCGTCTGCCGCACCTCTTCGAGCCGCCACCCCTGCTGCGCGGCGTCGTAACGCCCGGTGGCCGCCTCGCTGATCGACAGCAGCGCGTGTTGCGCGTCGAAATCGTAGATCCGCACCTTTTCCATGCTGCGATCGGGCAGCACTGTGCGCACATTGACGACGCGCGGACCGTCCTTGACCCACAGCCCCGAGCGCAACTGGTTCGACACTGCCGAATGGGTCGCCGTCAGCCGCCACTGCTGCGCCGCCTGCTCGGCAGGCGGCGCGACGTATTCGCCGATGACGAACGTCAGCACGACGAAGATCACGCCGATCCCGCCGAGGGCGCGCAGCATCGCTGGCGTCGACAGCCCGGACACTCGCATGACGGTGATTTCGGAATGGCGCGCGAGCGTCGTCAGCGCGTACAGCGTGCCGATCAGCACCGCCACCGGCAGCAGCTCGTACACCCGGCCCGGGATGAGCATCACGACGAAAATCAGCGCGTGGTGCAGTTCGTAGCCGTCCTTGCCGACCACATCGAGCTCGTTGATGAAGTCGAAGAACACGAACAGGCCGAGGAAGGCCAGCAGCACCATCGCCGTCGCGCCGAGGATTTCCCGCGCGAGATAGCGGGTCAGCACGCGGTTCATGCGCGGGCTCGCCAGAACGGGGAAATCGCCAGCCGCCGATAGAACATCAGCGCGAGAACCGCGAGGACGACGACGTGCGGCAGCCATACCGCCAGTTCGAACCGCAGCCGGCCCTGCGACACCCAGGCCTGGAACACGCTGATCGCATTGCTGTAGACCAGATACGTCAGGATCGCGAACAGCAGGTTGTTCGCGCGTCCCGCACGAGGATTGACAAACGACAACGGGATCGCCATCAAGGCCAGCAGCAGCGCGGCGACCGGCATGCCGATACGGCCGAGCAGTTCGCCGAGCTTGCGGGGGGTGGGGTCGGCCAGCAGTTCCAGCGTCGGGGTGGTGCTGGCGCGCGACGCCGGACCGGCCGCCTCGCGTTCCTCGACCAGGACGCTGTAGCGGTCGAATTCCAGCACGCGGTATTCAGGCGAACCGGGCTCGCCCTCGTAGCGCCGGCCCTTCTCGAGGACGATGAAGCGATCGCCGTTCGGGTCGGTGCGCAGCGACCCTTCGGCCGATACGATGACGTCGAGCCGTCCGTCCTTCTCGGTGCTGACGAAGACGTTGCGAACCTTGCCATCCTCGCCCGCCCCCATCTCGACGAAGAACACCCGCTGCGCGCCGACCGATTCCCGGAACACGCCGGGCGCAACGCGCGATGCGTCGTTGCGCGAATCGATCCGCGCCTGGTATTGCGCGCTCTTCAGCTGCGCCCACGGCGCGACGAACAATGTCACCGCCGCGATCGTGAACACGATCGGCAACGCAAAGCGCAGCACGGGACGAATGAACGCGGTCAGCGGCAGCCCGGAAGCGAACCAGACGACCATCTCGGAATCGCGGTACGAGCGTGACAGCGACAGCAGCACCGCGATGAAAACCGTCAGCGACAGCACGATCGGCAAGCGGCTCAGCGAACCGAAGCCGATCAGCGCGAGCACCGCATCGGACGGCAGGCGCCCGCCGGCAGCCTGGCCGAGCAGGCGAATCAGCACCACGGTGATCAGAATGGCGAACAGCGCCACGAACACCCCGGCGGCCGACTGGAAGAACTCACGCTGAAGAGCGCGGCTGAAAATCATCGCGCGAAGGATTCGATATGCGTTGGGGAAAGTGACTTTTGACGCATTCGCCGGGGACGGGCCATAATCGGCGTCAATCGGAACGTCGCGTCTATCAAAGGAGCTGTGCGTGGAATTTACCATAAAGACCGGGACGCCGGAAAAACTGAAGACCGGCAGCGTGGTGGTCGGCGTCTTTGCCGACGGACAGCTTGGCGACGCGGCTGCGGCCCTCGACAAGGCTTCGAAGGGGAAATTCGCGGCGGTCCTCGGCCGTGGCGATCTGGAAGACAAGGCGGGCTCGGTGCTCGCGATCCACGACTTGCCCGGCAGCGCCTGCGAACGCGTGCTGGCCGTGAGCCTCGGCAAGCGGGACGAGTTCGGCGACAAGGCGTGGCGCGACGCGCTCGCCGCTGTCGGCAAGGCTCTCGCTTCGGGGGCGGCGAACGATGTCGCCGTATGCCTCGCCGACACTCCCGTACCCGGACGCGACATCGACTGGGCGCTGCAGCAGCTCGTCCGCGCGATCGCGGACGGCGCGTACCGCTTCGACGCGACGAAGAGCAAGGACAAGAACAAGGACTCGAAGCGGCGCGGCGCGGGCAAAGTCGTGCTGCTGACGGGCGAGAAGATCACGGCGAGCATGGAGGCGGCGGTCCAGCGCGGCCAGGCGATTGCAGAAGGCATGGCGCTGGCGAAGGACCTGGGCAACCTCCCCGGCAACTTCTGCACGCCGAGCTATCTCGCCGACACCGCCGTTGCGCTGGGCAAGCAGTACAAGCTCAAGGTCGAAGTGCTCGACCGCGACGACATGGAAAAGCTCGGCATGGGCTCGCTGCTGTCGGTCGCGCGCGGCTCGCATCAGCCGCCCAGGTTCATCGTCATGCACTACAAGGGCGGCAAGTCGAAGGACAAGCCGGTCGTGCTGGTCGGCAAAGGCATCACTTTCGATACCGGTGGCATTTCGCTGAAGCCCGGCGCCGAAATGGACGAGATGAAGTTCGACATGTGCGGCGCGGCGAGCGTGCTCGGTACGTTCAAGGCGATCGCGCGGATGGCGCTGCCGATCAACGTCGTCGGCCTGATCCCGGCAACCGAGAACATGCCGGGCGGCGGGGCGACGAAACCGGGCGACGTCGTCACGTCGATGAGCGGGCAGACGATCGAGGTCCTCAACACCGACGCCGAAGGCCGGCTGATCCTGTGCGACGCGCTGACTTACGCCGAACGCTTCAAGCCCGCCTGCGTCGTCGACATCGCGACGCTCACCGGCGCCTGCGTCGTCGCGCTCGGCAAGATCCCGAGCGGACTGCTGGCCAACGACGACGCGCTCGCGCGCGAGTTGCTCGATTGCGGCACCGTGTCCGGCGACCGCGCGTGGCAGCTGCCGTTGTGGGACGAATACCAGGAGCTGCTGAAGAGCAATTTCGCCGACATGGGCAACATCGGCGGGCGCTTCGCCGGCACGATCACCGCGGCGTGCTTCCTCGCGCGCTTCACGAAGGCGTACAAGTGGGCGCATCTCGATATCGCCGGCACCGCGTGGGTGTCGGGCGACGCCAAGGGCGCGACGGGACGGCCGGTGCCGCTGCTCGCCGAGTTCCTGATCGCCCGCAGCCAGGGGGCGCCGGGCTGAACGCGGCGTCGACGGTCATGACGCGGGTGCAGTTCTACCACAACGCCGAGAACCCTCTCGCGCTGGCGTGCGAACTGGCTGCCCGCGCCTACGCGGGCGGGCGCCGCGTTGCGGTGCGGGTACCGGGCGCGGCTGCGGCGCGCGAGCTCGATCAGCTGCTGTGGAGCTTCGACCCGCTGATGTTCGTTCCCCACGTCATGGTCGACGCGCCGCTGGCGGCGCGGACTCCGGTGGTCATCGGCGACGCCACCCGGGCGACCGCGTGGCCGCACGCCGAGCTGCTGTTCAATCTCGCCGACGACATCCCGCCGGATTTCGAGCGCTTTCGCATGCTCGTCGAGATCGTCGGCCAGGGCGAGGCACAGAAGCTCCCGGCACGTGCGCGCTGGACGCACTACAAGCAACGCGAACTGCCGCTGCAGGCGTTCGACGCGGCACGGCGGGAGGCGTTATGAGCAGCTGGAGCGCGCCGCCGCGCATCGATCCGGACGACGACCTGAAAGCTGCCGACGAACTCCTCGACAAGGCCAATGCGCTGCTGCGCCGCCACCAAGGCGCGGATCTTCCGAAACCCGATGAATTCGTCGCGCTCGACGACGACGAACTGCCGGTCTTGACCGATATCGTCGACCCGTCCGAACTGGAAGGGCTGGAGCTTGCCGAACCGGGGCCTGCAGCGGCCGCGACGGCCGCCGAGTCCGTCCCGCTCGCCGCCAGCGAGCTCGCCGAACAGCTCGTCAGCCTCGATACCGCAATCTCGCGCGAAGTCGAAAGCTGGTTCGCCACCGAACTGCCGCAGCTACTGTCGCGCGAACTCGACAAACTCGCCGATCGCCTGCAGGTCGAGGCGCGCGCCCACCTGCGCGCGACCCTGCTCCCGGCCTTGTCGGAGCGCATCTCGCGCAGCCTGGAAGGCGGCCCGGACAACGGCGCCGGATCTCGCACGCTCTCGCGCGACAAATAGAGAGGGTGCCTCAACGCTCGCGAGCACTGCGAGCGGGACTCAAGCTTTTCCCGTCCGTCGAATGCCTCTGCGCGTGGGGCGCGTCAGCTCTCCTTGAAAGCGCGGTTCATGCTGTCGATGATCGGGTCGAACAGGTAGCGCATGGCGCTGCGCTTGCCGGCCACGATTTCGACCTGGGCGAGCATGCCCGGAATCAGCAGGCCGCGCTCCACCTTGTCCAGTTCCTTCGCATCGATCTCGACCCGCGCCTTGTAGAAGGGGCGGCTCTGGGCGTGCTCGTCGCGGAAGGTACTGCCCGATACATGCGTCACCGTACCGACGAGGCTGATATGCGAGCGCGCCTTGTACGCCGTCAGCCGCACCCGCGCCGCCAGCCCCGTCCGCACAACATCGATGTCATCGGGCAGGACACGTGCCTCCACGACCAGGCGTTCAGCGACCGGCACCACATCCAGCACCGCACCTCCCGGCGGCACGACGCCGCCGACCGTGGTGTAGCGCAGATCATTGACGATACCGTCCTGCGGTGCCACGAGGCGCGTGCGCGCCAGCCGGTCGCGCGCCACCGTCACCCGCTCGCGCGCAGCCGCCGCGGCCTCCTGGGCACGGCGCAGTTCTTCCAGCAGCGTGCTCATCCAGTCATTCTTCAGCTTCGCGATCGCCACCTCGGTGTCGGCCAGGCGCTGGCGCGATCGCGCGATCTCGGCCGAGTTTTCCGAGAGCCGGGCGGCACTTTCGGCCTGCTGGCCCTGCAGCTGCAGCAGGCGCGGGCGCGAGATGAAGTTCTTCTCGAACAGCCGCTGGTTCAGCCGGCTCTCCTCTGCGGCATTCGTCTGCAGCTCGACCAGCGCAGCGCCCTTGCCTTCCCAGCTCTGCAGTTCGCGGCGGATACCGGCGAGGCGCACGTTCAGGCCGGCCTCTTCCTTTCTCAGCGCGTCCTGGCGCGATTCGAACAGGCGCACCTGCGCCATCACGCTCGGCGAAGCCGCCACCTCGGGGGCAGGACGGTAGGGACGACCGTCACGCTCGGCCTCCAGTCGCTGCACCAGGGCCTCCTGCGCAGCACGATCGGTTTCCGCGATAGTGAGCTGGGCGCGTGCCTCGGTGTCCTCGAGCCGCAACAGTTCCGTGCCCGCACTGACGGATTCCCCTTCGCGCACCAGGATCGCCTGGATGATGCCACCCTCCAGATGCTGAACGGTCTTCACCCGCCCCGCCGGAATCACCTCGCCGTCGGCAATGGCGCCGGAATCGAGTTCGGCGAAGACACCCCACAGCAGCAAAAACCCGAAGAAACACACCGCGACCGCGTAGAAAGCGCGCGTATCGAAGCGGGTATCGGTCGGAACGACGGGCCTTCCCCCGTTCGCGCGGTCAAACGCCGACACGTCGGACCCCAGCGACTGGCCGTGCCGGGACCGCCGGCTGCAGACGTGCAAGTACCTCCTCGCGCGGCCCGAACTGCTGCACTTGTCCGTCCGCCAGCACCGCCAGCATGTCGGCACGGGCCAGCACCGAGGGACGATGGCTGATCATGACGATCGTGGCGCCATCATCGCGCGCCCGGCCGACCGCCTGCAGCAAGGCCGTCTCGCCTTCGTGGTCGAGGCTCGCGTTGGGCTCGTCGAGAACGATCAGCCGCGGCTGCCGGAAAAGCGCGCGCGCCAGCCCGATGCGCTGGCGCTGCCCGCCCGACAGCGCCGCCCCGCTGCTGCCGAGCTGTGTGTCGTAGCCATTGGCAAAGCGAAGAATCATGTGATGGCAGCCGGCCATCTGCGCTGCTGCGACCACTTCGGCATCCTCTGCCGGGCCGAAACGCGCAATGTTGTCGCGAATCGACCCGGCGAAAAGTTCGACGTCCTGCGGCAGGTAACCGCAGTGCCGGCCGAACTCCGCCCGGTTCCAGGCGAACACGTCGGCACCGTCGAGGCGTACCGAACCGGACACGGGCTGCCAGACGCCGCAGATGAGCTTGGCCAACGTGGACTTGCCGGCCGCGGACGGGCCGATCAGCCCCAGCCAGCAGCCCGGTTCGAGATTGAAGCTGACTCCCTTGATCGTCGGCTGACCGGCCCCCGGCGGCGCATATACCAGGCGTTCGACACTGAGCCGGCCGCACGGCACGGGCAGCGACATCGCCGATTCAGTGCGGGGAAAGTGCTCCAGTGCGGTATTGATGCGATCGATCGCGGCACGCGTCGATACGAGGCCTTTCCAGGCGCCGATCATCGCCTCCAGCGGTGCCAGGCCGCGCGCCGCCAGGATGCTGGCGGCGACCATGACGCCGATGGTGATTTCGTCGTGGATCACGTACCACGCACCGGCGGCGGCAAGCAGCAGGTTGAGCAGCAGGCGCACCGCCTTCACCAGCCCGGACAGATGCGCAGCCCGCTCGGCCGCCGCGCTCGCCAGGCTCATCGACTCGGTCTGGGCGACCTGCCAGGAGGCCCGCATCGCGGCGCGCATCCCCATCGCCTCGACGACCTCGGCATTCTGCATCACACCTTCGACGCGGCGCTGAGCATCGATACCGGCCTCGCCGGCCGCGCGCAGCAACTTGCCGGTCAGGCCGTCGGTGGCCAGCGCGAGCGCGACGAGGCTCACCATGCCCGCCAGCATCACGCTGCCCAACCCCGCGTGCATCGCATACACGCCGACCAGGAAGACCGGGACCAGCGGTGCGTCGATCAGGCTCACCAGGCCCTGCGCTCCGGTCACGAACGAGCGCACCGTGTGCAGGTCGCGCAGCGCCTGCGCCGAGGGTTCGGCCAGGCGCGCCGAATGGGCAATCGACGCATCCATCAGGCGCGGCCCCAGCGCCAGCGCGTAGGCATTCCCCACCCGCAGCAGCATGCGGGCGCGAAGGGTATCGATCAGCGCCGACAGCGACAGGGCGACGGCGACGATCAGGGTCAGCAGCCACAAGGTATCGAGGCTGCGCGAGGTCAGCACCCGGTCATACACCTGGAGCGAATAGAGCGGCAAGGCGAAGATGAGCAGGTTGATGGCGATGCTGGCGACAGCCACGGTCACCAGCGAGCGACGGTCGAGGCCCGCGAGCGCGGGGGAGCGCAACAATGTCGCGAGCGATTTAATCATCGAAGAACAGTCCGTGGGGGTCCGCGACGTCGGTCCCGGATCGTACCGGCCGCGTGCGATGGAGGTGCCACGCCGCTCCCGCCGAGATGCTTGCGCGCGGATGACGGGCGGCGATCCGGGGCGAAGCGGCGATGCTCCGCCCCGGCACGATCAGATGACGTAGAAGTCAGTCTGGGTGACGACAAGTCCCGGCGTCAGCTGGGCGAACTGCTGGGCGGCCATCGTGCCGGTACCGTCGGCGTCAAAATATACCGCGCCCGTCCCGGCATCGTAGATCACCCGATCCGTCGCATCGTGCGCTTTCGTACCGGCATGGAAGGCAGCGGTGCTCAAGCCACCCGTAACCAGGCCGGTGAAGATCGCGTTCTCCAGGCGAATCGTATCGTCCGCCGGCGAAAAGTCGGTAATGCGGTCGACGGCGCCGACAAAGGGCGCGTCGAACACGAAGATGTCCGCTCCGCCCCACAACCAGTCGTTGCCGGTACCGCCGTCCAGCTGGTCGGCACCCGCCCGGCCGTACAGTTTGTCGGCGCCCCCGAGGCCGAAGATCACGTCGTTGCCGGTCGTCCCGCTCAGCGTGTTCGCCGCCGACGTGCCGGTAATCGTGCCGGGCTGCGGTGCCGGTGCCGTGGTACCGCCGCTGGCGACCGGGTCCACCAGATCGAGTTTAACGTTCCGGGTACCGATCGTGGCCTGCTGCGTCGTCGTGGCGAATCCGCTGCCGGAAAACGTCACCGTGTAGGTGCCGGCAGTCAGTCCGACGTCGTAACCCCCCGCTGCCGTCGTCGTCGCGGTCGTCACCGCTCCGGTAGTGTTGTTCCTGGCGCTGATGGTGATGTTGCCGAGACCTTCGCCGATGTCATAGCGCCGGTCGCCGTCCAGATCGTCGAAGGCGGCACCGGTCAGGAAAGGGCTGGACGCGGTACGGGCGAAGTTCTGCGTGACAAATGCGCCTTCGTAGCTGCCGTACTGGCCGACCTCGAGACCGACGCCGATCTCGCGGTAGGTGTCGTTCAGCAGGTTGGCGCGGTGACCGGAGGAATTCATCAGGTTGGTGTGAAGTTGCAGCACCTCGTCCTGCAGGCCCGCAGGGGCGCGTGTGCTCATCCAGGCAATGTTCTCGGCCCACGCCCACGAGCCGCTGAACACGTAGCCCGCCGCCTTCATGCGATCACCTGCACTCGATCCGCCTGCGCCGGTATGCGAGAAAGTGTCGGTCGCGATCATCCATGAACTGTGATTCTCGGCCGATTCGTTCAGATCGCCATCGAAGGCGAGGGGCTGGGCGCCCACCTTGGCGCGTTCGCTGTTGATGAGTTCGAGCATGTACTGCTCGTAGGCGTTGGCTTGCGACATGTGCTGTCCTGGTGTTATTCGATTCGAGGAGTCGGATGAGGCAGGCACTGCGCCGTGCAGCGCGTTCCCGGCTGGTGCCGCACCCAAGCGTTGTTCACAACTCTGGTCCCCAGAACGGGGCGAGCCATTAGACATGAGCTGTCCCGCCCCTGCAACCCGTTGATCGCCCTGAAAAATGTAAGCAAGAGTGGCGAACGCCGGCCAATCGGCGACGCGCGGGCGTGGCGCGGGCGTGGCGCGACCTCTGCGTTCCAATGCGTTCCAATGCAGGCTGCCTGATCGACTTGTCGCGTTCCGGGGGCCGGGCCTCGATCCGCTATAATCCGCCCTTTGCCTTCAAGCCCCCGAGCACATCATGGAACTGGCCAAAAGTTTTGAGCCCGCGGCGATCGAAGCCCGCTGGTATCCCGAATGGGAAGCGCGCGGTCATTTCGACGCCGGCCTCGACAAGTCGAACCCGAACGCCTTCTGCATCCTGCTGCCGCCGCCGAACGTCACCGGCACGCTGCACATGGGCCATGGCTTCAACCAGACGATCATGGATGCGCTGACCCGCTACCATCGCATGCGCGGCTTCAACACGCTGTGGCAGCCGGGCACCGACCACGCCGGCATCGCGACGCAGATCGTCGTCGAACGCCAGCTCGACGCGAAAGGCGTCTCGCGCCACGACCTCGGGCGCGAGAAGTTCATCGAAAAGGTGTGGGAGTGGAAGGAATACTCGGGCGGCACGATCACGCGCCAGATGCGCCGCCTCGGCACGTCGCCCGACTGGAAGCGCGAGCGCTTCACGATGGACGAAGGCCTGTCGAAGACCGTCACCGAGACCTTCGTGCGTCTCTACAACGAGGGCCTGATCTACCGCGGCAAACGGCTCGTGAACTGGGACCCGAAGCTCGGCACCGCGGTGTCGGACCTCGAAGTGGTGTCGGAAGAGGAAGACGGCTTCCTGTGGCACATCACCTACCCGTTCAGCGACGGGCCGATCGGCGAGATGAAAGGCCTGACCGTCGCAACCACCCGTCCCGAGACGATGCTCGGCGACGTCGCGGTGATGGTGCATCCGGAAGACGAGCGCTACGCCGACCTGATCGGCAGGACCGTGCGCCTGCCGCTGTGCGACCGTGACATCCCGATCATCGGCGACGACTATGTCGACCGCGAGTTCGGCACCGGCTGCGTGAAGGTCACGCCGGCGCACGACTTCAACGACTACGCGGTCGGCCTGCGCCACAATCTGCCGATGATCAGCATCCTGCGGCTCGACGCGCACGTCAGCGACGACGCGCCGGAGAAATACCGCGGCCTGGACCGCTTCGTCGCACGCGAAGTCATCGTGCAGGACCTCGAAGCGCAGGGGCTGCTCGCCGGCATCAAGCCGCACAAGCTGATGGTGCCGCGCGGCGACCGCACCAGCGCCGTCATCGAGCCGATGCTGACCGATCAGTGGTTCGTCGCAATGACGAAGCCTGGCACAGATGGCAAAAGCATCACCGCGAAGGCACTCGAATGCGTCGCCTCGGGCGAGATCCGCTTCTATCCGGAGAACTGGATCAACACCTACAACCAGTGGCTCAACAACATCCAGGACTGGTGCATCTCGCGCCAGCTGTGGTGGGGCCACCAGATCCCGGCGTGGTACGCGGACGTCGAAGGCGACGCGCGCGTGTGGGTCGCGCACGACGAAGCGGAAGCGAAGGCGCGCGCCGCGCAGGACGGCTACACCGGCCGCCTGCGCCGCGACGAGGACGTGCTCGACACGTGGTATTCGTCGGCGCTGTGGCCGTTCTCGACGCTCGACTGGACGGCCGAGTGGCCGGAAAAGTCGAACGACGCGCTCGACCTCTATCTGCCGTCGTCGGTGCTCGTCACCGGCTTCGACATCATCTTCTTCTGGGTCGCGCGCATGGTGATGATGACGAAGCACGTCACCGGTAAGATCCCGTTCCGCGACGTCTATGTGCACGGCCTGATCCGCGACGCCGAGGGCCAGAAGATGTCGAAATCGAAAGGCAACGTGCTCGACCCGATCGACCTCATCGACGGCATCTCGGCCGACGAGCTCGCGAAGAAGCGCACCGTCGGCCTGATGAACCCGAAGCAGGCGCAGAGCATCGAAAAGAAGACGCGCAAGGAATTCCCCGAAGGCATCCCTGCGTTCGGCACCGACGCGCTGCGCTTCACGTTCGCGTCCCTCGCGACGCCGGGGCGCGACATCAAGTTCGACCTGTCGCGCTGCGAGGGCTACCGCAACTTCTGCAACAAGCTGTGGAACGCGACGCGCTTCGTGCTGATGAACTGCGAAGGCCAGGACTGCGGCATCAGTGCTGCGGCCGGCAGCGCCGCGTGCAACGCCGCGCACCTCGACTTCTCGTTCGCCGACCGCTGGATCGTGTCGAAGCTGCAGCGCACCGAAGCTGACGTCGCGCAGCACTTCAAGGACTACCGCTTCGACCTCGTCTCGAAGGCAGTGTATGAATTCGTCTGGGACGAGTACTGCGACTGGTACCTCGAACTCGCCAAAGTGCAGATCCAGGGCGGCACCGAAGCGCAGCAGCGCGCGACGCGCCGCACCTTGCTGCGCGTGCTGGAGACGGTGCTGCGCCTCGCGCATCCGCTGATTCCGTTCATCACCGAGGAGCTGTGGCAGACGGTGGCATCCTTGGCCGGGCGCAAGGACACCGACAGCATCATGCTGGCGCGCTACCCCGAGGCCGACCTGTCGCGGCTCGACGAAGCGTCTGAGGCGAAGATCGCCGAGCTGAAGGCGATCGTCGGCACCTGCCGCAACCTGCGCAGCGAGATGAACATCTCGCCGGCCCAGCGCATGCCGCTCGTCGCCGCAGGCGACGCGACGACACTCAAGAGCTATGTGCCGTATCTCGCCGGCTTGGCGCGGCTGTCCGAGGTCGCGGTCGTCGACGAGATCGGCACCGACGAACTCGCCCCGGTCGCCGTCGCAGGCAGCTTCAAGCTGATGTTGCGCGTCGAAATCGACATCGCCGCCGAGCGCGAGCGCATCGCGAAAGAGATCGCCCGCCTCGAAGGCGAAATGACGAAGGCCGAGAGCAAGCTCGCCAACGAGAGTTTCGTCGCGCGCGCGCCGGCCACAGTCGTGCAGCAGGAACGCGAGCGCCTTGCCGGCTTCGGCGCCACGCTCGAAAAACTGCGTCCGCAACTGGAAAAACTCGGCGCGCGCTGAGTCAGCAACGGCACAATGCAAGGGGCCGCCCGCAGTCGATGGGCGGCCCCTTTTTCATCGGCCCCGATGCATGCCGGTGCGGCTGCGCCGTCCTACTTGCGCCGCAGGAAGAATTCGAAAGCCTGGTCGGTGGTCTCGCCCTGCTGCAGCAGGTCGTTGCCGGTCTGCTTCGCGAACGCCTGGAAATCCTTTACCGATCCGGGGTCCGTGGCGAGCACGCGCACCACCTGGCCCGGCTTCATTTCCGCGAGCATCTTCTTTGCGCGCAGAATCGGCAACGGGCAGGTCAACCCCCGTGCGTCGACTTCCTTGTCGAAATCCATCAGTCCCTTCCTCGTGCCATTCTCGTGGCATTCCTCGATCGATCGAGCGCCGGATTCTAAAGGCTCGCCCCCGTTCGCGAAAGGCGCGCGGCGCTCCTGCGCTCCTCCGCTCCTCCGCTTCTCAATTCCCTTCGCGCTTGTCGAGCCGGCGTTGTCGCTCCTCGGCCTTCAGCTCGCGCATCCGCGCATCGACAGCCGAAAGCTCGTAGAAGTCCCCGTCCCCCGCGCGGCGCGCGAGCTCGAGTTGCTCGATCGCCGCCGGCAGGCTTCCCTGCAGCACGTACACTTCCGCCTGCGCCCGATGCTGCGCGGTGCGGCGGCCAAGCGCCGCCTCGGAGCGCGCGACGAGCGTCCACATGCGGTCATCGTCAGTGCGGCGCAACGCGTCCGCCCGCGCCATCATGGCCGCATCGGAGGCGCGGCCGGCCTGCAGCAAGGCATCGACCAGCGCGTAGCGCAGCGCGCCACCGTCGGGGAATCGCGCCTGCGCCGCCTCGAGGATCTTCACCGCGGCGGCCGGGTCACGCGCCGCAAGCCGCAACTCGGCCGCGAGAGATTCGATGAACGATGACGCGGGAGCGTCGCGCCGCACCGCGTCGAGCGCCTGAGTAGCCTCGTCGATCCGTCCGGCTGCAAGCAGCGCGCGCGCCAGACCGTAGCGCGCCGCGGCGTCGGCGCCGGGTTTCGCCGCCAACGCCTGGAATTCGCGCACCGCGTCCACCGGCGCGACCGCGGCGACGCGCAGCTTCGTCCGCACGAAGCCAAAATCCTGCGAATCCGGCACCTGCCGATAGCGCATTTGCGCGACACGGTTGCCCATGTCCGAAATCCGCTCGCCGGTCAGCGGGTGGGTGCGCAGGTAGCTCGGCGCATTGTTTTCATAGAAACGGCTCGCGCGTTGCAGACGCTCGAAAAAGCTCGGCATACCGCGCACGTCGTAGCCCGCGCCTTCGAGCGTCTGCAGCCCCAGGCGGTCGGCCTCGCGTTCGAAGTCGCGCGTGTAGCCGAGCTGCGACTGGATCGCCCCCGCCTGCCCGGCGGCGATCGCCGCCTCGCTGATCTGCGAATTGCTGCGCGCCGCGAGCACCGCGACGAGCAGCGACGCGAGCATCACCATGCTCGACTGACTCTGCTTGCCGACCAGCTGGGCAATGTGGCGCTGCGTCACGTGGGCGATTTCATGCCCCAGCACCGACGCCAGCTCGGATTCCGATTCGGCCGCCAGGATCAACCCGCTATGCACGCCGATGAAACCGCCCGGCAGCGCGAAGGCGTTGAGCGTCGCGTCGCGGATGACGAAGAAGTCGAACTCCTGGTACGGCGCCGCGCTCGCCTTCACGAGCCGCTGGCCGAGGCGATCGATGTAGTCCTCGATTTCGGCGTCGTCGAGATAGGCGGCATCGCGGAAACGAATCTCGCGAATGATGGATTCGCCGATCCTGCGCTCGGCGAGCGGGGAAAGCTCGGACGCCGCGACGTCGCCGAGATCCGGCAGTTCGGCCGCGTTCAGGCGCGGCACCATCGCGACGCACAGCAGCAGGATAAAAAGTCGTTTGATCATCGGGTGCTATGATACCCATCCCCTTCCAACCGTTCCGCGCGGAATGTATCGCGCTATGGCCGCGACGCGCACAGAGCTCATGACACAATCCGGCACGCCTCCAATCGTCACCCCGACCCTCACCCATTTCGACGCCAACGGACAGGCCCACATGGTGGATGTCGGCGACAAGCGCGAAACCCGTCGCGTCGCGGTCGCACAAGGCCGGATCACGATGCAGCCGGCCACCTTCGCAATGATCCGGTCCGGCACCGCGAAGAAGGGCGACGTGCTCGGCATCGCCCGCATCGCCGCGATCCAGGCCTCGAAGCGCGCCAGCGAGCTGATCCCGCTGTGCCACCCGATTGCGCTGACGCGCGTCGCCGTCGAGTTCGCGCTCGACGAGGCGACGAGCGCAGTCGCCTGCACGGTGACGGCCGAGACCGTCGGGCGCACCGGCGTCGAGATGGAAGCGCTCACCGCCGTCAGCGTCGCGCTGCTGACGGTCTACGACATGTGCAAGGCCGTCGACCGCGGCATGCGCATGGACGGCATCCAGCTCGTCGAGAAACTCGGTGGCAAGTCGGGGCACTGGGTCGCCGGGACGTGAACCTTGCAAGTTGACGATCGCGAACTAGAATAGGGGTGTGCCCCGCGTGGTCGGTTAAAGTCTTTCGGAGGTAGTATTTCGGAAAGACAAGCGTAATTGCAGACCGGCCATAACGCGGGGCTATTTCTTTGCGCGGGGCTATTTCTTTGTGGCCGTTCGGTTGCGCCTCCCCCTCCCCGCGAGCACGGCGACCGAATGCTAAGGGAGCTTGCCCAGCCCGACAGCCCAAAGGTGAGCCGCAATCAACGCGCGCCACGGCGAGAATTCCGCAAGCCAGCGCTTCGCCTGTCCTTCGGTGACGCTCTCGGGGCAGTCGAGCACCGCCTGCAGGCTGCGGCGCACTGCCACGTCGCCGTGCAGCGACCCGTCCAGCCAGCCGAAACCCCGCAGCAGCGCGTAATCGATCGTCCACGGCCCGATGCCGCGCACGCGCATCAGGCGCTCGCGGATCTCGTCGACCGGCAGCGTCACGATCCACGCATCGAGCGGCAGTTCGTCATCGGCGACGAGACGGCCGAGCCTGATCAGCGTCTGCGCTTTCGCCTGCGAGAACCCGGCCGAACGCAGATCCGCCTCGCTCAGCACGGCGACCCGTTGTGCATCGGGATAGCAGGCGAGGCCGGCCGAATGGCGCAGCCCGGCGACTTCGATCAGCCGGCGCCGCAGCGAGATCGCCGCCCGCACGCTGATCTGCTGCCCGGTGATCGCCCAGCTGAGCGCTTCGAACGGACTCGCCGACAGCGGCACCCGCAGCCCGGGATGGCGGGCGATGAGCGGGCCCAGTTGCGGATGGTCGCGATAGGCACGTTCGAACGCCTCCACCTGCTGGGTCAGGCCCAGCATGCGCGGCAGCAACTGTGCGAGCGCCGCCGGCGCAGCGGCGCTCGCCACCCCGTCGACCGCGAGTTCGGCACTCGCATGCGCGCCGTCGAACCGGATCGTCAGGCACGCCGCGCGGCCTTCCCACGCGAGACCTTTTTGCAGCGTTCGCCCCTCGACCCGTTCCGCAACCGCGAGCGGGTCGCGCCGATGGAAAGCGAACACATCCTCGCTGCGGAAATCCGCCGGCAAGCCGACGCCCCAGGACAGTACCGCAGTCACCTCCCGGCCTCACGATCGAGCAGCGCCCGCTTGCGTTCGACGCCCCAGCGGTAGCCCGACAGCTGACCGTCGTTGCGCACCGCGCGATGACACGGGATCGCGACCGCCAGCGCGTTCGCGGCGCACGCCCCGGCCACTGCCCGGGCCGCCTTCGGCGCGTCGATTCGCCGCGCGATTTCAGCGTAGCTCGCTGTCTGCCCGGCCGGAATCTCCCGCAGCGCCTGCCACACCCGTTGCTGGAACGCCGTGCCGCGAATGTCGAGGGGCAGATCCAGCCCGAACGCGGGAGCTTCGACGAAGCCGACCACGGTCGCCACAATGCGCTCGAAACCGGCGTCGCCGCCGATCAGCGCGGCACGCGGAAAGCGGTCCTGCAGGTCGCGCGCGAGCCGGTCCGGATCGTCGCCGATCAGGATCGCGCACACCCCCTGCGCGCTCGCTGCGATGAGAATCGCTCCCAGCGAACATTCGCCGAGGGCAAACCGGGAGCTTGCTGCCGCGAGCGTTTCACGCTTTATCGTCATGATCCTGCATCCTTTCCGTGGTCCGATGGCTAGAATCTAGCGGACGCCGGATAATGGCGCACTCCGGCTCTTGCTTTTGAATTCGGTGGACCGCGAAACTGCGGGGCAGATCCGTGACGAACGACAAGGCCTTCGAGGAGCCGCGAAACTCCCGTCCCGTTTCCAGGAATCATCCGCAGGAGGTGACAGAACTCCGATCGAGCGGCCGGACCCAGAGGATCATGATGAAAAAATGCAAGAAATGCTTGCTGCCGGATATCGTACCCGGAGCTGATATTGACGCGAGCGGAGAGTGCAGCCTCTGTCGTGCCCGGTCGCCCGACGCTCAGGCGACTTCAGCGGCCTCCAAGTATCGCGAAGACCTTGAAGCCACCCTGAAGGCAGCGCGCAACCATCCCGGATCCGAATACGATTGCGTCGTTCCGCTCAGCGGAGGGAAGGACAGTCTGTACCTCCTTCACCGCTTGAAAGTCGATTACGGCTTGCGGGTGCTCGCTTTCACCTGCGATATCGATCTGCCGCCCGTGGCATGGGACAACATCCGCCTTGCGCTGCGCAAGCTCGACATCGATCACGTCGTTTTCAGACCCGCGTACGGGTTTTTGACAAAGCTCTTTCGCTACCTCCTGTGCAATCAGGAAGCGCGCGGCGCGGTGTACACCGTTTCCTACGTTTACGCGCCGCTGTTCGAAGGCGCAGCGATCCGGCTGGCGCTGGAGAAAAATATCCCGCTCATTCTCGCGGGCTATTCGCCGGGCCAGCCCGAACCGGAACGCATGCTCTACGAGTTCGATCCCGCGCTGATCAGAAGCGAGGACTGGACGCCCCCGCACCTCGTCGAGAGCGGGGAATTCTCTGCCGACGAACTTGCTGCGTTCTACAATCCGCTCAAATTGCCGGAAAACACCACCTTCCCGCGCTATCTCGCTCCTTACCATGCCTGGGACTATGATCAGGACCAGGTGATTTGCAAGGTGACCGAGCTGGGGCTGGTGCAGCGCAGTTCCCACGCGAGCCCGATCGTCAGCAACTATCCGATCAATTGGCTGATGATGTTTTCGGACCTCAAGCACTTCGGTTACAACCCTTATGTGCCGGAGTTCTCGGCGCTGATCCGGGAAGGAAAGGCAAGCCGGAATTACTGGCGGCTGGCGACTCCCGTCGTCAACTTCATGATCCGCAACAAGATCGGTCTGGGACGCGAGGTGCGCCGCAGCATGAACTGGTTGAGTCTCGCGGAAGCGGATCTTCGCATCACACTTCCGAGAGGCGCCTACGACCCTCCCCTGTTGCGCCGCGCCTGAAATGAATGCTTCGTTACAGACACTGCCGGAGCGCTTGCAGGCTCGAGCGGCGGCATCGCCCGATCAGCTCGCATATCTGCATCAGGTCGACGGGCGCGAATGGCAGCCCATCACATGGCGCGAACTCGCGCGGCGGGTCGACACCCTCGCCGGTCATTTCTCCGACCTCGGCCTACAAACCGGCGATCGGGTAGCGATCGCGCTGCCCACCTCGCCTGAATGGGAGTATTGCCAGCTCGCGGCGCTTGCGGTGGGGGCCGTGGTTGTCGGCATCGACGCACACGATGCACCGCGTAACGTCCGGCATATCCTGGACCTCACCAAGCCGCGCCTCCTGATAACCTCGACCTCCGAGACGCTACGGACGTTCGGCGAGCTGTGGCGAATTCCGGAGATCACGATCACCTGTGAGCGGCATCCCTCGGCGGGCCGCGGTCACACTCTCGGACAGCTGCTGGAAACGCAGAGCGGCCCTCGTTCCGCGGCGCCTCCTCCCGTGCCCGAAGACATAGCCACGATCGTCTTCACTTCAGGCAGCACCGGACAGCCAAAAGGTATCGCGTACTCGCATCGGCAGATCGCGCAAGCATGCGACACCATTCTTGAGCGTTTTCCTTCGCTGCGACAGGATTCACGTCTGGCTTGTTGGCTGCCCCTGTCGAACCTCTTTCAGCGCATCATCAACTTCTGCGCGTTGAGCTGCGGGGCGAGATCGTATTTCGTCGACAAGCCGGATCAAGTTGTCCGCCTTCTACCCCAGATCCAACCGACCTTCTTCCTCGGCGTCCCTCGTTTTTTCGAGAAGTTGCATGCCGGAATCCTCGGCGAGCTCGGGAAGCAGCCTGCGCCGGTTCGCGGTCTCATCCACGGAGCATGGACCGTCGGCTGCCGCATTGCCGAAGCGCGCCGCGCAGGCCGACGACCGGCGCTCGTGTGGCGCGCGCTGCATCCGCTCACGACACCTCTTCTGCGCCGAGTGCGATCGGTCATGGGGCACGAACTGCAGTTCATGGTCAGCGGCTCTGCGCCGATGCCGCGCTGGCTGCTGGAGCGTTTCCACGGCCTCGGCTGGCTTGTCCTCGAAGCCTACGGCATCAGCGAGAACGTGATTCCGGTCGCCGTGAACACCCCCCAGCGCTTTAGATTCGGAAGCGTTGGTCAGGCGCTTCCCGGCAACGAACTGCGGGTTGCGGACGACCATGAGCTATTGGTCCGCGGCGCCGGCGTTTTTTCGGGCTACTACGGCGAAACAGCCGACGGGGCGCCGCTCAGCGCCGACGGATTCCTGCACACCGGCGATTACGCCAGGATCGACGACGAAGGCTACATCTGGCTCGAGGGACGCAAGAGCGAAGTGTTCAAGACCTCGACAGGCCGCCGCATCGCTCCAGCACCGATCGAGGCAGCACTGAAGCAACTCGACTACGTCGATCATGCGGTCATCGTCGGACGGGATCGGCCCTACCCCGTTGCCATTCTCACGCTCGACTCCCGTCACCTGCTTGCCGGTGAAATTCACACCGCCGCGACATCCGCGGCCATCTCGGCTGATGTCGCTGCCGCCTGTGAAGGCTTT
Organism: Aromatoleum anaerobium; assembly: GCF_012910705.2. GTDB lineage: Bacteria > Pseudomonadota > Gammaproteobacteria > Burkholderiales > Rhodocyclaceae > Aromatoleum > Aromatoleum anaerobium. Next base: position 52,461 of record NZ_WTVG02000032.1, on the reverse strand, counting down.
AGCGACTACCAGCGCCCTGGGGCAATCATTCTCAGCCTGCATGCGTTCACGGTCGCAGGCGGCGAACTCACGGCCAACCTCAAGCTTCGGCGCAAGCCGATCGAAGAACGATTTCGCGCGCAGATCGAGGAAGCATACGACCGTGCATCTCCACGCACGCCAACCACCCCCTCCCGACCCCGAGTGATCAACGCCACATGAATACCTATTTCGTCACCGGCGCGTCAGGCGCTGTCGGCAGTGCCCTCGTTCCTCTGCTCTACGCGGATACGCGCACGCGCGTGCGGATTCTCCTGCGAGCAAAGTCGGAACAACACCTGACCGAACGCATGGAAGAGTTGTGCCGGTTCTGGAAGCTGGCGCCGGACGCCGAACCTCGCACGCGGCTGACGGCACTGCGCGGCGATGCGTCGCAGCCCCGGTTCGGCTTGAGCGACCGCGAATACGCGACGCTGTGTACCGACACCACGCACATCATTCACTGCGCAGCCAGCGTGCGCATGAACGACACACTGGACCACGCGCGCCGCTCCGCAGTCGGTTCGGCGCAAGAAATTCTGTCACTGGCCCGCACGCTTGCGCGCAGCGGAACCTTGCGCAAAGTGGATTTCGTCAGCACCGTAGGCATCGCCGGCAAACGTCCCGGCGCACTGCCCGAACGCTGGATCGCCGAACCGCGCGCGTTTCACAACACCTACGAGCAGTCCAAGGCGGAAGCGGAAGTTCTCGTGCGGGCGGCGATCGAAGAGGAGCATCTGCCAATCACCGTGCACCGCCCTAGCATGGTGATCGGCGATTCCCGTGACGGCCGCATTATCCACTTTCAGATCTTCTACTTCATTTGCGAGTTCCTTTCGGGCCGCCGCACCTATGGCGTGCTGCCGGATCTCGGTGAGGTGCGGCTCGACATTATTCCGGTCGATGCCGTTGCCGGCGCTATCGCGAGGGCCAGCCTCGACCCGGACACCGTGGGCCGGATTTACCACCTCTGCTCCGGCCCGAACCATTCGATCCGTCTCAAGACACTGCGGCAGCTCGTCAGGGACGCCTTCGCGCGCCACGGCATCTCCGTCCCCTTTGGTGTGCTGCTGCCCCACGCCTTATTCTCGCTGCTGCAGCGTACCGCCGCACGCTTCGCTCCGGCCGATCGTCGGCGCACAATCTCGACGCTGCCGATTTATCTGGACTATCTCGGCGATCAGCAGGGTTTCGACAACCGGGAGTATTTAACCTGGCTGTCGGGTACGGGCGCACGCCTGCCGCAATGGGAGGATTATCTGTCGCGAGTGATCGAGCGCTTTCTGTCTGAAAGACATCCTCCGCCACAGCGCTGAGCAGCGGGCCCCCGCCGGCCGGCAGCCGGCCGGCGTCAATACATGAATGAGCCGGCCATTCCCGGCCGGCCCATCCTTCTGCTGCTCAAACGCAATTCGGTGCTTCAGGCGCGCAACTCCTTCAGCAAACGAGTGCGCGCTTCCTCGTTAGGCCACACGACTCTGCCGGCGGCGTGTAAACGCGGCACCGAGAAGCCCCAAGCCCAGCAAGGACAGCGTGGCAGGTTCCGGAACGGCATTGAAGCTCGCATCGGTGTCATCGATTACCGGCGCGACCAGGGGACGATCCGTAACCAGATTCTGACCAGTCCCCGTCAGCTTTGTTCCAGAAGCGACATCGATGCCCGGAATGGCGTCATACGCGATCGTCAGTTGATAGCTGAATGTCCCGTACTGCGTGACACCGGCGGTCTCGCCAGCACTCGGCAGGAAGACCGACGGATCCAGCGGCAGGTCCGTCGCCGCCGCGAAGTCCCCCCCGCCCCCCAGAGCAAGCGCCATGATCAGGGTTCCATCTTCCGCCGTCCCCGTTTCCACAACCACCGTGGTCAGGTCTTCGATGGTCGTCGCATAGCCTTGCGTATCGACGTCCAAGTTGTTCGCCGCATGCTGGAAGAGGAGGGACATCTCCCCGACCACGGGAGCCAGGACCCCAGCCGTAATATCGATTCCAGTCAACGCCAACCAATCCGCAGCAGTCGCCGTGCTGAACGTGAAATCGGCTGACGTGTAGGGGGGGACAGGACCAACCGGATCAATAACCGCTACCCCACCGATGGCAGCAATCTTGAATACGGATACGCCGGTGACTTCTTCACCGAGGGAGTCGATGTTAACGCCATTGATTCTTGGAAAGTCAAGCGCCTGAACCACAATGTCGTCCACCGCGAGGTCACCGGCCGCCACCTGGTCGTAGCCCCCAGCGGCGTTAGGGCGGAAAATATATTCGTTGCTGTCGTCCTCGATCACGTTGGCGCCGCTCATCCACGGCACCGCATAGGCAGAAGCAGTCAAGCCCATCATCATCGCGGCCCCCATTAGGCCTTTGGCAATCGCATTACGTGCAAGCATTTCAGTTTCTCCCAATAAGGTTCATAAGGTTCCTAAGGGGCTCGCCGAGCCTAGAAATACTAACGCAACCGTCGTGCCTGAATAGAAACTCTTTAATAATCATAGCTCTGTCGACTCTGAGAGCGAGTCCTTACCCGCAGGTGTAAAATATTTCGACACTCGTCGCCAAGCGGGAGCCGACGGCAGCACAAAAATCGGCATCGTCATTATCAAATGCTGTACTCATGCGCGCGCCGGCACAGACCAGTCATGCGATCGGCTATCATGGACGGCGTTTCGCCCGGGACGCCCTTGCGGTCGCGAACGACGCCGGTCAGCACCTCGACTTCCGGCGAGCCGCATCGCCGGTCCGCAGGCGCGATGCCCGACTGCGAGGGACGCGGACCATAGCGTAGGGGGTCGAATACAATGCAGATCTCGGACCGCCTCAACCTCGGTACCGGCTTCAGCAAGTATTTCCGCATGACTGCCGCCCTCGACGACGCGTCGCGCGCCGACGTGTTCCGCATCCGTCACGAGGTCTATTGCGAAGATCTGAAGTTCGAGCCGGAACCGCCCGATCGGCGCGGAATCGACGATTACGATGCGCATAGTGTTCATGGTCTGCTGCGCACCGTCGATCACCCGCACGCCCCCGTCGGCTGCACACGCATCGTCCTCGCAAAACCCGGCGAGCCGGAGGCTCCCCTGCCGTTCGAGCGCAGTTACGCCGCCGCACTCGATCGTTCGATCATCGACCCCGCCAAGCTGCCGCGCGACCGCATCGGGAAGATCTCGCGGCTTGCGGTCAGCCGCACCTGCCGTCGCCGCAAGGGCGAGGAGCATGTGGAAAGTCCGATGAGCGCGGCCGATTTTGCGAAAGGAGGTCACCACGCCCGTTTTCCGTTCATCCCGACGAGTTTGCTGCTCGGCTCGGTGGCGCTGGCCGAACAAAGCGGTAGACGGCAGTCCGCGCAATATGACGCCGACCGAACCGGCAGTCGGCACTTGCAGCCGGACGACGCCGGGGGGCGGAACTTTCCGACGCGCCGGCCGCGCCCACCTCTTTCAATGCTCGCGGTGCCAGATCCGCATATCGCTGCGGAACACCTCCTTGATCCGGTGCAGCGGCATGCTGCGAACAACTCCGTCCTCGTCGACGAATTTGAGCATCCTGCGGTTTTCCGGGTCGAACGAGACGTCGCGCAGGTCGACGTGGACGATGTGGTGCGCGACACAGTCGTAGTAGCCGAGCACGAAGTGCGCGGCGGCGTCACGCGCGGCGAGAGCACCGGGCGGGCGTGATAGCCCGGCACGACGGCTGCAATGTATATACTTTTTGTATGTATTTATTCGAGGAGCGCATCATGGCTTACGCCCGCGTCTTCCACTCCGGCAACAGCCAGGCGGTCCGCCTGCCGAAGGAGTTTCGGCTCGACACGGACCGGGTTGAAATCTTCCGCCGCGGCAATGAAATCGTGCTGCGCGAACTGCCGGGCAATGCGGCCGCGATCTTCGATGCGCTGATCGAGCTCCCCGTCGACTTCATGTCCGAAGGGCGCAAAGACGTCCCGCCGCAGGAGCGGGAGGCGCTCTGAATGTCGGTCCGCTATCTGCTCGACACGAACATCAGCATCTACATCGCGAAGCACAACCCGCCGGATTTCACAGGGCGGGCTGTGCTTTGAGCAGTTTTCCGGCCGACGAAAAATCCTCAGGCCGCAAGCCCTCGTCGGACGCGGCCTTTGGTCGAACCAGCAACGCTCGACGTTACCGGCCCGGACCAGCCGGGCGCGGTTTCTTGTCACCGTGAGACGATCGGCGGTCAGCCCGCGAGCGCGTTGCGGATCTGCTCCAGCGTGCCCGGATCGTCGATCGTCGTCAGGTCACCGGGATCGCGTCCCTCCGCCAGCGCCTGGATCGAGCGGCGCAGCATCTTGCCCGAGCGCGTCTTCGGCAGCCCGGAGATGAAATGCACACGGCCGGGACGCGCGATCGCACCGAGCAGGGTGTCGACGGTCTTCATGACGTCCTTCTCGAGTTCGGCGCGTTTCTCGGCGGTATCGACGCGCGACGCGTCCTTGACCACCGCGAAAGCCATCGGCATCTGCCCTTTCAGGGAATCGGCGACACCGACGACGGCCACTTCGGCGATCGCCGCGTTCGCCTGGATCGCCTCCTCGATCTCGCGCGTGCCGAGACGGTGACCGGCGACGTTGATGACGTCGTCCATGCGGCCGAGGATCGTGTGGTAACCGTCTTGGTCCTTGATGCCCCAGTCGGACGACGAGAAGATGACCGGATCCTTGAACAGCGTGAAATACGTGCTGACGAAACGCTCGTCCTGGCCCCACACCGTCGACAGGCAGCCCGGCGGCAACGGCGGCACGACGCCGACGATGCCTTTCTCGTTGGCACCGCATTCACTGCCGTCCTCGCGGAAGATGCGCAGGTCGTAGCCATACACGGGGAAGCTCGGCGAGCCGTACTTGATCGGCGTCTCCTCGATGCCGCGCACCGCGGAGAGCATCGGCCAGCCGGTTTCGGTCTGCCAGTAGTTGTCGATGACCGGGATGCCGAGCTCGTCCATGATCCACTTGTGCGTCGTCTCGTCGAGCGGCTCGCCGGCGAGGAAAAGATGCTTCAGCGACGACAGGTCGTATTTCTTCAGGAAAGCCGGGTCCTGCTTCTTCAGCACGCGCACCGCGGTGGGGGCCGAGAACATCACGTTGACCTTGTATTTCTCGACGATCTGCCACCAGATCCCGGCGTCCGGGCGCAGCGGCGTGCCTTCATACATGATCGTCGCCATGCCGGCGAGCAGCGGCCCGTAGATGATGTAGCTGTGGCCGACGACCCAGCCGATGTCGGAGGTCGCGAACATCGTCTCGCCGGCGAAGCCGGTGAAGATGTGCTTCATCGACGACGCGAGCGCGACCGCGTAGCCGCCGGTGTCGCGCTGCACGCCTTTGGGCTTGCCGGTGGTGCCGGACGTGTACAGGATGTAGCTCGGCTCGGACGATTCGAGCCAGGTCACGGGCACCTTCGCGTCAAGGTGCTTCGCGCGCAGCTCGGCGTAATCGACGTCGCGGCCTTCGACTTTGGAGAAGCCCTTGTCGAGCCCGCGGTCCACGATCAGGACTTTCTGCGGCGGAAATTCCGCGATCTTGCACGCTTCGTCCACGAGATGCTTGTATGGCACCGGCTTGCCGTTGCGCATGCCAGCGTCCGAACTCACCATCAGCACCGGCTTCGCGTCGTCGATGCGGGTCGCGAGCGAACCCGCCGCAAAGCCGCCGAACACCACCGAGTGGATCGCGCCGATGCGCGCGCAGGCGAGCATCGCGAATGCCGCTTCGGCGATCATCGGCATGTAGATCAGCACGCGGTCGCCCTTCCCGACGCCAAGCTCCTGGTAGATCGCGGCCATGCGCTCCACCTCGCGCTGCAACTGCGCAAACGAGTACACCTTCTCCTCGTCGGTCTCGGTCGAGATATACACCAGCGCCCGGTCGTCGGGGCGCACGGCGGCGTGGCGATCCACGGCGTTGTAGCAGAGGTTCGTCTCGCCTCCCTTGAACCACTTCACGAACGGTGGCTGCGAAAAATCGCAGACCTGGCCGGCGGGCTTGTTCCAGTCGATGAGCTGGGCCTCCTCCGCCCAGAATTCGTCACGGCTGTCGATGGAACGGCGATGAAATTCCTTGTACGTCGTCATGAGCATTCCTCTCCCTTCAAGATTCCCTTCATCTGCAAACGACTTTCAGACGCCGACGGACTTCCCACTCCCTGGACATCCGGGGCGCCCCCTTTACTGCTGTTGTATTTATATTTGTATGATGCTGTTCAACTTTTCGCGGCAGGATCGCTCCCGGTATCGGCATCGGCACCGATTTCGTATCCTTTCAGGCGCTCTATCGGGATTCCGCAACGAAACTGTAATTCTACCCACTGCAGCAGCGGAAGCAGCGTTGCAATGAGTTGCGGCAGCTGCGACGTGATCTCGGCGCCTTCTCCGGCCCGGATGCGCTCGAGGGCCTGGTCGATGCTGACCGCCTGCGTGATCAGCCGATCGACGAACGCCTGGGTGACTTCTCCCTGATCGCCGATGACGCGGTTGCCGCCCGCTTGCCGGCCGGTCTGCGCGCGCTGCGTCGCGAGCCCGATCAGTTCGCTCACGGTGCCGATGTCGTCGGTCGTCGAGTTCGACACGCCGATCGTCACGCTGATGCGAATGCGCTCCTCGCGATAGGTCATCACGAGCTTTTCCATCGCCTTCTGCAGGCGCAGCGCGAACGCGCAGCACCCGGCCCAGCCGCCTGCCGGCGAGAGCACGGCGAACCGTGCCGGGGCAAGCTCCGTGACGGTATCTTCCTTGCGCACCTTCGTGGCAAGTATTTTTGACAGCTTGCGGGTGACGAGCTGCGCGACGTGAGCGCCGTGCAGCACCGCGAGCTGCTCGTAGCGGTCGATCTCGACGACCATCGCGCTGATGTTGCCGCGGCGACGCCGCGCCAGCGCGAGTTCCTGCTCGGCGCGCCAATTCAGGCAGGACTCCGTGACGAGTCCAGAGGCGGGATCGATCGGGCTGTGCTTTGCCAGCGCGGCCCGGCTTTCCTCGAGCTCGCGCCGCGTCTGCGCGAGCCGGGTGAGCGAATCGAGGCGGGCAAGCAGTTCGGTGGCCCGGATGCCTTTCGTGATGAAGTCGTTGGCGCCGAGGCGGCGCGCGCGCTCACGCGCTGAATCGTCCTCGTCGCCGGAAATCACGATCACCGGCAGGTCATGGATGCGCGACAGCTTCGACGCCCGGACGCGCTCGAGCAGGCCATACCCGTCGAGCTGCGGCATGCCGATGTCGGTCAGCACCAGGTGAATCGTCGGATCCACCAGCAAGGCCTGCCAGCCGGCCTCGCCGTCGGCCTCCTCGCGGAACTCGAAACGCCCGCGGATCAGCTTGATGACCGATGCCCGCACCATGCGCGAGTCATCGACGATCAGCACCTTCGGCAACGGCTGATGTTCTTCCTCGCTCATGGTGGGATCTCCGGTAACGCGCCCGGGCGCCGTCGGGCGCCGTCGGGTGCCCTCAGGCGCCTATCCGCACGACGGTACGGCCTTTGACTTCGCCCTTGATGAAGGCGTCGAACGCGCCCGGCAATTCGTCGAACGCGATGGTGCGTGTAATGGCCGCGAGGTGGCGCGGCTTGAGGTCGCTCCCGAGGCGCTGCCAGACGCGCTGCCGCGTCGGAAAGCTCATGTAGCCAGAATCGACGCCGAGCAGGCTGACGCCGCGCAGGATGAACGGGAACACCGTCGTGTCCAGATGAAAGCTCGCGGCGTTGCCGATGCTCGCGACAGTGCCGGCCTGCTTCATCGTCGCGAGGATCCAGTGCAGGATCTTTCCGCCGACGTTATCGATCGCGCCGGCCCATTGCGCCGCTTCGAGCGGGCGCACGTTGTCGAAGTCGATCGTGCTGCGTAGCCGCACCTCGGCGGCACCGAGCATCTGGAGGTAATCGGCTTCGGCCTCCTTGCCGGTCAGCGCGACGACGTGATAGCCGAGGCGCGACAGCATGTCGATCGAAAGTCCGCCGACACCGCCCGTCGCACCGGTCACGACCACCGGGCCGCGCTCGGGCGCGAGACCGTTGTCTTCCATCCGCACGATCCCCAACGCGGCCGTGAAACCGGCCGTGCCGAGCGCCATCGCTTCGAACAGATCCAGTCCGTCGGGTAGCGGCACCACCCACCCGGCCGGCACGCGCGCGTATTCGGCATAACCGCCATGGTGCGACACGCCGATGTCGAAGCTGGTCGCAATCACCTTGTCGCCGGCCCGGAAACGGGCGTCCGCGCTTTCCACAACCTCGCCGGACAGGTCGATGCCGCCCACGCATGGAAAACGCCGGATGATCTTGCCGGCACCGGTCGCAGCGAGCGCGTCCTTGTAGTTGATGCTGGAATAATGGACCCGGATCAGCACTTCGCCAGCGTCGAGTTGCTCGCGGGTCAGCGTTGTCATGCGGCTGAAGACTTTCTTGCTCTCGTCCTGATCGATCAGGAACGCTTTGAACGGCGCAGTCACTTGGGGCAACTCCTCTCGGTTGGGATGCACGGGGATATGGACGCCACGGTTTTTTGGACCGATTATAGCCAAATCCCGTGCTCGATCTTTTCACGATCCGGCTGGCGTATGCGATTGCCACTCCGGTTCGAGCGAACCGGAACCGATGAATCGAAGAATCCCCGGCAGCCCAAGCCCATGCCCCTCCTTGACGCGCCCCTTGATTCGGTCGACGCCTATGTCGAATTTCTGTCTGCGCAGAACGTGCCCGTGCTGCGCCATACCGTCCGCGAATTCGCCACCCTCGAAGGACAGGAGAACTCGGTCAGCGGCAAGCGCATCGCCGCGGTCGTCATCAGCGATCCGCTGATGACGATGAAGCTGCTGACGACCCTTCAGGCCAGGCGGACTTCGGTGCAGAACCACGACATCACGACAATCGACCGCGCGATCATGATGATGGGGATAACGCCCTTCTTCGCCGCCTTTGCCGCGATGCCGACGCTCGAGGACACGCTGCACGCCCACCCCAAAGCGCTGGTCGGCGCGCTCCGGATCATCGGTCGCGCACGCCGTGCGGCACACTATGCGCGCGACTGGGCGATCCTGCGGCACGATCTGGACGTCGATGAAGTGACTGTTGCCGCGCTGCTGCTCGACGCGGTCGAAATCATGTGCTGGACTTTCGCGCCGGCGCTGACGTTGCGCGTCTACGAGATCCAGCGGGCAAACCGCTGGCGGCGCAGCGCGGATGCACAACGCGAAGTTTTCGGCTGCACCGCGCAAGACATCCAGATCGGGCTGATCCGGGCGTGGAAGCTTCCCGAGTTGCTGATCATGCTGATGGACGAGGCCCAGGCCGGCAGTCCGCGGGTACGCAACGTGCAACTCGCCGCCGGGTTCGCGCGCCACCTCGCTTCGGGCTGGGACAACGAAGCGCTGCCGGACGACATTGCCGCGATCGAAGAGCTGGTGCACCTCAATCGCGAACAGCTGATTGCACGCCTCGGCGTGCCGCCGGAAGATTCGTACCGATTCTTTCCGCCGGCGACCTGAGCGGGACCGGACCATCGCAAGATCGCGCCATGACATCAACAGCGGAAGCGGAAGTGGATCAATACGACAGCCCGTGGAAGGAGGCGCTCGAAGAAGCCTTTCCCGAATTCATCGCCTTCTACTTTCCCGACGCGCATCGCCAGATCGACTGGACGCACGAACATGTCTTTCTCGACCAGGAACTGCGCCAGGTCGTGCGCGACGCCGAGCTCGGCCGGCGCTTCGTCGATAAGCTGGTGCGGGTCACGCGCCTCGGCGGCGGCGAAGGATGGGTGTACGTCCATGTCGAGGTGCAGGGCAGCCGCGAAGCGGACTTCGCCAGGCGCATGTTCGTCTACAACTACCGCCTCTTCGACCGCTACGACCGCCCGGTGGCGAGCCTCGCCGTGCTCGCGGATGAAGAGGCCGCGTGGCGACCCGACCAGTTCCACGTCGAAGCATTCGGCTGCGAGACCGGCATCCGCTTTCCGGTCGCCAAACTGACGGATCACACCGAGCGGCTCGACGCCCTGCTCGCGGACACGAACCCGTTCGCGCTCATAACCGCAGCCCACCTCCTCACCCGCCAGACCCGCCAGGATCCCGCCACCCGCTTCCAGGCCAAACGCCGGCTCGTTCGCCTGCTCTACGAACGCGACTGGGACAAGCGCCGCATCCTGCGCCTGTTCTCGGTGCTCGACTGGATGATGCAGTTGCCGAAGGCTCTCGAGGCCAAACTGTGGCAGGATATCGAAGACATTGAAGGAGAACGGAAAGTGCGATACGTGACCAGCGTCGAACGGCTCGCAATCGAGCGCGGTATGCAACAGGGCATGCAAAAAGGCTTGGAAAAGGGCCTGGAAAAGGGCCTGGAGCAAGGCATAGTGAAAGGCGAAGGCACCATCCTGCGCCGCCAGCTCACCCGTCGCTTCGGCCCGCTTCCGCAGAACGTGCTCGACCGCCTCGCCTGCGCCGACTCCCGACAGCTTGAAACCTGGGCCGACCGGGTGATCGATGCCACGAGCCTCGACGAAGTCTTCGCCGAGGACTGACTCGGCCGGCACGTCGTCGGCAAACCGGTGCAGTCGCAGAGGCGCCGTAGGGCGGAAAACGAAGTTTCGGCGTAGCCAAAAGCGAAGCGTCTTCCGCCACTCCGACGCCTGCACATGCACCGTTGCAAGGCCTGGCGGATAACGCCTTCGGCTCATCCGCGCTACGCAATTCAGGGTGCCGGCATCAGCATGCACACCAATCGAACCGCGCAGCAGGTCTATTCACAGACTACGAGCCCGAACGGGCGGGTCACCCGCCCGCGCGCGTCTCCAGAGCCTCCCAGCGCGCCAGCGCATCTTCGATTTCCCGCTCTACGGTATCGAGCCGCTCCTTGATCTGCACGGCTTCCTGCGGCGCTTCCTGATACAGCGCCGGATCCGCCAGGCGCGATTGCAGCGCGCCCTGCTCCGCCTCCAGCGCTGCAATGCGGTCGGGCAATGCGTCGAGTTCCCTTTTCTCGTTGAACGACAGCTTGTCGCCGCGCGACGTCGTTGCCGCAGCCGCTTTCGACGCGGACGGAGCGCTTTTCGCCTGCGTCGCGGCAAGCCGCGCCTGTTCCGCACCGCGCTCCATCTCGGCCTGCTTGACCCGCTGCCAGTCGGCGTAGCCGCCGGCGTATTCGCCCCAGCGCCCGTCACCTTCGGCCGCGATCACCTGGGTCACGACGTTGTCGAGAAACGCGCGGTCGTGACTGACGAGAAACAGCGTGCCTTCGTAGGCGGACAGCAGCTCCTCGAGCAGATCCAGCGTCTCGATGTCAAGGTCGTTGGTCGGTTCGTCGAGCACCAGCACGTTGGCCGGCCGCGCGAACAGCCGGGCGAGCAGCAGCCGGTTGCGCTCGCCGCCGGACAACGATTTCACCGGCGACCGCGCGCGCTGCGGCGCGAACAGAAAATCGCCGAGGTAACCGATGACGTGCTTGCGCTCGCCGCCGATCTCGACGAAGTCCGAACCCGGGCTGATGACCTCGGTGAGCGGCAGTTCCGGGTCGAGCTGCTCGCGCAGCTGGTCGAAGTAGGCGACGGTCTGGCGCGTGCCGCGGCGCACCGTTCCGGCATCCGGGGCGATTTCACCGAGAATCAGCTTCAGCAGCGTCGTCTTGCCGGCGCCGTTCGGCCCGATCAGCCCGATGCGGTCGCCGCGCAGGATGCGCGTCGAGAAGTCGCGCACGACGACGCGATCGCCGAAGCGCTTGGTCACGTCCGTGAGCTCGGCGACCATCTGGCCGCTCTGTTCGCCCTTGTCGACAGCAAGCTTCACGTTGCCGAGCCGCTCGCGCCGCGCGGCGCGGTCGCGGCGCAGCGCCTCGAGCCGGCGCACCCGGCCCTCGTTGCGCGTCCGCCGCGCCTCGACCCCCTTACGTATCCACACTTCTTCCTGCGCGAGCACCTTGTCGAAGCGCGCGCTCGCTTTCGCCTCGGCGTCGAGCTCCTCCGCCTTGCGCCGCTGATAGTCGCTGAAACGTCCAGGATAGCTTGCGAGTTTGCCGCGATCGAGCTCGATGATGCGGGTGGCCACGTTGTCCAGAAACACACGGTCGTGGGTGATCACGACGACCGTGCCGCGGAAATCCCGGATCAGCGATTCGAGCCACAGGATGCCGTCCAGGTCGAGGTGGTTCGTCGGCTCATCGAGCAACAGCAGATCGGGCTCGGCGACCAGCGCCCGCGCCAGCGACACGCGCTTGACACCTCCTCCGGACAGGCTCGAAACCAGCGCATCGCCGGGCAGGCCGAGGCGCAGCAGGATCTCGTCGACGCGCTGGTTGAGCCGCCACGCGTCGGCCGCCTCGACCGCGTGCTGCAGCGCCTCGAGCCGCGCCAGCGCCTCTTCGCTCGCCGATTCGGCAACTGCATGCATCGCCGCGTGATACTCGACCAAAAGACGCGCGGCATCGCCCAGGCCGTCGGCGATCGTCGCGAACACGTCGCGTTCGACGGCGAAATCCGCCTCCTGGGGCACGTACGCCACCTTCAGCCCGGACTGCCGCCATACCGACCCGTCGTCGAGAACAGCCTGCCCCGCCAACACGCGCAGCAGGCTGGACTTGCCCGAGCCATTTCGCCCGATCAGCGCCACGCGTTCGCCTGCGTCGAGCTGGAACTCCGCATGGGCAAGGAGATCCACGTGCCCGTACGCAAGACAGGCGTTGTCGACAGAAAGCAGCGGCATGGTTAGAGGACTCGTTGGAATGAAAAGCCATTTTACCGGCCTGCTACCATAGCGGCGCATTCGAGCATAATGCGGTGCAACATTTTCCAGACAACACCATCGGCGAGGCGGCATGGAAGCATTGTTGGGACGGTTCCGCGAAGAACACGACGACGACCTCGCGCTGTGGGTCGCACTGGTCGATGAGCTGCGCCCGGCCAGAGCTTCCGACACGCAAGCGGCGATCACGGCATTGCGCGCCCTGACGCACACCCTCGCCGCCCGTCACGACCTTGCAGAAGGGCTGTGCGATGCGTTGATCCGCCTCTTTCAGGAGCGCAAGCAGGTATCGCTGTACGTCTCGTCCGGCCTGCTGCCGTCGACCGGTTTCTTTTCCGAGACGGCACATCGCATTTCCGGGCGCCTGCTGCCCGAAGTGGTCGACACCGACTACATGAAGGACGTGCTGAGCGTGGTCTTCCACCGCACGGATGACGAGGCATGGGTCACCGCGATCCCGGACGCAGACTGGGTCGAGTTCCTGCGCAGCGTTTTCGGCTCGACTCCGATCCAGCCCGACAGCACCGAAGAGGGCCACGAGCTGCCGCACGCCGCCGCCGAAATCCTCGAGGCGCTGCGGGTATTGTCGTACCACGTGTCGGCGATCGGGCTGGAGCCCGAGCTGATCCGCGTCGACCCCACACTCGAGGAACATGAATCGCCCTTTCTGGCGCAGAACGAAGAACTGGTGGCCTATCTCGACCACTATCGGCGCGCCTGGAAGGACGGCACCGAGTTGGTCGAAGACGAAAAGCATCTGCAGGTGATGCTTGACCAGTGCGACGACGTCGTGCTGCGGATCCGCAAGCGCGCGGCGAAGATCGGCACCAGCCTGGCGCTCACGTTCAAGCTCGAACGCCTCCGCCAGCACCTCGACCGGATGGCCGACCTGCTGTTCCTGCTCCATCGGCTGCATGCCGAACGACGCATCGACGCGGTCGCGACCCAGATCGTCGGTATCTTCAAGCAGCTGGTGCACGCCGAGTGCCGCAAGAACAAGCTCTCCGACTACTGGGGGCAGAACGTCGAACTGCTGTCGATGCGCATGACCGAAAGCGCAAGCAAGACCGGCGAGCACTACATTACCTCGACCCGCCGCGAATACTTCGGCATTCTCGGCTCGGCAGCGCTCGGCGGGCTGATCATCGCAGTGATGACGGGCCTGAAGATCGTGCTGGGTCGCCAGGGTTTCGCTCCCATGACCGAGGCCCTGGCGTTTTGCCTCAACTACGGCATCGGCTTCGTCCTGATCCACATTCTCGGCGGCACGGTCGCGACCAAGCAGCCGGCGATGACGGCCAACGCGATCGCCGCTTCCATCGGGGAAGCGCAGGGCAAGAACAGCAACCTCGAGAACCTCGTGGAACTCATCGCGCGCACCGTGCGGAGCCAGTTGGCCGCGATCCTCGGCAACATCGGCGTCGCGATTCCGATGGCGATGCTGGTGGCGATCGGCATCCACTCGCTTAGCGGCGATCCGTTCACCGACGCGGGCAAGGCGCGCGAACTGCTCAACCAGGTCGATCCCGTCAGCGGAGCGGTCCTGTTCGCGGCAATCGCCGGTTTCTGCCTGTTCCTGTCGGGGCTGATCGCGGGCTACTACGATAACCTGTCGGCCTACGAACGCATTCCGCAGCGGCTGTTGCAGCTGCGCTGGCCTCGCCGGGTGTTCGGCATCGCACGCATGCAGCGCGTCGCCACCTACGTCGAGAACAACCTCGGCGCGCTGGCCGCGAATTTCTTCTTCGGCTTCCTGCTCGGCGGGGTGACGGCGCTCGGGGTCCTGTTCGGCCTGCCGCTGGACATTCGCCACATCGCATTCTCGTCCGCGTACGTCGGCTACGCTGCCGTCGGCATGGACTTCACGCTGAGCTGGCAACTGGCCGCGCTGTCGGCAGCAGGCATCGCGCTCATCGGACTCACGAACCTCGGGGTCAGCTTCGCGCTGACCCTCTACGTCGCGCTGCGCGCGCGCCGCATCACCTTCGCGCAGGGACGCGAGCTGGGGAAAATGATCGTCCGGCGCTTCGTCTCGCGTCCCCGCGATTTCCTGCTACCGCCTTCTTCGACGGTACAGGCCGAAGAGCAGCATGGAGAAGCGCCGCTTCCCCAGCACGAACCGCACAATGGCCACGCCACCCACAAAATCCACGGAAACGGCAAAGGCGTGCTTGGTCGCCGGCGCTCGAACGGCTAGAATTGCGCGCTCTCCTCGTAGTTCAATGGATAGAACGAGCGCCTCCTAAGCGCTAGATGTGAGTTCGATTCTCGCCGAGGAGACCATTTCGCAACCTCCTGCCCGCCCGGGGGCGGGTTGCCCCGTCACTCCAGCCCTTTCAGCAGCGCCTTCAGGTACTCCACGGGAATCGCGTAGCTGATGCCCGACGGGTCGCTCAGAATGTTTTCCTTGGTGGATTTGACGAACACCATGTTGATCACCCCGATGAGTCGCCCCGTCTCGGAATCGAATACCGGGCTTCCGCTGTTTCCGGGGTAGGTCGTTGCGTCGAGCTGATAAATACGGAACGGGTCGTTCGACAGGCGGCGGATTAGCGCCTGATTGAGATGCTGCGCGCGTAGCTGCGGAATCCCGATCGGCGTGATCGCGGCGACGATGCCGCGGTGCGTCACGGGCGACAATCCCAGGACGCTGCCGATCGGAAAACCGGTCAGGGCGATGCTCTGACCTTCGCGGACGCTGCCGGACGACTCGTCGATGGACAGGGAAGGCAGCGGCGGACCGCCTTCGAGCCGCAACACCGCCAGATCGTGGTTCTTGTCGACTGCAAGCTTGCTGACCTTGCGTATCGTCGCCTGCCGCTCGCCGGGCACCGCCACCGCGAGCGTTTCCATTTGATCATCGGCCAACGCATCGGGCACGACGTGCGCATTGGTCGCGATCATCATCCCGTCACCGACAGCAAAACCGGTGCCGAGGAACTTGAAGGCGGGAGCGCGGGTGCGCTGGAAGGTGCCCACCGCAACCACCGACGGCTTGATGCGCGACACGGTATCGACCAGGTCTGCCGCCGCCGGGAGCGGAATCAGCATTGCAGTGGCCGTGGTTGCGGCGACAACGAGGCTGCGCCGGAGCGCACGGTTCGCCGCGCTGAAATTCATGTATCGCTCGCTCCCTCACTTGCCGGCTGCCCTGCCGGCATCACTGCACTGGGCCGTGCGATCCGGCTGTCGAACGGATGCTCCCGGCGCGCCACGAAGTTCAATATACGCGCCACATAGGCCCGCGTTTCGGGGTAAGGCGGCACGCCGCGGTACCGGTCGACCGCGCCCTCGCCCGCATTGTAGCCGGCAGCCGCGAGCGCAATGTCACCGCGAAAATACGCGAGCAACCAGCGCAAATAGGCGAGGCCTCCCTTGATGTTTTCGCGCGGATCGAACGGATCGCGGACGTTGAAGCGTGCGGCCGTGTCCGGAATCAGCTGCATGACGCCCATTGCATTCTTCGGCGAGACGGCTCCCGCATCGAGGCGCGACTCGGCCACCGCGATCGCCAGCGCGAAGCGGGGGCTGATCTGATAGGTGGGCGCGAGTTCGATGATCATGCGGGCAATGCGCTGCCGTTCGGCCGACAGCGACCGGATGTGGGTCTCGGGATTCCATTCATGATCGTCGAGCGCGACCGTCGATGCGGCATTCAGGCAAGGGGGGGCCTGCCCGCTGGGACCCCCGGTGAAGCGCAGCATCCGTCGCGCCTGCACGTCCCCGCGCGCGGCCGCCATCGCAAACAGCGTTCCGGCATAGGCGTCGTTGCGCCGCGTCCCTCGTCCGTTGGCATACATCCAGCCGAGGGCGTACATCGCTTCGGCATCGCCGAGGCGCGCCGCCTCGCAATAATGGGCGACTGCCCGGGCGGGATTGCGCGGTACGCCTTCGCCATGTTCGTGGGCGACACCCTGCTCGACAAGATAGCGTGCATGCGCCGCGATCGCGAGCTTTGCCCCAGTGGGACCCTGCTCCTTGCGCTCGACGGCATATGCCGGCGCCACGGTGCCGGCCGCGAGGACGAAAAGCAGCGCTGCACGACAGCGATCATTGCGGAGTTTGCGGCGTTTCATCATCCCCCCAATGGCATTGGCCCGGCTGCCGATACAGGTGTTCTAGCAGATGCTCCTAGAGTCGCCAAACCGTTACACCCGCTCTGGCCAGTGCGCCCGCGTCATAGGATGATTTCACGTCGGAGAAAACGCCCCCCGGCAGGAGCTTGTCTGCGAACTCATCCAGGTGCATATCGAGATACGCCGCATGGGAAACGGCAGCCACCATTGCCGCCGCCTTCGGCAGCGCTTCCCACGGCACGAGACGAATGCCGTATTCGCGGGCTGCCTCCGCAGGCGCGGCGACAGGATCATGGACATGCACGCTGCAACCGAAGCTCTCGAGCTCGCGGATCACGTCGATGACCTTGCTGTTGCGCAGATCCGGGCAATTTTCCTTGAACGTGAGCCCCAGCACGATGACATCGCAGCCCCTGATCGAGTGCCCCGCCTGGATCATCTGTTTCACGGTTTGTTCGGCGACGTACTTCCCCATGCTGTCGTTGATGCGGCGGCCGGCGAGAATGACCTGCGGATGATGACCGAGCATTTCCGCCTTGTGCGTCAGGTAATACGGGTCGACTCCGATGCAGTGGCCGCCGACGAGGCCGGGCCTGAACGGCAGGAAGTTCCACTTCGTTCCGGCCGCCTGCAGCACTTCGGTGGTATCGATTCCGATCTTGTGGAAAATCACCGCAAGTTCGTTCATCAGCGCGATGTTGAGATCGCGTTGTGTATTCTCGATGACCTTCGCGGCCTCGGCGACCTTGATGGAACTGGCCGGATAAACCCCGGCGCTTATGATTGCGCCATAGACTTCCTTGACCTTCTCCAGCGTCTGCGGCGTATCGCCCGAAACGACCTTGACGATTTTCGTCACCGTGCGCTCCTTGTCGCCCGGATTGATGCGCTCAGGTGAATAACCGACAAAGAAATCCTGCTTCCACTTCAGACCCGATTCCCGTTCGATGATCGGAATGCAGACTTCTTCGGTCGCTCCCGGGTACACGGTGGATTCGAATACCACGACCGCGCCGCGCTTGAGGTTGCGGCCCACCGTTTCGGACGAGCGGATCAATGGGGTGAAATCCGGCTTGTGGGCAGTGTCGACCGGCGTCGGCACGGCCACGACGATGAAGTCCGCCTCGCGGATGGAAGCCGGATCGGAATGACAACCGAGATGAATCGCGGCGCGAAGATCGTCTGACGGCACTTCCCCGGTCGGATCGACGAAGTCACGGTAAGCCGCGACCTTGTCGGCCGAGAGGTCGAAGCCGATGGTCTTGAATTTCTTGCCGAACTCCACAGCAAGCGGCAGCCCGACGTAGCCCAGGCCGATCACGGCGATGATGGTCATGAATGCGAGTCCCTAAAGGTTTCCGATATGCCGGTGCCTGAATGCTCGAGACCTTACAACCCTTGCTTCAGCTTGGTCGCTTCCGCATGCAACGGACTTCCCGCGGGCGCCTGCCCGAGCAGATTGTCGAGTTCCTTGCGAGCGTCGTCCTTGCGATCGGCTTTGAGGTAGGCCTTCGCCAGATTCAGCCGGAGCACCCCGGTCCCCGGAGACAGTCCGACAGCCTTGCGAAGATTTTCGAGGCCCTCGTCGCGTTGGCCGCGCTCCACCTGAAGCATACCCAGCGTGTCAAGAATCGCCGGGTTATCGGGCGCCAGTTTCAGCGCCCGCTCGGCCAGCGCGAGCGCCTCCGGATCCTTGCGCTGCCCCGCGATCCATGCCAGGTTGTTCAGCACCTGAGCATTGTCCGGGCTTAACTCATCCACCTTGTGAAATAGCTTTTCGGCCTCGTCAAGCCGCCGCTCTGCAAGGGCCCGCCCGGCAAGATAGCTGCGCAATACCACGTCCTTCGGGTGGGTGCGGAGCCAGTCGGCAGCCGTCTTCGCCGCATCCGGTGCCTTGCCGGCCAACACTTGTGCGGCATGCAACTTGGCAGCAGTTTGAGCCGAGGCCTCAAGCTCGAGCGCCTTGCGATATGCCTGCACGGCCGGCTCCCAGTTGGCACTGGCCGCGTGGATCTGACCTTCAAGAAGCGGACCGGCCGCCGCCTTCGGACGCTGCTTCTGAACGGTTGCCGAAATTTTCAGCGCCTCATCCGTCCGCTTGTCTTCGGCCAGCAGCGAAGCAAGGCGCTGCTGGGCTTCGAACATGTCCGGCTTATGCTCGAGCGCCCGGCGCAGCGACCGCTCGGCCCCTGCACGGTCCTTCGCGAACCGTTGCATATCCGCTACTTCGGTCAGCGATGGAGGAGATTGCGACACCAGCTCAGACAACTTGTTTAGTGAGGAGACCGCCTGTTGTTGATCGCCCGCTGCCAGCTGGGCCCGCGCCAGCATACTGATTGCCTGGGGCTGATCGGCGTGGCCGGCGGCGGCTTCCTGCGCGATCAAGAGCGCCTTTTTCGGGTCCTTGCTGCCAAGGTAATAGCGCACCAGTGCAAGTTTCGGTGCCAGCGCAGCCGGATTCGCACCGGCCGCACGTTCGAGCATCGATACTACTTCTGCCGGTTTTGCCTCGGTGCGGGCCAACAGATCGGCAAGCAACAAGTGTGCTTCGACGTTTTTCGGATTGGCCGCGACGATCTTTTCGAAGCGCTTGCGGGCGTCATCGGGGCGTTTCTCCCCAATATCCATCCGCGCGAGATTTGCCGCCGCGGCCACGGAATCAGGCTTCAGTTCGAGGGCTTTTTCGAAAGCCAGGCGAGCCCCTGCAGCATCCTTTCGGGCGAGCAGAATCCCTCCCTTGAGCACATGCGTCTGCGGGTTATTCGGCTGCTTGGCTTCGAGTTGCCGCTGCGCAGCCATCGCCTTGTCGAGCTCGCCGCGGCGAAGGTGCGCAAGAATCATGATCACATCAGCATGCCCCGTGTCGGACTCGAGATCCGACGCCGCTTCGAGATCGGCGAAAGCCTCGCTGGTGTCCCCGCCCAGCAACTTCGACACCCCGAGGCGCGTCCGCGCCATTGCATTCTCCGGCTCTACCGCCGCCACCTTGGCAAAATACTCCGCTGCACGGTCAAGATCGCCATTGGCCACGTGGATCCGCCCGGCCAGGCCCATCGTCGCGCTATCTACGGACGATGCATCCAGCAGCGGTTGCAGGGTCGTCAGCGCGCGACCCTGATCTCCGGACGCCATTAGCGACATCGCAAGCATTCGGCGCGCCAGCGGCTGTTTCGGAGCCCGGGCCAGAACTACCCCCAAGTGTTCCTGGGCCAGGACGTGTTGATTCAGGCGGATGTGGATGACGCCGGCGAGCAGGCGCGCGGGCAGATAACCCGGAGCCAGACGCACCGCCTCGGTGACGTTGTCGCGCGCCTCCTCGATTCTGTTGTTGCGCAGATCGACCAACGCCTGGAGGTAGCGCGTCGAGGGATGCTGCGGCGCACTCTTCTTCATCGCCTCCAGATGCGGCATCGCTTTGTCTACGCGGTTTTCCCGCAGCAACATCGATACCAGCGCGAAGTGGTAGTTCACCGCCTTCGGCCGAGCCTTGATCGCCTCCTCAAGGGCGGCCGCTGCGCCGGGAATGTCCTTCCTCATCAGCAACACATCAGCTCGAACGGCATGAGCATCGGCGGCGCCCGGGTCTGCCGCAATGGCGGCATCGGCGTCGGCGAGCGCTCCGTCGAGTTCTCCGGCGGACAACTTTACCTGCGCCAGGCCTGCCCGTGCGGACCCGCTGGATGGATCGGCCGCCGCCGCGGCCTCATACGCCGCCCGGGCCTTTTCGAGGTCCCCCTTGGCGAAATGCGCACCACCCACCGCGCCGAGCAGCACGGCCTGTCCGGCACGATCATCGAGCGTCTTGCCCTCGAACTCCTTCAGCACCTGGTCGAACTCGCCGGACAGCAGGAGGGCTCGCGCCAGCAGTGGGCCGACCTGCGCGTCCGGATAGCCGCGTTCCGCAGCCCGGCGCAAATCCTTCACCGCGCCCGCAATGTTGCCCTGTTCGAGGTTTACGCGGCCCAGAAGAAAACGCGCCTCGACCAGATTGCCATCTTTCTGGAGCGCATTCTTCAATTGAATCGCCGCCGCATTGGGGTCGTTCTTGGCGAGATAATCCTTCGCGGAGCGGAGCATGGTTTCCGGGTCATCACTGCAGGCCGTCAACAGCGCAGCGCTTAGGGCGACGGTAACAATTCGGCGAACAGTTGCGCCTGAAGCCTTCCGATTGGACACGGTCAGTTCTCCTTCTTCAAACCGAAACGGTTCATGAGGTCGTAAAGCGATGGGCGGCTCACGCCGAGAATGTCCGCCGCGCGGGCAATATTGCCGTTGGTGCGCGCCAGCACCCGCACCACGGCGCGCCGTTCCGCCTCGTCGCGCACCTGTCGCAGGTTGAGGTGCTGCAGATCCGGATCGACGCTGTCCAGACCCAGATCGTCGGACGTGATGCGGCTTCCCTCGGCCATGATGACGGCACGCTTGAGACAGTTTTCCAGCTCCCGCACGTTGCCCGGCCAGCGATGCGACTCGATTGCCGCCACCGCATCGTCGCCCAGGTGCATCGTTCCCCGTCCGTTGGCTTGCGCGAAGCGCTGCACGAAGGCATGCGCGAGAAGCACCGCGTCGCCGTCCCGGTCGCGCAACGGGGGGATTTCGATGACGATTTCGGCGAGCCGGTAATAAAGGTCCTCGCGGAACAGGCCGGCGCTGATCTGCGCCTTCAGGTCGCGGTGCGTCGCGCACACGATCCGCACGTCGACCGGAATCTCTTCCCTGCCGCCGATCCTCTCGATGACCCGCTCCTGCAGGAAACGCAGCAGCTTCGCCTGCAGCGCCATCGGCAGGTCGCCAATCTCGTCGAGGAAAAAAGTCCCCCTGTGCGCAGCTTCGATCTTGCCCTGCGTCTGTTTCACGGCCCCGGTAAAGGCCCCTTTCTCATAGCCGAACAGTTCGCTTTCGAGCAGCGTTTCCGGGATGGCGGCACAGTTGATCGCGACAAAGCGCTCCTTTGCGCGCGTCGACATCGCATGCAGGCCGCGCGCCAGGATTTCCTTGCCGGTACCGCTCTCTCCGAGCAGCGCGATCGTCACGTTCGCCGGCGCCACTTTCTCGACGGTGCGGCAGACCTTGAGCATCGCCGAGTCCCGCGTGAGGACGGCGGACAGGCTCGTTCCCTGGAGCGTCGCCAAACGCAGGTTTTCCATTTGCAGGTCGTGCAGGCGAAAAGCGCGGTCGATCGTCAGGCCGAGCAGCTCCGGTTCAAAAGGCTTGCCGAAGAAATCGTAGGCCCCCATCGCGACCGCCTTCACCGCGTTTTCGCGCTCATGCTGCCCGGTCAGGACGATGACTTTGGTATCGGGGGCCAGCGCGAGCATCTCGCCCAGCAGGCGAAACCCCTCGGCGCCGTCATCGGGCGCGGGGGGCAGCCCGAGATCCATCGTCACGACCGCCGGTTCATGACGTCTCAATTGCGTGATCGCGCTTTCCCGATCGCCCGCGACAACTGTTTCGAAAGCGTCGAAAGCCCAGCGCATCTGTTTCTGAAGTGCCGGATCGTCCTCGACGATCAGCAGCGTACGCCGCTTGTCATTCATGATTTTCGCGTACCCTTTCCCGCGTAGCTGGCAAATCAGGATCGGCCCGGACAGAAACGGGCAATACCACGGTCACGCAGGTACCGCGTCCCGCTTCACTGTCAAAATGAATGCGGCCTCCCAGTTCATGAATGTACTGCTGCGTCTCGTAGACCCCAATACCCATTCCCGTGGATTTACTGGTGTGAAACGGCTTGAACAGGCGCTCTTTCATGAACTCGGACGTCATCCCGCAGCCGGTATCCTCGACCGCCACACGGGCTGAGGACGGGTCCGGCATATCGACCCTTATTGTCACCTTGCCATCGTCCTGCGTCGCATCGAGGGCGTTCTGCACGAGATGTCCGATCACGCGCTCGAGCCGTTCGGGATGCGCCTGGACTTCGAGCCGCTGATCGCGGTCCGCGAACACCTCCACCGTCGGCTGCTGATGGCGCTTCGTCGCCTGGATGCGATCGGCCAGCGCACAAAGATCGACCCGCCTGTGCGGATCGATCGAACGTTTTTCCTGCAATTGCGCCATCAACGCGCGCATGCGCGATTCGACATGCGCGACCGTGTCGAGCATGTCTTCCTGGAACGCCGGATTGTGCTTGTGGCGCTCGGCGTTGCGGAGCATCAGCGACAGTTGGGCGACGAGATTCTTCAGGTCGTGAACGACGAACGCCGACATGCGGTTGAAGGAGTCGAACTTGCGCGACTCGAGCAAGGCTTCGGTCACCTGCATGCGGGCGAGATAGCTCGCGGCCTGGCGCTGGGCCGTCTTGAGCAGGTCGAGCACTTCCCAGTCGACCTCGAACGCGGTGCGAGGTGAATTGAGCACCACGAAGCCGACCAGCGCGCCCGACGACTTGAGCGGCACGACGAGCCACGCGTCGGGTATCGCGGACAGCCACATCGGCAACACCAGACCGTCGTAATGAGCGGGACGGGAGCGGAACTCCTCGAGATTGATGATCCATTCGCGCTCGTCGAGAAAACGGCATAGAGCACTGCCATCGTCCTCGGAAGCGTCCGAAGCCCCCTGATTGAGGCGCGCGTTGACCGAGAAGCGGCCGCTCGCGTCCTTCAGCCAGAGCGTTCCACCGGAACTCTCGACCAGATCCGAAAGGGCTTTTATGACCGATTGCCCGAGATCCAGCGCGCCGCCGGCGGACGAGAGCGCCTGGGTGAAGCGCAACCATTCGTTGCGATAATCGTAGCGGTAGGGGAACAGGTGCTTGTTGATGAACACTCTCAGGCGGGCACGCTGCGACCCCGAGAAGAGGAAAACCAGCAGCAGCAGGAACCCGGCGAACAGCAGGGTCAGTTGCAGAGCCCTGCCCCAGTTCCCGCCAAAATAGCGGACGTAGTATCCGGCCGCGGCGATTACCAGCAGGTACAGGCCCGACACCGCGAGCGCCGTGGAATGGAACGCCATTTCCCGTGATACCGAGATCCGCAGCGTCCACGACGGCGTACGCGCCGCTGAAACCGCGACCAGCGGAATCACCAGAGCATGGGCGATGCCGCGCACCCCCCACACATCGGGATCGAGCCGGCCGAACAGGAATCCGTCGGCGAACAGGTACAGTTCGAACACATAGCCAGCGGCGAGGCCGAGGCACAACGGTTTCAGTCCCCAGCGCGATTCTGCCGGTATCGCGCGGAAAAGCTGCTCCACGAGCACCAGGCCGAACACCGAAGCCACCAAAAAGGCGGCGAGCATCAGGTTTGCCGGCTTGAGATCGACGGGCAGATCGAGGCCGGAAAACGCTACCGCGATCAACTCGGCGGCGACCACGAGCGCCGTGAACCCTGCCGGCCATCGCAGCCGATTTCCCCCCAGGGGACGCAGCAACACAAGCAGGAACGTAAACCAGCAGGCGCTGCGGAAGACGTCCAGCACCGCGGCCAGCAGGGCCAGCCACGCGCTCGGATAGAGGACGAGAAAGGTGCTCGCGAGCGCCCACGACGCGCTGCTGCCCACGGCAAGAAGCAGAAAGCCGCCGGGAATGCCGCCGCGCCATGCGAGCAGAAGGTACAGACCGAAAAGAAGGTAAGCCCCCGCGGCCCCGCCGTAGCCCCACACCGCGACGTCGGACAGCTCGACACCCATCAGCCCCCCCAAGAGCAAGTCGTCTCGTCAACAACAGGACACGGATTCCGGTCCTCCGCTGGGTCTGCGAAAGTCGCCAGCCGATATCCAGTCAGTGTGCGCCCTCTCCGGTCAGGACGACCCTGACCGTTTCGAACAGAACGAGGGTATCGAGCACGATGGTGTGGTTCTTCACGTAATACAAATCGTATTGCAGCTTCTGAACAGCATCGTCCACCGAAGCGCCATACTGGTATCGAACCTGCGCCCAACCGGTGACCCCCGGCTTGACGCAGTGGCGAACGGCATAGAACGGGATCTCCTGCGCCAGTTGGTCGACGAAGAACGGACGTTCCGGGCGGGGCCCGACGAGACTCATTTCACCTTTCAGGACGTTGAAAATCTGCGGGAGTTCGTCGATGCGCAGCTTGCGGATGACCCTCCCGACCCGCGTAACCCTGTCGTCACCGGACACCGCCCACCGCGGCTTGCCGTCTTTTTCGGCGTCGCGCCGCATGCTGCGAAACTTGATGACGCGAAACACCCGTCCGCCCAGCCCGACCCTCTCCTGCCGATAGAAGATCGGCGCGCCGTCCTCCAGCGCGATCAGCAGCGCGGTGACCGCCATCACCGGCACGGCGGCCAGCAACAGGATCGACGATGCAGCCAGATCGAAGCAGCGCTTCACGAAGGCGCGTGCAAGGCCCTGCCTGAAGCCGTCGCCATAGATCAGCCAGCTCGCTTTCAGCGAATCGATGCGGACCTGACCCTGCACACGCTCGAAGAAGGACGACAGATCCAGCACCCGGACGCCCCACACCTTGCAGTCGAGCAGTTCACGAATCGGAAGGACACCCCCCCGGCGCTCCCGCACGGCGACGATCACCTCGTTCACCCGAAGCTGCCGGACCGTCTGAAGAAGATCCTTGCAATCGAGAACGCGGCCCCGGTCGACGTCGACCGAATCCTCCCCTTCCACCGCGTAGAAGCCGACTACCTCCATGCCGCTGCGCACCGGGTTGCCGAGCGATCGCTCCACCGACACCGCGTCCGCCCCCGTACCGATGATCAGCACGCGCGGGGCGAACATCGAAGTCGCCCAGTGGCGGTTGATCACCGCCCGCATCAGGAGGACCAGACCCAGCAACAGCATTACCGAGATCTGCATTGCCTCGGAGGCGAAATAGTTCCACGGAAGCACGAGGAACACTCCGAACGCCACCGGGATACTCACGACCATCGAGATCAGCACGCGACCTATCGTGGTGCGCGTCGACCGCTCCCCGTCGGCCGGCCGATACAGCCCCATCGCGCTGTTCAACAGGATCATCGCGATCGCGAAAAGCAGCGCCGAAGGCACGATGACGCGCCAGTCCACCGCCCCGCCGCGCACCTGTACCGCCACCGCGAATATCACCGCTATGAAAAGCACGAGGGCGTCGAAGACGACCTGTTGCAGGACGTGGGACGGAAAATAGTGACTGAATATTTTTAGCATCGGCACATCCTGGATTACGTGAGCAATCGGAATCACCGGGTCCCGAAAGGATTTCCTCCCTTTCCGGACCGAGATACGTACCTACCGCGATTTCATCCACTCCCGGCTCGTCCACACGATAGCCCCTGCGGAACGGCCTGTACATCAGCTCTGCATACCCGCGACGTTTAACCCACACTATCGGCTCGCGAGGGGGGTTGCTCCGTGTGTAATTCGGATTGTGGCAACGCAGCAGTTTTCCCCCTCCGCCGCCTCCAGCCGCCTCATCCGGTCTCCGGACTGAGGTTTGCACTCGATGAATCGACCGTCAGGGCTCGACTGCCCGTCGCAGGTCGGTGGTGATCCGGTCCACGGCGTGCGCGGCTTCCGGAAAAAACTGTCCCAGCGTGATGAACCCGTGGACGACCCCGTCCACCGCGACGTGCTCGATCTCCCCTCCCTCCGCTCGCACCCGCTCTGCAAAGGCCATGCAATCGTCGGCAAGGGGGTCGCACTCCGCCGTGACGAGAAGGATCGGCGGCAATCCGGCCAATGATGGCGCGCGCATCGGCGACGCCCGCCAGTCCTCGTCATCGCCTGCCGGAAGGTAGTGATCGTAAAACCATTCGAGGCTCTCCCGGTCGAGGAGATACCCTTGGCCGAAAAGTTGGCGCGACGGACGGTCGCTGGCGATCTCGGTGCTCGGATAGACCAGGAACATGAACCGGATAGCGACACTTGCCCGTTCACGGGCCAGGAGCGCGCCGACAATCGAAAGGTTTCCGCCCGCACTATCCCCCCCCAATGCGATACGCCCCCGGTCTATGCCCAGCAGTTGGGCTTGTTCTGCCGCCCACTCAATGGAAAAAATAGCATCCTCGACGGCAGCCGGAAAGGGGTTCTCGGGCGCGAGTCGATAGTCGATCGACAACACCGCGCAGCCCGAGCCGTTCGCCAGCTCACGACAAAGAACGTCATAACTTTCGAGGTCGCCAACGCACCACCCGCCGCCGTGAAAGTAGATCAGCAGCGGAAGCTCGTCGTCCCCGGGGCTATCCAGCGGCCGGTACAGGCGCGCGTTCAACGTGCTCCCGTCTGCACGCCGCATCGCCACTTCAACCGTTGCCGCAACGGCCGGAGAAGGCAGACCGAATGCCCATTGCAACTTCCGGAACGAATGTCGCGCCTGATCGACGGACAGCTCGTGAAAACGCGGGGCGCCGACACGGTAAACCATGTCCAGCAGTGCCTTGGCCTGGGATGAAAGGGGCATGCGCAAAATCCGGGGCCAGGCAGGGCTGAACCCCGATATGAAAATCAGGAGGCCCCGATTCTAACCGGAGAGCAGTTGCACAAACGGAGAATGGAAACAGACGGTCAATGTTCGACCGGGACGATGCGCGCACCGGACTGCCGCAGGATGAGTTCCATCGCCCTGCGGTCGGTGTTCGATGCGAGTTCCACCCTCAGCACGCACGCCCCGATATGCGCCAGGTCGGCAACGTCCGGCAATTCCTCGCCCGGACCCTGCCCAGGCTGATTCGAATACGTTTGACCGGGAAATTCGGCCGCGAGGCCGTCAGCGGTGAGATCCGTGCTGATCGCAATGCAGTTTTCCGCGATCCCGGCTTGCAGAAGCCGCGACTTCGCCTGTTGCGCTTCGCCCGGGCTGGCGAACACCCCTGTCATTACGGTGTTGCGTGTCATCTTCGACTCCTTGTACATCGCCAGGGCAGAAACGCTTTCGCCCGGACGAGTTCGGGGCGCCCGGCATCCCGGGCATCCGGCCGAGGCGAGGCGATCAGTTCGCCGGATCCTTCTTGCCGCCCTCCTTGAAAGCCGGATTCGAATGATCGTTCGCCTGCCCTGGAGCGGAGTGGGGCGCGCCTCTTTCGCCGGATCCGGTTCCGGGAGCGGGGAGTCGGGGTCACTGGCGGCGGCGCGTTTTCCTGCTGGACGGGCGGTTGGGCGGGGATGTCGGGGCACACTTTCTTCTCGCACCCTTTCCGCCAACAGTGCCGCAAAGCGATGACGAGCGGTACGAAGTACCTCATGTTCCGCATCCTTCGAGAATGTCTCGTTTATTCTTAGCATCCGCTGTCGTCCGTCGCCAGCCGCAAGGCAACGTGCTGCGGCGAGTAATGTGCCCATTGAAGCGACGCAGCCGCACGAGGCCGTGCGGCTGCGTTCCCTCCTCCGCCCGTCCGGAACCCGATCAGTGGCGTTCAGACGGAGGGGGCGTGGTGCGACCGGGAAACGCGATCAGGCGTTGCGTGGTTTGCGCGGCGCGCGTCGCCGCGGGGTAGCGGCGGCCTTGTCGCCGTCTGCCGTGCGGCCGCTGGCGCCATCCTGTGCGCGCTGCGCCTCGGCCGCCGGAAGACCGCTCGTGACCGCTTGTTGCGGCTCCACCGTGATGGCGACCGGCGCGGGCGATGCAGGGTCGTTCATGCCGGCCGGCGGGGATTCCGCTGCCGCGCCCGCGGACGTCGGTGCCCCCTCGGCGGCGTTCGGGCGCGCACGCAGGAACAGCGACTTGATGCGCTCGAATCGATCCGCAGCGTGCGCGCTGAGGTCGCCGCTGGCGGCCAGCACGTGCTCGATCTGCTTCAGGTGGGCATCGATTTCGGCGGCGCTCTGTCCCTTGAGCAAGGCCGGAATCGCCTCCAGCGCCGCCTCGCGGTCGTGCTTGAGGATGAAGAACTGCTCGCGCAGCAGGTGCTTGAAGTCGGCCAGCTTGAGGCCCGGCTCGAGTTCCGCCCGCGACGCACGCATCCGCTTGAAATTGCGCTCGTCAGTCGCAGGGGCTCCGCCCAGCACGTAGATGGTCGAGCGCATCATGGCCTCGTGGCTGCCACCGGCTGCGACACGAGCGTGAAGCTCGGCCTGACGGCGCTCGATGAAGCGACGATGCTCAAGCTCGGTGCCGGGACGCCGGCGGTGCGGCTGTCCGTCGGCGCGCAGGCCGACGAGAACCTGCAGCAGCGGCTGGCCATAGATGTCCAGGAAAAGCTGCTCGCTGGCCTTGTCGCGCAGGTCGCGCCACGTGTCGAGACCGCGGGCGATCTGCTCGGAAACGAGGGTCTCGGCCCTGCGGAAGACGTTGTCCTCGCCGACCGGATGGCGGTCGGCCCGCACCTTCTCGGCGAGCGCCGGCAGTGACAGGGCGAGCGGATTACGGTCGGAAAGCAGGCGGTAGCCGAGACGGTTCGGATGCATGCGCCGCATCCATTTGGCCAACGAGGGAGTCGACAGCGCGCGCACCCAAGGCTGCAAGAACAGGCGATAGAGGCCCAGGTTGATCTCGGAGATGCGGGCGACGGTGGCGAACCGCGCTTCATCGTCGGGCCGATGCCCGATCTCGCGGTCGAGTTCCGCGACCGTGCGCGGCGTGAACTCCAGCAGGTACTCGCGCTCGATCAGCCCGGCATCGGCACGCTCATCGGCGCGCGAAATCGACGTCTCGTAGAGTCCCGGCGGCAGCACGTCGATGTAGTCCATGTTGGCGGTGAACTCGGTGTGCTCCTTGCGCGAGACGCTGCCCGAGACGAAGATGCCCAAGTGACCGGTGCTGTCGTGTACGCAATAAACTATCGTTTGTTCGTTGGCGATGATGCCGTCAACCCCTTCATAGAGGTCGCGCACCCAGCCCAGCGCCTGGGGTGGCGGCGTGATGTCGTCGCCCCGCGAGCAGAACACCACGACCGGCGAACGCACGTTGCGCAAGTCGATGCGCCGCCCGTCGGAGGTCATCAGCTGGGCGGTCGAAAGGCGGTTGCCGATGAACAGGTTATCGACGATGTACTGGATCTCCTGGCCGCCGAGCACCACGTGGCCGCCCCACCAGCGCTCGAACTCCAGGTAACGCACCGCCTCGGTATCGACGTTCGCGAACACCCGGTACTGCTTGGTCCACCACGTGTTGGCCGGGTTGAGGTTTTCGAAGTTCTGCACCAGCCACGCGCCGTCGAACAGCCCGTTGCCCAGATCGCTCAGCAGCGCCGTCATCCAGCTGCCGCCGGACAGGCCGCCGGTGTAGCGCATCGGTGCCTTGCCGCGTTCGCCCGCCCAGTACGAAAGCGGCGAGCCGGCGATAAGGATCGGGCCGAACAGGTCCGGCTCCAGCGCCGCGGCCATCATGATCTGCCAGCCGGCCTGGCAATTGCCCACGACCATCGGCTTTTCCGCGGTTTTCGGATGACGTTCGATGACGCGGCGCAGGAACGCGATTTCCGCCTCGACCACGTCTTCCACGGTCTGACCCGGTTCGGGATAGGGCAGAAAACCGACGAAGTAGCACGGGTGCCCGGCGCGCAGCGCGACGCCGATCTCGCTGTCGGGCTTGAAGCCGCCGATGCCCGGGCCGTGCCCGGCGCGTGGGTCAACGACGACGAAAGGCCGCCTCAGCGGGTCGATCTCGATGCCCGCCGGAGGCAGGACCCGCATCAGTTCATAGTTCACCGGCCGCGGCAGTTCGCGGCCGTCCATCAGTACTTCGGTCTCGAAGCCCAGCACGCTGGGCTTGGTCTTTTCGATATGCTCGAGGTACTGGTTGCCACGATGGCGCATCACGTCCATGAACAGCACGCTGCGCTCGACTGCATCCCGCCAGTAGTCAAAGGCGGACCGTGCGAAACCGAACGGATCCATCAAGGGCAGTGTCGCTGCCGAAGGTACCGGTATCGGGAAATTCATTCTGAACTCCATTTATTGCCGTGGCGGATGGCAAGCGCCATGCTCCACGAAAGTCTAATCTGCTGCCCGGCCTCGTAAGCCGGGCCATGCCAGCGCTAGAGGGCACCCGGAATTGGAAAGTGTTCCAGAGGCCCGCGGTCAATCCCGGCGTCGCACCGGCAACGACCGAAGGACGCGGTCGCGGCGGGCGTTTCCCCGCCTCGCCTTTATTGCCCGGCGCCCGCGGGCAGCAATGTTCCGCTTACCAGCTCCAGCCGTCTACCAGGACGTCGCATTCCCTGGGGGAGATTGATCGAAAGTGCTCGCGTCAGCCCTGCGTCTGCCGAAATCCGTGCGTTCCCTCGTCCAGATCTGCTACAACCTTCCATCCCCTCTTTCCTTTCCGTCACGGAACCTTTGCCATGCCCGGAACCACCTTGCTCGCGCTGATCGACGATCATTGCGAGCATCCTGGACGATATCGCAGCGGGACAATTGCCCGGCAGACCGGCAAGGGTTAGGATTTATTCATTCACGTCGCATGGCCGGGGGAGACTGCAATGCGTTCGACGATGCGCGTTTTCGCCATTCCTGTCCCGTGCGTGCCGGCATGGGCAGCCGACCGGGCGTGATGATGCCCTGTCGATAGGAGGCCGGATCATGAGTCACAAGCACCGGGCGGTCTTGGAATCGATTTTTCACGAACCGCCCAAAAGCAACATTCAATGGCGCGAGGTGGAGTCGTTACTCAACCATCTCGGCGCAGTCATCGAGACAGGCCATGGCGGGCGCTTCCGCGTCGAGTTGAACCGCCACGAGTTCTTCCTCCACCATCCCCACCACAGCAACGAGTTCAGCAAACAATCCGTCAAACAGTTGCGCGAATTTTTGGCAGACGCCGGAGTCACTCCCTCGCTCTACGACGCGAATCACGAATAAGGGATGCCCGTCCGGGCGACGAGCCTGCGGCGTGCCAGTCCCTGCGCCGGCAGCACAGCAGGCCGTGGTCTAGAGTGAATCAACGCGCGAACGGGCCTCGTGCAGAGTGTCGCAAAGGAGGGTCTCATGGGGGAACTCGACAGGGAACCGGTCGTCGCGGTCCTGAACCGCATCCTCGAATCCGAGCTGGCCGGCGTCGTGCGCTACACGCATTACTCGTTCCTCGTGTTCGGCTTCGGCCGCATCCCGATTGTCTCGTGGCTGCGCGAGCAGGCCGACGAGTCGCTGATGCATGCGCGCGCGGTCGGCGAATGGGTCACGACGCTTGGCGCCTACCCGTCGCTCGCGATCGGCCCGCTGCTCGACTCGCACAAGCACGACATCGGGGCGATCCTGCGCGAATCACTCGAAGCCGAGCGCGCCGCACTGCAGCTCTACCGGGATCTGCTCATGCTCGTCACGGACCGCTCGGTCGCGCTCGAGGAGTTTGCGCGACAGATGATCGAGGTCGAGGAATTGCATCTCGCGGAAGTCGACAAGATGTTGCGCAAACCGGGCGATGTGTCGGCGTTCGCACCACAATCACCATAAGAATGAGTGCGAGTCGCGCCGGGCGGTTCAGGCGGCAGGAGTCTCGGCGGCCGCTCTGCCCGCTTGGCGCACCGCCTCCTCCTTGCGCGCTGCCTCGATGATCTGCATGACTTCCTCGAGGTCGGCGAGCCCCTCTTCGGCCTGGAAGACGCCAGTGAGCGCGCTCTCGGGCTGCAGTTTCCCGGATTCGTACAGCGACCAGATCTCCTTGCCGTAGTCGGTGTCCCGCAGCTCCGGGGCGAACTGGCCGAAGTAGGCAGCGAGGTTGTCGACGTCGCGCTCGAGCATGGCGCGGGCGTTGTTGTTGGCCGCGGCATCGACGGCCTGCGGCAGATCAATGATCACCGGGCCAGCGCGGTCAACCAGCACGTTGTATTCGGAAAGATCGCCGTGGACGATCCCGGCGCAGAGCATGCGCACGACCTGTCGCACGAGATCGGCGTGATACTGCCGCGCATCGTCCTCGCTCAGCACCACATCGTTGAGCCGCGGAGCCGGTTCGCCGTCTTCATCGGTCACCAGTTCCATCAGCAACACGCCCTCGTGGAAGTCGTAAGGCATCGGCACGCGCACACCCGCTGCCGCGAGGACTCGCAGCGCCTCGACCTCGGCGTGCTGCCACGCGGCCTCCTGTTCCTGCCGCCCGTAGCGCGAGCCCTTGGCCATTGCACGCGCCTGGCGGCTGTTCTTGATCTTGCGCCCTTCGGTGTAGTCGACCGCCTTGTGGAAGCCGCGCTTGTTGGCCTCCTTGTAGACCTTGGCACAGCGCACTTCGTCACCACACTGGACGACATAGACCATGGCTTCCTTGCCGCTCATGAGCTGACGGATGACGTGGTCGACGAGACCATCGGCCACCAGCGGTTCGATTCTGCTCGGAGTTTTCATGCGTGAGGATCCGCTCCTGTGCGATTGCATTTGTGCATGTGCGATTGCTGCGCAGCGCAGGGAAAGCAGCGAAGGTCGATCCATAGCCACCCTATCCCGCCCCGGCATAGTACGTCACCCGGCCAGGAAGCTGGCAAAAGGCTTTCCACCGGGCTTTCCACAGATTGCGCACCGCACCATGTCATTTCCCTATCCTTGTTGGGGGAATGTCAGAGTGTCATAGATAAATGCGGATGATTAATCGAAGGATAAAAAAATTCATTGCTTATCTTGTTGCGCCGCACAAGCTCTTCATCTAACCTTCAGCTGTCTCCTCCACCCTCCTCCTTTGGTGTGGATTTCAGCCCGGGCCCGAAAGTGCTCGGGCTTTTTCTTTATTTCTGCGCACTTCCCGCCCGGCGCTAAGCATCCGGGCCATTCTTCCTGACGCCGCGCGGGTTCAGCGCGAAAAGCCCGATCTGCAGCCCGGCCAGTGCATACGCACCGCCGTACATTCCGTCATCACGCCCCAGCGGGAAGGGGTGGGGAAGGTTTTTTCAAGGCTTGCGCGCAACGAGCCCGATCAGCGCCGAACAGCCGCGATGTGCTGCGCCTTCCGAGAGATCATCCTCGTACTCGACGAGTTCCTCGATCTCCCAGTCGGAGAACGCAACGCGCAGCAGTTCGCTCGTATACAGGTTCTCGACCGCCGACGGCCCGCCGGTGCAGTACTCGAGCTGCTTCGGCGTGTAGCCCTGCAGCAGGATCCGTCCACCGGGGCGCGCAAGCTGCTTCATCGCGGCGAATTGCCGTTCGCGCGCCGCCGCGTCGACGAACTGGATAAAGATGCCGACGACCCAGTCGAAAGCCTCGACGAACCGGGCTGGCGGCCAATCGGGGGCCATCATGTCCGCCTGGATGAACTCGACCTCGACCCCTCGGCCAACCGCGAGGCGACGGGCCTTTTTGATTGCGACGTCGGAGAGTTCGACCGCGGTCACGTCCAGCCCCTGCTCGGCCAGCCACACCGAGTTGCGGCCCTCGCCGTCAGCGACCGACACCGCGTCGCGGCCGCTCGCGAAAAGCGCCGCGCGGTGCGCGAGAAAGCGGTTCGGCCCGGTGCCGAACAGATACTCGTCGCCGGCATCGCGGTAACGCTTGCTCCAGATGGCTTCCTGCTCCATTCGATTTTTTCCCGTTGTCGTGGATAAACATCCCGGCCGCATTTGCAGTATCCGTGCCGCAGTCGACCGGCGTCTTTGCGGACAGTTCGATCGTATGACGACTACGCTGCAAGACGAAATTTGCGGGGGTCGCTCGATCTGCATATAGAGATGACGAAAAGATTAGAGGCGCCGATTGCAGGCGCATATAATCCGGCCACGAGTCAAAAAGCAAACGGGGCGAAAGCCCCGGACGCAAAGCCGCGGGCCCTAACCTGAAACCCAGGCGGGCAGCCGGGTTGCCTCGGCCTCGGCACGTTCGTGCTGACGCCCATTGCGCCCCTCGGTACGCAGCTTCACCACCGTATCGTCGCCATCCAATGGGCTGCCAAAGTTCATGCGACGACGGTGCGTCCGCCTTGACTGATACCGCACGCTGCTCCGTCACTCTGCCGAGAACCTGCCCATGACCAAGAACATTGTCTTCATCGATAGCCGTGTCGCCGACTTCCAGGCACTGATTGCCGGCCTGAGCGCCGATACCGAATGGGTATTGCTCGAGGCGAGCGAGGATGGGCTGGCGCAGATGCAGGCGGCTCTCGCAGGCTATAGCGGACTGGACTCGATCCAGATCGTTTCGCATGGGGCGGCCGGCACGGTGCATCTCGGGGCGACGGCGCTCGATCAGAGCACTCTCGGCAACTATCAGATGCCTTTGCAGGCGATCGGCCAGGCACTGAGCGCAAGCGGCGATCTGCTGCTGTACGGATGCAACGTCGCTGCGGGCAGCACTGGAGAGGCTTTCATCGCGGCACTGGCCGCGGCCACCGGGGCTGACGTGGCGGCGTCGAATGATCTGACGGGTGCCGGGGCGCTGGGCGGCGACTGGGTACTGGAGCGGACAACGGGGAACATCGAAGTTTCCGGGCTTCAGGGTAGCGATCGGGCCGGGCTGCTCGCGGCCAATACGGCGCCGACGTTCACTGTCGCGGATGGCAAGGTCACGACCGACTTCGGTTCCGATGACTATGGAAACGGCGTCAGCGTGCAGGCGGACGGCAAGATCCTGGTGGCTGGCTCCAGCAGTAGCGGCTTCGCACTGGTGCGCTACAACATCGACGGCAATCTCGACACCAGCTTCGCCAGCGACGGCACGGTGACGACCGACTTCGGTTGGTATAGCGGAGAGGGTCGCAGCGTCTCCGTGCAGGCTGACGGCAAGATCCTGGTGGCGGGGACCAGCGGCGGTGATTTCGCCTTGGTCCGCTACAACCCCGACGGCAGTCTTGACACCAGCTTCGATAGCGACGGCACGGTGACGACCAATCTCGGTTGGTATGGCGATGAGGGTCGCAGCGTCTCCGTGCAGGCTGACGGCAAGATACTGGTAGCGGGATCCAGCAACGGCAACTTCGCGCTGGTGCGCTACAACACCGACGGCAGCCTCGACGCCAACTTCGATGGCGACGGCACAGTGACGACCGATCTCGGTTTCTATGACGACGGAAACAGCCTCGCTGTGCAGGCTGACGGCAAGATCCTGGTGGCGGGGAGCAGCAGCGGTGATTTCGCCTTGGTCCGCTACAACCCCGACGGCAGTCTTGACACCAGCTTCGATAGCGATGGCACGGTGACGACCGATCTCGGTTGGTATGGCGATGAGGGTCGCAGCGTCTCCGTGCAAGCTGACGGCAAAATCCTGGTGGCCGGATCCAGCGGCGGCAAAACCGCGCTGGCACGCTATAACACCGACGGCAAGCTCGATACCAGTTTCAGCGGCGATGGCAAGGTTACGACCAACTTGGGAGAGGGGCGCAGCGTCACCTTACAGGCGGACGGCAAGATTCTGGTAGCGGGATCCAGCAACGGCAACTTCGCGCTGGCACGCTACAACACGGACGGCAGTCTTGACACCAGCTTCGACAACGATGGCATGCTCACGACCTCCTTCGATCCATATAGCGGCGAGGGTCGTAGCGTTACCGTGCAGGCTGACGGCAAGATCCTGGTAGCGGGATCCAACAACGGTGACCTCGCGCTGGCACGCTACAACACCGACGGCAGCCTTGACACGACCTTTTCGCCCCCGGAGAACACGCTCGCTGCCAGCCCGACCTATAGGGAGTCCTACGGCTCCGGGCACGATTCCTATTACTACATTTCCCCCGTCGTTCTCGATCCCGGCGTCCACATCCTCGACGGCGAACTTGCCACCGCGGGCAACTACAACGGCGCCACGCTGACCCTCACGCGCCATGGCGGTGCCAGCGGCGAAGATGTGTTTTCCGCAGCATCCGGCGGCACGCTTTCCACGCTTCTCAGCGGCAGCTATTTTGCTATTGACAGCGTCACGATCGGTCGCGTGACCACCAATGGTGCAGGTACGTTGACGCTCGCCTTCAACGCCAACGCCACCCAGGCACGGGTCGATGCGGCAATGCAGCAGATTGCCTACGTCAACACTTCGGACGCGCCGCCGGCGACGGTGCAGATCGACTGGACGTTCAGCGACGGCAATACCGGTAGCCAGGGTACGGGAGGGGCACTCAGCATCAGCGGCAGCACCACCGTGCAGATCAGTCCGCGCAATGATGCGCCACAACTCGTCGCCCCCATGCCGGACCAGATCGGCGCCGTTGATATTCCATTCAACTACACCCTACCGGCCGGCACTTTCAACGACCCTGACCGCGAGGCTCTGAGCTACAAGATCAGCATGGTTAATGGAACAGGGCTGCCGCCGTGGCTGTCATTCAATGCTGCGACCCGCAGCCTGACGGGCACGCCTGGCGCGGGCGATACCGGCGCCTTCGAGCTTCTAATGACCGCGACGGATGGCGAGGGCGCTTCGGTTTACGACACCTTCCGTGTGATCGTCGATCGCGAAGCGAGCGGAACCCTGACCGTCACCGGCGCAGCTCAGGAGGGCGGCAGGCTGACCGCCAGTCTGACCAACGTAAGCGATGTCGACGGGCTGACGGGCACTGGCTACCAGTGGCAAGTCTCCGGCGATGGCGCGAGCGGATGGAGCGACCTCAATGGCGCCACCGGCCCGAGTTACAGCATCGCAGCCGACCAGAGCCAGGTGGGCAAACACCTGCGTGTAGTGGCCACGACCACCGATACGTTGGGTGGAACTACCACCTTTACCGGCGAACCCTCGGCAAAGGTCGCCAACGTCAACGATGCTCCGTCTGGCAGCGTCACGATCACCGGCACTGCCCGCCTGGGCCAGACCCTGACCGCGACAAATAAACTGGTCGATTCGGACGGCCTGGGCACCATCAGCTACCAATGGCAG
Source organism: Aromatoleum anaerobium (assembly GCF_012910705.2). GTDB lineage: Bacteria > Pseudomonadota > Gammaproteobacteria > Burkholderiales > Rhodocyclaceae > Aromatoleum > Aromatoleum anaerobium. The sequence continues at coordinate 15,015 of NZ_WTVG02000032.1, read as the reverse complement.
GCAGCGGGCAGCAACATCAGCGGCGCTACGGGTAGCACTCTTCTGCTGGGGCAGGCGCAAGTCGGCAAGGCCATCACCGTGGTGGCCTCCTACACTGACGGCATGGGTACGGCGGAAAGCAAGGCGAGCGTGGCGACCGCTGCCGTGACGAACGCCTCCGGTCTTCCTGTCATCAATACGGCGCCGACGTTTACGGTCCGGGATGGCAAGGTCACAACGGACTTCGGCGCATCTTCGTTTGATGATGGCGCCTATAGTGTTGCCGTGCAGGACGACGGGACGATCCTGATGGCGGGTTCCAGCAACGGCGACTTCGCCCTGTCACGCTACAACCCCGACGGCAGTCTTGACACCAGCTTCGCCAGCGACGGCAGGGTGACGACCGACCTCGGTTTCTATTATGGTGATTACGGCGGTCGCAGCATGGCCGTACAGGCCGATAGCAAGATCCTGGTGGCGGGCTCCAGCGTCGGCGACTTCGCGCTAGTGTTTAGTTGCGTTAATACAAGATAGTATTATGATACCCACTTCGCTTGACACAAGGGGGTCTCATGGCGCGAGTGGCGGTTGAGTTGTCGTGTCCGGCAGAAGTGATGTCGGAGCTTGAGCGTCTGTCTCGAAGTCGGAGCGGCGAGGTTCGCCTGGTCGAGCGTGCGCGCATCGTTCTGGCGTGCCTGCATGGCAAGCGCAATGACGAGGTTGCCAGCGAGCTCGGTGTTCGACCGAATACGGTCGGGCTGTGGCGCCGACGCTTTGCCGAGCAAGGTATCGCAGGGCTTCGCGACGCGCCCCGGCCCGGCAAGCCCGCCAAGTACGGTGTCGAGTTGCGCGACCGAATCTTGGCACAGCTCGAATTGCCGCCACCGGCCGGCATGGCGAGCTGGGATGGGGGCTCGCTGGCCAAGGCGCTGAGCGTGTCCGATCACGCGGTGTGGCGCATCCTGCGCAAGGAAGGCATCCAGTTGCAGCGCCACCGTTCGTGGTGCGTCAGCACGGACCCGGAGTTTGCCGCCAAAGCGGCCGACATAATCGGGCTGTACTTGAACCCGCCCGAGAACGCCCTGGTGATCAGCGTCGACGAGAAGCCCTCGATTCAAGCCCTCGAGCGGGCGCGCGGCTACGTGCAGACCAGCAGTGGCAAGGTCGTCCAGGGAATGAAGAGCACCTACAAGCGGCACGGCACCGTCAATTTGTTCGCCGCATTGGAGGTCGCCACCGGCGTCATCCGAGGCAAGACGACGCAGACTAAAAAGCGCGCCGACTTCCAGGCCTTCATGGACGAGGTCGTTGCCGACCAGCCCGTCGACCGGCAGATCCACGTCATCCTGGACAACTTGAACACCCACAAGAAGAACGAGGACTGGCTCGCCGCACATCCGAACGTCACCTTTCACTTCACGCCTACCAGTGCGAGCTGGCTCAACCAAGTCGAAATCTGGTTCGGCATCTTCCAGCGAAAGACGCTGAACAACGCGAGCTTCCGAAGCGTCGAGCAACTCATTGAGGCCATCCATGCCTTCACTGCCGCCTACAACGAAAACGCAGCGCCATTCGTCTGGCGCAAACGAGAGGTTCGCGGGTCACAGCTTCGTAATACTATTGTTAACTTACGCAATTAAACACTAGCACGCTACAACCCCGACGGCAGTCTCGACACCAGTTTCGCTAGCGACGGCACGGTGACGGCCAACATTTTTTGGTATGACGGAGGTGGAGAGGGTCGCAGCGTCTCCGTGCAGGCCGACGGCAAGATTCTGGTGGCGGGATCCTGTGACGGCAACTTCGCGCTGGCGCGCTACAACCCCGACGGCAGCCTCGACACCAACTTCGATAGCGATGGCACGGTGACGACCAACTTCGGCTCGTATCAGGACGCCGGCCGAAGCGTTGCAGTGCAGGCCGACGGGAAGATACTGGTAGCGGGAAATACCTATGACAGCTTCGCCCTCGCACGTTACAACACCGACGGCAGCCTCGACACCAGCTTCGATGCCGATGGCAAGCTCACAACCAGCTTCGGTTCGTATTCACAGGGCTTTGGAAACAGTGTCGCCGTGCAAGGCGACGGAAAAATCCTGGTGGCGGGATCCGCCAATGGGGATTTCATCCTGGCGCGCTACACCACAAATGGCAGTCTCGACACCAGCTTCGATGTCGATGGCAAAGTCATAACCAACTTCGGCTCATGGGGCAGTGCCGAGAGTGTCGCCGTGCAGGCTGACGGCAAGATTTTGGTGGCGGGATCCAGCAACGGCGACTTCGCGCTGGTTCGCTACAACGCCAACGGCAGTCTTGACACCAGCTTCGACAAGGATGGCAAGCTCACGACTGACTTCGACTCGGCAAACGATGCGGGTCGCAGCGTCACTGTGCAGGCCGACGGCAAGATTCTGCTGGCCGGGTCCAGCAACGGCGACTTCGCACTGGCCCGCTACAACTCCGACGGCAGTCTGGACAGCACCTTCTCGCCCTCCGCGAACACGCTGGACGCGCACCCTGCCTTTATCGAATCGCACTATCCAAACTACGTTGTCCTGGATCGCGATGCTCAGATTTTTGACCTCGAACTTTCGACAGCAAAAAACTACAACGGCGCCACGCTGACCCTGACGCGCCATGACGGGGCCAGCGGCGAAGATGTGTTTTCCGCAGCATCCGGCGGTTCGCTTTCCACCTTGCTCACTGGTCGCTATTTCGCGGTCGATGGCATTACGATCGGTCGCGTGACCGCCAACGCCGCAGGCACGTTGACGCTTGTCTTCAATGCCAGCGCCACCCAGGCCCGGGTCAATTCGGCGATGCAGCAGATTGCCTACGGCAACACTTCGGACGCGCCCCCGGCCACGGTCCAGATCGACTGGACTTTCAGCGACGGCAATACCGGCAGCCAGGGTACGGGAGGGGCTCTCAGCGTGACCGGCAGCACCACGGTGGAGATCATCGCGACGAATGATGCGCCAACGCTTGCCACCCCCCTGCCCGACAAGAATTTGACAATCGGCACCCCCTTCAACTATTCGGTGCCCGCCGGCGCCTTCAAGGATCCGGACCTTGAAATGCTCACCTACGGCCTCAGCATGGCCGACGGCAGCGGACTGCCGCCGTGGCTCTCTTTCAATGCCGCGACCGGCACCTTGTCCGGTACCCCTGACCCGATCGACATCGGGCCTCTCGATTTTAGAATGACCGCAACCGACGACGCCGGCACCTCCGTTTCGGACATTTTCCGCCTCACTGTCGCGTCCTCGTCCACCACCCACCCCCGCCCACGCCTGAAGGGAACGTCATCAACGGAACGGCCAGTAGCGATGTCCTCAATGGTCTTGCTGGGGACGACGTGCTCAATGGCCTGGCTGGCAACGACACGCTCAATGGCGAAGCCGGTGTAGACACCCTCGACGGCGGAGCCGGGACGGACATCCTGAAAGGCGGACTGGGCGATGACATTTATCTGATCGACCTCACAGCGGCCGGCGCGCTGCAGGACACCGTGACCGAAGCCCTCAATGCCGGCACCGACACGATCCGGTTGCGCGGCAGTTCGACCAACACTACTACAGTGACCCTGACACTGGGCGCCAACATCGAGCACCTTGATGCCAGCAACACGGGCGGCAGCCGCCTCAATCTGAGTGGCAACGCCCTCAACAACACCCTCACGGGCAATGCCGCCGCCAACGTCCTCAATGGCGGCCCCGGTGCCGACACACTCGCGGGCGGTGCCGGCAACGACACCTACGTCATCGACAATGCAGGAGACGCGGTGAGCGAAGCGCTCGACGCCGGCACGGATCTGGTCCAGGTCGGCATCGCCCTCGCGGGCGGAACGTACAGCCTCGCAGACAACGTCGAGAACGCCGCACTGAGCAGTCTCGTCGCGTTCTCCGTGACGGGCAACGCCCTCGACAACGTCCTCACCGGCAATGCCGCCGTCAACACCCTGGCGGGGGGTGACGGCAACGACACCCTCAACGGCGGTGCCGGCATCGACACGCTCACGGGCGGTGCCGGCAACGACACCTACGTCATCGACAATGCAGGAGACGGAGTCAGCGAAGCGCTCGACGCCGGCACGGATCTGGTCCAGGTCGGCGTCGCCACCGCGGGCGGAACCTATCGCCTCGCGGACAACGTCGAGAACGCGACCCTCACCAGTCTTGTTGCATTCAATCTGACAGGCAACGCGCTGGATAACACCCTCACCGGTAACGCGGCAGCCAACATCCTCAATGGTGGCGCCGGCGCCGACACGATGGTAGGCGGTGCCGGCAACGACACCTACATCATCGACCACGGGGACGACGTCGTGCACGAAGCGCTCAACGCGGGCCTCGATCTGGTGCAAGTCGGCATCGCCAGCACCGGTGGCCAGTTCATCCTAGCGGAGAACGTCGAGAACGCCACACTGATCAGCGCCGTCGCCTATGACCTGCAGGGGAACGGCCTGAACAACACCCTCAACGGCAACGCCGCAGCGAACAGGCTCGACGGCGGAGCCGGCACCGACATCCTGCAAGGCGGGCTGGGCGACGATACTTATCTGGTCGACCTCACCGCGGCCGGCGCGCTGCAGGACACCGTGACCGAAGCCCTCAATGCCGGCACCGACACGATCCGGCTGCGCGGCAGTTCGACCAACACCACTATGGCAACCCTGACGCTGGGCGCCAACCTCGAGCACCTTGACGCCGGCGACACGGGCGGCAGCCGTCTCAATCTGAGCGGCAACGCCCTCAACAACACCCTCACGGGCAATGCCGCCGCCAACGTCCTCGACGGCAAAGGGGGCACCGACAGCCTGAACGGCGGGGAAGGATCGGACGTATATCTGATCGCTCTGGCGACCGAGCACCCGGCGGCCGAGATCGCCGATAGCGGCACGACCGGCAGCGATGAAGTGCGCTTTGCGGCGAGCACGGCGAGCACGCTGACGCTGTACGCCGGGGACAGCGGCATCGAGCGGGTGGTGGTCGGCACCGGCAGCGGGGCGACTGCGGTGACTCTTGGCACCGCGGCGCTCAACGTCAACGCCGCCGCGGTGATGAACGCCTTGGCGATGACCGGCAACGCCGGCGCGAACACTCTGACGGGCAGCGCCTTCAACGACACTCTTGACGGCGGAGTGGGAGCCGACAGGCTGATCGGCGGCGATGGCAGCGACACCTACGTGGTGGATAACGTCGCTGATGCGGTGGTCGAGACGAACGCCACGGCCGCCCTGGGCGGCACCGACGTGGTGCAGGTGAAGATCGCGACCGCAGGCGGCACCTACACGCTTGGCGCCAATGTCGAGAACGCGACCCTCCTCAACACGACAGCGTACAAGCTGACCGGAAACGCCCTCGACAACATCCTGATCGCCAATGGCAGCGCCAATACCCTCAACGGCGGCGCGGGCAACGATATCCTGACCGGCGGTGCGGGGCTGGACATTTTCCGCTTTGACACCACGCTCAATGCCGCGTCGAACCTCGACACGATCACCGACTTCCGGGTGGTGGACGACACGATCCAGCTTGAGAACGCCCTCTTCACGTCGCTGACCGCCACGGGGGCACTGGCTGCCGGCCTGTTCCGAATGGGCGACGGCATCACCACCGCGGCCGATGCCAATGACTACCTGATCTACAACAGCGCCACAGGCGCGTTGTATTACGACGCTGACGGCACGGGGAGCATTAGCGCGCTCCAGTTCGCCACGCTCACCCCCGGACTCGCACTCGGCGCGGGAGATTTCATGGTCAGCTAAGATGCCGCGCAAAGTTGCGTCCCGCTCACGCGATTCGGCGCGGCGTCTGAACGGACCGCCTTGCCCGCGCCAGCGTGTCCGGGCCGTCCGCCGCTGCTTTGGGTGATTCCGGCTGGTCGCGCAAAGCAGCGTGCGACGTTACGCGCCGCCGGCGACCTGCTTGGCATTCAAAAAACTATTCTCCGAACATCATGCCTTCGACCGACACCCCGCGCCGGCTACCGACGCTGCTCGCTCCGCTGCACAGTGCGCTGTGGTATGCCGCCGGTTTCAGCATCTTCGTCAATCTCATGCTGCTGGGACCCACCCTCTACATGCTGCAGGTGTTCGACCGCGTCCTCTCAAGTCGCAGCGAAGCGACCTTGGCCATGCTCTCAGTCGGCGTGGCGATTGCGCTCGTCGCCATGAGCGCGGTGGAAGTGGCTCGCTCCCGCGTGCTGGTCGAAGTCGGCCGGCGCATCGACGAATGCCTGGGCGAGACCGTGCTGCGCCACATTGTGCGCGTGGCGAGCGCGCCCGCCCCGGCTTCGCCCTCGGGTGGCTTGCGCGACGTAGGGACGCTGCGCGGCTTCCTCTCCGGCGCAAATGTCATCGCCCTGTTCGACGCCCCGTGGATGGGCGTCTACGTCATCGTGATCTTTCTGTTTCACCCGGCTCTGGGCGCGGTGGCACTGGGCGGCGCCCTGCTGTTGATGGCGATCGCCTGGAGTACCGAACGTGCAAACCGCACCGCGCTCGAACAGCTGGCCGAATCGACGCGGCGCGGGGCGCAGTTCGTAGACCAGGGCCTGCGCAACGCGGATGTGCTCAACGGCATGGGCATGACCGTCGCCTTTGCCGCCCGCTGGAACGGGCTCAACCGCCGCACGCTCGATCTGATGCAGACGAGCAGCACCCGCGCCGGCAGTCTGCTTGCGGCGAGCAAGTTTCTACGCCAGGCGATCCAGGTCACGATGATGGGAGTGGGGGCGTGGCTGGTACTCGATAATCATGTCACCCCGGGCATCATGATCGCCGGCACCATTCTCTTTGGCCGTGCCATGGCGCCGGTCGAGGCCCTGATCGGCAACTGGAGCGGGCTGGTGGCGGCTCGCGGCGCGTACCGTCGGCTGACGCAGTTACTCCCGGCGGCGCAGGACAGTGGCGAGCGGACACCGCTGCCGACACCCACCGGCAAGCTGCAGCTCGAACGCATCGCGCTGGCGGGGCGCAGCCCCGATTTTCCCCTCCTGCGTCATGTCGACTTCACTTTGCCCGCGAGCAAGTCACTGGGCATCCTCGGCCCGAGCGGCGCGGGCAAATCGAGTCTCGCCAAGGTGATGGTCGGCGTGTGGGCGCCGAGCGCGGGCAAGGTGCGCATCGATGGCGCCGAAATTGCTCAGTGGGACGTGCAGCAGCTCGGCCCCCATCTGGGCTACCTGCCGCAGGATGTCGAGCTCTTCCCCGGCACGGTCGCCGAGAACATCGCCCGTTTCGACACGCAGGCTGGCCCAGAGGTGGTCGAAGCCGCGTGCCGCGCTCATGCTTACGACATGATTCTCAAGCTGCCCGATGGCTTCAACACGTTGCTGGGCGAAGGCGGCATCCGACTGTCGGCGGGGCAGGCCCAGCGCGTGGGTCTGGCGCGGGCGCTATTCCGGCGACCGTGCATCGTCGTGCTCGACGAGCCCAACGCCAATCTCGACGCCGACGGCGAACAGGCGCTGGTCCTGACCCTGGCCGAACTCCGTCAGGAGCGCACCACCGTGGTCGTAATCACCCACAAGGCTTCGCTCGTGGCCCCCCTCGACTATCTGCTGGTGTTGCGCGAAGGGCGCATGGAGCTTCTCGGACCGCGCGACGAGGTGCTGGCGCGACTGTCGGGGAGCGCACAGCCTGCGGCTGCGGCCGAGTTGATGCAAGGGGCCGCCTGATGAACCTGTCGTCCGTAAGTCCGCCGGTGGCCGCTCAACGCCTGGGGCTGTGGGCCATCGGCATGAGCCTGCTCGCCTTCCTTTTCTGGATGTGGCTCGCCCCGCTCGAGGGCGCGGTGGTGACGGTGGGGCTGGTGAAGGCCGAGACCAACCGCAAGTTCGTACAGCATACCGACGGCGGCATCGTCAAACGCATCCTGGTGCGCAATGGCGACCGGGTGCGCGAGGGGCAGTCGCTGGTCGAGCTCGACGACGTCAAACTCGACGCAAACCATCAGCTTCTGCAGGAACTGATGGTCTTCGAAACCCTCAAGCGCGAGCGCCTGGACGCCGAACAGCAACTGGCACCGCGTTTCGAAGTGCGTGCGCAACAGCGCATCGCCTTCGACCGCACCCTCGCCAACAACGCATTCCAGCGCGAACTGCGGATATTTCGCACCCGTCGCGCCTTGCTTGACGAGCAATTGGCGAGCTACCAGCGCCAGTTACGCGCTGTCATCGAAGAACAGGCGGCGTTGCAGCGCCAAATGGACGCCAGCCGCGAGGCCGTCCGGTTGGCACGGGAGGAGTTGGCGCTCAACGAAACACTGGTGCACAAGCAGTTCATTTCCCGCGCTCGCGTAATCACCTTTGAACGTTCGGTGGCTGAGTACAGTGCCAAGCAGGGCGAGCACGAGGCGCTACTGGCGCAGTCCGAACAGCGCCGCAACGACCTCGCCCTGCGCCTGGCTTCGGCCCGCAGCGAATACCAGCGCATCGCCGCCGAGGAGTTCAAGGAGACCAATGCCCAGTTGGTCCAGTTGCGCGAACAGTTGCGCCCGCTGGAAGATGCCGCTCGCCGCAAGTCGGTTGTAGCACCAGTTTCGGGCACAGTGGTGGGACTGCGGCTCAATGCCCCCGGGGAGGTGGCGCCCGCACGCGAACCGCTGATGGAAATCGTTCCGGACAACGAGGCGCTGGTCGTTGAAGCGCAGGTCGGTGTGGATGCCATCAAGCATCTGCGAGCGGAGCAAGGGACGGAACTGCGCTTCACCACCTTCAACGCGCGCACGACACCCTTGGTGCGGGGCAGCCTGAGCTACATTTCGGCCGACGCCCTGACGGACAAGGACGGCCAGCCTTATTACGTGATCCAGGTTCGCGCCCCGACCGACGCGCTGCGCGCTGCGGGCATCCCTGCCATTAAACCGGGCATGGCCGCCGAAGTGTACGTGCTGCTCGAAAGCCGCAGCGTGATCGACTACCTGATCTCCCCCATCACTGACACCCTGCGCCGTGCCCTGCGTGAGCCGTAAGCCGTAAGCTATTGAAGGCTTCATCGAGGATGTGAAGTTGTCCCCCTTTGATGGACGCCATCAAGGGCACTGCGACAGCAAGTTATCCACGGGCGCGCACCTGCTCACAGAAAGGCTGTTGGCAGTACAGATCATCACTCAGGAAGGTCACGTTCCAGTCGGCCAGCCGCCACGCCCCTTGCGCCAACCAGCGTGCGGCTGTCACCTTACGACTCACAATTGCCTGATGGCGATAGTCATGGATGGCGACTGCTTGCTGATCAGCAAGCAGCCGGCCACGGAAATTCGAGAGCGCACCAAAAAAAGAAGGCCCACTCACCGGCGGGCCTTCTGCTTTGACTTTTGCGCTGACTGCTCAATCTACGCTAACTGCTTTATTCTTGGGGCGACATACCGGGATCGAACCGGTGACAACTGGAGCCACAATCCGGCCTACAATTCCAATAAATCAGTAGCTTAGGTGCGATTTTTTGTAAGAACATTGCCTCTGAAGGCCAGTATCGGCGCGAAACCGCCACGCGATCTTACGAAAAAATCAGTCTCCCCATACATCGACAAACGCATAGTCAAAGTCGTCGCGAACTCCACAGTTTGCCATCTCGACACAGCCGCGCGGGGCAGCAAGCACAGTGAGCGTCAGGGTCGTTTCACTTCAGCTTACCCTTGATCCTCGCCAATTCTCGATACACAGTCCACCGCCCCGGCGGAACTCCGCTTCGTTGGCCGTGACGGCTACCAGTCCACGCGCCAGACCGCCGCCGGCAATCTGGCAGTCGTAATGGCCGGAAGTGGGACATGGCGCGAAAGCGGCCATCAAGTGGCACGACTGCTTATTTGCGCGCCATTTAAAATGGCGCGATACTGCATTACGCGCCATATAGAAGCGATCTCATGCCAAAAAAAATCCTGAACGAGGAACTCCAGCCCATCCTCGACCTGATCGCTCGACATCCGGGCGGAATCGGCATCGACGGGCTGCTCAAGCAGATAGGCCCGGCATTGCCGCGCCGCACCCTGCAACGCCGTCTGGCCAGCCTGGTTGCGCAACAACGTGTGCGAACCGAAGGCGAGGGGCGCGCCCTCAAGTATCGACTGCCGGAAACCGTCGGCTCGTCGGACGTCGAATTGCCCAACCTTCAGGCCTCCGGAACAGGTGAAACATACGTCCCTCTGTCCGCCGAGGGGATAGCAATCAAGGCCTACGTTCGCCAGCCGCGCCAGCAACGCAAACCCGTCAGCTACCAGATTAGCTTTCTGGAGCAATACCACCCCAACCGGACGGCCTATCTGCCCGCCGACTTACGCGCCCAACTGCACAGCATGGGGCGCTCGCCCGCCGAACAAGCAGTCGCCGGCACCTTCGCGCGGGACATTCTCAACCGCCTGCTCATCGACCTCTCCTGGGCGTCCTCGCGACTCGAAGGCAACACCTACAGTCGGCTCGATACCGAGCGTCTGATCGAATTCGGCGAGGCTGCCGAGGGCAAGGATGCACTGGAAACCCAGATGATCCTGAACCACAAGGCGGCCATCGAATACCTCGTCCGCGACGTCGAACGCGCCGGCCTGTCGGCGGAAACCGTCATCGCCCTGCACGCCTTCCTGTCCGACGGTCTGATGCGCGATCCGCTCACTTGCGGCCGCCTGCGCACGCACTCGGTCGAAATCGGCGGCAGCGTCTATTTGCCGATCGCCCTGCCGCAGCGGCTGGCGGAGCTGTTCGGCATCGTGCTGCGCATTGCCGCCGAGATCGACGATCCTTTCGAGCAGGCCTTCTTCCTGATGGTGCATCTGCCCTATCTGCAACCCTTCGAGGACGTGAACAAGCGCGTCTCGCGGCTGGCTGCCAACATCCCGCTGATCCGGCACAACCTCTGCCCGCTGTCCTTCATCGACGTGCCGCAGCAGGCCTATGTCGATGCAATGCTCGGCGTGTATGAACTCAACGACGTCGCCCTGCTGCGCGATGTCTTCGTCTGGGCCTACGAACGCTCCTGCCAGCAATACGTCGCCGTGCAGCAGCAGCTCGTCCCGCCCGACACCTTCCGCCTGCGCTACCGCAACGAACTGGCCGAAACCGTCGCCGCCATCGTGCGCGGCGGGCTGCACGCCGACGAAGACGCGATCCGCGCCGTCATGCCGGCCACAGTGGGCAAAGACGACCGGCCGCGTTTCGTCGCCCTGACGTTGGCCGAGTTCAACACGATTCACCCCGGCAACGCGATCCGCTTCGGGTTGAGGCCACTGGAGTTTTCGGCGTGGCTAGAGCAGCGGGGTGCTTCGTGACGCCACACAAATCACACGCAGGGTTTCAGGCCTGTCGCCAGGCAGCGATGCCGGAGATGCGCGGCGCGGCAGCGATCAACCCGGCGCCTGGCGCGGCGCCGCATGCAGTTGCAGGCCCAACGCGTGCGTCACCTTAAGGATGGTGGCGAAGCTCGGATTGCCCTCGCCGGAAAGTGCTTTGTACCGGCTCTCGCGCCCCAGACCGGTGTCCTTGGCCAGTTGGGTCATGCCCTTGGCGCGGACAATGTCGCCCAGCGCCTTGGCGATGAAGGCCGCATCGTCGCCGGTGTCTTCCAGGCAAGCCTCGAGGTAGAGCGCCATTTCCTCAATTGCGCTCTGGCTTTTAATAGGTTGGCGCCAAGGCCATGTCAGCGATCCTCTCGGGTGTGCCACAGCCTCAGCATGTAGATCGTCGATTCCTGAATCTCATAGCGCATCTCGTAATGCCCCACGAGAATCCGCCGCACCTCGCACGGCTCGAATTCATCGAGCCGTTCGCCGATACGTGGGTTCACCAGCAAACTTGACGGCGCAGCCGTGAGCGCCTGTATCGTGCGCGCAGCGGCAGGCTTATTCACCGGGGCGAGAAATTCGTACAGACGCGCCAAGTCGGAGAGCGCCTTGCCGGTCCACTTCAGCTCCATCAGCGCGGCACCGGCAATGGTGTGTCGGTGCCGAGACTGTCGGCCCATGCCTGCACGGCCTGATGGTCGATCACCCGACCGGCGTCGACGTCGGCAAGCGCCTCGCGGGTCAGGCGGCTGCGCTCTTCCTCCTGGTCGATCCAGGCCGACAGCGCCTGCTTCATGATCCAGCCGCGCGATCGTTCAAGTCGGGCAGCCATCTGATCGACTTTTTCCGCCAACGGGAGGGGGACATGTGCGGTCAGTACTTTGGTTTCGGTCTGTGCCATTTGAACTCTCCGGCGTCTGCGGAATTACACGATTCATCGGAACTTGCCGGAGCCAGCACCCCGGTTATCCCGGCTCGGGGAGGATGCCCCGCCGCCGTCACGGCGTCGGTTGTGTCCCCAGCCACGACAAGTTGCGGTCGCTCGAAACGCCAGAACACCACATCGACCGCACCCATGACCGTAGCGACCGCTCTTCAAAGGCCTACTTCTCGCAGCGATTCGATCTTAATCTTAGTGATTGGAGATGAATCAATCAAGTGACGGGTCGGTGTGATCGACGACGGGCAACTGTTCCTCGAGTCACTTGCGCAGCCCGCCATCTGCTGTAGCATCTCCGCCGGAACTGCCGTTCGTTCGACGCAGTTCCGGCGACCGGTGTGGAACCGTCTGCAGTCCTCACATCGAGAATCAGCCCGAGCGGCAGGTTCCATGAGCCGCATCGTCAGGTCCCGACCCCTTGGTGTCGGCCGGCCAATCAGCGACAATGTTGCGTCTTGCCTTCTTGCCGCCACCATGACCACGCCCGAGCGAATTCCCAAGGCCATGGCAGAGAAATTCGCTGCCATCACCGCATTGACCGACGCGTTCTGCGTGCAGCACCTCAACGAAGAATACCGCCGGATGATCCACCGTGTTGTGGGCGCGCTCGCCCGCAAACGCCCTTCACCGCTGTCGAGCGGCAAGGACAGCGTCTGGGCGGCGGCGGCCGTGCATGCGGTCGGCCGGGTGAACTTCCTCGACGACCCGGCGCAGGATCCTCACTGCAAGCCGAAGGTCATCTACACGTTTTTCGGGATCGCCGAGAGCACCGGGCAGAACAAGTCGAAGGCGATCCGGGACACGCTCAAGATGGGCCCCTTCTCGCATGAATGGACCTTGCCCAGCCGGCTCGCGGACAACCCCATGGTATGGATACTGCAGATCAACGGCCTGATGATGGACATTCGCACCGCCCCGCTTGAACTGCAGCGCCTCGCCTATGAGAAAGGCCTGATCCCCTTCATTCCCGCCGAACAGGCGGAAATGCCCGAATGAGCCGAATCTCGCGCGACGCCATGGCCAGAGCGCTCATTGCTGCACAAGCGATGGACCTGCAGCAGAAAGAGCAACTCGCAGACGAGGTGTTCCGCACACAACCGAACCTGCTTGGCTCCGTCGTCGTCTTGCCGCGGCTGGGCGTTGCGCTTTCGAAGGTCGATTTCGCGATCGAGATCCTGTTCGTCTGTTTCCAGGCGATGAAGGAATCGGGCCTGATCTGGCCCCTCATCACCGAAGATGATCAGGACCGTCAGTTGCAGCGTTTCATCGCCATCACTCGATTCGGCGATGACCTCAACAATCGTCTTCGGGAACGCTCGATGCAGCAATACATTGCCGACCACCCCGAGAAGGAATTGCTCGCCTACGTGATGGTAGAGACCTCGAAGTGGACGACACGTATCGTTCCTGAGGAATCGGACAAGTACGTCATGCTGGCGATCTGGAATCTGGTGAACTGCATCGCGTTCGTGGCCCTACCGAGGTCAAAAGGGAAGACTCGTCGAGGGCAGGCCAAGTGATCGACGTACGAAAGATCCAATGCGAGGGATGTGGCGAGGCCACCCAGCCACGACATCGTCACCTATGGCGCAATCGACAGCGGCCACCGGCAACTTTGCCCTCGATGCTTCAACGCCGAGGTCGCCCGATTGAACGGCCTGGAAGGTTTCGAAGACTGCCGTTTCGAGCCGATCGGGCTCGTGGACTGCACCGGTGAAACACACCAATTTGATTTCCGCACGCGACTTCTCGGGCACATCGTGGTGCTGGATGCGTTTGAACTACGCGATGGATGCCCGTCAGGTTATCAGTGCGAGATGGTCGGCGATCCCGAGGACGATCTGCTCGGGCTGCTCGGGCGACTGGTCGAGAGACTCCGTCGCATGCTCTCGGTCAGGCACCTGACAGCCGACGAGCCTGAACCCCAGATTGCCGCCCAGACGGTACGAGGGCGAATCGATTGGGACGATTCCGCAGTGCAGCGCACACCGCTCCTCGTGATCGATGGCCGGGAAATCTCCTGGGATGAGTTCGGCCGCATGTTGATGGCGTTCGAGGGCTGGCAGTTCAGGCTGGAGATCGTTGATCGTAGCGACGAGCCGTAAGCGCTTCGCATAATTTGCGATCGGACGTCACCGCGTAACCGGTTTGCGGCTGTCGCCTTGCGGGCAGGACCGACACGTTCCCCCGTTGATCCAACGGCGGGTATCAGCGCGCCGCTCGCCACATAGGCGCCATGCGATCCGGCTGTGATAAGGGGCGGCGCGCGTTAGGGCAGGCTTCCGGGCGATGACCCTCACTGGCGCCAACCGCAACGTCCTCACACAGCTTCTCCCCTTGGTGGAAGCGACGCCACCAATCCCTGGCAAGCGTTGACGACCGCTCTCGAAACCGCGGCTCGTGTAGACCGATCGCGGCTACGACCAATACCGTCGCCCGTTGTACGCGGCGAGCATCCGGACACAGATCGCCCATCGCGATCAGCCCCACGGTAATGGCCTTGGCAAAACCCGCTGGGTTGTCGAACGCACTCTCGGCTGGCTGCACAACTTTCGCCGATTGCGCATTCGGTTCGAGATCCTTGCCGTGATTCACGAGGCCTTCCTCAAGGTCGTCTGCCGCAGCATCTGCTGACGACAAAGCGGGAAGCCTTGGAGATGGTCGAGGCATTTTTCGAGGATATCCGCGCTTCGCTCGAAACTGACGAGGACGTCAAGGCAGATTTCAGCTGCGCGAAAAAAGCCCGAGCGTCAGGGGCGCAACTCGAGGACCGGTGAAACGGCGCGGGTGACCTCGCGCCGCGTTGTGACGCTTCACCCG
>NZ_WTVG02000040.1 GCF_012910705.2 Aromatoleum anaerobium | reverse complement strand
AGTAGGTCATCGTCAGACTACCCCTTGCGCCGAAAAGCCGCTTTCCCCACCCGGAAAGCGGCTTTTTTGCTTTGTTGAGCGCAGACGCTGAAAATCGCACTCCCGCCACTCGGGCGTAAGCGCATCGTCATGCTGGATTTCCCGTGGAGGACGTGGGCACTCTGCTTTCGCTCCGCGAGCTGGCGCAGGCGTGACTTGTCGATCGCCTTGCGGCAGAATCACGTTCTTTCCGAAAAGCCGGGATCCATGGATTTCGATCTGACCATTGTCGGAGGAGGGCTCGCCGGTGCTAGCCTGGCCGTTGCGCTGCGCGCGAGCCGTCTGCGGATCGCTGTAGTCGAGACGCATCTTCCGGCCGATGTTCCGGGCTGGGATTCGCGGATCTATGCGGTCAGTCCGGAGAACGCGGATTTCCTTCGGGAAATCGGAGCATGGCAGCATCTCGATGCTTCGCGCATCAATCCCGTGCACGCGATGTCGATACGAGGGGACGCAGGTGGCAGCCTCGAATTTTCGGCATATGAAAGCGGGCTGCGGGAACTCGCATGGATCGTCGAGTCGGGACGTCTTCACCGCGAGTTGTGGGAGACGATGCGCCGGCAGCACAATGTGACGCTGCTCTGCGGCATATCCCCGGTCAGCCTCTCGCAGGATGCCGCTTCTGTGAGTGTCGGACTCTCCGACGGCAAACAGGCGCATGCGCGCCTCCTGGTCGGCGCGGACGGGGTCAATTCGTGGGTTCGCCAGCAAGCAGGCATTGCAGCGGTTTTCACCCCGTATGATGAGGTCGGTGTCGTCGCGAATTTTCGCTGCGAGCGCGCGCACCGCAACGTGGCGTATCAGTGGTTCCGACCGGACGGAACTCTCGCGTTGCTCCCGTTGCCGGGGCAAATGGTGTCGATGGTCTGGTCCGCCCGCGCCGAGTACGCACAGGAACTGCTCGATCTCGACGCCGACTTGTTGTGTCGACGGGTTGCCGATGCGGCAGGCCGTGAGTTGGGGGGCTTCGAACTCGAAACCCCCGCTGCCGGATTTCCGCTTCGCCTGATGCGGGTTGATACGGCCGTGAAACCCAGGATCGCTGTCATCGGTGATGCGGCACATGCCATCCATCCTCTTTCGGGGCACGGCATCAATCTGGGGTTCAAGGACGCCCGGGCGCTCGCGAACCTGCTGAACGGGTTGCCGCAGTGGCGGGATCCCGGTGAAATTTCCCTCCTTCGCTCGTATGCACGTCAACGGGCTGAAGAGCCGTTTCTGCTTCAATACACGACTCACGCGTTGAATCGCCTGTTCGGAACAGCGAACCCGGTACTGGTGGTGCTACGCAACGTGGGAATGAACCTCACCGACCGGCTGCCGGTCGTACGACACGCGCTGGTGCGGTATGCCGCCGGCGGACGATTCTGATTTCTGGAGATACCGATGTTCGAATGTGCACTTCGTCCGGCCCTGGTGGCCGCTTTTGTTGGCATGGCGTCGCTGGGCCTCGCCCACGCCGACGAAGGGAGCGTGCGCAAGGCCGTGGAAGGATTTGTCGGCTCCCCGGTCGTCGAGTCGGTGGCCAGGATGCCGTACGGCGGGCTCTACGAGGTCGTTCTGAAGAGCGGAGAAATCGTCTATACGGACGAAAAGGTGAGCTTCCTGATCGACGGCAGGGTGATCGACACCAAGACGCGGCGCGATGTCACTCAGGCACGGATGACGCAGCTTTCGGCGATCGACTTCGGCACGCTTCCGCTCGACCAGGCGATCAAGCAGGTAAAGGGAAACGGCAAGCGCGTCATCGTCTCGTTCGAAGATCCGAATTGCGGGTACTGCAAGCGTCTCGGCAAGGAACTGGCGCAACTGAAGGACGTCACCGTCTATACCTTCCTGTATCCGATCCTGAGTCCGGATTCCACCGAGAAATCACGCCATATCTGGTGCGCCGAGGATCGGGCGAAGGCATGGAGCGACTGGATCCTGAATGCGAAAGTGCCGGCGTCGGCGAGCTGCGACAGTTCCGTCGTCGAGCGCAACGTCACGCTCGGGCAGAAACTCAGGATCAATGGAACGCCGACAATGTTCCTTGCCGACGGACGGCGGCTGGGCGGCTATCTCCCGGCGGCAGAGCTGGAGCAGGCACTGCTGGAAGTCGGGAAGAAGTAAGGGGAAATTGCCCGCAGCGCGGAATGTTTCGACGCTGCATGCAATGCCTGGTTCAAGGTCGGGAGCTTCGCGGCAGCAGCACCCACAATTGTCCTTGTTGGCGCATCCGGCCGGCCTGCACTCCCGCCTCCGGTCCGAAGCCCCAGAAAAAGTCCGCGCGCACGGCCCCCTTGATCGCCCCCCCGGTGTCCTGGGCGAACATCAGTCGCTGCAGGGGGCGGTCCGATAGCGGCCAGGTCGTCGAAAGGTACACCGGCGCGCCGAGCGGAATGGTGCGCGGATCGACTGCGACGCTGCGCTCGTCGGTCAGCGGAACTCCCAGCGCGCCGATCGGCCCTCCCCCGCGGGCCGGCAATTCGCGAAAGAAGACATAGCTCGGGTTGGTGTTCAGCAGTTCCGACAGGCGTTGCGGGTTTGCGCGCGCCCAGTTCTTGATGCCCTCCATCGAGGCCTTCTCGATCGGCAGCTCACCCTGGGCGACGAGCCAACGTCCGATCGACTGGTACGGATGACCGTTTTGGTCTGCATAGCCGATGCGCACTTTGGTCCCGTCGGGCAGTTCCACCCGCCCGGACCCTTGTACCTGCAGGAAAAACAGGTCAATCGGATCGGCTGCCCAGAGCAGTGTCGGGGCGGGCGCGCGGTCCTGCATGCGCTCGATATCGGCACGGGTCCAGTAGGGGACGACTTTGTTGCCGACGATCCTCCCGCGCAGGCGAAGATTCTTCAGGTCCGGATACAGGTCACCGAAATCGACCGTCAGCATGTCGTGCGGAATGCCATGGATGGGCCATGGATAATGTTCGGAAGGGGTGCGGCTGCCCTTGATCAGCGGTTCGTAATAGCCGGTGATGAGACCGTTTCGCGTTGCGTCGGAATTTAGGACCGCCCAAGGTTCGAGGTGGGCTTCGAGGAAGCGACGAACCGACGCGGCAGGCGGAGTGCCGCCGAGCGCCCGGGCTGCCTCGCACATCGCCTGCCATCGTGGCTGCTGCGCGATCGCGTTGCATGACTCGCGCAACGCCGGCCAGGCGCCGGCATGGTCGTCTTCGCGCCAGCCGGGGAGTTCGCTCCAGTCGATCCGCTGCAGAGGTTCGGCCGGAGCGGGCGGTGGTGCCGCCGCGGGCGCCGCGGGACAGGCCGGGCAGGCGGGGCATGCCTGGGCGGGCGGGCACGTGCGCACGGCTGGCGGCGGTCCGGAGGGCGTCGTCATCGAGGGTGGCCGCGTTCCGCATGCGGAAAGCAGGCCCAGCGTCGCAACGGCCAGCAGAGCACGGAGCGGGGAAAGTGAGGCGCGTCGTTTCATGGGCGGGATCAGGTAGACTTGCGGCCGAGCCGGCAAGTATACCGGGCCGACAACCCGGTTCGGGCAGGAGAGCAGGATGTGGGTGATTTTTCTGGAAGCGGGGGTTGCGCTGGCGCTGTTGCTCATCATCGTCTGGGCGACTTGGCCGAAACGCAGTAACCGTCCGAGTGAGGATCGCGATGAATGATGTTGCCAAGCTGCTGGCGCGTGCCGAACAGCTGATCGACCGGCTCGAGCAGCTGCTGCCGGGCCCGGCACTTGCGCCCGACTGGTCGGCTGCGACGGCGTTTCTGTGGCGCAGGCGAAACGCTCGTCCCGGCCTGCAGCCCGTCATGCGCCCTCACGGGATCCGGCTCGCCGACTTGTGCGACGTCGACGACCAGAAGGCCCGCATCGACCGGAACACGCGCCAGTTCCTTGACGGGCGGCACGCCAACAACGTGCTGCTGACCGGCGCGCGCGGCACCGGCAAGTCGTCGCTGGTGAAAGCGCTGCTGAATGCGTATGCGGATCGCGGGCTGCGGCTGATCGAGGTCGACAAGGAGGACCTGATGGATCTTCCGGACATCGTCGAACTGATCGCGGGCCGGCCGGAGCGGTTCATCCTGTTCTGCGACGACCTGTCGTTCGAAGAGGCCGAGCCGGCCTACAAGGCGCTGAAGAGCGTGCTCGACGGTTCCGTTGCGGCGGTGCCGGACAATGCGCTGATCTATGCAACGTCCAATCGACGGCATCTGATGCCCGAATACCACGACGAAAACCTCCAGGCGCGGCATGTCGATGGCGAAGTGCATCCCGGCGAGGCGGTCGAGGAGAAAATCTCGCTGTCCGAACGCTTCGGGCTGTGGATTTCGTTCTACCCGTTCAGCCAGGACGAGTATCTGGCGATCGTCGCGCACTGGCTCGAGGAATTCGGTCTGGATCGCGAGGCAATCGGAAATGCGCGCCAGGAAGCCTTGCAGTGGGCGTTGCTGCGCGGCTCGCGTTCGGGCCGCGTCGCCTGGCAGTTCGCCCGCGACCACGCCGGGCGCTTCGAATAGCGGAAATCATCGATGAAAAAGCGGGTGGAGGTTGCGGCCGGTGTGATCACGCGGCCCGACGGGAGTTTTCTGCTGGGGCAGCGCGCCCCCGGCACGTTCTATCCGGGTTACTGGGAATTTCCGGGAGGAAAGGTCGAGGCGGGCGAAACCGCAGAGCAGGCGCTGATCCGCGAGCTCGACGAGGAACTCGGGATCCGCGTGACGTCGATCCGGCCGTGGGTCACGCGCGAGCATCGGTACGAGCACGCGCACGTGCGCCTGCATTTCTTCGAGGTCACGGGCTGGGACGGCGAGATCAACGACCACGTGCACAGCGCGTTGTCGTGGGAGCATGCCGACCGGCCTGGGGTGGGCCCAATGCTGCCGGCGAACGGTCCGATCCTGAAGGCGCTGCGCTTGCCGCGGTGGATGGGGATCACGCACGCGGCTGACATCGGCACCGAGGCGCAGCTTGCCCGTCTCGATGCCGCGCTCGAGCGCGGCCTGCGGCTGGTGCAAGTTCGCGAGCCCGGCATGCCGCGCGGCGAACTGGCGTCGTTTACGGGCGCAGTGATCCGTCGCGCGCGGGAATACGGCGCGCTCGTGGTGATCAATCAGGACTGCGGACTCGCGCACGAACTCGGCGTCGACGGCGTGCATCTTCCGGCGGCCGAACTCGCGTGGGTGACAGTGCGCCCCGATTTCGAGTGGGTTGGCGCATCGTGTCATTGCCGCGCGGAACTCGAACGAGCCGCTGAACTGGGGCTGGACTACGCGCTGCTCGGTGCGGTGCGGCCGACGCTCACGCACCCGGAGCGCGAGGCGCTGGGGTGGGACGCTTTTGCAGAGCTGGTCCGCGACCTGCCGATTCCGGTGTTCGCCCTGGGCGGGCTCGTGGAGGGCGACATGGACGCCGCCCGTCGCGCCGCTGCACACGGCATTGCGGCGATTCGAGGCACCTGGTTTCAGTCCTGACGGGAGGGATCCGGGGGATCGTCATTATCGGGGGGCGTCGAGGCCGGCACGCGGTAATTCTCCGACGCCCATGCGCCGAGATCGATCTGCTTGCAGCGCTCGGAGCAGAACGGACGAAAAGGATTGTCGGCCGACCACTTTACCTTCGCGCCGCATTGCGGGCAGCTGACGATTCGCACCTTGGCCATGTTTCGCAGGGCAGTCAGAGACTGCAAAAGGTGATTTCAAACGGAATGTCGCGCTCAGCCAGCCGCGGGCGGACCACCGTCTCGGACAGCATGAAGCGGACATTGAGCGCATATTTGTTGGCGCTGATCTCGGGCACCACCGCTTCCACGGGCGCGAGCCGCAACTGCAGCATCTGCGCGCCGCGCCCCCCCATCGTCAGCTGATACGTGCCGCCGCGCGCAAGCTGCGTTTCAGGTTGGGCGCTTGCGCGCAGCAGACGAAGCACGATCGTGAGGCCTTCGCGAATCGGGATCATCGGGCGCAGCCAGCCTTCCAGATCGCTGCGGCGCTGCTCGGGGTTGCGGTTGAGCCAGTAATGATACGACGGGAGGTCGAACTGGCAAACGCCACCCGGGATCGACGCGCGACTGCGGATCGCCATCAGCCACTCGTTTTCGCGCAGGTACTGCCCGATTTTTCCCGCCATAGCGAGCAGCGACGACGACGCCTGCTCGATCTCGTACAGCGCGCCCGACAGCGCCTGTTCCGAAATCTCCGGGTTGTGACGAAAGGAGATCAGGATCTGCCGCTGGCGCTCCAGTTCCTGCACCAGGTCCACCTTCAGGTCAGCGCGCCCGGCGACTTCGATCACCTCGAACAGCGTGAGCAGCGCGACGTGATGGTCCTGCGGCGCGTCGCCGCTCAGGAAATGGACAATCTTGGCGTACAAGTCCTCGAGGCGCAGTAGCGTCCGGATACGCTCGTTCAGAGGATATTCGTAGCTAATCACCGGGTTGCGCCCACAAAGCCAGGGTCTCCCGGCTGGAGCGCCGGATGATAGCACAGCGCCCAAACCCCGGCCGTCGGGCCGGATTGTTTCGCATCGGGAGCGAAATGCAGCGGTTGTCAGCTTGTCGCCCCCGCGGCGGCGAGATACCGGGCGTGCAGGCGGTCGACCTGCGCGTAAAGCGACGCGAGGTCGCCGCTGTTGTCGACCACATCGTCCGCCGCGGCGAGCTTTTCTTCACGGCTCGACTGGACAGCGATGATCGCGCGAACCTGGTCTTCGGGCAGATGGCTGCGGGTCATGACGCGGGCGATCTGCACGTCGACCGGGCAGTCCACGACGCAGATGCGGTCGTATCGTTCGCGGTACGAGTTCGATTCGATCAGCAGCGGCACGACGAGAACGGCGTACGGGCCGCACGCCTCGCGAATCTGGCGATCGCTCTCGGCGCGGATTGCCGGATGGATGATCGCTTCGAGTTGGCGGCGTGCCTGCGGGTCGCTGAAGGCGAGATCGCGCATCGCCTTGCGGTCGAGCGCGCCATCTGCGGTGATCACGTCGTTGCCGAATGCCTCGCGGATCGGTTCGATGGCGGCGCCGCCGGGCGCGGTGAGCGCGTGGGCAATCAGGTCGGTGTCGATCACCGCAGCGCCGAGTTCGGCGAGACGATCCGCGGCTGCGCTCTTGCCGCTGCCGATGCCCCCGGTCAGGCCGACCAGGAAGTGATGAGAATTCATGGATTGCATCCGGTCTTGGCGGCGCCAGCCTGAGCGGCGCCGCGGGAGTTGTCGAAAGTTGCGAGTGCGTCCGCAGGGCCGCGTATCTCGATGCGGTAGACGGCGGCGTTGCGCGCCGTCACGGCGGCCCCCCGCACATGCCGGGTGCGAAGAAAGGCGAGATGCTGCTGCGCTTTGGCTTCGCTCTTGAAGATGCCGAGCGAAACCGCGAACTGGTTTGGCCCGGCGTCAGAAACGATGAAGTAATCGCGGATGCCGAGCGTGCGCAACTCGGCCACCTTGCGTTCGGCGCCGTCGCGGCCGCCTTCGGGAGGGATGCGCACCCACCATGCGCTCGGAGCACTGGTTGTGGTGCGGTCGATTTGCAGCCCGGTAACCGCTTGCGCCTCAGCGGTGAGCGCATCGGCCTGGCTTGCCGCGAGACCGCGATAGGCGACGCACGCCAGCGGTTCGACGGGCGTTTCCACCAAGGCTGATGCAACATCGGGCTGTGCGGTTTGATCGGGGGCGAGCGGGGATTTGGCCGGTGAGAATTCGGCCGGTGAGGATTCGGCGGCCGGTGAGGATTCGGCGGCCGGTGCGGTGAGTGGCGGGATGGCTGGCGCGGGGACCGCCGGCTCGGCTTCGGCCGCATTCGCCCCCGCGCCATCGCTTGCCGGCTGCAGCGGGTGCAGGATGATGCGGCCGGGGTTGAGCTGGTTGCTGAGCCGCTCGGGTTCGCCGTCGGGCGCGGCGGTGCCGAGCCAGCCTCGCGTCGAGGCGAAGGCGAGCAGGTTCAACAGGATCAGGACGACGAAAATCAGGCGCATTGCGGGCATGGCTGCAAGCTTACCGGAGTGCCCGCGAAGTCATCGCTCGCCGCCCTGTTCAGCCGAATTTCGGCAGGTGCGCAAGCGACGCTGCGACCGCTTCGGCCGGATAGTCGTAGTTTTCGAGCTGGCCGGAGAAATAGCGGTCGTAGGAACTCATGTCGAAGTGACCGTGGCCCGTCAGATTGAACAGGATCGTCTTGGGTTCGCCGGTTTCCTTGCACTTGATCGCTTCGTCGATCGCGGCGCGAATGGCGTGGCACGACTCCGGCGCGGGAATGATGCCTTCGGTGCGCGCGAACAGCACGCCGGCTTCGAAGGTCGCGAGCTGGGGCACGGCGACGGCTTCGAGCAGCCCTTCGTGGTAGAGCTGCGAGACCAGCGGCGAGTCGCCGTGGTAGCGCAAGCCTCCGGCGTGAATGCCCGGGGGCATGAAATCGTGGCCCAGCGTGTACATCTTCATCATCGGCGTGAAGCCGGACGCGTCGCCGAAGTCGTAGGCATACTGGCCTTTCGTCAGCGTCGGGCAGGAATTCGGCTCGACCGCGACGCAGCGCAGATTCTGCGCGCGCTTGTCGCCGGCCGCCTTGTCGGCGAGGAACGGGAACGCGATGCCGCCGAAGCTCGAACCGCCGCCGCACGGGCCGAGGACGACATCAGGATAGAGGCCGATCTTGTCGAACTGCTTTTTTGCTTCGAGGCCGATGATGCTCTGGTGCAGCAGCACGTGGTTGAGCACCGAGCCGAGCGTGTAGTTCGTGTCGGCGCGGCCGGCGGCTTCCTCGACCGCTTCCGAGATCGCGAGGCCGAGCGAGCCCTGGTTGTCCGGATCCTTCGCAAGGGCGTCGCGCCCGGTCTGCGTCAGCTCGGACGGGCTGGCGAACACCTCGGCGCCCCACGTCTGCATCATCAGCCGGCGGTACGGTTTCTGGTGATAGCTGACCTTCACCATGTAGACGCGCACTTCGAGGCCGAACATCTGCCCGGCGAAGGCGATCGACGAACCCCACTGGCCCGCGCCGGTTTCGGTCGCCAGGCGCTTGATCCCGGCCTGCTTGTTGTAAAAGGCCTGCGGCACCGCCGAGTTCGGCTTGTGCGAGCCTGCCGGGGAAACGCCTTCGTTCTTGAAGAAGATCTTCGCCGGAGTGCCGAGTGCCCGTTCGAGCCGCACCGCCCGCATCAACGGGCTGGGACGCCAGATCTTGTAGATCTCGCGCACTTCGTCGGGGATCGGAATCCAGCGTGCGGCGCTCATCTCCTGCTCGAGGATCTGCGCCGGGAAGATCGCCATCATCTGCTCCGGGCTGACCGGCTTGCCGTCCGGACCGAGCGATGGTGCCGGCGCGTTCGGCATGTCCGCGACGACGTTGTACCAGTGCGTCGGGATCTCGTTTTCTTCCAGCAGGATGCGGGTCGGTTCGGTCACGTTGTCTGCTCCGTTGAATGCACAGAAGGGAATATCGGATTGTTGCGAGGGGCGTTCATGCGGCTGCATCCTCGCGCGCGACGACTGCGAGCCCTTTCAGGACGAGATTGTCGACGCGCGAAAAAGGGATGCCGAGCAGTTCTTCGAGCTGCGGCGCGGCGCCTCCGCTGAGCAGGCAGCGGGCGCCGGGCAGGTGCGCGATCTGGCGGAACATGCGTTCGATTGCTCCGGCCTGCGCGTTGCGGCAGCCGGAAACGATCGCGTCGGCCGTATTGCGCGGTGCACCGACGTAGCACCCTTCGGCAAACGGCAGCTGGGCGGTGTTGCCGGCGAGGGCGCGGCGCATCAGGTCTTCCCCCGGCAGGATGATTCCGCCGTCGAAGTCGCCCGACGCGGCGAGGATGTCGACAGTCGTCGCCGTGCCGGCGTTGACGACCAGGCAGGCCGCGCCGTGCAGCGCGCGGGCGCCGAGCAGCGCGACCCACCGGTCGGCGCCGAGCTGTGCGGGATTGTCGTAACGGTTGCGCACGCCGCAGCGTTCCGCCGATGCATGGACCCACTGCGGCGCGATACCGACACCGCGCAATGCGGCAGCGATTGCGGCGGCAACGGCGGGGCCGGCGACGTTCGTGCCGACGATCCGGCGCAGACCCGGATGAGCCGCCGCGATGTCGCCCAGCGCCGCGACTTCGGCATGGGCGAGCGCGCCTTCGCCGATCCAGGCCTCTCCCCGGATCACGCCCCACTTGATGCGGGTGTTGCCCGCGTCGATCAGCAGGATCACCGGCGCACTCGCAGCGACACCTCGCCGGAGAGGATGCGCACCAGCCCGTCGTCGCCGCGGATCAGCAGCGCGCCGTCTTCGTCGACGCCTGCGCAGATGCCGTCAAGTTCGCGGCCCTCGCCACTGACGCGCACCGGCAGGTCGGCGAACGCGTTGCGTTGCTGCCAGGCGCCGCGCAGCGCCGGGAAGCCGGCCGCAGCGTAAGTCTCGAACAGCGCGTGCAATTCGGCGAGCAGCGAAGCGAGCAGCGCGCTGCGATCGGGCAACTCGGCGAGGTGCGCGGCAAGATCGGTGACGCCCGGCTGATCGGGGATCGATGCGCCGGCGGGCAGCCGCAGGTTCAGACCGATTCCGACAACCGCTGCCGGGGTGCGGCCGCGGCCGGGCAGCAGTTCGACGAGAATGCCGGCGAGCTTGTCGCCATGCACCAGCACGTCGTTCGGCCACTTCAGCTGCAGCCCCTCGACGCCGAGCTTCTCGAGCGCCCGGACGACGGCAAGACCGACCACCAGCGACAGTCCGGCAGGGACCGGCGCGCCCGGCTGAAAGCGCCACAGCGCCGAGAAGGTCAGGCTGCCGCCGGACCAGGATTGCCACAGCCGCCCGCGCCGACCGCGGCCGGCCGTCTGGCGATCCGTGACGACGATGGCGATCCGACCGTCGTCGGCGGGGGGCGCATCGATGAGTTCGCTGTTCGTCGAGGCGCATTCGGCCAGCAGCCGCACGTCGAACGCGGTCGCGAGCGTTCCGAGCGATGCGGCAATCGCTGCGGCAGTGAAGGGCGGTTCGGTGGTCGGGGCAGTCAAGCCGGTTTTTCCCGTGTCGTGGGTGAAAGCCGGCATTATCCGATATTGGGCGGTCGCGCACGAGCGTGGTGCGCAGTCGCGCGCGAGTTCTTCGTCAACCGCGCGTCAGCTGGGCGCGTCTTCGCCGGCCGGCGGATGCCGGTTGTCCTCCATGCCGAGTTCCTGGATCTTGCGCGTGATCGTGTTCCGGCCAATGCCGAGCAGCAGCGCCGCGTCGATGCGCCGCCCGCCGGTGGCCGTCAGGGCGCGGCGGATCAGGGTGCGTTCGAATTCGCGTGTCAGGCGGTCGAACACCTCGCCGGGGGAAGTCGCGATCAGGCGGTCCGCCTCGACGGCGAGTCCATCGACCCAGGCGACGGGCATCTCGCGGTCGGGCCGGTCGCGCATTTCGGGCGGCAGGTCGGCGACTTCGATCGTCTGTCCCGGCGCCATCACCGTCAGCCAGTGGCACAGGTTCTCGAGTTGCCGGACGTTGCCGGGGAAAGGCAGGGCCTGCAGGTACTTCAGCGCCGGTTCGGAAATGCGCTTGGGCTCGACGCCGAGATCCTGTGCACTTTTCTGCAGGAAATGACGCACCAGAATGGGGATGTCTTCGCGGCGCTCGCGCATCGGCGGCAGACGCAGGCGGATCACGTTGAGGCGGTGGAACAGATCCTCGCGAAACAGCCCCTGTCGCACGCGGTCTTCGAGGTGCTGGTGGGTCGCGGCGATGACGCGCACGTTGGCGCGGACCGGCTGGTGTCCGCCGACGCGGTAGAAATGGTTGTCCGACAGCACTCGCAGCAGGCGGGTCTGCAGTTCGGCGGGCATGTCGCCGATCTCGTCGAGGAAGAGCGTGCCGCCGTCGGCCTGTTCGAAACGCCCGCGGCGTTGCGTGGCGGCGCCGGTGAAGGCGCCGCGCTCATGGCCGAAAAGCTCCGATTCGAGCAGATCGCGCGGGATCGCCGCAGTGTTGATCGCGATGAACGGAGCGTCGCGGCGCGGGCTGTGGCGGTGCAGCGCGCGCGCGACGAGTTCCTTGCCGGTGCCCGATTC
Source organism: Aromatoleum anaerobium (assembly GCF_012910705.2). Lineage (GTDB taxonomy): Bacteria > Pseudomonadota > Gammaproteobacteria > Burkholderiales > Rhodocyclaceae > Aromatoleum > Aromatoleum anaerobium. The sequence goes on along the minus strand of NZ_WTVG02000040.1, from coordinate 1,342,052 downwards.
GCCATTGATCAGCACCGTCGCGTGCGACTGCGCGAGGCGGCCGATCGCGCGAAAAACTTCCTGCATCGAAGGTGCCTGGCCGAGAATCTCGGGCGCGACGGTCGCCTCCTCCTGGGCGCCCTGTTGGTGCGCGTTCTGGGCGATCGCGCGCTGCACGAGGGCCACTGCCTGGTCGACGTCGAACGGCTTGGGCAGATATTCGAACGCTCCGCCCTGGAACGCCGAGACCGCGCTTTCCAGGTCGGAATAAGCGGTCATGATGATGACCGGCAGCTGCGGATACAGGGTCTTGGCGCGCTGCAGCAGCCCGAGCCCCGATTCGCCCGGCATGCGAATGTCCGAAACCAGCACCTTCGGTGGCTCGGGGGCGGTTTCCAGCGCCGTGAGCGCTTCGCTTGCCGAGGCAAAGCTGCGGTACGAAATGTTTTCGCGGCTGAGGGCTTTTTCGATCACCCAGCGGATGGAGCGGTCATCATCTACGATCCAGACGGTGTTCATCAGTTATGCACTTTTTTGGTGCGACCGCGCCTGATCGTAATCCTCACGCACGGTCGGTAATCGGCAGCAGGATGGTGAAGCAGGTCCGCCCGGGACGGCTGTCGACCTCGATCATCCCCTGATGCTGCTCAATGAAGCTCTGGGCCAGCGACAGGCCCAGTCCGCTCCCTCCTTCCCGCCCCGAGACCAGTGGATAGAAGATCTTGTCGCGGATCTCTTCCGGAATGCCGGGGCCGTTGTCGATCACTTGCAATTCCAGTGCCAGTTTGAAGCGACGCTTCGCCAGCGTGACCTGCCGGGCGATGCGGGTGCGCAGCCGGATTTCGCCGCGGCCTTCCATCGCTTGGGCGGCGTTGCGAACGATGTTGAGGATTGCCTGGATCAGCTGTTCGCGGTCGGCGGTGAATTCCGGCAGGCTGGTGTCGTAGTCGCGCCGCACCGCGAGTTTGGGAAACTCGGCGAGAATCAGTCGCCGTACGCGTTCGAGCACGTCGTGGATGTTGAGCTGCCCGGGCCGCATCATGCAGTGCGAGGTCAGCAGGCGGCTCATCAGGTCCTGCAGCCGGTCGGCCTCGGCGATGATGACTTCGGTGTATTCGCGCAGCTGCGGGTCCGCCAGCTCGCGTTCGAGCAGCTGCGCCGAGCCGCGGATGCCGCCGAGCGGGTTCTTGATCTCGTGCGCGAGGTTGCGGATCAGTTCGCGGCTCGCCTGTTGCTGCTGCAGGAGCTGCTCTTCGCGGGCGACGCGCAGCTGGGCGTCGATCGGGCGGAACTCGAGCAGCAGGCGAACGCCGACGGCTTCGGCCGGGCTGACAGTGCAATCGAGGTGGAGCGGCTCCGAGTCGGAGCGTGCGATCTTCAGGTTCTGGCCCGTGTAGCTCCAGTTCTTGTGCAGCGCATTCTGCAGTGCAGCGGTCAGCCCGGACGGTTCGCCGAGCAGCGTCGATAACGGCTGTCCGAGCAGGCGGCGCTGGCTGACTTCGAAGAGGTTCTCGGCACCTGGGTTGAGGTAGCGGATGACAAGATCGGCGTCGACGAGGACGATCGCCGAAGACAGCAGATCCAGGCCGGCGAACGGGCCGGTGTTCGAGGGGCGATGTAGGTCGGGCATAAGCGTCCAGGGGAGTCCGATGAGGTCTCGCAAAAAACGCGCCAGACCCTTCACTATTTGAGGCTGGCGATTTCCTTTTTCAGGGCATCGACGTTGCGCTGATGGAGTTCGACCTTGTCCTTGTAGGGCTGCAGCCGGTCGAGCACCTTCTGGTAGTTGCGCTCGTTCCCGAGCCGGATCGCCTCCTGCTCGGCGAGCGCTTTCCGGGCTTCGGCGAGCGCCGTTTCCTCGGCGAGGAGTTCCTTCTCCAGCACCTGCCGCCGGGTGTCGTCCCGGGCGCGCGCGCTTCCGGGGGCGACGCGCGGGAAATCGTTGGGCGTCGCGCGCGGCTGCGCGGCGGGCGCGGGGCGGGGCGGGGATCGACGAGACGGGCTGGTCTTCGCTCAGTTCCTTGCAGCCGCGGGCGAAGGTGCTGTCATTGGTGTAGGTGACGCTGCCGCTGCTGTCGATGCATTTATAGACGCTCGCTTGCGCGGGCGCGGCGGCGGTCAGGATCAGGACGGCGGGGAAAATGCGGATGTCAAGCATGAGGGCGGGCAGGAGATCCCTTGGGAGAGGCATGGGCCGGGCGGGAAGATCACCGGCGGATGGCGGCGATTAGACCCCATAAAAAAGGGACGGGCAATGCCCGTCCCTGCCGTGAACCCGGTAATGCGCAGATCAGAGGCTGTAGTACATGTCGAACTCGACCGGGTGGGTGGTGATGCGCATGCGATCGACTTCTTCGCCCTTGAGCGCGATGTACGCGTCGAGGAAGTCGTTCGAGAACACGCCGCCGCGCGTCAGGAACTCGCGGTCCTTGTCGAGGTACTCGAGCGCTTGGTCGAGGCTGGTGCAGACGGTCGGGATCTTCGCATCTTCTTCCGGCGGCAGATCGTACAGGTTCTTGTCGGCCGGATCGCCCGGGTGGATCTTGTTCTGGATGCCGTCGAGACCGGCCATCATCAGCGCCGAGAAACACAGGTACGGGTTCGCCAGCGGATCCGGGAAGCGCGCCTCGATGCGGCGGCCCTTCGGGTTGGCGACATACGGGATGCGGATCGAGGCCGAGCGGTTGCGCGCCGAGTAGGCGAGCTTGGTCGGCGCTTCGTAGTGCGGCACCAGGCGCTTGTACGAGTTGGTGCCCGGGTTGGTGATCGCGTTCAGGGCGCGGGCGTGCTTGATGATGCCGCCGATGTAGTACAGCGCAATCTCCGACAGGCCGGCGTAGCCATTGCCGGCGAACAGGTTCTGGCCGTCCTTCCAGATCGACTGGTGCACGTGCATGCCCGAGCCGTTGTCGCCGACGATCGGCTTCGGCATGAAGGTGGCGGTCTTGCCATATTGGTGCGCGACGTTATGCACGATGTACTTCAGGACCTGGGTCCAGTCGGCGCGCTTGGTCAGCGTGCTGAACTTGGTGCCGATCTCGCACTGGCCCGCGTTCGCGACTTCGTGGTGATGCACTTCGACCGGCACGCCGCACGCTTCGAGCGCAATCACCATCGCGGCGCGGATGTCGTTGAGGCTGTCGACCGGCGGGACCGGGAAGTAGCCACCCTTGACGCGCGGGCGGTGACCGGTGTTGCCGCCTTCGAACTTGTCGGCCGTCGACCATGCGGCCTCTTCGGAGATGATCTTACTGTAGACCCCCGACATGTCGACCGACCATTCGACCGAGTCGAAGATGAAGAACTCGGGTTCGGGGCCGAAGAACGCGGTGTCGCCGATGCCGGTGCTCTTCAGGTAGGCCTCGGCGCGCTTTGCGATCGAGCGCGGGTCGCGATCGTAGCCCTTGCCGTCGGACGGCTCGATGACATCGCAAGTCAGCACGATGGTGGTTTCGTCGAAGAACGGGTCGATGTATGCGGATCCTGCTTCCGGCAGCAGGATCATGTCGGAAGCCTGGATGCCTTTCCAGCCCGCCAGCGACGAGCCGTCGAACGGGTGGCCGTGCTCGAAATGGTCTTCCTCGAACGCCGAAACGGGCAGGCCGACGTGGTGCTCCTTGCCGCGGGTATCCGTAAAGCGCAGGTCGACGAAGCGAACTTCGTTCTCCTGGATCATCTTCATGACTTCTTGGGCGTTCATATTCACTCCTGGTCAGATCGGGCGATAGCGATTAACGGTGAAACTTCCGTTGCGCGGCAATAAGCAGCATCCGTGCCATGCTGTTTTGGCGTGTCCGGCATTGTGCCACAAGGCAAGAGGGCGGCGCTGGAGCGTTACCCCGATTGCCGTACGAATCGGAATGCCTCAGGGACCCTCGCAGGGAGTGAGGCAATTTGCCACGCGGATGCACCATATCGGGGTGCTGTGCGACGCGTGCGCACCATCATGGTGCGGCGTTGGTAAAATGGCGGTGCCTGCATATTCCCTGTTCCCGCTGCGGGAAGGGGAGCGGGAACGCGCCTGCTGTTGGGTGGTCTGCGAGCGGAGCGATATACTTCTCCGACTTATCTATCCGGATGACGGCAATGGGGAAACTGACTGATCTGCTCGGGCTCGCGCGGCGCCGCGCGCAGGAGCTGAATTTGCCGTACGCGGGCGCGCTGACGCCAGCCGAGGCATGCGAAGTCTGGCAACTGGCGCCGGGCGCGCGGCTCGTCGATGTCCGTACGCGTGCCGAGTGGGACTGGGTCGGCCGCGTGCCCGGTGCGGTGGAGATCGAGTGGTTGAGCTATCCGGGGAACCAGGTGAATCCGCACTTCCTCGCGCAGCTCAAGCGTGAAGTCGATCCCGAGGCGCTGGTGATGTTCATGTGCCGCTCCGGCGGCCGTTCCGACAAGGCGGCGCGCGCAGCGACCGAGGCGGGTTATCCGGAGTGCTACAACGTCCTCGAAGGTTTCGAGGGGGATCTGGATGCGAACGGCCGGCGCAACCGCATCGGCGGCTGGCGCCATGCCGGCCTGCCGTGGCGGCAGAGCTGATCCGGTCCGCAGCCTGACGGTGTCCATGGCAACCCCGGCGGGTTGCCATGGTCTGAATGACATTGCTACCGATTGAGATACGAAAGAGATACCGAATGATGCAAGTTGCCCCCATCAGTTTCGATCGTTTCAACACGCTCCGGGACGACGAGGCGCAAGCCCGCATCCGCGCCGCCCGCGCGCGGCTTGGTGATCGCGCCGTGCTGTTGTGCCATCACTACCAGCGCGCCGACGTCTACCAGCATGCGGATCTGACCGGCGACTCGCTGAAGCTGTCGCGTCTCGCGTCGCAGACCGATGCCGAATTCATCGTGTTCTGCGGCGTGCATTTCATGGCCGAAGTCGCCGACATCATGTCGCAGCCGCACCAGAAGGCGATCCTCCCCGACCTCGCCGCCGGCTGCTCGATGGCCGACATGGCGAGCCTGGCGAAAGTCACGCGCTGCTGGCGCGAACTGGCGGAAGTGCTCGGCACCCCGGATGAACTCATCACGCCGGTCACCTACATCAATTCGGCGGCCGACCTGAAAGCTTTCTGCGGCGAGCACGGCGGCATCGTGTGCACGTCGACGAACGCACCGACGATCCTCGACTGGGCGTTCGCACAGCGGCCGAAAGTGCTGTTCTTCCCCGACCAGCACCTCGGGCGCTGGACCGGCTACAAGAAAGGCATTGCGCTCGACGAGATGGTCGTGTGGGATCCGGACCTCGAATACGGCGGGCTGACGCCGGAGCAGATCCGCAACGCGAAGATCCTGCTGTGGAAAGGGCACTGCTCGGTGCACCAGATGTTCCAGGAAAGCCATATCCGGCGCTGGCGCATGCAGCATCCGGACGGCCTGGTGATCTCGCACCCCGAGAGCAGCCTCGAAGTCTGCATCAACTCCGACTACGTCGGTTCGACCGAATACATCATCAACACGATCAAGGCCGGCGCGCCGAACACGCGCTGGCTCGTCGGCACCGAGCTGAACCTCGTCGACCGTCTTGCCGGGGAAGTCAAATCCGAAGGCAAGATCGTCCAGTTCATGGCGCCCACGGTGTGCATGTGCTCGACGATGCAGCGCATCGACCCGCAGCATCTCGCCTGGACGCTCGAAAACCTCGCCGACGGCAACGTCGTCAATCATATCCGGGTGCCGGCGCACGAAGCGCAGCTCGCGAAAGTCGCGCTGGACCGGATGCTGTCGGTGTCGTGATGGACACGGTGCCGGCCCTGCGCGTCTGCACCTACAACATCCACAAGGGATTCTCGCAGTTCAACCGCCGCATGGTGGTGCATGAACTGCGCGAACGCCTGCGCAGCCTCGACGTGGATGTGGTGTTCCTGCAGGAAGTGCAGGGCCTGCACCTGGGGCACGCGAACCTCCATCCGAATTGGCCGGGCTCGCCGCAGCACGAATTCCTGGCCGAGGACGTGTGGAGCCAGTTCGCCTACGGCGGCAATGCGGTGTATGACCACGGGCATCACGGCAACGCGGTCCTGAGCCGCTATCCGATCGTCTCCTCGACGAACCAGGATGTGTCCGACCACCGCTTCGAGCGGCGCGGGCTGCTTCACTGCGAAGTGCAGGTGCCGGGCATCGGCGAGCCGGTGCATTGCGTGTGCGCGCACCTGGGCCTGATGGCCGGTAGCCGGCGGCGCCAGATGGGGGCGCTCGCCGAGCGCATGGAACAGATCGCCCCCGACGGTGCGCCGCTGATCATCGCCGGCGATTTCAACGACTGGCGCAACCGCGCCGACCAGTTGCTCGCCCGCAGGCTGGGCCTGCGCGAAGCGTTCGACCGCGGGCGGGGAGAACCGGCGCGCAGTTTCCCGAGCACTGTGCCGGTGCTGTGCCTCGACCGGATCTATGTGCGGGGTTTCCGCGTCCGCCAGGCGCAGGTGCATTGCGGCCTGCCGTGGTCGCGAATTTCCGATCATGCCGCGCTCACCGCGGACCTGGAGTTCGGCGGGTGACGGAGTTTCTCCCCGGCAACGCGATCACGCTGCTGGAGAATGGCGGGGACTTCTTCCCCGCACTGCAAGAGGCGATCGACGGCGCGCAGAAGGAAATCTTCCTCGAAACCTACATCTTCGAGAACGACGCGACCGGCAGCCTGATCGCCGCCGCGCTTCGGCGTGCCGCGGTACGCGGCGTCGCGGTACGCCTGCTGGTCGACGGGTTCGGCGGGCGCCAATTCGTCCGGACCCTGATGTCCGAACTGATTCCGGACGGCGTCGGGGTGATGATCTACCGCCGCGAGCTGCGCACGCTGGCGTTGCGCCGACACCGGCTGCGCCGCATGCATCGCAAGCTGGCCGTCATCGACGGGGCAGTCGCCTTCGTCGGCGGCATAAATATCGTCGACGACCTGCAGAGCGGCCTGCTCGAACGCCCGCGCTTCGACTATGCGGTGCGCGTAGAAGGGCCGCTGCTCGGCCCGATACTCGAGTCGATGCACCGCCTGTGGCGGCTCGTGTCGTGGGCGAGGCTCGGTCGCAGGCTGCGCGACCCGTTGCTCGTCCCGGCGAAGACCGATCCTGCCGGGACGGTGCGCGCCGCGTTCGTCACGCGCGACAACCTGCGGCGCCGGCGCGATATCGAGGATGCCTATCTCGAGGCGATCGGCAGCGCGCGCACCGAGGTGCTGATTGCCTGCGCGTATTTTTTCCCCGGCCGGCGTTTCCGCCAGGCGCTGGTCGATGCCGCCGAGCGCGGCGTGCGCGTGTCGCTGCTGCTGCAGGGCGTGTCCGACCACCCGATGCTGTGCCACGCGACGCGTGCGCTGTATCCGTTCTTTCTCGGGCGCGGCATCCACCTGTTCGAATATCACCACAGCCATCTCCACGCGAAAGTCGCGGTCGTCGATCGGCGCTGGGCGACGGTCGGTTCGAGCAACATCGACCCGTTCAGCCTGCTGCTCGCGCGCGAAGCCAACGTCGTCATCGACGACGTCTGTTTCGCGACCCAGCTCGATGCGAGTCTCCAGCGGGCGATTGCCGGCGGTGCGCGGGAACTGCGCCGCGAGGACTGGCGCCGGCTGCCGACGCTGCGCCGCGTGACCAGCTGGATTTCGTACCAGCTGGTGCGCCTGGCAATCGGGGTGGCCGGCTACGGCGGCAAACATTGAGATCCCGCCGCCCGACATGAACTCGCGCGGGAGCAGGCACTCTATAAAGAGCCGAGAAGCCCTTCGTCGCGATCGCCGCGCGAAGTGATTTCTCCGACAACAAGGAGGTTTGCGATGGAACTCCCGACCCACTCGATGAGCAACCTGTTCGCCCAGCTCGGCTTGCCCGCCGACGAGGCGGCGATCGAACGATTCATCGCAAGCCATTCACCGCTCCCCGAAAACGTCGCGCTCGCCGATGCGTCGTTCTGGACGCCTGCCCAGGCAGCTTTCCTGCGCGAGGAAATCGGTGACGACGCGGACTGGGCCGAGGTCGTCGATCAGCTCAACCTGAGCCTGCGCTCCTGAGCGATGTCCTGACGCCTGGCCGTGCGCGCGCCCGGTGCCGGGGCGCCGGCCGGGAGCGAATGACGATCGACGTCGGCAAGCAGGAGCCGGATCATGGAAAGCCGCATTATCTCGGTCATCAGCGGCGCGAGCCGCGGGCTCGGCCGCGCTGCCGCCTACCGCTTGGCAACGATGCCAGGCCATCTGGTGATTGCCACGGCGCGCAATCCGGCCGATCTTGCGCCGTTGTGCTCGAAGCTGGAGCTGAGCGGTCATTCGCTGGAAACCTTCCGCCTCGACGTGACCGAGGATGCGTCCGCGGGCGCGCTGCGCGACTGGATCATGGAACGCTTCGGTCGCGTCGATGTGCTGATCAACAATGCCGGCGTGCTCCTCGACCGTTATTCGACAAGCATTCTCGAGCTGCCCATCGATACGCTTCGCGCGACGCTCGAGACCAACCTGTTCGGCGCGTTGCGCGTCTCCCAGGCGCTGCTGCCGCTGATGCGCGCGAGTCGCGCCGGGCGGGTCGTCAATCTCGCGTCGGGGATGGGGCAACTGGCTGAAATGGAGGCGGGAGCCCCTGCGTACCGCATCTCGAAAACGGCCCTGAACGCACTGACGCGCATCCTCGCAACGGAAATGGCCGAGTACGGGATCAAGGTGAATTCGGTGTGTCCGGGCTGGTGCCGCACCGACCTCGGCGGTGCCGAAGCGCCGCGCTCGCCGGAAGAGGGCATCGACAGCGTCGTGTGGCTGGCGACCCTGCCCGACGACGGACCTACCGGCGGTTTCTTCCGCGACCGGCAGCCGATCCCGTGGTGAGGCTTTGTGCGCGCGCGAGGTCGCCGGTCATGTCCGGGTCCCTGTGATCTTCAGGGCGCCGGGTTCGGGTTGCCGCGTGCCGGGCCGGAAAAGGCCTCAGGCGCCTGCGCCTGCAGCTGCCGCGGCACGTCGGCGAGCGACCAGTGCGCCGCGGCCCATTCCCATATCTCGCGCAACGAGGCATGGCCGAGCGCGGGTGGCGGATTCTGGCCGAGAAAGGCGAGCGCGGCGAGCAGCGCGCGGGCCGGCGGCAGCGCCGCCACCGGTGCGGCCAGGGTCTGCTTCGACAGCTTTTCGCCCGCCGCGTTGACGACGACCGGCAGATGCGCATAGGCCGGCGTCGGGTAGCCGAGCAGATGCTGCAGATGGATCTGGCGCCCGGTCGAACCGAGGAGGTCGGCGCCGCGCACGATATCGGTCACGCCCGCTGCCGCATCGTCGACCACCACCGCGAGCTGGTACGCGAACTGGCCATCGCCGCGCAGCACCACGTAATCGCCGACCTCGGTCGCGAGATCCTCCTCCTGCCGTCCCTGGATGCGGTCTGCGAACACGATCCTTCCCTGTGCCCGCACGCGCCACGCATGGGCGCGGCGCCCGGCCGGCAGGCCGTTGCGGCAGGTGCCCGGATAGAGGCGCGAGCCGTCGCGCGCGAGCGCCGAATCGGCCATCTCGCGGCGCGTGCAGGCGCACGGGAAGACGTGTCCCGCGACTTTCAGGCGCTCGAAGGCGTCGCGGTAGGCGTCGAGCCGCGCGCTCTGCCACACCGGCTCGGCGTCCCATTCGAAGCCGAAACGCTCGAGCGTCGCGATGATGTCCTGCGCGGCGCCGGGCACGGTGCGCGGCGTATCGACGTCCTCGATGCGGAGCAGCCACTGCCCGCGATGCGCGCGGGCGTCGAGAAAGCTGCCGACGCCCGCGACCAGCGAGCCGAAATGCAAGGGCCCGCTCGGGGACGGTGCGAAGCGGCCGACATACGGGGGTGAGGCGTCGATCATGTGCCGGCCGGCAGCGCCATTCTTGTGGCGGGCGGTGCGGGGAAGTCCGCAAAGCGCCCTGGGTGCAGGCCGGCCGCGGCGAGATCGCGCGGGAATTGGGCGGACGCGAGATAGGCGAGTTCGACCTCCCGCGGCGCCGTCAGGCTGTCGCAGGCCCGCAGCGTCGCATCGACACGGCCGGGATGGACGTGGAGCAGCGGACGGGGTCCGGACGTGTCGAGAAAACGCTGCATCAGCGCGCCGAACGGACGGCGTCCGGAAAAATCGTGCAGGCCGGCAAAGCCGTCGTTCGCGGGCACGGCGTAGTCACGCAGCAGGCGGCGCAGGCCGAGCGCGAGACGGCTGATGAACAGCGCTTTGGGCAGCGCGACGCGCCGGCGCAGGCATCGTGCCGAGGGCTCGACGCAGTCGCGCACCCACACCGTGTTCGGCGCATAGCGATGGCGCAGTTCCTCGACGAGCACTTCGCGCACCACCGGCAGCACATGCACGTGCTGGTGACCGTCGACGTAAGCGGGCGGGGCACCCCAGATATCCTCGAACGCGTCGAGCTGGGCGCGCAGCTCGTCGGCGATCGCGTCGCGACGCACGGCGCCGGCGAGCGCGCGCGGCAGCAGGTGGCCGAGTGTCGGCAGACGGCCTTCTTGCCGCGCGAGTCCGCTTGCGCGGCTGACGGGGGCGTGGTCGGTCAGCGTCAGGTGCAGGCCGACGTCGGCAGGGTGGCGGAGGACGACCTGCTGCAGCATCGGTGCGCGCCGTCGCCAGTCGGGCAGGCCGGTCATGCAGCTCGTCGCCGTCAGGCGGCCCGCGGCGATCAGCTCGACGATCGCGTCGCTGACCCCCGGCGCGATGCCGAAGTCGTCGGCGCAGACGATGATCGGGCGAGTTTCGGGAAGGTGTGGCATGGCGGGACTTTATCGCGGACGGGCCGTCAACGCGCGAAGGGCCGGCGGCGTTTACTCTCGGTTGTCTCCGCGTCCGGAGATTTTTTCGAATGTGAAGCCGTGCCCCGCCCCGATCTGCGCGATCCGCGTCCCGATGCCCCGCCGTTCCGGCGTCCACGCCGCTGCCCCACGCCCTTCGCCGACGCTGCCGAGGCTGTCGGTGGTGATCCCGCTGTATAACGAGGCGGCTCGCTCGGCGAACTGCACGCGCGGCTGGCCGCGGTCCTCGAGACCCTGCCCATCGCCGGCCACGAGATCGTCTTCATCGATGACGGCAGCCGGGACACGACTTTTGCCGAAGTCGCCGCCCTGTGCGAAATCGATCCCGCGTTGCGCGCGCTGCGCTTCGCGCGCAACTTCGGCAAGGAGGCGGCGATGGCGGCGGGTCTGCGCGCGGCGACAGGCGACGTCGTGGTGCTGATGGATGGCGACCTGCAGCATCCGCCGGAGCTGATTCCGGAGATGCTCGCGCGGTGGCGGGCCGGCGCGAAGATGGTCACCGCGGTGCGCCGCTCGCGCGACACCGACCCCTGGCTGCGGCGTCAGCTCTCGCGCGGCTTCTACGGCCTGTTCAAGCGCGTGTCCGAAGTCGCGCTCGCCGAGGGGGGCGGGGACTTCCGGCTGTTCGACCATGCGGTCGTGCGCGCGATCAACAGCATGCCCGAGCGCACGCGGTTCATGAAAGGGATCACCAGCTGGGTCGGGTTCCGCCAGGAAGAAATCCCGTTCGATCCGGCCGAACGCGCCGCCGGGGCTTCGGCGTGGTCGCTGCTGCGGCTGCTGAGCTACGCGGCGGACGGCCTGTCGGCATTCAGCACGCTGCCGCTGCGCGTGTGGTCGCTGGTCGGGCTGGTGATGGCGGCGATGTCGGGGCTCTACGGCGGCTGGCTTGTCGTGCGGACGATGGTCTGGGGCATCGATGTGCCCGGTTATGCGTCGATGATGGTGGCGGTGCTGTTCCTGTCCGGCATCCAGCTGATCAGCCTCGGCGTGCTCGGCGAATACGTCGGCCGCATTTTTACCGAGGTCAAGGCGCGGCCGCTGTACCTCGTGGCCGAGAAGCTGGGTTTCGACGAGGACGAACGGTGAATCGCCCGGGTGAAGTCGCGTTTGATGCCGGTTTGCGGGCGAACGCCGCTGCCGTGGCGCTCTCGCCGGTGTGGGCGCGGCGCCTCGCGCTGCTGCTGCTCGCGGCGACCGCCGTGTTCATCGTGCTCACCTTCGACCGGCACGGCATCAGCAACGACGAAGAGGTGCAGCATATCTACGGCCGCCTGCTCGTCGATTTCTACGCGTCGGGCTTCGCCGATCGCGCCGCGTTCGCCTACAAGAACCTGTACCTCTACGGCGGCCTGTTCGACCTGATCGCGGCGACGCTCGAGCGCGTCGTGCCGATCGGCGTGTGGGATCTGCGCCACCTGTTGTCGGCCGCGTTCGGTCTTGCCGGCCTGGCCGGCACCTGGCTGCTGGCACGCCTGCTGGCCGGCGAACGCGCGGCGCTCGCGGCGCTCGGGCTGCTGCTGCTGACCGGCGCGTGGTCCGGGGCGATGTTCACGCACACCAAGGACGTGCCGTTCGCCGCCGCGATGGTGTGGGCGCTGTATTTCACGACCCGCTTCACGACCGGCCTGCCGGTGATCCGCCGCGCGGACGTGCTCGGCCTCGGCGTCGCGATCGGCTGCGCCTTCGGGCTGCGTGTCGGGGCGGTGTTCGCGGTGTTCTATCTCGGCGTCGCGGTGCTGGGGGCGACGTGGACCGGCGGCACGGACCGGACGGAACGGGGAGCGATTCTCGGCCGGGCCGTCGTCGCGCTGCTGCCGGCCGGGCTCGTCGCGTTCGTGCTGATGGGCCTGTTCTGGCCGTGGGCGGTGATGTCGCCGGGCAACCTGTTTCGCGCGATGACGACGTTCTCGCATTTCGCCTTCCAGCTCGACACGATCCTCGCCGGCGCCGTGATGAAGAACGGCGAAGTGCCGGGCCATTACCTGCTGAGCTATCTGCTCGTGCGCCTGCCCGAGATGTTCCTCCTCGGCGTCGCGTTCGCGCTGCTCGGCGTGCTGCGTGCGCTGCCGTCGCTGCGCTCCGCGCAAGGCTGCCGCGCTGCGCTGCGCTGGCTGCCGGTTGCGCTCGCCGCGGGATTCCCGCTCGCGTACACGCTGCTCGCCGCGCCGCCGCTCTACAACGGCATCCGTCACTTCACGTTCGTCCTGCCGCCGCTCGCGGTGCTCGGCGCCGTGGGCCTGCAGCATGCGTGGCGGCGCGCGGCCCGTTTGCCTCGCGCGCGAAGGCTTGCGGCGGCCGGCTGCGTGCTGCTGGCGCTCGCCCATGTCGCGACGCTGGCGCGCCTGCACCCGTACGAATACGTGTTCTACAACGGCTTCGCCGGCGGTGCGGGCGGCGCCGCCGGGCGCTGGGAACAGGACTACTGGGCGAGCAGCCTGCGCGAAGCGGCCGGCCTGCTCAATGCCTATGTCGCACGCGAAGGCACGGCCGGGCGACGCTACAGCGTCGCGGTGTGTGCCGAATCGCTGCAAGGGGCGGAATGGCTGGCGCCGGGGCTGGACGTGACGCGCGACTGGCGCGCTGCGGATTTCTTCCTCGCGGCGACGCACATGAACTGCGATACGGCGGTCAAGGGCAGGGTCGTCGCCGAAGTCGTGCGCGACGGCGTGACCCTCGCGGTCGTGCGCGACCGGCGCCTGCTGGCCGGAGCCGACCGGGAGCCGCAGTGAGCGCCACCTTCCGGTTCGGCCGCTTCCTGCGCTTCGCGATGGTCGGCGCGCTCGGTACGCTGGCGCATTACTCGTTGCTGCTGGCGCTCGTCGAAGTCGCGGGCGCCGAGCCGGTCGTGGGGTCGGTGGCCGGCTTCGTGCTCGGCGCGCTGGTCAATTACGCGATGAACCGCAGGCTCGTGTTCCGCTCCGAGCGCGCGCACCACGAGGCGCTGCCGCGTTTCTTCGCCGTCGCGGGCATCGGGCTGCTCTGGAACGCGCTGCTGATGTACGCTCTCACCGATCTCCTCGCGCTGCATTACCTGCTCGCGCAAGTCGTGACGACCGGTGTGCTGCTTGGCTGGCATTATGTCGGCAACGCGCTATGGACGTTTGGCGCACCTTCGCCACCGCGCTGAACACGATTCCGGCAGGTTGCGCAGGGTTTTCAACGCTGATTTTCCACGCTTCAATCCCCGTTTTGCCGCATGCCCTCCGGCGCCGCGACATATCCCTCAACCCCTTTCCCGCAAACACCATGGACAACATTGTCACCTTTTACAGAAATGGCCCCGAGGCGATCGCCGTCAATGGCGAACGTATCAGCGAAGAGACGATCACCGCGGTCATGGCCCAGTTCCCGGACGCGCCGAATCCACGGCAGGCGGCCGCCCGCTCGCTGGTAGTGCGCACGCTGCTGCGCCAGCGCGCCGCGACCGTCGGGATCGAGGCCGACAGCGAGGAAGCGGCAGTCGAAAAACTGCTGGAACGCGAGGTCATCATGGAACCGGTCGCCGACGAGGAAATCCGCCGCTATTTCGACGCCAACCGGCAAAGATTCCGCAGCGGCGATCTTTTCGAAGTCCGTCACATCCTTTTCGACACGACACACGACGGAGACGACAGGGCAACCGCACAAAAGGCGGAGCGCGCGCTGTTCCACCTCAAGAACAATCCGGAGGCATTCGAACGGGTTGCCCAGGAAGAGTCGTGCTGCACGAGTGCCAGGATCGGCGGAGCGCTGGGGCAGATCTCGGAGGGCGCCGTGGTTCCGGAATTCTGGGTGGCCCTCGTCAGTTTCGGCAAGACCGGGCTATTGCCCCAACTGGTCGAGACGCGCTTCGGTCACCACATTGTCATGATCGACCGCCTCGCGCTCGGCGAAGCGCTGCCCTTCGAAGCGGTACAGGCCAGGATTCGCGATTACCTGACCGGTCGACTGGAACAATTGACGTATCAGCAGTACGTCGCGCAGTTGATCGGCCAGGCACAAATCGTCGGCATCGACCTGAGCGACCAGGGACCCAGCAGGGCAATCGCATCAAATCCCCTGTAGTCCCAAGATAGTTTCGCGGTAGGAGTCGGAAGAGGCGGCGATGATGCGTCGAGTGTGGATGCCGGTTTTTCGAGAAGAGTCGAGGCGAAAGAGATTGAGGACAAGACGACGAATGATGGCGAGGTTGGCGCCGGCGTTCTTTACGCGGGCACGCATCTGGTCGTCGTTCAAGGCGACATCGAGGCACCAATGAACACGATTTTCTATGCCCCAATGACTGCGAACCGCATTCGCCAGCGTTGCGGCATCGGCGGCAATGCTGCCGATATAGAGGCGACGCTCGCAGCTGGTCTTGCCGTTGATCGTCCGTTCTGCCTCAATCACCCCGAACATCATGAGGTCCGGCCATTGCTGCGGATTGGCCAAACACGCCAGTTGATCGAAGGCCCAGCAGCGGCGCACTTCCAGACGGCCGTGATCCTTCTCGACCGACTCGACGTAGGTGTGCCTGGTCGCTTTCCAGCCCTCGGACTGGCCGATCTCGAAGAAGGTCGTGATCGATTCAGCCAGGGTCGGCTGGTTGTCCTTCACGGACAGGACGTAATCGGCTTCCTTGTCCCGAATCGATTGGGCGATGTTGGCGTGGGTACCCATGGCATCGATGGTGACGATGACACCCTTGAGCATCAGGGCTTCCAGCAGGACGGGAATCGCGGTCAGTTCGTTGGACTTCTCGGCACAGGCTTCCTGCCCCAACACCAATCCGGCCTCGGCGGCGAACGCACTGACCATGTGCAATGCCTGCTTGCCCGCCTGACGACTGCGCCGACTCGCTTTGCCGTCGATCGCCACGACCGTGCCTTCGGCCAGCGCCGGCAGCACGCCGCCGACCCAGCGGCGGAACCCTGCCTCCAGCGCTTTCTTGTCCAGCAGCCCGAACAGACGGCCAATAGTGTCGTGCGACGGAATCCCGTTCTCCAGCTTCAAGAAGCGCCGCAACCAGTCAAGGCGCTCCTTGGACCAGTCTTCAACGCCGACAAAGTCGTCGATCCCGCACACCAGGGCGCAGACCGTGATCACCAGTATCTCCACCAAGTCGTGTTTCGACCGTCCCGCCACACGCGGATCAGGAAGGCCAGAAAACGCCTCCACCAGCGACAACTTCTCGCTTCCAGTTCCCCGATTTCCCGTCTCCATGAGTCACCCCAAAAAGACAGAAAACTACACAAATCAAGATCCTGTGAACAGCCCCGGCGTAATCCATTGACTGTTAACGGTTTTTTCAGTGGGTCAACGACAATGGCATCCGCATTTTGATGCGATTGCCCTGAGGGACCCAGGCCCGCCGGCCCCGGCCTTCCCGTCGAGTGACACGAACCGGGATGCAAGCTGCCGGCAGAGGATCATCGGCTCGATGTCGTGGGGTGTCATGCGAAAAAACCCCGTAATCACACAAACTTACGGGGTTTATCGGGGGGCTGCGGGATGTCCTGATCCCGCCGCCCGGGCTCAGACGTTGAACAGGAAGAGCGGGCGGGGGGCCGCGCCGGTGCTGGAGATCGGTTTTTCAGGCTTCATTTCGTACCCGCTTTCATACCCGCTTCTGGGATGGCTGAACTCGCCTCGTTCGAAGCGACCAACTCGAAGCCCAGATTGTAGCTGGCCGGGGCGGAGAGAGTTTGGTAGCCCATCGCCTGGTAGCCGCGCCGCCGCCGCTCCCACATCCGCAACAGGGCCGGGTGGCTGGCATCGATGAAATCGATGATGCGGACATGGGTCTTGTCGGCGTGCTCACGATGCAGGCGGCCGGCGTACTGCTGCAGCGTGCCCTTCCATGAGATCGGCATGGCCAGCACCAGTGTGTCGAGCGGCGGGTGGTCGAAGCCTTCGCCGACCAGCTTGCCGGTGGACAAGAGCACCCGGGGTGCGTCGGTGCGTAGGGCATCCAGTTCGCTGATCAAGGCGGCGCGCTGCTTCTTCGACATGCGGCCGTGCAAAGTGAACAGCGGCTGGATTCGGTCCCCCAACGCGGCGCCGATGGCATCAAGGTGCTCAGTGCGCTCGGTCAGCACCAGTACCTTGTGCCCTTGCTCGAAGGCTTCTGCGATCTCGTCCGCTATGGCCGCCGTACGGCCGGCGTCGTTAGCGACATGCCTGAATACATCCTGGATGGCGGCGTCGGTGGCGAGGTCAATGCGAGCTGCCAGGTAACGGGGAATCACCTCCAAGGTTTGCGGCGCGCCAGCCGGCTTCGCCGCAGTGTGTCGGATCGGCCCACACTGCATGAAGATGATCGGCTGCCGCCCGTCGCGCCGGATCGGCGTGGCGGTGAGCCCGAGCACATACTTGGCCCGGGCACGTTTCAGGATAGCCTCGAACGAGAATGCCGAGAGGTGGTGGCATTCGTCGGCGATGATCTGGCCGTAGTTCTCGACGATTTCATTGGTCTCGCCCTGCCGGGACAGTGACTGCATTACCGCGATGTCGATCTTGCCGGTGGGTTTGGTTTTGCCGCCACCGATGTTGCCGATCACGCCCTTCCCGACACCCAGAAATGCCTGCAGCCGCTCCTGCCACTGCTTGAGCAATTCGGTGCGATGCACCAGCACCAGGGTGTTCACACCACGCCGGGCGATCAGCGCTGCGGCCGTCACGGTCTTGCCGAAGGCGGTTGGCGCACACAGGATGCCGATATCGTGGCGAAGCATCGCGGCGACTGCAGCCTCCTGATCCGGCCGCAGCGTTCCGACAAAGCTTACGTCCAGCGGCTCGCCGCCAAAGCGTTCGTCCCGCAGCTCACAGCGAATACTGTTTTCGCGCAGCAACTCCTGGGCGGCATCGAGGCAGCCCCGCGGCAAGGCGATGTGGTTCGGGAAATTCTCGGCACAGCCGATCACCCGCGGCTCATCCCACACCGGCAGACGCATCGACTGCGCCTTGTAGAACTCGGGGTTCTGGAAGGCCGCCAGCCGGATCAGGCGGTTCGCGAGCGCTTGCGGAAGCTGTGCCTTGTCGAAGTAGAGGAGATTGCCCAAGGTCACCGTCAGGGATGCCGGCATCGGGCCCGGGAAATGCTGTCTGCCCGGCGCTGTGCGTTTCCACGGCTCTTGCTGATCCTCCGCGGCGATGAAGGTGACATCGAGCGGGTGCGACCCGCCGGTGGCCGTAGAATCGTCGGCTCGATATCGTGCGGCGCCATCGGCTGCACCGATGCCAGGAAGGTCCACTGGTCGGGATACGGCCGCAGTGCGTCGTCCACGAACACGCTGCCGCCGTTCTCGCGCGGAATCTTCTGCAGCGGCAGAGCGATCAGGTTGCCGAAGCCGCCCTTGGGCATCGTGTCCTGGTTCGGGAACAGCCGGTCATAGGACGTGAGCTTCAGTTGCCGGGTGCGGGCGCAGGTGTGGCTGATGATGGCGGTGCCGAGCCGTCTTGCCTCCCGCGCGGCGACGTTCGACGAGAAGAATATCCACGCATGGGCGCCATTGCCCGAACGTGAGATTTCCAGCGCGACGGGGACGCCCAGTTCGCGACAGGATTGAGTAAAAGCCTGCGCATCGCTGCGCCAGTCGGCGTCGTCGAAGTCCACCGCGAGGAAGTGGCAGCTGTCGTCGGCCAGCAGCGGGTACACGCCGACGGCATGACGGCCGGCGAGGTGGTCGTAGATCGTCTGGTCCGTCAGGGGGACAAGCAGCCGCTTGCCACAGTCCGAGCATTTGATGCGGGGTTTCTCGCAAACCCCGGCGCGCCATTCGTTGGCACAGGCTGGCGAGTAGCCGCTCTTGCCGGCCTTGCTCTCCCAGCGCACCGGATAGACGTCGGTGCGACCGCGAAACAAACCGCGAAAGAGCGCCACCTTTTCGCCCGTGGATAGCGGGGCGGCCGAAACCGGCGTGGCCACGGGTTCAGGCACGCGCCAGGCGATACCGTGGGCGTCCAACAAGCCGACCAGCCGAGCATTCTCGGCGTGCAGCCGGGCGAGTTCGTCGTCCCTGTCTGTCGTCATCCCGACCATAGCC
Source organism: Aromatoleum anaerobium (assembly GCF_012910705.2). Lineage (GTDB taxonomy): Bacteria > Pseudomonadota > Gammaproteobacteria > Burkholderiales > Rhodocyclaceae > Aromatoleum > Aromatoleum anaerobium. The sequence continues at coordinate 1,323,320 of NZ_WTVG02000040.1, read as the reverse complement.
CCGCTTTGGTCAACCGGCGTAGCAAGGCGCTGCGTGTCGCATGGCGTACCAGGAAACGGCGCAAGGCGCGCTCGAACTCCTTCGGGCTGGATGTCAGCGCGTAGCCATCCGCCAGATCGACGAGAGCCTGTACCGCCTGCTCGTAGCCGGAGGCCGAACCGCGCTTCGCCTGCGCGTCGATGGCCTCCCAGTGCTTGTCCACGTCGGCCATCAATCGCCGCAGATGCGCCTCGCGCTGACGGCGCCATTCGGCCTCCTGATTTGCGCGCTCCTTGGCCTCGCGTTCCTGCCGAACGCCAGAGGCAGCCTTGGCGAGTTCACACAGTTCGGCCACGCTGCGCCTTCGCGCGGCAAGGGCAGCGGACGGTCGTTGCGCTTTCAGCCAGGCGGCATGGCGGGATCTGACGCGGCGTTCAGCTTCCTGCCCCCGGCCCTGCGTGATCAGCTCGATCACCGCCACCAGCTCGTCACGTGACCATTCCGCTAGCCAGGCATGGAGGCGATCGCTGTCTTCGGCCTCGGCCTGCGGCGCACGAGCGCTGCCGGCCGAAGCCGCGGAGAGCATGTCGGGATCGATTTCCAGGAACTCGACCAGCGCCTGCTGCGCTGGGGACAGTTCCGCTAGACCGGGCGGCACTTCCGGTTCCAACGCCCCGTCGTGCAGCTCGCCGCCGCCGGTACCGGCCAGCCAGCCGAGGTAGAGGGGGCGCAGGTCGCCGCGCAGCAATTCGTCCCGCAGCGGCACCAGGCGTGCCATCCAGCCGCTGCCGTCATCCATCCCGAAGCGGTCGTAGTTCTCGCTCTCGAAGAGAGACCAGTCGATGATCCAGTAGTCGTCCGTGGCCTCGATCGACAGGGCATCTTCAATGGCGAACGGATTCAACTCGGCGCCGCCGAACGTCGCCAGCGGCAAACGCAAGGCCAGCCGGCAACTGCACCAGTGGGCGGTGTAGACGAAGGCGTCGAAGTAGCGCCGCATCCAGTCGGCAGGGTCGGCCTTCAGGTCGCCCCACTCGTAGTGGTTGACGAAGCCGACGGGGCTGATCACGGCGCGAGAGGAGACGGCGCGCAACTCCGCCATCTCGGCGCGAGTGAGGGGCCGCTCGACAGCGGCGAATTCGTAGTACTGGTATTCGCTCATGGCAGAAGGCTCACTGCAGGCTTAGCAAAGCGCCTTTTGGCACGGTATCCGACTGGCCGATAGCGCCATTCGCCCTCTGACTCTGGCCTGGCCGGTGAAGGCATCCCCCGCGACCAGCGCCGCCACTTCCTGTGCCCTCCCGACCTCCTTGTCTCCCGTTCCCGGCATCTTGAGGACATTACCCTCTTTATTACATCCTTTCACGCTAATTACCCCTTCTCTGCCAAAGCGCACCAGGGCCGCGGCCGATGCAGTCGACCGACTGTCCCTTCTGCGCATTGAGCACCCGCCGGATCATGTCGCGGCTCACCCCCGGGCAGGCACGCTCCAGGTCGGCCAGGGAGAATGTTTCCGGCATCTTGGCGATCGCCTCCAGCACCATCTGGGTTTTCGATCCCCGCGGCTCCGAGGTTTCCCCAACGCGCTCGACGAATTCACGATAAGCGCTCTTGACAATGAACAGCACGTAATTGATGTAGGGCCACGGATCGTGCTTGCCCTCATGCCAACGCTGCGAGCTCAGTTCCAGGGTCTCGTAGTAACGATCCTTGTTCTGCTCCACCAGGCGCTCAAGGCTGATGTAGCGGCCGACTTCGAAACCCAGTTGGTAGCTCTGCAGCAGCCAGAGCAGCCGGGACACCCGGCCGTTGCCATCGCGGAACGGATGGATGCACAGGAAGTCGAGATTGAACGCGGCCAGCGCGATCAGCGGCGGAACCCAGCGCTCTTCGAGGCAGGCCTGCCAGTCGCCGACCAACTGGGCCATGGCTGCCGGCGTTTCCTTGGCCGGCACGGTGCGAAAGCGCACCCGCTCGCGCCCATCGGGATAGCGCTCGATGATGTCGCCATCCTTCTCCTTGTACAGACCGGCATCCCAGATCTGACCCCGCGTCATTGCGTGGAGCCGCTGGATGGTTTCGCTGGCAACCGGGAGGCGCTGGGCATCCTGGTGTATCCAGGTCAGGGCGTCGCGGTAGCCGCGCACTTCTTCCTCGTCGCGATCCCGGAACAGCGGTCTGGGCGATACGAGCACATCGCGCACCCGCGACGGCTCGACGGAAACGCCCTCGATGCGGTTCGACGACACTGCGCTTTCGATCAGCGCATGTTCGCGCAAGGCCTTGAGGCGCTGCGGCGACTGCCGGGTGTAGAGCTCCTGCTTGCCGCGGAATTCGCCGAGGTCGGAGAGATACCAAGCGGTAGCGGGAGGAATTGCCGCATTGTCATGGAAGAAAGGCCTCAGGGAGCTTGTCATTTCCTATCTCAGGCAGAATCGGTCAACAAGTGCGCCCGGCATCGCATTCATCCACAAGCGAATCGACAGCTTCGCGGGAATGCCATCACGCGCCTCTCAGGACGCTGAATTCCTGAAACAGCCTGATCGGCAGCGGAACGGTCAACTTCCAGTAGATAGTCATGGGCTTCCGGCCTTCAGCGCGCTCCAGCGTCACCGGGCCGCAGGCGCGGTAGGGATCGCCTTTTGCTTGGCGAACGAAGAGTTGGAAACTCCAGCCGTTAGTCGGGCTCTGCAGATAACGTCGCCCGACTGGGGTGTCCGGGCCTGCCGAGTTCTGCGATTGCCAATGGAATCGCTCGGCGCTGATGGCGTAGTCATGGTATGCGATGCGCTCGTGGTATCCCTCGCGCTTGTCCAGGGTGACAAACAACAACTCCACCTTGCGGTCGTTTAGGGCCAGGGTACCTGCCTGAAAGGGCGTGCGACGCACGGCCGACAGCCAGCCGGTGGCCGTCAATATTTCCCGGATGCCATAGCTGCCATGCAGGCATAGCGGTACATCCTCCAGACCGGGAACTGGCTTGTGCAGCAAGCTAATCCTTGCCTGGATTACTTCAGCAAGCTCGATTAACTCGGTGCGCAGTTCCGGGTGGGCATTCAGCCGTTTCAGGAAATCCTCGCCGCTGCCCGCCTGGTGGTGCTGCGCATCGACCTGATAAGCGAGCATCTGAAGCTGACGCCGCACGCGTTCACCCTGCGGCTGATACTCGGCAGCCGGTTCTCCGACCTTGAACAACAAATCGACGCGCTCCGGATCATCGATATGCAGCAAGTCTGCGAAACGACGGCCGAAATAATCGTCCTCACCGCCGGCTGGCGTGGTCAGCAGCCCGGCATCACGTTTCAGGTTGGTCCAGCCGGAACGTCCACTGCCGCGATAGATGTCTTCAAGTTCGATGGCCTGTTCCCGCAGGAAATCGACCAGGCGGATGTTGCCCCGGCCGCGCAAGGCGGCATAGGTTTGCAACTCGGTGCGCAATCGGCGCCAGTTCTGTTGGACCAATCGTCTTAGGCTGCTCAGGACCTGTTCACGAGTCTTGCGTTGGAGGTGGATATGGCAGCCGGGCGGTAAGGAACCAAAACCCTTTTCGACCGCGTCAATTAACTGGCCTCGCGGCAATCCGGTGATGCTGGAAAACAGTCGGTCGAAACGGAATTCCTGCCGGTGCTGTCCGACGAAATCGAGGATCAGGCAGGATTCCTTTCCATCGGCCAGACGCAAGCCACGGCCGATTTGTTGCTGAAACAGCACCGGGCTCTGGGTCGGGCGCAAAAGCAACAGGGTGTCGACGAGCGGCATGTCCACGCCTTCGTTGTAAAGATCGCAGGTCACGATCGCGGCGATTTCCCCCCGAGCGAGCATCTCCGGTGCACGCCGTCGCTCGTCTGCCGAAGTTGTGCCTACGACGCAGACGGCCTTGATGCCGGCCGTGATCAGCTTGCCAGTCACAAATTCCGCATGGGCCACAGACACACAGAACAACAGGGCCTTGCCACGCGCCGGATCACCAGCCAGGCGGCGCCACTCGTTCAGCACCAGCCGCACACGCGCATCATTGCCCGTCACGAGTTTGTCGATGGCCGCCAGTTCTCCCGGCTGCTCCCACGGCACCCCGGAAAAGTCCGTTTCATCGTCGCAGGCGTAATACTCGAAGGGGCAGAGCAGTTGCAGGTCGAGCGCATGCCAAAGCCGCAGTTCGATCGCAGGCGATCCATCGGGCCGGCTGTCGAAATAGCCCAGGATCGGCTTGCCATCGTTGCGTTCAGGGGTGGCAGTCAGCCCAAGCAGAATGCGAGGAGTCACTGCAGTGACAAAGACGTCGAAGCGTTCGGCCGCAAGACGATGGCACTCATCCACCACCACCGTGTGCCAACGGTCTGTGCCCCAACGGGCAACCAGGTTCCGGGCCGTCGCGCTGTCGATGGTGGCAAATACGTGATTGAAATGTTCGGGTTCGTTCCCACCGACCAGCAACTCACCGAAGGAGTGATCGCGCAGCACTTCCCGGTAGGTGCGCAGCGCCTGCTTCAAGATCTCTTCCCGATGTGCCACGAACAACAAACGGGGTCGCCCGCCCGCCTGCGTGCAGATGCGCCTGTAATCGAATGCGGCCACCACGGTCTTGCCCGTGCCGGTAGCCGCGACGACTAGATTGCGCCAGCGTCCGTGATCCCGCTCGATCTGCAACTGATCGAGCATCTCCTGCTGATAGGTCTTGGGCTCCAGGTCGAAGTAGGTGGGGCGGGCGATGACCTCAGCACCCGACTCCCGCTTCAGTGCTTCTCCGAGTGCCGTCCTGTGCAGCGGGTTTTCGGGATCGTAGACTTGGAATTCCCTGTCTTCCCAGAGCGTTTCGAAATGCGCCTTGGCGCGCTCGAACAACTCTGCTTGACCGCGTTCGGTGAACTTGACCGTCCATTCCAGGCCACCCATCAGGGCGGCCCCCGACAGGTTGGCGCTCCCCACATAGGCCGAACCGAATCCGCTACGACGGTGGAACAACCATGCCTTTGCATGGAGGCGGGTGCGGCGACCGTCCAGCGAAACGCGGACTTCGCAACCGGGCAGTTGGGCAAGTTCGTCCAGTGCCTGGACTTCGGTTGCGCCGGTGTAAGTCGTCGTCAGGATGCGTAGTCGGGTTCGCGGCTGCCCGTCCGTCCCCACGGAAGTCGCCGACTGAAGAATATCCAGCAGCTTGCGCACGCCGGAATGAGTGATGAAGCTGACCAGGATATCGACCTGATCGCAGGCGGCGACTTCGCGGCGCAGTTCGGACAAGAGAGACGGCGATCCTTTGCCGGCCGTAAACAACCAGGGCAGGGCCAACCCCGTATCCGGCAACACCAGCGGGGGCGAATGCCGGTGAACGGCATGAAGCAGCTGCAATGGCGCAGACAGCGGGTCGATCACGCCACCACTCGCTTCAAGGCGCTGGCGCGCGTGCACCAGAAGGGAATTGGCCAGTTCCAATTGGCGCTGGAGCTTTTCCGGTCCTTCACCGCTCAAGTCATCCAGCATTCGGGTGAGTTGCGAGGCGATGGCATCAACCAATCGCTCCGAGGCACCTACCGCTGACAGAGGTTCGATCGTGCGACCGTGCTCATCCGTCGTCTTGGAGAGGGTGTGCCACAGCGATTCTGTGACTACCTGATCGTACAGACCGTCATGCAATTCCATCTATATTGCCTTCCTCAGGGTGACTTCGTCGTGAGAAGCGCGAGCCGTCTGTTGACAAATTCCTCCCAGAACCCTCCCGGACCAGCAAAGAGATCAATTATGGGAACTGGCATACCTTGCCTTTTGGATATCATTCATTCAGCGCAGGACTCGCAGATCCGGTCGCAGAGAAGTTCACCCATACCAGACGCCTCGACCGGCCCCGTACTGCGTAAGGTGTCCGCGTTCCACCAAAGCCCGGAAATGCTGCTTGAGCGTGTTGCGATTACTCCCTGTGAGTCGAATCGCATCCCCCATCGTGATGCGCCCATGCTCCCGCATAAACTCGACGATCCGCAGCGATAGCTCGGGCAGCGCCGCCAGCACCAATCTCTCGCGCTCCACCTTACGATTGAGGCGACGGACCTGTTCCGCCAACGCGCGCAGGAAAAAGACGAGCCAGGGTTGCCAGTTCGGAGACTCGGTCCGGATCGTCCCCTGAGTCTGCCGCAGCGCGAGATAGTAGGCCTCCTTGCTCTGCTCAATCACGCTTTCGAGTGAGCTGTAAGGCACGTAGGTATAGCCGACCTGTAGCAGCAGCAAGGTGGTCAGCACGCGGCTCAGGTGGCCGTTGCCGTCTTGGAAAGGGTGTATCTCCAGGAACACCACGACCCACAAGGCGATGAGCAACAGCGGATGAAGCCCGCCGCTGGTCCGCTCCTCGTTGAACCAGGTCACCAGCTCGATCATCAGACGCGGCGTGTCGAAGGGTGTCGCCGTCTCGAACACCACGCCGAGTTCCTTGCCGCCTTCGTCGAATGCGGCCACGCTGTTGGATGACGTTTTGTAGTTGCCCCGGTGCCAGGCGTCCTTCTCACTGTAGGCCAGCAGATCGCGATGCAGTTGCTTGATGTGGTTTTCGGTCAGGGTGATGTCAGGCCAGGAGGCAAAAACCAGCTCCACGACTTCCGCGTAGCCGGCAACCTCCTGTTCGTCGCGCGTCGTAAACGACTTGATCTGCAGGTTGGACAGCAGGCGCTCGACCTCGCGGTCCGACAGCTTGCTGCCCTCGATGCGGGTGGACGAGCCGATGCTCTCGATCGTGGCCACGCGCCGCAGCGCCGAGAGCCGATCTGGCGCCAGCGTGCCGAACGCACGCCAGGCGCCCTTGAACTCATCGATGCCGGCGATGAGGCTCAGGACTTCGGGAGTGATCTGGACGGTGTTGGGCTGAATCATGGCGTCCAATACTATATCCATTTACACCCATTCTCGTGCAAAAATCGAGTTTGCATAGATCATCGGTCCCCGGCGGTGGGTGACGGTGCCCGATTTGGTACCCATTTCAACCCATTTTTGACGAGGTACCGATGCATTGGCCACCCTCCCCAACGTGTGGCCTGATCGGCTGCTAACGTACCCGCTCTTGATGGGAGGACAAGGGACATCAGAAACCACCAACAAGAAACCCCGTAACCACAAGGATTTACGGGGTTTCGTGGGGTGCGGTGGGATGCCCTGATCCCAGCGCACGCGGTCAGACGTTGAACAGGAAGTTCAGCACGTCGCCGTCCTTGACGACGTAGTCCTTGCCTTCGGCGCGCATCTTGCCGGCTTCCTTCGCGCCCTGTTCGCCCTTGTACGCGATGAAGTCGTCGAACGCGATCGTCTGGGCGCGGATGAAGCCGCGTTCGAAATCGGTGTGGATCACGCCGGCCGCCTGCGGCGCGGTGTCGCCGACGTGGATCGTCCAGGCGCGCACTTCCTTGACGCCGGCGGTGAAGTAGGTCTGCAGGCCGAGGAGCTTGTAGCCGGCGCGGATCAGCCGGTTCAGGCCCGGTTCCGCGAGGCCGAGGTCGGCGAGGAATTCCGCCTTGTCGGCGTCGTCGAGTTCGGCGATCTCGGCTTCGATTGCGGCGCAGATCGCGACCACCTCTGCTTTCTCGGCTGCCGCGTGCGCGACGACGGCGTCCAGATGCGGGTTGTTCTCGAAACCGTCTTCCTTGACATTCGCGACGTACAGCACCGGTTTCGCGGTGATCAGGCAGAACGGCTTCAGGCTCGCCCATTCGTCCTTCGCCAGGTCGAGCGCGCGCACCGGCTTGGCCTGGTCCAGCTGCGCGATGCATTTCTCGAGCACCGCGACGAGGACCTTCGCGTCCTTGTCGCCGGCGGCGGCGGGACGCTTGTAGCGGGCGAGCGCCTTGTCGACGGTCGCCAGGTCGGCGAGCGCGAGTTCGGTGTCGATGATCTCGATGTCGCGGATCGGATCGACGCTGCCCGATACATGCACGACGTTCTCGTCGGCGAAGCAGCGCACGACATGCACGATCGCGTCGGTCTCGCGGATGTTCGCGAGAAACTGGTTGCCGAGGCCTTCGCCTTTCGAGGCGCCGGCAACGAGGCCCGCGATATCGACGAACTCGACGATCGCCGGCTGCACCTTCTGCGGCTTGACGATGTCGGACAGCGCGTCGAGCCGCGCGTCGGGCACTTCGACGATGCCGACATTCGGCTCGATCGTGCAGAACGGATAATTTTCGGCGGCGATGCCGGACTTCGTCAGGGCATTGAAGAGGGTCGACTTGCCGACATTGGGCAGGCCGACGATTCCGCATTTGAGGCTCATGGGCGCGATTCGTCCTTGGGTTTCGCCGGCTTCGGCGCGGCCGGGCGGGCGTTGAGTCGGGTGGTGGCAGCGTTCCATTCGCCGCGTGCGATCAGCGGCCACGCGGCCAGTGCGCGGTCGAGCGCTTCGTCGATCTGCGCCTGTTCTTCGCGACGCGCGGATTTCAGCACGTAATTGACGACTTCGTTGCGGTCGCCGGGATGGCCGATACCGATGCGCAACCGCCAGTAATCGTTGGTGGCGAGGTGGGCCGACGTGTCCTTGAGGCCGTTGTGGCCGCCAAGTCCGCCGCCGAATTTCAGACGCAACTGGCCCGGCGGGATGTCGAGTTCATCGTGGACGATGAGGATTTCGGCCGGCGCGATGCGGTAGAAGCGCGCCAGCGCGCCGACGGCCTGGCCCGAGCGGTTCATGTAGGTTTGCGGCATCAGCAGCCACACGCCGGCGTCGCGTGCATTGGCGACGAAGCCATGAAAACGCGACTCGTGGCTGAAGCGCACGCCGAGCTTGTCGGCGAGCCGCTCACAAAACCAAAACCCGGCGTTGTGCCGGGTTTCGGTGTATTCGGCGCCGGGATTGCCGAGGCCGACGACGAGGCGCGGGGCTGCGGCGCTCATCGGATCGATGTCTCCATGATCCCGGCGGGCTGCGAACGAGAAGTCGCAGCCTCAGGCCGCGGCTTCGCCTTCGGCAGCCTCGGCCGCACCGCCCTTGACGGTCAGCGCGGTCGCGACGACCGGGTCGCCTTCGCCGTGGTGGACGACCTCGACGCCTTCGGGCAGCTTGATCTGCGAGACGTGGATCGACTGGCCGGCTTCGAGCGTTTGCAGGTCGACTTCGATGAATTCAGGCAGGTTCGCCGGCAGGCATTCGACGTCGAGTTCGGTGATCGTGTGCGAGATCATGCAGCCGCCCAGCTTGACCGCCGGGTTGGTGTCGCCATTCACGAAGTGCAGCGGCACTTTCAGGTGGAGCTTGTGACTCGCATCAACGCGCTGGAAGTCGAGGTGCAGCACTTGCTGCTTGTACGGATGCCACTGGACATCGCGCAACACGACGGTCTGCTTTGCACCTTCGACGTCGATCGCCAGCACCGAAGCGTGGAAGGCTTCCTTCTTCAGCAGGTGGTAGAGCTCGTTGTGGTCGACCGTGATCGCTTGTGCATCGGCGTCGGTACCGTAGATGATGCCGGGGATCTGGCCGGCGCGACGCAGGCGGCGGCTCGCACCCGTGCCCTGTTCCACGCGCTGGGTGGCCTTGAATACGATTTGCATTGTGTGACTCCTGGTTGAAACGATCCGCCCGCGACCAGGCGGATGGGTTGGGCCGCCGGCTCGTGCCGGCGGCGAAAATTCATTCCATGAACAGCGAGCTGACCGATTCCTCGTTGCTGATCCGCAGCACGGTGTCGGCGAGCAGCGAGGCGACCGAGATCTGGCGGATGCGCGGACAGGCTTTGGCGTCGGCGCGCAGCGGGATGGTGTCGGTGACGACCAGTTCGTCGAGGTCGGAATCGGCGATGCGAGCGGCCGCCGAACCGGACAGCACCGCATGGGTGCAATAGGACAGGACGCGGCGGGCGCCGTTTTCCTTCAGCGCGGTCGCGGCCTTGCACAGCGTGCCGGCGGTGTCGACGATGTCGTCCATGATCACGCAGGTGCGGTCCTTGACCTCGCCGATGATGTTCATGACTTCGGACACGTTCGCCTTCGGGCGACGCTTGTCGATGATCGCCAGATCGCATTCCATGCGCTTCGCGAATGCGCGGGCGCGCACGACGCCGCCGACGTCGGGCGACACGACCAGGAGGTCGTCGTATTTCTGCTTGTCGAGGTCGGCGAGCAGCACCGGCGCGGCATAGACGTTGTCGACCGCGATGTCGAAAAAGCCCTGGATCTGGTCGGCGTGCAGGTCCATCGTCAGGAGGCGCTGCACCCCGACGGCCTGCAGCATGTTGGCGACGACTTTCGCGGTGATCGGCACGCGCGCCGAGCGCGGGCGGCGATCCTGGCGGGCGTAGCCGAAGTACGGGATCGCGGCGGTGATGCGGCCTGCGGACGCGCGCTTGAGCGCATCGACGAGGACCAGCAGTTCCATCAGGTTCTCGTTCGTCGGCGAGCAGGTCGGCTGCAGCACGAAGATGTCCTTGCCGCGGACGTTTTCGAGCAGTTCGATATTGACTTCACCGTCGGAGAACCGGCCCACCGTGGCCGCCCCGATCGAAATGCCCAGTCTGCGAACGACGTCCGCGGCAAGCTTGGGGTTGGCGTTGCCGGTGAAGACCATCAGGCTGCCGTAGGCCATGTCCGAAACTCCGATGCCGATAGGATGGCGAGGATGAAACGATACGGGCAGGCGCGCGGCCTGCCCGTAATTTACTGGCTGGGGAAGAAGGATTCGAACCTTCGAATGCCGGAATCAAAATCCGGTGCCTTGACCAACTTGGCGACTCCCCAGTAAAACCTTTTCGCCCGCTCAACCGACCCAGCCACGAAGCGGATGCTGCATCACGCTGCGCGCTTTCCATGCCCGGTACGACCCCGGGCAGCTTGCGACGATGCGTTCGGCGTCGTCCTCGCTTGCCACCTGCGCAAATACGCAGGCGCCCGAACCGGTCATTCGCGCCGGCGCAAACTGCGCCAGCCAGTCGATTGCTGCACCGATCTCGGGATAACGGCTGCAGGCAACTGCTTGCAGATCGTTACGAGTGGTGCTCGCTGCGAAGTCCATAATTTTGATGGGTTCGGTATCCCGCGTCAACTCCCCTGCTGCAAAAATTTCCACGGTGGGTACCGTGACCGGCGGCGCGACGACGACGTACCAGGCTGGCGGGAGGTCGAGCGGGCGCAGTTCGTCGCCGACGCCTTCGGCGAACGCGTCGCGGCCGAAGATGAAAAACGGGACGTCGGCGCCGAGCCGCAGCCCGAGCGCGGTGAGCTCTTCACCGCGGACGCCGGTGCGCCACAGACGGTTCAGCGCGATCAGCGTCGTCGCGGCGTCCGAACTGCCGCCGCCGAGACCGCCACCCATCGGCAGTCGCTTGTCGACGCGGATGTCGGCGCCGAGGCGGCAGCCGGTGTATGACTGCAGCAGCCGCGCGGCGCGCACGACGAGGTCATGCTCGGCAGAAACGCCGGGAAGATCGGTGACGCGTGCGACGACGCCGTCATGGCGCAGCTCGAACGACAGCGCGTCGCCCCAGTCGAGCAGGCGAAACGCCGTTTGCAGCAGGTGGTAGCCATCCGGACGGCGCCCGATGACATGCAGGAAGAGGTTCAGCTTCGCCGGCGCCGGGCAATCGGCGAGACGGGTCAGTTCAGCGGTGTCCATTGATCGATGATAAGCCGAATACGGGCGTCGCCCCAGTGGGCATCGATCCGGCGTGGCATCGCGTCGACCGCAGCGCCGGCATATTCGACGTAGTCGATCGTCCAGCCGGCGTCGGTGATGCGCGCCGGACGGCCCCGCTCATCTGTGCCGAGCACGCGGGCGCCAGGGCGTGCCGCCGCCTGCACCCAGTAGGCAAGCCCGTCGAGCGGTGCGGCGACACCGAGCAACCGGTGCAGCATGCCAGCGGCGTCGTCGCTGTGCTCGACGCGCCCGTCAGCGGTGCGTAGTCGGGCGCTTTCCGCGGACGTGACGAGTTGGCCGACGATCTGGCCGAGCGGGCTCAGGACGGTCCATTCGTCCACGGCCGGCGAATGAAACCACTGCAACCCGCCGTTCGCAGCGCGCTCGCCATCGGTCGCCGAAATGCGGCCTTCGAGTTCGAACGCGGAGGCGATCGGCCGCGGCGCGACTGTCGCCGCCGGCGGGGCGGGCTGGATCGCGCAGCCGGTCAGCGCGACGGTCGTGAGCGCCGCGATCGCCACAAACCCTGCAAGAGGCCGGTTCATCGCTGGCCGAAACGCTGCATGATGTTCTTCAACACCGTGCTGTCGGGGTGAGCCTGCAAGGCTTCGTTCCAGATCCGCGTGGCGTCGGCCTGGCGGTTCAGGCTCCACAATACCTCGCCCAAGTGGGCGGCGATTTCGGGGTCGGGATGCAGGCTGTAGGCTTTTTCGAGATGTGCGAGCGCCGTGGCCGCGTCGCCCTGCCGGAAGTTGACCCAGCCCATGCTGTCGAGGATGAAGGGATCGCCGGGCGTCAGTTCCAGCGCGCGGCCGATCAGCGCTTCGGCTTCGTCGAGGCGCAGTCCGCGGTCGGCCAGCGAATACCCGAGCGCGTTGTAGGCGTGGGCGTGGTCGGGCTGCAGGGAGATGAGCTTGCGCAGGCGCCCTTCCATGACGTCGAGCTGCCCGAGCTGTTCGGCGAGCATCGACGACTCGTAGAGCAGGTCCGGGTCTTCAGGCGCCTTGCGCAGTTCGCCGTCGATGAGTTCGAGCGCTTCGGCTTCGCGCCCTTCGGCCCGCAGCAGTTGCGCTTCGGCGAGCCGCAGCCGCTTGATCGTGTCGGGTCCGGCCTGCACCGACTGCAGATGTTCGCGCGCCTGCTGCAGTTTCCCCTGTTGCGCGAGCAGCGCCGCGATGCGGATCTGGGCGTCGGTGTGGTGGCGTCCGTGCTCGACTGTGCGGTACCAGCGCAGCGCGCCTTCGCTGTCGTCGCGGCGTTCGGCGATCTGGCCGAGGTTGAGGCGGATACCGTCCGCTTCCGGATGGCCGGCGTTCAGCGCCTGCTCGAGCAGTGGCGCAGCGGCGTCGAAATCGTCGAGCTGGGCCGACAGCAGGCCGACCGCGTACATCAGGTCGCGATCGTTTGGCGCATTGTCGAGGAGCTTGCGGAACTCGTCGCGTGCCGCCTCGAAGCGGCGTGCCGAAACAAGGCCCCGCGCGTAGGCAACGCGCGCGTTCTGGCTCTCGGGGTGACGGTCGATATGCTCCTTGATGAGCTGCAGCGCCGCGTCGGGCGAATCGGACTGCGCCAGCAGCTGCGCCTTGAACAGGATCGCAAGCTCCCAATCCGGGCGAAGCCCGAGCGCGAGGTCGATCGCGGCGAGCGATGCGATCGCGTCGTCGGCGGCGATCGCGGCCTGCGCGCGGGCGAATTGCGCCTCGGGGAGGTCGAGGTACGGTTCGGTCAGGCGGTCGATGATGCCTTTCACCGCCTGCTTGTCGTCGATGCGCGCGAATGCGCGGTTGAGCCCCATCAGGTGGTTTTCGATCTGGTCTGGCGACTCTGCCAGCAGGCGCGCGAGCTGGATCTGCACCTGCTCGAGCTGCCCGCTGCCGCCGGAGAGAATTCCGGCCATCACGCGCCGGGCTTCGGCGGACTCGGGCTCGACGTCGATCCAGATCCTGGCAGCTTCGGTGGCGGCGGACAGGTTGCGCGCGAACAGCGCGATTTCGACTGCGCGCCGCGCGATGCGCGGGTCGCGCGTGCGTTGCGCCAGATCGAGGTAGGCTTGCACCGAGATGCCGATTTCGCCGCGGGCCCCGGCGATCTCGGCCAGCAGGAATGTGTATAGCATCTGCGCGGTCAGCGGCTGCCCCGGAACCTCGGTCCTTTCCGCCGAGGGGGCGGCAGCGTCGAGGGCGGGCGTCTGGGCGAACGCCGGGAACGCAAACGCGATCGCCAGCCCGAGGCCGGCAGTGAGCAGGGAAAGAGTGCGATTCATGGTTGATGCCCGAGGGGATTCCGTGAAGCCGCGGACGCTGCAAGTCGCCGTATCCGGCTGTATGCTGGGGTCCGCCAACGAGTGGTGGTGGATTAGAAGGGCCGGAGGCGATTCCGTTCGCCCCATGTTATGCAGTTTCACGTCGCATGAGCAAGCACGCGCTTGCGCGAGGAATTCGAAGAAGGATTGCCGATGCCGGAATTGCCGGAGGTGGAAATCACGTGCCGCGGCATTCGCCCGCTCGTCGCCGGGCGGACCCTGACTGCGCTCGAAGTGCGCAATCCGCGGTTGCGCCAGCCAGTGCCCGCGGATCTCGCGCAGACGCTCGTCGGCGAGCGACTGCAGGGCGTGCGGCGCCGTGCGAAATACCTTCTGCTGGATTTTCCGCACGGCAGCGTCCTCGTGCATCTTGGCATGTCCGGCAGCCTCAGGGTGGTGTCGGCCGACGAGCCCGCGGGCGTGCACGATCACGTCGACCTGGTGTTCGGTGCCGAGGCGCTGCGGCTGCGCGATCCGCGCCGGTTCGGCCTCGTGCTGTGGCATGCGGGCGACGGCTTGTCCCACCCGCTGCTCGCGGCGCTCGGGCGCGAGCCGCTCGAGCGCGGTTTTACCGGCGCCTGGCTGCATGAAGCGACGCGTGGAGTGCGGCTCTCGATCAAGCAGACGCTGATGGATGCGCACCGTGTCGTCGGAGTCGGCAACATCTACGCGTCCGAGAGCCTGTTCCGCGCCCGCATCCATCCGCTCGCACCGGCCGGCGCGATCGGGCCGCAGCGCCTTGCGCGCCTTGTCGCGTCGGTGCGCGAAACGCTGCTCGCGGCGATCGACGCCGGGGGCAGCACGTTGCGGGACTTCGTCGGTGGGGACGGGCGCGCCGGGTATTTCCAGCAGCAGTACTTCGTGTACGGGCGTGAAGGCCTGGCGTGCCGGGTATGTGCCACGCCCGTTCGTCGTGTCGTGATCGGCCAGCGCTCGACTTTTTTCTGCCCGCGCTGCCAGCGGCGCTGAGCGGTTCCGGGAAACCCTTTCCCCGCTGGAGCGATACCGGCGGGATGCACCCGTTACCTGGCGCCAGTCCCAAATTGGATGGTGCCGGAATCGGGGTTATGCTGGCGCCGTGTGTAATATTTGCGCGGTGAACCTCCGCGTGCGAGCGAGACCGACATGACCCTGGTTGACCAATTCTCGGCTTACAGCCAGTGGCGGGCCGCAGCCTCGTCTGCTGTCGGCCGCTTGCGCCAATGGCTGTCGCACAGCGAGATCGGCGATGCGCAGGGCGACCTGCGGCTGCAGTGTGTGCTCGAACGCCTGCGCGACGACAAGCTCACGGTGGCCTTCGTCGCCGAGTTCTCGCGCGGCAAGTCGGAACTGATCAACGCGCTTTTTTTCTCCGGCTATGGCGACCGCGTGCTGCCATCGAGCGCCGGCCGCACGACAATGTGCCCGACCGAACTGCAATGGAGCGCGGATGCATGCCCCGAGATCCGTCTGCTGCCGATCCGTACCCGGGCGACGCACGCGAACGTCAGCGAGCTCAAGCGGTTCCCGCAGGAATGGCTCGTGCTGCCGCTCGACGTCGGCTCGGTCGGCAGCCTGCAGCAGGGATTCTCGCGGGTCGGCGACACCGAGCGGGTGTCGCCCACCGAGGCACGGCAGCTGGGCTTCGAAGTCGATCCGGCCAGCGCGGACGGGCTCAAGGCCGGCCTCGACGGCCTCGTCGAAATCCCGAGCTGGCGGCACGTCGTGGTCCAGTTTCCGCACCCGCTGCTCGAACAGGGGCTGGTCGTGCTCGACACGCCGGGCCTCAATGCGATCGGCGCGGAGCCCGAGCTCACGCTGTCGCTGCTGCCGAATGCGCACGCGGTGCTGTTCATCCTCGCAGCCGATACCGGCGTTACGCACAGCGACCTCGCGGTGTGGCGCGAATACGTGCGCGGCGGCCCGGGCGGAGGGAGGAGGGGAGGACTCGTCGTGCTGAACAAGATCGATGGTCTGTGGGACGGTCTGCGCGACGAGGCCCGCATCGACGAGGAAATCGACCGGCAACTGCGCTCGGTCGCGGGCGCGCTGGGAGTGCCTGCGGAAAGTGTCTTCCCGGTGTCGGCACAGAAAGGGCTGGTCGCGCGGATCCACGATGACGAAGCGCTGCTCGAACGCAGTCGCCTCGGCGCGCTGGAGCGCGCGCTCGGCGAGGAGCTGCTGCCGACGAAGCAGGAAATCGTCCGCGATGGTGCGCTCGGCGAAACCGACGACCTGATCCTGCAGGCGCGCGAACTCCTCGGCGCGCGGCTTTCCGGGCTGCGCGAGCAATTGCACGAGCTCACCGATCTGCGGGGCAAGAACCAGAGCGTCATCGAATACATGATGCGCAAGATCCGCACGGAAAAAACCGAGTTCGAGGAAGGGCTGCAGAAGTACTACGCAGTGCGCAGCGTGTTCTCGAACCTGACGAACAACCTGCTCGCCCACCTGGGCATGGACATGTTGCGCGACGAGACGCGCCGCACCCGCGAAGCCATGCTGGAATCCACGTTCTCGAAAGGCCTGAGCGCGGCGATGGAAGGTTTCTTCGAAAACCTGCGCGGCAGCCTGGCGCGATCGGCGGGCGAGATCGCCGAGATCACGCGCATGCTCGACAGCATGTACAAGCGTTTCAGCGTCGAGCACGGACTCAAGCTGGCCGCGCCCGAAGCGTTTTCGACATTGCGCTACGAGCGCGAACTCGAACGGCTCGAAGTCGCGTTCAATCGCCAGATCAACACCGCGCTCACGCTCGTGACGATCGAAAAGCACACACTGACGCAGCGTTTCTTCGAAACAGTCGCGGTTCAGGCGCGACGCACCTTCGAAGTCGCCAATCGGGACGTCGAGCGCTGGTTGCGGGCGGTGATGTCGCCGCTCGAGACGCAGGTGCGGGAATACCAGCTCCAGCTCAAGCGCCGGCTCGAAAGCGTCAAGCGCATCCACCAGGCAACCGACACCCTCGAAGAACGGATCGCCGAGCTCGCACAGGCCGAGGCCGCGATGCTCGCGCAGCTCGACGAACTGGCCGGGCTCGAGGCGGCGATCCACGTGGTGCTCGGCGCGCCGGTGTCGGGGTTGTCCGCCCGCTCCGGCGGGCCGGTTTCCTGCGCCGCCTGAGCGACGGGGTCCGAAAAAACCAGGAAGGCAAACTGGGCTTGACGGCACAACTTGGCGCGATGGAGGCGATCGAATCGAGGTCGAGTTGGCGGAGAGCCCCGATGTCCCGTCGTACCGCCCGCCCGGAGCAGTGGCCGGCGGGCTCAGTTCAGCAAACCGGCCGGCGGCCTCGTCATCCATGCGACGGTTTCATTCGGCGGAGTGGGGCGCGAATAATAGAAACCCTGCATTACGTCGCATCCGAGAGCCCGGAGCGTTTCGGCCTGCGCCGGGCGTTCGATGCCTTCGGCGATCAATTGCAGCCCGAAACCGCGCGCGATGCCGGTGATTGCCGAGATGATCGGATTCGTCACCGGTCCGTCGAGGTCGCGCACGAAGCTGCGGTCGATCTTCAACGTGCTGACGGGGATTTTCTGCAGATAGGCAAGCGCCGAATAACCGGTGCCGAAATCGTCGATCGCGATGCCGAGACCGGCGTCGCGCAGTTGCCGCACCTTGTGCGCGACAAGCGCCGTATCCTGCATCATCATGCTTTCGGTGATTTCGAGGTCGAGACGGCTTGGCGGGATGTCGTGCCGTTGCAGGCACTCGATGACTGCGGAGACGATGTCCTCACGTTCGAAATCGTGCGTCGACAGATTGAGCGACATCTTCAGGTCGGCAAACCCGGCCCGCCGCCACTGCGCCAGTTGCCTGCATGCCGCGTTCAACACCCAGCGGCTGATTTCGCCGATCAGGCCGAGTTCCTCCGCGAGCGGGATGAACAGGTCGGGGGCGACGAAACCGTGGGCCGGACGGTTCCAGCGCAACAAGGCCTCGGTGCCGACGACCCGCTGTTGCGAGAGGCTGACCTGGGGCTGGAAGTAAAGCTGCAACTGGGACTGGTCGACTGCCGCGCGCAGATCGTTTTCGAGCGTGATCCGGTCATGATGGTGGTGGTTGAGTTCCGGATCGAAGAACCGGAAACCGTTCTTTCCCGAACGCTTGACCTGATACATCGCGATGTCGGCGTGCTGGGTCAGCGCTTCGGCAGTCCCGCCGTCGCGCGGATAGAGCGCGACGCCGACACTCGCCGTCGCCCGGAACTCGCCATGCCCGAGCGTGAACGGGGTGTCGAGCGCCTCGAGGATCTTGCGTGCAGTGATTTCGGCATCGCGGGCGTGGCCGATGTCCGGAAGCAGGATCGTGAACTCGTCGCCTCCCAGTCGCGCCAGCGTGTCGCCGCGTCGCAGCGCCGCGGACAGGCGGTCTGCGATACCGCGCAACAGCGCGTCGCCCTCGGCGTGGCCGTAGCTGTCGTTGACCAGCTTGAAGCGGTCGACGTCGATGAACATCACGGCCAGCGTGCCGCGCTGGCGCTGCGCCTGGACGATTGCCAGTTCGAGCCGGTCCTTGAACAGCACCCGGTTCGGCAGCTGGGTGAGCTGGTCGTGATAGGCCTGGAAAGTGATGATCTCTTCGGCGCGCTTGCGTTCGGAAATGTCGCGGGCGACGCCGTACAGCCCGCAGGTGCGCCGGTCGGCGATGCCGGCAAGCATCGGCGTCCCCTGCAGCGCCACGGTGACGTATCCGGCCCCTGCCTGCCTTGGGCGGCGCAGGCGCAGTTCGACGGAAAAGGCAGCGCCGGCCGCGGTTTGTTCCGCCTCCAGCAGGTGTTCGATGCGCTCGGCGTCTTCCGGCATCACGAGCGACAGGAACGGGCGGCCGATCAGCTGGTCGCGCTCGAATCCGAGGAGGTCTTCGACGCGCGGGTTGAGGTAACTGAAGCGGCCCGCGGTATCGAGCGTGAAGATCAGGTCCGGCGAACTCTCGACGAGGTAGCGGTGCAGCCGTTCGGATGCGTGCAGGCGGCTGCTCATGGCCCGGTTCGCGCGTTCCAGCGCCGTTTTGTGCAGCGCGCCCTGCACGGCGCGCTGCAACTGCGCGACATGGTAGGGCTTGCGCACGAAGTCGTCCGCCCCGCGCCGCAACGCGCCGATCGCGGCGTCGATCGCATCCTCGCCGGAAATCATGATCACGGCTTCGCTGCGGCGACGGCTCGCGAGCCAGTCGAGCACGGCAAGACCGGTACCGTCCGGCAGGCGGTAGTCGAGCAGGATCAGGTCGTACTGCGTGTCGTGGAGCCGTGCAATCGTTTCGGCGACATTCGCGCACTCGTCGAAGCTGCGCCCGTCGCGGGCGAGCAGGTGCGGCAGGGCGCGCCGCAGCGGTGCGTCGTCATCGACGATCAGGATCCGCGCCGACGCGGAATCCGTACGAGAGTCGGATGCACTGTCGTAGAAAGGCTCTTCTGCCGGAATAACCATGGTTCTCCGATCTGATCAATGCACTCGATGGACGGACAATGATGCCTCAGTTCAGGTGTTTGTATCCAGAGGTAACAGCAATTGGAAGCTGGTGCCGCTGCCGGCCTGGCTGCGGCAGAGGATCAGGCCGTGCCATTGTTCGAGGATTTCACGGACGATCGACAGGCCGATGCCGTCGTGGCCGCTGCCCTTGCCGCTCGGACGGGGGCTGAAAAGATCCGCGAGCCGCTCCGGGGGCAGGCCGGGGCCGTTGTCGATCAGGCGGATTTCAAGGCATTGCCTGCCGTTTGCAAGCACCTGCCCGGGAACGGCAACCGAGAAGCGGCCGCCCGGGTGAAGGGCCTCGGCCGCATTGCGGAACAGGTTCAACAGCACCTGGCGGAGCGCCGAACCCGGGATTGCGGCAGCAGGCAGAGCGGCTGCGGCGCGCAGCTCGAACCGGATGCCGCGCCGGGCGAACAGGGATTCGCCGTACAGGCCGTGGAGTTCCTGCAGCAGTTCGGGGACGCGGCAGCGTGCGGGTTCGGATTCGGCAGCCGGAGTCTCGGCTGCCCGCTGCAGAAGGTCGGCGATGCGGTCCAGCTCGCCGTGCAGCGCGTCCATTTCCCCGGCGAGTCCGCTGGCGCCCGGATGGCGCTGGGCGACGATGCCGAGGTAACTCTTGATGACGGTGAGAGGGTTGCGCGCCTCGTGGACGATGCGTCGGACATGTTCGCGATGATGCGCCTCGATGCGTTCTTCGGCTTCGGCGCGAGCGCTCTGCCGCTGGTCGAGGTCGCGCAGGGCCCGCGCAGCGGCGGTCGCGAGTTCGGCCAGGATGCGGGCCGCCGCGGGCGCCAGCGGGCTGCGCTCGTCGGCTGCGATGACGGCAACGCCCGCGCCGTCCTTCAACCCCAAGGGTACGCAGCGGATCCCTTCCCGGCCGAGCCAGCGCACGATGTGCCAGTCGTGGACGCTCCGCGGCGGCACGCCGGAGCGCGGGAAACATGACGAAGGGCTTGCCGTGCGGGCCGCCAGCGCGATGATGCTGGCTTCGTCCTCGAGGCGCAGGCGCAGTTCGCCGTACGCTTGCGCAATGTCCTGCCCCGCGCCCAGCGGCAGCGCCTGGAGGATGCCGTGCTCGTCGGCGGCGACCACCAATACCGCATCCGCATCGTTTCCGCACAGCAGGCGAAGCGCCATGGCGAGGCGCTCCGCGACGCGTTGCGGGTCGAGGTCCATGAAGGCGGTCCGCAGCAGTCCGGACAGCGCCGTGTCGAGCACCGCATCAAGGCCCGATCCGCAAGAGGCCCCCGGTCTGGCAACAACCCGCGCACCGCCGCCGGTCCGCTCGCCGCCCGGTTCGTCGACCATCGCGTCGGTCAGCGCCGGCGGGGCCGAGGACTGCCGCACCAGGAAGCCGACGTCGGTACGCAGGCTCAGGAGCGTCTCGACCGCCAAGCCGCACATCCGCACGAGGCTTGGCAACTCGCGTTCCCAGCCCTCGCGGGCGAGCCGGCGCGCCGTCCGCAGCAGGGGCACGAGCGGATGGGCGGACAGCACGGCTTCTTCCAGCGGGTGGTCGAATGCCAGCGCGTCGGCAAGCGGGCCGGCGAGCCCGCAGCGGTGGGCGACGGTCGCTCCGAACGGGTGCCACAGGCCGGCGAGATAGGCTTCGTCCGGATACGGGTAGCGGGTTTCCAGGGCGAGATGGAGCGCGCATTCAGCCCCCATCAGGGCCTCGCCGTAGCGCAGGCGGGCATCGCGATCGACAGGGGCCGCGCTCCATGCGAGCTGCAGCAGCCAGGCACGCAGCACGCTGGCACCGAGGATCTGCAGCCGCTGCGAGAGTTCGACGCGCAGTGTCGAGGCGAGGCGCTGGGGCGGCGGCAGCGGGGCGGCGGCGAAAATCGCACACAGCAGGGCCGGGTCGCGCAGGATCAGCGACGCGAGCTCGTCCCAGTCGGGCGCGTCGGGAACGAGCAGCCGCAGCGCCCCCTCCCGGTGCTCGGCCAGGGGGGCGAAAGAACGGACAGGGAAGAGGCCTTGCTCGGACAGGACCGTCATCGGGTGGCCGGGCGCTTTTGTCGGGACAATGGGGCATTCTAGGGGCGACGCGTTGCGCGCGATGTGACCGAATGCCTGCGGGAACGACTAACGCATGCCTGATCCTGCGTCTGCGGACGCTGCCGACAGGGGGAGAGTGCCCTCGGGCTGCGGGCCGCTCAAGCCTGCAGGCTGTCCGCGAAGCCCAGCGCGCCGACGATTGCGCGGTTGAGCTGCTCCGGAGCGATCTGCAGTTCCGCCGCCTGCTTCTGCAACGCCGCAGGGTCGAAGCTTTCGCACTTTTTCGCCAGCTTCAGGAAAGGCGCATAGGCGCCCTGATCCAGAAGCAGCGCGTCGCTGACCGCGGCGGGAAGGCTCATCTCCTCGAGCAGGCTCTGCATCGACGTCCCGAGCATGACGTCGAGCAGCGAAAATGCGCCCGTGATGAACAGGTTGTCACGCTCGGACTTGTCGAAGAACGACGCGCCGATCTCCTCCATGAACCGGCCGCGCGAAATCGACGTCTGCATCATCGCCGGCGCGCCCGGGTCGCGGTTCGCGGTGACCAGCAGCAACGACAGCCATTTGTGCAGTTTCGCGTAGCCCAGGATGCTGACCGCGTGGCGGAAGGACTGGATCTCGCACATCAGCCCGAATCCGGCGGAGTTGATGTAGCGCAACAGCTTGTAGGAAACCGCGACGTCCTGGCGCAGCACGGCCTCGATCTCGCGGATGTCGGCGTTGTGGCGCACCAGCCCGATCAGCCGGACAAGTTGCGCGTGCGCCGGCGACAGCTGCTTCGGCGGCTGATTGCCGTGCAGGAAGAACCAGCCGGAGGCGCCGTCGTAGCCGGCCTGGACGGCCTGCCCGAAGGCGTCGACATGGGGCAGCCCCCACGCGAGGGCAATGCCGGGCGAACCCGACGAGGCCTGATGCTTCCTGCTGTCCATCAGGACGAAGCGCCAGTCGTAGCCGGCCGGCACAGGCGTTCCCGGCGAGAACCAGCTCAGGCATACGCTGACGCCGGCTTCGCGCAGCTGCGGCAGCAGGGCCTGGGTCTGCGGATGGGCGAGGGCCTGCACCGGAATCTCGATCATCGCGTTCGTCGGCGCCTGCCACTTCATCAGCTCCGGCATCGGCACGAGTTTGCCGAGGCAGAGGAAAACGGGGTGATGCGTCGGCCACGTCTCGCCGAGTCCGTTGAGCATTTCCACCACGGCGGCGATATGCGGGCCATGGGCAATCAAGCGGTTCGCGGTGATCGCCCGGTTGCGGTTGACGACCGGTTCGCGCGTGAGAAAGGCAGTCTCGGCCATCGTCTCAGCGGCCCGCGTCGGAAGCGAAGGTGAATGCGTCGGAGAAGAAAGTCTCTGCGCGCAGGTGGCGCTCGGCGACGAGGTCCCGGCGCGCCGCGTCGATCATCGCCGGAGCGCCGCAGGCATACACTTCATGGGCGGAGAGATCGGGGAGGTCCTGCATCACGGCGTGGTGGACGAGACCCGTTCGCCCGTTCCACGAGTCGCCTGGGCCGGGTTCGGAGAGGACCGGAACGTACCGGAAGCCGGGCAGCAGCGATTCCCATGAGCGGGCCAGGTCGTCGAGGTAAAGACCGGCGCGGTCGCGCGCGCCCCAATACAACGTTATCGGACGTCGTTCTCCGGTGCGGATCGCGTGCTCGACGATGCTCTTGATCGGCGCGAACCCGGTGCCGCCCGCGATCAGCACCGTCGGTCCGCTGGAGCCTTCGTGCAGGCCGAAGCTGCCGAGCGGGCCTTCGAAGCGCAGGATGTCGCGCTCTTTCATCGCGTTGAACACGTGGTCGGTGAATTGTCCGCCGGGCACGTGCCGGACGTGCAGTTCGAGGTGATCGGCATCCTCCGGCGCATTGGCGATCGAGAAGCTGCGGCGGCCGCCGCCGGCGAGGATGAAGTCGATGTACTGGCCGGCACGGAAGCGGAAAGTCTCGCTGGCCGGCAGCTTCACCTCGACGATCATCACGTCGTGAGCCACGCGGCGCAGGCGCTGCACGCGACACGGCAGCTTCCTGACCGGGATGTCGCCGGCGCGGCGCACGTTGCGCGCTTCAAGGACGAGATCGCTGCGGGCGCGGGCGCGGCAGAACAGCGCGAGGCCGGCAGCGCGCTCCGCGTCGGGCAGCGCGCTCGGCGAAACCTGGCCGATGTCCACCTCGCCGCTGAGCACCCGCCCCTTGCATGCGCCGCACGCGCCGTCCCGGCAGCCGTGCGGAAGCAGCAGTCCGGCCGCGAGCGCCGCGTCGAGAATGGTCTGGTCGTCTTCGGCGGTGAAGCGCTGTCCGTCAGGCTCGAGTGAAATCTGGAACGGCATCGGGCGTGAGATAATTAAGACATGAAGAGAATATTGATCGTCGGCAGCGGTGACGTTGCCATGCGGGCGATTCCGTGGCTGGCGAAACGCTTCCGGGTATATGCCGTGACGCGCAGCCCGACCGCGTGCGCGGCGCTCCGCTCCCGCGGCGCGATCCCGTTGCTCGCGGATCTCGACGACCGGCGCAGCCTCGCACGACTGGCCGGGATCGCCGACACGGTCCTGCATTTCGCCCCGCCTCCGGGCGCCGGACTCCAGGACCCGCGTACCGCATGGCTGCTGGCAGCGCTGGCGCAGCGGCCGAGTCTACCACAGCGGGTCATATACATAAGTACGACGGGCGTCTATGGCGACTGCGGCGGCGCGTGGGTCGGCGAGGCGAGCCGTTGCGCGCCGCGGACCGATCGGGCACGGCGCCGCGTCGACGCCGAGCGCCGCCTGAGGCGTTTCGGGCGCCGCTGCGCAGTTGCCGTCAGCATCCTGCGCGCGCCCGGCATTTATGCCGCCGACCGCCTGCCGCTCGCTCGCCTGCAGCGGGGCGAGCCGGTGCTGCTGGCAGAGCAGGACGTGCATACCCACCACATTCATGCCGATGACCTCGCACAGCTCGCCTGTGTCGCGATCTTTCGCGGACGCCCGGGGCGGGTGTATAACGCGGTCGATGATACGAGCATGAAGATGGGGGACTATTTCGACTTCGCCGCGGATTTTTTTGGCGTTCCGCGGCCGCCGCGCATGAGCCGGGACGACATTGCCGCGGCCCTCTCGCCGATGGCGCTGTCGTTCATGTCGGAGTCGCGCCGTTTGTCGAACGAGCGCATCCGGCGCGAATTGCGCGTGCGCCTGAAATACCCGACCGTGCGCGAAGGGTTCGCCGCGGCACGCAACGATCGCGGAGGAAACATTTGATGCTGGTGGTCAAGGCGCTGCACATCACGTTCGTCGTGAGCTGGTTCGCCGGGCTGTTCTATCTGCCGCGCCTGTTCGTGAACCATGCGATGGTCGAGGACGCGGCGACGCGCGAGCGCCTCGCGCTGATGGAATACAAGCTGTACCGGTTCATGACGCCGCTCGGCATCCTCGCGGTCGGCCTCGGCTTCTGGCTGTGGTTCGGCTTCGGCGACAGGATCGCGATCGGCGGCTGGCTGCATGCGAAAACGATGCTGGTGCTGTTCCTCGTCGCGTACCACCTGTACTGCGGCAAACTGATGCGGGATTTCGCCGCCGGCCGCAACACCCGCAGCCATGTCTGGTTCAGGGTGTTCAACGAAGTGCCGGTGCTGGTGCTGTTCGCGGTCGTCTTTCTCGCGGTGTTGAAGCCGTTCTGACGTACAGTGCCGGCGGCGAGGCGGTCGCACGATCGCTTTGCCGCCGCGCCGCCCGATGCGTCGCATCCTTTCCGATTCCCTTTCCTTTCTTTCCCTTCCCTTTCCCGTCGCGGTCCCCGATATGTCCGAATCCTTTTTTTCCCCCTGTCCGCGCGGCCTCGAGCCGGCGCTCGCCGAGGAACTCGCGACGCTCGGCGCCGCTTCGATCGCGCCGACCCACGGCGGGGTCGGTTTTTCCGGCGACTGGCGCGTGTGCTACCGCGCCAACCTCGAGAGCCGCCTCGCGACCCGCGTCATGTGGCGCCTCGCCGAGGGGCGCTACCAGAGCGAGGAGGACATCTATCGCCTCGCCTACGGCGTGACCTGGGCGAAGTGGTTCACCGTCGACGACACGATCCGCATCCATGTCACGGCGAAGCAGTCGCCGCTGAAAAGCCTCGAATTCATCACGTTGCGCATCAAGGACGCGGTGTGCGATCACTTCCGCACCGTGACCGGCAAGCGCCCGAGCGTCGACACCGCGAATCCGGCCATCCGCATCCACGCCTTCCTGACGCGCGACCGCGTCACGCTGTATCTCGATACCTCCGGCGAGCCGCTGTACAAGCGCGGCTTCAAGCCGGCCGCCGTCGAAGCGCCGCTGAAGGAAAACCTTGCCGCCGGCATCCTGCGCCTGTCGGGGTGGCAGCCGGGCGAAGCGCTGCTCGATCCGATGTGCGGCAGCGGCACTTTCCTCATCGAGGCAGCGCAGATCGCGCTGGACATCGCGCCGGGGCTCGGTCGCGGCTTCGCGTTCGAGCGCTTCCGTCATCTCGATCGCGCGGCCTGGGCAAGCATCCGGCAGGCGGCCGAGGCACGTCGCCAGCCGCCGCGGCGGCTGAAGATATACGGCTCGGATATCGTCGGCGAGCAGGTGCGGCGCAGCCGCGTCAACCTGCAGTCGGCGGGGCTCGGCGATTGCGTCGTCCTCGACCGCGCCGATTTCCTCAAGCTCGAACCGCCGGCGCAGTCGGGCGTGCTGGTGACCAATCCGCCCTATGGCGTGCGCATCGGCGAGGCGGAAGAGCTGGCGGCGCTGTATCCGCAGTTCGGCGACGCGCTGAAGCAGCGCTGGAGCGGCTGGCGCTGCTATTTCCTCACGGCCGACCCGGCGCTGCCCAAACTGATCGGGCTCAAGGCCAGCAAGCGCACGCCGCTGTTCAACGGCGCGCTCGAGTGCCGGCTGTTCGAATACCGCATGGTTGCCGGCAGCATGCGGCGCAAGCCGGCCGGCGGCGAGTAGGCGCGCGGCCTGCGGAGGCAGCGGCCCGGAGGCCGGACGCTTCACACGATGTCGAGGTGCTGGATGCCCGACACCAGGTCCTTGTCGCCGTGCTTGCTGTTGAGCTTGATCTGCAGGCGCAGATCGTTGACCGAGTCGGCGTTGCGCAGCGCGTCCTCGTAGCTGATCCGATCTTCCTCGTAGAGGTCGAACAGGCTCTGGTCGAACGTCTGCATGCCGAGCTCGCGCGAGCGCTTCATGACCTCCTTGATCCCCGGCACTTCACCCTTGAAGATCAGGTCGGCGATCAGCGGCGAGTTCAGCAGCACCTCGACCGCCGGCACGCGCCCCTTGCGCTCCTTGAGCGGCAGCAGGCGCTGCGAGATCAGCCCGCGCAGGTTCAGCGACAGGTCCATCAGCAGCTGCGGGCGGCGGTCTTCGGGGAAGAAATTGATGATCCGGTCGATCGCCTGGTTGGCGCTGTTCGCGTGCAGCGTCGCCAGGCACAGGTGGCCGGTTTCGGCAAACGCGATCGCGTAGTCCATCGTCTCGCGGTCGCGGATTTCGCCCATCAGGATCACGTCGGGCGCCTGGCGCAGCGTGTTCTTCAGCGCCGCTTCCCAATTGTCGGTGTCGATGCCGATCTCGCGCTGCGTGACGATGCAGTTCTTGTGCTGATGCACGTATTCGATCGGGTCCTCGACGGTGATGATGTGGCCGTAGGAGTGTTCGTTGCGGAAGTCGACCATCGCCGCGAGCGAGGTCGTCTTGCCGGTGCCGGTGCCGCCGACGAAGATCACCAGCCCGCGCTTGGCCATCGCGATGTCGCGCAGCACCGGCGGCATGCCGAGCTCGTCGAAGTTCGGGATCGTCTGCGCAATCGTGCGCAGCACGAGGCCGACCTTGCCTTGCTGGATGAACGCGTTGGCGCGGAAGCGCCCGACGCCCGGCGGCGAGATCGCGAAGTTGCATTCCTTCGTCGACTCGAACTCGGCCGCCTGGCGGTCGTTCATGATCGCGCGCGCGAGTTCGGTCGTGTGCTGCGCCGTCAGCGTCTGGTTCGACTGCGGCGTGACGCGCCCGTCCACCTTGATCGCTGGCGGAAAACCGGCGGTGATGAAGAGGTCCGAGCCGTTTTTCTGCACCATCAGCCGCAGCAGGTCGTGCATGAACTTCAGGGCCTGATCGCGTTCCATTGCTGCGCTCCCGCGGAAAGTGTCCGCTTTGAATGCCAAGTCGCCCGATTATCGCCGCCAATCGGGGTGAAACAGGGGTGGTTGCGGCGCCGCGGGCCGGAATCACCGGGCGAAATTTACCCGGCGAAATTGTCCTTGTTCTGCGCGCGCAGCCTCGCTTCGGCAACCGACACGACGTTGCGTCGCACCAGGTCGGCGAGGTTCTGGTCCAGCGTCTGCATGCCGACGGCCTGGCCGGTCTGGATCGCCGAGTACATCTGCGCGATCTTGTTCTCGCGGATCAGGTTGCGGATCGCCGGGGTGCCGATCATGATCTCGTGCGCCGCGACGCGGCCCTGGCCGTCCTTGGTCTTCAAGAGCGTCTGCGAGATCACCGCGCGCAGCGACTCCGACAGCATCGCGCGCACCATGTCTTTCTCGGCTGCCGGAAAGACGTCGACGATGCGGTCGACGGTCTTCGCCGCCGACGAGGTGTGCAGCGTGCCGAACACGAGGTGGCCGGTTTCGGCGCCGGTCAGCGCGAGGCGGATCGTCTCGAGGTCGCGCAATTCGCCGACGAGGATGACGTCCGGATCCTCGCGCAGCGCCGAGCGCAGCGCGTTGTTGAACGACAGCGTGTCGCGGGCGACTTCGCGCTGGTTGATCAGGCAGCGCTTCGATTCGTGGACGAATTCGATCGGGTCCTCGATCGTCAGGATGTGGCCGTAGTCGTTCTCGTTGACGTAATCGACCATCGCGGCGAGGGTCGTCGACTTGCCCGAACCGGTCGGGCCGGTCACCAGCACGATGCCGCGCGCCTGCTTGGCGATGTCCTTGAAGATCTTCGGCGCGTCCAGTTCCTCGAGGCTCAGCACTTTCGTCGGGATCGTCCGGAACACGGCCGAGGCACCACGGTTCTGGTTGAACGCATTGACGCGGAAGCGCGCGAGGTTCGGCACTGCGAACGAGAAGTCGCATTCGAGCACTTCCTCGAACTGCTTGCGCTGGCCGTCGTTCATGATGTCGTACACCATCGAGTGCACGTCCTTGTGCTCCATCGGCGGCAGGTTGATGCGGCGCACGTCGCCATGTACCCGGATCATCGGCGGCAGTCCGGACGACAGATGCAGGTCGGATGCCTTGTTCTTGACCGCGAAGGCAAGCAGTTCGGTGATGTCCATGGGATTGTCGCTTGAGGTTGACCGGGCGGATTGCGGGGCGCGGGGGCGTCCCGGTCGCGATGCTATATACTCGCTCGCCTGATCCACGGCCGAAATCCGCCGCTATATGACATCAATCTCCGCGAACTTGCAAGCCGTGCGCCGGCGCGTCGCGGCTGCCGCACGGGCTGCGGGACGCACGCCGGAGGACGTCGCGCTGATCGCCGTCAGCAAGACGCAGCCGGCGCAGCGCGTGGCCGAGGCGGCG
Organism: Aromatoleum anaerobium; assembly: GCF_012910705.2. Classification (GTDB taxonomy): domain Bacteria; phylum Pseudomonadota; class Gammaproteobacteria; order Burkholderiales; family Rhodocyclaceae; genus Aromatoleum; species Aromatoleum anaerobium. Next base: position 1,294,472 of record NZ_WTVG02000040.1, on the reverse strand, counting down.
CACGCCGGCCAGCGGCTGTTCGGCGAAAACTACGTCCGGGAAGGTGTCGCGAAAGCGGTCGAGCTGCACGCGCTGCAACTCGAATGGCATTTCATCGGGCCGCTGCAGAGCAACAAGACGCGTCCCGTCGCGGCGCATTTCCACTGGGTCCATTCGGTCGACCGGCTCAAGCTCGCCGAACGGTTGTCGGAACAGCGCGGCGACGACCTGCCGCCGCTGAACGTCTGCATCCAGGTCAATGTCGGCGGCGAGGCGAGCAAGAGCGGTGTCGCGCCGGACGAAGTGCCGGCGTTCGCGGCGGCGGTCGCGAAGCTGCCGCGTCTGGCGCTGCGCGGGCTGATGTGCATTCCCGAAGCGGGGGGCGACGAAGCGCTGTTGCGTGCGCGCTTCGCGACTTTGAGGCAGCTGCGCGATCGCCTCAACGACGCGGGGATTGCGCTCGACACGCTGTCGATGGGCATGTCGGACGACCTGGAACTGGCGATCGCCGAAGGTGCGACGATGGTGCGGGTAGGCACTGCAATTTTCGGCGCACGGAACGTGCGCGAGGAGCAAACATGACGGAACGCATGAAGATCAGTTTCCTCGGCGGCGGCAACATGGCGACCGCGCTGATCGGCGGCCTCGCCGAGCGCGGCTTTGCGAGCGCAGACATCCAGGCGGTCGACCTGCAGGCCGACAGCCGCGCGCGGCTCGCGGAGCGCTTCGGCATCCGCACGGCCCCGGCCGTCGATGACGAGGTGCTCGCGTGCGACGTCGTCGTGCTGGCGGTCAAGCCGCAACAGATGAAGGCCGCCGTCGCGCCGCTGGCGGGGCGCCTGACGCGCCAGGTGGTCGTCAGCATCGCCGCCGGCCTGCGGCTCGCCGACGTCGGTCGCTGGCTCGGCGGCTACCATCGGCTGGTGCGCGCGATGCCGAACACGCCTGCGCTGATCGGCGCCGGCGTCACCGGCCTGTACGCCGACCCTTCCGTGGATGCCGCCGGGCGCGAATCGGCCGAGCGCATTCTCGGCGCCGTCGGCAGCACGGTGTGGATCGCCGACGAGGCGCAGATGGACGCGGTGACGGCCGTCTCCGGCAGCGGCCCGGCCTACGTGTTCCATTTCATCGAGGCGCTCGAAGCGGCCGGCGCCTCGCTCGGCTTCGATGCGGCAACCGCGCGGCGGCTGGCGATCGATACCGTGCTCGGTGCGGCGAAGCTTGCCGCCGGCTCCGATGAGGCGCCCGGCGTGTTGCGCGAGCGCGTGACGTCGAAAGGCGGCACGACCGAGGCCGCGCTCGCGAGCATGGCGTCGTCGGGCGTGTTCGACGCGATCGTGCGCGCGGTGCACGCGGCGGACGTGCGCGGCCGCGAACTCGGCGAACAGCTCGGAAAGGATTGATCGGCCATGCTCGGCAACGTGCTGCTCCTGATCCTGAACACCGCGGCCGGCTTCCTGACGCTGATGCTGCTCGCACGCTTCTTCATGCAGTGGCAGCGGGTGTCGTTCCGCAACCAGATCGGCCAGTTCGTCGTCGCGACGACCGACTGGATCGTCCGCCCGCTGCGCCGCGTGATTCCCGGCCTGATGGGGATCGACCTCGCCAGTCTCGTGCCGGCCTGGGTGCTGCAGACGCTGATGGTGTTCATCGAGCTGTGGGTGAGGGGGGTGCCACTCGACGGCAGTGTCGCCGGCCTGCTGCTCGGCGTCTGGGGGCTCGGCCTGCTGGAACTGCTGCGCATGGCGATCTATCTGGTCTTCGCCGTGGTGCTGATGTCGGCCGTGCTGTCGTGGGTCAGCCCGCACGCCCCGGCGGCGTCGGTCTTCCAAAATCTGTCGGCGCCGTTCCTGCGGCCGTTCCGCCGCGTGATCCCGCCGATCGCGAACGTCGACCTGTCGCCGCTGGTGCTGCTGCTGGTGCTGCAGATTGTGCTGATGGTGGTCAGCGGGCTGCGCGGCAACTTTGTCGCGCTGCTCGCGGGCTGACGGGCGTGCACTGGCTGCGTGAAGCCGCGGACGGCAGCCTCGTCCTGTCGCTGCATGTCCAGCCCGGAGCGAAGAAGACGGAATTCACCGGCCCGCATGGCGAGGCGATGAAACTGCGCCTCGCCGCGCCGCCGGTCGACGGCCGGGCGAACACCGCGCTGTGCGTCTTCCTCGCCGAATTCTGCGGCGTGCCGCGCGCGGCGGTGACGCTGGTGAGCGGCGAGAGCTCGCGCGCGAAGCGGGTGCGGATCGCCGACCCGCGCGGGGCTGCGCTCGCCGCGCTGCGCGCCCTCGGCTATTGACCCGGTGATCGAGTAAATCCGTTCGCCCTGAGCTTGTCGCAGGGCGACGGCAGGGCTTCGACAGGCTCGGCCCGACGGTATGGGGTTGCCGGGTTAACAGGTGCCCCGCTCGCCGCCGAGCGCGACGAGGTCGAGCGGCGCCGCGACGCCGCCGACGCGGCGTCGGGCGAGGATCTCGCGGACGTCGCGGTAGCCCTGCTCGCGCGCGAGCTCGTATGCGGTGCGCGTGGCCAGCCCGCGCGTGCGCTCGACCTTGTTGTGCTTTTCGAGCTTGGCCGCGAGATTGACCGCATCGCCGATCACGGTGTATTCGAGGCGGCGCGCGTGGCCGATGATGCCGAACACGACCGCGCCGGTCGCAAGCCCCGCGCCGACGTCGGGGGCGGGGAGGCCGGCGGCCTCGCGGGCGGCGCGCCAGCGGTCGACGGCGAGCCGGATCGCATCGGTGGCGCGCAGCGCGTTCGCGGCGAACTGCGGATCGGGGCGCACCGCGCCGAAGCTCGCGAGGATGCCGTCGCCCATGAATTTGTCGATGCTGCCGCCGTGCGCCTTGATGATCGGCAGCACCAGGCCTTGGTAGTCGCCGAGCAGCGCGATCAGCGCGTCGGGTGACAGGCGCGCGGCGGCCGCGGTGAAGCCGCGCAGGTCGAGGAACAGGATCGCAGCCTCGCGCAGCTCGCCCTGGCCGGCCATGACCTCGGCTTCGGAGCCGGTGATGCGGGCGGCGACCGAGTCGTCGAAGAACAGCGACAGGTCCGCGACCGCCTGCTCGCGCGCGACCGCGTCGGCCAGCAGCTGCCGCGCGCGAGCGAGCGAGAAGGCGAGCATCGCGGTGACCACCAGGATCGCCAGCAGCTTGTCGAACTCGCCGCCGTAGTGGATCTGGAACGAGCGCAGCGACGTGACGTAGTCCCAGGTCACGGGATTCGCCGTCGCGCTCGCCACCGACCAGGCCACCAGCGCGACCCAGCTCGCCGCCGCGGTGAGCCCCGAGAGCACCACCCACACCGCCTCGAAGCGCAGCGCGCGCAGCGCGATCAGCATGAAGACGTAGGCGAACTCGGTGCTCTTCAGCGACAGTTGCGGCGGCTGCTCGTACTGCAGGTGGTAGGCGAAGATCACGGACATCAGCACCGCCATCTCGGCGACCACGGTGAAGCCGAGGAGCCCGCGCCCGAGCTGGCCGGTGAGCGCGAAGTACAGGCGCACGAGCGACAGGATCGCGAACAGCGACAGCCCCAGCGGCGCCGCCTCGACCGGCGCGTCGGGCGCGAAGCCGCGCGGCGTGCCGGCATAAAGGAGCGCGAGCAGCGCGGCGATGGCGAGCTGGACCGCGGTGACGAGCAGCTCGCTGCGGTACTGCTCGCGCGCGATCGCGTCCCGCACGCGGGCCGGCAGCGCGGCCGACGAGGCCGGCCGCAGCGCGGCGAGGCGTCTCGCCAGCGTGGCGACGAGCCGCGCGAAGGCGGCGTCCGCCGTCGGGGCCGGGTCGAGGCTCGCGCTTTCCATGACGCTCTCCTTCATGCTGCGCCGGCCTTGAGCCGTCCGCCGGCGAGGCGTTCGCAGGTGCCGGCGGGCAGCATCAGCCATTCCTCGGCGTCGCGGTCGCGCCGCGCCTGTCCGGCGCAGGCGTGCTTCGAGGTGCCGCAGTCGTTGCGCCCGGCCCGCACCACCCCGTAGCAGCGCTCGCGCTCCGACGTGAAGGTCTTCGGCGAGCCGGGCAGCGCGTGGGTGAACTGCTGCACCGCGAGCACGCTCAGGCCGATTGCGGCGCCAATGACCGCAGCGTTGGCGAGTCGGTGTGCCATGTGCGCTCCTTGTCGGCGAGATAGTCGAACAGCACGCGCCCGTAAGGCAGCGTGAGGTCGGCGACGAAGTGGCTGCCGCCCACCACGCGGCGCACCGGCAGGTCCGCGACCGGCGCATTGACGTGCGGGATCAGGTGCAGCCGCGCGGGGCTCTCCCACGCGCCCTTCACGTGCACGTCGGCGAGGTTGTAGGCGACGAGCTGGGCGATCGCCAGCGACCCATCGACGTCCGGGATCAGCTTGAGGTTGACCTGGGTCTTGGTGAGCTTCTTCACCAGCGGCGCGGTGTCGCACACCAGGCTGCCGTTGCCGGCGCAGATGAGGTTGTCGTGCTTGTAGGCCATGCTCGCGAGCGCCACCGGCTGGCCCGCGTACTCGAGGCGGCCGGCGAGCGTGTCGCGCACGACCTTCAGCGACACGTCCGCGAGCTTCTTCGGGAAGCCCCAGATCTCGCGCCCGCCCGAGATCGGCGGCTCGCAGTCGAGGTACATCTGGGCGACGAAATTGATCGCCTCGCCCTGAAAGCGGCACGGGATCACGATGCCCGACTCGGTGTAGTCGCCGAAGCCGGTCGAGTCGGGCATGCGGATGAACTCGTAGAGCACCTGGTTCGAGCCGTCGGGCGCGAGCGGCTCGGGCACCGCGGTGCGGATCGCCGCGGGGTCCGATTCGTAGGTGATGATCATGTACTCGCGGTCGATGAAGCGGTAGGGGCCCTTCGGGTAGCTGGGGCTGGCGAGCGGCATCGACGCGGTCTGGAGAATGTCTTCGATCTGCATGGCAGTGGTCCTCGGGTCGGGGGTGGGGGTCACAGGAATTCGGTGCGGAGGTCGACGGTGGAGCGCTCGCCCACCGCGTCGAAGGACGCGGCGAGCCAGGCCTCGGCCTCTTCGCGCCCGCGCTCGCGCAGCTCGGTGAGAAAGCCCCAGTCGGCGTTGAGCTTGCTCGAGACGCCGAGCCCGGTCATGGTCTCGTCCGAGCGGATCGAGTGGATCAGCATCTGCTTCATCTCGCCCGGCGCGACCTTGCCGCGCTCGATCAGCGAGGTGACGAAGGCGATCGCGCGCATCTCGCGCATCAGCGACGAGTTGAAGCTCACCTCGTTGATGCGGTTGAGGATCTCGGCGGCAGTGTGCGGCACGCCGCGGCGCACGATCGGGTTGATGTGCACGATCACGACGTCGCGCGTGTCGCACTCGTAGATCAGCGGGTAGATCGCCGGGTTGCCGACGTAGCCGCCGTCCCAGTAGGGCTCGCCGTCGATCTCGACCGCCTGGAACAGGAAGGGCAGGCAGGCCGAGGCGAGCACCGCGTCGATGCACACCTCCTCGCGCGGGAAGATGCGCACCTTGCCGGTCTCGACATTGGTCGCGCAGAGGAAGAGCCGCAGCGTCCCGTGCTCGCGCAGCGCGGCGAAGTCGACGTGGCGGGCAAGCACCTCGCGCAGCGGATTGAAGTTGAACGGGTTGAACTGATAGGGCGAGAAGACCCGCAGCAGCATGTCCGTCATCAGGTAGAACGGCGAGTTGTCGAGCGTGTGGCCGTTGGCACCGCCCGCCCACGGCCATTGGCGGAAGGGGCTGCACAGTGCGGCGGTGTCGGCGATGTCGCGCCAGAACTCGGCGAGCGCGGCGCGCGCACCGTCGCGCCCGCCGCGCATCAGGCCGCAGGCGAGCACCGCGGCGTTCATCGCGCCGGCACTGGTCGCGCTGACCCCCTCGAAGGCGAGCCGCCCGTCCTCGAGGAGCCGGTCGAGCACGCCCCACGCGAAGGCGCCGTGCGCACCCCCGCCCTGCAGGGCGAGCGTCACCGGCTTGACGCGCAGCGGGCTCTTGTGAGCGGCGGCTGGCCGCTCGCTGGTCATGTCTCGTAAATTCACGGCACGCTCCCTTCAGTGCAGGGTCCAGCCGCCGTCCATCGGCAGCGCGGTCCCGGTCATCGACGCGGCAGCGTCCGAGCACAGGAACACGGTGAGTGCGGCGAGCTCGTCGACCTGCACGAACGCCTTGCGCGCCTGATGCACCAGCATCACCTCGCTCACGACCCGTTCGGGCGAGATGCCGTGGGCTTTTGCCTGGTCGGCGATCTGCTGCTCGACGAGCGGCGTCATGACGTAGCCGGGACACACCGTGTTGCAGGTGATGCCGTGCTGCGCGACCTCGAGCGCGACCGCGCGCGTGAGCCCGACCATGCCGTGCTTGGCGGCGACGTAGGCGGACTTGAACGGCGAGGCGGTGAGCCCGTGTGCCGAGGCGACGTTGATGATGCGGCCCCAGCGGCGGGCCTTCATCTGCGGCAGCACCGCCTTGACGAGGTGGAAGGCCGACGACAGGTTGATCGCGAGGATCGCGTCCCACTTCTCCGCGGGGAACTCGTCGACCGGTGCGACGTGCTGGATGCCGGCGTTGTTCACGACAATGTCAACGTGGCCGAACTCGGCGCGGGCGGTCTCGGCCATCGCGGCGATGGCTTCGGGGCGGCTCATGTCGGCGCGCGAATAGCGCACGCGCACGCCGTGCTCCTGCTCGAGCCGGTAGCGCAGCGTCTCGATCGTGTCGGCGTCGCCGAAGCCGTTGAGCATCACGTCGGCGCCCGCGCGGGCGAGCGCGCTCGCGATGCCGAGTCCGATCCCGCTGGTGGAACCGGTGACGATCGCGGATTTTCCTTTGAGCATGTCGTTCTCCTTGCTGGGGGTGGGTCAGTGCAGGGCGGCGGATTCGACGGGCGCGGGCTCGTCTTCCGTCTCGTTGCTGCGGTTGAAGCGCAGGTGGGTGATGTCGGCGCGGAAGAACATCCCCCACGTCCATTCCATCCAGATATGCAGCTTGCGGCCGAAGGTGGGCATGCGCAGGAGGTAGAAGGCGCGCCACAGCAGCCACGCCGGCACCCCCGAGAGGCGCACGCCGAACACCTGGGCGACGCCGTTCATGTGGCCGACCGTGGCCATCATCCCTTTCGAGACGTGGCCGAAGGCGCGCGTCGGACGGCCATGGATGCGCTGCGCGAGGTTGTGCGCAAGCTGCCGCGCCTGGGCCACCGCGAACTGCGCGGTCGGCGGCGAGAAGGCGTCGTCCGCCGCGGCGTTCTTCACCAGCGCGCAGTCGCCGATCGCCCACACGCCGGGCACGCCGGGCACCGACATGTCGGGGGCGGTTTCGATGCGCCCGCGCGCGAGCGGCAGCGCGAGCCGCTCGACGAGCCGGTGCGGATGCGTGCCGATGGTGCAGATCACGGTGGCGGCGGCAATCGCGGTGCCGTCGGCGAGCGTCACGCCGTCGGCCGCGACCCGCGCGGCGCGCGCCCCGAGGCGCACGTCGATGCCGCGTCGGCGCATCGAGCGTGCGGCACCGTGCCCGAGCTTCTCGGGCAGCTCCGGCAGCAGCCGTGGGCCGTCCTGCAGGATCGTGACCTGCAGCTCGTCGGCCCGCACGCGCGGGTAGTAGCGCCGCGCGCTGCGCAGGAAATCGGCGAGTTCGCCAGCCACCTCGACGCCGGAGAAGCCGCCGCCGACGACGACGAAGTGCCCCAGCCGCCGGCGCACCGCGGGGTCGGACTCGAGCTCGATGCGTGCGACGCGCTGCAGCACGCGGTTGCGGATGAACATTGCGTCGCCGACGAGCTTCAGCGGCAGCGCGTGCTCGGCCATGCCCGGCACGAGCGCGAGATTGGCGCGCGTGCCGAAGGCGAACACGAGGTGCGCATAGGGCAGGTCGCGCGGGCCGGCGAGCGTGTCGGCGAGCACCGTGCGGCGCTCGAGATCGACGCCGGTCACGGTACCCATGACAAAGCGGGTGCGGCGCAGCATCTGGCGGATCGGCGCCACCACCTGCTCGGGGAACACCGAGGCGCCGACGACTTCGGCGAGCATCGGGTTGAAGGTCGTGTAGCTCTCCTGGCTTACCAGCAGCACGTGCCAGTTCGCCGGCAGCAGCCGTTCGAGCGAGCGGGCGAGCGTCGTGCCGGCGAAGCCGCCGCCGATGATGACGATGGTGCGGTCGCCGGACCCGCGGTTGGTGGCGGGCGGCGCAAGGACTGCGGCGCGATCGGTATGCATGGTCGTCTCCTCGCGCGGCTCAGCCGAAACGCCGGTGGATCAGGTGATCGAGCGACAGCTTGCCCGGACCGTGGAACAGCGTGACGAGCAGCAGCAGGCCCCAGTACTGGTGATCCTTCAAGCCGACCTCGCCGAGGTCCGGGTAGGAAATCACCGCGACGATGTTGAAGACGAACAGCGCGAACGCCGCGAGCCGCGTGCCGAGTCCGAGCACCAGCAGCACCGGCAGCGTGAGTTCGGCCGCGGTGCCGAGCCAGGCGGCCGCCTCCGGCGGCAGCAGCGGTACCGCGTACTCGTACTCGAACAGCGCGAGCGTCGTGCTCCAGCTCGCGATCTTGGTCAGGCCGGCCTTGAAGAAGACGCTCGCCAACAGCAGGCGAATGCCGAAATCGAGCGCCGGGGTGAAGAACACGAGCGCGCTGCGGGCAGCGTCGGCGGCGCGGCCGAGGCCGGCCATGATGCCCCGGGGCGCGCGGGCGGCGGCCGGGGGGCGGCTGGCTGCGAAATCCATGTCGGTCTCCTTGGAAGGGAACGCAGAAAGGGGGAGGGCAGTCCGGCCGCTCGCGCGGCCGGTGCAGGGCGAAGCCGCGGCTTACTTTTTCAGCGCGGCCATGCCGCCGGGCGCGTTGTAGGGCTTGTCCGTGACCGTGCCGCCGGCGATCTTTTCGCAGGTGCCCTTGGGTACGAGCACCCAGGCCTCGGGGTCGTTGTCGGCCTTCGCCGTGCCTGCGCACGAGCTCTTCGAGGTGCCGCAGTCGTTCTTGCCCGCCTTCGCCACGCCGGCGCATTTCTCCATGTCGCCCTTGGCGGCCAGCGCCTGGCCGCTGGCGGCCACGACGCTCAGCGCAAGCAGGCTCGCCATCGCACCACGGATGATCAGTTCGCTTTTCATGATTCGCACTCCATGTCGGTGATTGGGGAAGCGGACCGGCTTTGCGCCTGTCCGTGGTGTGCATGATCGGCGGCAGAATTCACGCGCCGGTCGCCTGATCCTCACGTTTTCGTCACGCCCGGCCGACCGCAAAACGAGCCGGCGAAGGGCGTCGCGCTTGCCTATGCTTCAAGCACCCGACCGGAGGCGACGGTATGGCGCGACAGGTACTGGTCATCGAGGACGACCCCGACATCGGCCGGCTGATCAAGCTGCAGCTCGCCGACATCGGGTGCACGGTCAAGCTCGCCGCGGACGGGCTGCGCGGGTTCGCCGAACTGGAGGCGAAGCCCTACGACCTGGTGATCCTCGACCTGATGCTGCCGGGCATCGACGGGCTGGAGATCTGCCGGCGCATCCGCGCGCGCCCCGCCTACACGCCGATCCTGATGCTCACCGCCAAGTCCGGGGAGCTCGACCGCGTGCTGGGGCTCGAGATGGGCGCCGACGACTACGTCACCAAGCCCTTCAGCGTGCTCGAGCTCGTCGCGCGGGTGAAGGCGATCTTCCGCCGCGTCGAGAGCCTCGCGAACCAGTCGGCCGCGACCGGCCAGGTGATCGAGAGCGGCGCGCTCGTGATCGACGTCGAGCGGCGCGAAGTGCGGCTCGACGGCCGGCCGGTGGAACTCACCGCGACCGAATTCGAGCTCCTGCTCCACTTCGCGCGCCACCCCGGCCGGGTCTTCACGCGCGCGCAGCTCCTCGACCAGGTGTGGGGCTACAGCCACAGCGGCTACGAGCACACGGTGAACTCGCACATCAACCGCCTGCGCGCGAAGATCGAGACCAACCCGAACCAGCCCGAATACATCCAGACGGTGTGGGGCGTGGGGTACAAGTTTCGCGACGTGGCGCGGAGCTGAGGATGTTCCGCTCCCTCTACGGCCGGCTCGCGGCGGTGCTGATGGGCGTTTTCGTCGCCGTCGGCGGGCTGATGATCGTCGCCTCGCAGACGATGTTCGAGCCGGAGCGCCTGCAGACGGTGCTCGAGCCGAACCTGCTGCTCGAGCTCGCCACCTACCTGATCGTCGGCGCGGTCGCGTTCAGCCTGCTGGCGGCGCTGATCGTGTTCCGCTTCCTGACGCGCCGGCTGCGCACGTTGTGCGAGTCGATCGAGGTCTTCCGCGACGGCGGCTTCTCCGCGCCGTTGCAGCTCGCCGGCAACGGCGGCGGCGACGAGATCGACATGCTGGCAGCGGTGTTCGCCGAGATGTCGGAGCGCATCGTGTGCCAGCTCGAGGCGCTCGCGCAGGTCGATGCGCGCCGCCGCGAGCTGCTCGCCAACGTTTCGCACGACCTGCGCACGCCGCTCGCGTCGATGCAGGGCTATCTCGAGACCCTGCTGCTGAAGGACGGCAGTCTCACGCCGGAGGAGCGGCGCAGCTACCTGCAGGTGGCGACCCGCCACTGCGAGCGGCTGGGCAAGCTGGTGCGCGACCTGTTCGAGCTGACACGGCTCGAGGCGCACGAGATCCGTCCGCAGCCGGAGCGCTTTCCGCTCGCCGAACTGGTGCAGGACGTGGCGCAGAAGTTCGAGCTGCAGGCGAGAAAGGCCGGCCAGCACCTCGTCACCGAGATCGCGCCCGAGGTGCCGATGGTGCTCGCCGATATCGGCATGATCGAGCGCGTGCTCGAGAACCTCATCGAGAACGCGATGCGCTACACGCCGGCGGAAGGCACGATCCGCGTCACGCTGCAGGCGGACGGCGGCGCGGCGGTGAGGCTGGGCGTCAGCGATACCGGCAAGGGCATCGCCACCAACGAGCTGGCGAACGTGTTCGACCGCTACTACCGGGTCGACCGCGGCGAGCCCGGCAACGCCGCCCATGCCGGGCTCGGGCTGGCGATCACGCGCCGCATCGTCGAGCTGCACGCGGGCACGATCCGCGCGGAGAGCACGCCGGGGCAGGGGACGCGCTTCGTCGTCGAACTGCCGGCCGCGCCCGCCGTCAGCCCGGGCTGAAGTCGCACAGCGTGGCGGTGAGCAGATGACGCTGCAGGAAGGCGGCCAGATCGAAGTCCGGCGCGCTCGTGCCCACGGCCTCGAGCGCGGCGGCGAGGGCCTGTCCGCCGGCGAGGCGATCGAGCAGCGCGAATTCGGCGCCGGGCAGCGGCTCGAGTTCGACCTCGAAGCCGCTGCGGCGCACCAGCAGCGTGACGCCGCCGGCGCCGAGGTCGAAGGTCTCGTCCCACGCCACGCCGGGCTGGTTGAGCGCCCACAGGCGGTGCACGGGCCAGCGCGAGGCGAGCAGCCGGCACGCCGGGCTCGGCGTGAAGCACAGCGCGGCGTGCGCCGCGGCCGGCAGCGCGGCGAGCCGCTCAAGCGGGAAGGGGGGCGGCGCGGCGGCGTGGAAGACCTCGTGCATCGCCCACTCGAGGCGCGCCACGTCGGGCAGGTAGGGCAGGCCCGCGGCCGGTGCGAAAGCGGCGAGGAAGTCTGCAAAGCGCGCGCCGAAGGCGTGGATGTCGCCGCTCGTCGAAGGGTGCTCGCGGGTATAGCGGTCGGCCGCGTAATCGAAGAAGCGGGCGCCGACGAGCCGGTCGACCACCGCGTAGACCGCGCGCAGCGCTTCGCGGAAGTTGTGCCGCACGTTGTGGCGATAGACCGCGAGGCGCTCGGCCGGCGCGATGCGGTCGGCCACGACGAAGGGCAGCGCGCCGTCGGGCGCGGGGGCGAGCAGTGCGGCGGCGAAGGTTTCCTGCAACTCAGGCAGCGAGGGCACGATGGGCCTCCATGAAGCGTTCCGCGGTCGCGGCCTCGGCGAGCAGCACGTCGAGCTCGGGCAGGTCGGTGTCCCACTCGATGAGCGTCGGCACCGCGCCGAAGCGCGTCAGCGCGAGCCGGTAGAGTGCCCACACGGGTGGCGCGACGCGCGTGCCGTGGGTGTCGACGAGCAGCTCGCCGATGCGGTCGAAACCGGCCAGATGGATCTCGCGCACCGCCGCGACCGGGATCGCCTCGACGTAGGCCGCGGCGTCGAAGCCGTGATTCGCGGCGCTCACGTGGATGTTGTTCACGTCGAGCAGGATTCCGCAGCCGGTCTGCGCCGCCAGCGCCGCGATGAACTCCGCCTCGCCGATCGTCGAATGGCGAAAGCGCAGGTAGCTCGAGATGTTCTCGACGAGGATGGGGCGGCCGAGCGCATCCTGCACTTCGGCGACGTGCGCCGCCGTGACCGCCAGCGCCTCCTCGGTGTAGGGCAGCGGCAGCAGGTCGTTGAGGTGGCGGCCCGGCACCGCGCCCCAGCTCAGGTGCTCGGACACGAGATCCGGCTCGAAGCGCCGCAGCAGCGCCGCGAGCCGCGCGAGGTGGCCGCGGTCGAGGGGCTGCGCCGAGCCGAGCGACAGCCCCACGCCGTGCAGGCTCAGCGGATAGTGCGCGCGGGCGCGTTCGAGGTAGTGCAGCGGCTGGCCGCCGTCGCCGAAGTAATTTTCGCTATGGACTTCGAGCCAGCCGACATCGGGCAGCTCGTCGAGCAGGCGGCGATAGTGCGGGGCGCGCAGGCCGATGCCGGCGCGGCGCGGAATGCGTCGGGGTCTCGTCGCGGGGTCGGATGGCAGGGGCATGGCGTCGGGTCCTGGTGGTGGCGCGCGGCGGGAGCGCGGCGATGCGGCCAGTGTCGCGCGCAGTCGTCACGGAAGCGTCACGAGGGAGTCAAGGTTTCTTCAGTTCGCGCGCGACGGCGCACGGAGGCATGGCCATGAACCTGACAGCGAAGATCGTTCTGCCCGCGGCGGTGTATGCCCTCGTGCTGGCCGGCGCGTTCGCGTGGGGCGGCGCGCCGGCGCTGGTGTCGCAAGCCTCGCACGGGGCCGCGCTGCTGGCGGGGCTCGTGCCGATGCTGGCGGTGATCGCGGTGACGGTCGAGTTCACCGTGCGCCGCCCCCTCGCCGCACTCGCGCGCCTGGGGGAAGCCGCAGCGCAGCCCGCGGCGGCGCCGGTCGCAGCCGCCGACGCGGCGTTCCGGCGCATCGAGCGTGCGATCCACGGCCTGCAGCAGACGGCCGCCGCGCAGCGGGCCGAGTTGTGCGCCGCGGACGAGCGGTGCGAGCGCGCCGAGCGGGCCCTCGCGCTGAGCGAGGAGCGGCTCGCGATCGCGGTGCGCGGCGCCCACGACGGCCTGTGGGAGCGCGATCTGGACAACGCGCGGCTGATCCTCTCGCCGCGCTGGAAGAGCCTGCTTGGCTATGCCGATGACGAGTTCCCGAACGCGATCGAGGCGTGGCGCGAGCACGTGCATCCGGACGATCGCGACGGCGCCGAGGCCGCGCTCGCGGCCCATCTCGAAGGCGCCACCCCCCGCTACGAGCGCCAGCTGCGCCTGCTGCACAAGGACGGCCGTTATCGCTGGATGCTCTCGCGCGGCAGCGCGGTGCGCCACGCCAACGGTCGCGCCTACCGCATCATTGGGCTCGACACCGACATCACCGCGATCAAGCGCGTCGAGTACGTGCTGCAGCAGGTCGTCGAGGGCACCGCGGGCACCTACGGCGAGGACTTCTTCCGCTGCCTCGTGCGCCACTTCGCCGCGGCGCTGGAAGTGTCGTGCGCCTTCATCACCGAGTGCACCGACCAGCCGCCGACGCGGGTGCGCACGCTCGCGTTCTGGTCCGCGTCATCGTTCCTCGACAGCCTCGAATACGAGCTCGCCGGCACGCCGTGCGAGGCGGTGATCCACGAGGCGCGCACCTGCTTTCATCCGTGCGGGCTCGCGCGGAAGTTCCCGGTCGAAGGGCCGTTCGAGAGCTATATCGGCATCCCGATCATCGGGCGCGAGGGCAAGGTGCTGGGCCACCTCGCCTTCCTCGACAGCAAGGAGATGGGGGCGGAGATGCTGCTCGACGCCGTGTTCCGCATTTTCGCGACGCGCGCGGCGGCCGAGCTGGAGCGCCGCGCGATGCTCGAGCGCCTCGCCCCCAGGCTCGCGTGACGGCCGGCGCTGCGCGTCTGTCAATCGAGCAGGATCATCTCCGTGCGATTGATCCGGCAGGCCGGTCGCGCCCCGCGGAGACCGGGATTTCTTCCCGCCCGTGGCCGGGCTCAGTCGAGCGCGTGCATCACCTGGCCTTCGACCAGCGTGTAGTGCACGCGTCCCGGCAATTCCAGCCCGAGGAAGGGCGTGTTCTTGCCCTGGCTGTGCAGCGTGTCGCGGCGCACCGTCGTGTGGGCGGCCGGGTCGAACAGGCACAGGTCGGCGCGCGCGCCCGGACTGAGATGTCCGGCCTTCGTGATGCCGACGATGCGTGCCGCGTCGGAGGTGACGCGGGCGAGCGCCTGACCCAGCGGCAGGCCCGCTTCTTCCGCCCACTTCAGCGTCAGCGGCAGCAGCAGTTCGAGGCCGGTCGCGCCGGGCTCGGATTCGCTGAACGGCGTGAGCTTGCCGTCGTCGTCGACGGGCGTGTGGTCGGAGCACAGCGCGTCGATGCTGCCGTCGGCGAGCCCCTGCCGCAGCGCGTCGCGGTCGCGCTGGCTGCGCAGCGGCGGCACGAGGTGGCAGTTGCTGTTGAAGTAGCCGATATCCATGTCGGACAGGTGCAGGTGGTTGATCGACACGTCGCAGGTGACGTCGAGTCCGTCGGCGCGCGCCTGCCGGATCAGCGCCAGCCCTTCGGCGCTTGACAGCCGCGTCACATGCAGGCGCGCGCCGGTCGCGCGGGCGAGCTGGATATGGGCATACAGCGCGATGGTTTCGGCGGCCGTCGGGATGCCCGGCAGGCCGAGGCGGGTCGCGACTTCGCCGTCGTGCGCGAAACCGCGCGACAGGAAAGGCGCGAGCGGCTGCAGCCACACGCGGAAGCCGAAAGTCGCGGCGTACTGCATCGCCCGCAACAGCACCGCGCTGTCGACGACCGGGACGTTGGCCTGGCCGAACGCGACGCAGCCGGCTTCGACGAGCTCGGCCATTTCCGACAGGCGTTCGCCCTTGAGCCCGACCGTCAGCGCGCCGACCGGATAGACGTGCGCGCGGTTCAGCTTCTTCGCGCGGTAGCACAGCATCTCGACGAGGCCGGGTTCGTCGAGCACGGGATCGGTGTCGGGCGGGATCGCGAGGCTCGTGACGCCGCCGGCCATCGCCGCGTCCATTTCGGATTCGAGCGTGGCGCGGTATTCGAAGCCCGGCTCGCGCAGGCGCGCGGCCAGATCGATCAGGCCGGGCGCGACGACGAGCCCGGTCGCGTCGATCGTGCGCTCCGCGGTGAAGCCGTCGGGTGCGCGCCCGTGGGCGACGATCTTGCCGTCGGCGAGATACATGTCGTGCGTGTCGTCGAGTCCATTGGCCGGGTCCACGACGCGGCCATTGGCGATGCGAATCTTCATTTACTTGCTCCCCTGCTGACCGGCCAGCATGCTCATGACTGCCATGCGCACCGCGATGCCGAACGTGACCTGCGGCAGGATCACCGCCTGCGCGCCGTCGGCGACCGAGGAGTCGATCTCGACGCCGCGGTTCATCGGCCCCGGGTGCATCACGATCGCGTCGGGCTTCGCCAGCGCGAGCTTCTCGGCGGTCAGGCCCCACACCTTGTAGAACTCCTGCGGCGTCGGCAGCAGCGCGCCGTTCATGCGCTCGTTCTGCAGCCGCAGCATCATCACGACATCGACCCCGCGCAGGCCTTCGCGGATGTCGTGGAAGACGCGCACGCCGAGCCGCTCGACGTCGGTCGGCAGCAGGGTCTTCGGGCCGATGACGCGCACTTCGGGCACGCCGAGCGTCGTCAGCGCGCTGATCTGCGAACGGGCGACGCGCGAGTGCAGCACGTCGCCGACGATCGCGACGGTGAGGTTCGTGAAGTCGCGCTTGAAGTGCCGGATCGTGTACATGTCGAGCAGCCCCTGCGTCGGGTGCGCGTGGCGCCCGTCGCCGGCATTGACGACGTGGATGTCGTCGCGGCCGGTGGCGAAGAGGTGCTGCGCAATCAGGAACGGCGCGCCGCTCGCCGCGTGGCGCACGACGAACATGTCGGCCTGCATCGCGCACAGGTTGTCGACAGTGTCGAGCAGACTCTCGCCTTTCGCGGTCGAGGAGGTCGACACGTTGAGGTTGACGACGTCCGCCGACAGGCGCTTCGCGGCGATCTCGAAAGTCGTGCGTGTGCGCGTGGAATTTTCGAAGAACAGGTTGAAGATGCTCTTGCCGCGCAACAGCGGCAGCTTCTTCACTTCGCGTTCGGCGACTGCGGTGAAGGGTGCGGCGGTGTCGAGGATCGCCGTCAGGATGCCGCGCGGCAGGCCGTCGATCGTCAAGAGGTGCTGCAGTTCGCCGTGTTTGTTGAGCTGCGGATTACGCATCGATCAGCCTCAGCGTCAGTTCGCCCGTCGCGCCGGCCTCGAGCTGCAGGCTCTGGTTCGCGGGCAGGGGTTCGGGCAGGGTCAGCGCGCACCAGCGCGGCGCGATCGGCAGTTCGCGGCCGCCGCGGTCGATGAGCACCGCGAGGTCGACGCGCGCCGGGCGGCCGAAGTCGAACAGCTCGTTGATCGCCGCGCGCGTCGTGCGCCCGGTGTAGAGCACGTCGTCGACGATGATCACGTCGGCGCCTTCCACCGTGAACGGGATCTCGGTACGCTTGGGCTGCGGGTGCAGGCCTTTCGAGCCGAAGTCGTCGCGGTAGAACGATACGTCGATCGAGCCCGGCGGCTGGCTCAGGCCGAGCGCGCGATGCAGGCGTTCGGCGAGCCACACGCCGCCGGTGTGGATGCCCACCAGCGCGGTCGCCGGTGAGACGTGCGGGCGCATCTGCTCGACCAGCGTCTTGCAGAGCGCCTCGGCATCAAGGCTTTGCATGTCCATGAGTGTCCAGGAAGTGTTGCAGGATGATCTGTGCCGCGACGGCGTCGAGGACTTGCTTGCGGGCGCGCCAGTCGTGCGTCCCCGCTTCGGCCAGCGCTGCATCCGCCGCGACCGACGACAGCCGCTCGTCGCATTCGAACACCGGCAGGCCGAACCGACCGTGCAGCTGGTTCGCGAAACGTCGGCAGCGCGCGGTCATTTCGTGCGGTGTGCCGTCGAGATGGCTCGGCATGCCGACCACCAGTCCGACCGGCCGCCATTCGTCGAGGAGCTTTGCGATCGCCGCGAAGCGCGGCGCGCTGGCTTCGCCCTGGAGGGTCAGCAGCGCGCTCGCCCGGCGGGTTTCGAGTTCGCCGACGGCAACACCGATGCGCGCGAGACCGAAATCGAAGCCGAGCAGGGTGCCGCGGGCGGGCAGGGCGGCGGGCGCTGGTCCCGGCGCCTCAGGCATGCCCCGCGGACTCGCTCAGATTCGCGAAGTCGATGCCGAGCTTTTGCATCGCCGCGGCGAGACGCTCCTCGGGCGGGAGTCCGAAAACGATCGCGAGGTCGGCCGGCACGGTCAGCCAGCTGTTGTCGGCGATCTCCTGTTCGAGCTGGCCGGCGGTCCAGCCCGCGTAGCCGAGCGTCACCAGCACGTCGGGCGGCTCGCCGCTGCTGCCGACCGCCTGCAGGATGTCGCGCGAACTCGTCAGGCCGACTTCGTCATTCACGACGAGCGTCGAATGCCATTCGCCCGCCGGACGATGCAGCACGAAGCCGCGATCGGTCTGCACCGGGCCGCCGAAATAAACCGGCTGGCCGGCGAGCCCGTCCGCTTCGAGCGGCACGTCGATGCGTTCGAACAAGGCCGCGAGCGTCATGTCGATCGGCCGATTGACGATGATTCCCAGCGCGCCCTGCTCGTTGTGCTCGGCGATGTAGGTGAGGCTGCGCACGAAATTCGGATCGGCCATGTTCGGCATGGCGATCAGGAAATGGTGCGTGAGATTCGAAGTGATTGCGCTCATGGCTGCATTTTAGCTCGTCGTGGCGAGGATGCGCAGGAATGCGGCGGAAGGGATCTTTCGTCGCAGCTTCCTCGTGCAGCTCCCGCGTAGCAACTCACGCTCCCAGGTCGCGGTTTTCTCGGCACGCGTTGCCAGGCCGGCACGGCGGCCCGCCCGGTATGGGTGCGCAGCAGCCCGAGCAGTTCGTCCTCGTCGTACGGCTTGCCGAGATAGTGGTTCGCGCCGAGGCGTCCGGCGTACTCGCGGTGTTTGTCGGCGAGCCGTGACGTGATCATGATCACCGGCACGTCGCGCGTGCGCTCGTCGGCGCGGATGTTGCGCAGCAGGTCGAAGCCGTCCATGCGCGGCATCTCGATGTCCGACAGGATCACGTCCGGCACCGCTTCGAGCAGCCGCTCCAGCGCATCGACGCCGTCCTTCGCCGCGACGACCCGGTAGCCTTCGCGTTCCAGCAGGCGTCCGGTGATCTTGCGCACGGTGAGCGAATCGTCGACGACCATCACGGTGGGGGCGCGGACCGGCGCCGCCTCGAACGGCTCCAGCGGTTCCGGCGCTTCGCCGCCCGCGTTCGCCGCGGTCGCGGTGCCTTCGGCGAGGCGGCGGCTCGCCAGGGCGACGGGGTTCAGGATCAGCACGATCTCGCCGTCGCCGAGTACTGTCGCGCCGGAAATGCCGACGATGCGCACAAGCTGCGGGCCGGCGTTCTTGACGACGATTTCCTGGTTGCCGCGCAGCGCATCGACGTGCAGCGCCAGCGTCTGCGCGCCGATACGCAGCAGCAGGACCCAGTTGAAGCGTTGTTCCGGCGGCTGGGTGAAGCGCTCGCCGAGCAGCTGCGGAAGATAGCGGTACGCGAAGTGCCGGCCCTGCCACTCGGTGCCGCCGTCGCGGCGCAGCGCGTCGAGCGGCTCGGCCTTGAGTTCGAGCACCTGCGCAATCATGCTCGACGGGATCGCGTAAGTCCGGCTGCCGGCGCGGACCAGCAAGGCCTGCGTGACCGCGAGCGTGAGCGGCAGATGGAGGCGGAACTCGGTGCCGCGGCCGACCTCGGAATGAACGTCGATGCGACCGCCCGCCGCCGCCGTCTCGGACTTCACGACGTCCATGCCGACGCCGCGGCCGGCGAGCGGCGACACGCTGTCGGCGGTCGAAAAACCCGGGATGAAGATCAGGTTCGTCAGGCGCCACTCGTCGGCCGCCTCGTCGGCGCCGAGCAGGCCGCTCGCACGCGCCCGTTCGGCGATGCGCCCGTAGTCGAGGCCGCCGCCGTCGTCGGCGAGCGCGATCGCGATTTCGTTGCCTTCCTGGCTTACGCTCAGCGTGATCTGGCCGATTTCGCCCTTGCCGGCTGCGCGCCGCGCGTCGGGATGTTCGATGCCGTGCGCGACGGCGTTGCGCAGCAGGTGTTCGAGCGGCGCGACCAGATGTTCGAGCACGCTGCGGTCGATCTCGATGCGTCCGCCGCGCAAGTCGAGGTCAGCACGCTTGCCCAGTTCCTTCGCGCTCTGGCGCACAACCCGGTAGAGCCGGTCGGCGAGGCTGTCGAACGGCACCATCCTCACCTGCATCAGCGCCTGCTGCAGGTTGCGCGACAGGCGCGCCTGGCTGTTGAGCGCCAGCTCCGCGCCGTCGAGGTTGCGCAACAGGCTCTGCTGGACGGTCGTCACGTCGCCGACGCTCTCGGCCATCATCCGCGTGAGTTCCTGCAGCCGCGTGTAGCGGTCCATCTCGAGCGGGTCGAACGCGCCGTCGTGCGCGTCGCTGCGCGCGAGGCGGGACTGCATCTGCACGTCGGCCTGGAGCTCGACTTCGCGCAGCTGGTTGCGCAGGCGGATGACGTTTTCGGTCAGGTCGAGCAGCGAGCGGCGCAGCGTGCGCAACTCGCCGGCGACGCGCGTGCGGGTGATGCCGATTTCGCCCGCCTGGTTGACGAAGCGATCGACCGCGTCCGCGCGCACGCGCAAAGTGGCGGCGCCGCTCGCCCCGTCCTGCCCGGCTGACGTTGCCGGCGCCGCGTCGTCCGGGGCCGGCGCCGGTTGTGCGGGGCCGCCGCCGGCGATCGCGTCGATCAGCTGTTCGGCCTGATCGAGCCCGGCGGTCAGTTCGTCGATCAGTCCGCCGGCCGGTTCCTGTCCGCCTTCGAGCGCTGCAACGAGCTGCGATTCGAGGTGGTGGACGTGCTGCCCGAGCGTCATCGCACCGGCCATGCGCGCGCTGCCCTTCAGCGTGTGCAGCAATCGCGCCGTGCTTTGCGCGGCATCGGCCGCGCCGTCGCTGCGCCACTGGCGCAGCGCTGCGTGCAGTTCGCCGAGCAGCTCTGCGCCTTCGTCGAGAAAGACCGGCAGCAGCTGCGCGTCGAGTTCGTCATGGACCGGGGAGCCGGGCCCGGACGGCACGCTCCCGGCGTCGGCGGGCTGCGCGGCGATGAGGTTGTCGTGGCTGGCGAGGCCGCGGACGCTCGGCGCCCTTTCGGTTTCGGTTCCGGTTTCCAGCGGTGTCTCGCGGCCGACGTCGTCGAGCTGCTCGACGAGCTCCGGCACCGCGAGCGGCATGCGGCGCGCGACCACTTCGGCCAGCATCGCGCCGAGTGTGTCGTTGGCGGATTTCAGCAGCGCGGCCTGTTCGGCCGTGGGCTCCTGGGCAGTGTCGCGCAGGCGTTCGAGCGCGTGTTCGAGTCCGCGTGCGAGCTCGTGCAGCGGCGTCAGCCGCGTGGTGCCCGAGATGCCCGCCAGCGTATGGGCGGCGCGAAGCGCTTCCTCCGCCGGTATCAGGGTCGGATTGGCTTCCAGGCGCGCGAGCTCGGCGTGCAGGACCGCGAGGTGCTGACGCGCTTCGCCGACGTAGAGGTCGTAGAGCGGCCGGCTGATTTCCGCCGCGCCGATGCGCACGACTTCCCGTTCGGCGGCCGCGGGCAGTGCGGCCGGCTCGTCGGGGCCGGCATCGGGCGCGCCGGCAGCCGTTTCGAACGACGCGCCCGGCGCGAAGTTGAACACCTCCGGCTCGAACGGCAGCAATGGCGCTTCAGAATCGCTGCCGGGAAGGTCGCCGAAATCGAAGACCGAGCTCTCGATTTCGAGGCCGGCGAGAAGATCCTCGCTTTCGTCGCTGCGCAGGTGCTGCGCCTCGGCGACCAGCGCCGCGACATCCCGCGCCTGAGCCCGGCCGGCTTCGAGATCGCGCACCCATTCCAGCAACGCCGTGCGAGCCGCGTCGATGAGCCGATGAAGGGCGGATGAGGGCGTCCACTCGAGCTGCAGCCAGCGGTTCAGCGTCTGTTCGATCTCCCACGCGGTCTCGCCGAGGTCGTGCAGACCGACCATGCGGCCGCTGCCCTTGAGGGTGTGGAAACCGCGGCGGATCGCGACGAGATGCTCGCGCGCGTCGGCGTCGCTGCTCGACAGGTCGAGGCGTGCGCCGATCGTTGCCAGGACTTCATGGGCTTCTTCAATGAAGATCGCGAGCAGTTCGGCATCGAGGTCGGCGGCTGCGGCTGCGGCTGGGGGCGATGCGGCAGGCTCTGCTGACTGTGCGCCGGCGGGCGCAGGGGCCGGGACCAGCGTCTCTTCGACGTCTTGCGGGTCGAGAAAGCGTTCGAGCTGCGCGGGGCCATGCTGCAGGGCTTCGACGTAAAAACCCAGCGCCGACAGTCGCCGCGCGAGCCGTTCGTGTTCGCCCTGATCGGGGCTCTGCCCGGCGTCCGCAAGGCGGGCGACCGTGCCGGCGGCGTCCTCGACGAGGGCGACGGCCGGGGCGTCGCCGATCAGCGCGAACGCGCCGGCGATCTGCCCGAGCGGCTTTGCGAGGCTCGCCAGCAGCGTGCGTTTCTGCTCGTTGCGGAAAAAATCGTCGAGAACCTGCTCGACCTGGGCGAGGCTCGACAGGATTTCACGCGCAAGCTGGCCGAGCGCGTCGCGCTCTTGCGCGCGCCGTGCCGTCTCCGTGGCCGGCGAACGCTCGGCAGCAGGGACCGGCTCGCCTCGCGCCAGCGCTTCCAGGCGCGCGACCGTGTCGTCGACGTGCGCGGAAAATCCGGCAGCGGGTGCGCCGCGCTCGAGCCCCGCCTCGCACAGCAGCAATGCGGTCGCGACTTCCAGCGCGATCGGGTCGCTGCAGCGCAGTGGGTCCTTGCGCAGCCATGCGATGAATTCGGCGATGCCGCGAAGCAGCCGGTCGAGCGCCGGCCGGCCGAGCCGGGAGGCTTGTGCGGCGAGCTCGGCGAGATGCGCGTCGAAGCGTGGCAGCTCCACCGCCTGGCCCTCCGCGAAGCCGTCCCAGGCCTGTTTCGCCGCGCTCATCAGCCCCTGCAGGGTCTTCAGCAGCGCAGCGAGCGGAGCTGCACTGACCGTCGCGCCGGGTTGCGGAAGCAGCGCGTCGAGTCGCCAGGTCGCGCGGACGTCCTTCTGGTGGGCGCTGCGCGCCGGCGCCTGGCTGGTCCAGTACAGCAACTCGCGCACGAGGCGGTCGGGGACGACGACCGGGATGTCGGACAGGCGCTTGAGCTGGGCATCGAGCTGCGAGCACAGGCGCTTGATTTCCGGCCGTGCCGGCAGGTCCTGATGGATCAGCGTCTCGAGGAAGGCCTGTGCGGCGTACCACAGCACGCCGACCGGGGTGCCGGTGTGCAGGGCTTCGATCTCGCCGACCGCTGCGAGCATCGCGTGCGGACCGGCGGCGTCCGCGGGGGTGCGCAGCCATTGCAGCAGGCCACGCTGGAACAGCGCGCGGTGGGTGCGCAGCTGTTGCTGGCGGACGTCCTCGTTCAATCCGGCCGGCGCCGCGCCGCGCCGCGCAGGACGCAGCGAGAGGTCGGGGAAAAACAGCTCCGCGGGCGACAGCGGCCCCGCGCCCCGGACGGTGCCAATCTCCTCGTATAGCGACAGAAGGCGCAGCGGCTGGTCCGGCGTGCCGTGCACAAGCTCCTCGAGATAGTTGCCGATCGTCGCCAGCGCACGGCGCGCGAGCTCCACCGTCGAAGCGTCGATCGGCCGTTCGTCGTGCGCGAGCATGCCCAGCAGCTGGTCGAGCGAGGACGCGAACTGGCTCAGCCCGTCGAGGCCGACGATCGACAACGCGCCGCACGCCTGGTGGAGATGAGTCTGCGCAAACTGGACGCAGGCGGCGCCCCCCGATGCGCCGAGCGCTTGATCGAGGGATTCGTCGGCGCGCGCGAGCGCGAGGTCGATTTCGGTCTTGACCCAGGTCAGCGGGCCGAGATCCAGCGCGTCAGGGTGGCTCATGGGCGTCCTCTATGCCGCGGTCAGACCTTGAAGCCCGACACCGAGCCCTTGAGCTCGACCGCGAGATCGGCCAGCTGGCCCACCGACACGGCGGTCTGCTGCGTGCCGCGCGCGGTCTGCTCGGTGACCGCGAGGATCTCCTTCATCGCTTCGGCCACGCGCGTCGCGGCCGCGGCCTGCTGCTGCGTGTCGCCGGAAATCTGTTCGATGAGGCGCGCCGTTTCCGTCGACACGTCGCCGATCTCAGCCAGCGCCTGGCCCGCGGCGTCGGACAGCTGCGCCCCTTCGACGACGTCGCGCGTTGCCGTTTCCATCGAACCGACCGCATCCTTGGTGTCGGTCTGGATCGTCTTCACGATCGCCGCGATCTGCTTCGTCGCTTCGCCGGAACGTTCGGCCAGGCGCTGCACTTCTTCGGCGACGACGGTGAAGCCGCGCCCCGCTTCGCCGGCCGACGCGGCCTGGATCGCCGCGTTCAATGCGAGGACGTTGGTCTGTTCGGTGATGTCCGAGATCAGTTCGACGATCTCGCCGATTTCCTGCGACGACTCGCCGAGCCGCTTGATGCGCTTCGAGGTTTCCTGGATCTGGCCGCGGATGTCGTTCATGCCGCGGATCGTGTTTTCGACCGCGCCCGCGCCCTTGCGCGCCGAGTCGAGCGAGCGCCGCGCGACCTGCGCCGAGCGCAACGCGAGTTCGGACGATTCGGTCATCGAGCGGGCCATCTGCTGCACGGCCGCGCCGGCTTCCTGGATCTCCCGCGACTGGCGTCCGGTCGCGTCGAGCAGCTCGTTCGACGTGCTCTGCGCCGATTCGGTCGCGGCGGTGACGCGGCCGGCGGCGTCGTTGATCCGCCGCACCAGCACCGAGAGTTCTTCGATCGTGTAATTGACCGAGTCCGCGATCGCGCCGGTGATGTCCTCCGAGACGGTCGTGCGCACTGTCAGGTCGCCATCGGCGAGCTCGCCCATCTCGTTCATCAGCCGCAGGATCGCCTGTTGGGCAAGATTGTGTTCGTTCTCGGCGTTCTTGCGCAACGCTTCGGCTTCGGCGCCGCGGGCAGCGATCTCCGCATTGTTGATCTTCGCCATCAGGCCGAGGATCGCCAGGCCGAGCAGGGCGACGACGGCGATCCCGAGCGTCGCCGGAGTCAGGCCGCGGGAGCTCTCGTCGAGGGTGTCGGACAGCGCGCGCACGCGGGTCGTCAGGGCCTCGGAATCCTGATAGAAGATCTGCCGCCCGGCCTGTTTCGCCTGCACGAGGACGTCGATGTTGTCGACGAGGCGGGTGACCGCGCCGAGCGTGTCCTGCGCGTGCGTCTCGAAACCCTGCAGGCGCGCACGCGCCGCGGGATCCGTCGTCGTCTGCGCGATCGTGGCGACCAGGTCGACGAGGGCACGCGCGTCCTGGCCGAGCGCGGCCGCGGTCTGCGGTTCGATCGCGTTGGGGACGAGCAGCGCGTTCGCGTTCTTCGTGATGCGTTGCGTCAACATCACGACGGTGCTGGCCGCGGCGATGTCGGCGCCGGAAGCATTGGTCTGCAGCTTGAATTGCGCAAGATGCCGGGCTTGCTGGAACAGCTGTTCGTCCTGCTCGTTGAGCGACGCGATCGACTGGGTCAGCGCGAGAAGCGTCTTCTCCTGGTCGATCAGCCAGGCGGCGTTGCGGGCAGTCTCGCTCCAGGCACTGCGCAGCGCGTCGATCCCGGTTTGCGCGCTGTTCGGCACCGGCGGAATTCCCTTCCCGGCGACCGCGCCGCCCTGGCCGAGCGTGTCGAGGAGTTCGGTGAAGCGGCGCGTTCCGCTGCGCAGGTCGGCGAACGCCTGCGGGTTGCCTTGCAGCGACAGTTGCGCCGCCTTGGCGATCCGTTGCGACAGCGTTTCCATTTCGCCGGCGATGGAAATGTAGGTTGTCGCGTGCGCCGATTCGCGGAACTGGTGGAAGATCAGCCCGAGACCGGCGATCGTCGTCAGCGCGAAGGCGACGCCCAGCAGGGTGATTTTTTCGGACGCGGTGCGGGCGCGCTTTTGCGCCGGGGCCTTCCGTTCCTTCGTCGCGGGGCGGCGCAGCGGCGCTTCCATGATCGTGGTCGCGGCCGGTGCATCCTCGACGTAGGCTGTCCTGGCGATGCTGAAGTCCAGCTTTGGAAGCTTGAGGGCCATGTTCTTGCTCCGCGAATTCGGATCGTCGTTCAGGGGAAAAACCGGTTTGCGTCAGTCAATGCCGGCGTTCAGGAAGCCGCGATGCGCAAGGAGTTGCGGGACGTCGAGCTTCAGCCACAGACGCTCCCGCGCGTCGCGCAGGCGGCCCTGGACCCACGGCCGCGCGTCGTCGCCCCCGCTCCGGTCCGGCTGGAAGTCGTCGGGGTTGCGCAGGCCGATCGCGCGCGAGACGAGCAGCGCGCAATTGACGCCGTGACGCATGCCCACCAGCAGCAGCCGCGTCGCGCCACCCGGATCGATCGGCGCGCCATCGTGGAAGGCCGCAAAGTCCACGACGCTGAACAGCGTGCCGCGCACATTCGCGAGGCCGCGGAACCATTCGCACGCGAGCGGCACCGGCGCGAGCGGCGGCACCGGCAGGATCTCGCCGGTGTCGGTCAGGTTGATCAGCCAGTTTTCCGTTCCTGCGCGCACGCCCAGCAGCGCATGGCGGTCGTCGCTGCGCGCTTCGGCGAAACGGCGGACGAGGTCTTCCTGGAACTCGCGCAGGCTCAGTCGCTTCGCCATCCGCCTCAGCCCAGCGCCTGGATACGGATGAGCAGTTCGGCGCCGTCCACCGGTTTCACGAGATAGTCGTGGGCGCCCTGGCGCATGCCCCAGATGCGGTCGGTCTCGAGGCCTTTGCTGGTGCAGATGATGATCGGGATCGAGCGGGTGGATTCGCTGCGCGCGATCATGCGCGTGGCCTGGTAGCCGTTGATGCCGGGCATGACGACATCCATCAGGATGAGGTCCGGCATTTCGCTCTGGCTCTTCGCGATCGCATCCTCGCCGTTTTCGGCCGTGACCACCTGGTAGCCGCGCGCGGACAGCAGCTCGGTGAGGGCGAAGCGTTCGGTCGGCGAATCGTCGACCACGAGGATTTTCTTGATCGTCATTTGTCCCGGTGCTCCCGTGGCGCTCAGTCGGTGGCGCGGCTGGCGTGGGCAGCTGCCGCCCTGAGCAGGCTGTCCTTGGTGAACGGCTTGGTGAGATATTCGTCCGACCCGGCCATGCGGCCGCGGGCGCGGTCGAACAGCCCGTCCTTCGACGACAGCATGATCACCGGCGTCGCCGAAAGCCGCGGGTTCTTCTTGATCAGCGCGCAGGTCTGGTAGCCGTCGAGGCGCGGCATCATGATGTCGACGAAAATGACATGAGGGCGATGGTCGGCGATCTTCGCCAGCGCATCGAAGCCGTCCTCGGCGAGGAGCACCTCGCAGCCCGAGTGGGTCAGGAAGATCTCGGCGCTGCGCCGGATGGTGTTGCTGTCGTCGATCACCATCACCCGGAGTCCGGTCAGATCCATGACGTCAATCCTCGCTGGTTCGTTCTTGCAGGCCTTCCGCCATGCGACCGGACAAGATCCTCCGGCGCGGGCCGCTCCGCCCGGCCGGTGCGGCCTTCGCACACTTCAGAGCTCGACCTGCTCGAAGTCTTCCTTGCGGGCTCCGCACTCGGGGCAGGTCCAGTTCGGAGGAATGTCTTCCCAGCGGGTGCCGGGCGGAATGCCTTCGCCGGGCACTCCGGCGGCTTCGTCGTAGATGAAGCCGCAGATCAGGCACATCCAGGTCTTGTATTGCGTGCTGGCCATCTGGCGGCGTGTTCGGCGCGAATTGGCTGTAAAATCCGCCGCATCTTACCGCATTTTCCCTGCCGCGCCAGACCAGCCGGCGTACCCAGCAGCAGGTAGCCTTCATAAATGTCTTACGGTACTTCCGACGTTCCGCCTTCCGTGCTCTGTTTTGCCACCAGTGATGCGACGGGCGGCGGCGGGCTGCAGTCCGATGTCCTGACGCTCGCGAGCATGGGATGCCACCCGCTGACCGTCGTCGCAGCGGTCGCCGTGCGCGACACCCGCGGCATCGAGGAGCTGCTCGCGCTCGATGCCGACGCGGTCGCCGCGCAGGCGCGCGCGGTGCTCGAAGATATCCCGGTGCAGGCGTTGAAGCTGGGGCTGGTCGGCAACGTCGAGAACGTCGCCGCGATCGCCGAGATCCTGTCCGACTACCCCGATCTGCCGCTCGTGCTGGAGCCGGCGCTGTCGTACGTCGAGGGTGACGAAGGCGCGGCAGACGAGATGCTCGCGGCGCTTGCCGAACTGGTCCTGCCGCAGGTGACGGTGCTCGTCGCGAGCCGCCACGAAGTGCTGCGGCTCGCGCTCGCCAGCCTCGAGGACGCGGATGCCGACGCCGACGCCGACGAGCCGCTCCTGCTCGAGGACGCCGTCGCGCACCTGCTCGCGCTCGGCATGGAATACGTGTTGCTGACCGGGGTCGGCGAGCCGGGGCCGCAGGTCGTCAATATCCTGATGGGGGCCGAAGGCGTCGTGCGCACCGACGCGTGGGAGCGGCTGCCGGCGCGTTTCCTCGGCGCCGGCGCGACGCTCGCGGGCGCGGTCGCGGCTGCGCTGGCGCACGGCATGGAAGTGCCCGAAGCGGTGCGCGAGGCCCAGGAGTTCACGTTTCAGGCGCTCTCCGGCGCGTACCGGCCGGGGATGGGGCTGGCGCTGCCCGACCGCTTCTTCTGGGCGCGGCCCGAGGAACGCGACGATGCCTGACGCACGCCTGCGCGGGCTGTACCTGATCACCCCGGACTCTCCCGACACGGCAACGCTCGTCGCGCAGGTCGCGCGCGCGCTCGGCGGGCGGCCCGCGCTGCTGCAGTACCGCAGCAAGCAGCCGGACGCCGCGCTGCGGCTCGGGCAGGCGCGGCAGATCGCGGCGCTGTGCCGCCAGGCCGGCGTGCCGTTCATCGTCAACGACAGCCTCGATCTCGCGCTCGCGAGCGGCGCGGACGGCGTGCATCTCGGCCGCGAGGACGGCGATCTCGGCGCGGCGCGACGCGCGCTCGGGGCGGGCCGCATTCTCGGCGTGACCTGCTACGACGAATGGCCGCGCGCGGTGGCGGGATGCGCGGCCGGTGCCGACTACGTCGCGTTCGGCGCGGTGTTCGCGTCGGCAACGAAACCGGCCGCAGTGCGCGCGCCGCTCGATCTGTTCGTCCGCGGCAGGCGCGAACTCGCGGTGCCGCTCGCCGCGATCGGCGGCATCACGCTCGACAACGCGGCGCAAGTGATCGCGGCCGGGGCGAGTCTTGTCGCGGTCGTCGCCGACGTTTTCGACGCCCCCGATCCGGGCGCGCGCGCTGCCGCCTACCGCACGCTGTTCGACGCCTGATACGTCCGCTTTTTTCCCTTCAAATGCCATCACGGGTTGCCCTCGACATGACCAGCAGAAACGAAACCCTTTTCCAGCGTGCCCGGAAGTCCATCCCCGGCGGCGTCAACTCACCGGTCCGCGCGTTCCGCTCGGTCGGCGGCACGCCGCGCTTCATCAGTCGGGCCGAAGGGGCGCGCGTGTGGGATGCCGACGGCAAGGCCTATGTCGATTACGTCGGCTCGTGGGGGCCGGCGATCGCCGGCCACGCGCACCCCGCGATCGTCGAGGCGGTGCGCGAGGCGGCGCTCGCCGGGCTGTCGTTCGGCGCCCCGTCGGAGGCCGAAGTCGACATCGCCGAGCTGATCTGCGAGCTGATGCCGTCGATCGAGATGGTGCGGCTGGTGAGCTCCGGCACCGAGGCGACGATGAGCGCGATCCGGCTTGCGCGCGGCTTCACCGGCCGCGACGCGATCGTCAAGTTCGAAGGCTGCTACCACGGCCACGCCGACAGTCTGCTGGTCAAGGCCGGCTCCGGCTTGCTGACGTTCGGCAACCCGTCGTCGGGCGGCGTGCCGGCCGACTTCGCGAAGCACACGATCGTGCTTGACTACAACGACCTGCAGCAGGTCGAGGACGCGTTTCGCGCGCGCGGCGGCGAGATCGCCGCAGTCATCGTCGAAGCGATCGCCGGCAACATGAACCTCGTCAAGCCGCTGCCGGGCTTCCTCGAAGGGCTGCGCCGGCTATGCACCGAATACGGCGTGGTGCTGATCTTCGACGAGGTCATGACGGGCTTTCGCGTCGGCCCGCAAGGGGTGCAGGGTCTCTACGGCATCACGCCGGACCTCACGACGCTCGGCAAGGTCATCGGCGGCGGCATGCCGGTCGGCGCCTTCGGTGGCCGGCGCGACATCATGGAGAAAATCGCGCCGCTCGGTTCGGTGTACCAGGCGGGCACGCTGTCGGGCAGCCCCGTCGCGGTCGCCGCGGGCCTCGCGTCGCTGAAACTGCTGCGCGAACCCGGCTTCTACGAAAACCTCAGCGCGCGCACGACGCAGCTCGTCGCAGGGCTTGCCGCGGCGGCGAACGACGCGGGCGTGACGTTCAGTGCCGACTCGGTCGGTGGCATGTTCGGCGTGTATTTCAGCGCCGCCGTGCCGAAGTCCTTCGCCGACGTCATGGCGTCCGACCGCGACGCCTTCAACCGCTTCTTCCACGCGATGCTCGACGCCGGCCACTACTTCGCGCCGTCGGCGTTCGAGGCGGGTTTCGTGTCGGCGGCACATACCGCGGCCGACATCGATGAGACGATCGCGGCGGCGCGCAAGGTGTTCGCGAGCCTCGGCTGAACCCGAGGGCTCCGGCCGGGATCACAGCAGGAACAGCGTCGCGAGCCCGAGGAAGATGAAGAAGCCGCCCGAGTCGGTGAGCGCGGTGATCATCACCGAGCCGCCGATCGCCGGATCGGCGCCGAGGCGCATGCGCAGCATCGGGATCACGACGCCGGCGGCGGCGGCGAGCAGCAGGTTCAGCGTCATCGCGGCCGTCATCACGGCGCCGAGCGACGCGCTGCCGTAGAGCCACCACGCGAGCACGCCGAGCAGCCCGCCCCACACCACGCCGTTGAACAGCGCGACGCCGATTTCCTTTTTCATCAGGCGCTGCATCGCCGACTGTTCGACCTGGCCCATCGCGATCGCGCGCACGATCATCGTGATCGTCTGGTTGCCGGAGTTGCCGCCGATGCCGGCGACGATCGGCATCAGCGCGGCGAGCGCGACGAGCTTCTCGATCGAGCCTTCGAACGCGCCGATGACGCGCGACGCGATGAAAGCGGTGACGAGATTCACCGCGAGCCATGCCCAGCGGTTCTTCACCGAATCCCACACCGACGCGAAGATGTCCTCCTCCTCGCGCAGGCCGGCGTGGCTGAGGATCTCGGCTTCGGATTCCTCGCGGATGAAATCGACGACGTCGGCGACGGTCAGCCGGCCGATGACGCGCCGCTCGCGGTCGATCACCGGCGCCGACACCAGGTCGTAGCGCTCGAACGCCTGCGCGGCGTCGTCAGCCTCGTCGTCGGGCTCGAAGCTGATGACGTTCTCGCGGTGCATCACCGACGCGACAGTCATCTCCGGATCGTTGATCAGCAGCGATTCGAGCGTCAGGATGCCTTTCAGGTGATCGTCGCGGTCGACGACGAACAACTTGTCGGTATGGTCGGGCAACTCCTCGAAGCGGCGCAGGTAACGCAGCACGACTTCGAGCGTGACGTCCTCGCGCACCGTCACCATGTCGAAGTCCATCAGCGCGCCGACCGAATCTTCCGGGAACGACATCGCCGCGCGCAGCTGCTCGCGGCCTTCGCTGTCGAGCGCCTGGAAGACGTCCTGCATGACCTCGGGCGGCAGGTCCGGCGCGAGGTCGGCGAGCTCGTCGGCGTCGAGCGTTTCGGCCGCGGCGATGAGCTCGTCGGGCCGCATCGTCTCGATCAGCGTCTCGCGCACCGCGTCCGACACTTCGAGCAGGATGTCGCCGTCGCGGTCGGCCTTGACGAGGTCCCAGACGAACAGGCGGTCCTCGGGCGGCAGCGCTTCGAGGATGTACGCGATGTCGGCCGGGTGGAGCTTGTCGAGGCGACTCTGCAACTCGGCCAGGTGCTGCTTGTGGACGAGGTTTTCGACGAGCTCGTGGCGCGGCATGTCCTGCCGATGGACGAGTTCTTCCACCACTTTGTGGCGTGACAGCAGCGCCTGCACTTCGCGCAGGTGCTGCTGGACGTCGTCCGGGTGGAGCTCGTCTTGCGCGCTCATCGGCGCCTCCGGGTCGGGGGTGGAATCGGGTGGGGACAGGGCGTAAGGCGCGAATTCTACGGGCTTCGACCCGCCCTTGCGACCCCGGATCCGGCAAAATGCTGCGCTGCCGCGAAAGTTCGGCGCAGCAGCTCGGCGACCTCCTCGGCCACGCCGCCAGCCGGTTCCCCGGAAGGCGGTTTCAGGGCACCGTGGCGTGGATCATCCGCGACCGGATCCGCTCTGCATGGGCGGCGAGGCGTGGCCCGAACTGCTTCTCGTAGCGGCGCGGATTCGGCAGCATCACCGCCAGGCGAGCGGCTTCGGCAGGGCCGAGGCGGTCCGCGGGGACGCGGAAATAGCGCCGCGCCGCAGCTTCACAGCCGAAAATCCCGTTGCCCCATTCGACCACGTTCAGATAGACCTCGAGGATGCGGCGCTTGCTCCACACGGTTTCGATCATCACCGTGATGACCGCCTCCTGGGCCTTGCGGAAGTAGTTGCGCGACGGCGACAGGAACAGGTTTTTCGCGAGCTGCTGGCTGATCGTCGAGCCGCCGGCGACCGCACGGCCCTTGCGCTGGTTCTTCTCGAGCGCGCGCTGCATGCCTTCCCAGTCGAAGCCGTCGTGGTCGATGAACGTGTCGTCCTCGGCGGTGATCACGGCGCGCTTGAGGTGGATCGAGATGCGTTCGTACGGCACCCACTCGTGCCGCAGTGCGACATCCGGCCGCTTCTGCTGCAGTTCGTCGAGGCGCAGCTGCATGAAACTCGTGCTCGACGGATTGAACTGGCTCCACCACAGCACGAGCGTGAAAATCCACAGCTGGTACAGCGCGAACAGCGCGACCAGCGCCAGCAGCGCCCAGCCTGCGCCGCGCAGCGCGGTTTTCATCTGCCGTCGAGCTGGCGGCGCAGCGCGGCGAGCACCGGCGCGGTATCCGGCCTTACGCCGCGCCACAGCAGGAAGCTCTCGGCCGCCTGCTCGACGAGCATGCCCAGGCCGTCGGCCCGCTGCGTGGCGCCATCGCTGCGGGCCGCGGCGAGGAAGGGCGTATCGCCGCGCCCGTACATCATGTCGTACGCCAGCCCGCCCGCCGCGTACAGCCCGGCAGGCAGCTGCGGCGCTTCGTTGGCGAGGCTCGCGGCGGTCGCGTTGATGACGACGTCGAACGCCCGACCGGCCAAGTCGACGAAACCGCACGCGTCGAGCGCGACGTCCGGGGCGTGGCTGCGGAACGCCTCGGCCAGTGCATACGCCTTGTCGACGCTGCGGTTCGCGAGCGTGAGCTGCGCCGGGCGCTCGGCGAGCAGCGGCAGCAGCACGCCGCGCGCCGCGCCTCCCGCACCGAGCAGCAGGACACGCTGCCCTTCGAGCGGGCGATCGAGGTTGTGGACGATGTCGCGGATGAGCCCGGCGCCGTCGGTGTTGTCGCCGAAGATGCCGTCGGGCCCGAACGCGAGCGTATTGACGGCGCCGGCGGCGCGCGCGCGCGGCGAGCAGCGCTCGGCCAGCGCGAACGCTTCGAGCTTGAACGGCACCGTGACGTTCATGCCGCGCCCGCCGCCACGGCGAAAGCGCTCGACCGCGTCGCGAAAGCCGTCGAGCGGCGCGAGCAGCGCCTCGTAGGACAGTTGCTGCCCGGTCTGGCGCGCGAACTCGGCGTGGATGGCCGGCGAGCGGCTGTGGGAGATCGGGTTGCCGATGACGGCGTAACGGTCGATGGTCACTGCGCGGTTACCTTGTCGGCGTTGGTGAAAGTCCAGGTGCGGGCAATCTCGAGGATGTCGGTGTCGCCGCGGATGTCGCCGGGGAACGGCGCGAACGGCGCGGCGAGCTGGACGATGCGCTTCGCGGCTTCGTCGAGGATCGGCTCGCCCGACGAGCGCTGCACCTCGACGCGCTCGATCGAGCCGTCGGCGCGGATCGCGACGACCAGCAGCAGGCTGCCGTACAGCCGCCCGCGCGCCGCTTCCGGGTAGTTCAGCGTGCCGACGCGCTCGATCTTGTGGCGCCAGTCCTCGACGTACTGCGCGAAGCGGTATTCCTTGGTGCGCGCGCCGATGAACTTCTTGCGCGGGCGCCTGGCGTAGTCGTCGAGCTGGCGGTCGATCTCGGCTTCCAGGCGCGCGACGGTGGCCGCGCTGTTGAGGAGATCGAGCCTTGGGGTGGCGGCGAGGCCGGCGTCGTCTCCCCGGGTGCGCGGCGGGGCGGACCGCTGCCCAGCCTTCGGCTGCGACGCGGCGCTCGACCGGCGCGGGCGGTGCGACGCGCTTCCTCGCCTCGACGGGCGCGTTGCCGTCGCGGCGGACTTGCTGCGGCGGCAGCGGCGACTTCGGCCTGACTTGCCGGCCGCTGTTGCCGCCGCCGTCGACGTTCGCCTGCGCCAGCGCCTCGGCCTTGTCGGGGGCGCGGGCGTGGCGGGCATTGACGAGGACGACTTCCAGCCCCGGATCGCGGATCGGCGGGCGCACCGGGAGCGTGAAGCTGATGCTCAGGATCACCGCATGCAGCACTACCGAGACGGCGAGCGCCAGCTGCAGCCGGCGCGCGTCCCGCCCCGCGCCGCCGGTCAGCTTCGCCAGCGTGCGCAGGGCGCTCGCGGCGGGCGTCGATCGGCGGAGGGTCGGGCGGCTCGACATTGCGCAGCCGGCTCAGCCTTCCAGCGCGGCGTCTGCGGCCTCTTCCGGGGTCGGCTCGGCGAGCGTCTCGACGTAGCGCGCGCGGACGTCGACGTCGAGCACGTCGCTGTCCTCGATCGTCAAGCGCACGCGACTGCCCGGCAGCTGCACCGGCAGCGACGGCACTTTCAGCAGCAGCGGAATCGTCTCGAGGCGCACGAGGTTGTCGCGCAGCACCTTGCCGTCGACCGCGATGCCGGGCTGCTGGCGCAGCCAGCGCAGGCACCAGTAGCGCTCCATCTGGCGCTGGAAGTCGGCATACGCGGCGTAGGTCAGTTCGAAGTCGCGCAGCACCGCCATCAGGTCCGCCGACTTCGGCGCGAAGGCCGGCGGCTCGTGGCGCAGCACCGAGATGATCTGCCACTGGTTGATCATGTCGACGTAGCGGCGCAGCGGCGAACTCGACCACGCGTAGCAGTCGACGCCCAAGCCGTCATGCGGCGCGGCGACCGTCGTCATGCGCACCTTGCCGCCGCTCTGGGCGCGATAGAGGCCCGGCACGCCCGCTTCGTCGAGCAGCTTGCCCCACGTCGCGTTCGCCAGGATCATCATCTCGGCGACCAGCTTGTCGAGCGGCGAACCGC
The DNA here is from genome assembly GCF_012910705.2 of Aromatoleum anaerobium. Lineage (GTDB taxonomy): Bacteria > Pseudomonadota > Gammaproteobacteria > Burkholderiales > Rhodocyclaceae > Aromatoleum > Aromatoleum anaerobium. The sequence continues at coordinate 1,259,953 of NZ_WTVG02000040.1, read as the reverse complement.
GCCGGCGCTGCGTGATCGTCACGTAGCCGGCGCCGTCGGCGGTCTCGGTCTGCCAGTCGACGTAGAAGTTGAAATCGACCTGGTTCTGGTTGGATTCGGCCTTGCCGCGGCCGGCTTCGAGCACCGTCGCGAGGTCCCACAGCAAGGTGAGTTCGCGCTTCCACGCGAAGTCGGGGCCGTCCTGCTCGTGCAATACCTGCTCGTTGAACAGCGGCTCGATGTCGTGGTGGCGCAGGTTCGCGACGATCGGCACGCGCTCGACGCGGCTCTCGTGGCCGACGATCGCCAGCGCCGCGGTGACGTCGAGGTACAGCGACACCGCCGGACAGTCGCGCCCGGCGGCGAGCGTGAAGGCCTCGACGACGGCGTCCGGCAGCATCGTGATCTTGTTGCCCGGCATATACACCGTCGACAGCCGGCGGCGCGCGATCGCGTCGAGCGCCGAGCCGCGCGCAAAACCGAGCGCCGGCGCGGCGATGTGGATGCCGATGCGCCAGCCGCCGCCTGCGCGCGGCGTCACCGAGAACGCGTCGTCGATCTCGGTCGTCGTCGCGTCGTCGATCGAGAACGCCGCGACATCGGCGCGCGGCAGTTCGGCCGGGTCGTGCGGCGGCTCGAAAGGCGGGAACGCGACGCCGTCCTCGAAATGTTCGAACAGGAAGCGGTGATAGTGGAAATCGTAGCTCGATGCGAGCGCGCCGCACTTGAGCAGCAGCCGCGGCGCCGACAGGCCGGCGTCGACGCAGGCCGCCTCGAACGCCTTGGTCTCGATGCGGTTGCGGTCCGGGCGGTACAGCAGCTGCGGCAGCATGCCGGCGAGTTCGGCCGGCAGGCGGCCCGCGACGAGTTCGCTGCGCATGCGCTCGATCGCCTCGGCCTGCTGGCGCTTCTTTTCCAGGCCGGCGAGCGCCGCCTGCAGGATCTCGGCGGGAGCCTTGCGGAAACGCCCGCGCCCCTTGCGGTGGAAATAGATCGGCGCCGAGTGCAGGCGCAGCAGCACGGCAGCGGCTTCGACGGCGTTCGGCGCGTGACCGTGGTACTCGGCGGCGAAGTCCTGGAAGCCGAACTCGCCGTCGCCGCACACTTCCCACAGGAAACCGGTGTCCAGCTCCTCGGCGTCGGCGGCGGCGCGTTCGAGCAGTTCCCCCGGCGCGGGCTCGCGGAACTGCAGCAGCACGTGGTTGCTTTTCAGCTTCACCCGTTTGCCGTGAGAGGTCTCCACCTGCAGCGAGGAGTCGTTATCAGCGAGAACCGTCCCGGCCTTGAAGGCCCCGTCCTCTTCGAACAGCACAAACATCGGCTACCGCCATCAATGAGCAAGCCCGACAGTTTAAAGGATTCGGTCGCGGCGGGCTCGAAGTCCCGGGCAGGAGGGGGCGCGCGGCCCTCGTCACCCGCCGTTGGTCGCGGTCTGCCCGCCGAGGGTTCATTCCGCCGCGCGCTGCGCGGTGGCGACGAGCGCGAGCGCGTCGAGCGAATATCCCGTGCCGCCGGTGCTGCGGTGCGCTTCGAGCTCCGCGGCGACCGCGTCGCGCAACGCGTGTTGCGTGGCCTGCGGCAGGCGCGCGAGCGCTTCGGCGGCGCCGCCGGCGAGATCGAGGAAAGCCTGCCAGTACGCTGCGGCGTCGGCGAACTCGCACGTGAAGCGGCAGGGTTCGATATGCACGTCGACGAAGCCGGCCGCTGCGAGCGCGGCTTCGAGCACTGCCGCGTCGCCAAAGCGGAACACCGACGGGCGGGCGACTTTCGGCGCCGGCAGCAGGCGGGCGATGCAATCCTGTGCGCAGCCGATCAGCGGGACGTCGTCGCGCGCGCCCCACGTCGACAGCGCGACCCGGCCTCCCGGGCGCAGCACGCGGTGCATCTCGGCCAGCGCCCGCTGCGGGTGCGGGAACATGAACAGCGCGAGGCCGGCGAGCACGCAGTCGAAGCTCGCGTCCGGCAGGCACAGCTGTTCGGCATCGGCGGCGGCGAACGAAAGCCCGGATGCGCCGGCGGACGGCGCGGCTGCCGCAGTCTCGCCGAGCGTGCGACGCGCGCCTTCGGCGAGCATCTCCTCGGCGATGTCGCTCGCGAGCACCCAGCCGCCGGGCTGCACCTGGCGGGCGGCCGCACGGGCGAGCAGGCCGGGGCCGCTGGCGAGGTCGAGTACCCGCCGGCCCGGTGCGAGCCGTGCCGCGCCGAGCAGCGCGTCGGCGAGGTCCGCACGCAGGTGGGCGCCGTCGGCATAGCGGGCGGCGATGCGGTTGAAACCGGCCCGCTCGATCGACTTGAAGCGGCGCGCGTCGAAATCGGGCGCGCTCATGATGCCAGTCCCGCAAACGCGAGCAGCGCGTCGAGATAGTCGTTCCAGCGCGAGAAGCCGTGGTCGCCCCCTGCGAGCACGGTCTGCCGCGCGCCGGCGTATTTCGCCACCGCGTCGCGGTAGTCGAGCACTTCGTCGCCCGTTTCGACGAGCAGCCAGTAGCGCTCCGGCCGGGTGATCGCGGCGACGTCGAGCGCGCGCAGCTCCTCGATGTGCCGCGACGTGAAGTCGAAGCGCTCGCCGGTGTAGAGGTTCGTCTGCGGGCCGATCCACGCTTCGAGCGACAGCGGCGCGACGACGGCCGGATTCACGAGCGCCGCCGCGAGCCCGTGTTTTTCGGCGAGCCAGGTCGCGTAGAAGCCGCCGAGCGAGCTGCCGACCAGCGTCGGCGGAAGCTCCGGCCGTTCGCGGCGGCAGTGCGCGATCTGCGTCTCGACCAGCGCGATCGCCGCGCGCGGCGACACCGGCAGCTGCTCGCACCAGAACGCGTGCGCCAATCCTTTCGCCGCCATGTGGCGCTGCAGCGCTTGCGCCTTGATCGACGCCGGAGCGGAGCGGAAGCCGTGCAGGTAGATGATCATCGGAGCCTCTCGGAACGGCCGGAAAGCGACAGTCTAGCCGCGGCCGGCGGGATGCGGCGCGGCTAGAACTCGCTCCACTCGACGAGCCCCAGCTGCCACGTCGCGAGCACCACCAGCCCGAACACGATGCGATACCACGCGAAGGCGACGAAAGTGTGGTTCGAGATGAAGCGGATGAAGGCCTTGACGGCGAACATCGCCGCGAAGAAGGACGCGACGAAGCCGATCGCGAACACCGGCAGGTCGGCCATGTGGAGCAGGTCGCGGTTCTTGTACAGGTCGTAGATGGTCGCCGCGAACATCGTCGGAATCGAGAGGAAGAACGAGAATTCCGCCGCGGCCTTGCGCGACAGCCCGAACACGAGCCCGCCGAGGATCGTCGCCCCGGAGCGCGACGTGCCCGGAATCATCGCCGCGGCCTGGGCGAAACCCACTTTCAGCGCATCGGGCCAGCGCATCTCGTCGATCGCATTGATGTGCGGATGGTACGCGCGGCGCTCGAGGTAGAGAATCAGCAGGCCGCCGACGACCAGAGCCGTGGCGACGGTCAGCGGGTTGAACAGCAGGCCCTTGATCGTCGAATGGAACATCAGGCCGAGCACCGCCGCCGGCAGGAAGCCGATGAACAGCAGGCCGACGAAGCGCTGCGCCGCGGCCTCGCTGCCGACGCCGGCCGCGACCCTCACCAGCCGTTCGCGATAGTCCCAGCACACGGCGAGAATCGCGGCGAACTGGATGACGATCTTGAACACCTTGCTCGTCGCGTCGTTGTAGCCGAGCAGGTCGCCGATGATGATCAGGTGGCCGGTGGAAGAGATCGGCAGGAATTCGGTCAGCCCCTCGACGATGCCGAGGATGAGCGCGATAACGAGGAGGGGAAGATCCATGCCGGAGGCCTTGTGCGTTCGAAGCCGGGATTATACGGAGCGGATTGTTGCGGGGCAGCGAAATGATCTTTAAGCACGCTGTTGAGCCGATGCGGCGGGCGCCGGCGGGCGTTGTCATGCATCTCTAACAATCGCCGGATACCGTGCCGGGGCACTCCCGCGACACAAGAAACCCTGCAGAGGATTCCCCGATGACCGATCCCCGCTTGCCCCCGTCCCACGACGACGAATCGACGAACACCTCCGGGAACACGCGCTTCGACGCCGTGCTGCACGCGCGGCTGTCGCGCCGCCAACTGCTCGGCGGCACGCTCGGCGCCGCGGTGCTGACGCTGGCCGGCGCCGGTCTGCCGAACGCTTTCGCTGCGCCGGCCGTCCCGGGTACTGCCGCTCCCGTCCGCCGCGCCGCGCGGCTCGGCTTCGCGCCGGTCGCAAAAAGCCTCGATGATGCCGTCGTCCTGCCGGACGGCTACCGTTACAGTGTCCTGTTTCGCCTCGGCGACCCGATCGCGCCGAGCGTCGGCGAATACCTGAACAACGGCGGGGACGACCCCGAGAGCTTCGCGCTGCGCGCCGGCGACCACCACGACGGCATGCATTACTTCGGGCTCGGCGCAAACGGCCGGCACCACAAGAACGAGTCGCGGCGCGGGCTGCTGTGCATGAACCACGAAGCGATCACGCCGGAGTACCTGCACCCGCGCGGCCAGACCGTCACCAACGGCGTGCGCACCGACGCCGGCGAGGTGCTGCGCGAGTTCTACGCCCACGGCGTCGCCATCGTCGAGACGGTCAACGCGGGCGGGGAATGGCGCTACGAGCGGAACTCGCGCTTCAACCGCCGCATCCACACGCTGACCGGCATGGAGCTGGCCGGGCCGGCGGCGAAGACGCGCTACATGGTCACGAAATACGCGCCGGACGGCAGCCGAACGCGCGGCACGGTCAACAACTGCGCGAGCGGACATACGCCGTGGGGCACATACCTGACGTGCGAGGAGAACTGGGCAGGCTACTTCCGCCGCGTCGCGGCGGTCGACGACCCGCGCCGCAGCGCGAAGGAGCTCGCCGCGTTCGCGCGCTACGGCGTGCGCGGCAACGGCCGCGAGCGGTGGGCGACGGTGACGCCGGACACGCCCGACGATCTCTACGGGCGCTGGAACGCGATGAAGCTCGGCACGTCCGACGACGGCAGCGACGACTATCGCAACGCCGCGAACACCTACGGCTGGGTCGTCGAGATCGACCCGTTCGCCCCCGCGTCGACACCGAAGAAGCGCACCGCGCTCGGCCGCTTCGCGCACGAGGGGGCGTGGCTCGGGCCGGTGCGGGCCGGCGCGCCGCTCGTGTGGTACATGGGCTGCGATTCGCGCGACGAGTACATCTACAAGTACGTGTCGAACCAGCCGTGGAACCCCGCGGACGCGGATGGCGGGCTTGCCGCAGGCGACAAGTACCTCGACGACGGCCGGCTCTACGTCGCGCGCTTCGACGTCGACGGCACCGGCGAGTGGATCGAGCTGCGCTTTGGCGTCGGCAACGTCACGGCGGGGAATGCCGCGTATTCGTTCGCCGACCAGGCCGACGTCGTCGTCCACGCGCGGCTCGCCGCGGACGCCGCCGGCGCGACAAGGATGGACCGGCCCGAGTGGGCCGCGGTCAATCCGAGGAATGGCGAAGTGTACGTCGCGCTGACGAACACGAACGCGTCGGCCCGCCCGCTCGCCGAGCTCGACGCCGCGAATCCGCGTTTCTACAACGACCGCAAGACGACCGGCCAGAACCAACTCGGCAATCCCAACGGCCACATCATTCGCTTCGCCGAGGCCGGCGGCGAAGCGGGCGCGACGCGCTTCACGTGGGACGTGTTCCTGTTCGGCGCGCGCGCGACCGCGGACGCAAGCGACGTGAACATCTCCGGCCTCACCGATGCGAACGACTTTTCGAGCCCCGACGGCCTGTGGTTCAGCCCGGCGACCGGCGTGCTGTGGATCGAGACCGACGACGGCGCCTACACGGACGTCACGAACTGCATGCTGCTCGCCGCGGTCCCGGGAAGTGTCGGCGACGGCGGGCCGCGCACCATCGTCAGCAGCGACGGCGTCTCGAGCAGGGCGGTCAACACCTATGTCGGCGCGCCGCTCGGCGAGGAGAACCTGCGGCGCTTCCTCGTCGGGCCGAAGGAGTGCGAGATCACCGGGCTCGCCGAGACACCGGACGGGCGGGCGCTGTTCATCAACATCCAGCACCCGGGCGAGGCCACGCAGCCCGATTACGCGACGGCCCGCTTCGGCAGCCACTGGCCGGACGGCCACAGCGCCCGGCCGCGCTCGGCGACGATCGTGATCACGCGCGAGGACGGCGGCGAGATCGGCATCTGACGGGAAGGCCGGCTCCCCTCGAAGGGGCCGGGAAGGCGCGCGGCGCAAGCCGCGTTTTTTTCGGAAAGGCGCGCGGCGCCGGGCGGCACGCTACGGCTTCGTCGCCGCTTCCAGCTTCGCCAGCCACAGCAACGCATCGATGCGGGAGGCGCCGCACATCTCGTCGGCGGGCTTCAGGCCGGAGCAGCAGGCCGGCCGCTCCGGTTCGCCGAATATCGCGCAGAGGTTCGTCGCGCTGAGCTGGACACACCGGACCCCCGCCGCCTTGCCGTTCGGCATTCCGGGGATCGGCGACGAGATCGACGGCGCGATGCAGCAAGCGCCGCAGCCGGCCCGGCATTGCATCGCGCTCGAAGTGCTGCCGCCGGTTGTCGCCGCAGCCGGAGGCGAAACCTGCGGGACGAGCGTGGCGCCGCGGGAGTCCGGCACGCGCAGTGTCACGCCGGCCGCGCCGCGACGCGCACGGTGTCCCACCATTCGAGGATCGCCCCGACGTCGGGCGGCAGCAGCGTCGAGCCGCCGCCGGTGAAGTGTTGCCATTCCGCAAGGAAGCGCTCGCCGACCGCGGTCACGACCGGCACGCCGGAGGCGACCGCCATCGCCATCTCGGTGCGCAGCCCCGACCCGCAGGCCTCCTGCGCGCCGAACTTGTTGATGAACACCACCGACGCGCCGCGTTCGAGCGCGCAGCGCACCGCCATCGCCGCGTGCGCAAGCGCGTCCGGATCGAGCCGGCACGCTTCCGAACCGCTGCCCAGATCCTGCGACAGCGGAAACCGCTCGCCGCCCGACAGGTCTTCGAGTTCCATGCCGCACGGATCGTCGGTCGTCGTCGGGATGTCGTGCTGCAGCACGCCTCCGAGCCGCACCCCCTGCTGCGCCAGCCGCCGCGCGGCTTCGATCAGCACCGGCTCGATGTGGTCGGCGGGCGTGTAGAGGATCGCGGCGATCGGCAGGGCATCGGAGGACATGGCGGACTCGGGCTGGCGGGATGAGGGTGCGATTGTCTCATCCGCTGCGGCAGCGATGAAGGGATGGCGGGATTTTCTGTGGGTGATTGCAAGGAATTCTTCCCCGGCATAAGCAATTCAGCCTCACTGGAGCGAGGGGCGTAGCCTCCCAGAATCCAGGATGCCTGCCACGATGAAGGGCTGCCAAACCGGCGCAGCGCCGTGTTCGAGCTCATGAATGCATCCTGAAGGAGCTAGACTAAACCTTAGCTCACTCATTTGGCTCAACAGAGCCTGAGGTTCTCATGCACGTCGTCAACATCCATGAAGCCAAGACCCACCTGTCCCGCCTGCTCGAAATCGTCGAGCGTGGCGAGGAGGTGGTCATCGCGCGTGCCGGCCAGCCGGTGGCCAGGCTGGCCGCTTACCATCCGCCACGCCGCCGAATTGCCCCGCCCGGCAGCATGAAGGGGCTCGACTGGCAGATGGCGGACGATTTCGATGCGCCGGTCGATGAGCTGTTTTCCTGCCTGCAGGACGGCAGCCGCTGATCCTGCTCACCGTCGACACCAAGCTCGCGCGCTACGGCAGCACCATCCGCGTCATCTGATTTTTACAGGCCCGTCGCGATCCACTGCGCCGAGCCGGCGGGCGGCAAGCGCTGCGCTTTCCCGCGAGTGATCTCAGGCAAGACGAACGATCTGATTCAATACCGCGCACGCCTTGGCGAACAACTCGTCCGGCAGTCGTTTCATCGGGTGTGGTGCCCCTTCGCGGACGCGCCAGTCGAAGGATTTGGGTTGGTGGCAGAGGACGTAGCTCGTCTTGCCCGCTCGGCTTCCGCCCGCTTCCCCGACGGCAATAGCAAAGGGATTGTCGGCGTTGTACGCGGCGGTGGTCATCGGCAGACCTACGACCAGCGAGGTGCGCTCATTGAACGCGCGTGGCGACAGCACAAGAAAGGGATGCCGGTCGCGCATTTCGCGTCCGGCTTGCGGATTGCAGTCGATCCAGATGATGTCCTGCCGCTCGGGAGCCCACGCAGCCTTGCCGCGGGCCGCTACCAACGCTCGGCTCCGACATTCCCGCTCACCATCGCTTCGCCGCCGTGGCGCCCGGGATCGAAGCGCGCCAGACGTTGTTCGAGAGTCAGTACGTCTTCCGGCAGCGGCGTAATCACCACCCGCCCTTCCTCGACCGTGATTCGCACCGGCTGATCGGCATTGAGGTGCGCTTCGCGGGCCACTGCCGCCGGCAAACGGACGCCGAGGCTGTTGCCCCAGTGCTTGATGACGAGGATGGCTTCGGGCATGTCAGGTGGCCTCATGATGTTTATACGAAGTATAAACATCGGCCGCGGCCGCGGCAAGAAATGCCCGGGCCGCGGTCACCGCCATGAGGGCCTACACCTGCCGATACACCTCGGCCCCGCTCTTGACGAACTCGACGGCCTTAACTTCCATCCCTTTCGCGAGCGCCTCGTCTTCCTTGATGCCTTCCTGCGCGGCGAAGTCGCGCACGTCCTGCGTGATCTTCATCGAGCAGAAGTGCGGGCCGCACATCGAGCAGAAGTGCGCGACCTTCGCGGAATCCTTCGGCAGCGTCTCGTCGTGGAATTCCTTCGCCTTGTCCGGGTCGAGGCCGAGGTTGAACTGGTCTTCCCAGCGGAACTCGAAGCGCGCCTTGGAGAGCGCGTTGTCGCGAATCTGCGCGCCGGGGTGACCTTTCGCGAGGTCCGCGGCGTGGGCGGCGAGCTTGTACGTGATGATCCCTTCCTTGACGTCCTGCTTGTTCGGCAGGCCCAAGTGCTCCTTCGGCGTCACGTAACAGAGCATCGCCGTGCCGTACCAGCCGATCTGCGCGGCGCCGATGCCGCTCGTGATGTGGTCGTAGCCCGGCGCGATGTCGGTGGTGAGCGGCCCGAGCGTGTAGAACGGCGCCTCCTTGCAGTGCTCGAGCTGGAGATCCATGTTCTCCTTGATGAGATGCATCGGCACGTGCCCCGGACCTTCGATGATCGTCTGCACGTCGTGCTTCCACGCGATGTCGGTCAGTTCGCCGAGCGTCTTCAGTTCGCCCAACTGCGCGTCGTCGTTCGCATCAAAAATCGACCCCGGTCGCAGGCCGTCGCCGAGCGAGAAGGCGACGTCGTAGGCCTTCATGATGTCGCAGATGTCCTCGAAGTGCGTGTAGAGGAAACTTTCCTTGTGGTGCGCGAGACACCACTTGGCCATGATCGAGCCGCCGCGCGAGACGATGCCCGTCATGCGGTTCGCGGTCATCGGCACGTAGCGCAGCAGCACGCCGGCATGGATCGTGAAGTAGTCGACGCCCTGTTCGGCCTGCTCGACCAGCGTGTCGCGGAAGATTTCCCAGGTCAGCTCCTCGGCCTTGCCATCGACTTTTTCGAGCGCCTGATAGATCGGCACCGTGCCGATCGGCACCGGGCTGTTGCGGATGATCCACTCGCGCGTCTCGTGGATGTTCTTGCCGGTTGACAGATCCATCACCGTGTCGCCGCCCCAGCGGATCGCCCACGTCATCTTGTCGACTTCCTCGCTGATCGACGAGCCGAGCGCGGAGTTGCCGATGTTGGCGTTGATCTTCACGAGGAAGTTGCGGCCGATGATCATCGGCTCGCTTTCCGGGTGGTTGATGTTGTTCGGGATGATCGCGCGACCGCGCGCGACTTCGGAACGCACGAACTCGGGCGTGATTTCCTCGGGGATCGACGCGCCGAACGACTGGCCCGGATGCTGGCGGGTCAGGAGCTTCGCCATCTTCTCGCCGGTCGGCCCCGCAGCGCGCAGCGCTTCGACGTAGGCGCGGCGGTTCATGTTCTCGCGGATCGCAACGTATTCCATCTCGGGCGTGATGAGACCGCGGCGCGCGTAGTGCATCTGGCTGACGTTCGCGCCGGCTTTCGCGCGGCGCGGCTTGCGGTGCAGGCCGGGGAAGCGCAGCTCGTCGAGGGCCTGGTCGGCGGCGCGGCTGCGGCCGAACTCGGACGACAGGTCGGCGAGCACTTCAGTGTCGCCGCGCTCCTCGATCCACTGCTGGCGCAGCGCCGGCAAGCCGGACCGGATGTCGATTTTCGCGGCGGGATCGGTGTAGGGGCCGGAACAGTCGTAGACGAAGATCGGCGGGTTCGGCTCGGCGCCCATCGACGCGGGCGTGTCGGCCTGTGAGATTTCGCGCATCGGCACGCGGATGTCCGGGCGCGAGCCCTCGACGTGGATCTTGCGCGAGTTCGGCAGCGGCGCGACCGCGGCTTCGTCGACATGGGCTTTCGCGGCGATGAATTTTTCGCTGGCGTTCATGGTGTCTCCGTATCTGGGGGATAGTCGGGCCGCTCTATGGTGCGGCGTGTCGTTATGCGTGCTGGCGCGGCCACACGGCGTGGAAATGGTGGACCGGGCCGTGACCCTGGCCAACGGCGAGGGCGCCGGCGGACGCGATCGCGCGCAGCAGATAGTTGCGCGCGTCGCGCACCGCGGCTTCGACCGGACGCAGGCTTCCGGCATGCTGCGGCAGCAGCGCGGCAATCGCCGACGACAGCGTGCAGCCGGTGCCGTGCGTGTTCTTCGTGTCGAGGCGCGGCGACGGCAGCTCGATCATCCGGTCGCCGTCGAACAGCAGGTCGACGACTTCGTTGCCGGGCAGGTGGCCGCCCTTGAGCAGCACCCAGCGCTCGGAGGACAGCGGCAGCATGTCGCGCAGCCGCTCGGCGGCGCGGTACATCTCCTTGACCGACTCGGGCGCGCGCTGTTCGAGCAGCACGCCCGCTTCCGGGAGGTTCGGCGTGATCATGAAGCTCTGCGGCAGCAGCGCCTCGATCAACATCGCGACGGCGTTCTTCGCGAGCAGGTGATCGCCGCTTTTCGCCACCATCACCGGGTCGCAGACGACGAACGGCGCGTCGAAACGGGCGAGCCGGTCGGCGACGGTCGCGACCACCTCGGCGGTGCCGAGCATGCCGAGCTTGACTGCGGCGAGCTTGACGTCGGCGAACAGCGTGTCGATCTGCAGGCGCAGGAACGCGACCGGTGGCGTATGCACGCCGGTGACGGCCTGCGTGTTCTGCGCGGTCAGCGCGGCCACGATGCCGCAGCCGTAGGCGCCGAGCGCGGAGAAAGTCTTGATGTCGGCGAACACGCCGGCGCCGCCGCTCGGGTCGACGCCGGCGATCGACACGACGTTCGGAGGCGGGCGCGTCATGCGGGGAGTCCCGTGCGGGAGAATGGCTGGAGCGGTGGTGAACAGGTCTGCATGAAAGCGTTTCCCTACGCCGGTGCGATCCGGATCAGGTTCAAAGGGTTTTTCTCAGCGCGTGCGAAAACCGCACGGGCACCCCCAACGAGCTGCGAACGTTACCGGACGGGAGGGGGCTTCGGCAAGGATTTTTAGCGTCTCGATCGAAACCGTTCATTTCCTCATGAACCCCCGATGCGATCACCCGCCGCCGAAGCCGGCCAGCGCGGCGACGCCGAGCAGCGCGAACAATGCCGCCGCGATGCCGTGGATCAGGCGGATCGGCAACCGGTTCGCGATGCGGTCGCCGGCGACGACGGCCGGCACGTTCGCGACCATCATGCCGAACGTCGTGCCGGCGACGACCGCAGCGAAGGCGCCGTACTGCGCAGCGAGCGCGACCGTCGCGATCTGCGTCTTGTCGCCCATCTCGGCGAGGAAGAACGCGACGATCGTCGTCGCGAGCACGCCGAACTTCGGCGTCGCGAGATCCTCGTCGTCGAGCTTGTCCGGAACCAGAATCCACGCCGCCATGGCGAGGAAGGACGCGCCGAGCACCCCGCGCAGCAGGTCCGGGCCGAGCAGTGTCGTGACCCACGTGCCGACGGCGCCGGCGAACGCATGGTTCGCGACGGTCGCGATCAGGATGCCGGCGACGATCGGCCACGGGCGACGGAAGCGGGCCGCGAGCATGAAGGCGAGCAGCTGGGTCTTGTCGCCGATTTCGGCGAGCGCGACGATGCCCGAGGACATCAGGAAGGCTTCGGCAGGAAGATTCATCAGGTTCTCCGGGCCGGCTGATGACCGATGACTGCACGCCTCCCCGGCCCGAAAAATCGGAGGGCATGCAGCCAAAAGTCTCGCCAGGCCCGAAGGCTGGCCACGCCATGCCCGACGGGCAAGTCTGTTGACGTGGTCCCCGCGAATCCGCGCGGGCGGCTACTCCCTGATGACGGCGCGCATTCTACCGGTGTGATACGTTGATTGGAAGACAGACATTCAAAGCGCAATCCGGAATGGATCGGCGCCGGCTGCCCGGCCCCTTCACCCCTTCACGAATCGCAGCCGGTTGTCGCTAAAGATATCCCGATCCCGGCCGAAGACCGTAACATCTCCCGGAACTCCTTCATGACGATGAAATCCTCGCCGCCCCTCCTGCACTGCTGCCTGGTCGTCGCGCTGGCATTCGTCAGCCCCGCGGCGCTCGCCGAGCCCTGGGAGGTTGTCATCAGGGACCGCGAGCGCCAGGTGGAGATCGACCGCTCCAGCGTCATGGCGTCGGATGCCGGCAGCAAGGTCGCGTGGGGACGGATCGTGCTGTCGCCGGAACGGGCCGCGTTGGAAGGATATGCCGTGGTGAAGGCGCTGAACCGCTTCGATTGCCACAACCGCAGGTTCCATACGGTCAAGCGCGTCTATCTCGATGCGCGCCAGTTCGTGCTGCGCGAAGAAGCTGTGCTCGACCAGCGGCCGATATCCGCGGCGCGCAACAGCGTCGATGAGCGCTTGTGGCAGGAGGTCTGCCGGCCCGCGTCGGCGAGCGACCTGCAAAAAGCTGCACACGACGCCGTCGCCTCGGCAGCGGCAGTCATCGATGATTCCGCGATCGGCCCGCCGGTCAGGCTCCCGGCGGTTGCGACCCAGGCGCCCCCGGTGCCGCCACCGAAGGCGTCGCCCCGAACGGCGCCTTCTGCCGCCGCTTCGACTGCACCGCGGCCGGAGGCGAAGCCAGAACCGAAGCCCGAGCCGAAACCCGAGCCGAAACCCGAGCCGAAACTCGAGCCGAAACCCGGGCCGAAACCCGAGCTCAAGTTGCGTGCGGCGCAGGCTTCCCGGTCGCCGATCCCCAAGTCCGCGCCGGCCCCCTGGGTTCCCTTCGTGAGCGATGCCGCCTGGAGCTACGAAGGTGCGACGGGCCCGGAGCACTGGGGCAGGCTGCGGCCGGACTGGTCGCTGTGTGCCGAAGGCAGGCGCCAGTCGCCGATCGAGCTGGGCGGCGGGGTCGTCGTCGATCTCGAGGCGCTGCGCTTCGATTACCGGGAGACGCAGTTTCGCATCACCGACACGGGGCGCACGCTCGAGGTGCGGGTCGGCGAAGGCATGGGGGTCGAGATCCGCGGCCAGCGCTATGAACTCGAGCATCTCGAGTTCCACCGGCCGTCGCTGGCGCGGGTGGGCGGGCAGGCCTCCGACATGGCGGTGCATTTCCATCATCGCGATGCGGCCGGACGGATAGCGGTCGTCGCGGTGCTGCTCGAGGGCGCTTCCGGCGGACATCCGCTGATCCAGAGTCTGTGGAACAGCCTGCCGCTGGAGCGCGGCAGCAGCTACGCGCCGGCGTCGCCGATCGACCTCGCCAGCCTCGTGCCGGTCAGTCCCGCCCACTACCTGTATGTCGGATCGCTGGTCACGCCGCCCTGTACCGAAGGCGTCGTGTGGGCGGTCATGAAGGAGCCGGTGAAGATATCGGCGGAGCAGGTGCGCGTCTTTGCGCGTCTCTATCCGCGCAACGGGCGGCCGATCCAGCCGCTCAACGGCCGCCTGGTTCTCGAGTCGCGCTGAGGCGGATCTGCGGCGGGCAGCCCCTTCGCCGCGGGCGCTGCCCCTCGATGGCGGACCCGGGTTTTCCCGTGGGCCGCGGGGGCGCATATCATGACCTCCCGCCGCCTCCGCTCCGCTCGTGAGCGGATCGCAGTGACGGCGGAGGGCGGATGCCGGACATCGGGGCAAGGAGGGTTCATGTTCGAGGGGATGGTAGCGGGGGCCCGCAGGGTCGGAATCCCTGCCCCGGCGGGTTTGGCGGCGACCGGGCAACGACTTCGGGAGCGGCGCGCGCCGCACGATCCGCTGCGCCTCGAGGCGCAATGGGATGGCCAACGTGTCACGGCGCCGGCCATCCTCGATTTTGATTCGCGTACGCCGGATACACGGCAGCTCGCCGGCTGCACGGTCGGGGAGGCGCTGGCGCGGCTCCCCGGGCTGTGCGCAGCGGCCCCTCGTGCGCAGACGATCGTCGCGATGGCGGCATTCGTCGCCGCCGGTGCGGAAGGGGCGGCGCGCGGCGAAGCACGGGACGAGGAGCGCACAGTCGCAGCGGAAACCGCGCAGGAGCATCTGTCGCGGCTGATGCTCGACTGGCCGGTGTTGTTTGGCCACGAGCCGCGCCGGGAGCGGTTTGCCGTGTTGCACCACGGGCTCGCGCAGATCGGCGGCGGGCGGGCAGCCTACGAGCTCGGCGGCGATCTGCTCGACCTGGTCGCGGTCGAACTGCTCGGCGGCTTCTTCCGCGCGACGCGCGAGCCGACGGCGTTGCGCGAGTTCGTCGAACGCGCCCGGCAGGGCGGCACGATCGGCGAGGCGCTCGCCGACCTGATCGAAATCGGCACCTCGACCTCCGAGCACGGCGCCGTGCCGCTGCTGCCGCCGCTGTCGGCGCAGGCCTGGGGCGAGACGCTCGGAGGCGTGCCTTCGCCGCAGTTCTGTCGCACGCCGTCGCTGCACGGGCAAGCGCATGAAACCGGCGTGCTCGCGCGCCATGCGGGTTCGATGCTGGTGCGCATCCTGCTGACGAAAGGCCACCGCATCGCGGCGCGGCTGTTTGCGCGTGTCATCGATCTGGCAGATTGCGCGAGCCGCCTGCGTCACCCGCTCGCGGACGACATGCCGGCGCTGCTCGACGCGGCGCCGCTTGGCGACCGGGCCGGACTCGCGTGGGTCGAAACCGCAGGCGGCCTGGTGCTGCACGCGGTGCGGCTCGACGGCGGACGCGTCGCCGAGTACTCGATCATCGGGCCGACGCAGTGGAATTTCCACCCGGAAGGCCCGTTCATGACCGAAGGTTCGGGCTGGAGCGCGGCGTCGCTGGAGGCGGCGCGGCTGCGCTTCGCGGCGCTCGTGCTGTCGCTCGATCCGGGCCAGGACTTCGAGGTCGTGCTGAAACCTGCCCAGGCGTGACTCCCGCCCGCAGTTTCATCGTCACGCGGGCGGCGTGGGGGCGGGCGGGGGCCGGCCTTCGAGGTCGGAAACCTTTTCCTCCACCACCTCCGTATGCACCAGTACCGCTGAATGGCGCGGCCGGATCGGCAGTCCGCGGGATTCCCGATGCGCGCGCGTGAACGCCGCGCCGAACAGCAGGATCAGCGACGAATAGTTCACCCACAACAACAACAGCACCAGCGAGCCCGCGGCGCCGTAAGTCGAAGCGGGCGCCGTCTTCGCCAGGTAGAGCGCGATCAGCGACCGGCCGAACGTGAACAGCGCCGCCGTGACGAAGGCGCCGAGCGCGACGTCCTTCCAGCGCAGGATCACGTCCGGCAGCACGCGGAAGATCGTCCCGAACAGCAGCGTGACGACCGTCAGCGACACCACTGTCTCGACGCCCGCCAGCAACGGCGCCGGCACCGGGAGCCAATCGCTCGCGAAGGCGATGATCGAGTTCAGGATCACGCTCAGCAGCAGCGATACCAGCAGCACGAAGCCGATCGCCAGCACCACCATCAGCGACAGCAGGCGCGCCTTGACGAGCAGGAAGACGCTGCTGCGCGAGGGTTTCGCCATCACCCCCCAGATCGCGTTCAGTGAGCGCTGCATCTGCGCGAACACGGTGGTCGCGCCGAACAGCATCGCGCCGATACCCACGAGCGTCGGCAGCAGGCCGCTGGCTTCGATGCGGCTGCTCGCGACCGCGGTCTGCACCGCTTCGGCCGCCTCGGGGCCGATCGCCTGTTCGAGCTGCGCGGCGATCTGGCCGCGCGCCGCGTCCTCGCCGAGCACCGCGCCGACGATGCTGACGACGATGATGACGACCGGCGCAACCGAGAACACGGTGAAGAACGCGAGCGCCGCGGCGTGGATGAACGCGTCGCTGTCGAGCCAGTAATTCACCGTGCTGCGCAGCACGCCGAACCAGTAGCCGAATACTTTCCTCATGAACAGCCCCTCGCGCCGGGAATCCGTGCGGCCAAGCATTTTGCGCTCCGGGCCCCGCTTCCACCGTCCTCCACCCTCTTTTTTCCCGTGCCGGCAGCCGCGATGCGGGTCGGGACAGGAATGACGATTGCTGCGGACGCGCGTGACGCCGGTCGCCGCCGGGCGATGCCGTCGCCGAGATATATACCGGGAATCGAAGGAGCCACCCGATGAAAGCGCTTTGCTGGCATGGCAAGAAGGACGTTCGCTGCGACACCGTTCCCGACCCCCGCATCGAGGATCCGCGCGATGCGATCGTGAAGGTGACAAGCTGCGCGATCTGCGGTTCGGACCTTCATCTCTACGACGGTTTCATGATGGGCATGGAGTCCGGCGACATCCTCGGCCACGAGTTCATGGGCGAAGTCGTCGAAGTCGGGGCGGCGGACCATCGCCTCAAGGTCGGTGACCGCGTCGTCGTGCCATTCACGATCTGCTGCGGCGAATGCGAACAGTGCTGCCGCGGCAACTTTTCCGTCTGCGAACGCAGCAACCGCAACAAGGCGCTCGCCGACAAGACATTCGGACATTCGACCGCGGGGCTTTTCGGTTACACGCACCTGACCGGCGGTTATGCCGGCGGGCAGGCCGAGTACGTGCGTGTGCCGTACGCCGACGTCGCGCCGGTGAAGATCACGAGCGGACTTTCCGACGACCAGGTGCTGTTCCTCGGCGACATCCTGCCGACCGGCTGGCAGGCAGCGGTGCAGTGCGACATCCAGCCGACCGACACGGTCGCGATCTGGGGCGCGGGGCCGGTGGGGCAGTTCGCGGTCCGCAGCGCCGTGCTGCTCGGCGCGAAGCAGGTCATCGCGATCGACCGCGTCCCCGAACGCCTCGGCATGGCGCAGGCCGGGGGGGCGACGACGATCAACTGCGAGGACGAGAGCGTCGTCGAGCGGCTCAACGAGCTGACCGGCGGCAAGGGGCCGGAGAAGTGCATCGACGCGGTCGGCATGGAAGCCCACGCAACGCAGTCGCTCGACTCGCTGTACGACCGCGCGAAGCAGGCGATCATGCTCGAAACCGACCGGCCGCATGTGCTGCGCGAGATGATCTACGTGTGCCGCCCGGCGGGCACGCTGTCGGTGCCGGGCGTGTACGGCGGGCTCATCGACAAGCTGCCGTTCGGCGCGCTGATGAACAAGGGGCTGACGCTGCGCACCGGCCAGACCCATGTCAACCGCTGGACCAGCGACCTGCTGCGCCGCATCGAGGAAGGACAGATCGACCCGGCCTTCGTCGTCACGCACGTTGCCGCGCTCGAGGACGGGCCGGAAATGTACAAGACGTTTCGCGACAAGAAGGACGGCTGCATCAAGGTCGTCCTGAAGCCCTGAGGAGATGAGCGATGAGTGCGACTGCCTTCACGAGGACTGCGACCCGTCACCGCCGCACCCGTGCCGCCGCCCGCGGCCTCGGCTGGTTCAGCATCGGGCTCGGCGTCGCGCAGGTGCTGATGCCGCGCCTCGTGGCCGGCGTGACCGGGATGCGCGGCAGCGAGCGCTTTGTCCGCGCGTGCGGCGTGCGCGAGATCGTCACCGGCATCGGCATCCTGGCCGCACGTCGGCCGGGACCGTGGATGTGGGTGCGCGTCGCCGGCGACGCGTTCGATTTCGCGGCGCTCGGCAACGCACGCAATGCCCGCCGGCCCGCCTCGCGGGCGCTGCTTGCCGGGGTGGCCGCGGTCGCCGCGCTCGACGCAGGCTGCGCGAACGCACTGGACCGCATCGAGCGGCGGGGGCGGCCTCCGGCGCGCGACTATCACGACCGGCGCGGTCTGCCGCTGCCGCCGGTGGCAATGCGCGGCGCGGCACGCAAGGACTTCGAGATGCCGCCCGACATGGCGACGCCGGCGCTGCTTGCGCCGTGGCCGCCGGTGGCCCTGCGTCCGTAAACGCACGATGTGAACGACGAAGGCCGCGGCTGTTGGAAGCCCGCGGCCCTCGTGGTGCTGCGGCGGCCGGGAAATCGTCGCTGCGGGCGGTCAGGCGTGATGATGACCGCGCTCGAACACCTTCTTGAGGAGGTACGCGCCCGCTACCGCCGCCCCCGTCGTCATTACCAGCGTGCCGGTGTGCATCGTGCGCACGCCGTTCATCGCGATCTCGCCGGCATGCGGGGCGGACAGTTCGAGCCGGCGCTTCATCATCTCCGCGCCGAGTTCCGCGAGCCGGTTGCCGAGCAGGCGTTCCGCCTTCGGCAGCATGATGGTCTCTTCCTCGGCCGCGTGATGCAGCACGTCGCGCATCAGGCTCATGAAAGTCTCGTCGTATTGCGGGTCGCTCGGCTCCATGCCGCGCAGTTGCGCGATCAGGCGCCGCATTTCCTCGTGCTCGCTGACGGATTTGTCGACCGTCGCGCTTTCGGCCATCGCCTGCCGCATCGCCGGGTAAAAGATTTCTTCCTCGAGCTGGGCGTGGATCTCGAGCGACAGGCATGCGCTGTTCACGAGCGCCTTCTTCGTCTGCGGCGAGGTGTCGGTCTCGTACTGATGGAAGACCGACAGCACGTGCGAGTGGTCGGTGCGGATCATGTGCGTCGCACTCGGAGAGAGTTTGCGCATCAGCGGGTTCATGGACTGGCCTCCATCAAAAGTTAGGACTGCAGTCGACCCTAGCAAGCGCCGTTCCCGCGCTGGGCGGGCGCTGGAGGGGTGAGCGGCGAGGGGGCGGGTGCGATCGGGGGTGGAATGCGAGCGTGCTCCCTCCTGGCCCTGGCGCGGCGCCGCGGGGTAAGTCTTACAGGGGTTTGTAGATATCGGTACGGACGCGTCATGCGCCGGCTTCCCGTAACACGCTCGGGGGTGAGGCTCTCACCGCACGGTGATCGTGATCTTCCTCGAATATACGGGCGGGTTGTGCGGTATGTGCTTGTCGTCGCCCATCAGCAACTGCAGGGTGTGCCTGCCCGGAGGCAGTTCCAGTGTCGTTTCCGTTTCCCCCGCACCGAAATGCAGGTGGTTGCGGTCGGAGGGGATTTCCTGGTCCGGCGACGGCAGATCGGTGTCGATCAGCAGGTGATGGTGGCCCGTGTTCGGAAAGCTGACGTCCTTCGGTGCGACGCCCATGTTGCGCAGTCCGAACCACACTTTGAACGGCCGTCCGGCGGGCAGGACCTGGCCATCGGTGGGCCAGCCGATGTAAAGATAGGCATTGGGCGGCGCAGCGGTGCTGCCGGCGAGGGCGCCCTCGGCGAGCAGCAGGAACGCGGTGGCGGCGGCGATGAACAGCTTGTGCATGAGCTTGTGCATGGATCGGCTCCCGGTCTTGTCGGAAGATCAAACTGGAACTCCGGACGTCACCCGGTCAGGGCACCGTGATCGATATCTTCTTCGAATATACGGGGGGGTCGTGCGGCTCGTGGTTGTGATCGCCCATCAGCAGCTGCAGCGTGTGCTTGCCGGGCGGAAGCTCGAGGCGCGCCTCGGTTTCGCCGGCGCCGAAATGCAGATGATTCCGGTCCAGCGGAATCTGGCCGTCGGCGGAGATTTCGGTATCGATGAGCAGGTGATGATGGCCCACGTTGGGCAGTTCGACGCCTTTCGGGCACACGCCCATGTTGCGCAGCCCCATGCGTACCCACAGCTTGCCGCCACTGATGACGGCGCCGTCCGGCGGCCAGATGATGTAGGCCTCGGCATCTTTCGGCGAGGGTGTTCCCGCCGCGGAGGCAGGCGCGGGCCCGATTGTCATGACGACTGTTGCTATCGAGGCAAGAATGATTTCCCTGGACATGTCGGGCATCCTCCCCAGGAAGCATGCGGGGTAAACGTCGGGTAAACGCGGAGCGAACGCTCGTCGCGTTCGCTCCGACCAACCTGATCGCCACCTAAGATTAGGACGGAAGTTGGCCGAAAGATACATATAATGAATCGGGACATGGCCGCTTCCGGGCCCGGTGCGGGGCCGGAAATCCGGTCGGTGATGGCCGGAAATATGTCCTGCTCCGTGCGGCGCATTCCCGTGCGAAGCGTATTGAATCCAGCTCCCGGAGCGGCGTTGCGGGAGCTGCACCTCCACTACGGGACAAGCGGGGTCTGTACGTGTGGCGAGAACTTCTGATCGTCGGGGTGTTCGGGGCGTTCGCATCCGGATTTGCCCAGGGCGCGACCGGCGTCGGCACGGGGCAGTGGAGCACACATGCGGCGCCCACCCTGCTTGCCGGAATCCTCCCCAAGGACAGCGCGGAGCAGTACGAGCTGACGTTCTGGGAGTCGATCAAGGACAGCGAACATGCGAGCGACTACGAGGCGTACCTGAAGGCGTACCCGAACGGACGTTTCGCACCGCTCGCCCGCGCCCGCATCGAGCGGCTGCGCGCGGCGGCGCCAAAGGTCGAGCCACCGGCCCCCGCGCGATACCGCCCGCCTCGAGCGCGCGCGGCCCGCGCCGGCTGCTCCGCCGCGCCGGAACGACCGCGCGCAGCCCTGCCCCCGCCCTGCCCCTGCAGCGCCGGCGCCGGAAACCCTCCGGCCGCAGCGGCGCCTGTGGCCGAGATCAAGGATTGCCCCGCCTGCCCGGTGATGGTCGGACTGCCCGGCGGCGAGTTCGTCATGGGAAGCAACACCGACGATCCGTCGGAAAGACCCGCGCATCGTGTCTCGATCGCGCGGCCATTCGCGATCGGCAAGTATGAGGTCACGAACGAGCAATGGGACGCCTGCGTCGCCGCCAGTGCGTGTCCGCAACTGGCGAGGGAGGAGGGCGCAGCGAAGAACGCCCCGGTGCGCGACCTGCACTGGGACGATGCCCGGGTTTATGCGAAGTGGTTGAGCAGTGTCACCGGCAAGACCTACCGGTTGCCGACCGAGGCGGAGTGGGAATACGCGCTCCGCGGCGGCACGACGACGCGATACTGGTGGGGCAACCAGATGGTCGGCGGCAACGCGAACTGCAAGGGATGCGGCGACCCGTGGCGTGAGGGCGGCCCGGCGAATGCCGGCTCGTTCCGCGCCAATCCGTACGGCCTGCACGACATGAACGGAAGCGTCTGGGAATGGGTCAGCGACTGCTGGCACAACTCCTACAAGGGGGCGCCGGCCGACGGGCGTTCGTGGGACGAACCGGATTGCCGCGTGCGCGTGATACGCGGCGGCTCATGGCGCGAAGGGGCCGATTACATGCTGTCGTCGACCCGCTTCAAGTACGGTGTCAGCGTGCGCCACTCGCAGAACGGGTTCCGCGTCGCGCGCGACATCGAATAGCCAAATGGCGATCCGGGCATGTGGCCCCGGTCCGGCGCATTGGCGCTTTCAGGGGTCAGGGCTCGCGGGCACGGGTCGTGATCTGGACGAAGTCCGCGCTGATCTTGTCCTGCCCGTGCTTCGCGGCGATCTCGCGCAGGCTCTTGTCGACGGCGCGCAGATAATCCGGTCGCGATTCCGATTCGGGGCGCAGCCCGTCGAAAAGCGGCACCGGCGTGACCAGCAGCACGATCAGCTCGGTGCCGAAAGGCTTTGAAATCGTCCATCCGGCCACCGTGCCGATCGTCGCGCTGTAACGCGGTGGCGCCCGGTTGGCTCTCGCCCGCCGGCTCGGCACGAGATGGACGACGGTGCCGTCGAGGGCGTAATAATCGACATGGACATAAGACTCGTATGCGGGAGTCGTCACGTCGATGATCAGCGAGTCGCCCTCCGTCAGCGCGGTGCCGCCCGCCTGCATGCGGATCGAAGTCTTGCCGCCGGCCTGCCGGTTCTTCGTCCAGTAAGGCGCGAATGCTTCGATCACGCTGCATTTGTCGGCGCTGACCTGCTGCACATCGGTGTTCAGCGTGGTCACGCCGGGGATCGCGGTCAGCGCGTCGCGCAAGCGTCCGAGCCCGAATGTGCCGGGCAGGTAGCCCTGCACTTGCAGCGTGTTGCCGCTGCTCGACGCCGCGAGGGCCGAGCAGGGCACTTTCGCCAGCACCGGCGCGACCGACGCGACCGACAGCGGCGGGATCACGGCGGGCGGTGCGGGCTCGGGTGCCGAGGGCTCGGCGGGCGCGGCGGCGACCGGAGGAGGCGCCTCCCGGGGGGCGCCGGCAGCGGGGGAGGGTGCTTCGCCCTGCGCGAGCTCCGCGGGTTTTCGATCGTAGAGGAGCGCGATCGCGACGAGCGCCGCGGCCACCACCGCTGCAATCCCCGCCGTGACGGGCAGCGCGATGCGCCGCTGGGGTTTCATCCCGGCGAGGAATTGCGCGACGCTCGGAGTGCGGGTTTCCCGCTCGAACGACAGCGCGCTGCGCAAGGTGCGCCAAGCCTTCGCGGGCAGATTCTTCGGTCGCGGCGGACGCAGCCCGGCGTTGCGCGCCTGGGTCGCCGGCAGTTGTCCGAACGGATGCGCACCGGTCAGCAGCTCGTAGGTGATGCAGGCGAGCGCGTAGATATCGTCGCGCGGGTCCGGTTCGCGGTGCTCGAGGATCTCCGGGCTCGCGTACGCCGGAGTCAGGCCGCCGAGGCTGCCGGCGTCGAAGACCGTCGCTTCGGCCTCCTCCTCCGAGCGGCGGAAGACCCGCGCGATGCCGAAGTCGATGACCTTGACGGGACCCTTGTCGGTGAGGAAAACGTTCGCCGGCTTGAAGTCGCAGTGGACGAAGCCGTGCTCGTGCGCGTAGGCCAGCGCGTTGGCCATGCCGGTGATGATCGGCAGCGCTTCCGCATACGGCATGCCGCGGAAACCCTGCGCGCGCAGCACCCGGCTCAGCGGCTTGCCGGACAGGTACTCCATCGTCAGATACACCATCGACCCGTCCCGGTCGAAGTCGTACACCGCGACGATGTTCGGGTGGGCGAGCGCCTGGGCTTTGCGCGCCTCGCGCTGCAGCGCGATCAGGGATTTCGGATGGCCGCGGAACTGGACGTTCAGCACCTTGATCGCGATATACGGGTTGCGGTCGGAAGCTTCGAGCTTGCGCAGGTCGAGCGCCTTGTACACCGTGCCCATGCCGCCGAAGCCCAGGCATTCCTCGAGCAGGAAGCGGCCATTGACCGTGTCTCCGACGCCCTTGATGCGGTCCGGCTCGGAGGGCGCGGTGCCGGCGGCGGGAAAATGAATGCCGGGAACACCGGGAGCGTGGACGCCCGGAGCGATCTGCATGCGCGTCTGGTCGTCGTTCGCGTCCTTGTGCCCGGTGCCCGTGAGGTGCTCGATGCGCCGATGCACCTCGGCGTACACGTCGGGCGGCAGCGGCAGCTTGGTGTGCTCTTCGCTCAGGACTTCGAGGAGCTTCGCCTGGTCGGGCTCGTTCGTCGCCAGGACGCGATCGACCTGCGCGAAAAACTCGTTGGGAGACAGACCGCCGCTGCGGAAAGCGTGAATCGCGTGCGAAAGACTAGCCATCTGCTTCCCCTCGGTCGGTCAGGAGTCTTCCGGGCTCACGTTCGCGCCCGGTCGGGATGACGAGGATGAGCGGGGCGATGGTGCGGGTTGATAGATGGGCGCGCATCGAAGCGTATTGTCGAACAGGGAGAACGATCGTGGCGTCACCGTGCAGGGATTCGTCAATCGAAGTTTCCTTAAAAAATATAGCCCATCCGGACGGGCTTGGCGGGTGGGTGGGCGGAGTTGCGATCGTGGGCGCGGCGGTCGAAGAACACGGGCGCCAGAATCATGTGTTTCTGCTTGACGAACAGAGCTGCGGGAATGTGTTCGGCGCAAGCAACCACTACTCGGCGCGCCGCCCTGCGAGCGCCGCGGACGATCTCCCTTGCGCTGTAATGAAAATCATATTTTTCAATCATTTGTAGTGCTTTACCGAGCGCATCTGGTGAGCTGGTACGGTCTCTGCGATAGGTCTGTCGAGCGCGCGAAAAGTGCTCGACGCAAATCCAACCCGTAACAGAGACCTCACAGGAGATCCACCATGAAAACCCTGACGATCAGCGACCTGTCCGTGACCGAAGAACCGGACCGCAGCGCGATGGCCGGGGTGCGTGGCGGCTGTCAGGGCGGACAGGCGTTTTGACGATAACCCGGGCGGGACTGCCCCGCGGCGCGGCCCCGCTTGCCCGGAACCGCTATTTCCATCACGAGTCGAAGTTAAGCGATCGTCCGGCGCACGCGGGAGGGTGGGGAATGCGAAACACAGTGGCCGTTCCCGAGTCACGGGGCCCAGTGACCGCGTACCTCGAAGTCACCGCAACGGGCGAGGTGTTCCCCCTTCACGACGAAACGGTGATCGGCCGCGATCCGCAGGATTCGCTGGCGGAGGGGCGGTTCCTCTGCATCCCCGAACACACCATCAGCCGCCGTCACGCGCGCGTGTGCCTGAGCGGCGGCGAGTATTTCATCGAGGACCTGCATTCGTTCAACGGCACGTTCGTGCTCGGCAAGCGCTTGCGCCCCGGCGTCTGGCATCCGCTGCACGACGGCGACGAGCTGTCGATCTCGTCCACGCAGCTCGCGTTCCATTCGCTGCTCGTGCCGCCTCGCGACAGCGCGCCGGCCGTGATCCGGCAGACGGTGGACGCGACCCAGTATGCCAGGCCACTCGAGGGACCTCCGCCGCAGAGCGAGGACGGCGACGCGCAGGGGGTGATCCGCAAGCTCCACGCGATGGCGCAGGTCGGCATCGCGCTCGGCGCCGTCACGAACTCCGCCACGCTGACCGAGAAGATCATGAACCTGATCTTCGAGCTGTTTCCGCGCGCCGAGCGCGCCTTCATCCTGCTGAGGAAGAACGAAGGCGAGGCGCCGGTGCCGGTCGCGGCGCGCTGGCGCGACGGCACCGTCGAGGACCCGGAGCAGCTGAGGATTTCTCGCACTATCGTCGACGAGGTGCTAAACAGGAAACTGTCGATTCTCTCCGTCGACACGCTGGCGGATCGCCACTTCGGCTGCCAGGAATCGATCGTTGCACAGGACATCCGGAGCGTCATGTGCGTCCCGCTGCTGCTCGAGGGCGAGGTGCTGGGACTGATCCAGCTCGACACGTCTTCGGATCCCTACGCGTTCAAGGGTCAGGATCTCGAAATGCTCACCGGCGTGTGCGCGGAGATGGCGGTCGCGCTGAAGAACTTCCAGCTGTACTCGGATATTGAGCGCCTGCTGGAAGGCTTCGTCCGCGCCTCGGTCCAGGCGATCGAGGAACGCGACCCGGTGACCGCCGGGCACTCGTTCCGCGTCGCGCACTACGCCGAGAACCTCGCCCGGGCGGTCGACCGCACTGACGAACCCGAACTGCGCGGCATCGCGTTCACCGCGGACCAGCTGCGCGAGATCCGTTACGCGGCGCTCTTGCACGACTTCGGCAAAGTGGGCGTGCGCGAGCATGTGCTGCGCAAGGAGAAGAAGCTCCACCACGCCGAGATGCGCCTGCTCGAACAGCGTTTCAAATACGCGTGCGCGTGTCTCGAGCGGCAGGCCTACCGGAAACTGGCCGAGCTGCACTGCGAGCGCGAACTCGGCATCACCGCGTTCCGCGAAGAAAAGCGCCGCCTCGAACAGGGGCTGCGCGAGGAGGTCGCGCGTCTCGACGAGTTCCTCGCCGCGATCCGCCGCGCCAACGAGCCGGCGATCTCGTACACCGAGCGCTCGCACGAGCTCGACCGCATCCTCGGCTGCACGGTCGACGAAGCGGATGGGGTTTCCGTGCCGTTGCTGAGCGACAGCGAGTTCGCGGCGCTCAGCGTGTCGAAAGGCTGCCTGACGGCCGAAGAGCGCAAGCAGATCGAGTCGCACGTCGCCGACTCGTATTCGTTCCTGATCCTGATCCCGTGGACGCGCGACCTCGGCGGCGTGCCGGCGATCGCCCACGGCCATCACGAAAAGCTCGACGGCTCCGGCTACCCGATGGGGCTGCGCGGCGCGCAGATCAGCATCCAGACCCGCATCCTGACGATCTCGGACATCTACGACGCACTGACCGCCGGGGATCGTCCGTACAAGAAGGCGATATCGCTCGAGCATGCGCTGGATCTGCTGGATGCGGAATGCCGGGCGGGACGGCTCGATGCGCGGCTGTTCAGGGTGTTTGTCGAATCGAAAGCGTGGGCCACGGCATAGGCCGCGGAGCGCGAACTTTTCCCGTGGAAGGTGAAGACGCAATGGCTTCCCCAATGTCGATGTCAAGGCCGTGCGGGCGGCCCCTGCCGCTGCTGCGGGCGTTGCTGGCCGGCTCGCTGGCGCTGCTGCTCGCGAGCTGTGCGGGCGTGAAGGTGCCCGAATACCAGCGCCCCGACACGCCCGGCAAGGCGTCGTGGTCGCGTCCCGCGGTGTCGGCGGCCGACACGATCGCGCCCGACTGGTGGCGGGAGTTCCGCGATCCGACCCTCGACGAGCTCGTCAACCGTGCGATCGCCGGCAACTTCGACGTCAAGATCCTCGCCGCGCGCATCCAGGTCGCCGAGGCGCAGATCGGCGAAGCGCGCGCCGGCGCGCTGCCGACCCTCGACGTCGGCGCCGGCGCGAGCTTCGAGAAAAGCACCGGACAGAGCTTCCGCAAGCAGTTCAACCTCGGCACCCAGGTCAACTGGGACATCGACATCTGGGGCAAGGTCGAGAAAGGCGTCCAGGCGCAGACCGCAGAATTCCACGCGACCGAAGCCGACTGGCGGGCGGGATATCTGACGCTGGTCTCGGACGTCGCGACGACGTATTTCCAGATCCTCCAGCTCGACGAGCAGATCGACCGGCAGCAGCGCGCGCTCGACCGCAGCCGGCAGATCCTCGCGACGTTCGAGGCGATGCTCGGGCAGGGCCTCGTGCCCCGCACGCAGGTCCTGCGCCAGCGCGCCGAGAACAACGCGCTGACCCGCGACCTGCTCGAACTGCAGCGCGCCCGCGGCCTCGCCGGCAACGCGCTGGCGACGCTGCTTGGCGTGCCGGCAGGCGAATTCACCGTGCCGCCGGGAAAACTGCAGGAGCGCGTCGGGCTCCCGGCGGTGCCGGCCGGGCTGCCTTCCGAGCTCCTGAGCCGCCGCCCCGATATCGTCGCCGCCGAGTTCCGGCTGCTCGAAGCCTACGACCTCGTCGGGCAGGCGCGGCTCGCGCAGCTGCCGTCGATCAGCCTGACCGGTCGCGGCGGCACGTCGAGTTTCGCGCTCGGCGACCTGCTGAAATCCTTCACGTTCGGCTTTCTGCCGAGCATCAACATCCCCGCGTTCGATCCGAGCATCAAGGCGCGCCTCAAGACGACCGAGGCCCAGACCAAAGTCTTCGAGCATGAGTACCAGCGCACCGTGATCGCCGCGTTCGAGGAAGTCGAGAACGCGCTGACGAACCTCGAGGCTCATCGGCAGCAGCGCACCGAGCTGCAGCAGCAGATCGACCAGCTGCAGATCGTCGCCGCCCAGATCCAGGCCCAGCTCAGGGAAGGGCTCGTCTCCCAGCTCGAAGTGTTCGAGACCGAGCGCTCGCTGCTCGCGGCGCAGCTCGCGCTGCTCGCCAACCATCAGCAGATTCTCGCCGACACGGTGACGCTCTACAAAGCGCTCGGCGGCGGCTGGCCGACCGTCGAGGTCGCGAATGTCCGGCGCTGAGCGCGCAGATGAGGAAGTGCCCATGGGGAAACGCAGATCAGCTATGCGAAAGAGGCCTGTTAATGACGTTCGTTTTGTCGCATGAGTGACGCGGGGGCGTTCGTCGCCGTGACGCCGACCGTTGCCGGACAGGAGCGCAACGTGCTCCTGCAGGCGGTGTCGCGCCCGGAACTGGGCGACATCCTGATCGAGGAGTCGCTGTTCGCGATCGGGCGCAACGAGCCGCCGTTCGCGACGTACGATAAGGAGATCGTCGCCGAGCTGTCGCGCCGCCACGCGCGGGTGTTCTGGGAGGGGCGCGAGCTGTACGTCGCCGACCTCGGCAGCAAGAACGGCACGAGCGTCAATGGTGTCGCCGTCGGCGAGAAACCTTCCGCGCTGCGCGACGGTGACGAAGTCTGCTTCGGCGGCGTGCTGTCGTATCGCGTCCGGCTCGTGGCGCGGGCGAAGAAAGTGCAGCGGGCCGGGACGCTCCTGAGCCTGACGCTGACCCCCGAGCGCGACGACCTGCTGCTCGAACCGGTCGTCATTGCCTCCTTCCCGTTCCTGATCAGCAAGATCGACGACATCATCGCGCGCTACAAGAGCGCGTACCCGCATCAGGTCAATTACATTTCGCGTCGCCATGCGCACATCTTCCTGAAAGGCGGCGCGCCGTTCATCGAGGATCTGGGCAGCACGAACGGGACCTTCGTCGGCGGCACGCGTCTCGACGAGCACGCCGTGGAACTGCACGACGGCGACGTCGTCGCGTTCGGCGGCGATCACTTCGTGTACCGCGTGAGCCTGCAACACGAAGCCGAGACCGAGACCGAGCCGACGGTGACCGGATTCACCCCTGCCGCTGCGGCTGCAGAAGACGATCCGGGCAACCCGGACAGGACGATGTTCATCGCGGCGCCCGACTCGTTCCTCGACATCTTCTGCATTTCCCCGCCGCCGCAGCCGGACGAAGTCAATGACGAGACGGCGCAAGCCGGCAGCCCGGTGCCGCTGGCGCGGCGGGAGCGCAGCCGGACCCTGCTCTTCGTGCGCGAACTGGGCAAGGCTTTCGCCGGCGGCGACCGAGGGACGGTGAAACGGATGCTGCGCTGGGGCATTCCCCTCGTCGCGCTGCTCGTCGCGGTCGCGTTCGGCTTCTACCGCGCCGG
The DNA here is from genome assembly GCF_012910705.2 of Aromatoleum anaerobium. Classification (GTDB taxonomy): domain Bacteria; phylum Pseudomonadota; class Gammaproteobacteria; order Burkholderiales; family Rhodocyclaceae; genus Aromatoleum; species Aromatoleum anaerobium. The sequence continues at coordinate 1,231,015 of NZ_WTVG02000040.1, read as the reverse complement.
AAGTGCGGAACGCGAGCTCGGGCGCCTCGTCGCCGCAGGCGACTTTGCGCGCGCCGCAGCGGTCGCCGACGCGTATCTCGCGAGCGATCCGGACGATGGGGCGCTGCAGGCGCTCGGCACCGAGGCGCTGCTGAAGGCGAAGCTCCCCGAGTGGGTCGGGAACCTGCAGGTGCGCGCGTTCGACCGCGCCGCGGCGCTCGTCGCCGACATGAAGGCGCAGGCCGCGCACAACGCCGACGCGCAGCCGCTGCTCGCCGAGCTCGAGTGGGTCGGCGAGCTCGAGCGGTTCGTCGTCGAGCGCGGTGGCGTGGACGCGCCGATCCGCATCTACGCTGACGAGGAGCGCATCGGCACGCTGCTGCAGCGCTGGCACGCCGATACCCGCGCCCGCCAGCGCGCGCTCGCCCGCGTCGCGGCGCACGTGCCCGAGTTCAGGGACGTCCATGCCGAAGTGCTGACCCATCTGCGCCGGCTCGAAAGCGACGAGTCGGTGTATCTCGCTGCGATCGAGCGGCTCAATGCGGGCATCGCGGCCGAACTTGACGCCGGCCGCGCCGAGACGCTCGACGCGTTGTTGAACGACTACGCCGGGAAGTACCCGCGGCTCGCCGGCCTCGACGCCGTGCGCGAGGATCTGCGCCAGTTCGTCGAGCTCGACCGGGCGCTGCAGGCGCGCCGCCTCGAGCCGCTGATCGCGCTGCTCGAGAAACTGCATTTTTCGACGCCGCCTTTCCGCCAGCATTTCGCCAGGCTCGGCGAGACGCGCCTGCCTTCCGGGGAGGTCGTGCGCCAGCACCAGGCGGCCGCCCGCGCGTGGCGCGAAGGCCGGGGCGAAGAGGCGCTTGCCGGCCTGCAGCAGATTTCCGCGGGGCCGTGGGCGGAGGTCGCCGCAGCCGAGCTCGCGCGCAAGAAGACCGTGCTGCAGCAGTTCGGCGCACTGCAGCAGGCGCGCGGCGGCAAGGGCTACGACGAGCGGCTGCTGGCATTTCACGCCTCGCTCGATGAGAGCGAGGACGCCTATTTCATCCGCGCGACCGGGGCCGACGTCGCCGCCTACCGGGACCAGGCGCTCGCGCACGCCAACGGCCTGCTGGCCCGCGCCGCGGCGCAGTGGCGCCAGTACCGCAGCGCCGGCGGGATCGGCGGCGAGCAGCGGCTCGAATCGGGCATCTCCGGCACGTTCCGCTCGCAGGCCCGGCTGCTCGCCGAGGCGCAGTCCGCGGCGCGACAGGGCGCGCGGATCCACAAGATGCTGAAAACGCAGATGGGCGAGCAAGCAGTCGCGGTCCAGGCCGAGATCGACGCGGAAGCCGAGCTGCAGCGGCAGTCGCTGCAGGAGCTTCACAGGGTGCTGGAGCCGGGGCTGCTCAAGGCCAAGCTGGCGCTGATCGGAGGGCAGAGCGATGAAGAGCGAAAATCACCTTAAGCCGCTGACCGAGGCCCTCGAGGATCACAGCGCCGAAGGGATCGCGATCCTGATCGCCGAGCCGTCGCGCTTTGGCCTCGCCCTCGTCGCCGCCGTCCTCGGGCTGGTGCTGTCCGCGCTGGTCTGGTCGTTCGTCGGGCGCGCCGACGTGATCGTCACCGCGCACGGCGTGCTCGCGCCCGAATCGGACGTCCGGCGCGTCTATGCGCCGATCGACGGCGAGCTCGCCGACATCTACATGGAAGCGGGGCAGCCGGTGTCGCAGGGCGACGTCCTCGCCCGGCTCAACGCACGCGGAGCAGTCGAGGCGGCGACGCACGCACTCGAGGCGCAGTTGAAGCTCGAGGACGCCGAGCGGGAATGGAAGCAGTTTCCCGAACGCAAAGCGCTGTTCGAACGCAAGGTCGCGGCCTTGAAGCAGCAGATCGAAGCGGCGCTGCAGCTGCACGAGCGGCGCACCGCGGAAGGCACGACGAAGCTCGCCGAAGCCCAGCGCGCGCAGCTGCAGCAGGCGCGCAGTGAGCTCGACAACGCGCGGCGCATGCGCGACAGCACTCGGCTGGAGCTCGACCGCTTCCAGCGGCTGTTGGCGCTGCCCGGCGGCGGCGGGGTGTCGGAGCTGCAGGTCGAAGCGAAGAAGAGCGCGTATCTGGCGGCGGAAAATGCGCTGCGCGTCGCGCAGTCGCGGCTCGGCGAACTGGACTTCCGGCTGAGCCAGGAAACCGCGCGGGCGACGGTCGAGCTCGAAAGCGGCGACCAGGAGCTGACGCGGCTGCGCATCCAGTACGACGCGGCGGCGCGCGAAATCGCGAACGAAGAGGACAAGCTGCGGCTGCAGCTGCAGACCGCGCGCCTCGCGGCGAACGCGGCCGAACGGATCCGCTTCGAGAACATCGACAAGGACAACTTCCTGCTGATCCTCGCGCCGGTGTCGGGCGTCATCACCGACGTCGCCTCGACGCAGCCCGGCGACAAGATCCAGGCGAACACGCCGCTCGGCGGCATCGCGCCGAAGGACGCGCGCGCGGTGCTGAAGATGGACATCGCCGAGCGCGACCGCGCATTCCTGCGCGAAGGTCAGCCGGTGAAGCTCAAGTTCAACGCGTTCCCGTACCAGCGCTACGGCCTCATCGACGGCCGGCTCGAGTTCATCTCGCCGGCGACTTCGCCCGCCGCGCAGAGCAAGGAGCCGGTCTACGAAGGCCACGTGACGCTCTCGCGCGATCACTACGAAGTCGCCGACACGCGCTATCCGGTGCGCTACGGGATGACGGCGACCGCGGAGATCGTCGTCCGCGAGCGCCGCCTGATCGACCTCGCGCTCGATCCGTTCCGCCAGATCAGCGGCTGACCCGATCCCCGCGCTTATACAAGGAGCACACCAGATGACCGCGATAGTGCGAATCGACGACGAATCCATCGGCACCGGGGAATTCGTCCGCATCCTGAAGCTCACCGGGCGCTTCGACAGCCTCATCGAGGAGATCATCCGCGACCGGCTCACCGTCCATGCGGCGAAGAAGCAGGGCGTCGCGGTGTCGGCCGACGAGATCCAGGAGCGTGCCGACCAGTTCCGCCGCGTGCTGGGGCTGCACCGGGCGGCCGACATGAACCACTACCTCGACGCGCGCGGCGTGAGCCTCGACGAGTTCGAGGCGTTCATCACCGACAGCCTGTACCAGGAAAAGATGATGCAGCGCGTCTGCAGCGACCAGGCGGTCGAAGAATACTTCCAGCTCAACTCGCCGAAGTTCGACAGCATCGAGGTCAGCCACATCGTGCTCGAAACCGAGGGCCAGGCGAAAGAGATGATGTCGCTGCTCGCCGAGGATCCCGACAGCTTCGCCGAGCTCGCGCGCGAGCACTCGACCGCCGACACGCGCGACGACGGCGGCTTCATCGGCAAGGTGATGCGTGGTTCGCTCAAGACCGAAATCGAGGCCAAGGTGTTCAACGCCGCGCCCGGCGACCTGCTCGGACCGTTCGCCGCGCCCGACGGCGCGTTCCACGAGATCTTCCTCGTGAACGCGAAGAACCCGGCGCGGCTCGACGAAGAGACCGCGGCCGAAGTGCGGCGCCTGCTGCGCGAAGGCTGGCTCGCGGCGCGGGCGCAGGAACACATCATCGAAATGCGCTAGCCCCCGAGGTGATCATGTCCACCGACGCCCCACCGAAACTCGATTCCCTCGCCGACTTCCTGTCGTCGGTGGAGCTGCTGTCGCCGTTCACGCGCGACGAACTCGATCACCTCGCCGGGCAGGCCCAGCCGCGTTTCCTCGCGTTCGGCGAAACCGTGTGCAACGCCGGCGAGCCTGCCGACGGCGTGTTCGTGATCCGCGCAGGCTCCGTGCGGGTGTTCGCCGACGAGCACGGCAAGGAAATCAGCCTCGGCGTGCGCAAGGCGCGCGAGACCGTCGCCGAGATGGCGATGCTGCGCGAGTACCGGCACGAATTCTCGGCGCGCGCGTCGACGAAGACCGAGCTGCTGCTGATCCCGCGCCAGGCGTTCGAGCCGGTCCTCGCGAAGAACCCGGCGGCGCAGGCGTTCGTCACCAGCTATGTCGCGATCGGCTCGGCCGGCGGCGTCGTCGCGCGGCTGTTCGATCTGCGCGGCAAGGTCGATAAGGCCGAACTCGAGGAGCTGGTGCGCAGCGTCGGCGTCAAGCGCGTTGCGGCCGGCCGGGAGATCCTCAAGCAGGATGCGCGCGACGACCGCCGCCTGTACGTGGTCCGCCAGGGCGAAGTGCGCGTCGTGCGCAGCGAGCAGGGCACCGAGTACCCGCTCGCGACGCTCGGCCACGGCGAGATCTTCGGCGAGAAAGCGTGCCTGATGCGCCAGGAACAGCCGGCCTCGGTCGTCGCGACCGTCGACACGACGCTGCTGGTGATCCCGGAGAAATCCGTCCACCAGATCCTCGAGCGCAATCCGAAGCTGCGCGAGGTGCTCGACGAGCGCATCCGCTTCGTCGAACGCGAGCTGCAGCGGCAGAAAAAGCTCGCCGAACGGCGCAACCTGCGCGTCATGCTCGACCTGCAGTCGAAGCCGGAGCTCGGCGAGCGGCTGATCCGGCGCTTCCCGCTCGTCGAGCAGGCCGAGGAAATGGACTGCGGCGCGGCGTGCCTGGCGATGATCTGCCGCCACTACGACATCCCGATGACGCTCGGCAAGCTGCGCGAGCTCGCGAACGTGACGACGCAGGGCGCGACGCTCGACAGCCTCGCGCGCGCCGGCGAAGCGCTCGGCTTCACGACGCGCGGCGTGCAGTGCACGTTCGATGCGCTGCTCGGCTTCGAGCTGCCGTTCATCGTGCATTGGGAGGGCTACCACTACATCGTCGTGTATGGCGTCTCGAAGCGGCAGGTGTGGGTCGCCGATCCGGCCGTCGGCTTCAGGAAGATCGCCATCGAAGAGTTCGAGCGCGGCTGGAGCGGCACCTGCCTGCTGTTCACGCCGGGGCAGAATCTCGCGCAGCTGACGGTGTCGCGCTCGCCGTGGCTGCGATTTGTTTCGTACCTGCGGCCGTACAAGAAGATCCTCGCGCACCTCGTCATGGCGACTTTCGTCATCCAGGTGCTGGGCATCGTGCCGCCGCTGATCATCCAGAACATCCTCGACGGCGTGATCGTGCACGAGAACGTCAGCCTGCTGCACCTCCTGATCGCCGGACTCGTCATCACCAATCTCTTCACGCTGCTGATGTCGGGCATTCGGGCGTTTCTCGCGAACTTCATGGTGCGCAACATGGACTTCGCGATGATGTCGCAGTTCTTCAAGCACACGCTGTCGCTGCCGTTCTCGTTCTTCGCCAAGCGCAAGACCGGCGACATCTTCGCGCGCTTCCAGGAAAACCAGACGATCCGCGCGTTTTTGACCGAATCGACGGTCACGACGGTGCTCAACCTGCTGATGGTGTTCATCTACTTCACGATCCTGTTCCTCTACAACGTCAAGATGACGCTCCTGCTGCTCGCGTTCGTCATCCCGATCATGGCGCTGACGGTGCTCGTGACGCCGAAGATCAAGAACTACGCGCGCGAAGTGTTCACCACCTCGACCGACGCCAAAGCCTTCCTGATGGAAGCGCTCGGCGGCGTCGAGACGGTCAAGGGCATGGGCATCGAGCGCCCGGTGCGCCTGAAATGGGAGAAGAAATACGCGAAGGCGCTCGAGGTGCAATACCGCGCGCAGCGCTTCAACGTGCTGGTCGGCATCGCCAGCCAGGTGCTCAACGCCGCGACGACGATCGCGATCCTGTGGGTCGGCGCGTCGCAGGTGTTGGCGCACCAGCTCACGATCGGGCAGCTCATCGCGTTCAACGCCCTGATGGGCAGCGTGCTCGCGCCGCTGATGGGGCTGGTCGCGCTGTGGAGCCAGGTCAATGACGCCGGGGTCGCGATGGAGCGCCTCGGCGACGTGCTCGACATGGAGCCGGAGCAGCGCCCGGAAGAGGTCGCCTCGCGCGTCGTGCTGCCGGACCTGCAGGGGCACATCGCCCTCGAAGGCGTGTATTTCCGCTACGGCGGCGACGAGACGGCGTACGTGCTCGAGAACATCAGCTTCGAGATCAAGCCCGGCGAGCTCGTCGCGATCGTCGGCCGCAGCGGGTCGGGCAAGACGACGCTGGCGAAGCTGCTCGTCGGCTTCTACCCGCCGACCGACGGGCGCATCGTCGTCGATGGCTACGACATGGCGACGATCGACAAGGACTACTACCGCGCGCAGGTCGGCTACGTGATGCAGAGCAATCTGCTGTTCTCCGGCACGATCGCCGAGAACATCGCCAGCGGCGACGAGGCGCCGGACCGGCGGCGCATCGAGGAGGTCGCGCGCATGGCCGATGCCCACGCGTTCATCCGCAAGATGCCGCTGGGCTTTGAACAGATCGTCGGCGAGCGCGGCGTGGGCCTGTCCGGCGGCCAGATCCAGCGCCTGTGCATCGCCCGCGCGCTGTACCACGATCCGCGCCTCCTGGTGTTCGACGAGGCGACTTCCGCGCTCGACACGCAGTCGGAGAGCAACATCATCAACAACATGCACGACATCCTCGCCGGGCGCACCGCGGTCGTCATCGCCCACCGGCTGTCGACGATCATGCGCGCCGACAAGATCCTGGTGCTGTACGAAGGGGCCATCGTCGAGCAGGGGCGCCACGACGAGCTGGTCGAGCGGCGCGGCATGTATTACCAACTGGTGCAGAAGCAGCTGGCGGCGGCATGAAGATCCTGACTCCGGGGTTGCGCGGCAGTGCGGTGATTTCGTACGCCGGGCTGCTCGAGAAGATCGAGATCCTGCGCTCGACGCTGCGCTGGGCGCCGACGCTCGCGCGGCCCGAGATCGAGAAGCTCTTGCGGCAGGCCAACGCGGTGCGCGACGAGGTGATGCAGCTGTCGCACAAGGAGCGCTTCGTCGAGGCGGCCGCGGCCGAAAGCGTGCGCGTCGAGCGTACGCCGGGCGCGCGGCGGCGGGCGCTGCTCGAGCGCAGCTTCGTCTTCGAAGGCGCGTTCGGCGACAACCCGCAGCTCCTGGAGGCGCTCGAAATCGCCGAGAAGGCGGCGCCGACCGACCTGCCGGTCCTCATCGACGGCGAAAGCGGCACCGGCAAGGAGCTGATGGCGAAAGTGATCCACGCCAACGGCTCGCGCTCCGACAAGCCCTACATCTCGGTCAACTGCGGCGCGATCCCCGACAACCTGCTGGAGTCCGAGCTTTTCGGCCACCGCAAGGGCGCGTTCACCGGCGCGGTGAGCGATCGCAAGGGCAAGTTCGAAAGCGCGCACACCGGCACGATCTTCCTCGACGAGATCGGCGAATTGCCGCTGTCCGGGCAAGTGAAGCTGCTGCGGGTGCTCGAATCGCACGAGATCCAGCGCGTCGGCTCCGACGAGCCGATCGCCGTCGACACCCGCATCGTCGCGGCGACGAACCGCAACCTGCGCCGCCTGAGCGAAGAAGGCCGGTTCCGCGAGGACCTGTTCTATCGCCTCGGCGTCATCCACGTGACGCTGCCGCCGCTGCGCGAACGCCGCGACGAGATCCCGCTGCTGTTCGCGTTCTTCGGCGACGAGGCCGCCGCAGCGCTCAAGCGCCGCCCGGTCCGCATGACGCCGCGGCTGCGGGAGTTCCTGCTGGACTATCCCTATCCCGGCAACATACGGGAGCTGCGCAACATGATTTACCGCGTCTCCTGTCTGGCCGGGGAGACCGCCGACCTGCAGCATCTGCCTGCCGATATCCGCCCCGATGCGACGCGGTCGGCACCGGCAAATGCGGCGGCCGCGCTGCCGGCTGCGAGCGACGCGTCGGCCGCGACGGCAGCCGCGATATCGCTCAGCGACGCAAAACGTGCCGCCAGCGATGAGGCCGAGAGGCTGTTCCTCGAGCGGGGCCTGCAGCAGGTCGGCGGCACCGTCGCGGAGCTGGCGCGGCGCTGCGACATGAACCGCTCACACCTGCAGACGCTGCTGAAGAAACACGGCATCCGCTCGAAGGACTTCCGCCACCGCCCGCCGTCCCGCGGCGACGAGGGCCGCTGAGCGGGCAGCCTGAGCGACTACTTGCCCGCACCCCGTCACAGTGCGGGGTTGAGCATCGTCATGTCGGCGCTGCAGGAATCTTCGGCGCGCACGACCACCGCGGTGATGTTGTCGCGCCCGCCGCCTTTCAGCGCGAGCTCGACCAGCGTGTCCGCCGCCTGCGGGCAGTCGCCCGCAGCGAGCGCGTTGGCGATGTCCCGCTCGCTCGCGTAATTCGTCAGGCCGTCGCTGCACAGCAGGAAGATGTCGCCGTCGACGACCGGCATCGAGCCTTCGTCGAGTTCGAGCGTGTCGAGGGCGCCGACCGCGCGCGTGACCAGGTTCTGCGCGGACGCGAGCGCTTCGCTGTCGACAAGGCCCCGCGCACGGAGCTCCTCGGCGTGGCTGTGGTCGTGGCTCAGCAGCATCAGCCGGCCGGCGCGATAGAGGTAGATGCGGCTGTCGCCGGCCCACAGGTACGCGCAGAACGGCCCCCAGCCGAGCATGACGACGACGGTGCTGCCGATGATCGGGACTTCGCGCATGGCCGCTTCCGCGCGAAGCTGGCGATTGACGGCCTGCAGGCGTTGTCGCGCCGCGGCGATGAACCTCGTCAGGTCCGCGCACGGCGCGAGACCGTCGATCGCCGACACGATCATGCGGCTCGCCAGCTCGCCCGCGTCATGCCCGCCCATGCCGTCGGCGACAACCCACATGCCGCGCTCGGGGCGGTCGAGGAAGGCGTCCTCGTTGACATTGCGGACCAGGCCCACGTGGCAGCGGGCCGCTGAGGTCCAGCGGATCCGGTCGGCAGGGGGCACGAGGGGTCTCGCCGCCGGCAGGTCGCCGGCTATTCGTGTCGGTCCGGTGTCGATTCGCGGGCCGGGCGCTTGCGGCCGCTATTGGAACAGCAGGGTCGGCACGGCGCGGCGCGGTGCCTGTTCCACCGCAGCGGGGCGAAAAGCTGCGCGGGGTGCTGCGCGCCCGCCCCTCGAACGTCCGCCCAGGCGGGCGCCTCCGCTGATCGCCCGCATTGCCTCGCGGTCGAGCGCCGTGTTTTCCGGCAAGTCCCTGATAACTATGGTGGCCATGGTGTGTTCCTCGAGATTCGTGGTTGGAATGACGATCGCCCGATGCCCCAGTATAGGTCACCGGCGCGACCTGTCCGGAGCGGCATCGCCGCGGTGGCGACGGAAGCCGCAAGGCCTCCGCCGCCGCGTGCGGTGATGCTCCGGTCGCACATCACCGCGGCGTCTACCGCTTGAAGTTGATGGCTGTCTGGGTCGCGGCGACGTTGATGGCCGCATTGGCAGCCGAATTGTCGATGTCGATCACCTGGATCTGATTGTTCATTTGATCCGCGACGAAGATGTTGTTGGTCTGGTAAAAATTGGTGACGGCGCCGAAGCGGGTCGACGCGTGCCCGATATAAGGGCTTATCCATCCATAGACCCACGGCGCGCCTCCCCGACCATTGACGCAGGACATTGTCTTGCGGTCCAGGGTAAGGTCGGTCCGCAGGTCCTTGACGGTGATGGCAGCCATGATGTGCCTCCGGTGCAGCTTTTCTCGAATCCGGTGGAGGCCGTGTCGAGGCCGCCACCGGGATCGGGGTCGTCAGGCCATGCCGCCGAAGAGGTGGCCGAAGAGGTTGCGGTTCTTGCTGTCGCTGTCGTTCGATGCCACCTGCGTCGGCATCGAGTCGACCTGGATGATCACCGGACCGCTGCCGGCAAAGTTTGCGCCGTTGGCGACGGCCACCGGAGCGAACATCGACTGGAAGTTCTGCTGCTGAGTCGCGTTGGCCTGATCGAAGAAGCCGCCGCGGACGGCGGACATGGACTTGCGGTCGAGGGCCTTGTCGAGGGACAGATCCTTGATGGTGAGAGTCGAATTCATGGTAGTTCTCCTGAAACGTTGGTTTGGCAAACAGGCATTGATCCGTCGGAAGCTGGCGGAGACTGTCGTCGCCTCCGCCAGGCTCGTCGCTATTACCAGTAGTAGTGCGGATAGCCGATCTTGTTCTTGCTGTAGCTGTCGTTCGATGCGTACTGCGTCGGCTCGGACGTGACCTGCATATTCACCGGGCCGCTGCCGCCGAAGTTGGCCAAGTTGGCGACTTCGACAGGCGCCGTCATCGTCTGGCCGTTCGCCTGCTGGGTGGCATTGGCCTGATCGAAGAAGCCGCCGCGTACCGCGGACATCGCCTTGCGATCGAGCGCCTTGTCGAGGGACAGGTCCTTGATGATCAGAGTCGAGTTCATGATGGTTCTCCTGCGAGGTTGGTGAGGTATCGATCCGGCAGAGGCTGGCGGAGGCTGGCGGCGCCTCCGCCGGGCTCGTCGGTATTACGCGGCGTAGGGGTAGTAGTGCGAATAGCGGATCTTGTTCGTGTTGTCGGCGTCGTTCCACGCGTCCTGGGTCGGCTTGGACGTGACCTGGAAATTCACCGGGCCGCTGCCGCCGAAGTCCGCGCCGTTGGCGACCGCCACCGGAGCAAACATTTCCTGGAAGTTCCCCTGCTGAGTCGCGTTGGCCTGGTTGCCGACGCCGCCGCGAACCGACGACATGGCTTTGCGATCGAGGGCTTTGTCGAGGGACAGGTCCTTGATGATCAGGCTGGATTTCATGGTCGTTCTCCTGAGAGCTCTGTTACGGGTTGGATTTGCATCGAGCACTTTCGCGCGCTCGACAGACCTATCGCAGAGACCGTGCCAGTTGTCGGGCGAGACCCGAAATTTACTTGCAATACATTGAAAACACAGCGTTATTTTTATCGATTCCGGAGATTCTGCGCCGCGGTCGTGGCGCGCGGCGACGTGCTGTGATGGTTTTCGTCGAACAGGTTGCCGCAATTCTGTGTGCTGATTAGCAACAGTCTGGTTCGCCCTCTCCGCTTAAGCTCACCTTAATCTTCCCGGTACAGACTTTCGGCTGGTGATGGGGGGCACCGCCACCCGACCGACCCCTTTCCGGAGCGACCACAGCCGATGAACCTGCCGCCGTTCAATGAGGGCGAACTTGCCGCCCAGCAGCGCTGGAACACCCGCACGATTTGGGACGACGCCCGCCGCCGGCGCCTGCTGTGGGACCACATCCCGGGCGAATTCCACGCCCGCCTGGAAAACGCGCCGTTCTTCTTCCTCGCAACCAGCTCGCCCGATGGCCGCTGCGACTGCTCGTTCAAGGGCGGCGGGCCCGGACTGTTGCGCATCCTCGACGAAAGGCGCTTCGTCTTTGCCGATTTCGACGGCAATGGCGCCTTCATGAGCCTTGGGAATATCCTGTCGAATCCGCATGTCGGCTGCCTGTTCATCGATTTCACCGACGGCGGCCGCCTGCGCGTCAACGGCAAGGCGACCATCCACGATGCGGGCGAACTGCTGGCCCTCTTTCCGGGGAGCACGCGCGTAGTGGTGGTCGACATCGAGCAGGTGGTGCCGAACTGCCCGAACCACGTTCCCCGGCTGGGCCCTTTGCCATGAGCGCGACAGCACCGAAAATGCGCAGCGGCGGAGACTACCGGATCGCCGTCAACGCCGAATGGACGAGCAAGTGCAACGCGCTGTGCCCGATGTGCCCGCGCGAGCTGATCGAGCACCCTCAGCTCATGAAGCGCGAGACCTGGCAGCAGGTGCTCGGGCGGCTGTCGCCGGAGCGGGTTTTCCGCGTCGTCATCGCCGGGTATGGCGAGCCGACCACGCACAAGGGGTTCTTCGAGTTTGTCGACGACCTTCGCGGCCATCCGGTGCGCTTCGACATGGTCAGCAACGGACACCTGCTCGACCCCGACAAGCTCCGCCATCTCGATGGCGCGATCGAACTGCTGCTGGTGTCCTTTTCCAGTATTGATCCTGCGGTGTATGGACGTGTCCATGTGAACCTCGACCACGCTCGCGTCATGGCGAACATCCAGGCGGCGCAGAAACTGCTCCGGCGCACGCGGCTCGCGATCAGCCTCACGCCGATGCCCGAATGCCTGCCTTCGCTGCCGGAGACGATCGACTGGCTGCGCGCGCAGGGCGTGGATACGCTGACGATGTCGCCGACGCTGTACAACCGCGCCGGCAGCCTGAAGGCTGACGAGCCGGCAACGCGCACGTTGCGCGACCTCATCCGGCGTCATCGATTGCGCTCGCAGGAAATCGATTTCATTCCCGGCGCCCGCGACCTGCTGCGGCAATGGCGCCGCAACCGCTTCCGCTGCATCCCGCGCAACGTCGATGTCTTCGTTTCGGCGGCGGGAGAATATCTGTACTGCTACAACGACATCGGCCACCGGCACGCCATCGGGCACGTGGCGAGCGACAGCCTGGATGAGGTGCTGACGCGGCGCGAGGGCATGGAGCCGATCGCCGAACTGTGCAACGGCTGCAACATGCGCCACCGTTACGGGGCAGCCGAGTTGCTGAGGGCCGGCGCGTCGTTTGCCAAAGCCCGATTCGAGGGCGGGCTCACCGCGCTGCGGTCCGCCTGAGGCGCGTACCCGGTATCGCGTCGTCGCTTCCGTTCGATCGTGCTGGCCGCGGCGGCGATGCCGGCGATGATCCCGCTGTCGCCCCCCCCCTCGTTCCGCCCGGTCGAGGTGATACGATCGCTACCGGTTCGTTGCGCCGCTGCTCCATCGGGCGCTATCGCGCTATTCTTTCGGCCGGTACTGCCGCGCGCAGGACACCGGCAAATACGCCGAAATCCATTTCGACTCGATCCTGAACGCTCTCGCGGCTGTTTTCGCGCGAGCGGAGGTTCCCGATGAAGGCCCCGATTTTCCTCGCTGCCCCGTTGGTTCTGCTGGCGCTGCTGACGGGCTGTTCCGACCCGCCGGTCGCCGACAAGCCGCCGCGCGCGGTGCTCGTGCGCAGCGTCGCCGAGACGTCCGTGCCGACGATGAGCGTGAACGTGTACACGGGCGAAGTCCGCTCGCGCTTCGAAACGGATCTCGCGTTCCGCATCGGCGGCAAGATCACCGAGCGACGCGTCGATGTCGGCGCGCGGATCCGGCGTGGCGACGTGCTCGCGCGGCTCGACCCGCAGGATGCCCGGCTCGCCGCGAACGCCGCCCGCGCGCAGGTCGTCGCGGCCGAAGCGGACGTGGCGCTCGCGCGCAGCGAGTTCGATCGCAGCAAGAGCCTGCGCGAGCGCAATTTCATCAGCGAGTCCGCGCTCGACAGCCGCCGCACCGCGCTGCAGGCGGCGCAGGCGCGCTTGCGCCAGGCGCGCGCCGAAGCGGCCAGCGCCGGCAACCAGGCGGAATACGCGACGCTCGTTGCGGACCACGACGGCGTCGTCATTGCGGCGCCTGCCGAGCCCGGCGAAGTCGTTTCCAGCGGCCAGCCGGTGGTGCGCGTGGCACGGCTCGACGAACGCGAGGTGCTGATCCACGTGCCGGAGAGCCGCGTCGGCGGACTCGCGGCCGGGGCGAAAGCGGTCGTGCGCTCGTGGTCCGATCCGGACCGCGAGTTCGCGGGGGTGATACGCGAAATTGCCCCGGCGGCCGATGCCGCCACGCGCTCGTTCGCAGTGCGGGTCAGCGTCCCGCGCGCCGGCGAGGCGCTCCCGCTCGGGGCGACAGCGAGTGTCGCGTTCGCGTTGGAGGCGGCGGCGCAGACGGTGCTGCCTTTGCCGGCGCTGACCCGCGTCGACGGGCGCGACGTCGTCTGGATCGTCGACGACGCCTCGACGGTGCGCCCGCTCGCGGTCGAAGCCGGCGAGTTCCGCGAGAACGGCGTCGTGATCCGCTCGGGGCTGCCGCCGGGCGCGCGCGTCGTCGTCGCCGGCGTGCATCGCCTGGTCGAGGGCGAAATGGTGCGGCCGGTCGACGAAACCGCCCCCGTCGCGGTGGATGTGAGGCGATGAGCCGCGGCGCCGGGGAGGCGGGCGGCGAACCCCTCGATCACGGGCGCTTCAACATCTCGGCGTGGGGGCTGCGCCACCCGTCGCTGGTGCTGTACTTCATCGTCGTGCTGACGCTGGTCGGGCTTTATTCCTACACCCGGCTCGGCCAGTCCGAAGACCCGCCGTTCACGTTCAAGGTGATGGTCGTGCGCACCGAGTGGCCCGGCGCGAGCGCGCGGGAGGTCGCCGAGCAGGTCACCGACGAAATCGAGAAGAAGCTGCAGGAGGTCGCGCAGGCGGACTATCTGCGCAGCTATTCGAAGCCGGGCGAATCGCTGGTGTTCTTCGCCGCGAAGGATTCGACGCCCGCGGACGAGATTCCGGACGTGTGGTACCAGATCCGCAAGAAGATCGGCGACATCCGCCCCTTGCTGCCGCAGGGGGTGATCGGCCCGTTCTTCAACGACGAGTTCGGCGACACCTACGGCAATGTCTTCGCGCTCGTCGGCGACGGCCTCGACTACGCGGACCTGAAGCGCTACGCCGAGGCGATCCGCAGCGAATTCCTGCGCGTGCCCGACGTCGCCAAGGTGAGCCTGTTCGGCGAGCAGCCCGAGCGCATCTTCATCGAGCTGTCGAACACCAAGCTCGCGACGTTCGGCCTGTCGCTGCGCGACTTCGTCGACGCCCTCGCCGAGCAGAACGCGCTGACCGGCGCGGGCTTCTTCGAGACCGCCGACGAGCGCGTGTGGCTGCGGCCGTCGGGCGCGTTCGACGACGTCAGGGCGATCGCCGACACGCTGATCCGCGCCCAGGGCCGCGCGTTCCGGCTCGGCGACGTGGCCGAGGTCAAGCGCGGCTTCGCCGACCCGCCGGCCGAGCGCATGCGCTTCATGGGCGAGGACGGGCTCGGGCTCGGCGTGTCGATGCGCGCGGGGGGCGACATCATCGCGCTCGGCCGCGGGCTCGACGACGCGGTCGAGCGCATCGGCGCGCAGCTGCCCGTCGGCGTGCGCCTCGAACGCGTCGCCGACCAGCCGCGCACCGTTCAGCGCTCGGTCGGCGAGTTCGTCACCGTGCTCGCCGAGGCGGTCGTCATCGTCATGATCGTCAGCCTCTTGTCGCTCGGTTTTCGCACCGGCGTCGTCGTACTGATCATCATCCCGGTGGTGCTCGCGATCACGTTCCTGTTCATGAACGTCTTCGGCGTCGGCCTGCACAAGATCTCGCTCGGCGCGCTGATCCTCGCGCTCGGCCTGCTGGTCGACGATGCGATCATCGCCGTCGAGATGATGGCGACGAAAATGGAGGAAGGCTGGGAGCGCGCGAAGGCGGCGAGCTTCGCGTATTTTTCCACCGCGATGCCGATGCTGTCGGGCACCCTCGTGACGGCCGCCGGCTTCCTGCCGATTGCGACCGCGGCGTCGTCGACCGGCGAATACACGCGCTCGATCTTCCAGGTCACGGTCATCGCGCTGCTCGTGTCGTGGGTCGCGGCGGTGCTGTTCGTGCCCTACCTGGGCTTCCATCTGCTGCCGGACTTTCGCGCCCGGCGCACCGGGCCGTCACGGCTCGCGCGCGTTGCAGGGCGGCTGTCGCCGCGGCTCGGGCGGTTTTTCGCCGCGCGCGCCGCGTACGGGCACGAGCTGCACGACGAACACGCGATCTACCACACCCCCTTCTACACGCGCCTGCGCGCGCTCGTGACCGGTTGCGTGCGGCATCGCTGGATCGTCATTGCGCTGACGGTGCTGGCCTTCGCCGGGGCGATCGTCGTCTTCGGACGCTTCGTGCCGCAGCAGTTCTTCCCCGATTCGACGCGGCCCGAGCTGCTCGTCGACCTGCGGCTCGCCGAAGGCGTGTCGCACCATGCGACCGACGAAGCGGTGCGGCGCATCGAAGCTTTCCTCGACGAGCAGGAAGGCATCGAGAACTACGTCGCGTGGCTCGGCGGCGGCAGCCCGCGCTTCTACCTGCCGCTCGACCAGGCGCTCGCGCAGACGAACTTCGCGCAGTTCGTCGTCCTCACCGAAGGTCCGGCGGCGCGCGAAGCGGTGCGCACGAAGCTGATCCGCCTCTTCGAGGGAGGGCCGGCCGACGTGCTCGGCGTCGTCAACCGGCTCGAGAACGGCCCGCCGGTCGGTTTCCCGGTGCAATACCGCGTCAGCGGCCAGGACTTCGGCCAGATGCGGCGCATCGCGCACCAGGTCGCGGCGGCGCTGCGGGCGCGCCCGGAGTTGTCGAACGTGCATCTCGACTGGGAGGAGCCGTCGAAACAGGTGCGGCTGAGGATCGACCAGGACAAGGCACGCCTGCTCGGGCTGAGCACGCGCGATATCGCGAACCTGCTCAACACGTCGCTGCAGGGTCTCGCGGTGACGCAGTTCCGCGACGGCACCGAGACGATCGAGGTCGTGCTGCGCGGTGCCGAGTCCGAGCGCGTGCATCTGGGCCTCTTGCCGGACCTCGCGATTCCGACCGCGAGCGGGGCCAGCGTGTCGCTCGCGCAGGTCGCGACGGCCGAATACGGCTTCGAGCAGGGCGTGATCTGGCGGCGCGACCGGCTGCCGACCGTCACCGTGCGCGCGAACCTGTACGGTACGGCGCAGCCGGCGAGCGTCGTCGCCGACCTCGCGCCGGCGATCGACGCGTTGCGCGGGAAACTGCCGCTCGGCTACCGCGTCGAAGTGGGCGGCTCGGCCGAGGAGAGCGCGAAAGGCGGCAGTTCGGTTGCGGCCGGCGTGCCGCTGTTCCTCGTCGTCGTGTTGACCGTGCTGATGCTGCAGCTGCGCAGCTTCTCGCTGGTGTTCATGGTGCTGCTGACGGCGCCGCTCGGCCTGATCGGCGTCACCGCGTTCCTGCTGCTGTTCGGCAAGCCGTTCGGCTTCGTCGCGATGCTCGGCACGATCGCGCTGGCGGGGATGATCATGAGGAACTCGGTGATCCTTATCGACCAGATCCGCCAGGACCGCGAAGCCGGACGCAGCGCGTGGGACGCCGTCGTCGAATCGGCGGTGCGCCGCTTCCGCCCGATCATGCTGACTGCCGCCGCGGCGATCCTCGCGATGATCCCGCTGTCGGACAGCGCGTTCTTCGGCCCGATGGCGGTCGCGATCATGGGCGGCCTGACGGTCGCGACGGTGTTGACGATGCTGTTCCTGCCGGCGCTGTATGCGGCCTGGTACCGCGTCAAGCCGCCGCCGGGCGAGGGCTCCGGGAGTCCCGCGGCGAACATCGCTGCGCCGCAAGTGCGTTAGAATGCGAAGGTTTTTCTCATCCGGTCGCGCACTCTATTAGCGTGTGCTAATATTTGCACAGGAAGCCCAAAATGAATTTCGAACAAGCCCGCTTCAACATGGTCGAGCAGCAGATCCGCCCTTGGGATGTGCTGGATCAGGACGTGCTCGACCTGCTGATGGCGGTCAGGCGCGAGGAGTTCGTTCCCGCCGCCTACAAGACGCTCGCTTTTGCCGATATCGAAATCCCGATCGGCTGCGGCCAGTCGATGCTGAAACCCGTCATCGAAGGCAAGATCCTGCAGGCGCTGCAGGTCAAGCGCGCCGACACCGTGCTCGAAGTCGGCGCCGGTTCCGGCTACTTCGCCGCGCTGCTCGCCGCGTGCTCCGACTGGGTGCGCACGATCGACATCGAGCCCGAGCTCGTCAAGCTCGCTGCTGAAAACCTTGCCCGCTACGGCGTCGAGAACGTCATCGTCGAGGACGGCGACGCGGCCGCGGGGTGGAGCGCCCGCGCCCCCTACGACGTCATCGTCATGTCTGGCGGCCTGCCGATGCTGCCGCCGGCGTTGCTCGCGCAGCTCAAGCTTGGCGGGCGCCTGTTCACATTCGTCGGCGAAGCGCCGGTGATGAAGGCGCGGCTCGTGACCTGTGTCGGCGAAGGGGCGTACAAAAGCGAGGACATTTTCGAAACCGTCGTGCCGATGCTGAAGAACGCGCAGCACCCCGACGAATTCAGGTTCTGAGCAGCGGGCGGCTTCCGCCGGCCGGATCGCGGGCGCACGCCACTGCTGCGAAAGTAAGCGAAACTCCACTTTGGAGGATGTGACGATGCGCCAGATGACTGCTTCCGAACTCGCCGACCGGCTCGCTGACGCGTCGCGCGAAAAACCCGTGCTGCTCGACGTGCGCGAGCCGTGGGAATTCGAAACCTGCCATATCGAGGGTTCACAGCCGATGCCGATGGCGACGGTGCCTGCCCACCTCGGTGAACTCGACGCGGGCGCCGAGACGGTCGTCATCTGCCACCACGGCGCGCGCAGCGCCCAGGTCGGCATGTTCCTCGAGCGCCAGGGTTTCCGCGACGTCATCAATCTGGCGGGCGGCGTCGCAGCCTGGGCGGCGCAGGTCGAACCGGGCATGGCCCGATACTGAATGAAGCGAAGAGTGAAGCCGATGAAGCGGGCGCTGGCAATCTGTGTGACGAGCCTGATCCCGGCAGTGGCGTGGTCCGCCGATCTGCTCGATGTGTATCGCGACGCACTGGCGAACGACGCCCGCTATGCGGCGGCTCGCGCGCAGTTCGATGCCGGCCAGGAAAGGGTCGTCCAGGGCCGTGCAGGCCTGCTGCCGGTGATCGGCGCGTCGGCCGACACGACGTGGAACGACGTCGACAGCAGCCAGTTCGGCGAGCGGCGCTACAACAGCAACGCGTACGGCGTGCAGCTGACGCAGCCGCTGTTCCGCTGGCAGAACTGGGTGCAGTACAAGCAGGGCGAACTGCAGACCGCGCTCGCCGGCGTGCAGTTCGGCGAAGCGCGGCAGGACCTGATCCTGCGCGTGTCGCAAGCCTATTTCGATGTCCTCAACGCCCAGGACGTGCTGGTCGCGCAGACGCAGCTGCGCACCGCTGCGGCCGAACAGCTCGAGCTCGCGAAAGCGAGCTTCGAAGTCGGCACGGTGACGATCACCGATGTACACGAGGCGCAGTCGCGCTTCGATCTCGCCGTGGCACAGGAAATCGCCGCACGCAACGATCTCGACGTGCGCCGCCACACGCTCGCGCAGATCATCGGCAAGGACCCGGAGCCGCTGGCCGGGTTGCGCGGCGGCGTCACGCTGTCGCGGCCGCAGCCGGACAGCATCGTCGAGTGGGCGAGCGCCGCAGAGCAGGGCGCTTATGGCGTGCAGGTGCAGCAGGTGTCGCGCGAGATCGCAGGCCGCCAGGTCGAGCTGGCGCGCGCGGGCCATTATCCGACCGTCGATGTCGTCGCCACCTACGGCCACCAGGGCGGCATCAGCACCAGCAGCAGTTTTGCCGGCGCCGGCGGGCGGACGGAAAGCGATGCGCAGACCGTCGGCCTGCAGTTCAATTTGCCGCTGTTCGCGGGCGGCGCGATTTCGTCGCGCGCGCGTGAAGCGGCGGCGCTGCGGGTCAGGGCCGAAGCCGATCTCGAGGAGGCGCGCCGCAACGCCGCGCTCGCGGCGCGCCAGGCTTATCTCGGCGTGACCAGCGGCATGGCGCAGGTGCGCGCGCTGGAGGCCGCGCAGGTCTCGTCGACGTCGGCGCTCGAGGCGAACCGCCTCGGCTATGAAGTCGGCGTACGGATCAACATCGACGTGCTGAACGCGCAAAGCCAGCTCGCCGACACCTTGCGCCAGCTCGCCCGCGCCCGCTACGACACGCTGCTTGCCCAGCTGCGGCTGAAGGCGGCGGCGGGGACGCTCGGCGAAGAGGACGTCCAGGTGATCAACGCGCTGCTCGCCGAGAGCCCGACGAGCTTTGCGCCGGTGCAACTCGGGCCGGCATCGCGTTAGTCGTCGCCGTCGGCCCAGCGGCATGCCGGCGATGTTTTGCCGGAGCCGACCAACTCTTCGACGATCGTCATCGTTCGTTCGGTCGCCCCACGGTGCGTCGAAGCAAAACCGCGTCCCGCAGCACCGATCGCCTTCCGGCGTGACGGATCCCGGAGCAGCGCGACCGCCGCAGCCATTCCCGCGCCGGGATCGTCCGCGCGCAGCGCGGCGCCCGCCTCGACCGCCTGGTCCGCCACCAGCGCGAAGTTGAACGTATGCGGGCCGAGGACGACCGGGGTGCCGACGGCGCAGGCCTCGATCAGGTTCTGCCCGCCGAACGCCAGCCAGCTGCCGCCGAGCAGCGCGACATCGGCTGCCGCGTAATACGCGAACATCTCCCCCATCGAATCGCCGAGCCACACGCGCGTGTTCGGCCCCACCGGCGTGTCGTCGGAGCGCCGCTGCAAGCTCAGGCCGCGCGCCCGGACCAGCCCGGCGACCTCGTCGAAACGCTCCGGATGCCGCGGCACGAGCGCGAGCAGCGCGTCGTCCGGGGCGCGTGCCGCGAACGCGTCGAGAATCGGCCCCTCCTCCCCCTCGCGCGTGCTCGCGGCGAGGATCACCGGGCGGCCGCCGAAACGCGCGCGGAAAGTGTCGCCGAGCCGCAACAGTGGCTCGGGCGGCGCGATGTCGAACTTGATGTTGCCGGTCACGGCGACCCGCCCGCCGCCGAGCGCCGCGAGCCGCCGTGCATCGGCGTCGGTCTGCGCCGCGATCGCGCTCAAGGCGCCGAGCGTGAGCCCGGTCAGCGCCGGCCAGCGCGCATAGCGCGCCGCAGAACGCTCCGACAGGCGCGCGTTCGCGAGCAGCACCGGCACCTGCCGCCGTCGACAGGCTGCGAGCAGGTTCGGCCACAATTCCGTTTCCATGATCAGCCCGACCTGCGGCCGGAAGCGGCGCAGGAAGCGGGTCGAAAGAAAACCGAGGTCGTACGGCAGATAAACGCGAAGCACGCGTGGATCGTCGCCGAACAGCGCCTTGGAGGTTGCGCGGCCGGTCGGCGTCATGTGCGTCAGCACGACGCTGCGATCCGGCCAGCGTGCGAGCAGCGCCCGCACCAGCGGCTCGGCGGCGCGCGTCTCGCCGACCGACACCGCGTGGATCCAGAACACCGGCGCCGGCGCCGCAACGCGGTAACGCCCGAAACGTTCGCCGACATGCCGCAGATATTCCGGCTGCCGCCGCGCGCGCCACAGCAGACGCAGCAGCACGACCGGCAGCGCGAAAATCCAGAGCAGGGTGTAGAGCAGACGGGCGAGCATCGAAAGAGTCCGAAACGGTTCGGCAGTATAGCGGCGTGCGGCGCGAGCCCGGTTTCGTAACCGGAGGTTGCGCAGGCAGCATTACAACCGGGTATGAGATAATCCACCGCTCGACGCGAGCAGGACGGGCCCGACCATGAAAGTTCTCATCACCGGCGCAGCCGGCTTCATCGGCATGCACACCTGCCAAGTGCTGCTCGCGCGCGGGGACGAGGTGGTCGGCCTGGACAACCTCAATGATTATTACGACCCGCGCCTCAAGGAAGACCGCCTCGCGCGCCTCACGCCGCATCCGCGTTTCCGTTTCGTCAAGCTCGATGTCGCCGACCGCGGCGGTATGGAGCGCCTCTTCGCCGTGGAAGGATTCGATCGCGTCGTCCACCTCGCGGCGCAGGCGGGCGTGCGCTATTCGCTGCAGAACCCGCACGCGTACGTCGACAGCAACCTGGTCGGCTTCATGAACGTCCTCGAAGGCTGCCGCCGCGGCGGCGTGCGGCACCTGGTGTATGCGAGCAGCTCGAGCGTCTACGGCGGCAACACGAAGATGCCGTTCTCCGAGCACGACAGCGTCGATCACCCGGTCAGCATCTACGCCGCGACCAAGAAAGCCAACGAGCTGATGGCGCACACTTACAGCCACCTCTACGGCCTGCCGACCACCGGCCTGCGCTTTTTCACCGTCTACGGCCCGTGGGGCCGCCCCGACATGGCGCTGTTCCTGTTCACGCGGGCGATCCTCGAAGGCCGTCCGATCGACGTCTTCAACCACGGGCTGATGATGCGCGACTTCACCTACATCGACGACATCGTCGAAGGCGTCGTCCGCACGCTCGACCGCGTCGCCGAACCCGATCCGGGTTTCGACGCGCTGCAGCCCGACCCCGCCCGCAGCAACGCGCCGTACCGCGTGTTCAACATCGGCAACCACGATCCGGTCGAACTGATGGCGTTCATCGAAGCGATCGAGGACGCGATCGGCAGGAAGGCAGAGAAGAACTTCCTGCCGCTGCAGGACGGCGACGTGCCGGCGACGTATGCCGATATCGCGGAGCTCGACGCATGGACGGGGTTCGCGCCGGCGACGCCGGTGCCGGAAGGCGTCGCGCGCTTCGTCGCCTGGTATCGCGACTATTACCGCTCCTGAATGGCAGCACGCACCGTCCTCGTCACCGGCGCGACCGGCTTCATCGGCAGCCGGCTCGCGACGGCGCTCGAGGCGCGGGGCGAATACGTTCGAAGGATGTCGCGGCTGGCATTGCCCGGCCCGTCGGCGGTGCGTGCCGACCTGCTCGACCCGGACGCGCTCGACCGCGCATGCCGCGGCGTCGAACTGGTATTCCATTGCGCAGGGCTCGCGCACGCTTTCGACTCGCCCGGTGAAACTGCGGACCGGCGGCACCGCGACGTGAATCTCGCCGGCACCGCGAACCTCGTCGAGGCCGCCGGGCGCCAGGGCGTGGGCGGTTTCGTGTTCCTGTCGAGCGTCAAGGCGATGGGCGCGCCCGGTGCCGCGCTTGTCGATGAGGCCTGGCCGGCGCTGCCGGAAACCGCCTACGGGCGGGCCAAGCGCGACGCGGAGCACGCCGTGCTCGCCGCCGGCCCGCGCTTCGGCATGAGGGTGACCAATCTTCGGTTGGCGATGGTGTATGGCCCCGGCAGCCGGGGAAATCTCGAGCGCATGGCGCGCGGCATCCGCCGGGGCTGGTTCCCGCCGCTGCCCGAGACCGGCGCGAAGCGTTCGCTGGTGCATGTCGACGACGTGCTCGTGGCGATGCTGCTGGTCGCGGATGACGCCCGTGCGGCGGGAAAAACCTACATCGTCGCGGATCCGCGCAGCTACTCGGGCCGCGAGCTGTACGACGCGCTGCGCGCGGCACTGGGGCTGGCGCCGGTCCGCTGGCGCTGTCCCGCGGGCGTCCTTCGATTCGGCGGCGAAATCGGCCATTGGCTCGGGAAGCTGTGTCGCAGGCCGGTTCCACTCGACCGGGCGGCGGTCGAGCGCCTGCTCGGCCCCGAAAGCTACTCGCCGGCGCTGATCGAGCGCGAGCTCGGCTGGCGTGCGCGGGTGTCGCTGCAGCAGGGACTGCAGAAGACATTCGCGGGCTGCGGTGCGGAGCGGGCGCGATGAGCGGGGCAATCGGCTTCATCGCGCTCGCCGCAATGGCTGCGGTGGCCGCGGTGGTCTCGGCGGCCACGATAGCGCTGCGACTGCGTTTTGCCGATCGCGGCGTCGACCAGCCCGGGCATCGGTCGCTCCATGAGCGGCCGACGCCCCACGGCGGCGGGCTCGGCATCGTCGCGGCAACGCTGGCGTGCGGAGGGTGGGCGGGCGCAGCACCGGTATGGCTCATCCCGGTGCTGGTCCTCGCCGCGGTGTCGTGGGCCGACGACTGGCTCGATCTGCCGTTCTGGCTGCGGCTCGGCGTGCATCTGGCATCGGCCGCGGCTGTTGTATTTTTTCACGGCGCGGGATCGCCGCTGCTCGTCGCGCTGCAGGTCATCGTCATTGCGTGGTCGATAAATGCTTACAATTTCATGGACGGCGCCGACGGCCTCGCTGGCAGTATGTCCGCGGTAGGATTCGCCGCTTATGCGATCGGATTCGCGCAGGCCGGACAGGCGGCGCTGGCCGGCCTGTGTATCGCGGTGGCCGCTGCTTCGGCGAGTTTCCTGCTGTTCAACTGGCATCCGGCGCGAATTTTCATGGGCGACGTCGGCGCGATTCCATCGGGTTTTCTTGCCGGCGGCCTCGGTTGGTATGGTTACTCGATCGGCGCGTGGCCGCTGTGGTTTGCGCCGCTCGTGTTCGCGCCGTTTCTGTTCGACGCGACAGTGACCCTGGTTCGCCGGGCGTGCAGGGGTGAGCGGGTGTGGCATGCGCACCGCGAACATTATTATCAACGCATGGTACGCGGCGGCTTCGCCCACGATGCGATGTGCTTGCGCTGGCTGCTCGTGATGCTGGTCGGCGCGTCACTGGCGGTGCTGATGTTGCTGTTCGTCGAGGCGAGCGGATGGATCGGGGCCGCCGCGTGGAGCGCGGTGCTGGTCGTCCTCGGGCGTCGCATCGACCGGCAATGGGATCGTCATATGGAAACGGAGCCCGCAAAATGAACCTGAGCGTCGCGGTGCGCTGGCGTTCGCTGGCGGTATTCGGATTCGACCTCGCGGCAGTTGTCGCCGCCTGGTTCGGGGCCTTCATGTTGCGCTTCAATTTCGAAGGGCTGGGTGCGTACCTGCCCATCGCCAACTACGGGGTGTTGCTGCTGGTACCGGTCGAGGCGGTGGTCTTTCGCGCCGCGGGCCTGTACCGGGGCATCTGGGTGTTCGCGAGCCTGCCCGACCTGCTGCGCATCGGCCGGGCGGTCGGGCTCAGCATGGTGGTGATCGCGCTCGGTGCGGTGTTCCTCGCCCCCGCGCCGGCGCTGCCGCGGTCGCTGCTGCTGATCTATCCGCTGTTGCTGGTGGCGATCATGGGCGGCGGGCGCGCCGCTTACCGTGTTTTCAAGGAGCACCGGGAGTTCGGTGCGCTGCGTGGCGTCGGCAAGCCCGTTCTGGTGCTGGGGGCCGGTCGCGAAGCGGTGAACCTGATCCAGGAGTTGCGCCGCTCGCGCGAGTGGCATGTGGTGGGCCTGCTCGATGACGATCCGGCGAAACGGCAACGCGAGGTCTGTGGCGTGCGGGTGCTGGGGTCCGTGGGCGAGATCGCCGACTGGGCGGACGCGCTGCGGGTCCGCCACGCGATCATCGCCATGCCCGGCGCCAACGCGGAGCGTCACCGCCGGGTTGCAAACCTGTGCGTGCGCGCGGGCGTGCGGGTGTTCATCCTCCCCGCGATCGAGCAGCTGATCGCCGGGCACGACACGCTGTCGCAAATGCGCAGCCTCGACCTCGAGGATCTGCTCGGGCGCGAACCGGTGGAGATCGACACCCCGCAGGTGCGCGAGATGCTCGCGGGGCGGGTGGCGATGGTGACCGGCGCCGGCGGTTCGATCGGCGCCGAACTGTGCCGGCAGATCGCGCGCTTCGGGCCGGCCCAGATCATTGCGTTCGAACTGAACGAGTTCGCGCTGTATACGCTCAGCGAGGAGTTCGCCGAGGAGTTTCCGGAGGTCGGCCTCGTGGCGATCGCTGGTGACGTCAAGGATCGCCGCCGCGTCATGGAAATCCTCGAGCGCCATGCGCCGGCGGTGGTGTTCCACGCCGCGGCCTACAAGCACGTGCCGCTGATGGAAGAGCAGAATGCGTGGCAGGCGGTGCGCAACAACGTCCTCGGCACGTGGATCCTCGCCCAGGCGTCGGCGGCGCTCGGCGTCGAGCGATTCGTCCTCGTGTCCACCGACAAGGCGGTCAACCCGACCAACGTGATGGGGGCGAGCAAGCGTCTGGCGGAGATCATCTGCCAGGAAATGCAGCGCCAGTCGCGCCGGACGCGTTTCGAGATGGTCCGCTTCGGCAACGTGCTCGGCAGCGCCGGCAGCGTCATCCCGAAGTTCCAGGCGCAGATCGAGCGCGGCGGGCCGGTCACCGTCACGCATCCCGAGATCACGCGCTACTTCATGGCGATACACGAGGCGGCGCAACTCGTGCTGCAGGCCGCCGCGATGGGCGAGGGGGGCGAGATCTTCGTCCTCGACATGGGGCAGCCCGTCAAGGTGCTCGATCTCGCCCGCGACATGATCCGCCTGTCCGGCAAGAGCGAGAGCGAAGTCCCCATCGTGTTCACCGGCCTGCGCCCGGGGGAAAAGCTGTTCGAGGAAGTCCTCGCGCACAGCGAACGCACCCGGCCGACTCATCACCCCAAGCTGCGCGTCGCCCGCGCCTCTTTGCCGGACGGCTTCGAGATGGCCGAGATGCTGCAGTGGGTGCGTTCCGGCAACACCCGGACCGACGACGAGGTGCGGCGCGTGCTGCGTCGCTGGGTTCCGGAATATGCACCGTATAATCCCCCGAAGCCTTTCCTCGTGACGGCGAAAATGGCACGCGAAGCATGTTGAGGTAAGTCTGGTCAATCGCGGACCGGCGTCGGCGTTGTAGCACTACTGCCCCCATAAACTAGCCAGTGGCGCAGCCCACAGACCATCTCCAAGCGGCAGGGTCTCCATTCCATCGTAAAGAATCACGCCCAACTTGACCTGTGCCCCCGCGATACTCGCCAGCCGCTTCAAGCCACGAAGATCGCCTTCCCTGACCGTGGCTGCCGCCTTGACTTCCACCCCGATCAGCTGGCCTGCCGCATTCTCGATGACGAAATCCACCTCGAATTGGTCGTGGTCGCGGTAGTAGAGCAACTGGTAATCCCCTTCAGCAGTCGTCGTGTGCTTGAGCAACTCGCCGAAAACAAAGGTCTCCAGTACCTTGCCAAACCGGCCGCGGTCCTGCTGAGCAAGCGCTGGGGTCACGTCCGCCAGCGTGGACAACAGCCCCGAATCGATGAATTGAACTTTCGGCGTCTTCACGACGCGGTTCAGCCGGTTCTTTGCCCAAACCTCAATGCGCTTGAGCAGGTACATTTGCTCAAACACCCCGATGTACCGGGCGGCAGTCTTGTGATCCAGCCCGACTTGGCCGCCCAATTGGGTGTAATTGCACATCTGGCCGGAGACTTGCGCCAGCGCGCGCAGGAACCGGGGTAACTGGTCAAGCTTGTCGATGCCAGCCACATCGCGGACATCCCGCTGAATGATGGCGTCGAGGTACTGGCGGACCCACGCTGTTCTCCGCCTGACCGTAGCGCGGGAAACCGCCTCAGGGTAGCCACCTCGCAGCACCGCCTCCACCAGATCATCCCCGACCATGGCCCGTCGCACCTTCAGTATCTGTCCGGCAAAGGCGCTGTCGATCCAGTTTGCTGTACTGCCGTGCATTTCACTTTGCGACAGAGGCAGCAATGTCAGCGTCTCCATTCGCCCGGCGAGTGAGTCGGCCACGGTCGGTAAAGCCATCAGGTTGGCCGACCCGGTCAGCAGAAAACGACCGGGGCGTCGATCCTCATCCACCGTCTTTTTGATCGCGAGCAACAACTGGGGAGCACGCTGAATTTCATCGATCACCGCGCGATCCAGACTGCGGATCATGCCCACCGGGTCCTCTTTGGCCGCCAGCAACGTGAGCTCGTCGTCGAGTGTGAGGTAGCGCATCCCCTGCGCGGCGATCTGCCGCACCAGGGTGGTCTTGCCTGCCTGCCGAGGACCGGCAACCAGCACGACGGGCGTATCGGCCATTGCTTCGGCAATACGTGCCTCAATCAGCCGTGGGTAAAGAGAGTGCGTGTTGTTCATGGTGAAACATCGTATCGTGCAACAGGGAATCTAGCTGCGTAGATTTGGGAATATTGTCTCGTATATTTGGGATAACGGGCCCCGGAATTTCGAACAGCCGGATGCCTGTCGCGCGCGCCTCGCCGCCGGACGGGTTTGCAATGCCCGAGAGGCTGCAGGGGTTGCGCTCCGGCAACACCCGCGCCGACGACGCGGTGCGGCGCGTGCTGCGCCGCTGGGTTCCGGAATATGCGCCGTATAATTCCCCCCAAGCCTTTCCCCGTTGTGGCGAAAATGGCACGCGAAGCATGTTGAGGTAAGTCCAGGGTGGCAATTTATGCAATCGGTGACATTCAGGGGTGTTACCGCGAATTTCGAGAACTGATCGACCAGTTCGGCTTCGACCCGTCAAGCGACCGCCTGTGGCTGGTCGGCGATCTGGTGAACCGCGGACCCGCGTCGCTCGACACCTTGCGCTTCGTCCAATCGCTCGGCGACGCCGCGGTGAGCGTGCTCGGCAACCACGACCTGTACCTTCTCAAGATCGCCTACACCGGCGCCTCGAGCCGCAAACGCCACGACACGCTGCAGCAGGTGCTCGAGGCCCCGGATCGCGACGAACTCATCGCCTGGTTGCGGACACTGCCGTTGATGCATCTCGAGGGCGGATACGCGATGGTCCATGCCGGGCTGCTGCCCGGGTGGACGGCCGAACGCGCCCGCGCGCTGGCTCGCGAAGTCGAGGCCGCGCTCTCGGGGGATTCCTGCGAAGCGTTCCTGCACCACATGTGGGGCAATTCGCCGAAAGCGTGGCGCGATGACCTCGCCGGGTGGGAGCGGCTGCGGGTGATCGTCAACGCGATGACGCGCATGCGTTTCTGCACGCCCGACGGGCGCATGGAATTCGATGCGAAAGGGCCTCCCGACAGCGCGCCGGCGAATCATCTGCCGTGGTTCGCGCACCCGGACCGCGCCAGCAGCGACACGACCCTCGTCTGCGGCCACTGGTCCGCGCTCGGATTGCGCAGGGAGCCGAACCTGCTCGCCCTCGATTCCGGCTGCGTATGGGGCGAAAAGCTCACCGCGGTGAGACTCGAGGATCGCAAGGTGTTCCAGGTGCATGCGGGGAAGCAGCTTGGGTCGTTCTGAGGCGCTGCCTGCGGGGGAAATCCGTGCGACTGCGCCGCTGCGGCAAGCGAGGCTCGCGCTGATCTCGAGCCAGGCGTATTCGATCCACAATTTCCGTGGTCCGTTGATCCGCGACTGGGTCGCGCGTGGCCTGCAGGTGTTCGCGCTCGCACCCGACTACGATGACGCGAGCCGCGACGCCGTGACCGCGCTCGGCGCCGAACCGGTCGATTACAGCCTCGAGCGGGCCGGCATACGGCCGTTGCGCGACGCGCGCGACATCTTCCGGCTCGTGCGCCTGCTGCGCCGGCTGCAGCCCGACTACGCGTTCACGTATTTCATCAAACCGGTGATATATGGCACCTTCGCGGCGCGCCTCGCCGGCGTGCCGGATCGCTCCGCGATGGTCGAAGGCGCCGGCTATGTCTATTCAGAAGAAAGCCCCGGCTTCTCGCTGCGCCGCCGCGTGCTGCGCGCCGCGGTCAGCGGCTTGTACCGGGCGGGGCTCGCCGCGGCGCATCGCGTGTTCTTCCTCAACCGGGATGATGTCGAACTGTTCGTTCGCAGCCGCATGGTCGCTGCCGAGCGCGCCATCATGCTCGGCGGCATCGGCGTCGATCTCGGCTGGTTCGCCGCCGCGCCGCCGGTCACGGATCCGCCGACTTTCCTCCTCGCGGCCCGGCTGCTCGCCGAAAAGGGTGTCCGCGAGTACGTCGAGGCGGCCCGGCGGGTTCGCGCCATGCATCCTTGCGCACGTTTCATCCTGCTCGGCAGCATCGACGTGAATCCGGGTTCCGTCAGCGAGGCCGAACTGCGTGCGTGGAATGCCGAAGGCGTCGTCGAATGGCGAGGCCATGTCAGCGACGTTCGCCCGGCGATCGCCGAAGCGAGCATCTTCGTCCTGCCGTCGTACTACCGCGAGGGCGTTCCGCGCAGCATCCAGGAGGCCATGGCGATGGGCCGCCCGATCATCACGACCGACATGCCGGGGTGCCGGGATACCGTCGAGCCGGGTGAAAACGGTTGGCTGGTACCGCCGCGCGATGTCGATGCGCTGGTCGATGCGATGATCGGTTTCATCGAGCAGCCCGAGCGAATCGCATCGATGGGGGCCGCGAGCCGGCACCGCGCCGAGGCGCAATTTGACGTGCGCCGCGCGAATGCGCGCATCCTTGCGGCGATGGGGTTTCGTTGATCGCCTGCCTATCCTCATGCAGGCGCCGACCGCGTTCCGGCACGGGATCGCCGGCGCGATAATTTTTCGGTAAGCGGGTAAACTCCCCGCTTCGATTCTGCCCGTGCAAGGCCCCCAAACATGAATGCCCAACCCGCGCCTGCCGAAAACGGCGCCGTTGCGGTCGCATCCCGCCCCCGCCTGGGGGAATTGCTTGTCCGCAGCAATCGCCTGTCAAATCGTGACCTCGAGCAGGCGCTCGCTGCACAGCAGGAAATGGGCGACCTCATCGGCCGCGTTTTGGTACGGCTGGGGTTGCTGTCGGAGATCGACGTCGCCCGTGCGCTGTCCGAACAGCTCGGCATTCCGCTCGCGCAGACACCGGATTTTCCCGACGAACCGGTCGAAGTCCCCGGGGTGTCGGTGGACTATCTGCTGGCGCACGCGGTGCTGCCGCTGCGGGTGGCCGATGGCGGCGTCGCCGTCGCGATGGCGACGCCGCAGGACCCCTTCCTGACCAAGGCGCTGCGGCTCGCTTCGAGCCTGTCCGTGGAGCCCTGGCTGGCGATCGAGTCCGAGCTTCAGTCGGCGCTCGAGCGCCTCTACGCTCCACCGGATGAGGTGGACGAGGACGAAGGAGACGGTTTTCTCGGCGCCGTCGACGGCGACAGCGAATTCATCGAGCACCTCAAGGATCTCGCCAGCGAGGCTCCCGTCATCCGGCTGGTGAACCAGATCATTTCGCGCGTCATCGACCTGCGCGCATCCGACATCCACATCGAACCGTTCGAAGACGGGCTGCACATCCGCTACCGCGTCGACGGCGTGCTGCAGGATGCGGAGCTGGCCGACAGCGGCCTCGCCGCAGCCGTCACGTCGCGGATCAAGCTGCTCGCGCACCTGAACATCGCGGAACGCCGCCTGCCGCAGGACGGGCGCATCAAGAACCGGGTGAAGGGCCACGAACTCGACCTGCGCGTATCGACGCTGCCGACGGTCCACGGCGAGAGCGTCGTGATGCGGGTGCTGGACCGCGCCAGCATCCGGCTCGATCTCGAGGACATGGGTTTCGCGCCCGACAACCTTGCCCGCTACCGTGAACTCATCGACCGTCCGCACGGCATCCTGCTCGTCACCGGCCCCACCGGCTCGGGCAAGACGACGACGCTGTACGCGTCGCTCGCGAAGCTCGATTCGGCCGCGCTGAAGATCCTCACCGTCGAGGATCCCGTCGAATACCAGCTCGAAGGCGTGAACCAGGTGCAGGTGCTGCCGCAGATCGGCATGACCTTCGCCCATGCGCTGCGCTCGATCCTGCGCCAGGACCCGGACATCATCATGATCGGCGAGATGCGCGACACCGAGACCGCGCAGATCGCAGTGCAGTCGGCGCTCACCGGCCACCTCGTGCTGTCGACGCTACACACCAATACCGCTGTCGGAGCGATCATCCGCCTGGAAGACATGGGCGTGGAGCGTTACCTCATTACCTCGTCGGTAAACGGCGTGCTGTCGCAGCGCCTGCTGCGCCAGCTCTGCCCGAACTGCAAGGAAGCCGCCGAACTGCCGGAAGCCGCGGTCAGAAAGGCCGGGCTCGACCGTTTCATGCCCCCGGACAGCCGCACCGTGCAGGTGGCGCGCGGTTGCCCCGCGTGCAAGCACACGGGGTATCGCGGACGCACCTCGATTCACGAGCTCTTCGTCATGGACGATGCCGCGCACCAGGCGATCCTCGCCGGTGCGGACGCGACGACGCTGCACCAGGTCGCCCGCAAGGGCGGCATGCTCACGCTGTACGAGGACGGCCTGCGCAAGGTCGCCGCCGGCATCACGTCGCTCGACGAGCTGCTGCGCGTGACCCAGGATCAGGGCAATGGCTGATTTTGCCTACCGCGCGGCGCAAGCGGACGGCCGCGTTGTCGAAGGGCGTGTCGACGCCGGCAGTCGCGAAGCCGCGATGCGTCTGCTGCGCGGCAAGGGGCTGACGCCGTTGCAGCTCGATGTGACGGAGCGGAGCGGAGCCGGTCTTCATGCCGCTTCGGTGTCAGGGAAGGCCGGCTCCGGGCCGGCGGCGGCGGGGGAGGCGGCTTTCCCCGCGCGGCGGCGCATGCGTCTGTTCTCCGCCGACCGCGGCCCCGACCACACCGACGTCCATAGCATCACCGGGCAACTGTCGGTGATGCTGCGCGCGGGCTTGCCGCTCGATCGTGCGCTGCGCGTGCTGATCGGCATGGGCGGTAAACCTTCGGTCACCGTATTGCTCGAAGACGTGTTCAAGTCGGTCAAGGCCGGCAAGGGGCTGTCCCAGGCGCTGGCCCCGCACCAGGCGCTGTTCGGCGAGTTCTACATCAACATGGTCCGCTCCGGCGAAGCCGGCGGGCAACTGGCCGATGTGCTCGGTCGCCTTGCCGAACACCTCGAGCGCGTCAAGGAACTACGCGAATCGGTGGTTTCGGCGCTGATCTATCCGGCCATACTGGTCGTCGTGGCTGCGATCTCGGTTTTCTTGATGCTCGGCTTCGTCGTGCCGCAATTCGAAAGCCTCTTCGACGACATGGGCGAAGCGCTGCCGCTGCCGACGCGCCTGATCGTCGCCGCCGGCCATCTCGTCGCCGACTGGGGCTGGCTGATCGTGCTCGTCGTTGCCGGCCTCGTCTGGCTCGTGCGCCGCTGGCTCGCCACGCCGGCCGGCCGCGACAAGCGCGACGCGTGGATGCTGCGCCTGCCGGTGCTCGGCGAAGTCACGCGCAAGTACGAAGTCACGCGTTTTGCGCGCAGCATGGGGACGCTGCTGGGTAATGGCGTGCCGATCGTCACCGCGCTGAAGATCGCCGCCGAGACCATGACCAACCAGCGCCTGCGCGCCGCGATGGCCGACGTGGCGCCCGTGATCAAGCAAGGCGGGCGCATGGCGGACGCCCTTGGAAAAACGCAGCTCTTCACCCCGCTCGCCCTCAACATGGTGCGGCTGGGGGAAGAGACCGGTCGGCTGGATGCGATGCTGCAGGAACTGGCACGGGTGCATGATGTGGAAGTGCAGGCGGGCGTGAAGCGGGCGCTGACCCTGCTCGAACCTTTGCTGATCCTGACCCTGGGCGCAGTGATCGCCGGGATCATCGTCTCGATCCTGATGGGCATCCTTTCGGTCAATGATCTGGCGATGTAACGCCGGGCGGATTGCCGGACCGCCCCATCGCCTGCTCCCCGGCGGATGTTTGGGAGCGGCTCGCACCCCGTATACAATGCGACCTTTCGCACCGCAGTGCCCCTGAACTGGAAATACCATGAACCAAGTCAAATCCTATCGCCCTGCCAAGGGTTTTACGCTTGTCGAACTGCTTGTCGTGCTCGCAATTCTGGGGCTGCTCGCCGGGCTGGTCGGTCCGCGGGTGCTCGGGCAACTGGGCGGCGCCAAAAGCAAGACGGCGGCGGTCCAGATCACCGACCTCGAACAGGCGGCGGAGCTGTTCAAGCTCGACGTCGGCCGCTTTCCGACGACGGACGAAGGTCTCAACGCGCTGGCGGCGAAACCCGCCACTGCCAATGGCTGGAACGGCCCTTACCTGAAGAAGGGCGGCGTGCCGAAAGACCCCTGGGGCAATGCGTACCACTACGAAGCGCCCGGCAAGCGCGGGGATATCGACATCTATTCGCTCGGGGCGGATGGCGCCCCCGGTGGGGAGGGCGAGAACGTCGACGTCGGTAACTGGGAATCCTGAACGCCCGGCACGTTCCCGCCGTTGACATGTCGTTCAATTCGTCGGGAAGTGCGCTGCGGCCTGCGCAGCCGGCAGGCGGTTTCACCCTTGTGGAGCTCATTGTCGCTTTTGCCGTAGCGACGCTGATCATGGCTGCGACGCCGCTCGCGGTCATGAAGGTCCGGGATGCAGTCCAATATCGCAGCACGGTGCGCAACGTCATGTCGGAACTTCGATTGGCACGCAATCAATCCGTATTGAGCGGACGACCGGTTGCCTTCGAGGTCAATGTCGGAACTCGACAATTTGGCACCGGATCGACTGGCCGCCCAATTCCGGAAGGGCTCGGCTTTGATGCCGTCGTCGCGGCAAACGAGATATCGACGGATGGAGGGGCACGCATCCGCTTCTTCCCCGACGGCAGTTCCACCGGCGGCTCCGTCATGATTTTCCGTCAGCCTCAGGGTGACGGCGTTCGACTCCGGGTCGACTGGTTGCTGGGCCGGGTGACACAGGAGCCGCTGGATGTTTCCCGATAGGCCTTGCGCATCGCGGCAGCGAGGATTTTCTCTGCTCGAAGTCCTTGTCGCATTCACCATCATGGCGTTGTCGCTCGGCGTGCTGTACCGGGCCGCGGGCGGCAGTGTGAGCACCGCCGCTCACGGAGAGCGTCACGGCCACGCGGTGCTCATCGCGGAGTCCCTGCTTGCGCGTTTCGACGTCGTGCCCATGGCAGGAATCAACGAATCGGGCCGAACGGATGACGGCTTTCAGTGGCGGGTGGACTCCCGCCCTTACGCAACGGATGGCGCTGAAGGCGGGACAGAGGCGGTTCGCTGGCCGTTCCATGCCCTGCGCGTGGAGGTTCAGTGGCGTGACATGGGGCGCGAGCATTCGGTATCGCTCCAGACGGTCCTTCCGCAGGACGAGGCTCCGGGGTCGTCACGTTAGCATGCGGTCATTGCGCGGATTCACCCTGGTCGAGATCGTCGTCGCCTTGACCCTCGTTTCGCTGATCATGCTCGGGTTGCTGGGGGCACTGCGCGGCCTCGGCGATTCGTCGGCACGGGTTTCACAAGTTTCCGACCG
Organism: Aromatoleum anaerobium; assembly: GCF_012910705.2. Taxonomy (GTDB): domain Bacteria; phylum Pseudomonadota; class Gammaproteobacteria; order Burkholderiales; family Rhodocyclaceae; genus Aromatoleum; species Aromatoleum anaerobium. The sequence goes on along the minus strand of NZ_WTVG02000040.1, from coordinate 1,196,817 downwards.
TGTCGCCGACATGCGCCTGATCTCGGACTTCCTGCGCCGCGCCTTCGCGGCTGCCGAACCGCTCGCGCAGGTTCCGCCCGAGAACTCGGCAGTTCCTGCGACCCCGTTCTTCCGCGGCGACCCCGACGCCGTCGTCTGGGTCGGGGACTTCCCTGCGCGGTTCGGCACGCGCGGCCTCCATTTCATGCGGCTCAGATTGATACCGGACGCATCGGGTCTCGCACTCGCGCTCGACTATCTGCCCTATTCCGGTCCGCATGGTGCACCGGACTGGACGCATTCCAGAACGCACCTCCTTGTCGGCAGCGTCGATTCGTTTTCGCTCGCCTACCAGGAGGACGCACCCGGCGCTTCATGGGAGCAAAAGTGGAACAGCGAACAACTGATTCCCAGACGAATGAAGGTTTCCGTTCAAGCATCCGGACGCTACTGGCCCGAGCTGATCTATCGGCTTCGGTCGCCGTGAGCATGAGCAGGTCGGTGCATCGAATGCTTTCGCACGGCGTCCGCGGGAAGGGGATGTCCGCCCGGGTAGAGCGGGGCGTCGCGCTCGTTGCGGTGCTGTGGATTACGGCCGCGCTCGCGATCCTTGTCTCGGGCATGACTCTGGCGGCGCGTGTCGATATACGGCTCGCCGCGCAACATCTCGAATCCGCTCGCGCCAGCGCGCTTCTCGACGGCGCGCTGCGACTCGCTGCGGCCGAACTCGTCGCATCACCCCCACGGAATGTGGCTCCGGCATATATGCGGCATGAAATCGATGGCGTGTCGATACGGACGGAGATCGTTCGTGCAAGCGGTTTCATCAGCCTCAACGATGCGCCCGAAAGTCTTCTCGTTGACCTCTTCAAGTACGGCGCCGACCTGCCCGACGAGCAGGCCGTGAGCCTTGCGCAAAGGGTGATCGACTGGCGCGACGCCGATGACGAAGCGCTGCCTTACGGCGCTGAACATGATCAGTACGTCGCCGGGGGCGCGGCTTCGCTGCCGCGAAACGAGGATTTCATTCGCCCCGGCGACCTCTCGCAGGTACTTGGAATAGCGGATGCCGTTCACGATAAGATCGCGGATTTGATCACGATCACCAAAGGCGGAGCCGGTGCGGTGAATCCTCTCGTTGCTCCTCCCGGCGTACTGCGCGTCCTGGCACGCGGCGACGCTTCGCTGGTGCAGCGCATTCTTGAAGAGCGTGCCGGCGGGGAGGGGGCGCATCCCGACTTCTCCGCGATCGACCGCCGTCATGTCAGCGAATGGTTCGCCAACGACTACCGCCTCGCCGCACGAATCGAAACCGGAAGCGGCAGTGGATGGACGCGGACCGCTTGGATTTCCGCGACCGCCCCCGCCGCTGCGCAAAACCCGTTGCCATGGACATGGCTGCATGCCGAGCCGGCACGCCGCAGCTCGGACCATGACGATATCAATGGTGACTCTCCTTGATTCATAAGAACCAGTTGAATCTCTTCGGGCTGGACCTGTCGCAGTGGGCCGGTCGCTGGCGGCGGGGCTGGGCGGAGGTGTTCGAGTGGCTGTCGGCCCGGCGGATATTCCCTTCGCAAAGTGTCACGCTGCTTCGTCACGACGGCCGCCGCGTCATTGTCCGCGTCCCCGGATTCACCGCACAGGGCGAGGCGCCGGAGCGCCCGGCGCCCGCCTTCAATGCGATTGAAATCCCCGATCATCTTGTCCTCGAAAGGGAGCTCACGGCTCAGGTTCCTGCCCAGGATCTCCTGGCCGCGGTGCGGCTCGAGGTCGAAGCCACGTCACCGTTTCCGCCCGATGACACGGTCTGGGGCTGGCGCTGCATCCGCTCCGGCGGCGCTTCGAGACCGCGAACGCTTATTGGCATCACCTCGCGGCGCCTCGTTGATGCGCAGCTCGAAGGCCGGACGACGCCCTCCGGCCCCGAAGTGTGGGCCGCGATGGGCGACGGCTATGTCGTCCTGCAGGGCTATGGCGAGGAACGACGCCTGGCTGGCTGGCGCCGGCAGGTGCGTGGCGTCATCGCGCTCATCGCCCTGGCCGGGCTGCTCGCGGCAGCCCTCGTCATGTCGCCGCTCGTACAGAAGCGCGAGCAGTTCATCCAGGCGCAGCAGTACGCCGACCTCATTGCCGGGCGCGCGGCGCCGGTGGTGGCGATGCGCGACGAACTCGGACGGCTCGCCCAGGTCGAGCAGTCGCTCGGAGCGGACATCGAGTCCGAGCCCGACGTCATGAAGCTGCTCGATCACGTCACGGGCATCGTTCCCGACGACGCATGGCTGGACCTGTTCGAATACCAGCCGGGCCGGATCCGCATCAGCGGACGGGCGGATGATGCCGCCGCGCTCCTGCAAGCGCTCGAGGCGCATCCGCTGTTCGCCAATGTCCGCGCGCCCTCGTCGATCGCCCGCGAACCCACGTCTGGAAAAGAACGCTTCGTCATCGAAATGGACCTCGTCAAATGAACTGGCGGAATCGATACCGCCCGTCGGCCGACGCCACGCTGGTGCTTGCCTCGACAGCCCTGGTTCTGGTGCTGATGCTTTTCACGGGCCTGTATCTCGTCTGGGATCGCTGGCAAAAGTACGAAGCTGCGCTCGAGGCCATCGAACCTCGCGTTGCCCGGCTGGCAGGGATCCTCGTTGCGCGCGACGATATCGCCTCGACGCTCGACGCGACGCGCGTTCGCGCAGCCGCTTATGCCTATCCTCACACGCTTGATCCCGCGCGCGTCGCCTCCGAATTGCAAAGCCGCGTGAGGGACGTCTTTCAGGGCGCCGGGATGAGTGTGCAGGGCAGCCAGCAGATGCCGCCCCGCAGCGCGCCCGATCACCAGGAGATCGCGCTCGTCGTCAACGCCCAGGGCGGACTGCCGGAACTGGAGGCCGCACTCCGCACCCTGCGCACCTTGTCACCGCGCCTCAGGATCGAATCGATCACGCTGCAGCCTTCCATCATCCGCACGTCAGCCCGCCTGCGTCAGCCCGTCGGGGGCCGGAATCCTCCCCAAATGCTTTCCGTACAGATTCGCCTCGTCGCCAACCGATTGACGTCGCCATGACCGCCAGCCGCGTTCTTGCTCTCCTGATTGCCGCCCTTTTCGCTGTGCTTGCATGGGTGTGGATCGCACCGCTCGGCCCGTGGCAGCCTCCGCAACCCGTTGTCCCCGAGGTGTCGCGCGTGCAGGGCGAAGCTGGCGGGGCTGCGTCCGCGGCACTGGCTCACGCATTGGCGAGGCCGGTCTTTTGGCCCTCGCGCAGGCCGGAGGCCGAGCCGTCCCACGTGCTGCCGCGCTGGGAAGGCGACGGGCTGGCGCTGGCGTGGCCGGCGAAGAATCCACCGCGCGAGGCGCTCGAGGAGATGGCGGCAAAGCTGCGCGCGGTGATCTGAGGGGGCGCTGTTGCGGTGTGTGTGTGCGCCTGCGGGTCGGCTGTTACAATCGCGCCGCGTGTGAGATCCTCGCCGCGGATGAATCCACGTTGCTGGATTATCAGGATCTCGGCGTGCTGCCCGCACTTGTAAGCAAAAGTCGGTGCTGGCGGAACGGCGGTCAAATCGGCAGCGTGGTCTGCTGCTCCTGCACATTGCCCGGTTCAGCCATTTTACGCGGCCGACCCCGCGGACGCACTTCGCAGCGACGGCCGATCATCCGTTCGACCTGATCGAGAAAGCGCCCCTTGCCCAACTCCACATGGTTGCCCCTGGTTCAGCGCCAGGCGGATATCCGTCAGCGCCTCATGATCGAGTTCGCTGCGGAACAAGGCCCGATAGGCCGCTTGGCGAGATGTCGCATCGCCATCCAGCCCGAGATACAACGCATGCGGCGTCAGCAGCGCATCGGACTGCCCCAGGCCATTCGCCCGATAGCTGCTCCAGCGGTAATGCGCCGGATCATCCGTGATGTTGGCCCGCACCGGATTCAACTCGATGTAGCGTTGACAGAGCAATAAATAATCATCGGCCTGCACCAGCGAAGACTTGTAGCGGCTGTCCCACAAGGTGCCGGTGCGACGGTAGGTCTTGTTGATGTACTGCACATAGCGCCGCCCGAGCGAAATCACCAGTTGCGAGACTGCCTGCGCGGTCGGCGGCGTGAGCAGCAGATGCACATGGTTGGTCATCAGCACATAGGCATGCAAGGCGCAGCCGGTCTTTTGCAGCGCCTCGGCCAGCCATTCCCGATAGGCCAGAAAGTCCTCATCAGTAAAGAAGCAGGCCTCCCGGTTATGGCCGCGCTGCACCAGATGGATGGGAACGCCGGGCAGGTGGATACGGGGACGGCGGGGCAAGGCGTGCTTAGTCCGTCAGCGGAACCGAGAGGTCATAGAGGGTTTCGGGAGCAATATCCAGATCACCCGGCCAGCACACGGTGTCGAGCGCGACGAATGCCTGCTTGAATAGCGCGACATCCTGAAGCGACGTAAACACACCTCGGTTCAAATACGGCCGCGCATCGAACAAGCGATGGTCGCCAGTGTTGAACCAGAGTTCGAGGGAAAAGTCTTCCCGGGGTACAACGCGCGTCACAGATTCCATTTTGCCTCCTAGCGCAAGGGTTCGATGGCAAATGGTTTCTCGCCGTTGACGGCGAGCTCCCAATCGGCCAACAGCGACTCTCGATGAATCTCAATCCACGCCTGAACCAATCGGGCCTTGGCGACCGGAATCTCCCCTGCCAGAACCGATCCGTCCAGAATCGAGAAAGAAGCATCCTGGCCTTGATATTTCGCATGAATGTGAGGCAACTTGTGCCTCTGATCATCGTAGAAGTAAAGGCTGATGATGATGCCGTAGAACATGCTGATCGTCGGCATGGCGTGTGTCTCCATAGGCAGGTGCGTCATTGTAGCCAAATACTAATTAAATGAGCCTGGCCCCTTTTCGTGGGCCCTTTTCGTGGGCCCCTTTTCGTGTGGCCCTTTTCGTGCAGTCTCGGTGAATCCCGGCCATGCGTTGGTGGTCGTGAAGCCGCATCGCGCCAACATCTACGAACTCGATGACGATCTGGCGTCGGCGGCGTTCCGGACGGCGGCACGGGTGGCGCGGGCGGTCAAGAAGGCGTATGGCTGCGAGGGCGTGACGCTGTTCCAGGCGAACGAGCCGGCCGGGGCGCAGACGGTGTTCCATTTCCACATCCACGTGCTGCCGCGCTGGGAGGGCGACGGGTTGGCGCTGGCGTGGCCGGCAAAGAATCCGCCGCGCGAGGCGCTCGAGGAGATGGCGGCAAAGCTGCGCGCGGTGATCTGAGGGGGGCGCTGTTGCGGTGTGCGTGCGCCTGCGGGTCGGCTGTTACAATCGCGCCGCGTGTGAGATTCTCGCCGCGGATGAAGCCACGTTGCTGGATTATCAGGATCTCGGCGTGCTGCTGATGCTGCGTCATGCGGGCCTCGAGATCGCCGAAGTGCCGGTCGCAATGTACCCGCGCGCCACCGGTCCGTCGCGCATCTTCGCCAGCCGGTCTTTTGCAGCGCCTCGGCCAGCCATTCCCGATAGGCCAGAAAGTCCTCATCGGTAAAGAAGCAGGCCTCCCGGTTATGGCCGCGCTGCACCAGATGGATGGGAACGCCGGGCAGGTGGATGAATCTCAATCCACGCCTGAACCAATCGGGCCTTGGCGACCGGAATCTCCCCTGCCAGAACCGATCCGTCCAGAATCGAGAAAGAAGCATCCTGGCCTTGATATTTCGCATGAATGTGAGGCAACTTGTGCCTCTGATCATCGTAGAAGTAAAGGCTGATGGCCCCTCTTTATCATAGCGAAGACGCTGGCCCCTTTTGATTCTTTGCGCTCAGCTTATATCGGCGCTTGGCGCGAGTGAAAAACCCGGATGCGCGGAGCAATCTTGCCCTTCAGCTCCCGTGTAGCGATCCGCATGTCGTACTCGGCCTGAAGGTTCATCCAGAAGCGGGGCTCCATTCCAAAGAAGAGCCCCAAGCGCAGTGCCGTGTCGGCCGTGATCGGCCGTCGGCCATGCACGAGCTCGCTAATCCGGCTCGGCGACACGTCGATGTCCGCGGCGAGCTGTCTAGCGGTAATCCCCATCGGCCGCAGGAAATCCTCCAGCAAGATCTCGCCCGGATGGATCTCGTCGAGCAGTTCGGTCTCGGTCATATGGTTCTCCTAGTGGTAATCCACGATCTCGACCAGATGGGCGCCGTCCTCGCGCCACTCGAAGCACAACCGCCACTGGTCATTGATGCGGATGCTGTACTGCCCTCTCCGGTCGCCCTTGAGCGCTTCGAGCTGATTGCCGGGCGGAACTCGCAGGCTGGCCAAATCCGTCGCTGCATGAAGCTGCAGCAGCTTGCGCCGCGCTACACGCTCGATGTTTCGGAATCGCGGCACGGTCCTGCTGTGGAAAAGCGCTTCGGTGTCAGCGCACGAGAACGAGTGGATCATGCGGCGATAATGTTTCGTGACGCGGAACCTGTCAAGTAGAAATTGCCAGTGGAAGATTGCATCCGAGGGGGAGAGGGAGGGGGAGGGCGGCCTCTTGTTTCTCCCCGCAAACCAAAGTGAGTGTTCTTTTGTTTAAATGAGCCTGGCCCTTTTATGGGCCCCTTTTCATACGTAGCCGACCGAGGCGCTGGACATCATGATGACGGGCTGAAACCGGCCCGGCCAGCGTTGCTCGGCGGCGTAGTCTGCGGTGTGTAGAACGTGACTGAAGTGAATCGCATCGAGCCACACCTCGACACTTTGATGCCCCTGCCCGGGAGCGGTGGGGCAGGCGGCGTACCAACTGACGTAGCTATCGTTCTCTGTCACGTCCAAGGTGTCGGATTGAACGGGGCCACCTCGTTGGCGAGCAGGCTCGGCAGGTAGGGCTCGAACTCGGGCGGCAGTTCCAATCCTGCTGTCACGCTGCCATACGATGTCGTGCAGTCAGGTCGCCGCGTCCGGCAAGCAACCCCTCGACAGAGATGTCTTCATCTAGTGCATCCCAATGGATACCTGCACCACCACCACTGATGACGTAGTCGCAGCGCTGCTGGGGGGTCGCATTGAGCAAGCGTGGGAAGTAAGCCAGCGGTACACCCAGCTGACGACCATCCATCAGATCGACCCACATCATCAAATCATCAAAACGCAGTCCCTTGGCCAAAGTGCTCATTCCATGTCCTCTCGATGTCTTCAGTATGCAGGCGTACCTGCTCGATTATGGTCCGCATCTCCGACGGTGAGAAGCCAAAACTCTCCGCAATGACTGGCTCCGCCTGACCTCGTTCTGGTATATCGGTGACGCCATTTTCGAAATGCCGCGTTGCGGCACCGTGATCTGACCGTTACGATGCGGTGACAACAAGTCCCGCCCACCCGAGGAGAAAGCATGGAAACCTGCGTGTTCTGCCGTATCGCCAAAGGCGAGTTGCCGGCGTCGAAGATATTCGAGGACGATTCGACGCTCGCCTTCATGGATCTGCAGTCGGTGAATCCCGGCCATGCGCTGGTGGTCGTGAAGCCGCATCGCGCCAACATCTACGAACTCGATGACGATCTGGCGGCGGCGGCGTTCCGGACGGCGGCACGGGTGGCGCGGGCGGTCAAGAAGGCGTACGGCTGCGAGGGCGTGACGCTGTTCCAGGCGAACGAGCCGGCCGGGGCGCAGACGGTGTTCCATTTCCACATCCACGTGCTGCCGCGCTGGGAAGGCGACGGGCTGGCGCTGGCGTGGCCGGCGAAGAATCCGCCGCGCGAGGCGCTCGAGGAGATGGCGGCAAAGCTGCGCGCGGTGATCTGAGGGGGGCTGTTGCGGTGTGCGTGCGCCTGCGGGATCGGCCCGCGGACGGGGGTGCAAGAGTTCTATAATGGCCGCCTTTCCCGTCCGGCAGGTGCGCCATGTCCATTCTCGTCTGCGGCTCCGTCGCCTACGACACGATCATGGTCTTTCATGATCGCTTCAAGAGCCACATTCTCCCCGAACAGATCCACATCCTGAACGTGTCGTTCCTCGTGCCCGACATGCGGCGGGAGTTCGGCGGCTGCGCGGGCAACATCGCCTATAACCTCAAGCTGCTCGGCGCCGATCCGCTGATCATGGCAACGGTCGGCGACGATGCGGGAGCGTACCGGGAGCGGCTGCGCAAGCTTGGCCTGCGCGACGACCACGTGACCCACGTGCCGGGCACCTTCACCGCGCAGGCCTTCATCACGACCGATCTGGACGACAACCAGATCACCGCGTTCCATCCGGGGGCGATGAATCATTCGCACCTGAATCGCGTGCAGGACGCCGCGGGCGTGAAGCTCGGCATCGTGTCGCCGGACGGGCGCGACGGCATGCTGAACCACGCGTCGCAGTTCGCCGCAGCCGGAATTCCGTTCGTGCTCGACCCGGGGCAGGGGATGCCGCTGTTTTCCGGCGGCGAGCTGCTGGAATGCCTGAAACTGGCCCGTTACTGCACGGTCAACGACTATGAGGCGAAGTTGCTGAGCGAGAAGACCGGGCGCACGCTCGCCGAGCTCGCCGAAGAGGTGGAAGCGCTGGTCGTGACGCTCGGGCCGGAAGGCTCGCAGATCTACGCGGAAGGCCGGTGCATTGCGATTCCCTGTGTCGCGCCCGACCAGCTGGTCGATCCGACCGGCTGCGGCGACGCGTATCGCGCGGGTCTCCTTTACGGCATTGCGAACGGCTACGACTGGGGGCGGACGGGGCGGCTCGCGTCGGTGATGGGGGCGATCAAGATTGGGTGCCGCGGCGGGCAGAACCATGCGCCCGCGCGCAACGACATTGCCGAACGGTATGCGGCAGCATTTGGAGAGGCGTTATGGTGAGCGGGATGAGGGTGAATGGCAGCAAAACCGGCAGCAAAACCGGCAGCAAAACGCAACGGCTCGCGCTGGTCGCGGCATTGGTCGCAGCGCTCGGCGTGACGGGTTGCGCGTCCGGCCTCGGCGGTGGCGCTTACGAGCGCGGCGAGGCGCGGCGCACGATGGTCGTCCAGTACGGCACTGTCGAGGCGGTGCGGGCGGTGAAGCTCGAAGGCACGAAGACGCCAGTGGGACCGCTGGCCGGCGCCGCGGTTGGCGGGATAGCAGGCAGCGGCGTCGGCGGCGGGCGCGGACAGGCGATCGCGACGGTGATCGGCGCGGTGGCCGGCGGTCTGGCAGGCGCTGCGGTCGAGGAAGGTGCAACGCGCCAGCCGGGCGTGGAAGTCACCGTGCGGCTCGAAAACGGCCAGGTGCTTGCGGTGGTGCAGGAGGACGGCGGCGAGAACTTCCGCCTTGGCGAACGCGTTCGCCTGGTGCGGGACGCGGGCACGACGCGGGTCACGCGCTGACGCCATCGGTGGCGTCTTTTCGCTCCCGGGTCGGCAAGCCACTCGGGGCCCGGGAGGGGTTTCAGCCGAATGACACCCCCGTCCCATTCTTGCCCCGATCGCGCCCCTTGTTTCTCCAGACTGGCTCCATTACGGTGCTCACTGACGTTCGGCCATCTGTTCTTGTTGCGAGATGCGTTTTGCATTGCGCGACACATTGCGTGACACAAAAGTGTCGTTCCTTTGACGCCCCCGCGCGATAAGGAGCGACAGTTTCCTGCTTAGTTATCCAAGGGCACGGCGTGCCCCATCGCCTTTTCCAGCAAGGCCAGCCCTCGTCCATCTGTCGCAGGTCATGATCGCTCAGCTTCATCGCATTACGCCGTCTTCGAAGCCGGCGTTATCCCGCAAGACTACGCCGGGCAACCAATGAAAATCCGGGTGAGGTCTGAACGGTTACGTTCAAACGACGAAGCGCGCACGAAGAAAGCACGGTCCCTGCCGAGAAACTGATGAGCGTGGTCATGTTCTAAAAATCCATTCCAGGTAGTCGGATGTCTGAATCCTGCTCGATGGCGCTGCGCGCGCGGGCGAGCATGTCGACGCTGAAGAATTTGAGACTGGCGGTGTCGAAGGGCAGCGCCGGCAGGTGGGTCTGCACCAGTGCCGCAACCATCACGGCTTGTGCACGGTCGCGGCGCTTCTTGACCGGTTCGCGGTCCGGTTGCTGCGATAGCCAGGCCTTGTGCAGGGCGAAGGCGCGCGGGTCGGGGACGCGCATCATTACCGGTGCGCCATTGGCGGCGATGGCGACCACGTCCAGCTTTGGTGCATTGACGAGCCAGTGCAGGTTGGGGACTTCGACCGCGACGAGATCGTCGGCGCCGAAGGTGACGGCCTCCGTGATCTGCAATTCGCGTTCGGGGATGATGAGATCGACCGTGAAACCATTGCTGTTGGCAGCGCGAAAGCGGGTGTCCGGCAGCCTTTCGAAGCTGGCGTCGACCTTCTGCAGCAGGCCCAGCAGGCCGTGACCCTCCAGTTTGTCCGTCACGAGGGCAAGTCGTCGACGCGGGTCGTAAAGGAGGTCCACATCGCCCGACGCCAGCAACTCCATCTGGCAGTGCACACCGGCCATGGCCTCGTAACCGTGAATCGCGTGTGTGCCGACCACGCAGAAATCCCGCGCCACATTCGAGGCTGCCAGTGCCAGCAATACCTCGCCGACGATGGTCGGCAGCCGGCCCAGCCGGGCGGCCTTGTTTAACCGGGCCTGTTCCTTCATGCGTCGCGACAACTGCTGCAAACGCGCATCGGCGCGCGCCTTGCCTTCGGCAAACGCGGCAAAGGTGGCTTCTGTTTCGGTGTTGCGTGGGCCGAGCGACTTGCCATTGCCGCGTGCGTCGTGTCGTCGCACGAGGTATTGCCGCCCTTTCGACGACACCCAGCGCATGCCGTAGCGATAGGAGCGGGCGTGCCTGAGCGCTTCGATCCACGTACGGTAAAGTTGGTCGGATTCGACCATGAAGAGCTGTTGCTGATGATCAAGCGCCTTCATGAGCGTTTTCCTGTAAAAGTGTAAAAATCAAAATAGCAGGAAAACCGTTGAAAAAACAATGGAATCAATATCTGATTGATACGTTTTTAATATTAAAAACATATCAAGTCGAGTGCCGTGGTGAAGAACCGGCCGTGGCTGTCGCCGCGTGGCAAGCGCCCGGCGCCTGTAGCACGGGTGTTTCTTCTCACGCCACCTTTCGCTCAAACAGCCTCTTGGCCACTGCCATGCCGCGCGCACTCCTTGCCCAGGAGCGGCTTCAACCGAAAATCACCAGCCCCCAGACCATCGCCAGATTGACCAGCGCGAGCAGCACTGCCGCGCTGCCGATGTCTTTCGCTCGCTTGGCCAGCAGGTGATGCTCCAGCGATACGCGATCGACGGTCGCTTCGATCGCGGAGTTGACGAGTTCGACGATCAGCAGCAGCAGCACGCTGCCGACGAGCAGCGCCTTGCCCGCACCGCCGGTCGGCATGAAGAGCGCGAGCGGGACCAGCACGGCGGCCAGCACGCATTCCTGGCGAAACGCGTCTTCATGTTCGAGCGCGGCGCGCAGTCCGGCGAACGAGTAGCGCAAGGCGTTCCAGATCCGCAACAGGCCGGTCTTGCCTTTGAACGGGCTTTGGCGGGTGTCCGGGGAGCGATGTTGCATCGGGGTTCCAGATTATCGGAGACGGGCCTGGCCGCCGCCTGAGCGCGTGCAGGCGGGCCGGTTCACGGATAGAAAGCATAGACCCGGTAGCCGGTGGCCTCGACGCCCGGTGCCTCGAACGGCAATTGCACGACGATGTCGCGTCCGGCGTCGAATTTTTGTTCGGCGCCTCCCTGTTCGAGGAGGCCGGCGGGGAGCCACTGCGCCGGCCCCAGCACGCGGCGCACCAGCGGCTGGTCCTGGACGTCGGTCAGCGTCAGTTCGAGATGCGGATAGGCCTGAGGGTGGGGGGCGCGGTTGCGGATCGTCGCGTTCAGCACAAAGCGCGCGGCGCGGCCGGGCTCGGATTGCAGCGCCGAGGCTTCAATGCTGATCGCGCCGGCGACGCGCGGCAGCGGCAGCGTGCATTTCAGGGGCGCGCACGCGGAGAGATAGGCCGGGCGCAACTGCGGCCACTTGCGGGTGATGTCGTCCCGGAAGACAAACACGCTCTGCACCGCCAGCGCCCCCAGCAGGATGCCGACTCCCAAGCCGGGCAGCCAGCGCTTGCCGGACGAAGCCGGCGCGCCGTAGGTGGCGTCGAGATGCGCGCGGTCGTCCGCCTCATTGGCTGCCCGGGCGCGGGAGGAAGCGTGTCCGGACGGCGGTTCGTCATCGTCATCCTGGTGCGCCGGTAGCGTCGCGCTTGCGGGCGCAGCCGGAGCGTCCAGCGGTTTCGGCGCGATGCTGACGGTGCGCACCCGCCGGATCGGCGGCAGGGGGCCATCTTCGGCGGCCGTGTCGCCCATTGCGATGGGAAGATGCCCGTCGCGCGGCAGGACGGGCTCGCGGTGATCCCGTGGTTCGAACGGCTCCGGGATGAATGTCGCAGCGCCTTCAGACTCGCCCCGGTCTCCGTCGCCGGGGGCGTCGAACGGGGGCTGCGGGCGGTCGACGAACTTGTCAAACGCGTCAAACGCCTCGTAACCGCCCTGCCGGGACCACGCTTGCGCGGAATGTACGGGCGACTGCGCGGCGGGGGGGCGGGAGGTCACGAAAGTTTCCTGGATCTCGAAATCCAGGCTGTCGCTGAAATCGTCGAACTGCGGGATTTTGATTTCAGCATTCCGCCCCGGGGCGGAACCCGGCTCGGTTCCGGTTCCTGTTCGGTCATCAGCCGACGGAAAGGCGACGTGCTGTGTCACCGTTGCGCGCGCCGGCGGGTCGTCGAGGATGAAGAAGCGGTCGCCGCGGTCTGCAACCGGTTCGGGCGCGGGCGCTGCGGCAGCGGGCGGTTGGGGTACGGGTGGGGCGGGTGCCGGTGCTGCGGGCGCGACGTGCAGCACGCGATCGAGCGCGTTGAACGACGCGTAGCAGCGTCCGCAGCGGACCTCGCCCTGATGCGCGCGCAGCTGCTCCGGCTGTACCCGGAATACCGTCTGGCAGGCCGGGCAGCGCGCGAACATCACTGGCTCCCGGTTTGTCGCGGAGAGCCGCCCTCGAGCCGCGCCCAGCCTTCGTGTAGCGCGCCGACGCGCAGCGGCAGGAACGGCGCGTACGCCGCGATCACCTGTTCGGTCTGGGTTTCGAGCACGCCGGACAGGGCGATCCTGCCGCCGGGTGCGACCCGGGCGGCGAGCAGCGGTGCCAGCACGCACAGCGGGTTGGTCAGGATGTTGGCGACGACGACGTCGAAGCGCGCGTCGAGCGGCTGGCGGGAATGCTGCAGCCGCAGCGTGACGTGGTTGCGCCCGGCGTTGTCGCGCGCGGCGTCGAGCGCCTTGTCGTCGATGTCGACGCCGAGCACATCATCGGCGCCGAGGCGCGCCGCGGCGATACCGAGGATGCCGGAGCCGCAGCCGTAGTCGAGCACGCTGTCGCCCGGCTGCACCGTGTCGCACAGCCATTCGAGGCACAGCCGCGTCGTCGGATGCGAGCCGGTGCCGAAAGCCATGCCGGGATCGAGCTCGATGTTGATCGCCGCCGGGTCGGGCGCGGCGTGCCACGACGGCACGATCCACATTCGCTCGGTGATGCGGATCGGCTCGAACTGGCTCTGGGTGAGCTGCACCCAGTTCTGCTCGGCGATCTCTTCGAGCGTGAAAGGCGGCACCGCATCGAAGCCGGCATCGGCCGCCGCGCGGGCCAGCGCGACGGTGAGGTCGGCGTCCGCGTCGAACAGCGCGATGACCCGGCTGTGATCCCACAGCCCGACCGGATGATGGCCGGGCTCGCCGAACTGCGGCTTCTCGGCGTCGGTGCCGGCGTCGGCGTCCTCGATGCTGATCGACAGCGCGCCGGCGTCCATCAGCGCCTCGGACAGCGCTTCGGCCTTGTGCGCTTCGGCTTGCAGGGTTACCGAGATCCACATGATGTGCGCGTCCGCGGCCTGGTCAGGCAAGGTTCTTGACTTCATTGCGTTCGGCGAGCTTGTGTTCCAGGTAGTGGATGCTCGTGCCGCCCTCGACGAAACGCGCATCGAGCATCAGCTCCTGGTGCAGCGGCACGTTCGTCTTGATGCCTTCGACCGCCATCTCCGACAGCGCGATCCGCATGCGCCGGATCGCCTGCTCGCGCGTGTCGCCGTACGCGATCAGCTTGCCGATCATCGAATCGTAATGCGAGGGGATCGTGTAGCCGTTATAGACGTGCGAATCGACGCGGATGCCGGGGCCGCCCGGCATGTGCCAGTTCGTGATCTTCCCCGGGCAGGGGGTGAATTTGAACGGGTCCTCGGCGTTGATGCGGCACTCGATCGCGTGGCCGCGGAACTCGATGTGGCGCTGGCGGAACCACAGCTTTTCGCCGGTCGCGATGCGGATCTGCGCCTGCACGATGTCGATCCCGGTGATCATCTCGGTGACGGGATGTTCGACCTGCACGCGCGTGTTCATCTCGATGAAATAGAACTCGCCGTTCTCGTACAGGAACTCGAACGTGCCTGCGCCGCGGTAACCGATCGTGCGGCAGGCCTCGGCGCAGCGCTCGCCGACTTTCGCGATGGCTTTGCGGTCGATGCCCGGCGCCGGGGCTTCCTCGATGACTTTCTGGTGGCGGCGCTGCATCGAGCAGTCGCGTTCGCCGAGATAGACCGCGTTGCCGTGCTCGTCGGCGAGCACCTGGATCTCGACGTGGCGCGGGTTCTCGAGGAATTTTTCCATGTAGACGACCGGGTTGCCGAACGCCGCGTCGGCTTCGGCGCGGGTCGTCGCGACCGCGTTGAGCAGCGCCGCCTCGGTGTGCACGACGCGCATCCCGCGACCGCCGCCGCCGCCGGCCGCCTTGATGATGACGGGGTAGCCGACGGCGCGGGCGATCTTGACGATCTCTTTCGGTTCTTCGGGCAGTGCACCCTCCGAACCCGGCACGCACGGCACGCCCGCGGCCTTCATCGCATCCTTGGCGCTGACCTTGTCGCCCATCAGCCGGATCGTGTCGGAACGCGGGCCGATGAAGACGAAGCCGGACTGCTCGACGCGTTCGGCGAAGTCGGCGTTCTCGGACAGGAAACCGTAGCCCGGGTGGATGGCTTCGGCGTCGGTGACCTCGGCCGCGGAGATGATCGCGGGGACGTTCAGGTAGCTCTGTGCCGATTGCGCCGGGCCGATGCACACCGACTCGTCGGCGAGCTTGACGTATTTCGCTTCGGTGTCCGCGACCGAGTGCACCGCGACGGTGCGGATGCCCAGCTCACGGCACGCGCGCAGCACGCGCAGCGCGATTTCCCCACGGTTGGCGATCAGTATCTTTTCGAACATGAGGGCGTTCAGGCGATGATGAACAGCGGCTGGCCGTATTCGACCGGCTGGCCGTTTTCGACGAGGACTGCTTTCACCGTGCCGGCGAACTCGGATTCGATCTCGTTCATCAGCTTCATCGCTTCGATGATGCACAGGCGGTCGCCGACTGCGACGCTCTGGCCGACATCGACGAGCGGTTTCGCGCCCGGCGCCGAGGCGCGATAGAACGTGCCGACCATCGGCGATTTCACGACCATGCCTTCGGGTACGTCATCGACGGGCGGTGTGAGCACGACCGCCGGGGCCGGCGCAGGCGCCGTAAATTGCGGCACGCTCGCCGGCATCTGCGTGAGGTAGTTCGAAACGGGGGCGGTGCTGTGTTTGGCGATACGGACCTTCTCTTCGCCCTCGGTGACTTCCAGTTCGGAAATGCCCGACTCCTGGACGAGGTCGATCAACTTCTTCAGCTTGCGCAGATCCATGCTGTTCTCCGAGCGGGGCGCCGCCGCACGGGGCGCCCGGGGGGTTTGGTGTCAGGGTTTCCGCAGCTGCGAGAGCGCGTATTCGAGCGCGGCCAGGTAGCCGTACGGGCCCAGTCCGCAGATCACGCCGGCTGCACAGTCGGAAAAATAGGAGTGATGCCGGAAGGCGTCCCGGGCATGAATGTTGGAAAGATGCACCTCGACGTACGGGATCGCGACCGCGAGGAGGGCGTCGCGCAGCGCGACGCTGGTATGAGCGTAAGCGGCCGGATTGAGGATGATGAAGCTGATTTCTTCCAGCGGAGCCGCCTGTACCCGGTCGATCAGCTGGCCTTCGTGGTTGCTCTGGAACGACTCGACCAGCACGCCTTCGGCGCGCCCGCGGGCTTCCATCGCGGAATGGATGTCGGCAAGCGTCGTGCGGCCGTAGACATCCGGCTCGCGGGTGCCGAGAAGGTTGAGATTCGGCCCGTGCAGGACCAGGATCCGGGGTTGCGGCGGGGGCGCCGCGTCTGGGTTTTTACTGCGTTTTTGGCGCGTCATGCCGGCAAGTTTGCCGCACTTAGCCGCATTTTGTCCAGTGCCTCGCGGCGCGGCGCCGTGAATTACTGCCCGAGGAGTGCGCGGATTTTGCCTTCTAGTTCAGTGCGATTCAAGGTGCCGAGCTTGATGTGTGCGATCTTCCCGGCGCGGTCGAAGATGATCGTGTAGGGCAGCGCCTGCACGGCGTTTCCGAGCGCGCTGGTCAGCTCCAGCGTTTGCGGCGTGCCGATCAAGAGCGGATACGGGACGTCGTGCTCCGCGCCGAACTTTCGCACGCTCTCGGCCTTGTCGATGCCGAGGCCGACGAACTGGACCGGGGAATCGGCGAAGCCGCGGCTGACCGCGGCAAAATCCGGGATTTCGGTCAGGCATGGCGGGCACCATGTCGCCCAGAAGTTGACCACCAGCACCCGGCCGCGCCATTGCTGCAGCGCCTGCAGTTGGCCGTGCGAATCGGGCAGCGCCAGCGCGAGAATCGCGTTCCCGGCCGCCGGATCGACGTGCGCGGCGGGGGCCGGATCGGATGTGCCGCGGGAAACCAGGAAGCCGGCCACCGCGGCGAGCACCGCAACGGCGACGACGATGAGGTGACGCGCGCCGGCCCGCTTCATGCGCCCCCGCCTTCGCTTGCCTGAACGAGCGCTTCGACCGCCGGCAGGCGTGCGCGCTCGATGTTGCGGCGGCTGACGCGCTCGGCCTGAGCGGTGTAGAGCGAAAGCCTGATCGGCACGTGATCCCAGTCGAAGCTCAGGATCGCTTCCGGAGCATTCGCGGCGCCGCGCCGGGGTTCGCGGTGTTCGTAGCCGATGTCGTGGTTGAGGAAGAAGATCTCGACGTCCTTGGCGCTTTCGGGATACAGCTCGATGTCGACTTCGGTGTAGCGCCCGGCGGTGCCGTCGAGCACGCCGCCCGTGAGGTAGGGGCGGAACTCGCCCAGCAGGCGCATCACCTCGATCGCCGCGCAGCGCATTTCGAGCAGGCGCTCGGCCTGCTCTTCGTCCTGGTACAGGGCCTGCCACGCGCGCAGCTCGGCTTCGATCTCGGCGTTGTTGGGCAGCGCTTCGGACTCGGAGATGCCAAGCTGGCGGGCTGCCTTGCGTTTTGCGAAGCCGAAGTCGCTGATGCCGTCCTCGGCCATCATGCGTGCGGCGAGCGCGGCAACTCCGCGCCGCAGGTTGCCGCTTCGGGAAGCATTCGCGCGGGAAGTCATGGTCGCGAGTCCGGCAGACGGTCGATGTAGAATGCCGCCCATTCTACACGGGCGGGTTTCAATCACCCTGAGACGCCGCCCGGCTCCCGGAGTTTTCATGCACATCCACATTCTCGGCATCTGCGGCACCTTCATGGGAGGCGTTGCGCTGCTGGCCCGCTCGGCAGGTCACACCGTCACCGGCTGCGACGCGAACGTCTATCCGCCGATGAGCACTCAGCTCGAGGCCCAGGGCATCGGCCTGACCGAAGGCTACGACGCGGCGCAGGTCGATCTCGCGCCGGACGTCTACGTCATCGGCAACGCGGTATCGCGCGGCAATCCGCTGCTCGAGGCGATTCTCGACCGCGGCCTGCCGTACGTGTCCGGGCCGCAGTGGCTGGCCGAGAACGTGCTGCAGGGGCGCTGGGTGCTCGCGGTCGCCGGGACGCACGGCAAGACGACGACGACGTCGATGCTCGCGTGGATGCTCGAGGACGCCGGTCTCGCGCCCGGTTTCCTCGTCGGCGGCGTGCCGGGCAATTTCGGCGTTTCGGCGCGCCTGACCGATTCCCCGTTCTTCGTCATCGAGGCCGACGAATACGACACGGCGTTCTGCGACAAGCGGTCGAAGTTCGTCCATTACCGCCCGCGCACCGCGATCCTGAACAACCTCGAGTTCGATCACGCCGATATCTTCAGCGATCTGGCCGCGATCGAAACGCAATTCCATCATCTCGTGCGCACGATTCCGGCGTCGGGCCGGATCATTGCGAACGCCGCCGAGGAGAGCCTGAAGCGGGTGGTGGCGCGCGGTTGCTGGTCCGAGCTCGAATGGTTCGGCGACGGGGCGCAATGGTCGGCGGCAGCGGGCACGGAGGAGAGCGAGGCGGTATTCCGTTTGCGCGACGAAATCGCCGGCAGTGTGGCGATGCCGATGAGCGGCAGCCACAACCGCAGCAATGCGCTCGCGGCGATTGCCGCAGCCCGCCATGTCGGCGTGCCGCCGGCGCAGGCGATCGCGAGCCTGGCCGGTTTCACGGGAATCAAGCGCCGCATGGAAGTGCGCGGAAAGGTCCGCGGCGTCACCGTGTACGACGACTTCGCCCACCACCCGACCGCGATCGCGCTGACCGTCGAAGGCCTGCGCCGGCGCGAACCCGCGGGCCGCATCCTGGCGGTGCTCGAGCCGCGCTCCAACACGATGAAGCTGGGCGTCATGAAGGACCGGCTGCCGGAGAGCCTCGCGCAGGCGGATCACGTCTATTGCTACGCAAGCGGCCTCGGGTGGGACGCTGCCGGCGCGCTGGCGCCGCTCGGCGAGCGGGGTGCGACGTACGACGATCTCGACCGGCTCGTCGCCGACGTCGCGGCGGCGGCGCGGCCCGGGGACCATGTGCTGGTGATGAGCAACGGGGGATTCGGCGGCGTCCATGACAGGCTGCTCGCCGCGCTCGCGCGCACGGGACGCTAGGCGTCGGCCGCAGCGCGGCCACCGCCGGTGCGCAAAACGACTGTTACGTGCCGCTGCTGCGCTGGCCGTCGAGGCGGCGCGCTTCCTGGTCGGTGATGTATTCGAACACCCGCACGACCTTGCGTACGCCGGACGTGGTGCGCGCGACGTCGGTCGCGGCATCGGCTTCGCGGCGCGTGACCAGGCCGAGCAGATAGACGGTGCCGGCTTCGGTGACGACTTTGACGTGGTGCGCGCCGAAGGTCGCGGCGTCGACGAAGCGGGCCTTGACTTTCGAGGTGATGACCGAGTCGTTGCTGCGCGACGTCAGCGACGCGATGCCGGCGACCTGCACTTCGTTCGTGATGCCGCGCACGTTCGACACGCCGCTGACGACGCGTTCGATTTCGGCGCGGTGCGCTTCGCTCGGCGCTTCGCCGGTGAGGAGGACGTTGCGGTTGAACGAGGTCACGTTGACATGCACTGCGTCGCCCATGCGGTCGCGCAATGCACTTGCGGCGCGCCATTCGATCCCTTCGTCCTCGACGTATGCGCCGGACGTGCGCCGGTCGGCCACCATCGCCGCCCCGGCCCCGACGCCGCCGGCGACGAGAGGGAAGCAACCTTGCAGCACCGGCAGCGCGGCGGTGGCGATTACGCCGAGAAGGAATGTCCGGCGCGTGACTTGCGGGCGTGATTCGCTCATTGGTCTTCTACTCCGAGTAACAGGCAATCGATGCCGTCGCACAGGCAGTGCAGGGTCAGCAGGTGAACTTCCTGGATGCGGGCGGTGCGCTGCGCCGGCACGCACAGGTGGACGTCGCCGTCGCCGAGCAGTTCTGCGATGCGCCCGCCACCATTGCCGGTGAGCGCGATGACGCGCATTTCGCGTTCGTGCGCGGCCGCGATCGCCTCGACGACGTTGGGCGAGTTTCCGCTCGTCGAGATTGCCAGCAGCACGTCGCCGGGATGTCCGAGCGCCCGCACCTGTTTCGAGAATACCTGCGTGAAGTCGTAATCGTTGGCGATCGACGTCAGCGTCGAGCTGTCGGTCGTCAGCGCGATCGCTGCGAGCGGAGGGCGCTCCATCTCGAAACGATTGACCAGTTCGGCCGCGAAATGCTGCGCATCCGCGGCCGAGCCGCCGTTGCCGCACGCGAGGATCTTGCCGCTGTTCAACAGGCTGCCGATCATGATTTCCACCGCCCCGGCGATCGGCGCGGCGAGCACTTCGAGCGCGTCGAGCTTGGTGCGTGCGCTGTCTTCGAATTGTCTGGAGATGCGATGGATCAGGTCCATGGGCGGCCTTCGGGTCACTTCGTCAGGGGCAAAAGTCTAGCACGGGCTGCGTCGCCAGCCGCGCTCGCGGGCGGGAAGCGGCGCCGCGAGGGTGAGTGGGGAAACGCTTTTGCCTCGCCTCTACGAGTCATCGGCGTCGAACGCGGCTTTCAGCCATTCGACGCCGTCCTCGTCGAGGTCGGCGAGCAGCGCTGCGTCGAAACGGCAGGGCCGCCCGGCGTGACGGCGCCCGGCTCCGGCCAGCCACCACCGCGCCGCGATGATGATGCGCCGCTGCTTGACCGGAGTGATGCTCGCCGCGGCGCCGCCGAAGCGCGGGTTGGTGCGCAGCCGCACTTCGACGAACACGACAACGCCCTGGTCGAGGCACACCAGATCGATCTCGCCGCCGCGGCAGCGCACGTTGCGCGCCAGCACGACGAGCCCCCGGCGCGCGAGGAAGCGTTCGGCGAGCGCTTCGGCCGCCGCTCCCGACGCTTGCTTCCGGGTCGCGGAGGCGCCGACAATGGCGCCTTCCTTCACGTTCTGGTCACCTTTCATGGCTCACGGCTCCTCGCCCCTTTCAAGTACGCCGTCATTGTATGTGGTGGCGACGCCGCTCGGGAACCTGCAGGACATCAGCGCGCGCGCGCAGGCCGTGCTGGCGGGCGTGGAGGTGATCGCGGCCGAGGACACGCGCCACAGCCAGCGCCTGCTCGATGCACTCGGCATCGCCACGCGGCTCGTCGCGCTGCACGAGCACAACGAGCAGGCGGCCGCCGGGCAGGTGATCCGCATGTTGCAGGCGGGGCAGCACGTGGCGTTGATCAGCGACGCCGGCACGCCGGCAATCTCCGACCCCGGTGCTCGTGCAGTCGCGCGGGTGCGCGAGGCGGGCTTCCCGGTGGTGCCCATTCCCGGCCCGTGCGCCGCGATCGCCGCGCTGTCGGCGGCCGGCTTTGTCGACAACGGCTTTCATTTCGTCGGCTTCCTGCCGCCGAAGTCCGCCGCGCGCCGCGCCGACATCGAGGCGCTGCGCGCCCTCGCGGTGCCGCTGGTGTTCTACGAGTCGCCGCACCGCATCGTCGAATGCGTCGCGGACCTCGCCGCAGTGCTCGAAGCGGAGCGCGAGATCGTGATCGCGCGCGAGCTGACGAAGCTGTTCGAGCAGATCGTGCGGGTGCCGCTCGGCGAGGCGGCGGCGTGGCTTGCCGAGGACCCGAACCGGGTGCGCGGCGAATTCGTGCTGGTGGTGTCAGGGGCGCCGGCGCGTGAAGGGCTGGATCCGCAGGCCGAGCGCGTGCTGGCGCTGCTGATCGCGGAACTGCCGGTCAAGACCGCCGCACGGCTCGCCGCGGACATCACCGGCGCACCGAAGAACGCGCTCTATGCGCGGGCGCTGGAACTCAGGGGAGATTGAAGCGCGCCTATAATTGCCGGCGCCGCATCCCGAAGCCTGAACCGGCACCCGGTTCCAGCTTCCGGCTCCGACTTTCCACCCTCCGGGCTTCTCTTTCGAATCGAAGATCATCATGCAGACGATTTCCCTGATCCGCCCCGACGACTGGCATCTGCACGTGCGCGACGGCGCAGCGCTGGCGACGGTCGTGCCGCATACCGCCCGCCGTTTCGGTCGCGCGCTGATCATGCCGAACCTGCGACCGCCGGTGACGACTGCCGCGCAGGCGCTCGAATACCGTGCCCGCATCCTCGCCGCGGTGCCGCCCGGCCTGCGCTTCGAGCCGCTGATGAGCCTGTACCTCACCGACAACACGCCGCCCGATGAAATCGACCGCGCGAAGGCGAGCGGCGCGGTCGTCGCCGTCAAGCTGTATCCGGCCGGCGCGACGACGAACTCCGACGCAGGCGTGACCGGCATCGAAAAAGTCCACGCGGTGCTCGAGCGCATGGAAAAGCTCGGCATGGTGCTGTGCGTGCATGGCGAGGTCACACACGGCGACGTGGACGTGTTCGACCGCGAGCAGGTATTCATCGAGCAGGTCCTGGCGCCGCTGGTGGCGCGCTTTCCCGCCCTGCGCGTCGTCTTCGAGCACATCACGACCGTCGAGGCCGCGGACTTCGTGCAGGACGCCGGCCCCAATGTCGGCGCGACCGTGACGGCACATCACCTGCTGCTCAACCGCAACGCGATTTTCGCCGGCGGCATCCGCCCGCATCATTACTGCCTGCCGGTGCTCAAGCGCGAAACCCACCGCCGCGCGCTGGTCGAAGCGGCGACGTCGGGCAACGCGAAGTTCTTCCTCGGCACCGACTCCGCGCCGCACTCGCGCGCCGCGAAAGAGGCTGCCTGCGGCTGCGCCGGCTGCTACACCGCGCACGCCGCGATCGAGCTGTACGCCGAAGTGTTCGAGCAGGCCGGAGCGCTCGACCGGCTCGAGGCCTTCGCGAGCCTGAACGGCCCCGCGTTCTATGGCCTTGCGCCGAACGCCGAGCGGATCACGCTGGCGAAAGACGCGTGGGAAGTGCCGAGCGCCTACGAATACCTGCACGACGACCCGCTGGTGCCGCTGCGTGCCGGCGAAACGGTCGCGTGGCGCGTACTCTGACAGGACGTCGCGATGAACCTGCCGATTGTGCTGCGTGCCCTCGTCGCCGTCGCGATGCTGCCGGCGCTGGCCGCGTGCGAGAACAGCGCCACCGCCTATGTCATCGATGGCAGCCAGCACGCGTTGATCCTGGTGCGCGAAAAGCCGTATTTCTGGCGCAGCACGGTGAATCAGGCCGTCATCGCGTCGCGCCTGCCGCAGTGCCAGCGGCGCGTCGCGATCCATTCCGACAGCACCGAGCTGACACGCGTCGAAGTGTTCGAGGCCGGCGACCGGCTGTGGGCGCTGCATCAGGGGGATCGCTGGTATCTCGTCAGCACCGCCGGATGCCAGGTGCAGGACTGGGAGAATGCGGCCGGAACGCCACCGGGACCGCTCGTCGGCACGTTTGAGCTGAAGGAAGGCGCTGCCGCTTTTATCCCTGCGGCGCGGTGACCGCGCGCGTATAATCGCCGCGGGAAGTTCGCCAGGCAGTCGCTGCGTGCACTCGTGTGCGTGGAGGAAAGTCCGGGCCCCGCAGAGCAGGATGCCGGCTAACGGCCGGGCGTCGTGAGGCGACGGAAAGTGCAACAGAAAGCAAACCGCCGATGGCTCCGCAAGGAGATCAGGCAAGGGTGAAATGGTGCGCAGCGCGCGTTGAGCGTCGTTGCGGGCAGGGCGCAAGCCTCGTCGGGTAAGAGCCCACCGCAGGACTGGCGACAGGACTGGCACGGCAAACCCCATCCGGGGCAAGGCCAAATAGGGGAGCAATGGCGTGGCTCGCGCTGCTCCCGGGTAGGCTGCTTGAGCGCCGCGGTAACGCGGCGCCCAGAGGAATGACTGCCCGGTGCCTGTGATGCGAGTCGCAGGCGCTCGACAGAACCCGGCTTATCGGCGAACTTCCCACCCCCTTCCCGCAAGTCTCCCGGAAGTACCGTGTCATCCCCGCGAGGGGGTAGTCCGCCGCGGGTAAACCTTACCGGCATTTTACTCATTTTTCATTGATTTCCATTATATGCCTTGATTTTTCAGGGTTTATACGGAGCCTTCATGTTTTTCATAAGTCATTGTGTAGCAACGGAAAAGTCCGTTGTTGCGGGCTTGACCGGGGTTTACCTTTCCTCTAGAGTGGGAACCGGTGGGGATTGGTGGGTCAAAGTGTCATACGACGTTTCATTCGAAGAAGAATTGCGGGGGATGAATGTTCCAGGGAGCCATTGCGCTCAGTCTCGATGCGAAGGGTCGCCTCGCGATTCCGGCACGGCACCGTGACGCACTCGTCCCCGATGGCGCACCCCTGGTGATCACCGCCCACCCCCACAAGTGCCTGCTCGTCTATCCGCTGTCGGTATGGGAGCCGATTCGCGACCGGATTGCGGCAATGCCCGGCTTCGATCCGCGCACGTCCGCATTTAAGCGGCTGCTGGTCGGTTTCGCCCAGGAGGAAGGCCTCGACGCGGCGGGGCGGGTGCTGCTCGCCGCATCGCTGCGGCAATGGGCGCAGCTCGAAAAGCAGGTCTGGCTGGTCGGTCAGGGGGCCCATTTCGAGCTTTGGTCCGATGCGGGCTGGCAGGCGCAGCAGGAGACGATGCTGGCGCTGTCGGGCGACGCGCTACCCCCCGGATTCGAGAGTCTCGCGCTGTGAGTGCCGCTCCGCAACATGTCACCGTGCTGCTCGCGGAGGCCGTCGAGGCGTTGGCGATCAAGCCTGGCGGGGTCTATGTCGACGGCACGTTCGGCCGCGGCGGCCACAGCAGGGCCGTCCTCGCGAAGCTCGATGCCGGCGGACGGCTGATCGCGTTCGATCGCGATCCCCGCGCGATCGAGGTCGCCCGCGCGTTGCCCGATCCGCGGCTGACCGTCGTCCACGCCCCGTTCAGCGCGTTCGCCGAGGAACTCGACCGGCTCGGGCTGGAACACGTCGACGGCGTATTGCTCGATCTGGGCGTGTCGTCGCCGCAGCTCGACGAGGCGGCGCGGGGCATGAGTTTTCGTTTCGACGCGCCGCTGGACATGCGGATGGATACGAGCCGCGGGCAGACCGTGGCGCAATGGCTGGCCGATGCGTCGGTCGCGCAAATCACCGAGGTGCTCAGGGATTATGGGGAAGAACGGTTTGCTTATGCGATTGCAAAGGCGATTGCAGCTGCTCGGGCAGGGGGGGCTGTCGCAAGCACTCGACAGCTTGCCGAGATCGTGGAAAAAGCGGTCCGTACACGCGAGCCGGGGCAGCACCCGGCGACGCGCAGCTTTCAAGCTCTACGGATTTTCATCAATCAGGAGCTCGAAGAGCTGTCGCTAGTGCTGCCCGCTGCGGTCGAGCGGCTCAGGCCCGGCGGCCGGTTGGTGGTGATCAGTTTCCATTCGCTCGAAGACCGCATCGTCAAGCGCTTCATGCGTGACGAATCGCGTCCGCCGCAGCTACCGTCGCGTCTGCCGCTGCGGGCGGCCGAACTGCCGCAGCCGCGCCTGCGGCTCGTCGGCAAGAGCCTGCGGCCGGGGGCGGCCGAAGTGGCCGCCAACCCGCGCTCGCGCAGCGCGGTGATGCGTGTCGCCGAGCGGGCAGGGGACGCGGCATGATCCGCGTGGACGCGTTTCTGGTCGCGCTCGTCGTGAGCAGCGCGCTCGGGGTGGTCGCAGCCCAGCATCAGGCGCGCAAGCTGTTCTCGGAGCTCGAGCGGGAACAGGCGCGCGCCCAGAGCCTGGAAGTCGAGTGGGGGCAGCTGCAGCTCGAACAAAGCACCTGGGCCGCGCATGCGCGGGTCGAGAAGATTGCGCGCGAACGGATCGGCATGCGCCCTCCTGCACCGGGACAGGTGCTCACGGTGGAGGGAGGGCACCAGTCCGCCGAACCAGGGCTGCCGAAGTGAGGACGTGCGCATGAGGAAACAGCGCCCGTTGCCCTTCAACCACAACCCGCTGCTGAAGAACGGCCTTCCGGCATGGCGTTCGCGGCTGGTGATGTCCTGCCTCCTCGCATGCCTGCTGGCACTGGTCGGGCGTGCGTTGTATCTGCAGGGGGTCAACAACGAGTTCCTGCAGGCGAAGGGCGAATCGCGCTACGCCCGCGCGATCGAGGCGCCGGCAACGCGGGGCCGCGTCATCGACCGGCACGGCGACGTGCTGGCGATCAGCACGCCGGTGCGGTCGATCTGGGCAATTCCGTCGGACGCGCGGCTGTCGCCAGCGGACGCGCGCAAGCTCGCCGAGCTGCTTGAAACGAGTGTCGAGGAGCTGAACGGACGGCTCGCGACCAGTCACGACTTCGTCTATCTGAAGCGCCAGCTGTCGCCCGAACTGGCGCAGGAAATCGCCGCGCTGAAGCTTCCCGGCATCCACCAGCAGCAGGAATACCGGCGCTACTACCCGGGCGGTGAAGTGATGGCGCACGTGCTCGGTTTCACCGGCGTCGACGACAAGGGCCAGGAAGGCGTCGAGCTCGCATTCGACAAGCTGCTGACCGGCACGCCCGGCGCGCGGCGGGTCATCCGCGACCGGCGCGGCCAGGTTGTCGAGGATGTCGAGGCGATCCGTCCGCCGCACGACGGCCAGGACCTCGTGCTGGCGATGGACGCCAAGATCCAGTATCTCGCCTACTCCGCGCTGAACCAGGCGATGCAGACGCACAAGGCCAAGGCAGGCGCGGCGGTGGTGCTCGACGTGCGCACCGGCGAAGTGCTGGCGCTGGTCAACGCGCCGACCTACAACCCGAACAACCGTACCAACCTCAGCGGCGCACAGCTGCGCAACCGCGTCTTCACCGATACGTACGAGCCCGGCTCGACGATGAAGCCTTTCATCGTCGGACTCGCACTCGATCGCGGCAAGGTCGAGCCGACCACCGTCATCGACACCGCGCCGGGGCGGGTGTCGATCGGGCGGGCGACGATTTCCGACTCGCACCGGCACGGCGCGCTGACCGTTGCGCAAGTGATCCAGAAATCGTCGAACGTCGGCACGGTCAAAATGGCGATGAACCTCGCGCCGGAGGAAATGTGGCGCATGTTCAACGAGCTCGGTTTCGGCACGCCGCTCGATCTCGGCTTTCCCGGCGAAGCGAGCGGGCGGCTGCGTCCCGTGAAGACGTGGAAGCCGATCGAGCAGGCGACGATGTCGTTCGGCCACGGCATCTCCGTGAGCCTCATCCAGATGGCGCACGCCTATCTCGCGTTCGCGCGCGACGGCGAACTGCTGCCGCTTTCGCTGACGCGCGTCGACATCCCGCTGGCTGCCGGCAAGCGCGTGTATTCGGTCGAGACGGCGCGCCAGATGCGGTACATGCTCGAGCTCGCGGCCGGCCCCGGCGGCACCGCGCCGCGCGCGCAGATCCGCGGCTACCGCGTTGCCGGCAAGACCGGCACCGCCCACAAGCTCGAGGGCGGGCGATACGCGAACAAATATGTATCGTCCTTTGTCGGTTTCGCCCCGGCGTCCGATCCGCGACTTATCGTAGCGGTGATGATCGATGAACCTTCTGCCGGTCAATATTTTGGCGGGACGGTCGCGGCGCCGGTTTTCGCGCAGATCACCGAAGGCGCGTTGCGGGTCTTGGGCGTAGCGCCGGATGCGCCGCTCGTTCCGCTGCAGGTTGCCAGCAAGGCGGAGCAGGCACGAACCGCACGGAGGGGCATGTGAGCGCCGCCCGCGCCCGTGAAATCCTCGAACGGCTGCGTCTGGCCGGTGTCGCCGTGGCGGGCATCACGGCTGACTCGCGCCGCCTGCAGCGCGGCGAGCTGTTTGCCGCGTGGCCCGGATTCGCGACCGACGGTCGCCGCTACGTTGCCGCCGCCATCGAGCGCGGCGCCGCCGCGGTGCTGTGGGACGACAGCGACGGTATGCGGCTCGAAGCGCTGTCGGTGCCGGCCCTGCCGGTGCCCGGCTTGCGCAGCGTCGGCGGCTTCCTCGCGCACGAGATCCACGCCCGTCCGTCGCACAAGCTGTGGGTCGCCGGCGTGACGGGCACCAACGGCAAGACGACGGTGAGCCAGTGGCTCGCCGGCGCGCTGGCCGGGCTTGGCCTGCGCTGCGGCGTCATCGGCACGCTGGGCTGCGGTTTTCCCGGCCGGCTCGTCGATAGCGGCAATACGACGCCCGACGCGCTCGAACTGCACCGCATGCTCGCCGCGTTCGTCGCCGAGGGGGCTGGCGCGGCGGCAATGGAAGTGTCGTCGATCGGGCTCGACCAGGAGCGCGTCAATGGCGTCGAGTTCGACGTCGCGGTGTTCACGAACCTGACCCGCGATCATCTCGATTACCACGGCAGCATGGAAACCTATGCCGCGGCCAAGGCGCGCCTGTTCGACCTGCCGGGCATCCGCGCCGCGGTGATCAATCTCGACGACGGCTTCGGCCTCGCCCAGGCGCGGCGGCTCGCGGCGGGCGGTATGCCGGTGATCGGCTATACGCGCTTCGCGGACCGTGCCGGCGCGGTGCCGGGCGCGCGCATGCTGGTCGCAGCAGGGGAGCGGCACGTCCCGTCGGGCCTGCGCTTCGCGCTCGGCTGGGATGGCGGGCGTCATGACGTGCAGGTACGCATGGTCGCGCCATTCAATGTCTCGAACCTGATGGCGGTGATCGGATCGCTGCTGGCCCGCGACGTGCCGATCGGCGACATCCTGCGGACCGTGTCGCGGCTGACGCCGCCGGCGGGGCGCATGCAGCTGGTCGGCGGCGTCGGCGAGCCGCTCGTGGTCATCGACTACGCGCATTCGCCCGACGCGCTCGCCAAGGTGCTCGAGTCGGTGCGCAGCACGGCGCAGGGGCGGGGCGGGCGCGTGGTGTGCGTGTTCGGCTGCGGCGGCGACCGCGACGCGGGCAAGCGGCCGATGATGGGGGATGTCGCGCGCACGCTTGCCGACCGCGTCATCGTCACCAGCGACAACCCGCGCCGCGAGGATCCGCTGCAGATCATCGACGCGATCCTGCGGGGGGCCGGCCCCGACGCCGAACCGGTCGTCGATCGCGCGCAGGCGATCCGCCTCGCGATCGGCGAAGCGGGGGCCAACGACGTGATCGTGCTCGCCGGCAAGGGGCATGAGCCTTACCAGGAGGTGCTGGGCGTGCGCTTGCCGTTCTCCGACGTCGAGCAGGCGCGACTTGCGCTGCACGCATGGAATCGAAGCCAGGGGGCAGACCAATGATGACGCTGCACGAAGCGGCGCAAGCGCTGGGCGTCGTCGCGACGACACCCGGACATTTCAGCTCGGTGGGAACCGACAGCCGGAAGATCACGGCCGGGCAGCTTTTCGTCGCGCTGCGCGGCGAACGCTTCGACGGCCATGAATTCGTCGCTCAGGCGGCGGCCGAAGGGGCGGCAGCGGCGCTCGTCGATGCGCAGTGGGCGGGCACGCCGCCCGGGCCGGCGCCGTTGCCGCTGCTCGTCGTCGAGGACACGCGGCTCGCTCTCGGACGGCTCGCCGCGCACTGGCGGGCGCGCTTTGCGATCCCCGTGGTCGGGGTCACGGGCAGCAACGGCAAGACCACGGTCAAGGAGATGTGCACCGCGATCCTGCGCGCGCAGGCCCGGCGCGACGGCTACGGCGCAGAAACAGTGCTGGCGACGGCCGGCAACCTGAACAACGACATCGGCCTGCCGCTGACGCTGCTCGAACTGCGCGGCAGTCACCGCGCGGCGGTCGTCGAGATGGGCATGAACCGCCCCGGCGAGATCGCCTACCTCGCCGGCCTCGCGCGGCCGACCGTCGCGGTCGTGACGAATGCGCAGCGCGCGCATCTGCAGGGAATGGGCACGGTGATCGGGATCGCCCGCGAAAAGGGCGCGATCTACGAGGCGCTCGGGCCGGACGGGGTCGCAGTCATCAACGCCGACGATACGCAGGCGGGGTACTGGCGGAAGCTCAATGCGGCGCGTCGCGTCCTCACCTTTGCGCTCACGCCCGAGGCGGATGTCGCGGGCCTCTGCACGCTGCGCGGGCTCGGCTCGCATGTCGCCATGACGACTCCGGCGGGACGCATCGCCGTCGACCTGCAGGTGCCGGGCGAACACAACGCCCGGAACGCGACCGGGGCCGCTGCGGCGTGCCTTGCCGCCGGGGCGAGTCCCGCGGCCATCGCTGAGGGACTCGCGGCCTACACGGGCACGCGGGGACGGCTGCAGCGGCGTGCCGGGCCGAACGGCGCCGTGGTCCTCGACGACAGCTACAACGCGAATCCCGATTCGCTGCGCGCCGGGATCGACGTGCTCGCGGCGACGCCGGGGCAGAAGATCCTGGTCCTCGGCGACATGGGCGAAATCGGCTGGACCAGCGCACAGGTGCACGACGAGATCGGCGGCTATGCCAAAAGCAAGGGCGTGGACGCGCTGTTCGCGCTCGGCGAAATGAGCGCGGTGGCGGCGAGCAACTTCGGCGACGGCGGGCGTCATTTCGCCAGCGTCGAAGCGCTGGTCGCGGCGCTGACGAGAAAGCTCGATGCCGACACCGTGGTGCTCGTCAAAGGCTCGCGCTTCATGCGCATGGAACGGGTGGCGGACGCCCTTGCGGCGGTGCACAATGGCGCCCCCTCAACGGAAACAAAGTAATCGATGCTGCTCGAATTCGCCCTCTGGCTGGGCCAGGACATCCGCGCCTTCAATGTGTTCGGCTACATCACGTTGCGCACCGTCATGGCGGCGATGACCGCGCTGCTGATCTCGTTCGCCTTCGGCCCGGCGCTGATCCGCTGGCTCGCGGCGAAGAAGATCGGCCAGGCGGTGCGCGACGACGGGCCGAAATCCCACCTGACGAAGGCCGGCACGCCGACGATGGGCGGCGCGCTGATCCTCATCGCGATCGCCGTCACGACGCTGCTGTGGGGCGACCTGCGCAACCAGTACGTGTGGGTGACGCTGCTGGTGACGCTCGGTTTCGGCGCGGTCGGCTGGGTCGACGACTGGCGCAAGGTCGTGCGTCGCGATCCGAAAGGGCTCGCGAGCCGCTGGAAATACCTGTGGACGTCGCTGATCGCGCTCGCCGCGGCGCTGTTCCTCGGCCTGACGGCGAACGAACCGGCGCAGACCGAGCTGATCGTGCCGTTCTTCAAGGCCGTGTCGTACCCGCTCGGGATGCTGGGCTTCGTCGCGCTGTCGTATTTCGTCATCAACGGCACGAGCCATTCGGTGAACCTCACCGACGGGCTCGACGGCCTGGCGATCATGCCGACGGTGATGGTCGCAGGCGCGCTGGCGATCTTTGCGTATGTCGCCGGCCATGCCGGGTTCTCGAAATACCTCGGCGTGCCATACATCGCCGGCGCCGGCGAACTCGCGGTGTTCTGCGGCGCGCTGGCCGGCGCCGGGCTCGGCTTCCTGTGGTTCAACGCGTATCCGGCCGAAGTGTTCATGGGCGACGTCGGCGCGCTCGCGCTCGGCGCGGCGCTGGGCACGGTGGCGGTCGTCGTCCGGCAGGAGATCGTGCTGTTCATCATGGGCGGGCTGTTCGTCGCCGAGACGCTGTCGGTGATGGTCCAGGTGCTGTATTTCAAGGCCAGCGGCGGCAAGCGCATCTTCCGCATGGCGCCGCTGCATCACCACTACGAGCTGGGCGGCTGGAAGGAAACCCAGGTGGTCGTCCGCTTCTGGATCA
Source organism: Aromatoleum anaerobium (assembly GCF_012910705.2). Classification (GTDB taxonomy): domain Bacteria; phylum Pseudomonadota; class Gammaproteobacteria; order Burkholderiales; family Rhodocyclaceae; genus Aromatoleum; species Aromatoleum anaerobium. The sequence goes on along the minus strand of NZ_WTVG02000040.1, from coordinate 1,165,572 downwards.
TCACGATCATGCTGGTCCTGTTCGGCCTGTCGACGCTGAAGCTGCGATGAGCGCACTGACCGGAAAACACGTTCTGGTTCTCGGGCTGGGCGAGTCCGGGCTCGCGATGGCGCGCTGGTGTGCGCTGCGCGGGGCGCGCCTGCGTGTCGCCGACAGCCGGCAGACGCCTCCCGGGCTCGACGCGCTGCGTGCCGATGCCCCGCTGGCCGAGATCGTCGCCGGGAACTTCGGCGCGGAGGTGCTGCGCGGCATCGACCTGGTCGCGCTCAGTCCGGGGCTCGACCCGCGGGTCGGCGTCGCCGCCGAAGCGCGCCGCCGCGGATTGCCGCTGACCGGCGAGATGAGCCTGCTCGCCCAGGCGCTCGACGAACTCGGGGTGCGGGCGCAGACCCGCATCCTTGCGATCACCGGCACCAACGGCAAGACCACCACCACCGCGCTCACCGCGGCCCTCGCGCAATCGGCAGGGCTGGACGCGGTGGCGGCGGGCAACATCAGCCCGGCCGCGCTCGACGTGCTGATGGACCGGCTGGCACAGGGCGCACCGCTGCCCGAGTGCTGGGTGCTCGAGCTGTCCAGCTTCCAGATCGAGACGATGCGTGCGCTCGACCCCGAGGCCGCGACGGTGCTCAACGTCACTGATGACCATCTCGATCGCTATGCCGACCTCGACGAATACGCTGCCACCAAGGCCGCGATCTTCGAGGGCCGCGGCGTGCAGGTGCTCAACCGCGACGATGCACGGGTGGCGGCGATGGCCTTGCCCGGACGCGCGCTGATCCGGTTCGGCACTTCGGCGCCGGCGGCGACGGACGACTACGGCATCGCGGACGCTGCCGGCGAAGCCTGGCTGGTGCGCGGATCGCAACGCCTGCTCGCGCTGGCCGACCTGCCTCTGGCGGGCCGGCACAACGCCGCCAATACGCTGGCCGCGCTGGCCTTGTGCGAAGGCGGCCTGGGCATCGCGCCGCAGCGCCTGACCGACGCTGTCGTCGCGTTTCGCGGCCTGCCGCATCGGGTCGAACTGGTCGCCGAGCGCGGCGACGGCGTGCGCTTCTATGACGACTCCAAAGGTACCAACGTCGGCGCTACCGTGGCTGCGCTCGACGGGATGGATTGCCCGGTCGTGCTGATCGCCGGCGGCGACGGCAAGGGGCAGGACTTTTCGCCGCTGCGCGAAGCCGTCGCGCGCCATGCGCGCGCGGTGGTGCTGATCGGGCGGGATGCGGCCCGCATCGAGTCGGCGCTGCAAGGGTCGGCGGTCGCGATCGAGCGTGCCCCCGACCTCGACGCCGCGGTCGTCCGCGCCAGCGAGCAGGCGCAGGCCGGCGACGCGGTGCTGCTGTCGCCCGCCTGCGCGAGCCTCGACATGTTCCGCAACTACGCGCACCGCGCCGAAGTGTTCATCGCCGCGGCGCGGCGGCTGCCGCAGGTGCGCGCCGTATGAAACTCGCCAGCGCGTTCGCCGGTTTCTTTGCCGCGCGCCCGGAAAACCACGGCACGCAGACGAGCCGCGCCGTCAACCGCCTGATGCGCCCGGCCGATTCGCTGCGCGAACTCGATCCGCTGCTGATCTGGTCGGCGGCGGGGCTCCTGCTGATCGGGCTGGTGATGGTCTATTCGTCGTCGATCGCGACCGCCGAAGGCAGCCGCTTCACCGGCCACCAGTCGCATTACTTCCTGCTGCGGCACGCGATATTCCTGGCGGCCGGGGTCGGCGCCGGGCTCGCTGCGTTCCAGCTGTCGATGCGCCAGTGGCAGCGCTTCGCGCCGTGGCTGTTCCTCATTGGCGTCGTGCTCCTCGTCATTGTGCTGATCCCGGGCGTCGGCCGCGAGGTCAACGGCGCGCAGCGCTGGTTGCCGCTCGGGCCGCTGAACCTGCAGCCGTCGGAGCTGATGAAGCTGTTCGTCGCGCTGTATGCCGCCGACTACACGGTGCGCAAGTTGCCCGACATGGGCAGTTTTCGTCGCGGCTTCCTGCCGATGGCGGCGATGATCCTGCTGGTCGGCTTCCTGCTGCTCGGCGAGCCCGATTTCGGCGCCTTCGTCGTCATCACCGCGATCGCGTTCGGCGTGCTGTTCCTCGGCGGCATCAACGTCCGGGTGTTCGCGCTGCTTGCGCTCGTCGCGGTGATCGGCTTCATGCTGCTGATCTGGCTGTCGCCGTATCGCCGCGACCGCATCTTCGGCTTCATGGACCCGTGGCAGGACGCGTTCGGCAAGGGCTACCAGCTGTCGCACGCGCTGATCGCGTTCGGCCGGGGGGAATGGTTCGGCGTGGGGCTCGGCGCGAGCGTCGAGAAGCTGTTCTACCTGCCGGAGGCGCACACGGATTTCCTCCTCGCGGTGATCGCCGAGGAGCTCGGTTTCGCCGGGGTGCTGACGGTGATCGCGCTGTTCGCGATCCTGATTCATCGCGCGCTCGTCCTCGGGCGCGAGGCGGTCAAGCTGGAGCGCTATTTTTCCGGCCTCGTCGCGATGGGCATCGGACTGTGGCTCGGTGTCCAGTCGTTCATCAACATGGGCGTCAACATGGGTTTGCTGCCGACCAAGGGTCTGACGTTGCCGCTGATGAGTTTCGGCGGCTCGGGCATCGTCGCCAACTGCCTCGCGCTGGCGATCCTGCTGCGCATCGACTGGGAAGTGCGCCAGTTGAAGCGGGGGACCGCAGCATGAAAACGCTGCTCGTGATGGCCGGCGGCACCGGCGGCCACATCTTCCCCGGTGTTGCCGTCGCCGAGCAGTTGCGCGGGCGCGGCTGGCGCATCGTGTGGATGGGCAACCCGGACGGGATGGAAGCGCGGATCGTGCCGCAGCACGGTTACGAGACCGCATGGGTGCGCTTTGGCGCGCTGCGCGGCAAGGGCCTGCTGCGCAAGCTGCTGCTGCCGCTGAACCTGCTGCGCGGCTTCTGGCAGGCGCAGGGCGAATTGCGGCGCATCCGGCCCGATGTCGTGCTCGGCATGGGCGGCTACGTCACCTTTCCCGGCGGCATGATGGCGGCGCTGCTGGGCCGTCCGCTGGTGCTGCACGAACAGAATTCGGTCGCCGGGCTCGCCAACCGCGTGCTCGCCGGCGTTGCCGACCGGGTGCTGTCGGGTTTCCCGCATGCGCTGAAGAAGGCCGGCTGGGTCGGCAATCCGGTGCGCGCCGACATCGCCGCGGTGGCGCCGCCCGATGAACGCTTCGCCGGGCGCAGCGGGCCGCTGAAGCTGCTGATCGTCGGCGGCAGCCTCGGCGCGGCGGTGCTGAACGACACCGTGCCGAAAGCCCTCGCGCGGATCGACAAGGCGCAGCGGCCGATCGTCACGCACCAGGCCGGCGCGAAGCAGATCGAAGCGCTGCGCGCGGCGTACGCGGCGGCCGGCGTCGAGGGCGAACTGCTGCCGTTCATCAACGACATGGCGGCGAAATATGCAGAGGCGGATCTCGTGGTCTGCCGTGCCGGCGCGCTGACGGTCGCGGAACTCGCCGCGGTCGGCGCGGCGAGCCTGCTGGTGCCGTTCCCGCACGCCGTCGACGACCACCAGACGGGTAACGCCCGCTTCCTCGCCGATCGCGGCGCGGCCTACCTGCTGCCGCAGCCCGAGCTCGATGCGGAGCGGCTGGCAGGCATCATCACGAGCCTCGCCCGCGAGCGCCTGCTCGACATGGCGACGAAGGCGCGGGCGCTGGCGAAGCCGCGCGCGGCCGAAGCCGTTGCACAGGTCTGCGAGGAACTCGCAGCCGGGAGAAAACAGTGAAACACAAGGTCAAGCGCATCCACTTCGTCGGCATCGGCGGCGCCGGCATGAGCGGGATCGCCGAAGTGCTGGCGAACCTCGGCTACATCGTCAGCGGCTCGGATCTGGGCGAGAACGCCGCGACGCGGCGCCTCACCGCGCTCGGTGTGCGCGTGATGTCCGGCCATGCGGCCGACAACGTCGCCGACGCCGACGCGGTGGTGATCTCGACCGCAGTGCGCAACGACAATCCGGAAGTCGTCGCAGCGCGATCGCGTCATGTGCCGGTCGTGCCGCGCGCGCAGATGCTCGCCGAACTGATGCGCCTCAAGCACGGCATCGCGATCGCCGGCACGCACGGCAAGACGACGACCACTTCGCTGGTCGCGAGCATCCTCGCCGAAGGCGGCATGGACCCGACTTTCGTCATCGGCGGCAAGCTCAATGCCGCCGGCGCGAACGCGCGGCTCGGCAAGGGCGATTTCCTCGTCGCCGAAGCCGACGAATCGGACGCGTCCTTCCTGCTGCTGACCCCGGTGATTTCGGTCGTCACGAACATCGACGCGGACCACATGGACACCTACGGGCACGACTTCGCGCGGCTCAAGCAGGCGTTCGTCGATTTCCTGCAGCACCTGCCGTTCTACGGCGTCGCGGTGCTGTGCGAGGACGACCCGCACGTGCGCTCGATCATGCCGCTGGTGTCGAAGCAGGTCGTGCGCTACGGCCTGTCCGAGAGCGCCAACATCCGCGCCGAGAACGTCCGCGCCGAAGGCGGGCGGATGCTGTTCGACGTCGTGCGCACCAACGGTTCGGTGAGCCGGCTGCCGATCGAACTGAACCTGCCCGGCGTGCACAACGTGCTGAACGCGCTCGCGGCGATCGCCGTGGCGACCGAAGTGCAGGTGCCGGATGCGGCGATCATCAAGGCGCTGGCCGAATTCCGCGGCGTCGGGCGGCGCTTTCAGCGCTATGGCGAGGTGGCGCTGCGCGACGCCGCGGGCACGCCGCAAGGCAGCTGCACGCTGATCGACGACTACGGCCACCACCCGGTCGAGATGGCGGCGACGCTCGCTGCGGCGCGCGGAGCGTTCCCGGGGCGGCGGCTCGTGCTGGCGTTCCAGCCGCACCGCTTCACGCGCACGCGCGACTGTTTCGAGGATTTCGTCAAGGTGCTGTCGACCGTCGATGCGCTGCTGCTCGCCGAAGTCTATGCGGCAGGCGAAGCGCCGGTCGTCGCGGCCGACGGCCGCTCGCTGGCGCGGGCGATCCGCGTCGCGGGCAAGGTCGAGCCGGTGTTCGTCGAAGACATCGACGAGATGCCGGCGACGATTCTCGCGGCGGCGCGCGACGGCGATGTGGTGATCACGATGGGCGCCGGCTCGATCGGCGCGGTGCCCGGCAAACTGGCAAACAACGAGGAACTGGTGTGAGCGGCAACGGCGTGGGGGCAAAATTCGGGAAAGTCGCGGTGCTGCTCGGCGGCACGTCCGCCGAGCGGGAAGTTTCGCTGATGTCCGGCAACGCGGTGCTGGCGGCCTTGCAGGCGGCGGGCGTCGATGCACACGGCTTCGACCCGGCGCAACAGGATCTGCACATCCTCAAGGAGCAGGGTTTTGAGCGCGCGTTCATCGCGCTGCATGGCCGCGGCGGCGAGGACGGCACGGTGCAGGGGCTGCTGGAACTGCTGAAGATCCCCTACACCGGCAGCGGCGTGATGGCGTCCGCGCTGGCCATGGACAAGTGGCGCACCAAGATGGTGTGGGCCGCGTGCGGCCTGCCGACGCCGCGCTACGCGATCCTCGCCGCGGACACCGACTGGGACGCCGTCGTCGCCGAGTTGGGGCTGCCGATCTTCGTCAAGCCGGTGCATGAAGGCTCGAGCATGGGCGCGACGAAAGTCACTGCGGCCGGCCAGCTCAAGGCGGCGTGGGCGCTCGCGGCGCGCTTCGACGACCTCGTGCTGGCCGAGGAATTCGTCGCCGGCGCCGAGCTGACGGTGCCCTTCCTCGGCGAGCGTGCGCTGCCGGTGATCCGCATCGAGGCGCCGGGCGGGAAGTACGACTACCAGAACAAGTATTTCACCGACGACACCCGCTACCTGTGCCCGAGCGGCCTGCCCGCCGAACAGGAGCAGGCGCTGCAGGCGCTGGTGATGAAGAGCGCGCGGGTGCTCGGCTGCCGCGGCTGGGGCCGCGCCGACCTGATGCTGACCGCGGACGGCCGGCCGTACCTGCTCGAGATGAACACTTCGCCCGGCATGACCGGTCATTCGCTGGTGCCGATGGCGGCCAAAGCCGTCGGGCTGGACTTCACCGCGCTGTGCCTGGCGATCCTGGAGGATGCGCGCCTTGGCTGACATCCGTCCCCGCCACGCGTTGCGCCACGGCGGCCTCGGCGGCGGCCGGACGCCGGGACGCGCGCGTGAAAAGGAAGGATTGTGGGACAAGCCGGCGACGCTGAACCTGATTTCCGACGTGCTGATGCTGTTTGCCGCGGTCGCGCTCGGCTATGCGCTCGTGGTGTGGTTCCTGTCGCGGCCGCTTTTTCCGCTGCGCGAAGTCGTCGTGCTGGCGCCGCCGGCGCAGGTCACGACGGCGCAGCTCGAATACGTCGCGCGCACCGCGATCCGCGGCAATTTTTTCTCGGTCGACCTCGAGCAGGTGCGCGGGGTGTTCGAGAAGCTGCCGTGGGTGCGCCGCGCCGAAGTGCGACGGCGCTGGCCGGACGTCCTCGAACTGCGGCTCGAGGAGCACCAGGCGGCGGCGTACTGGACGGTGTCGGAGAGCGGCGAATCGCAGCTCGTGAATCGCTACGGCGAAGTGTTCATCGCCGCGAGCAATGCCGACATCCCGGCTTTCTCGGGTCCGCAGGGCTCGGCGGCATACATCCAGGCGCGGCATCGCGAGTTCGAGCGCGTGCTCGAGCCGCTCGGTCGGCGTCTCGTCGGCCTCGCGCTGTCGGCGCGCCAGGCGTGGCAGCTGCGCCTCGACGACGGCCTGGTGATCGTGCTCGGCCGGGACCATGAAAAGGCCCCGACCGATCAGCGGCTGGCGCGCTTCGTTCATGCATGGCCGAACGCGCGCGACAGCGTCGGAGTACAGGTTGCGGTAGCGGATCTCCGCTATCCGAGCGGATTCGCGCTCACTCCGGTGGGCGACTTGAAAGCAACGAAAGGCAAGCAATGAGCAAGGAATACAAGGACTTGGTCGTCGGCCTCGATATCGGTACCGCCAAGGTCACCTGCATGGTGGCCGAGTCGCGCCCGGATGGGCGCCTCAATGTCATCGGGCTCGCGACGCAGCCGACGAGCGGCCTCAAACGCGGCGTGGTCGTGAATATCGAGGCCACCGTCGATGCGATCGCGCGCGTGATCCAGGAAGTCGAGCAGATGGCTGACTGCAAGGTCCGCGACGTCTATACCGGCATCGCCGGCAGCCACATCAAGAGCTTCAACTCCAACGGCATGGTGGCGATCAAGGACAAGGAGGTCACGCCGCTGGACGTCGAGCGCGTCATCGAGGTCGCGCGCGCGATGCCGATCCCGGCCGAGCAGCAGATCCTGCACATCCTGACCCAGGAGTTCATCATCGACGGCCAGGGCGGCGTGCGCGAGCCGATCGGCATGAGCGGCGTCAAGCTCGAGGTCAAGGTGCATATCGTCACCGGCGCGGTGTCGGCGGCGCAGAACGTCATCAAGTGCGTGCGCCGCTGCGGCCTCGAGGTCATGGACCTGATCCTGCAGCCGCTCGCGTCGAGCTACGCGGTGTTGACCGAGGACGAGAAGGACCTCGGCGTGTGCCTCGTCGACATCGGCGGCGGCACGACCGACATCGCCGTCTTCACTCACGGCGCGATCCGCCACACGGCAGTGCTGCCGATCGCCGGCGACCAGGTCACCAACGACATCGCGATGGCACTGCGCACGCCGACCTCCGAGGCCGAGGAGATCAAGATCCGCCACGGCGTCGCGCTGCACACCCTCGCCGACCCCGAGGAGATGATCGAAGTGCCCGGTGTCGGCGACCGGCCGCCGCGGCCGCTGTCGCGCCAGCGTCTGGCAGACGTCATCGAACCGCGGGTTTCCGAACTGTTCGAGCTGGTGCAGGCGGAATTGCGCCGCAGCGGCTACGAGGAGCTGCTGTCGTCGGGGGTCGTGCTGACCGGCGGTTCCTCGGTGATGCTGGGCATGGTCGAGCTCGGCGAGGAAGTGTTCCACATGCCGGTGCGTATCGGCTCGCCGCAGTATGCCGGCGGGCTCGCGGACGTGGTGTGCCAGCCGCGTTACGCGAACGCGATGGGGCTGGTGATGGAAGGGTCCGCGCAGCGCCGGCGGGGCATGCTGGCGCGCGAAACGCGCAGTGTCCGCCAGGTGTTCGGGCGGATGAAGTCATGGTTCGAGAAGAATTTCTGAGCGGACGTCGAATCGTCCGTGGAATTTGAAAGTGCGCCCGTGTCGATCGCCTATTTAGTTATAAAATTTCCGTTTGACACTAAATACAGGGTAAGCCGGGTGCCCGATGCGCAAAACGGTTGATATTCAGGAGACGAGGCAAATGATCGAAATCGTTGAGAAGGAACAGACCGGCACGGTGATCAAGGTGATCGGCGTCGGCGGAGCGGGTGGTAACGCCGTCGACCACATGATCCGCGAGAATGTGCAGGGCGTGGAGTTCATCGTCGCCAACACCGACGCCCAGGCGCTGAGCCGCTGCCTCGCGTCGAACAAGATCCAGCTCGGCAGCTCCGGGCTCGGTGCCGGCTCGAAGCCCGAGGCCGGCCGGGCCGCCGCCCAGGATTCGCGCGACGCCATCGCCGCGGCGCTCGACGGCGCGCACATGTGCTTCATCACCGGCGGCATGGGCGGCGGCACCGGCACCGGCGCCGGCCCGGTGGTTGCCGAGATCGCGAAGGAGATGGGCATCCTGACCGTCGCGGTCGTCACCAAGCCGTTCGACTTCGAGAACCGCCTGCGCGTTGCCGAAAGCGGTGTCGAGGAACTGACGCGCTACGTCGATTCCCTGATCATCGTGCTCAACGACAAGCTGCTCGAAGTGTATGGCGACGACGCCGGCTTCGAAGACTGCTTCCGTTCGGCCGACAACGTGCTGCGCAGCGCGGTGGGCGGCATCGCCGAGATCATCAATGTTCCCGGCCTCGTCAACGTCGACTTCCAGGACGTGCGCACCGCGATGGGCGAGATGGGCCGCGCGATGATGGGCTCGGCCGAAGCCGGTGGCCTCGATCGCGCGCGCATCGCCGCCGAGCAGGCTGCCGTGAGCCCGTTGCTCGAAGGCACCGAACTGTCGGGCGCGCGCTGCGTGCTGATCAACATCACCGCCAGCCGCTCGCTCAAGATGTCGGAAGTGCGCGACGCAGTGAAGACGGTGCAGGCGTTCGCCGCCCCCGAAGCCTTCGTGAAATACGGCACCGTGTTCGACGAGACGATGGAAGACCGCGTGCGCGTGACCGTCGTCGCGACCGGCCTCGGGGCGCCGCGCACCGGACGCCAGCCGGTGATGCAGGTCGTGCAGGGTACGGGCACTTATGGCCCGCTCGGCGGCAACGTCAATATGGCCAATCTCGACGTCCCCGCCGTGATCCGCCACACCCGCCGCACCACCGTCGAGGCGATGAGCGCAAACGGCATGGGCACGTACGACATCCCGGCTTTCCTGCGCAAGCAGGCCGACTGACACCGCCCGGGTCCCGTCCCGTTCGACGGGCGCCCTGAGCGCGGACCGCTGCCTCCGGTCCGCGCTCAGGGCGCCCGTGGCCGCTCCACGTTCCCGCCTCGTGATTTCCCCTGGAGCGAAACGCTCCTGCGGCGGTCCAATGAACCGTTGCGGGCAGTACCGGCCGTGGACCCGCACGGTGGGCGGGTTCCGGGCGGCGCCGGTTGCCGTGTTAAACTGCTGGCCGGAAACAGGAATAATTCAAAAATGATCAGGCAGCGCACCCTCAAATCGCTCGTCAAGGCCACCGGCGTCGGCCTGCACGGCGGACGCAAGGTCCAGCTCGTGTTGCGACCGGCGGCGCCCGACACGGGGGTCGTCTTTCACCGCGTCGATCTCGATCCGCCGGTGGATCTGCCCGCCGATCCGTATTCCGTCTGCGACACGCGCATGTGTTCCGGGCTGGAGCGCGACGGGGCGAAAGTGGGCACCGTCGAGCACCTGATGTCCGCAGTGGCCGGTCTCGGCATCGACAACCTTCACGTCGATGTCGATGCACCCGAGATTCCTATCCTCGACGGCAGCGCCGGCCCGTTCGTGTTTCTGCTGCAGTCGGCGGGCATCGAGGAGCAGAAGGCACCGAAGCGCTTCCTGCGCGTCAAAAAGGCGGTCGAGTACCGCGAGGACGACAAGTGGGTGCGGCTCGAGCCGCACGACGGTTTCCGGCTGACGTTCTCGATCGTCTTCGACCACCCGGCGATCAGCAAGACCTCGACCAGCGTGACCGTCGATTTTGCTGAACATTCGTACGTGCGCGACGTCGCCCGTGCCCGAACCTTCGGGTTCATGCAGGATGTCGATTCGATGCGCGCCCACGGGCTGGCCCTCGGCGGCAGTCTCGACAACGCGATCGTCATGGACGAATACCGCGTGCTCAATTCCGATGGCCTGCGCTACGTCGATGAGTTCGTCAAGCACAAGGTGCTCGACGCGATCGGTGACCTGTATCTGTGCGGCCACCCGCTGCTCGCGGCCTACAGCGCGCACAAGGCCGGGCACGCGCTGAACAACCAGATCCTGCGGGTCCTGCTCGAGGACCGGTCGGCGTGGGAAATCGTCACCTTCGAGCAGCCGGGGCTGACTCCCGCCGCGGTGAGCCATCAGTTCGAACTCGCGCCGGCGACCTGATCCCCGACGATGCTGGTCATTCGTCTTCTCGCAGTCCTCGCGGCGATCGGCATCGGCGCCTCGCTGATCGCGTGGATGCTGACCGGCAATCCCCGTTATCGCCGCTGGGCGTGGAATTTTCTTCGCGCCGGCCTCGTCGTCGTCTTCGTATTCCTCGCGCTGCTCGCGCTCGAGCGGGTGTTCCTGCCGCTCGTGTGAGCGCGTCAGCCGGCCCGGCTGCGGTTGATCAGCCGTTCGAGCGATTCGCGCAGCGGCGAATCGGCCGGCAGGCTCGATGAAAAATCGGCGAGGCTGCGCCGCCCCGCGTCCGACAACCTGCGGTCCGGGGCCGGGCGCGGCGCTTCGCGCTCCTCGATCACCTGGACCTTCACCTGGATCGTCCGGATCGGCAGGCCGGCCGCGCCGAACTGTTCCGCGAGGGTCGGGGCAATCTGCTTGAGCCGCGCCGCGACGGCCCCGCCATGCGCGAGCAGCACGAGGGTGTCGTTCTTGACGTTGGCGACCGCGCAGGCGGATGCCAAGGCCGGCGGCAGGTGCTGTTCCAGCACCGCCTGCAGTTTGCGCAGGCGCGCCGCGTGGTCGCGCAAGCGCGCCAGCGCATCGCCGGTGCCGAGAAAACGCTGGATAAGCTGGGTCATTGAAGGGCGCTCGCGGTCATCCGGCATGGTAGGTTTCGCGTCCCCTGTCCGCAAGCGCCGCGAGGATGGCCCCGGTCACCGGCCGGCAGCGCGACGCCGACCGGGACGCCGACTTGCAATGCGGATCGATTCCAGCCACATGCTAAACTTGCGCCTTTGCCGAATCGCCTGACCCCACCATCCATGATCTCCGGCCTACTCAAGAAAATTTTCGGCAGTCGCAACGAGCGCCTGATCCGCCAGTATTCCCAGACCGTACGCGCGATCAATGCGCTCGAGCCGGAAATCTCCGCGCTGTCGGACGAGGCCTTGCAGGCGAAAACTGCCGATTTCAAGCAGCGGGTCGCCAACGGAGAGGCGCTCGACAGCATCCTGCCGGAAGCATTCGCGGTGGTGCGCGAGGCCGGCAAGCGGGTGCACGGCATGCGGCACTTCGACGTGCAGCTGATCGGCGGCATGGTGCTGCACAACGGCAAGATTTCGGAAATGCGCACCGGCGAAGGCAAGACGCTCGTCGCGACGCTGCCGGCCTATCTGAACGCGCTCACCGGCAAGGGCGTGCATGTCATCACCGTCAACGACTACCTCGCGAGCCGTGACGCGGAGTGGATGGGGCGCATCTACGGCTTCCTCGGCCTCACCACCGGCTGCAACCTGTCGCGCTTGGGACACGAGGCGAAGCAGGCCGCCTACGCCGCCGACATCACCTACGGGACGAACAACGAGTTCGGCTTCGACTACCTGCGCGACAACATGGTCTATTCGGTCGGCGAGCGGGTGCAGCGCGGGCTGAACTTCGCGATCGTCGACGAGGTCGATTCGATCCTCATCGACGAGGCGCGCACGCCGCTGATCATCTCGGGGCAGGCCGAAGACCACACCGACCTCTACCTCAAGCTCAACCAGGTCGCGCCGATGCTGACCGAGCAGGAAGGCGAGGGCGACGACGTCACCCGGCCGGGCGACTACACGCTCGACCTGAAGGCGCGCCAGGTGTTGCTGACCGAACAGGGCCACGAGAACGCCGAGCAGATCCTGACCCGCATGGGCCTGCTCGCCGAAGGCACGAGCCTCTACGACCCGGGCAACATCCTGCTCGTGCATCACCTGTACGCCGCGTTGCGCGCGCATGCGCTGTACCACAAGGACCAGCATTACGTGGTGCAGAACAACGAAGTCGTCATCGTCGACGAGTTCACCGGCCGCCTGATGGCCGGCCGGCGCTGGTCCGACGGCCTGCACCAGGCGGTCGAGGCGAAGGAAGGCGTGCGCATCCAGGCCGAGAACCAGACGCTCGCGTCGATCACCTTCCAGAACTATTTCCGCATGTACGGCAAGCTCGCCGGCATGACCGGCACGGCCGACACCGAAGCCTTCGAATTCCATTCGATCTACGGCCTCGAGACCGTCGTCGTGCCGACGAATCGTCCGATGATCCGCAAGGACGAGAACGACAAGGTCTATCGCACCGCGAAAGAGAAGTGGGACGCGGTCATCGCCGACATCCGCGGCTGCGTCGAGCGCGGCCAGCCGGTGCTGGTCGGCACGACGTCGATCGAGATCAACGAGTTCCTGTCGGGCGAGCTGAACCGCGTCAAGCTGCCGCACCAGGTGCTGAACGCGAAGCAGCACGAGCACGAAGCGGAGGTCGTCGCGCAGGCGGGCCGCCCCGGAGTCATCACGATCGCGACGAACATGGCCGGCCGCGGCACCGACATCGTGCTCGGCGGCAGCATCGAGCGGCAGCTCGCCGCGGTACGCGACGACGAGACGCTGACGCCGGAGCAGAAGGAGACGCGCACGGCCGCGCTGCGCGAGGAGTGGAAGCCGGTGCACGAGCAGGTGCTCGCCAACGGCGGCCTGCATATCATCGGCACTGAGCGGCACGAGTCGCGCCGCATCGACAACCAGCTGCGCGGCCGCGCGGGACGCCAGGGCGATCCGGGCAGTTCGCGCTTCTACCTGTCGCTCGAAGATCCGCTGATGAAGATCTTCGCCGGCGAGCGCCTGAACGCGATCATGGTCCGGCTGAAGATGCCCGAAGGCGAGGCGATCGAGCACGCGATGGTGACGCGCTCGCTCGAATCGGCGCAGCGCAAGGTCGAGCAGCGCAACTTCGACATCCGCAAGCAGCTGCTCGAATACGACGACGTCGCCAACGACCAGCGCCGCGTCATCTATCAGCAGCGCAACGAGCTGCTCGAGAGCGAGGACATCTCGGAGACGGTCCGCGCGATGCGCCAGGGCGTGCTGCACGACAGCTTCCGCCTCCACGTGCCGGTCGACAGCGTCGAGGAACAATGGGACATCGCGGCGCTCGAACAGGCGCTCGCCGCCGAGTTCCAGCTCCGGCTGCCGGTCGGCGAATGGCTCAAGGCGGAACCGAACCTCGACGACGAGACCATCCTCAAGCGCATCCTCGCCGCCGCCGAGGAGGCATACGCGGCGAAGATCGCGCAGGTCGATCCGGTCGCGTGGCACCAGTTCGAGCGCAACGTGATGCTGCAGAGCCTCGACACCCACTGGCGCGAGCACCTCGCGGCGCTCGATCACCTGCGGCAGGGCATCCACCTGCGCGGCTATGCGCAGAAGAATCCGAAGCAGGAATACAAGCGCGAGGCCTTCGAACTGTTCGAGACCCTGCTCGATACCGTGCGCAACGACGTCGCGAAGCTGCTGATGACGGTCCAGGTGCGCACCGAGGCCCAGCTCGAGGAGGCGGAGGCACCGCCCGAACTCGAGAACGTGCAGTACCAGCACGCGGCCTTCGACGAGGCGCTCGGCATCGCTGCCGACCCGGGGGCCGCGCAGGCATCGCCCGCCGCCGGACTGAAGGTCGGTCGCAACGATCCGTGCCCGTGCGGATCGGGCAAAAAATACAAGCATTGCCACGGCAAACTGAGCTGAGGCGCGAGGCGCGAGGCGCGAGGCGCGGGGAATTGCCGGGACTCGCGTCCGGAGCGCTCGCGTGATCGCCTGCCGCCTGGCCCGAATTTCAGTTATCCCCGGCATGGCCGACCCTGTTGACCGTGGCAACGGGCGGCCTTCCACCTCGTATCTTCTTCGATGGAGAAAACCATGCCTGTGAATCTGACCGCTGCGCAGCCGTCCGATCTCCTTCCGGTGCCCGGCGTTCGCGTCGGGGTCGCGGAGGCCGGGATCCGCAAGGCCAACCGGCGTGACCTGACGCTGATCGAGCTTGCGGCGGGCAGCCGCGTGGCCGGTGTCTTCACCCTCAACCGCTTCTGTGCGGCACCGGTGCAGCTGTGCAAGCAGCACATCGCCGGTGGCGAGGTGCGTGCGCTGGTCATCAATACCGGCGTCGCGAACGCCGGCACCGGCGAACAGGGGCTTGCAGACGCCCACGCGACCTGCGTCGCGGTCGGCCGCGCACTGGGCGTCGCGCCCGAGCAGGTGCTGCCGTTCTCGACCGGCGTGATTCTCGAACCGCTGCCCGTGGACCGCCTGATCGCCGGGCTGCCCGCCGCGCACGCGGATTTGCGCGAAGACGGGTGGTTCGATGCGGCACACGCGATCATGACGACCGACACGCTGGCGAAGGCGGTGTCGCGGCAGGTGGAGATCGGCGGTCGCACCGTCACCCTGACCGGCATCAGCAAGGGCGCCGGCATGATCAAGCCGAACATGGCGACGATGCTCGGCTTTCTCGCCTGCGACGCAGCCGTCTCGCAGGCCCTGCTCGATGCGCTGACGAAGGAGGCTGCGGACCTGTCGTTCAACAGCATCACGGTCGATGGCGACACCTCGACCAACGACTCGTTCATCGTCGTCGCCACCGGCCAGGCCGGCAACGCCGAGATCGCCGATCCGCTCGGCCCGGACTTCCATGCGCTGCGCGACGCAGTCATCGACGTGTCGATCCGGCTCGCGCAGGCGATCGTCCGCGACGGCGAGGGCGCGACCAAATTCATGACGATCGCGGTTGAAGGCGGTCTCGACATCGTCGAATGCCGCAAAGTGGCGTACGCGATCGGCCAGTCGCCGCTCGTCAAGACCGCGTTCTTCGCGTCGGACCCGAACCTCGGCCGCATCCTCGCCGCGATCGGCTATGCCGGCATCCAGGACCTGGACGTCGGGCGCCTGCGCGTGTGGCTCGGCACCGCGGCCGAAGAGGTGCTCGTCGCCGAACTCGGCGGCCGCGCTCCGACCTACCGCGAGGAGGACGGCGCCCGGGTGATGAAGGAGGCCGAGATCACCGTGCGTGTCGACCTCGGGCGGGGCCGTGCACGGGCGACCGTGTGGACATGCGATCTTTCGTACGACTACGTGAAGATCAACGCTGACTACCGCAGCTGATTGCAGCGCAGTTCCCGGCGCCCGACGATCCGGCGCGTGCGGGGGGTCGCCGGCGAGAATCGCCGGCTGCGCTCGCGGCGCCTCGCTGTACCCAGCAAATCGTCGCTCGCCTGTTGATTTGTGCACGCGATTCAGCCAGGGGCGAAGCCATAATATCGCCATTTTGCGTGCGGCCGATTTAATGCCGGAAGCATGAAAGGCGGCGTATATTCGTCAGGGCCCGTCGCGGCCCCGGACGGCGAATGGCTTAGACAAAGGCATGAACCTGCAATCGAAAATCTGGCTGGGCGTCGCGGCCGTGATCGTCACGATCATGACCGCCGACCTGTATCTCGGCTATCGCGGCATCGAAAAGCAGGTGCGCGCCGAACTCGACGAGAATGCACGCGTCGTGCGGGCGCTGTTGATGGCGACGCGGCGGGTGTATCACCACCAGTTCGTCGCCAGCGGCTTGCCGGTCGACAAAAAAACCATCGGCTTTCTGCCGGCGCATGCGTTGTCCCGCATCTCGAGCGATTTCCCTCGATGGATCAAGACCGGCTTGCGGTTCAACAACGTCTCGGACCGTCCGCGCAATCCGGCCAATGGAGCCGATGCGCACGAGCGGGCTGCGATGGACTGGTTTCGCGAGCATCCGACAGCCAGCGAACGCATCGCCGAAATTCGCGACGAGGCCGGGCGAGAGCTCTATCACTTCACCGCGCCGATCTGGCTCGAGCCGTATTGCATGGGCTGCCATGGCGAGCGCGAGGCCGCGCCCGCGACGATCCGCGACACTTATGGGGAGGCCTACGGATACAAGGTCGGCGACCTGCGCGGTCTCATGAGCATCAAGCTGCCGATGGACGAGGTGCGGGTTCGTGCGGCGGAGGTCTGGTGGCAACAGTTCGGCCTGCGCAGCGGAGGCTATGGGCTGCTCCTGGTCCTGCTCGGCGGGCTGCTGCAGCGACTCGTGGTGCGGCCGCTGCGCGAGTTGCGCACGGTCACGCAGCAGTTGGAGCGTGGCGAGCTGTCGGCCCGCGCGAGGGTGCGGGGACGCGACGAGATGGCCGAACTGGCGACCAGTTTCAACGACCTGGCGGCAGCGCTCGCATGCCATGACGCGCAATATGCCCGGCTGAACCGGATCTATGCGGCGCTCTCGGCGACCAACCAGATGATCGTGCGGGTCGACAGCGAGCCCGAGTTGCTGCGGCGCATCTGCGAAATCGCGGTGGAGCATGGCGGGGTGGCGCTGGCATGGATCGGACGCCGCGATCCGGACAGCGGCAACCTCATCCCGGTGGCGCGTTTTGGCGCAGGTGTCGAGTATGTTGACGGACTGGTGATTGCGCTCGATCCGTCCGCTCCCGCATCCGCCGGGCCGGCTGCCACCGCGTGGCGCAGCAATCGTCCGGTTGTCATTCAGGATTATCTTGCCGAGAGTGCGACACGGCCCTGGCATCCCCAGGCGCGCGAATTCGGATGGCGCGCGGCCGCAGCGTTTCCGATCCTGCGCGGCGGGCAGGTGAATCTGGTGCTCAATCTCTACGACACCGCCGTCCAGGGGTTCGATGTCAAGATGCAAGACCTGGTCGCCGAGATGGTGACCGATATCGGCTACGCGCTCGACCGCATCGACCTGGTCGCCGAGCAGGCGCGAACCAGCGCCGCGCTGCGCGAGAGCGAAGTGAAATACCGCAAGGTGCTCGAAACGTCGCAGGACGGGTTCTGGCTGCTCGACCGCGACGGCCTGCTGACCGAAGTCAATGACGCCTACCTCGAGTTCTCGGGTTATCGCCGCGATGAACTGGTGGGCATGCACGTTACGCAGCTCGATGCCTCCGATACCTCGGAGGTGGTGCGGCATATCGAATCCATCGTCGAGGACGGCAGCGCCACTTTCGAGACGCGCCACCGTACGAAATCGGGCGAAATCAAGCCGGTCGAAGTCAGCGTCACGTTCGATAGCGGGCGCGCAGCATGTTTCTCGGTGTTCGTGCGCGACCTGTCGCGGCGCGACGAGGCGCAGGAGCATATCCGGCGCCTGTCCCATTTCGACACGCTCACCGGGCTGCCCAACAGCAGCCTGTTCGCGGACCTGTTGCGCCAGGCGATCGGAAACGCGCAACGCAGCGGCGAGTCGCTGAGCGTGATGTACGTCGACATCGATCACTTCCAGCACATCAACGACACGCTCGGCCATCGCATCGGCGACAGGCTGCTGGTCGAGATCGCCGAACGTTTCCGGAATGCCATGCGCGCGGAAAACACGCTGGCACGTCTCGGCGGAGACGAGTTCCTGATCCTGCTGCCGCACGCTCAGGCCGAGAGCGCCGCCCATGTGGCCGAGAAACTGATCGTCGTCGCCGCCGACCCGATGCTGATCGAAGGTCACGAGATGCTGGTGACGTCGTCGATCGGCATCGCGATGTATCCGGCTGATGGCGAGGACTTCGAGACGCTGCTGCAGAGGGCCGATACCGCGACGAACCGGGCGAAGAGCGACGGGCGCAACGCTTACCGGTTCTTTACCGCGGAGATGCAGCAGCGTTCGGCGCGCACGCTGCGGCTCGAGGCTGCGCTGCGGCGCGCGCTGGAGCGCAACGAACTGGTGCTGCACTATCAGCCGCAGATCGATCTCGTCGACTTCGGGCGCGTGGCCGGCGTCGAGGCGCTGATCCGCTGGCAACATCCGGAGCTCGGGCTGGTGTCGCCGGCGGAGTTCATTCCGATTGCGGAGAGCAGCGGGCTGATCCTGCCGATCGGGGAGTGGGTCATGCAGACTGCGCTCCTGCAACTCAAGGCGTGGCAACTCGCCGGGCTGCCGCTGGGCCAGGTGGCGGTCAACCTGTCGGCGCACCAGTTCCGCCAGCAGAACCTGCCCGCCACCGTGGCGCGCATTCTCGCCGAAGCGGGCCTGCCCGCCAGTTGCCTGGAACTCGAGCTGACCGAAAGCGCGATGATGGATGATCCTGTCGCGGCGGGGGCGATGATGGACGCGCTGCACCGGGATGGCGTGCGCATGTCGATCGACGATTTCGGCACCGGGTATTCGTCGCTCAATTACCTCAAGCGCTTTCGCATCGACAAGCTCAAGATCGACCAGTCGTTCGTGCGCGACCTGACCCAGGACACCGAAGGCGAAGCCATCGTCGAGGCGATCGTCAGTCTCGCCCGCACGCTGAGGTTCCGCACGATCGCGGAAGGCGTGGAAAAACCGGAACAGCTCGCCTTTCTGCGCGCGAGCGGTTGCCAGGAGGTGCAGGGCTACCTGTTCAGCCGGCCGCTGCCGCCTGACGAACTGGCCGTGTGGCTGCGCGCGTGGCGTCCGGAACTGGCAGGGAAATGAATTCCCGCATTCGAATTCCCGGATTCGCCTCCCTCCGCCGGCAGGCGGAGACCGGGCTCAGTGCAGCACGCGCGGCATCGCCAGCATGAAGGCTGGAATCTCGGCGTCGAAACGGTGGCCGTCCTCGGCCGCCATCTGGTAGCTGCCCTGCATCGTGCCGACCGGGGTTTCGAGGACGGACCCGCTCGAATAGCTGAACTGCTGTCCCGGCGCGAGCATCGGCTGTTCGCCGATCACTCCGAGTCCGCGCACTTCCTGGACTTTGCCCGCGCCGTCGGTGATGACCCAGTGCCGGCTGATCAGCTGGGCGGGCACTTCGCCGGTGTTCGTCAGCGTGATGTGGTAGGCAAAAACGTAGCGGTTTTCGTCCGGGTCGGATTGTCCCGGTACAAACTCGGCGATGGCTTCCACCTCGATGCGATATTTTTCGGATTCGCTCATAGTCTGGTCTCTCGGCTGGGGCGGGTTTGATGGTTCGACAAGTTGTTCGGACGAGCGGCGAACATCGTCGCCGGCGAACGCTCGCCACGGGCCCGGAAGGGTAAAATAGCACCTTTGCCCGGAAATTCCCTTATGTCCGTTTCGCCCCTGACTGCTCTTTCTCCGCTTGACGGCCGTTACCACGACAAGGTCGCGGGCCTGCGTGAACACTTCTCCGAGCATGGCCTGATCCGCAACCGGGTGAAAGTCGAAGTCGCCTGGCTGAAGGCGCTCGCCGCCGAACCGGGCCTCGCCGAGATCGCGCCGTTCTCCGCGGCCACCGTCGCCGAACTCGATGCCCTGGTCGCCGATTTCTCGCCCGCCGACAGCGAAGCGGTCAAAGCGATCGAGGCGACCACGAACCACGACGTCAAGGCGATGGAGTACTGGCTCAAGGCGCGCCTCGGGCATAACGCCGAAGTCACGAAAGTCTCCGAGTTCATCCATTTCGCGTGCACCTCGGAAGACATCAACAACACCTCGCACGCGCTGATGCTGCGCGAGGGGCGTGACACGGTGCTGCTGCCGGCGCTCGATCGCGTCATCGCCCGGGTGCGCGAACTGGCGCACCAGCACGCCGACCTGGCGATGCTGTCGCGCACCCACGGCCAGCCGGCGAGTCCGACGACGCTCGGCAAGGAGATGGCCAACATCGCTGCGCGCCTGATCCGCGCACGTGCCGCGATCGCCCGCGTGTCGCTGACGGCGAAGTTCAACGGCGCGGTCGGCAACTACAACGCCCACCTGTCGGCGTGGGACGAGTTCGACTGGGAAGGCTTCAACCGCGGCTTCATCGAATCGCTCGGCCTCGAATTCAACCCGTACACGATCCAGATCGAGCCGCACGACGCGATGGCCGAGCTCTTCGATGCGATGGCGCGCACGAACACGATCCTGATCGATGCCTGCCGCGACTTCTGGATGTACATCTCGCTGGGCTACTTCAAGCAGAAGCTCAAGGAAGGCGAGGTCGGCTCGTCGACGATGCCGCACAAGGTCAATCCGATCGATTTCGAGAACGCCGAAGGCAACCTCGGCATCGCCAACGGCGTGCTGCGTCATTTCTCGGAAAAGCTGCCGGTGTCGCGGATGCAGCGCGACCTGACCGACTCGACGGTGCTGCGCAACATGGGTGTCGGTTTCGGCCACATGGTGCTGGCGCTCGATTCCTGCCTGCGCGGGCTGAACAAGCTCGAAGCCGAACCGGCGCGGCTCGCGGCCGACCTCGGCGGCGCGTGGGAAGTGCTTGCCGAGCCGGTGCAGACGGTGATGCGCCGCTTTGGCATCGAGAACCCGTACGAACAGCTCAAGGCGATGACGCGCGGCAAAGGCATCACGCGCGAGGCGCTGCACGAGTTCATCCGCAGCCTCGCGATTCCCGAAGCCGACCGGGCGCGGCTGCTGGCGATGACGCCGGCGAGCTACGTCGGCAAGGCAGCTGCGCTCGCGAAGCGCATCTGAAGGCCCCCTTGCGCCGGGTCTCGACGAACGCCACCTGCGGGTGGCGTTCTGCCCCAATCAACCACGGAGTTTCGATGCCTTTTGCCGACAACCTCAAGCAGTTGCCGAAAATCTCGCATCTGGCCGCGCTGAACCTCATCGAGGCGGACGATTCGATCGTCGGCACGATCGAGAACAAGGCCGGGCAGGCGGGCTCGCTGGCGGTCTATAACCATCTCGCGCAGCTTTACGGCGCGATCGGTCCCGAAGCGGCGCGGAAGGGGCTCGAACTGTACGCCGAGCACAGCGAGGACGCCCGCGCGAATCCCGGCAAGCATCCCAACATCGACCGCCTGATCGGCCTGATCGAGCGCGGCCAGACGCTGCGGGTGAAGCAGGTTTTCGCGGTATGACGCCCGCGCGCTGAAAGCGCCTCGGGCCGGGGCGGCGTCGAGGTGCCCCCGGAAGTGGTATTGCTTTGCGGGGGGACTGACCTCGCCCCCGCACGCCGATCACACGACCGCTTCTTCCTTTTCCCGCTTCGGCTTGACGAACTGCTCGCGCGACACACCGAGCCACATCACGAGCGGGCTCGCGACGAGCACCGACGAGTAGATGCCGAACAGGATGCCGATCGTCAGCGCCATCGCGAAGTAGTGCAGCGTCGCGCCGCCGAACAGCAGCATCGACAGCACCATCATCTGCGTGCTGCCGTGCGTGATCACGGTGCGCGAGATCGTCGAGGTGATCGCGTGGTCGAGCACTTCGGGCGTCGAGAGGTTGCGGCGCTTCTTGAAGGTTTCGCGCACGCGGTCGAACACGACGACCGACTCGTTCACCGAGTAGCCAAGCACCGCCAGCACCGCGGCGAGCACCGGCAGCGAGAACTCCCACTGGAAGAACGCGAAAAAGCCCAGGATGATGATGACGTCGTGGAGGTTGGCGATGATCGCGGACACCGCGAAGCGCCATT
This sequence comes from Aromatoleum anaerobium, assembly GCF_012910705.2. Lineage (GTDB taxonomy): Bacteria > Pseudomonadota > Gammaproteobacteria > Burkholderiales > Rhodocyclaceae > Aromatoleum > Aromatoleum anaerobium. The sequence continues at coordinate 1,143,808 of NZ_WTVG02000040.1, read as the reverse complement.
CGAAACGGATCGCCAGGTACACGACGATGCCGAAGATCACCAGCAGCAGCGCCATTGCGCCGTCGGACGCCAGTTCCTTGCCGACCTGCGGGCCGACGAACTCGACGCGCCGCAACTCCGGCGCAGGGCCGGCGACCGACTGCAGCGTCGCCATCGTCTGCTCGGAAACCCGTGCGGTGTCGAGATCGTCGCGGTTCGGCAGGCGGATCAGCACGTCGCGGGCGCTGCCGAAATTCTGCACCTGGGCGTCCGGGTAACCGGCATCGCCGAGCGCCTCGCGGATCGGTTCAAGTTCGGGCGCCTCGGGGTAGCTCACTTCAACCAGCGTGCCGCCGGTGAATTCGACCGACAGGTGCAGGCCGCTGGTCGCGAGGAAGAACACCGCGAGCAGGAAGGTGATGAGCGAGATGATATTGAACGTCAGCGCATGGCGCATGAACGGGATATCTTTCTTGATGCGGAAGAATTCCATTTCTCAAGCCTTTGGTTGCGTCAGGGGCGGCGCCGGGCGCCGCTTTCCTTGCGTGTTCGCCCGGTTGCCCGCTCAGTTGCCGGCTTTGCCGGGCTTCCAGATCTGGCCGATCGACACGCTCTCGACCTTGCGGCGGCGGCCGTAGATCAGGTTCACGAGCATGCGCGAGATCAGGATCGCGCTGAACATCGAGGTCAGGATGCCGAGGCAGTGCACGACCGCGAAGCCGCGCACCGGGCCGGAGCCGAATACCAGCAGCGCGATGCCGGCGATCAGCGTCGTGATGTTCGAGTCGAGAATGGTGTCGAACGCGCGGTCGTAGCCGGTGTGGATCGCCGCCTGGGGCGACACCCCGTTGCGCAGTTCCTCGCGGATGCGTTCGTTGATCAGCACGTTCGCGTCGATCGCCATGCCCAGCGTCAGCGCCATCGCCGCGATGCCGGGCAGGGTCAGCGTCGCCTGCAGCAGCGACAGCAGCGCGACCAGCAGCAGCAGGTTCGCCGCCAGCGCGATCACCGACACCACGCCGAACAGCATGTAATACCCGCTCATGAACACCGCGATCGCGATGAAGCCCCACAGCGTGGAATTGAAGCCCTTGGCGATGTTGTCGGCGCCGAGGCTCGGGCCGACGGTGCGTTCCTCGATGATCTCCATCGGCGCCGCGAGGCTGCCGGCGCGCAGCAGCAGCGCGACGTCGTTCGCCTCGGCAGTCGTCATGCTGCCGGAGATCTGCACGCGCCCGCCGCCGATCTCGCTGCGGATCACCGGCGCGGTGACGACTTCGCCCTTGCCCTTCTCGATCAGCAGGATCGCCATGCGCTTGCCGACGTTCTCGCGCGTGACGTCGCGGAAGATGCGGCTGCCGGCGGCGTCGAGCGTCAGGTGCACGGCCGGCTCGTTGGTCTGCCCGTCGAAGCCGGGCTGCGCATCGGTCAGGCGGTCGCCGGTCAGCACGACCTGGGTGCGCACCAGCAGCGGCGAGCCGCCGCGCTCGGTGTAGAGCTCGGTGCCGAACGGCACGTTGCCGGCAAGCGCGGCTTCGAGTGCGCCCGGGCTGTCGTCGACCATGCGCACTTCGAGCGTCGCGGTGCGTCCGAGGATATCCTTCGCCTTCGCGACGTCCTGCACGCCCGGCAGCTGCACGACGATGCGATCGGCGCCCTGCTGCTGGATCACCGGCTCGGCGACGCCGAGCTCATTGATGCGGTTGTGCAGCGTCGTGATGTTCTGCTTGATCGCGAAGTCGCGGATCGTCTGCTGGGCGACCGGCGTCAGCGTCGCGATCAGCTTCAGGTCGGTCGAGCCGTCGTCGCGGTCGACGAACTGGAGGTCACGCGTACTGTTGAGGATCGCGTTGCGCGCCGCGTCGCGCTGTGCGGCATCGCGAAAACGCAGCTGGATGGCGTTGCCTTCGCGCACGATGCCGGCGTGGCGCACGTCCTTGTCGCGCAGCAGCGTGCGCAGGTCGCCGGCGGTCGCGTCGAGCCGCTTCGTGATCGCGCCCGGCATGTCCACTTCGAGCAGGAAATGCACCCCGCCACGCAGGTCGAGGCCGAGGTACATCGGCAGCGCGTGGATCGAGGTGAGCCAGGTCGGCGAGGCCGACAGCAGGTTCAGCGCGACGATGTATGAAGGATCGCTGGGGTCGGGATTGAGCCGCTTCTCGATCGCGTCCTTGGCGCGCAGCTGCTCCTCGGTGCTGCCCAGCCGCACGCGGATGCTGTTGCCGTCGACGAACAGCCCGTCGTAGGGAACCTGCGCGTCGCGCAGCGTCTGTTCGATCGGGGCGACCAGCGCGGGGTCGAGCTTGAGCGTGGCTTTGCCGCTGGAGACCTGAACTGCGGGGACTTCACCGTAGAAGTTGGGAAGGGTGTAGATCAGGCCGAAGAACAGGACCAGACCAATGAGGATGTTCTTCCAGAGCGGGTAGCGGTTCATGACTTGAATGAAGTGGGGTGGGGAGGCGCCATGCGCGGGCACGACGACGGAGCGGGACGCTCGCGCCGTCGCGCGGGCCTCACAGGGTCTTCAGCGTGCCCTTCGGCAGCACGTTGGTGACCGACTGGGCCTGGACGATGATATTGACGTTGTCGGCCACTTCGACGTGCAGGAAATTTTCGCCCACCTGGGTCACGCGACCGGCGATGCCACCCTGGGTGACGATTTCGTCGCCTTTCGCGATCGCCGCGACCATCGCCTTGTGTTCCTTGGCGCGCTTCATCTGCGGGCGGATCATCAGGAACCACAGCACGATGAACATCAGGATCAGCGGCAGCATGCCCATCAGGCCGCCGGTCGGATCGCCCGCGGGTGCGGCCTGGGCGTAAGCGTTGGAAATGAACACGTGGGACTCCGGGTAGTTGCGTAAAGCGGCCGATTATAGCAGCAGGATAAGTCGCGACCCGTCGCGACGGCCCGCCCGGCGTCGCGACCGTTCGTTTGTCAACGGGTACCGGTCGAACGATCCGAGCGGAAGCGCGCGACGTGGCTAGCGAAGTCGCCGGCGACGATCGCCGCGCGCAGCTCCGCGGTCAGCGTCTGGTAATAGCGCAGGTTGTGGATGGTGTTCAGCATGCTGCCGAGGATTTCGCCGGCGCGGTGCAGGTGATGCAGATAGGCGCGGCTGAAGTTGCAGCAGGTGTAGCAGTCGCACGACGGGTCGAGCGGGCGGGTGTCCTGCTTGTGCGTCGCGTTCTTGATCTTGATGTCGCCGTAGCGGGTGAAGAGCCAGCCGTTTCGCGCGTTGCGGGTCGGCATCACGCAGTCGAACATGTCGATGCCGGCCGCCACGCCGGCGACGATGTCTTCCGGCGTGCCCACACCCATCAGGTAGCGCGGCCGGCCGGCGGGCAGGCGCGGCGCGGTGTGGGCGAGGATGCGCGCCATGTCTTCCTTCGGTTCGCCGACCGACAGGCCGCCGATCGCGTAGCCGGAGAAACCGATCGCGTCGAGCGCAGCCAGCGATTCATCGCGCAGATCCTCGAACATGCCGCCCTGGACGATGCCGAACAGCGCGTTGGGGTTCGCGAGCCGGTCGAACTCGTCGCGCGAGCGCCGCGCCCAGCGCAGGCTCAGCTGCATCGACTTCGCCGCCTCGTCGTGCGTCGCGGGGTGCGGCGTGCATTCGTCGAAGATCATCGCGATGTCGGAGTTCAGCACCGTCTGGATGCGCATCGACTCTTCCGGCGTCAGGAAGAGCTTCGCGCCGTCGATCGGCGACGCGAACTTCACCCCTTCCTCGCTGATCTTGCGCAGCGCGCCGAGGCTGAACACCTGGAAACCGCCGGAATCGGTAAGGATCGGCCGGTCCCAGTTCATGAAGCGGTGCAGCCCGCCGTGCGCCGCGACGACGTCGAGCCCGGGGCGCAGCCACAGGTGGAACGTGTTGCCGAGACAGATCTGCGCGCCCGTGTCGGCGAGCGCGGCGGGAGTCATTGCCTTGACGGTGCCGTAGGTGCCGACCGGCATGAACGCCGGGGTGTCGACGGTGCCGTGGGCGAGCGTGAGGCGGCCGCGGCGCGCGGCGCCGTGCTGGGCGAGGAGTTCAAATTGCATCGTTGCGGTGGGTGATGAACATGGCATCGCCGTAGCTGAAGAATCGGTAGGAATGGCCGACGGCGTGCGCATACGCGCGGCGCACCGTCTCGAGGCCCGCGAACGCCGACACCAGCATCAGCAGCGTCGATTTCGGCAGGTGGAAGTTCGTGATCAAGGCGTCTGCAACCTGGAAGCGGTAGCCCGGCAGGATGAAGAGTTCGGTCTCGCCGGTGCCTGCTTCGAGCGGTCCGTCCTGCGCGGCGCCTTCGAGCGCGCGCAGGCTGGTCGTGCCGACCGCGATCACGCGACGCCCGGCGGCGCGCGTTGCGGCGATCGCGTCCACGGTTTCCTGCGGGATCACGTAGCGTTCGCGGTGCATGCGGTGCTCGCCGAGATCATCGACGCGCACCGGCTGGAAGGTGCCGGCGCCAACGTGCAGCGTCAGCCAGGCACCGCGCACGCCTCTCTTCGCCAGTTCGGCGAGCATCGGCTGGTCGAAATGCAGTCCGGCGGTCGGCGCCGCGACCGAACCGCGCTCGCGCGCATACACGGTCTGGTAGCGCGATTCGTCGTGCTCGTCGGCGCTGCGGTCGATGTAAGGCGGCAGCGGCAGCTTGCCGTGCTGTTCGAGCAGGTCGAACAGGTCGTCGCTGTCGGGGAAGCGCAGATGGAAGAACTCGCCGACGCGGCCGAGCACCGTGACGGCGAACGCGTCGGCCAGGCGCAGCCGGCTGCCGGCGCGCGGCGACTTGCTCGCGCGGACCTGGGCGAGCGCTTCGTGCGGGCCGACCGCGCGTTCGATGAGGACTTCGATGTGGCCGCCGGTTTCCTTGGTGCCGTACAGGCGCGCGTGGATGACTCGGGTGTCATTGAATACCAGCAGATCGCCGGGCTGCACGAGTTCGGGCAGGTCGCAGAAACCGCGATCGTCCAGGCGGTCGCCGTCGAGCACCAGCAGACGGCTGGCGCAACGCTCGGCGAGCGGCGCCTGGGCGATCAGTTCGGGCGGGAGTACGTAATCGAAATCGTCAAGAGTCAGTGACATGCGCTTGCTGCTCGCGGGCAGTTTCATGGATAATGCGGCGCTTCCCTGCCGGGATGGCGGAATCGGTAGACGCAGCGGATTCAAAATCCGCCGGTGGTAACACTGTGAGGGTTCGAGTCCCTCTCCCGGCACCAGTCAAGACCGGAAAGCGCGACAAAGCCGCGCATTCTATCAGAGTCCGGCGCGCCCGCGGGGCCCTGTTGGCTCCCTCTCCGGGTCGCCGCTGGCACGAGCCCGCGCGCAATCGCTGTCCTTCCTCCTGCTGCCCTTCCTCCTCATCCCGGACCCCGCGCCCGCGCTTCCGTACGGCTCCCGATCGCCCTCAATCCCGCTTCGCGCCCTCCAGTCCCGAACGGCTGATCGCCAGCGTCGCCGGGTGGGAGATGCGGCGCTCGACCGAGATCGCGTAGTAGGCTTCGCTGACCGCGGGCGCTTCGCCGATGCAGCGCACGCCGTGCTGGCGGCACACCTGTTCCGCGATCAGCGTCGCCGCAGGGAACACGCCGACGCCGGCTTCGCCGAACGCTTTCATCAGCGCGGCGTCGTCGAACTCGCCGACGATGTGCGGCGCGATGTGCTGCTCTTCGAACCACTGCATCAGCGGCCGCCGCACCGCGGCATCGGCACCCGGAATCAGCATCGGCTGGCCGACGAGGTTCGCCGGAAAACTGCCCGTCAGGCTTTCGGCGAGCGAAGGTGCGGCGAAGAAGCTGATCGGCGACTCCCCGAGCTTGTGGTTGTAGCCGCGCACGTCCATGTGGGTCGGCATCGGACTGTCCGCGAGCACGACGTCGAGCTTGTGGATCGCCAGGTCGCCGAGCAGCCGGACCATCTTGTCCTCGCGGCAGACGATGCGCACCGGTTCGGCCAGCTTCATCGACGGCGCGAGCAACAGCCACGCGATCGCTTTCGGCACGACATCGGCGATTCCGACGCGGAACGGAATCGCGCGACCGGCGGCCCGATTGTGCAGCGCCTCCTCAAGTTCGCTGCCGACGCGGAAAATCTCCTCGGCGTAATCGAGCACCATCTGGCCGGTTTCGGTCAGGGCGAGCCCGCGGCCGCGGCGGCGGAACAGCGTGACGCCGAGGCTCGCCTCGAGGATCGCGATCTGGCCGCTCAGCGTTTGCGGGGCGAGGCCCGAGCGCTCGCTGGCGCGCACGATACCCCCTGCGCGCGCAACGTTCCAGAAGTGGTGGAGCTGCTTGAAATTGAGCATCGCGTCCTCTCGATTCTTCGGAAAAACATGATAAAAATTCCGTTGAACTCGTATTTTACCGAACAGTCTGACGCTTAGTATCAACGAGCAGATGTCGGTATCAACCACAAGGGAGAAGAAACATGCGCATCGATCTGCAATGTAGTGGTCTGGAAGCACCGTCGGGTCTGCGGGACTACGTCGCGCGGCGAATGCGTTTTGCGATCGGCCGCTTCCGCGACCAGATTCAGTGGGCGCGCATCAAGGTCGCGGACGTGAACGGGCCGCGCGGCGGGGCCGACAAGCGTTGTGTGGTACAACTGCGGCTGCGCAATTGCCCGGACGTGATCTTTTCGGTGACCGGGACGGACGCGCGCCCGGTCGTCGATCTGGCCGCGGAACGGGTCTCCCAGGTGCTGGTGCGCCGCCTCGCGCGGCTGCGGCAGTTCAGCCGTGAGGCGGCAGCCGGCCCGGATCCCGTCATGGCCGGAACCTGACCCGGGCAGCGGGTTCAAAACAACTTCGATTCAAGGAGGTAGACATTCCATGGAAAACCGCATCGGTACGATGACAAGGTCGGAGGCCTCGGTCCTCTCGACGAACAGAGTCATCCGCAACACCTACATGCTGCTGTCGCTGACGCTGGCATTCTCGGCGCTCACCGCCGGCGCGTCGCTCGCGCTCGGCCTGCCGCACCCGGGGATCATCATCACGCTGGTGGGGTACTTCGGACTGCTGTTCCTGACGACGAAGTTCCGCGACAGCGGGCTGGGCATCCTGTTCGTGTTCGCGCTCACCGGCTTCATGGGCTACACGCTCGGCCCGATCCTGTCCCACTACCTCGCGATGCCGAACGGCGGGCAGGTGGTGATGCAGGCGATGGGCGGCACCGCGGCGATCTTCCTCGGCCTGTCGGCGTACGCGCTGACCAGCCGCAAGGACTTCTCGTTCATGGGCGGCTTCCTGATGGTCGGCATCCTCGTCGCCTTCCTCGCCGGCCTGGGCGCGATCTTCTTCGAGATGCCCGGCCTGTCGCTCGCGGTGTCGGCGATGTTCGTGCTGCTGATGTCCGGTCTCATCCTCTACGAGACCAGCAACATCATCCACGGCGGTGAAACGAACTACGTGATGGCAACCGTGACCCTGTACGTGTCGATCTACAACCTCTTCACGAGCCTGCTGCACATCCTCGGCGTGATGAACAACGACTGAGCGTTGCCGCTGCGGCGGCCAGGCGGGGCGGTTCGCGCAGGCGGGCCGCCCCGTTTTCTTGCGACCGCTCTCTCTCGGCTGCTAGCCGGCGCCGCAATGGTCTATCGCTGCCTGCGACGCGCGGGAAACAGCAGCCGCTGCAGCAGCTTGCGTGCTTCGTCGAGCAGCAGGACGCTCGAGGCCACCGCCGCGGAGAGCAGCCAGTCTCCGCTCTCCAGCGCGGTCGTGCCGAAAATGGCCTGCGCCGGCGGCCAGTGGACCACCACCCCCTGCAGCGCGAGCACGCCGCCGAGCGCGATCCATAGCCGGACATTGGTGAGGAACTGCGAGTTGAATGCGCTGCCGTGCTCGTTGCGGGCGTTGAACACGTTGAAGAACTGGAACAGCACGAAAGTCGTGAACGCCAGCGTCAGCGCGCGCGCCTCGCCATGCTCGGCCAGCGCGGAGCGGAACAGCCACAGCGTGCCCACCATCATCGTCGCGCCGTAGAGCGACAGCCGCGCGAGGCGGCGCAGCGTGAGAATCTGTGCGTCCTGCGCGCGCGGCGCGGCGCGCATGATGCCCGGACGGGCCGGCTCGATGCCGAGCGTCATCGCCGGCGGGCCGTCCATGATGATGTTGATCCACAGCAGCTGGATCGCGGTGAAGGGCGCCGGCATCCCGAGCAGCGTCGCGGCCAGCACGGTCAGGATCGCGCCGATGTTCGTCGACAGCTGGAAACGCACGAACTTGACGATGTTGTCGAAGATCACGCGCCCTTCCTCGACCGCGCGCACGATCGTCGCGAAGTTGTCGTCGGTCAGCACCATCGTCGCCGCTTCGCGCGTCACCGCGGTCCCGGTGATGCCCATTGCAATGCCGATGTCGGCCGCTTTCAGCGCCGGCGCGTCGTTGACACCGTCGCCGGTCATCGCGACGACATGGCCGGCCGCTTTCAGCGCCTTGACGATCCTGACCTTGTGCGTCGGCGACACGCGCGCGAAGACGGTGATGCGGTTGACGCGCGCGGCCAGTTCCGCGTCCGTCATCGCGTCGAGCTCGGCACCGCTGACCACCTCGCCGCGCAAGCCGAGCTCGCCGGCGATCGCCGCCGCCGTGACCTTGTGGTCGCCGGTGATCATCTTGACCTGGATGCCGGCCCGGTTGCAGCGCTCGATCGCCGCCGCCGCTTCGGGGCGGGGCGGATCCATCAGGCCGGCGAGGCCGACGAAGGTCCAGCCGTCGGCCCACGCCCACAGGTCGGCCCCCGGATCGAACTGGTGTTTCGGAATGCGGCGCCGCGCGACCGCGAGCACCCGCAACGCCTGTCCGGCGAGATGATCGTTCTCGGTGACGATGCAGTGGCGGGCGGTCTCGTCGAGCGGCTCCTCGCGGTCCGCCACGAGCCACCTCGCGGAGCGCGCGAACAGCACGTCCGGGGCGCCCTTGATGAACATGTCGACGTGCTCGCCGGCGTCGTGGAACGTCGCCATGAACTTGTACGCCGAGTCGAACGGGATTTCGGCGATGCGGGCGCGCCGTTGCTGTTCGGCGGGCGGCTCGCAGCCGCCTTTTTGCGCGAGCACCCACAGCGCGCCTTCGGTCGGATCACCGACGAGTTCGCCGTCATGCACGCGCGAGTCGGAGCACAGCGCGACCGGCAGCAGCAGCGGCCGCAAACGCAGCGCCGCATCGCCGTCTGCGCTGCCGGTGATGCAGCCCTCGGCGCGGTAGCCTTCGCCACTGACCGCGAACCGCTCGCACGCGATCCAGCACGCGCGCGCGGTCATCTGGTTCAGCGTCAGCGTGCCGGTCTTGTCCGAGCAGATCACGGTCGTGCAGCCGAGCGTCTCGACTGCCGAGAGTTTCTTCAGGATCGCGCGGTTCTGCGCCATCCGCCACATGCCGATCGCGAGCGTCACGGTGACCACCGCCGGCAGGCCTTCGGGGATCGCCGCGACGGCCAGTGCCACCGCGCTCATCGCCGCCTGCGTCCAGGGCTGGCCGCGCGCGAAGTCGAGCGCGAAGATCGCCATCACGACGACGCCGGCAATCGCCGCGAGTTTCTTGCCGAGGCTGTCGAGCTGGCGCTGCAGCGGGGTCTCGGTCTCGACGGTGCTGGCGATCATGCCGGCGAGCTGACCCATCTCGGTCGCCATGCCGGTGGCGACGACGATCAGCTCGGCGCGTCCGCGCGTCACGACGGTGTTCATGTAGAGCAGGTTCGCGCGCTCGCCGAGCGGTAGCTCCGCCGTCTCCAGCGCCGCGGTCGATTTGCCGACGGCGTGGGATTCGCCGGTGAGTGCCGCTTCCTCGACTTCGAGGTTGTGCGCGGCGAGGAGCCGGCCATCGGCGGGGATGCGGTCGCCCGCCTCGAGCAGCACGATGTCGCCGGGAACCAGCTCGCTGGCGTCGACTTCGACGAGCCTGCCGTCGCGCCGCACGCGGGCCCGCGCGGCGAGCATGTCCTTCAGTGCCGCGAGCGTGCGTTCGGCGCGGTGCTCCTGGTAGAAGCCGAGCGAAGCGTTCAGCAGCACGACGACGAGGATCACCATCGCATCCTTGAATTCGCCGATCGCCCAGGCGAGGATGGCGGCGAATATCAGGACGATCACGAGGAAGTTCCTGAACTGATCGACGAACTTGAGCCACACCGGCCGCGGTGCCGCTTCGGCGAGCCTGTTCGGGCCGAAGCGCGCGAGCCGCTCGGCGACCTGTTCAGTGCTCAGGCCGCGGACGGCGTCCAGCCCGAGCGCCTCGGCGGCGGTCTCGGCGGTCAGCGTGTGCCAGCGGCGGGTTTCGGTAGCCATGAGCATGCGGTCGGTGGTGCCAGTCGGTGATGCGATAAATGGCCGCCGCCACGGATCTGCCGGCTTCAGTCTGCGGGCGGAGTCGGCGCCGGAGCATCCTGCGTCACGGCAGCCGAGGGGTCCGGGATGCGGGTCGCGAGCACCTTGTCGATGCGCTTGCCGTCGAGATCGACGACCTCCAGCCGCCACTCCCCCCACTGGGAAACATCCCCGGTATGCGGCAGCCGGCCGAGCAGCCACATCACCATGCCGCTCAGCGTGTGGTAGCGCCCCCGCTCTTCCTCCGGTACCGTCTTGAGTTCGAGACGGTCTTTCAGTTCCGGGATCGGGATCATGCCGTCGAGCAGCCAGGAGCCGTCCTCGCGCTGCACCGCCCAGGCTTCTTCCAGGCTGTGCGGGTGGAATTCGCCGGTGACCGCCTCAAGCACGTCCTGCAGCGTCACCATGCCCTGGATTTCGCCGTATTCGTCGATGACGAACACCATCTGCGTGCTCGATGCGCGGAACTGGTCGAGCAGTTCCATGCCGGTCAGCGACTCGGGCACGTAGACCGGCGGCTGCAGCTGTTGCGTGAGATCGGTCCTGCCGCCTTTGAGCGTCTGGTTGAAAAGCTGCTTCGACGAAATGATGCCGAGGATGTCGTCGAGCCCGCCGCGGCACACCGGGAAGCGGGAATGGTCGGACTCGGCCATCCGCGCGAGGTTCTCGTCGAGCGGGCGCGTGACGTCCAGCCATACGATGTCGGCGCGCGGGACCATCAGCGAGCCGATCTGGCGGTCGTCGAGGCGGAACACGTTGCGCACCATCGTGTGCTCGTTCTTCTCGATGATGCCGGCTTCCGATCCCTCTTCGAGCAGCGCGTGGATCTCTTCCTCGGTGATGCTCGGTCCGCCTTCGTCGCGCTTGCCCAGCAGGCGCAGCAGCAGCGCGGTCGACCACATCAGCAGGCGCACGAACGGGCGCGACCCGATCGCGAGCGCCTTCATCGGGCGGGCCACGAGGATCGCGATGCCTTCCGGGTTGATCTGGCCGATCCGTTTCGGCACCAGTTCGCCGACAACAATCGACACGTAGGTGATCACGACGACGACCAGCACCGTCGCGCCGACTTCGCTCGGATCCTGGGCGAGGCCGAGCGTCTGCAGCCAGGTGGCGAGCGGTGCCGCGAGCGCGGCTTCGCCGACGATACCGTTGAGGATGCCGATCGACGTGATGCCGATCTGGATCGTGGACAGGAAGCGGGTCGGCTCCTCGCCGAGCTCGATCGCGACGCGGGCGGACGCGTCGCCGTCTTCGGCGAGCCGCGCAAGCCGGCCGCGGCGCGCAGTGACAAGGGCGATCTCGGACATCGCGAAAGCCCCGTTCAGCAGAATCAGGGCGACGAGAAGGAAAATTTCCATTTTCGGACTATCCGGGAAAAGCGTGGAACGACCCGGCCGCAACCCGCTTGTCGCCAGCCACGACATGACGTGCTGCAGGCGGCAGGGCGGCGATCAGCGGAGGGACGAAGCGGAGAGGCTGCGACACGGAATGTGCCGGGACCCGGACGACCGGGGCAGGGCCGGGCGAGGGCGGAGTCGATCGGGGGCGAACGAGCGTGTTCGCGCGATGGCCGGAGAAAGCGTTCACCGGGCGACATCGCCGGGAGCCTTCGCTGCTGTTGCGCTTGCCGCGCATGGCGTCTTTCGGTGTGGCCGAAAAGGCCGTCGTCGGGGTGTTTCGACTACTCATGGCGCGGAGATTGTGTCGTCCCCGCTGCTCCTTTGCGTTGTATGTCTGCGCGCATCATGCCTCAGCGGTCCCGGGCTGTCACCTCCGGGCGGCCCGCGAAGGGTGCGACGGAGCGTGCGGCAGGCCCGCGGCTTTGCGGTGACAAGCGTTACAATGTCGCACTTTTTTTCGCTTGGAACGGTCGGATGAAGACCACCTTTCTGGATTTCGAACAACCTGTTGCCGATCTGGAAGCAAAGATCGAGAAGCTGAGATTCGTCCAGGACGATTCGGCAGTGGATATTTCCGAGGAGATCGCACGCCTCGAAGCGAAGAGCCAGACGCTGTCCAGGAACCTGTACGCGAAGCTCACGCCGTGGCAGATCGCGCAGGTGTCGCGTCATCCCCAGCGTCCCTACACGCTGGACTACGCGCGCCACATCTTCACCGACTTCGTCGAGCTGCACGGCGACCGCAGCTACGCCGACGACAAGGCGATCGTCGGCGGCCTCGCCCGCTTCAACGGCCAGAGCTGCGTCGTCATCGGTCACCAGAAAGGCCGCGACACGAAGGAAAAGATCCTGCGCAACTTCGGCATGCCGCGCCCGGAAGGCTATCGCAAAGCGCTGCGGCTGATGCGGCTGGCGGAGAAGTTCGGTCTGCCGGTGTTCACTTTCGTCGACACCCCCGGCGCGTATCCGGGGATCGGCGCCGAGGAGCGCGGCCAGTCCGAGGCGATCGGCCGCAATCTTTACGTGATGGCCGAACTCAAGGTGCCGATCATCGCGACGATCATCGGCGAAGGCGGTTCCGGCGGCGCGCTGGCGATCGCGGTCGGTGACCAGGTGATGATGCTGCAGTACGCGACGTACTCGGTGATCTCGCCGGAAGGCTGCGCGTCGATCCTGTGGAAGAGCGCCGAGAAGGCGTCCGAGGCGGCCGAGACGATGGGTATCACCGCAGCCCGCCTGAAGTCGCTCGGTCTCATCGACCGGGTAGTGAACGAACCGCCGGGCGGCGCACACCGGGATCATCGCGCGATGGCGCACAGCCTCAAGCGTGCGCTGCAGGATGCGTTGCGCCAGGTGGCGGATCTTTCTCCGGCCGAACTGGTCGAGAAGCGGTTCGAGCGCCTGATGAGCTATGGCCGGTTCAAGGAACAGAACGTCGCCTGACCCTCTCCCTCTGCTTGCCGATGCGGTCGCCGGCGTGCTCGCCGCGGCAGCGGTGGCGCCGCGACAGCGCCTGTGCGTCGCATTCAGCGGCGGGGCCGACTCGACGACGCTGCTGCACCTGCTGGCCCGCCTGCGGCCGCGCTTCGGCTTCGACCTCTGCGCGGCCCACGTCCATCACGGGCTCAGCCCGAACGCCGACGCGTGGCTGGAGTTCTGCGCGCGGCAATGCGCCGCGCTCGGCGTGGCTTTCCATCCGTTTCGCGAGCAGGTCGCGCGAGATCATCCGGCGGGGCTCGAGGCGGCTGCGCGCGAGGTCCGTCACGGCGCGCTCGCGCGCGTCGCGTGCGACTGGCTGGTGTTCGGCCATCACCAGGACGACCAGGCCGAAACGCTGCTGTTCCGGCTGCTGCGCGGCACCGGCTTGCGCGGCGCCGCGGCGATGGCAGCGGTCGAGCCGGGTTCGCCGGGGCGGCTGCGGCCGCTGCTCGGCGTGCGTCGCGCCGACATTCGCACGTTCGCGCAGGCGGCTTCGCTCGAGTGGATCGAGGACGAGAGCAACGCCGATCCGCGCCATGCCCGCAATCTCCTGCGTCATCGCGTATTTCCGCTGATCGGCGCAGCTTTCCCCGGTGCGGTCCCGGCGCTCGCGCGCGCAAGCGGCCATTTCCGCGAGGCGGACGGGCTGCTCGGCGATCTCGCGGCGCTCGACTGCGCCGCGTGCGGCGGCTGGCCGCTGCAGCGTGACCGGCTGCTGGCGCTGTCCGACGAGCGGGTGCGCAACGTCTTGCGCTGGCGGATCCGGGAGATGGGGGGCGAGGCGCCGGCGCGCGCACGGCTCGTCGAGGCCGTCCGGCAACTGCGCACCGCGGAGGAGGCGCCGCTGTACCTGCCGCTCGGCGCGGTCGCCTGCTGCGCGTATCGAGGCCGGCTGTGGCTGGAGCCGCCGCGCGACGGCGCGCCGGAGCAGCCGCTCGCGTGGCGGCAGGAGCCGGTGCAGCGCTGGGGCGCCGGCGTCGTGCGCTTCGAGCCGGTGACCGGCGCAGGCCTCGGCCGGGCCGCGCTGCAGCGTGCCGTGGACGTCGCGCTGGTGCCGCGCTGGCCGGGTCTCACGTTGCGGCAGGATCGCGGGCGCCCGCGGCGCAGTTTCAAGAACCTGTGCCAGGAAGCCGGCATCCCGGCGTGGCTGCGCCCGCGGCTGCCGGTGTTGCGCGTCGACGGTGAAGCCGCGTGGATCGGCGAGATCGGCGTCGCGGCCGAATTTCGCTGCGGTCCGGGCGAGGCTGGCGTGCTGCCGGTGTGGCAGCGCTGAACGCCGGCGGCTAGCGCCCGCCGACGAGGTTGATCAGCTGCGCGAGCTCGACGGCCGAGCGCACCGCCATTTTTTCGAAGACCTTCGAGCGATGCGCCTCGACGGTGCGCATCGAGATGTTCAGGTGGTCCGCGATCACCTTGTTGTATTTGCCGGCGAGGATCTGCTCCATCACTTCGCGCTCGCGCGCCGTCAGCAGCGCGAGCCGTGCTTCGACCGTTTCACGCGTTGCGGCCGCGACCTGGCGTTGGGCGTCGGCATCGAGGGCGCGCACCACGACCTCGACGAGATCGCTGTCGTTGAACGGTTTCTCGATGAAATCGAACGCGCCTTTCTTCAGCGCCGCCACCGCCATCGGCACGTCGCCGTGGCCGGTGATGAACACCACCGGCAGCAGGTTGCCGCGCGCGCGCAGCGCGTCGAAGCACTCGAGCCCGCTCATGCCTTCCATACGGATGTCGATCACCGCGCAGCCGCGCCAGTCCGGCTGCACGGCGGCAAGGAATTCTTCGGCGCTCGGCCACGTCGCGCACGCCACGTCGCGCGTCTTGAACAGCCACTGCAGCGCGTCGCGGATCGCTTCGTCGTCGTCGATGATGTGGGCGCAGGCGGGATTCATGAGAGTTCGACCGGGAACGACAGGATGAAGATGGTACCGCCGTCCGGATTGCTTTCGAAACCCAGGCGGCCATGGTGAAGTTCGGCGATCGAGCGGCAGATGTTCAGGCCCATTCCCATTCCTTCGGGCTTCGTCGTGAAGAACGGTTCGAACAGGCGGCGCGCGGTGTCCGCGTCGATGCCGCGGCCGGAATCCGCCACCCGCACGACGAGCTGGCCGCCTTCCTCGCGCGTGGCGACGCGCACCGTGCGCCGGCCGGGCGGATTGTCGTGCATCGCGTCCATGCCGTTGCGCACCAGGTTGACGATGACCTGCTCGATCATCACCGGATCGGCGGGAATGTCCGGCAGGCGCGGCGCCAGGTCGGTTTCGATGCGCATGCGCCGCTTGCGCGCGTCGGCTTCGATCAGTCCGATCGCTTCGCGGATCACCGTGTTGAAATCCAGCGTCTCGCGTTTGGGTTCGGCGCGGCGGACGAAATCATGCACGCGGCGGATGATCTCGCCGGCGCGCCGCGCCTGGCGGCCGAGCTTCGTGTGGATGTCGCGCAACTCGTCGCGATCGATCGTGGCCTGTTCGAGCCGGTTCAGACATCCGCTGTTGTAGCTCGCGATCGCGGCCAGCGGCTGGTTCAGCTCGTGCGCGAGCGTCGAGGCCATTTCGCCCATCGTCACCAGCCGCGAGGTCGCCTGCAGCCGCTCTTCCTGCTGGCGCCCGAGCTCGCGCGCGCGTTTCTGCTCGGTGATGTCGAGCAGCGACCCCATCCAGCCGGTATGGCAACCGGCGGCGTCGATCAGCGGCGCTTCGAAGATCAGCGCGTCGAGCCGCTCGCCGTTCTTGCGGCGCAGGCGCAGTTCGACGCCTTCGGGGGGCGCCGCGCCGGAGAGGATCATGTCGTGGACTTCCTGGGTGCGTTCGAGGTGATCGGGGTCCCAGTACGGCATCGGCGGCACGCGGCCGATCAGCTCTTCCGGGCTGTAGCCGACCATCTTGCAGAACGCCGGGTTGACGTAGGTGATGCGTCCGTCGAGATCGCGGGCGCGCAGCCCGGTCAGCAGCGAATCTTCCATCGCCTTGCGGAACAGCGACTCGCTGCGCAATGCCTGTTCGGCGCTGTGGCGGCGCGCGAGCTGGCGGCGCAGCTGCCACACGCTCCACACGATGATGCCGGCGAGCAGCACGATCGACGCGATCAGCAGCACCGGCACCCAGCGCGTCTCGCCCCGGTAGGCAGTGATATGCAGGCTCAGCCCGTGGCCGGGCGGGTCGAAAGGGATCGTGTAGTGCATGTCCCCGGACAGCGGCGCGACTTTCGACTTGGCGACGATCTGCCGGCCATCGGCATCCAGCACGCTGACGCGGTAGCGCTCCGAGAACCACCACGGCAGCTCGCGCGCGATCAGTTCGTGCAGCGAGTAGATCCCGACCACGGCGCCGATGAACGCGTCCTCGGAATGGATCGGCACGTGCACCTCGAACTGATGGCTGCCGTCGGCGACCTCGTAGGCCGGCCCGTAGGCGCGCCGGCCGATCGCGCGCGCCAGGCGGAAAACCGAGTCCGCCGGGACCGCGCCGGCGCTTTCGCCGATCAGGTGGCTGCCGGACATCGGCGGCATCTCGCCTTTCCGGCGGCCTTCGGCGTCGAGCCATATCACGCGCACCAGCCCGCTCTCGGGGCGCAGCAGCTGGCGCAGCTTCGCCTCGGTCGATGCCGGCTGGGTGTCGTGCGCGAAGATCTCGGGGCCGATCTGGGCGAGCAGCGAGGCGTTGCGGTCGAGCTGGAACTGGAGGTTCTGTTCCATCCACAGCACGTCATTGATCAGCGTCATCCGCTGCTCGTCCCGGTCGGCGCTGCGCGTCAGCCATACCAGCGCGGCGATCACCGCGAGAAACAGGGGCAGCGTCAGGTACGGCAGCGCGGCGAGCCATTTTGCCGGCGCCGGGGTCGGCACGGGGTCGGGCCGTCGGCTCATCGTGTCGGTACGAAGGGGGCGGAGTTGCGGATGACCACAATATTGCCGGATCGAGGGCGGTACTAGACTTTACCTGTATCCCGGGCCCCAGGCCTTGTTTTGCCAAGGCTCGGCTACTCGAGGATCGACAAAATCACCGGAGGAGAGAGTAATGAAAATTCACGCACTTTTGGTTGGCCTGTTTGCCGTCGGCCTGTCCGCCGCGGCGGTTGCCGCCGAGCCCGTCGTGATCAAGTTCAGCCACGTCGTGGCAAACGACACGCCGAAAGGCAAGGCGGCCGAAAAATTCAAGGAACTCGCCGACAAATACACCAAAGGGGCGGTGAAGGTCGAAGTCTACGCCAACAGCACGCTTTACAAGGACAAGGAAGAAATGGAGGCGCTGCAGCTCGGCGCGGTGCAGATGCTCGCGCCGTCGCTCGCCAAGTTCGGTCCGCTCGGCGTGCGCGAGTTCGAGGTCTTCGACCTGCCTTACATCTTCGATGGCTACGATGCGCTGCACAAGGTCACGACCGGTGAGGTCGGCAAGGAACTGCTCGGCAAGCTGGAGAAACGCGGCATCAAGGGCCTCGCGTTCTGGGACAACGGCTTCAAGTCCTTCTCGGCGAATTCCCCGATCCGGAAACCCGAGGACCTGAAGGGCAAGAAGATGCGCGTGCAGTCGTCGAAGGTGCTCGAGGAGCAGATGCGCGCGCTCGGCGCGATTCCGCAGGTGATGGCGTTCTCCGAGGTCTACCAGGCGCTGCAGACGGGCGTCGTCGACGGCACCGAGAACCCGCATTCGAACCTGTACACGCAGAAGATGCACGAGGTGCAGAAGCACATGACGCTGACCGACCACGGCTATCTCGGCTACGCGGTGATCACGAACAAGAAGTTCTGGGACGGCCTGCCGGCCGAGACGCGCACCCAGCTCGAACAGGCGGTGAAGGAGTCGACCGAGTTCGCGAACAAGATCGCGAAGGAAGAAAACGACAAGGCGCTCGAAGCGGTGCGCGCGTCGGGCAAGACGGAGGTCTACCAGCCGACCGACGCCGAGAAGATGGCGTTCAAGAAGGCGCTGGTGCCGGTGCACAAGAAGATGGAATCGCGCATCGGCGCCGAGACCATCCAGTCCATCTACAAGGACACCGGGTTCGACCCGTCCAAGCTGTAATCCATCATCCGCTCGACGCCCGCCGGCCCCTGCGCAACACCGTGTACCGGCGGGCGTTTTCGTGACGGGAGTATCCCATGCTAAAAATCCTTGACCACATCGAGGAGTGGCTCATCACCTTCCTCATGGGTGTGGCCACGCTCATCATCTTCGCGTCGGTCGTGCACCGCTACGGCTCCGGGCTGGCGATTCCCGGCCTGCAGGACTGGCTGCTGTCGCTGCATTTCGGCTGGGCGCAGGAGCTGTGCATCATCATGTTCGTCTGGATGGCCAAGTTCGGCGCCGCCTACGGCGTGCGCACCGGCATCCATGTCGGCGTCGACGTGCTGATCAACCGGCTGTCCGCCCCCAACCGCGCCAGGTTCGTCGTCATCGGGCTCGGTGCCGGCGCGCTCTTCACCGGCATCGTCGGGACGCTCGGCCTGACGTTCGTGCTCGAGAACGGCGCCCATTATCAGTTCCTGACGTGGTTCGGCATGGACACCGGCGACCTGTATGAGGGACCGACGACGCCGGACCTCGAATGGCCGACGTGGATCGTGTATTCGGCGATCCCGCTGGGGTCGTACCTGATGTGCTTCCGCTTCCTGCAGGTGATGGCGGCGTTCCTGCGCACCGGCGAGCTGCCGACGCACGATCACGGCCACGTCGAGGGCATCGACGAGGAGCACCTGCCGGTCGACGTGAACTACTACGACATGGACGACAACCTGCACCCGCACGATCTGAAGCATAAACAGCTGGGCGAAAACGGCAAGAAGGGCGGCAATCGTGCCCGGGGAGACAAACAATGAGCGCCGCCATCATCTTCGTATTGCTCCTGGTGCTGATGCTCACCGGGATGCCGATCTCGATCTCGCTTGGCCTCACGGTCCTGACCTTCCTGTTCACGATGACCGAAGTGCCGATCGAGTCGGTCGCGCTGAAGCTCTTCACCGGCATCGAGAAGTTCGAGATCATGGCGATCCCGTTCTTCATCCTCGCCGGCAACTTCCTGACGCACGGCGGGGTTGCACGGCGCATGATCAACTTCGCGACGTCGATGGTCGGGCACTGGTACGGCGGCCTCGGCCTCGGCGGCGTGATGGCCTGCGCGCTGTTCGCCGCGGTGTCGGGCTCGAGCCCGGCGACAGTCGTCGCGATCGGCGCGATCCTGCTGCCGGCGATGGTCAGGCAGGGCTTCCCGAACAAGTTCGGCGCCGGCGTGATCACGACTTCGGGCGCGCTCGGCATCCTGATCCCGCCGTCGATCGTCATGGTCATGTACTCGGTGTCGACGAACACCTCGGTCGGCTCGCTGTTCATGGCCGGCGTCGTGCCGGGCCTCTTGCTCGCGGTGTTTCTCGGCGTCACGACGTGGTACCGCGCGCGCAAGTACGATTACCCGCGCCAGCCGAAGGCGAGCTGGGGGCAGCGGCTGCGCGCGTTCAAGGAATCCGCGTGGGGTCTGTTCCTGATCATCGTCGTCATGGGCGGGATCTATACCGGCATCTTCACGCCGACCGAGGCGGCGGCGATGAGCGCGGTGTACGCGTTCTTCGTCGCGGTGTTCATCTACAAGGACCTCGGCATGAAGGACGTGCCGAAGGTGCTGCTGAACTCCGCGAACATGAGCGCGATGCTGCTGTACATCATCACCAACGCGGTGCTGTTCTCGTTCCTGCTGACGCACGAGAACATCCCGCAGCAGATGGCGGACTTCATGATCGGCACCGGCGTCGGCGTGATCGGCTTCCTGATCATGGCCAACATCCTGATGCTGATCGCCGGCAACTTCATGGAGCCGTCGTCGATCGTGCTGATCCTCGCGCCGATCCTGTTCCCGATCGCGATCAAGCTCGGCATCGACCCGGTGCATTTCGGCATCATCATGGTGGTGAACATGGAAGTCGGCATGTGCCATCCGCCGGTCGGCCTGAACCTCTACGTCGCTTCCGGCATCACGAAGATGGGCATCACCGAGCTGACGGTCGCAGTATGGCCGTGGCTGCTGTCGATGCTGGTGTTCCTCGTTCTCGTGACCTACGTCCCGGCCATCTCGCTGGCCCTGCCGCGCGCGCTCGGCATGATGTAGCGAGGCCGTGTCGTCGCACAGCAAAGGCCCGCCTTTCGAGGCGGGCTTTTTTCACTGAGCGGCCTGGCGACGCACGCTAGAATACGGGGCCCCGCGAGCATTGGCGGGGCCCTTGCGTGAATTGCCGGATGGCCGGGCAGGAGATACATGGCGATATATCTGAACGAAGCCGAGGTCGGCAGCCTCCTCGACATGCCGACGGTGCTCAATGCGGTCGAGCAGGTCATGGCCGCCCACGGGCGCGGCGAGACGATCGACTTCCCGCGGCAGCGCGTACGCCTGCCGGCGACGATGACGCACCTGCTGCAGGGCGGTGTGCCCGCCGTCAACCTCTCGGGGCTGAAGGTCTATACGACCGGCGGCGGCCGCAACCGCTTCTGGGTGCATCTTTTCGACGCGACGAGTGGTGATCCGGTCGCCGTGCTCGAGGCCGACCGCCTCGGCATGATGCGCACCGGCGCTGCGGGCGGGATCGCGGCCAAATGGCTCGCGCGAGCCGATGCCCGCGTCGCGGGCGTGTTCGGCGCCGGCTGGCAGGCGCAGGGACAGATCCTCGCGCTGTGCGCGGTGCGGCCGGTCGAACGCATAAAAGTGTTCGCGCGCAACGCGGAGCGGCTGCAGGCTTTCTGCACGCAGATGAGCCTTGACACCGGCCGCGAGGTGGTGCCAGCGGCGAGCGCCGAGGACACGGTGCGCGGCGCCGATGTCGTTGTCACGATCACGACGTCGCCAAAGCCGCTGTTCGACGCCGCGTGGCTCGCTCCGGGCACGCACGTCACGGCCGCCGGCTCGAACAGCCTCGCGCGCCAGGAGCTTTCGGAAGCGGCGGTGAGGCGCGCCGACGTGATCTGTGTCGATTCGCGCGAGATCGCGCTGCGCGAGGCGGGCGACCTGCTGCCGCTGCTCGAAAAAGGGCGCACGCAGCCGGGGCGATGGGTCGAGCTCGGTGAAGTGGTCGCCGGCATCCGCGCGGGACGCACGAGCGACGCCCAGATCACGCTGTTCGAATCGCAGGGCATGGCAATCCAGGACATCGCGGTGGCGGCGCAAGTCGTCGCCCGCGCCCGCGAACGCGGCCTCGGCACCGCGTTGCCCTATTGAAAGCCCTGCCGCCGGCGCGGGCACGGCGCTGGCGCACTCGAGAAATGGAACAAATGCAATGCCGAAGTTGATCCTCAGCATGGACGGGCTGGTCCTCAAGGAAATCGTCCTCGACAAGCCGCGCACGACCATCGGGCGCAAGCCCAGCAATGACGTCCAGATCGACAACCTGGCGATCAGCGGCCAGCACGCCGTGATCACGACGATCCTCGACGACGCCTTTCTCGAGGATCAGAACAGCACCAACGGCACCTACGTGAATGGCCAGCCGATCAAGAAGCACGTGCTGCGCAACAACGACATCGTCGAACTCGGCAAGTACCGCCTCAAATACATTGTCGAGCCGGCCGCGCCGGCGGTGCACGCGTTCGGCTATGCCGGAACGGGTGCGGACGGGCCGGTGTTCGTGCCCCCCGAGGTCGCGCCCGCCGCCGGCCGGGCGCCTGGCGCAGCGGCGCCGGAGATGCCGCCGCCTCCGGCTTCGTCGCCGGCGGGCAGTGGCGCGGTGGGTGTCATGCAACTGCTCAACGGCCCGAATGCGGGGCGGGAACTGGAGCTGACCAAGTCGCTGACGACGCTCGGCAAGCCGGGCAAGCAGGTGGCGGCGATCACGCGGCGGGTGAACGGATATTTCCTCACCCACGTCGAGGGCGAAGTGTTTCCGCGCGTCAATGGCCGCCCGCTGGACGCCCAGGCGCGCCGCCTCGACGAACACGACATCGTCGAGATGGCCGGCGTCAAAATGGAGTTTTTCCTGCGCCCCTGACTCGCCCGGGCCATCGCCGGCCGCCCGCATTGCGTCGTGAGGTAATGTCGTGAAGTAATGCACGCAGCGCGACTGGAAGGGAGTGGTAGCGTGCTGCGTCACCTCATCTCACCTCACCGGAGCGACGTTTGCAGCCCGCCACGGCGGACTCCCGGCGCTGCGACCCAAACCCATGATGAAGCTCAGGATACTTGGCTGCAGCGGCGGAATCGGCGGACGGGCTTCGGGCACGACGGCGTTCCTCGCCGACGACGACATTCTCGTCGATGCCGGCACCGGCGTCGGCGAGCTGGAACTTGACGACTTGCTGCGCATTGACCACGTTTTCGTCACGCACGCGCATCTCGACCATATCGTGTCGATTCCGCTGCTCGTCGATTCGGTCGGCGAACTCCGCAATACGCCGCTGACGGTATACGCCACGGCAGAAACCATCCGCATCCTGCGCCTGCACGTCTTCAACTGGCAGATCTGGCCGGATTTCACCACCATCCCGGACTGCCACCGGCCGTACCTCAGGTTTCATCCCGTCGAGGCCGGCCGCCCCATCCGGCTCGGAGCACGGACGGTCACGCCGCTGCCGGCCCGCCACAGCGTGCCGACGGTCGCCTACTGCCTCGACAGTGGCGAGGGCAAGCTCGTCTATACCGGCGACACCGAGTATTCGGCCGAACTGATCGCCGCCATCAACGCGCTCGACAACGTGCGCCACCTGATCGTCGAGACCGCTTTCCCCGAAAGCCAGCACGGTCTCGCGCTCACGGCGCGCCACCTGTGTCCGAGCCTGCTGCATGCGATGCTCGAAGAGCTCGCCGGCTCGCCCGAAGTCCACATCACCCACCTCAAGCCCGGCCAGAGCGGACGCATCATGCGCGAGATCGCGGCCGGAGCCGGGCGGCTGCGTCCGGTGAGGCTCGAGCAGGGCACGATCCTCGAGTTCTGAATTTCCTGGCGACGCTGGCTAGAATGAGGGCCGGCCCCGAGCAAGCTTTCATCGAGGGCCCTGACCGACAGGAACAGGAATGCCCATGACTGCAGCGCCCGGACGAGCCGGGAAAGGTAGCGACGTCGCCGGCCGTCTCGCGTTTTTCAAAGGCCTGCAGGCGATCACGACACGAATCGACGCGACCGACGACGTCGATCGCGTCGTCCTCGACCTTTCCGCCGACCTGTGCGCGCTGTTCGACGCCGACAGCCTATGCTTCTTCGCCCTCGACGAGGCCGGCACGACGCTCGTTTCACGCGTCAGGACGGGCGCGGCCCCCATCGACGCACGACTCCCGGTCGAGGCGCGCAACATCGCGGGCTACGTCGCGCTGAGCCGGCAACCCGTCAATATCCGCGACGTGCACGACCCCGCCGAACTCCGCGCGCTTTCCCCGGAGCTGCGCTTTTCCCGCAGCGGCGACGAGCGCGGCGGCTACCGCACGCGGCAGATGCTTGCCGCGCCGGTCATCGATCCCGCGAGCGGCGCGCTGCAGGGCGTGATCCTGCTGATCAACGTGACGCAGGGCGAGAACTTTTCAAGTGTCGCGAAGGACGGCCTGCTCGGGCTCGCGCAGGCGCTGGGCGTCGCGTACGCCCAGCGCGGCAGGGCGCCGGCAGCGCTGCGCTCGCGCTACGACGCGCTGGTCGCCGATGGGCGCCTCGGCGCGGCCGAACTCGAAGAGGCGGTGCGCCGCGCCCGCGAAGGGGCGGCGACGGTCGATGAGGTGCTCGTCGCCACCCGCGGTATCGCGCTGTCCGAGCTCGGCGACGCTGCCTCGCGCTTCTTCCATGTGCCGTACGAGCCTTACCGCCAGGATCGCGTCAAGCAGCTCGACCTGCTGCGCAACATCAAGCGCGAATACGTGCAACAGACCGGATGGCTGCCGCTCGAGGAGACGGCCGAAGGCGTCGTCGTGCTCGCCTGGGACCCCGAGCAGGTCCGCGCGTCGCGCATCGCGCACAATGTGTTCCCCAAACACCGGCTCGCCTTCCGCGTGACGACGCGCGACGAGTTCGACCGCACCGTCGATCAGTATTTCGAGCCGTCGATGGAGCTCGGCTCGGTGTCCGACCTGCTGCACGACCTGCTCGAGGAGGAGCAGGAGATCTCGGTCGCCGACGACGTCATGGCCGCCGCGGACAACGAACTCGTCAAGCTCGTCAACAAGGTCATCATCGACGCGTACCGGCAGGGCGCGTCGGACATCCATATCGAGCCGCGCCCGGGCAAGGACAAGACGCACATCCGTTTCCGCAAGGACGGCACGCTCGTGCCGTACATCCAGGTGCCGGCGAGCTACCGCAACCCGCTCGTGACGCGCATCAAGATCATGTGCGACCTCGACATCTCCGAGCGGCGCCGGCCGCAGGACGGCAAGATCCGCTTCCGCAAGTTCGCGCCGCTCGACATCGAGCTGCGCGTCGCGACGGTGCCGACGGCCGGCGGCATGGAAGACGTCGTGATGCGCCTGCTCGGCCACAGCGAGCCGATCAGGATCGAACAGCTCGGTCTGACCGCGCACAACCTCGAGCGCCTCAGGCGCACGATCGCCAAGCCCTACGGCCTGTTCTTCGTCTGCGGGCCGACCGGCTCGGGCAAGACGACGACGCTGCACTCGATCCTCGGCCACCTCAACACGCCGGAAACGAAGATCTGGACTGCCGAAGACCCGGTCGAGATCACGCAGAAGGGGCTGCGCCAGGTGCAGGTCAACCGCAAGGCCGGCCTCGACTTCGCGACGATGATGCGCGCGTTCCTCCGCGCCGACCCGGACGTCATCATGGTCGGCGAGATGCGCGACCTCGAGACGGTGTCGGTGGGCATCGAAGCGTCGTTGACCGGCCACCTCGTGCTGTCGACGCTGCACACCAACAGCGCGCCGGAATCGATCGTGCGCCTGCTCGACATGGGCATGGACCCGTTCAACTTCGGCGACGCGCTGCTCGGCGTGCTTGCGCAGCGGCTGGCGAAGCGGCTGTGCACCCATTGCCGGCAAGCCTACCGCGCCGACGAGGCGGAAGTCGTGCAACTGCTCGACGAGTACTGCGAAGACATGCACGCGACGCCTGAATTCCGCGCCGATCCGCTCGCCGCCCGGGATGCGGTGTTCGAGCGGCTGCGCGCGACGCACGCGGATGCTGAAGGCCGCTTCACCCTTTACCGGCCGATTGGCTGCGCCGAGTGCAACTCCGGCTACAAGGGGCGGGTCGGACTGCATGAGCTGATGCTCGCCTCGGCGGAGATCAAGCGGATGATCCAGGAGCGCGCGCGCGTCGCGCAGCTGCTGGGTGTCGCGCTCGCCGAGGGCTTGCGCACGCTGCGCCAGGACGGCATCGAGAAAGTGCTCGGCGGCATCACCGACATGGCGCAGGTGCGGCGCGTGTGCGTGCGCTGAACGGTTAGAATCCGCCGCTCGAACGAACAGGAGAATTTCATGCACCGCATTGCCCCCAGCCTGCTGTCGGCGGATTTCGCCCGCCTGGGCGAAGAGGTCCGGAATGTGGTCGCGGCCGGCGCCGACTGGATCCACTTCGACGTCATGGACAACCATTACGTGCCGAACCTCACGATCGGTCCGCTCGTCTGCGAAGCGATCCGGCCGCACACGAGCGCGCCGATCGACGTCCACCTGATGATCAAGCCGGTCGACCGCATCGTCCCGGACTTTGCCAAGGCCGGCGCGAACATCATCACCTTCCATCCCGAGGCGTCCGAGCACGTCGACCGCACGCTGCAGCTGATCCGCGACTGCGGCTGCCAGGCGGGCCTGGTGTTCAACCCCGCAACGCCGCTGCATTATCTCGACCATGCGCTCGATGGCATCGACATCGTGCTGCTGATGAGCGTCAATCCCGGCTTCGGCGGGCAGAAGTTCATTCCCGGCACGCTGCCGAAACTGCGTGCGGCGCGCGAGAAGCTCGATGCGTACGAGGCCGCGAGCGGGCGGCGGATCCTGCTGCAGATCGACGGCGGCGTGAAGGTCGACAACATCGCGCAGATCGCCGCCGCCGGCGCGGACACCTTCGTCGCCGGCTCGGCCGTGTTCGGCGCCGGCCGCGATGCCGACCCGCACCGCTACGACAGCGTGATCGCCGCGCTGCGCGCCGAGCTCGCGAAGGTGGGGGCGTGAGTGCTTCGCCAGGCTGCCCGAAGAACTGCGAAGGTGCAGCAGTGAACGCGCGTCGCTTCCCGGTGCGGGCGGTGCTGTTCGATCTTGACGGCACGCTGCTCGACACGATCGCGGATCTCGCCGAAGGCGCGAACCGCATGCTCGCCGAACTCGGCCGGCCGACGCGGCCACTCGCCGAGATCCATTCCTTCGTCGGCAAAGGCATCCCGCACCTCGTGCGGCGCTGCATGACCGAGAACGCCCGGGCGAGCGAGGCCGAGATCGAAAGCGCGGTGGTGGTCTTCCGTCGTCACTACTCTGAAGTGAACGGCCGGCACACGACGATCTACCCCGGCGTTACCGAGACTCTCGAGGCGATGCGGGCGATGGCTCTGCGGCTCGCATGCGTGACGAACAAGGCCGAAGCCTTCACGCTGCCGCTGCTCGAACGCATGCGGCTCGACCGCTACTTCGACGCCGTCGTCAGCGGCGACACGCTGCCGGTGAAGAAGCCCGACCCCGCGGTGCTGCACCATGCGTGCGGCCTGCTCGGGGTTGCCAGCGCGCAGGCGCTGATGATCGGCGACTCGGCCAACGACGCGCTCGCGGCGCGCGCCGCCGGCATGCCGGTGCTGCTCGTGACCTATGGATATAGCGAAGGCATGCCCGTGGACACCATCGAATGCGATGGGCTACTATCGATCGCCACCGGGGCGCTCGAGCGCATCGAAGTCGTCTGACCGCTCTGCCGCCCCGCTTGCATCCATCATGAACGAGTCGACATGACCCACAACGACCGGGCTTCGGACAAGGAACGCAACGAGTCTGCCGCAGTGCTGCGCTGTTGGCGGCGCTGGTGCTCGTGGCCTGCGGGCCACTAAAACACGACCGCTTTCGCGGGCCGGTCACGCGCCCGCACTCCTTGTTCCGATTGAACCGTTTTTTGTGGAATCTCCATGCTTGAGCACGAATTCAACGCGCTGGCCGCGCAGGGCTACAACCGCATCCCGGTCACGCTCGAAACCTTCGCCGACCTCGACACGCCGCTGTCGATCTACCTGAAACTCGCCAACGAACCGTATTCCTACCTGCTCGAATCGGTGCAGGGCGGCGAACGCTTCGGCCGCTATTCGATGATCGGTCTCGCGGCCTCGACGCGCATCGAAGTGTATGGCCGCTCGGCGCTGCTGCTGACCGGCAACCGCCTCGTCGAGCGGCGCGACTACGGCGACCCGCTGAACTACGTCGCCGAGTTCATGGCACGTATCAAGGTGCCCCCGCGCGACGGTCTGCCGCGCTTTGCCGGCGGGCTGGTGGGCTGCTTCGGCTACGACACGGTGCGCTACATCGAGCCGCGCCTCGCGAAGACCGAAAAGACCGACACCTTGGGCACGCCCGACATCCTGCTGCTGCTGTCCGAGGAAATCGCGATCGTCGACAACCTCTCCGGCAAGCTGACGCTGGTGGTCTATGCGGAACCCGAAGTGCCGGGCGCGTTCAAGCGCGCGAAAAAACGCCTGCGCGACCTGCTCGCACGGCTGCGCGCGCCGGCGACGATCCCCGAAGACGTGCATGCCGAATCGCAGCCCGCAGTGTCCAGCTTCGGCGAGGACGCGTTCAAGGCGGCGGTGAACCGCGCGAAGCAGTACATCATCGACGGCGACATCATGCAGGTCGTGCTGTCGCAGCGCATGAGCAAGCCCTACGCGGCGAGCCCGATGGCGCTGTACCGCGCGATCCGCACGCTGAACCCGTCGCCTTACATGTTCTATTTCAACTTCGAGGATTTCCACGTCGTCGGCGCATCGCCCGAAATCCTCGTCCGGCTCGACCAGGACGGCAACGCGAAGCGCGTCACGGTGCGCCCGATTGCCGGCACGCGCCCGCGCGGCGCGACCGCTGCCGACGACCTGGCGCTCGAGGCGGACCTGCTGTCCGACGAGAAGGAACGCGCCGAGCACCTGCAGCTGCTCGACCTCGGGCGCAACGACGCCGGCCGCGTCGCCGAGATCGGCAGCGTGAAGGTCACCGAGCAATTCACGGTCGAGCGTTACTCGCACGTGATGCACATCGTCTCGAACGTCGAAGGGCGCCTCAAGGACGGGCTCAACGCGCTCGCCGTGCTGCGCGCGACCTTCCCCGCAGGCACCGTGTCCGGCGCGCCGAAGCTGCGTGCGATGGAGATCATCGACGAGCTCGAGCCGGTCAAACGCGGCATCTACGCCGGTGCCGCCGGCTACATCGGTTTTCATGGCGACATGGATCTGGCGATCGCGATCCGCACCGCCGTCATCAAGGACGGCCACATCCACGTCCAGGCCGGGGCCGGCATCGTCGCGGACTCGAACCCGGACGCCGAATGGACCGAGACGCAGAACAAGGCGCGCGCGATGCTGCGTGCCGCCGAAATGGCGGAATCGGGGCTCGACACGCGGGTCGACTGAACGCGCGGCCGGCTGCGCGGCCCGCTCCCTAGACCGCTGCGAGGGCGCGCTCGAGGTCCGCGACCAGGTCGTCGATGTCCTCGATGCCGACCGACAGCCGCACCAGCGCGTCGCCGATGCCGAGCGCGGCGCGCACCTCTGCCGGCACCGACGCGTGCGTCATGATCGCCGGGTGTTCGATGAGGCTCTCGACGCCGCCGAGGCTCTCGGCGAGCGTGAACAGCTCGCAATGTTCGAGAAAGCGCCGCGCCTCGGCCTCTCCGCCCTTGAGCACCGCCGTCACCATGCCGCCGAAGCCGCGCATCTGACGGCACGCGAGTTCATGCTGCGGGTGGCTCGGGAGGCCGGGATAGATCACGCGCTCGACCTTCGGATGGCGTTCGAGCCACTGCGCGACCGCGAGGCCGTTGGCGCAGTGGCGTTCCATGCGCAGCGCGAGCGTCTTCAGGCCGCGGTTGACGAGGAAGCAGTCGAACGCGCCGGGAATCGCGCCGACCGCGTTTTGCAGGAAGCCGAGCCGCTCGGCGAGCGCCGCGTCGCGCACGACGGCGACGCCGCCGACGACGTCCGAGTGGCCGTTGAGGTACTTCGTCGCCGAATGCACGACGACGTCGAAGCCGAGCGCGAGCGGGCGCTGCACCCACGGCGACGCGAACGTGTTGTCGGCGACGGCGAGCAGCCCGTGGCGCTTCGCGACGCGCGCAACGACTTCGAGGTCGACGAGCTTCAGCAGCGGATTGCTCGGCGACTCGACCCATATCATCCGCGTCTCGGGCGTGATCGCCGCTTCGAGTTCGGCTTCGGAGGCGAGCGTCGAATAGCTGAAGCGCAGGCCCGCCGAGCGCCGCCGCACGCGCTCGAACAGCCGCCGCGTGCCGCCGTAGAGATCGTCGAGCGCGACGACGTGGGTGCCGGCGTCGAGGAGTTCAAGCACCGTCGCGATCGCCGCCATGCCGGAGCCGAACGCGAAGCCCGCGCTGCCGTCCTCGAGCGCCGCGACGCAGCGCTCGTACGCCCAGCGCGTCGGGTTGTGGCTGCGCGCGTAGTCGAGGCCCTGATGCACGCCGGGGCTCGTCTGCGCATACGTCGAGGTCGCGTAGATCGGCGTGATCACCGCGCCGGTCGCCGGGTCCGGTGCCTGGCCGGCGTGCACCGCGAGGGTCGAGAATCCCGCCTTGCCGGTCATGGTCGCTTGATCCGGCGGCGCAGGTGGTTCAGCAGGTCGATGCGCGTGATCAGGCCGACGAAGCTGTCGCCGTCCATGACGATCGCGACCATGCCCTGGTCGAGGATCTGCATCACGCGAGCGAGCGGCGCGTCCGGCTGCAGGGTTTCGAGGCGCGTGCTCATCACCGACGACACCGTGTCGCCGAAGTGCGTCGTCTCGCTGACGACTGCATGCAGCACGTCCGATTCGTCGATGATGCCGACGACGTGGCCGTCGTCGAGCACCGGCAGCTGCGACACCTGGTACAGCTTGAAGCGGCCGAACGCGGTCAGCAGCGTGTCGTCCGGGCGCACCGTGACGACCGAGCCTTCGGCGTAGCGGCGCTGCACGAGGTCGGTCAGCCCGCCCGCCGCCGGATGCGTCAGGAAGCCCTGGTCGTACATCCAGAAGTCGTTGAACATTTTCGACAGGTACTTGTTGCCGCTGTCGCAGGCGAAGGTCACGACGCGCTCGGGCCGCTCGCGGCTGCGGCAGTAGCGCAAGGCGCCCGCGAGCAGCGTGCCGGACGACGAGCCGGCGAGGATGCCTTCGGTCGCGAGCAGCTCGCGCGCGGTCGCGAAACTCTCGGCGTCGTCGATCGTGTAGGCCTCGGCGACGCCGGAGAGGTCGGCGATCGGCGGGATGAAATCCTCGCCGATGCCTTCGACGAGCCACGCGCCGGCGTCGGTCATCTCGCCGGTCCTGACGAAATGCGCGAGCACCGAACCGGCCGGGTCGGCGAGCACCATTTTTACGTGCGGCGCACGGCTGCGGAAATAGCGCGTGAGTCCGGTCAGCGTGCCGCCGCTGCCGACGCCGCAGACCACCGCGTCGAGCCGCCCGCCGGTCTGCGCCCAGATCTCCGGGCCGGTCGTCTTCTCGTGCGCGTCCGGGTTCGCCGGGTTGCCGAACTGGTTGATATAGACCGAGTTCGGCGTGCGCGCGGCGATCGCCTCGGCCATGTCCTGGTAATACTCGGGATGGCCCTTGCCGACATCCGAGCGCGTCATGACGATCTCGGCGCCGAGCGCGCGCAGGTGGAAGATCTTCTCCTGGCTCATCTTGTCCGGGATCACGAGCTTCGTGCGGTAGCCTTTCGCGAGGCCGACCAGCGCCAGCGCGAGACCCGTGTTGCCGGCGGTCGCCTCGATCAGCGTGCCGCCGGCGCGGATGCGGCCGTCGCGCTCGGCGGCGTCGATCATCGATACGGCGATGCGATCCTTGATCGAGCCGCCGGGATTCTGGCTTTCGAGCTTGATGAAGAGCTCGCACGGCCCGGTATCGATGCGGGTGACCGGCAGCAGCGGCGTGTTGCCGATGAGGTCGAGCAGGCTTGCGGGCGCCATCGATGCCTCCTCCCGAACCGGGGCCGGACGTGGCTTGGACGAAACGTGGTGGCGAGTCGCAAACCCGCCGCAAACATGCGACAGCGCAGCGGTGCGCGGAGTTCGCAGGGCCGCTGCGATTCGGGCCGTTCCGGCATCGCGGGACCGGAACAGCAGGCGCATGGCGCAGTCAAATGTACGGGAGGTGTCCGGATGAGGTGAAGCCGAGAATCTGCCCACCGCGCGGCACGGCATCGTCAGGTGGAGTGCTTTGCCGGCCGCAGCGGCGCAGCACTTCTCTCGGGCGCCGACCTGTGCGGCTGATGGAGGGAAATGGTATGACGATGAAAGTGAAGCACTGGCAGGATCCCGCCAACCTCGTGCTGGGGTTGTGGATGGTGGTTTCGCCCTGGGCGCTGGCCTATCAGGCGGAAACGAACGCGGTGTGGAGTGCCGTGATCGCCGGCGCACTGGTTGCTGCGCTCGCGCTGTTCGAGCTCTTCCAGGTCAAGGCCTGGGAGGAATGGGGCAACATGGCCCTCGGCCTCTGGATGGTGATCTCGCCGTGGGTGCTGGGCTTCGCGACGAGCGCCGGGGCGATGTGGAACGCCGTGATCGTCGGTCTTGCGGTTGCCGCGCTTGCGCTGTGGGCGCTGGCCACCGACAGGGATATCGGCGGATGGTGGAGCCACGCGGCCTGAGACGAGTCGGGCGGGCAGTCCGGCCGGTGGCCGGGCTGCTTTCGGGCGGACCGCGCGAGTTTCCGCGCGGTCCGCCTTTCTGTCGCCGTGCCGGCTGGGGCAGGCAGTGCGGAGCGCAGCGGGCGGAGTCCGGAAGGCGTATTGAACCGGATCGTCCGGAGAGCCTCTGAATGAGCGATGCCGCGATCGCTTTCACCGGATGTTCTTTCCCCGTCACTCTGCACAACCTGGGAGGCCCCGATGACCACCGAAACCCTGACCATTGCCTGTCCGCACTGCCACGTCCTGAACCGCTTGCCGGGCGGCCGTCTCAGCGACGACCCGAACTGCGGCAAATGCCATCAGCCGCTCTTCACCGGCCATCCGGTCGAACTCGACGCCACGAGCTTCGACGTGCACGCCGGTCACGGCGATCTGCCGCTGCTCGTCGATTTCTGGGCGTCGTGGTGCGGCCCGTGCCGGACGATGGCGCCTGCGTTCGAGGAGGCCGCGGCGAAGCTCGAGCCGCATGTTCGGCTCGCGAAAGTCAATACCGAGGAGGCGCAGGATCTCGCGGCGCGCTACGCGATCCGCAGCATCCCGACGATGGTGCTGTTCCGCGCCGGGCGCGAAGTCGCGCGCCAGTCCGGGGCGATAAACACCGGGCAGATCCTGCAGTGGGCGAAGGCACAGGGACTGTGAGGGCGTCCGCCCGCCTGCAACGACGCTGCCGCGCGACGCAAGGGTTGCCGAGGCCGGGCGGGGCGCGGATACTGCCGGCCTTCGAACCCGATAGCCTGAGGAACCATGTCCACGATCCCCGCTTGCCCCCGATGCGCGATGGAGAACACCTACCCGGACGGCGGCAATTACATCTGCGCCGATTGCGCCCACGAGTGGCCGATCGCGGCAGCCGCCGACGCGGATGATGAGGCCGATGCGCTCGTGAAGGATGCCAACGGCAACGTGCTGGCGGATGGCGACTCGGTCGTGCTGATCAAGGACCTGAAGGTCAAGGGGTCCTCGATCACGCTGAAGGTCGGCACGAAGGTCAAGAGCATCCGCCTTGTCGGCGGAGACCACGAGGTCGACTGCAGGATGGACGCCGGCAGCTTCATGCTGAAGGCCTGCTACCTGAAAAAGGTCTGAGCGGTTTTCTTCCTGCCGGCCGCGGCTGGGGTCAAGCGGAGCGTACGTGGCGCAGCACCGGATGAGTCCGGTCGATCTCTTCGAGCGGGCGCTTCTTGCCCGCGGGCGACAGCGCTGTGTAGGCGCCCAGCATGTCGGCGGGGAGCCGCCCGACGATGCCGAACAGGTCCGCGAAACGCACGCCCTGGCGCACCAGATAGGCGATGTAGCTGTGACGCAGCGCCGCGGACGTGATCTCGTCCGCGCCGGGGATGCCGGCATCATGCGCGGCGTAAAGAAGCGTCGCATCGAGCGCGTCGGACGTCTCGCCACTCGCGGCGGGGACGACAGGGCCGTCGTCCGTTTGCGGAGGGTGTTCCCGGTACCGGCCGAGTTGCGCCTCGAACGCTGCAGACAGCGGCACGGCGCGGTCCGGCAGGAGAATGCGGTGGCCGGCCAGATCGACCGTCGGCCATTTCAGCCGCGCGAGTTCATCGAACGACAGGCCGGAAAGCAGCGCGAGCGCGCCGATGCGGGCGTCGTCGGGCAGTTCGTCGAGCAGCTGCGCGATCTCGGCTTCGTCGAGTTCGCGCGGCAGTTGCGCGGCGCCCGCGAGCAGCGCCGACGGCGCGAACTGGCCGAGCGCCTCGGGTGAGCGCGC
The DNA here is from genome assembly GCF_012910705.2 of Aromatoleum anaerobium. Classification (GTDB taxonomy): domain Bacteria; phylum Pseudomonadota; class Gammaproteobacteria; order Burkholderiales; family Rhodocyclaceae; genus Aromatoleum; species Aromatoleum anaerobium. Next base: position 1,110,127 of record NZ_WTVG02000040.1, on the reverse strand, counting down.
TACCGGCAGCTGCACGCTGCGCAGCCACGCGGGCGCAATGACGAGCGACGGAGCCGGGGCAGTGCGGTTGAAAAGCTCGACGATCCAGGTCGTCAGCAGCGCCAGCAGCAGCGACGCCGTCACGCCGATCGCCGCGTCCCGGCCGTATTGGGGCCGCCACGGCTCGCCCGGCGGGAAAGCCGCTTCGAGCGTCGTCACTTCCGGGACGCGGATTCGCTCCGCGGCCTGCAGCCCGGTCGCCCTGACGACCGCCGCCCGGTGCATCTCCTCGAGTCCGGTCAGCTCCTCCTGCATGGCCTTGAACTCGCCCAGGCGCGCAGTGAACGCCTGGACCGTCCGCCGCTCGCCGCCCGCCTGTTGAGCCAGCCGGTCGACGGCCGCGCGCGCCGCCGCGACTTCCTCCTCGGCGTCGCTCAGCGCTGCCTGCTGCCCGCCTTCGCGGACCTGCTTCATCTGTTCGTCCAGGCTCGCGATCCGCATGCGCAAGGCCTTGGCGCGCGGATCGAACGCGAGGAAGTCCGGCGTGTAGGCCCGCTCCAACTCGTGCTGCTCCTCGCGCAACTGCGACGCACGCTGCTCGAGATTGGACAGCGTCGGGTTGTCGCGCGCCCGGACGATCGACTTGCCGGCCGCGATCGACTCGCGCAGCGAACGTAGTTTCGCTTCGGCTGTGACGAGCCGGTCGTTCGCCGCGTTCAGCGATTGTCCGACGCCCTTGACCTGGCTCAGGACGCGGTTTTCGTCGCGCTCGAGCGAGACGATGTCGTGGCTGAGGCGATAGTCGTCGAGCGCACGCCGCTTTTCGGCGACACGCTCTTCGAGCTTGTCGGCCTCGTCCTGCGCCTTGATCGCACGGCTGCCCGAATCCTCGCGATACCGTTCGGCGAGCTGGCCGCGGTAAGTGTCGATCAACGCGTTGACGAGCGGAGCAAGCGCGTCGGCTGGCCTGCCACTCGCTGTAAGCTCGACGACGTCGGTTCCCTCGACCGGTGTCGCCTCGAGCATCCGCCGATAGTCCTCGACGCCATCGCCGCTGTCGCCGGCTCCCGCCGGCAGCGGCGTGCCGATGCCGGCGAGCCGGGCGGCCGCTTTTTCGACGAGTGGGCGGCTCGTGAGCACTTCGACTTCGGTCAGGAACGCCGCCTGGACTGCGGCCCTGCGCTCGTCGGCGGTGTCGCCGTTGCCCGGCATGTCGATCCGCAGCCGCGCGGTGGTGCGGTATTCGGCCGGACGCGAGTAGTCGTAGATCAGGCTCGCGGCGGCGAACAGCAGGAAGCTCAGGCCGAAGACGGCGATGCGCCGCCGCTTGGGCGGGGCCGGGTGGGCGGTCGGGGCGAGGCCGGTCCAGAACGGATCGACAGTAGTGGGGCCGGAGTCGTCGCGGATCATGCTCTCGATCCGTGCAGAATAGCCGAGCAGCATGCTGCGGTGGGTGAAGGGCCGCGGCAGGTCACCGCTGCACGATCCAGTGCGCAAACGCGCAAAGCGAATCCTTCCATGTGCCTGTCTCCTTCCTCGCCGCAGCGCGTCGACTTGACGGACGGATTAAGTGGATGAGCTGCGTACGCCTATTGAAGCATTCCGGCGGCGAAAACTCATGCAGGTATTCATCCGCTTACAGTCTCGCCGGGCAGCGGCCGAGCCGTGTCGTTCCCGCTGCCTGTTGCCGGTCCTCAGCTGTTGCGAGGGGCGCCGCGGGCGGGTTTTGTCACCGCGGCGACAGGCGTTCGTGCCGCGCCTGCGGCGTGCGCAAGGTTCAGTTGAAGCGGGTATGAAATCGGGCGCGGTGCCCGGCGGCGGGGCTTTCAGCGCCGGCGCTTGCCGGACGGCCACGGGTCGTCGCGATCCTCGCGGCGGTGGTCGAGCCGGTGCCGGATCCGCTGCGCCAGCGGAACGAGGCCGAACGGATGGTCGAGGGCGAGCGCCCGGGCGCGATCGAGCAATTGCGCCCGGCCCGGCGGAAAACGCCGGTCCTTGCTCGCGAACACGATGCGGTTCGAATCTTCGTCGGCGCGCACGGCGACGATCCTGCCCTCGAAGCTGTCGCGGATGCGTGACGCATAAAGCCCGTAGCGCCGGTCGCCCGCCCACAGGTTCACCACCATCATGCCGCCCTCCGCAAGCATCCCGCAGCAGTGATCGTAGAAGCCGGCCGAGCCCAGCTGCTCCGGCATCCCCCCGGCATCGAAGCCGTCGACGATCAGCACGTCCGGTGCCTCGCCCGGGTCGCGCATGTATTCGGCTCCGTCGCGACACACCACCCGCAATCGCGGGCCGTCCGGCGGAATCCCGAACGCATCGCGCAGCGCGATCACCTCGGGGTTGATCTCGACGGCGGTGACGCGGGTTTCGGGCATCGTCTTGAAACAGTACTTGAGCAGCGAACCGCCGCCGAGGCCGATCATCGCCACATGACGCGGCGCGGGGTGGAACAGCAGGAAGCCCATCATCGTGCGGGTGTAGTCGAGCGCGAGCGCGTCCGGATCGTCCAGCGCCATCTGGCTCTGGATCGTCAGGCCGTCGAACTGCAGCGTGCGCTGGCCGTCGGCGTCGACGACGAACGGATGACCGTCGCCGCGCAGCGACAGCAAACCGCACCAGCCCGGAAGGGTTTCTCTGTCGCTCACCCGCGCCCTCCTTGCGTTTGCCCATTGCGTTCGCAACAGGTGCACACTACATTGCAAGCAATAGCACTTTCAATGTTAATTTCATGTTAATCGATATGAAAGAAAGCCGTACCGCCCGCCTGACGCTGCTGATCGATCCGCAGAAGAAGAAGCTTTTCGAGGAAATCTGCGCGAGCAAGGACCTGACCCCGTCGCAGGTCGTGCGCCGCCTGATCCGCCAGTACGTCCAGGAGAACGCGGGCAGCCGCGAGCTGCCGGAATGGTTGAAGGGCAACGACTGAGCGCGGCTTCCGGCGCCACGCCGCTACTTTGAACGTGGCATCCACCGGCGTATGATTTGACCAGTTTTATGACCAATTTGGAGCATGTCATGCGTACAGTCAGTCTGGCGGAAGCCAAAGCTCACTTTAGCGAACTCGTCACCCAGGTCGCCGGAGGCGAAGAAGTGGTCATTACCCGACACGGACAACCCATCGTTCGCCTGTGCGGGGTTGAAAAGACGAAAGTTCAGCTTGCCTCTCGCGCGCAGTTTCGCGCCCAGTTGCCATGTCTCGAGAAGCCCTCCGCGACCTTGATTCGCAGCCTGCGCGACGATGAGCGCTGAGATGCTCTACCTGGACACCAGTTTCGTCGCCCCTTTGGTGTTGAACGAGGACGCGAGTCTCCAGGTCGAGGCCTTCCTGGCGAAACAAGCGGCCGGCAGTCTGGCGGTCAGCCAATGGACGCGCGTCGAGTTTTGCAGCTTGGTGGCCCGGGAGGTGCGGATGAAGCACTTCAACACCCACACGGCGGAAGTGGTCATCGCGGAGTTCGAGGCTTTGATTCGGGAATCGTGTCAGGTCTGGTTGCCGAGCGTGGCCGACTACGACCTGGCCCGGAGCTTCGTGGCACATTTCGACTCCGGCCTGCGTGGCGGCGATGCCCTTCATCTCGCAATCGCCAAGAATCAGGGGGCTGATAAAATCCTGACCCTCGATGCCGGCCTTCTGAAAGCAGCCACGCTCCTGAAAATCTCCGCCTCACGCGGCATCCATTGAAGTTGTAGTCGGTGACAACAGAATCCGCCGGGATGACTGCACCCCCTTTCGTCGAGACCACTAACGCACTGGCAACGCTCCGTGCAAAATTGTCGGCGCTGACACAGGACATGGACGCGCTGCGTGAATACGTCCTCAAGGATTATCTGCTGCTCTACGCATTGATCGACGACGCCATTTACCTGCTCGCGATCCGCCATCAGCGGCAATTGTCGTTCGATTTCGAGGGGCATTGGGGGCGGTAAGACCAATGTCAAAGTAATGCCTGCTGTGTAGAAAAATACCCAGTAAGCAAAAAAAGCGGGTATCGAAATGAGGGTTGTGATTAACAACACAATCAAATCAATAGGATATATAGAATATGCTGCTGATGATCGACAACTACGACAGCTTCACCTACAACCTCGTCCAGTACTTCGGTGAGCTCGGGGCGGACGTCAAGGTGTATCGCAACGACGAGATCACGCTCGAACAGCTTGCGCTGATGAAACCCGCGCAGCTGGTGATTTCGCCCGGCCCGTGCACGCCGGCCGAAGCGGGCATCTCGGTGGCGGCGATTCGCGAGTTCGCCGGCAAGCTCCCGATCCTCGGCGTCTGCCTCGGGCACCAGAGCATCGGCGCGGCGTTTGGCGGCCGGGTCGTCCATGCGAAGCGCCTGATGCACGGCAAGACGTCGCCGGTGTTTCACGAAGGGCAGGGCGTGTTCCGCGGGCTGCCGAACCCGGTCACCTGCACCCGCTATCATTCGCTCGCGATCGAACGCGAGAGCCTGCCCGACTGTCTCGAGATTACGGCGTGGACCGAAGACGGCGAGATCATGGGCGTGCGGCACCGGACGCTCGCGGTCGAGGGGGTGCAGTTCCACCCCGAGTCGATCCTTTCCGACCACGGCCACCAGCTGTTGCGGAACTTCCTCGAACAGAACTGAAACCGGCGGCGGGACGCCGTGAAACGCTCCCGCGCACTTTTACGAATTGCTCCTACAGGCCCACCATGACCATCACCGCCCAGGAAGCGCTGCAGCGCACGATCGACCACCGCGAGATCTTCTATGACGAAATGCTGTCGCTGATGCGCCAGATCATGGCCGGCGAGATCTCGCCGGTGATGACCGCGGCGATCCTCACCGGCCTGCGCGTCAAGAAGGAGACGATCGGCGAGATCACCGCGGCGGCGACGGTGATGCGCGAGATGTCGACGCCGGTGCGCGTCCCGGGGGCGGACCAGAACTTCCTCGATGTCGTCGGCACCGGCGGCGACGGCGCCAACACGTTCAATATCTCGACGACGACGATCTTCGTCGCCGCGGCCGGCGGCGCGCGCGTCGCGAAGCACGGCGGGCGCAGCGTGTCGTCGAAGAGCGGCGCCGCCGACGTGCTCGAGGCGCTCGGCGTGAAGCTCGGGCTAACGCCGGAGCAGGTCGCGGAATCGATCGAGGCGACCGGCATCGGCTTCATGTACGCACCGGCCCACCACAGCGCGATGAAGAACGTCGCGCCGGTGCGCCGCGAAATGGGCGTGCGCACGATCTTCAACATCCTCGGGCCGCTCACCAACCCGGCCGGCGCGCCGAACACGCTGATGGGGGTGTTCCATCCCGACCTCGTCGGCATCCAGGCGCGCGTGATGCAGCGTCTCGGCGCGGATCACGTGCTGGTCGTCCATGGGCTCGACGGCATGGACGAAGTGAGCCTCGGCGCGGCGACGATGGTCGGCGAGCTGAAGGACGGCGAGATCCGCGAATACCAGATCCACCCGGAGGACTTCGATCTGCAGATGGTCGGCAGCCGCAACCTGCGGGTCGAAACTGCCGAGGAATCGAAGGCGGTGCTGCTCGGCGTGCTCGACAACCAGCCCGGTCCGGCGCGCGAGATCGTCATCCTCAACGCCGGCGTGGCGCTCTACACCGCGAACCTCGCCGATTCGATCGACATCGGCATCCGGCGTGCGCGCGAGCTGATCGCGAGCGGCGCGGCGCGCGCGAAGCTCGACGAGTTCATCACCTTCAACCGCAAGTTCGCGTGAGCGCAACGATGAGCGACATCCTGAACAAGATCCTCGCGGTCAAGCGCGACGAAGTCGCCGCCGGCAGCGCGGCGCGCCCCCTCGCGCAAGTCCGCGCCGAGGCCGAAGCGCTCGCTGCGCCGCGCGATTTCGTCGGCGCGATCCGCGCGAAGATCGCCGCGGGAGACGCCGCGGTGATCGCCGAGATCAAGAAGGCGAGCCCGTCGAAAGGGGTGATCCGCGAGGATTTCCGCCCCGCCGAGATCGCGTTGCAGTACGAGCGCGGCGGCGCGGCCTGCCTGTCGGTGCTGACCGACCAGCAGTTCTTCCAGGGGGCGCCGGCGTATCTGCAGGCGGCGCGGGCGGCCTGCAGCCTGCCGGTGCTGCGCAAGGATTTCCTCGTCGACCCGTGGCAGGTGTATGAGGCGCGTGCGATGGGCGCGGATGCGGTGCTGCTGATCGTCGCAGCGCTCGACCTCGCGGCGATGCGCGACATGGAGGCGGTCGCCGGGAGCCTCGGCATGGCGGTGCTGGTGGAGGCGCACGACGCGGCCGAACTCGATGTTGCGCTGCAGCTCTCCACGCCGCTCGTCGGCATCAACAACCGCAACCTGCGCACGTTCGACGTCAGCCTGCAGACGACGCTCGATCTGCTCGCGCGCGTGCCGGCGGAGCGCATCGTCGTCACCGAGTCGGGCATCCTCGCGCCCGCGGACGTCGCGCTGATGCGGGCGAACGCGGTCAATGCCTTCCTCGTCGGCGAAGCGTTCATGCGCGTGCCGGACCCGGGTGAGGGATTGCGCTCGCTGTTCGGCTGAGCCGGACCGACGATGGCGCCCGCAGTCGAGACTTCGGTGCGGCGCCGGTTTTTCCGCATCGCGGGCGGACTGCTGCTGGTCGTGCTGCTGCTCGTCGTGGCGGCGGCGCTGTTTGCGACGTGGCTGGTGCGCACCGAGTCCGGCCTGCGCTTTGCCGCCGAGGCCGTCGGACGCCTGAGCGGCGGGCAGGTCGTCGTTGTGAACGCGTCCGGCCGTCTCGCCGGGCCGCTGCAGCTCGATGCGCTGCGCGTCGTTACCCCGGACCTGCGGCTGCGGATCGGCAACCTGGCGCTGCAGTGGAACGCGGCGGCGCTGTTCGACCGCCATCTCGACATCGCGTCTGTCGCGATCGACGAAATCACGCTTGCACGCCGCCCGGCTGACGCGCCCGCTCCCGCGCAAGGCCCTCCCGCGACGCTCGAACTGCCGTTCTCGCTATCGCTGCGGGCGCTGCAGGTCGGGCGCATCGCGGTGCTCGACTGGCCGGCCGAAGGCGGCGATGCGGCGCCGGCCGAGGCAGTGAAGTTCGAACTCTCGTCGCTCGCGGCCACGCTCGCGAGTGACGGCCGGCACCATCGCATCGAAGCCCTCTCCGCGACGCTGCCGTTCGGCCACGCCAGCCTGTCGGGCGAAATGGACGGCCGCGCCGCGCCGTTCGCGTTGTCCGCCAGCGGCGTGCTGCAGGGCGAGCGGGCCGGCCGTGCCTACACGCTGAACCTCCGTGCCGACGGCGACCTGGTCACTCCGCACCTGCTCGTCGAGGCCGAAGGCGCGGGGCTTGCCGGCAGCGCCGATGTCGTCGCCGCGCCGTTCGAGCCGGTGCCGCTGCGCCGCCTGCGGGCCGCGCTCGGCGACATCGATCCGTCCGCGTTCCAGCCGGCCGTGCCCAAGGCCGCGCTGCGCGTCGAAGCCGACCTCACGTCGGCCCCCGGCGAAGCGTGGGTGCTCTCCGGGCCGGTCACGATCGAAAACCGGGCGCCCGGCACGATCGACCGCAACGCGCTGCCGGTCGAGCGCATCGCGGCGCAACTGCGCTGGACACCGGCCGAAACGAGTGCCGATGCGCTGCTCGTCGAGCTGCCCGGCGCCGGCACCGTCGCGGGAAACGTCCACTGGTCGCCCGACACCGGCACGGCGTTCGGGCGCGTGAGCGCGATGCTGCAGCTCGCCGGCATCGATCCTGCCCGGCTCGACGCGCGACTGCCGAAAAGCAAGGTCGCCGGCACCGTCGAAGCGGCAGGCGACGCGTCGCGTCAGACGGCGCGGCTCGACCTGCGCGTCGGCGCTGCGCGGATTCGTGCCGATGGCGGACTGACGGTGACGGCGACGGCGGACGACGGCGCGCGAACTCTCGTCGCAACCGGCCAGCTTGCGGCGTTCGATCCGCACGCGCTGCTCGCCCGTGCGCCTGCCGCGAGCCTGAATATGAGCTTCGAATTGCGTGGCGAGCTGGGCGAGCGGCGGCGTTTCGATGCCCGCTGGCAACTGCAGCCGAGCCGGCTCGAAGGCCGGCCGCTGAGCGGAGGCGGCCACGTCGTCATCGACGGCGAGCGGCTCGCCGACAGCGACCTCGACCTGACGCTCGCCGGCAACCGGGTGCAGGTGAAAGGCGCCTGGGGCGGGCGCGGCGACGAGCTGGAGATCGACGTCGATGCCCCGGCGCTCGCCGCGCTCGGCAATGAATTCGGCGGCCGCGCACGGATCGAGGGGGCTGTCAGCGGCACGCTCGAACGCCCCGGCGCGACGTTCGACCTTTCGGCGGCGGCGCTGCGCCTGCCGGGCGGGCTGCGGGTTGCGGGACTCGACGCGCAGGGGCGGTTCGCCGACGGCATCGACGGGCCGCTCGAACTCGCGCTCGACGTCACCGGATTGGGCCGCGGCGAGGACGAGAACCTCATCGACCGCGCGAAGCTCGGCGTCAGCGGGAAGGGTACGGACCACGTCCTCGACTTCACGGCGAGCGGCCTCGAGGACGACACGCTGCGCATGCGCCTCGCAGGCGGCCTCGTGAGGAAGCCCAATGCTGGCGGTTCGGCGGACGCCGCAGGCGAAGCGGGGGGCGCGGCCGGGCCGGACTCCGCGCCGCCCGGCGAGCCGCGCGCCCGCTTCGCGTGGCAGGGGCGCGCCGCGGCGCTCGAGACCGGCGGGCGGTTCGTCGCGCGGCTGACTTCGCCGGCGCAGCTCTACATCGGCTCCGAACGCATCGCGCTCGGGACCGCCGCGTTCGATGCCGGCGAGCGCGGCCGCATCCGGCTCGACGAGACGCAATGGACGCCGCAGCTCATCGCCGCACGCGGTTCGCTGACCGGTCTCGCGCTGCGCCTCGCGAGCCGGCCGGACGGACGCCGCGAGGGACGCATCGGGCGCGAGCGGGGGGCGCTGGTGCTCGGCGCCGAATGGGACCTGCAGCTCGGCCAGAGCGCGAACGGGACGGCGCGGGTATTCCGCGAGTCGGGCGACCTGACCGTCAGCGGCGAGCTCCCGGCGCGGCTCGGCCTCGAACATCTCGAAGCCCGGTTGACTGCGCGCGACAACCGCCTGGCGCTGTCGTGGGACGCGCGAGGGTCCGAACTCGGCGAACTGGTGGGTTCCGCGACTGCGCTGGCCGAGCGCGACCCGAGCGCGGGCTGGCGGCTCGCGCCGGACGCGGCGCTGCTCGGCTCGGCGCGGCTGGCGATGCCGTCGATTGCGTGGCTCGGGCGCCTGATGCAGGAAAACATCGTCACCGGCGGCAGCCTCGCGGCCGATTTTGCGCTCGCCGGCACGCCGTCCGACCCGCGCGCGAGCGGCAGCATCGATGGCCGCGGGCTGTCGGTCGCCCTCGTCGACCAAGGGCTGCAGCTGACGGGCGGCGAACTCCGCGCGGAGTTCGATCGCGACCGGCTGCGCCTCGTCCGGCTCGAGTTCGTGTCGCCGAATCGCGTCCGGCCCGCCGACGGGCGCGTGCCGGTGGCGCGCTTCACGCGCGAGCCGGGTCGCCTCACCGCGTCGGGTGAAATCGCGCTCGACAGCGGAACGGGCAGTTTTCGCTACCAGGCCGACCGCCTGCCGATCCTGCAGCGCCCCGACCGCTGGCTGATCCTGTCCGGCGGCGGCACCGCGCGCAGCACGTGGACCAGCCTCGACCTGGAGGCAGAGTTTCGTGCCGACGCGGGATACATCGAGCTGGCCGATTCGCCGCCGCCGAGCCTCTCCGAGGATGTCGTGATCCTCGGGCGCGAAACGCCGTCCGGCAAAGGCGGCTTCAAGCTCGCTGCCGACGTGCAGGTCACGCTCGGCGACAACCTGTACCTGTCGGCGCTCGGCGTCGACACGCGGCTCGCGGGCGAGCTGCGGCTGCGTGTGCGCGATGGCGAGCCGCTGAGCGCGGTCGGTACGATCGCGACGGTCGGCGGCACCTATCAAGGCTATGGCCAGAGCCTCGTGATCGAGCGCGGCCGGATCAATTTCCAGGGGCCACTGAACAACCCGGGCCTGAATATCGTTGCGTTGCGCAAGGGGCTCGCAGTCGAAGCCGGGGTCGCGATCGTCGGCAGCGCGAGGCGGCCGCAGGTGCGGCTGGTGTCCGAGCCGAACGTGCCCGATCCGGAGAAGCTGTCGTGGCTCGTCCTCGGCCGCCCGCCGACGGCCGGCGGCGGAGCGGACCTCGGTCTGCTGCTGCCGGCCGCTCAGGCCCTGCTCGGCGGGCCCGGCGGCGGCATGACCGAACAGCTGTCGCGCAGCCTCGGCTTCGACCAGTTCTCGATCGGGCAGGGAGAACTCACCAGCGTCACGCGCGGCGCGACGAGCCGCGTCGTCGGCGAAGGTTCGGTCGTGACCGGCGAAGGCACCGTCAGCGGACAGGTGCTGTCGCTCGGCAAGCGCCTGTCGTCGGACCTTTTCCTGTCGTTCGAGCAGAGCCTCGGCGGCGCCGAAAGCCTCGTCAAGCTGACCTACCAGCTGACCCGGCAGGTCTCCGTCGTGGCGCGCGGCGGCAACGACAACTCGGCCGACGTCTATTACACAATCTCCTTCAAATAACCGGGAATGGACGTGCCGCGGCGCTGTCATACCAGCAGCGATTCCCAAGGAGGTAATCCGTATGACGGAACAGGAAATGCCCGCGGCACGTGAAACCGCCATTCTGGCCGGTGGCTGTTTCTGGTGCCTCGAGGCCGTGTTCAAGGATGTGGAAGGCGTGGAGGCGGTGACGTCCGGCTATACCGGCGGACGCGTCGATTCTCCGTCCTATCGCCAGGTCTGCGAGGGTGGAACGGGCCACGCGGAAGCCGTGCGCATCGTGTTCGATCCCGAAGTGATCGGCTATCGCGATCTGCTGGAGATATTCTTCGTCATCCATGACCCGACGAGCCTCAACCGGCAGGGTAACGACGTCGGCACGCAATACCGTTCCGCGATCTTCGCGACGACGGATGAGCAGTTGCACGAGGCGCTCGCGCTGATCGAGGAAATGGGCGAGATGCGCGTGTACCCGTCGGCGATCGTGACCAAGGTCGAGCGTGCCGGCACGTTCTGGCCGGCGGAGGATGTGCACCGCGATTATTACGCGCGTAACTCGGACCAGTCGTATTGCCAGTACGTCGTTGCGCCGAAGATCGCGAAATTCCGCGAGAACTTCGCCAGCCGGCGCAAGCAGGGCGGGTAGAATCCGGGTTTTCGCCTCAACCAGGAGAGTACCGATGTCCCAGACCACGACCGCCAGCGGCCTCATCATCGAAGACATGGAGGTCGGCAGCGGCGCGACGGCCGAGAAAGGCAAGAGCGTATCGGTGCATTACACCGGCTGGCTCACCGACGGCCGCAAGTTCGATTCGAGCAAGGATCGCAACGATCCGTTCGAGTTTCCGCTCGGCGCCGGCCACGTCATCCGCGGCTGGGACGAGGGCGTGCAGGGCATGCAGGAAGGCGGCCGGCGCAAGCTGACGATTCCGCCCGAACTCGGCTACGGCGCGCGCGGCGCCGGTGGCGTGATCCCGCCAAACGCGACGCTGGTGTTCGAAGTGGAGCTGCTGAAGGTCCGCTGAGCACGGCTCATGTGGCGACGAGTCGAGCGCCGGTTGCTGGCCGGGCGGCCGGGCAGCAAAGCCAGGGAGGCGCGATGAAGCTCGACCAGGCCCAGCGGCGCATCCTCGCGCTGCTGCAGAAGGATTCCTCGATCAGCACGCAGAACCTCGCCGAGAAGGTCGGCCTGTCGCCGTCGCCGTGCTGGCGGCGGGTGCGCGAACTCGAGGAGGCGGGCCTGATCCGCGGCTACGTCGCGCTGCTCGACCGCGAGAAACTCGGGCTGGGTACCTGCGTATGGGTGCGGGTCAAGCTGACGAAGCACAGCAGCGAGGTGCTCGACCGTTTCGAGGCGGTGGTGAAGAGCTGCAACGAAGTCGTCGAGTGCTACGAGCTTCTGGGCGAGACGGACTGCCTGCTCAAGCTCTACCTGCCGAACCTCGAGGCGTTCTCGTCGTTCATGCACAACTTCCTGCTGAAGATCCCGGAAGTCGACATCACCCATTCGAGCGTCGCGCTACGCGAGATCAAGAACGAAACGGCCCTGCCGCTTTGAGACAGGGCCATTTTGCGCGACACGCGTCAGAGGCTGTGCCAGAACACCGCGATGACGCCGGCCGGCGCGACATAACGCGCCAGCACATTCCACACGCTGAACCCGGCGCGGCCGAGCCCCAGATCCTGGCGCACGCCTTCGCGGTCGAGGAACCACGCGACGAACACGATCGCGCCGAGGCCGCAGGCCGGCAGCAGGAACTTGCTGGTCAGTTTGTCGAGCAGGTCGAAGATGTTCTGGCCGAAAATCAGCACCTCGCTCCACGCGTTGAACGACAGCAGCGCGGCGACGCCGAGCGCCCAGGTCGCGACGCCAGCGACGACGGTCGAGGCGACGCGGCCCATCGGTGTGCGCTCCTCGAGCAGTTCGACGACCGGCTCGAGCAGCGAGATCGACGAGGTCAGCGCGGCGAAGATCAGCAATGCGAAGAACAGCACCCCTAGCACGAGCCCGCCGGCGATCTTGCCGAACGCGAGCGGCAGCGTGACGAATACGAGGCCGGGGCCGGATGCCGGGTCGAGTCCGTTCGCGAACACGATCGGGAAGATCGCGAGACCCGCGCACAGCGCGATCGTCGTGTCCGCCACTGCGACGGTGCCTGCGGCGCGGACCAGGTTGATGTCCTGGCCGAGATAAGACCCGTACGCGATCATCACGCCCATGCCGAGCGACAGCGTGAAGAACGCGTGGCCGAGTGCCGCGAGCACGACGGTGCTGTCGAGCTTGCTCCAGTCCGGCGTGAACAGGTAATCGACCGCGGCGCCAAAACTGCCGGTCGTCATGCCATAACCGACCATGCCGAGCAGGATCACGCCGAGCGCGGGCATCAGCAGCTTCGTTGCGCGCTCGAGCCCGCCCGACACGCCCATCGCGACGACGCCGACCGTCAGCAACATGAACACCGAATGCCACGCGAGGAGCCGGGCGGGACTCGCGAGCAGGCCCGAGAACAGCGCCGCGGCCGCGTCCTTCCCGATGCCGGAGAAGCTGCCGGCGCCCGCTTCGGCGAGGTACGACAGCGCCCAGCCGCCAATCACGCTGTAGAACGACAGGATCAGGAACGCGGCGAGCGTGCCGCCCGCGCCGACCAGCATCCAGCCGCGTCCGCGGCCATTCTTTTTCGCCAGTTCGGCCATGGTGTTGACCGGGTTCTTCTGGCCGCGCCGTCCGATCAGCCACTCGGCGATGATGATCGGCAGGCCGATCAGCGCGATGCAGCCGAGATAGACGAGGACGAACGCCGCGCCGCCGCTCTGGCCCACCATGTACGGGAATTTCCATATGTTGCCGAGTCCGACGGCGGAGCCGACCGCGGCGATGATGAAGCCGAGCCGCGAGGACCAGTGGTCGTGCACCTTCGTCGCGTCCATCGCGAGTGCTCCGTGCGTGGTTTCGATCGCAGCCATGTCAACATCCTCCACGGACGGCAACGCAGGCTGCAGGGGCGGGAAATCGGACAGAAAATCGCATGAATGTCTCCTCCGGTTGGCCTCGTGGGCACACGGTCAAGGGGAGATCATGCAGCACGTTCGACGCGGCGGTGGCCGCGACGTTCGCCTGCCCACGATGAAGCGTCTCCACCTCGCATTGTTGTATTCATCGCCGTCGTGGCCGGCGGATGAGGAGCGGAAATGCTAATCAGGCAAGGGGGAAAAAATATTTCGATCTTGCCCGTGGCCGGGGGGCGGCGGGAAAGATACTTTCGTTCAACGCCGGAATTCGGCCAAATCGTTGCATGTCGGGTTCTTGCAGTGCGGCATCGGCTCTCGCCGGCGCCGAGCGTTCAATGGCTGCGCAGTCCTGCGGCCACATCGCGGAAGGCGCTCAGCGCCGCTTCCAGGTGTTCGATGATCTCCTGCTGCAAGACTTCCGGCGCCGGCAGATCGTCGAGATTGTCGAGGCTGTCGTCCTTCAGCCAGAAGATGTCGAGACTGGCCTTGTCGCGCGCGACCAGCTCCTCGTAACCGAAGTACCTGAAGCGCTCTGTTTCCTTGCGCTCGTGGCGGTTTTCGGGGTGATAGCAGGTGATGAAGTCGCGCAGATCATCGAGCTTCAGCGTCCTGGTCTTCAGCGTGAAATGCTTGTTGGTGCGCAGGTCGTAGATCCACACGCCTTTCGTGTGCACCGCGCCGTCTTTTGGCCGGGCATCGAAGAACAGTACGTTCGCCTTCACGCCCTGCGCGTAGAAGATCCCGGTCGGCAGGCGCAGCAGCGTATGCACGTCGCAGTTCTCCAGCAGCTTCCTGCGGATCTTCTCGCCCGCGCCCCCTTCGAACAGCACGTTGTCCGGCAGCACGACCGCCGCCAGGCCGCTGTCCTTCAGGATCGTGACGATGTGCTGCAGGAAGTTGAGCTGCTTGTTCGACGTGGTTTCCCAGAAATCCTGCCGCTCGTAGGTCAGCGCGTCACGGTCCTCCTCGCCTTCCTCGTTGGTGATCGTCATGCTGCTTTTCTTGCCGAAGGGCGGATTGGCGAGCACGTAGTCGAAGCGCTTGCCGGCATCGGCGATCAACGCATCGGATCGCTCCACCGCCGGCTCGCCGTCCAGTTCGCCGATGTTGTGCAGGAACAGGTTCATCAGGCACATGCGACGGGCGTTCGGCACGATCTCGTTGCCGTGGAAGGTGCTGTGGCGCAGGAACTCCTTCTGCCGCCTGTCCAGCGTCCGGCCCGGCCGCGTCAGCCAGTTGTAGGCGCCGAGAAAGAATCCGCCGGTGCCGCAAGCCGGATCGGCAATCGATTTCATCGGTTCGGGGCGGACGCACTCGACCATCGCCTGAATCAGCGCGCGCGGCGTGAAATACTGGCCGGCGCCGCTTTTCGTGTCTTCGGCGTTCTTCTGCAGCAGCCCTTCGTACAGGTCTCCTTTCGTGTCGGTGTCCATGCCGACCCAGCTTTCCGCATCGATCATCTGCACCAGGCGGGAGAGCTTCGCCGGGTCCTGGATCTTGTTCTGCGCCTTGAAGAAGATCGCGCCCAGCATGCCGGGCTCGCCACCGAGGCGGTGCAGCGTTGCCAGGTATTGCGCTTCCAGCGGCTCGCCGACCCGGCTGCGCAGCGCCGCCCAGTCGTAGCCCGCCGGGATGTGCGTGTCGCGCCTGTACGGTTCCTGCGCGTATTCATGCGCCATCTTCAGGAACAGCAGATAGGTGAGCTGCTCGAGATAGTCGCCGTAGCCGACGCCGTCGTCACGCAGCGTGTGGCAGAAGTTCCAGACTTTCTGGACGAGAGCGGAGGTGTTCATTTCGATTCGTTTTCTGTCATGGGAGCGATGTACGCCTGCCGCGGATCGCGAGTCGAGGCGAAAGCGGGAAGCAATGCACCTTCCTGAACCATGGGCGTCAGCGTCCGCTTGCGCAGGTCGTCGAGGTCGCGCTGCAGGACGTGGGCCAAGACCCGTAGTCCAAGGAAGCGCCTGGTGCACAGCGCCTGGATTGTGGCGCGCAGGACATCGGGACTCGCCTTCCGCCGCCGCGCAACTGGCGCGGCCAGTGCCAGCAACTCTTCCTGCAACTGGGCCGGAATGGCGCTCCAGTCGTGATAGGTCACAAGCTCCGGTGGTTTGGCGTCGAGCTCCGGTGGTTTGGCGTCGAGCTCCGGTGGTTTGGCGTCGAGCTCCGGTGGTTTGGCCCCAAGCCCCCGATTTCCGAAGTCCGCCGCATCAAAGGCCGCCCCCACGGTCTGGCGCTGCCAGGGCAGGAAGTAGACCATGCCGCGCCCTGCACCGTCCGGGATCAGCAGGCCGTCACGCACCAATTGCCCCAGCAGCTTGGTCAAATCGGCCGGGTGATCGGTCGTGATCTGCTTGAGCCGGTCATGGCTGACCGAACCTTCCACCTGCGCGGTAATCAGCGCGAGTCGCGCGGTTTCGGGCAAGGCAGCGACCCGCGAACCAAGTTGTGCCGTCAATTCGGCGACTGCCCGCTCCGGCACCAGACTGCTCATGCGCAATTCCATCAGCGTCTGTTCCGGCTCGGGCATTTCATAGAGGACTGGCCGGCGCCAATGTTGCCCCGCCCAGTTCCTGTAGATCTTCGGCAGCCCCGAGCCGGCATGGTCACCATACCCCACCAGCTGGAACATGGTCTGGAGCCGCCGGTTACGGCAATCGCTGTTGCCGCCGTGGATCGCCAGCTCGGGCGGAATGCGCATGCGTCCCGGGTTGCGGAAGCCGAACATGTCCGGGCGCTTGACCACCAGCACCGAAACGCGCCCCGAAAAATCGGCGTGGATCAGCGTATTGACCAAGGCTTCGCGCAGCGCCTCATGCACCGGCGTGTCTTCGATACGCTGCCCGGCATGCAACTGGAAAGGCACTTTCAGGTCGGCCGTCAGCTTCTGGTAAACCTTGCGGAAGAAGTCGTACACGTTGCCCGACCAGCTGCCGTCGGGCACCAGGCGGTCAATCCAGCGTTTCTCGGCACGGGCCTCCGGCCGCTCCTGATAGTCGACCATGTAGTGCGGCAGAGCATCGCGGATCACCTCGGCACGGCCGAACATCAGCAGGCCGGCCAGGCGCAGTGCGCTGAGGCCTTCCTCGCGGTTCTTGCCCCAGGCACCGATACGTTCCAGAAACTCAGGCAGCGGAAGGTCGGTCCATACGTGCCCCGGCTTTACCGCCGCGAAGCGGTTGCGGTAGGCCGCTACCGACTCCATGTCGAGATCGCCGAAGTCGAAGCCCTTGAGCACCCGCTCGTCGCGCGAATCCTCGACGCGTTCTGCCATCAGGCGGCGCACGGCTTCGTCGTCGGCTGCGTAATCGCCTTCGTAGCGGCGCAGGTAGGTGCCGCCAAAGGGGTTGCTGCCCAGATGAACCGGCCGGACCTGACGCGGGGCGCGCGGCACCCGAATGCGCAGCACGGTCTTGTCATCCACCGCAATGGGTTCGACGTCCTGCTCGCTCAACAGGTTGGCGCTGATCTGCTTGCGGTTATGCAGGTTATCCCACAGCGCCTTGCGCACCCGCTCCACCTCGGCAAGGCCGAGCGCCCGAAAGCGGCCGCGCGGCTTTTCCTGCACACCGAGCAGGATCACCCCGCCATCGGTGTTGGCCATGGCGCTGTAGCTCTTCCAGAAATCCTCCGGCAACTCGCCTCGCCCATCGCGCCCTTGGGCGGCCTTGCATTCGAGGTCGACCGACTCCGAAAGCCCGGCCAGATCGAGGCTGCTCAATCGCTCGCTCATGCCGTCTCCCTAGCGCGCCGGCTGCGGGGTTTCTTCACCGCCGCCTGTTCCGCCCGCTCGGCGCGGATGCGTTCCAGCAGCACGCTGGCCGGTTCGTCGTCGGAGTCTTGCGGCACCAGCTGGCCGGAGAAGGCGGCGCGCAGGATGTTCTGGCGTTGGGCGGCGGATTGTTTGAGGGCCTGATCCAACATCGCTGCGACCGAATGCATCTCTTTGCCTGCTCGTTCGAATATGAACAGGATTTGAGACTGCTCTTCCAGTGGGGGTACAGGTATCACGACCGACAAGATATCTGGCTGCGAGATCTTGTAGATGCCGGCAGACGTTCGTGCTCGCCGCTCAATGTGCGACCGCGTGAAGGATGCATCCCACAGCAGTGCTACCCACTCAGGTCGAATGATCGAGTTCAGCACGCGGAGCCGAATCATCGTGTCGGGATAAGCCACCTGCTCAGCCGCGTTAGTCACCAAGCCGGCACGGCCGACCAAAGAAAGAGAGCCGTTGCCGCGAACAATCAGCAGATCGCCATCGACCACGGCAAATGGCTTTGCTTCCTCATCAGACCAGTCGCCGGTCTTGTATTCATTCAAGTCGATACAGCCGTCCTTGACAGCGGTTAACCGAAGCACTTTCGCGCCAACCGTCGCGCTGGGGACGGAACGGCCATTTGCGAGATCGTCAGGTGATAGTTGATCCACCGTCGCCCACACCCACCCTTCCGGCAGGTCCGGCAAGTCTTGGATATCCGGCGCCACCGGCTCGGGGTATTTGTCCTGCCAGCCCTTGGGCGGAGCCTTGCCTTGCTCGTCGAATTTCGCCCGCTGTCTGGCTTCCCAGCGCGTGCGGCGCTCCGTGAGGATGCGGGCGAGCAGTTGCGCGCCGGTTTCGGTCGCGTCCCCGCGCTGCGCGCGTTCCACCCGCCACGCGGCGGTGAGCTTGCCTTCGACCGCGGCTTTCAACAATGACTGGCGGTACTGCGCGAGTTTTTTCTGCGCGGCCTTCAGTTCGGCGACCGCGGCGTCGAGGTCGGAGAGGAGTTCCTCGAGTTTTTCGACGATGCGGGTTTGTTCGGCAGCAGGTGCGATGCGTAAGGGAAAGCGAGCCAACGCCGGGCCTTCGATACTCGCCACTGTGGTGCCATGCTTCGAGCAGGCCGCCAAGATGTCCCGTTCGTTAGCGATCAGATGCCATGCCAGGTAACGCGCGGAGATATCCACTTCAGGAATAAATGCGCGCATGTCTTGATTGATGGTCACAGCCATACTGTTTAGCGCGACGGGAAGCGTCCGGGAAAGGATTCCGGACCGGACGACGACGAGGACACTTTCCGGCGGGATCACCGTCAGCCGTTCGAGAGCCTTCTCGGTGATGGTATCCTCCGCGGTCTGCAGAGCGAACACCTTCATGTCCTTTGGCGATACCCACGGGATGCTGCCGTTCAACCAATATGAGTGGTCCGCTTTAGACGGTGTGCTTCCTCCCGCTGATTTCGCGACGTCATCGAGGGTCGAAATAGCCCATCCAGCGGGTAGCAGTTCGCTGCGGCTCACGCCACCAACTCCTCATTCATCTCCTTCATCAGCCCATCCAGTTCCGTGCCGAACATGCCCCAGGCGCGCTGCAGGCCACCGCGGTCGGCGAAGCCGGCGTAGTCGAAGTCGTCGCGGGCGATGCTGCAGCTGCTCGCGATGTGGTCCTTGATGAGCCGCAGCCATTCGGTCTGCTCGGGCGTGAAGGCGGTCGCGCGCTGCGCGTTGTGGCGGAAGATCCATTCCTGGAAGCGGCGGTCGACCTGCTCGCTGAAAGGCTTGAGTTCGGCGTCGAGACCGAGCGCGAAACGCACCAGCGCGATCAGGTCGGTGAGCTGGCGGCGGGCGGTGGTGGCCTTGACCTGCGAGGCCTGCACGCGGGCGTAGGCGCTCCATAGTCGTTCGGTGGTCAGCATCAGCGGCGGGCGGCTCAGGCGCTCGTGCAGATCTTCGATCATGTCGAAGGTGAGCTCGCGGCGCCGATACGGTTGCTGGTAGAAGAAACTCAATGCGCCGATCTCGTCCTTGTGCAGTGCGATGTAGTCGGCGAACGCCTGGATGGTTTTCTGCGCCTGCGTTTCGGCCTGCGCGCTGAAGCCGGAAAAGCTGACCTCGTCGATATTCACGTGGTCGATCAGCTGTTCGCGCTCGCGCCGGGCGGATTCGATTTCCTCGCGCAGTTCCGGCTTGTCGAACGGCGCGCAGGCGGCCGCGACGCGTTCGGCGCGCGCGGCGGCGATCTCGTCGGCCGTGAGGGTGTCTTCGGCGCGGGTGATGCCGCGGGCTTTCGCCGTGGCGAGCGCGGCCTCGACGATCCGGTCCGGGTTCAGCGCCGCGATCAGCGCACGGCCGAGTTCGGCCACCGGAACGCCACCGGACACCTTCTCCACGCGCGTTTTGGCTTTGTCGTCGAGCTGCTTGGCGAGGCGCACCAGCCGGTTCGCGAGGCTCAGCACCGTGTCGTCGTCGCGGTGTCCCATCGCGACTCCCTGCAGCAGATCCTTGAGCGGCACGCCGGGCTTCTTTTCCAGCGGCCGGCTGTCGGTCTTGAGCGATTTTTCGACGCCGACGGCGTCGATCAGCACGAAGCGCGCCTTGGCGCTGTCGGCGCTGTTGCTGACGCGCTTGAGATCGTCGAATCCGAGCGAGCGCACGCCGCGGCCCTTCATCTGCTCGTAGTAACCGCGCGAACGCACGTCGCGCATGAAGAGCAGCACTTCGAGCGGCTTGACGTCGGTGCCGGTGGCGATCATGTCCACGGTGACGGCGATGCGCGGGTTGTAGTCGTTGCGAAAGCTCGAAAGAACGCTGTCCGGGTCCTCGGCGGCCTTGTAGGTGACCTTCTTGCAGAAGGCGTTGCCCTGGCCGTAGACCTCGCGCACGGTGTTGATGATGTCGTCGGCGTGGCTGTCGGTCTTGGCGAAGATCAGCGTCTTCGGCGTTTCCTCGCGGGTGGGGAAGATCTGCGTTTCCACCGCCGTCTTCATCGCCTGGATGACCTGGCGGATCTGGCTCGGATTGACGACCGACTTGTCGAGGTCCTTGCCGGTGTAGGGCATGTCTTCCTCGGTTTCGGCCCAGCGCTTCCGGCGCGTCTGGCGATCGCGGTGGTCGACCCACTCGCGGGCCTTGAGTTCGGCGCCTTTGTGCGTGACCTCGGTTTCGATCTCGTAGACGTCGTAGCCGACGTTCACCCCGTCGGCGACGGATTGCTCGTAGGTGTACTCGGCGACGATGTTCTCGTGGAAAAAGCCGAAGGTGCGCTTGTCGGGCGTCGCGGTGAGTCCGATCAGGAAGGCGTCGAAGTAGTCGAGCACCTGTTTCCACAGGTTGTAGATCGAACGATGGCATTCATCGATGATGATGAAATCGAAACTTTCGACCGGAATCGCCGGGTTGTAGCGCACGAGCTTGGCCTGGTTGCCGGTCTGGCGCACTTCGTTCAGCGATACGTCTTCCGCCGATTCGTCGATCGGCTCGCCCGAGAGCACCGAATACATGCGCTGAATCGTGCTGATGCAGACCTGCGAATGCGGGTCGATCGTGCTGCCGGCCAGCCGCTGCACGTTGTACAGCTCGGTGAATTTTCGCGCGTCGTCGGGCGGCGTGTAGGCCATGAACTCCTGATGCGCCTGCTTGCCGAGGTTGCGTGTATCGACAAGGAACAGGATGCGCCTGGCGCCACCGAACTTCAGCAGGCGATACACGGCGGTGATCGCGGTGAAGGTCTTCCCCGCGCCGGTGGCCATATGCACGAGGGCACGGGGCTTGTTCAGGGCGAGGGATTTTTCGAGCCCGGTGACGGCGCCGATCTGACAGTTGCGCAGATTGCGTTGCGGCAGTGCCGGCATGTGCTCGGCGAGCCGGCGGCGCAGCGTGTCGGGCTGGGCGAGCCATCGTGCAAGCTGGTCCGGCCGAAAGAAGTGAAACAGCTCGCGCGAGCGAGGGACCGGGTCACGGCCGTCGGTGAAGCGGACGATCTGGCCGGTGCTCTCGAACAGGAACGGCAGCACGTTGGTTTCCACGCGCCATTTCAGCGTCGCGTTCGCGTAGCGCGCGGTCTGGTTCTCCACGACCGTGATGTTCTCGCCCGATTCGTCGCGCTTGGCCTCGATGACGCCGACCGCCTGCCGATCGACGAACAGGACGTAGTCGGCCGGGCCGGTGTCGGTGGGAAATTCCCGCACGGCGATGCCGGCGCCGGCGCCGAGATTGATGTGCGTCAGATCCTGGATCGTCCAGCCGGCCTGCTCCAGCTTCCGGTCGATCTGCTGGCGCGCCCTGATTTCAGGCGTCATTGCTCCCCCTTTTGCCACCGTCACTGGTCAGTCACGACTTGCAACAAATCGGCATTCTAAATGCTTTGACGTCGACCAAGCCCCGCATAACCGGCGCAGCGGCCCCTTGGCAAGTTCTGATGGCATTGGCGTTGCGGGATGGACTCGACTCGCTGCCGTTTGCCCGCTTGCCCGAAATCCGCTGAAAACGGAAATATTATTTCCTTGGTACGCCTGTTCCGGTGCGAAGAAGGAAATTTTTTGCCGCGCTTTCTCCTTACGATGTGGCCATGCCGTTCGCACCTGCGGACGCGCAATAACAGCAACCACACAGGAGACAACGTCGGCAGGCCGGATACGGGCGTCACGAGCGCCCGAGGAGCGGCCGCGACGGTGACACGCCATGACGAATACTCTTTCCCCCCGGGCTCTTGCCCCCGTCTCGCTCGACGACAAATACACGCTGACGTCCGGCCGCGCGTACATGACCGGCATCCAGGCGCTGGTGCGCCTGCCGATCATGCAGCGGCTGCGCGACGAGGCGGCGGGGCTCAACACCGCCGGCTTCGTCACCGGCTATCGCGGCTCGCCGCTCGGCAACGTCGACCAGGAGTTCTGGAAGGCGAAGAAATACCTCGAGCCGCATCACATCCGCTTTCAGCCCGGCCTCAACGAAGACCTCGCGGCGACCGCGGTATGGGGCACGCAGCAGGTCACTCTCGACCCGAACGCGCTGTACGACGGCGTATTCTCGATCTGGTACGGCAAGGGGCCGGGTGTCGACCGCAGCGGCGACGTGTTCCGCCACGCCAACGCCGCGGGCACGTCGAAGCACGGCGGCGTGCTGGTGATCGCCGGCGACGACCACGGCGCGAAATCCTCGACGTTGCCGCATCAGACCGAGCACGTGTTCAAGGCGATGATGATGCCGGTGCTCGCGCCCGCGGGCATCCAGGATTATCTCGAATACGGGCTGCACGGCTTTGCGCTGTCGCGTTACTCGGGGTGCTGGGTCGCGTTCAAGGCGCTCACCGACACCGTCGAGACGTCCGCGTCAGTGAACATCGACCCGTTCGCGGTGCAGACGGTGATCCCGTCCGCCGCCGAGTTCCCGCTGCCGCCCGACGGCCTGAACCTGCGCTGGCCCGATCCGCCGCTCGTGCAGGAAGAGCGGCTGATGCACCACAAGCTGTACGCCGCGCTCGCGTACTGCCGCGCGAACCAGCTGAACAGGACGGTCATCGACAGCCCTGCTGCCAGGCTCGGCATCATCACCGCGGGCAAGAGCTATCTCGACGTGCGCCAGGCGCTCGAAGACCTCGGCATCGACGACGCGCTCGCCGCCGAGATCGGCATCCGCCTGTACAAGGTCGGCATGGTGTGGCCGCTCGAAGCCGAAGGCGTGCGCGAGTTCGCCGACGGCCTCGACGAGATCCTCGTCATCGAGGAGAAACGCCAGTTCCTCGAATACCAGCTCAAGGAAGAGCTCTACAACTGGAAGGAGGACGTGCGCCCGCGCGTCATCGGCAAGTTCGACGAGAAGGGCGAATGGAGCCTGCCGCACGGCGACTGGCTCTTGCCGGCAGCCGGCGACCTGACTCCAGCGATGATCGCGCGCGCAATCGCGGCGCGCATCGGCCGCTTCTACACGTCGGACGCGATCAGGGCGCGCCTTGCGTTCTTCGACGCGAAGGACGCCGCGCTCGCCAAGCCGCGGCTGTCGATCGCGCGCGTGCCGCACTACTGTTCCGGCTGCCCGCACAACACCTCGACGAAAGTGCCCGAAGGCTCGCGCGCGATCGCCGGCATCGGCTGCCACTACATGGCAACCTGGCTGTCGCCGGAGACGACGCAGACCTTCTGCCAGATGGGCGGCGAGGGCGTGCCGTGGGTCGGGCAGGCACCGTTCACCTCGACGAAGCATGTGTTCGCGAACCTCGGGGACGGCACTTACATGCACTCCGGGATACTGGCGATCCGCGCGGCGGTCGCGGCGTTCAACTCCTCCCCGGCCGGCGGCGCCGAGGCGACCGCGCGGCCTTCCGGCATCACCTACAAGATCCTCTACAACGATGCGGTCGCGATGACCGGCGGCCAGCCGCACGACGGCATGCTGTCGGTGCCGATCATCAGTCGCCAGCTGCTCGCGGAAGGCGTCACGAACATCGTCGTCGTCAATGACGGCACGCCGCGCGCATATGGTCCGTCCGATCTGCCGCATGGCGTGCCGATCCGCCACCGCGACGAGCTCGACGCGGTGCAGCGCGAACTGCGCGAAATTCCCGGCGTGACCGCGCTGATCTACGACCAGACGTGTGCGGCCGAGAAACGCCGTCGCAGGAAGCGCGGCACCTTCCCCGACCCGGCCAGGCGCGTCGTCATCAACGACCTCGTCTGCGAAGGCTGCGGCGACTGCAGCGACAAGTCGAACTGCATGTCGGTCGCCGCGGTCGAGACCGAGTTCGGCCGCAAGCGCACGATCGACCAGTCCTCGTGCAACAAGGACTACTCGTGCGTCAAAGGCTTCTGCCCGAGCTTCGTCACGGTCGAAGGCGGCAAGCTGCGCAAGGGCAAGGCCGCGACGGCTGGCGCCGACGTGTTCGCCGCGCTGCCCGAACCCGTGCTGCCGGCGACGACCGCAGCATGGGGGATATTGATCACCGGCGTCGGTGGCACCGGCGTCGTGACGATCGGCGCGCTGCTCGGCATGGCTGCGCACCTCGAAGGCAAGGGCGTGTCGGTGCTCGACATGGCCGGCCTCGCGCAGAAAGGCGGGGCAGTGTCGTCGCACGTGAAGATCGCCGACCGGCCCGAGGACATCTTCGCCGCGCGCGTCGCGGCCGGCGACGCGAACGCCGTGATCGGCTGCGACCTTGTCGTCACCGCGAGCGACGAATCGCTCGCGAAGATGCGTGCCGGGCACACCCGCGTCGTCATCAATCGCGACCAGACCAATACCAGCGAGTTCGTCCGCGGTTTTGCCGCCCAGGCGCGCAGCGGCGACGTGGCGAAGCACCCCGACCCGCAGTTCCCGGCCGCGTCGATGGAAGGGCAGGTCATCGACGCGGTCGGCGGCGGGAACGTCGAGTTCCTCGACGCGACACGCCTTGCGACGGCGATCCTCGGCGACTCGATCGCGACCAACCTCTTCATGCTCGGCTTCGCGTGGCAGCGCGGGCTCGTGCCGCTCAAGCGCGACGCGATCCTGCGCGCGATCGAGATCAACGGCACGGCGGTCGAGGCGAACAAGGCGGCGTTCCAGTGGGGCCGGCGCGCCGCGGTCGAGCCGGACGCGGTCGCGCGCGCCGCGCAGCCGCAGCACGGCACGCCGGAGCATCACAAGCTGTCGCAAACGCTCGACGAAGTCATCGCGCGGCGCCACGCTTTCCTCGCCGACTACCAGGACGCGGCGTACGCGGCGCGCTACCTGCGGCTCGTCGAGCGCGTGCGCGCGGCCGAGGCGAAAGTCGCGCCCGGCGCCACGCGGCTGACCGGGGCGGTCGCGCGCGGCTACCACAAGCTGCTCGCGTACAAGGACGAGTACGAGGTCGCGCGGCTCTATACCGGCAGCGACTTCGTCAAGCGCATCGGGGAGCAGTTCGAAGGCGATTACCGACTCGTCTTCCACCTCGCGCCGCCGGCGCTCGCGAAAACAGATCCCGCGACGGGGCATCTGCAGAAGCGCAGCTACGGACCGTGGATGCTGAAGGCGATGCGGCTGCTGGCGAAGATGAAGGGCCTGCGCGGCAGCGTGCTCGACCCGTTCGCGCGCACCGCCGAGCGCAAGCTCGATCGCCGGCTGATCGCCGACTACGAGCGCATCGTCGACGAGATCGTCGCCGGTCTCGCCGCGGCGAACTACGACACCGCCGTCGAACTCGCGTCGCTGCCGGAGCAGATCCGCGGTTTCGGTCACATCCGCGAGCGCTATCTGGCGAACGCTTTGACGCGCCAGGCGGCGCTGCTCGACGCCTTCCGCGGCAAGGAGGCGCCTGCCGTGGCGGAGCCACGCAAGGCGCGCAGGACGATCGCCGTGATTCCCGCCTGAGAGCTAACCTCCCGCGCTGCGAGCGGTCCAATCCGGCAAGGGAAAGGCCGACGTTGCACGGGGGGCGTTTTTCCCGGTCCCGTCCCGGACCGGTCACCCCCCGCGGCACTTCCGTCCGCCATCGCCACAAGCGACGGCGGCCGGCGTGTCGCACCCTCGAGACCCAAGAAGGAGACCAGCATGAGCGTATTTTCCACTCCCGATTTCGCCGACCACGAACAGGTCGTGTTCTGCAGCGACGACAAGAGCGGCCTGAAGGCGATCATCGCGATCCACAACTCGAACCTCGGCCCGGCGCTCGGCGGCTGCCGGATGTGGCCGTATGCGAACGAGGACGAGGCGACTCGCGACGTGCTGCGGCTGTCGCGCGGCATGACCTACAAGTCGGCGATGGCGAACCTCGCGCTCGGCGGCGGCAAGTCGGTCGTCATCGGCAACCCGCGCACCGACAAGACGCCCGCGTTGCTCGAAGCGCTCGCGCGCGCGATCGACCGTCTCGGCGGACGCTACATCGCAGCCGAGGATTCGGGCACCAGCGTCGCCGACATGAAGCTCATGTCGCAATTCACGCAGCATGTCTGCGGCGTCCGCGACAAGCCGGCCGAGCACGGCACGCGCAGCGGCGACCCGTCGCCGTCGACGGCGTACGGCACGCTCGTCGGCATCCGCGCGGCGGTGAAGGAGCGGCTGGGGCGCGATTCGCTCGACGGCCTGCGCGTCGCGGTGCAGGGGCTCGGCCATGTCGGCCTCGATCTCGCGCGCCGGCTGAAGGCGGCGGGCGCCGAGCTGTGGGTCACCGACCTCTACCGCGAGCCGCTGCTCGCCGCCGGCAGGGAGCTCGGCGCGACCGTCGTCGCGCCGGAGGAAATCTTCGGCCTCGATGTCGACGTGTTCGCCCCGTGCGCGCTTGGCGCGGTCCTGAACGACCGGACGATCGCCGAGCTGAAGGCGAAGATCGTCGCCGGCGCCGCGAACAACCAGCTCGCCGAACCGCGGCACGGCACGGCGCTGATGAACCGCGGCATCCTGTATGCGCCGGACTATGTCATCAACGCCGGCGGCATCATCGACGTGTATTACGAGCGCACCGGCAACTTCGATCCGGCGGCGCTCAGGCAGCACATCGAGGGCATCCACGACAGCCTGCTGGAGATCTTCACGCGTGCGCGCGCCGAAGAGCGGCCGACCGGCGAAGTCGCCGACGCGATCGCCGAAGAACGCTTCAGGCGCTGACGCCGTAGCCCCCGGCGGCATTTCGCAGTTCAATTTCACGCACTGGCGGGCCAATTGCCTTCAAACCCACTGCGCGATTGATAAACTGCCCCCCGAAATCCCGACTCACCCGGTTAATGCGACAGAACCCCGATTAACGCATGTCATCCGCCACCACAGCCCTGACGCTGCTGCTGACGCCGCAAGGCCATCTGTTG
The DNA here is from genome assembly GCF_012910705.2 of Aromatoleum anaerobium. Lineage (GTDB taxonomy): Bacteria > Pseudomonadota > Gammaproteobacteria > Burkholderiales > Rhodocyclaceae > Aromatoleum > Aromatoleum anaerobium. The sequence continues at coordinate 1,083,116 of NZ_WTVG02000040.1, read as the reverse complement.
CTGGCGCCGGTTCCCGATGAGCCGCCCTTGCCCGCAGAGCTTCAGTGTCGTCTCGCTGACAGCTTTGCGCTCGGGTCCGGGCACGGTCTGCTTCATCTGGGTGCAGCGGAAATCGGGTCCGTCTTGCCGCCCGCGCTCGGCTGGTGGCGGGATTTCGCCTCGCGTTACGTGACGGCGCTGTGCGCGACCCCCGAAGGCGCCGACGTGGCCATTGCCGTACCCGACGATCAGGTGCTCGATGCCCTGATTGCCGATGCGCCACCGATGACGGGTGCGGAATATCTGACGGCGGAAGTCCTGGATGCCCTGTGGGCTGCGCTCGATACCGCGCTGCGCGTCGAGCTTGCCGCCGCGAAGTGCCCGCTTCAGGATTTCCTCAAGGCGCGCCATCCCGCCTGGAATCTGGTTGGAAGGGTGGTTTTCAACCTGGCCGAGAATCGCAAGGATCCGGAAGCGCCGTTCGCTTTTCTCGCCACCTATACCGCTCGCTTGTCGGCCCATGGCAAGGCGCAGCATCTGCCGCTATCGCAGGCACTGACCGAATTCTCCGATGGCAAGAGCCAGGCGCGGCTACTGTCCTTGCTCAAGCCGGTGCAGGGCGGCGCCGAGCAATGCGGCTGGCTGCGTGAAATGGTGGAGGCCGGCGAAATCTACCACCCGCTGCGCTGGACGCCGGCCGAGGCCTACCGGTTTCTCACCGATGTGCCGAAGCTCGAAGCCGCCGGCATCGTCGTGCGCGCGCCGGGAAGCTGGCAGGCGGGCCGTCCTGCGCGGCCGCTGGTCAAGGCCAGCCTGGGCGCGCGGCCGCCCTCGCTGCTGGGCAAGGATGCGTTGCTCGATTTCAGCATCGACGTCACGCTCGATGGCGAACGGCTCGGTGCTGCCGAGATCAAGGCCTTGCTGAAAGGCACTGATGGCCTGCAATTGATTCGCGGGCGCTGGGTCGAGGTGGACCGCAACAAGCTTGGGCGCATGCTGGAACGCTTCCAGGCGATCGAACAGGCGGCGGCAGACACCGGTCTGCCTTTTGCCGAGGCGATGCGCCTGATGGCAGGCGCCTCGCTCGACGACGATGGCATCGATCCTGCCGATGCCGATTGGTCGCAACTGGTGGCCGGCCCCTGGCTGGCCGAGACCTTGCAGGGGCTGCGCCGACCCGAGGGCCTGGCACAGGTCAGTCCCGGCCCGGAACTCAGGGCCTCGTTGCGGCCGTATCAGCAGGTAGGCGTGCGCTGGCTATATCTGCTGACCCGGCTGGGTCTGGGCGCGTGTCTCGCCGACGACATGGGACTGGGCAAGACGATTCAAGTGCTGTCCCTGCTCCTGGTTCTGAAACGCGAGCAGAAAAACGCTCGCCCCAGCCTGTTGGTCGCCCCCGCGTCGTTGCTGGCCAACTGGGCATCGGAAGCCGAACGCTTCGCGCCCGGCCTGCGCGTGCTGATCGCGCACCCTTCGGCAATGCCGGCCGCCGACCTGCGCGCGCTGGATGCCGGAGCGCTGACCGGCGCCGATCTCGTCATCACCAGTTACGGCTCGCTGCTGCGCTTGCCGCTGCTGGAAAACGTCGATTGGCACCTCGCCGTCATCGATGAAGCGCAGGCCATCAAGAACCCGGGAGCCCAGCAGACGCGGCAGGTGAAGAAGCTCAAGGCCGCGGCGCGCATCGCCCTGACCGGCACCCCCGTTGAAAACCGCCTGTCCGATCTGTGGTCGATCTTCGACTTCACGAACCCCGGTCTGCTGGGCACGGACAAGCTGTTCGCGACGTTCGCCAAGCGACTGGCGAAGGCCGAGCATTTCGGTCCGCTGCGCTTGCTGGTGCAGCCCTATATCCTGCGCCGGCTGAAAGCCGACAAGCGCGTGATCGACGATCTGCCGGACAAGACGGAGCTCAAAGCCTGGTGCCACCTGAGTGCGGCCCAGGCGGCGCTCTATCAGCGCGCGGTAACGGAACTGGCCGCCGCCCTGGAAGACGCCGAAGGCAACATCGACGGGATCGGCCGCAAGGGGATCGTGCTGTCCTTCCTGATGCGTTTCAAGCAGATTTGCAACCACCCCTCGCAATGGCTCGGCGACGGCGCGTGGCGACCCGACGACAGCGGCAAGTTCGCCCGTTTGCGCGAGCTGGCCGAGGTGATCGCAGCGAAGCAGGAAAAAGTGCTGGTGTTCACGCAGTTTCGCGAAACCACCGAACCGCTGGCGGCATTTCTTGGCGCCATCTTTGGCCGTGATGGTCTGGTGCTGCACGGCGGCACCCCGGTCGCCAAACGTCGCGCGCTGGTCAAACGCTTCCAGGACGACGAACTGACGCCCTTTTTCGTCCTCTCGCTCAAGGCCGGCGGCGCGGGGCTCAATCTTGCCGCGGCGTCGCACGTGATCCATTTCGACCGCTGGTGGAACCCCGCCGTCGAAAACCAGGCCACCGATCGCGCGTTCCGCATCGGCCAGCGGAAGAACGTGCTGGTACACAAGTTCGTCTGCCGCGGCACGGTCGAAGAGCGCATCGATCAGTTGATCGAATCGAAACAGCAACTGGTCAAGGATGTGCTGGAGGGCGGCGCGGAACTCCTGTTGACCGAATTGAGCGACCGCGAACTCCTCGATCTGGTCAGGCTCGACATTCACACCGCACAGGAAGGATGAGGTGATCACATGAGCTATTACGCATGGAAGCCCTATGTTCCGGTCGCCGAGCGCCGCAGACAGGCAGAAAAAGTCGCCGCCAAGGCCCGGAAATCGGGCGCCGACCTCTCGCCGATCGAGCCCTGTCGCGGGGCCATCACAAAAACATTCTGGGGCAAGGCCTGGAGCGAAAACCTGGAAGCTTACAGCGACTACGCGAACCGTCTGCCCCGCGGGCGCACCTATGTGCGCAACGGCTCGGTGATCGACCTCAAGATCGCCCAGGGCGAAGTTCAGGCGCAGGTAATGGGGTCCAGCCTCTACAAGGTCGCCGTCAAGGTCGCGGCTGTTTCGCTGGAACAGTGGCAAGCCATCGGCACGGATTGCGCAGGTTCGATTGACTCGCTGGTTGAACTTCTCCAGGGGAAACTTTCCACGGCGGTGATGCAGCGTATCTGTACGCCGCGCACCGGGCTCTTCCCTGCGCCGAAGGAAATCAGCTTCAGTTGCAGTTGCCCGGATTCGGCCTCGATGTGCAAGCACGTTGCCGCCGTGCTCTACGGGGTCGGCGCGCGCCTCGATCAACAGCCCGAGTTGCTCTTCCGCTTGCGCCAGGTCGATGCCGAGGACCTCGTCAGTCAAGCGGGGGCCGGTTTGCCGAAATCTAACAAAGGCCCGGCGGCCGGCAAGGTGCTCGACGATTCGATGCTCGCAGATGTGTTCGGCATCGAGCTGGACGAAACCACGCTGACGACGAAGGACGCGAGCCCGCGGAAGGCGCCGGCACCCACCAAAGACAGGGCGAAAAGGGCACCCAAAGCAGCGAGCGGGACCCCTGCCGAGACGAGCAAGAAGCCCGCCGCGATCCGGAAGGCTGCACCATCCAAAAAACCCGTAGCGGCGAAACCCCCCGCCCAGGATTCCGCCACTCAGCGCACCCCGGGAGCGCCTGCTTCGCAGCGCAGATCGACGCCGAGCAAATCAGCAAGTGGAAAGGCCAGGGAAGCGGTTACGAGCCCAGCCAGGGAAAAGACCGGAAAAACCGTACGCGCATCGAAAGGCGACTGACAGCCGAGCTTTGGTTTTCCGTGTTCAGAGGCCGCCAGGCTGTTGGATCCTGCCATCTGAGCGACATGACCTCTTTTCCGGTTCGATAACGCGCCGTCCGAGAGATGATGCAGCCGTATGCGGGCGAGGATGAGGCGATCGCCCCGCGGACCGCAGCCGGCGTGGTTTACCATGTCCGCCGTTCCGTTCCCGTCGTCATCATGCGCACCCTCACTCCGCACCAGGCCCTGCTGCTCTCGATCCTCGCCGCGCTGATAACGATCGGCATGAAGGCGGGGGCGTGGTGGCTGACCGGGTCGGTCGGATTCCTCTCCGATGCGCTGGAGTCCCTCGTCAATCTCGCCGGCGCGTCGTTCGCGCTGCTGATGGTGTCGTTGGCGCACGCTCCGGCCGACCCCGGGCACCCGTACGGCCACGGCAAGGCGGAGTATTTCTCGGCCGCTTTCGAAGGCATGTTGATCTTCGTCGCGGCGCTGGTGATCCTCGCGACGGCCGTCGAACGCCTGATCCATCCGCAGCCGCTCGGCGCGCTCGGTCTCGGCACGGTGCTGTCGGTCGGCGCGAGCCTCGTCAACCTGGTCGTTGCACGCATCCTGTTCCAAGTCGGGCGGGCGCACCGTTCGCTCGCGCTCGAAGCCGATGCGCGTCATCTGATGACCGACGTGTGGACGACCGCGGGCGTCGTCGCCGGCGTAGGCCTGGCGAGCCTCAGCGGCTGGAACTGGCTCGATCCGCTCGTCGCTGCCGGCGTCGCGGTGAACATCCTGCGCGAAGGCTGGGGGCTGATGCACCGCTCGGTCGACGGCCTGATGGACCGCGCGCTCGACGACGCCGAAATCCGGCGCATCGAGGCGGTGCTGCAGTCCTGTTGCACCGAGGGAGGGCACTTCGTCAACCTGAAGACGCGCGTCGCCGGCGCAATGCAGTTCGCGCATGTCGATCTGCGCGTGCCGGGAGAGTGGACCGTTGCCCATGCCCACGCCCTCGCCGACTCGGCCGAGCACGCCGTGCGCAAGCACACCGGGACGCGCCTGACGACCCACATCGAGCCGGTCGAGTAGCGCCCGCGATCGCCGCGCCGCTCACGTCGTTGCCGCGGCCCCTCCCGGTTCGGCCATCGACTCGCCGATGATCTGCCGCGCCCAGGTCGTCTGCTCCTCGGTCGCGGTGTGCGCGACGAGGACCACGTGGCCGCTCGCGAGCGCATCCTTGACGAGATCGGCGACGTCGCCCTTGCTGTTCTCCGCGCCGGCGGCCGCCCCGACGATCGCGCCGAGGCTCGCTCCCCAGCCGAGCATCGACAGCGCGCCGAGCACCGGGCTGGCGACGAACAGGCTGATGTTCGCCGCCGCCAGCGCAACAGTCCCGGCGGCGCCGGCGAGCGTTCCGACCGCGGTGCCGATCGCGCCGTCGCGCAGCACTTCCTTCAGCACGTCGTCGCTGTCGGCGGTGGCGTCCTCGTTCTCGCGCCTGCGGCCCGGTTCCAGCAGCCTCGCCTTGTCTCGCGGCAGGCCGCGCTGAACGAGCCGCTCCAGCGCGGCTTCGGCCGCCGCGCGCGTCTCGTAGACACCCAATACTCTGTGCAGGTAGTTTTCCATCGTGTGCTCCTGTCCGGCCGACGGTGCGCAGTCGCACGCGTTCTCCGTATCCGGAATAGAGTGCGGCGGGGAGGCTCGCGTTCCGGATCGCTGCACGGAACGGGCCCGCGAAGGCTCTCCCGTATGCACGCTGCGCCGGTCCGGGCTCAATCCTTGCGGGAGTCGTCGAACCGTTTCCGGCTGCGGCGCACGCCGATGTGCGCCGCGAGCCCGATCGCAGCGACGAGGACGATGAAGATGAGAGGATGCAGCAGATCACGCACGGAGCGTACTGTATCGCGGCACGCGCCCGCGCGCGCGCACGGCGCGGCCCGCTTGCGGAAACTTCCCCCATGATGCGCCCGACCCGATGACCCGCTCCGCAAGTTCCGTCCGCACGGCCGTCCTGTTCGCCACGGTGTTTGTCGAAGGCTTTTCGTCGCTCGGCGCGGAGATCATCGCGTTGCGCCGCCTGGTGCCGCATCTGGGCAGCGCGATCACCGTGACGGCGCCGACGATCGGCTTCTTCCTGCTCGCGCTCGCGCTCGGATACCAGGCGGGCGGACGCGTCGAGCGCGATTTCCTCGGGCGCGTGCGGCGCAACTTCGCGCTGGCCGCCGCATTGATCGCAGTCGGACTGGCCGGACCGGTCATCGACGCGTTGTTCGCGCACGTCACTCCCGCGCCGCTCGCGTACCTGATCTTCGTCGCTGGCGTGCTGTGTCCGATCGCCTGGCTGCTCGGTCAGACGGTGCCGGTGCTGACCAACCTGCTGCGCGACGATCGCGTCGGGGCGCGCAGCGGCGCAGCGTTGTACTGGTCGACGCTCGGGTCTTTCCTCGGTTCGCTGTCGCTATCGCTGCTGGTCATGCAGTGGCTCGGCGTCGCCGCGGCGATCCTCGTCTGCGCGGCGCTACTCCTCTGCCTCGTGCCATGGCTGCAGGATGCCCGGGAGCGGACGGTGGCGGCCGACCTGCCGATCATCGCGCTGGTCGCCGTCGCGGCGTTCAGTGGCAACGTGCTGCTGCCGCAACAGATCGAAACCGCCTACGCCACCTACAGGGTCGGCCCGGTGGCGCTGCCCGGCATGACCGACCCGCGGGTGTTCTGGATCAACAACCAGGTCGCTTCGATAATCGACGACAGCGAGCCGCCGCGCTACACGCGTTACATCGAGCGGCTGCGCACGGTGATGCTCGACGAAATGGGCTTTCGCAACCGGAGCATCCTGGTGCTCGGCGCCGGCGGCTTCACGCTTTCACATCGCGAACCGCTCAACGACTACCTCTACGTCGATATCGACCCGGCAATACGCGAACTGGCGGAGCGGGAGTTCCTCGGTACCGGCAGCCGTGGGCGCTTCGTCGCCGCCGACGCGCGGCGTTTCGTCGCCGACACCGACGAGCGCTTCGACGCGGTCGTCGTCGACGCCTACAGCGCGCTCACGAGCATTCCCGCGCACCTGGTCACGCGCGAATTCTGGCAGGGGACGCAGCGCGTGTTGGCCCCGCAAGGCGTGATGTTCGCGAACTTGATCCTCGATTCGCGCCTCGCGACGCCGTACGCGCGCAACCTGCTGGCCACGATCCAGTCGGTATATGGCCCCTGCGCGGTTGAAATCCTGTTCCGCGACCGCCCGCTCTCGAACGTCCTGGTGCAATGCTTTGCCGGCGCCCCGCCGCCGGCCGCCGAGCCCTACACCGACGAGCGCAACCGCGCGGATCTCGACCTGCTGCGCTCGCGCTAGCGGGCAGCAGGCGGGCGCGCACCGGCGTTTCAGACTTCGCGCGCGATCTCGGCGAGGATGTCCGCGCCGTACGCCTCGAGCTTGCGGTCGCCGATGCCCGAGATGCCCGCGAGTTCGGCGAGGCTCACCGGGCGGGCGAGCGCGATTTCGCGCAGCGTCGCGTCGTGGAAGATCACGTAGGCAGGCACGTTGCGTTCGCGCGCGGTCGCCGCTCGCCACGCGCGCAGGCGGTCGAACAAGGTCAGCGGCACGCCGTCGGGTATCTCCAGGCGGGTGCTGCGGCTGCGCTTCGAACGCCGCTTTTCCGGCGCCAGGCGCAGCGCGAATTCGGCTTCGCCGCGCAGCAGCGGGCGGGCGAGGTCGGTCAGTGTCAGCGCGCTGTGGCGGTCGTGGTCGACCGCGAGCAGCCCCCGCGCGACGAGCTGGCGGAACAGCGTGCGCCAGGTCTTGTCGTCGAGCTCGGCGCCGATGCCGAACGTGCTGACCTGGTCGTGCTTCCAGTCGCGCACCTTGTCGGTGAGTTCGCCGCGCAGCACGTCGATGACGTGGCCGGCGCCGAAGCGCTGGCCGGTGCGGAACACGCCCGACAGCGCGCGACGCGCCGCGTCGGTCGCGTCCCACGTGCGCGGCGGCTCGAGACAGTTGTCGCAGTTGCCGCAGGCCTCGCCCTCTTCGCCGAAATGCGCGAGCAGGAACTGGCGCCGGCAGCCGGTCGTCTCGACCAGGCCGACCAGCGCGTCGAGCCGCGCCCGCGCCCGCCACTTGAAGTCGTCCGCGCCTTCGGATTCGTCGATCATGCGCCGCTGCTGCACGATGTCCTGCGCGCCCCACGCCATCCACGCCTGCGCCGCGAGGCCGTCGCGACCGGCGCGGCCGGTCTCCTGGTAATAGCCTTCGATCGAGCGCGGCAGGTCGAGGTGCGCGACGAAGCGCACGTCGGGCTTGTCGATGCCCATGCCGAACGCGATCGTCGCGACCATGACGATGCCGTCCTCGCGCAGGAAGCGGCTTTGGTGCGCGGCGCGGATTTCCTGCGCCATGCCGGCGTGGTAGGCGAGCGCGCGGATGCCCTGTTCGCCGAGCCATGCCGCGGTCTCCTCGACCTTGCGTCGCGACAGGCAATACACGATGCCCGCTTCGCCGGCGTGATCGTCGCGGATGAACGCGAGCAGCTGCGCGCGCGGGTTGTCCTTGTCGACCATGCGGTAGCGGATGTTCGGCCGGTCGAAGCTCGACACGAAGCGGCGCGCGTCGCCGAGCGCGAGGCGCTGGGCGATTTCCTCGCGGGTTTCGGGGTCGGCGGTCGCGGTCAGCGCGATCCGCGGCACCGCCGGGAAGCGTTCGGACAGCACCGACAGCTGCAGGTATTCCGGGCGGAAGTCATGGCCCCACTGCGACACGCAGTGCGCCTCGTCGATCGCGAACAGCGCGATGCGTCCGGCCTCGTGCAGCCGGTCGAGCGTCGCGAGCAGGCGCCCGGTCAACAGGCGCTCCGGCGCGACGTACAGCAGGTCGAGCCGTCCGGCGACGAGGTCGCGCTCGACCGCGGTGGATTCGTCGGCGGCCTGGCTGGAGTTCAGATAGGCGGCCGCGACGCCGGCTTCACGCAGCGCGCTGACCTGGTCCTGCATCAGCGCGATCAGCGGCGACACCACCACCGCGGTGCCCGCGCGCATCAGCGCCGGGATCTGGAAGCACAGCGACTTGCCGCCGCCGGTGGGCATCAGCACCAGCGCGTCGCCACCGGCGGCGACGTGTTCGACGATCGCCTCCTGCTCGCCGCGGAATGCGGTGTAGCCGAAGACGTGTTCGAGAAGGTGGAGCGAGGAGGGGGAAGCTGAAGCGGGAGTCATCGGCGGCATTTTACCGGCGCTCGTGCGCCGGCGGGCGGCCGATCGGGCCGTCGCCGCCGCAGCGGCGACCGGAGCCGTTGCGGCGCGCGATTTCAGCCGCCCCGGATGCGGCCGAGCAGCGCCGTCGTCGAGCGCTCGTGCTCGAACGGAATCGAATGCACGGCGCCGCCCCAGCCGCGCACTTCGGCCGCGCCGACGATCCGTTCGGGCGCCCAGTCGCCGCCCTTGACGAGCACGTCCGGGCGGGCTTCGAGGATGCACGCGAGCGGCGTGTCTGCGTCGAACCAGGTCACGAGGTCCACGCATTCGAGCGCGGCCATGACCGCGGCGCGATCCTCGAGCGGATTGACCGGCCGCTCGTCGCCTTTGCCCAGGCGCCGCACCGACGCATCGGTGTTCAGCGCGACGACCATTGCGGCGCCGAGCGCGCGCGCCTGGGCGAGGTAGGTGACGTGGCCGCGGTGCAGGATGTCGAAGCAGCCGTTCGTGAATACGAGCGGGTGGGGGAGCGCCGCGGCACGAACCGCGAGTTCCTCCGGCGGGCAGATCTTGGTCTCGAAAGCGGGGCGGGAATAGCGCATTTTTCGTGTCGCAGTGGACGGGCCCCGCGATTCTAGCCCGGAACCCTCTGCGGCCTGGCAGCCCGTTGCGCACTGCAGTGCGCACCCCTGCGGGAAAACCCCGACATCGTTCGCCATTCCTTGCGGGCAGTAAGCGGCTAGCACGTATTGCGCTGCAAAATATTGATGATGCTCAAAAACCCGTATTGCGAACGCTGATTTTGCTATGGCATGATCAGTTCGACTACACGGAAAAGTCTTTCATCATCAAGGCTGCGATTCCTTCCGGGTAGCGGTTGGTTCTCGCCGGTTCGCCCCGATCCGCGGCTTCCGGCGCCGGCCGTCACGGCTCGGGAAGCGGGCTCGCGCGTGATGCGATTCCGCCTCCTTGGGCGACGCCGACACTGCATTCGATAGAGGTTGGGACATGCGTCTTGCCGGTCGCGTTGCAGCTCCAGTCATCTTGCTCCCCGTAGCTTCCGCTGCCGTCGCGCAGAGCATACCGAGCAAATTCAACCTCCCGCCGCCCGTCACGCCGATCGGCGCCCAGATCTACGACCTGCACAACCTGATGCTGATCATCTGCCTGGTGATCTTCGTCGCGGTGTTCGGCGTCATGTTCTGGGCGGTATTCCGGCATCGCAAGTCGCGCGGCGCGGTGGCGGCGAATTTCCACGAGAACACGTCGGTGGAGATCGCCTGGACGATCATCCCGGTGTTCATCCTGCTCGGGATGGCGTGGCCGGCGACGAAGACGGTGCTGGACATGAAGAACACCGCGGACCCCGACATCACGATCAAGGCCACCGGTTATCAGTGGAAATGGGGCTATGACTACCTGCAGGGCGAAGGCCAGGGGATCCGTTTCGTCTCGAACCTGTCGACGCCGCGCGACCAGATCGAGGGCGATGCGCCGAAAGGCGAGCATTACCTGCTCGAGGTCGACAACCCGCTCGTCGTGCCGGTCGGCAAGCGCATCCGGGTGCTGACGACGGCCAACGATGTGATCCATTCGTGGTGGGTGCCGGCGTTCGGCGTCAAGCAGGATGCGATCCCCGGTTTCATCCGCGACGCGTGGTTCCGCGCCGATACCGAAGGCGTATATCGCGGCAACTGCGCCGAACTGTGCGGCCGCGACCACGGCTTCATGCCGGTCGAAGTGCACGTCGTGTCGCAGCAGGCTTACACCGAATGGGTCGCCCGCCAGCTTGCAGCAGGGGCGGCGGCGCCTGCCACGGGAGGCGCAACGGCGCAGGGCGCCACCCCGATGCCGGCCGCACCGGCTGCCGAAGAGGGGGCTGCGCAACCCGCCCCGGCGAACGCGGCCCCGGCAGGCAACTGAACGGCAGCACGAGCGCAGCAACCGGTCCGGGCCAGCAAGCCGGAGCGGAACGTCAAGGAGGCAGCATGGCCGCGGTAACCCCCGATCAGTTGCACGACCACCATCACGGCCCGACCGGGCTGATGCGCTGGGTCACGACGACGAATCACAAGGACATCGGCACGATGTACCTGATCTTCAGCTTCGTGATGTTCCTGTCCGGCGGCGTGCTGGCGCTGACGATCCGCGCTGAACTGTTCCAGCCCGGCCTGCAGATCGTCCAGCCGGAATTCTTCAACCAGCTGACGACGATGCACGGCCTGGTGATGATCTTCGGCGCGATCATGCCGGCCTTCGTCGGCTTCGCGAACTGGCAGATCCCGCTGATGATCGGTGCCAGCGACATGGCCTTCGCGCGCATGAACAACTGGAGCTTCTGGCTGCTGCCGCCGGCGGCGATCCTGCTGATCGGCTCGTTCTTCGTTCCCGGCGGCGCCACCGCGGCCGGCTGGACGATGTACGCGCCGCTGTCGGTGCAGATGGGCATCGGCCAGGACATGGCGATCTTCGCGGTGCACATCATGGGGATCAGCTCGATCATGGGCGCGATCAACATCGTCGTCACGGTGCTGAACATGCGCGCGCCCGGCATGACCCTGATGAAGATGCCGCTATTCTGCTGGACATGGCTCATCACCGCCTATCTGCTGATCGCGGTGATGCCGGTGCTCGCCGGCGCGGTGACGATGGTGCTCACCGACCGCCACTTCGGCACGAGCTTCTTCAACGCCGCGGGTGGCGGCGACCCGGTGATGTACCAGCACATCTTCTGGTTCTTCGGCCACCCGGAGGTGTACATCATGATTCTCCCGGCCTTCGGCATCATCAGCCAGATCATCCCGACGTTCGCCCGCAAGCCGCTGTTCGGGTATGCGTCGATGGTGTATGCGACCGCGGCGATCGCGATCCTGAGCTTCTCGGTGTGGGCACACCACATGTTCACGACCGGCATGCCGGCCGTCGGGCAACTGTTCTTCATGTACGCGACGATGCTGATCGCGGTGCCGACGGGCGTGAAAGTGTTCAACTGGGTGGCGACGATGTGGCGTGGTTCGCTGTCGTTCGAGCCGCCGATGCTGTGGGCGGTCGGCTTCATCCTGGTGTTCACGATCGGCGGCTTCACCGGCCTGATCGTCGCGGTCGCGCCGATCGACATCCAGGTGCAGGACACCTATTACGTCGTCGCGCATTTCCACTACGTGCTGGTGGCCGGCAGCCTGTTTGCGCTGTTCGGTGGCGCGTACTACTGGCTGCCGAAATGGACCGGCCACATGCCTGACGAGCGGCTCGGCAAAATCCACTTCTGGTGCTCGATGGTGTTCTTCAACATTGCGTTCTTCCCGATGCATTTCCTCGGGCTCGCCGGCATGCCGCGGCGCATCCCGGACTACGCGCTGCAGTTTGCCGATTTCAACATGCTCGCGACGATCGGCGCGTTCGGCTTCGGTCTGTCGCAACTGATCTTCATCGTCGTCGCAGTGAAATGCGTGCGGGGCGGCGCAAAGGCGGCGGCGCGTGCGTGGGAGGGCGCCGACGGGCTGGAATGGACGGTGCCGTCGCCGGCGCCGTACCACACCTTCGAGGAAGCACCGGTCGTGAGGTGATGAGAAACATGGCAAGGGATCCGCGCCGCTCGGCCAACGTCCGCACCGCACTGGTGCTGGCGGCGCTCGCCCTCGCGTTCTTCATCGCCGTCATCCTCAAGTACGGAGTGTTCGCGCGATGAGCATGATTGCTGCCGAGAACCGCCGGCTGCTGTTCCGCCTCGCGCTGGCGGCAGTGGTGATGTTCGGCTTCGGCTTCCTGCTCGTGCCGTTCTACGAAAAGATCTGCGAGGTCGCCGGCGTCAACAACCTGCTGCGGCCGGACCGCGTCGCGAACTCGCAGGTGGACGCCTCGCGCACGATCACCGTGCAGTTCGATGCCAACACCCACGACCTGCCGTGGCGCTTTCGCCCGCTGCAGGCGGCCGTGAAGGTCCACCCCGGCGAACTGGTGACGATCGCGTACGAAGTGTCGAACACCCGCGACGAGCCGGTCACCGGACAGGCCGTGCCGAGCTACGGGCCGCAGCGCGCGGGGAAGTTCTTCCGCAAGCTGGACTGCTTCTGCTTCACGCAGCAGACGCTCCAGGCTGGCGAAAAGCGCACGATGCCGGTCGCCTTCGTCGTCGATGCCGAGCTGCCTGCCGAAATCACGACGATCACGCTGTCTTATACCTTCTTCGAGATCGCGGGTCGGCGGGTGGTCGGCGCGCCCGGAGGCGGAGCCGCGTCTTGAGCGATGAGCGGGACGACGGCGCATTGCCGGGGCCGGGGCCGGAACCGCGGGGCGAGCCGCGCCGGGCCGGTTTCTGGGCGACGTTCAGGGCCGTGCTGTGGTCGTTTCTCGGTGTGCGGCGGCACGACGCCTACCACCGCGACGCCACTTCGCTGGACCCGAAACTGGTCGTCGCGGTCGGGCTGCTGGCGGGATTGCTGTTCGTGCTCGGCCTCGTCACGGTCGTGCACTTCGTCGTCGGAGCATAGAAGGCCTGGGAGGCAGTCATGACGCACACGCTGGACAAATACTTCGTGCCGGAGCCGTCGAAGTACCCGATCTTCGGCTCGATTGCGCTGCTGCTGTCCGCGTCCGGCGCGGTGATGTGGCTGAACAGGATCGGCGCCGGGCGATGGGTGCTGTTCCTCGGCGCAGCGACCCTCGTCTACATGCTGTTCGGCTGGTTCGGACAGGTGATCCGCGAATCCCAGAGCGGCAAGTACGGCAAGCAGGTCGACCGCTCGTTTCGCTGGTCGATGGGCTGGTTTATTTTTTCGGAGGTGATGTTCTTTGCCGCGTTCTTCGGCGCGCTGTTCTACGCCCGCGTGCTGAGCGTGCCGTGGCTTGCGAGCGGCGCGAACGAGGCATTGATCTGGCAGGGTTTCACCGGCGCCTGGCCGTCCGACGGCCCCTATCTGGTGGACCCTTTCACGCCGATGGGCGCCTGGGGCATCCCGGCGCTGAACACGCTGATCCTTCTGTCATCAGGCGCGACGCTGACGTGGGCGCATTACGGCCTGCTGAAAGACAATCGCAGCCAGCTCAAGATCGGCCTGCTGGTGACGATCCTGCTCGGCGTGACGTTCCTCGGCTTCCAGATCTACGAATACGTCCACGCCTACCAGGAACTCAATCTGCAGCTCGACACCGGCATCTACGGCTCGACCTTCTTCATGCTGACCGGCTTCCACGGCCTGCATGTGACGATCGGCGCGATCATGCTGACGGTGACGCTCGGCCGCGTGCTCGCCGGCCACTTCAGTCCGGAGCACCATTTCGCCTTCGAGGCGACCGCGTGGTACTGGCACTTTGTCGACGTCGTGTGGCTGATGCTGTTCGTCGTCGTGTATTGGCTATGAACCGAGGCGCTGCGTGATCAGCCCCGACGCGAACCCCGCCATCAGCAGCACGAACAGCGCGATCGACAGCGCGACGCGCAGCGCAAGCGCATGCACGGTGCGCCGGCCCTTGCCCTGGTCGCGCAGCAGGAACACCAGCGCCGACGCGAGGCTGCCGACGATGAGCACCAGAAAGACGATCACGACGACGTGCATGACGGGACTCCGGCGAGCTGGCGAAGAGTTCCATTCTGGTCGAAACGGACGGCGGCGGCGATGATTTTCGACCGCTTTCATCCGCTGCCGCTGATCGCCGGCGTCGCGCTAGCGCTGCTGACCGCGCAGCTCGGCAACTGGCAGCTGGGCCGGGCGGCCGAGAAGACCGCGCTGCAGGCGCGCATCGAATCCGCGGCTGCCACCGCCCCGGTTTCGCCTTCGGCATCGATGCAGATGGCCGAATGGCAGCCGGTCCGCCTGCACGGCGAATGGAGCCCGGCAGCGACGATTTATCTCGACAACCGCGTCCATCGCGGCCGTGCAGGCTACGAAGTCCTGACACCGCTGCGCCTGGAAGGCGATGCGGGCTGGGTGCTGGTGAATCGCGGCTGGATCGCGGCGGGCGCGGACCGCGCCGTATTGCCCGATGCGGCGCCCGCGGCGGGGAGCGTGAACCTTGCCGGTATCGTCCGCATGCCGCAGGTCGACCCCTTCACCCTTGCACCGGAGGCTGCGCAGGGGCGAGTCTGGCAGTACCTCGACATGGAGCGCTATCGCGCGCTGTCGGGGCTCGCGGTGCGCGACTGGATCGTCCAGCAGACCTCGGCTGCCGCCGATGGACTGCAGCGCGACTGGCCGCGACCGGACGCCGGCATCGACCGCCACCGCGGCTATGCGCTGCAGTGGTACTCGCTCGCCGGATTGTCGCTGGTGATGACCGGCGTGTATGTCTTCAGGAGGCTCAGGCCGTGACGCAACGCAGTGCAAAACTCACGCTCGCCGCGCTTGTGCTGGTATGCACCCTTCCTGTTGCGGCGTCGTATTTCGCCTATTACGTGTGGCAGCCGCAGGGCCAGGTGAATTACGGCGAGTTGATTCCGCCCGCGCCACTGCCCGACGCGGTTTTCCCCGGCGTGGCCGGCCAGCCGCCGTTCGGACGAGAGGCGGTGGACGGCCGCTGGACGCTCGTCTATGCCGGCTCCGGCGCCTGCGGGGCCGATTGTGAACGGGCTTTGTACGCGGTGCGCCAGTCACGTCTCGCGCAGGGCAAGGAGATGACGCGCGTCGCGCGCCTGTGGCTCGTCACCGACGACGTCGATCCGCCGGCGGCGCTGCTCGGCCGGCACGACGGCTTGCGTGTCGCGCGCGCCGGCTCGCCGTGGCTCGTCCGCTTTCCCGGCGCAGCGCGGGGCGTTCATGTGTTCCTGGTGGATCCGCTGGGCAACGTGATGATGCGTTTCCCTGTCCCGACGGACATCAAGGGGGTGATCAAGGACCTGGAGCGCCTGCTCAAGTATTCCGGGCTCGGGCGGGGATGACGACGTGCGCGCTGCGAACGCTGCCGAGGAGGCACCGATGACGTTCTACCGCCGCCTGGTGCTGGCTGCGCTGGCGCTGACCACGCTGGTGGTCGTGTTCGGCGCCTATGTGCGGCTCTCCGACGCCGGCCTCGGCTGTCCCGACTGGCCCGGGTGCTACGGTCGGCTCACGCCGCACCACGCGGCGACGGACATCCTGCACACGCATGCTGCCGATCCGCACGGACCGGTGAGCCTGCCCAAGGCGTGGAAGGAGATGATCCACCGCTATCTGGCGGCGAGCCTCGGGCTGCTGATCATTGCCATCGCCGTGCTCGCGTGGCGCAGGCGCGATGACCCGGCGAGCTCGCCACGGGTCGCCGCCGCGCTCGTCGGCATCGTGATCTTCCAGGGGCTGCTCGGCAAATGGACCGTCACGCTGCTGCTCAAGCCGGCGATCGTCACCGCGCATCTGCTCGGCGGCCTGGCGACGCTGGGATTGCTCGCGTGGCTCACGCTGAAGGCGTGGCGGATGCCGCCCGTTACCGTGTCGCGCAGCCTGCGGGGTGCGGCGCGGTTCGCGTTCGTGCTGCTCGCGGTCCAGATCATGCTCGGCGGCTGGACCAGCACGAATTATGCAGCACTCGCATGCAGCGATTTTCCTGCGTGCCAGGGAAGCTTCTGGCCGCCTGCGGACTACGCCGGTGCGTTCCATGTCGTGCGCGAACTCGGCATGACCGCCGACGGCCAGATCCTGTCGTTTGCCGCACTGACCGCGATCCACTGGTCACACCGGCTGGGGGCCGCGCTGACCGCCTTGGTGCTGTCCCTGCTCGCGTGGGCGCTGTCCCGGCGTCGGGCGACGCGGGTGGCGGGCCTCGCGCTGTTTGCCGCGCTCGCGCTGCAGACGGCGCTCGGCGTGGCGAATGTCCTGTTCAGCCTGCCGCTGCCGCTTGCCGTCGCGCACAACGCGGGCGCGGCGCTGCTGGTCGGCGTGATGGTGACGATCAACTACCGGATGCGCGCCATGCCCCGCCTGGCCGCAGTGGGGAGAAGCGAACATGAGCGTGCTGAACACAAGAACTCTTACGCTTGACCGCCATGCCGCCGGCCGGCGGCTGCATGCGTTCTACGTGCTGACGAAACCGCGCGTGAATACGCTGATCGTGTTCTGCGCGGTGATCGGGATGTTCCTCGCGGTGCCCGAAGGACTGCCGGATCCGAAGAGCGTCGCCGCCGCGACGCTGGGCATCGCCTTCGTCGCCGGCGCCGCCGCGGCGATGAACTGCCTCATCGAGGCCCACATCGACGCCCGCATGGCGCGCACCCGCCACCGTCCGCTGCCCCGCGGCGAACTTGCGCCGGCCGAGACGCTGCTCTTTGCCGGCGTGCTCGGCGGCACCGGGCTGACGGTGCTGCATCAATGGGTGAATCCGCTGACGATGTGGCTGACGCTCGCGACTTTCGTCGGCTACGCTGTCGTCTATACGGTCCTGCTCAAGCCGCGCACGCCGCAGAACATCGTCATCGGGGGCGCATCCGGCGCAATGCCGCCGGTGCTCGGCTGGGCCGCCGTCACCGGCGAAGTCAGCGCCGACGCCCTGTTGCTGTTCCTGATCATCTTCGCCTGGACGCCGCCGCATTTCTGGGCGCTGGCGCTCTATCGCAGCGCCGACTATGCGCGCGCCGGCCTGCCGATGCTGCCGGTGACCCACGGGCCGGAATTCACCCGGCTGTCGGTGTTGCTCTACACCTGCATCCTGTTTGGCGTCACGCTGCTGCCGTTCGCGACGCGGATGAGCGGTCCGCTGTATCTCGTCTGCGCGATCGCGCTGGGCTGCGCCTTCCTGCGCCACGCCTGGCGTCTGTACGTCGATTACAGCGACGCGTTCGCGCGGCGCACGTTCCGCTTCTCGATCCTGTATCTGTTCTTGCTCTTCGCAGCGCTCCTGGCGGATCATTACCTCCCGTTCTGATCCCGCTGCCCTTGCAGCCCGCCGACGTCCCGATGCTACGCACCCTGATCCTCGCGACCGCGCTTGCGCTCGCGGGTTGTACCGATTCCTCCGCGCCCAAGCCTTCTTTCCACGCCACGGACATCACCGGTGCCGAATACGGCAGCACCTTTTCGCTGACCGACCACCACGGTACGCCGCGCACGCTGGCGGATTTCCGCGGCAAGGTCGTGACGATGTTCTTCGGCTATACGCAATGCCCGGACGTCTGCCCGACGACGCTGTCGACGATGAGCGAAGTGATGCGCCGGCTCGGGCCGGACGCCGAGCGCGTGCAAGTGCTGTTCGTCACCGTCGACCCCGAGCGCGACACGCAGGCGCTGCTCGCGAACTACGTCCCGCAGTTCGACGCGCGCTTCCTCGGCTTGTATGGCGATGCCGCGCAGACGCAGGCGGTGGCGAAGGATTTCCGGGTTTTCTACCAGAAAAGCGGCGATACCGAAGGTGCGAACTACACCATCGACCACGTCGCAGGGACCTATGTCTTCGATCCGGCAGGGCAGTTGCGCCTGTACGTACGGCACGGAGAATCCGCCGAAAACATCGCGGCGGACATCAGGACGTTGCTGCCGCCGAAGTGACGGGTCCTCCGGCGTGAGGCCGCATGCTCGCGCCTCCGACTCTCACGCAGCCGCCAGCAAGCCCCGCATCTTCTGCATCGCCTTGGCCTCGATCTGGCGGATGCGTTCCGCCGATACGCCGTATTCGGCGGCGAGTTCGTGCAGCGTCGCACTGTCGCCTTCGGTCAGCCAGCGCCGCTTGACGATCGTGCGGCTGCGGTCGTCGAGGCTCGCGAGCGCGTCGCTCAACCCCTCGTCCTGCAGGCGGGCGAGTTGTGCCTGTTCGAGCACTTCCGAAGGCTCGGCGTGCGGGTCGGGCAGGTAGGCGATCGGCGCGAAGTGATGTTCGTCGTCGTCGGCCCCGCCCTCGAGCTGGACGTCCCGCCCGGTGAGCCGGGTCTCCATCTCGACGACTTCCTCGGGTTTTACGCCGAGCTGCTTCGCGACCGCGACCACTTCGTCCCGATTCAGCGTGCCGGTGTCCTGCTTGAGACTGCGCAGGTTGAAGAACAGCTTGCGCTGCGCCTTGGTCGTCGCGATCTTGACGAGGCGCCAGTTCTTCAGGATGTACTCGTGGATCTCGGCCTTGATCCAGTGGATCGCGAACGAAACGAGCCGCACGCCGCGATCGGGGTCGAAGCGCTTCACCGCTTTCATCAGGCCGATGTTGCCTTCCTGGATCAGGTCGGCGTGCGGCAAGCCATAGCCGAGGTAACCGCGCGAGATCGCGACCACCAGCCGCAGATGAGACATCACCAGCCCGCGGGCAGCTTCCAGATCGCCTTCGTGGCGCAGGCGCGTGGCCAGATTCACCTCTTCCTGCTCGGTGAGCAGCGGGATGCGATTCACCGACTGGATGTACTGGTCGATACTGCCGACGGCAAAAGGTACCGGGAAAGACAGGGCTTGGCTCATATGTACGGGTCCTCCTCGAAACCAATGTTAGCACTCATGGCCTGAGAGTGCTAAGCGCATGCCCGAGTTCCGGTGGCGGGCATCCGGCATTGGGGTGTGCCGCACCGGCGGCGCCACGTCCGTGGCGCCGAAAATCTTTGCCGTCTGCCGGTTTCGCCGGACTCCGCAGGCATGCGCATCACGTTGCGTCCGCAGTGCAGCAATGCCGAAGGTATATGCCCGGCGCGCCCTCGGAAAAGGGCTGCAATGCCCGAGTGTGCTGCATCGGGTATCCATGTTGCGTCGGTGCAACATCTTTTGCCGACAGGGTGCATTCCGGGCCTGCTTGACTTGCGCCTGCATGCTCCCGTTTTGCACAATCGCTTCAACTTCTCGCTTGAGAGGTAAGTCGGGCCGTGGTGGATTCCCCGGTCTCAGCTTCAAATTAGAGGAGAAACATACATGCAGAAGAAACTGATTGCCCTGGCCGTTGCCGGCCTGGTCTCCGCCCCGGTTTTCGCGCAATCGAACGTCACCGTGTACGGCGTTGCCGATGCCTACTTCGGCTACGGCAAGATGGACGACAACAAGTTCACCGGTGTGAATAGCGGCGGCTGGGCGGGTTCCCGCATAGGCTTCAAGGGTAGCGAAGATCTCGGCAACGGCCTGAAGGGCGTGTTCACGCTCGAGTACGGGATCGATATCGACCAGAACGAAGGCGTCGGCAGCCGCGGCACCGCCGCCAACAGTACTACGCGCGCGCGTCAGCAGTTCGTCGGTCTGCAGGGCGGCTTCGGCTTCATCGGCCTCGGCCGCCAGTACTCGCCGGGCTACTACGTCCTCAAGTACGACGCGATCAACGTCGTTCCGTTCAGCCCGCAGTTCATTCTCGCGGGTGCTCAGGGTTCGAACATCGTCGCGGGCAGTGCGGCGCGCGTCAGCAACTCGATCAACTACAAGTCGCCCGATTTCGGCGGCCTGACGCTGAACGCGATCTATGGTTTCAACGAAGAGAACCAGGACAACAACCGCCAAGCGGGTGACCTCGCAGCGATCGGCGCCGATTACGCGAACGGTCCGCTCGCCATCGGCCTTGTCTACAGCCAGGTGAAGCAGGACGCCGGCGCGATTGCGACCGAGAAGTTCAACGGGGTTGCTGACGAAACCAAGAAGGAAGCGTATCTGGGCGCCGCCTACGACTTCGGCATGTTCAAGCTGATGGGCTCGTACCAGATCATCAAGGATGCCACCGCTGCGGAAGACGACAACAAGGTCTGGCAGGTCGGCAGCGTGGTCCCGGTCAGCTCGGTCGGCAAGGTCCATCTGTCCTATGGTCGCACGGACGCGGATACGAACGACAGCGACGCCGCTGCCTGGTCGCTGCTGTACTCGCACAGCCTGTCGAAGCGCACGCTCGCTTACGTGGGTTACACGCAAGTCCAGAACGATGATGCGACCAACTACTCGGTCCTCGCGCGCGGCACGGAAGTTGTCAATGGTGTCACCGTTCCCAACAACGACGAAGACAGCCGCAACTTCCTGATCGGCCTGAACCACGCCTTCTGATCGTCTCCTGACGATTCGAAACCCGCGGGCGCTTCGGCGCCCGTTTTCTTTTCTGCTTACCCCCGAAAGAATGCGCTCGTTGCGCATGCGAGGACGACTGACCTGTACCGTCATGAGGCGACTGCGGCCGCCATGACGCTGCGGAGAATCGTGTGAAGCTTTGCCGGAATTCGTCCGCGAGATCGTCCCGCTGGTCAGGAACAATAAACGTGGAGGACCGATTCTGACTGGCGCCCGATGTGGCGCCGTCGATTCAGACTGCGAAGCGCAGACCTTGCAGGTCGCGCAGCATCCTGTCTTGTTCGGCGGGCGAGAAGAACAAGCGGTAGAGGCTGCGGTCCCGCGCCGACTCGTTTCCGCCGATGCGCCGGATTTCGCGTTCCGCGTGTTCGAGTGAAAGCCGCATCAGCACTGCGGGGGCGCCGACGCGCGGGCAGATGCGTTCCGGCCCCGCGACCTCGTAGCCCATCATGCGATTGTAGAAAACCGTATGCCGGGGATGCACCTCGACAAAGAGATCCGTCATGCGATGCACGAGGCGCGTGATCATGAAGGCGAGGTGAAAAACCGACGCCAGCACTTCCGGCGAACTGTGCGACGGGTCCATTGCCAGCCGGGTCACTTCGCATACCCGTGCGCCATTGCTGCGCGCCTCGTCGATCTCGCCCTGGTAAAGTGTGTCGGCAAGTAAGCCGCGGGGCGAATCGATGCCCACCGTCAAGGTGCCGAAAAGAAGGTCTCCCTTGCAAGCCGCCAGCGTTGTCTGGCCGGCGTGTTTCGACAGCTTCGCCGGCTGATCCGTCGCAAGCCCGCGCCATGAATACATTCGCTGGATGAGCTTGCTGATTTTGCCGTGCATGCCGTCCATGTCGTCATGGACAATTCGAACGTGATATCCATCGCGCGTGATCGCGAAGCCCGGGTCGATCGCGCCGAACCTGTCGTCGACGATTGAAAGCGACGGTTTCAAGCGGGATTGCTTCGCTTTTTTAATGCCCTCGGCGTGGTAAGCTGATTCTGTCATTTGTGTTCGCGCCTCGTCGTTGGAGGAGAAAACCGCCCGGACGAATTCGGGGGCAAGAAGAGCGCGATCCGTTTCAGGCCGCGCGCCGAACTCTACCGGCAGGGGATTAGGGACACTGTAAGCGGTTGTGTATTTTTTCCTGCGGCATAAGGGGTTACGATTCGTAGCATGAAGGAAGTTTGCTCGGGGCATGATGGGCGCCGATCCAGAAGGGGAGCATAGATGATGGTAGAGAGTGCATCGATGGCGGGGGACAGTGTCCGCAAGTTCCTTGGGTTCACGGTTGCAGCGGGGCTGTTGTCGGGGTGCGCGACGTCCTCGTTTCCACCTGCTCCGGCGGTCGCGTCGGATGCTGCATACAACTACGTGATCGGGCCGGGCGACAACGTGAATGTCGTCGTCTGGCGAAACCCCGAGTTGTCGATGGCGGTGCCGGTGCGGCCCGACGGCAAGATCACGACGCCGCTCGTCGAAGACCTGCCCGCGCTCGGGAAGGACTCCTCGACGCTGGCGCGCGATATCGAGCAGGCGCTCGCGAAGTTCATTCGCGAGCCGGTCGTAACCGTGATCGTGACCGGTTTTGTCGGCCCCTACAGCGAACAGATCCGCGTGGTCGGCGAGGCGACAACGCCGCAGACTCTGCCCTACGTGCAGAAGATGACGCTGCTCGACGTGATGATTGCGGTGGGGGGCATCACCGAGTTTGCCGACGGCAACGGCGCGTCGATTCTCCGTACCGGTGAAGGAAACAAGCAGTACAGCGTTCGCATCGAGGATCTGATCAAGCGAGGCGACGTGTCCGCGAACGTCGAAATGCGGCCGGGTGACGTGCTGATCATTCCCCAGAGCTGGTTCTGATTCCCTGATTTGAGCTGTGTGCCTGCGCAACACGGCAGGACACATCGATTCGGACGGTAACAAGGGACGGGGGCGCTCATGGAAGAACTCTTTTCTCAGATGGTCGGGTACCTGCGCGGAATGTGGCGTTTCCGCTGGTGGGGGCTCGCATTTGCGTGGATCGCCGGGATTGCGGGAGGCTTTGCGGTCTATTCGATGCCCGATCGTTACGAATCCACGGCGCGCATTTACGTCGACACGCAGTCGGTGCTGCGCCCGTTGATGTCGGGCCTCGCGGTTCAGCCGAACACCAACCAGCAGATCGCGATTTTGAGCCGCACACTGATCACGCGCCCGAACGTGGAAAAACTCATCACGATGGCCGACCTCGATCTGGCTGCACGCACTCCCGGTGAGCGTGAGGCGCTCATCGCCGAGCTTACCGGGGGGCTGCAGATTCTGGGGGCAGGCCGGGACAACCTGTTTACGCTGGCCTACCAGGACGTTCACCCCGAGCGCGCCCAGCGCATCGTCCAGGCGCTGGTGTCGCTGTTCGTGGAGTCGGGGCTGGTGGGGAAGCGGCAGGATTCCACCTCGGCGCGGCGCTTCATCGACGAGCAGATCGCCAGTTATGAGCAAAAGCTCACCGAAGCGGAAAACCGCCTGAAGGACTTTCGCCTGCGCAACATGGCGCTCCTTGGGGACGGCGGGCGCGACTACGTTTCACAGATGACGGAATTGTCCGCGCAACTGCGACAGGCGGAACTTGAACTCAAGGAAGCGGAGAATTCCCGCGATTCGCTCAAGCGCCAGTTGGCCGGCGAGGACCCCGTGCTGCTGGAGCCGCCGGCCAACTCGTCGCCGGTCTCGTTGCCCGAGATCGACGGGCGGATCGACTTGCTGAAGAAGAACCTCGACGGCCTGCTGTTGCGCTACACCGACGAACATCCCGACGTAGTCGGCGCACGGCGCGTGATTGCGCAGCTCGAGGAGCAGAAACAGAAGGAAGTCGAAGCGATGAAGAAGGCCGACGCGGGCGCACCGTGGGCCCCGACTGCGAACCCCGTCGTCCAGCAGATGAAGATTTCGCTCGCCGAGGCCGAGGCGCGGGTCGCATCGCTGGCGGCGCGGGTGGCCGAATTCGGCTCGCGGCTCGCGCAGTTGCGCTCGTCGGCCGAACTCCTGCCGAAGATCGAAGCCGAGCAGACGCAGTTGAACCGCGATTACGAAGTGCATAAGCGCAACTACGAATCGCTGGTGACGCGCCGCGAGTCGGCCAATATGTCGGTGGAAATGACCGCCCAGGGCGGGATTACCGAGTTCCGGGTGATCGATCCGCCGAGCCTGCCGAACAAGCCCGCGGCACCTAACCGCGCCCTGCTGATGCCGCTTGCCGGGTTGGTCGGGCTGGTGGCCGGCATCGCATTGACTTTCCTGCTCTCGCAGCTTCGCCCGGCCTTCGGCGATGTGCGTTCGCTGCGGGAAATCACCGGCTTGCCGGTGCTCGGGGCGGTTTCGCTGCTGGCCGACCCGGTGTTCGAAAGAAGAAGGCGGCGTGGCCTGCTGGCGTTTGGCGGAGGTGTTACCGGGTTCGTCATGGCGGTTGCCGGAATGACGGCAATGGTGCAGTTGCTGCAGGGCTAGGAGAGATCAAACCATGAGTCTCATCGAAAAAGCCGTGGAACGGCTCAGCCAGTTGCAGCGCGCCGATGCGCAAGCGCCGGAGCGGGAGGCCGACAACGCCGGCGGAGCCGAAAAGCCGGCGGAGTCCAGCGCTGCGGCATCAGGCGCATTGCTTGCGCGCTCCGCGCGGAGCGAACGTGCAGCGGAGGCGCAGTGGGTCGCTGCACACGCTGCCAGCATCGAACTCGATCTGGACCGCCTGACCCAGCTCGGACTCGTCACGCCGAACCAGCCGCGCTCGGTGATCGCCGAGGAATACCGGGTGATCAAGCGCCCGCTGATTCACAATGCGCAGGGCAAGGGTGCAGCGGCGGTGGTCAATGGCAACCTGATCATGATCACCAGTGCGCTGCCCGGCGAAGGCAAATCGTTTACCGCGATCAATCTGGCGATGAGCATCGCGATGGAGCTTGACCACACGGTCCTGCTTGTCGATGCCGATTTTTCTCGACCGGCGATACTTTCGCGCCTTGGCCTGCCGCCCAGGAAAGGTCTCATGGACGTGCTGGTTGGCGACGTCGGAGATCTTTCCGAAGTCCTGCTGCGAACCAATGTCGAGAAGCTTTCGATTCTCCCCGCCGGAATGGTTCATCAGCGGGCAACCGAACTGATCGCTTCGGATGCGATGAACCGCCTGCTCGAGGAGATGGCCAGCCGTTACGCGGAACGGATCATCGTGTTCGATTCCCCGCCGCTGCTGGCAACCACCGAGGCGCGTGTGCTTGCGACCCACATGGGGCAGGTCGTGGTGGTCGTCGAATCCGAGCGGACGACCCATGGTGCCGTCCAGCACGCGCTGTCGACGATCGAAGCCTGCCCGGTCAAGCTCCTGGTGCTCAACAAGGCGGACGCAGGCGGACGTGGCAGCCTTTACGGATATGGATACGGTTACGGCTATGGTTATGGTTACGGTGGAGGTTATCGATCGGAAGGACAGGATGCCGGTTCCCGGACGGACGCGGCGGCCTGATCGCGACCCGCGCGTTTGCGGGGCGGGAAGCGCGAAGGCACTGGCGCTTGTCGGCGCGATGGTTGTGTTCGCCAATGCGACTGCGCAAACCGTCACGGTCAGGCCATCTGTCGACGCCCGATTGACCTTTACCGACAATTCCAGTGCCTCCGGGGAGAAGAAAGCCGACTGGATCGGGGAGGTGTCGCCCGCCATTGTCATTTCGCGCGATCGTGGTCGTATCAGCGGAAACCTCAATGCCCGGCTGCGCAACACCGCGCACGCGAGCGACAGTGATCGCAACGCGACTTTCGTCGCGCTGCAGGGGCTTGGGCAGATCGAAGCGGTCGAACGGACGTTTTTCGTCGACATGGGTGCAACGATCAGCCGCAACAACCGCTCGGGGTTGACTGGTCGCGCGTCGGAAGACTTTCTCGGGACCGACAGCGCCAACGAGACACGCCTGTTTTCGATCGGCCCCCGCCTGCATTTCAGGCTGGGCAGCGAGACCCAGGGGGTTGTCAGTTATGCGTTTCGCTGGTTCGATGGCGGCGGTGCGACAGTCCGGCGCACGGTCGGAGACTGGCGCGGCCAGCTCAGCAATCCGCTGGCGTTCGGCCGCGTGGGCTGGGCGCTGGATTACTCCCGTACCGACAGCAGCTACGATGACGCGGCGAATAATGAGGTGAGCGAGGAAACCGCGCGGGCCTCGCTGCTTTTTTCGGTCACACCCCAACTGCGCCTGCGCGGCATTGTTGGCCATGAGTCGAACGATTACTCGGTCCGCTCCGGCGAGAGCGACGACATCACCGGCATGGGGTTCGACTGGTATCCGACGGACCGGACCGTCGTTTCGGGTGCCACCGAGAACCGTATCTTCGGTCGGGGCTACAATCTGAGCGTCAGTCATCGGCAGGCGTTGTCGGTGTGGAATGTATCGTTTTCGCGCGACATCTCGTCGTCGCTGCAGACCACCGGAAGCGTTTTCGACGATCCGGCGTTCAGAAGCCTCTTTGACGCATTGGCGGGCGAAATACCGGACCCGTTCGACCGGGAGGCGTTCGTCCGCCAGCAACTCGGTTACCCGGCGCCCGGCGTGCGCGACGCGTTCGTGACCAACAATTTCTTCCTGGCCCGTGTCCTGCGCGCCAGCGTGTCTCTGCGCGGCGTACGCAACGTGCTGACGTTCGCGCTGCAAAGCTCCGAGCGTTCCCGCCTGGGGAGCCCGCTCGTCAGCGATCCCCGCGATGATCTCTCCTCCTTTGATACCGTCAGCACGGAGTCGGGCACGGTGGCGCTGAGCCACAGCCTGTCTCCCCTGGCGACGATGAACGCGAGCTTCGTGCGTTCCCGCTCCAGCGGTTCCGGGCCGTCCCGTGCGCACACGAACCGCAACCTGCTGTCCGTCGGAATCAGCACCCGGCTGGGCCCGGACACGACGGGCGGATTGACGTACCGTTTCCAGCAAGCGGACGGGGCGTCCGACTTCACCGAAAACGTACTCACTGCCAATATCGGCATGCAGTTCTGACCGGGGGTCGAATGTACGAATCGTATTTCAAGCTCCGCGCAAAACCCTTTCAGCTCAATCCCGATCCAGCTTTTTTTTATGGCAGCCGGGGTCATCGACGGGCGATGGCGTATCTCGAATACGGGCTGCACCAGAACGAGGGGTTCATCGTCGTGACGGGTGAAATCGGCGCCGGCAAGACGACGCTGGTGCGCAGCCTGCTCGAACGTCTCGATCCGGGCAAGGTCATCGCCGCGAACCTGGTCAGCACGCAGGTCGATCAGAACGACATCCTGCGCATGGTCGCGGTGGCGTTTGGCGTGCCCAGCCGGGGTCTCGACAAGGCCGGCCTGCTGCTCGCGCTCGAAACCTATTTCGTGTCGCTCGCCGCCGCCGGCAAGCGGGCGCTGCTGATCGTCGATGAGGCGCAGAACCTCTACGAGGAAGCGGTCGAGGAACTTCGCATGCTGTCGAACTTCCAGCTCGAAGATCACGCGCTGTTGCAGAGCTTCCTCGTCGGCCAGCCCGAGTTCAGGGAGGTCATGCAGAGTCCGCAGATGCAGCAGCTGCGGCAGCGGGTGATCGCTTCGTATCATCTCGGTCCGATGGACGCTGAGGAGACGCGCGCCTATATCGAGCATCGCCTGCATCACGTCGGCTGGGAGAGCGACCCGGTTTTTGCCCCCGCGGCGTTCGATGCGATCTATGGCTACACCGGCGGCATCCCGCGGCGCATCAACGCGCTGTGCGACAGGCTGATGCTGTCCGCGTTCCTCGCCGAGCGTCACGAAGTGTCCGGTGAAGACGTGCGCGAAATCGTCGCCGAACTGAAGGAAGAGTTCGACCCCGCGCCGCGGAAGGGCACGAACGGAAAACCGGTTCCGTTCCAGGGCGGCGCCTTTGCCCCGGGATCGATCGATCCGGCTCGCCTGGTGGTTCCCCACGGGCTGGCCGGGCAGGTCGCCGGCATGGCGGCCAGCTTCGACGTGCAGCGCATCGAGGCGCGCATTGCCGGGCTCGAACATTCGCTGTCGGCCACTCTCGACGTCCTTAACCAGCTCCTGGCGGCGGTGCGGCGCGACGGCACGACGGAGGATTCGCCTCATGATTGAGCCAGGGGCGGCGCCGGTGATCTGCGTCGTCGGGGCGCGCCCGAACTACATGAAAATGGCGCCGATCATCCGCGCCCTCGCGGCGCATCGGCCGCCGCTGCGGACGCTGCTCGTGCATACCGGCCAGCACTACGACAGCGCGATGAACGAGCGCCTGTTCGCCGACCTCGATCTGCCGCACCCGGAGGTGAACCTCGAAGTGGGTTCGGCCAGCCATGCGGTGCAGACCGCCGAGGTGATGAGGCGTTTTGAACCGGTGATCGACGAACACGGCGCCCGTGCAGTGCTGGTGGTCGGCGACGTGAACTCGACGCTGGCGTGCGCGCTGGTCGCGGTCAAGCGCCACGTGCCGGTGGCGCACGTCGAATCCGGCCTGCGCAGCCATGACCGCAGGATGCCGGAAGAGATCAATCGCGTCCTGACGGACCAGATATCGGACCTTCTGTATACGACCGAACGCAGCGCCCACGACAACCTCGCGCGCGAAGGGATTGCGCCCGAGCGCATGGTGTTCGTCGGCAACGTCATGATCGACAGCCTGCTCGCCAATCTGCCGAAGGCCGCGCCACCAGCCGCGTTGCTCGGGGCCGTGGGGTATCCGTCGGAACGGCTCGCCGGCGGCTACGGCGTCGTGACGCTGCACCGCCCGTCGAACGTCGATC
This sequence comes from Aromatoleum anaerobium, assembly GCF_012910705.2. Classification (GTDB taxonomy): domain Bacteria; phylum Pseudomonadota; class Gammaproteobacteria; order Burkholderiales; family Rhodocyclaceae; genus Aromatoleum; species Aromatoleum anaerobium. Next base: position 1,054,605 of record NZ_WTVG02000040.1, on the reverse strand, counting down.
ATCCGCAAACGCTCGGGCCGATCATCGAGGCGCTGCGCGAGATCAGCACGCGCCTGCCGCTGGTGATCGCGCTGCATCCGCGCACGCGCAACAACCTCGAACGGTTCGGCATGCTCGACCGGCTCGGCGCGCCGGGTTTCGTCATCCTGCCGCCACAGGGCTATCTCGAGATGCTCGGCCTGATGGCGGGGGCGACGGTCGTGCTGACTGATTCGGGCGGCATCCAGGAGGAGACGACCGCGCTCGGCGTGCCGTGCCTGACGATCCGCGAGAACACCGAACGCCCGATCACCGTCGAGCAGGGCACGAACACGCTGGTCGGCGTCGATCCGGCGGCGCTGCGGGCGGCAGTCGACACGGTTCTCGAGGGCGGGGGCAAGCGCGGGCGCATACCGGAATACTGGGACGGCCGGGCGGCGCAGCGTATCGCCGCGCACCTCGCGGCGTGGCTCGACGCGCATGAAAAACAGGCGCAGCCGGCATGAGCACGGCGATCGTGAACGCGCTGACGATCGATGTCGAAGACTATTTCCAGGTGTCCGCGCTCGCCCCGCATTTCCCGCGCAGCGAGTGGGAGCGGATACCGTGCCGGGTCGAGCGCAACGTCGAACTGATCCTCGAACTCCTCGATCGACACAGGACGAGGGCGACGTTTTTCACGCTCGGCTGGGTCGCGGAGCGCTATCCGTTGCTCGTGCAGCGCATCGCGGCAGCCGGTCATGAAGTGGCGAGCCACGGCTACGCGCACGAGCGCGCCAGCGCCCAGTCGCCCGAAACCTTCCTCGCCGACATCGTGCGGGCGAGGAGCGTGCTCGAGGACCTCACCGGCCAGCCGGTCACCGGCTATCGGGCGCCGAGCTTCTCGATCGGCAAGACCAACCTGTGGGCGCACGACTGCATCGCGCAGGCCGGATACGCCTACAGTTCGAGCGTGTATCCGGTGCGGCACGATCACTACGGCATGCCGGACGCGCCGCGCTTCCCGTACCGGCTGGACAACGGCCTGCTCGAAGTCCCGCTCACGACGATGCACTGGCTGGGGCGCAACTGGCCCGCCGGGGGAGGCGGGTACTTCCGCCTGCTGCCCTACGCGGTGTCGCGCTGGCAGATCGGCAAGGTCAATCGCGACGACCACCGCGCGGCGATCTTCTACTTCCACCCGTGGGAGATCGATCCCGGCCAGCCGCGGGTCGCGGCGGCGTCGGCGCGGACGCGTTTTCGCCATTACCTCAACCTCGGCCGCACCGAGGAGCGCCTGCGTCATCTGCTGGGTGACTTTTCCTGGGGGCGGGCCGACCACGTGTTCTGCTCCGGTGCCGGAAGCCCGTCGTCCCGGGAGCACTGACGATGGATCGGGTTCCGGTGGTCGTCAGGCAGCTCACCGACACGGATCTCGACCGTTGGGACGCATTCGTCGGCGGCTGCCCGGAGGCGACGTTCTTCCACCTGTCGGCATGGCAAGGGATCATCCGCGAAATTTTCCGCCACCGGACCTTCTTCCTGTACGCGGAACGCGCCGGCGACATCATCGCCGTGCTGCCGCTCGCCGAGGTCAATAGCCGGCTGTTCGGCCACGCCCTGACGTCCCTGCCTTTCTGCGTCTATGGCGGCCCGGCCGGCGATCCCGAAGGCGTTGCGCTCGTCGAAGCCGAGGCCGAAACGCTCGCGCGCCGCTTGCGCGTCCAGCACCTGGAGTTGCGCAACCTCGCGCCTCGCCACGCGGACTGGCCGCGGCAGGACCTGTACGTGACGTTCCGCAAGGAGATCCAGGCGGATGACGACGCGAACCTGCTCGCGATCCCGCGCAAGCAGCGGGCGATGGTGCGCAAGGGCATCCGGCACGGACTGACGAGCCGGGCCGATCCGGACGTTGAGCGCTTTTTCTCGCTGTATGCCGACAACGTCTTGCGGCATGGTACGCCGGCGTTGCCGAAAGCATTTTTCGCACGCCTGATGAAGGACTTCGGGCCGGACTGCGAAGTGCTCACGGTGAGCGATCCGGACGGAAATGCGCTGTCGAGCGTGCTGAGTTTCTATTTTCGCGACGAAGTGCTGCCGTATTACGCCGGCGATGCCGTGATGGCGCGCGACGTTGCGGCCAACGATTTCAAATACTGGGAACTGCTGCGCCGCGCGTGCGCGCGCGGCTGCCGGTTGTTCGATTTCGGCCGCAGCAAGATCGGCACCGGGCCGTTCAGCTTCAAGAAGAACTGGGGCTTCGAGCCGCAGCCGCTGTCGTACGAATATCGCCTCTACAGGCGCGACTCGGTGCCGCAGAACAATCCGATGAATCCGAAATACCGCGCCTTCATCGCGCTGTGGCGCCGGCTGCCGATACGCGTGGCGAACGCGATCGGGCCGCATATCGTGCGCAATCTCGGCTGATCATGGATTCCCGGCCTGGGCTGCTCTACCTCGTGCACCGCATCCCCTATCCGCCGAACAAGGGCGACAAGGTTCGTTCGTTCAACATCCTGCGCCATCTTGCGCGCAGCCATCACGTCTACCTCGGCACTTTCGTCGATCATCCCGATGACCGGCAATACATCGAGCGACTCGGCCAGTGGTGTGCCGGCATGCATGTCGTCGAACTCAAGCCACGACGCGCACGGCTTGCCAGCCTCCGCGGGCTATGCACCGGAGAAGCCCTGAGTTTGCCGTATTACCGTGACGACGGCTTGCGGGCATGGGTGCGCGACACCGTCCGGAGCCATGGCATCCGGCGGGCGGTGGCGTTTTCCGGTCCGATGGCGCAATACCTTGATGCGCCCGATCTGGAGCGGTGCATCGTCGATTTCTGCGATCTCGATTCGGCCAAGTGGACCCAGTACGCGGCCCAGCGGCCTTGGCCGATGTCCTGGTTATACCGGCGTGAGGGCGAACGCCTGCTGGTGTTCGAGCGCACGGCGGCGCGCGCCGCGGCGGCGAGCCTGTTCGTGACCGACGCCGAGGCCGCGCTTTTTTGCCGTGCGGTGCCGGGCTTGGCCGATCGCGTCGTGTCGATGCCGAATGGCGTCGATGCGGAGTTTTTTTCGCCCGGACGGGAATATCCCAACCCTTATCCCGACCGCGGGCAAGCGGTGGTGTTTACCGGCGCGATGGACTACTGGCCGAATATCGACGCGGTGACATGGTTTGTGCGCGACATTCTGCCGGTGCTTCACCGCACGCGGCCTGCGCTGCGTTTTTACGTCGTCGGCATGAATCCCGTGCCGGCGGTTGTCGCGCTGGCCGGACCGGCAGTTGTCATCACCGGCAGTGTGCCCGATGTGCGCCCCTGGCTCGCGCACGCCGATCTCGTCGCGGCGCCGCTTCGCATTGCACGCGGCCTCCAGAACAAGGTTCTCGAAGCGATGGCGATGGGCAAACCGGTTGTCATATCCACGGCTTCCGCCGCGGGCCTCGAGGGCCGTCCGGGGCTGGATTTCGACATTGCCAGCGGCGCCGCCGAGTTTGCCGAGCGCGCCGATATACTGCTTGGCGATGCGGCACGGCGCAGGAAAATGGGGCAGGCCGCGCGCGCGCGCGTGCTGGCCGACTACAGTTGGGACGCCCACCTGGCCCGGCTCGATCGGCTGCTGGGCGAGCGTCCCGACGCCGGGCGGCCGCGGGAGCGCGCGCGCCGGGCGTGGTCCGACACCGACGCTCGCCCGTTGATCGTCCATGTCGTGTATGCGTTCCACGTCGGCGGGCTGGAAAACGGGGTCGCGAACCTGATCAATCATCTGCCCGCGGCGCGTTTCCGCCACGCGGTTGTCGCACTGACCGACTGTTCACCGGATTTCTGCGCTCGCGTGGTGCATGAGGACGTGCAGTTCATCTCGCTGCACAAGGAGCCGGGGCATGGCATCAGGCTGTATCCGGCACTGTACCGCTTGTTTCGGGCGCTGCGTCCGGCGATCGTGCATACGCGCAACCTCGCCGCGCTCGAAGCGGTTGTGCCGGCGTGGGCGGCCGGCGTGCCGGTGCGGATTCATGGCGAACACGGCTGGGATGTCTCCGATCCGCATGGCCTCCGCCCGCGGTTTCGCCTGATTCGTCAGGCATACCGGCGCTTCGTCACGCACTACGTCGCCCTGTCGAACCACCTGCGGACGTACTTGACAGAGAATATCGGGGTGGCGCCGGACCGTGTCACACGGATCTGCAATGGCGTCGATACCGCGCGTTTTCGCCCCGCGACCGCAGGCCGGCATCAGCTCGACGGCTCGTCATTCAATGAATCCGGCTTGCGGGTCGTCGGCACGGTCGGCAGGCTTCAGGCGATCAAGGATCCGCTCAATCTGGTGCATGCGTTTGCGCTGCTCGCGGCGCGTGACCCCGCGCTGGCGCAGCGGCTGCGTCTCATGATCGTCGGCGATGGGCCATTGCGGGGCGAGGTCGAAGCGGAAATCGCCGCTGCGGGCATCGGCGATCGGGTGTGGCTGGCCGGCGAACGCGACGATGTGCCGGAGCTGATGCGGGCGATGGATATCTTCGTGCTGCCGTCGCGGGCGGAAGGGATCTCGAACACGATCCTCGAAGCGATGGCCAGCGGACTGCCGGTGATCGCGACGCACGTGGGAGGAAATCCCGAACTCGTGCTTGCCGACGAAACCGGCTCGCTGGTCCCGCCCGGCGACGCCGCAGCCCTCGCCGATACGCTGGCGTATTATGCGACTGACGAGGCGATGGCCGCGGCGCGCGGGCGGTCGGCGCGTCGGCGCGTCGAGGGTGAGTTCAGTATCGATGGTATGGTCGGGCGTTACGCCGATCTTTACGAATCGCTTCTGGGTGCGGCCGGGCTTCCGGTGCTCGCAACCTGAGCGGGGAGGGGCGTCGATGTGCGGAATTGCCGGATTGTTTCACACCCGCGACAAACGTGAGTTTCCGCGCGATCTGCTGCAGCGGATGAACGACATCCAGCTTCACAGGGGGCCGGACGAAGGGGGGATGCATTTCGAGCCCGGCGTCGCGCTCGCCCACCGGCGCCTGTCGATCATCGATCTGTCGACGGGCCAGCAACCGCTGTTCAACGAGGACGGCTCGGTTGCGGTCGTGTTCAACGGCGAAATCTACAACTACCGCGAACTGGTGCCCGAACTGGAACGGTGCGGCCACCGGTTTCATACCCGCAGCGACACCGAGGTCATCGTCCACGCCTGGGAGCAATGGGGTGAAGACTGCGTGCGGCGTTTTCGCGGCATGTTCGCGTTTGCGCTGTGGGATCGCAGCCGCGACACGCTGTTCCTCGCGCGCGACCGCCTCGGGGTGAAGCCGCTGCATTATGCCGTGCTGGCCGACGGCACTGTCATTTTCGGTTCCGAACTCAAGGTGCTGACGCAGCACCCGGCGCTGGATCGCCGCATCGACCCGTGCGCGGTCGAAGAATACTTCGCGCTCGGCTACATCGCCGAACCGCGCACGATCTTCGAGGGAGCGAAGAAGCTCGGCCCTGCGCAGACCCTCACGATCCGTCGCGGCGAGCCGATGCCGGCACCGAAAAGCTATTGGGACGTTCGCTTCACGCTCGACAACCCGATCAGCCTGACCGACGCGCTCGCCGAGCTCACCGGGCGGCTGCGTGAATCGGTGCGTCTGCGAATGATCTCGGACGTGCCGCTTGGCGCGTTTCTCTCCGGCGGCGTCGATTCCAGCGCAGTTGTCGCGACGATGGCGGGTCTGTCGGCCGAGCCCGTCAACACCTGTTCGATCGCGTTCGACGACGCGCTCTTCGACGAATCGGAATTCGCGCGGAAGGTCGCGGAGCGCTACCGGACGAGCCACTACGTCGAGACGGTCCAGTCCGACGACATCGACCTCATCGACACGCTCGCCGCGCTGTATGACGAACCCTACGCCGACAGCTCCGCGATCCCGACCTACCGCGTCTGTCAGCTCGCGCGCAAGAAGGTCACCGTGGCGCTGTCGGGTGACGGCGGCGACGAGAGCTTCGGCGGTTACCGCCGCTACCGCCTGCACATGTTGGAGGAGAAGCTGCGCGCGAGCCTGCCGCTCGGCGTACGCCGGCCGATGTTCGGCATGCTCGGCCGTCTCTACCCCAAGGCGGACTGGGCGCCGCGGGTGTTCCGCGCGAAGACGACGTTTCAGGCGCTCGCGCGCGATTCCGTGCAGGCGTATTTCCATTCGGTGTCGATCCTGCGCGACGACATGCGCAGGCGGCTCTATTCGAGCGGCTTCAAGGCGCAGCTCGGCGGCTACAGCGCTCTGGAGGTGTTTCGCCGCCACGGCGCGGCCGCACAGACCGACGATCCGCTCGCCCTCGTGCAGTATCTCGACCTCAAGACCTATCTCGTCGGCGACATCAACACCAAGGTCGATCGCGCGAGCATGGCCCATTCGCTCGAAGTGCGCGAGCCGCTGATGGATCATCCGCTCGTCGAATGGCTCGCGACGCTGCCGTCCGGCCTCAAGGTGAAGGGGCAGGAGGGTAAATACCTGCTCAAGAAGGCGATGGAGCCCCTGCTGCCCCACGACGTGCTGTACCGGTCGAAGATGGGGTTTTCAGTGCCGCTCGCGCGCTGGTTCCGCGGGCCATTGAAGCAACGCGTCAGGGACGCGATGCTCGGCGAAACCCTGGTCGGCACCGGCCTCTTCAATCCCGACTATCTGCGCCATCTGGTGGATGCCCACCAGGCCGGCGTGCGTGACTACAGTGCGTCGTTGTGGTCGCTGCTGATGTTCGAGGCCTTCCTGCGCCACAACGACGCGTTCGCAGCGCCGGCCGAGCCTGTGCGACTGGCGGGATGACTCATGCGCATCCTGCACGTCTTCGACCACTCGATCCCGCTGCACAGCGGATACACCTTCCGTTCCGCAGCGATCCTGCGCGAGCAGCGGGCGCTCGGGTGGGAGACCTTCCATCTGACGTCGCCGAAGCAGGGTAAGGTGGCTGCGGCCGAGGAGGAGGTCGATGGCTTGCGCTTCTTCCGGACCCCGCAGCAGGCGCCCGCACCCCCGGTGATCGGCGAGGTCGCGCTGATGCGCGCGCTCGAGGCGCGCATCAGCGAGATCGCCGCAAGGCTGCGTCCGGCCCTGATCCACGCCCATTCGCCGGTCCTCAACGCCCTGCCGGCGCTGCGGGCCGGGCGGCGCCTCGGGATCCCGGTCGTATATGAGATCCGGGCCTTCTGGGAAGATGCGGCGGTCGACCACGGCACGACGAACGAGGGCAGTTTGCGCTACCGGCTCACGCGTGCGCTGGAGACATACGCGCTGCGCCGCGTCGACCATGCGTTCACGATCTGCGCCGGGCTGCGGGCCGACATCCTGGCGCGCGGAATCCGCGCCGACCGCGTTACCGTGATCCCGAATGCCGTCGATATCGAGTCCTTCCAGTTGTCGGGTGCTCCGGACGCCGCGCTGAGGGCGCGCCTCGGACTCGATGCCACGACGGTGATCGGCTTTGTCGGTTCGTTCTATGCCTACGAGGGCCTGGACCTGCTGCTCGACGCTGTTCCCGGGATTCTTGTCCGCCAACCCGACCTGCGCGTGCTGCTGGTCGGCGGCGGTCCGCAGGAGGCGAACCTGAAGGCACAGGCGGCCCGGCTCGGCATCGGCGACCGTGTCATCTTCACCGGGCGGGTGCCGCACGATGAGGTCAGCCGTTACTACGACCTCATCGATCTGCTCGCCTACCCGCGTCATTCGATGCGCCTGACCGAACTCGTGACGCCGCTCAAGCCGCTCGAAGCAATGGCGCAGGGGCGGGTGTTCGTGGCCTCCGACGTCGGTGGCCACCAGGAACTGATCCGCGACGGCGAAACCGGACGGCTGTTCCGCGCCGGCAGCGCCTCGGCGCTGACTGCCGTGGTCGGCGAGATGCTTGCGCAGCGCGGGCGATGGCGCGACTACCGCGCAGCCGGCCGGCGCTTCGTCGAGTCGGAGCGCAACTGGCGCAACAGCGTCGAGGCTTACCGCATCCCTTACAGCAGACTGGCACCGGAGATCACCCCATGAGCGCCCCTGAGCACGATGTGAGACTCTCGCACGATTCCGCCGTACCGGCGGGCGAAGATGGCCGCAATGCGTTCGGCCGCTCGTTTCATCTGGCTGTGCTGGTCGCCGCACTCGCCTTATTGTTGTTCTGGTATCGGGATACGGTCGGCTCCCTCCTGGCCATCTGGAGCCGCTCGGATACCTACGCGCACGGCTTCATCGTCGCGCCGATCACCTGCTGGCTCATATGGCGAAATCGCGCCCGGCTGCGCGGCCTGCCGCTGGCGCCTTCGCTGCCCGGCGCGCTCGCCGCCGCCGCCGCCGGTTTCGCCTGGATGCTGGGCGAACTCGCGAGTGTCGCGAGCGTGTCGCAGTTTGCGTTCGTCGGCATGATCATCGCGCTGGTGTGGGCGATCGCCGGCACCGCGATCGCCCGCTCGCTGGCCTTCCCGCTGGGATTCCTGTTCTTCTCCGTGCCATTCGGTGAATTTCTGTTCCCGTCGATGATGGATCGCACGGCGGATTTCGTTGTCTGGGGGTTGCGCCTGTCCGGTGTGCCGGTGTATGCGGAAGGGCGAGACCTGGTGATCCCCTCCGGCCACTGGGCGATCGTCGAAGGTTGCAGCGGCGTGCGTTACCTGATCGCGTCGGTGGTCGTCGGCAGCCTGTACGCCTATCTGACTTACCGCTCGCTGCGCCGCCGGCTGATCTTCATCGGACTCTCGGTGCTCCTGCCGATCCTCGCGAACTGGCTGCGCGCCTACGGCATCGTCATGCTCGCCCACTTCAGTAACAACCGGATCGCGGCGGGAGTTGATCATCTGGTCTACGGCTGGGTGTTCTTCGGTGTCGTCATGCTCATGCTGTTCTGGATCGGGGGACGATGGCGCGAGGACGAGGTGCCGGTCGCCCCGCCCGCCGCAAGCGCAACGGCAGGTGGCGTGCGTCCGGCTGCCGCCCCGTGGATGGTCGCCGGCTTTCTCTTCGTCGCGCTCGCGGCAGTCTTGGGCTGGAAACCGGCGCTCGGGATGCTCAATGAGCAGGGGCAACATGGTTCGGTCCGGCTTTCCGCTCTGCAGCCTCAGGGAGCGTGGCAGCCGGCGGCAGCCGATCGCCTGCCCGTGTGGTCACCGCGCTATTCGGGGATGCGCAGCGAATCGCGTGCGGCGTGGGAGGCCGACGGGCAGCCCGTCGGGCTCTATATCGCTTACTACCGCGACCAGATGCCGGGCGAGGAACTGATCAATTCCGAGAACCGGGTATTGCAGAGCAAGGATCCGGTGTGGATGATGAAGGCCTATGGCGAACACGAAGCGCAAGTCGGCGCGCGCGGCGTGAAGGTCGGCAGCATCGAGATGGCGAGTGCGGACGGGCGGCTGCTCGTGTGGCACGGGTACTGGATCGGAGGCCGATGGACGACGAACGATTACGTCGCGAAGCTCTATCTCGTGGCGTCGAGGCTCGGCGGCAGCGGTGACGATTCTGCCGCAGTGATGGTCTATGCCCCGTTCGCTGTCGAAGAACGCGGCAGGGCCGAGGCGGCGCTGGAATCCTTCATGCGCGAAATGGGGCCGGCGGTGGACGAAATGCTGACGACCGCGATGGAGCGCTAGCATGCGGACCGACAAGGTGCATGTCGTGGTCTTCTCCACGCTGTTCCCGAACGTCGCCCAGCCCCATGCCGGCTTGTTCATCCGCGAGCGAATGTTCCGGGTCGGTCAATTCCTGCCTCTGACCGTCATTGCGCCGGTGGCCTGGTTTCCGTTCCAGTCCCTTGTCCGCTGGTGGCGACCCCATTTCCGTCCGGCGGTGCCCCGGCGCGAGATGCAGAGCGGCGTCGAAGTGATTCATCCGCGATTCTTCAGCTTTCCCGGCTTTTTCAAGGGACTCGACGGGATTTTCCTGGCGCTTGGCTGTCTGCCCGCGCTGTGGCGGCTGAAACGCGCCGGACGGCTGGACGTCCTCGACGCGCATTTCGCGTACCCCGACGGCTATGCCGCGACCCTGATCGGGCGCTGGCTGCGGAGGCCGGTGACGGTCACGTTGCGCGGCACCGAGGTTCGACATGCGGCAACGCCCATTCTGGCGCGTCGGATCGGTCGCACCTTCGGGCGTGCCGACCGCATCTTTTCCGTCTCCGGATCGCTGCGCGCGCTCGCGCTGCGGCTGGGCGTCGCTGCGGACAAGGTCCGCGTCGTCGGCAATGGCGTCGATACGTCCAGGTTTCGGCCGCTGCCGCAGTTGCAGGCGCGTGCTGCCCTCGGTATACCCGCCGGCGCGCGGGTGCTGATCTCGGTCGGCGGGCTCACCGAGCGCAAGGGCTTTCACCGGGTGATCGAGTTGCTGCCCGACTTGCGCAAGCGATTTCCCGGGCTCGTCTATCTGATCGTCGGCGGCGCGAGTGCCGAAGGCGACTGGCGCGCGCGGCTGGAGCAGTCGGTGCAGGAGCTCGGACTGGCGGACGCTGTCCGCTTTCTTGGCGTCGTCGAACCGGACGATCTGAAGCTGCCACTGTCGGCGGCCGATGTCTTCGTGCTTGCGACCCGCAACGAGGGGTGGGCGAATGTATTCCTCGAGGCGATGGCATGCGGGCTGCCGGTCGTGACGACCGATGTCGGCGGCAATCGCGAAGTCGTGAGCCGGCCGGAGCTGGGGACTGTCGTCGCGTTCGGCGACCGCGCGGCGCTGCTGCGCGCGACCGAAGCCGCGTTGGAGAAAGTCTGGGATCGCGACGCGCTGCGCGCGTACGCGCGGGAAAACGAATGGTCCAGACGCGTCGCCGAGTTGATCGAGGAGTTCGCCGCGCTCGCGCCGCGTACCGGAGCTTCGCGGCGGCACGCGCAAGCGGAGGGGCAGACGCATGGTTGAACGCCTGAGCGTGAGCCACGTTCGCGAGCGGCTCGAGTACAAGATGTTCGTTGCGTCGAAGTCGGCGTATCAATGGGTGCGGCGCAGTTCGCCCGCGCAGCAGCCGGAGCGGGAGTGCGCTTCGATTTTCGGTTTCCTCGGGGTCCCGTATTCGAAGGAGATCACCCGCGGCGTCTTCGCGAGTTCGATCCGGCACAAACCGGTGTCCGGGATCGAGCCGGCAGCCGCGCAACTGTGCCAGGATCTCGCGCAGCGGTTCGGTTCTTGCCATGCACTGGATGCCCGGCCATGAACGACGTGATCAACGATATGTATACCGTCTTCGTTTCGAAGCTGCTGTTCCCGGCACAGGAGCGCGCGAAGCGGCACGACACGCTGCGGCTGCGCAGGCAGCTCGACGAGACCCAGTGGTGGGACCGTTTGCGCATCGAGCGCCTGCAGTTCGACCGCCTGCATGCTCTGCTCGCGCATGCGCAGCGCCACGTTCCATACTATCGCGAGCTATTTTCCCGCTCCAGATTCGATGCCGACGCCCTGACGGATGTTCGCGACCTCGAGCGGCTGCCGTTCCTCGGCAAGGCCGAGATTCGCGCGAATGTGGACGCGCTCAAGTCGGACCAGGCGCGCGATCTCGCCCGCTTCAATACGGGCGGCTCGAGCGGCGAGCCGCTGATCTTCTTCATCGGCGGCGAACGGGTGAGTCACGACGTCGCAGCCAAATGGCGCGCGACGCGCTGGTGGGGCGTGGATATCGGCGACCCGGAAATCGTCGTGTGGGGCTCGCCGATCGAACTGGGCACGCAGGATCGCATCCGTCAGTGGCGCGACGCGCTGATGCGCACTGAACTTCTGCCGGCGTTCGAGATGTCGGAGAGCCGGCTCGATGCGTTCGTCGAGCGCATCCGCAGGCGTCGCCCGAAAATGCTTTTCGGATACCCGTCGGCGCTGTCGCTGATCGCACGGCACGCCGAAGCGCGCGGACAGCGCATGGACGATCTCGGCGTGAAGGTCGCGTTCTGCACGTCCGAGCGGCTCTACGATGAACAGCGCACGAAGCTCGAGCGCGTCTTCGGCTGCCGGGTGGCGGACGGCTACGGCGCGCGCGACGCCGGTTTCATCGCGCATCAATGCCCGTCGGGCGGGATGCACCTCACCGCCGAGGACATGGTCGTCGAGATCGTCGACACGCAGGGCCGGCCGGTGCCGGCCGGGCAGTCGGGCGAGATCGTCGTCACGCACCTGGCGACGCGGGACTTTCCGTTCATCCGCTATCGCACCGGCGACGTCGCGGCGATCGATCCGGCTCCGTGCGCCTGCGGGCGCGGCCTGCCGCTGCTCAAGGAAATCCAGGGCCGGACGACGGACTTCGTCGTCGCGCGCGACGGGACCGTGATGCACGGCCTCGCGCTGATCTACGTCCTGCGCGACCTGCCCGAGGTCACGGCGTTCAAGATCGTGCAGGAGAGCACCGAACTGACCCGCGTGATGGTCGTGCCCGGGCCTGGTTTCAGCAGCCAAACCGAGGACAGGATCCGCCACGGCGTCGGCAGCCGCCTCGGCCAGGGCGTCAGCGTCGAGGTCGAACGCGTGCCCGCCGTTACGCCGGAAAAATCCGGCAAGTATCGTTACGTCGTGAGCCGCGTGAATGTCCAGGGAGCCTCTCGATGCGCGACATAGCGGTAACACTGGCGGTGTTCGGGTCGCTGCCCTTTATCCTCAGACGGCCGTGGATCGGCATCCTGGTGTGGACGTGGCTGGGTTTCATGAATCCGCACCGGATGGCATGGGGGTTCAGCACGACGATGCCGTTCGCGTTGATCGTGGCGCTGACGACGCTGCTCGCGATGCTGTTCTCGAAAGAGGAGAAACGCATTCCGTGGGAGCGCGAGACGGTGATCCTGGTGCTCTTCGTCGGGTGGATGTTCATCACGACGATCTTCGCCGTCTACCCTGGGCTGGCATGGGTGCAGTTCGACAAGGTCATCAAGATCCAGTTGATGATCCTCGTCGCGATGATGCTCATTACGACCCCCGGACGGCTGAAGCTGCTGGTATGGACGATCGCCCTGTCACTGGCGTTCTATGGTGTCAAGGGCGGCATCTTCACGATCCTGCACGGCGGCGTCTTTCGGGTACAGGGGCCGCCCGGGACCTTCATCGGCGGCAACAACGAGATCGGACTCGCACTGGCGATGACGATCCCGCTGCTTTATTTCCTCGCCCGGAGCATCGACCGAAAATGGCTGCGTAGCGGAATCTATGCCGCGACGGTCCTCACCGCGCTCGGCGCGATCGGGACGCAGTCGCGCGGCGCGTTGCTCGGCATGGCCGCGATGAGCCTGATGTTCTGGCTCAAGTCGCGACAGAAGTTCCTCGTTGCGCTGCTCGCTGCGGCGTCGGCCCTCGCCGTCGTGCAGATCATGCCCGAAGCATGGTATGAGCGCATGCACACGATCCAGAGCTACGAGGAAGACAAGTCGGCGATGGGGCGCGTCAATGCGTGGTGGATGGCCTTCAATCTCGCCAAGGACCGCCCGCTCGGCGGCGGGTTCGAAACCTTTCAGCGCGGAATGTTCGCGCTCTATGCGCCCGATCCCACGAACGCCCGGGACGTCCATAGCGTATATTTCGAGGTGCTCGGAGAGCACGGATTCGTCGGCCTGGGGCTGTTCCTGCTGCTCGCGGTCTTGACGTGGCGCTCGGCGGACGCCGTGGCGCACGCGGTGAGGACAGTCCCGGAACGCGCCTGGATGGGAGATCTGGCCAAGATGGTCCAGGCCAGCCTGATCGCCTACCTCTCGGCCGGCGCCTTTCTCGGCATGGCGTATTTCGACTATTACTACAACCTGGTGCTGATCGTCGTGATCATGAAGGCGATTCTGCGCCGGGAGGGGGTGCTCGGCGACGCGAAGGTCAGGCGAGCGCGGGACGCATCGCCGGCGCCGGGATGCTCCATGCCTATCGGCCCTGTGCCCGATCGTTCTGCTGCAGCCAGAGCTCGAGCTGGGTGAGCACCCAGATCATGACGCCATAATAAGTCGCATGACTGCTCGAATGTTCCCGCCACAGGCGTTGCAGATAATCCGGGCGCACGATGCCGCGTTCCCCGAGGCGCCCGAGCGCCTGCCTCGCCTGCGTCTGCAGCGGCTCGCTGGTGCCGAGCCAAAGCCCGAACGGCAGGCCGAACCCGTGCTTGGACTTCGCGATCGTCTCGCCCGGCAGAAAATCGCGCAGCGCGTCCTTGAAGAACACCCGCAGCCTGTTGCCACTCACCTTCTGCGCGACGCGCAGCGTGCCGGAGAATTCGACCAGATCGTCGTCGAGGAATGGGTAACGCACATCGATGCCCGCCAGTTCGCACACCCGGCCGACCTTGCGCAGGTCATTGTCGGCGAGCGTGAACTTGTGATCGAGGTGCATCATCCGGTCCACCGGGTCTTCCGACTCCGTCCTCGAATAGGCGTCCCGCATCAGATCGAGCGGCCTTCCGGTATCCACCGCGGCGAGGAACTCGGGTTCGAGGATCTCGTGGAGCGGGTCCCGGTGCAGGAAATTATAGGTTTCGAGGCGGTCGGGCAGCGGGATCCGTGCCTGGCGCACATAGCTTTGCGCCTTGCGCACCGGCGGCAGCGACGCCCCGCGCGGGAAGTTGAGCACGACCGGTTCGATCAAGCGGCGCAGCGCGGGGCCCAGCGCCTGATAGTGTTCGAATATTCCCTGTTTCGCGTAGCGCACGTTGCCGCCGAAGAACTCGTCGCCGCCGTCGCCGGCGAGCATCACCTCGACGCCGTGTTGCCGCGCGAGCCGGGCACAGAAGTATGTCGGTACCGCCGACGCATTGCCGAACGGTTCGTCATAGGCACTGGCGATCAGCGGCACGGCCTCGGCGACGTGCTCCGGGGTGACGTAGAACTCTCGGGCTTCGGCGCGGAAGTGCCGCGCGGTGACGCGTGCATACTCCAGCTCGTCGAAGCCTTCCGCGTCGAAGCCGATCGAAAAGGTGCGTGCAGGGCGACCGCTGATCTCGCCGAGCAGCCCGGTCACCGTCGAGCTGTCGGTACCGCCGGAAAGAAACGCACCGGTCGGCCTCTCATCAATCTGGCGTCGCACGGATTGCCGCAGCAGGTCCCTGAAGGATTCTTGCTGTCCATTCGCGGACGCCGTGGCGGCAGGCTCGAAGCGCATCGCCCAGTAGAAGCTGCGCGTCGCGTGGTGCGGGGTCGCGACAAGCTGTTGCGCCGGCAGCAGCTTCTCGACGCCGGCGAATGCCGTACCGGGACTCGGTACCATGTGGCAGTAGAGATAGTCATACAGCGCCTGGCGGCTCACCCGCGCACCGACAGCCGGGTGCCGTGCGACGGCGCGGGCGCTGGTCGAGAAGACCAGCAGCGGACCGACGCGCGCGAAACACATCCGCTCCACGCCCGTGCGGTCCACGGCCAGCACGACGCGCCCCTGAGCAAAGTCGATCAGCACCAGCGCAAAGCTCCCGAACAGGTCCGCGAGCATGCGATCGCCGTGCGCGCGGTAACGCGCCATCGCAGCGGTGGCGTGGCCGCGGTCGTTCGCGAGGGTCGCAGTCGCGCGGTCGCCCCAGCGTGGCCTGCCGAGGATCGCCACAGCGCACTGCGCCGCGGCGTCGTAGTCGGTCCAGGCCGCAGTCGGACCCGCCGCGATCCGGCTTGCGCCGGGCAGCTCCAGCGCGTGGGCGGGCCTGGCGATGCCTTCGGCGCCGAGCATCGCTTCCAGTGCAGCGGGCGCGATGTCGTTGCCCCCGCCGAGATTTGCCCAGCCGCACAGGATTCGGGAGGTTTTCATCGCTTCGGCTCCTTCTGGTTGATCGGGGCTGCTGCCATGGTAGCCGATGATATGCGAGGAAAGTGCAGCGCGACCCGGGCTGCGTGCGTGTGCGCGCGTGCGGGGAGGGCGGCATGATCGCGAAAGACGGCCGTGGCGCGGGCTGTGGAGCAACCCGGCGATGAGTACGGTTCTGACCTTGCTGCTGCTGTGGGTCGTCGTTTCGGCCGGCCTGCTCACGGCGATGCATGGACGGTTGCTGCGGGCCCTATGGCGCGAGCCGGTGCTGACGCGGCCGGTCGTGATCGTCGAGAGCGACGACTGGGGCCCGGGCCCTGGGACGGACGCCGGGATCCTGCGCGCGATCGCCGCCAGTCTCGACGCGATCCGCGACCGATCCGGCCGGCCGGCGGTGATGACGCTCGGCATAGTGCTGGGGGTGCCCGACGGAGCGGCGATCCTCGCCGGCAAGGGGAAAGTCTATGCGCGGCGCAGCCTCGCAGAACCCGAATTCGCGCCGATCGTCGCGGCAATCCGCGACGGCTGTGCGACGCGGGTGTTCGCATTGCAGCGGCACGGTCTGGAGCATTTCTGGCCGGCTGCGTTGCTCGCGCGCCTCGCCGACGACGAGGCGCTACGCGAATGGCTTGCCGACCCGTCGACGCGCAGCGAAGCGCTGCCGGCGGCGCTGCAGAGCCGCTGGGTCGATTCGGCACGCCTGCCCAGCACGCCGCTTGCGCCGCCCGCGATCGAAGCCGCGGTGCGTGAGGAGGCCGCGCTTTTCAAGCAGGTTTTCGGTGAACTGCCGGAGGTTGCGGTGCCGAATACCTTCGTCTGGGACGATGCGCTCGAGCGGGCCTGGGCGGCGCACGGCGTGCGCTGCGTGGTGACGCCCGGCTGCCGTTACGAGGGGCGCGATGCGGCGGGCAATCTCGGGCCGCCGACGCGCCGCATCCGGAATGGCGAATGCGGTGTCGGCGGGCTGCGCTACGTGGTGCGCAACGACTATTTCGAGCCGATTCGCGGGCACCGCGCGGAGCGGGTGTGGCAGGCGGTTGCGACACGAACGGCGCAGGGCCGGCCGACGCTGCTGGAGATGCATCGCGAGAGCTTCATCGCCGCGCCCGGCGATGCGCGGGCGGCGTTGAGCGAACTCGAGCGCGCATTGCGCGGCGCGGTCGCGCGCCACCCGGCGCTGTGCTTCATGCGCACCGCCGAGCTCGCCTGCCACTTCGGTGATCCGGCGTCGCCGCTGCTCGCGTGCGGGCTGCCGATGCGGCTGCGCGTCTGGCTGCGCCGCCTGCAGGCAGAGCCGCCGTGTGCCCGACTGCTGAAGACAACCGGTCTGGCTTGGCCGCTGCGGTTTGCCGGGTGGCTGCTCGGCATGCGGGCGCGGAACGGGACTCCTGCCGCCAGGACTGGCCAGAGTTCGTCGACTCCCCTGAGCGGGCGCACCGATCGATGACCCAACGCTACCTTGTGATCACCGAATTGTTCCTGCCCACCAAGGGCGGTACTGCCGTGTGGTTCGATGAAGTCTATCGGCGTCTCGGCGGCAAGGAGATCCATATCGTCACCGCCGCCGTGCCGGGCGCCGCGGCGCATGACGCCGCGCACCCGAACAGCGTGCATCGCCTCGATCTGCGCCGCGTCACCTGGCTGCGGCCGGAATCGCTCGGGATGTACCTCAAGCTCTTCGTCCGGTCGCTGGCGCTGGCGCTACGCCACCGCTTCGACGCCGTCCACGCCGGCCGGGCGCTGCCTGAGGGGCTGGTGGCCTGGTTGGTTGCGCGACTCACCGGCCGCCCGGTCGCGATCTATGCGCATGGCGAGGAACTGACCGGCTGGGGCCGCGGCAACAAATACCGGGCGATGCGCTTCGTCCTGCGCCACGCGGACCGGGTCATCGCGAACAGCGACTTCACGCGCCAGGTGCTGACCGACATGGGGGTCGCGGCGCGGCGGATCTCGATCATCCATCCCGGCGTCGACACCGGCCGCTTCCGTCCCGGGCTGCCATCGCGGGACCTGCGCAGCGGCCTGGGTCTGTCGCCCCACGCGAAGCTGCTGCTGTCGGTAGGTCGGCTGCAGCGCCGCAAGGGCTTCGATACCGTGATCCGCTGCCTGCCGGAACTCGTCGCGGCCGGGCTCGACGTGCATTACGCGATTATCGGAATCGGTGAAGACAACGACTACCTTGCCGGTCTCGCGCAGCAACTCGGCGTCGGCGCTCGGGTGCATCACCTCGGCCACGTGCCGCTGGAGGATTTGCCGCGCTGGTACAACGCGTGCGACCTGTTCGTGCTCGCGAATCGCGATATCGCCGGCGACACCGAGGGCTTCGGCATCGTCTTCATCGAGGCTGCGGCTTGTGGCAAGGCTGTCGTCGCGGGGCGGGCGGGGGGAACCGGGTCCGCGGTGCTGGAAGGCATTACCGGTCTGCGCATCGATGGCGACTCGCAATTGGCGGTGACCGCGGCGCTGGCGGCCATTTTGCGTGATGACGGCCGACGCGAGGCACTGGGCGCTGCGGGGCTTGTGCGCGCCCGCGAGTCGCTGAGCTGGGACGCGGTTGCGGCCCGTACGCTGGCCCTGGGGCAGAACCAAAGCTGAGGAGAGTGCAATGAAACGCTTGCTGATCGCGGGCCTGCTGGCCTGCCCGCTGTGCGCCACCGCCGTCGAGCAATTTTCACCCAGCGCTGCCGAACTGCGGATGCTGCCGCCGTTCTGCACCGACCGACTTGAAAAGGGGTCGGGCGGGAAAAACGTCGCCTCGGCCGCGCGGCTCGGCAAGGCGAACTATCTGCATATCCATCATTACTGCTTCGCGGTGAATTTCGTCAATCGCGCGACGCGCGCGCACGAGAAGAAAAATCGTTTGTATAACCTCGGGCTCGCGAAGAACAACTATCTGTACGTCATCAACGCGACCGAGCCCCGGTTCTGGATGCGCCCGCAGATTTACGTCGAACTCGGGAAGGTCCTTCTCCAGTTGAAAGAGGCCGGCGACGCGGTACGCCTGTTCAACGAGGCGATCACGTTCAATCCTGCATATGAACCTGCCTACCATGCGTTGATCGACTTGCAGCGGCAGAGCGGGCGTGCCAAGGACGGCCTCGAGGTGGCGACGGCGGGACTGCAGCGCATTCCGGACTCGCGGTCCTTGAAGAAGGCTTATCTCGAACTGGGCGGCAAGGAGCCGTTCCCGGAACCCGTCGTGAAAGCCGCGCCGGTTCCGCCGGAGACGTCCTCGACACCTGAGCCGGACCCAGCCGGGACGCCCGCCGGCGCTGCGGTTACCACAGCCGAAGGGGCCGCCGTGACATCCGGTCTCGAGGCGCCAGGCGGATCGGCGCCGGCGCCGACGAGCGGCTGCCGTTTCTGCCCGCCTGAAGAGATTCAGCGCAAGTGGGAGAAATCGTTCAAGGGCGGGCAGGAATAGGCGGCGCAGAATGCCGCGTAAAGGGAATGGCTGGCGGCAAGCAGCCTCGATGATGTCACTGTCCGGTATTGGCTGAATCTTGCCGGAATTCAGATGCGGAGCGCGCGAATGTCTCCCATGACGATGGCTTGGCTGGTGCGACTGACGCTGACCGGGATCGTGTTGCAGGCGACGCCTGCCGTTGCCGACTGGCGGGACGAGCGCTGGATCGTCGAGGACTTCACCAACGTTCTCGGCAACGGTCCCGACGGCGGGCCGCTCGCTCAGGCGGGCGGTGGCGTCCATGCACTGTGCGGCGACGAGTCCGGCCGCCTGTTTCTGAGCAGCGGACAGTTCATCGACGTCGTCAGCCGCGATGGCATGCGCAGCCGCCTTGCCGGCACCGGCGAGCCGGGGTACCGCGACGGCCCCGCGCACCAGGCGCAGTTTCGGCTCGGTTTCAGGTCCTATTACGGCGCTCACAACCTCGCCTGCGGCCCGAACGGCGTGTTCGTGCCCGATGGCGGCAATCGGCGGATTCGGCGCATCCACAAGAGCGACGGCAAGTGGCAGGTCGATACCTGGGCCGGCGGCGGTTCGCGCCGGCTGAACCCTGGCGACACCGCCGGGGCGCGGGACGTGACGTTCCGCGGCACGTTTTCGGTCGCCGTAACCGTCAATGGAGAGGTGACCATTGCCGACGACGCCGGCTACTATAGGGTCAGCCCGGACGGCAGGACGATCCGCTATGTCGGGTCCTGGTCGATGACGATGTCACGCGGCCCGGATCGCGCGCCCAAACTCAATGTCATGATGGGTGATGCCGATTCGCGCGGCTTCGTGTATTTCGTTTCGCGCACGCCGAACTTTGTCGTGCGTATCGATCCTGACGACACGGTGGTGCATCTGGCGGGACGTTTCGCCGAAACCCGGACACAGGTGACAATCGGCGACGGTCCGCCGCGCGAGGCATTCTTCGATACGCCGACCAGCCTGGCCGTGCAGCCTGACGGTTCCGCCGTCTATGTATGTGGTGGCGACGAGTACGACATCCGCCGTGTGCCGGCCGACGGCAGCGGGACGACGGCGACGCTGATGAACAACGGCCGCTGGGGCATCGCCTCGGTGCATCCGAATCGCAGCCGCGGGCCGGCCGTCGTGAAGCCATCGGCGAGCGGCCGCCTGCGACCCGACGGAGAACTCACCGATCTGATGGTGAGCCATCTCATCGGTCGAGATGCCGACGGAAACCTGTATGGCTCGATCAATTTCTGGACCGGCATGACGCAGTTCGTCGAAGGCCACGGTCTGCTCGGGACGCGGCTCTTTCGCCTGCGGCGTGCGCCCGCACGGGGGGCGCCATGAATGCCAGGGCCTGTTCGTGGGTGCTGACCACCGTGCTCTGTTGCGCCCCCGCAGCGCATGGCGCGGCGACCCCGGAATCGCTTCCGCTGCCGGCCCCCGACGCGAGGCCCGCAGTGAATCCGGAGCTCGCATCCGACGGGCGCGGAAACTTCCTGCTCGTCTGGCAACAGGGCAGAAACTACTTCGAGCAGCAGGAATCAGACATTTTCGCGCTGCGGCTCGACGGGGCCGGACGTCCGTTGGGACAGCCGATTCCGGTATGCGTCGCGAAGGGGAGCCAGGAGCGCCCGAAAGTCATCTTTTCGGACGGCGTATTCATCATCGCGTGGCACGATCTGCGCAACGGACGCGACTGGGACGTCTATGCCGCACGCGTCGGCGTCGACGGGACGGTGCGCGATGAGGACGGCTTTCTCGTCGCCGGCGGTGCGGCGAATCAGGCCAGTCCTGCAATCGCCGCAGCCCCGACCGGCGCGCTCGCACTCTGGCAACATTACGCGGGTCGCTACTACGAGGTTCATGGCGCGTTCATCGGCGCGTCAGGCAAGCGCGGGCCGGCGCGAGCGCTGGCATTCCACGGCGAAACCCTGCACGGCGGCGATCTGTCGATCGCCAGCTTCGGTGATCGCTGGGTGATGTCGTGGAAGGACGAACGCAAGTGGAGCCGCAGTGAATCGGGTAGCACCATCACCCTTTACTTTGCCAGTCTCCGCCTGAACGGGCCTGATCCCGAAGTAGTGGACGTCGAGCGTGCGCCTGCCGCTTCGCTCGGCAGGGAAGGGGGGCGTTTCGCAAGCGATCTGGCGGGGAGCGCCCTCTACACTGCGTGGGGCGATATTGGTCGGGGCCACCGCATATCGGTTGGAGCGGTTTTTGGCGCAAAATCAGCTGCCGCGCTTGCAAATCCGAATACCGAACCGGAATTGCAATCGTCCAGCTGGAATCCCCGCCAGGTAATGACTCTGTTTTCGACCCGTATCCAGATCGACGGGCCAGTCGTTGCGGCATTCGGCGACGGCGCGTTTCTGGTGGCCGCCCGGCAGACGGGGGCCGCTAGGCCGCCGTATCGAAGCCGCATCCTGGGTTCGCGCCTGTCGCCTGCGGGGGTGCGTCTCGATGATCCCGACAAGCTGCTGTTGCTGCACGAGACTGACTCGTCGGTCGCGAATCCCGCGCTGGCCGCCGGGCCGGACGGATTCGTGCTCGTGTTCGAACAGGACGACGGACCCGGAAACCAGCGGCTGGTTGCGAAAAGTGTGAGGTTGCGATGATCCCTTTATTGCGGTTTGTGGCGGGTCTGCTGTTGAGCGTTGTGCTTTCCGGGCATAGCTCTGCGGCGTTGCCCGGGGCGCCCGGGCGCGCTTACGAGTCGCGCGACGGGCAATTTTCGGTGCCGCTGACGATCAAGGACAACTCAGGTGTCGAGCGTCGTAATTGGCCGGTCACGACCGGTGTTCCGCTGCCTTATGGCGTGGTTCAGGACGTCGCCGGTTTGCGCCTGGTCGATGAGAGCGGACGGGAGCTTCCGCTCCAGGCGGAGGTGCTCAGCCGGCATTGGGCGCGCGACAAGTCGATTCGCTGGGTCTTGCTCGACTTCCAGGTCAGCCTGGCGGCCGGCGGCAAGGCTGTCGTATATCTTCAGAACCGCCGCCCGGAGCATGCAATCGCCGATCCGCTCCGCCTGCGCGAGGAGGGCGACGCCATCACCGTTCAATCAGGACCTTTGACCGCGCGCGTCTCGACCAAGGACGGTTCGCTGTTCAAGTCGGTGAGCATCGACGATCGCGAGATCCTGCGCGCACAGCCGGACGATGGTCCGTGGCTGCGCTCCGGTGAGGTCGGGCGCATGGAGCGCAACACCGGTTCGGCGTGGAACACGCACGGCTGGGACAAGACACGCAGCGTCGAAGAGGTGGACATCGCCGAGCATGTGTACCGGTCAGGCCCGCCGAAGGAAGTGGTGGTCGAGACCAGCGGTCCGCTGCGCACCGTGGTGCTGATCCGCGGGCGCCATCTGCCTGGGAAGTCCGGCAAGGGGATCCTCCGCGACGGTATGTACAACTACACGACGCGCCTGCATTTCTTCCGCGGCCACAGTTTCGTCAAGGTGGAGCATGCCGTCGAGAACTCCGATCGCACGCCGCCGCTGTATAACCACATGTTCCGCGAAGCCGGGCTTGCACATGCGCTGCGTCTGGAAGGCGAGCCGACCGTTACCGGGGGCGGGCTTGGGGCCGAATCGGGCCTGCCGGCCACCGTCTCGGCCCGCCTCGCCGGCACCGAAGAGGCCTGGCTCTATCAAGGCGCCGCGGAATCCGAGAAAAAGCACGGGCGCGTTGTCGTCAGCGAGGGGAATTATCAGATCGGCATTGGTCGCGACGGGCAGATCGAAAAACCGCTCGCCGCCGGCAAGCGCGGACGTTTTCTCGATATCTCGGACTCGACCCGCGGCTTGGCGGTCGCGATGCGCTATCTGTGGGAACACGCGCCGCGGGCGATCGCCGCGTCGTCCGGGCGCCTGCGGGTCGTGCTGCAGGCCGACAGCCCCGGCCATGCGGAACCCCGCGACGGATTGCGCCCGGAATACGACCTCGACTTCGGCCGCCGCAATGTCCATGACATCCTGTACTACTTTCACCGCGCCGACGCGCGCACAGCACGGGTCGCGGAAGTTGCCGAGGCGTTCGAGTACCCGTTGTTCGCGCATGCGCCGCCGGCCTGGTATTCCGATTCAGAGACCTGGTATTTCGAGATCGCGCGAGATCGGGCCGACCCGCCGCGAAACAGGATGAGTGACGGGCATTGGACGCCCGACGGGGCCGGCCTCCGCGCGCATGGTCAGAACAGCAGCTACAACTCGGGAGGCCACCACGACAGCCTGAGCTCCGGCTGGCTCGCCTTCCTGAGCACCGGCCTGTTGTCGGAACTGGAAAAGAACCTGGCGTACGGTCGCTGGAGCATCTCCCAGAATCCGGGTTGGGCCTATCGCGACAACGTGATCCGCTTCGGCGAGGGCGCGCAGCGCCTCACGGCCGTCGATCGCGCGCTGGCCGACTGGAATGTTCTCGCCGGTTTCGGCCCGAAGGATTTCTACACCTGGCAGAGCGAGCGACAGAAGGTGGTGAAGACGCCGCGCGGCCCGGTTACGAGGCAGGCCGGCGGGTGGAGCTACCTGAACGGCTACAAGATCCTGCCCGACATGGAGCATTACGCGCTGTTCCGCCTGTTCGAGTACTACTACCTCACTGGCGATCGCCGCACGCTCGACGCAATCCATGGTTTCGTGAACTGGGACATCAATTTCCAGCAAGTGCATCTTTTCAAGGGGCGGATGCAGCCGCTGAGCAATACGGGTTTCTTCGACAAGGATCCCGGCGCACTGTGGCGGGGGCATTATGCCCGCGTCTACACGTGGATGCTGTACACGAATCTCGCCGGTTTCCATGCCACCGGCAGCCCGGTTTTCGACGAGTTCGCGCGCTGGCAGGTGCGCCGCATGCTCGGCGTGCTGCGCCATCGCCATGGGCAGCTAACGAGCATCAAGCGCGAGGAGCAGGTCATGGGGAAAATGCTCGAATTCCTCAGGGACAGCCCCATGGAGATCTCCAGCGCGAAAACCTGGATGGAGGCGCAAGGCGTGCTGGCGCTGCATGAAGCTTACAAGACCTACGACGACGAGCGCATCCTCGACGGCCTGTGGGGGCAGGCCGACTACTTCTCGCATCACGTGCTCTTCTACCCCCGGCTCGGGATGATCAACAACTGGACGACCATGCCTTCGCAATACTTCGGGGCGGGTGAAAAGTCCGTGACTCCGGGCCGCCACGACCACCTGTTGCAGGCGTTCCCGTATCTTTACCATTACACCGGCTGGCCGGAGATGCGGCGGCGTTACGAAGGCATCGTCAATGGGCCGGGTGACAAGTGGACAGATGCGCGCTTCGAGCAGGTCATCGCATGGGAGCGCGCCAATGTTGCCAAGCGTTCGACGACGCCGCCGGAGCCGATCACGGATCTGCGGGTCGTCCAGGCCGGCCGCGGTGGCGTCACGCTCGCATGGACTGCTCCGCGAGATGACGGGCCGACCGGTCGGCCGGCGCGTTACTTCGTCAAGTACAGCGACAAGCCGATCGTCGAATTCGCCCCGACGGATAACCCGCAGCGCGAGGCCGAGAAGCAGCGCATAGTGTCCCAAGTGGAATCGGTGATCCTCGCGCGGCAGAAAAAGGCAAAGCTCGAGGCGCGCATCGACCGCAGCGAATTCACCGCCGAGAGCGAGGGGACGCCGCGGCAGGATCCGAACTGGGACAAGGTGAATGCGTTCTGGATGGCCGAGCACGTTGCCGGTGAGCCGGTCCCTGCTGCGGCCGGCAGCGCCGAGACCTTCATCATCCGGGAACTCCTGCCACATGAGGCGTTCGGCGCCCCGAGCCAGCCGACGCTCGATAGCCTGAAGCCGGGTACCTACTATGTGGCGATCTGCTCCTGGGATACCGACCGCAACCTCAGTCGCCCGTCGAACGTCGTCAAGTTCGAATTGAAGTAATGCCCGTGCGGCCTTTGCCGCGAACGCAGCCTTGGCGAAGAACGTTCAGGTCGCGTGCCCGTGCCGCCGCAGCACCGGATCCTTCTCCATCCACTTGCGCAGTTCCGCCCACAAGCGCGCGACCTCCATCGGGTGATCTTCGGCAAGGTCGCGCGTGCATCCCGGATCCGCTTCAACATCGTAGAGCGCCAGCAGCATGCCCGACTCGAGCGGTTGATACACCAGCTTCCAGCGCCCGTCGCGCACCATGCGGTCCTTAGCGAGCAAGACGATGTCGTGGTACTCGGACTTGATCGCGAGCGTCCCGCTGGCATCGTCAGGCACGTCGAGCAGTTGCAGCAGGTCAGGGTAGCTCAGGTGCCGGGGCGGCAGGCCCGGCACCGGCGTGATCCAGATGCCGGTCTCGTTGTATGCCTTCAGTTTCAGGTCGAACGCCGGATCGAGCATCGCCGGGACGAGCGACGAACCGTCACATTTGACCGACGGCGCCTGCAGCAACTCGAGCAGCGTCGGGACGAGGTCGATCGTGCGTACCACCTGATCGACCCGTTGCCCGCCCGGTTGGCGCGGGTCGGCGATGATCAGCGGAATGCGCGCGCTGAAGTCGCCGAGCGCGGAATTGCCCTGGCCCCATGTGCCGTGTTCGAAAAACTCCATGCCGTGATCGCTGTACAGGACGACGATGGTGTTCTCAGTGAGGCCGCTGGCCTCCAGATGGCGCATCGTCCGGCCGACTTCGTCGTCGAACTGTGCGACGCAACCGTCGTAAAGATCGAGGATCTGGTCGAGGTCGAACTCCTCGCGTGGCTCTCCCTGGCGGCGGATGATTTCGAACGGCTCGGTCAGCCGCGCCATGGCGAACTTTGATTCTCCGGCGTAGGCGGGATTCGCGTGGCGGACGTAGTAAGGAAATTCGGATGCGAACGGTGGATGGGTGGTCGAATAGAACAGGTTCAGCAGGAACGGCTCACCGGTCGCCGCGAGGCGCGAAATCATCCGCCGCCCGCGCCTTCCGAGCTGCTCCGTCTGCGGAACGCCGCCGAGATAATACAACTCGGGGAGCAGCAGCCGGCCGATGCGGTTATGCAGAAAAAGCGAAAGAAACAGTCGGATGTCCTTCGGCCCCTGACGGATGAGGTACTTCAGGTTCCACTGGTCATCCGGCAGATCGAGGATGTCGAAGCCGAGCGAGAACTTGCCGAGGTCAGCGCCGCACCAATCCGACACCGCGGCGGTGCGATAGCCGAGCGCGCCGAGGATGCTCGGCAAGGCGGGCAGGTCGAGTTTGGTTTCCTCGTCGGGGACAAAGTTGTCGCGAATCCCGTGCGTATGCGGCCAAGTGCCGGTCAACAGCGAGATCAGGCTCGGCGCCGTGCGCGCGCAGGGCACATAGCAGGCGCCGAAGCGGGTGCCGAGCCGGGCAAGCGCATCGATGTTGGGGGTAAGGGGCTGGCCGTTCCGCTGCGCGCCGACACGATCGGCGCGCAGCGTGTCCGATCCGATCATCAGCACGTTGGGAGCGCCATTGCGGCGCGGCGCCGGCACGGGCGAATCGGGTTCCTTAAGTGCGAACGCCAGTACGCCCAGATAGCCGACCATCATGCAAAGGAGCGCGGTAGCCATTCTGGCCGCATCGCCGATCGCGAGCGACGCCGCGAGCAGACCGCAGAGCAGGCTGACGCCGCCGACTCCAATGATCGCGGTCCAGCGCAACCCGCGCACCGACAACAGGCCCCATACTCGGTGCAGCCGGGCGCCGCGATACTGCCACGAGGCGACGATCAGTCCCGGATTGTGGATGAGCGTATGGCAGACGACGTAGCCGGTGGCGAGCGCCAAGCTGAGCGCGGCAGCCACCGTGGTGAAATATGAATTGTCGCGCACTACGAGGGCGTCCGCTGCGGCCACCGCGAGAAGCGAGCCGGGCAGCGCGAAGAAAAGGCCGACCGCAAACGTCCAGAAGCCCAGGCGGGCCATCGCAAATGGAACATGGAATCGGTAACGACGCGTGATCTCGTCGCGCATCCGCGGACCGGTCTGCGAAAAGTCGAGCATCGATTTCAGCATCAGCGCGATCGACAGCACGAGGGCGACGCCAATGGCGGGCATGACGGCATCGTCGAAGCGCTGTCCGGCCAGCAGGCCGGCAAGCGCGAACCCGCCCGCGCCGAGCGCAGCTGCAAGTCCCAACTGGTTCTGAGACGGTAGCCGTGAGAGCCTGGTGCGTCGTCCCCGTCGCAGCCCTGCCTCGTACATGCCGCTCATTTCGCCGAGCGAGGATGCGAGCCGCACCAGGTAAAAGCGCCGTGCCTGCGCGTCGAGCGCCAGGCCGCTACGTAGCGCATAGCCGCCGACCTTGCGCCACATGTAGAGCGGTACTCCTCCTTCGGCATGCCGGAAGCGCATCACGGACTTGGAACGGTGGAAGCCCTTTCTTATCAAATACGAAAATTTCAATCGCTCGCCGTCGACATAGTGATACTGGACGATCTGAGGGGCGTAGTGCAGTACTGCGCCGTTTCGCAACGTCCTGCGGATCCACTCAACATCTTCCGAGCCGCCCAGGTCATGGCCCGTAGGGCCAAGTTCGGTAAGAAACGGTCCCGTCGTGCGCACCACTCCCAACCTGACGACGAGGTTGCCCCCACCTGGAATTCCGCCGTCGAGGTCCACGCGCATCGGCTTGTCGCCCTGATCATAGCGCGGCACCGGCAGCGGATAGATCCGGTATGGTCCGTCGTCATGTACCCATGGGGGTTCCGTGCCGTCCCAGTCTGGCAGGATGCGACCACAGATAAGGCCCGCCTCGGGCCAGGCCCGGGCGGCATCGACAATCGATTTCAGATACCCCGAATCGACGCGATGGTCATCATCGACGAATGCAATCAATGAATCACTGAGCATTGGCAACGCACGGTTGAGTGCCTGCGACTTGCCTGGCGTCGGTTCGGCGATCCATTCGAGAGGAAGGCTGTGGGACATCTCGTTCGTCTCGCTATATTGGGCGAGAAACTCATGGGTGCCGTCGGTACATGCGTTCGCGACGACGAAGAGACGCACTCGTGTATCCAGCGGCCGTTGCGCTGCGTTGAGCGACGCAATAACGCGCGACAGCAGTTCTACACGGTTGTGCGTGCATATCAGTACAGTGAGCGAAGCTGCGGGATCGGCGGCGGCGCTACCGTCCGGCATTCCGTTTCCATGCATCCTCAGTTCCTGGGGGTTAGACACGCTGCCCTCTCAGGACGGCGGCCATCAGGCCCAATGCCAGGCGGCCGCGGCCGAACGGGGACATGCACAACGCCGTGAGCAGATCTTTCATGGCCGCTCCATGTCGCCCCTCCCGGTACGCCCATTTGGCGTAGTCGCACAGCAATCCGGCGTAGGTCTTGCGCCAGAATGCGTGCCGCTTCCCGGGGGGGAGCAGATTTCGGTTCTTGCGCGTCATCTCCAGCGCACCGCGCCGCATTGCGTCCAGGCTACGACTTGCGCTTCCCGGCCGTCGCAGCACAACGACGAGCGGTTCGTCGATGCAGGCGAAATCGCCGCGACCGGCAAGGCGTATCCACAAATCGGTGTCCTCTGCGCCGGCGAGTGTTTCGTCGAACCCCCCGAGTTCCACGACCAGTTGCCGGTGCGCGACGACAGCCGAGGCACCGCCCGCGACCGCTGCGTGATTGGCGAAGACTTCGCTGATGCCCGCGCATGAGCCGCTGTGTCCACGCCATTCGCCGATCTTCAGGCCGGCGGGGTCTTCGAGCGTCGCGACGACGGCGCAAAATGCCAAGTCAGGATGTGCCTCGAGTAGCGCGACCTGTCGCGCGAGCTTTTCTGGTAGCCAGCAATCATCTGCATCGAGAAAGGCGACATAGCGACCTCGAGCTGTGCGGATGCCGGCATTTCGGGCGCTGCCCATGCCGCCGTTCTCCTTCGAGACTATTCGTAACACGTCCCCGTAACGTGACAGCATCTCGGCCGTTTCATCTGTGCTGCCGTCGTCAACGACGATCAGTTCAAAATCCCGGAAACTTTGTGTCAGAACGCTGCCGATCGCGCGAGTCAGGCACCAAGCTGCGTTGTAGGCCGGTATCACCACGCTGACCCTTGGAGTGTCAGTCATCGGGGTCGTACCCCATTTCACGCATCAGAGGCGCGATCAGTGGCAAGATCCGCTCGACCGCCGCGGGATTGTGCTCCTTCCACTTCTGCTTCATCGGCGTCCCTTTGACGATACTCGTCGGCCGCTCGGCAAGACTGGCACAGCGCATTTCCATGTGCGCGTCGAACGGTACTTCGAGGCGCTCGAAAGCTTCGCGAAACATCTCGACGGGGTGCTCGAAGATGTCTTCATAGCGCAGGCGTATCCACTGCTGAGCCGGAATCGTCCGTGCCGCATCGAGCGCAAGGCGGTTCGCCGTGAGCCATTGATATGCACACACTTCCTCGAGGCTCGCGCGGTTGTAGTCGCGCCAGCCCGGCGGAAGGAAGAAGTGCCATTCGCGAAACTCGCCAGCGTTGATCGCGACGGGTACCGGCGAGGGGCCGAAAAACTGATCCAGGCCAAAACCCCCGTCACTGCGGCCGAGGCGCCAGCCGTCGATCATCGAGCTGACGTTGTCGCGGCCGTCGCGCTGGATGAACACGAACTTCGCATGCGGGAACAGTGCATGCAGATACCCGACCCGCAGCGTATTGATGCAGGTCTTGTCGAGTACCGGCCCGGCGCCGAGCCGCGCATAGAAATGCGCGAGCGCGCGGTCGCGGTGCTCGGGGCGCGCGTCCTTCGCGTCGGCGGCCTCCGACTCCCAGCCGTTCGTCAGCGGGCCGTGCAGGGCGTTCCAGAACTGCGGGATCTCGTAATCGAAATGCAGGAAGTGGCCCGAGGCGGCGATCGTCTCGAAGGTCACCGTAGTTCCCGAGCGCGAGCAGCCGATGACAAAAACCGGGTCCGGCATCGCCGGACGGATCATCGACCAGGCGAGCTCCTTCGCGCGCCAGCCGAGCAGGCGCAGGTTCTTCTCGCGCACCTCGCGGTCGAGCAGTTTCGGCAGACTGGTCAGACTCGGCGGCATCGGGAACTCCTGGTTCAGTTTGGCGCGGGATCGTTACAGGTAAGCGTAAGTGTCAAACTCGAATAATCGCCTGCGTTGGCGCATAGAATGTTACACGAACGCCATCTGCTGCCTCCTGTGCTGTCATGTCCGTAACAACCTCTTTCAGACCCGGGGGTCATTTCGCGATGAATACCAGGCCCGTCATCTGCTTCATCACCGGCAGCCATGGAGACTGGGGCGGCGCGAGTCGCGTGCTGTACACCAACCTCCGACTGATTGACACGACTCGCCTTGAGCCGTTGCTGCTCCTCCCGGGTAATGGACCCATCGTCAACGAGCTGGAACAATGCGGCTTGCGCCACCTGGTCTGGGGCCAACTCACCGAGCCTGGCAATCCCCTCGCGTACCTGAGGGCATTTTTCCGGGCGCTGGCCTTTTTCCGCCGCGAGCGCGTTGCGGTGATCCACGTCAATCATTCGAACTTCTGGCGCCCGGCCGAGTTGCTCGCGGCCTGGGTGCTGCGCATTCCGATCGTCGCGCACTACCACGTCATCAATGCACGGCCGGGACCATTCATGCGGTTGTGCCGCGCGGCGGTCAGTGTGTCGCACTACACGGCGGACCACTCCCTGCCGGCGGGGCTTGAACGGCCGGTGATCTACAATCCGATCAACCTGGATCGCTTTGACGCGGGGCGCAGCTTGCGCGCAGAGCTCGGGCTGTCCAATGAGGTCGTCGTCGTGAGTTTTCTCGGCCAGATTCGCGAGGTCAAGGGTGTTCATGATTTCATCGCGATGGCCAAGCGCATCCTTACGCCGAATGCGCATTTCCTGATCGCCGGCGAGTGTCGCGACCCGAAGAAATTCGCCGGCTCGTACAGCCGGGAAGATCTGCGGGCGATGATCGGCGACGACGAGCGCATCGGTTATCTCGGTTATGTGGCGAGGGTCGAGGACGTCTACTGCACGTCCGATGTGATCGTGATGCCGTCGCGTTGGCAGGAACCGCTCGGGCTGATCAGTCTCGAAGCCGGGGCTTGCCGGAAGCCGGTGGTTGCGACGCGAGTCGGCGGCATTCCGGAAGCGGTGCACGACGGCGTCAACGGCTTCCTCGTCGAAGCCGGGGATGTCGCAGCGCTGGCGGAGCGGGTCGAATCGTTGATTGGCGACGCCGCGTTACGACAGAAAATGGGGGAAGCCGGCCGACGCCGTATTGAGGCCGAATTCACGACCTTGCCCGTGCGCCAGTTCGAGGACCTGCTGTTGAGATACTGCAGCGGCTGAGCGGTGCGGCAGCGACATGCCCCGCCCGCTTCAGTCCGAATTTCATTCCAGTGCATCCGCACTGCTCCGCAGCGCCATCGCGGACCCGTCAGCGGCCTTGCGCACATGGTATTTCCAGTGGCATTTCGGGTGCGCCTGGACGCTTTCGGGTTTGCCGGCGAAGAATTCGTCGATCGCCTTCGTTGCGCCGGGCCAGCGGTCATCATTGTATTCATCAAACATGATGACGCCACCGGGCCGCACCTTTTCGTACAGTTCTTCGAGAGACAGCTTGTAGGATTCGTACAGATCGCAATCGAGATGCAGCAGAGCGATCCTGCCGTCATAGCGGGGCAGGGTTTCGTGGAACCAGCCCTTCATCAGCCGGATGCGATTGCGGATGACTTCGTCGGAAAGGCGGCCGTCGCGCAGCACCTTCATTACAGTGTCTGGCGGATTCGCCCAGAAACCCCGCCCCTTGATCGGGGTTTTCTCGTCTTTTTCGACCGGATCGGGAAAGCCTTCGAACGAATCGAATCCATAATAGGTGCGATTGACGCCGATATATTCGCCGAGCAGGCTGAACAGCAAAGCGCCATGGCCGATCGATACACCACATTCGACGATGTCGCCTTCGACATCGCGGACCGATTCGAGCATCTCCTTGAAATACAGATAGCGGTCGAGCGCGCCGCGATAAACCCGCGGCAGGAACGGCGAGCGATTGTAGGCTGCCGGAATGCTTTCTTCGAGCGCATCAATTTTTTCGATCTTGTAGCCGAATCTGCGCAATACCTGTTTGACGTGGGATCTGAGCATTATCCGGACTCCTGCAGTCGTGGTCGTAGGGGGATCAGGGCTTGCCGCGCTGGCCGTAACCGACCAGGCAGCCGAGGGCATTCGTCGCGTTCATTGCCTGGCGCAGCGCGCCGGGACGCTGAGCCACCTGCATCCACAGTGCGTCGGCTGCCTGGCGCAGAAAGTGCGACGCAAGGAACGGCGGAATACCGAACACCGTGCGAGGATAGTCTGGCAGTTGATAGCGGCCGCGGCGCAATCCGGCGCGGTAATGCAGCTTGAGGAAATACCGGCGTGTGAGTTTCCATCGATCAACCGAATGGGTAATCGCCATATCGGGTCTGTAACGAATCTTGAAATCGAGTGCGAGCAGCGTACGAAACATAATCGCGTCTGATCCACCCCCAATGCCAATGCCTTCCCGGTTGTACCGGAGATCGAAGCGCAGCACAGAGTTCTCCCGAAATAGTTGCATCCTATAGGCGACATTACCGCTCCAGATGGGCGCATGGTCGCTCGTGATCCAGAATGGAGATGGACCGTGATAAAGAGCTCCGAGAAATCCGGATAGCTCATTATCAAGCCAAGAGGGGGGGGCGAACGGGGCGAAATCGATTGCGATAGGGCCCCCAACGCAGTCGGCCCCTTCATTCAGTATCGCGTCAGTAACAGCGTTCAATAGTCCGGGTTGGGGGAGCTCATCGTCATCAATGAATACCAAGATCGAACTGTCAATCGCCTCCCTGATTGCGCGATTTCGAGCCGGAACGATACCTTGGGTCGTCTCGGTTACCCAGCGCAGCGGCGGGCCGGGCTGGTTCGCGAGCCGGGCGAGCACCTCCGGCGTTGCATCGCTGCTGTTGTTATTGACGGCGAGAATCTCAAACGAAACCGGGCAGGCTTGCTCGCGCATCGCGCCGACGAGCTTGTCGAGGCGGTCGGCGCGGTTGAAGGTGCAGAAAGCGAATGTGAGTCGCTGCATGGTGGTTGCTCAGGCGGCGGGTTTGAATTATTGAGGTGCTCGTTGATTCAATGCACTGGACGATAAATGTTGCTTTGGATCGGAGGCAGCATGATATTGAAGGGAATCAATCAGTCAGGGGCATGGCCGCTCGAAGGAGCCCTCACTATTGTTGACCTTTCGCGCTTCGGTTTGGCATCGTGACGTAAAAATAATGAATGCGAATCGGTTATGTCGGATATTAATTAGCCCAGATGCCGAGATCCCTATCCAGGAATTGCATAAGTTGCGCATTAGGAGCTTTAAAATAATCGAGCAGCCTCGCTCGGGTGTCCGGATGCATTTTCGGTGGGATATATTCAAGTTCTATCTGCTTGCGCTGTGGCAAGTGCCTCAGCCACGAATAGATGCGATCCCGCACCGACAACGGCAGATGATCGGAAATGAACTGCCCACCGGGCAGGGCCTTGAGCGGTGCAGTGAGTCGTGAGCGAACCAGCCAAGTTTCCTTATTCTGGTTGACGTTTTCTTTAACTACACCTTCGTTCATGAAATCGAAACTCGGGTCTATCCCCAAAAAATCTGCCACATGGATCAATGACGTTCGTGGATCTCGGACGAAGTCCTCGAAAACGAGAAACAGCATCTGGTTGCAGGTAAATCGCGTCAGATACTGATTGATCTGTAACATGTAGTTACTGCTCTGGATGACACTGTCGTCTCCAGCGATGTGTTCTTCAAAAGTTTTATTAAACTTGTAGTCTGGGTCATCGGTCCGGATATTCTGAATCAGTTGTATGTAATGCGAGTAGGTACGGTCTACGGGATGGCGCAGGATGTAGATGAGCTTCGCATCCGGCGCCAGTTCCGCCATGCGTGCGACTGTGGCGGGGTATAGCGGCCAGTTGGTGTAGTTGGTCGAGGCTTCGCCACACAGCTGGTGCGGTTTGGCGTCGTTGAACAGGGAAAGGTACCAGATCTCACCTTTTCGGTATCGCTCGTCTCGCGCAAAATAGGTCGGTTCCTTTGGCTCTGACATGAAAATATTCGGGTGCCGCGCCAGATAATGATATAGCGAAGTGGTGCCGGCTTTGGCAGCGCCGATGATGATGAAATCTGGTTTCCTATTAGGCATGAAAGGTACTCGAGAGTTGGCTCATAAAAATCATTGGCGCAAAGCTTGGTGCTGATGCTACCACCGCTCTGAATCGCAAATTATTTGACCATTGACGCATAGACCTCTAAACATTCACTGTTTGACGATGAGATATTGACATGGTTTCTACTCCTGTCACTGTTCTACAACACTTCGACAACCCATCGTATTCAATCAGGGGTAGGTTTTGGGCTGGTCTGATCCTTATGATTGATTAGCCGGCGATGCCAGGATTCCGGCAGCAAGGCGGGAAGCATGTATTTCCATTCGCCCAGGCTGCCATAGCCCTCTTTCATCGCGGCGCGAAATATTTGACGGGCCGCCGGAAGATCGCTTTTCCAGTAGCACTCAAAGCCCCGCCGCAGCAATTCGCCGCCGGTCAGTTCGCGTACCCTGCGCGCGCCCAGGCCGGCCGCGACTGCCGGGTTGGCAGCCAGGAACTTCTGCTGTGCGCGCCAGTGATTGAGCGCGATCCGTGCGCGGTTCTTCGTGATCTGCTCGCCGCCATGGTGGTGATAGTAGGCCAGCACACGCGGTACCCGGATCAGGCGATGGACCGTCCCGAGGCGCAGCCACAGGTCATAGTCCATGCACGAACTGAGTTTTTCGTCGAAGCCTCCACTTGTGCGGATCGCGTCCGCCGACACCAGCGCCGCGTGGATGGGCCAGCGGCAGCCGCCGAGCAGCGCCTCGACCTTGTTGCCGTCCTCATAGTCGGGCGGCACGAACGGCACGTCGCGCCCGCCGCCGAGGCCGAGGTTCTGCCAGCCGCAATACGCAAGGACGGGGCCCGATGCGTCGTGCAGCGCGGCCTGCATGGATTCGAGGAATTCCGGATGCCAGGTATCGTCGGCGTCGAGAAACGCGACGTAGTCGCCGCGCGCCTCACGCAGCGCATGGTTGCGCGCGGCGGCAGCCCCGCTATTTGCCTGGCGGAATGGGTGGATGCGGCCATCCGAGCCGGCCAGCCGCTCCAGTTCGAGCCATGAATCGTCCGTGGAGCCGTCATCGACGACGACCAGTTCCCAGTCGCCGAGGGTTTGTGCGACCACGCTGCCGACACTGCGCGCGAGGTGTGGCGCGGCGTTGTAGCAGGGCATGACGATGGAAAGGAGGGGGTTCATCGCGGACTGCGGCGGAGCCACGCTAGCGCGCTTCGCAGCGTCTGGTTCGTAAGGCTTGTCCATGAAACATCGTTACTCCCGAAACAAAGCTTGCGGATCAGGCTCCCCACGGTGTCCGTATTGAACACCGTCAGGCGGCGCAGCAGGAACGGATTGCCGTCGCGCAGCGCCCAACCGGTGCGCGTCGTACAGGCGCTTTGATAGCCGGCCTCGCGAACCTCAGTCACGCAGGCGTCGTCCCATGCGCCGTAAGGATAGGCGAAGCTGCGTACCGTGCCACCCAGGACGTCCTCGATCTGGCGCCGGGAGCATTCGAGTTCGAAGCGTTGGCGATCTTCGTCGAGTTCGGTGAGGCGAACATGGTTGACCGTGTGCGAGCCGATCTCCATCCCCGCGGACCGCATCTCGCGCAATTCGACCGCGTTGAGCAGTCGACCCTCGGGGCGGCCCGTCGCCGGCCATGACGGAGCTTGCCCGATCGAGCCCGAGACAATAAACCAGGTCGCGCACATGCCGCGTTTCTCTAGTTCTGCGCATGCAGCAAGGTTGTTTGCGTAGCCGTCATCGAAGGTGATAGCCGCCGTACGCTGCGGCCAACTCGTCGGCGCCGCGAGCAGTTCGCTCATCGTCGGCGTGGCCCAGCCCTCGTTGGCGAGATAATCTAGTTGCCCCCGAAAGCGACGCCGCGAAACCGCCCACGGCCATTCCGGAGTGCCACCGCCGTCCGTGACGGAGTGGTACATCAGCATCACGGGACCATGCATACCGGCCGCGCGCTCGAAGAAACGGGACAACGGATCGATCATGGGACCATGCATTCCTGACACTTCCGGATCGGCACCGGAGACGGGTTCGCGACGCGGCAGCCTATGCGGTCGTTCACGGACGATATGGTCATTGCGATACCTTCAGCATCGCGTTGACAGTTTCGAATTCGGCCAGTGCGCTTCGGTATCGGTTTACGTAGCTTGCCCTGTCGACCTGGTTTACGTTGAGCCCCCATTCCGGCTCGTCCGCCGTCAGAATGACGTGCGCGATCCGGCGATTGACCGAAGGCGCATAGTGAGAACCGTCGTAAGTATTATCCGTGCGCCAAGTGACCGGTGACGGAATCGAGAAGTCCACGAAGACCGGAAAATTCCGGGCTGTAGCGTGAAGGGCGTCAAGATAACTCTCGAGCGTGCCATTTTGTTCCATCGCTCGAACATGCCAGGCGCTGATCGGTGGGACATACGCGATGCTCTGCGCGCCTGGAAAAACGGTCACCAGTTTTCCGAACAGGATTGCGTTGTCGGGGCTGTAACCCCGTTTGCGCCATGCTTCGGTGTCGACGCGGCGGAGACCCTCCGCGTCAAGGCTCCGCCGTGGGCGAAACACAGGAGCATCTGCGCGGATCACCGCGTCGAAGTTCCGGTCATAGTAGCGCGGACGCCCGGTGTCCCCCCGTAGCGTGCGCCATGACATCGAGAGGCTGTCGATAGACAGGTAGGTGCGCAGCAAAGCCGGCGCCGGTTGTTTGCGGATCACATAGTCTGGAATGCTTGGCGGGTCTCTATCATTCACCATGAAGTTGAATCCATCGACGCCGACGACGATCAGCTTGGGGCGCACTCCGAACTCACGGAGATACTCCGAGAACGCGATGAATTCCTCGATCAGGCCCCCGGAAAACGAGAGATTGAAACAGCGATAGGGTGCGAAAGCCGACCCTGGGAGCAGCGTCGTCCGCGAGCTTCCGAAAATCAGGCAGTCGTATTCCGAAGGCTCGCGCAACAGCCGGTTCAATTTGGCTTGGCGTTCGTCATATCCGAAATTCTTGCCGGTGATGAGGTTGCCCCGGTGATACCAGAGCGGGTCAATAATAATGTTTGCAGCGAGCACGAGCAGGCTCGACAGCCCCCATGCGAGAATCATACATATGACATAAATCATGTGGCGGCGGGAGTCGGTTTCGTATTTCATCAGAACTGAAAATACAGAAATTCACTGACGTGGGACATATTAAGCAGGGCCAGCGCGCCGAGGGTCCCGGTAGCAACCGCCCAGCCCGCATGAGGCGACCATGAAGGCAATCCTTGCGGGCTCGCGGGCCGCTCGAGGGTCGGGGCGAAGCGAGCCATGAATTCCTGGGTATTGGGCATGAACCACGCGATTGCGAGCAATGCCGCGATCCAGTATGGACCGGTGCCGGAAGGGTCGAACTGATTTACCGCTACACCAAGCGCCGGGTCGAACCCGAACCGTTCCAGCAGCGCGTTGGCGTACCAAGCCCCGGGCCAGTTGCTCGGGATCATCAAACCGTTCGCTCCCGCCATCGCCCCGATGACGGATAACGCCGCTCCGGCATCGCTGGCGCGGAAAAAAACCCAGCCAAGTACGACCGCCAGAAATGTCAGAAACCGGCCTACGAAGCGCTCGATGCTTCCCGCCGGGCGCGTGCCGAATACGACGAAGCGAAACCGCCGCCACGCGTGGTTGAGTACAAGATAGATGCCGTGTAGACCGCCCCAGATGACGAATGTCCACCCTGCGCCATGCCATAGCCCGCCGAGCAGCATCGTGATCATGAGATTGGCGTGGCGCATCACCGCACCCTTGCGGTTACCGCCGAGAGCGAAGTACAGATAGTCGCGCAGGAATCGTGACAGCGTCATGTGCCAGCGCCGCCAGAAGTCGATGATGCTGGTAGCTTTATACGGCGAATCGAAATTGAGCGGCAAACGGATTCCGAATATGCGCGACAGGCCGATGGCCATATCCGAGTAGCCGGAAAAGTCGAAATACAACTGCAGCGTATACGCGAGCGCACCGCACCAGGCTTCCAGCAATGTGATCGAAGCGCCGTTGGCGGCGGCGCTGAAAACCGGGGACGCGAACGGGGCAACGCCGTCGGCGAGGACCACTTTCTTGAATAGTCCGATCGCGAATACGGTCAGTCCGATGGAAAGGTTGTCCCATTGCAGACGATAGGTCCGATCCAGCGAGAACTGCGGCATCATCTCCTTGTGATGCAGCACTGGTCCTGCAATAAGGTGGGGAAAATACGTTACGAAGAGTCCGTAGTGGACGAAGTTGCTTTCCTTCACTTCGCCGCGATATGCATCGACGAGGAAGGCGATCTGTGTGAAGGTAAAAAACGAAATACCGAGGGGCAGGAGGATGGCTTCGGTGTGCCACGCTGTACCGAGAAGCTGATTCGCGTTACTGACGAAGAAATTCGCGTATTTGTAATACGCGAGCAGCGCGAGATCTGAAGAAACTCCGATCCATACAAGCAGTCTCCTCCGGACGTGGGCACCGCGTCTGTGCTCCCTCGAAATCGCGGTGCCGATCGCGAAGTTGAAAAATATCGAGCCGACCAGCAGGCCGACGTAAACCGGATTCCACCAGCCATAGAAGAACAGCGATGCCGCAAACAGCCAGAGCGCAGCAAGCGGGCGGCTGTATCGCGCAATCCAGAAGAACGCCGCGAACGCGATCGGCAGAAAAAAGAAGATGAACTCGTAAGAGTTAAATAACATCGCTATGAATCCCGCCGTGGTCGTGTCCCACTGCTTGAGAGTCCGCCGCTTGCCCCCGAACGCGGCTTCGTCGGGGCCTTGCATGCCTTTGCGGGACCGGTATCACCGTATCCGTCCGTCGCCGGAGATCAGGCTTTCCTGGTCAGCATGCACATCCCGTCGATCGTGTCGAACCAGCGAGATATCCATCCGGCCTCCTCGTCGGTCCAGGTCTCGACCATTCTCGATTCGGTCGCCCGGCTGGCGTCGTCGACGAATATCACTGCGTTGGCGGACAGGCGTTCGCGGAGCAGCGGAAACGCGGGATATCGGGCGTGCGCCGGGTTGGCCCGCATCTGGGGCGGACCATCGACCAGCAGCAGGTCGATCGGCCCCAACTCGTCGAGGCGGTGTGTCGGGATGTCGTACCAGTCGTAGCTCTGGTTGCCCAGCGTGACCGACTTCAGCGGCGCATCGACGACGGTGACGACATCGCCCAACCCGAGGAGATCGACGTAACGGCGGGTCTGGTCGGCCCACATCGGATCGTGATCGATCGACAGCAGCCGTCCGCGTCCGTTTTTTCGCAGGATCTGCCCAAGGATCAACGTCGAGGCGCCGGAGCCGAGTTCGAGGACGGCGGCCGGTTTGCGCTCCAGCGTTTCGCGCGCCAGCAAAGCCGCGGAATCGCCCGTCAAAGCCCATCCGCCGCCGACGGGCAGCGGAAGTTCAAGCGTGTAGGGGGCGAGGCGAACCAGCCCGTGTACGTCGCCGACGTCACGACGGATACGCTCGATCCGGTTGCGCAGTGTATGCGTCCGGTTGTCGACGAGGCCGGTGACAGCCTGCTTGGTGTTGTGGACGAGAGCGGCGGCGACGGCGCAGGTTGTGAGCACCGGCCACACCGCTTCGAAGGATGTGAGCCCGAGGGCCGCGCCGGCTGCGGTGATCGAGCCTCCCGCAGCGGCAGCGCCGACGCCGAGGAGCAGGCTGCGCGCAAGGTGTTGTTCCATCCCGTAATCCTCATCGATCGCGAATGACCGGTCTTCCCCGGCCTGAGCGTTCGTATGGCAGACACAAGCGCTCGCAGCCATCCGGCCACTGGCGCGACAGACCGGGTTACATCGATTCTTCACGAAGCGGCGAAAGATGCAATACCCGACTTGCGTGATTGATTATGGAACGGTGCTTGATACCAGTCGCAACTTCTGTTTCCAGCGGTGCTGCTCGGAGCCCAGTGACGCAATGGGCAAATAGAGAAAGCAGAGCGCGTAGGTGAGGGCGCCGGTCACCATCACGACTGCGAGATAGGCCGGATTGTTGTCGCGAACCGTGCCGGGCATGTAATGGTCGAGGACGAACAGGACGCTTGCGAGAATGGCGTTCAGCGTTGCGGCGGGGAGCATCGACACCGGCAACTGCTTCCACGTCGCGTTCAGACACTGCGAGGCGAGTCGGTACATGTGCAGGGCGTTGTAGATTGTCACGAGCACGAGTGCGCCGGCGATGCCGCGCAGTCCGTATCGCAGTCCGGCGAGGGTTGCGGCGACGGTCAGTGCGAGCACGATGAGCTGTACCACGAGTTCGCGGCCCAGCTGGTTGCGGGCCGCGAGGACGCAGCCGGACAGGTTGGCGATCGTCAGAAACGGCCCCGCGAGCGCGAGTATGGCGAGGGGGGCGGCAGCCTCGGCCCATTTCGCACCATAGAGCAGGGCAATCATCGGCTCGGCGGTCCAGTAAACGCCGACATAAAGTGGGGTGACGTATACGGCGACGAGGCTCAGGCTGCGGAAGAACAGATAGCGCGATTTGTCCCAATTGGCCTGCTCTTTCGCCAATGCCCTGAAAAGGACCTGATAGACGGGGCCGGTGATCATGCCGTGCGGCATTCGCGCGAGGCTGTCAGCCTTGTTGAACAGTCCGACCGGCGCGGCGCCCAGTGTCCTCCCGAGCAGGAAATTCGTCGCCTGGTTGCGCAGATAGGTCACGATGTCGTTGATGGAAACGAGGAGGCCATAACGTGCGACCTTCCTTCCGCGCCGGATGTCGAGGGAAAACCCCGGGCGCCATCCCGAGAGCCGGATCAGCATCGCCATGCTGCACATCGAACCGGCAAATCCGCCGATGATCAGGCTCCACACCCCTTGTTCCCGGTACGCCATGCCGATGCTGACCGTGCTGGACACCACCAGCGTCGTGATCCTCACGGCGGCTTGCGCCTTGTAGCGCATTTCCCGATGCAGGACGCTGCCAGGCAGGTTGACGAAGGGCCGGATGATGAAGGACAGCGCGGAGACGCGTAGCAGATTCGCGTACAGCGGCGTGTCGTACCAGCTCGCGAACCAGGGGGCGGCGAAATAGAAAACCGCGTAGATCGCGCAGCCGATCGCGAGCTGCAGGGTGAACACGATGTCGTAATCCTGTTTCGTCGCTTCGCTGGCGCGGACCAGTGCCTGGCCCATGCCGCCACCGGCGACGAAACCGGCCAGACCGGTGAATACCTGGATCGTGACCAGCATGCCGAAGTCCTCGGGCGTCAGCAGCCGCGCGAGGATGATCCCGAATGCGAAGGTCAGCACCTGGCTGCCGGTGTTGCCGACGAAGAGCCAGAGCGCCCCGCGCCGAATGCTGTCACCGAGGGACATGTGCGCTCCGTCCGATGCCGCCGATCGGTGCTCGCAGATCGTGCGCGGGCAGATCGCGGCCCGGCGTCATCGCTTCAGGCCGGCGAGATCGAGCTTCAGCGCCCACACCGTCGGCGCTTCGGAGGGGCCTCCGCTGACCAGCAGGAAGACCTTGTGGCGAGGGTCGTAGGCCATCATGAAATTCATTCCGAGCGCCGGCATGTCGGCGCCGGGCAGACGGAGGTAGCGGTTGGCGTCGGGGTCGTACACGAAAGTACTGTTCGATTTCGGCCGGCGCGCGCGTTCGCGGCCGTTCGGAAGCGACTCGAATTCCGTGTTCCCCGGCACCAGCAGGAAGACACCCTGATCGCGGTCGAAGGCGACCGGAAAATGCTGGGCTCGGGGGCAAGCGTCGCCGCCCGGCGTGCGCTTTTCCCAGCGGCCTTCTTCGCCGCGCCGCGCGCCAGGCTTGTAAATCCAGACGTCATTGGTGCTGCGGTAATCCCCGAACACGGCGAAGTTGCCGCGGCGGCTGTCGTACACCATGCTGTGATGCATCTGGTGGTGGTTTTCCCTGCTCACCTTCACCCACGCAGTTTCGGGGCCGTTCGTGGTTCCGCGTTGGGGCAGGAGTTCCCAAATCCCCCAGCGATAGGCAACGGCGACCCTGCGCCGCTCGTCATACGCCGCCGCGGCGCCGAAGAATTTTGGAGCTGCCTGATCGCTGTCCGGCAGCATCTGCCATTCGCGGCGAGTCTGACTATAGAACCACGAGGGGTGGATTTTTGCTGCCGGGGTCTTCTTGCCGATCGGGTTGTGCTCGGGGCGTGCGGCAACGATCAGGCCGTCGCGCTGCGGATCGTAGGCCACCCCGGCGAAGGTGTGCATCGCCCAGGGCAGGCGTCGTTGCCCGCCGGCAATCGCGCGCTCCTTGTCGTCGGCCCGATAGCTCGCCTGGGGCGCCTCGGGGTAATGCGTGACCCAGCGTGCCGTGACGGGGTCGAACTCATGCACCGTGTTGTCCCAGTCCAGGCCGTGCGTGTTCGATCCGAATATCAGCAGGGTGCCGCGCTTGCTGTCGTACGCCATGCCGGCGTGCGCCTGGCGCGACCATTCCTTGACGGCCGGCGTATGAAGCCGCACCCAGCGATTCGGGGAGATGTCGAGGAGCGCAGTGTTGAGGTCGGCGGCCTGCGCCCGCACGGACATGCCGAACGCGAGGGCGGCACAGGCGACGACGTGACAGGCTGGACGTACGGCATCGATGACGGTGCGCATCAGAAAGCCTCCCAATTCGGTTCGGGCAAACGGCAGCGCCAAGCATAGCAAAGCTTGCGTCATGGCCGTGCCGGAGATGTCCGGTTATTGGCCGGACGTCCGGAAGCATCCGTTTTGCACGCCGGAGTGCGCGAAGGCTTCCGGACGAGCGGAGTATGAATAGAAGATAGAAGACCGCGCCGGCGGGAGGTCTTGCTCAAACCAGCGCTTCGATCGCGGCGGGATGGCCCAGGAAGGCTTGCGGACTCGCGCTCGCGCCGTAGGCGCCGGACTGGAAGATCACGACGAGGTCACCCGGCCCGGCGTCGGGCAGCGCCATGCGATCGGCGAGCAGATCGAGCGGCGTGCACAGCGGGCCGACGACCGAGGTGGGCGTGGTGCCCGGCGCTTCGAGGCGATTGCCGATCGCGGCCGGATAGTTCTTGCGCAGCACCTGGCCGAAGTTGCCGGACGCGGACAGGTGATGGTGCAGTCCGCCGTCGCAGACGAGGAACACCTGACCGCGCGACACCTTGCGATCGATCACGCGGCAGACATAGATGCCGGCTTCGCCGACGAGAAAGCGTCCGAGTTCGATGACCAGCGCGGCGCCCGGCAGCCGGGTCGCCGCGGCAGTTGCGATCCCGGCGAGGTTCGCGCCGATCGGGGCGAGATCGAGGTGCGTCTCACCGGGGAAATACGGAATGCCGAAGCCGCCGCCGAGATTCAGCACGCGAACCGGAGCCGGGGCGGAATCGGCCAGGCGCAGCGCGAGCTCGAAGCTCTTCTGCTGCGCCTCGACGATCGCTTCGGCGCGAAGGTTCTGCGAGCCGGCGAAGAGATGGAAGCCCTCGAACGCGAGTCCCAGCCGGCCGACTTCGGCGAGCAGCGCAGGCACCTCCTCGGCGTCGACACCGAACGGCTTCGGTCCGCCGCCCATCTTCATGCCCGAACTCTTCAGCTCGAAATCCGGATTGACGCGCACGGCAACGCGCGCCGGCCAGCCGAGTCGCGTGGAGATTTCGGCAAGCGCGCGCGCCTCGCGGAAGGATTCGACGTTCAGCAGCACGCCGGCCGCGACCGCCTGGGCGAGCTCCGCGTCGCGCTTGCCGGGGCCGGCGAAGCTGATGTCGGCGGGCGCACAGCCGGCGTCGAGCGCGATCGCAAGCTCGCCCGCCGAGGCGACGTCCAGCCCGTCGACCAATCCGGCCATGTGTCCGACCAGCGCCGGCATCGGATTGGCCTTCACCGCATAGTGGAGCTGGATCGCCGCCGGCAGCGCCTGCCGCAGTTCGGCGACGCGGGCGGACAGCAGCGCGCGGTCGTAAGCGTAGAACGGGGTTTGCCCGACGCGCGCGGCGAGCCGCGTGAGCGGCACGCCGCCGACGACGAGTTCGCCGTTCTCGACCGGGAACTGGCTCATCGGGGCGTGCACAGGGGGAGTTCTTTGGGGGGCAGTCATGGAATTGTTCATGTGTTTGCCTGTTCCGGTCGGCACGTTGTGCCTTCCCCGTCACTGATTCAGGCGGTATTGGTGTTATCCGGGGAGTCCATGCGTGCGCCCATATGTTCCGCAATCACCCTGAACAACTCGCGCGCCATGTTCAGTGCGCGCCGAGCCTCATCCCGGGTCGGGTCCGGAACATCGCTTGGATAGCGGAACTCGGTTGCGAGCGGCGTCAGTTGCTCGGCGATGTCCTGTAGCATCAGCAGATCCGGGTCAATTCCGGCGGCGCGTTCTACCAGAACCCGCAGGT
The DNA here is from genome assembly GCF_012910705.2 of Aromatoleum anaerobium. Taxonomy (GTDB): domain Bacteria; phylum Pseudomonadota; class Gammaproteobacteria; order Burkholderiales; family Rhodocyclaceae; genus Aromatoleum; species Aromatoleum anaerobium. The sequence goes on along the minus strand of NZ_WTVG02000040.1, from coordinate 1,010,177 downwards.
CATGAGTTTTCGGAATTGGTTGATCGCCGGTAGCAAGCACGGCTTTGAGCGCCTTTTCCGCGGCTTGTTGGCAATGATAGGAGGCCGTCGCTGGGTATGCGTCGTTTCCGCGCAACAGCTTCGCAGCTGCTCCCAGATCGTCGCGCGCGCGATTGAGCCAAAGCTGCGCCTCAATGAGCCCCGGCTCAGGCATGCAGCACTCGTCCTTCGTGGAGCGCGCGATACAGCAAGGAGCTTCGTGCCGGATTGACCCGCGAAATCTCCGCGCGCGTGCGCACCATCACGTCGCACGGGACCGGTATCCCGCGCAGCGCGCGATGAACGCGAGCGGCCCTGGCGTGCGCCGATTCGGCGGAATCGGGCACCACGACGAGCAGATCGAGGTCGCTGTCATCCGACGGATTACCCCATGCGTATGAGCCGAACAAAATGATCTTGTCCGGATGCAGTTGCGCGGTAATGCGCCGTGAAATCTCTTTCAGCATGTCTTCGCTGACCATGAAAGGCCTTTTCCTGTTTTTTCGGCGGTGGAAACGCACAATCAATTATGAATTATAGGCCGGGTATTCTGCTGCCAACCCCTTGCGGTCGATCTTGCCGTTCGGGTTGCGCGGCAGCGCGCCGTCGCGCAGTTCGATGCGGGCCGGCACCATGTAGGCCGGCATGCGCCGGCGGCACTCGGCGAGCAGCGCCGCGGTGTCGAGCGTGGTGCCGTGCGCCGGTGTCGCGACGACGCCGATCGTCTGGCCGAGCGTCGGGTGGGGCAGGCCGAAGGCGGCGCACTCGCCGACCAGCGCCGTCGAGTAAACGATCTCCTCGACTTCGGTCGGGCTGACGCGGTAGCCGGAGGTCTTGATCATCTCGTCGCGCCGGCCGATGAAGTACAGGAAACCTTCCTCGTCGCGGCGCACGGTGTCGCCGGAGAACACCGCGATTTCGGGAATCACCAGGCCGCCTTCGCGCCCCGCGACGCCCGCCGGCAACGGCCGGTAGCGTTCGGCCGTCTTTTCCGGATCGTTCCAGTAGCCCAGCGCGACCAGCGCGCCGCGCTGTACCAGTTCGCCGGGTTCGTTCGGTGCGCATTCGCTGCCGTCCTCGCGCAGCACGAGCACTTCGGTATTCGGGATCGCCTTGCCGATCGAGTCGGGGCGGCGCTCGGCCTCCTCGGGCGGCAGATAGGTTGCGCGGAACGCCTCGGTCAGGCCGTACATCAGGAAGGGGCGGGCGCGCGGCAGCTTTGCGCGCAGGGTCTTCAGCGTGTCGAGCGGCAGGCGGCCGCCGGTGTTCGCGATGTAGCGCAGATGCTCGCCGGTCGTTTCCGGCCAGTCGAGTCCGGCCAGCTGGATCCACAGCGGCGGCACCGCGGTCAGGCCGGTGACCCGTTCGCGCACGACCGCGTTCAGCACGTCGCGCGGCAGCAGGTAGTTGATCAGCACCGCGCGCGCGCCGGCGTGGAACGCGGTCGTGAGCTGCGAAAACCCGGCGTCGAAGGACAATGGCAGCGCAGCGAGCAGGGTGTCGCCGGCCTGATTGCCGAGGTACTGCGCGACGCTGCGTGCGCCAACGACGAGGTTGCGGTGCGACAGCACGACGCCTTTGGGCCGGCCGGTGCTGCCGGAAGTGTAGAGGATCGCGGCAATGTCGGTGTCGATGACGCGATGGCCGGCCCGTCGCGCAACGTCCTCGAGCTCGCTCCAGCGATGGGCACTGGCGCCGCTCACCGCGGGCAGTTCGGCGGGATCATCGACGATGACGACCTGGCGCAGGTCGTGACACTGCGCAAGCACCGCTTGCAGCAGCGCGAGCCGCTCGATGCTGGTGACCAGCACGCGGACGTTGCAGTCGCGCAGGATGTGGCCCACCTGGTCGGGCTTCAGCAATGGATTCAGCGGGACGAACGCCCCTCCGGCGGCAGCGCTGCCGAAGGCCGCGACGACGAATTCGATGCGCTTGTCCAGATAGACGCCGACTCGTTCCGCGCGCGCGAGGCCAAGCTCGACGAGGCCGGATGCGAACGCCCGGCAGCGTTCGTCGAGGTCGGCATAGGAGACGCTGCGCTTGCCGCTGGTCAAGGCGGGATCATCGCCGGCGCGTCCGGCCGAGGCGAAAATCAGCTCGTGAAGCAGGTGGGCGGAAGTCATCGTGCTCGGCGTCCGGTCGGCATCGGGGGTGTGGCGCGCGCCTGAAAGCAGCGGTTCGTGCTCGTCGCGGCCCGCAGGGATCGCACAGGGAACAGTGAGGCGGCAAGTATAATGCGCAGTTTAGCGCTGTCGACCGATCGCTCGGATCGCCGGCATGTAATGGCGCGCAAAGGAGTAAGTGCCTTGAATATCCAGGAAGAAGTCTTGTCGCTGCTCGATGAGGTGTTGAATCTCAATGGCCGCGGATTGCAGTTCGATGCCGAAACGCCCCTGCTGGGGAGTGTGCCGGAGCTCGATTCGATGGCGGTGCTCGCGGTGATTCACACGATCGAGGAACGTTTCGCGATCGAGGTGCCGGATGACGAGATCGACGGCAGTTCGTTTGCAACCGTCGGAACGGTGGTCGAGTTCGTGACCCGTCTGTCTGCCCGCCTGGAGGATCAGAACGGAAAGAACACCGGCACCAGCAGCAGCACGACGGCCGAATAGGTCAGGCTGACCGGCACGCCAGCCTTGAAGAAGTCGGTGATGCGGTAGCTTCCGGGCGACATCACCATCAGGTGCGTCTGATAGCCGAACGGAATCAGGAAACCGGCGCTGGCCCCGTAGGCCACCGCCATCACGAAGGGCATCGGGTCGACGCCGAAAGCGCGTGCGGTCGATATCGCGATCGGAAAGGCGAGTGCTGCGGCGGCGTTGTTCGTGATCACCTCGGTCAGTGCCAGCGTGATCAGATAGACGCCGATGAAGGCGCCGGTCACCCCGTAGCCGTCGAAGGCGCTGCGCATCGAATTGGCAACCAGTTGCGCGGCGCCGGAGGATTCCAGCGCGGTGGCGATCGTCAGCGCCGAGCCGATGATCAGCAGCAGTTCGAACGGAAACCGCCGGCGCATCTCGTCGATCGTCAGCATGCGGGTGGCGAGCAGCGCCGCGAGCAGCGCGAGCAGGCCATTGAGCAGCGGCCAGACGTCGAATGCCGACAGCGCGATCGCCAGTGCAAAGCCCGACAGCGCGATCCGGCTCTGATGGCTGGTGAGTTTTGGTCGCAGCAGGCCGCCATCGAGCAGGTGGAAGTTGCGGTCGATGTTGCGGTGCTGGGCGAAGTCGGCGCCGACGGCGAGCAGCAGGCAGTCGCCGACGCGCAGCGGGATGCGCCCGAGCTGGCCGGTCAGGCGTTTGTCGCCGCGGCGGATGCCGACGACGCCGGCGTCGAACTGCGAGCGGAAATCGACGTCGCGCAATGTGCGGTTCGGCAGCATCGACTCGTTCGAGATGACGACCTCGACAAGGTTCGAGCCGAGCAGCGTATCGGCGCGGGTGCCAAACACGTGCAGGCCGGAAAACTGCTGCAGCGCCTGGACTTTGCCGATCTCGCCGGTGAACACGAGGACGTCGCCTTCGCGCAATGTTTCATCCGGCCCGACCGGCGAAATCAGCCGGCCGTCGCGTTCGATCTCGAGCAGGAACAGCCCGTCGAGGCTGCGCAGGCGGTTCTGCTCGATGCTCTTGCCTGCCAACGGCGAGCCGGGGGTGACTTGTGCTTCGAGAAAATACGCCTGGCGGTTCTCCTTCGATGCCGTCTCATGGGCCGGCAACAGCCGCGAACCGAGCGCCATCACTGCGATGCAGGCGAGTGCGACAGGCACGCCGACGGCGGTGAACTGGAACATCCCGAGGGGCGGCAGACCGGCGCCGATGACGAACGAATTGATGACCAGGTTCGTCGAAGTGCCGACCAGTGTCGTGATGCCACCGAGAATCGCGGCGTACGACAGCGGAATCAGCAGTTTCGACGCGGGAAGATGGCGCTGCCGGGAGATCACGCCCAGCAGCGCGCCGACGACCGCGGTGTTGTTCAGGAAGGCCGACACCAGCGCGGTGACGACTGACAGCCGCAGGACCGCCATCGACGGCCGGCCCTTGAGGACTACGCCGGCAAAGCGGTCGAGCAGTGGCGATCGCTCGAGCGCGAGCGAAACCAGCAGCAGCACGATCAGTGTTACCAGCGCCGGGTTCGAATAACTCGTCAGCCACTTGCGCTCGTCGACGAGGCCCGCCAGATAGTAGCCGGCCGCCCACGCGGTGAACAGTACGGCGGGCGAGGTCCGTCCGCGTATCAGCAAGGCGAGCAGGACGACGATCGACAGCAGGACGACATAGGCAGTCATGCGGTATCCGCGCCGGGCGGGCGCAGCAGTGGGGTCAGACGGTTGGGTCGGCGAATCCGGAGGCGACGAAATGCGGATTGGCGAAGTCGGGTTTGCCGTAGTGCAGCGGGCGGCCGTCGATCTGGCTGACGCGGCCGCCCGCCGCCTCGAGCACGGCGTGACCGGCGGCGATGTCCCATTCCATCGTCCGCCCGAGCCGCGGATAGAGATCGGCTTCGCCGGCCGCGATGAGGCAGAGCTTCAGCGACGAGCCGGCGCTGGCGCGGCTCGCGACCTTGCGTCCGGCAAGGAACGCGTCGAGCGCCGCGGCGTCGCCGTGCGAGCGGCTGGCGACGACGGTGAGTCCCTCGTCCGGCGGCAGGCGGCAGCGGATCGGGCGGCGACCGCGATCGTCCTCGACGAAGGCGCCGGCGCCGACGGCCCCCGCGTAAAGCCGTCCGAGCGCCGGCGCCAGCACGACGCCGAGTACCGGCTGCCCGGCTTCGATCAGCGCGATGTTCACGGTGAATTCGCCGTTGCGCCGAATGAATTCCTTCGTCCCGTCGAGCGGATCGACGAGCCAGAAGCGCTCGCCGATTTCCGGGATGCAGCCGGCCGCGACCGCCTCCTCGGCGATCACCGGGATTTGCGGCGCGAGCGCCGCGAGGCCGGCGAGGATCACCGCCTCGGCCCGCTCGTCGGCTTCGGTGACCGGCGATGCATCGTCCTTGCCGCGGATCTCGAAGTCCGTCGCATAAACGGACATGATCACGTCGCCGGCGCGTCTCGCGAGCGGAACGAGCGTTTCGAGCAGCTTGCCGCGGGAATGGGAATCGGTCACAAAGGCGGAATCGGTCACAAAGGCACTCCGGACAGTTGCTAAACTCGGTACCACGGCCATTGTAGGCAGTTTTCATCGGGCCGGTTCGTGCCGCGGACGCGCAAAATGTAATCCTGCGTCATCAAGAGGACGACGATGTCACTTACCCATCTGCAGCGGCTCGAAGCCGAAAGCATCCACATCATGCGGGAGGTCGTCGCCGAGGTGGAAAACCCGGTGATGCTCTACTCGATCGGCAAGGACAGCGCGGTGATGCTGCATCTCGCGGTGAAGGCCTTCCATCCGGCAAAGCCACCGTTCCCGCTGCTGCACGTCGATACGCGCTGGAAATTCCGCGACATGTATGCGTTTCGCGACCGCATGGTCAGCCAACTCGGGCTCGACCTGATCGTCCATGTCAATCCCGAAGGCGTCGAGAAGGGCATCAACCCATTCACGCACGGCTCGGCGATCCACACCGACATCATGAAAACCGAGGGGCTCAAGCAGGCGCTCGACAAATACGGCTTCGACGCTGCGTTCGGCGGCGCACGGCGCGACGAGGAGAAATCCCGCGCCAAGGAGCGCATCTTCTCGTTCCGCACCGTGCAGCACCGCTGGGACCCGAAGAACCAGCGCCCGGAGCTGTGGAAGCTCTACAACGCCAGGAAGCACAAGGGCGAGTCGATGCGGGTGTTTCCGCTGTCGAACTGGACCGAGCTCGACATCTGGCAGTACATCCATCTCGAGCGCGTGCCGATCGTGCCGCTGTACTACGCGGCCGAGCGGCCGGTGGTGATGCGCGACGGTGCATTGATCATGGTCGACGACGAGCGCATGCCGCTCAAACCCGGCGAGGTGCCGATGATGAAGAAGGTGCGCTTTCGCACGCTCGGCTGCTATCCGCTGACGGGCGCGGTCGAGTCCGACGCCGACACCCTGCCGGCGATCATCCAGGAAATGCTGCTGACCAAAACGTCCGAGCGCCAGGGCCGGGTCATCGACCACGATTCGGCCGCGTCGATGGAAAAGAAGAAGCAGGAGGGGTACTTCTGATGTCTCATAGCTCCGATCTCATCGCCACCGACATCGAGCAATACCTGCGGGCACATGAGAAGAAAAGCCTGCTGCGCTTCATCACCTGCGGCAGCGTCGATGACGGCAAGAGCACCTTGATCGGCCGCCTGCTGTTTGAATCGAAAATGCTGTTCGAGGATCAGCTCGCGGCGATCGAGGCCGATTCGAAGAAATACGGCACGCAGGGCGAGGCGCTCGATTTCGCGCTGCTCGTCGACGGGCTCGCGGCGGAGCGCGAGCAGGGCATCACGATCGACGTCGCCTACCGTTTCTTCTCGACCGACAAGCGCAAGTTCATCGTCGCCGACACGCCCGGGCACGAGCAATACACGCGCAACATGGTGACCGGCGCCTCGACCGCCGACGCCGCCGTGCTGATGGTCGATGCGCGCCGCGGCGTGCTGACGCAGACGCGCCGGCACAGCTACCTCGTGTCGCTGCTCGGCATCCGCCACATCATCGTTGCGATCAACAAGATGGATCTCGTCGATTATTCCGAGGCCGTCTTCCATCGTATCGTCGAGAATTACCGCGCATTTGCCGAGCAAATCGGGCTGAAGAACGTGACCTTCGTCCCGATGTCGGCTTTCAGGGGCGACAACATCACCGCGCCGAGCGAGCACATGCCGTGGCACCACGGCACGACGCTGATGGGTTATCTCGAAACCGTCGAAATCGACGAGAACCGCCTGCAAAAGCAGCCTTTCCGGCTGCCGGTGCAGTGGGTGAGCCGGCCGAGCCTCGATTTCCGCGGTTTCGCCGGCACGATCGCCGGTGGCATCGTCAAGCCGGGTGACCGCATCCGCGTGCAGCCGTCCGGCAAGGAGAGCACGGTCGCGCGCATCGTCACGCGCGACGGCGATCTCGACTGCGCGGTCGCCGGCCAGTCGATCACGCTGACGCTCGCGGACGAGATCGACATCTCCCGCGGCGACGTGATTTCGGCCGCCGCCGCGCCCGCCGGATCGGCCGACCAGTTCGAAGCCACGCTGGTGTGGATGCGCGACGAACCGTTGCTGCCCGGTCGGCCATATCTGATGAAAATCGGTGCGAAGACCGTCACCGCGGCAGTGACACACATCAAGTACCAGGTGAACGTCAACACGCTCGAGCACATCGCCGCGAGGACGCTCGAGCTGAATGCAATCGGCGTCTGCAACCTCAGTCTCGACCGCCTGGTCGCGTTCGACCCCTATGCCGAAAACCGCGACACCGGCGGCTTCATCCTCATCGATCGCCTCAGCAACGACACGGTCGGCGCCGGCCTGCTGCACTTCGCGCTGCGCCGCAGCCAGAACATCCACATGCAGCACGTCGACGTCAACCGCGCGGCGCGGGCCCGCCTGAAGCACCAGAGGCCGTGCGTGCTGTGGTTCACCGGCCTGTCGGGCGCGGGCAAGTCGACGATCGCGAACCTCGTCGAGAAGAAGCTGCATGCGCTCGGCCGCCACACCTACCTTCTCGACGGCGACAACGTGCGGCACGGGCTGAACAAGGATCTGGGCTTCACCGACGCGGACCGGGTCGAGAACATCCGGCGCGTCGGTGAAGTCGCGCGGCTGATGGTCGATGCAGGGCTGATCGTCATCACCGCGTTCATCTCGCCGTTCCGCGCCGAGCGGCAGATGGCGCGCGCGCTGCTCAAGGAGGGCGAGTTCCTTGAGGTGTTCATCGACACGCCGCTCGATGTTGCCGAGCAGCGCGACGTGAAAGGCCTCTACAAGAAGGCAAGGCGCGGCGAACTGAAGAACTTCACTGGCATCGACTCGCCGTATGAAGCGCCGGAGAACCCGGAGATCCGTATCGACACGACGCGCCTTGGCCCGGACGATGCGGCCGAGTATCTGGTGCTCGAGCTGCAGCGGCGTGGAGCGCTGTCGGCGTGACGGGTGCGAACAGGCGACATGGAGCATGTCAAGCGCAAGACGGGCTCGGCGCAGCAGCGGGGGGCGACGTCTATCCGGCTCATGGCAGCTTCTATGCTAAAGATGTAACGGAAGGAAATTGCGCCAGAAAATTCTTGAGCAATTCAAGCGGCTGTTCCTAGAATGACAAAGGGGAAAAAAGACCTGACCTGACACTGCGGCGCGCATTGGTATCAGGGCCACGCCGACAGCGCCGTCTGGAGCCAATCTTTGAATTGGAGACTGCGATGACCTTGACGGCCGTTCTTGCGCGGGCGCCCGGCCAGATTGCCGGTGAAGCGGCAGAAAAGGGACAGATCAGCCTGGTCAATTATTTTCTTGTCGTCGCACAGCTCGCACTGCTGCTGCTGCTTCTGCGCCAGTTCCAGATCGAATCCGCCGCGTTTCTGCGGCTTGCCATGCTCGCCTTCGCAGGTTTCGCAATCCACGCCTGGCTGCCATTGCGCATGCGGTTGCCGTTTTTTGTGATGCTGAGCCTGGCCGGGATCGGCGTCGTCATGGGCGGTGTGAATGCGGCATGGCTCGTGACGATCAGCCTCGCTCTGGTCGGTATCTGTCATCTTCCGGTGTCCTTCGCGTGGCGCGGGGCGCTCTTGTTGGGCGCAGCGGGCATCCTTGCACTGCAACGTGCCGGCCACCTGCCGTTTCCGTGGTCGGACGCGATCTGGCCGATCCTCGGCGCGATGTTCATGTTCCGGCTGATCGGCTATTTCTATGATCTGCGCCATGACAAGACCCCCCCGTCGCCTGCGCAGTCGCTGGCCTACTTCTTCATGTTGCCGAATGCCTGCTTTCCGCTTTTCCCCGTAATCGATTTCAAGACCTTTCGGCGCAACTACTTCGACGACGATGCGTATCGTATCTACCAGGTCGGCATCGACTGGATGGTGCGTGGCGTGATGCATCTGATCCTCTACCGCATCGTCTATTACTACCTGACGCTGGCGCCGCACGAGGTCGCCAATCCGGCCGAGTTGATCCAGTACCTCGTATCGAATTTCCTCCTCTACCTGCGTGTTTCCGGTCTATTCCATCTGATTGTCGGAATGCTCTATCTGTTCGGCTTTCGTCTGCCCGAGACGCACAACCGCTACTTGCTGGCGTCGAGCTTTACGGACTTCTGGCGGCGCATCAATATCTACTGGAAGGAGTTCATGCAGAAGGTCTTCTATTACCCGGCGGTATTCAAACTGCGCAAGCTGGGTACGGAGAAGGCCTTGGTGCTTGCCACGCTGTACGTCTTTCTCATGACGTGGTTCCTGCACGCCTACCAGTGGTTCTGGCTGCGTGGGACGATGCTGCTCGTCGCGCAGGACATGCTGTTCTGGGGCATCCTCGGCTTGCTGGTGGTGGCCAATTCGCTTTACGAGATGCGGCATGGTCGTGCCCGCAGCCTCGGGACGCCGACCCGAACGTGGCGCACGACCGCTGTGCTGGTGTTCAAGACCTACGCCACGTTCTGGTTCATTTGCGTGCTGTGGTCATTCTGGACGACCGAGTCGCTCGGTGCGTGGGTCTCGTTGTGGGCTGCGCTGGGTGGGGAGTACACCGCCCGGATGCTGCTGTATCCGTCCGTGGTGCTGGCGGTCATCATTGCCGGCAGCATCCCGCGCGAGTCCCTGCGCAATGTGCGTGCCTCCGCTCAGGATGATCGCACCTGGATGCGGAGCCGCCTTGTCACCGTTGCATCACTGTTCGCGCTCCTCACCGTGAGCGTCGAAGCGCTGCACCTGCAGCTCGGCAAGGATTTCGGCACCTTCGTGCATTCGCTGCGTTCGGGGCAACTGAGCCGACTCGATACCGCGCAACTGGAGCGGGGCTACTACGAGAACTTGCTGTCGGTCGATCGCTTCAACTCCCAGTTGTGGGAGGTCTATATGAACAAGCCGAAGAACTGGCTGGATGTCGAGAGCACGAACTTGAAGCACTTTGTCGGAGGATTCGCGCAGACCGAACTGATTCCGTCCTTTGTTCAGACCACCAAGCACGGCACGATCAGCATCAACCGTTTCGGTATGCGCGATCGGGATTACGAAGCCCTGCCTGCCGCCGGCACCTTCCGGGGAGTCGTCCTGGGGGCGTCGTCGGTGATGGGCTGGGGTGTGGGTGACGGCCAGACTTTCGAGGCGGTGGTGGAGGACCGGTTGAACCGGGAATGGGCCGGTGGAGCGTTCGACAAGTACGAACTGCTCAACATGGGCGTGCCCGGTTATCAACCGCCGCAGCAGTTGGTCATGGCAGAGAAGGCCTTCGAATTCCAGCCGCATGCAATCTTCTATATTGCAACCGGGCACGAGATTTCCCGTGCGGCGGCCTACCTTGCCGAAGCTGTCAATAAGGGCATCGACATTCCCTATGACGGTCTGCGGGACATTGCGAGCAAAGCGGGTGTCACGGTCGGGATGGACGAGGGAGAGGCTCGCAAGCGACTAACGCCCTATCGTCGGGAGGTGCTTACCTATGTCTATGGCCGCATTGCTGAGGAGTCGCGCAAACACGGCAGCGTGCCGGTGTGGATCTTCCTGCCCCAGGTGCGGGAAGGTAGCTGGCAGGAAGAGACGGCCGAGGCGGTCGCCGTCGCCGACGCGGCGGGCTTCGTCGTGATTAACCAGGAGGACGTCTACAAGGGGCGGAACATCGACGAAATTCGGCTCGCCGAGTGGGATGATCATCCGAACGTGCGCGGTCACCAGTTGATCGCGGAACGACTCTTCGATGGCCTGGCGGAAAAGCGCGAGGTCATTTTCCAACCAGCCGGGCGCTGATTGATTTGATAGTGAGGCAGCGATGGAGACCAGCATCGACTTCCGCAGGATCGTCAAGGATTACATCCTCGAAGAGTTTCTACCGGGCGAGAATCCGGATGAACTGACCGATGACCTGCCGCTGATCAGCGGCGGGATCCTCGATTCGATCGCCACGCTCAAACTGGTTCTGCATTTCGAGGAGCAGTACGGCATCGTGCTCGAGGCCCACGAAGCGGACAAGGAACACCTCGACACGATCCGCAGCATCGCCAGTCTCCTCACCTCCAAGGCGAGGTAGCGCGATATGTCGAATCCACGCCCGCTGCATCAATTCCTCTGCGACGCGGCCGCCCTCCATCCGTCGCGCATCGCAGTCGTCGAGCCTGAGCGGGGGGCGATCAGCTATGCCGCGCTCGACGCGTTGTCCGACCGGTTGCGTGACCGGCTCGTCACCCTCGGCGTGCGCCCCGGCGACCGGGTGGGTCTCTACCTGCGCAAGTCGATCGACGCCATCGCTGCGATCTACGGCATTCTCAAGGCAGGTGCCGCCTACGTGCCGGTCGATCCCGACGCGCCGCCCCCTCGCAATGCCTACATCATGCACAACTGCGCCGTGCGGGCGGTCGTCATGGAGAGGCGCCTCGAGGACCGTTTTTCCACGGAATTTTTCGAGCTCGGAGAGCTGCCGCCGTTGCTGCTGCTCGACGGAGCCGGCGGTGGCGGTCCGCTCGCCCGCCTGCTGGACGAAGCGGACGCGCAGCGGCCGGCCGCGGCGGCGAAGAACGCGATGTCGCCGCCCGAAGATCTCGCCTACATCCTCTACACGTCGGGCTCGACCGGAAAGCCGAAAGGCGTGATGCTCTCGCACGACAACGCCGTGAGTTTCGTCGACTGGTGTTCCGCGGTGTTCGAACCGCAGCCGGATGACCGCTTCTCGTCTCACGCGCCGCTGCATTTCGACCTCTCGATCCTCGACATCCATGTCGCCCTCAAACATGGCGCGGCCCTCGTGCTGATCCCGGAGGAACGGGGCAAGGACGCGCTGCATCTGGCCAGGCTGATTGCCGAGGAAAGGATCAGCATCTGGTACTCCGCGCCGTCGATCCTCAGCCTGATGGCGCAGTTCGGCGATCTCCGCAGCCAGGACTGCTCTTCGCTGCGCCTCGTCCTGTTCGCGGGCGAGGTGTTCCCGGTCAAGCATCTCCGGACGCTGTGTTCGCAGTTGCCGCAACCCCGCTATTTCAACCTCTACGGCCCGACCGAAACCAACGTCTGCACCTACTACGAAGTTGTTCCGCCGGTGCCTGACGAGCGTACGTCGCCCTATCCCATCGGCAAGGTGTGCGAGCACCTGCGTGGCAAGGTCGTCGACGAGCACAACGCGCCGGTGAAGCCGGGAGAAGAGGGCGAACTGTGCATTACCGGCAGCGGCGTGATGCAGGGTTACTGGTCGTTGCCGGAGCGCACCGCGGAAAGCTTCCTCGTCGATGACGACGGAACGCGCTGGTACCGGACCGGCGACATCGTCGTCGAAGCAGCCGACGGAAACCATATCTACCGCGGCCGGCGCGACCGCATGGTCAAGCGGCGCGGCTACCGGGTCGAGCTCGGTGAAATCGAGGCGGGGCTGTATCAGCATCCGCTGGTCAAGGAGGTTGCCGTCGTCGCCGTGCCGGATGCCGAAGCGGGTGTGCGGATCAGCGCATTCCTGAGCAGCAAGGGGACGGACAAGGCCTCCCTGATCGAACTCAAGCGCTTCTGCGCGGAGCGGATACCGCTGTACATGATCCCCGACCATTTCAAGTGGCTCGATGCCCTGCCGAAGACGTCGACGGACAAGACGGACTACCAGCGACTCAAGGAGCTGGGCTGATGGACTTCGCCTATTCCGAAGAGCAGAAACTCCTGCGCGACAACATCATCAAATTCGCCCGAGGCTCGCTCAATGCGTACGTTGTTGAGCGCGATCGCGAGCAGGTCTTTTCCCGCGACCTGTGGCGAGAATGTGCCAACGTCGGCATTCAGGGCCTGCCGGTTCCCGAAGCGTATGGCGGGACCGGCCTCGATGCCTTGTCATGCGCGATGGTGCTGGAGGCGCTGGGCTATGGGTGCAGGGACGGTGGACTCGTGTTTTCGCTGTGCGCCCACCTGCTCGCCTGTGTGGTGCCGGTATGGCGGCATGGCAGCGAGGAACAGAAGCGTCGTTATCTGCCGGGGCTGTGCGACGGCACCCTGGTCGGCGCCCACGCGATCACCGAACCCGATTCCGGTTCGGATTCCTTTTCGATGCGCACCCATGCCGAGCGCGACCGCGACGGCTGGCGCATCAACGGCACCAAGACGTTCATCTCCAACGGTCCGGTCGCCGACGTTGCGGTGGTGTTCGCGGTCACCGAACCGGCCAAGGGTTTTCACGGCGGAGTGACCGCGTTTCTCGTCGAAAGCGATACCCCCGGTTTTTCCGCGGGACAGAAGTTCGAGAAGCTCGGGCTGCGGACGTCGCCGGTGGGAGAACTGGTGTTCACCGACATGTATGTTTCACCGTCGGCCGTGCTCGGTCAGGTCGGGGGCGGTTCCGCTGTGTTCTCCACGGCGATGGACTGGGAGCGCTGCCTGTTGGTCGCGAGCCATGTCGGAACCATCGAGCGGCTCCTCGAGACGTCAATCTCCTATGCGCGCACGCGCAACCAGTTCGGCCAGGCGATCGGAAAGTTTCAGGCCGTGGCGCACAAGATCGCCGACATGAAGGTCCAGCTCGAAGCCGCGCGGCTACTCGCCTACCGCGCCGCGTGGCGGCTCGAGAACCTGCGCAATGCGTCGCTGGATGCCGCAATGGCAAAGCTGATGGTCAGCGAGTCCCTGCTCCGGACCGCCCTCGACACGGTCCATCTGCACGGCGGCTATGGCTATATGGTCGAGTACGAGGTCGAGCGCGCGTTGCGTGACGCGGTCGGCAGCACCATCTATTCGGGCACCTCCGAGATGCAGCGCAACATCATCGGACGCTGGCTCGGGCTGTAGGCTCGTTCAACCTGTTGTAGCTATCGCGCATCGCCAGCGCGCTGGAAGGCTCCGGGTGTCCAGTGCGCGGGGGCGGTGAGCGGCCGCCGGCCGATCGGGAGCTGGAATTCGGCGTCGGGAACGACGTCGCCGTCCGGGCTGGTCGGGACGTTTTCGCCACGTCCACGCAGCAGCGAGCCGGGTGCGAGCGAAAAGTCGAGAGCTTCGATATCGTTCAGCATCCCGCTCAGCGCCGGGAAGTTGCCTCGGAATTCGCCGCTGGCGCCGAGCGTGAAGGCGCCGAGCCCAACCACCAGGTTATTGACGCCCCGCACGCGGACATCCGCGCCGATACGATCCCTCCATACGCGCAGGAACCAGGCGCCGAAGGTGTGGGCGCTCGTCAAGGTGTTATGCGACAGTACAAGCGCGTTTTCCGGCCAGGCATGCCCTTCGGCACCGTAGGCGACAACGACGGGATTGTGCGTCCTCGCGCTTTGACCGATCACATTGCCGACGAGCGTCGCGTCGCCACCATTGGGCAGGTCGATTTCGTATGAGGCTTCGCCGGCGCGCCCGTCATAGATCAGGTTGTACCGGAGGTCAGTGCGTCGTGCACGCGACTTGATCAAGTGGCCGCGGTATCCGTTATGGAAGCGGCTGCCGAAGATCTCGAGTCGCGCAATCCGCCCGGCGTAGAGCAGATGGGGCAGGGAGTGCTCCTGGCGCGGCGCGTCGGTGAACAGGCTGTCGTCGATGCGCAATTCGGCGTCGATGAAGTTGCTGGTGAGGATCCCCGTCTGGTTGTCGACGAATGCGCAGTTGCGGACGTGCAGCTTACCCCGCTCGAAACGGATGCCCGCGCCGTTGCCGTCGGGGACGCGGGCGCCCTGAAACTCGATGTTGTCGATGACGAAGTCGCCATTGCGGATCACCCAGATCGCCTTGTCCTCGGCGCTCCTGCCGTCGGCGATCAGTACCGGCCGCTCGCCGACGCCGCGGATCGTCAGTCGCCGTTGCGTCCATGAGGCAACGGCGCCGCGATACTCGCCCGGCTGGATTTCGACGATGTCCCCGTCCCGGGCGAGACGTGCAGCCTCTGCGATGGAGGTGATTGCCTCGTCCGGACCCACACGAAGCGTCGCGGAATGCGCAGTACCAGCAAGGACCAGCCACAGCAAGCTGACGACTACAGCGCGCAGGCGCATGGAAGGAGGCCGAGGCGAGGTGATCGGCAGGCGGGTCGTCGAGCGGTGCCCCTGCCGGCACGGTTGAGTGCAGCGCTGCCGGCGGACTGCCGTGGATGTTCCCGCCACGCAGTCCGCCAGAAGGCGTCACTTGCTCTTGATCATCGTCCCCACCCCATGGTCGGTAAGGATCTCCAGCAGCAGGCAGTGTTCGACGCGGCCGTCGATGATATGCACCGATTTCACGCCGTTGCGCGCCGCGTCGAGCGCCGAACTGATCTTCGGCAGCATGCCTCCCGACAGCGTGCCGTCGGCGACCAGGTCGTCGATCTGGCGTGGTGTCAAGCCGGTCAGCAGGTTGCCGGCCTTGTCGAGCACGCCCGGCGTGTTCGTCAGCAGCACGAGTTTTTCCGCCTTCAGGATCTCGGCGAGCTTGCCGGCGACGACGTCGGCGTTGATGTTGTAGGTCTCGCCCGCTTCGCCGACACCGATCGGGGCGATCACCGGGATGAAGTCGCCCTGGTCGAGGAAGGCGATCAGGCTCGGGTCGATCTTCGTGATCTCGCCGACCTGGCCGACGTCCACGACGTCGCCGGGCGCCGCGTCTTCCTTCTGCATCAGCAGCTTCTTCGCGCGGATGAAGCTCGCGTCCTTGCCCGTCAGGCCGACGGCCTTGCCGCCGTGCTGGTTGATGAGGCTGACGATCTCCTTGTTCACCTGGCCGCCGAGCACCATCTCGACGACTTCCATCGTCTCGGCGTCGGTGACGCGCATGCCCTGGATGAACTCGCCTTTCTTGCCGACGCGCGCGAGCAGGGTTTCGATCTGCGGCCCGCCGCCGTGCACGACGACCGGATTCAGGCCGACGAGCTTGAGCAGCACGACGTCGCGCGCGAAGCAGTCCTTCAGGTGCGGGTCGGTCATCGCGTTGCCGCCGTACTTGATGACGACTGTCTTGTCGAAGAAGCGCTTGATGTACGGCAGCGCCTCGGCGAGGATTTCGGCCTTGCGGGCGGGGGTGACGTCGGTGGGGGCGGGGGCGGGGGCATCGGGGGTTCCTGGCGGTGGACTCGCGCCATTCTAAAGAGTCGGGCCACAAAGCAGAAGCCGCAGCCCCTCGACGAGGGAGTGCGGCTTCACGCGCGAGGGAGGGCCGGGGATCAGTCGATCGTCAGGCGCTTGGCCTGTTCGGGCGCTTTCTTCGGCAGGCTCAGTTCGAGCACGCCGTCATTGAACTTCGCGCTCGACTTGCCTTCGTCGATCTCCTGGCCGAGCTGGAAGCTGCGCGACACCTTGCCGAAATAACGCTCGGTGCGCAGGATGCGCTCGCCTTCCTTGACTTCCTTTTCCTGCTTGCGCTCGGCGCTGATCGACACGACCGGGCCGTCGATGTGGACGTGAATGTCCTCCTTCTTGATGCCCGGCAGCTCGGCGTGCACCTGGTACGCATTCTCGTCTTCCTTGACGTCGACACGCATCTGCGGCGCTTCGCCCTGGAGGCCGGCGGTCATGTCGACGGGACGAACGAAAAACCCGCGCAGCAGATCGTCGAACGGGTCGCGACGGATGAGATTGCTCATGTTTTCCTCCTGTGCGTCATCATGGGTTTGAACCGCTTACGTAGCCAATATAGGGGTGGGAGGGGGCTTTTCAAGCTTCTGCCAGCGCGAAGAACGTAATATCTCGTGTCCTGTCCGGAGCATTTCCACATGAGCGACATCATCGAGAGCACGATCGCGAACGACGTGGCCACCAACAATTGTCCGCGTTGCGGCGCCGCCTTTACCTGCGGCATGGAGGCCGGCTTGCCGGCGTGCTGGTGCGCCGCGCTGCCGTCAATGGAGGCGATTCCGGACGCGGGGATCGGGTGCTACTGTCCGAACTGCCTGAAGACGCTGCTGCGCGCGGCGGGCGAGCGGCCCGCAGCCCTTTAGCCGGGAGCGTCCGGTTGCTGCGCAGTGAGGCGCGGCAGCATCAGGATCGCGTCGCGGTTGGTCCACGACGACGCTTTCCCGGCGGCTTCCGCGAGCGGCAGCCACAGCTGCATGCGGTGTTCGGCGGACGCGAGCCTGACCGGTCGCGGCGCGGGGACGCAGAGGCTGAACACGTGTTCGGTGTTGTGCGTGACGCCCGGCGCGTAGCGCGCGCGCCAGTCCTTGAGGATTTCGAAACGGTTGGTGAGGTGCCAGTCACGCAGCTGGTCCGAAGACACTGTGAGGCCGGTTTCCTCGTTCACTTCCCGAATCGCCGCCTGCAGTGGCGATTCGTCCGCTTCGAGGCTGCCGGTCACCGATTGCCAGAAGCCGGGGGGAACCACCCGTTCGAGCAGCAACACCTGGAGCGTCGCAGTGTGGATGACGACGAGGACCGAGATCGGCCGTTTGTACGGCAGTCCCGCCATCACAGCGTGCGCAGGTGCACGATGCCGTTTGCCGTGAGCCCGACGAAAATCCACATCGGGATGCCGTCCGCAGCCCGTTCGCGCGCAGCTTCGTCGAAGGTTTCCAGTGCGGCGATGAAGTCGGCTTCGGCCGCGACGCGGAAACGATCCGCATGTTCGAGGATGATCACGTAGCCGTCCGCCGGGAGCCACGCCATGTCGGCAAGGCAGTCGGCAAGCGCGTCCCAGTTCTGCCCGAACCAGTCCGGAAACTCGAGGCCGGCCGCGACCCGGGCGAGAAAATCTCCCTTGTCCGCGCAGCCGGAGAGATCGACCTGCAACACCGGGAAATCAAGCTCGCGCGCGGCGCGGGTGATCGCCTCGGCGCCGCGCTGCGGCAGGTGGTAGACGCCGGCGCGGTCGGGCTGCTGCAGGACGGATGCGAGTTCGTTTTCGGCGATCATGGCTGAGGCTGGATTCTCCGGAAACTGCGGTAATGGTCATCCGTATAGTAGAACACGGCGGGCGGGTCCCCGCCGGTGACGAGACGCCGTGCGCCACGATCCCGGGAACCCGGTGTCGGCACGGTATATTCACGATAGTAGCCGCGCGGGCGCTGCGGCAAGAGCCGCTCGCGGTTCTGGAACACGACACCGTCGCGGCGATAAGGAAACGGGCCGCCGCGCTCGATCAGCTGCAGCGTCGCGATCGCCTCGGGCGGCAAGCCGTGCAGTCCGGCGGCGGGCGGCGCGTCGCGCGTGCAGGCGGGCAGCGCCACCAGCGTGGCCGCGAGGAACAGTAGGAATTGGAGTGCAAGTCGGCGCATCGGGTCTCCCGTGGGTGGCCTCTTCCGGCCTGGAAATCGATGGAGGAGTGGCTGGGGAAGGGCGTCAGGCTGGTGGGCGAACGCCGTATTTTCTCGTCAGTTGCTGCATGAAACCCGTGATCGCCTCGAGGCGCGGATTGGCCGGATCGAGCCTGCGCGTGCGGGCGATCAGGTTGCGGGCCTGGGCGGCGAGGCGCTCGTTCCAGCCACGGTTCTCGATGTGGCGCAGCAACGCGAGCGCCGCATTGAACAGCACATGCGGATTGCCGGGCATTTTTTGCACCGCGCTCAGCATTTCCTGCACCGCGCCGTCGTAATCGCCGCTCCTGACCTTGTCCGCGCCGGCCGCGATGAGACCTTTCACTTCAACATGCACCCGTTGTTCGAGTTCTTCGGACATGTCCTCGCGCCCCTTCGCGCGCAGCATCGCCCGCGTCGTCTCGACTGTCCGCTCATCGGCGGAATTGCGCAGGATGTCCATCACCAGCATGCTGCCTTCGGTTTCGAGATCGTTGTCCAGGCAGGCTTTGGCGAGCTCCTGCTTCATCCCGACGGACAGGCTGGAGACGTCCGCGCCGTCCCGGATCGCGGCCTGGAGCGCGGCCTGGGCGCGCGCGGGCGAGCCCGTCTGGTTGTGGTACAGGGCTTTGGACAGCGAACTGCACAGCGCCGTCGCCGGCAGTCCGTCCATCGAGCGTTCGAGATCCCGGATCGTCGATTCGGCCTCGCTGACCCGGCCCTGGCCGAGTTGCGCCCGGACCAGCCGCACGTGGTCCTCCGGGTCGCGAAAATCCGAATATTTGCCTTTGCGCACCACTTCGGCGAGCGTGCGCTCGGCGCCCTGGTGGTCGCCGACCGCGAGCAGGACGTTGCCCAGGTGGCGCAGGCGCCCGATCCTGTGCGGCGACAGCGCGACCGCGCTGGCAAGAACGTCGCGGGCCTGGTCGATGCGGCCGCTTTCCTCGCGGGTCCGGGCGAGCCAGTCGTAGGCGTCGATATAGCGGCGGTTCTCGGCGACGAGCGACGTCAGGATTTCTTCGGCTTCGCGGTATTCCTTCCTCGCGAAAAGCATTTTTGCGAGGCCGAGACGCGCCCAGGGTATGGCCTTCGCAGCGAGGATTTCCCGGTAGAGCTCTTCGGCGGCGTCGGTGTGGCCGAGTCCGCCATGCAGTTCAGCTTCAAGCCGCATGAAGTCGATGCCGTAGCGGGCGTGTTCGCTGCGGCCGCTGATGCACGCCTCGATCGCGTCGTGCGTTTCCCCCGCTTCCATCAGCCGATACACCGGGCGAAAGGCTTCACGCTTTTCGAACGCGCGCACCAGGCGCGAATGGAGGGTGTCGGGGGTGAGCGGCTTGAGAATGTAATCGTTCGGCGCGAGCTCGGCAGCGCTGATGATCCGCTCGTAGTTGCGCTCGCCGGTGATCATGATGAACAGCGTGTCGAGGGGGATGATGTCCCGGGTTCGCAGGTCTTCGAGCAGGT
Source organism: Aromatoleum anaerobium (assembly GCF_012910705.2). Classification (GTDB taxonomy): domain Bacteria; phylum Pseudomonadota; class Gammaproteobacteria; order Burkholderiales; family Rhodocyclaceae; genus Aromatoleum; species Aromatoleum anaerobium. Next base: position 990,445 of record NZ_WTVG02000040.1, on the reverse strand, counting down.
GCTGCCCGTCCTGGCCGTCACCGAGGTTGTATTCGCACAGGACCAGGTCGTAGCGCCGTTCACGCAGGCGGGTGATCGCCATCCCTGCGGATGGCGCGAAATTGACCGTGGCGATGCCGATGTTGTTGAGCATCGTGCGCAACTGGCCACGCATGCCCTGGTTGGCTTCGATGATGAGGACGGTGATGCGGTCGAGGTCTGCCATGAGGGTGCGACGGGATCGTGGAGGGCGCCGGGAAACGGGCCGTGCCGAAGCTTACGGCATCGGGAGCGCGATTTTTAGGTCCTTTCGCCGGTGCCGTTCGTCACGGCAAACAAAAAAGGGGCAGATGGTGTCCCACCCGCCCCGTGTCGCTTCGGGTATTCGGCGCCGCTCAGGCCTTCGCCACTTCGACCTGGGTTTCGATCTTCTGCCGCAGGCGGATGTGCAATTCGCGCAGTTGCTTGTCGTCGACTTCACCCGGCGCATCGGTCAAGAGGCACTGGGCGCGCTGCGTCTTCGGGAACGCGATGACGTCGCGGATCGACTCGGCGCCGGTCATCAGCGTCACGACGCGGTCGAGGCCGAACGCTAGTCCGCCGTGCGGCGGTGCACCGTACTTGAGCGCGTCGAGCAGGAAGCCGAACTTGAGCTGCGCTTCCTCGTCGCCGATGTTGAGTGCGCGGAACACCTTGCTCTGCATGTCGGCGCGATGGATACGCACCGAGCCGCCACCGATCTCCCAGCCGTTGAGCGCGAGGTCGTACGCTTTCGCGAGGCATTCGCCGGGAGCCGATTCGAGCAGCTCGACGTGCTCGTCCTTGGGCGCGGTGAACGGGTGGTGGCACGCGACCCAGCGCTTGTTCTCGTCGTCGTATTCGAACATCGGGAAATCGACGACCCACACCGGCGTCCAGGCGGCGCCGCTGACGTAGCCTTTCTCGTGGCCGAGCTTCGTGCGCAGCGCGCCGAGCGCGTCGTTGACCACCTTGGTCTTGTCCGCGCCGAAGAAGATCAGGTCACCGCTTTCGGCGCCGGTACGCTCGAGGATCGTGCGCAGCGCCTCTTCGTGCAGGTTCTTGACGATCGGCGACTGCAGGCCTTCGTCGTTCGGCTTCGTGACGTCATTGACCTTGATGTACGCCAGGCCCCGCGCGCCGTAGATGCCGACGAACTTGGTGTATTCGTCGATCTCGCCGCGGGTGAGCGTGGCACCGCCCGGCACGCGCAGCGCCGCGACGCGTCCGCCGCTCGTCGCCGGACCGCTGAACACCTTGAAGGCGACATCCTGCACCGCGTCGGTGACGTCGGTCAGCTCGAGCGTGACGCGCAGGTCCGGCTTGTCGGAGCCGTAGCGGCGCATCGCCTCGGCGTGGGTCATGCGCGGGAACGGATTCGGCAGCTCGACCGCGAGCGCTTCGCGAAACACGTAGCGGATCATGTCTTCCATGATCGCGGTGATCTCGGTCTCGTTGAGGAACGAGGTCTCGATATCGACCTGCGTGAATTCCGGCTGGCGGTCGGCGCGCAGGTCCTCGTCGCGGAAGCACTTCGTGATCTGGTAGTAGCGGTCGAAGCCGGCGACCATCAGGAGTTGCTTGAAGAGCTGCGGCGACTGCGGCAGCGCGAAGAACTGGCCCGGATGGACGCGCGACGGCACGAGATAGTCGCGTGCGCCTTCCGGCGTGCTCTTGGTCAGCATCGGCGTCTCGACGTCGATGAAGCCCTGCGCGTCGAGGAAGCGGCGGAACGCCATCGCGACCTTGTAGCGCAGCATCAGGTTCTTCTGCATCTGCGGGCGGCGCAGGTCGATGACGCGGTGCGCGAGGCGCACGTTTTCCGACAGATTGTCGTCATCGAGCTGGAATGGCGGCGTCACCGAAGCATTGAGGACGGCGATGGTGTGGCACAGCACTTCGATTTCACCGGACACGAGGTTCGCATTCTCGGTGCCGGCCGGGCGGCGGCGGACCTTGCCGGTCAGCTCGATGACGAACTCGTTGCGGATCGATTCGGCGGTGTGGAACGTCTCGGCGCGGTCGGGATCGCACACCACCTGCACGAGGCCTTCGCGGTCGCGCAGGTCGATGAAGATGACGCCGCCGTGGTCGCGGCGGCGATGCACCCAGCCGCACAGCGTGACGGTCTGGTCAAGGTCGGCGGCGGTGACTTGGCCGCAGTAATGGGTTCGCATGGGTTTGGTTCCGGAAACGAAGCGCGGGCGGTGGGGCCGCGTGGTTACTCACTGAGCAGGGCAGGGCGGGGGCGCGCGCTGCGCACGGCTGGCGCGACCACCCCCATCGAAATGATGTACTTGAGGGCTTCATCGACGCTCATGTCGAGTTCGATGACGTCTTCCTTCGGCATCATCAGGAAGAAACCGGACGTGGGATTCGGCGTCGTCGGCACATAGACGCTGACGTGGTCGCCTTTCAGGTGATTGGCGGCATCCCCGCCCGGCGCGCCGGTGAGAAAGGCGATCGTCCACGATCCATGGCGGGGGTACTGCACCAGCAGGGCTTTGCGAAAAGCCTGGCCGGTGCTGGAAAAGAGGGTGTCGGAGACCTGCTTGACCCCGTAGTACAGCGACTTCACCACCGGAATGCGGGCGAGCAGCGCTTCCCAGTAGCGCACGAGCTTCTGGCCGATGACGTTCGCGGCGACCAGGCCTGTCGCAAGCACGATCAGCAGCCCCACGACGAGGCCCGCGCCCGGAATGTTGAAGCCGATCGCGTTGCGCGGCTGCAGGCCGTCCGGCAGCCACTCGATGATCTGGTCGAGCGTGCCGACGATCCACGCCAGCACCATGAAGGTGATCGACAGCGGGATCCAGATCAGCAATCCGGTGATGAAGTATTTCTTCACGCGCCGCGGCCGCGCTCAGCCGGCGTGACAGGCACACGCCCCGCCGCAGCCGCCGGCAGGAGCGCTCGCGGTTTCGGCTGGCCGGGGTGCCGGGGTGCCGCCGCCCTTGAAGTCCGTCGCATACCAGCCGGTACCCTTGAGCTGGAAGCCCGCGGCCGAAACCTGCTTGACGTAGGTGCCCTGATTGCAGCTCGGGCAGGAAGTGAGCGGCGCGTCGCTCATCTTCTGGAGATGTTCCTTCTGGAACCCGCAACTGTCGCAACGATATTCGTAAATGGGCATGGCAACCTCCGGAAAGCAAGCGCGTAAGTCTAACGCAACGCATCATGGGCGAGAAGTGAGCGACGGCGGGACTCGGCCCGCTGTCGCGCCGTAGATGAGGGCGACGCCGTTCGTTTCAAGCCTGCGGGGCTGGTTACAGACTGCCGAGGTACAACTCGGTGAGCGGCTTGCCCCAGAACAGCGCCAGCACGCCGGCCGCGGCGAGATAGGGGCCGAACGGAATCGGCACGTCCCGGCCGTGCCGGGCGAAAACGATCAGGCCGAGGCCGGTGACTGCGCCGACGAGCGACGAGAACAGGATCGTCAACGGCAGCATCTGCCATCCCAGCCACGCCCCGATCGCGGCGAGCAGCTTGAAGTCACCATAGCCCATGCCTTCCTTGCCCGTGGCGAGCTTGAACAGCCAGTACACCGCCCACAGCGCGAGGTAACCGGCGATCGCGCCGACGACGGCCTGCGGGAGTTCGCTGTACGTGCCGTCGAGATTGAAGAGCAGGCCGAGCCACAGCAGCGGGAGGGTAAGGCTGTCGGGCAGCAGCTGGGTGTCGAGATCGATGAAGGCGAGCGCGATCATCGCCCACAGGAAAAGCATTGCGCCGGCGGCCGTGAGGCCGAAGCCGAAGTGCCACGCGGCGTAGCCCGAGAGCACCGCGGTGAGCAGTTCGACGACCGGGTAGCGGCGGCCGATGGGCGCGCTGCAGTGACGGCATCGCCCGCGCAGGGCAAGATAGCTGACGACCGGGATGTTCTCGAATGCGGTGATCAGGTGGCCGCAGTGCGGGCAGCGCGAGCGCGGCACCGCCAGGTTGTAGGTTTCCTGCTCGGGGAGCGATTCGCCGCGCAGCTCGGCAGCCTGGGCGTGCCATTCGCGCTCCATCATGCGCGGCAACCGGTGGATGACGACGTTCAGGAAGCTGCCGACGAAAAGGCCGACGAACGTCGCGAGCGCGGTGAACAGGAGAGGGTCGTGAAAGAGGTCGGGCATCGGGCGGGAGGCTTGATTGAATCCACCCGGCGGCGCTGCGGAAACGCCGGACCGGGCAGGAGGAAAAACTTCAGACGACCTGGCCGAGCTTGAAGATCGGCAAGTACATCGCGACGACGAGACCACCGATGACCACGCCGAGAAACACCATGATGATCGGCTCGAGCAGCGTGGACAGCCCGGCCACGGCGTCGTCGACTTCCTGTTCGAAGAAGTCCGCGACTTTGCCGAGCATCGAGTCGAGCTGCCCGGATTCCTCGCCGATCGACACCATCTGCACGACCATGCTCGGGAACACCGTCGCATTCTGCATCGCGACCGTGAGGCTGGTGCCGGTGCTGACCTCGGTCTGGATCTGGCGCGTCGCCGTGACGTAGACGTGGTTGCCCGACGCGCCGCCGACCGAGTCGAGCGCTTCGACGAGCGGCACGCCGGCGGCGAACATCGTCGCCAGCGTGCGTGTCCAGCGCGCGATCGTCGCCTTGCGGATGATGGCGCCGACCACCGGCAGCTGCAGCACTGCACGGTCGACGGCGATCTGCATCGCGTCCGAGCGTTTGTACATCGCGCCGATGCCGATCACTGTTGCCGCGATGATGCCGAAGAGGATGTACCAGTACGCGACGAACGCGTCCGATATGGCGATGACCATCAGCGTCGGCGCGGGCAGGTCGGCGCCGAAGCTGGTGAACACTTTCTTGAACTCGGGCACGACGAACAGCATGATCACGGTGACAACGATCGCTGCGACGACGACGACCGCGATCGGGTAGAACATCGCCGACTTGATCTTGCCCTTGATCGCGAGAACCTTTTCCTTGTAGGTCGCGATGCGGTCCAGCAGGCCGTCGAGAATTCCCGCCTGCTCGCCGGCGGCGACGAGATTGCAGAACAGCTTGTCGAAATAGAGCGGATGCCTGGCGAACGCCTGGGACAGGCTCGAGCCGGTCTCGACGTCGGTGCGCACCTCGTTCAACAGCCGTGCGAGGCTCGGATTGCCGGAACCCTTGATGCCGATGTCGAAGGCCTGCAGCAGCGGCACGCCGGATTTCATCATCGTCGCGAGCTGGCGGGTGAAGAGCGCGATGTCCTTGTCGGTGATCTTGTGACCGCGCGACATTTTCTGCTTTCTGACCTTGCTCACCAGCACGCCCTGGCGGCGCAGTGTCGCCTGCACGAGCGACGGGCCGCCGGCGCGCATCTCCCCGCGCACGAGCTTGCCGTTCTTGTCCTTGCCTTCCCAGCTGTAGAGCGTTTCCCTGGACCGCGCAGGTGCCGCGCGTCCGGCTCGCGTTGTCGTCGCCATGAGGCTTGTGCGTTCCCTAATCGTTGGTGGAAGCGAGTACTTCTTCGAGCGATGTGACGCCCTGCCTGACCTTCAGCAGTCCGGACCGGCGCAGATCCTTGACGCCTTCGCGCTGGGCCTGCGCCGCGATGTCCATCGAGTTGCCGTTGGTCATGATGATGTGCGCGATCTCGTCGGTGATCGGCATGACCTGGTAGATCCCGAGCCGCCCCTTGTAGCCGCTGCCCTTGCAGCGCTCGCACCCCACCGGGCCGTACGGCTGCCAGCTGCCGTCGAGTTCGTCGGCGGGAAAACCCGCCTGCAGCAGCGCTTCGATCGGGATGTCGACCGGCTGCTTGCACGTGCACAGGCGCCGCGCAAGCCGTTGCGCCGTGATCAGGATCACCGACGAGGCGATGTTGAATGGCGCCACGCCCATGTTCTTCAGGCGCTCGAGCGTCGTCGGCGCGTCGTTGGTATGCAGCGTCGACAGCACCAGGTGGCCGGTCTGCGCGGCCTTGATCGAAATCTCGGCGGTTTCGAGGTCGCGGATTTCGCCGACCATGATGATGTCCGGATCCTGTCGCAGAAAGGCCCGCAGCGATGCGGCGAAAGTCAGTCCGGCCTTGTCGTTGACGTTGACCTGGTTGATCCCGGACAAATTGATTTCGGCCGGGTCTTCAGCCGTGGAGATATTCACGCCGGCCTTGTTGAGCAGGTTCAGGCAGGTATAGAGCGACACCGTCTTGCCCGAGCCGGTCGGCCCGGTGACGAGGATCATGCCGTAGGGCCGTTTGATCGCGTCGAGCAGGATTTTCTTCTGTTCCGGTTCGTAACCCAGCGCATCGACGCCGAGCATCGCCGACGAGGCGTCGAGAATCCGCATCACGATCTTTTCGCCATGCAGCGTCGGCAGCGACGAGACGCGAAAGTCGATCGACTTGTTTTTCGACAGCACGAGCTTCATCCGGCCGTCCTGGGGGACGCGTTTTTCGGAGATGTCGAGGCGCGAGATCACCTTGATCCGGGCGGCGATCTTTTCCTTCAGGATCAGCGGTGGCTGGGCGATTTCGCGCAGCACGCCGTCGGTGCGCACGCGGATGCGGTAATACTTCTCGTATGGCTCGAAGTGGATGTCGGAAGCGCCTTCGTTGATCGCGTCGATCAGCACTTTCTGGATGAACTTGACGACCGGCGCGTCATCGACTTCCTGCGTGTCCTCGCCTGGCGCTTCCGCGAGACCTTCCTGCTGCTGCAGGAGCTCCATGTCGAACTCTTCGCCGGTGAGTTCCCGCAGCGTCTGTTCGGCGGTTTCGGCGAGGGACTCGGCCAGGCGCGCGAGCCGGTCCGCTTCGACGATGACGAGGTCCACCTGGAGACCGGTCTGGAAACGGATCTCGTCGAGCGCGCGCATGTTCGACGGATCGGCGGCGGCGATCGTCAGCCGGTTCTGCCGCTTGCCCAGCGCGACGACCTGATGCTTGCTCATCAGCTTGCGGTCGATCGCGTCGCGGGGAATGCTCGCGCTGTCGACGGCCGAGATGTCGAGCAGCGGGTAGCCGAACGTTTCGGCGGCGAACCACGCGACCGCCCGGTTCGTCATCAGTTTGCGCTGGGCAAGCTCGAGGATGAATCCGTTCGGCACTTGGGGGGCAGCGCCTGCCGTGCATGACATGGCGTCGGCTTCGGACAACCGGCCGTGCTGGATCATCGCTCGTGCGAGGCCGCTGAGTGCGGCCGGGGAGGCTGCTGCTGCCATGTGCCGCTCTTAACTGACGGACGTCCGATGTTGCATGCCGGTCTGCTGCTTGTAAAGATTTGCAACGCCCGGAGGCCGGCGGGAGCGGAGATGCCGGTGGTGCAGTGGCAGCGAGTTCAATTTGCTCGACCGAGGAGAACCTCGAGGACGAAGCGGCTGCCGACATAGGCCAGCACCAGCATGAAGAAGCCCGCCAGGGTCCAGCGCAGCGCGACGCGGCCGCGCCACCCGCGCACCCAGCGCCCGACGAGCAGCGCGCCAAACAGCAGCCACGAGATGATCGCGAAAACGGTCTTGTGGTCGAGCCGGAAAGGCTGGCCGAACAGCGCTTCGGAGAACACCACTCCCGAACTGACCGTCAGCGTCAGCAGGATGAAGGCGATGCCGATCAGGCGGAACAGCAGCGTTTCCATCGTCAAGAGCGGCGGGAGGTTGGAGAGCGTGCGCGTCAGGCGACCGCTATGCAGCTGCCGCTCCGCGACTGCCATCAGCGTCGCGTGCAGCGCCGCGAGCGTGAACAGGCTGTAGGCGAGCATCGAGATGATGAAGTGCGCTCGAAACATGGCCGAGCCGGCGTTGGCAAGGACGTGCTCGCCGGGGAAAAGCAGCGCCAGCAAGCTGCCGGCAAACCCAGCCGCGATGACCATCGCATGGAGTCCGTGGAGGCGGGCATAAAATGTTTCGACCCAGTAGAAGCAGATCGCGAGCCACACGACCAGCGACACGGCCAGCCCGAATCCGAAATGCATCGCCTCGCCGGGGAACAGCGCTCCACGCAGTGCCAGGCCGTGGGCCGCCAGCGCACCCAGCAGGATGACGCGCTCCGCCCTCGACATGCCTTCCCGGGGTTTTGCCGGCGGCATCTGCTGGCGGCGCCACAGCCAGATGCCGAGGATCGCGTACAGCGAGGCGGCCAGTAGATGAAGTAGAATCGTCTGCATAGATTTTCATAGTTTACTCCATGGGCGAGGGCCCCAGCCAACATGCTCGACAATCTCACTCAGCGTCTGTCCCGGGTCGTCAAGACCCTGCGCGGGCAAGCCCGGCTCACCGAGGACAACATCCAGGAAGCGATGCGCGAAGTCCGTCTCGCGCTGCTCGAAGCGGATGTCGCGCTGCCGGTGGTCAAGGATTTCGTCGCCCGCGTCCGCGAAAAGGCGGTCGGTCAGGAAGTCATCGGTTCGCTGACGCCGGGCCAGGCGCTGGTCGGCGTCGTTCATGACGAACTCAAGACGCTGATGGGCGGCGCCCATGTCGGGCTGAACCTCGCGACCCAGCCTCCGGCAGTGGTCCTGATGGCCGGCCTGCAGGGCGCCGGCAAGACCACCACCACCGGCAAACTCGGCAAGCTGCTGCACGAGCGGATGAAGAAAAAGGTGCTGGCGGTCTCGGCCGACGTGTACCGCCCGGCGGCGATCGAGCAGTTGAAGGCGGTGTCGGCGCAAGCGGGAATCGACTTCTTCCCGTCGACGCCGGACCAGAAGCCGGTCGATATCGCGCTCGCCGCGATCGATCACGCGCGCCGCCATTATTACGACGTGGTGCTGCTCGACACTGCCGGCCGCTTGGCAATCGACGCGGCGATGATGGACGAGATCAAGGCGCTGCACGCCGCTGCCAGGCCGGTCGAGACGCTCTTCGTCGTCGATGCGATGCTCGGCCAGGACGCGGTGAATACCGCCCGCGCGTTCAACGAGGCGTTGCCGCTGACCGGCGTCGTGCTGACGAAGCTCGACGGCGATGCGCGTGGCGGCGCCGCGCTGTCGGTGCGGCACGTCACCGGGAAACCGCTGAAGTTCGCCGGCGTCGGCGAGAAGCTCAGCGGGCTCGAGGAGTTCCATCCCGAGCGGATGGCGAGCCGCATTCTCGGCATGGGCGACATCCTCGGCCTCGTCGAGGACGCACGTCGGGGCGTCGACGAGGACAAGGCGCGCGCCTTCGCCCAGAAGCTCAAGACCGGCAAGGGCTTCGATCTGAACGACTTCAAGGAGCAGATCGCGCAGATGCGCAAGATGGGCGGGCTGTCGTCGATGATGGAAAAGCTGCCCGCGCAGTTTGCACAGGCCGCCGGCAAGCTGCAGGGCGGGGGCGAGGAAAAGGCGATCGGCCGCATCGAAGGCATCATCAACTCGATGACCGCGGCCGAACGCGCGAAGCCGGAGATCCTCAAGGCAAGCCGCAAGCGGCGCATCGCCGCGGGCGCCGGGGTCACCGTCCAGGAAGTCAACCGCCTGCTGAACCAGTTCGAACAGACACAGAAGATGATGAAGCAATTCTCCAAGGGCGGCATGCAGAAGATGATGCGAGGCATGAAAGGCATGTTGCCGGGCATGATGCGGTGAGCCCGCGGGTCGCACCATGAGCGAAATCCTGATTGCCTTCGGCCGGGCGCTGCGCAGCCTTACGCGCCGCGGCGTGCTGGTGCATCTGTTATGGCCGGGCCTCGTCGCGCTGCTGCTGTGGATCGGGGCCGCGGTCTTCCTGTGGACGCCGGCCGTCGAAGGCGTGATGGCGTGGATCGACAGCTGGGCGTTCGCGCGCGACTGGCTGACCGGGTCCGAAATCGGTGCTGCGACGGTGCTGACCCTGGTGAAGATCGCCCTGGTGCTCGCGTTGCTGCCGCTGGTCTATGTGACGGCCGCGCTGCTGGTCGCGGTGTTTGCGTTGCCGATGATCCTCGAGCGTGTGGCGACGCGGGATTACGCCGATCTCGAGCGGCGAAAAGGCGGCTCGAACCTGGGCAGCGCGTGGAATGCGCTGGTCGCCGGCTTGCTGTTCCTGCTCGGCCTGCTTGTTTCGTTGCCGTTCTGGCTGATCCCCGGCGTCGGCATCGTGGTTTCGCTGGTGCTGACCGCGTGGCTCAACCAGCGCGCGTTCGGTTACGACGCGCTGATGCTGCACGCCGACCGCGAGGAACTGGCGCGACTGCCGCGGGTGCTGCGCCCGCCGATGCTGCTGCTCGGCGGCGGCTGCGCGCTGCTGGCGTATGTGCCGCTGGTGAACCTGCTGGCGCCGGCGTTCTGCGGCCTGGCTTTCGTGCATTTCATGCTCGAATCCTTGCGCCGCGAACGCATCGCCCGCGGCGTCACGGTGCTCGACGCGCTGCCCGGCGCTCCGTCATAGGGAGTCCGTGATGGTTTTCGGCGCAGTCATCATCGGGGACGAGATCCTGTCCGGGCGACGGGCCGACAAGCATCTGCCCAGGCTCATCGAACTGCTGGGCGTTCGCGGGCTCAAGCTCGGGTGGGCGCGGTATGTCGGCGACGGCGCGCCGCGCCTCGTCGAGACGCTGCGCCAGACGTTCGCCAGCGGCGACATCGTGTTCAGCTTCGGCGGCATCGGCGCGACGCCGGATGATCGCACGCGGCAGTCGGCCGCGGCGGCGCTGGGGGTGGATCTGGCGCTGCATCCGCAAGCCGAGGCGCTGATACGCGAGCGGTTCGGCAGCGAGATCAACGCGCACCGGCTGCAGATGGGAATGTTTCCGGTGGGGGCCGAAATCGTGCCGAATTCCTATAACCGCATCCCGGGGTTTTCGATCCGGGGCCACTTTTTCGTGCCCGGATTTCCCGTCATGGCGTGGCCGATGGTCGAATGGGTGCTCGATACGCAGTTTCACGCGCTGCACCACGCCGACGACTACGTCGAGGAAGCCATCACCGTGTGGGACGCCTATGAGGGTCAGCTCATCGACCTGATGGAAACCGTCACGGCGCGCTATCCGGACGCGACGCTGTTCAGCCTGCCGACGGTTGCCGTCCCGGGCGAGCGGCGTTCGATCGAGCTCGGGATGAAAGGTGCTGCCGCCTGCGTCGCCGCCGCGATGGCGAAAATCCGGCTGGAAGTGGCTACGCGCGGCTACGAGTGGCAGGACAAGCGTTGAAACCGCCCTCGTCGCGCCGTCCTGCCGCGACCGAGGAGCGGCGCGTGATCCAGCTCGCGGGGCAGGACGTGCCTTATGTGCTGCGCCGCTCGGTGCGGCGCACCTTCGCGTTGCAGATCGATCATCGCGGCGTGAAGGTCGCGGTGCCGCGGCCGGCGCGTGAGGCGGATGTCGAACGTTTCATCACCGGGCACCAGGACTGGCTGCTCGGCAAGATCGCGGCCCGTCAGGCCCAGTCGGGGCCACCGCCGTTCGAGCCGGTCGACGGCGCGTGCCTGCCGGTTCTGGGCGAAAGCTGTCGTCTGCGCGTCGGCGAACCCGGACGCTCGTCGCACTGGCGGCGAAGTCCCGATGGCACGGAAGAACTCGTCCTCGGGAAGACGGGCGATCCGCGCGGCGCGATCATGCGCGCGTTGCGCAAGCGGGCGTTGCCGTGGTTTGCCGAACGCGTCGCCGCCTACTGCCTCGGGCTCGGGTGCGGCACGCCGCCCGTCCGGCTGTCGTCGGCGAGAACGCGCTGGGGCAGCTGCAGTTCGGTCAGCGGCATTCGCCTGCACTGGCGGCTGATCCATCTGCCTCCCGAACTCATCGACTACGTCGTCGCGCACGAGGTGGCGCATCTGGTCGAAATGAACCACTCGCCGCGATTCTGGGCCGTGGTCGCGCGGCTTTATCCCGACTGGAAAACGGCGCGCACCCGGCTGCGGGCGGCCGGACGAACGCTGCCCCTTATCGAGCCCGGAAGCGGTGACGAAACCCTGGACGAAGACTGAGGACTGCCGATGCGAATTCTTCACACAATGCTGCGAGTGGGCGATCTGGACCGTTCGATCGCTTTCTATACCGAAGTTCTCGGCATGCGCCTGCTGCGGCGCCAGGACTATCCGGAAGGAAAATTCACGCTCGCCTTCGTCGGCTATGGCGATGAGGCCGACAGCGCGGTGATCGAGCTCACGCATAACTGGGAGGTGTCGGCCTATGACCTCGGGAACGGCTTCGGCCACATCGCGCTGGCTGTCCCCGATGCCCGGCGGGCCTGCGACGACATTCGTGCGCGCGGCGGCAAAGTCGTGCGCGAGGCCGGCCCGATGAAGCATGGCAACACGGTGATCGCCTTCGTCGAGGATCCGGACGGCTACAAAATCGAACTGATCCAGCGCGGCTAACCGTCTGCCGCAGCCGCTGCGGCGAACTGCTGCCACCGTTTCCTTGTCGAGCGCTCCGCCGCAGCTCGACCCCTGTCCGGCCGTGCACCCGTAGCCAGTCGTCGGCCACGCGCATCGGTGGTCCTGCCAAGGCGGCCGCCGCGTGGGCGGAACTCTTCCACCGTCCGGGGGTGTCCACGCTTGCAGCATGCGTGACCGGTAACGGAGTGCAAGTGACAGGAAACTTCCCATGTCCGACCCGACATCAAGCGAGCGCCGCGAACATAATGCCAGCGAGGAATCCCGCCTCCACCAGATGCTGGTGGAGCTGCTGGAAAAAGCTGACGTGCGCATCGGCGGCGACCGTCCCTGGGATATTCGCGTCTTCGACGCCAAGGTTCCCGAGCGGGTTTTTTCGATGGGCAACGTCGGTCTCGGCGAGGCCTACATGGATGGCCACTGGGAAGCGGACCAACTCGACGAGTTCTTCAGTCATATCCTGCGCGCCCACCTGGACCGGAAAGTGCAGCCGCTGCGCCTGGCCTTCCATGCGTTGCGCACACGCCTGCTCAACCGGCAAAGTCTGAAGCGGGCCTGGCGAGTGGGCGAGGCGCATTACGATCTCGGCAACGATTTCTACGCGGCGATGCTCGATCCGCGCATGACTTACAGTTGCGCCTACTGGGAGGGCGCGAACGATCTCGCGCAGGCGCAGGAGGCCAAGCTCGACCTCATTTGCCGCAAGCTCGGCCTCGAACCCGGCATGCGGTTGCTCGACATCGGGTGTGGCTGGGGCAGCCTGATGGGGTATGCGGCCGAGCGCTACCGAGTCGATTGCGTGGGGATCACCGTATCGAAGGAGCAAGCCGCGTGGGCGCAGCAGCGCTACGCCGGCTTGCCGCTGGAGTTTCGGCTGCAGGACTACCGATCGGTCAACGAGCGCTTCGACCGCATCGCCAGCGTCGGCATGTTCGAGCATGTCGGACGCAAGAACTACCGCACTTTCATGGAAGTTGCGCGACGTTGTCTCGCTGACGACGGATTGTTCCTGCTCCACACGATCGGCAAGAACCAACGCGACGTGGTGTCCGACGCGTGGGTCGACAAATACATTTTCCCCAACGGCGAGCTTCCGTCCGTGGGCCAGATCGGCGACGCCGTCGACGATCTCTTCGTCGTCGAGGACCTGCACAACTTCGGCGCCGATTATGACAGGACGCTCATGGCCTGGTATGGCAACTTCGAAGCCGCGTGGCCACGCTTCAGGGACCGGCTCGGCGAGCGCTTCCGCCGCATGTGGCGCTACTACCTGCTGTCCTGCGCCGGCGCATTCCGTGCGCGCGACATACAACTGTGGCAGTGGGTATTTTCGCCGGAAGGCGTCCCTGGAGGATACCGGCGCCCCGGCAATAATCCGGCGGCAGGGGTCGGCGCCTGAAAGCTGAAAAATGCATCGACGCGCGGATCCGCGACGGTCGAAAGCACAACGCCAACCCCGCAGGATTGGCGCAAGTGCTTGATTCGCATGGTGGGCCCAGCAGGACTCGAACCTGCAACCAAAGGATTATGAGTTCCGGAAAAACCGCTTTTACTGGGCATAGACGGTAAGCGACAGAAAAGACAAAAAGCCGCACCAGCAAAGGGAATCAGGCCGATATTGCCGACTTGCGAAATAGACGGGAATAGACGAAAATCACATTCATTCGTCCCCCAGTCGTCCCCCAAGGATGCCGCCATGCCCCGCCAACGTCTGACCAATCCGCGCATCGACGCTTTCAAGCCGAAGACCGAAAGCATTCTGTGGGATGAGGACATGCCCCGCCTTGGCGTGCGTGCCCGTCCCTCTGGCGCAAAGTGGTCAAAGTCCTTCCTGTTCAAAGGGACGCTCGACTACCAGAACATCCGCGTAACCATCGGCAGCACGGACGCATGGACCATCGAGGCCGCCCGCGACGAGGCCCGCAAGTTTCAACGGTGGATTGACGAGGGACGCGACCCGCGCGACGTGCTGCGAGAGATGGAAGAGGCCCGCGCCGCCGAAGAGGCCGCCGCCAATGCCGCGCAAGAGGCCACCAAGCGGGAAGCCGAGCGCAACCAAGCGCCCGCGATGGATGCATGGCGCGCCTACCTTGACGCCCGCCGGCCGAAGTGGGGCGAGCTGACCATCCGCGACCATGAGCGCGTGAGCAAGGAAGGGGGCAAACCGATAACGCGCGGCCGGAAAACGACCGAGGACGGCATGACGCAGCCGGGAGCCCTGCGCCCGTTGCTGCTGCTTCCGCTGGCGCAAATCGATGCTGGCCGCGTGCGCGCATGGCTGACCGACGAGGCCGCCAAGCGCCCGACGCATGCCGCGCTGGCCTTCCGCCTGTTGCGTGGCTTCCTGAACTGGTGCGCCGACCGCCCCGAGTACAGCGACCAAGTGCAGCCGAACGCCTGCGCATCCAAAGCAGTGCGGGAGGAATTGCCGAAGAGAGCCGCCAAGGACGATTGCCTACAGCGCGAGCAGTTGCCGCTATGGTTTGAGCATGTCCGAGCCCTGCACAACCCGATGCACGCTGCCTATCTGCAAGCGTTGCTGCTGACCGGAGCGCGACGGGAAGAACTGACCGGCCTGCGGTGGGAGGACGTCGACTTTCAGTGGAAGAGCCTGAGCATCCGCGACAAGGTGGAGGGCGTGCGCACCATCCCGCTAACGCCCTATGTCGCCGGCCTGCTGCGCGGCCTGAAAGCCCGCAATGACACGCCGCCGCCGGAGTACCGCATCCTGCACGGCAAGCGCATCAAGAACGACCTCGACGCATGGGAGCCTTCGCCCTGGGTGTTCGCCAGCCCTACAGCCGCGTCTGGAAGGCTTCAGGAGCCCCGCATCGGGCACAACAAGGCTTTAACCGCCGCCGGCCTGCCGGACCTGACGTTGCACGGACTGCGCCGTTCCTTCGGCACCTTGGCGGAATGGGTGGAAGTCCCGGCCGGCATCGTCGCGCAAATCATGGGGCACAAGCCGTCCGCCATCGCGGAGAAGCATTACCGCCGCCGACCGCTCGACCTGCTGCGCCAGTGGCACACGAAGATTGAAGGCTGGATTCTGGCCGAGGCCGGCATCGTGCAACCGGTAGAAGAACAGGCCGGCTTGCGCGTAGTGGCCTAACCGAGCAATGCCGCGCCTACCTCGACGGAGGGAAAACCGGGACACCATCGCCCGGCCGGTGCGGCACCTATTACCGATGGTGCGCGAGATGGAGCGCGAACGATGACGACCAAGTACTTTTTGCGGATGTTTGACCGGCTGGAGCCGCGCACGCCGTGGCGTGGAGGCAGAATCGTACATTCAGACCCGCCGGTGACGCTGGACGAGGCCGCGCGAGAGGCGAGCAAGCATTCCGGGCAGGAGGTGACCGTGGCGGACTTCCTGCGCGCTGCTGCGCGTGGCGAGATTCGCTTGCGGGCGATTGTCCACGCGAGCGCAAAGGTGCAGAAGCACGACGGAGGCATCTTCTGCAACCAAGGGCAGCCAGACGAAAACACCGTGCCGAAAGGCGCCATCCCGACCTTGCCTCTTACGGCATGCGGGCACCTCGCCGGCACAGGCCGCGCATCTTGGCGCACGTTCGACGGATTCGTGGTTAGGGATGACCTTTGGTACATCTTCACCGAAGGCCGGCTGACCGATGACGAGCCCGACTTTGAAACCGTGCTAGATGACTGCCGCGTGACTGTGTACGACGTGCATGCGCTGGCTGATGCGTATGTTGATGACGAGGGCGCGCCGGCTGACACCGCCCCCGCCCCGCCTGCGGCAGAGGACGCGCAAGAGCCGAGCGGAGCGCCCGACCCGTGGATAGTGCGCGCCCGTGAACATGCCGACAATATCTGGCTGCGCGAGCTGGAGAACAACAAGCGACCGGCGAAGGAAAGCATTGCGCCAGAGATTGCCAGCCGGCTTTGGCGCGATGACAAGATGGTGACTCGCAGACGAGCGCGCATCACGGCTGATTACATCGTGAGCCATGCTCTGAGCCCGAAGCGGAACGGAGGATGGGAGCCGCCTGTTCCCGAGTAACCGGAAAACCCGGAAAACCCGGAAAACGAAGCCCGGAAAAACTTTTCCGGCTGCAAGTGATTGAAAAGAGGCGAATTCTTCGGAGTTCGTCTTTTGCTTTTTCCGGCTGAGATTTTCTCTCGTCACATCACATAGACGAGGGCATACAGCCATGCAGCAAACGATTCAGACCGCGACACTCGCGCAGCGCATCGGGTACAAGCCCGCCAGCATCCGTACCGCCGTCTGGCGCAACGGACACTTCCAGAACATAAAGCCGTTCAAATTGCCATCCGGTCGCCTTCTGTGGCCCGCTGATGCAGTAGCCCGGCTGACCGGTGGCGTGGAGGGCGTTTGACATGAAAACGCCCGGAACCCATACCGCAGTCCCGAGCGCCGTCGAACAGCGCCATTCTACCGCAGGCCGGTTTCAGGGAACTGACAACCCGCGACACCTTCGCGCCCTCGCGCTGCTGCTGCAACGCCCCGCCAAGCGCGAAGAACTCGACGCCCGCGCCGGATGCAGCAATGCGCCGGAACTGGTGGCCGAACTGCGCCGCCGTGGCCTCGACGTGCCCTGTGAGCGCGTGTCGGCTATCGACCGCGACGGCCACCCCTGCCGCCCCGGCGTCTATCACCTGACCGGAGCCGACCGCCGCAAGGTGAGCCGCTGGATGCACCTGCGAGGTGGTCGCTATGCGTAACGCCATCCGCAACGCCGCAATTCGCGCATGGTTCAACGGCTGGCTGTCCGGCCTGAGCCTGCTGCGCGTGCTGGCGCTTCTGGACGGAGGTAGCCGATGCGCGCGCCGCTGAATCCTGTTCGCCCGCCGGTAGCCCGCATCTGGCTGTGCAAGTTCGAGCAGAAGCAGAAGGAAGTTCGCCTTCACATGCCGGTCACGAAGGACGTTGTGCTGTCCCGGTTCCGGCTGGCGACGGACGCTATTCCGATGGGAGGGAAGCGCGCATGAATTTGGTATTCGCCCCGACCCTGCCCGACGCCTTCGAGCGCGCCGGCCTGCCGTTCCCCGAGCGCGAGCCCGAGCCC
The DNA here is from genome assembly GCF_012910705.2 of Aromatoleum anaerobium. Lineage (GTDB taxonomy): Bacteria > Pseudomonadota > Gammaproteobacteria > Burkholderiales > Rhodocyclaceae > Aromatoleum > Aromatoleum anaerobium. The sequence continues at coordinate 973,171 of NZ_WTVG02000040.1, read as the reverse complement.
GGCCGCCTTGCGCGATTCTCGACCAATGGCCGCAAGGACGATGCCGCCGGCTGGCTGCGCGTATTCCCTGACCAAGACGGCGCGGTATTCGGAAGCTGGCGCGACGGAACCGCTTGGACGTGGCAGCGCGAGAAGGACGGCCCCGCTCCCGATGCCGCCGAACTGGCCCGCATCCGCGCCAATGCCGAGCGCATCCGCAAGGAAGCCGAAGCCGAGCGCGAGGAAGGCTACCGACAGGCCGCCAGCAAGGCCGCTGCAACGCTTCAGGCGGCCGAACAGGCGAAAGGGCACCCCTACCTATCCACGAAGGGAATCGGCCCGCATATCGCCCGTGAGCGCAACGGTTCGCTCGTCATTCCGGTATTCGACAACGACGGCAATGTTCAGAGCGTGCAGAGCGTGAGCCCGACCGGGGAAAAGCGGTTCATGCCCGGCGGAAAGATGACCGGCGGCCGCTGCTGGCTTGGCGAACCGACCGACGCCGGCCCGCTGGTGCTGTGCGAGGGCTACGCGACTGGCGCGAGTCTCCGCGAGGCGACCGGCTGGCCGGTATGCGTGACCTTCACCGCCGGAAACCTTCGCCCGGTGGCCTGCGACGTGCGCGAGCGATTCCCGCGCGCCAAGCTGGTGATTGCCGGCGACGACGACCGCAAGACCGAGGGCAACCCCGGCCGCACGAAAGCCCTTGAGGCCGCCAAGCTGGTGAATGCCATCACGGTATTCCCGAGCTTCGACGGCGACCAGGGGACGGACTTCAACGACATGGCGCAGCAGGCCGGCCGCGAGGCTGTAGCCCGGCTGATGCGTGACACCGTGGAGCCGCGCCGCTTCAAGCTGGCCGAGCGCACCGCCGCGCGCTTGTTCAAAGGCGAGCCGCCGCCGGTCAATTGGCTGGTGACAGGGATTTTCCCGCTTGGCGTGACCTGTCTGCTGGCGAGCCCGCCGAACGTCGGGAAAAGCTTCCTCGCGCTTGAGCTGGCCGCGAAGGTCGCCGGCCGCCGGGACGGGGAGTGCCCGCCGGTAGCCTTCGGTGCACTGGTGGCCGCGCATGGCCGCGCCGTGTATGTGAGTGCCGAGGATGACGAGCTCGAGATTCACCGCCGCCTGCATGCCCTGTGCGGCAACGACATGCCCGACAAGCTGCATGTCCTGAGCCTGCCGGACGTGGGGCACTTCGGCATCATCGAGCCCGACCCGATGACGAAGGAGTTCCGCGCGACCCGCGAATGGTCCGAGCTTGCCGACGAAATCCGCGCGCTGCCGGACGTGCGCCTCGTGATTCTTGACACGCTGCAAGCTTTGACGAGTGGCGACACGAACACGACGCAGGCCACGCAACCCTTGATGAACGAAGCAACCGCGCTGGCCCGCGCGACCGGCGCTTGTGTCGTGCTGATTCACCACGTCGCCAAGGGCAGCACGAAGGAAATCAGGAGCGCGCTGGATGCGATGGAAGCCATCCGGGGAAGCGGAGCCATTGCCGGCAGCGCGCGAGCCGCCTACGTGCTGTGGCCGCCGGCCGATGGTGGCCGCAACGTGTGCGAGGTGCTGGGCACCGAGTTCAAGGAAGGCCGCGTTGCCTTCGGGCTCGTGGCGAAAGCCTGCGGGGATGCGAGGCGCGACCGCTCCGTGTTCGTCCGTAACGAGCGCGGCATCCTGACCGACCGCACGCAGGCATACAACGCCCTGTCCGGGGGCGACACCGACGCCATGCGCAATGACCTGTTGCGCGCCATCCGGGAAGCGTGGCAGCGCGGGGAAGCCTTCGCCGCGAGCCAAGGCAGCAACGGTCTGCATAGCCGCCGCTTCGAGCTGCCCGAGAGCTTCCACGAGAAGCCGCGCCAATGGTTCGAGGAACAGGCCGGCAAGCTGCTGTCCGAAGGCAACATCAAGCGCCTGAGCTACCGGGGAGGCGCGCGACTCGTGCCGGCTGATGCGGAAACCGCCGTACCGACCCCGCCGGAAGGGGCAACGCCAGAGGCCGAACACGTCGCGCCAGAGGTGACGGAATGACGCCCGGCGAACTGTGCCGAACTGTGCAGGAATCCGAACTGTTCGGAACAGTACCAAGCCCTGCACAGTTTGGAAGCGAAGCACACTCCCAGTATTGGCGCGGGTTTCAGGCCCGTTTTTATGACAATGGAACTGTGCCGAAATCGAACTGTGCCGAAGCCCTGCACAGTTTGCAAGTCATTGATTTAAAAGGGAAAAACGAACTGTGCAACTGTGCCCCCTTACGGGGGAAGAGAAAGCCGCACAGTTCGGCTTTTCTCTCCCCTTCGAGGTGCCGGGGGAAGTCGGAAAACGCTTCACCCATGGCGCTGCACCTTTTCAGCAAACCGCCCGGCCGCCTGCCGGACAAGGGTAGGGGGCATCGAAACTTCGGAACCCCTCAAGGCGGGAAACCGCACGGTTTCTCACGCGCGGAAAAAATCCCCCTCCCGAGCGAATTCAAATCAGCAAACGGGGGGCGGGTCGAAAGTCTGGCCCTTCGCCCCACTCAACCGCCCGGTTCCCGCTCCCGTGCAATGCCTAACCAAAAAAGGACGGGGGCGGGTCGAAAGTCTGGCGTTTCAACCCCGGTAACCGCCCGGTAAGTGCCGAGCAATCGCTAACCCGAAACATCGTGCGCGACATCCGCTCGCGCGCGCAGGAGAACATCATCATGCACAACTACCCGAGAAGCATCAAAACCGCTCTGAACCGCCGCGCGCATGCGGAAGGGCTCGCGTATGAGGAAGCCGTCAAAAACCGCCTGCTGGCCGATTTGGAGCGTTTGAGGGCCAATGGCGCGAAGCCGGCGGAGATTGTCGCCTATCTGACGCAAAGCACGCCCGCCAAGTAGCCAAGACGGTCCGTTGAAAAACCGCCGCATTTCGCGGTCCTACGCAGCGATGGAGCCAGCCGATAACGGCCCCTGAACGCGTGGAGTTTTGACCCGCCCCCATCCCCGACCCGGCCGCGCGCCGGGCTTTCCGTTTGTCTGCTGCGCCCTGCCGCCCTCTGTCGATTTTTCTATTCGTCCCCCAGTCGTCCCCCGTCCCCGGAAGCACAACGCCAACCCCGAAGGATTGGCGCAAGTGCTTGATTCTCATGGTGGGCCCAGCAGGACTCGAACCTGCAACCAAAGGATTATGAGTCCTCTGCTCTAACCATTGAGCTATGGGCCCGGAAAGGGGAGCGCCCGCCATGAGGGCGGGCGCGGCGTGGGGGTCAGGCGTCGCTGTCGAGGAAGCTGCGCAGCCGTTCGGAACGGCTCGGATGACGCAGCTTGCGCAGCGCCTTGGCTTCGATCTGGCGGATGCGTTCGCGGGTGACGTCGAACTGTTTGCCGACTTCCTCGAGGGTGTGGTCGGTGTTCATTTCGATGCCGAAACGCATGCGCAGCACTTTCGCTTCGCGCGCGGTCAGCGAGTCGAGCACTTCGCCCGTGGCGTCGCGCAGACTGGAGTACATCGCGGCGTCGGCCGGCGCGAGGGTGGCCTGATCCTCGATGAAGTCGCCCAGATGCGAATCGTCGTCGTCGCCGATCGGCGTTTCCATCGAGATCGGTTCCTTGGAGATCTTCATGATCTTGCGGATCTTCTCCTCGGGCATCTCCATCTTCTCGGCGAGCGTCGCCGGATCGGGTTCCTGGCCGGTTTCCTGCAGGATCTGACGGCTGATGCGGTTCATCTTGTTGATCGTCTCGATCATGTGCACCGGGATGCGGATCGTGCGCGCCTGGTCCGCGATCGAGCGCGTGATGGCCTGCCGGATCCACCACGTCGCGTAGGTCGAGAATTTGTAGCCACGGCGGTATTCGAACTTGTCCACGGCCTTCATCAGGCCGATGTTGCCTTCCTGGATCAGGTCGAGGAACTGCAGGCCGCGATTTGTGTATTTCTTGGCGATCGAGATCACGAGGCGCAGGTTGGCCTCCGTCATTTCGCGCTTGGCGCGGCGCATCTTCGCTTCGCCGGTGGACATCTGGCGGTTGATGTCCTTGAGTTCCTTGAGCGGGATGCCGATGCGCGTTTGCAGGTCGATCAGTTTCTGCTGTTCCTCGAGCACGGCAGGGTGCACCCGCATCAGCCCTTCGGCGTAGTTCTTGCCGGCGCCGATTTCGTCCTTCAGCCAGTCGAGATCGATCTCGCGGCCGGGAAACACCTTGATGAAGTGCTGGCGCGGCATGCCGGCGCGGTCGACACACAATTGCAGGATGTGGCGTTCATGGCCGCGAACCTGTTCGACCATGTGGCGCACCGAGTCGCACAGGCGTTCGATCGCTTTCGCGGTGAAGCGGATGTTCAGCAGTTCGCCGGAAATCTGTTGCTGCAGGTCGAGATACGTGCGGTCCTGAGACCCGGCTGTTGCCAGCGCCGCCATCTTCCGCTCGTGCAACTCGCGGATGATCGCGAAACGCACCAGCGCGTCATTCTTCAACTGCAGCAGCGTCGCGGCGTTCGCCGCGGCTTCTTTGTCTTCGTCGCTTTCGTCGTCGTCGTCGCCGACGTCTTCACTCTCGACTTCGTCGTCGGCGGCGCTTTCGTCATCGGCTGCCTCGACCGCCGGCGCCTCGAGCGCCTGGGCCGCGTTCGGATCGATCAGCCCGTCGATCAACTCGTCGATGCGCATCTCGTCGCGCGCGACCTTGTCGGTGATCTCGAGCATTTCGGCGATCGTCGTCGGGCAGGCGGAAATGGCCTGGACCATGTGACGCAGACCGTCCTCGATCCGCTTCGCGATCTCGATTTCGCCTTCGCGGGTGAGCAGTTCGACCGTGCCCATTTCGCGCATGTACATGCGTACAGGGTCGGTGGTGCGACCGAACTCGGAGTCGACCGACGACAATGCCTGCTCGGCCTCTTCTTCGGCAACGTCTTCGTCGACGCTGCTCGGCACCGCGTCCGACATCAGCAGGTCTTCGGCAGCCGGAGCCTCGTCGAAGACACGGATGCCCATGTTGTTGAAGGTCGCGATGATGCCTTCGATCTGTTCGGCATCGGCGACATCATCCGGGAGGTGGTCGCTGATCTCGGCGTAGGTGAGATAGCCGCGCTCCTTGCCGAGCGTGATCAGGGTCTTGAGGCGGGTGCGGCGAACCTCGGCGTCGAGAGGTGCCACTTGGGGACCTTCAGCTACCAGCACCGCTTTGTCTTTGGCTCTGGAAGCTCGTCCCTTCGGGCTGTCCTTGCGCGAATCCTTGGTTTTTTCGCGGGCCATGGTACTCCTTGGTTCGGGCGAGAAATGAATTGGGTAACCTGCAATAATACTAAAAATCTTGGACTTTGCCGAGATTGACGAGGTTCATTTTTTCAATTAGGAGCGCTGCAAGCCGGTGCCGCTCGATCGACGACAGGCCGGATTCGCGCTCCCGGGTGGTCAGTCCGGCGATTTCACGGGCGATCGCGTCGGCGTGCAGTTTGCGCAGCGTGTCCTCGAAAAGTATCTCGACGACCGTATCGTCGAACTCCGCGTCGACAAGTTCGCCCGCGGTTTTCGCCAGCGTTTCCCCGTGCGGGGTTTCCCGGAAGCGTTCGACCAGTGCGCCGAGCCCGACGTTCGCGGCGAGATCGCCGGTGTTTGTCGCGTCGATGATTGCGACCAGCGCTTCGCCCTCTGCGTTCAGTGTCGGGACGAGGTCGACCGGCAGTCGCGCGGCCAGGGAGGGGTGCTGGAGCACGAGCCGCAAGAGCGTGCCCACCGCCGAAGGCGGTTTGCGGCGTGAACGCATACCCTGGCCTGATCGGGGGGACGGGGCAGCGGCAGGGCGATGACCAACGCCGGCGGCGGGGCGTTCGCCCGGCCATTCGCGACCCTCTGCCGACAGCCCATACGCCCGCTCGATTTCGCCCTGGCTGAACTGGCTTGCCTCGGCGATCGACTTCACGATCTGCAGCCGCAGCATTGGCGCCGTGATCCGCGTGACGAGCGGTTTCGCTTCATGAACGAGGCGCGCGCGTCCTTCTGCAGTATCGAGCGCGCAGCCCGTCTGCAGTTCGCGCAGCAGGAAATTTGTCAGCGTCGTCGCGGCGCCAGCGGCTTGGCGGAACGCGTCGGCGCCGTGGGCGCGCACGAACGAGTCGGGGTCGTGTTGCTCGGGCAGGAACAGGAAGGCGAGGGTGACGTCGTCGCGCAGGGCTTCGAGCGAGGATTCGAGCGCACGTCGAGCGGCCTTGCGGCCCGCTGCGTCGCCGTCGAAGCAGAACACAACGCGTTGCGACTGGCGCAGCAGCACGCTGATATGGTGCGTCGTCGTCGCAGTGCCGAGCGTCGCGACCGAATTGCCGATGCCGTGCTGGGCGAGCGCCACGACGTCCATGTAGCCTTCGACGACGATCGCATGGCCGGCGTCGCGGATCGACTTCTGCGCCTGGATCAGCCCGTAGAGTTCGCGACCTTTTTCGAACAGCGGCGTTTCCGGCGAGTTCAGGTACTTCGGTTCGCCGCTGTCGAGGACGCGTCCGCCGAACGCGATGATGCGCCCGCGCCGGTCCTGGATCGGGAACATGATCCGGTTGCGAAAGCGGTCGTAGCGTCGTCCGGCTTCATTCTCGATCACGAGTCCGGCTTCGAGCAGCGTCTTGGCGTCGTAGTCCGGGAAGCTGTTGCGCAAGCCCTGCCAGTCGTCGGGAGCATAGCCGATGCCGAAGCGCGCGGCGATTTCACCGCTGACGCCGCGTCTTTTGAGGTAGTCGATCGCCGCGGGCGCCTGCCTGAGCTGGTCGCGGTAGTGCCGCGCGGCGACAGTCATCGCCTCGATCAGCGCTGCGTGAGCGGGGTTCGTGTCGTTGCGGGAATTCGGGCCGCGTTCCTGCGGGACCTGCAGGCCTGCCTGGGCGGCCAATTCCTTGACTGCCTCGACAAACGGCAGCCCGCTGTATTCCATCAGGAACCCGACTGCACTGCCATGGGCGCCGCAGCCGAAGCAGTGGTAGAACTGCTTGGTCGGGCTGACTGAAAACGACGGCGACTTCTCGCCGTGGAACGGGCAGCAGGCGAAGTAGTTGGCGCCGCCTTTTTTCAGCGGCAGGTGGCGCTCGATGACGTCGACGATGTCGACCCGGGCGAGCAGATCCTGAATGAACGACTGCGGAATCATGGCCGGGCGCCTACCCGTCCGCCGAGGCGGCAGGCAATCAGCTCGACAGCCTCGCGCGCACGCGGCGCGACGCTTCGGTCATGTCGGCACGGCCCGCCAGGCGTGGCTTCAGCAGCGCCATGACGCGTCCCATGTCCGCAGGACCCGTGGCGCCGGATTCGCCGACGGCGGCGGCAATCGCCTCGTCGAGTTCGGCGTCGGACAGCGGCTCGGGAAGATAGGCTGACAGCACCTCGATCTCGAAGCGTTCGCCGGCAGCCAGTTCCGGCCGATTTGCGGCTTCGTACTGGCTGGCTGCGTCGCGCCGTTGCTTGACCAGTTTTTCGACGGTGGCGGTGATCGCGGCATCGTCCAGTTCGACCCGCTCGTCGATCTCGCGCTGCTTGACCGCAGCGAGCAGCAGACGGACTGCGGACAGACGTGCGCTATCCTTCGCGCGCAGCGCCGTCTTCATGTCGTCCTGGATGCGTTCCTTGAGAGACATGATGTACTCCAGCTCGAAAATGCAAAAGCCACGCCGGGCGCGAATCCGATGACTCGCGCCCGGCGTGGTGCCGGCCGGCTGAACCGGGGACGGATCAGTACAGCTTCGGCGGCAGGGTCTGGCTGCGCAGGCGCTTGTGGTTGCGCTTGACCGCGGCGGCCGACTTGCGCTTGCGTTCCGCGGTAGGCTTTTCGTAGAACTCGCGGGCGCGAAGCTCAGTCAGCAAACCGGTTTTTTCGATGGTGCGCTTGAAGCGGCGAATGGCGACTTCAAACGGCTCGTTTTCCTTGACGCGAATACCCGGCATTGCGAACGTCCTTGTGTGTCTTGTAGGCGGAAAAACGCGGATTATAACGACTGGCAGGCGCCAAGCCAAGCCCTAAACTTTGGCGCCCTTTGGCGCCACTTGGCGGAATAGAGTCAGCGCTTCGGCGTGGCCTCCGGCGCGTCCTGGCGCAGGCCTTCGAGGGCTTGGTGTTCAGTCCGGTAGTCGGCGTGCGGGCCGAGCCGCAGCCACAGGCCGGTTTTCTGCATCACGTCGATGACCTGTTTTTTCAGGCTGCAGAAAGCCAGGTTCTTGTTTGTCCCGCGCAGTCGCTCGATCAGCATCGAGAGCGTGTGCAGGCCGGTCGCATCGATCATGTTGATGCCGGCTGCGGAGATCAGCACGGTGTGCACGCCGGAGTGGGCGGCCGCTGCTGCGAGTACGGCGCGCTCGAAGGCCGCAGCGGTGACAAACGTGAGCGGGCTGTCGAAGCGCAGGATGACGATGGCGGGGTCGGGATGCTCGAGTCCGAAGCGTGCGAGGTCGCGGTAGGTGCCGTCGGGATGCAGGCCCAGCAGGGCAGTGCGCGGGCGCATCTCGCGGTAGAGCATCAACGCCAGCGACAGCAGCAATCCCGCGACGACGCCGTTCTGGATGTTCGGCGCGAACACCAGCGTGCCGACGAAGGTGAGCGTCGAGGCGAGGCCGTCGTCGCGCCCGGCCTGCCAGGCGCGGCCGAGCGCGCGAAAATCGATCAGGCCGGTGATGACATTCAGGATGATTGCGGCGAGCACCGGCTTGGGCAGATGCCACAGGAGCGGCGTGAGGTAAAGCAGCGTTACGAGCACGCCCGCCGCGGTGATCAGCGACGAAAGGCTGCTCCTCGCGCCAGATACGTAGTTGAGCGCCGAGCGCGAGAAGGAGGCGCTGACCGGCAGCGCGCCGCTGATTGCTGCGGCGATTTTCGCCAGGCCCTGGCCGATCAGTTCCTGGTTCTGATTCCAGTCCTGCCCGTTTTTTCCGCAGATCAACTTTGCGCTCGAAGTCGCTTCCATGAAACTCACCAGCGCGATGACGAAGGCGGCCGGAATCAGCGCGACCGCTGCATTCCAGTCGAACTCCGGAACGCCGAGGACGGGGAGGCCGGCCGGGATCGCTCCGATGACCGCGCCGCCACGGGACCCGTAGCCGACTGCCGCCGAGGTCGCGGTCGCGCAGGCGACGACGATCAATACCGCCGGGAATCCTGGCGCAAAACGCTTGAGCAGGAGCAGTGCGAGCAGCGCCCCTGCTCCGAAGGCCGCGGACAGCGGGTGCGCGGTGTCGAGGGCTTCCAGCGCCGTCCAGAAGTCGATCAGGAAATGCGTCGACTGCGGCATCACCACGCCGAGCAGCGCCGGCAACTGCGACAGCCCGATGATCAGGGCCGCGGCGTTGATGAAGCCGGTCAGCACCGGACGGGAGAGCAGATTCAGCAGCCAGCCGGCGCGCAGCGCACCGAGGGCCAACTGGATGAGTCCCGACAGCAGCGCGAGCAGGATCGCGAGCGTCAGGAAGGCCGGGGAAGCCGGGTCGGCGAACGGCAGCAGACTCGCACCGCTGAGAATCGACGTCAGCGCGACGGGACCGGTCGACAGCTGGGCGCAGGAGCCGAAGAGCGCCGCGACGATTGCCGGCAGCAGCGCGGCGTAAAGCCCGACATGAGGCGGCAGGGAGGCGAGCTGTGCGTAGGCCAGCGACTGCGGGATCATCATCAGCGCAACCGTGACGCCGGCGATCAGGTCGCCCCGCAGCGAGGCTGCCGACCATTGCCGGCGCCATGCGAGGAAGGGGCGCAGGCGGTCGATCAGCGGCGGGGTCATTGAAACCGGAGCCTCGGGGCGGCGGGCGGGAAACCGATGGTAGCAAATGGCAGATGGGTGCGTGGGCGCAATCCGCGGGCGGCGCATCAGGGTAAGTCCCGATGCTGACATCGGAACGTTTGGAGGTTAGCATCTGAAAGTTGTCAGACAACTTTGCGAAGACATGAGCGATGAGCGCTACCCCGATACCCGAACGTCCTCCTCATCTCAGCGCCGCGGTCGCCCGGCAGCTCGAGCGCTGGATCAGCGAGCAGCGGCTTCCGAGGGGCGCGCAGTTACCGACGGAAAAGCTGCTGTGCGAGAAATTCGGCGTGAGCCGGGCCGTGATCCGGGAGGCGATCTCGCGACTCAAGGCCGATGGATGCGTGACGACGCGCCAGGGCTCCGGGGCGTATGTCGCCGCCCGTCCGGGGCAGGGCAGTTTCCGCCTGCTGCATGGACCGTCGCCTTCCGCAACAATCCCGACGGACGAGATCTCGGACGTTTTCGAGCTCCGCTGTCTCGTCGAAACCGGCGCGGCCGAGCGCGCCGCGCTGCGCCGCACGCCGGCGGACCTGACGCGCATGCATGAAGCGCTGGCGCGGATGGACGAGGCGCTGGCGGCGGAATCCGATGCGGTGGGCGACGACGACGCGTTCCATGTCGCCATCGCGGCGGCGACGCAGAATCCGCATATCGAGCGCTTCCAGGCTTTCATGGGACGGCAGTTCTCGGATTCCCGGGCGCCGACGTGGAGCGGCGAGGGCCACCGCAGCGGACGCGCGCGGCAGGCGCAGGCCGAACATGCAAGGATTTTCGACGCGATCGCCTGTGGCGACGCGGACGCCGCGCGGGCGGCGGCGCAGGCTCACCTGGTATGCGCCGCGCGCCGCCTCGGGCTCGATCCGTCGCGCTGGGGTAATGAACAACTGGAGGGGGCTGAATGAACTTTGACGCCGAAGCGCCGACACCGGGGGAGCGGGACGTGGATTTCTCCGCGGTCGACAAGGTGCGGCTGGTCGAAGCGCTGGCGCGCGTGCTGCCTGCCGGGGCGCTGATGTATGACCCTGAGGATCTGCGACCTTACGAGTGCGATGGTCTTTCCGCGTATCGGCAGCTGCCGCTCATCGTCGCGCTGCCGACGAGCGAGGAGCAGGTCGTCGCGATCCTGCGCACGTGCAGCGCGATGCGCGTGCCGGTGGTGGCGCGCGGCGCCGGGACCGGGCTGTCGGGCGGCGCGTTGCCGCATGCGCACGGCGTCGTGCTGTCGCTCGCGCGCTTCAACCGGATCCTGCAGCTCGACCCGCATGCACGCACCGCCGTGGTCCAGCCGGGTGTGCGCAACCTCGCGATCTCGGAAGCGGCGGCACCACACGGACTGTATTACGCGCCGGACCCGTCGTCGCAGATCGCCTGCACGATCGGCGGCAACGTGGCGGAGAACTCGGGCGGCGTGCATTGCCTGAAGTACGGCCTGACGGTGCATAACCTGCTGCGCGTGCGCGGCGTGACGATCGAAGGCGAGATCGTCGAGATCGGCAATCACGCACTGGATGCGCCCGGCTACGATCTGCTTGCGCTGGTCACCGGCTCGGAAGGGATGCTGGCCGTCATCACCGAAGTGACCGTCAAGCTCACGCCCAAGCCGCAGCTCGCGCAGTGCGTGCTCGCTGCGTTCGACGACGTTATCCGCGCGGGCAATGCGGTCGCCGAGATCATCGCGGCAGGCATCATCCCCGCCGGACTCGAAATGATGGACCAGCCGGCCACCGCCGCGGTCGAGCAGTTTGTGCACGCCGGCTATCCGCTCTCTGCTAAGGCGATCCTGCTGTGCGAATCGGACGGGACGCCCGAAGAGGTTGCCGAGGAGATCGCGCGCGTCCGCGCGGTCCTCGATGCGGGCGGCGCGACCGAGATCCGCGTGTCGCGCGACGAGGCCGAGCGGATGCGCTTCTGGGCCGGGCGCAAGGCGGCGTTCCCGGCCGCCGGGCGCATCTCGCCCGATTACTACTGCATGGACGGCACGATCCCGAGGAAGCGCCTCGGCGAGATGCTCGAGGCGATCCAGGCGATGGAACGCAAGCATGGCCTGCGCTGCATCAACGTCTTCCACGCCGGCGACGGCAACCTGCATCCGCTGATCCTGTTCGATGCGAACCAGCCGGGCGAACTCGCGCGGGCGGAAGAATTCGGCGCCGAAATCCTCGAGCTGTCGGTTGCCCTCGGCGGCACGATCACCGGTGAACACGGCGTCGGCATCGAGAAGATCAACCAGATGTGCAGCCAGTTTTCACGGCCCGAGATCACGACGTTCTTCCGCGTGAAGGCGGCTTTCGATCCGGCCGGGCTGCTCAATCCCGGCAAGGCGATCCCGACGCTGAACCGCTGCGCCGAGTACGGCCGCGAGCGGGTCAGCAAGGGGCACGTGCCGTACCCGGATATCCCCCGCTTCTGATGGAGAAGGTGGATCCAGTTGCTGCTCGTCGGCGTGCCGGTGCTGTCGCTGATCGGTTCGTGGCTGGCGCTGCGGGCGGTCGCGCAGCGGGGCGCGCGGCGAGGCGAATCCGGGACCGAACACAAGGCAATTACCAGGGCAGAGGCAAATGAGCGACTTGATTGAGCAGTGGCAGGAACGCGTGCGCGCAGCCGCGGCGGCCGGGACTGCGCTGCAGATCCGTGGCGGCGGGACAAAGGCGTTTTACGGGCGCGCGCCGGCAGGCGAGCTGTTCGATGTGCGCGGCCATGCCGGCATCGTCAGCTACGAGCCGACCGAATTGGTCGTTACCGTGCGTGCCGGCACGCCGCTCGCCGAACTCGAGGCGCTGCTCGACGACAGCCGGCAGATGCTCGCGTTCGAGCCGCCGCATTTCGGCGCCACGGCGACGATCGGCGGCTGTGTCGCAGCCGGGCTTTCCGGGCCGCGCCGCGCTGCTGCCGGTGCGTTGCGCGACTTCGTGCTTGGCGTGAAGATCCTCGACGGTCGCGGCGACGTGCTCACGTTCGGCGGCCAGGTGATGAAGAACGTCGCGGGCTACGACGTCTCGCGGCTGATCGCGGGCAGCCTCGGGACCTTGGGTGTGATTCTCGAAGTGTCGCTGAAGGTGCTGCCGCGGCCGGTCGCGGAAGCGACGTTGAGCCTCGCGATGAGCGAAGCCGAGGCGATCGCGCGGCTCAACGAATGGGGCGGCCAGCCGCTGCCGCTGTCGGCGTCGGCGTGGAGTGACGGGGTGTTGAACGTGCGCCTGTCGGGCGCGGAAGCCGCGGTGCGCGCGGCGCTCGCGCGGCTCGGCGGGGAAGTGGTCGCAGCGGATGCGGCCGATGCGTTCTGGGGCGGGCTGCGCGAACAGACTGCGGACTTCTTCGGCGACGCCGCGCTCGACGAGTCCGGCACTTCCCTGTGGCGGCTGTCGGTGCCGAGCGCCGCCGCGCCGCTGAAACTCGACGGGCATCAGCTCATCGAGTGGGGCGGCGCGCTGCGCTGGCTGCGGTCGACGGTCGCGGCGGAAGCGATCCGCGAGCGGACGGCGGCGCTCGGCGGCCATGCGACGCGGTTCCGCGGGGGGGCGCGCGACGGGCAGATCTTCCACCCGCTGCCGGCCCCGCTGATGACGATCCATCGCCGCCTCAAGCACGCCTTCGACCCGGCCGGCATCTTCAATCCCGGCCGCCTCTACGACGGACTCTGAACATGCAGACCCAGCTTGCCGATTTCATCAAGGACACTGCCGAAGGCCGCGAGGCCGAAGCGATTTTGCGCAGCTGTGTGCATTGCGGCTTTTGCACCGCGACGTGCCCGACCTACCAGCTTCTAGGCGACGAGCTGGACGGGCCACGCGGGCGGATCTACCTGATCAAGCAGTTGCTCGAGGGGCACGACGTCACCGAAAAGACGCGCCTGCATCTGGACCGCTGCCTGACGTGCCGCTCGTGCGAGACCACTTGTCCGTCCGGCGTGCAGTACGGCCGCCTCGCCGACATCGGCCGTCACCTCGTCGAAGAGCGCGTGCCGCGCACCGGCGTGGACCGTGCGAAGCGCTGGGCGCTGCGCGAGTTCGTTCCGCGCGCCGGGCTGTTCGGCGCCGCGATGAAGGCCGGCCGCACGGTGCGCAGCCTGCTGCCGCCGGCGCTGCAGGAGAAAGTCGCCGAACTCCGGCCCGCCGGGCCGTGGCCCGCGCCGCGCCACGCGCGACGCATGATCGCGCTGGCCGGTTGTGCCCAGCCGGCGATGGCCCCGTCGATCAACGCGGCCACTGCGCGCGTCCTCGACACGCTGGGCGTGTCGCTCGTCGAGATGCCGGGCGCCGGCTGCTGCGGCGCGGTGCGTTATCACCTCAACGACCAGGAAGGCGGGCGGGACGATGCGCGCCGCAACATCGACGCGTGGTGGCCGGCCGTCGAGCGCGGCGAGGTCGAGGCGATCGTCATGACCGCTTCGGGCTGCGGCGTGCAGGTCAGGGATTATGCTCATCTGCTCGCGCAGGACGCGGCCTATGCGGACAAGGCGGCGCGCATCGCGTCGCTGACCCGCGACGTCGCCGAGATCCTCGCCGCCGAAAGCGACCGGTTGCGCGGGTTGCTCGTGCGTCGTCGCGGCGAGCCGGAGCCGGTCGCGTTTCATTCGCCGTGCACGTTGCAGCACGGGCAGCGGATTCGTGGCGTCGTCGAAAACCTGCTCGCCGCCGCGGGGTATTCGCCGACACCGGTGCGCGACGCCCATTTGTGCTGTGGTTCAGCCGGCACCTATTCGCTGCTGCAGCCCGAACTGTCGCACCGCCTGCGCGACAACAAGCTGGCCGCGCTCGGCGAAGGCGGCGCGCCGCTGATCGCCTCGGCCAACATCGGTTGCATCGGCCATCTTCAGGCCGGCACGACGACGCCGGTGCGGCACTGGATCGAGCTCATCGACAGCCGGCTGAACGGCACGGTGCTCTGAGCGCGACCCCGGCCGTCGTGTTCAGCGTCCCGGATTGTCGGCGACCAGCATCTTCGCCTCGGCTTCGGCGACCTTCACGCCGTCCTGATTCGTGCACGCGCCGGACAGGCTGACGATGCCGCCCTGGTGTTTCGGCTTGTCATCCAGCGCGTCGATTGTCCACACCATCGTCAGCGTGTCGCCGGCGACGACCGGCGCGATGAACCGCGACGTGTGCTCGACGTAGGCGATCGCAGTGCCGTGAAAAACCATGCCGAGGTGGGCAGCCATGAACGAGGTCGTCACGTAGCCGTGCGCGATCCGGCTGCCGTACCGGCTCTGCCCTGCGACGAGCTGGTTCACGTGCAGCGGATTGAAGTCTCCGAACAGGCCCGCGCTGAGCACAATGTGGGTTTCGGTCAGGGTCATCGAGGTTTCGAATGCGTCGCCGATGCGCACCTCGTTGTAACCGCGTCCTGAATGCATGCCTATCTCCTTCGTAATATGAGTGGATATGCGGCGTGATGCATTTCACGCAGCAGACGTAGCAGATCGGCATGAACGTACCGCAGAAGGGCGCCGCTGGCTATTATTGCCGGCGGTCAATTCCGGTCGTCACCATGCCACTCATCGTCGAAACCTGCATCGCACGGCATATCGGGGATCGGAACCAGCAGCAGGATCGCGTCGCGGCGTTCGGGCACCCGTCGCGGCACGGCACGATGATGGCCGTTCTTGCCGATGGCATGGGCGGACACGCCGGCGGCGAACTCGCGGCTGAACAGGTGGTGCTCCAGGCGAGGCGGAATTTCGAAGCCTACATTCCCGACGCCGGCTGTCCCGGGCAACTGCTGGAGGAAATCGTCACCGACGCCCACCGGGGCATCCGGCGGGTTCGCGCCAGCACCGGGAAGGATCCGCACAGCACCGCCGTTGCGCTGATGCTGCGGGCCGGGCGGGCGAACTGGATCCACTGCGGTGATTCCCGCGTCTATCATTTCCGCGGAAGCGAGACAGTGTGCCGCAGCCAGGACCATTCGCTGGTCGCCGAACTGCAGCGCCGGGGCCGGCTGGACGAGGCCGCGGCGGCGTTTCATCCGCAGCGCGGCGTCCTGTTGTCGTGCCTTGGCGATCACCGGCCGCCGCAGATCGCGTTCGGCGAAGCTCCCGCACGGGCCGGCGACAATTTCCTGCTGTGTTCCGATGGCCTGTGGGGCCATTTTCCCGACGACGAACTGGCCGCGGTGATCGCCGCGAACCCGGCGCGGGACGCGGCCGAGACGCTCGTCCGGCTGGCGCGCCGGCGGGCGGCCGGAAGCGGTGACAACATCTCGCTCGTCATCATGAAGGTGTGCAGCGGTGCGGCGCGGGCAGGCGGACGGCCCGAGGCTACAGCCGCAGCCAGTTGCGTCGCCAGAAAATCGCCGCCATGCCCACTGCCACCGATCCCATCATCCCCATTGCCACATAGAAGCCCCAGTCCTCATCGAGCAGCGGCATGACCTGGAAGTTCATGCCGAAAATGCCGGTGATCAGCGTCGCCGGCAGGAACAGCGTCGTCAGCACGGTGAGAATCCGTACCTCGACGTTGAGGCGGTTGCTGACCGACGACAAATAGATGTCCATCAGGTCGCCGAGCAGTTCGCGCACGGCGTCGAGCGTCTCGATGACGTGGACCAGGTGGTCGTAGATATCGCGCAGGTACAGGCGCGTGTCGGCGCTGAAGAACCTGCTCTCGCCCCGGATCAGGCCGTTCAGCACCTCGCGCAGCGGCCAGATCGCCCGTCGCAGCAGGTGCGTGTCGTGCTTGACGAGGTTGATCGTTTTCAGCAGCGCCGGCGTCGGACTGGCGAGCGCATCGTCTTCGAGATCCTCGGCGGTGTCGCCGAGGCGATCGACGATGACGAAATACTGGTCGACGATCGCGTCGAGCAATGTGTAGGCGAGATAGTCGGTGCCGTGCTGCAGGAACGGCGCCCCGGGGATGCGCATCCGCTCGCGGATCGGTTCGAAAGTGCCGCTGCGCCGTTCCTGGAACGTCAGCACGAAATTTTCGCCGAGAACGATGCTGACCTGGTCCGAACTGAGCGTGCGCGTCGCGCCGTCATATTCGAACACCCTCGCCACGCAGTAGAGATACGTCCCGTAGTCTTCGATCTTCGGGCGCTGGTGGGTATTCAGGATGTCTTCGAGCACCAGCGGATGGAGCCGGAAACGGCGTCCGATCTCGCCGAGGATTTCCGGGTCCTGCAGACCGTACACGTTGAGCCACAGCCGCTTGTGCTGCGGCCGATATTCGCGCGATTCGGCGATGCTCTCGAAGCGATGCTCCTCGATTCCGTCATCGTCGTAGGCGAGCAGCGAAATCAGCGGGCGGTCCGTCTTGACTGCGCCGACATGCACCAGCGTGCCCGGCGGCAGGCCCGCCTTGAGCGCCGTCAGCGACTTCGATTTGCGACGTTTCGTGTTCGCTCGTGTCGTACTCATCTGTCGCACTGCAAAAAAACGGTATTGCGTTGGAGTAGGGTATCAGTATTATCCCGTATGCGCTGCTCACGCATCGGCCTTGATGCAGAGCAAGAAATTCATAAAAGCAACAGGGTGACGGCGCAGTCACCCGCGAATACTCGCAGATCAGGGGGAGGGCGGGCGATGGACCCGATCGGGTGGCAGCGGTTGCTGCCTCCCGGTTTTTTTGTCGGTCGCCGGCCGTGGTTTGATCTGCGCAAGGTTCATCACACAAACCTCTCAGGGAGAACGGCCTATGGCTCTGTTGATCGGAGTGCCTGCGGAGACCGTGCCGGGCGAGCGACGTTTGTCGGTCGTCCCGGACGTGGTCAAGAAGTACCTGGACCTCGGCGCGCAAGTCATGGTGGAGTCTGGCGCCGGCCAGCCCGCCCACTATCGCGACGAGACCTTTATCGACGTGAGGTTCGCCGCTTCCGCGGACGAGGTGTGCGCGGCCGCCGACGTGGTGTTCTGCGTCCAGCCGCTATCGCCCGAACGCATCAAGGCGTTGCGTGAAGGCGCGGTGCTGATCGGGCTGCTGCAGCCGTGGTCGGATGCCGGACGCGTGAAGCTGCTCATGGATAAGCGCATCACCGCCTTTGCGATGGAGCTCTTGCCGCGGATCTCGCGTGCGCAGAGCATGGACGTGCTGTCGAGCCAGGCCGCGGTCGCGGGCTACGAATGCGCGCTGATCGCCGCCGACCACAGCCCGAAGTTCTTCCCGATGCTGACCTACGCGGCCGGCACGATCCGTCCCGCCAAGGTGCTCGTCATCGGCGCCGGGGTCGCAGGCCTGCAGGCGATCGCGACCGCGCGGCGCATCGGCGCGATGGTCGAGGCGTACGACGTGCGCCCCGAGACGCGCGAGCAGATCGAGTCGCTCGGCGCGAAGTTCGTCGACACCGGCGTCGCGGCCGCCGGCACGGGCGGCTATGCGCGCGAACTCACCGACGAGGAGAAGGCGAAACAGGCCGAGCGCCTCGCGAAGGCGGTCGCGCAGTGCGACGCGCTGATCACGACCGCGGCGATCCCCGGCAAGCGCGCGCCGAAGATCATCACCGCCGACATGGTGCGGCGCATGAAGCCGGGCGCGGTGATCGTCGACATGGCGGCCGAATCGGGCGGCAACGTCGAGGGCACGGTCGCCGGCGAGAAGACCTGGATCAACGACGTGCTCGTCATCGGCCCGGCCAACATCGCCAGCCGCATGCCGGTCCACGCCTCCGAAATGTATGCCAAGAACCTGTTCAACTTCATCTCCCCGTTCATCAAGGACGGCACGCTCGCGCTCGACTGGGAAGATGAAGTGTTGGCCGGCACCTGCCTCACCCATCAGGGCGAGGTCAGGCATGCGGGCGTCAAACAGGTACTCGGGCTCTAATCGGAGGACGCAATCATGGATGGCATAACTGCTTTGTACGTTTTCATGCTGGCCGCGTTCACCGGTTACGAGGTGATCTCGCGCGTGCCGGTGATCCTGCACACGCCGCTGATGAGCGGCTCGAACTTCATCCACGGCGTGGTGCTCGTGGGTGCGATGGTGGTGCTCGGCCACGCCGACCCGGAAGACCCGGTGCAGCTCGCGATCGGTTTCGTCGCGGTGTTCCTCGGCGCGGCCAACGCCGCCGGCGGCTACGTCGTCACCGAACGGATGCTCGCGATGTTCAAGTCCGACCGCAAGCCGGGAGGTGCGAAATGAACACGCTGATCCAGTTGGCGTATTTCGGGGTGGCGGTCGTCTTCATCCTCGGCCTCAAGGCGATGAGCTCGCCGGTGACCGCTCGGCGCGGCATCGTCTGGGCCGGCTACGCGATGATCGCGGCGACGCTCGTCACCTTCTACACGCCCGGCATGCAGAACTATGGCCTGATGATTACCGCGATCGTGCTCGGCGGCGGTGTCGCGTGGTGGAGCGGCCGGGTGGTCAAGATGACCGACATGCCGCAGATGGTCGCAATCTACAACGGCATGGGCGGGGGCGCGGCGGCAGCGATCGCGGCGCTCGAGTTCGCCCGCGGCGGCGTCCATAGTCCCGGCGTCGCGACCCTCGCGGTGCTCGGCGCGTTGATCGGCTCCGTCGCGTTCTCGGGCTCGTGCGTCGCGTTCGCGAAGCTGCAGGGGATCATGACGAAGACCTGGCGCCTGCCGCAGCAGAACATCGTGAACATCGTGCTCGCGGGGCTCACCGTGCTGCTCGGACTCGCGATCGTCATCAGCGGCACGCCGGTGCCCGCGCTCATCATCGCGTTCTTCATCGTCGCACTCGCACTCGGCGTGATCCTCACCAGCCCGATCGGCGGCGCCGACATGCCGGTCGTGATCTCGCTGCTGAACGCCTTCACCGGTCTTGCGGTCGGCTTCGAAGGCTTCGTACTCGGCAATCCGGCGCTGATCGTCGCGGGCATTGTCGTCGGCGCGTCCGGCACGCTGCTGACACAGCTGATGGCCAAAGCGATGAACCGCCCGATCAAGAACGTCATCTTCACGCCGATCACCGGCGAGGCGGCCGGCGGCGGCGAGGCGATCGAGGGCTCGATGAAGGAGTTCTCGGCGCTCGATGCGGCCTCCGTGATGCGTTACGCCTCCAAGGTCATCATTGTGCCGGGCTACGGCATGGCGGTTGCCGGGGCGCAGCACAAGGTGTGGGAGATGGCGCAGCTGCTGGAAGAAGGCGGCGTCGAGGTGGTGTTCGCGATCCATCCGGTCGCCGGGCGCATGCCGGGCCACATGAACGTGCTCTTGGCCGAAGCGGGCGTGCCGTACGACAAGATCTTCGACCTCGAGGAGATCAACGCCGACTTCGCGCAGGCGGATGTCGCGCTGGTGATCGGCGCCAACGACGTGGTGAACCCGGTCGCGCGCACCGACAAGTCGAGCCCGATCTACGGCATGCCGATCCTCAACGCCGACATGGCGCAGAACGTCATCGTCGTCAAGCGCGGCAAGGGTGCGGGCTACTCCGGCATCGAGAACGCGCTGTTCTACAAGGACAACTGCCGCATGTTGTACGGCAGCGCGCAACAGGCGATCGGCGAGGTGATCACGCACGTCAAGGCGCTCGAAGTCTGAGCATGTCGTGAAAGCAGCCGCCGGTCCTTCCTCGGGAGGGCCGGCCGGTGGCGTTTACGCCTTTGGTCCTCGCGCCGGAACCGGCCGCCTCAGCGCCCGCGATGTTCACGGCGCCGCCGCGGGATGACCATGCATCACGACCATCGCGTCCGGATGGCCTGCGGCATCGACCCGATAGGCGACGATGACGGCGTCGAATGTCGTGCCGTTGGCGTGGCGGTGGCGCCAGAGGCCGGATTCGGCGAGGCTGCGGCCGTCTTCCGCTTCGCAGCGCAGATCGGCGAGGCGCATCCTGCACAGGCGCTCGTAGGGATAGCCATACGCTTTCACCGCGCTGGCGCTGGCGGCAAAAATACGCAGCTCGGGGCCTTCGCACAGCAGTGTCGGCAGCGGGCAGTCCGCGAACAGCCGCTCGACCGACACATCGTCGTTCAATGCGGCGCGCTGCGGCGGCGCGTCCGGATGATGCGCTGTCGCAAGCGCACCTGTTGCCTTCCCGCTGTTTGCCGGGAGTATCAACAGTTGCCAGCCGGGTTTCGGCCCGGGCAGGATGCGCCCGGACAGCGGTTCGCCATGGCCCGGCGCGTCGATGCGGGCGAACTGCGGCTCGCCGCGCCCGGGCCATGTCACCCCCAGTCGCGAGTCCAGGGCGTGTCCGACGAGATCGGCGCGAGCGAATCCGAGCGTGCCCAGTGCCGCCGCATTGGCGGCAGCGATGCGGCCCTGATCGTCGATGACGATGACCGGCTGTTCGAGCGCCGCAGCAAGGCGCGGCCACACAGTGTCGACCGGAGCGGAAGGGGTGTTGGCTCCCCGTGCGGGGCTCAGGATCAGTGCGTGAATCCCCGGCCGCAGGCGCGCGGCCGCGACGAAGCGCAGTTCCCGGTCGCGCTTTTGCGGCAGCGAGACACGCAGGCTGCCGCGCGTTTCCCCGCGGATAAAAAGCCGGGCGCGCGCGTCGAGGAATTCCCGTTCCGATGGAAACAGATCGGCGAGCGGTCGACCGGCGACCTGCCGATAATCGCGTTCGAGCAGCCGGCACGCCGCACTGTTGGCTTCGAGCACGACTTCGTCACCGGTGATGACGAGCCCTTCGTCGAAGAGCTCGAACAGGGCCAGATACAGGCCCGTCTCCATGCCCTCGGAAAAATCCGGAATGAAGGGCTCTTCGGGATCATCGTTGCCCTCGGGGCGACGGACGGCGTTCATCTGGGCGGGCATTCCAAGGATTCCGAGGCTTATCGGTGTAAGCCCAGATTACTTGAAGCCCGCCGCTGGAAAGGCCCGGAATAGGCGGGTTTGCGAGGCCTATTTCCGCCCGAGGCCGCCGAGCAGCACCGCGATCGGACGCTGGTTGCGACGCGGCGAACCGACCTCTCTTGCGGCCTGATCCGCCAGCCGATTCGGGTCGGTTGGCGAAGCTGCCGGTTCGTATGGCTTGGTGTAGTCGAAACCGTCCGCGGCGATCGTCGATCTTCCCGGGCGCCGGCGGACTTCCCCGCTCCGGGCGGACGATGCCGGCCGGGCAGCGCGCGGCGCAGGAGCCGTTTTCGGGCCGGTTTCCTTCGCCGCTTCGGGAGCGCTGGCGGCGGCAGTGCGGCGGCCATGCCGGCTGCGGCTGGCGGTTTCGAAAAAATCCGGCTCGGGGTCGAAGCCCGGCACGATTTCCTGCGGAATCTGCAGCTTGATGAGTTTTTCGATTTCCGCTAGATGGTGCTTTTCTTCCACGCTCACCAGCGACACCGCGTTGCCCTGGCGCCCGGCGCGTCCGGTGCGGCCGATGCGGTGCACGTAGTCTTCGGCGGTATGCGGAAGTTCGAAATTGATCACTGACGGCAGGTCGTCGATGTCGAGCCCGCGTGCGGCGACGTCGGTCGCGACGAGCACCCGCAGCTTGCCGGACTTGAAGGCTTCGAGCGTGTCGGTGCGTTGCGCCTGGCCCTTGTCGCCGTGGATCGCGTCGGCGGCGATGCCGTGGCGCTCGAGGAAGTGCGCGAGACGGGCGCATGCGAGCTTCGTCGCGACGAACACCAGCGCCTGCGTATCAGGCTCATGGCGCAGCAGATGCGCGAGCAGGTTGCGCTTGAGGCCCGCTGAAACCGGGTGCACGCGGTGGGTGATCGTTTCGGACACCATGTTGCGGCGCGCGACTTCGATCAGTTGCGGTTCCTTCAGCATCTGGTCGGCGAGCTTCTTGATCTCGTCCGAGAACGTCGCCGAGAACAGCAGGCTCTGGCGCGCGGCGGGCAGCAGGTCGAGAATGCGGCGGATGTCCGGGATGAACCCCATGTCCAGCATGCGGTCGGCTTCGTCGAGCACGAGCATCTCGACCTGGCCGAGCTGGATGGTTTTCTGCTGGACGTGGTCGAGGAGCCGCCCCGGCGTCGCGACGACGATCTCGACGCCGTTGCGCAGGTCCTGGATCTGCGGCTTCATGTCGACGCCGCCATAGATGCACGTGCTGCGCAGCGGAACGTACTTGCTGTAGGTCCTGACGGACTCGAAGACCTGCATCGCGAGTTCGCGCGTCGGCGCGAGGATCAGCGCCCGCACCGGATGGCGCGCCGGACTCGTCGAAGTGCTGGCGTGGCGCGCGAGGCGCTGCAGAAGCGGCAGCGTGAAGCCCGCGGTCTTGCCGGTGCCGGTCTGGGCGCCGCCCATGACGTCGCGGCCGGACAGGACCACCGGGATCGCCTGCTGCTGGATCGGGGTGGGGGTGGTGTAGCCGGATTCGGCCACTGCACGTAGCAACTCGGGGGTCAGTCCGAGGTCGGCGAAACTCATAGGCGCCTTTCTTCGATAGGGGCCTGCCGCGCGAGATGCGATGCCAGGAGAGGCGATTGCATGAACGGTATCCGGAACGGAACGGAACCGGGAGGGCTCGTGCCATCCGGCAGGCCGGGTGCTTTAAACCGGCCATTATACATACCCGTACAACTCGACGGCTTCTGACGGCGCAAGTGATTTCCCGACATGGCAGACCGCGCCGGAGAGAGGGAGGCGGATCAGACCGCCGCGGCGCGCAAGGCGAGGTAGCCGGTGATCTCTTCGCGATCATGGTACAGGTGCTTGAAGCGCAGCTCGAACGGACCTGACTGGGCGAGGCGCTTGGTGATCAGCGCGCGGCACTGTTCGACGGCCTCGAGGCGTTTTTTCATCGGCAGCTTGAGGTTGAAGATCGTCCTGCGGCAGCGGCCGGTCGCGATCCAGTCGGCGACGAGGGCCGCGATCCGGGCCGGCTGTTCGACCATGTCGCACACCATCCACTCGACCGGCCGCGGCGGGCGCCACGTGAAGCCGTCGGCGCGCACGTGCTCGACCATCTCGGTCGCCATCACCGAAGGCGCCATCGGGCCGTTGTCCACCGCAGTCACCCGCAGGCCGCGATGCGCGAGCTGCCACGTCCAGCCGCCGGGCGCGGCGCCGAGGTCGACGGCACGCAGCCCGGCACGCAGGCTCGCGTTGCGCTCGGCTTCGGTCAGCAGCGTGAAGATCGCTTCGGCGAGCTTGAGCGTCGAACGGCTGGCGGCCTCCCGCAACATGCGCAGGCGCGGAATCCCCATCGGCCACAGCGCGGCCTGCCCGGGGAGGGCGGCGCACAGCCACGCCGTGGAGGTGTCGGGAAAGAGGATGTGCAGTTCGGGAAGGCCTTTCGCGCCTTCGCGAAACGCGCCGATCCTTTCGAGTTCATGCTGCAGCGGCACGGCGAAGCGGCGGCAGAAGCCGGATTGCTGCTTGGCCTCGTCGGTGTCGGGGGTTTCCAGCATCAGCTGGGCGAAG
Source organism: Aromatoleum anaerobium (assembly GCF_012910705.2). Lineage (GTDB taxonomy): Bacteria > Pseudomonadota > Gammaproteobacteria > Burkholderiales > Rhodocyclaceae > Aromatoleum > Aromatoleum anaerobium. The sequence goes on along the minus strand of NZ_WTVG02000040.1, from coordinate 949,228 downwards.
CGCTGGCCGGCGTTGCGCGTCGCGGCGGCGATTGGCGTGGCCCGGTCGCGTTCGGGCAGATCGTCGACCCGGGCGAACCACGGCAGCAGCTGGCGCGCGAAAATCAACGTGCGCCAGTCGCAGTGTTCGGCAAGGTCCGCAAATGCGACCGGCTCGTGGGTCTCGAACGTCACGAACGCGCTGCCGGGGCGGGTGCGGACGAAGCCCGTCAGCCCGATGCTGGCGGCGAAGTCGTCCAGTTCGGCGGCGACTTCCTTTTCGAACCCTGCGCGGCACAGCGCGAGCAGGCCGGAGGCGGTCAGGCCGAGACGATTCGGTGGAGTGGCAGGCATCAGGTCCGTTTTGCGGCAAGCGTGTTGTTTCGGGTCGCCGCGGATGATAAGGCAAGTCGGCGCCCGGGCGAGGGCAAGTTTTCTTTTCGCCCCGGGCCGTTTCAGGACGTGGTGCGCGAGCGGCGCGGGCGATGTTCCCCGCCCGCCGGGGCCGGCGCAGCGGTTTCGTCGACTTCCTTCGCGTCGGCCGCGCCCGGCGAAGGTGCCGACGGGGCGTTGGGTTGCGCAAGCTGCGAGGGTACCGATTGCATGTTGTTCTGCATCATGTAGTCGTTCATTTCCCGCCAGCCGGCGAACACCGCGGCCTTCTGCGCTTTGGCATTGAGCAGGTAGCAGTCCTCGAGCGAACGCCCGGAATGGCGGCATGCGCCACCGATGGCTTTGCCTTCGGCTTCCGCGACGGCCGCCTCTTTTTTCGGATCGGGCAGTTCGAGCAGCGTGCCGATCTGCTCGCAGCCGCCGAGTGCGACGAGCAGCAGGAGGGGAATCAGGCGTTGCGCGAGCATGGGCAGGAGGACACCGGGGCGGGAAGCTGAAGCGGTTAACGTCATCGCCGCGGAAATCTTGATGGCTCGGCCGCATGCAGCAGACTGCCGGCGACGTCGGCGGACTCTATACTGTGAAGGTTCGAGGTGCAGGTGTCACGTGAAGGACTGGAGAATGAGAGTGCTGACGGGAATCGCAAGGAAATGGGCCGCGCTGCTGCTGTGCGGAGGAGGCTTGCTGGCGATGGGTACGGGGGCCGTACATGCGGCCAAGGCGGTGGTGCGTCCGCCTGCGGCGGTGGTGGCGAGCGAGCCGAAGGAGATCCACCTCGTCCATCAGCTCGGCCCGGAGCGGGACGAGGCGCTGAAGCAGCTCGTCCTGCGCTTCAACGAGCGCAACAAGGACTATCGGCTCAACGTCAGGACGGGCACCTGGAGCGATGACGGCTCCCCCCACCTGATGATCCTGCCAGGCGAGGACATGGAACGCTTTCTCACCGGGAAGCCGCGCTACAAGGCAATCTCGGCGGTCATGCGCGAAGGCGGCGTGCCGCTGCCGGCACTCAAGCCGCCGGCGATCATGGCGCGTGCGCTGGTCGATACGAAGGGCCAGTTGCTCGCGTTGCCGGTTGGCTTGTCGACGCCCGTGCTGTACATCAATCGCGGCGAATTCCGTCGCGTCGGCCTCAATCCCGATGCGCCGCCGAAAACCTGGTTCGAACTGCAACAGGCGCTCGGGCAGCTGTTCGATTCGGGCTCGACGTGTCCCTACACGGTTTCGCAGCCCGGCCGGGTGATGATCGAGAACACCAGCGCCTGGCACAACGAGCCGGTGTCGGCGCGCCAGGGCAAGAGCGAGCGTCCGTCGTTCAACGGCATGCTCCAGGTCAAGCACGTGGCGATGATGGCGAGCTGGCACCGCGCCCGCTATCTGCGCATCTTCGGCGCCGAGAGCGAGGCCGAGCAACGGTTCGCGAGCGGAGAATGCGCGGTGATCGCCGCGCCGTCGGCGAGCTGGACCGATTTCCGGCGCAAGGCGGGGTTCGAAGTCGGCATCGCGCCTTTGCCCTACCACGAGGATTTTCCCGGAGCCCCGCAGAACACTCTCGCCGACGGGGCCGCGATGTGGGTCGCCGCCGGCAAGCAGCCGGGCGAGTACAAGGCGATCGCGCGCTTCGTCGGCTTCTGGCTGCAGCCCGATAACCAGGTCGCTTGGCAGCGTGAATCGGGTTACCTGCCGCTGAACCGCGCCGGCGTGTTCGCGGCGCAGAGCGAGGTGCTGGGGCCGGATCTGGAGAACATCAAGGTCGCCGTCTCCCAACTGAACAACAAGCCAGCCACGGTCGAATCGAGCGCGTCGCCGCTCGGCGGCCATGCCCGCATGCTCGATATCCTCGACGAAGAACTCAGCGCGGTGTGGGCGGATCGCAAACCGGCGAAGGAAGCGCTGGACAACGCAGTGGCGCGAGTTCAGGCGGGTGTCGCGCCCGTCCTGCGCTGATGCGTTGGCAAGAGCGATGACGCTTTCACGCCCCTGGCCTCTCGCCCCGGTGCTGGCCCATCGTTGCGGTGGCCTGCTCGCGCCCGAGAATACGCTGGCAGGCTTCGCGGCGGCGGCGAAGGTCGGGTGCGGCGGCGTGGAGTTCGACGTGATGCTCAGCGGCAGCGGTTCGCCGGTGCTGATCCACGACGAAACCCTCGAACGCACCACGAACGGCCACGGACGCGTCGCCGGGACACGGGACGAAGACCTCCGCGCGCTTGACGCGGGAAGGTGGTTCGACGCGTGTTTCGCCGGCGAACGGGTGCCGACGCTCGAGGAGGCCGCGGTGCGATGCATTTCGCTCGGGTTGTCCGTAAACCTCGAGATCAAGCCATCGACGGGACAGGACGAAGAAACCGCCCGCGTCGTCGCGCGCCGAGCCGGCGAACTGTGGGCGGGCGCCGCAGTTCCGCCGCTGCTGTCGTCCTTTTCCGAGTCCGCGCTGGAAGTTGCCGCAGAGCTTGCCGCGCATCTTCCGCGGGGCCTGCTCGTCGAGCGGGTTCCGCCGGACTGGCTGCAACGCTGCCGCCGAGTCGGTGCGGCAGCGTTGCATGCGCATGCCCGATACCTCGATCGGGCGACGGTGATCGAAGCCCGCGGAGCGGGCCTGTGGGTGGCGACCTACACGGTGAACGACCCCGGCCATGCGCAAACCCTGTTCGATTGGGGCGTCGATTGCATCATCACCGATCGGCCCGACGCCGTACGCGCATTTTTGCCGCAACACAGCGCCCCGACGGGATATCCGGCCGGCTTGCACGCGCGGTCGTGTTGACGCCGCGCCGGCCACCCCCATAACATCCGCCTTTTTCCCGCGAGCACCCTGCCTTGTTGACCCAGCAGCTCTACGCGCCGATTGCCGCCGACATGCAGGCGGTCGACGCGGTCATTCGTGAACGCCTTCATTCGGACGTCGTCCTCATCCGGCAGGTCGCGGAATACATCATCCATAGCGGCGGCAAGCGGCTGCGGCCTGCACTGGTGCTCTTTTCCGCGGGCGCGATGGGTTACCAGGGGCAGTCGCATCACCAGCTTGCGGCGGTTGTCGAGTTCATCCACACCGCCACGCTCCTGCACGACGACGTCGTCGATGAATCCGAGCTTCGTCGCGGCAACAAGACCGCCAACGCCCTGTTCGGCAACGCCGCCTCCGTGCTGGTCGGCGATTTTCTGTACACGCGTGCCTTCCAGATGATGGTCGGCGTCAACGACATGCGCGTGATGCAGGTGCTGGCCGACGCGACGAACGTCATCGCTGAGGGCGAGGTTCTGCAACTGCTCAATTGTCACAACGCGGATGTCGAAATTGAGGATTATCTGCGCGTGATCCGCTACAAGACCGCGAAACTCTTCGAGGCGGCGACGCGGCTTGGAGCCATCCTTGGACGGGCGGACGAAGAGCAGGAACGAAGAATGGCGGCGTTTGGCATGCATCTGGGCACCGCATTCCAGATCATCGACGACGTCCTCGACTATTCGTCCGACGAAGCGGCCACCGGCAAGCATCTCGGCGACGACCTGGCCGAAGGCAAGCCCACGCTGCCGCTGATCCACGCGATGAAGCATGGCACCGCGGAGCAGTCCGCGCGGGTGCGCAGCGCCATCGAGAGCGGCGGGCGCGACGACTTCGAGGCAGTCCTGGCCGCGATCCGCGAAACCGGCGCGCTCGACGAGGCGCGCCGCTGGGCGCGTGCCGAGGCGCAGCTCGCGATCGACGCTCTCGATGCACTCCCCCCTTCCATTTTCAAAGATGCGCTGCTACAATTATCGGACTTTGCAGTTGTCAGGAATCACTGATTGCTGCAAGGCGTCGGGGAATAGCTCAGCCTGGTAGAGCACTGCGTTCGGGACGCAGGGGCCGGAGGTTCGAATCCTCTTTCCCCGACCAAGAATTCCCGCAAAAAGCCACTCGCAAGAGTGGCTTTTTTGTTATGGGGCGCCCAGCATGGGCGGACGAACGGTCAGGTAATCTGGCCGCCCTATCCCGATTTTGCGTGCAGGCTCTTTCCCGTGAAGACCGCATCGGGAACGATCTCTCGGGGTGGCCATGCCCGGCTCGTTAACTGCAAATCGTTCACCGTTACCGGGCGTGCAGATCCTCCAGCAGTGACGGTTTGGCCGGCTGCGCGAGCAGGAGTTGCGCAAGACGGGCGCGCTGCGCTTCGTCGAGGATCTCGCGCTCGGCCAGCAACTGCTCGATCATCAGGCGCTGTTGCTCGTGCTGCAGGCGCGCGATGGCGACGCGTTCGGCTTCGATCGCCTTGCGATCCACGTTCGGCGCGAAAATTGCGTGGATCATTTCGGTGCGATGAGCGTCGATGCGCGCAGCGGCGTCGCCGAACTGGCGCAGGAAAGGTTGCTCGGCCGCGTGCCAGCGTTCGAGCTGGCGCGCGTCGAGGCCGAGGTGGACCGGCAGGGAGGGGGCTGCCCCGGCGTTTGTCGAAGCCGGACGCAGGACGTGGACCCCCGCCGCAGCCACGACGCCGAGGTTGACCAGGACCGAACACATCAAGGCGAAGCGCAGCGTGGAAGGTTTCATCTGAAGCCATTTCCGGAAGGGCACGATTTCGGGACGGGGCAAAGATTGCCGGGCGGGATCGGATCGAACACCGCCATCGCCAGCATTGGCGGGCCCGCGGGCATGTCGCCGGCCATCGACCGGATCAGCGTGCTCCCGAGGTAGAGACCCAGCGTCAGGGCCGCGGCGCCGCTCAGCGGAAACAGGAGCCAGCGCATTCCGGGCCGTCGCGCGGTCCGGGATGGGCGGGGCTGGACCCGGAGGCGGGCTTCGATGACGGCGCCGAGATCGAACCCGAGCCGCTCCTGCGGCAGTGCCTGGAACCGGCTGCGCAGCGTTTCCAGTTCGCGCAGCCTTTCCCCGCAAGCCGCGCAACGGTCGATATGCGCGAGCAGCTCCCGGCGCTGTCGCGGCTGGAGCTGGCCATCGAGCAACGCCGACAGCGCGAGCGTGCGCGGGCAATGGTCAGCCATGATCCTCTCCTGCCTTGCGCCCAAGCCGTTCCAGCAGGGCCGCACGCGCCCGCGCGAGGCGTGACTTCACCGTGCCGGGGCGGATGCCGAGCGTGCGCGCGATATCGGTGTAGGTGAGGTCCTCGACCTCGCGCAGCAGCAGGATTTCCCGCTGCCCGGCCGGGATCCGTTGCAGTGCCCGCGCAAGCTGCGCGTCGCGCTGGCAGGTGGCGTAGCAGGCTTCCGGGCCCATCGCGGTGTCCGCGATGTCGAGTTCGTCGTCGAGCGGCGCGAACTGGATAACCTGCCGGCGGCGCAGCAGGTCGATGCTGAGGTTGCGGGCGATCTGCAGCAGCCACGTGGAAAAACGCGCCTCGGAACGCCATTCGGGCAGCGCCTGCCACGCTTTCATGAACACCTCCTGGGTGAGGTCCATGGCTTCGTCGCGCGTTCCGGTGAGCCGCAGGATGAAGCTGAATACGCGATCCTGATGGCGCCGCACGATCTCGCCGAACGCACGCGTATCGCCGGCACGCGCACGGACGATGGAGGCGTTGTCCCGCTCCGTGTCCGCATCGTCCATCCCTCTGTCCGGCGGGGCGGTTCAGTGCCCGGTAGCCACCGGCGTCCACGCCGGGTGGCTGAAGTAGGTACCGTAATTATCGAGTGCCCCGACCAGATGCAGCACGCCCTTGCTGCGGTCGCCGCCGGCCTTCGTGCCAGTGACCACTTCAACACCGTCGGCCAGTTCGGCGATGATGCCGTGCAACACCGTATCGGCTTCGGGCGCAAGTCTGCAGTTCTGCACGATGTAGGCGATTTCCTTTTCGACGGTGTGGCCCAGGGACCGGTACTGGTCGTCGGTGAACGTGCCGCCGTGAACGGCCGGGAGACTGTGTTCGACGGCGGCGCGGATTTTCAGCATGCCCTGTTGCAGGGCGGCGTCAGTATGCCATTTGCTGCCGGCATTGAGCTTGAGGACGATTGTGCCGCCGTCGTGATCATGGCCACCAGCCGCAAACGCGGGAGTGAATCCGGCGAGGCCTGCGGTTATGAGGCCGGCTGCGAGCAAGGCCGTGGCAGTGCGTGTTTTCATTTTCTGATATTCCCACTCGAGTTCGTTGAAAAGAGCCAGCTGCGACCCGGCAGCTATGCCGGCGTCCCTGCTGTGCTGCTAAATGAAACGAACGGGAGGAGAGAATGTTCCATGAGAATGCTGTGACGGTGCACGATGACGCCACGAGAACTGCGCAGGAGGGGTGTCGCCGGGCCGGGCGGCCAGGAAATCGGTTCGTTGACATCCTCCCCGGCCTGAAGGCCGGAGATTCCTGCTGCGCTCAGGCGCGGGCATTGAGCCGCCCCTGAGTCGCTTCGGTGGGTTCCTGCTGCTGACGGCATGACCGCACCGTTCACTTCACAGGCTAACCGGGCGTGTCCCGCCCTTAGCACATTGATCGCGCCAACCACGTCGGCGTTTTCCTCGAAGCCGCATTCCACGCACTCGAACCGGGCTTGCGTCTGGCGGTTGGCCGACGACACGTGGCCGCAGCATGGACAGGTTCGACTCGTGTTGCGCGGCGGCACGGCGATGAGGTGTCCGCCGTTCCACGCCAGCTTGTAGTCCAGTTGTCGTCGGAACTCGGCCCAGCCTTGATCGAGGATGGCTTTGTTCAGGCCCGACTTGGCCCGAACCTGTTTCCCCGGTTGCTCGCTACTGCCTGCCGCCGACCTCGACATGTTCCGCACCTGCAAGTCCTCGATGCACACCATCGCGTGGTTTTGGCTGATCGTGGTTGAGGTCTTGTGCAGGTAGTCGCGGCGGGCGTTACCGATGCGGGAATGGATCTTCTGGACCTTGGCCCTGGCTTTCTTCCAGTTGTTGCTGAACTTCGTTTTGCGGCTCATGGCCTGTTGCGCGCGGCGCAAAGCGGTCTGATGCCGTTTGAAGCTGTTGAGCGGAGCGTAAAACGTGCCGTCCGAAAGCGTGGCGAAGCGCGCCACGCCCATGTCGATGCCAACCGCACCGCCGTTGGGGAGGGGCTGCTCGACCTCGCGCTCCGTCTGAACGCTCACATACCACTTGCCGCACGACTGGCTAACAGTGACGTTCTTCACCGTGCCCAGCACGTCCCGGCTGTTGCGATAACGCAACCAGCCGAGCTTCGGCAGAAATTATCCTCGGTCAACTATTAGGCAAGGTTTGCTCGCTACCGTCCGCGAAGCCTAGGGCCATCGGGGGTCTCAGCTCTCATTGCTGTCGGCGAACCTGCCATAAGAATTGGTGTTTCCTGTGAGTCCGATCCCTCACCACAGGAGCACACCATGCCTACGGATGCGTGCCTGACGAACTTTGCTCGTCGCGACTGGCTGACTGACGGCCCGCTCAACGACGTCGTCGCCCCCTACATCGAAGCGTTGCGCAACCAGCGCTATCCCGATCACACCATCCGCGCTTATCTGGGCGGTCTGGCCCATTTCAGCCACTGGATCAAGACTGACGAGATCAGGATGTCGCGCCTTGATGCTGCGCTCATCAAGCGCTTCTTGCACGACCACCTCCCTGCCTGCACATGCCCGGCGCCTTGCTATCCCTCTGCCGCCAGTTCAGGCGCAGCGCTACGGCATATGCTCCGCCTGCTGCCCGGCGACCCATCGGCAGCGACATTGACGGATCCGGTGGCGGTTGAACTCGAGCGGTTTGGCGAGTACCTCTCGAACATTTGTGGGTTGGCTCCCGTCACCCGTGACCGCCGAGTTCACCATGTCGGCACCTTCCTTGTTCGCGAGTTTGGAGTTTCAACTCCCGTGATCGCGCAGCTGTCCGCAGCGCGCTTGGATACATTCTTTGCCGAGTTGAGTTCACATTTGCGGCCGTCATCGCTGCGCGTCGTCGGCAACAGTCTGCGCAGCTACTTTCGTTACCGTGCCCTGCTGGGTGAGTCGACCGCTGCCTTGGCGGCCTCCCTGCCAAGAATTGCGGACTGGCGCCGCACCACTCTGCCCAAAGTGCTCGCGGACGCCGAACTGGATGCCTTCCTGAAGGCATTCGATCGCGCTGACCCTGTCGGACTGCGCGATTACGCCATCGCGCGCTGCCTGCTCGATCTTGGTCTGCGCGGCCATGAAGTCACCTACCTGACCCTGGAGTCGGTGGACTGGCGCAGCGCAACGCTGACGATCAGCAGCACCAAGAGCAAACGCGTGCAGCAGTTGCCCCTGCCGGAGTCCACCGGCGAAGCCATCGCTCAGTACCTACGGCGGGGACGACCGCAGACCGTGAACCGGGCATTGTTCGTACGACACCGCGCGCCCTTCGACAAACCGTTGGGCGTACCGGCGATCCGTAATTCGATGAATCGCGCCTTTGTTCGCTGCGGGCTGAGCGATCGGTTCTGCAACACCCATGTACTTCGGCGGACCATGGCGACGCATCTGCAGCGCTCAGGGGCCTCCGTCAAAGAAATCGCCGACTTCCTGCGCCACCAAAGCCTCGACACGGCCAACAGCTACGCGCGCGTCGATCTGGAAGGCTTGCGGGCCGTGGCCCTGCCGTGGCCCGGGAGTCGGTCATGAACGCCCCGGTTTCCTGGATGACTCGGGTCGAGACGTATCTGGCGTATCGCCGCCGTCACGGATTCGAGCTCAGCATCGATGCCACGCAGCTTCGATCCTTTGCCCGCTTTGCTGACCGATGTGGTACCGCAGATCACCTGACGGTGGCGCTGGCCAGCGCATGGGCACGGTCTTCGCAGCGCCCAAATCCGCTCACGTGGGCACGCCGTATCGACGTTCTGCGTGGCTTCGCACGCTTCTGCCTGCGCGACGATCCGGCGACGGAGATGCCACCACGAGGTCTCTTCGGCCCGGCGCACCGGCGCCTGGTGCCGCATATCTACACCGAGGCGGAGTTGATCGCGCTGCTCGATGCAGCCAATGGCCTGGCGCCGGAGCATGGTTTGCGGCCGGCGACTTGCCGGTGCATCTTCGGCTTGCTCGCCGCCAGCGGCCTGCGCATCTCCGAAGCGCTCGGGCTCACACGCGCCGACGTCGACCTCGAGGCCGGAATCCTCCGTATCCGGGAAGCCAAGTTCCACCGGCAGCGGTTGGTGCCGCTTCATCTGACCGTAACTGAGTACCTGGACGCATATGCTCTTCAGCGTGACCGGCTCGTGCCTCGACCCGCCTGCGACCGGTTCTTCCTGCGCGATGACGGCCATTGTGCGAATCGGCGCGACATCCTGTACGCCTTGCAGGCGCTGTGTCAGCAACTCGGCTGGCAGCCCCGCGGCGACTACCCGCATCACCGCCTGCATGACATGAGGCACACCTTCATAGTCAGGAGCACTTTGCGCTTCTACGAGCAGGGCATCGATGTCGACCGGGCCGTCCTGGCGCTATCGACGTACGTCGGACATGCCAAGGTGAGCGACACCTACTGGTACTTCACCGGTATTCCAGAACTGATGGCGATTGCCGCCGAACGCTTCCATCGTTACACCGAGGGAGCGACGCGATGAACCCCTTGCTCGCAGTTCCCGCCGACTTCGCCACCTTGCTCCAGCGCTTCTTTGCCGAACGTCTGATCCAGCAACAGAACGCCAGTCCGAGAACGGTTGTGGCCTATCGCGATACCTTCCGGCTGCTGCTGACCTATGCAGAACGAGAACGGGGCAAGCCACCGGCCAAGCTGACGCTGGGGGATTTCGATGCGGCACTGGTCCTCGACTTCCTCGCCCACCTCGAAACCGAGCGCCGCAACACGGTGCGCAGCCGCAACGCACGACTGGCTGCGGTGCGCGCCTTTGCCCATTACGTGGCCTTGCAATGCCCGCCGGCGTTGCAACTCGCGCAGCAGATTCTGGCAATACCCATGAAACGCTTCGAGCGGCCCCTGCTCGAGTATCTCTCCCGCGATGAGGTTCAAGCCGTTCTCGCCGCCCCCGACACGAGCACCTGGTGTGGTCGTCGTGATCGGATGATGTTCGCGTTGCTCTACAACACCGGCGCGCGGGTTTCCGAGATGATCGGCATCCGGGTCGCCGATGTCACGCTCGGCGCGACGTCCTCGGTGCGTCTGCATGGAAAGGGCCGCAAGCAACGAACCGTGCCGCTGTGGAAAGAAACGGCGGCCGAAATCCGTCACTGGTTGAAGTATGCAGATTTGCGCACCGACCAGCCCCTCGTCCCCAACCGCAGCGGGCGAGCGATGACCCGCACGAATGTCGCCGAGCGACTTGCCCTCGCGATCACGGCGGCGACGACGCAGTGTCCGCGGCTGGCGGGGCGCAGAATATCGCCCCATTCCTGGAGGCACACGACCGCCATGCATCTGTTGCAGGCCGGCGTCGACATCACGGTCATCGCCTTGTGGCTGGGGCACGAGAGCCCGGTCACGACCCATGGCTACGTCGAGGCCGACCTGGCAATGAAGGAACGTGCCCTCGATACGCTCGCGCCGCCGGAGACCAAGCGCAAACGCTACCGCCCAAGCGACGCTGTCCTCAAATTCCTCGAAAGCCTCTGAAATTATGCAAACTCAAGTACGCGGCCCGCCACACAAGTGGCCGATCCCGGCGGCAGACCTTGCCTAATAGTTGACCGAGGATAATTCCGGTTATCGAAACATTTCGATAAGACCAACAGGCGGCTGTTCGCCTGCTCAAGTTTGATCTGCTTCGGGTCGGGATAGCGGAAGCTGTCGGCCTGGCCTTTCTTCTTGAAGCGCGGGAAATCGGCCCGCTTCAAGAAGAAGTTGGCGTAAGCCCGCTCCAGATCCTTGAGCGTCTGCTGCAGAGGGTGAACGGGGGCGCCGGACAGCCAGCCCGTATCCGGGCTGTTGCGCCACTCGGTGAGCCGCTTGCACAGCCCGGCATAACCGAGCTTCTTCTCGCCTTGCTCGTAGCGTTCTTTCTGCAGCGCCAGCGCCTTGTTGAACACGAACCGGCACGAGCCAGCGAAGCGGCGCATCTGCCGCTCCTGCTGGCCGTCCGGGCTGAGTTCGAATTTGAAGGCTTGAAGTCGTTGCATGGCTCAATCATACTCTTGGTCTATGAGCGATGACAACGATATTCGACATGGACGGCACTGCGTTTTTAAGATGCACGCCCACTTGGTTTTTGTGGCGAAATACCGCCGCAGAGTGTTCGATGGCGACGCCATCAATCGGCTGCGCACGATCTTCGCCAAGGTCTGCGCTGACTTCGAGGTGCAACTGATCGAGATGGATGGCGAGGACGATCATGTTCACCTGTTGGTGGAATATCCGCCGAAGGTGGCCGTCTCCCACCTCGTCAACAGCCTCAAGGGCGTGTCCAGCCGCTTGCTGCGCAAGGAGCGGCCCGACATCGAGAAACGCTACTGGAAAGGCGTGCTGTGGTCGCCTTCCTACTTCGCCTCGTCCTGCGGCGGGGCGCCGATTTCCATCGTGCGCCAGTACATCGAACAACAGCAGAGCCCACACTGAAACCCAAGGACGGCTACGCCGCCCGCGCTATCCTTCCCCGGCCTGAAGGCCGAGGCTTGCCGCGCACCGGGTCAAGGCGGTGGCGCATAGCCGAAACGCCGAGCGGGCAGGCCGGACGCCGGTCAGCGATATGAACAGGGACCCCCTGCCGGGAGCCACTGCCGTAAGCGGGTTGCCTCAATGATCGAAGGCTGCGAGGTCGGCAGCCTTCGTCTGGGCGGCAGTGGTGGCGCCGCAATTGCTCAGGACGAGGCGCGGCGGATCGAAAGAGAAGATGAACGGCGCCGCGCGCTGCAGGGCATTGAGCCCGAGGATGGCGCGGGTCTTTCCGGGGAATACGGCCGCTTCGACGTTATTGATCCAGCACCCGTTCCCGATGCTCACGGCCTTGATCGTATAGACCGGCACGTCCAGTTCGCTGCCGTTTGCGAGCCGGCCGCGCAGTTGCCTGATGTATTGCGCCTGGCCTGCGCCCTGAAGCGTGGCCAGCATTTCCTCGTTGATGGTCATGTAGCCTGAACCGGTGTCGACCATGAGGTCGACAGGACCCAGCCCGCCGATATTTCCCTGCACGTAGAAAGTCGTGGCGCTGTTCGCGCGCATGGCCACAGTGGTATCGAATTGCCCGGCCCAGGCAGGGGAAAAGGTGCCCGCCCAAAACGTGAGTAGCAGGCACATGAACTTCTGCATCGGATCGTCCTCGTCAAATCGGCGTCGCGTGGTGAGCGTCCAGCGGATCGGACGCAGGACGAAAGGCAATAATGAAAGCAACAGATTGAAAGAAAGTCAAACACTCAGTGTGTAACAGTGGCTCAAAGCGGGGGAGCCCACCAGCACCTGCCCGCGCCGCACTGTCGCAGCACCGGGGTGACAGGGGGACGAGCGGAATGGCTGAGGGCGAGCGAAGCCGGTGCGGCGGGGAAGGCGAGGGATCTGGCGGAGTTCAGGCGCTGCCGAGATGGCGCCCGCTGCTGCGGGGGCGCGTCATGCCTGCGGCATTGTAGAGCTGGGGTTGGCCGGCCGCCGTGAGCAGCACGGTGAGCGCTGACTGGTTGTGCTGCATCCGTTCGACGATCAGCTTGCCGTTGCTCTCGTTGCGGTGTTGTGCGTTGCGCGCGAGTTCGCGAATCTCGTCCCAGCAGGCCAGGGTGTCGGGCAGCGGCCGGCATAGTTCGCGAATCGACGCCTCGTCGTTCGGGCGCCGCAAGCGGCCGAGCAGCAAGGCGCGGTCGTTGTGCACGCGTTGCAGCTGCTGGTGGCGCTGCGATTTCTCCTGTGTCAGAGCGAGCAGCGCGTCGGCCTCGCCGGCGATCAGGAGCGTTTCCTCGCGTTCGAGCAGCGCGAGAAAGGCACGCAGCAGCGCCGCCTCGGTGTCGATCAGCGTCGCCAGGCGCTGCAGTTCCGGTTGCGGAGTCACGATTCGCGCCGAGCGTCGAGTATCTGGCGCACGGAGTCGATCAGGCCTTCGGCGATGCGGTCGGCGTCCACCTTGAAGCGCCCTTCGCTGATTGCCTGGCGGATTTCGTTTACGCGGCCACGATCGACGACCGGAGTCGAAGCCATTGCCGCTTCGGCCTTGTTCAAGCTCGATGACAGCGACGACAGCTGCACCTTCTCGTCGTCGCCGACGGGTTTAGACGCCACGGGCTGCGACCGTGGCCGGCTCTCCGCGGCAGGTACGGAGCCGGCCGGCTTCGGGGTACCTTCGATCTTCACGGCGCAACTCCCATTGAATATTCTCTAACCGTGTCAACGGTCCGCGCAGCGAAAACTTTAACCCCGTGGCGCTGGGCGACCGGGGCCGATCGGGAACCCGGGCGATCGAAAGCAAGGGCTGTTCCGCTTGCTCATCGGCCCTGCACTCAAAATTGCACTTCGACGACCCCGCCGGCGCGCGCGAGGCCTGAAACGACCTGGTCATTGCCGATCCGTACCCGTACGGGTTCGCCTTCGGCTGCGGCATTGAGGGCGCGTCCTTCGTTCGATACGCTGAAGCCGTTGCCGCTGCCGACGACTTTTACCGCCTGGCCCTGCCGCACCGCGGGTGGGAGGCGCAGCATTCCGGCGCGCAACGTGCTGCCGGCGGCGACGGCGTAACGGGCGGGGTGCCCGACCGCCTGCGTCGGGTCGGTCAGCGTGCCGGGCGGTTCCGCCGCGAGATCGCCGTGCCGCCGTTCGATATCGGCCGGGCCGAGGGTCTGGCCGGCGCGAAGCGCGCGGGCGGTGGCGAGATACTCGGCCATCACCGCGACCCGCGCCGGCACATAGGCGGTCCAGGGGGCCGGTGAGTCGCAGCGCACACCGACGTTGATCTGTCCCCACGCCCGTATGCCGGCCGGCAGGAAGGCTTCGAGCGCTGCGCATGCCGGGAGACTGTTCCGCGCATCGAACGCGCTGACGGAGATTTCAACTTTTCCCGGCAGGCCGGCAGTCTGCTGCTCGAGAAATGCCGTCACTGTCCGCTCGACGGGTTCGGGAGGCTGCTGCGCGCCTGCCGGCAGGGGCAGCATTGCGGTCGTGACGGCCGCCATAGCGGCGGCAGGAAATCGGCAAAGGAGGGATCGATTTTTCAGCATGGGGCGATTGCACCACGCCTGCGTGCGCCCGGCAACCGCCGCCGCATTCCCGCTTCGCCCCCTTCGCGGGCGGCAAGTTTTTCCGCCGGCCGGCAGGCACGACGCCGAAGCCGGCAGCGAAAGCGGCGAAATTGACCGGTAATTTCCAGTCTTATCGGCGCAAGCCCATTGTGATGTGACGACTAAGATCGCTGGCATGGAAGGTGCGATGGATCAATGCCCGCACCTGCCTTCGGTAACGGCGGTTACAGCAGGACCTTGAGGTGATGCCATGAAATCCCGACTCGACAGCGCGCTGCAGTTTCATCAGACGGCGCTCAACGTGCAGGCCCGGCGCCAGCAGATGCTGGCGTCGAACATCGCGAACGCCGACACGCCGAATTACAAGGCGCGCGACCTGGATTTCGCCGCCGCGCTGAAGGGTGCGACGGGCGGGCGGAGCGGACCGCTGGCGCTCGCGGGCACTTCGGCGCGCCACCTCCCCGGCGGGCAGGGGACGCCCCTCGAGCCTCATGTCGGCTATCGCGGCGAGTTCCAGGCGAGCGTCGACGGCAACACTGTGAACATGGACGTCGAGCGCGCGGCATTTGCCGAGAACTCGGTGCAATACGAAGCGAGCGTCACTTTCATCAACAGCCTGCTGCGCGGCATGCAGACCGCGATCAACGGCCAGTGAGCGAGGTGGGCAGATCATGAGCATGTTGAACGTCTTCACGATTGCGGGCTCGGCGCTGCATGCGCAGTCCGCCCGCCTCAACGCGACCGCGTCGAACCTCGCGAACGCCGACAGCGTCGCGGGCCCGGATGGCCAGCCGTACCGCGCCAAGCAGGTGGTGTTCACCGCGACGCCGGTGGCCGGGCCGGGCGGAGTGGGAGTGCGGGTCACGGAGGTCGTCGAGAGCGCGGCGGCGGGCCGCCTCACCTACGACCCTGCCAATCCCGCGGCCAACCCGGAAGGGTATGTCGAGATGTCGAACGTCAACGTCGTCGAGGAGATGACCAACATGATCTCGGCCTCGCGCGCCTACCAGACCAACGCCGAAGTCATGAACACGGCGAAAACCCTCATGCAACGCACGCTGGCGATCGGCCAGTGAGCGGGCGACCGGAGCAATCATGACAACCGTCAATAGCGCGACCTCCTCGGCGGCCGATGCCGTGATGTCGAACCTCGCGCGCAAAAGCGCGGCCCCCGAAAAATCCGAGGAGCTCAGCCAGACCCGTTTCCTGAAGCTGCTGACCACGCAGCTCAAGAACCAGGATCCGATGAACCCGCTCGACAACGCGCAAGTGACTTCGCAGCTGGCGCAGATCAGCACCGTCGACGGCATCGAGCGGCTCAACACGATGCTCGGCCAGATCATGGAAGGCCAGCAGTCCTCCGAGGCGATGCAGGCGGCGTCGCTCGTCGGCCGCGGCGTGCTGGTGCCGGGCAAGGGATTGCTGCTCACCGAAGCCGGCGCGGTCGGCGGCTTCTCGCTCGATGCGCCCGCCGACAAGGTCACGATGAGCATAAAGGATGCGAACGGCCTCGAAGTCGCGAACGTCGATCTGGGCGCGTTCGATGCCGGCACGCACAACTTCCAGTGGGATGGCGCCGCCGCCGACGGCACCCGTGCGGCGAACGGCAAATACACCGTAAGCCTCGCCGCGACGGCGGGCGACACGACTGCCGCGGCCGAATCGCTCGAGTTCGGCGCGGTGTCGAGCGTGGTGCGTGGACCGAAAAGCACCGACCTGCAGATAGGCGATCTGGGCATCTTCACGATGTCCGAGATCCGGCAGATTCTCTGATTACCGAACTTCGAGGGACAGGATCATGGCATTCCAGCAAGGATTGAGCGGCCTCGCTTCGGCGTCGAAGGCGCTCGACGTCATCAGCAACAACGTCGCGAACTCGAATACCATCGGCTTCAAGGCCGGGCGTGCGGAGTTCGCGGATGTTTTCGCTGCTTCTTTCAATGGTACGGGGGCCAATTCGCAAGTCGGAATCGGGACGACGATTGCTGCCGTAAGCCAGAACTTCTCCCAGGGTAACGTGACCGTCACGAACAACCCGCTGGACCTCGCGATCAACGGCAACGGCTTCTTTCGCGTCACCGGGCCGGATGGAACGGAAGCTTTCACGCGAAACGGCCAGTTCGACATCAGCAAGGACGGGTTCATCGTCAATGCTCAAGGATATCGGCTGTCCGGCTATGGCACCGATGCCAATGGGGACATCCTGACAGGCGTAGTCAGTGACATCGTCGTGAATCCGTCGCTGGCGGGAGGGGCCCCCCAACAAACCGGCGTCACGCAGACCGCCACTAACAACAAGGCGGGGCTTAGCCTCGGGGTCAATCTCGACTCCAGGAAACACTTGCCCGAGGTGCCGGTGTTTTCCGCTGCGGACCCCAAGTCATACAACAACGCCACGTCGGCGACCCTGTACGACAGCCTCGGCAACCCCAAGACGTTGACGATGTATTTCGTCCGCAACGGCACACGCGCGGATCCGGCGGCCACCCCCCCGACGGCCGAAGTCTTGACCAACAACTGGACTGTCCATTATCAGCTCGATGGCAAGGACATCGGGGACCCGACGTTCAACCACACGCTGTCGTTCAATACCGGCGGCGCGTTGACTACGTCATTGCCGGTGACCGGTCCCGCTTTTGCCGATCTCTTCGGCACCAACCTTGTGCCCGGTCTCGCAACCCCTGATTTGCGGATCGACTTCAGCGGTACGACCCAGTATGGCGGCGAGTTCGGGATCAATGTCCCCTCGGACCAGGACGGATTCGCGCCGGGCCGGCTGACGGGCGTCTCCGTCGGCGATGATGGTGTCATTGAAGGGCGCTACAGCAATAACCAGTCCCGCGATCTGGGGCAGGTTGTCCTGGCGAACTTCCGCAGTCCGAACGGCCTGGTGTCGCTGGGGGGCAACATGTGGGCCCAGTCGCCGGCCTCGGGGCCGTCCAGCGTCGGCGTGCCCGGCAGTGCCAACCTGGGGCTGCTCAACGCGGGCGCAGTCGAGGAAGCCAACGTCGATCTCACCGCGGAGCTTGTGCAGCTCATCGTCCAGCAGCGCAACTACCAGGCGAACGCACAATCCGTGCAGGCCCAGAACACCATCCTGCAGACCATCGTCAATCTCGGATAAATACCGCCTGAATGACTCCCGGTGTCGTGCCGGGTGGCGGCGGTGGCGGGCAGGGAGAGGGAAAGAAAAAGGAGCGGGCCATGGATCGTCTGATCTACACGGCGATGACCGGGGCGAAGCACACCATGGGCCAGCAGGCCGCGGTGTCGCACAACCTCGCGAACGCGACCACCACCGGCTTTCGCGCCGAGATGCACAAGCTGCGCGCGGTGCCGGTGCAAGGCGAGGGGCTGCCGACACGCGCGTTCGTCGTCGATGCGAGCATCGCGACGAACTTCGAACCGGGGCCGCTGCAGCAGACGGGGCGTGCGTTCGATGTCGCGGTCGAGGGCAAGGGCTGGCTCACGTTGCAGTTGCCCGACGGCTCCGAAGGCTATACGCGCAACGGCAGCCTCGAAGTCAGCCCGAACGGCGTGCTGCAGACGCGCAACGGACTGCCGGTGCTGGGCGACGGCGGGCCGATCACGATTCCGCCCGACAACGAAGTGCTGATCGGCAAGGACGGCACGATCTCGGCGATGCGCGGCGGCGGTGCGCAGAACGTCGTGAACAACCTCGGCCAGCTGAAGCTCGTCAATCCGCCGGAGCCTTCGCTCGTGCGCGGCGACGACGGGCTGTTCCGGCTGCGCGACGGCGGAGCCGCACCCCGTGACGAGGCCGTGCAGGTCGCCGGCGGCTACCTCGAAGGCAGCAACGTCAGCGTCGTCGACCAGATGGTGTCGATGATCGCGCTGGCGCGCCAGTTCGACATGCAGACCAAGATGCTGCAGACCGCGCAGTCGAACGACCAGGCGGCGGCGCAGGTGCTCGCGGCCCGCTAGCCGGCGGCGTCGTCTGGCGTCGGAATTAACGGGCCTTTTGGGCGGGTGTTCCGGCGATTGAAGCGGCCGGCCGCCGCCTAGACTGGCCACCACACTTGCAGGCAGATCGCCTGCCTGCCCAGGAAAGGGAGCCAGCATCATGATTCGTTCATTGTGGATCGCCCGGACGGGCCTCGAGGCCCAGCAGACGCAGCTGGACGTGATCTCGAACAACCTCGCGAATGTCTCGACGAACGGCTTCAAGCGCTCGCGCGCGATCTTCGAGGATCTGCTGTACCAGACGATCCGCCAGCCCGGCGCGCAGAACACGCAGCAGAACCAGATCGGCAGCGGCCTGCAGCTGGGCACCGGCGTGCGTCCGGTCGCGACCGAGCGCATCCACACCCAGGGCAACCTGCAGCAGACCGGCAATGCGATGGACATGGGGGTGCAGGGCGCCGGTTTCTTCCAGGTGACGCTGCCCGACGGCACGTCGGGCTACACGCGCGACGGCGCGTTCCAGCTCGACGCGCAGGGACAGATGGTCACCGCCAGCGGCTATCCGCTCGAACCGGCGATCATCATCCCGAACGACGCGCAGTCGGTGACGATCGGCAAGGACGGCACGGTCAGCGTGCTGCAGGCCGGTCAGGCGGCGCCCACCGTCGTCGGCAACATCCAGCTCGCGACTTTCGTCAACCCGGGCGGACTCGCGAGCGCCGGCGAGAACCTGTTCCGTGAGACTGCATCGAGCGGCGTCGCGACTCCGAATGCGCCGGGCACGAACGGCGCCGGCGTCATCAACCAGCAGTATGTCGAAACCTCGAACGTCAACGTCGCCGAGGAGCTCGTCAGCATGATCGCGACGCAGCGCGCCTACGAACTCAATTCGCGCGCGATCCAGACTTCCGACCAGATGCTCGGCAGGCTGACGCAGCTGTGAGCGCTCGCGCGACGAAGGCGGGGCGGGCTGTCCTTCCGGCACTCGTTGCCGCGCTGCTGCCCGGCTGCGCGTCGATCTATTCCACGCCGCCGACGGCCGTGCATCAACCGATGACCGCGCGGCCGGAAGGGCGGGCGCAGAGCGCTCCGGTAACCGGCGCGATCTTCCAGCCGGGGCAGGCGAGGCCGCTGTTCGAGGACAGGCGAGCGCGGCTCGTCGGCGACACGCTGACGATCAACCTCGTCGAGCGCAATGCCGCGCAGAAGGCCGCGAACAGCAGCGCGACGCGCGACTCGGACGTCAAAGGCGGCATCACGGCGGCGTCGCGTGTGCCTTTCGCCGGGCTCGCGGGGATGAATGTCGAAGCGGGCGTCGAGTCCGAGTTCTCCGGCGAAGGCGCGTCGAAGGCGAACAACCAGTTCAACGGCACGATCACCGTCACCGTCATCGAGGTGTATCCGAACGGCAACCTGCTGGTGTCGGGCGAAAAACAGGTCGCGATCAACCAGGGGAACGAGTTCATCCGCTTTTCCGGCGTCGTCAACCCGACCACGGTGACTGCCGCCAACACCGTGCAGTCGACGCAGGTCGCCGATGCGCGGATCGAATACAAGGGCAGCGGCTATATCGACGAGGCGAACACGATGGGGTGGATGCAGCGCTTCTTCAACATCGTGCTGCCGTTCTGACTGGCCGCTGCTGATCGGGGAGTGAATGATGTTTCGCAATGACGCGCAGAAGACTCCGGGCAAGCTCTTTCGCGCCGCTGCCTGCGCGCTCGGGCTGATGCTCGGCTACGGCGGGGCGGGCGCGGAGCGGCTGAAGGATCTCGCGTCGGTCGCCGGCGTGCGCGACAACCAGCTCGTCGGCTACGGCCTCGTCGTCGGCCTCGACGGCAGCGGCGACCAGACGACGCAGACGCCTTTCACGGTGCAGAGCATCATCAACATGCTCGGCAACATGGGCGTCACGCTGCCGCCCGGCACGAACCTGCAGCTCAAGAACGTCGCCGCGGTGATGGTGACCGCGAGCCTGCCGCCGTTCGCGCGTCCGGGCCAGCAACTCGACATCACGGTTTCGTCGGTCGGCAACGCGAAGAGCCTGCGTGGCGGCACGCTGGTGATGACGCCCTTGAAAGGGGCCGATGGCCAGGTCTATGCGATGGCGCAGGGCAACATGCTGGTCGGCGGCGCCGGCGCGTCGGCGGCCGGCTCGTCGCAGACGATCAACCACCTGTCGGCGGGCCGCGTGCCGGGCGGCGCCACCGTCGAACGCGCGGTGCCGACGATGCTCGGACAGGGCGAATTCGTGCTGTTCGAACTCAACGACAACGACTTCGGCACCGCGCGGCGCGTCGTCGATGCGATCAACCTCGCAACCTCCGCCGGCACCGCGCAGGCGCTCGACGGGCGCAGCATCCAGGTGCGCGCGCCGCTTGATGTCTCGGATCGCGTCGGCTTCCTCGGCAAGCTCGAGAACCTCGATGTCACCCCGGTGCAGCAGGCGGCGAAGGTCATCGTCAATTCGCGCACCGGCTCGGTCGTCATGAACCAGGGCGTGACGCTGCAGAACGTCGCGGTGGCCCATGGCAACCTCACAGTGACGGTCGGCGTGGATACCGCGGTCAGCCAGCCGCAGCCGTTCTCGCGCGGCGAAACCGTCATCACGCAGCGCGGCTCGGTCGACATCCAGCAGGATCAGGGCAGCCTGCACAACGTGCGCGCCAGCGCGAACCTCGCCGACGTCGTCAAGGCGCTCAATGCGCTCGGCGCGACGCCGATGGACCTCGTCAGCATCCTGCAGGCGATGAAGGCGGCGGGATCGCTGCGCGCCGAACTCGAGGTGATCTGAGGATGACGATCCCCGCGCAGATCAACGCGATCGACCCGAACGCGCTCGCCGACCTGAAGCGCCTGTCGCGCGACGGCGACTCGCCCGCGGCGCTGCGCGCGACGGCGAAGCAGTTCGAGGCGCTGTTCCTGCAGATGGTGTTGAAGTCGATGCGCGACGCGGTGCCGTCCGAAGGGATGCTCGACAGCGACCAGACGCGGCTTTTCCAGGCGATGCAGGACCAGCAGACCGCGATGAACATGGCCCAGGGCCGCGGTACCGGGCTGGCCGATGTGATCTTTCGCCAGCTCGGCGGCGAAGCGCTGGAGAAACCGGCAGCGACGCACGACACTGCCGCCGCGGGCGCGCCGCCCGTGCCGCCGCGCACGGCAATCCTTGCCGTACGCCCTCCCACCCCGGCAAATGCCGCCGCCGAGGGAGGCGATGGCGCCGGCACAATGAGCGACGTGCCCGCCGAGTTGCCCACTCCACCCAAGGCGGCGCAGGCTCTTGCCGACCCCGCTGCACGCGCCGTGCCGAATGGCGCCCGCGAGTTCGTCGACCGCGTGTGGCCGCACGCCGGCAGCGCGAGCCGCGCAACCGGCATCCCGGCGCATTTCATGGTCGCGCAGGCGGCGCTCGAAACCGGCTGGGGGCGCGGCGAACTGCGCCGCGCCGACGGCACGCCGAGCTTCAACCTGTTCAATATCAAGGCCGGGGCGGACTGGAAGGGCGCAGTGGTGGAAGTGCCCGTCACCGAGTATGCGAACGGCCGGGCGTACACGGAAAACGCGCGCTTTCGTGCCTATGGTTCGTATGCCGAGGCTTTCCGGGACTATGCGAACCTGCTGAGCAACAGCCCGCGCTACGCGGCCGTGCTCGGCCAGACCGACGCCGCCGGTTTCGCCCGCAGCCTGCAGCACGCCGGCTACGCGACCGACCCGATGTATGCCGACAAGCTGACGCGGATCATCGGCGGCAACACGCTGCGCACGGCGCTCGCGGGTTGAATCGCCAGGGCCGTACAGTCTGGCAAAAGTCTTGCTTAGAGATGCATCGAGCGCAGCGGGAAAAAGGAAACGAGCATGGCCGGACTCCTCGGTATTGGCCTGACGGGCATCAACAGTTCGCAAGCGAACCTGTTGACGACCAGCCACAACATCACCAACGCGAAAACCCCCGGGTACAACCGGCAGACGGCGATCGTCACGACCAACGATCCTCACTTCACCGGGGCGGGTTTTTTCGGCCAGGGATCGAGAGTCGAGACCGTGCGCCGCCAGTACGACCAGTTCCTCGGCCAGCAGGTGCTCAGTGCGTCGGCGCGCAAGGAAGAGCTGTCCGCATACAACACGCAGCTCACGCAACTCGACAACCTGCTCGCCGATCCGTTGGCGGGCCTCGCGCCGGCGCTATCCGATTTTTTCAAGGGGGTGCAGGACGTCGCGACCAACCCGGCGAGCATCCCGGGGCGCCAGGCGCTGATTTCCCGCGCTGAGTCGCTCGCGTCGCGCTTCAACGGCCTCGATGCGCGGCTCGACGAGATCGGCAGCCTCACCGAAGGCCAGATCGCCGGCGCGGTCGAGTCGATCGACACGTACGCGCGCCAGATCGCCGAAATGAACCAGCAGATCGGCACGGTGCAGGTCGCCGGGCCCTCCCTCCAGGCCAACGATCTGCTCGACCAGCGCGACACGCTCGTCGCCGAGCTCAACAAGCTCGTGAAGGTCAGCACGGTGACCGAGCGGGACGGCTCGCTGAGCGTGTTCGTCGGCACCGGCCAGGCGCTCGTCGTCGGCACCACGGCTTCGGAACTCGCCGTCAGGCCCGATCCGTCCGACCCGCTGCACGGCACGATCGAGCTCAGGACGGCCGGCGGCGGCGCGGTGCCGCTGCCGGATTCGCTGTTCACAGGCGGACAACTCGGCGGACTGCTGAAGTTCCGCAGCGAGATGCTCGACCCCGCGCGCGACAAACTGGACCAGATCGCTTTCGACTTCGCGAGCGCGTTCAATAGCACGCACCAAAATGGCCGCGACCTGGCAGGGGCTGATGGCGGCGCGTTCTTCACGCCAATGGGGCAGGTATCCGGCGCTGCAGGCGCGATGCGCGTAGCGATCTCGGATCCGCGAGCCATTGCTGCTGCCGCTTCAGGAACGGCGCCCGTCGGCCCTTCGGACAACCGGAATGCGCTGGCACTGGCGGCGCTGCAGACAGACAAGTCGGTCGTAACGGTCGGCTCCGGCACGGCGACCGCCGGATCGGCGTATTCCCAGTTGGTCAGTTCGGTCGGCAACAAGGCGCGTGAAGTCCAGATCGGGCTGAAGGCCCAGAAAGCCCAGCTTGACCAGGCGACCGCCGCCCAGCAAGCGCTTTCGGGCGTCAATCTCGACGAAGAGGCGGCCAACCTGATCCGTTACCAGCAGTCCTACCAGGCGGCGGCGCGCGTGATGTCGGTCGCGGGCACGCTGTTCGACGAAATCCTCTCGATCGCGCGCTGAACCGGAGTGACACCATGAGAATCTCCACGAGCATGATCTTCGACTCCGGCCGCGACGCGATGCTGCGACAAAGCGCGGATTGGCTGCATACCCAGCAGCAGCTCTCGACCGGCAAGCGCGTGCTGGCGCCGTCCGACGACCCGATCGCGGCGGCGCGCGCACTCGAGGTTTCGCAGACCATAAGCATCAACGAGCAGTTCCAGACGAACCAGGGCGATGCGAACGACGCGCTCGCCTCGCTCGAAAGCAGCTTAGGCGGCATCGGCGACATTCTCACGCACATCCGCACGCAGGCGATCCGGGCCGGCAACGCGGCGTTGTCACCGACGGAGCACGAGGCGATCGCGGTCGATATCGAGGCGCAGTTCAAGGCGCTGGTCGGTATCGCGAACAGCAAGGACGGCACCGGCGAATACCGGTTTGCCGGTTACCAGTCGGGGAATGAGCCGTTCCCCGCCGACCTTGTCTACCGGGGCGACAGCGGAGTGCGCAGCATCCAGGTCGCGGCGTCGCGGACGATGCCGGTGGGGGTGCCGGGAAGCGACGTGTTCAGGGTCGACGCGAACGGCCAATCCCAAACGTTCGCGTCGATCTCCGACTTCATCGCCGGCTTGCGCAATCCGCCGGCCGGGGGCGTTTCGGCCGTCGTCGCGAACGCGATCGACGGCATGGATGCCGCGCTCGACAAGGTGAACACGCTCCGCGCGTCGGTCGGCTCGCGGATGGTCGAACTCGACGCGCTCGCGGACATGTCGGCGACGCAGGGCGTGCAGTATGCCGAAACGCTGTCGCGGCTGCAGGACCTCGACTATGTGGAGGCGTACTCCCGTTTCTCGAAGCAGCAGGCGGTCCTGGAGGCCGCGCAGCAGTCGTATGTCCGCACGACCGGCTTGTCGCTGTTCGATCTGCTGCGCTGAGCGACAGTGACGTTCCGCCGCATCGCGCTGTGCCTGATTTTCCCGCTCGCCGGCGGCTGCCTCGCGTTGCCGCTGCCGCGTTATGCCGGCGCGGGCGCAGCGGGGGAAAGCGCCGCGGCGCCGCGCCTGAACGACGCCGATTACCCCACGCCGCCTCCGGTGGCGTATCTGCCCCACGACTCGCAGTCGCCCGCCTGGGACCTGGGCGTCGTGCGGCTCGACGCCGAGCGCGTGCGCTTCGACCTGCGCATGAAGTCGCTCGTCACCGGCGGCGAAGGCGAGGCGCGGCAGGTGTTCGCGCGGGCGGCGCAGCGCTTCGCGGAGGCGGGAGGGTTTGCCGGGTTCGACGTGGTGCGCTTCGAGGAGAGCGTGGAATCGAGCTGGCCGTTCGCCCAGCGCACCGCGGTCGGCGAAGTGCGTCTCGTGCGCTCGCGCATCTGGCCGGGAATGTAGCGGCGCGGGTCGCTCAGCCGAACGCGCGGAACAGCTCGTCGATCGCCCCGAAGCCGCGTTCGAAAAGGCTCTGCAGCACCGGCGCGAGCGTGTCGAGGCTCAGCAGCAGCACGAGGAACCCGACCGACAGCGTCACCGGAAAGCCGACGGCGAACAGGTTGAGCTGCGGTGCGGCGCGCGTCAGCACGCCGAGCGCGGTGTTCGTGATCAACAGCGCCGCGACCATCGGCAACGCCATCATCAGGCCGGACGCGAACATCACTGCGGCGTAGCGCACGATCAGCAGCCACCCGTCCGCACCCGGCACCGCCCCGACCGGCAACCACTCGAAGCTCGCGACGAGCCCCTGGACCAGCATCAGGTGGCCGTCGAGCGCGACGAACACCAGCAGCGCGACGAGGCCGAGGAATTCCGCGATCACCGAAGTCTGCCCGCCGGTCTGCGGGCTGAAGAACACGGCGAACGACAGGCCCATCTGCAGGCCGATCATCTCGCCGGCGACGTCGACCGCCGCGAACACCAGCCGCATCACGAAACCCATCGCGATGCCGATGAACGCCTGCTGCGCGAATATCGCCAGCTGCTCCATGGAGCCTCCCGGCACGGGGGGCATCGGCGGCAGCGCCGGCAGCACAGCCATCGCGATCGCCAGGCCGACGGCCAGGCGGACCCGCACCGGCACCATGCGGTTGCCGAACAGCGGCGCCGCCGACACCAGCCCGAGCAGGCGCGCGAGCGGGAACATCAGCGCCGCGATCCACGCATCGAGCTGGGCGGAAGTCAGGCTGATCATCGTCGCCGCGAGTGTTGCGCGATGGGTTCAGCCGATCAGCGTCGGGATCGATTCGAACAGGCGGCGGGTGAAATCGGTGATCAGCGCGATCATCCAGTGCCCGGCCACGACCATCGTCGCAAAGACCGCGACGAGCTTCGGTACGAAGGTCAGCGTCATTTCGTTGATCTGCGTCGCAGCCTGGAAGACGCTGACGATGAGGCCGGTGACCAGCGCGGCGAGAAACAGCGGCGCCGCCATCAGCAGCGTGATTTCGACGGCCTGGCGGCCGATATCGACGACGATGCCCGGGGTCATGGCTTGCCTTTGGGGGTTAGGGAGCGAAACTCTGGACCAGCGAGCCGATCAGCAGCGTCCAGCCGTCGACCAGCACGAACAGCATGATCTTGAACGGCAGCGACACGATCACCGGCGACATCATCATCATGCCCATCGACATCAGCACCGAGGCGACGACCATGTCGATGATCAGGAACGGAATGAAGACGACGAAGCCGATCTGGAACGCGGTCTTGAGTTCCGACGTGACGAAGGCCGGCACGACGACGCGCATCGGCAGGTCCTCGGCCTTTTCGACCGGCGGGGTCTTCGACAGCCGGGCGAACAGCGCGAGGTCGGGCTCGCGCACCTGTTTCAGCATGAACGCCTTGACCGGCACCGTGCCGCGCTCCAGTGCCTGGTCGAAGCCGATCGTGCCCTGCGACATCGGCAGGTAGGCGTCGGCATAGACGCGCTCGACGACCGGCGACATGACGAAGAAAGTCAGGAACAGCGCGAGGCCGAGCAGCACCTGGTTCGGCGGCGAGGTCTGCGTTCCCATCGCGGTGCGCAGCAGCGCAAACACGATGATGATGCGCGTGAAGCTCGTCATCATCAGCACGACCGCGGGCAGGAAGCTCAGTGAAGTCAGCAGTAGCAGCGTCTGCACGCTCAGGCTGTAGGTCGTGCCGCCGCCCGGGGCGGGCGTGCCGGTGATCGCGGGCAGGCCCTGCGCCGCGGCGGACAGCGGCGCGAGCAGCAGCAGCGCGGCGAGGGCACGGGAGAGGGCGCGGGCGAACATCGGGCGCTCAGCGCGCATCGTTGCGGCGCTCCATCGCCCGCCGGAGCCAGCCCGGAAAGTCGCCGGCGGCCTGCGCCGGCGGCTCGGCAAGCGCTGCGTCGGCGAGGTCGGCGGCCGCGACGGTATGCAGCGTGCGAACGTTCGACGCCGTCACGCCGAGCACCAGCACCTGCCCGGCGATTTCGACCAGGACGACGCGTTCGCGCGGTCCCACCGCGACCGCGCCGAGCACCTTCAGGCCGGCCGCGGCACCGCGCGGCGCCGACAGGCGCTTGAGCAGCCACAGGCTGGCGAGCAGCAGGCCGATGACGATCGCCAGTCCGACGAGGGTCTGCCCGAGGCTGCCGGCAAGGTCGGGACTCGTGTCGGCGGCCTGCAGCGCAGGGGCGGCGGTCGACAGGAAAAGGAGAAGGATGCTGCGTGCGTTCACGACCTGCTCGGCGGCTGTGCGGATGGATGAACTTTAAGCGCCGCCGCGTCGCCGCCAGCCTGCGATAAGACGGGCAAAAGGGTGATTATTCGGTGCTTCGCCTGCACCCGCGGCCCAGGCGCTGCCGGCCGGAACAGCCGGGCGCCGGGTCGTGATGCGAGGGCGTTTTGCCGCTGCCGTCAGCTGCGGATTTTCCGCATCCGTTCGGCCGGCGTGATGATGTCGGTCAGGCGGATGCCGAACTTGTCGTTGACGACGACGACTTCGCCCTGGGCGATCAGCGTGCCGTTGACGAGCACGTCCATCGGTTCCCCGGCGAGGCCGTCGAGCTCGACGACTGACCCGTGGGCGAGCTGCAGCAGGTTGCGGATCGAGATCTTCGTACGCCCGAGTTCGACGGTCAGCTGGACGGGAATGTCGAGGATCATGTCGAAATCGTTCAGCCCGCCCGAGCGCGGGCCGGGTGCGCCGAAGTCGGGGAACAGGTGGCTGGCCGGCTTCGCCTGGTAGGGCGAGTCAGCCGCCGCTGCGGCCGCGAGGTCGGCCGTCACGCGCCGCGCTTCGGCGTCCGCGCCGGTTTCCGTCGCGGACTGCTCCATCATCGCCGCGGCCCAGTCGTCCTCGGTGATCTGGCCATCGTTGTCGTGCTCAGCCATGGTGGCCTCCGAGTGGTGGGTGGTCGGCATTGTCGCCGGCGAGGAAGCGTTCGACCTTCACGGCGTACTTGGCGCCCTGCCGGCCGTAGCCCAGTTCGAGGATCGGCGTGCCGTCGACCTCGCCGTGCACGTGTTCCGGGATGTCGATCGGGATCACGTCGCCGACGCGCATGTTGACGATATCGCGCAGCGAGATTCGCGCGCTGCCGAGATTGCAGACGAGTTCGACGTCGGCCGCCTGCAGCTGCCGTGTCAGCAGCTTGATCCAGCGGTTGTCCTGGGTCAGGTGGTCGCTCTGCATCGTCGAGTACAGCAGGTCGCGAATCGGTTCGACCATCGAGTACGGGAAGCACACGTGCATGTCCGCCTGCGAGCCGCCGAACTCCAGCGAGAAGCTCGCCGAGATGACGATCTCGGACGGCGTCGCGATGTTCGCGAACTGGGAGTTCATCTCCGAGCGCACGTATTCCATCTCGAGCTTGAACACCGGTGCCCACGCGCGCGAGTATTCGGCGAACACGACGCCGAGCATGCCCTGGATGATGCGCTGCTCGGTCGGCGTGAAATCGCGCCCTTCGACGCGCGAATGGAAGCGGCCGTCGCCGCCGAACATGTTGTCGACGACGAGGAACACCAGGTTCGGGTCGAACACCACAAGTCCGGTGCCGCGCAGCGGTTTCGCCAGCACCAGGTTGAGGTTCGTCGGCACGACGAGGTTGCGGACGAATTCGCCGTATTTCTGCACCTTCACCGGCCCGACCGAGACTTCGGCGTTGCGGTGCATGTAGTTGAACAACCCGATGCGCAGGTAGCGGGCGAAGCGCTCGTGGATCAGCTCCATCGTCGGCATGCGCCCGCGGACGATGCGTTCCTGCGTCGCGAGGTTGTACGGTCGCACGCCTCCCGGCTCGACGGCATCCTCTTCGAGTTCCTCCGGTTCCCCGGCGACGCCTTTCAGCAGGGCGTCGACTTCATCCTGGGACAGAAAATCGGAAGACATCGCCGCCGTTTCTCCTACTGGATGATGAACGAGTCGAAGAGCACAGCCTGAATCGGGCCGGCCGGTCCGTTCCCGCGGCCGCCTTTGGACGGCGGGGCGCCGAGCGTGCTGTTGGTGCGTTCGACGATCTCGTCGGCGAGCGCTTCGCGACCTTCGGGTGTCGAAAGTTCGGACGGCAGCTTGCCGGTGAGCAACAGGTTGATCTCGTGCCGTATCGAGGGCATGAAGCCCTTCAGGCTTTCGCCGGTTTTCGCGTCCGCGATCCGCAACGCCAGCACGACCTGGAGATAGCGCTCGCCCTCTCCGGGGGAAAGGTTGACGGTGAACGGTTCGAGCGCGATGAAAGTCGGCGGCTTGCTCAGGTCGAAGACCGGGGCGGCGACGTGCTCCTCGGCGTGTTCGTCAGCCCCGGCGTTATTTTTCTTCAGCATCAGCAGGCCGACGACTCCTGCAGCCAGCAAGAGGAGGATCACGGCCAGCACAACGACAATGATCACGAGCTTCTTCGGTCGTCTGCGCACCTGTGCAGGTTCCGCTGCTGCTGCATCTGCCGGGGCGGCAGGGGGAGCCTTAGCCATGAATCATTTCTCCAGTGTCGACAATTGAGAGTATGTGCGCGGCGGACGTCCCGCGAAGGGCCGAAAAGTGGGGTACAGCGCCCGCAATTCAGACGCTTCAAGCAAAGGTATCGACCCTTCCCGTGCCGACGCGCGACCAGTCGACGGATATCGGTGCCGTCGCACCGGTTTCAGCCCCGCCGGATGCGGTGCCGGATGCAGGGCCTCGCGCGTGGCGTCCGGACGAGCTTTCCTGGCCGGCTTGCTGCCCGCCCGATGTGCCGACGCTGGTCTCGCCGAGGCTGATGCCGGCCTGCTGCATCATCTCGCGCAGGCGCGGCATCGCCTGTTCGAGGGCGTCGCGTGCCGCGGACGTCGCGGCGACGAAATGGGCGACTGTCTGGTCGCCGCTGACGTGAATGGAGACTTCGAGTTTGCCCATCTGTGGCGGTGTGAGGACGAGCTCGGCCTTCGACTCGTTGCGTCCGACGAGCCACACCACGCGATTTCCGACCTCCTCGGCCCACGCGCGCTGCTGGCCGGCGGGCGTGTGTACCGGCAGCTGTGACACGGGTTCGCTGCGCACGGCCGCGTTGAACCCGGCGCCGGGCACACCGGTGGTGGGGCCACCGGTGGCGGGCGCGTCGGCCGGTGGGCCGGGAATCGCTCCGGCAGGGTCGGGAAGTTGCACTTCGACGCGCCCCGGCAGTACAGCGGCCAAACCGGGATTCGCATCTCCTTGCGGGGATCGGCCGGCAACTTTGAGGCGCTCGCCGGCTCCGGCATGCGCCTCGCCCGTCGCGGCGGTGGCTTCGGCAATCAGTTTTTCAAGCAGCGGCGCTGCAGAGCCGCGTTCGGTGCCGTCCTGCAGCACGGGCGCCGAAACGGCCTCGTCGCCGGCCGCTGCGGCAACCCCGGCGGCAACCCCGGCGGCAACCCCGGCGGCAACCCCGGCGGCAACCCCGGCGGCAACCCCGGCGGCAACCCCGGCGGCAACCCCGGCGGCAACCCCGGCGGTCACGGCGGCAGGACCGGGCACGAGCCCGGCAAAGCTTGCCGTGAGTGCTGCATCGGCCGGCGGGGCTGCGCTTTCGCCTGTGACGATGCTTTCGGCTGCGGGCGCGAGCGACGAGGCCGGCTGCTGGACATCCGCAGCGCTCGCCCGATCCTCGCAGCCTGCTCCGCTGTCGTCGCCGGATGTGGCACTCGCGGCTTCGGCGGGCGCGTCGCGGCCGATGCCGTGCGGAACCTCCTGCGCCCGGTCCGCGGTCGCCGTATCTCCTCCCGGCGGAGTTCCCGGCCCTGGTCCCGGCTCCGGTCCCGGGGTGGCGGTGCTTCCGGGCGCTCGGGCGAAGGCCCGGTGGCGGCGGGTCGTGTGCGTACAGGCTCGCGCTCGGCCGCACTCATCCGCCGTTCGAGCGCATTCGAAAAGCTGTCGCCGAACGCGCTCCCGGAGGCGCCCGCAGCGGGCGAGGGCCGGCCGGAACTTGCCGCGGCAGCAGGTGCGGGCGTCAGGAGCAGCTTGTTCAACAGGGGATCCGGCATGTCGGGTTCTCTTCCGCGGCGAATGGGGACGTGGCGAATGGGGGCGATTGGTCGGGATTCAGCAAGCCTTGTGCCACCGCGGCTCAAATACCGGCGGCCTCGTCCTGGTCGCGGTCGCGGAAACGCTTCGCGGCGTGCTCGTCGGACTGGCGTTGGTCCTGGCGCGCGGCTTTGCGGGCCTCATCGGTTTCGTGACGTTTCTGCAGCGTGCCGAAAGCCTTGACCTTGTTCCGCTGCGCCATCCACGCGTGCTGGCCGGCGGCGGTCTGGCGGTGCGCGTTGGCGACATTCGCCGTCTGCAGCGCGATCGCCTCGTCGATGCGGCCGATGAACGCGCTGTAGTTGCGCCACGCGTCGGGGCTGATGCCGTTGCGCGCGGTTTCCTGGAAGCGCGATTCATACTCGGCGCGATAGTTCTGCAGCAACTCGAGCTTGCGGCTGCCTTCCTGCTCGCTGGCGACCAGCTCGCCGAGCCGGCGCGCCGCGTCGTCCATGCGGTTTTGCGTGAGGTCCAGCAGAGGCTGTAGCGGAAAAGGTTGGCTCATCGGATTGGTTTGCGACGCGGATCAGGCGCCGCGAATGGGGTTTGCATGCCCGGCCGGGGTCGAAGAGGGGTCGCCATTCTACGGCCTGGAGGCGCGCGCAACCGTGCCACTTGTCACCCGCCGGCGAACAAAGTGCGCAGATTCGCGGTCGCCTGCGTCCAGGTTTCCTGTTCGTCGATGCGCTGCTGCAGGAAGCTTTCGAGTTTCGGGTAGATCGCCACCGCGCGGTCGAGCATCGGGTCCGAGCCGGCCTGGTAGGCGCCGACCGCGATCAGGTCGCGCGCACGCTGGTAGCGCGAGAACATCTGCTTGAAGCGCCGCACGAGGTCGAAATGCTCGGCCGTGACGAGCCCGTGCATCGCACGCGAGATCGACTGTTCGATGTCGATCGCCGGGTAGTGGCCTTGGTCGGCGAGCGAGCGCGACAGCACGAAGTGGCCGTCGAGAATCGCGCGCGCCGAGTCGGCGATCGGGTCCTGCTGGTCGTCGCCTTCGGCGAGCACCGTGTAGAACGCGGTGATCGAGCCGCTGCCTTCGAGCCCGTTGCCGGCGCGCTCGACGAGCGCCGGCAGACGCGCGAACACGCTCGGCGGGTAGCCGCGCGTCACCGGCGGCTCGCCGATCGCCAGCGCAATCTCGCGCTGCGCCATCGCGTAGCGCGTCAGCGAATCCATGACCAGCAGCACCTGCTTGCCCTGGTCGCGGAAATATTCGGCGATCGTCGTCGCGTACGCGGCGCCCTGCAGCCGCATCAGCGGGCTGGTGTCGGCGGGCGCGGCGACGACGACCGAGCGCGCGCGGCCCTCAGGGCCGAGGTTGTGCTCGATGAATTCCTTGACTTCGCGCCCCCGTTCGCCGATCAGCCCGACGACGATGACGTCGGCCGACGTGTAGCGCGCCATCATGCCGATCAGCACCGACTTGCCGACGCCGGAGCCGGCGAAAAGGCCGAGGCGCTGGCCGCGGCCGACCGTCAGCAGCGCGTTGATCGCGCGGATGCCGACGTCGAGCGGGGTGTCGATCGGCGCGCGCGTCAGCGGGTTGAACGGGCGGCTCTGCAGGGAGCGGGCGTCCGTCGTGCCGAGCGGGCCGAGCCCGTCGAGCGGACGACCGGCGCCGTCGAGCACCCGCCCGAGCAGCTTCTCGCCGACCGGCAGGTGCTTGGCGCGATCGGACGTGCGCCGGCGCGGCGGCGACGTGGTCCCGACGGTCGGGCGCGAGGGGTGGACTTCGAGCGGCAGCACCGGCGCGCCGGGCGCGAGCCCGAACACGTCGTCGGTCGGCATCAGGTAGAGGCGGTCGCCGCTGAAGCCGACCACTTCGGCCTCGACAGTGCCGCCGCCGCTCGCGACGATGCGGCAGTCGGCGCCCAGCGGCAGCTTGAGGCCGGACGCTTCCATGACGAGCCCGTTGATGCGGGTCAGGCGGCCGGACACTTCGAACGGCGCTGCCGAGGCCGCCAGGTCGCGGTGCTCGGCCAGGTAGGCGCTCCACGCGTCGGCGTGGCGCATTACCGCCCGGACTCCTGCCAGCCGGTGTCCGGGCGGCCAAGGGTTTCGAGGACGCGCCGCCAGCGGGTTTCGAGCGTCGCGTCGAGCTGGCTGCCGACGGTCTGCACGAGGCAGCCGCCGCGGCTGATCGCGTCGTCGTCGATCAGCGTCGGGTGGCCGTGTCCGGGCTGCTCGGCGAGATAGGCGCGCACCAGCGCGACATCGTCGGGATGCAGGTGGATGCGGGCCTGCGCCTGCGGCAACTGGTTCAATGCCATGCGCACCGTCTCGATGACTGCCTCCGGCTGCTCCGCGAGCGCGTTGCGGACCATGCGCCGCGCCACTTCCATCGCCAGCCCGACAAGCTCCTCGGCGACGTCGCGATCGAGGCGGGCGAGCGCTTCGTCCAGGGCGTCGGCGAGCGCGGCGATCCGCATCGCTTCCTGCCGCGCCTGTTCGGCGCCTTCGCGGTAGCCGGCCTCGTGTCCGTCGCGGCGCGCGTCCTCGAACATCGACTCGATGTCGGCGGCGGTCGGCAGGCGGACCGGCGGTTCGGGGTCCGGCGGCAGATCGGGTGGCGGCGCGGGTTCGGGTTCGGGGTGGGGCGGCGCAGGCGGGGAGCGGGTCGGCGGCGCGCGGCGCGTCGGCGTCGGGCGCGGACTCGCCGCCGAAGGCGGGCGGCTCCCAGCGGCGGTACGCCCCGACGGCCTGGTGGCGTGAAATGCTCATCGCCGACCCCGGCGGCGCGGATCGCGCGATCCGCACGGCTTACACGAACGCATCGTCGCCCCCCTTGCCGCCGAGCACGATCTGGCCTTCCTCGGCGAGGCGGCGGACGATCTTGAGGATCTCCTTCTGCTCGGCCTCGACTTCGGACAAGCGCACCGGACCTTTCGATTCGAGGTCCTCGCGCAGCATTTCGGCCGCGCGCTGGGACATGTTCCTGAAGACTTTCTCGCGCAGTTCGGGCGCCGCGCCCTTCAATGCGGTGACCAGCGAGTCCGACTGCACTTCGCGCAGCAGCGCCTGCAGGCCGCGGTCGTCGATGTCCATGATGTTCTCGAAGACGAACATCTCGTCGAGGATCTTCTGTGCGAGGTCCGGGTCGTATTCGCGCACGTTGTCGAGCACCGCGGTTTCCGCGCCGACGCCGACGAAGTTCAGGATCTCGGCCGCATGGCGCACGCCGCCCATCGACGCCTTCTTGACCGCCGAAGCGCCCGACAGCATGCGGCCGAGCGCTTCGTTGAGTTCCTTCAGCGCCGTCGGCTGGACGCCGTCGAGGGTGGCGATGCGCAGGATCACGTCATTGCGCAGGCGGTCGGGAAACTGCTTCAGGATCTCGCCCGCCTGGTCGAATTCGAGGTGCACGAGGATCGTCGCGATGATCTGCGGATGCTCGTTCTTGATCAGGTCGGCGGCGGTGAGCGGGTCCATCCATTTGAGGCTCTCGATGCCGGCGGTGTCCGACCCCTGCAGCACGCGCGCGATGATGTGGCCGGCACGTTCGTCGCCCAGCGCCTTGGTCAGCATCGCGCGGATCTGCTCTTCGTCGGCTTCGACCGGCGCGCCCTTGAGCCGGTGCTCGTCGAGCTGGTCGAGCACCGCTTCGACGCGCGTGCGCTGCTGCGACGGCAGGCCGGCCATCGCGGTGCCGAGCTTCTGCACTTCCTTCGGGCCAAGCAGCTTGAGCACTTCGGCGGCGTGGTCCGCACCCAGCGCGAGCAGCAGCGTGGCACTTTTTGCGAGTCCTTCGTCAGGGGTGTTCATTTCTTGGCCTCATCGTTCGCACCCATCCATTCCTTGATCAGGTTCGCGACCACCTTCGGGTCGGACTGCGCGAGCTCCTTCGCGCGGACGAGCTTCTCGTCGAAGGTTTCGATCCGCGGGGCTGCCGACACGCTGAGCAGCGCGTGCTCGTCGTCGCCTTCTACGGTCGCCTCGATCTCTTTGGGGGGGGGCGCGACGCTGCGCAACAGCGGCCGGATCACGCCGAAATACACGAAGGCGAGCGCGGCGAAGAGCGCGAGGTATTTCAGCAACTCCTTGCCGAGTTCGATCATGGCGGGATCCTTCCACATCGGCAGCGCCGCTTCGGCTTCTTCCTGCGGCGCGGCGAACGGCGCGTTCGACACGTTCAGGCTGTCGCCGCGTGCCTGGCTGTAGCCCATCGCTTCGCGCACGAGGTTCGTGAGCCGCGCGACCTCCTCATCCGTCAGCGCCACGGCGCGCGTCTGGCCGTTCGGCAGAGTCTCGCCGCGGTGATTGACGACGACCGCGACCGACAGCCGCCGGACCTGGCCGAGCGCCTGGCGCGTGTGCTGGATGGTGCGGTCGAGCTCGTAGTTCAGCGTCGAGGAACGGTTGCTGTTCAACGGCGTGCCGGCGTTTGCAGTGCCCGGAACGGGGATTGGTGATCGGGGCGGTGGCCGGGGCGGGCGGCTGGTTCGTCAGGGCACCCGGCCACCTGCGGACCCGTCTGGCGCGTTTCCTGTTCGCTGCTCTGCTGGCTGCGGATCGCCTGGTCGGGCGACGGGTTCGGCTTGTACGTCTCGGCGGTCTGTTCGACCTGGTTGAAATCGACGTCGGCGGTGACCTGCGCCTTGAAGTTGGCGGCGCCGACGATCGGCGTCAGGATCGCCTCGATGCGGCGGATGTAGCTCGCCTCGACTTCGCGTACGTAGCTGAGCTGCGTCGCGTCGAGCCCGGCGTTGCGCAGCGGGTCGGCACGCGTCGTCAGCAGCGTGCCGCTCTGGTCGATGACGCTGACGCGCTCGTTCGCGAGCTGCGGCACGCTCGACGCGATCAGGTGAACGACGCCGGCGATCTGCGCCGCGTCCATCGTGCGCCCCGGGTGCAGGTTCACCATCACCGAGGCGGTCGGCTTCTGCTCGTCGCGCAGGAAGCCGGACTGTTTCGGAATCGCCAGGTGCACGCGCGCCGACGCGACCGACGCGATCGACTGGATCGTGCGCGCCAGTTCGCCTTCGAGCGCGCGCTGGAAATTCACCTGTTCGTGGAACTGCGACACGCCGAGCTTCTGGTTTTCCATCAGCTCGAAACCCACCAGGCCGCCTTTGGGCAAGCCCTGCGCCGCGAGCCGCAGGCGCACGTCATGGACCATCTGCGACGGGATCAGGATCGCGCCGCCTCCCGGGGAAAACCGGTACGGCACGTTCTGCTGCTGCAGCGCGGCGACGATCGCGCCGCCGTCGCGTTCCTCGAGATTCGAGAACAGCACCGCGTACTCGGGGGCACGGCTCCACAGCCACACGCCGACCACGACCGCGATCGCAAACGCGACGGCCGCGGCCGCCGCGAGCTTCTGGCGCTGACCGAGTTCGTTGAAGCGCTGCAACACCTGCTGCGGTGCCGGCAGCGTTTCCCGCGCGACGGCGGTGACGTCGGTAGACATGGTCGAGTCCTTCAATCGTCCGACTTTTTCGGGTGATGCATTGTCCGCTCGCGGATGCAACTTTCCCGGCGGGATAAGCGGCAGTTTTTGCCGCCTATTTGCCGGTTGCGCGGTGCCGCCGGGCGGCTAATCTGCCCGTCGTGAAAACCGATTCCGTCACGATGCCGGCCGAATCCGAGGCGCCCCGGCCGCCGATCGCCGGCCAGCGCCTCGACGCGGCGCAGCTCGCCGAGGCGTTCGCGCTGTTTTCGCGCGCCTCGGAAGAGCTGTCGACGGCCTACAACGCGCTGCAGGGGCAGGTGTCGCAGCTCACCGAGCGGCTCGACGTGCTGCTCGGCGCGCTGCCGGCTGGCGTCGTGATGCTCGATCGGGCCGGGCGTATCGTGCAGTTCAACCGCGCCGCCGAAAGCCTGCTCGGTGGCGGGCTCGCGGGCGAGCGCTGGGACGCGGTCGCGCGCCGCTTCGGCGACACCGGGACGCCGGGCGAGCTGAGCGTCGGCACCGAACCGGGCGCACGCCGCGTGTCGCTGTCCGACACTGCGCTCGAATCCGGCGAAGGCCGCATCGTGCTGCTCCATGACGTCACCGACACCCACCGCATGCGCCTGCAGGCCGAGCGAAACGAGCGGCTCGCGGCGATGGGCGAGATGGTCGCCGGGCTCGCGCACCAATTGCGCACGCCGCTCGCCGCCGCTTTGCTCTACACCGGCAACCTGCGCCAGCCGGAGCTGGGGCCAGCCGATCGCGCGAAAGTCGCCGACCGTGCGATCGAGCGCCTGCGCTACCTGGAGCGGCTCATCCGCGACATGCTGCTGTTCGCCCGCGGCGACAGCCTCGGCCGCGAGCGTTTCGGCATCTGCGAGCTGGTCGGCGAAATCGTGCACACGCTGGAGCCGCTCGCGCGGGCGCGGCAGCTGTCGTTCATATCGCGCTGCGACTGCGGCGATCTGACGCTGCTCGGCGATCGCAAGGCGCTGGGCGGGGCGCTGACGAACCTCATCGAGAACGCAATCCAGGCGACCGGCGCCGCGGGCGAGGTGTCGCTCAGCGCGGTGCGCGACGGCGAATTCGTGAATTTGCGCGTCGCCGACAACGGGCGCGGCATCGAACCGGCACGGCAGGGCCGGGTGTTCGAGCCGTTCTTCACGACGCGCGCCGAAGGCACCGGATTGGGGCTGGCAATCGCGCGCGGCGTCGCGCGGGGTCACGGCGGCGACATCGCGTTCGAATCGACGCCGGGCAAGGGCTCGCTGTTCACGCTCAGCCTGCCGCTGCTGCGCGCGGATGACAGCGCTGCGGGAGCGGCATCGAAGGAAACCTCATGATCGAACAGATCAACATCCTCGTCGTCGAGGACGATGCCGCGCTGCGCGACGCCGTGTGCCTGACGCTCGAGATCGGCGGCCACCGCGTCACCGGCGTCGACGGCGGCGCCGGCGCGCTGCAGGAAATCGGCTGCCAGGCGTTCCACCTCGTCGTCAGCGATCTGCGCATGCAGCCGATGGACGGCCTGCAACTGCTCGCCGAACTGCGCGCCCGCCTGCCGCAGCTGCCGGTGCTGCTGATGACCGCGTACGGCGACGTCGACAAGGCGGTGGCCGCGATGCGCGGCGGGGCGTGCGATTTCCTCATGAAGCCGTTCGAGCCGGACGTGCTGCTGGCGCATGTGCGCCGCTACGCCGCAACGCCGCCGTCGGCCGACGACACGATCGCCGAGGACTGCCGCACGCGCAACTTGCTGGCGCTCGCCGCGCGCGTCGCGGACACCGACGCGACGGTGCTGCTGACCGGCGAGTCCGGCACCGGCAAGGAAGTGTTCGCGCGCTACATCCACGCCCGTTCCGCGCGCCGCGACGGCCCGTTCGTCGCGATCAACTGCGCGGCGATTCCCGAGAACCTGCTCGAAGCGACGCTGTTCGGCTACGAAAAAGGCGCTTTCACCGGCGCCCAGACGGCGCAGCCGGGCAAGTTCGAGCAGGCGCAGGACGGCACGATCCTGCTCGACGAGATCTCCGAGATGCCGCTCGCGCTGCAGGCCAAGCTGCTGCGCGTGCTGCAGGAGCGCGAAGTCGAGCGCGTCGGCGGCAGGAAGCCGGTCGAGCTCGACATCCGCGTCGTGGCGACGAGCAACCGCGACATGGCGGCGGAGGTCGCGGCGGGGCGCTTCAGGGAAGACCTGTATTACCGCCTCAACGTGTTCCCGCTCGCAATCCCCGGCCTGCGCGAACGGCCCGCCGACATCCTGCCGCTGGCCCGGCACTTCCTCGCGCGCCACGCCGAGCGGCTCAAGCGCAGCGCGCATCTGCTCGCCGACGCCGAATCCCTGCTCGTGCGCCACGCTTGGCCGGGCAACGTGCGCGAACTGGAAAACACGATGCAGCGCGCGCTGATCCTTGCCAGCCGCGACACGATCGGCGCCGACATCGTGCATCTTTGCCTGCCGCACTGGGCCGCGGCACCCGGCGTCGCGGAAAGCCGGCCGGACAGTGCGTCCTGCCCAGCGCCCGCCTTCCTGCCGGCGGGTCTTTCCCCGGTCATCGGAAGCCTTGCCAGCACCGCTGCGCGGGTCCCGGTCGAACCGCCGCGCCCCGTAAACATGAAGGACCTGGAACGCGAGCACATCCTCGCGACGCTGCGCGAGCAGGGCGGCTCGCGCAAGCGGGCGGTCGAGAGGCTCGGGATCTCGGAACGGACCTTGCGATACAAGCTGCAGCAATACCGTGACGACGGGCACGAGGTGTGACGTGGGGCCGGATTCGGCGCTGTTGGCATGACGATTGCTCTGCTAGACTGCGGACAACAATCACTCGCTCTGCGGGGTCGAGATCATGGATATGCGCGGAATTGAACAGATGATCGGCGAGCTGCGCTCCACGGCGCAGACCGCGGCCGGCAAGCCGGCACAGGGTGCGCAGGCGGCCGGCGGCGTCGACTTCGCCGAAGTGCTGCAAGGGGCGCTCAAGGACGTCAGCGCCGCGCAACAGGAAGCGCGCGGCATGGCGCAGGAATTCTCCACCGGCGACCCGAACGTCAACCTGCAGGACGTGATGGTGAACCTGCAGAAAGCGAGCCTGTCGTTCCAGCAGATGGTGCAGGTGCGCAACCGGCTGGTCACCGCGTATCAGGACATCATGAACATGCCGGTTTAACGGCGTCTCAAGCGGTCTCACGGTTCGGCCAAGTTCAGGAAAAGAAAGGAACTTGAGTTTCAGCACTGTTCATAGAGAATGGCGAGTCTCGATGTCAACCGATCGCCAGCTTGACCGGCTTGCCGATGCGGCTGAGCATTTCCACCAGCGTGTCGATAGTGAATTTGGCCGTCTTCTTGTTCACTACATCGGACACGCGCGGACGCGAGACCATCAGGATCTCGGCGGCCTCGGCTTGTTTTAGGTGATGCTCGGCGATCCAGGTCGACAGTTCGTTCATCAACTGCTGCTTCAGCAACTGGATGTCGTTGATCTGCTTACGGGAGGCCACTTGCAAGCGTTCGGCCTCTTCGGGCGCGAAGCCAAGCTCCAGGAAGAGGTTCGCTCCCGGCTTCGTCACATGGCGGATTTCGGTGTCGATCTTCATTTCTGTGCCTTCCTCGCGTTGACCACGGCGCGGCAATGCTCTTGTCCTGTATAACGAGATGACTTCGACCGGCTCGGCGTGCCTCGGCTCTCATAACCTCAACTGCTCGAACCGCCCGGTGCGGACCCGCATGCCGGGTGGTGTGGGAGGGGATCGGCCAGGTATCCTGACCGCCCCTATCCCGATTGGATTGGCGCCTGGGTTCGTTTTCAAGGATGTTTAAAGCGCTGCCATCTTCAAGGCTCGGTGGTTAATCGTGCGGATTGCCTGCGCATACCCTCAAAAATTGATTCCGCAACATCCATGGGGAAATCAATGGGTAGCAACTTGCCTGCTTCATTGATGACCGTATCTGTCGCACCAATGACTTCCTCTATCAGGTGCTCTGCCATGGCCGTTCCGAGCCCAACTTGTTGCGCTTGTGCAATCCAGTGTCGCCGCTGGATTTTGTCCATCAGGTAATAGTTGGCGCTGCCTCGAATCGCCATCGCGAGTTTGGCTTTGTGTGGAGCGATCTGGTTCTTGCCTTTGCCAATCACAGGATGTGCTGAAAGTACGTCGTAGATGGGCGTTGCGCGGTAGCGCCCGCCAGGCCGGAGGGCGATGCTGAAGTTCTTGGCATGACCGTCAGTGGCGGCCAGCAACCAGAACAGAATTTGCGTTTTGAAGAAGTGAATCCGGTCTTGTTCGGCGTGTTCCGAGCCGAGCAGGATTGCCATGATTGAGGTGATCCCCGGTCCGCCATCTGCCTGGTATTTGTGCAGGGGGGAGGTGCCCGTGGCCTGGCACAGGTCCTCCTGCGGCAAACGGATGATCCAGCTGTCGTCACTGGATGGCAGGCGGTCGAAACGTTCGACGACGAGGGCTTTCTGGTCCTCGAAAACGGCCATCTCGCAGCTTGCGATGGGAATGCCGTAGGCCGCCAGGATCTTTGAGCACAGCCACTCGTTCTCGATCGAACTGCGCATGTCGGCTTGCATGTTGCCAACCAGCCCCAAAGGCAATTTGAAGATGTGCGTGGTCGGGGTGCTGCCATGGGGAAGCAGCCATTTTCCATTGCGACGGAGCAGGGCAGTTTTTTCCTGGGCGCCAGCAATGGAGAGGCGCAGGTCACCTTGGTCGTCCTGCTGCCCGAGGATTTGGGACGAAGGGATATTGCGCAAGCGCTGTGCGATCGCGGCGACAGTCAGTTCTTCGCCATTGATCTCGTAGATGTCGGTGGGTGATTCGTCTTCGGGTAGCAGTTGTATTGCCCCGACGCAATCGCGCCCCAGTTTGCGCAGCAATTGAAAGGCGTCGATGCCGCCTGCCTGGTAACGCTGCGCCAGGCGGCGTCGAATCGCATCGCTGTCTGGCAACAGGTTATCGAAGTAGTGGCTGACCATGTCGCCACGATGGGGTGCATTCCCCGGCAAAAAGGGCAGGGACAGGGACAATGGGCGGGTTTGCTCATCGCTCAGCCAGTCATCGAAATAAGCCAGGCGGTCTCCCTGTCGGCCGGCTTCCCAATAGCCGACCGGGATGCCATTCATCCAGATGTTCAGGCGCTGGGTTTTTGCGCGGCGGCCCATGGTTACCAGCTTTCTTTCTTCTTCGACGGTACGGCAAGTGGGGTGGTCTTGGTGGAGCGCGTACGAGTCGTTGCCGACCGGCTATCAGTGGTTTGTGCAGGCAGCGCCTCGATCTCCGGTGCGGGTGTCGGGGATGACCGGTCCAGCGAGATATCGACGTTCAACAGACGCAGTACCGTGAACAGGCGTTCCAGGGTGACTGTGGCTGGCTTGGCTTCAAAGTAGGCATAGCTTTGCTGGGTGATGCCCAGCTTTTCGGCCATGACCGCCTGGGTCAGCCCCTGTTCCTTGCGAAACGCTTTGAGAACCAGAGGAAGCTGATTTAGCGTCTTGATCGGGTAAGTCATCATTGCCTCCACAACCATGCCCCTTCTGGATTACAGGATTTGAGCTGTATTTTACATTAACAGCCTGTGGGCTGTATATGTAAAATACAAAATAAGGTTTGTAAAGTTAAAATACATACCTTGGGTTGTATTTGTTCGAGGCTGGTGGCAGAAAAAAGTACGAAATCAGCAATGCGGCGGACCTGACTAAAAGGGCCTGAACCCGAGGCTTGCCGCCCACCGGGTCAGCACCCTGCGTCCTGAGCGTGCCGCTCGCGTTCCAGCTTGAAGAGGTAGCGCTGCAGGCGTGCCATGACGCTGTTCGACAGGCCGACGAACTGGCAACCGGCGCGGCGCGCCCGGGTGCCGTTCGGTTGCTTGATGTTGAACAGGTTGCGCACCGTGAGCCGGACCGGAAGGGGTTCGCCTTCCGGCAGGACCAGGGTGCAGTGGTTGAAGTCCATGCCGGGTTCGAAGTGCAGCTCTTGCGGGGGCACGAGGATCGCGAGCCCGCCGCCGCTGATGTCGAGTATCCGCACCGAGACCATCTTCTTGCGTCCGTCCAGCTGGTTTTGCGCGATCGTGCAGACCGGTGGCGCCGATCTGGGCACGGCGAGCCGGAAAAACTCGCGGCGTTGCAGGCGAAGGACGCTGGTCGGCAGGTTCGCACATAGCGCAGCCTGGCCGTCGTGGCGGACCGCTTCGACCGCGGAGAGCGAAAACTGCACGCGGACGTTGTCGAGCCGGGTCATGCAGATCAGCTCCGGGGCGGCTGCGACACGTTGGTTGATGCCGGCCTCGGGCGCTGCATCGAGGACGACGGCCGCGCCGTTCCGGTCCAGGGCGAGCATGACCGTGATGAACGACGTGCGCTCGTCGAGATGGCCGGTGATCAGTGCGCGCTTTTCGGTCAGCGCCCGGAGCAGCTGGACGATCTCGCGCGGGTCGCGCACGGCGAAGCGCGAGAAGGCCTCAGGGTTCAACGGGCGGGGGCGGGTCGCGCCTTCGTTCGGGTCGCTCATGCAGAATGTGTCGAATCGAAAGCGGCTCTTATAGCACGGACCGGTGCGCGCCGGTCTCCGCGGGACGCACCCCGGCGTTCGTCCCCTGCTCGATGGCGTACAGCCATGCCAGCAGCTCGGCGATCGCGACGTAGAGTTCGGGCGGGATGCGCGCGTCGAGGTCGACTTGCATCAGCAGGCCGACGAGTTCGGGCGATTCGTGCACGAACACGCCCGCTTCGCGCGCACGTTCGATGATCTCGCGGGCGA
Source organism: Aromatoleum anaerobium (assembly GCF_012910705.2). GTDB lineage: Bacteria > Pseudomonadota > Gammaproteobacteria > Burkholderiales > Rhodocyclaceae > Aromatoleum > Aromatoleum anaerobium. The sequence goes on along the minus strand of NZ_WTVG02000040.1, from coordinate 906,035 downwards.
TCAGGCCGCGCCCCTTGGCGACGACGCGCGGCGCGGCGTCATGGGCGCTGTAGGTCAGCGCGACCGCTTCCTGGTGTGACAGGTGCGTTGGCAGCTGCGGCGGCCCCTGCGTCGACTCATCCCTCGTCATCGCGACGCTCCGCGACAAAGCCGGTGAGCGGCAGGTTCGCCGCGGCCAGCGCATCGTCGAGCCCGGCGCGCGCAGCGTCGAGCGCCGCGACCGTGCCGGGGTCGTCGGCCAAGAGGCGCAACGCGACACCGGCCGGCGACACGACGAGATGCGCCTCCATGCCGCCGAGCCGCGGCAGCGTCAGGCGCAGTGTGGTGTTCCAGTTTTCCGCCACCTCGTCGCTGTCGCCGCGCTGGTCGCGCTGCGGATCCTCGATCTCCCATTCGACGTTCTGGCCCGGCCACACCTGGCCGTGCCAGACATAATTCTGCGTCGCCATCGCGTCGAGCTGCTGGTGCACGACCGGCATCAGCCGCTCGGGTATCGCGGCGGCGCGGGCCGGGTTCGGTGCCGCTGCGGTGCCGCGGATGTCCGCCTGTTCATCGATTTCAGCGGCGGCGCCCGCCGCGATCCCCTGGGCGTTCGACACCGTGCCGGAAGCCGCACGCATGGCCCCGGCCGCGGCGCTCCCGGAGTCGGGCGTCGACGGCGGTTCGCCGGCCGTAGCGGTCTGCTGCGCCGCCGGCGCGTTCCCGGCAGGGTCGCGTGTCGGCGCATGCTGGCCCTGCGGCTCCAACTGCAGCGCTGCGGTGTCGATTTTGCCGCCGAGCCACTGCCGCTGATGGGATTCGTAGAACAGCCCGCTTTGCGTCAATGCCTGGCGCAGCGCGGGGGCGAGCGTGGCGGCGCCGTTGGCCGGCGGCGCATCGAGCAGCGGCTTGCCGCCGGCGAGGGCGGCCGGCGTGGACGCGGGTTGTCCGGTCAGCAGGAAGCCGATCAGCCGCCCGGTCGCGCTGAGCGTCGGGCGGGTGGCGGCGTCCGCGCCGGTTTGGGCGGTCGCGACGTTCGCAAGCTGCGCAAACACCGCCTTCGGCGTGTTCTGCGTCGCAATCAGTTCGAGCGTGTCGCCGGATTTCGCCGCATGGTTCAGCGCCAGCGTGTAGTGCTTGCCGGCGACGATCGCCTGGAACGTCCCGTCCGGCAGCGCGCGCTCCAGCGTCGCGGTGAATCGCTGGCCCGGCACGATCTCCGGCAGCCGCGCCTGGATTTCGCGCACCCGCGCCGGCCCGCTGACCGGCGGCTCGCTGTCGAAAAAACTTGCTTCGGTGAGCATGCGCAGCCGGGCGGCGAGATCGGACGGAATCATCGGGGTCGCTCCTGCGGCGTAAAACCGTCCGCGGAAAGCGCCGCGGCCTTACGGGCCGAAGGCGCCGTAGGCGCTGCGCACCGCGCGGTCGCGCTGCGCACTGCCGAGCAGCTTGCGCGTGCTGGCGAGCCACGGCTCGACGTGGCGGCGGATCTCCTCGTCGTTGCGCAGCATCGCGGTGATCAGCGACGCCTTGCGCGCTGCGTCCGCTTCGGTCAGGTCGGCGGCCTGGCGACCGTCCGGTGCGATGCGCATCAGTTCAGCCCGGATGTCCGCCATCTCGTGCTCCAGCGCAACGAGCCGGTCCCAGTCGTTGGCCTGCGCGGCCTCGACCATGCCGTTGGATAGGTCGCACATCGCGTCGAAGAGGGGAAGGATGTCCATGGGATCGCAGGTCTTACGCGGGAGCTGTCTCGGGCACGATTGCTTCCCACGCTTCGCGCAGGCTGTGCAGCAGGCCGCTGACTTCATCGAGCGCGGCGCGGTTGTTGTGCAGGTTGGCGTACAACAGCCGTTCGGCCATGTAATCGTAGAGGGCCGCGAGTCGGTCTACGAGTTCGCCCCCGAGGTCCCGGTCGAGACTCGCCTTAAGACCATTGGTGATGATCTCGATAGCCTTCGACACGGCTTGCCCCTTGGCGGGGATGTCCTTGCCGTCCATCGCCGCCGCGGCGGCGGCGATGGACAGGATCGCGCCGTCGAACAGCATCAGTATCAGCTTGTGCGGATCGGCGGTAGCGACGCCGGTTTCGATGCCGACTTGGGCATAAGCGGAGGCACGGTTGGCAAATGAGCCGAACATGGTTGGGGTTCCCTGGTTTTTCCGAAGATTAATTCGAGCCACTCAGCGGCAGATTGGCGAGTTGCGAGGCCAAGTAGTTGCTGGTTTGCGTCATGCCCGCCATGGCGGTGTCGAGCGCGGTGAACTGGGCGCGGTAGCGCGCTTCGATGCTTTCCATGCGGGTGTTGAGCGCCGTGCGCTGGCGGTCGATGGACTTGATCGAAGCGCTGATGCCGTCGGTGCGGCCGGCGATCAGGCCGGTGCCATCGACATAAGTGCCGAGACCAGCGGCGAGCGTTTCGGCAAAGCCTTTCACGCCGCTGGCGCCGGCGAAGAAAGCGCTCACGTCGCGCGTCGGATCCTTCAGTGCAGCGTCTAGCTTGGCGGAATCGATCGCCAAGCCGCCTTCCTTCTGGAAGGTGATGCCGATCTCCGACAGGCGTGAGGTATTGCCGAGCCCGCTGAATGCACCGCCCGCGATGTTGCGGATCTGCGCCTGTGCGCCGCGCGCGGTGGCGTCGCCGGTGAGGGTGGAGGCCTTGCGGTTGTCGGCGTCGTAGTTGGTGAGGCCCTTGATGGTGTTGTTCGCATCGTTGTAGGCCTTGACGAAGGCGTCGATCGCGCTGCGCGCGGCGCTGGTGTCCTGGCCCACTGTCAGCGTGCCGCTGCCGGCCTTGGCGAGCGTCAGCGTGACCCCGGCCAGCACGTCGGACACGGCATTGGTGCCGCGCTCGATACTGATGCCGTCGACCTTGAGCTTGGCGTTCTGCGCCGCCTGCACTTCGGTGACCGAAGCCGAGCCGGCGGGCGCGGCCGGATCGTAGCTCAACCCCACATCGCCGCCGATGCGAAACGCCTGCGCGCTGCCGGTGCTCTTGCCGCCGAGCACGAGCTGTCTGGCGTTGCCGTTGTCGATGATGCTGGCGGTCACCCCCATATCGGCGCCATTGATCGCGTCGCGCAGTTGTTCGATGGTGCTGCCGGTGAATTCCAGCGTCTTGACCGTGCCGTCCCCGTCGAAGGCGCCGCCACTGACCTTGCCGAACTCGATTTCGAATGTCCTGGCCGTCGTGGTGCCGTCGGCCGGCACGAACTCGGTGGCGGCGTCGCTCGCCACGCGCTGGGTGGTCGCGAGCTGCGTCACGTCGACCGCGAAGGTGCCGGAGGCGGCAGTGGTGCCGGAGGTGGCGCTGAAGCCGGCGTCGGCGCTGACTGTCGCCTTGGTGGCGGAAAATTTTGCCGCGTCCTTGAGGCCGTTGGCTGCCGTCTGCAGCGCCGACAGCCCACTCTTGAGCTGGCCGAAGGCCGACAGCTTCGCCTGGAAGCTCGCCTCGCGCGTGGCGAGCAGGGTAATCGGCCGGCGCTCGAGTGACATCAGCTGCGAAATCATGCCGTCGATGTCGAGCCCGGAACCGAGTCCGGTTGCAGTCAGGGCCATGTTGGCCTCCTTACGGTTGGGGGGCTGCCCTCACACTTCCTGCTTGATCAGCACACCCTGCAGTTTGTCCAGCGCCTTCGAGATGGCCAGCAGTTCCTTCGACGGAATCTGGCGGATCACCTCGTCGGTGGTCGAGTCCACCACCTTGACCACGGTGCGCCCGGTCTCGTCGTCGATCGAGAAAAGCAAATCCTGTGCCACGGGCTTGATCGCGTTGCGCACCTCTTCGACGGCCTGCAGCAGGGTCTCCCGACCGGGTTCCTGAGTCGCACGCGCGTGTTGCACCGCGTCGGCCGGGTCCACGGATGAAGCAGCGCGTGCTCCTTCGATTGCTCCTGCCACGCCCATGGCGGTGATCGGGGAATTGCCGGCAGCGGAATCCTTCGGCGGATTGGGCCGAACCGCAACCTGGCCAGGGTCGATCGGCGGCGGGCCGCCAGAAACGGATGGAATGCTCACGAGGTGCCTCCTGTATGGGAAACGGCGCGGGACCCTTGCGAGCCCCACGCCGAGCAGTTTCTAGCCTTCGACCAGCGTTTAACGGAGCAGCGACAGCACGTTCTGCGGAATCGAATTCGCCTGCGACAGCATCGCGGTACCCGCCTGCTGCAGGATCTGCGCGCGGCTCAGGTTCGCGGTTTCGGCGGCGAAGTCGGCATCCATGATGCGGCTGCGAGCGGCCGAGACGTTCTCCGAACTGGTTTGCAGGTTCGATGCGACAGAGCCAAACCGGTTTTGGACTGCACCCAGCGAGGCGCGGCTGCTGTTGATGTTCTGCAGCGCGGCGTCGATGGTGGCGATCGCGTTTTGCGCGCCGTCGGCGGTGGAGATGTCGATCGTCGACACGCCGGTACCGAAGGTGGTGTCGGCAGCGTTAGTTCCTGCTTTATCAGACAAACCGGCCTTAGCCAGATCGGCGCCGCCCAGCGTAATACCGTTCGCGCTCGTTGAGTTCAGCGTCAAACCGCCATAAGTCGTACCAGATGCCAGGCCGGAGACGGCTTCCCCGGTGCCCTTCGTCTCAAGAGCGATGTTTCGCCCGTCCGCGGCAGTCATCGTGATTTTCCCGCTGCTGTCGAAGGTTGCGGTAACGCCGGTCTGATTCGAAACGGCGTTGATTGCGGCAGCGGTGTTATTGGCTTGGGCGGCGGCGTTGGCTCCCTGGGCGATGGCGCCAAGCTTGACGCCATTCACCGAGATGTAGTCGTCATCGTCTCCGGCGATCGCGCCGGTCGTCACGGCATCGCCGGTCAGGGTGGTCGCGGTTGCCTTCGCACTGACGCCGGTTTGTCCTGTCACCGCATTGAATGCGGCAGCCTTTGAAATAGCGCTCGACTGACTGCTGGCGAGTTGTGCGGAGGCGGTGCCCGTCTTGATTCCGACCGCGTTCGTATCGCCGATAACGATATCGCCACCCTGTCCGGTGATCGTGATCCGGCCGTTTTCAACACTTGCGCTGACAGAGTTCTTGAAGGTGTCGCTCATACCGCTGGCAGCGATCGCAGTGTTGATCGTGTCCGCCATCTGTTTCGCCGCGTCTTCCGCAGTCGTTCCGGCGGCGATGTCCCCGAGGTTAATGTTATTCAGGTCTTCGCCGCCGAAGCTGATGTCGACCAGCCCGGCGTCAAGAGGGGTGCCCGTCTCCGTTGTGTTCGGGGTGCCGTTGAAGCCGACTGCCGTCTGAAGCGCGGCGGATCCCGTAGCACTTACCGAGAAAGCTCCGCCGTCGGACTTGCTGAACTCGAAATCTGCGCCCGCGTCGTCGAGGGTGATGTTCTGAAGCTCCGCCGCGCCAGTCGCCTTCGCTGCATCAAAAGCATCAGAAACTTTGGTTTTCACGTTTGCGATGCTGTCGCTGTTGGCCAAGGTGACTGTAAATTCGTATCCATTGACGTCGAAGGTGATGTCATCGCCGTCCGCAGCACCTACTGCGCCAATGTTTCCCCCAGTTCTTTCGCTCGCAACCGCAGGAACATCTGCGGTTCCAGTCGAGACCGCTGCGTATTCGTAGGAAACGCCGTCGGCGACGCTCGGGCCGATTCCGTAGCCATTGACCGTGATGCCGCCCGACGAAATGCGACCGCTGCTGACAACACCTTCGTCGATCTTGGTCTGGTAGGAGGAGGTGGTGCCCACGCCGAGCGAATCCGCCTTCGCACTGGCGATGGACGAGATACTGATCGTCTCGCCCTTGTTGGCGCCAACTTGGAAGGACTGCGAGTTGAAGGTGCCGTCGAGCAGCTTGATGCCGTTGAACGAGGTCTGGCTGGCGACGGTGTTGATCTGTTCGACGAGCTGATCGACTTCGCCCTGCAAGGCGGCGCGGTCGGCCGTGCTGTTGGTGGCGTTGGAGGCCTGCACCGCGAGCTCGCGCATGCGCTGCAGTGATTCGCCGACGCTGTTGAGTGCGCCTTCGGCGGTTTGCGCCATCGAGATGCCGTCGTTGGCGTTGCGCGTGGCCTGGTTGAGGCCCTTGATCTGAGCCGTCATGCGCTGGGAGATCGCCAGGCCGGCGGCGTCGTCCTTCGCGCTGTTGATGCGCAGGCCGGAGGAAATGCGTTGCAGCGAGCTGGCGAGCGAGGATCCGGAAGACACGAGATTGCGCTGCGAGTTCATCGACGCGATGTTGGTGTTGATGACTTGGGACATGATGGTCTCCTGGGTATGTCAGGTGGGGTCACGTGCCCGGTCGGATCAACGCTTGATTCGGCGGGCGCCGAGCAATTGCTGTGCTCTTGGCTCCATTTACGACGACGGCACGAGAATCTTTAGGCATTTCTCGTGGACTTCATGCGAGCTGATTGCGATCGTGATGTCTCGGTGGGCGGTCGCGTTCCCGGTATCATCCAGCCTTTCGAATCATCGTATGGAGTGCCCATGCCTTCCGTGACACTCGAAACAGGTACCTCCGCGCCTGTTGCCAGCCTGACAACCCGCCAGGCCTTGCAGCAAGCGGTGGCCGCGCACCAGGAAGGGCGCCTGATCGATGCCGAGCGCCTGTACCTGGCGATTGTGCAGGCGGAGCCTGCCCATCCCGATGCCTTGCATAATTTGGGATGTGTGCAGATGCAGTGCAGCAATCCGCTGGCCGCCTTGCCCTGGTTCCAAGCGGCGCTGGAGGCGCAGCCGCAGAACCGGCAATGCTGGCTGAGTTTTGCCGACGCCCTGCTCGCTGTGGGCCGGGCGGATGACGCGCTACAGGTGATGTTAACCGGGCGCTCGGCTGGGCTGGACGGGGAGGACGCGGATTTGCTGGAAGCACGCATTTCCGTTACTTGGGCAACCCGGCCGGACTTGGCTAACACACCTTAGCTGAATCGGGACTTGTTGACCTGGCTGTGCAAGCCCAGGATGAGATTGCCCGTTTCGGCGAGAAGGTCACGCTGCTCGCCGTGCTCGCCGAAGCACTACTACACCCTGGATCGCCCCACCGAAGCCCTGCTTGGCTGGAGAAGGCGTGCGTGGCCGCGTTGGAGGCGAGCGAACTCTCGTTGCTGCGCCGTGGCGATGCTGCTCACACGAAATACCGGGATGGCCGCCCTTGGTGCGCTTCCTCCTCCGCTTCACATAGCCAATTTGACTTCGCTGTCTCGCCCGGGTCATATTCTCTCGTCACAATAAGTTACACGGAGGGTGAAGAATGGCCGGAGGTTTGAGTTGGGGAATTCGTTTTCGGGACGGAAGCGGCCTGCGACCGCTGGAGCCGGTGCTTCGGAACTGGATCAAGACGGTGGAGGAATATACGAACGCATTCGAGGAGGATGCGTGTTGGTCCTATACGGAACGCGCAAACGTTGGCGTGCTGGCGGGCGCGGCGTGGAGAACCAAAGGATGGCTGGCGCTGGAGGAATACTCCACGAGCAAGCGCTGTGTTCAGGGCCAGCCCAGGAACGGACGCTGTGATCTGTATCTCCTGAACAAGGACGAAGAAGGCATGTCGTTCGCGTTCGAGGCCAAACAGACGCGGCAGAACATGGGTAAGCGTGTTTCCCAAAATTTGAACAGGCTCGACGCGCAATTCACCGAGGCCTGGCGCGATGCGGGGCAACTCCATCGCAGCGAAGGTGACAAGCGCGTGGCGGCGTGCTTTGTTATGCCGAGAATGCCGCTGAAGGAAGTCGATACAGTCGATGAGGCTCTGGATTCCTGGCTGAACGACGTCCAAAAGCAAGTCGAATACGATGCACTCGCCTGGGTGTTCCCTGAAGAGGCCAGACGGTTCCAGGGCCGGAAGGCGCGAGTTTCCCCCGGAGTCGTACTGGTCATGCAGGAGCGGCAGCGGGCAACCCGAGCCAAGAAGGTCTAGGCGCGTCTCTCAGGCCCGAGGCGGGGCGAACGAATCGGCCCAGTTCCCGACGAACAGCTTGAGGGAGGGGGCGGGGGTTATCGCCGAAACCCGCAGGAACTGCCGCGGATTCACGGGGAACGCTCGCCGTGGGATCGAGCCGCGACGCGGTCAGAAGCAAAGGGCGCAAAGGAAGAACCGGCCGCTGCGGAAGAGCGCGGCTTCGAAGGCGGCGCTTCACCTTCCGACGAACACGTCGTCGAGCTTGCGGGCGTTGTCGATCTGCTCGGCCCACCATTCGAGTTGCTCGACCGGGGCATTTCCCAGACGTTCAGCGACCTCCGTCGGGATCGGCCCGAAACCGCGAGTGAGCAGGCGGCTGAGGACGCTGCGGGTGCCTTCGGTCCGGCCCTGGTGAAACCCGTCCAGGAACCCTTTCCGAAATCCCTCCCGATGCGACTTCAGAAGTTCTTCCTGAAATCCTTCTTGCAGCACCCGATTGAAGGGGAGGCGCTCGACGCTGGTGGTGTACCCCACTTCTCCGTAATCCAGCGAATCCGGGTCCAACAAATCATCGAGCGTGCGCGCATCGAACAACCGATCCAGCCAGAGTTCGAGTTGCTCGCGCTTCGCCTGCGCGACACGCTCCGCAGCAGCCGGCGGGAGCGGCCCGAAGCGGCGAGTAAGGAGATACTGGATCGCTTCCCGCTTGCCTTCGACGCGCCCGATGCGCTCAATGCTGGTGATGTACTTCGCCATGGGGTCCTTCGATAGCCGGGAATGTAGCGCTGCTTCCGAGCAGGCCGCGAACGACGTGAGCTCGCGTGATCTCGCTGTCAATTCCCGACGAACAAATCGTCGAGCGTGCGCGCGTCGAGCAGTCGATCCAGCCACAGTTCGAGCTGCTCGCCCGTTGCCTTCTCGAGACGCTCCGCAACGGCCGGCGGCAGCGGCCCGAAGCGGCGAGTAAGGAGACGTTCGAGCGCCCCCCGCTCGCCTTTGATCAGCCCTTCCTCCAATCCTTCCTCCAGCCCTTCCCGCTTGCCGCGTTCGAGGGCGAGGCGTTCGACGCTGGTGACGTATTTCACTTTGCGTTCTCCTTCCCGCGGGAATCAGTTCTCCACGAAGACGTCCTCAAGCGTGCGCGCATCGAGCACGCGCTCGGCCCATACTTCGAGCTGATCCGTCGTGGCACGGGCAAGGCGCTCGGTGACGGGTTTCGGCAGCGGCCCGAAGCGGCGTGCGAGCAGGCGGCCGAGCAGCGCGCTTCCGCCTTCGGCGCGGCCTTTCTCACGACCTTCCTCACGACCTTCCTCACGACCTTCCTCTAGCCCTTCCCGCTTGCCGCGTTCGAGGGCGAGGCGTTCGACGCTGGTGACGTATTTCACTTTGCGTTCTCCTTCAATGGTTTCGATATCGTGCCACAGTTTGGTTTCGAGCTCTTTGGGTAGGCGCATCATCCAGTCGAGCACGCCGAAGAATTCGAGGATGCGCTGCTTGTTCCAGTCGCGCTCGTAGAGCAGCCGGACCAAGCGGCGCTTGGCCTCGAAGCGGTTTTGCGGGTCGTGGCGCGTGCGGGCGGTGTGGAGGTGGGCGGCGGTGACGAGGGCGAAAGGGTTCGGGTCGGCGAGGAGCGCGTCGGCGCGGGAATCGAAATCGGTGAGCTTGGCGACGGGGAAGTCGAGCGCGTGGCGGCAGCCGAAGAGCTCGAAGCCGTAGCGCGCCGGGCGCCAGCGCGGATCGTCGTCGGCGAGCACGGCGAGGCTCGCGACGGGGCGGTCGTAGCGGTCGAAGATGCGGTAGTTGTAGACGAACATGCGCTTTTCAAAACCGCTGTCGCGGCGGCCCTGGATCTCGATGTGGATATAGACCCAGTCCTCGCGGCCGTCCTGGTCGTGCACGCGCACGAGCTTGTCGACATGGCGGCGGCCGAGTTCGGCGTCGCGCACGACCTGGCGCAGTTCCTGGTCGAGAAAGTCGTGCCCGCGCGACCAGTCAATGCGGCGGCCGGCGTCGGGAAAGTAGAAAGCGATGAATTCGGGAAAAGCGTGTTCGACGGCGCTTTTCCACGGGCTGTCGTAGTCGTCGGCGGGGAGGGCCATGGGGGCTTTCGCGATGAAAGGCGATTATGTTAAACCAATAGACAGAAAGCGTCGCCACGATGTAACGCGCTGCTGGTGCGATTCATGCACATGTAAGCCAACATTCGTACATCTCTCATCAGAGAATTGCCATGAGAACGATCGCAACGAAGGGATCGGCGCGCAAGGGCACCGGGTTCCGAGCACGCTTCCATAATCAATTTGACTTCCCATTCTCAGCGACGTCATGTTCCCTGTTCCCGACACAAACAGTTGCATGGAGGGCAGACATGACGAAGAGGTTGAGGGCGGAGGTTCGGCGGACATCGGTCGGACCTGGTGGTCAGCGTTCGATACGCCCCCTGGTAGCCAGTCGCCCTCCGAAACTCCGAACAGGATGGCAGCAACCGCAGACAATGCATATGCATTGACCAGACAAGGTGGTTGCATTACCATGCAAGGCATCCATCCTTTGACCGGAGAGCGCCATGCCTGCCACCCTCGACGTCGAATCCACGTTGACCGACCGTTATCAAACCACGGTGCCGGAAACCGTGCGTCGCGCCCTGCGGCTGGGCAAGCGCGACAAGATTCACTACAGCATCCGCCCCAGTGGCGAGGTGGTGCTGACCCGCGCTGCAAGCCACGAAGGTGACGACCCGGTGCTCGGGCAGTTCCTGGGCTTTCTGGCCCGCGACATTGCCAGCCATCCCGAGCGCCTGCAGGCGGTGGATGCGGGCCTTGTCCAACGGCTCCAGTCGCTGGTCGGTGGCATCGAGGTCGATCTTGATGCTGCCCTGTCAGCAGACGATGAATGAGCACGGGCAAGCACGCGCCCCTGGTCATTCACGGCTGGACGATCTTTGCCCACCCGCTATTCCTCGCACAGATTGAAGCGCTGGCGCATCAGGTCGAGGCCTTGAAACAGAAAGATCCGACCGGGTACAACAAGAAGAACGCCAGCAAGCGCCTTGCGGCGATCACCAAGCTCGCTTTCGACGTCGTCCCGCAAGACCCGGCCCGTCCTGAATACCGCCAAGGCGGCACCCTTGGCGACGATCACAAGCACTGGTTCCGGGCGAAATTCTTCCAGCAGTACCGGCTCTTCTTCCGGTACCACGCGCCCGGCAAGGTGATCGTGTTCGCGTGGGTCAACGACGAGGATACCAAGCGCGCCTATGAGAGCAGCGACGACGCCTACCGGGTGTTTCGCAAGATGCTGGAAAGCGGCCATCCGCCGGATGACTGGAACCAGTTGCTGGCCGAGGCCCGGGCCGAGGGGGAGCGCTTGCAGCGGTTCGCCGCTGGCGTCACGCCGTAAGGCTTGGCTTCTGCGGCGAGCAGCGTTGTCATGGGGTCATCAGTCTTGGAGAAGAAGATGCGCTACCCCGTGATGACCGGAAGCAGGTTGCCGGCCGATGGAAGGTCGGCCTGAAAACCTTGCGACGCTGGCGTTCCGACAACGAAGGGATCGGCGCGCCAGGGCACGAACGTGACGCTCGGCGAATCGCTGCTGGCCGAAGCGAAGTCGTTGAACATCAACATTTCGCAGGCGGCGGAAGCCGGAGTATCCCCCCCGGCTTCGAAGGCGGCGCTTCACCTTCCGACGAACACGTCGTCGAGCTTGCGGGCGTTGTCGATCTGCTCCGCCCACCATTCGAGTTGCTCGACCGGGGCATTTCCCAGACGTTCAGCGACCTCCGTCGGGAGCGGCCCGAAACCGCGAGTGAGCAGGCGGCTGAGGACGCTGCGGGTGCCTTCGGTCCGGCCCTGGTGAAACCCGTCCAGGAACCCTTTCCGAAATCCCTCCCGATGCGATTTCAGAAGTTCTTCCTGAAATCCTTCTTGCAGCACCCGATTGAAGGAGAGGCGCTCGACGCTGGTGGTGTACCTCATTTCTCCGTAATCCAGCGAATCCGGGTCCAACAAATCATCGAGCGTGCGCGCATCGAACAACCGATCCAGCCAGAGTTCGAGTTGCTCGCGCTTCGCCTGCGCGACACGCTCCGCAGCAGCCGGCGGCAGCGGCCCGAAGCGGCGAGTAAGGAGATACTGGATCGCTTCCCGCTTGCCTTCGACGCGCCCGATGCGCTCAATGCTGGTGATGTACTTCGCCATGGGGTTGTCCTTCGATGGTCGGGAATGTCGTGCTGCTCGCGCGCAGGCCGCGAACGACGGGAGCTCGCGTGCTCTCGTTGTCAATTCCCGACGAACAAATCGTCGAGCGTGCGCGCGTCGAGCAGTCGGTCCAGCCACAGTTCGAGCTGCTCGCCCGTTGCCTTCTCGAGACGCTCCGCAACGGCCGGCGGCAGCGGCCCGAAGCGGCGAGTGAGGAGACGTTCGAGCGCCCCCCGCTCGCCTTTGATCAGCCCTTCCTCCAATCCTTCCTCCAGCCCTTGCCGCTTGCCGCGTTCGAGGGCGAGGCGTTCGACGCTGGTGACGTATTTCACTTTGCGTTCTCCTTCAATGGTTTCGATATCGTGCCACAGTTTGGTTTCGAGCTCTTTGGGCAGGCGCATCATCCAGTCGAGCACGCCGAAGAATTCGAGGATGCGCCGCTTGTTCCAGTCGCGCTCGTAGAGCAGCCGGACGAGGCGGCGCTTGGCCTCGAAGCGGTTTTGCGGGTCGTGGCGCGTGCGGGCGGTGTGGAGGTGGGCGGCGGTGACGAGGGCGAACGGGTTCGGGTCGGCGAGGAGCGCGTCGGCGCGGGAATCGAAATCGGTGAGCTTGGCGACGGGGAAGTCGAGCGCGTGGCGGCAGCCGAAGAGTTCGAAGCCGTAGCGCGCCGGGCGCCAGCGCGGATCGTCGTCGGCGAGCACGGCGAGGCTCGCGACGGGACGGTCGTAGCGGTCGAAGATACGGTAGTTGTAGACGAACATGCGCTTTTCAAAACCGCTGTCGCGGCGGCCCTGGATCTCGATGTGGATATAGACCCAGTCCTCGCGGCCGTCGTGGTCGTGCACGCGCACGAGCTTGTCGGCATGGCGGCGGCCGAGTTCGGCGTCGCGCACGACCTGGCGCAGTTCCTGGTCGAGAAAGTCGTGGCCGCGCGACCAGTCGATGCGGCGGTGGGCGTCGGGGAAGTAGAAAGCGATGAATTCTGGAAATGCGTGTTCGAGGGCGCTTTTCCACGGGTTGTCGTAGTCGTCGGCGGGGAAGGCCATCGCAGGGCTCGGGGGGAGGGAGCCGGATATGTTAATGGCAAAACAGGATCTTCTTGTCGCCGGCGGGGAAGTATGTGCGGATGAGTTCGTGCTGCAGGCGGACCACCGCAGTGTTCAGGCAGCCAGTCCAGCCAGCCAGGGCGCAGCCCGGACCACCTCGATGTGCCCGCGCAGTTCCTCCTGCCTGAGTTCGCGCACCAGTTGCACCGCCCGGGCGTCGGGAAAACGCTCGGCGAAGCCGGCAAGCGCGCGATGGGGCGTGGTGTCGGCGAGCTTGCATTCGATGAGTTGGGTCAGGCGATTCTCCTCCGACAGGGCGAAGTCGACTTCGGCGCCGTCCTTCGTCCGAATGTAATGCAGCCCGACGTTCATGCCCTGCGTGTCATGGAGGAAGTCGACGTGCTTGCGCAGCATCGTGGCGACGGCGTTCTCATAGCGCACGCCGTCGTCGCCACGGACGAGGCCGGTGTCGAAGAAGTAGGCCTTGGGCGTTTGCAGAATGGCGCGGGCGACATTGTGGTGCCAGGGCTGGACGGTGAAGACGATGAAGAGGGCCTGGAGGATATCGAGGTAACGCTTGAGGGTGCCAGGCGAGACCGCCAGGTCGCGCGCGATCGACGCCAGCGAGAGCGGTGAGGCGACGCGTTCGCGCAGCAGCTCGACGAAGAGGCGCATGGTGTTGATTTCGTGGATGCGGGAGAACTCCACCACGTCTTCGCGGATGAGGTCGGTGAAGTACTGCTGTCGCCAGCGGTTGGCATCCACCGGATCGTCCGCGAGGCAGGGTTCCGGAAAACCGCCGCGCGCGATCAGGCGGTCGAGGGCCGCGTCGGGGGAATCGCCGCACATCTCGCAACACTCGCGTACCGAAATCGGGTGCAGGCGCAGCGCGAAGTAGCGGCCGGCGAGCGATTCTCCACTCTGGCGGAAGGTTTCCATGCGGGCGCTGCCGGTGACGAGGAGGGCTTGTTCCGACGGCTTGCCATCGACGATGCCTTTCAGCCAGTTCTTCCAGTCGGGCATCTTGTGGATTTCGTCAAGTACCAGCAGGCGCGCACGTGGGCTCCAGCTTTGCCGCTGGAGGATGGCCCGGTCAGCGGCGACGTCCCAGTTCAGATACTGAGCGGACGGGAAGGTCTGCATCAACTGACGCGCGAGGGTCGTTTTGCCCACCTGTCGGGGACCGGTAAGCACGACCGCCTTGCTTTGCAGATCTTTGGAAACCTGTTCGTCGAGATAGCGCTTCATGAAGACTATTTTATCGACTAATGCATAAAAGTCGCGACTTTTTTTCAATATGCAGAAATTAGGTCGGGAATGGACGCGATGGCTGGATGGTCGACAGAGCCGTCTACGACCGCCGTTCCGCAGTTTGGGCGCTCACTCCTGATGGGCTTCATTTCCGGGGATGCCGTCGGTGCCAGGTCCGACGGCGACGACCTTGTTGTTGCCTGCGTTGCCTCGTACATCGCAGCATCGGCCTGCTTGAGCACGGCGTCGAGGGTTTCGCACGGGCTCCATCCGGGGATGTCGGCGCTGAAAGTGATGGGGAGCAACCAAGGTTTGAGTGAGGTCCAACTTCTCAGCGCCTGGTCCGCCCTAGAGCGCTTTAACACCGGTAAGATTGCTGCGAGATGCTGCCGATTCGCCATGTTCTACTTTAGTTTCACTGACCGACCACGATGCCACACGTAAATCCTGAAATCCTTCGTTGGGCACGCGAGACTGCCAATTTGTCTATGGAGGAGGCTGCTCGTGCTCTCAGCATTGGGGGCGTTCGCACTTCGGGCGAGGACTTGATACGTCGCTATGAGGATGGGACTGCGGAGCCCAGTCGTCCGTTGCTCCTGAAAATGGCCAAGGCATATCGGCGGCCGTTGCTAGCCTTCTATCTTGCCGAGCCCCCAAAACGAGGGGAGCGAGGGGAGGACTTTCGATCATTGCCGGGGGAGCGCCTAGCGGAGAGTCGTGGACAGTTGGATGCGCTGGTGCGTGACGTCTACGTGCGCCAGCGGCTGATCAAGACGACGCTTGAAGAGGCTGATGAGGCAACGCGTCATCGATTTGTCGGGTGCGTCCGTCAAGCTCAAGGTATTGAGGAGGTTTGCGGTCTGATCCGTTCTGGAATTGGCTTCGATCTGGCTGAGTTTCGGCGTCACCGACGTGTTGAGGATGCGTTTGGATACCTTAGGGGCAAAATCGAGCAAACGGGCATTTTTGTGCTTCTGATCGGAAACCTGGGTAGCCATCATTCGAACGTGAGCCCAGAGGTTTTCCGAGGATTCGCTCTAGCCGACGAGATTGCGCCATTCATCGTCATTAACGATCAAGATGCGAAACCTGCCTGGAGCTTCACTGTTCTTCACGAACTTGTACACATATGGCTGGGTAAGACGGGCGTAAGCGGCGGCGAAATCGAGCAGGGCGTAGAGCGGTTCTGCAACGACGTTGCGAGCCGTATTCTTTTGCCCGCTAATGAATTAGGTGAATTCCCGATTCGAGATGGGGACACGGAACGGCTAGTGCTGGATATTGGCGAATTTTCCCGAACCCGAAAGATCAGTGGCGCAATGGTTGCTTATCGGCTTTATCAAGCCGGTGCTATATCCAAGGTGAAATGGCAGACCGTTACTCAACGTTTCCGTGAATTGTGGTTGCATGAAAAGGTCACGGCGCGGCGCGCAGGGGAAGGGACGAGCGGCCCAGACTACTTTGTAGTGCGGCGGCATCGTATGGGCAACGCTCTGCTTGATGTGGTGCGACGCAATCTTTCTGAGGGAATCTTGACGCCCACCAAGGCTGGAAAAGTGTTGGGAGTTCGCCCTCATAATGTCACCACTCTACTGGGCGGCGCATGATGGGGAGTCGCCTCTATCTTCTTGATGCTAACGTCCTGATTGAAGCGCACAACAAGTATTACCCCGTCGACATGGTTCCCGAGTTCTGGGACTGGTTACTCCACTGCGCAGACAGGGGTCTCGTCGCAATGCCTCTTGAAACCTTCGAAGAGGTTCGTGGGGGCGACGATGCGAAGAAGGATTTGTTGAACCAGTGGTTGTATCGGCCGGATGTTGTGAGTGCACTGGTCCTGGCGGAAGAGGTAGATTCGGACGCGTTAAGATCGGTCATGAATGCCTATGCACCAGACCTTGATGACACAGAAATCGAGCAGGTTGGACGCGATCCGTTTCTGATTTCATATGGGCTGGTAACGGAAGGTCGCTGTATCGTGTCCAACGAGGTTTCTAAACCTTCGAAGCAGCGGGCTAATAGGAAAGTGCCTGACGTTTGTCGGTCGTTGGGTGTCCCTTGTTGCGACACGTTCGCAATGCTCAGGACGCTGGGGTTCTCGACCGCGTGGGCAAGGTGACTCCCCCAAGGGCAACCCAACGCTCAAGACGCTGGTGGCCGTCCTCAAGACAGTTGGGCTGCGTCTTTCCGTAGAACCGGAAAACCCTGCGCGCGCTTGACGCTGGTGACGTGTCTCACTTTGCGTTCTCCTTCCGGCGGAACTCAGTTCTCCACGAAGACGTCGTCGAGCGTGCGCGCCTCGAGCACGCGCTCGGCCCACACTTCGAGTTGATCCGTCGTGGGACGGGCGCACACCCCCTACGGATACACCGCGATCGAGGGGTCGGCGCGCTTTAGCACCGCATTCAGCGTTTCACTCGGGTTCCACGCCGTGATGCCGGCGCTGAAGGGGATCAGCTACAAGAGAGCGTGCAGACGTTCAAGCACGCGGAAAACTGAGCTTGCAGCCCGAATTTCACCTTGCCGTTTCGCAAAGGGGGCAAGGCAGGTTCCTGCGAGGCATCGGTTCATCCGTGTCCTCCGCTCGTGCAATTCTACGTCGGATGCCATATTTTCAGCCTACCTTGCTGCGAACGGATGGCCGCGTCGCAGCTTGTTGCCAAGCGCATAACCCTGTACCTGCGCCGCACGTGTGATCAGCAGCAGTTTGAAATGCCACCCCGCGACTGCAGCTGCGAGCGCGGCAAGCGCGCCGGCCAGTGCTGCCATCGGCACCGCGAGTGCGAGCGCGGCGGCGACGAGCGGCACAGCCGTGCCGACTCCCAGCACGGCGAGGTGCGACGACTGCAGCACGCGGCGCGTCGACAGCGGCATGTCGGATGCATTCATCCGGCTGCGGTAGCGCAGCCAGGCGGCGGCGCGCAGTGCGACGAGCAATATCAACGCGGCGAACATCGCGGGAACCGCTGCTCCCTGCATCGTGACGATCAGCACGAGCAGCGACAGACCCTCGACAAGCCCGGTCGCAACGATCAACGGGACGATCGCTGGCTCGCGCCACGTGGGAATGCCGCGCGCCGCCTTCAGGATGCGCCCCTGGCAGTAGAGAAACAGCAGGGCCGCGAGGCTGGCGATGTGCGACAGGAACGCGACCCCGGTCGCGGCGCCGGCTGCGAGCAGCGCGACGATCAGCGCGGCAACGTATGCTTCGCGCGTCATCCACGACGTTTGCGGATGGAACAGCACGTTGAACGCGCGCCACGGGCGGCCGATCTCGGTCCAGACGAATGCCAGACCGGCGCCGATCAGCAGCACCGCGAGCAGCAGGAGGCGGCCATCGGCGACGCCGGGGAACGCCGCGAAGGTGCTCACCGCGAGCAGGGATGAACCGGCGCCGCCGCAGATGAAGTTGCCGGCGGCACGCCAGTCCCAGATCGCCTGATGCGAGGTTCCGAAGCGGGAGAACTTGGTCGGTTTCATTTCTCTTCCCACAGGTAGTAGAAGCCGGGGTCGGTGCCCAAGTGCTCGTGCATCCGGAACCACGTGTTTTCGGTCAGCAGCTTCGACACGTTGCTCTCCCGGTCCTCGAGATCGCCGAAGGTCAGCGCGTTCGCGATGCAGGCGTTTGCGCACGCGGGTGTCGCGTCGGGATCGATGCCAGGGGTCAGCCCGCGCTCGAGCCCGGCATCGACGCGGTCGGAGCAGAACGTGCATTTCTGCGCGACACCGATGCGGCGCTCGTCGAAGCGAAGCGCCTCGTTTTCGGTCGGGCCGTCCGAATACGCGAAGCGGGCCTCCTCGACCTTGTAACGCGCCTGGTACGGGCAGGCGACCGCGCAGTACGAGCAACCGATGCAGAGGTCGTAGTCGATGGTGACGATGCCGTCTTTGCGCTGGCCGGTGGCGGTGCTCGGACAGACCTCCATGCACGGGGGATCGGAGCAGTGCTGGCACCCCACCGGCATGAACAGGCGTTCCACGTTCGGGTATTCGCCCATCTCGACGTCGAGAACCTTGCGCCACTGCACGCCCGGCGGCGTCGCGTTCGTGTGCTTGCACGACGCGGTGCAGGTCTGGCAGCCGACGCAGCGGTTCAGATCGGCGACCATTACATAGCGGGTCATTTGGATTTTCTCCCGACTTTGCGGATATTGACGAGCACCGCGTCGACCGCCGAGCCGGTTCCGTCCACCAAATCCATGTTCATCGGCACGAGGTTGTTCAAGCTCGGCATGTCGAGGTCCTTGGCGTACGGGGTTTTCCAGTGACCGAACTGGCCGACCATGACGATCGTGTCGGGACGCACGCCCTGACGCAGCAGCGCGCGGCCGCTCGTCACGCCAATCGGCGACGTGACCTCGATGCGGTCGCCCTGCTCGATGCCGAGCTGCTCGGCGACCTGCGCATTGATCATGATGCCGTCGTGACCGGCGATGTTCGCCGCGACCTCGCGGATCATCTGCAGGCTGACATTGCCGCCCCACGCGTACTGCATGCTGCGCGCGGTCAGCAGCCAGAACGGGTAGTCGCTGGCCTTGATGCCGTAAGCGCGTTCGTACGCCGACGCCCACAGCTCGTTGAGGTCCTTCCATGTGGGCAGCGGCTCGTATTCGTGCAGTTGCCGGTCCCACCACGTGACGCCCTGCTCGTGCAGCCGTGCGGACAGCTCCTGGCCGATGCGGAGTATCCGTTCCTGGTAGGGCAGTTCGAAGCGCAGCCCGAGATCCTCCATGCGCGGGTACAGATACCAGTTGATCTTCGGGAACGGCTTGACGCGGAAGCCTTTCTCCTTGAAATACGCGAGGCCGTCGCTCGCGGTGCCGCCGGTGACGTCGGCGCTCGCGGCACGGCAGATCGCGTCCCAGGTCTCGTCCACCGAGTGCGCGCGCGTGACGTCGAGCGAAAAGTCGTACGCATCGGTCTTCAGCGGCAGACCGGCGGCGCCGAAGTTGATCATCGCGTTGTAGGCTTCCAGCAGCCCGGTGCGCTTTGCCAGCTCGGTCGCGATCCACGTGAAGTCCTTCGCCTCGCCGCGCGGGGGGACGACGGGCTGGCGCAGCACCCAGCCTTGCGTGTCCCAGAACTGCTCGAAGTAGTGCGTGCCGCCGATGCGGATCAGCTGCGTGCTTTCGAGGTCGATCGCCTCGGGCAGCACGAGGTCGGCGAAATGGTTCGTCTCGTCCTGCGTATAGGAGAACGCGACCGTGAACGGGAAGGTCGCCATCGTCTCGCCAATCCGGTCGGTTTCGGAGAACGAGATGTTCGGGTTGCAGCGATAGACGAACCACACGTCGGGCGGCTTTGGCTGGCCCCAGCTGTCGGCGGCGCGGCCCTGCAGGCGCATCCAGGAGAGCACCGTCGAGCCCATCAACTGGCTGGTGAGGCCGCCGCCGATGATCGGAATCAACGTCGTGTGGCCGTGGCGCACCTGCGGCTGCGCGGCCCAGTGCTCCTTGTCGGTCGGGTTGAACGGGTAGTCGAGGAAGCCGTCCGGGTGCGGCGCGACCGAGCCCATGCGGTCGAAGTCCATGCCGGAGATATGCACCGTGCTGCCGAGCAGCCCGCCGGGCACTTCGAGGCCGCCGACGAGCACCATCAGCATCGTGCGCGCCCAGACGCATTCGTACGCGCCCCAGCCGTTGTTGACGCCCTTGCCGAGCATCACCGCGACCGGGCGGAACGGCAGCGTTCGGCCCTCGAACTCGATCGTCTCGCCGATGCGCGCATGCGCGATGAAATCATTCGCGACGCGGCGGATCCTGTACGCGGCGACGTCGCAGACGGGCGCCGCCCATTCCGGCGTGTGCGCCGCGACGAGTCTGCGCGTGACCTCGAACGCGGTCGTCGCTTCGATCGCGTCGTGCTCCCACGTCTTGCCGTCGGCGCCGACCTCCATGCCGCTGACCGTGAAGCTGCCGACGAGCGCCGGATCGATGCCCGGGGTGTCGAACGGCAGCGCGCGGCCGGTGGCAGCGTCCCACATCAGCGGCTTCTTCGACGCCGGGTCGCGCAGGAAGAAGCCGTTTGGTCCGATAAGGTACGGCGAACCGGTGCGCGCCTTCAGGAAAGGCACGTCGAGATCGGTGAGCGGGCGCTCGTGCAGCAGCACGTGCAACATCGCGTAGAGAAACGCCGGGTCGGTTTTCGGGCGGATCGGGATCCATTCACTCGCTGATGCCCCGGTGATCGACAGATGCGGTTCGATCTGGATGCGCTTGATGCCGCGCGCGCGGGCGTCCGCGTGGCGGCGCACGCTCGTGACGCCGCCCGAGGCGTCGATGTTGTTGCCGAACGAGACGATGTATTCGCAACGCGGCGTGTCCGGGCAGACGGTGAAGGCGCGATGCCACAGCTCGCCGTAGACATGCTCGGTGTGGTAGCACTTGACCGTGCCGCCCGCGCCGAGGCTCTGGTCGACCGGCCCCCACGCGGCGAGGAAGGACGCGAACGTGCCCATGTAGAAGTAAGGCGTCGCCGCGCCGCCAGTCGTGAAGGCAACGCGGGGGTAGCCCTGCTCGTCGATGAGGCTCGTCGCGCGGATCGCATTGAGCTTCTGCGCGATCGTGTTGAGCGCCTCCTCCCACTCGATCTCGACCCAGCCCGGATCTTCGTTGCGTCCCTTCTTCGGGTTCGTGCGCTTCAGCGGCTTCAGCACCCGGTTCGGGTTGTAGATCTTCTGCACGAGGCCGTAAGGCTTCACGCAGACCTTGCCGTCGGCCGGGTGATAGCCCTTCGCGGCGAAGTTCGGGGCCACGGTCGTCGCGATGCCGTCGGTCACTTCGACCGTGAGCATGTCGGGACCGTTGACGCACTGATAACAGTAAGTCGAAACCTTGTGCGTGCTGCTCATGATCTTCATCCACTCCTTGCTGGGTCGCCGGGACGTGGCATGGCTTCGCAGCCCTATCACGTGTTGCCCCAGACTAGGGAGCGGGGTCGCGCACGACTATCCGATGGCCGCAGCGCCTGTCCCGGTGCTGCATGTTTCACCGGGAGGCGAGGGCGCCGACCTGCGGGAATGCCGAACGGCGGCGGACACGCGGATTCGGCCGTCGACCGCCAGGATGAATTTCGGCTTGGGCGAAAAGGCGGCAGTGTGCGGCTCAGGACGTCTTCGTGAAGTCCGGCTTGCGCCTCTGCTGGAATGCGGTGATGCCTTCGCGCGCCGCCGCGGTGCAGGCGCTATCCCCCCACGCGCGGTAGCCGACTTCGAGCGCTTCGGAAAAGGTCGCGGCCGCCGCCGCTTCCGCGACCGCGGTTTCGATGATTCCGATCACCTCAGCGCTCAGCAGTTGCCCGTTCGCGGCTTTCGGTTCGATCGGTTCGAACGCTGCGATCCGCACTTTTCCGTCCTGAACGCCCGTGTGTCGCCCCGCGAGCGTGTCGACCCGTTCCACGGCCGCCCGGATCAAGGCGGGGTAATCCTCGGCCAGCCGGTCCACAATCCCGAGTTCGAACGCGCGCGGCGCCTCAAGGCGGTCGGCGCAGCGCAACATGCCGTGGAACACCGCGGCAGCGTCCGGCCAGCGGCGATACGGTACGACCATCGCGCCTATACCCGGCACGATGCCGAGCGTGATCTCGGGCAGTTGCATCCAGGCCGGGCGAAGCGCGACGATGCCGTGGCAGCGCATCGCGAGCTCGAAGCCGCCACCGATCGCGATGCCGTTCAGTGCGGCGACAACCGGTTTTTCCATTGCGTCCAGATGCACCAGCAGTCGTGAGCAGTCGCGCGCGTATTGTGCCGAGGCTTCGCGATCGCCGAGCATCGACGGGAAGCGGCCGATGTCGCCCCCGGCGCAGAACGCTTTCGTGCCGTAACCGACGATGACGAAACCTCGCACCGCCGGATCGGCCTCGTACAGACGGATCACCGCGAGGATTTCGTCCGTCATTTCGTCGTGCAGCGCGTTGAGCGCCTCGGGGCGGCGCAGCGTGATGACTTTGACGCCATCGACATCGTCGACGAGCAGGTGCCGCCAGAACTGCTGGTAGTCGGCGAGCGGGCGCGCCGGCGTCGGCATGCCGGGGCGTTCGGCGGCGAAACGTTCGAAGATGCGGTGCGATTTCGGCTCGCCGAGATCCCGCATCAGTTCAAGCGGCCCGTGCTTGAAGCCGAGTGCGAGCTTGCAGCCGAGATCGAGATCGGCGGCGCTCCCGATGCCGCGATCGAGGATGTCGACGGACTGCGAAAACAGCACGCCGAGCAGGCGATCCCGCGTCGCCGCGGCAGTCTCCGGACCCATCTCCACCTGCTTGCCCGGTGCGACTGTGAGCCAGGTGTCGACTGAGCGGAAGATCGGCGCCGGCCGGTAGTGCTCGCCTTCCTCCTCCGCCTGTAGCGTATTCGTCTCGGTGATGATCGGATTGCCGCGAGCGAGGTTCAGCACGAAGAACGGACCCGCGTGGACGTACGCTGCGACCGCGCTGTCGACCTCGGCCGCGGTCGCGCGGTCGAGCAGCAGCGCCGCCTCGTTGCACCAATTGTCGAAGACGCGGTCGAGCATGAAGCAGACGACGTCGGATGTCAGCAGCGGGACCTTGCCGGTGACGGCGAAAATCCACCTCAGATATGCGAGGACGTCGGGATCGAGCTTCTCCCACGCGATCACCTCGACGGCCGGATTGCGCCACGCCGGCGCGAAGAAGTGCGTGATCGTCGCGCGGTCCGGGCGCTCGAGCTCGGCGAAGATCCGTTGCGCCGGCAGCGAACTTGTGTTTGACGTGATGACCGCGTGCGGCGAGACGATGCGCTCGACGTCAGCAAAAATACGTTGCTTAAGCGACAGGTTCTCGGTCGCCGCCTCGATCACCCAGTCGCAGTCGGCGAGTGCGTGATAGTCGAGCGTTCCGACGATGCCGGCGTTCACCGCTGCGGCTTCGGCCTCGCTCATCTTGCCGCGCGCAACCGCTTTGCGGGCGTAGTCGTCGCAGCGCTGCAGCGCGCGGTCGAGCGCGGGCTGCGCGACGTCGACGAGCGTGAGCCGGATATGCGGCAGGGCGCTCTTGAGGTAATAGCCGATGTCCGGGCCGATCGTCCCGGCGCCTATGACGGCGACGTGGCGCGGCGCCGGGCGGGCAGGACGATACAGCAGGGGATTCGAGTAGGTCCTGGACATGGCGCGGTGCTCCTTGGTTTTTTGTGAGGCGGTCGACTGCCCCGGCGCAGACCGTCTCTTGTCCGCTACCGGTCGAATTCGGTTTCCTGCATGACTCGCTGCAGGAGCGCGGGGCCGCGCAGCCCCGGCGGCGGATCATGCCGAGGTCCGGCCCTTCTCGCCGTCCGCCGGAGGCGTGACGCGGCAATAAGTCGCCGAGATTCGGCTCGCTTCGTCGTAGGTGCCAGTGAGCATGCTGAGCAGCTTCGCGGTCTCGTATAGCTTCTTGTCGATGTGCTCGATGTTCTTCGTCTGGTCGGTCAACATTTCGCGGCGGATCCGCGTGTAGTCGTCGAGCATCGCTGCGGCCCGTTCGGTGACGGCGTACGTCCAGATCTTGCTGTTTCCGCCCTTGATCTTGTCGACGAGGCCGAAGTTGAGCAGCTTGCGCAGGCTGTACTGGACGTTCGTGATCCCGTCCAGGTTGAGCTGGCGCGCGAGCACGGCAGCCGTCTTGGGGCCCTCCTGCATGCGAATGACATGAAGAAGCACGAGCTCCGCGGAACTGAGCTCACCGAGCCCGCACATGCTCGCGACCTGCAGCATGAAGCGCTGGAACGCCTGCTCGAAACGCAGTATTGCCCACTCAAACTCTGTGGTCATCGCATCGTGGTGCGTGCCCCCCAGATGCCAGCCCTTGTAGTAGCTCTGATCCAATTCCGTTTCCTCGACGTGCGTGGTGGCGATGACTGTAGACAAAATGGCTCGCTTGCTGTGAACGTAATTTCAATCGATTTTCACTGTATCTGCTGCCGTTCGGCGTTGTCAACGTCCCCTCCGTCGCGCACCCGGTCCTCGGCGCGCCCGCATGACCGGCCGCGATGCCATCCCACCCTCGATCGTGTTTAATGAAAAACCGATCAAAATAATTAAAATGATCGATTGACTTTCAATCGAACAGGTATCAAAGTTGGCACCAACAAGTCCGAGCTCACCTCCGCGCTGCGGTGCGCGGGGCAGCGAGAGACGACAAAAGGAGGAGACAATGGCACTCAAGGCCGAGATACCTTACGGCGCGTACTGGAGTACGCCCTTTGCCCGCTGGCAGGGCAGCCTCGCCGCACTGCACAGCGTCGAATTTGCTGCGCATGTGACGAAGTGCGAGCTCATGCGGCGCAGCATTCCAGCGGAAACCTTCGATTACGGCGTGCTCGGCATGTCTGTGCCGCAGCGCCACGCGTTTTACGGCCTGCCTTGGCTCGCCGGGATTGTCGGAGCGAGGCAGGTGGCCGGCCCGACGGTGATGCAGGCCTGCGCGACCGGCGTGCGCTGTTTGCTCGCCGCGGCGCAGGAAATCGAGCTGGGCCTCGCCGGCGCGGTGCTGACCGTCACCTGCGACCGCACCTCGAACGGTCCGCATCTCTATTACCCCGACCCACGGTCGCCGGGTGGTACGGGCGCGAGCGAAAACTGGGTGCTCGACAACTTCGCGTGCGATCCCCTCGGCGGCCACTCGATGCTCGCGACCGCCGAGAACGTCGCGAAAAAGCACGGTATTTCGATGTCGCAGCAGCATGAACTCGTTTTGCGCCGCGAAGCGCAGTACCGGGACGCGCTCGTCGACGACTCCGCGTTCCTGCGGCGCTTCATGACGTTGCCGTTCGAGGTGCCGACGCCCGATTTGAGGAAGAACGCGGCGACGCTCGACGGCGACGAGGGCATCAACCATTCGACGCCCGAAGGGCTCGGACGTCTGCGTCCGGTGCTCGAAGATGGCAGCGTCACCTACGGCTGCCAGACCCATCCCGCCGACGGCAATGCCGCGATCGTCGTCACCAACGCGGACCGGGCGCGGGAACTCTCGTCGCAGCCCTCGATCGTCGTACGCCTGCTCGGATTCGGCCAGGCGCGTGTGCCCCTTGCGTACATGCCGGAAGCGTCCGTTCCGGCCGCGCGACGGGCGCTCGACCAAGCCGGGCTCTCGATCGCGCAGATGGATGCGGTCAAGACTCACAACCCGTTCGCCCTCAACGACATCGTGTTCGCACGGGAAACCGGTGCGGATCTCGAGCACATGAACAACTGGGGCTGCTCGCTGGTCTGGGGCCACCCGCAGGCGCCGATGGGGACGCGATCCGTGATCGAGCTGATCGAGGAACTCGTGCTGCGCGGCGGTGGCTACGGCCTCTTCACCGGCTGTGCGGCCGGCGACAGTGCGATGGCCGTCGTATTGCAGGTCGGCGACCGCTGACCGGGACCGGCCTGGAGGCGGGCCGCCCGAAAACCAAAGGAGGGTTCCGGATGAATTATCGAATCGGCGTGGACGTCGGGGGCACGTTTACCGACTTCCTCCTCATCGACTCGCACGGCAATTCGAGCGTGTTCAAGACATCGAGCACACCGAAGGACCCGTCGATCGGCGTGCTCAACGGCCTGCGGGAGATGGCCGACAAGCTTGGCTTGAGCCTCGGTGAATTCGTCGCGAAGGTCGAGCTGGTCGTGCATGGCACGACCGTCACGACGAACGCCGTCCTCACCGGCCGGGGCGTCAAGACCGGACTGCTGACGACGGCGGGGTTTCGCGACATCCTCGAGATGCGGCGCGGCTACCGCGAGGAGCTGTACAACAACAAGCTCACGCCGCCGCCGCCGCTGGTGCCGCGCGACCGCCGCCTTCCGGTCAACGAGCGGATCAATGCCGCCGGGGAGGTCGTGACGCCGCTCGACGAGTCGTCGCTGCGCGCGGCGGTCGAGGAACTGAAGCGGCAGGAGGTCGACGCGGTCGCCATCTGCTTCATGCACAGCTATGCGAATCCGGCGCACGAGCAGGCGGCGAAGCGGATGGTCGCCGAGATGCTTCCGGGGGCGTACCTCACGACGTCATCCGAATTGCTGCCGCAGGCGCGGATGTACGAGCGCGTGTCGACCGCGGCGCTGAACAGCTACGTCGGCCCGATCCTGCGGCGCTACCTCGACGCGCTGCTCGAGAACCTGAAAGGGATCGGCTTCGAAGGCGTCCTGCTGATCATGCAGTCGAACGGCGGCGTCGCGACGCCGGCTTCGACCGACGAGCGTGCGGTCATGACACTGCTGTCCGGGCCGGCGAGTGGCCCGACGGCCGGCATCACGTTCGCCGGTGTCCAGGGCTACGACCGCTGCATGACGGTCGACATGGGAGGCACGTCGTTCGACGCCGCGGTTGTGCAGGACGGCGTGCCGCTCTTGCGCAGCGAAGGCTGGATCAACCGCCAGCGGCTTGCGCTGCCGATGCTCGACATCCACACGATTGGCTCGGGCGGCGGCTCGATCGGCTGGATCGACGACGGCGGGCTGCTGCGGATGGGACCCCAGAGCGCCGGCGCCGATCCGGGACCGGCGTGCTACGGGCGCGGCGGCACGCTGCCGACCTGCACCGACGCGAGCCTCGTGCTTGGCTATCTCGATCCCGAGTATTTCCTCGGCGGCCGGATGAAGCTCGACGTCAAGGCGGCGCGGACCGCGATCGACACGCATATCGCGAAGCCGCTCGGCCTCACGGTCGAGGAGGCGGCGGCGGGCATGTACCACCTCGTCAACGTCAACATGGCGGCGGGATTGCGCGAAATCACCGTCAGCCGCGGCATCGACCCACGTGAATTCCCGCTTGTCGTCGCCGGCGGAGCGGGGCCGATCCACGGAGCGATGATCGCGCTCGAACTCGATCTGCCGGTGATCCTGGTGCCGAAGGAGTCCTCGATCTTCTGCGCGAGCGGGATGCTGCGATCCGACTTCAAGCACAGCTACGTGCGCACCTACCACGCGCTGGCGTCGAAGGCGGATGCGAGGCTGATGACGCAGCTTCTCGGGGAGCTTGAAAGGGAAGGGCGGGCTGTGCTGCACGACGAAAAAGTCGAGGACCGCGACCGCGTGCGCGTCGACTACGCGGCGGACATGCGTTACCTCGGCCAGCATAACGAGATCACCTGCAGCTTCGACATCATCCGCTTCGAAGCCGATGGCATGGACTACCTGCGCGACGCCCTCCATCGCGAGCACGACCGTCTCTACGGCTATTCGCTGGCCGGGACCGCGACTGAGATCGAGGTCGTCAACCTGCGCGTGACGGTCGTCGGCATCACGGCGAAGCCGGCGATGCAATTCATGGAGCGCGGCGACGAGAGCGCGGAGTGCTGCCGCAAGGGCACGCGACAGGTGTATCTCGCCGGCGAGCGGGCGTTCCGCGACATTCCCGTCTATGACGGCGAGGCGATGGTGTTCGGCAACATCGGCAGCGGCCCGGCGCTGATCGAGCAGGTCACGACGACGACCTTGGTGTCGCCCGAGTACGACTTCGTCGTCGACCGCGCGGGCACCTTCTGTCTCTTCCATAAGGAAATCGGGCATACCTATTTGCGGAGGGTTTTCGAATGACGAACGCGATCGATCCGATCCTTGTGACGGTGATCCAGCGCCGGCTCAAGGCGATCACCGAGGAGATGGGACTGGTGATGCTGCGTACCGCGCGCTCGCCGATCCTCAGCGAAGCACGCGATTTCGTCACCGGTCTTTACGACGCGCGCGGCCAGATGATGGAGCAGACGGCCTATATCCCGATCCTGGCGTTCGCGGTGCCGCTCGGTATCAAGTACATGGTCGACTACTACGGCGACGAGCTGTACCCGGGCGACGTGATCATCCATAACGATCCCTTCACCGGCGGCAACCAGGCGGCCGACGTCAAGATCGTGCGGCCGATCTTCGCGGCCGACCGGCTGATCGGCTTCTCCGCGATCAACGGCCACCAAGCCGACGTCGGCGGCGCGGTCGCCGGCGCGTACAACCCCGGCGCGACGGAGATCTGGCAGGAAGCGCTGCGGATCACCCCGGTCAAGTTGTACGAGAAAGGCCGCAAGCGCCAGGACGTGTGGGATTTGGTGTTCGGCAACATCCGCTTCCCGATCGTCCAGGAAGACATCCAGGCCGCGATCGGCGGCTGCGCGGTCGGCGAACGCGAGCTCGGGAAGCTCGTCGAGCGCTACGGCTGGGAACGCTTCGATGCGCACCTGCAACACCTCTACAACGCCACCGAGCAGCAGATGCGCGCCGAGATCCGCGCGATTCCGGACGGCACGTATCACGGCGCCTCGATCGTTCATTACGACGGCTTCAACGTCGGTTCGACGATGGACATCAAGGTCGCGGTGACGGTCAAGGACGAGGACATCCACTTCGACTTCACGGGGACGGCGCCGCAGACGCCCGGCTATGTCAACGCGCCGCTCGGTTCGAGCATGACGTCGGTGATCCTGACGCTGCTGATGTGCCTGAAGGACCCGAACATTCCGCAGAACGCCGGAATGGTGCGACCGCTCACCGCGCATATTCCGGAAGGCTCGATGCTCAACCCGCGCTTCCCGGCGGCGAGTACGTTCGGTAACCACCTGTCCGACCAGATCTCCGCGGCGATCTTCGACGCGCTGTCGCAAGCGTTGCCCGAGCGTGTCACCGCGGCGTGGAATCCGCTGTTCGCGATCGCCGCGGTCGGCACGAACGACCGCACCGGCCAGCCGTTCGTCGACATCCTGTTCAACGGGCTCAAGGGCGGCGGCGGCGGCACGCAGGGGGCCGACGGCTACGACCACATTGGCCTGATCGCGTGCGGCGGCGGCCTGCTCGCCCAAGATCCCGAGATGTTCGAGATGAAGGAACCGCTGTTCCTGCACCGCTTCGAGTACATGCCCGACTCGGCCGGGCCGGGCCAGTGGCGCGGCGGGCTCGGCGTCGAGATGGAGATGGAGTTTCTCAACGGCGGCAACCTCATCAGCGCGTTCGGCGACGGCATCGATCCGGGCTCGGAGGCGCAGGGGATTCTCGGTGGCGGCGCCGGCATCCTCAATCGCGGCGAGCTGCGCTATCCGGACGGCAGCGTGCACAAGTGCAGGAGCAAGGAAGTCGTATCCGGAATTCCGAAAGGGACGCGCTGGTACCAAGTTGCCGGCGGCGGCGGCGGCTACGGGGATCCGCGCCGGCGGCCGGCTGAACTCGTCGCGCGCGAGGTCTGCTATGGCTACGTTTCCCAGCAGAGCGCTGAGGACAACTACGGCGTCGTCGTCAATCCGAGGACGCTGGAACTCGACCACGCTGCAACCGAGGGCTTGAGAAAGGAGGGGAAGGCATGAGTGACACGCTGCTGCAAAAGCCGTCCGGAAAGGCACGCGATTACGAGGAGCAGGTGTTTGAAACCGGCGCCGGAATCGAGATCAAGCCCTTGTACGAGCCCGCCGATGCCGGGGATTTCGACGTCGAGCGGGACCTCGGCGTGCCGGGGGAATACCCCTTCACGCGCGGCCCGTATCCCGGCATGTACCGCGAGCGCATCTGGACGCGCCGCTTCCAGGTCGGTTTCGGGTCGCCGCAGGAAACCAACGAGCGCATCAAGTACCTGCACGGGCAGGGCGCCAACGGCTTCGTCATCACGATCGACCTGCCGACGTCGTACGGCTTCGATTCGGACGACCCGATCGGCGACGGCGAGGTCGGCGTCACGGGAGTGCCGATCAGCACGCTCGATGACATGGAGACGCTCTACGACGGCTTCGGCCCGGACGCGGTGTCGTACGCGCTGTCGATCCGTCCGCCGGTGTCGTCGGTGACGCTGGCGATGCTCGCCGCGGTCGCCGAGCGCAAGGGCGTGCCGTTCGACAAGGTGATCGGCACGCAGCAGAACGATCCCTTCTACCAGATGAGCGGCGGGCCGCTGCAGACGGTGACACAGTTCTTTCCGCTCGACGGCACGCTGCGCCTGTGCGTCGACAACATCGAATTCATTTCGAAGAACATGCCGCGCCTGAACTGGATGGTGACCAACGGCTACAACCTGAGGGAAACCGGCGTCAATGCGATCCAGGACGGCGCCTTTACCCTCGGCCATGCCTTCGATATTTTCCGGCGCGCCCGGGAACGCGGGCTGGATATCGACCTGTTCCCGAGAAGGGCGTCGTTCTTCCTCTCGTGCTCGATCGATTTCTTCGAGGAGATCGCGAAATTCCGCGCGATGCGCCGACTCTACGCGCGGACCATGCGCGAGGAGTTCGGCGCGACGAACCCCGAGTGCTGGCGCCTGCGCTTCTCCGTGCAGTCGGCAGGCAACACGCTGACCCGTCAGCAGCCGCAGGTGAACGTCATTCGCGCGACGGTCGAGGCGATGGCCGCAGTGTTCGGCGGCGCGCAGTCGATCCATCTGTGCTCATACGACGAGGCCCACGGCCTGCCGACCGAAGAGTCGTCGCGCATGGCGCTGCGCACGCAGCAGGTCATCGCCTATGAAAGTGGAATCACGAAGACGGTGGACCCGCTCGGCGGCTCGTTCTACGTCGAGTCGCTGACGAACGACATGGAGACGGCGATCCGCAAGCAACTCGCGGAAATCGACGAGCGGGGCGGAATGATCGCCTGCATCCGGGAAGGGTGGCTCGAGCGCCAGATCAACCGCGAGCGCGTCAGGAACCAGGACGACATCGACTCGGGGCGGCGCAACCTGGTCGGCGTCAATCGCTTCCGCATTGCGCCGGATGAGGAAATCCCGATCAAAACTCACAAGATCCAGGCCGACGTCTGGGGCGCGCGCCGGGGTGAGTACCTGCGGCAGTACCGGGCGGACCGCGATCCGCAGGCGTGGGCGGACGCGATGGCGCACATCGACCGCGCCTGGAAAGCCGGCGAGAACATGGTGCCGGTGCTGATGAACGCGGTGAAGAACAAGGTGACGATGGGCGAGTGCCACGAGGCCATGCGGCAGGCGCAGAGCTGGTCTTTTCGCTGAGGAGGGCTGATTCATCATGAGCATGCACAAACGCATTCTGCTGGCGAAGATGGGCCTGGATTGCCACGACACCGGTATCGTCACCGTCGCCAACATCCTGCGCAACGCCGGCCACGAAGTGGTGTATCTGGGTCTGCACAATTTCGCGGACCGCGTCGTCAAGACCGCGCTCGAAGAGGACGTCGACGCGATCGGCATCAGCTTCCTGTCCGGCCAGCACATGACGCAGATGCGCCGCCTGATCGAACAGATGCAGCGGGAAGGCCTGCGCGTCCCGGTGTTCTGCGGCGGCGTCATACCGGAGGACGATGTGCAGGCGCTGAAGGACATGGGCGTCGCCGACGTCTTGTTGCCCGGCTTGCTGTCGGACGAGGTCGCGCACCGCGTGGATCGCCTGATCGCGCGGGAGGCGGCATGAGCCGGCCGGCATCCGAGGTTGCCATCGAGCGGCACGAGCTCGCGGTGACTGCGCTCGACAAGTGCCAAGCCGCGATCCGGAACGGCGACCGCGAAGAGGCCCTGAAGCAGTGCCGCGCGATCCAGGACGAGTGGCGGCCGCTGCACGACCTCTACGTCGAGATGTCGGGACTCTTCTGTACCTACATCCGCGACCGTCTCGGCGAGGACGCCGTCGAGGACGTTTGGCGCTTCGTCGGCGAGCAGGTATGGAAGCCGATCCTGATGCAGGCGAGGGAGAGCGGCTCGACGGCGTTGCTCGTGGAGATGTACGCGCAGTTCCTGCGCGCGCACGGACACCGCTTCACCGTCGTCGAGGACGACGAGAAGACGACCTTCATCCTGCACTTTTGCGCGAGCGGCGGAATGCTGATGCGTGACGGCAAGAACGAGGGTTCGGCGCGCCACCCGATCAACATCGCGGTCCTGAAGCAACCGGCGCCGCGAACGTTCGGCCGCACGCTGTCCGCCTATTGCGTCCATACGCCGTTGTGGATGGACATCCTGCCGCGCGAATGGGGTTGGGATGTCTTCGAGTCGAGCTTCGGCAGGCAGTTCGACGACGACGGGCAGCCGGTCGACGAGCCCTGCGTCACCCGGATCTACAAGCAGCCCCGCCCCGCACGGAGGGCGTGACGATGACTCTCGATCTGATCGCGCGGCGCAACGCGCTGCGCTTTCCGCACAAGCCGGCGATCGTCTTCGGTGAGCGAAGCCAGACTTGGCTGGAACTGGACGGACGGGTGGACCGGGTGGCCAATGCATTGCGCGCCTGCGGTTTCGCGCGCGGCGAGTTCGTCGCAATCCTGCTTTCCAACTGCCCGGAATTCATCGAGCTCTATCTCGGTATCGCACGGGCGGGGCTCGTCGCGCTGCCGCTCAATTACCGGCTCACTCCCGCGGAACTCGCGCAGATCCTCGGCCACGCGCGGCCGTCGCTGCTGGTCGTCGGCGCTGAGTTCGTCGATACGGCGCGTGAACTCGAGACGCTGCTTCCGGGCCTGCAGCAGCCCTGGATGGTCGGCGGGGGGACGCTGGCCGGCGCGAAGCGCTACGAGCAGGCGGTGCAGGACGCTGCCGCCGGGCCGCTCGATTCCCCCGCAGGGGAGGACGACACCTTCGCGGTGTTCTTCACCAGCGGCACGACCGGCCTGCCCAAAGGGGCAATGGTGTCGCATCGCAACCTCGAGGCCAACGCGTTCAACCAGTTCGTCGCGGATGGCAGCCGGGGCGACGACATCAACCTCGTGTCCACCCCGCTCTATCACATGGGCGCCGTATTCATGGGCGTCACGTACATGATGCTTGGCTGCACGCAGGTGATCATCGAACGTTTCGAGCCGGCGGCGTGGCTCACGGCCGTGCGGCGGCATCGGGTGACGGTGGCGCTGCTCGTGCCGACGATGATCAATGCGGCGGTCAATCACGCCGATCTCGCGGTGTCGCCCCTTTCGTCACTGCGGCTGGTGTTCTACGGCGGTGGGCCGATGCCGCCCGCCGTGCTGCAGCGCGCGCTTGATCGTCTGCGCTGCGGATTTACCCAAGGCTATGGCCTGACCGAGACGCTCGAAGCGACCTTCCTCGTCGCCGCCGACCACGTGCCGGACGGCAGCGCGCAACAGCAAAAGCGTCTCGCCTCGGCGGGGCGCGAGGCAGTCGGCGCCGAGGTGCGCGTCGTTGGTGCTGACGGCCGCGACGTCGCCACCGGCGAAGTCGGCGAGGTGCTGGTACGCAGCCACTCGGTGATCTCGGGCTACTGGGGCATGCCGGACGAAACCGCGAAGGCGCTCCGCGACGGCTGGTTTCACACTGGCGATCTCGGGTATCTCGACGATGAGCGCTATCTGTTCCTGGTTGACCGACTCAAGGACATGGTCGTCAGCGGCGGCGTCAATATCTATACGAAAGAGGTCGAGAGCGTGCTGTACGACCACCCGGCGATCCTCGAAGCCGCGGTCGTCGGCCTGCCCGACGACGAATGGGGCGAGGTCGTCACGGCGGCGGTCGTGCTGCGGCCGGGAATGTCCGCGTCGACGGGCGAGTTGATCGAGCACTGCCGGCGATCCTTGGCAAGTTACAAGAAGCCGCGCGCGGTCGTGTTCCTCGATGAATTGCCGAAGAATCCCAGCGGAAAAATCCTCAAGCGGGAACTGCGGCGCCTTCTCGGGAGCGGGGCCGGCGTGGCGTGGCGTGGCGTGGCGTGACGTGACGTGACGTGACGTGACGTGACGTGACGTGACGTGACGCGCCCGCGCTGCATTCATCTTTCCGGAGACTGGTAGTGGCCATGAATGATTCATACCTCCCCCCGCTGAACGACCTGCGCTTCGTCCTCGACGACGTGCTGGACTACGGCCGGTTGTTCTCCCTGCCTGCGTTCGAGCACGCCGATGTCGAGCTCGCCGACGTCGTGCTCGCCGAGTCCGCGCGCTTCGCCGCAGGCGTCCTTGCGCCGTTGAACGCAACCGGCGACGAGCAGGGCAGTCGCCTCGAGAACGGACGTGTCGTGACTCCACCCGGCTTTCGCGACGCGTACTGGCACTACGTCGAGGCCGGCTGGCCCGGTCTCGACATGCCCCAGGAATTCGGCGGCCAGGCGCTGCCGGTGACGCTGCAGGCGGCGTGCGCAGAAATGGTCAACGGCGCCTGCGTCGCATTCGGGATGCTGCCGCTGATGGAGCGCGCGGCGACGCGGCTGCTGGTCGCGCATGCGCCGAAGGGGCTCGTCGATGTCGTCGCTCCGTCGCTTGCGACCGGCAGGTGGGGCGCGACGATCTGCATCTCCGAAGCGCAGGCGGGCTCCGACGTTGGCCGCATCGCGACGCGCGCCGAGCGGCAGTCCGACGGCGGCTACTGCGTGACCGGCACGAAGATCTTCATTACGTACGGTGACCAGGATTTCACCGAGCAGATCATCCATATGGTGCTTGCCCGCATCCCCGGTTCGCCGCCGGGAACGCGCGGGCTGAGCCTGTTCCTCGTCCCGGCCCGTGCGCTTCAGGCGAACGGCACGCCGGGCGCCAGCAACGGCGTCACGGTGACGCGCGTCGAGCACAAGATGGGCCTCAAAGCCTCGCCGACCTGTGTCGTGAACTTCGACGGTGCACAGGCTTACCTGGTCGGGCAGGAGAATGCCGGCCTGAAGGCGATGTTCACGATGGTGAACACAATGCGCCTCGAAGTCGCGATGCAGGGTGTCGCCGTCGCAGGCGCGGCGACTGCGAAGGCGCTGCGCTACGCGCTGGAGCGGCCACAGGGCGGTCGGGCGGACGCGCCCGCGGTGGCGATCGTCGAGCACGCGGACGTGCGAAGGATGCTGTACCTGATGCGCGCGCGCACCGAGGCGATGCGCGCGCTGGTGCTCGAAGCCGCGTTGCAGCTCGACCTCGCGCAGGCCGGACCAGAGGCACCCCGGGCGGATGCGCTCGCCCTCGCCGAATGGCTGCTGCCGGTGTGCAAGGCGTGCGGGTCGGACGCCGGCTTCGAAGTCGCGAACCTCGCGGTGCAGGTGTTCGGTGGCCACGGCTACGTCGCCGACGCCGGTGTCGAGCAATACGTGCGCGACAGCCGCGTAATGTCGATCTACGAGGGCGCGAACGGCATCCAGGCGCTCGATCTCGTGATGCGCAAGCTGCCGCAGGACAACGGCAAGCGTTACAGCCTTTTTGCCGCCCGCATCCGCGCCGACCTCGATCGCAACTCGGGCTGCGCGGAATTGCGGGAGATCCGTGACGCGGTCGTCGACGGCCTTTTGCGGCTCGACGCCTGCACCGATGCAATCGCCCAGCGAGTCGCGAATGTGAGCCGCGACGCTGAGGCCGGCGCGAGTGCGTATCTCGCGCTCGTCGGGCTCGTGGCCGGGGGCTGGATGTGGCTGCGGATGGCGGCCGCAGCGTCGGGAGATTCGCCGCTGCATGAGGTGAAGCGTGCGCTCGCCCGTTTCTACGCCGAATACCTGATGCCTGAAGCGCTCACGCTGCAGCGTCGCGCGCTGCTCGGTGCGGCGAGCCTCGATACGCTCGACGCCGAGACGCTCACGGGCGGCAGGTAACGAACCGCGGTCGGCGTCGGACGGCCGCACGCCGAGGCAAGGTGGTTAACAGAACAGACGCGTCAACACGAGGAGGTTCATGGACATGAGATATCCGAAGCTGTTTGCCCCGGGGCGGATCGGCAACCTCGAACTGCCCAATCGCATCATCAAGGCACCGACGTCGACCGGCATGAGCAACATTGATGGCTCGGTGTCGGAGCGGCTGATCCGCCACTACCGCGAAGTCGCGAAAGGCGGGACCGGGCTGATCATCGCCGAGTATGCCTACGTCGATGACATCGCGAGCAAGTCGGCGCACTGCCAGCTCGGCATCAGCAGCGACGAGCATATTTCCGGCCTGACGCTGCTCGCCGAGACGATCAAGGAGCAGGGTGCGCGCGCCGGCATCCAGATCGAACATTGCGGGCGGCAGAAGTTTCTCGGCACGCCGCCGATCAAGGCCGCGTCCGCCGTGCCGTGGCTCGCACTGAAGGCGCGCAGCGGCGACAAGGCGATCCCGGAGCAGCTGTCGATCGACGAGATCGCGCAGATCGTCGAGGCGTTCGGCGACGCAGCGCGGCGCGCGGTTGCGGCCGGCTTCGACCTCGTCGAGATCCACGGTGCCCACGGCTATCTGATCACCAACTTCCTGTCGCCGCACACGAACAAGCGCACCGATCGTTACGGCGGCTCGTTCGAGAACCGCACGCGCCTGCTTGTCGAGATCATCGAGAGTGCGCGCTCGAAGATCGGCCACGCATTCCCGCTGACGCTGCGCCTGAGCGGCACCGACTACGAGCCGGACGGCTTCGGCATCGACGAGACGATCGAGGTCGCCAGGATCGCCGAATCGCTCGGCATCGACGCGATCCACGTATCGGGCGGCGACCATCATCAAATGATCCACCAGGTCAGCCCGATGTCCGTGCCACGCCTCCACAACGTGTGGGCGGCGGAGGCGGTGCGCAAGGCGGTCGGCATCCCGGTCATCGCGTCGGGCTCGATCACGTTGCCGGACTTCGCCGAAGAGATTCTGGCCGATGGCAAGGGCGACTTCATCTCGCTCGGCCGGCCGCTGTGGGCGGACCCGCAATGGTCCAACAAGGCCCGCGAAGGCCGGCAGGAGGATATCCGGCCGTGCATCCGCTGCAACGACGGCTGTCTTGACCGGACCTTTTTCCGCTTCCGCGCCGTCGGCTGTTCGGTCAACCCGGAGATCGGGCGCGAGGGCGACCTGCAGGTGACGCCGGCTCGGCAAGCGAAGAAGGTCGCGGTCGTCGGCGGCGGCGTCGCCGGCATGGAGGCGGCCCGCGTCGCCGCGCTGCGCGGCCACCGCGTGACGCTGTTCGAGAAACGCAGCCTCGGCGGCGTGCTGCAGGAAGGTTCGGTCGCGGAGTTCAAGTCGGATCTGCGCTTCCTCAACGACTACCTGGCGACGCAGATGGACAAGCTCGGCGTCGACGTTGTGCGGCGCCGCGCCGAAGCCGCGGACATCGTCGGCCGCTTCGACGCGGCGGTCATCGCGATCGGGGGGCAGGCTTCGGCACCGCCAATCCCCGGGATTGACGGTCCGCGCGTCATGGATGCGATCGATGTCTTCAACGGCGGCGCGACGCCCGGCCGGCGCGTGCTGGTGCTCGGCGGCGGTGAGACCGCGGTGGAAGTCGCCCTCTACTTGCAGCAAGCCGGCCGCGAGGTGACGATCCTGCACCGGCGCGACGAGCTGATGGCGCGTGATTGCACGATCACCGACAAGATCTCGTACGGCGAGATGCTCGCCCGAGCCGGCATCGAGATCATCACCGGCCTGCAGGCCACGGAAATTTCGGGCGGACGGGTGACCGCGGCCGACCGTAACGGCAGGACGCGCCAGTTTGAAGCAGATTCGGTTGTCACCGCGCTCGGGTACGGCCCGAATCGTGACGGCCTCGCCGCGGCGTTGCGCGAGGGCGGGGGCATGGCCGTGTACGAGGTCGGAGACTGCGTGCGCACCGCGAAGGTCTATGACGCGATGCATGCCGGGTACCGGGCGGGATGCCGACTTTGATCCATGGCCGCCGCGCTCAGGACCGAAACCCGTATTACACGGATAGCGGCTGGAGCGCATGGCTGGCAGCGATGCGGCGAGGCCGTCAGGATGAGCGGTCCCGCCGCGGCGATACCGCGCCCCGCGCACTGCGTCGCGCGCACGGGAGCCGGGCTGCGGCAACAAGGAGGAGATGATGTCGAAAAT
Source organism: Aromatoleum anaerobium (assembly GCF_012910705.2). GTDB lineage: Bacteria > Pseudomonadota > Gammaproteobacteria > Burkholderiales > Rhodocyclaceae > Aromatoleum > Aromatoleum anaerobium. The sequence goes on along the minus strand of NZ_WTVG02000040.1, from coordinate 868,098 downwards.
GCCAACCGTCTACCCGAGCGTCGTGCATATGCTCGCGCACGCGGCCGAGTGCGCTCCCGACCGCGAGGCGCTCGTATGCCGTGAAGAGCGGCTTACGTATCGCGAATATCTGCGCTGTGTCGCTTGGTTTGCCGACGAACTGGTCGGTCTCGGCGCGACGCGCCAACGTGTCGGGATCGTGCTGAGCAATTCGGCCGACATCTGTGTCGCAATGTTCGGTGCGCAGGCCGCGCTCGCGCAGGCGGCGCCGTTCAACCCGCTCTATACTGCTCGCGAGTTGCGCGCGCTCTTTGCGGACGCTGGCCTGCACGTCATCGTTTATGACGAAGACAAACGCGCGATCGTCGAGCCGCTCGCCGACGAGCTTGGCATCCCGCACCGCATCTGTATCGGCGCGGGCGCACGTCGTCTGACCGCATGGCGGGACGCAGCAGACCGCGATCTGCCGCAGCCGCTGCCAGCCGGCGACGAGCTCGCGACGCTGCAGTACACCGGTGGCACCACTGGCCGCGCAAAAGGCGTGAACCTGCGCCACGATGCCATCGCGACCAACGTCAGTCAGCGCGAAGCGCTGCTGCCGACGCGCAAGGACGGCGAGCGGCTGCTGTGCGTGATGCCGCTGTTCCACATCTATGCCGTGGCGATGTGTCTGCACAACATGACGTACGCAGCCGGCACCCTTGTGATCGTGCCGCGCTACACCCCGGATGCCGTATTCGACCTGCTCGCTCGCGAGCACATCACGATCATCGCCGGCAGTCCGACGCTGTTCACGAGCCTGCTGGCGCACCCGCGGTTCGGCAGTGCCGATTTCTCGGATCTGTCCCTGTCGTACTCCGGCTCCGCCGCGTTGCCGGAGGAACTGCTGCGGCGATGGGAAGGCGCGACCGGCGCGCCCGTGCTCGAAGGCTACGGCCAGTCGGAAACCGGCCCGGTGCTGACGTTCAACCCCCTGCACGGTGAGCGCAAGTCGGGATCGGTCGGCCGGCCGCTGCCGGACACCGCGATCGAGGTTGTCGACCTTGAACATGGCGAGCGGTCGCTCGGCGTCGGGGAAAAGGGCGAAATCCGCGTCCGCGGTCCGCAGATCATGTCCGGCTACCGCAACCTGGCGGACGAAACCGCAGCGACGATCCGAGGCGGCTGGTTATATACCGGCGACGTCGGAGAGTTCGACAGCGACGGCTATTTGTACATTCGCGACCGGAAGAAGGAGATGGCGAAGGTGTCCGGCTTCAACGTGTTCCCGCGCGAAATCGAGGAGGTCCTGTACCTCCACCCGGCGGTGCGCGAAGCCGCGGTTGTCGCGGTTCCCGACGCTTACCGAGGGGAACTCGTGCATGCGATCGTCGCGCTGCGGCCGGGCGCTATGGCGACACCCGAGCAATTGACGGGACACTGCGGGGCGAACCTCGCGAAATACAAGATCCCCGCGCTCGTGTCGATCGTGGACGAACTGCCGAAGACCGCGGTCGGCAAAATCGACAAGAACCGGCTGCGCGACCGGCTCAGGCAGGTCGATCCGCCCGGAATCGGGTCTTGAACCCGTTCCCGTTATTGCCGTGGCCGACGCCCCGGCTCCGTTTCGCCGCCGCGCTCACCGCGGCGTCAAACGCAGAACCGCGCCGCTGCGTTTTGCTCGCTCTCGCGTGGCATGTTCGCGCGGCCTGCGCGGCAGCGCGAGATACCGGCAGATGAAGCGGGCGATCGCTTCGTGCTCGTCGAGATCGAAGGTGCGCAGATGCGTCTCCTCGTCGCAATCGCTCGCGACCGCGACGACCCACGGGTCGGTCGGATGAAGCGCCGCGGCAGGGCGCGCGGCGCGGCGCACTTCGATCTTCGGCAAGGGCGCGTGCTTGTAGCCCTCGACCAGCACGAGATCGCATGGCGCGAGCATCTTCACGAGGCAGTCCAGGTCCGGCTCGGGCGCGCCGCGCAATTCGCGCATCAGCGCGACGCGCTTCTGCGACGCGATCAGGACCTCGCCACAGCCGGCCTGACGGTGGCGCCACGAATCCTTGCCGGGGTGGTCGATGTCAAAAGTGTGGTGCGCGTGCTTGATCAGCGACACGCGCAGGCCCTCGTTCGCCAGACACGGAATGATGCGCTCGATCAGTGTCGTCTTCCCCGCACCGCTGTAACCTGTGAAACCGAACGCTTTCATCTGCACACCTCGTGTCGGGAAGGTGAAGGCAGATTAAAGGCAGCGGCCCGGACTGCCTATCCGTCTAACGAAGCGCCTATCCGAGTGGTGCAGATTCAGGCGTTGCGGATCGTGGTGAACGGCACCAATGAGGGAGGGTGGCCATGAAAGGATGACGCGACGAGGATGAACTAGAAGCTTGAATTAAATTAAGCATCATCAACCCAGACATAAAAAAACCTGCTCAAGCAGGATAGCGTGGAGGAGCAGTCGTGGAGACACAACATCGTTTCGGGGCCGCCGCATCTGTGCCCGTGCTGGCCAATTCGCTTCTGTTTCGGACGTCGGACCTGGAGGAGGCGCGCGATCGCGTATCGCGCGTGTTCTGTTCGCATCGGCTGCGCGTCGTCGGCGAGCGCGGTCCGATCGGGGCAGAGATGTACTTTCGGCAGATCCGGGGGATCGGCGTCGGGCGCATACTGTATGGCGCCAGTGTCGTGATCGAGCCGGGACAGCTCGACAGTTTCGCGCTGATCCAGATGCCGATCTCGGGGGCCGAGGTCGTCGAGCATGGCGGGGAGACCGTCAATTCAACCCCAGACGTGGCGTCGGTGGTGAGCCCGACGTTGCCGGTGAGGATGCGTCACGGCGCCGACACTGAGAAGCTGGTCGTCAAGATCGACCGTGATGCGCTCGAGCGTCACTGCCGCCAGCACCTCGGCGGAAATCTCCGGCAGCCAGTTGAATTCCGGCCCGAGATGTCGCTGGTCGCCCCGCGCAGCCTCTCGTGGGTGCGGCTGATGAACTGGCTGTGCGACGAGGTCGGGCAGGAGCGTAGCGGCGAGGACACGATCCTCGACTCGCCGCTCTTTTCGGCGCAGATCGAGCAGATGGTCATCGCGACTTTGCTGCTGAGCCAGCCGCACAACTACTCGGAGCGTCTCGAAGATAACGGACCGTCGATCGCGCCGCATTTCATCCGCAAGGTGGAACGGTTCATCGATGAGAACGCGCAGGAGCCGCTGACGATCGGCGAACTCGCCGAGCACGCCGGCGTCAGCACGCGCTCGCTGTTCGCCGGCTTCCGCAAGTACCGCAGCACGACGCCCATGCACTATTTGAAGGACGTGCGGCTGCAGCGGGTCCGGGAGGTGCTGCTGCAGGCTTCACCGGACTCGACCACGGTGACCAACGTCGCAATGCAGTGGGGGTTTTCGCATCTCGGCCATTTCACCTCGGACTACAAACGCGCGTTCGGCGAGAGTCCGTCGGCAACGCTGGGTCGATGAGCCGTCCACTCCCTTTTTCTCGTCGTCTCCCCGACCGTCAACGACCGGCCGGGGAGGCGGGGAGAACCGGAGGGCCGGCACTCCCTGGGGATCAGCGTCCCGCCGCCTGCAGGGTCTGCAGCGAGTAGTCCTTCGAACTCACGCTCGGGATGTTCGTTTTCCACGACGGCGAATCAACGAGGAACACGGTCGCGTGGTTGCGCTGGAAGTCGATGATCGCGCCGCCGCTCGTGCGCACGTCGGTGAAGCCGTCCTCGGCCTGCGCCGCGTACGAATGGAACTCCATGAACTTCCAGAACTCGCCCTTGCGATTGTACGCCTCGCCGTAATAGATGCGCGGGTACTTCGTGTCGACATACAGCACCTTCTTGCTGTACGGATGTTCGGACGGCGTCGTCGCTTCGATAACGTACACTTCGCGCGGCTCGAAGCGGTTGTGGTTCATGTTCCAGTACGGCACGGCGTTTTCGAGCACCGGGTATTTCTCGGCGAAGTCCTTGCCATTTTTGTTCCACAGCGGCGTCTTGCTGTTCGCGACCGCGAGCACCCAGCGCTTGCCTAGCATTTTGTAGCCGGGGTACCAGCACGGTCGCGCGTTGAAGATCTCGAGGTCGTCCTGCAACTGGTCGGACGAGCCGATCGGGTCCATCCACGCGCCTCCCGACAGCCGGCGCACGCGGCGCACTGCCGGGATGTACGCCCAGACGTCATTGACCTTGGTCGAGTCGTACATGATGCTGAAGGTGCCGAGTCCCTTCATGTCGGACGGCGCCTTGAAGTAGAGAAGCTGTCGGCTGCGTTCGGCGCCGTCGCCTTCGACCGGCTCGCCCGACAGCCGCCCTTTCATCGCGTAGCGCGTGAATTCGGCGACCGGCTCGGCGTGCACGCCCTTCTCGCCGTCGATCAGCACCTGAGTGAAGTACGGCACATAGGCGACGTCGCCGGAGAGCTGGCCGAGGTGCCAGTTCCACACGACCTTCTCGGCGGCCTGCGGATCCTTCATGTCGATGTCGGGGAACGGCTGGCCGGCCGCCCAGCCGTCAACCTGGCAGGTGTCGGCGTTGATCTTCGTCTTGCCGGCGTTCGCCTGTGAGGCCTTGGTCCATTTCGCGTCGAGCGGGACTGCCTTCGACTTCGCCAGCGGCAGCTTCCAGCCGTTGTTGCGGATGCGCCATTCCATGCGCTCGGACAGCAGGTTCCCGATCGTGTGGCCCTCGAAGGTATCGCTCTTGATCTTGTCGATGTTCTCGGCCGAGATCACCGTGCCTTCGGGGAGCTCCGCGGCACCGGCCGCGAACGTTGCCGTCATCAGTGCGACGCCGAGTGCGCCGCGCAGGGGGGTGTGCAAAGTCATCGTCGTTGTCCGTCCGCTGTCAGAAGAGGTAGGTCAGGCTGGTGTAGAACTGGTCGCGCTTGTGGAAGACGCCGAAAAGGCCGGTGTCGTCGCAGAGGCCGGCGTTCGGCGGCGCGCAGTCGCGCGTGTCGCGCCATTTGTCCGACCAGAATGCGTCGTACTCGACCTTCCAGCGCCAGTCCTTCGCAAGCTCCATCGTCACCGACGGGACCGCGAAACCGCCGCCGTAGGTCAGGTCCTTGCCGACGACGAGCTCGGGCTTCACGCGCCCGTTGTCGTAGCTGAGGCCGAAGATGCCGGTCAGCAGGAAGGAGTGTTCCTTCGTCCGTGCGCCCCAGCCGACGCTGTTCAGCAGCCGGTCGTCGCGGTCGTAGTTCTGGATCCATTTGTCGAACAGCTGCAGCGAGAAGAACATCGGCTTCTCGGTGCCAAGCAGGCTTTGCGTCGCCGCGATGTTCTTGTCCATGCGCAGCATCCACGTCAGCACGTCCTTGCGCTCGATGCCGTCGAAACCGGGCGCGACGACCTGCGACGCGAAGGAGCCGGGGATCAGCGAGATCTGGTACGGCAAGTCCTTGACGTACGCGACCTCGGTGCTGAATACCGCATCCGCCCACTCGGCGTAGCCGCTGCCGGTGAAGCCGAATACGTCGACCATCGGATAGATCACGTTGCCGAACAGGCCCGTCGTGTCGGCCCGCCCGACGGTGTCGACAGGGCTCGTGCCCGGCATGCCGTTGAACTTGCTCGTGCCGTTCATGATCGGGCTCGGCCAGAACGTCTTCAGGTACGACACCGAATAGTTGATGTCGCCGGCCAGCCCGCTCCAGCGGATGCCGCCGGTCGGGTCGCGGTAGTCCCCTTCCTTGTTGTCGAAGTCGTACGGGTCGATGTTGCGGAAATCGACGCCGGCGTACGGATGGCCGGACCACCGTCCGCCGTAGATGTCGAGTTCGGTGCCGATATCTTCCTTGCGGTCCCAGCCGGGGCGCAGGAACATCTCGACCCCGCCGTCGAGTTCGGGGACGTCGATGTTCAGCTTGAACATGATGTTGGTCTTGCGCAGTTCTTCGTTGGCTGGCTCGAGGAACGTCCGCCACGTGTAATCGAAGCCGTGAACGATGTCGTTCGCGGCAAAGAAGTCGGTCTCGCCCCACGCGATCTGCTGTTTGCCGAATCGCATCCGCGTGCGCTCGCCAAGCGGGAAGTCGATATACAGCTCGCGCACGACGTCGCCGATGTCGTTGCGGTTGTAGAGCTTCATGATGTCGCCGCGCGCGCCCGAGTGGTAATTGTTCGCGCCCATCTTCTCGAGATGCTCGAGAAAGCCGGTTTCGAACTCGCCGACTGCGCGCAGCTTCGCGACGACCGATACGTCCTGGGTTGCTTTCCAGTCGATGTTCAGCCTTGCGGTCGTGCGCGCCATCGACAGCTTGCCGCGGTCGTCGTAGCCGGGCGTGTCGACCCAGTTCTCGGTATTCCATGACAGCTCCTGGCGCAGGTAGCCGTCGACGCGGATGCTCTCGTCAAGCGCATACGCCGGCACCCCTGCCGTGGCGATTGCCACCGCGGCCGCAAGTCTTTTCAGGCGGGTACGCTTGCGCGCCCCGAACTCTTCCTTGTTTTTCATGTTTTCTCCCTTGTATATCGAAGAGGCGCAGCGCACAGAAACCGTCCCTCCCGCATCAAACCGGCTGGATCGCCGGGCGCAGCCTGCCCAGTACCGGTGCTTCGCGGTGGCCGAAGATGAACGCGGGACGGAACACGTAGATCACCGAAGGCATCACGAACAGCGCCGACATTGCCGAGACGCCGAGCCAGATCGCCATCAACAGGCCCATTTCCGCCTGGAAGCGCAGTGACGATCCCCACCACAACAGCGTGCTGAAGATCAGCACGCTCGCGGTGACGATCACGCCCATCCCTGCTGAATGAAGCGCCTGGTGGATCGCGTGCTCGGGCGTGCTTCCCGCGGCGATTTCCTCCTTGATGCGGTCGGCAATGTAGAACGCGTAATCGACGCCGAGCCCGATGCCGAGCGCGGCGACCGGCACCGTGTTGATGTTCATGCCGATGCCCTTCCACGCCATGAAGCTGAAAGTCAGCGTGTTCGAGATGATCACCGGCACCATGAACAGCATCCCCGCGACAGTCGAGCGATAGACGACGGTGCAGATCACGACGAGCACCAGCAGTGCGAGCGCGACCGCCTCGATCTGGCTCGACAGGATCACCTCGTTGACCGCGGCCATGACGCCGATCAGCCCGCCGGCCAGCTGCCACTGGCCTTCGGGCAGCGGGTTCTGTGCGATGAACTCCTTCACGCGGGCGACTGCGGTGCGGATCGTTTCGCCCTGGCGGTCGCGGAACATCATGGTCACCGCGCCGTTCGCGTACTGGTTGTCGGCGAAGCGGTCGATGTCGCCCGGCTCCGACACCGAGTCGAGGATCCCCATCAGGCTGCCGTTGACCTGCTGCGTGTCGCCCAACTCGAGATAGCGGGGGTTGCCTTCCCGCAGCGTGCTATTGACGACCGGCAGCACGTCGGCGATCGACACGGTGCCGCCGACTTCGGGCTGTGCCTCGATGAAGCGTTGGAAGCGGTTCATCGCGAGCAGCACGTCGTTGCTCTTCACGAGCCCCTCTTTGCCATCTTCGCCGAGCACGATGAACATCCGGTCGACGCCCTGGAAGCGCGCGTTGATCGCCGCCGAATCCCGGTTATACGTCGACTCCGGCCACAGGATCGGCGAGCCTGGGTTCGCGTCGCCGATTTTCAGGTTCAGCGCGTACAGGCCGGAGACCGTCACGACGATCGTGCTGCAGCCGATCACCGCGTAGCGGAAACGCGACGTTGCCATCCATACGCCGAAGTCGAGGATGCGGCGCAGGGGCGGGGCGAGGTCGATCGGGTGCACCGTGCCGTGCGGGCGGCGGATGTATGACAGCAGCACTGGAGTCAGGATCACCGCGCTGATCGTCAGCGTCGACACCCAGACGACGGACAGCACCGTGAGCTTCTGCAGCATCGGGATCGGACTCAGGGCGACGACCGCCATGCACGCCGCGTCCGCAATGACACCGAGCATCCCCGGCCGGAACAGGTCAGCGAGCGCGACTCGCGCCGCATGCCGTGCGACACCTTCCCCCGGCGGCACGAGCGCGAGCTCGTCGTCGAAGCGATTGACGATCTGCACCGAGTGTGACACCGCGCGCGACGTGATCAGCATTGCAACGACGATCACAAGCGGTTCAAAGTGGATGCCGAGCAGGCGGCAGATGCCGAGCGCCCAGATCGCGCTGACGACGCCGGCCAGCAGCGGCAGCAGCACGCCGCGCCATGTGCGCAGCAGTACGAACAGCATCACGAGGGTCAGGCCGAGCGCGGCCGCGACAAGGTTGATCGTCTCGGGCACGTAATGATTGACCCAGCCGTACAGGATCGGGTCGCCGACGACACGGATCTTCACGCTGTCGTCATCGACCTTGGCGACGAGTGCGCGGATCTCACTGAATACTTTCGCGTAATCAACCTCGCGATCGATGAAGTCGACGGTGATCAATGTCGCCTGCAAGTCCTTCGACACGAACGGCCCATAGACGAGGGGATTGCGCAGCACCGACTCCCGGAGCGTCGCGAGCTCGTCGGCGTTTGCCGGCAGCTCCGGCCACATCAGCGGCCGCGTCTCGATGCCGGCGGTCGATGCGCGCACCTCCTTCAGCTTCTTCGAGGCGAGCGAGGTGATCTGGTAGGGATTGACCGCCGACACTTCGCGCAGGCCGAGGGTCACGGTGCGGACCTTTTCGAGCACGGCCGGTTGGAAGATTTCGCCGTCGGGGACTTCGAACATGATCGTGACCATGTTCGAGCCGCCGAACGTGTCCTTGAACTTTTCGTGCGTCTTCACGTACTCGTGGCGCGACGGCAGCATGTCCTCGAAGACGGTGCGTACCTCGATATGCAGCGCGAACCAGCTCAGCACGAGGGTCAGCGCCGCGAGGCTGCCAACGACCCAGCTGCGCCGGCGAATGCAGAATTCGGCAATGCGTTCGATCATGGTGGTCTCGGTAAGCGGGGAATCAATGGCGGAAGGCGGAAGTTGCGAACAGGAGATTGGCGTGGCGGCAGGAGACTCAGTTGCCAAGCGGCATCCAGCGCGTGCCGTCCCAGCGGCCGACGTTTGCCCCGGCGAACCACGCGAACTCGCCTGCCGGGACGACCCGCGTATGCCACGACAGGTCACGGTCGTCGAGCCGGGCAGTAGTCCAGTTTGTGGCGTCCGCCTCGGCGCGCACCCAGCGGCCGAGCGCGCCAGTCCCGATCCAGCGCCCGCCGGTTGCATCCCACGCGATGTCGAAGAGGTGGTCGTGCGTGCTGATGTCGACCTTCCGCCACTCGCGGCCGCCGTCACGGGTCACGAGGACGACGCCTTCGAGCCCCACCGCGACGCCGACGTCCGTGCCGCGGAACGCGACCGCCATCAGCGAACTCGGCACCGGCGGCTCGGCCTCCTGCCAACTCGCGCCGTCGTCATCGCTCGCGAGGATGCGGCCGAACTCGCCGACGACGCGGATGCGTCCCCCGCCAAGCAGCGCGACGTCGTTCCACGCGACGTCCTCCTCCTCGCGCAGCCGCGTCCATGTGCGCCCGTAGTCGCGGCTCATCAGCAGCGCCCCCATCTCGCCGGTCGCGACCGCGACGCCCCCTTCGTCAACGCGCACCCGGTTCAGCTTGTTCGCGACTTCGGAACGCGGCACGTCGGCCGCTGCGGTCCACGTGCGGCCGGCGTCGGCAGTGAAAAGGATCACGCCGCCGTTGCCGACCGCAACCGCGTGCGATGCGTCCCACAGCGCGATGTCCTGCAGCGTGCGCTCGGTCGGCGTCGCGAAGCGCTCGGCGCGGCCATCAGCCCCGAGCGTGAGAATCTTGCCGTTCGAGCCGACGACCCAGACCTCCCCCGGAGCGGCGAGCGCGATTCCGTAGAAATGGTCGCGCTGTTCGAGCACCGGCGGCTGCACCGTGCTGCCGACCGGCTGCGGCTTGACGAAGAGGCCCGCCCACAGCAGGCCTGCGATGATCGCCCACGGCAGCACCGCGACCGGGGCGCGGGCGAGCGATCGGTGCCGAAGGGGCCTTTCCGGAGCGGGAGGCGTCGCGGCGAGCGCGTGTGCGTGTGCATGTGCGTGCGCGCGTCCAGCGATGTTGTCGGGAAGTCTGTCCATGGGCGTGTCGCTCTCCGGGTTCCTCGTCAGCGGGCAAAGTGCAGGGTTTTCCATGGCTGCAACCCTAGGGCCGGGGCATGCGAGGGACTATCCGCTGCCCGCAGCCCCTATCCCGTTCGTGCAGCTAAATCCATACGGGGAGAAGGGGAGAAAGGGGGAGAAAGCGACGCTGTCGTGTCCCCTATTTTTTGTTTCGCCCGTGCTTGGCGCGGTACATCGCGGCGTCGGCGGACCCGAGCAGGCTCTCCGCGTCGTGGCCGTCGTCCGGGTACAGACTGGTACCGATGCTCGCGCTGATGGTGGCCGACTGCGTTTCGAGCTGGAAAGGCTCGCGCAGTCTGATGAGGATCTTGCGCGCGATGGCTTCGATCTCGGTCTTTTGCGTCGGTCCATCCAGCAGCACGACGAATTCGTCGCCGCCCAACCGCGCGATCGTATCTTCTGCTCGGACGCAGTCGGTAAGGCGTTTTGCGACATCGACGAGCAACGCGTCGCCGCTCGCATGACCCAGGGTGTCATTGACGATCTTGAAGTCGTCGAGGTCGACAAACAGCAGCCCGAAGGTTTCCTGTTTGCGCTGCGCTCGCGCAATCGCCTGCCTGGTTCTCTCCTTCAACCGATTCCGGTTCGGCAACCCGGTCAGCACGTCGTGATCGGCGGCATGGATCAATTGCTCGGTCAGCCGGTGCTGTTCCGTCATGTCCCGAAACACCGACACGGCGCCCACCAGCCGGTCGTGGCGGTCGAGGAGCGGCGTGGCGAGTTCCTCGATGACGTACTTCACTTTGTCCTTGCCATACAAGACGGAACGCTTTTTCTGAGGCGTGGCCGACTTCAGCGCGTCTTCCAGCGCGGTCGGACTGCGCCAGCCCTGATCGTCGAAACATGCGAAGACCTCGTGGGGCGGGCGGCCCGCGGCGTCCTGGCGGCAGCGGTCGAAAAGCCGTTCGGCGGCGGGATTGAGATCCTCGATTCGACCGTCGGCGTCAATCAGGACGACGCCTTCGCCGATGGACCGCACGGTTGTCTGCAATCGGTCCTTCTCGTGGAAAAGCCGTTCTTCAGCGCGCAGGCGCCGCGCGATTTCGGCCTCGAGTTCCTGCTTGTCGAACCGCAGTCGCAGGGACGTGCGGATGGCGCGATGGAAGTTCCACGCGGAAATCGTCAGCGCTGCGAGGAAAATCAGCGTCATGACCCCCATCGCCCTCTGCAATGCCGTGTGCAGCGTCAGGTACTGGATGGCCAGCGGCAACAGCGCAGGCAGCAGGAACGCCATACAGGCTTCGATTCGCGATGCGAGCACGGTGATTCCGCCCGCGGCCATGCCGGCCAGAACGAAGGCAACAAAGACCTGATGCGCGATCGAATCAAGCGGAAACAGCACCAGCCCTGCAGCACCCCACACGCAGCCGGCGGCCCCCGCGCCAAGGAGATAAAGGAGGTTCCAAAAAGGGGCGCGGGTGGGGTTGTGGCTTGCGGACGCATGGCGCCACGCGACGACGGCACGGCCCGCCGTTACGACGATCAGCGATCCATACCAGGCGAGCAGGACGACAAGCGGAATGTGTTCGCTCTGCACGTACGCGAGAATCGCGCCGTTGATCAGCGTGGTCGTATAGGCGAGCGGAGCATTCTGATAAAGCAGCGCGACCTGCTCCACGAACACCGGGTTAGGGTCGCCGATTTCGCCGCTGGTGCGTCTCATGTCGACGTGTGCCGTGCTGATGAAAGGGCCGTGCAGTCGATCGCAGAGCGGGTCGGGGGCATAGGCGCGGGCCGGCTGCCGGAGCGCGCTACGATCGCACCTTTCGTCATTCGTGACCCCCATCGAGGTCGCCGAGCACGTGCCCGCTGCGCATGTCGCGAGCCGTTTCCGGCTTCGGCGTCTATACCAAGATAGTCAAATCGCGGGCCCGCTGCCCGGTCCCGGCAGGACATGCTCCTGCCGGGAGCCGGCTGTTCAGGCGTCGAACGTAACTTTCAGCCCGCGAGTTTCATCCACTTGGCAGCGCGTGTTCAGCTTTGCCCGATGCGTCGGCGTATCTGCTGCGCGGACCGGCGCGCGATGACGCCGCTACCTTCGGGAAGCCGGCCCGCCGAAGCGGTCACGAGGCCGGTTTCCAGCGGCGGCATGTATATTTTGATGCAGAACGCATCAGGTAATAAAGGAAAAGCCCATGAAATCATGGGCTTTTCCTTGAATTCTGGCGGAGAGGGCGGGATTCGAACCCGCGTTGGGATATTATCCCAAACACGCTTTCCAGGCGTGCGACTTAAACCACTCATCCACCTCTCCGTGGAAGGCGCGCATTGTAGCAGAAAGCGATGCGCCCGGAAGCCCCGCTTTCTGTGTGCCACGCCGCTGTCCCGCAGGGGGCACGCCGTCCTTTCGGGAGTCCGCGCCGCGTCGCACGAGACCTTGTTGGCGTCGGCCTGCGGCGCAGTCCTGCTGGCCGGCCGGGCCCGCATGCATACTCGCGAACGAGTGGGTCGAGTACACCGGGATATCTCGCGCGGGACCGTTGGTCTAGGATGGCAACAGGAAATGTCACGTCCGTGCGCTTCCGTTGCCTCATGCGGCGAGAATTCGTCGATCCCGAACCAAGACTGGAGGTATTCATGCACAAGTCCCTCACCGTCATTGCGCTATGTCTGTCCGCGGCCGGCATGGTCGCGCCCGCTCACGCACAGTCAAGCGGCACGCTGCAGAAGATCAAGGATACGGGCGCCATCACCGTCGGGAACCGCGAGTCGTCGGTGCCGTTTTCCTATCTCGATGCCAACCAGAAGCCGATCGGTTATGCGATGGACCTGTGTGCAAAGGTCGTCGACGCCGTCAAGACCGAACTGAAGATGCCGAACCTGCAGGTCAATTACCAGGCGGTGACCTCGCAGAACCGCATTCCGCTGATGCAGAACGGCACGATCGACATCGAGTGCGGCTCGACGACGAACAGCGTCGCGCGCCAGCAGCAGGTGGGCTTCAGCGTCGCGTATTTCATCACCAGCGTGCGCATGGGGGTGCGCAAGGATTCAGGCGTCAAGGACATCGGCGACCTCGACGGCAAGCCGGTCGTGACGACGACGGGCACGACGTCCGACCAGCTGATCAAGCAGAACGAGAAAGGCAGGACGATCAACGTGCGCAACATCTACGGCAAGGACCACGCCGACTCGTTCCTGATGGTCGAGAGCGGGCGCGCCTCGGCGTTCGTCATGGACGACATCCTGCTCGCCGGCCTGATCGCGAGCTCGAAGAATCCGTCCGCGTTCGAGATCGTCGGACCTTCGCTGCGTGATGAGCCGTACGGCGTGATGGTGCGCAAGGACGACGCGCCATTCAAGGCGATCGTCGACAAGACCCTCGTCGGGCTGATGAAGTCCGGCGATGCGGAAAAGCTTTACAGCAAGTGGTTCATGAACCCGATTCCGCCGCGCAACGTGAACTTGAACTTCCCGATGAGCCCGGTGCTCAAGGCCGCGTTCGAGACGCCGACGGACAAGGGCGTCGAATAAGCCGCAGGGCAGCCGGGCGGCGTCGCGCCCGGCTGCTTCCCTTTTCGTCGGGCTTCGCCGCCTGCCGTTGCGGCAAATCGGGGGAATTGCGATGGACTATCACTGGGACTGGCTGTTCTTCTTCCGCGAGACCGACGACGGTCTCAAGTACTACGACTGGATACTGTCCGGGCTGGGCTGGACGACGCTGGTTTCGCTGGCCTCGCTCGCGCTCGCGCTGGCGCTCGGCTCGGCCCTCGGGGTCATGCGCACGACGCCGAAGCGCTGGCTCGTCGCGATCGGCGACGCGTACGTCGATGTATTCCGCAACATTCCGCTGATCGTCCAGCTTTTCATGTGGTTCTTCGTCGTCCCCGAGCTGGTGCCGGACAGGCTCGGGATGTGGATGAAGCAGGACCTGCCGTATGTCGTGATCGCGGTCGTCGGCCTCGGTTTGTACACCGCCGCGCGCATCGCCGAGCAGGTCAAGGCGGGCATCAACTCGCTGTCCCGCGGGCAGCGTAATGCCGGGCTCGCGCTCGGCCTGACCGAATGGCAGACCTACCGCCATGTGCGCCTGCCGATGGCCTACCGCATCGTGTTGCCGGCGATGACCTCGGAGGCGATGAACATCTTCAAGAATTCCGCCGTGACCTACGCCGTCGGCATCCTGGAGCTGTACTTCCAGTACAAGCAGATCATCGAGAAGACCTCGCAGGTGCTCGAGATCACGATCGTCGTGACGCTGGCGTATTTCGCGCTCGCGTTCCTGATGAACCGCCTCCTCGCGTTCATCGAGCGGCGTACCCGGGTACCGGGGCTGATCGTCGGCGGCAAGGGGAGCAACTGAGATGAGCGATTTCGACTTTTCGGTCATCCTCGAGAACTGGGGTTTTCTCGCCCAGGGGCTGCGCTATACCGTGCAGGTCACTATCACGGCGATGCTCGGCGGCATCCTGATCGGCACGGTGCTGGCGCTGATGCGCCTGTCGTCGCTCCCGCCGTTGCAGTGGTTCGCCGCCGGCTACGTGAACATCTTCCGCAGCGTGCCGCTGGTGCAGGTGATCCTCGCGTTCTACCTGATCCTGCCGATGGTGCTGCAGATGATCACTGGAAAACAGATGCCGATCGGGGCGGCGAATTCGGCCTATTTCACCTTCACCGTGTTCGAGGCCGCGTATTACTCCGAGATCATGCGTTCGGGCATTCAGTCGGTGCCGCGCGGGCAGGTCGCGGCGGGCTATGCGATGGGCTTCACGTACGGCCAGACGATGCGGCTGGTGGTGCTGCCGCAGGCTTTCCGCAACATGCTGCCGGTGCTGCTGACGCAGACGATCATCCTGTTCCAGGACGTATCGCTCGTGTATGCGATCGGCGCGACCGATTTCTTCGGCGCGGCCGACAAGATCACGCAGCGCGACCTGCGCCCGGTGGAGATGTACACCACCGTCGCGGTGGTCTATTTCGTCATCTGCTTCACCCTTTCGCGCCTCGTGAAGCTGCTGCAGTCGCGCATCGCCATCATTCGTTGACCCTCCGGAGTTTCGAACGTGATCGAGATCAAGAACGTCTCAAAATGGTACGGCAGCTTCCAGGTGCTGACGGACTGCACGACGAACGTGAAGAAGAGCGAAGTGGTCGTCGTGTGCGGCCCGTCGGGCTCGGGCAAATCGACGCTGATCAAGTGTGTGAACGCGCTCGAGCCGTTCCAGAAAGGCAGCATCGTCGTCAACGGCGTCGCCGTCGAGGACCCGAAGACCAACCTGCCGAAGCTGCGCGCGCAGGTCGGCATGGTGTTCCAGAACTTCGAGCTGTTCCCGCACATGACGATCACCGACAACCTGACGATCGCGCAGATCAAGGTGCTCGGCCGCAGTCGCGAAGAGGCCGTCGACAAGGGGCTGAAGCTGCTCGACCGTGTCGGCCTGAAGGCGCAGGCGGCGAAGTATCCCGGCCAGCTCTCGGGCGGCCAGCAGCAGCGCGTCGCGATCGCGCGCGCGCTCGCGATGGATCCGATCTGCATGCTGTTCGACGAGCCGACGTCCGCACTCGACCCGGAAATGATCAACGAGGTGCTCGACGTGATGGTCCAGCTCGCGCACGAAGGCATGACGATGATGTGCGTCACGCACGAGATGGGCTTTGCGCGCAAGGTCGCGCACCGCGTGATCTTCATGGATCGCGGCGCGATCGTCGAGGACGCGGCCAAGGATGACTTCTTCGGCCAGCCACGCTCCGAGCGCGCGCAGAATTTCCTCGCGAAGATCCTGCACCACTGACGGACGAGAGCGGGCAGCGAGACGACGCCGACTGTGACTGCCCGCCGTTGCTCGCCCCCTTCATGGCAGGGATGAGCCGCTGAAGATGCCTGTACGTTGATTCTTTAAAACGCGAACCTACTATTCTCTGTAACCGCGCACACGTCCAGCTCCACCGGGTTATCGCCGCTGAGCCGAACTGCGGTTGCGGGGACGAGTCCACTTAGCCACCTGCGGAGGCGAACATGCGAGCACCGCCTGGAAGCGCCCCGAAGTTCCTGAACCTGTCGCAGATCCGCTTTCCGATTGGCGCAATCGCGTCGATCGGGCATCGCATCTCGGGCGTGCTGCTGCTCGTCACGCTGCCGCTTCTCGCGCTTGCGCTCGACCGGTCGTTGCGCAGCGAAGCCGAATTCGAAGCGCTGCGCGAACTGGTGTCGGCTCCAGGCCGGGCGCTGCTCCTCGTCGTTGTCGTGTGGGCCGCGTCGCACCACGTGCTCGCGGGGCTGCGCCACCTGCTGATGGATGTCGGCATCGGCAGCCGGCTCGACCAAGCGCGGACAAGCGCGTGGGCCGCGATCGTCGCGGCGGGAGTGATCGCGCTCGCCGCTGCCGTGAGGTGGTTGTCATGAGGCTGTTCCTTGGGCAAAGGGCGTGGATGCTGCAGCGCGCGACGGCGGTCGTGCTGCTGATCTTTCTCGCGGCGGCCGCGGCGATGCTGCTGGCCGGCCCGCCGCTCAGCTATGAACGCTGGCACGCGCTCGCGACAAGTCCGCACGGCGCGGTGCTGATCGTCGTGCTTTTCGCGGCGCTGGCGCTGCACGGCTGGATCGGTATCCGCGACATCGTGCTCGACTACCTTCACTCGCCCGCCGTGCGCCTGCCGCTGCTGGGGCTGATCGCACTGGTCCTGATCGCGATCGTGATCCGCGTCGCGCTGACGATGGCCGCGCATTTCATGACTGCCGGATGAGCGCCGGCGGCGAGGAGGAAGACGTGCGAATCAGCATCTACCGCTTCAATCCCGAAACCGACGCGAAGCCGCGCATGCAGGACTACGACGTCATGCCCGAGGCGGGCGACAAGAAGCTGCTCGATGCGCTGATGCGGCTCAAGACGGTCGACGACAGCCTGTCGTTCCGCCGTTCGTGCCGTGAAGGCGTGTGCGGTTCGGACGCGATGAACATCAACGGGCGCAACGGCCTGGCATGCCTGACGTCGCTGGCCGGGCTGAAGGAACCGGTGGTGCTGCGCCCGCTGCCCGGTTTCCCGGTGATTCGCGACCTGATCGTCGACATGACGCAGTTCTTCGCGCACTACCACGCGATCAAGCCCTACCTGATCAACGACGAGCTGGCGCCCGAGCGCGAGCGCCTGCAGACGCCCGAAGAGCGCGACCGTCTGAACGGGCTCTACGAATGCATCCTGTGCGCCTGCTGCAGCGCGTTCTGTCCGTCGTACTGGTGGAACCCGGACAAATTCATCGGCCCCGCAGGGCTGCTGCAGGCTTACCGCTTCATCTCCGACAGCCGCGACACGGCGACCGCCGAGCGGCTGGCCTATCTGGATGACGTGTACCGCCTGTACCGCTGCCGCACGATCATGAATTGCACCGAGGTCTGCCCGAAAAGCCTCAGCCCGTCGCACGCGATCGAGCGCATCCGGCTCGCGCTGGTGCGCGAATCGTCCTGAACGGACGCCCGTTCGTTGCTGTTCGCAGGAGCATGATGGGTCACGCACCACCACTGACCACGCCGCAGCCGAGACCGGGAGACGCCCGCGCTCCGGCCGACCGGATGGCTGCGCTGGAGCTGTTCTCGACCCTGGAGCCCGGCGATCTCGCGCGTCTCGCCCGGGGCGCGCGCCATCGTCGCCTCGCGTCCGGCGAGCCGCTGTGGCTCACCGGCGAGCGCGCCGCACACTTCGCGGTCATCGAGGCGGGGATCGTCCAGATCCGGCAGACGACGCCGACCGGGGACGGCGTCGTCGTCGGCCTGTTCCGCACCGGCGAAGCGGTCGGGCTCGCCGCGGCGCTCGAACACGGCCTGTTTCCCGCCGATGCGATCGCGATCGGCGGCGCGGTGGATCTCCTGTCGATCCGCGCGGACGTGCTGCAGGAAGCCCTCGAGACTTCGGTCGCCGTCGGCCTCGCCGTCAACCGGGCGCTGCTTCAGCATACGGCTGCGCTGCGCGCGAAGATCGACATCGTCAGCGCGGGCTCGGTGCCGCGGCGCCTGGCGGCATTGATGATCTACCTGATCGAGCGCTTCGGCCGGCCAGCAGGGTCGGGCTCGGGCTCGGTCGCGGTCGAGGTGAATCTGACCCGCGAGGAAATCAGCCAGCTGGTGAGCGCGCGGGTCGAGACCGTCATCCGCATCCTCAGCCGGTGGCAGAAAGCCGGCTGGCTGACGAGCCGGCCCGGCGGGATGGAGATCACGCGCGCAGACATGCTGCGGCGGATCCTCGACACGTAGCGGCAACCCACTGTGCAGCCGGAGCCGGTCAGCGTTCCAGGAACTTCAGCTTGTCCTTCACCGTCGCCCACATCCCCGCGTCCGAGGCAGCAGGCTTGACTTCGACGATCGGCTTCCACTCCTTCGCCAGCTCTTCGTTCAGCGCGATGAACTGCCGCTGGTCGTCCGGCACGTCGTCGTCCGCATAGATCGCGTCCACCGGGCATTCGGCCACGCACAGCGTGCAGTCGATGCATTCCTCCGGGTCGATGACGAGGAAATTGGGGCCTTCGCGGAAAGCGTCGGTCGGGCAGACGTCGACGCAATCGGTGTGTTTGCACTTGATGCAGGCTTCGGTGACCACGTAAGTCATGATTTTTCTCCTCTCGCTGGGGACGGCCCGTCGCAACGCAGACAGTGGCCGAAAGATGCCGGGGGTTCGGCGCAAGCGCAGATTAGGGCAGGGCGGCACCCGGCTGAATGACAAAAGTCATTTCGGCGGCGCGGATGCGTGCTTAGCATGAAATCGTGCAGTGAAGTCCCGTCTCCGGCAGTGAGCGCAGGCGGGATGTCGAGAACGAACCCAACATCGGAGGCTGTCATGCCCGGACATATCACGAAGTGGAAAGCCGAGCACGCGAATTACCGCAAGCTGCTCGACCTGCTTGAAACCCGGACCGAACTGTTCGCCCGCGGCGAGCAGCCGGATTACGAGCTCATGTCGGACGTCGTCTACTACATCACGCAGTACCCCGACCGCTTTCATCATCCGCGCGAGGACGTCGCGTTCGGGATGCTCCTTGCCCACGATCCATCCGCGCGGGCCGTCGTTGACGAACTGGCCGGCCAGCACCGGCAAATCGAGGCAAGCGGTGCGACGCTGGCTGCGGATCTGGCTGCTGCGGTTGCCGGAGCGATGATGTCGCGCGCAACGCTCGTCGGCGACGTGTGCCGCTACGTCGCATTCCTGCGCAGCCACATGGACAAGGAGGAGCGCGAGATTTTCCCGCGGCTCGCCGCTTCCCTGCAAAAGAAAGACTGGTTCCTCGTCGATTCGGCGATCCATTTCAGCGCCGATCCGCTCTTTGGCGATGCCGTGCAGGAACGGTTCAGGGGGATCCAGCGGCAGATCGCCGACCAGGTCGGCTGCGGATGCGCTGACCTCACCGAGAAGGCGTGCTGCCTCGAATGAAACTGGCGCGCCCGCTGTTCCCGGGCGTGAAACGGGCTGTCCCCGTCCGCTACGCACCAGGCCCGGTTTCGAGGCGCGCAGCAGGGTCGGTTCAGGCCAGCCCGGTGATCATCCCGCCGAGCGTCGCCATCGCGTTCTCGTACTCGTCGGACCACGGGTGGCCGAAGTTCAGCCGGATGCAGTTGCGGTACTCGCGCTTGGCCGAGAAGATCGGCCCTGGAGCGATGCTGATTCCGTGCTCCTGCGCCATCCGGTGCAGCGCGAGCGAGTCGGCTTGCGGCGGCAGTTCGACCCACACGAAATAGCCGCCGCGTGGCCGGGCGAGCCGCGTGCCGGCCGGGAAGTGGCGTTCGATCGCCGCAGCCATCTTCGTCTCCTGCACTTCGAGCGTCGAGCGCAGCCGGCGCAGATGCGTGTCGAAGGCGCCGTGCCGCAGGAAATCCGCGAGCGCGATCTGTACCGGAATCGTCGTTGCGAGGCTGGTCGAAATCTTCAGCCGCTGGATCTTCTGCGCGAATCGCCCGGCGGCGACCCAGCCGACACGGTAGCCGGGCGCAAGGCTCTTCGAGAAACTCGACACGTGCAGCACGAGCCCGCTGGTGTCGAGCGATTTCGCCGCGAGCGGCGCCTGCTTGCCGAAGTACAGTTCCGCGTAGGTGTCGTCCTCGATCAGCGGTACCTCGTGCCGGCGCAACAGTTCGACCAGTGCGCGACGGGTGTCGTCCGGCGCCAGCGCGCCCAGCGGATTCTGGAAGTTCAGCATCAGCAGGCAGGCTTTGACCGGGTGGTGGCGCAGCGCGTCGGTGAGCGCGGCGAGGCTGACGCCTTCGCGCGGATGCGTCGGGATCTCGATGACGCGCAGCCCGAGCCGCTCGATCGCCTGCAGCCCGGCGTAGAAGGTCGGCGATTCGACCGCGACGAGGTCGCCCGGGCGCGTGACCGCCTGCAGGCACAGGTTCAGCGCCTCCATCGCGCCCGAGGTGATGACAATCTCGCCCGGTTGCACCGGAACGCCGCTGGTCAGGTAGCGCAGCGTGATCTGGCGCAGCAATTCCTCGTTGCCCGGCGGCAGGTCGGTGAGCGTCGACAACGGGTCCATGTGACGCGCGGCGGCGGCGAGATAACGCCCCAGCTTCGCCAGCGGATACAGGTGGGGGCTCGCGAAGCTCGATCCGAACGGGATGATCGCCGGGTCCTTGACTGATTCGAGGATCTCGAAAATGAAGTCGCTGACGTTCAGCTCGGTCGCGTGGCCGACGGGGTGCGTGAGCTGCGGCTCGGGCAGCGGCTGGCGCAGGCGCGGACGCACGAAATAGCCGGACTTCGGCCGCGCCTCGATCAGCCCGCGGCTCTCGAGCTGGTAATAGGCCTTCAGCACCGTCGAGGGGCTCAGGTGTTGCGACCGGCACGCCTGGCGCACCGACGGCAGCCGCTCCCCGACGCGCAGCACGCCGTCGCGGATACGCTGTTCGATGTCCAGCGTCAGGCGGTCATAAAGATTCATCGCGATCCATCGTCTTCTCCGTGCCCGCTCCTGTGTCCGATTCCGCACCGGTCCGTCGGCATTGCAAGCTACCGGTCCAGGATCGCGCGCGCCTTGACCTGGCTCGTGTTCATCTGGTCGGAAGATCGTGCGCCGGCTGGCGTCGATCGGCTTTCCCCGGCGCGCTGTGTCGGGGAAAGCCGCGATCACGCTGTACCGCACGAATATGTTCCCTTCTGTAACCGCCACCCAGGCAGGGTGGAAAGGAAAATCACGGCCGCCGGCCTTCGGTCGCTGCAACTTTCCTTTCGCTGAAAGGGCCGATCGGCCGCTCACCTTCACAGCCGAGCCATGCAGCACCGCCTCCCGCAATTTCGCCCGCGCAGCCGGTCGACACACACCGATCACTCTTCAGAACGGAGCCACGCAACATGAGTCAGGACTACACAATACCGCTCGACGATCAGCCCCATGCCGGTCGTCGGCGATTTCTGAACAGGGCCGCCTTTGCCGGTCTGGCGGGCGCAGGCCTGTCGGTCGGCCTGGCGGCGTGCAAGCAGGATGGGGTGGCCACGGCGGCGCCTGCG
Organism: Aromatoleum anaerobium; assembly: GCF_012910705.2. GTDB lineage: Bacteria > Pseudomonadota > Gammaproteobacteria > Burkholderiales > Rhodocyclaceae > Aromatoleum > Aromatoleum anaerobium. The sequence continues at coordinate 846,621 of NZ_WTVG02000040.1, read as the reverse complement.
GTCGCGACACCGGCAGCCGCGATCCCTGCCGCCCACGGCGGGGAGTACACCGTCGCCCCTGGACAACTCGACACCTATTACATGTTCTCCAGCGCCGGCCATGCCGGCGACGTGCGTGTCTTCGGCCTGCCGTCTGGCCGCGAGTTCAAGCGCATCCCGGTGTTCAACACCGACTGTATGGTCGGCTGGGGAATAACGAACGAGTCGAAGGCGATCATCGGCACGAACCCGGATGGTTCGGTGAAGTACGACACCGGCGACACCCACCACCTGCACCCGTCCTACACCGACGGCACCTACGACGGCAAATACCTGTTCGTAAACGACAAGATCAACTGCCGCCTTGCGCGTGTCCGCCTGGACACGATGGAATGCGATCGGATCACCCAGCTGCCGAACATTCAGGGCTTCCACGGCACCTTCCCGGACAAGCGCGATCCGGTCGACAGTTCGATCAACCACACCACGCGCGTGTTCTGCGGCTCGGAATTCTCGATTCCGCTACCCAATCTCGGCAAAGGGCTCGATGACGAAGCCGCGTACCGCTCGCTCTTTACCTGCGTCGATGCGGAATCGATGCAAGTGCGCTGGCAAGTGCTGATCGACGGGAACTGCGAACTGGTGGCGACTTCGTACGACGGAAAGCTGGCCGCCACGACCCAGTACAACACCGAGATGGCGACGAAGTACGAGGAGATGATGTCGCTCGAATGGGACACCTGCCTGTTCTTCAACGTCGCCCGCATCGAAGAGGCAGTGAAGGCCGGCAAGGTGCGCTATTACGGCGACTCGAAGGTTCCGGTCGTCGATGGCACGAAGGCCGCCAACGCGGAGCCGAAAACGGCACTGACCTGCTACGTGCCGATCCCGAAAAACCCGCACGGCGTCAACATCAGTCCGGACGGCAAGTACTACGCCTGCGCAGGCAAGCTCTCGCCGTCGGCAAGTCTGATCGCGCACGAACTCGTGTTGAAGTGGTTCGACGGCGAGCTGAAGGAGCCGCGCGAGGCCGTCGTGGCCGAACCGGAAATCGGCCTCGGCCCCCTGCATACCGCGTTCGACAACCGCGGCAATGCCTACACGACGCTGTTCCTCGATAGCCAGATGGTGAAATGGAGCATCGAGGGCGCGATCAAGTCGTACCAGGGCGACAAGAACGCTACCGTCGTGCTCGACCGCCTCGACGTACATTACCAGCCCGGCCACGGCTTTACGTCGATGGGCGAAACGCGTGAGTGCGACGGCAAATTCCTGGTGTCGGACAACAAGTTCTCGAAGGACCGCTTCCTTCCGGTCGGCCCGCTGCATCCTGAAACCTCGCAGCTGATCGACATCAGCGGCGACAAGATGAAGCTCGTGCACGACAACCCGGTGGCCTCCGAACCGCACGACTCGATCATCATCCGGCGCGACATCATCAAGCCGCTGCAGATCTATAACCTCGATGCCTTTCCGAACGCGGTGCGGGACGCCAAAGAGTCCGGCGTATTCCGGGACGGCAGGAAGGTCACCGTGAAGCTCGTCAGCCAGGCTCCCGCCTTCAGCCTGCGCGAATTCAGGGTGAAGAAAGGGGATGAAGTCACGATCATCCTCACGAACCTCGACAAGATCGAAGATCTGACGCACGGCTTCGCGATTCAGCGGCACAACATCAACTTCATCGTGAATCCGCAGGAAACCAAATCCGTGACCTTCAAGGTCGACAGACCCGGAATCTACTGGTGCTACTGCACGCACTTCTGCCATGCGCTGCACATGGAAATGCGCACCCGCATGATCGTCGAGGCCTGAACGGCCCCCGGCTGTACCGATCGGAAACCCATGCTCCTGTATCTATGCTTCCCGGCTGCGGCTTGAAAGAATGGGGGCCGTACCTCATCAACCGGCAGGACGAAAAATGACCGCAGCGGCGATTCCCGCATTCGATATCGGCGGCAAGCAGGAAACCCGCGCACGTATTCCGGGGAACCACGGAATCTGGGTCGGCATCACCTGCGAGTTCGTCGAGTTCCTCGTGCTTTTCACGGTCTACTTCGTGGCCCGTGCCCACTTCCCCGGGATGTTCGAGGAAGGAGCCGGGCGCCTGTCGACTATCGCCGGCACCGTCATCACCCTGTTGATGGTCACGAGCAGTTTCTTCATTGCCTGCTCCGTTGCGAGGATACGGGCAGGACGTCGTCGCGAATCGCTCGGCTGGCTGATCGCCGCGCTGATCGTCGCGCTCGGGTATCCGCTGGCGAAATACATCGAGATCCGGTGGAACCTCGCGCACGGCATCAACGGCGAATCCGGAATCTTCTTTACCGTTTATTACTACCTGACCTTCACCCACCTGGTGCACGGCTTCTGGGGGATTCTCGGCATCCTGTGGGTCCTGGCGCGCCACCTGGCCGGCGGCTACACCGCCGAGGATCACGGCGGTCTGGAAGCACTGGCCAGCTACTGGCACGCCACGGACATCATCTGGCTGATCATCTTTCCGCTCTTCTACGTGCTGGCCTGAATCATGAAAACGATCGAAACGACCCGGCCGGCGGCGCTGTTCCCGCTGTTCCTTTCCTGGCTTGGTCTCGTGCTGCTGACGCTGCTCAGCCTGTGGCTCGCGCAACGGTCGGGAAGCGCTGCCTGGCTGCAGCTTCCCGTCGCCGCCATCGTCTGGCTCAAGGGCTGGATCGTCGCCAGGTATTTCATTGAGTCTCACCTCGCCCATCCTTTCATCGCGGTGGTCGTCCGGGTTTTCATCCTCTGCGTGCCGGTCGCCTTGATCCTTGCGGCATGGCTCGGCGACCGGTTCGCGCGGCTGACGACGCTGTCGCTGCAGTAGGGCGCAAGTGCGGGGAGCACGCCGGTGCAAATATCGGAAATGTCCTCGCAACCGAGTCTCGGCATCGGCCTCGAAACCTCCGGTCAGAATGCACCATAGTGCGTTTTCTGAATTATACTGCTCAGCAATCACTGGCAGGGGCGGTCTGACTGCCCCGCTGCGCCTCCACGGCCGCGGCGACCGGCGAGAAGAAAGAACTCCCGCACTCCCGGCGGGCGTCCGCCATCTTTCGGACAGGAAGGACAGACTTGAAACCGACCGACATCAGCGCGCCCGACTACCTGCACAAGGTTGTCGACTGCCAGTGGGCCTGTCCGGCCCATACCCCCGTCCCCGAATACATTCGTCAGATCGCGGCGGGCGATTTCGCCGCCGCGTACCTGCTCAACTGGCGCTCGAACGTGTTCCCCGGCATTCTCGGCCGCGTCTGCGACCGTCCCTGCGAGCCGGCGTGCCGGCGCGGGCGCGTCGACAAGGAGCCGGTCGCGATCTGCCGCCTGAAGCGCGTCGCCGCGGACTTCAAGGAAGACATCCACGAGCGGCTGCCCAAAGCGCCGACGGTGAAGAACGGCAAGCGCATCGCCTGTGTCGGCGCCGGTCCCGCTTCGCTGACGGTCGCGCGCGATCTGGCAGTGCAGGGCTACAGCGTCACCGTGTTCGACAGCGGCCAGTCGGCCGGCGGCATGATGCGCAGCCAGATCCCGAAATTCCGCCTGCCCGACAGCGTCATCGACGAGGAGTGCGGCTATATCGCCGGCCTCGACGTCGAGCTGCGCCAGGGCGAGTGGATCGGCAGCCTGCGCGACCTGCTCGCCGACAACTGGGACGCCGTTTTCGTCGGCACCGGCGCGCCGCGCGGGCGCGACGCCGAGCTGCCCGGACGCCAGGAGGCCGCGGCGAACATCCACGTCGGCATCGACTGGCTGTCGAACGTCGCGTTCGGCCACGTGACGAGCATCGCCAGGCGCGTCATTGTGCTCGGCGGCGGCAACACCGCGATGGACTGCTGCCGCTCGGCGCGTCGCCTCGGCGGCGAGGAAGTGCATGTCGTCGTGCGTAGCGGCTTCGACGAGATGAAAGCATCAAAGTGGGAGAAGGAGGACGCGCTGCACGAAGGCATCCCGATCCACAACTACCTCGTGCAGAAGGAATTCACGCACGACAACGGGCGCCTGACCGGCGTGCTGTTCGAGAAAGTGCAGGCCGAATACGACGCCGCCGGGCGGCGCTCGCTGGTGCCGACCGGCGAGCCCGACGTGCACATGGAATGCGACGAGGTGCTGCTCGCGATCGGCCAGGAAAACGCCTTTACGTGGATCGAGCGCGACATCGGCGTCGAGTTCGACCGCTGGGGCATGCCGGTGCTCGACCGCACGACGCTGCAGTCGACGCTGCCGCGCGTGTTCTTCGGCGGCGATGCGGCGCTCGGGCCGAAGAACATCATCACCGCGGTCGCGCAGGGGCACGATGCGGCGATCTCGATCGATCTGTTCTGCCGCAATGAACCGCTGACGAACCGGCCCGGGCCGCTCGTCAATCTCGTCAGCCAGAAGATGGGCATCCACGAGTGGAGCTACGACAACAAGGTGTCCGAGGAAGCGCGGCGCAAGGTGCCGGTGAAGACGCTCGAGGATGCCTTGAAGGACATCAAGCTCGAATTCGAACTCGGCTACGACCTCAAGCTCGCGTGCGGCGAAACCGAACGCTGCCTGAACTGCGACGTCGCGACGATCTTCACGCCGAAGCTGTGCATCGAGTGCGATGCCTGTGTCGACATCTGTCCGACCGAATGCATCACTTTCACCGCCAACGGCGAAGAGGAAGCGCTGCGCGGACGGCTCAAAGCCCCGTCGCGCAACGCGGAGCAGTCGCTGTATCTGGCCGAAGGGCTCAAGACCGGGCGGGTGATGGTCAAGGACGAGAACGTCTGCCTGCACTGCGGCATGTGCGCCGAGCGCTGCCCGACCGGCGCATGGGACATGCAGAAATTCACTATCGACGTAGCACAAGCCGGAGCGGAGGCGCCCAGGTCATGACAAGCGCACAATCGATCGAAAGCAGCAACGACTTCGTCATCAAATTCGCGAACGTCAACGGTTCGGGCTCGTCGTCCGCGAACGAGCTCTTCGCGCGTGCGGTGATGCGCATGGGCGTGCCGGTCGCGCCGCGCAACATCTTCCCGTCGAACATCCAGGGCCTGCCGACCTGGTACGAGGTGCGCGTGTCCGAAGCCGGCTGGCTCGGCGCGCGCGGCGGCTGCGACATGATGATCGCGATGAACCCGCAGACCTGGGATCGCGACGTCGCCGCCGTCGATGCCGGCGGTTACCTTTTCTACGACTCGACGAAGCCGATGCCGGCGTCGAAGTTCCGCGACGACATCACCGTGCTCGGCGTGCCGCTGACAGCGATGTGCAACCGCGAATACACCGATCCGCGCCAGCGCCAGCTGTTCAAGAACGTCATGTACGTCGGCGCCCTGATCGCGCTGATCGTCGATCGCTACCGCGGCAAGGATCCGCTGATCCAGGCCAACGTGCATGCGCTGCGCCTCGGCTACGACTATGTGCGGGCGCACCTGCCGTGTCCGATCGGCCTCACCGTCAGGCGCGCCGACGCCGTGGGTGACCGCATCTTCATCGACGGCAACAGCGCCTGCGGCCTGGGCGCGGTGTATGGCGGGGCGACCGTGGCGGGCTGGTACCCGATCACGCCGTCGACGTCGGTCATCGAATCCTTCACGAGCTACTGCCGCAAATTCCGCACCGACCCCGACAGCGGGCATGCGCGCTACGCCGCGGTGCAGGCCGAAGACGAGCTCGCCTCGATCGGCATGGTCATCGGCGCGGCGTGGAACGGCGCGCGCGCCTTCACCGCGACGTCCGGTCCCGGCATCTCGCTGATGCAGGAATTCTTCGGCCTGGCGTATTTCGCCGAGATTCCGGCGGTGATCTTCGACGTGCAGCGCGGCAGCCCCTCGACCGGCATGCCGACGAAGACGCAGCAGTCGGATCTCCTCGCCTGCGCCTACGCGTCGCATGGCGACACGCGCCACGTGCTGCTGTTCCCGGAAAACCCGTACGAATGCTTCACGTTCGGCGCGCTCGCCTTCGATCTCGCCGACCGCCTGCAGACGCCGGTGTTCGTGCTGTCGGACCTCGACATGGGCATGAACGAATCGCTGTGCAAGCCGTTCGACTGGGACGACAGCCGCCGCTACGACCGCGGCAAGCTGATGACCTATGACGAGCTCGAGGCGGGCAAGGACTTCGGCCGCTATCTCGACGTCGACGGCGACGGCATCCCGTACCGCACCATTCCCGGCACCCATCCGACCAAAGGCGCGTACTTCACGCGCGGCACGACGCGCAACGCGTACGCGAAATACAGCGAGTCGGGCGCCGACTACGTCTACAACATGGAGCGGCTGAGGAGGAAATTCGACACCGCGAAAAAGCTCGTGCCGGCACCGGTGCTGCACGCGGCCTCGCAGCCGACGCGCTTCGGCGCGATCCACTTCGGCTCGACGAATCCCGCGATGGCCGAGGCGAGCGCGCTGCTCGAAGCCGACGGCATCCACGTCGACACGCTGCGCGTGTGCGGCTTCCCGTTCTGCGACGAGATCATGCAGTTCATCGCCGAGCACGAGCAGGTGTTCGTCGTCGAGCAGAACGAGAGCGGGCAGCTGCGTTCGCTCTTGATCAACGAAGGCGAGATCGATCCGAAGAAGCTCGTGCGCGTGCTGCATTACGACGGCTCGCCGATCACCGCGCGCTTCATCAGCGGCCGAATCGCCGATGCCCTGTCCGACCGCAAAATCAGTCCGATCCGCAAGGTGGCCTCATGACCTATCTCGCCAAACCGAAACTCCTCAGCGCCGACGCGCCGAAGAACGCGCTCGGCTACACGCGCCGCGACTACGAAGGGGCGATCTCGACGCTGTGCGCCGGCTGCGGCCACGACTCGATCAGCGCCTCGATCGTGCAGGCGTGCTTCGACCTCGACATCGAGCCGCACCGCGTCGCCAAGCTCTCCGGCATCGGCTGCTCGTCGAAGACGCCCGACTACTTCCTCGGCAACTCGCACGGCTTCAACTCGGTGCACGGGCGCATGCCGTCGGTGCTCACGGGCGCGGCGCTCGCCAACCGCAACCTGCTGTATCTCGGCGTGTCGGGCGACGGCGACTCGGCGTCGATCGGCATCGGCCAGTTCGCCCACGCGATGCGCCGCGGCGTGAACATGACCTACATCGTCGAGAACAACGGCGTGTATGGCCTGACCAAGGGGCAGTTCTCGGCGACCGCCGACAAGGGCTCGAAGAGCAAGAAAGGTGTTCTCAACAGCGACAGCCCGATCGATCTCGCGGCGCTCGCGCTGCAGCTGGGCGCCACGTACGTCGCGCGCAGCTTCTCCGGCGACAAGGAGCAGCTCGTGCCGCTGATCAAAGGGGCGCTGCGCCACAACGGCCCGGCGCTGATCGACGTGCTGAGCCCGTGCGTGACGTTCAACAACCACGGCGGCTCGACGCGCAGCTACGACTACGTGCGCCAGCACAACGAAGCGGTCAACCGCGTCGAAGTGATCCTGCCGCGCGACCCGATCGAGACGTCGTATCCGCCCGGGTCGCTACGGCGCATCGTGCAGCACGACGGCTCGATCCTGCACCTGAGAAAGCTCGACGTCGACTACGACCCGTCGGACCGCATCGGCGCGATCAACCACCTGCAGGAGCGCCAGGCGCTGGGCGAGATCGTCACCGGCCTCCTGTACGTCGACAGCAGCGCGCAGGACATGCACAGCCACCTCAACACGGTCGAAAAGCCGCTGAACCAGCTCGGCGACGCGTATCTGTGCCCCGGCAGCCGCGCGCTCGACGCGCTGAACGCGCTGCTCAGGTAAGCACCGGCCGTAGCGCGCTTCCGGGCGTGCTGCGGCGTCGGCCACTACGCTGATTCCACCTCGATCCAGCGCCGGCCGCCGACCACGAGCTCGTACAGGCGCCAGCCGGGACGACCCTCGCCGGCGCCGGATTTCGGCCGTGTCTCCCATTGCGTGCCAGCGGCAGCCGACTGGTCGGCGGCCAAGGTTGACCTGCATCAGCGTAAGCTGCCGGCGGGCTGTCTTCACAGCCCCTGTCGACTACATTTGGAGTGAACCTCGAGCAACTCTTGACCATGCGGAGAGAATCATGACAAATCGTTGCCTTGACCTGATCGTGAAGGATCACAGCCCTGTAACGCTCGCGCCTGCCGATACCATCCGGAGCGCTTGCGAGGCGATGCGGGAACGTAGCGTCGGTGCGGTGCTCATCGTGGAGGAAGGGCGGCTCGCCGGTATTCTGACCGGGCGTGACGTGGTCAGGGCGATCGCCGAAGGCCAGGATCCCGGCACCCCGCTTGCGATGGTGATGACGCCCGACCCGGACACGATCGCCGGCGAATGCACCGCGATCGAGGCGCTGCGCATGATGAGCGATGGCGGCTATCGCCACCTGCCGATCGTCGATGACGGCACCATCGTCGGCGTCGTCTCGCGCGGCGATTTCAAAGGCCTGGAACTGGACCGGCTCGAAGAAGAAACCGGCCTGTGGGAGCGGATCTGCTGAAGGAACGCGCGGCCCCGGGGGCAAAGGCCGCGGCGCCGATTGCCGGGTCAATCTGGAAAGAGCGTCTTCTTCGCATCGTCGGGCTGGTTCAGCGTCACCCGAGAATCCTCGCTCTGTTCGGATTCGTCTCCGGCATCGCCAGCTTCGTGCTCGTCGACCGGCAGGAGGAATTCGCTCGCGTCATCCCGCTGTTGATGCTGCTGAGCTGGGCCTGGCTGGTGCTGGAGAACGTCCTGAGCCGCAGCTTGTCGCGCCGCTTCGGGCATGAGCTGCCGGCGGGCGTGCTGCGCTACGCGACGCAGATGATCCACCAGGAGAGCCTGTTCTTCGTCCTGCCGTTCTTTTTCGTGACGACCGCGTGGAACAGCGGCCAGGCATTCTTTTCCACGCTGCTGCTCGGCGCGGCGCTCGTCGCGATCATCGACCCCGTCTATTACAAATGGCTCGCGCCGCGGCGCTGGACCTACCTCGCGTACCACACGCTGACGCTGTTCGCCGTGCTGCTCACCGCGCTGCCGATCCTCTTTCACCTGACGACTCCCGAAAGCTACAAGCTGGCGATCGCCGTCGCGGTGGTGCTGTCATTGCCCAGCCTCTCGCGCAACGTGCCGTTCGACGGGTGGGGGCGGTGGGCCGCGCTCGGCGCGTTGTCGCTGGCGCTGGGCGCGACCGGCTGGCTGGCGCGCTCGTGGATACCTCCGGCCACGCTGTGGCTCACCGATGTCGCGGTTACCGCGAGCCTCGACGACGACCGCACGCCGGCCGAGAGCCTGGGGACGGTGACGGGCGCGCAGCTGCGCTCGACGGGGCTCTTTGCCTACACCGCAATCCGCGCCCCGCGCGGGCTGGATGAGCGGGTCTACCATGTGTGGCAGCACGATGGAATCGAGGTCGATCGCATCGCGCTCGACATCACGGGCGGCCGGGAACGAGGCTACCGATCCTGGACGCATAAAAGGAATTTTCCCGATAATGCGGTTGGCCGCTGGCAGGTGCGGGTATTGACGGAGGCTGGCCAGATGATCGGTGCGCTGCGGTTCCAGGTCGTGGACTGAATCGGCGGCGAGGCTCTTCGCCGGACGCGACAAACTTTTAGGGAGATCGGCCATGCAACACGGGAGCAGGCGCAGGAGCAGTTTTCTGATGGGCGTCGCATTGATCGCGACGTTTGCGGCCGGCTCGGCGCTCGCCGACAAGCCGGAATGGGCAGGCGGCGGCAAGCCGGACAAGCACCAGCAGAACGAGCGGCGCGGCGACAATGACTACCGTGAGCGGCGCGGTGACGACCGGGTTTCCCGCCATCGCGACAGCGACCGGCCGCGCGTGAACATCCATTTCGGCGACCGGGAACGCATCGTCATCCGTGAATATTATTCCGAGCGGGTCCGCACCGGCTCCTGCCCGCCCGGCCTGGCGAAGAAAGGCAACGGCTGCGTGCCGCCCGGACAGGCGAAAAAATGGTCGGTGGGCAGGCCGCTGCCGCGAGACGTGATCTTTTACGATCTCCCGCCGGCGATCGTCGTCGAACTCGGCGTGCCGCCGCCCGGCCACCGCTACGTGCGGGTCGCGGCCGACATCCTGCTGATCGCGATCGGCACCGGGATGGTCGTCGATGCGATCGAGGATCTGGGCCGGATGTAGAGGCCGGCCAACAACCGACAAAACGCACAGAGAAACCACAGACCCCCGGATGGACATGGCAAACACACCGACCAGAGCGAATGATTCCGCCAATCCCGCGTGGCACGACGAGACGCGCGTGCTGCACGGCGATGCGCATCTCTCCGACGATGCCGCGATCGTCGCGCCGATCTACTACACCGCCACCTTCAGGGCGTCCGACGCCCACGACTTCGCCGAGCGCGCGAACACGCCGCGCCACCCCGGCTTCTACACGCGCTACGGCAACCCGACGCACCAGCGCGTCGAGGCCATCCTGGCCGAGCTCGAAGGCACCGAGTCCGCGCTGCTGACCGCCTCGGGCATGGGGGCGATCAGCACGACGGTGCTGGCGCTGGTCTCGGCCGGCGACCACGTGATCGCGCAGCAGCGCCACTACATGAGCACCGCGAAGCTGTTCGACGAAGTGCTGCCGAAGTTCGGCGTCAGCGTCACGTTCGTCGAGCAGAGCGATCTTGCGGCAATCGAAGCCGCGATCCGGCCGAACACCCGCCTGATGATGTTCGAAACCCCGGCGAACCCGACGCTGGTGCTGACGGACCTCGAAGCCGTCGCCGCCCTCGGACGCAGCCGCGGCATCCTCACCGTCGCCGACAACACCTTCGCTTCGCCGCTGAACCAGAAGCCGCACGAACTGGGCATCGACATCGTCGTGCACAGCGCGACCAAGTATCTCGGCGGGCACCACGACCTGATGGCCGGCGTCGTGTGCTGCTCGGAGGTGCTCGCCGAGCGGATCTGGCGCATGCACGTCACGCTCGGCGCGGTGCTGTCGCCGATGGACGCGTGGCTGCTGTTGCGCGGCCTGCGGACCTTGCCGGTGCGCATGGAGCGGATCAACGCGACCGCGCTCGCGTTTGCCGGCTGGCTGGAAGCGCAGCCGCAGGTCGAGCAGGTGTTCTACCCCGGCCTCGAGAGCCATCCGCAGCACGCGCTGGCAAAAAAGCAGATGAAAGGCTACGGCGCGGTGATTGCGTTCGCCGTCAAGGGCGGATTCGATGCGACCCGGCGATTCGTTGCCGCGCTCGAACTCGCAACACACGGCGTGAGCCTCGGCGGCGTCGAGTCGCTGGCCGTGCACACCGCCGCGATGTGGTCCGGCACGATGAACGAGGAGCAGATGAAAGCCGCCGGCATCGCCCCGAACTTCGTCCGCCTGTCGATCGGCCTCGAGCACCTGGAAGACCTCAAGGCCGATTTCAGCCAGGCGTTCACTCGGGCGTGAATCGGGCGTTCTTCACTTTCGCCTGGGCGAGGCTGGCGTCGCCGGGCGGAGGTGCGAGTCTGTCGGACGGTGTTGATTTTGCGGATGCTATTGGTTTCCTTGGTTTTTGGAGCCAGTAGCAGCAGAGTTTTCCACCGCGTGCGGAAGGATTTTTGATCGGTAAGGTGACGCAGGAAAGAACGCGAGGGCGATCGGGGCGGGCCGACTGTTACGGCCAGAAACTGCCGCACGAGGCGCCTGCCCCATATCTGCCGCCTACGATCACGGTGTATGCTTATGTCCCAATTTCGGCTACCGCTGGCGAGTAACCAGCTTACGCTGACCTTGGCCTTTTTCGTTAGCACTAACTTAGATTCTTGATACTGGTTCTTCTGTAGGCGAGCCATGTGCGACGCTAGCGCTTGGCAGCTCGTAGCGGCGAATTATCGAAGTCATAGAATCAACGGGAGCCGCATGCAATTCACCGAAGAGAATATTGCGACGCTGTTTGGTCATGAGGCCGCAGAAGATGAGGATATTGAGCGTCTCAAGACGTATTATCTAAAGGGCAGCACCTTTGATCAGGTATCCAACGAACTTCCCTTAAGAATACTCGTCGGACACAAAGGCATTGGAAAATCAGCCCTCTTTCATATATCGATGGAAGAAGAACGCACCAAAGGAAAACTAGCAATCCTCATTAAGCCGGACGATATCGCTGAGATCGGTGATCGAGAAGAGGATTTTCTTAAGCTTATTAGGGAATGGAAGCAAGGTATCTCTGAGATAATCGCTCGAAAGGCGCTGATTTCATTCGGTCTGCTTTATGAAGGCTGGAGAGGAAAATTAAACGAGTATGGTGGTAAAATTATTGACTTTCTCCAGGAAACACTAAGCGCAAAGAAGTATGCTGATCTGAAGCAGTCCCAGCAGGCAGTATTAAGAGACTTCCTTTCCAGTGGGCGTATATATGTATATTTGGACGACTTGGACCGCGGATGGCAGGGGCAAAAGAACGATATCCGCAGGATTTCAGCTTTGCTAAATGCTGTTAGGGACATAGCTTCAGACATCAAGGGTATTTCGTTTCGAATTAGCCTTCGGTCAGATGTTTACTATCTGGTTCGAACGTCTGACGAGTCCACCGACAAGATCGAAGGTTCTGTCATCTGGCACTCTTGGTCCAACCATGAAATTCTTGCACTACTGGTAAAGAGAGTGGAGCAGTTCTTTGGGAGAAGTCGAGATACGAAAGAGTTGATCGCGCTCTCTCAACCGTTGCTCGGTGGTAAGCTCGATCCTGTGATGGCTTCAACCTTCCACGGCAAAGGGCACTGGTCGAACATCCCAACTTACCGGATGTTAATGTCTTTAATCAGGAAGCGCCCCCGTGACCTCGTCAAACTCTGCACGCTCGCAGCAAGAGAAGCACGCGAACAGTCGTCTGAAATCATCTCGACTGAGCACTTCAATGAGATCTTTGAGGAGTACTCACAAGGACGTCTTCAGGACACAATTAACGAATATAGGTCAGAGCTTCCTGACATTGAGCGATTGCTTTTCGGGATGAAACCGTCGAAGCAAGAAAAGAGAACGGCAAGTGGCTACATCTACACAACTGATGCCCTGCTAAAGAAGATAGTGAATATCCAGCAATCTGGTGCATTCAAGTTCGCCAATGGAAAAGTGGCAGACCGCCAATCCCTGGCTGCCTTCATGTATAAGATCAACTTCCTCACCGCGAGAAAGGAAGACGGGAACTACATCATCAGGCGCTATTTTGAGGAGAGCAGATATTTGTCTCAGAAGTTCGCCGATTTTGGCTTCGACTGGGAAGTGCACCCTGCTTATAGGTGGGCCTTGCAGCCCGACAGCATCAACGATGTGCTGACGAACATGAAGCCCAGCGCGGACTGAGTTCCATCTCGCGATTCAATCCGAAACCTATTCGTTATCGCGAAAGCCCTATTCGTTGAACGTCCGCTTCGACCGGAGACGAATGACTGGGTAGGGTCGTTATGCAAAGCCCTCGATTATGGAAAGTAGTGAGGTACAGTTCGCACCGGTATCTTCCGCCAATCCCAGCGCACCGGCAGAAACCAGCCAACGGCGGCCGGTCATTTCCCTGAAGTCGCAGCCGCACGAATGCCCGCTCCAAGCGATCACACAAGTATTTCAAGTGATGACATCGGGTGATTGCGTGGAGCGGGCTTGCTTGGGCTCGACCCGTTTCTACTGGCCTTACAAGTTCAGTCCGTGCCGAGGAACGCACCCTCGAGGTGGTACTGCGGCTCACGCCTGCTGCAATGCGCGACCTGATCCAAAAGCTATGGTACACATATGTGGGTGAAAGGCCTATCTGGGTTCTGCGTTAGACCAGCGTGACGTTGCACTGCCGTTGAAGCTCATTAAGCTTCTTTTGGAGTTCTATTCTTGCGATATCTGTATCGTTTTGTCTGGCGACGTTTCTTCTGATCATCTCAATGACTGGGGTGATTGCGTCGGGAGCGGGCTCTTTTTGATCCATCGGAATGGCCGATGGGCTGAATGAGTCCTTCGTTGTCTTTTCGATAGACCGCGAGAAGATCCCGTTTATAAATTCCACGGCAAAGCCAAAAAGAAAGAATATAGGGGCAAATGGAAGAATAAGCAGGTTAAGAAATCCGTTTTGAAGACGATCGATGTTTTTCATTTTCCGGAGCGCTTTTTTGGCTTCTGATTCGCTCAGATGCGTGCCGTACGCACGTGAAAGACGAATTTTGTCGCGCGTTTGATTCGCCTGCTCCTTTGAATAGTCTGGGTCGACACCAAGTAAGTCTTCAATATAGAGTTCGGACTGCCCATTCTTGAATAGAGGCATCACGGGGTCGTCGCCGAACCGACCAAAAGCTCGCTTGTCGCTGAAGTGCGCATGAAGTCGGTTTTCAACATCGAAAGCATCGTCAAGAGGCATGAAGACAAGGACACGGTCAATGAGCCCTTCGTGCCCGTCGCCAGAATACGCAAATCGCTTATGCACCGACTCAAGCTTAGTGAACCCGATCTTGTAAAAGATCCCGACCGGTGTTTTGAGTCTTACATAGTACAAATTGCCCTTAGGATCCTCGGGCCTCAGGGACTTCCCGGAGTAAATGCGCGCGCGTGAGTAGCGTCTCATCATGGATTATCGGAAGTCCGTGGAATTGCGCATCATAACATCGAGGGGAAAAGAAGGCCTGCTCAAGGCACTGCTGCGTCAGATCCTGCTCTCGATCCGCTCGAGACGGCTGCTGGTCGAGTGCCTCGACTACCACCTGTTCTACCGCTGGTTCGTGGGGCCGTCCATCGCTGATCCTATGTAGGACCACTCGACGTTCACTGTGAGGAGCTAATTTCGGTGACGTGTCTGCTCGGTTACCTGCCATTGCATTCCGTGCAGGCATGAACATCGCCATTGGGTCGGGAACAATCGTTCGCGGAAACCGATCGCACACACGCGTTGGCGCCGATTTCCAATCTCCCTGATCGTCGCCCGATTCGGCGCAATCCCGGCTGTGGTGCAGACCGGCCGGCAAGCCGGACGATTGCGGTGCGCAATGCCTCGTCGCGGTGCCGTGATGCGCGATCACCGTGCGATCACGGACCGGCTGGCGCGTCGGGCACGTTCATGTGCTGGCGGGCGCGCTGCTTCGCGGCGACGTAGGCGGCGTGAGGAATGTGGAGCAGGTCGCCGAGCTTGCGCATCAGGTGGTTTTCATGATGACTGATGTGGCCGTCGGCGAGCGCGACCTGCCACAGCAATTCGACGATGCGCAATTTCTGTTCGGCGCTGAAACCCTTGTTGATCTTCGACGTGAAATGATGGAAATCGGTCGCTTCGCGGGCGTGCGTTTCGGCCAGTTCGAACAGGCGCTCGAGTTCGTCGTCGGCGAGGGCGAACTTGTCGTGCAGGGCTGCGAGCACGGCACGCCGTTCCTGCGCGCCGATCTTCGCGTCGCTGCGCATCACCTCGACGAGCAGCACCGCGGTCGCCAGCTGTAGCGTGTGCTGGCCGGCCGGTTCGTCGGCGGGGGGAGGGACATCGAACAGCGAGCGAAACAGGTCGTTGAGGGTACGAAGCATCGGGGGGTTCTCCGGGGGCGGCGGCGTTCGCGAGCGGTGGATTGCGAGTTGCTGTAGGGACACCGCATCGAACACAGGGGTTTCATCGGCTTCAATGGCGCTTGATATCAACTAAGCTTACTAATATTATCTTGCGACGATAACATTGGTAAGGTTGGTATAGCCGTGGATCCCGTACGTAACCCATACGCCCCAGGAGCCGGCTCTCCGCCGCCAGAGCTGGCTGGCCGGGACGAGTTGCGCCGCATCGTGCGAATCGCGCTGCAGCGGATCCGGATCGGCAATCCGGCCAAGAGTGTCCTCTTGGTGGGGCTTCGGGGAGTCGGTAAAACCGTACTCCTCGAACGGATGCGTATCGATACCGAAGCCGACGGAATGCAGACCGTCCGCATGGAAGCCCCTGAGGGGCGATCATTGCCGGCGCTCCTGGCCCCTCAGTTACGCGTCGCGCTGTTGCGTCTGAGCCGGGTAGAAGCAGCAAAGGACGTGGCGAAGCGAGGGCTTCGCGCCCTGGCGGGTTTTGCCAAGGCTTTGCGGATCACATACCACGACATCGAAGTCGGCATCGATTACGAACCCGAACCCGGACTTGCCGATAACGGCGATCTGGAAACCGATCTGGCTACCCTTCTGGAACAGGTCGGGAGCGCTGCGAAAGAGGCCGGCACGGCAGTAGTGATGTTCATCGATGAACTGCAGTACATCAACGAAGCGCAATTTGCGGCATTGATTTCTGCGCTGCATCGGTGTGCCCAGCTGCGCTTGCCGGTCATGCTCGTCGGCGCGGGTCTCCCTCAGTTACGGGAACGGGCCGGCAGTGCCAAATCCTATGCCGAGCGGCTCTTCGATTACCCGGAGGTCGGCCCCCTTGCCAGCGCTGATGCACGCAAAGCCCTGGAAGCGCCAGCCGAGGCGCTGGGCGTCAAGTTCGACGACGACGCGGTCAAGGCGATCATTGCTCATACGCGGGGCTATCCCTACTTTCTTCAGGAATGGGGGAAGCACGCCTGGGATTTGGCCGATGCCAGCCCGATTACGCTGTCCCATGTAGAGCGAGCCAGCAGTGTGGCGATCGCTGCCCTTGATGAGAGCTTCTTCCGGGTGCGATTCGACCGCATGACCCCTCTGGAGCGCCGTTACCTCAGAGCGATGGCCGAACTGGGGCCGGGGCCGCACCGCTCCGGCGATATTGCTGCCGTTCTTGGCCGGGAGGTTTCGGCCCTTGCCCCCACACGAGGGAAGATCATCAGCAAGGGTATGGTCTGGAGCCCATCGCATGGAGATACGGCCTTCACCGTCCCGCTCTTTGATGAGTTCATGAAGCGGATCATGCCGGGGGACTCGTGGCGGAACGAATCGGCATAACCTGCTTCCTGCGATCACGGCCGCTCACCACGACGTTTCGCGTTCCGCAGTCGCCGAGATCCTGTGCAGCGACAGGTCGGCGCCGGCGAATTCCTGTTCGGGGTCGAGCCGCAGGCCCATCGTCGCCTTGATCGCGCCGTAGACCACCGTGCCGCCGGCGAGCGCGACGACGATGCCGGCGAGCGTTCCGATCGTCTGCGCCGCTAAGCTGACGCCGCCGAGGCCGCCGAGCGCGGTCGAGCCGAAGATTCCGGCCGCGATGCCGCCCCACGCGCCGCACAGGCCGTGCAGCGGCCACACGCCGAGCACGTCGTCGATCTTCCAGCGGTTCTGCGCGACCGTGAACAGGAACACGAACAGGCCGCCGGCGACCGCGCCGACCACCAGCGCACCGCCGGGGTGCATCAGGTCAGAGCCGGCGCACACCGCGACCAGTCCCGCGAGCGGGCCGTTATGCACGAAGCCCGGGTCGTTGCGCCCGGCGGCGAGCGCCGCGAGCGTGCCGCCGACCATCGCCATCAACGAATTGATCGCGACGAGCCCGTTGACGGCGTCGAGCCGCTGCGCGCTCATCACGTTGAAGCCGAACCAGCCGACGGTCAGGATCCACGCGCCGAGCGCGAGGAACGGGATGCTCGACGGCGGATGCGCCGAGATCGCGCCGTTCTTGTGGTAGCGCCCGCGGCGCGCGCCGAGCAGCAGCACGGCGGGCAGCGCGATCCAGCCACCGAAGGCATGCACGACGACGCTGCCGGCGAAGTCGTGGAACTTCGCGCCGAACGCGGCTTCGAGCCAGCTCTGAAAACCGAGGTTGCCGTTCCAGATGACGCCTTCGAAGAACGGGTAGAGAAAGCCGACGATCACGAATGTCGCGATCAGCTGTGGCCCGAAGCGCGCGCGCTCCGCGATGCCGCCGGAGATGATCGCGGGAATGGCCGCGGCGAAAGTGAGCAGGAAGAAGAACTTGACCAGTTCATAGCCCGAGCTGGCGACGAGGCGGTCGGCACCGACGAAAAAATCGGTGCCGTAGGCGATCGAGTAGCCAATGAGAAAATACGCGATCGAGGACATCGCGAAATCGCTGATGATCTTCACCAGCGCGTTCACCTGGTTCTTCTTGCGTACCGTGCCGACTTCGAGGAAGGCGAATCCCGCGTGCATCGCGAGCACCATGATGGCGCCAAGCAATACAAAGAGGACGTCGGCCGAGGTCTTGAACTGCTCCATGAACGGACTCCAGTGGCAAATCCGATCAACTAAGCAAAAACCGAACCGAAAAAATTAAACGTTTTGTTTCAATATCCTGGGAAGATCCTGCGCTGCGGCGCACCACCGGAATCCCGGTCGTGGTGCATGTCGGCAAGCCGGATGCACAATCACGGTGCGGCACGCCTCGTCGCAGTGCCTCGAAAACACGGCGGGCGGGCCGGCGGCGCATGTTCCAACAGGGCAGACAATGAAAAAGAATCTCGAACTCAAACTGGCGGCCGGAATCCTCGTGCTGCTGTCACTGATCTGGGGCTACAACTGGGTCGTCATGAAAAACGTCATGCGTTATGCCGATCCGTTCGATTTTTCGGCGATCCGCACGCTGTTCGGTGCGCTCGCGCTGTTCGCGGTGCTCGCGCTGCGGCGTCAGCCGCTGCGGCCGGTCGCCCTCGGCCCGACGCTGCTGCTCGGCCTGCTGCAGACCACCGCCTTCACGGCGCTGATCCAGTGGGCGCTCGTCAGCGGCGGTGCCGGCAAGACGGCGGTGCTCGTCTATGCGATGCCGTTCTGGCTGCTGCCGATGGCGTGGGTGTTTCTCGGCGAACGGGTGCGCGGCCTGCAATGGGTCGCCGTCGCGCTGGCGCTGGTCGGGCTCGTCTTCATCCTCGACCCGTCCAAACCGCAGGGCGATCTCTTCAGCACGACGCTGGCGCTGCTCGGCAGCGTCGCCTGGGCGGCGAGCGCGATCGTGCTCAAGCGGCTGCGTGCCCGCGTGAGCGTCGACCTGCTGTCGCTGACCGCGTGGCAGATGCTGCTGGGCTCGCTGGTGCTGTGCGTCATCGCGTGGTGGCTGCCGTCCGAGCCGCCGCGCCTGACGCCATATTTCATCGCCGCGCTGATCTACAACGGCCTGCTGGCGACGGGGCTCGCGTGGCTGATGTGGCTGTTCATCCTCGACCGCATGCCCGCCGGCCTTGCCGGCCTGTCGTCGCTCGCGATCCCGGCCGTCGGCGTGCTGAGCGGCTGGGTCGAACTCGGCGAGCGACCGAGCGGACCCGAATCCTTCGGCATGCTGTGCATCGCCGTCGCGCTCGGCCTGACCAGCGCCATCGCGCTGCGCGGCAGGCAGCTGCAGGCCCGCGCCGCTAGCGCAGGTTCTCGGAGTTGAACAGCACCACCTGGTCGGCGACGAAGCTCACCTGCACGTGCCGCTTCTCGTCGCCCCAGGTGCAGCTTTTCACCGTCATCACGTCGCTGCACTGGTTCGGCGCGCCGAGCAGCTGCTTGACCTCCTCGTACGTCATACCGACCTTGATCTTGTCGTAGTTTTCGACGGTGACTTTGCTGCAGGCGGCCGCAGCGGCGCAGAGCGCGGCAAGGCAGAGCAGGCGGGTGAGCGTTTTCATCGGCGAATCTCCGGGTGCGGGAACAGGTTGGGCGGATTGCCAGCGGTGTAACACAGGGTCCAGGCGAGCGTCACGCGTTTTGCCCCCGCACTGCGCCGCGTGCCGGCTCGCCGAGATCCGCGGTGATCGCCGCGAGCCCCGCGCGGGCGACCTGCGCGTCCTCGCCGGCCTTGACGCCGGACACGCCGACCGCGCCGATCACGTTGCCGTCGATGACGATCGGCTCGCCGCCTTCGAGTGGCACGACCGGCATCGCCAGTGCGGCGTAGCGGCCGCTGTTGACCATGTCTTCGAAAACCTTGCTCGGCTTGCCGGTCATCACGCAGGTGCGGGCTTTTTCAGGGGCGACGACGGCGCTCATCAGCGGCGCGCCGTCCATGCGCTGCAGCCACAGCGGGTGGCCGCCGGCGTCGCACACCGCGATGCTCACCGCCCAGCCGTTCGCGACGGCCTCGGCTTCGGCTGCCGCGGCGATGCGTTTGACGTCGTCGAGCGTCAGTGCCTTGATGTCCTTCATTGCCATCTCCTTCGTTTCGGGTGTCCGGGTCAGAACACCAGGATTGCGCGGAAATCGTTGACGTTGGTCAGCGTCGGGCCGGTCACGAACGCGCCGGCGATCTCCTCCTGCCCGTCGACGCCGTCCGTGTCGCCGGCGAGCGCATGCACGCCGGGTTCGCCATCGAGCGCGAGCGCGAGCGCCAGCAGGAATTCGACATTGCGTCCGCCGCGACCGTTGCCGCGCACCGTCACCGACGTCTCGCCGCCCGACAGCAGCACGCACGGCGGCGCGACCGGCTGGCCGTGGCGGCGCACGCAGTTCATCTCCGCGATCGTCGCGCCGGACCTGAGCAGTGCGCGGCTTCGACGACGCAGGACTTCACGCGCAGTGCGGGTCATCGCGGCTTCCTTGCGCGTAAAGCCGGTTGTCGCCCTCATCGGTTTCAGGCGTTCAGCGCGCCCGCACCAGCGCGTCGATCCAGCCGAGTCCGTCCAGGGTGCCCGCGGCGGGGCGGTACTCGCAACCGATCCAGCCGTCGTAGCCGAGGCGGTCGATGTGGGCCAACAGCCAGGCGAAGTTGATCTCGCCGGTGCCGGGCTCGTTGCGCCCCGGGGTATCGGCGAGCTGCATGTGCGCGATCTTCGGCAGGTGGCGCGCGATCGTGTTGCCGAGTTCGCCTTCCATGCGCTGCGCGTGGTAGATGTCGTACTGGATGAAGAGGTTGTCCGAGCCGGCCGCGTCGATGAGGGCGGCCGCCTGCGCGCTGCGGTTCAGATAGAAGCCCGGGATGTCCCAGGTGTTGATCGGCTCGATCAGCAGGCGGATGCCGGCCTCGCCGAGCTTGCCCGCGGCGAAGCGCAGGTTGGCGACGAAAGTCTCGCGCAGCGTGTCCGGATCGACCCCCGGCGGCGCGATCCCGGCGAGGCAGTTGAGCTGCGCGCAGCCGAGCGCCTGCGCGTACTCGATCGCGCGTCCGACACCGTCCTGGAACTCGCCGATGCGGTCGGGGTGGCACGCGATGCCGCGCTCGCCGTGCTCCCAGTCGCCCGCAGGCAGGTTGTGCAGCACCTGCACGAGACCGGCGCGGTCGAGCCGCTCGGCGATCGCCTCTTTCGGCAGCGCATACGGGAACTGGAACTCGACGCCCCTGAAGCCGGCCTGCGCGGCGGCGTCGAAGCGCTCGAGGAAATCGAGCTCGTTGAACAGCATCGTCAGGTTCGCGGCGAAGCGGAGCATTCAGGTTTCTCCTTGTCGTTTCAGTCCGGCTGCGGGCGGCGGCGTGCCGGCGATAAAGTCTATTCCCCCGCGCGCCGGTCCGCGATCACGGGTTATGATCCGCGCGGTTTCGCAGTTTCCGTCCATTCCCGTCCGCACAAGCGCCACGCACCCAGACGCTGAGCATGAAATTCTCCACGCACCCCGTATGGCTGGTCGGCTTCCGGCCTTTCTTCATCCTCGCCTGCCTGTCCGGCATCTTGTTTCCGCTGGCATGGGCGGCGATCTTCGTCGGCCACGCGGCGCTGCCGTCGCAGCGCTTTTCCGGTGTGCAATGGCACGCGCACGAGATGTTCTTCGGCTTCGGCTGGGCGGTCATCGGCGGCTTCCTGCTCACGGCCTCGAAGAACTGGGTCCAGATCCGCGGCCACCACGGACCGGCGCTGATGCTGCTGGTGGCGTTGTGGCTGGTCGAGCGGATCGGCATGCTCTTCGGCGGAGCCTGGCCGCCCGCGCTGTTCGCGCTGTCCAATGTCGCGTTCCTCGCCGCGATCGTCGCGATGCTGATGTGGACGCTCGTCCGGCACCGCGCGACGGACAGTTTTCGCGACAACTACTTCTTCCTGCTGATCCTGCCCGCTTTCCTGCTCGCGAAGTACCTGATCCTGAGTCCGGAACACTTCCGCGCCGGCTGGCTGATGGCGCTGGGGCTGTTCCGCGTCGCGTTCCTCGTGATGATGGAGCGCACGCTGACGCAGTTCATGAAAGGCATCTTCCAGGTCGAGCTGCTGCGCCATCCGCTGCTCGACAGCGCGATCAAGCTGCTCGCGGTGTCGCTCGCGCTCGCCGGCCTGATGCCGCCGTCGCTGGCGGCGACGATCTCGTGCGTGCTGGCGCTGCTGCTGGCGATCCGTTTCGTGTTCTGGAAGCCGCAACTCGGGCTGCGGCGGCTCGACCTCGCAGTCATGTATCTCGGCTATCTCGCGATCATCGCGCAGCTGCTGCTCGCCGCACTCGACACCTGGGCTCCGCCGGCCTGGACCGGGGCGCTGGCGCTGCATGTGTTCACGTTCGGTACGATGGGGCTGGTGATCCCGGCGATGCTGGTGCGTATCTCGAAAGGCCACACCGGACGCAAGGTGGTGTTCGAGCCGGCCGACAGGCTCGCGTTGTGGATCATGCTCGCGGGCTTCGTGCTGCGCATCGTGCTGACGCAGCTCGACCCCGGCCGCTACGTGCTGTGGATCGACCTCTCGGCGCTGTGCTGGGCGGCCTGCTTCGGCCTTCTCGCGTGGCGCTACACGCCTTTCCTGCTGCAGGCGCGGATCGACGGCAAGGAACACTGAGCGGCGCCTGCACGCGGCCGGTAAACGACTGTTGCGGCGCCGGCGTGCAACGTTAGCGGCCCGTTATAGTCGACGGGTTTTCCTTCCAGCCGAGGACAGCTCCATGACTCTCTTACGCGACAAGTTTTTCATCGATGGCCGCTGGGCCGCTGCACAAGGCCGCGGCTTCATCGACGTCATCGACCCGAGCGATGCGTCGGTCTACGCCCGCATTCCCGAAGGCGTGCCGGCGGACGCCGAAGCGGCGATCGCCGCGGCTCGGGGCGCGTTCGACTCGTGGTCGCGCACGCCCCCGGCGGAACGCGCGCAATACCTCGAGCGCATTGCCGCCGGCGTCCAGGCGCGCAGCGAGGAGCTTGCGCTGGCGATCGCGCACGAAGTCGGCATGCCGCTGAAAATGGCGTCGCGCATCCAGGTCGGCGGGCCGCTGTGGAGTTGGCAGCACTACGCGAAGCTCGCGCGCGAGTTCGAATGGGAAGCGCGCGTCGGCAATTCGCTGGTCGTGCGCGAGCCGGTCGGCGTCGTCGGCGCGATCACGCCGTGGAACTTCCCGCTCAACCAGATCACGCTGAAAGTCGCACCGGCCCTCGCCGCCGGCTGCACGGTCGTGCTGAAGCCGTCCGAAGTCGCGCCGATCAACGCGTTCATCCTCGCCGAGAT
Organism: Aromatoleum anaerobium; assembly: GCF_012910705.2. Taxonomy (GTDB): domain Bacteria; phylum Pseudomonadota; class Gammaproteobacteria; order Burkholderiales; family Rhodocyclaceae; genus Aromatoleum; species Aromatoleum anaerobium. The sequence continues at coordinate 823,507 of NZ_WTVG02000040.1, read as the reverse complement.
CATCGACGCGGCCGGGTTGCCGGCCGGCGTCTTCAACCTCGTCACCGGTTACGGCCCGGTCGTCGGCGAAGTGCTCGCGTCTGACCCGCGCGTCGACATGGTGTCCTTCACCGGCTCGACGCAGGCCGGACGGCGCGTCGCCGAGCTTGCCGCGGCAACGGTGAAGAAGGTCGCGCTCGAACTCGGCGGCAAGTCGGCGGCGATCGTCCTCGACGACGCGGATCTCGCCGCGGCGGTCAAGGGCACGGTGTCGAACTGCCTGCTGAATTCGGGGCAGACCTGCTCGGCGCATACGCGGATGATCGTGCCGCGCGCGAAGCTCGACGAGGCGGCGACGCTCGCCGCGGCCACGGCGGCGTCGTTCAAGGTCGGCCCGGCGCTCGCCGAAGGCAGCCGCTTGGGGCCGCTGGTGTCGCAGGTGCAGCGCGACCGCGTCGTCGGCTATATCCGTCGCGGCCTCGACGAAGGCGCGCGCCTCGCGTGCGGGGGCGTCGATGCGGCGCCCGGAAGCGACGGCTTCTTCGTCGCGCCGACGGTGCTCGTCGTCGAGGACCCGAAGGCGACGGTTGCGCAGGAGGAGATCTTCGGCCCGGTGCTCGTGATCGTGCCGCACGACGGCGACGAGGATGCGATCGCGCTGGCGAACGATTCGATCTACGGGCTCGCCGGCAGCGTGTGGGCCGGCAGCGACGAACATGCGCTCGCGGTCGCGCGCCGCCTGCGCACCGGCCAGGTCGATGTCAATGGCGCGCCGTGGAATCCGCTCGCGCCGTTCGGCGGCTACCGCCAGTCGGGACTCGGGCGCGAGAACGGCGTGTACGGGCTCGAGGAATTCCTCGAATACAAGGCGATCCAGCTGCGGCCCGCGCGCTGAGCGGATCGTCGCAGCGCCGCCGCAGGAGCGGGCGCGTGCGCAGGGGGCGAGTCGCGCAGACTGCATGGCGGCGCCTGATGCTCGCCGCGGGCGGCGACCGACGCGGGCAGGTGTCAAATATTCCGACAGCGGCGGGCTTCTCGTTGTAAGCCATCCAGACGGCTGGAACGGCCGCCAGGGGGGGCCCTGCAGGCCGATCCTGCATGTTTTCATGCGCCTCGCGGCCTCCGATCGATCCAAAAGCCCGGCCCGGAAATTGCATGTTGAAGGCTGAGCGGGCGGAACGTTCCGCGACCCCGACGGAGGCTATCATGAGCAACGATAACGATGTGTTCGTCGCACGCCAGCCGATTCTGGATCGGCAACGCAATGTGGTCGCGTACGAGCTGCTGTTTCGCGACGACGGCTCCGGCGAAGCGAGGATCGGCGACGGGGCGCGGGCAACCGCCCAGGTGATCACGCGTGTTTTCGGGCAGCTCGGCCTGCGCAGCGTTGCCGGAGGCTGTAGCGGCTTCGTCAACCTCGACACCGAAACCCTGTTGAGCCGCGACTTCGAGCGCCTGCCCAAGCAAGGGGTCGTCCTCGAACTGCTCGAGACGATCGAAGTCGACGACGCCGTCGTGCATCGCTGCGCCGAACTGAAGCACTTGGGTTACCGGCTTGCGCTCGACGATTTTTGCGCGATTGCGCCCGCTTACGAGCCGCTTCTCGCGCTCGTCGACATCGTCAAGATCGACGTGCTGCAGCTCGACCCGCGCGCGCTCGAACTGCTGGTTCAGCGACTGAGGCTCTACCCGCCGCGCCTGCTCGCCGAGAAGGTCGATACGCTCGAGCGGGCACGGCGGTGCCTCGCGCTCGGCTTCGATCTCTACCAGGGCTTCTTCTTCGGTCGCCCGACCGCGCTCGCGAGCGCCTGACCGGCAGGGAGGGGCATGTTCGCGGCGCCTGCCTTGGCGCAGCGCGGAGCATCGCGCCGGTCTCATCCGCCACGCGACGGCAAGGAGCATTGAGCGGCGCCTGTTCGCGGGCGATAATCAGTTGTCGCGACGCCGTCGCATCTGCTTGGCAAGCCGATAATGTACGACCCTTTCAGCTTCGTGCCGGCTGCGCCAGGCGGATCATGATCCCGGATTTCCTCCACAAAATCAGACCCGGGAGCACCGAAAAGCGCCATCCCGATCCGTTGTATGCGGAGCAGGTGAGGCTGCTCTATGAGAATGCGCCTCTCGCCTATCTCGCAACCCTGATCAACGGCGCGATCCTCGGGTACGTCCAGCTCGCGTTCATTCCCCTTGGCGTTGTGCTGGCCTGGTATGGCTGCCTGTTGTCCGTCACAGCGCTCCGGGTCCTGGTTACCTGGCGCTATGGCAAAGTCAAACGGGGCGCGGATGAAGCTCGTTTCTGGAACATCGCCTATTCGATCGGCGCGGCTCTCGCCGGCATTGTCTGGGGGGCGGCGGGCTGGGTGCTGTTTCCACCCGATTCGATCGCGCATCAGGTGTTCGTTGCGTTTGTCCTGGCCGGCATGGTCGCGGGCGGCGTCACCGTACTGGCGCCACGAATGGAAGCCTGCCTGGCGTTCCTGTTGCCTGCGCTTTTGCCGCTTGCCGTTCAATATCTGACACTGCGCATGCCATTGCAGACGGCGATGGGCGTCATGACGCTGATTTTCCTCGTAGTCATGTCGCTTTCTGCCTGGAATTTCCACCGCGTGATTCGCACCTCGTTGCATCTCCGGTTCGACAAACAGGAACTGGAAGCAGAAGTCACGCGACGCCAGCGCGCCGAAGAACAGCTTTTCCAGGAAAAGGACAGGCTGCAGACCACCGTGAGTTCCATCGGCGAAGGCGTCGCCTTGATCGACGCCGACGGTCGCATCGAATACATCAATCCTGCCGCGGAACAACTTTTCGGCCAGCGTTGCGAGCATGTCCTGCACCGCCCGCCGAATGAAGTGTTCGAATGCTTCGACGATCAAGGCGAGCGCATTGCCACCGCGCTGGAAGACAGCCTGCATTCGGCCACGCCACAAAGGAGGCAATATGCCCTGTATGGAAAGGACACAGCGAAGTACATCGTTGAGGAGCTGGCCACGCCGCTACTTGACCGCCTTGGCAAACTGGTGGGCGCCGTCTCGGTGTTTCGTGACGTGACGGAGGTGCAGAAATTTACCGAACAGCTGATACACGCCGCCGATCACGACGTGCTTACCGGGCTGCCAAACCGCAACTTGTTAACGGACAGAACCAAGCAGGCGATCGCGCGGGCGCACCGCAAACATGAAAGCTTTGCGCTGCTCTTCGTGGACCTGGACCAGTTCAAGGCGGTCAACGACACGATGGGACACGCCTGCGGCGACGCGCTTTTGGTCGATGTGGCAAAACGTCTGACCGACTGCGTGCGCGAAGAAGACATGGTCGCGAGGCTGGGCGGGGACGAATTCGTGGTCCTGCTCGATGGCCCGACGCACCGCAGGCACGTTGAAGCCGTCGCCAACAAGATTCTGCGTACTTTGCGCGAGCCTTTCCAACTCGGGGCCGGGTCCGCGACGATCTCCGGCAGCGTCGGCTGCAGCCTGTATCCCGACGACGGCCGGGACGTGGAAAGCCTGCTCGGCCGGGCCGATGCGGCGATGTACCGCGCCAAGCAGATGGGGCGCAATCAGAAAGCTTAAAAGGGATCGTTAGAGAGGAGCCGTTCCGGAAAATGGCGCGGCGACGAGATCCGCAACCATGCCGGGGTTGTCACGGGGGCCGGCTCGCGCCGGTCTTCCGTCTCGGCTGGTCGGCTGTCCGGGCCCGCTCATGCGCGCCAGGCATGGGCAGTTCGGCTACGGCGCCAACCCCACCGAGCGCATCACGACGCGCAGTACCGCCGCGACGGCCGCGACCGCGGCAACGCTGGCGGCCCAGATCAGCACGAGCCACCCGATGCGCCTGAGCCATCCGTGCGCCGGCGTCGCCGTCCGCCGCGCCTCCCCCGGCTCGCGCATCAATGGTAGCCCTGCGTTTCGTCCACCTTGCCGCGGAACACGTAATATCCCCACGCGGTGTACATCAGGATCAGCGGGATGATCAGCAGCGCGCCGACGAGCGTGAACCCCATGCTCTGCGGCGGGGCGGCCGCCTCCCAGATCGTGATCCCGGGCGGGACGATGTTCGGCCACAGGCTGATGCCGAGCCCGCTGTAGCCGAGGAACACGAGAAACAGCGTCAGCACGAAAGGCGCGACGTCGGGCGCGCGGCGCAGCCGCTGCAGCAGCTGCCATGCTGTCAGCGCGACGAGGAGCGGCACCGGAGCGAACCACAGCAGGTTCGGCCACGTGAACCAGCGCTGCGCGATGTCCTCGCGGGCGAGCGGCGTCCACACGCTGATCGCGACGATCACGGCCAGCAGCATCCACGTCAGCGGCCGCGCAATCGCGATCATCCGCGCCTGCAGCGGCCCCTGCGTCTTGACGATCAGCCACGTGCTGCCGAGCAGCGCGTAGGTCACGACGAGGCCGGCGCCGACGAAGAGCGGGAAGGGCGCGAGCCAGTCGAATGCACCGCCCGCGTAGGCGCGATCGACGACCTCGATGCCCTGGATGTAGCCGCCGAGCGTGACGCCCTGAAAGAAAGTCGCCGCGAGCGAGCCGCCGATGAACGCCTTGTCCCACAGGTGGCGGTGCGCGTCGTCCGCCTTGAAGCGGAACTCGAACGCGACGCCGCGAAAGATCAGGCCGAGCAGCATCAGGATCAGCGGCAGGTAGAACGCGCTCAGCACCACTGCGTACGCGAGCGGGAACGCGGCGAGCAGCCCGGCGCCGCCGAGCACGAGCCAGGTCTCGTTGCCGTCCCATACCGGCGCGACGGTGTTCATCATCACGTCGCGATCCGTGCGGTCGGTGAAGAACGGGTACAGCAGGCCGATGCCGAGGTCGAAACCGTCCATCACGACGTACATCATCACGCCGAACAGGATGATCACGGCCCACACCAGCGGAAGATCGATGCCCATGTCGTTCAGCCTCCGCTGCGCGTGGTGGCGATGTCGTCGGCCGCATCCGGGGCTGCCGACAGCGGTCGTGCCGGAGTGCGCGGCCGGCCCGGCCCGCCCGGCACCGGCTCCTTCCCTTCGTGCGTCACCGGTCCGTGCCCGATGAGGCGCAGCAGATAGACGGTGCCCGCGCCGAAGACGGCGAAATAGACGACAACGAAGAGCGCGAGCGTCGTCGCGAGCTGCCCGGCGCCGTGCGACGACACGCCGTCGGCGGTGCGCATCACGTTGTACACGAGCCACGGCTGCCGGCCGATTTCGGTCGTAAACCACCCGGCGAGCATCGCGACGAGGCCGGTCGGTCCCATCCATAGCGTGAATCGCAGCAGCGCGCGCGAGCGGAACAGCTCGCCCCGCCAGCGCGCCCACAGCGCCCACAGGCCGAGCGCGATCATCAGGAATCCCAGCCCCACCATGATGCGGAACGACCAGAACACGATCGTCGAATTCGGCCGGTCCTCGCGCGGGAACTCCTTCAGCCCGGGGAATTGGCCATCCCACGAATGCGTGAGGATCAGACTGCCAAGACGCGGGATATCGACCGCGAAGCGCGTCTCCTCGCGCTCCATGTCCGGCCAGCCGAACAAGGTCAGCGGCACGCCTTCGCCGGGCTTGTTCTCCCAGTGCCCCTCCATCGCGGCGATCTTCGCCGGCTGGTGCAGGAGGGTGTTGAGCCCGTGGAAATCGCCGACGACCGCCTGCAGCGGCGCGACGAAGAGCAGCATCCACATCGCCATTGACAGCATCTTGCGGATCGCGGGCGTGTCGCGGCCGCGCAGCAGATGCCATGCGCCGGACGCGCCGACGATCAGCGCAGTCGCGAGGAAAGCCGCGATGCCCATGTGGACGAGGCGATACGGAAACGACGGGTTCAGGATCACCGCGATCCAGTCCGTCGGCACGACGCGCCCATCGACGATCTCGTAGCCCGCCGGCGTCTGCATCCAGCTGTTCGACGCGAGGATCCATGTCGCCGACAGCAGCGTGCCGGCCGCGACCATCACTGTCGACAAAAAATGCAGGCCGGGCCCGACCCGCGTCCAGCCGAACAGCATGACGCCGAGAAAGCCGGCCTCGAGGAAGAACGCCGTCAGGACCTCATAGGCCAGCAGCGGCCCGGTCACGCCGCCGGCGAAATCGGAAAAATAACTCCAGTTGGTGCCGAACTGGTACGCCATGACGACGCCGGAGACGACGCCCATGCCGAAGTTGACGGCGAAGATCTTCGACCAGAAATGGTACAGGTCGCGGAACACCTCCCGCCCGGTGCGCAGCCACTGGCCTTCGAGCACGACCAGGTAGCTGGCGAGCCCGATCGTGATCGCCGGAAACACGATATGAAACGAGATCGTGAAGCCGAACTGGATCCGGGCGAGAAGCAGCGCGTCGATGTCCCACATGGTCGAGCCCCTTCAGCTTGTCGTCGGTCGCAACGAGGACAGGACCGGGTTCGCGTTCTAGGTCCGTCGCTGCCGCCACGCGTCGAGGCTGAATGCGCCGGGCCCGTGGACGCTCAGGACGAGGAAGCCGCCGGCGATCGCGAGGTTCTTCATGAACTGGATGACCTGCATCTGGTCCGCGAAATCAGTGTGGAAGAACGCCGCGGCGAGCAGGCAGAACACGGCCAGCCCGACCGCGGCGAGCCGCGTCAGCAGGCCGAACGCGATCGCGAGGCCGCCGCCGAGTTCGGCGAAAATCACCAGCGGCAACAGCGCGCCGCTCACGCCCATCGATTCCATGTACTGCTGGCTGCCGGCGTAGCCTTTGATCTTCCCCCAGCCGCTGAGGATGAAAATCAGCGCCAGCAGGAGACGCCCGGCCAGAACGGTGAAATCCTTCATCACTTGTTCTCCTTCGTGTCGTGGGTCCGGATCGTTCCTTATATTTAGACGACAAATCGGAGACTCACCGGCCCCAACCGCTTCGGCCCGGAGGGGCGCGCCCTGCAGATAAGGGGCGGGAGGCGGCTAAACCCGGGCCTACGCCCAGCCGAGCGCGCCGGCGACGGCGCCGAGGGCGATCAGCCAGATCGGCGCGAGGCGCGTGCGCAGCATCGCGACCACCGTTGCTGCGATCAGCACGATGCCGCCGACGCGGTGGGCCGGTTCGCGCACGAAAGGCAGCGCGAGCACCCAGCCGGACGAGAACATCAGCCCGACGGTGACCGGCGCGAGTCCGGCGGTGAACGCGCGCACCGCCGGCGTGTCGCGGCGCCGGCTGCCCCAGCGGCTGACGCCGAGCGACAGCAGCGTCGACGGCAGCAGGATGCCGACGAACGCAGCGGCGGCTCCGGGCAGACCCGCCACCTGAAAGCCGAGCACCGGCACGAACAGCACGTTCGGCCCGGGCGCCGCCTGCGCGAGCGCAATCGCGGTCGTGAAGTCCGCGTCGGTGAGCCAGCCGCGATCGTGCACGAGCAGGCGATGCATCTCCGGCGCCGTCGACATCGCGCCGCCGATCGACAGCAGCGACAGCGTCAGAAAGTGCAGGAAGAACTCCGGCAGGTCGGACAGCATGAAGGCCGCCGTCATGGCTGCCGCTCCTGCTGCGCGAGGCACCAGCGGGCGAGCCCCCAGGCGAAGACGCCGAACCCGATCACGACCCACGCCAGCGGTACGCGCAACACCGCGACGGCGACGAGCGTCGCCAGGCCGAGCAGCGCGCACAGCACGAGACCCATCGGGTTGCGCCGCAACGTGCCGAGCATCTTGAAGCCCATCGCCAGCATCAGCCCCGCGGCGACGGCGCCCATGCCGCGCAGCGCGCCGGCGACGAGCGGGTAATCGGAAAGCCGGTTGTAGCTCGCGGCGAGCACCAGTACCAGCACCAGCGGCGCGAGCAGCATGCCGCTGATCGCCGCGAATGCGCCGCGCCAGCCGAAGAAGCGGTCGCCGAGCATCAGCGACAGATTGACGACGTTGGGGCCTGGCAGCAGCTGCGCGAGCGAATACGCGGCGATGAATTCCTCTCGCGTCAGCCAGCCGCGGCGATCGACGAGTTCGCGCTGGGCGACCGCCAGCACGCCGCCGAAGCCCTGCAGCGCGAGCACGGTGAATGCGAGGAACAGATCGAGCGGCGAGCGCGGACCGGGACCGGCTGCGAGGGTCGCGATCGCGGGTTGCGGTGAAGTCAGTTTGGGCTCCGGCAGAGGGCGGCGGCGAGCGAAGGCGGGAGCTTAGCGCAAACGATGCTCCTGGCGCGCCCCCGCGGCGCGCTCCTCCCTGCGGGCGCCGCCTCTCAGTCGGCTGCCGGCGCCCCCGGTTTGGCACGAAACCGCTCGAGGCAGGCCACGACCTCGTCATCCTCGACCTGATCGAAGTTGCGATAGAACTGCCCGACGGCGTGGAAATTCGGCGGCGTGTACAGGCACACGACCTCGTCGGCGTAAGGCTTCACTTTTTCCACGCTCGCGGGTGCTCCGACCGGCACCGCGCAGATCAGCCGCTGCGGCCCCTTGCTGCGGACCGCGTGCAGTGCGGCGATCATCGTCGCCCCGGTGGCGAGCCCGTCGTCGACGACGATGACGATGCGCCCCGCGGGATCGACCGGCGGATGTCGCGGCGAATACGAGCGGCGCCGTTCCTTCAGGCGCTCGAGCTGCCGCGCGCGCTCGCCCTCCAGGTACTCCCCGCTGGCGGCATCGGGATCGGAGACGAACGACCAGCCGCTCTCGTCGATCGCCCCGACGGCGTATTCCGGCTGCCACGGCGCGCCGAGTTTGCGCACCAGCACGACGTCGAGGTCGGCCTGCAGGGCTTCGGCCAGGGCGGCGCCCATCGGCACGGCGCCGCGGGGAATCGCCAGGACCAGCGCGTGCTTTCCGCGCCAGGCGTCGAGTGCGTCGGCGAGGCGCTGCGCGGCGTCGATACGGTCGGCAAATAGCATGATTTCCTCCTTCCAGGCTTGCCGTGAGGTGCAACCCGGGCAGGCGGCGGATGGCGCGTGCGCCTGCCCGATCAGGCGCCTGTCCGCTGCGGCCGCGGCACGACGGTGATGTTGTTCAGCGTATGCGGGCGGAGCAAAAAAACAAGGGCGAGCGGTCCGTGGGCGGCGCCGCGAGCGCACGCTGCTGCCAGGCGTGCGGCTTTCAGCGCTTGGGCCGATCCTCGCCGAGCGCGACGCTCCGCTCCCGGAAAGCGCTTGGCGATTCGCCGGTCCATTGCCGGAAGGCGCGCGAAAAGCTCTTTTCGTTGCGGAAGCCCACGGCCAGTGCGATCTGCTTGATCGGCCGCGTGCTGCGGTGCAGCAGATCCGCGGCGTGCTCGCGCCGTGCCTCATCTTTGAGCCGCTGCAGCGACGCCCCTTCCTCCTGCAGCTGGCGATGGAGTGTGCGGGGCGATACGTGCAATCGTTCCGCCAGGCTGTCGGCCGTCGTGCCGGGCGCCAGGTCGCTGCACAGCAGCTGGCGCACGCGCTGCACCAGCAGCCGGTCGCGGCGGTACTGCAGCACCGTCAGCGGCAGCGCGCGCTGCAGCATCTGGCGCAACGCCTGTTCGTCGCGCCGCAGCGGCAGCGACAGGTATTGCGCGTCGAAGCTGATGCCTGCACGGTCGGCATCGAACGTGATCGGTCCCTGGAACAGCAGCGGATAGACGCCACGATGGGGCGGTGGCGGAAATGGAAAGCGCGCCGACAGCAACGGAATGCGCGAATCGATCGCCCAGCACGCGTAGCCGAGCAGGTAGCGCAGGCTCGTCAGGAGGCAGAATTCATGCATCTCGCCGAGGTAGCGGCGCACCTCGATCGTCAGGTCCACGACCGCTTGCGTCGCGTCGAGCCGCAGCACGATGTCGTCGGTCAGCAGGCGGTGGTGGCGGCACCAGCGCTTGAGCGCGACGCCGAGGTCGGGCGAACTCAGCGACGCCCGGCACAGCATGCCGTAGCTGCCCCACGGCAACCGGCGCGAGAACCAGCCGAGCGCCTCGTCGTCGAGTTCCTGCATCGCGACGCCGGACATGATCTCCATCTGCGCCGCGGTGACGCGTCCGTCCGGGTTCTCCAGCATCGCGGGTGGAATGTGCGCCTGTCGCAGCGCGTTGGCAGGATTGATGCCGTAGCGACGGTACGCGGCGACGATCGCGCGGATGAAAGCGATCGGTGTCGCAGCAAAGCCGCGCGTCGGGTCGGCAGGCGAAGGAAGCGGCGAAGGCATCGGGCGATGATAGAAGCGTTGGCACGATTTGCAACCATGTTGGCGCGTGACGCGCCGCGCGGCAGCCTACTCTAGTGCGATCACGACGATCTGCCGGGGGCGGTCTAAGCTTCTCCTGCGGACGTCCCGAACACGAAGCCACCACGACAGGAACGAGGAGACCCCATGCACATTCCGAGCCTCAACTTCAACCTCGGCGAAACAATCGAGATGCTGCGCGACACCGTCCAGGCTTTCGCCGCCGACCAGATCGCGCCGCGCGCGGCCGAGATCGACCGGGTGAACGAGTTCCCGGCCGACCTGTGGAAAAAGCTCGGCGAGCTCGGCCTGCACGGCATGACCGTCGAGGAAGAATACGGCGGCACGAACATGGGCTACCTCGCGCACATCATCGCGCTCGAGGAAGTTTCACGCGCGTCGGCGTCGGTCGGCCTGTCGTATGGCGCACACTCGAACCTGTGCGTGAACCAGATCCGCCGCAACGGCAACGCCGCGCAGAAGAGGAAATACCTGCCGAAGCTCATTTCCGGCGAGCACGTCGGCGCCCTGGCGATGAGCGAGCCCAACGCCGGGTCGGATGTCGTGTCGATGAAGCTGCGCGCGGACAAGCGCGGCGATCGCTACGTGTTGAACGGCGCGAAGATGTGGATCACCAACGGCGGCGACGCCGATACACTGGTCGTCTATGCGAAGACCGACCTCGACGCGGGGCCGAAGGGGGTCACCGCGTTCATCGTCGAGAAAGGCATGAAAGGCTTCACGCATGGCACGCACCTCGACAAGCTCGGCATGCGCGGCTCGAACACTTTCCCGCTGTTCTTCGACGACGTCGAGGTGCCGGAAGAAAACGTGCTCGGACAAGTCGGCGGCGGCGTCAAAGTGCTGATGAGCGGCCTCGACTACGAGCGCGCCGTGCTGTGCGGCGGGCCGCTCGGCATCATGGCCGCGTGCATGGACGCCGTCGTTCCCTTCATCCACGAGCGCAAGCAGTTCAATCAACCGATCGGCGAATTCCAGCTGATGCAGGGCAAGCTCGCCGACATGTATTCGACGTGGATGGCGACGCGCGCCTACGTCTATGCGGTCGGCCAGGCCTGCGACCGCACGGACCACTCGCGCACTCTGAGGAAGGACGCCGCCGGTGCGATCCTGTATTCGGCCGAGAAGGCGACGTGGATGGCCGGCGAGGCGATCCAGGCGCTCGGCGGCGTCGGCTACACGAACGAATACCCGGTGGGCCGGCTGTGGCGCGACGCGAAGCTGTACGAGATTGGCGCCGGCACGAGCGAGATCCGCCGCATGCTGATCGGGCGCGAGCTGTTCGCGGAGACCGCGTGATGTCGGTGCTCAAGTCCAGCATCAACCCCCGCAGCGACGAGTTCCGGGCGAACGCCGCGGCTCTGCGCGGCCTCGTCGCGGACCTGCGCGACAAGGCCGCCGAAGTGAGCCGCGGCGGCGGCCCGGCAGCGTGTGACAAGCACACCGCGCGCGGCAAGCTCCTGCCGCGCGACCGCGTCAACCATCTGCTCGACCCGGGTACGCCGTTCCTCGAGATCGGCCAGCTCGCGGCCTGGGGCATGTACGACGGCGACGCCCCGTCGGCCGGCGTGATCGCCGGCATCGGGCGCGTCAAAGGGCTCGAATGCATGATCGTCGCGAACGACGCGACGGTGAAAGGCGGCAGCTACTTCCCGATGACGGTGAAGAAGCACCTGCGCGCGCAGGAGATCGCGCAGATGAACAACCTGCCGTGCATCTACCTCGTCGACTCGGGCGGTGCGAACCTGCCGACGCAGGACGAAGTGTTCCCGGACCGCGAGCATTTCGGCCGCATCTTCTACAATCAGGCGAACATGTCGGCGCTCGGCATCCCGCAGATCGCGGTGGTGATGGGCTCGTGCACCGCCGGCGGCGCGTACATGCCGGCGATGAGCGACGAGACGGTGATCGTCAAGAACCAGGGCACGATCTTCCTCGGCGGCCCGCCGCTGGTGAAGGCGGCGACCGGCGAAGTCGTCACCGCTGAGGATCTTGGCGGCGGCGACGTGCATACGCGCATCTCCGGCGTCGCCGACCACCTCGCCGAGAACGACGCGCACGCGCTGTACATCGCGCGACGCATCGTCGCGAACCTGAACCGCGTCAAAGAGGTCGGCATGAAGCTCGGCGGCGGCGACGAGCCGCTGTACGACCCGGAAGAGATCTACGGCATCATCCCGAGCGACACGCGCAAACCCTACGACGTGCGCGAAGTCATCGCGCGCGTCGTCGACGGCTCGCGCTTCGACGAATTCAAGCCGCGCTACGGCACGACGCTCGTGACCGGCTTCGCGCAGCTCTACGGTTACCCGGTCGGCATCGTCGCGAACAACGGCATCCTGTTCGGCGAATCGGCGCAAAAAGGCGCGCATTTCGTCGAGCTGTGCGCGCAGCGCCGCATCCCGCTGATCTTCCTGCAGAACATCACCGGCTTCATGGTCGGGCGCAAGTACGAGAACGCCGGCATCGCGAAGGACGGCGCGAAAATGGTCACCGCGGTCGCGACCGCGCAGGTGCCCAAGCTGACGATGATCATCGGCGGCAGCTTCGGCGCCGGCAACTACGGCATGTGCGGCCGCGCATACTCGCCGCGCTTTCTGTGGATGTGGCCGAACTCGCGAATATCCGTGATGGGCGGCGAGCAGGCGGCGAGCGTGCTGGCGACGGTGCGCCGCGACGGCATCGAGGCGAAAGGCGGCACGTGGAGCAAGGAAGACGAAGAAGCTTTCCGCGCGCCGATCCGCGAGCAGTACGAAGTGCAGGGCCACCCCTACTACGCGACCGCGCGCCTGTGGGACGACGGCGTCATCGACCCGGCGCAGAGCCGCCGCGTGCTCGGACTTTCGCTGTCGGCAACGCTGAACGCGCCGATCCCGCAGACGAAGTTCGGCCTGTTCCGGATGTAAGGGGAGACAACAATGTTCGAAAAGATCCTCATCGCCAATCGCGGCGAGATAGCCTGCAGAGTCATCAAGACTGCGCGCCGCATGGGCATCCGCACCGTCGCGGTCTACTCCGAAGCCGACGCGAACGCGCGCCACGTGCGCCTCGCCGACGAGGCGGTGCTGATCGGCCCGGCGGCGGCGAAGGAGAGCTACCTCGTCATCGAGCGCATCATCGCCGCGGCGAAGCAGACCGGCGCGCAGGCGATCCATCCCGGCTACGGTTTCCTGTCCGAGAACGAGGAGTTCTGCGACGCGTGCGACCGGGAAGGCATCGTCTTCATCGGCCCGCCGGTGACGGCAATCCGCGCGATGGGCTCGAAGTCCGAAGCGAAGAAGCTGATGGAGCAGGCGGGTGTGCCGCTGACCCCCGGCTACCACGGCGACAACCAGGAGCCCGCCTTCCTGCACGAGCAGGCCGACCGCATCGGCTACCCGGTGCTGATCAAGGCCGCGGCCGGCGGCGGCGGCAAAGGCATGCGGCTCGTCGAGCGCTCCGACGACTTCGAAGCGGCGCTGGCGTCGTGCAAGCGCGAGGCGGCATCCAGCTTCGGCGACGAGCACGTGCTCGTCGAGAAATACGTGACGCGCCCGCGTCACATCGAGATCCAGGTGTTCGGCGACACGCACGGCAACTGCGTCTACCTCTTCGAGCGCGACTGCTCGGTGCAGCGCCGCCATCAGAAAGTGCTCGAGGAAGCGCCCGCCCCCGGCATGACGCCCGAGCGCCGCGCGGCGATGGGGCAGGCCGCGGTCGAGGCGGCGAAAGCGGTCGGGTATGTGGGCGCCGGCACGGTCGAATTCATCGCGAACCAGGACGGCACGTTCTATTTCATGGAGATGAACACGCGGCTGCAGGTCGAGCACCCGGTCACCGAGATGATCACCGGCCTCGATCTCGTCGAATGGCAGCTCAGGGTCGCTTCGGGCGAGCCGCTGCCGCTCGCGCAGGAGCAACTCGAAATCCGCGGGCACGCCTTGGAGGCGCGCATCTACGCCGAGGATCCGGCGAAAGGCTTCCTGCCCTCGACCGGCAAGCTGCTGCATCTCGCGCCGCCGGCCGAAGGCCTGCACGTGCGCGTCGACACCGGCGTCGAGGAAGGCGACGAGATCAGCCCGTTCTACGATCCGATGATCGCGAAGCTGATCGTCTGGGACGAGAGCCGCGAGCAGGCGTTGGCGCGCATGCTGCAGGCGCTCGCCGACTATCGCGTCGTCGGCGTCGCGAACAACATCGAATTCCTGTCGCGGCTGACCGCGTGCCCGGCGTTCGCCGGCGCCGATCTCGATACCGGGCTCATCGAGCGCGAGAAGGCCTACCTGTTCCCCGAGAGCGAGACGACGCCGGACGCGGTCTGGCTCGTCGCCGCGCTCGGCGAACTGCTGCGCGAGGCGACGTGGGCCGAAGACGCTGCGCGCCGCGGCTGCGATCCCGTTTCGCCATGGCACGCCCGCGACGGCTGGCGGCTCAACGCGACGGCGAATCGCGGACTGATCTTCCGCCTCGGCGACGTGCAGAAGACGGTCCAGGTCGCGTATCGCGGCGACCGCTACACGCTGACGGTCGACGGCAGGTCGGCCGAGGCGCGCGGGCGGGTCAATGAACGCGGCCGGCTGCGCGTCGAGCTCGACGGCACGCGCATGGACGCGACAGTCATCACCGCGGGGCGGATGCGCCACGTGTTCCTGCATGGGCGCAGCTGGCAGCTCGCGAACGTCGATCCGCTGCATTACGCCGGTGAAGGCGGTGGCGCCGAAGGCGGGCTGCTCGCGCCGATGCCGGGCAAGGTCATCGCGCTGCTCGCGGAAGCCGGCGCGAAGGTCGCGAAAGGTGCGCCGCTCCTGATCCTCGAAGCGATGAAGATGGAGCACACGATCAACGCGCCGGCGGCGGGCACCGTCAAGGCTTACCGTTACGCCGTCGGTGACCAGGTCGGCGACGGCGAGGAGCTCGTCGAGTTCGAGCCCGAGAAGGGCTGACGCGGCGCGGCCGGAGCAACGTCGCGTAGGGCGGAAAAGCGCAGCGCCTTCCGCCAGATGGCGGCGGGTAACGGCACAAGCGTGGCGGATAACGCCTTCGGCTCATCCGCCCTACCTGTGAGCCCAGCGGCTCGGGTCGCCGCGGCAAGAAAACCGGTAATTTGGAGGAGAGAGACACATGACGCAGTTGAGCTACGTCCACGGCGCATCCGCAAAAACGCTGATCGGCCAGACGATCGGCCGCTTTTTCGACGAGGCGTGCGAGCGCCACGCGCAGCGCGAGGCGCTCGTCGTGCGCCACCAGAACGTGCGGCTGACCTATGCCGAGCTAAAGCTGAAAGCCGATGCGCTCGCGTGCGCACTGATGCGCCTCGGGCTCGCCGCCGGGGATCGCGTCGGCATCTGGTCGCAGAACAATCTCGAATGGGCGCTGACGCAGTTCGCGACCGCGAAAGCGGGCCTCGTGCTCGTCAACATCAACCCTGCGTATCGCCGCAGCGAACTCGAATACGCGGTGAACAAGGTCGGCTGCCGCGCGCTGGTGCTGTCGCCGTCATTCAAGGGCAGCGACTACCTCGCGATGCTCGCCGACCTCGCGCCGGAGCTTGCCGACTGCGAGCCGGGCGCCCTCGAAGCCGCGCGGCTGCCGTCGCTGAACTGGGTCATCCGCATGGGCGCGGAGAAGAGCGCCGGGATGCTGAACTTCGACGACCTGCTCGCGCCGCCGTCGCGCGACGAGCTCGTCGAGCTCGCGGTGCGCGGTGAAACGCTGCAGTTCGACGACCCGATCAACATCCAGTTCACGTCCGGCACCACCGGCCAGCCGAAAGGCGCGACGCTGTCGCATCACAACATCCTCAACAACGGCTTCTTCGTCGCCGAAGCGATCCGCCTCGTCGAAGGCGACCGGCTGTGCATCCCCGTGCCGCTGTACCACTGCTTCGGCATGGTCATGGGCAACCTCGGCTGCGTGACGCACGGCGCGACGATGGTCTATCCGTGCGAAGCGTTCGAACCGCTTGCGGTGCTCGAGACGCTCGCCGAGGAGCGCTGCACCGCCGCGTACGGCGTGCCGACGATGTTCATCGCGATGCTCGATCACCCCCGGTTCGGCGACTTCGACCTCACGCGCCTCAGGACCGGCATCATGGCCGGCAGCCCGTGCCCGATTGAAGTCATGAAGCGTGTCATCGACCGAATGAACATGCGCGAAGTGACGATCGCGTACGGCATGACCGAGACGTCGCCGGTGAGCTTCCAGAGCGGCACCGGCGATCCCGTCGAGCGGCGCGTGTCGACGGTCGGCCGCGTCCAGCCGCATCTCGAAGTCAAGATCGTCGACAACGACGGACGCATCGTGCCGCGCGGCGTCGCCGGCGAGCTGTGCACGCGCGGCTACTCGGTGATGCTCGGCTACTGGAACGACGTCGACCGGACGCGCGACGCGATCGACGCCGCCGGCTGGATGCACACCGGAGACCTCGCGACGATCGACGACGAGGGCTACTGCAACATCGTCGGCCGCATCAAGGACATGGTGATCCGCGGCGGCGAGAACCTGTATCCGCGCGAGATCGAGGAGTTCCTCTATCGCCACCCGAAGATCCTCGACGTGCAGGTCGTCGGCGTGCCGGACGCGAAGTACGGCGAGGAGCTGTGCGCGTGGATCATCGTGCGCGACGGCGAAGAGCTCAGCGCCGACGAGGTCAGAGCGTTCTGCCAGGGCCAGATCGCGCACTACAAGGTGCCGCGCTACATCAAGTTCGTCGACGCCTTCCCGATGACGGTGACCGGCAAGATCCAGAAGTTCCAGATCCGCGAGCAGATGAAGCGCGAGCTCGGGCTCGACGAGGCGCGCACCGCGTGACGACCACGACGAGGGACAAGTCATGAAGCTGCCGAAAGCGGTGAAGATCGTCGAAGTCGGTCCGCGTGACGGCCTGCAGAACGAGAAGCAGGTCGTCGCGACGGACACCAAAGTCGAACTGATCGCGCGGCTCGCCGACGCCGGCCTGAAGGCGATCGAGGCGACGTCGTTCGTGTCGCCGAAATGGGTGCCGCAGATGGCGGACAACGCGGCAGTCATGGCGCGGATCGCGCGCCGGCCGGGCGTTGCCTACCCGGTGCTGACGCCGAATCTCAAAGGCTTCGAAGCGGCGCTCGCCGCCGGCGCCGACGAGGTCGCGGTGTTCGGCGCGGCCTCCGAGTCCTTCAGCCAGAAGAACATCAACTGCTCGATCGCCGAATCGCTCGCGCGCTTCGAGCCGGTCATGGACGCAGCGAAGGCGGCCGGCGTGAAGGTGCGCGGCTACGTGTCGTGCGTGCTCGGCTGCCCGTACGAAGGGGAAATCCGGCCGGAAGCGGTCGCGCTCGTCGCCGGCACGCTGTTCGAGATGGGCTGCCATGAAGTGAGCCTCGGCGACACGATCGGCACCGGCACGCCGGTCAAGACGCAGCGCATGCTCGAAGCGGTGATGCGCCGCGTGCCGGTCGCGCGGCTCGCCGGCCACTACCACGACACCTACGGCATGGCGATCGCGAACATCTACGCGTCGCTCGAACTCGGGCTGGCGGTGTTCGACGCGTCGGTCGCGGGCCTGGGTGGCTGCCCGTACGCGAAAGGCGCCTCCGGCAACGTCGCGACCGAGGACGTCGTCTGGCTGCTGAACGGACTCGGCATCGAGAGCGGTGTTAATCTCGACCGGCTCGTCGACACCGGCGCATGGATCAGCGGCGTGCTCGGGCGCGAGCCGGCCTCGCGCGTGTCACGCGCATTGCGCGCAGGCTGCGCGGCGGCGGGGTAACAGAACAGTGCGGTGGCCGGGCGACGCGCCCGCCGCAGTCCTGCCGCCCCTACACGACTTCAGGAGCCGAATACCGATGACGATGACCCTCTACCATTGCCTCAGCGCACGTTCGTTCCGCCCGCTGTGGATGCTCGAAGAGCTCGGGCTGCCGTACGAGCTGAAGGTGCTGCCGTTTCCGCCACGACAAGAGGCCGAGCCGTATCTCGAAGTCAATCCCCTCGGTACGATCCCGGCGTTCTTCGACGGCGACACGCGCCTGACCGAATCGGTGGCGATCTGCCAGTACCTCGCGGCGCGCCATTCGCCGCGGCAAGTCGACGTCGGGACCGACGAGCCGGCGTTCGGCGCGTATCTGAACTTCCTGCATTTCGGCGAGGCAACGCTGACGTTCCCGCTGGCGCTGATCCTGCGCTACAGCCGCTTCGAGCCGCCGGAACGCCGGCTGCCGCAGGCGGCCGAAGACTATACGCGGTGGTTCCTGTCGCGGCTGCGCACGCTCGAGCCGCTGCTCGAGCATCAGGAATATCTGTGCGCCGGCCGCTTCACTGCGGCCGACGTGTCGGTCGGCTACGCGCTGCTGCTCGCCGACGACATCGGGCTTCGGGACCGCTTCAAGCCGGCGACGCTCGCGTATTGGCAGCGCCTGCAGGCGCGCGACGGATTCCGACGGGCGCTCGCGGCGCAGCAGCGCGCGGCGCTCGAGCAGGGCGTGGCGCCGCAACCGGTCGCCCAGTCGAGCGGCCCGTTCTGAACGAGGAGACAGAAAAGAGATGACAAACAACGAATCCGGCGCTCGGCCGCTGTGGACGCCGCGGCCCGAACAGATCGCGGCGACCGGCATCGCCGCCTTCACGGAATGCGCCCGCGCCGCGACCGGCCTGCCGCTCGCCGACTACGCGGCGCTGCATGCGTGGTCGGTCCATTCGCCGGCCGCGTTCTGGCGCGAAGTGTGGGATTTCGGCGGCGTCATCGGCGAGCAGGGCGAGCGCGGCCTGATCGACGCGGAACGGATGCCCGGCGCGACCTGGTTCCCCGATGCGCGACTGAACTTCGCCGAGAACCTGCTGCGCGACAGCACGAATCCGCAGGCGCTCGTGTTCCGCGGCGAGGACCGGCTCGAGCGGCGCATGACGCGCGCCGAACTGCGCATCGAGGTCGCGCGCTTCGCGGCCGCGTTGCGCGCGCTCGGCATCAAGGAGGGCGACCGCGTTGCCGCGTTCATGCCGAACATGCCCGAGACGCTCGTCGCGATGCTCGCGGCCTCGTCGATCGGCGCGGTGTTCACGAGCGCGTCGCCCGACTTCGGCGTGCAGGGCGTGCTCGACCGCTTCGGCCAGACCGAGCCGAAGCTGCTGCTTGCGTGCGACGGCTACTGGTACGGCAGCAAGGCGATCGACGTGCGCCCGAAGCTCGCCGAGCTGGCCCCGCAGCTGCCGAGCGTCGCGCGGCTCGTCGTCGTGCCCTACCTTGCGGCCGGCGTCGCGCTCGATCTTTCGGGCGTGCCCGGCGCGGTGTCGTATGACGACTTCGTCGCCCCGCACCTCGCGGCGACCGAACCCGAATACGTCCGCCTGCCGTTCAACCATCCGCTGTACGTGATGTATTCGTCGGGCACGACCGGCGTGCCCAAATGCATCGTGCACGGCACCGGCGGGACCTTGCTGCAGCACCTGAAGGAACACAAGCTGCACACTGACGTGCGCGAAGGCGACCGCCTGTTCTACTTCACGACCTGCGGCTGGATGATGTGGAACTGGCTGGTCTCGGGCCTGGCCTGCGGCGCGACGCTGATGCTGTACGACGGCAATCCTTTCGTGGGAGGGGTGGGCAATGAGGGCCGCCTCCTGTGGGACTACGCGCAGGCCGAGCGCTTCACGCATTTCGGCACGTCGGCGAAATACATCGAGACGCTGGCGAAAGGCGACGTGCGCCCGGGGCAGTCCCACGATCTTTCCGCACTGCGCGCGGTGCTGTCGACCGGCAGCCCCTTGGCACCGCAGAGCTTCGACTTCGTCTATGAATCGATCAAGCCCGACATGCAGCTCGCGTCGATTTCCGGCGGCACGGACATCATCTCGTGCTTCGTGCTCGGCAACCCGACGCTGCCGGTGTGGCGCGGCGAGATCCAGTGCATCGGCCTCGGCCTCGCGGTCGAAGTGTGGGACGACGACGGCCGCCCGGTGGTCGGCGAGAAAGGCGAGCTCGTCTGCCGCAAGCCGTTCCCGAGCATGCCGATCGGCTTCTGGAACGACCCGGACGGGGCGAAGTACCGCGCCGCGTATTTCGAGCGCTTCCCGGGCGTGTGGTGCCACGGCGATTTCTGCGAGATCACCGCGCACGGCGGCCTGATCATCCACGGCCGCTCGGATGCGACGCTGAACCCGGGCGGCGTGAGGATCGGCACGGCCGAAATCTACCGCCAGGTCGAGAAGCTGCCGGAGGTGCTCGAATCGATCGTCATTGGCCAGGACTGGCCGCCGGAGGCGCCGACCGACGTGCGTGTCGTGCTGTTCGTGCGGCTCGCCGAAGGCGTCGTGCTCGACGACGCGCTCGTCGCGCGCATCCGCCAGGCGATCCGCGACAATGCGACGCCGCGCCACGTGCCGGCGAAGATCGTCCAGGTCGCGGACATCCCGCGCACGAAGAGCGGCAAGCTCGTCGAACTCGCCGTGCGCAACGTCGTGCACGGGCAGCCGGTGAAGAACATCGAGGCGCTGGCGAACCCGGACGCGCTCGAGCAGTTTCGCGATCGCGCCGAACTTCGCGCCTGAGGTCCGCCGCCGGGCGACCCGCGCTGCCTTCGCCGGCAGGAACGTAGGGCGGGAAAGCGAAGCGCCTCCCGCCAAAACGGCACGGGGCCGCTCCCGGCGTTCGATTGGCGGATAACGCCTTCGGCTCATCCGCCCGAAAAACCTCACCTCAAAGACGTCACGTCACGGCCGGCGCCACGCCGGTTCGCCCATCACCCAGGTCGCCGCGACGGCGCGGTCGTCGCCGAGCAGCATCAGCGCGAACAGCCGCTCGGCGAGGGTCGTGGCGACGGCCGTGCGCCGGGCGAGCAATGGCGTCGCGGCCGGGTCCAGCACCACCAGGTCGGCTTCGCGTCCGGTGTCGAAACTGCCGATGCGGTCGTCGAGATACAGGCTGCGCGCGCCGCCGCGGGTCGCGAGGTAGAAGCCGCGCTCGACCGGCAGCCGCTGTCCCCTGAGTTGCTGCACCTTGTAGGCTTCGTTGAGCGTCTGCAGCATCGAGAAGCTGGTCCCGCCGCCGACGTCGGTGCCGAGCCCGACCCGCACGCCCGCGGCCTGCGCGCGGTCGAGATCGAACAGGCCCGAGCCGAGGAACAGGTTCGAGGTCGGGCAGAAGCTGATCGTCGCGCCGGTCGCGGCCATGCGGGCGCGATCGGTGTCGTCGAGCCACACGCAGTGCGCGAACACGCTGCGCGCGCCGAGCTGGCCGTAGCGTTCATAGACGTCGAGGTAGCTGCGCGCTTCCGGGTAGAGCCTCGCGACCCATGCGACTTCGCGCTCGTTCTCGGCAAGGTGGGACTGCAGATACACGCCCGGATGATCGGCGAAGAGGCGCCCGGCGAGCGCCATCTGCTCAGGTGTCGAGGTCGGGGCGAAGCGCGGCGTCACCGCATACAGCAGGCGGTCGCGGCCGTGCCAGCGCTCGATCAGCGCCTTCGATCCCGCGTCGCCGCGGTCGGCGGTGTCGCGCAGGAAGTCCGGGCAGTTGCGGTCCATCAGCACTTTGCCGGCGATCATCCGCATGTGCCGTTTGCGCGCCGCGGCGAACAGCGCGTCGACGGAGGCCGGATGCACGGTCGCAAACGCCATCGCGGTCGTCGTGCCGTTCCGCAGCAGCTCGTCGCAGAAGAACTCCGCGACCGCCGCCGCGTGAGCCGGATCGGCGAAACGCCGTTCGGTCGGGTAGGTATATTTCTCGAGCCACGCGAGCACCTGTTCGCCGTAGCTGGCGACGATGT
The DNA here is from genome assembly GCF_012910705.2 of Aromatoleum anaerobium. Classification (GTDB taxonomy): domain Bacteria; phylum Pseudomonadota; class Gammaproteobacteria; order Burkholderiales; family Rhodocyclaceae; genus Aromatoleum; species Aromatoleum anaerobium. Next base: position 801,687 of record NZ_WTVG02000040.1, on the reverse strand, counting down.
CGGTCTGCGCGTAATGGATGTGCGTGTCGATGAAGCCGGGCAGGACCAGCTTGCCACGGTAGTCGTCGACCGCCGTGCCGGCGGGTAGCCGGGGCAGCAGCTCGCCCGCGGGGCCGAGTTCGGCGACGAGCCCGTCGCGCACGATCAGCAACCCGTCCGGAAAGTGCGCCAGCGCATCGCTCCCCAGGTCGGCCGGGTCGCCGAGGAAGTGCACGATCTCGCCGCGGATTGCCCGCAGCCCGCTCATTGCCCGCCTCCGTCAGCGTGTTGCGACAGGCAAGAACGCGCCGGCTCAGGCAAGCCGGTGGGGAGATGCTGGAAGGGTGCGCTCACGTTTTCACGGAACGTGGAGCCGGCTCTGGCGCGGCACGTGGCGGGCGAGGAAATCCATCTGGTCGGCGAGGATGCTGCGGTTGCACAAAATCAGGTATTCGGCCTTGTTCGGCACATACGGTGCATACAGCAACGCCATTCGCGCCTGTTCCGGCGTGCGCCCGCTCTTGCGCTGGTTGCAGGGCCGGCACGAGGTCACGACGTTCATCCACACGTCGCGGCCGCCCTGTGAAACCGGGACGATGTGCTCGCGCGTCAGGATGTGGCCCGAGAAGCGGTCGCCGCAATAGGCGCAGATATAGCGGTCGCGGTGAAACAGTTCGCGGTTGTTCAGCGGCGGGACCTGGCTGTGGCTTTCGGGACGGAAGTTGCGCCCCTTGATCGCGATGATGCTGTTCGCGGTGATTTCGGAGCGCAACCCGGTAGCCCGGCAGATTCCCCCGACGAAGCGGAACTGCCGGTTTCCGACGACCCACGCCACCATGTCCAGGGCATAGTAGTGACACGCCGCCTGCCAGCTTATCCAGCGGTGGGGCAGGCCGCGGCTGTCGAGCGTGAGGATCCAGGGGTGTTGCACGACAGGGGACCTTGCCCGCGGCTGGCCTGGCCGTCGTTCGGATTTGATTGCGTTGTCATGAGCCGCTGTCGGCACGATACCTCCTGCGCTTCTGTTCTGCCGGCGCGGGCGGCGCCGGCACGGTCCTGCCGGACCGGTGATGCGGACCGGCGGCAGTGTCGGCCGGCCTTATTGTCATTCGATCGGCGGCGGCAGCAGTGGTTCAGGCAGTGCCGACCGGTGGGGGCAGGGCGAGATCGCTGGTGCGGAAGCAGAAAGTGCCGTGGCGGCGGTCGTCGAAATAATGCCGCAGCGTCAGCGCGATCGTCCGGAAAGCAATCTCGTCCCACGGGATTTCATGTTCCGCAAACAATCCGACCTCCAGCGATTCCTCGCCCGGTCCGAAGTCCAGGTCGAGCAGGCGCGCGCGATAGACGATGTGGACCTGGCTGATGTGCGGGACGTTGATCAGCGTGAATATTTCGCCGACCTCGATCCGCGCGCAGGCTTCTTCGAGCGTCTCGCGCGCCGCGGCCTGTGCCGTCGTCTCGGCATTTTCCATGAAGCCCGCCGGCAGCGTCCAGAAGCCGTGGCGCGGTTCGATCGCGCGCCGGCACAACAGGATGCGGTCTTCCCATTCCGGGATCGCGCCGACGACGATCTTCGGATTCACGTAATGAATGCTGCCGCAGTTCGCACACACATGGCGCGGCAGCGAATCTCCGGGAGGAATGCGCAACTCGACGGTCGCGCCGCAGTTCGAGCAGAACTTCATGGCATTGGCTGAAGGCTTGGGGTCGCTGGATTCTAGCCCGGAACGGTGGGGTGTCGGTGGCGAGGGTCGCAAAAGGACCCGTCGACCTTGCGCAAAACGTATTCGTCTAACATGCGGAACAGCAGTTCCCACAGACGTGGCGTCGATACAACAGATAGCCCGTGAAGTGTGTAATCTTGCCGCTCCTGCCGTGGATCGCGCTTGCAATTGCTAACAATTGACTCTAATTTTGGCTACCTTATTCACGGTAATGACCAAACGATGAAACGCCAAGATTTTCAGTCCGAAATCCAGGAACTCAACCTCGCTTACATGATGCTGGCGCAGCAGATGCTGCGCGCCGACCGTGAGACGGCGATGCTGCGACTGGGGATCGGCCATGGCGTTGCCGAGCTCATCGAGGGGTTGACCAGTGCCCGGCTGGTGAAAATGGCGAGCAGCCAGATGGTGCTGCCGGGTTTCCGCTTCGACGATGCGATGCTGGCGGGCCTGATCGCCGGCAACGGGCGGGATGCCGCGACGTCCAGCCTGCACGCCGCGATCATCGCCGCCGGCAAGCCCGTGCAGGAACTGGCCGGATAGCCCGGCCGGAGGAGAGCAAATTGAAAAACAAGAGCATCATCGGCGAAGCCGAAGACATCCAGCGCGCAGCGGAAATGGTCCGCCTCGGCGCCCGCATGCAGATGCTGGAAGCCGAGACGAAGCTGAGCCGCGAGCGCCTTCTGAAGATCTACAAGGAAGTGCGCGGCATGTCGCCGCCGAAAGGGATGCTGCCGTTCTCGACCGACTGGTTCATGACGTGGCAGCCGAACATGCACGCGTCGCTGTTCATGGCCTTCTTCAGTTTCTTCCAGGACAAGGCCGGCCTCAAGGGGCTGGATGCGATCATCAAGGCCTACCATCTGTATCTCGATCACGTCGAGGCCGAAGCGATGGACCCGGTGCTCAGCCTGACGCGCGCCTGGACGCTGGTGCGGTTCTTCGACGCCGACCTGCTCCAGTTCGCCCCCTGCACGAGCTGCGGCGGACGCTTCGTCGCCCACGCCTATGATCCGACCCACCACTTCGTATGCGGTCTGTGCAATATGCCTTCGCGGGCCGGAAAGACCAAGCGGGCCGCCAAGGCGGCATTCGCCGAAGCGGACTGAGCAACGGATCGCCGTGCTCGAGGCCGCCGCGCCTGCCGGCGGCCTTTTTGTTTGTCGGCGCTCAAGTCCGGCGTGCCGGAGTCGTTACAGTGGCCAGTATTTCCGCGAGGCGCCGGAGCGCCTTCGCGCATGAATCGACAGGGGTTCCGCGGTGTTTCTGATCGTTGGCTATGTGATCATCCTTCTCGCGTCGATCGGGACCTATTCGATTCATGGCAGCCTCATGGCCCTGTGGGTGCCGCTCGAATACCTCGCGATCGTCGGCCTGATGATCGGCGGTTTCGTTGCCGGCAACGGCAGCAAGGCGCTGAAGGCGACGCTGGCGGCCCTGCCGGGGGTCGTGAAGGGCTCGCCGTACAACAAGGCGATGTACATGGACCTGCTGGGCCTGTTGTACGAGGTGCTCGCGAAAGTGCGCAAGGAAGGCCTCATGTCGATCGAGAACGATGTCGACAATGCCGCATCCAGCCCGATCTTCACGAAGTATCCGAGCGTGATGGCCAACCACCACGCGATCGAGTTCCTCACCGATTATCTGCGCATGATGGTCGGCGGAAACCTCAACGCGTTCGAGCTCGAAAGCTTGATGGACAAGGAAATCGATACTCATCACCAGGAGGCGCACACCGCACCGCACGTCGTGGCGAAAGTTGGCGATGCGCTCCCCGCGTTCGGTATCGTCGTCGCGGTGATGGGGGTGGTGAACGTCATGGGTTCGGTCGGCCAGCCGCCGGCGGTGCTCGGCAAGATGATCGGCGGCGCGCTGGTCGGCACCTTCCTCGGCATCCTCATTTCCTACGGTTTCGTCCAGCCCATCGCGAGCCAGCTGGAGCAGCGCGTCGAAGAGGGCGGGAAAGTCTTCGAGTGCATCAAGGTGGTGCTGCTGGCGAGCATGAACGGGTATGCGCCGCAGGTGGCGATCGAGTTCGGGCGCAAGGTGCTGTATTCGACGGAGCGTCCGGGCTTCGCCGAGCTCGAGCAGGACATCAAGAACCGCAAGGGCTGACGGCCGCAATGACGAGCTTGCCGCGCCTCACGCCTCGCCCGGCCTCTGCGCGACGTGGAGGCGCCCGGCCGTGAGCGACGATACGCAACAACCTATCGTCGTCAAGCGCATCAACAAGGTCGCGGCGGCAGCGCACGGCGGCGCATGGAAGGTCGCGTACGCGGACTTCGTCACCGCGATGATGGCTTTCTTCCTGCTGATGTGGCTCCTCGGCTCGACCGCGCAGGGCGACCTCGAGGGGATCGCTGACCATTTCCAGAATCCGCTGAAAATCGCGATGCAGGGCGGAAGCGGATCGGGCGACAGTTCAAGCGTCATCAAGGGCGGCGGCGAAGACCTCTCCCGTTCCCTCGGACAGCGCAAGCGCGGCGACGTCGACGAGCGCCGTTCGATCAACCTCGATGCGGCGAAGGGACGCGAGATCCAGCGACTGGAGGGCGATAACGAAGGGGCGGAAGCAATGCGCGAGCGGGCGCGGCTGATCGACCTGAAAGGCCGCATCGAGGCGATCGTCGAGGCCGACCCGAAGCTGCGCAGCTTTCGCAACCAGATCCTGATGGACATCACGTCCGAAGGGCTGCGCATCCAGCTCGTTGACGAGCAGAATCGGCCGATGTTCAATACCGCGAGCGATGCGCTGCAGCCTTACACCCGCGACCTGTTGCGGGCGATCGGACGGGCGCTCAATGACGTGCAGAACCGGCTCAGCCTCTCCGGCCATACCGATGCCGCGAAATACGCCGGTGGCGAGCGCGGCTTCTCGAACTGGGAGCTGTCGAGCAACCGTGCGAACGCGTCGCGCCGGGAACTGGTCGCCGGCGGACTGGAGCCGGGGAAGGTGATCCGGGTAGTCGGCCTGGCCGAGACGGTGCCCATGAAGGAGGACGACCTGTTTGATCCAACCAACCGCCGTATCAGCATCGTCGTCATGAACCGGAAGACCGAAGAGGCGGTGCGGGCGCAGCGCGGTTTGCTCGACGTCGGCGCGACAATGCCCGTCGACGACGAGAAGCTCCGCCGCGATATCGGGGCGGCCTCCGCGATGCCGGCCGGACGGGCGCGTGCCGCCCTGCAACCCTGAGCCCATCGACGACAAGCATGCGCGACCGCGAATTCCTGTTCACGACGACGGATTTCGACCGCATCCGGGCGCTGATCCACAGCCACGCCGGCATCGCGCTGTCGCCGGCCAAGCATGACATGGTGTACAGCCGCCTCGCCCGGCGCCTGCGGGCGTGCGGCGACCGGACTTTCGCGGAATATCTCGTCCGGCTCGAGCGCGATCGCCCGGAATGGGAGGTCTTCGTCAATTCGCTGACGACGAACCTCACCTCGTTCTTCCGCGAACCCCACCATTTCGACCTGCTTGCCCAGCGGCTGCGCGGCATCGAGGAAAAGCGCACGATCAGGATCTGGTGCAACGCCGCTTCCACCGGCGAGGAGCCGTATTCGCTCGCGATCACCGCATGCGAGGCGTTCGACACGCTGAGCCCTCCGGTGCAGATCCTCGCGAGCGACATCGATACCAGCGTGCTCGCCCAGGCGCAGCGCGGCCGGTATCGACAGGATCGCCTCGAACGCCTGTCGGCGGAGCGGTTGCGGCGCTACTTCGTCCGCCCGGCCGACGGACTGCCCGGGGAACTGCAGGTGCGCCCGGAGTTGCAGCGCCTGCTGAGTTTCCGCCGCATCAACCTGCTCGAAGCCAACTGGCTCGTGCAGGGGCCGCTCGACGCGATTTTTTGCCGCAACGTCATGATCTACTTCGACAAGCCGACGCAGTACACGATCCTCAAGCGCTTTGTGCCTTTGCTGCGCCAGGATGGAGCGCTCTTCGCCGGCCACTCCGAGAGCTTCCTGCACGCGGTCGACCTGTTCCGTTCGATGGGCCGTACGGTCTATCAGTGCGTCGATGCAAGCCGCGCCTGAGGCCGGCACGGCAATGCGCAGTGGCGCGGCGCGCATCGTCTTCATCGGGGCCTCGACGGGGGGCACCGAAGCCATCAAGGAGATCCTTGTCGGGCTGCCCGAACGCTCGCCGCCGATCCTGATCGTGCAGCACATGCCGGAAATCTTCACCTCTTCCTTCGCCCGCCGGCTCGACGGACTGTGCGCGCCGACCGTGAAGGAGGCCGAGGACGGCGAGCCCGTGCTGGCGGGAAACGTGTATCTGTCGCCGGGCCATTCCCATCTCGCGATCCGGCGTACCGGGGGCGGCTTCCAGTGCGTGCTGTCGCGGGACGAAGCCGTCAATCGCCACCGCCCCTCGGTCGACGTGCTGTTCCGCTCGGCAGCGGCGCAAGTCGGCACCGCGGCGATCGGAGTCCTGCTCACGGGGATGGGCAAGGACGGCGCACAGGGGTTGCTGCAGATGCGCCACGCGGGGGCATGGACGATCGCCCAGGATCACGACTCGTGCGTCGTGTACGGCATGCCGCGGGAGGCAGCGAGTATTGGCGCCGCACGCGAAGTCGTCCCGCTCAAGGCCATCGCGCTGCACATCCTGCAGCGCGCCGGGCCGAACACGGCGCCGCAATAAACCGCGCGCATCAGCCCTCAAGAATCGGCCGCCATTGACGTTATCCATCCCAACCCCGCGGCACGAACCCGTTGCCGGAACATATACCCGCATCTTGCGGAGAGCCAAATGTCCGAACTATTCAGGAATATCGAAGCGCGCACACGGCTCGCCGGCACGAACAAGCTGGAGATCCTGTTGTTCACGCTGGGGACCGACGCGCGTACCGGCCGTCGGGAAACTTTCGGCATCAACGTGTTCAAGGTGCGGGAAGTCATGCGCACGCCGGCCATCACCGCCGCGCCCGAGATGCCCGCGTCGGTCGAGGGGATGGTGAGCCTGCGCGGCGTACTGGTGCCGGTCGTCGATCTCGCCAGATATGCCGGGATAGGCGCCGAGGCGCGGCGCGACATCATGATCGTGACTGAATACAACGGCCACACCCAGGGCTTCCTCGTCGAGGCCGTCGATACGATCCTGCGGCTCGACTGGGGGCAGATGAGGGTTCCGCCGGACATGCTGACCGCGAACCTCGGCGGTCTGGTCACTGCCGTGACCGAGCTGCCCGGCGAGAGGCTGGTGATGATGCTCGACGTCGAGAAAGTGCTGTCGGAAACGACGACCCAGGACGATCCGCTGTTGTTCCGGGGCATCGAACCGCTCGACGACGCGGCGCAGGCGGTTTATTTCGCCGACGACTCGTCGGTCGCCCGCAAACAGATCGAACGCACGCTCGATGCGCTCGGCGTGCCCTATGTCGGATCGATCAACGGCCGGGCGGCGTGGCAGGAGCTGCAGAAGATTGCAATGCATGCCGAAGCGACCGGACGCAAGGTCAACGAACTGGTCGGCCTCGTGCTGACCGATGTCGAAATGCCCGAAATGGACGGCTACATCCTGACCAAGATGATCAAATCCGACTCGCGCTTCAACGGCATCCCGGTTCTCATGCATTCGTCGTTGTCGGGCATGTCCAACCAGCAACTCGGGAAATCCGTCGGGGTGGATGAATACGTGGCCAAATTCGAACCCCGGCGCCTCGCGCAGACGCTGCGACGCCTGCTGGTCGAGAGCAGCGCCTCGTCCCGGGCATGCTGAGAGGGAGCACCGATATGTCGAGTTTCAATTCCGACGAGAGCGGCCTGCTGAACGTCGTCGATGGGCGCACCAGCCTCGCCGGTTCGAACCGCATGGAAATCCTGCTGTTTTCGCTGGGAACCGGCGAAACCTTCGGCATCAACGTGTTCAAGGTCCGCGAGGTCTGCACCGCGCCCTTCATCACGCGCACGCCGAACATGCCCGTCGGCGTCGAAGGGCTGATCTCGCTGCGAGGCAACGTCATCCCGGTTCTGTCACTGGCAAAGATCCTCGGCCTTGCCCGGCCCGGCGCGCCGCTCGGCGGCTCGATGATGGTGACCGAATACAGCAAGCGCACGCTCGGATTCCTCGTCGACAGCGTGGATCGCATCATTCGTGTCGAATGGGACAAGGTCCGCGCGCCCGACAACGTGTCGAGCAATGTGCAAAGCTACATCACCGCGATCACCGAGTCGCCCGACGGCAAGCTCGTTTCGATCGTCGACGTCGAGACGGTGCTGGCGACGACGTTCGGCGACGCGGTCGTCGGGAATATTTCGCCGATCGCTGGCGGCCATGAATACGACATTTTCTTCGTCGACGACTCGGGCGTGGCGCGGCGCAAGATCGCCGAGGTCCTCGACAAGCTCGGCGTCAAGCACAAGCATGCGGTCAATGGGCTCGAGGCCTGGACACGGCTGCAGGGCATCGCGAGCCACGCGCAGCAGTGCGGGCACCAGGTGGGGGAAGAACTCGACCTCATACTGGTGGATGCCGAAATGCCGGAGATGGACGGGTATGTGCTGACGCGCAACATCAAGGCCGACGCGCGCTTCAACGGCATTCCCGTCGTCATGCATTCGTCGTTGTCATCGGAGGCGAATCGCGCCATGGGAAAACAGGTCGGTGTCGATGCATACGTGGCAAAATTCGACGCTGACGCGCTGGCCGATACGCTGCGCCCCCTGTTGTCGAAGGGGCACTAGGCCGGGCCGGCTGCGAGACGAATACGGAGAACAGGATGTCCGACCCCAAGATGAAATTTCTCGTCGTCGACGATTTTTCGACCATGCGCCGCATCGTGCGCAACCTCCTCAAGGAACTCGGATTCACGAACGTGGACGAGGCCGAGGACGGTGCGGCCGCGCTGCAGAAGCTCAACAACGCGTCGTTCGACTTCGTCGTCACCGACTGGAACATGCCGAACATGGACGGCCTGACGCTGCTGCAGACGATCCGCCAGACGCCCCATCTGCGGCACCTGCCGGTGCTGATGGTCACCGCCGAGGCGAAAAAGGAAAACATTATCGCGGCCGCACAGGCGGGCGCGAGCGGCTACATCGTGAAACCGTTCACGGCGGCGACGATGGCCGAAAAGCTCGAAAAGATCTTCGAAAAAATTGGCAAGAAAGCGGTTGCCTGAATGGCCCCGCCTGAACGAATAGGGAATCCGATAATGGCGAAAAAGCTGAAGCTCGACGAGACCGGTGATTCTGATGATCTCCAGGCCTTGTTCGACAGCATCGCATCCGGCCCGGCGAAATCGGAATTCAAGGTCGTTGCCGATCCCGGCGCATCGAGCGGTGACGACGACGAACTGCAGTCCCTGTTCGATGCGGTCGCCGCGCAGTTCGATGCTGCCGTCAGCTGCGAGCCGGCGCCGAAAAGGACCGACCCGCCGCCCGTACTTCCCGAGCACAGCTGCGATGCCGTATTCACACGGATTGGCCAGATGACGCGCCAGGTGCACAACACGCTGCGCGCGCTGGGTTCGGACGGCCTGCTCCAGGACGCCGTGCAGGCGATTCCGGACGCCCGCGAGCGGCTCAGTTATATCGCGCAAATGACCGAACAGGCGGCAAGCCGGGTGTTGAACGCGACCGACATCGCGCAGCCGATACAGAACAAGATGCATGCCGATGCGCGAAACCTGGAGGCGCAGTGGGACAAGCTGTTCGCAAACGAACTGTCGGTCGACGAGTTCAAGGCCCTGTCGGGCAGCACGCGGGATTTCCTCGGCGAAGTCGTCAGGAACAGCCGGGCGACGAACGAACAGCTGATGGAAATCATGATGGCCCAGGATTTCCAGGACCTGACCGGGCAGGTCATCAAGAAGGTCGTGGATCTTGCGCAGAAACTCGAAACCGAACTGCTCCAGGTGTTGCTGGAGGTGACCCCGCCACAGATGCGGAGCGACCGGCACGGCGACCTGCTCAACGGTCCCGTGATCAGTTCCGCGGGGCGCGACGACGTCGTGACGACCCAGGAGCAGGTCGACGACCTGCTCGACAGCCTCGGCTTCTGAAAACCAAAGGGGGCGCCGGGCAACCGCCCAAACGCCGTTTGATGCGGCGATATGCCGCGCCGCGACTTTCGTCCCGGCAGTCTGCAACGATAATGCGAGAACGTCATGAGTGACTTCGCGGGAATGGAAGATCTCCTGCAGGATTTCCTGATCGAGGCCGGGGACCTGCTGTCCGGCGTCGATAACAAGCTCGTCGATCTGGAGCGGGCACCCGACGACCGCGGCTTGCTGAACGAGATATTCCGCGGCTTCCACACGATCAAGGGCGGGGCGGGCTTCCTCAATGCCGCCGAACTGGTGACGCTGTGCCACCTGACCGAGAACCTGTTCGACAATCTTCGCACTGGCGCGGTGCAGGTCACCCCCGAAGTCATGGACGTGATCCTCGAAGCCACGGGAACCGTGCGGACGATGTTTTCGCACCTCGAGCACCATGCCCGGCCCGCTGCGGCGGAGCCGGCGCTGATCGCGCGCCTGAAGCAGGCGATCGCGGGAGACCTTTCGGCCACGGCGCCGCGGGCTCCCGCTGTTGAGCCGGCGCGGGCGGGGCGTGCGGACGTCTCGCAGCGCGGGGAGCCGGACTGGGAAGCGCTGCACGGTGTGGTCACCGGTTTGCCGGCCCGCACGCCCGTGGCGGTCAAACCGGCGGTGATCGTCCCCCCGCAGCCGGCCAGGCCACCGGAGGAAGTCATCCAGGCCGCGATCGGCCGGCGCGGGAACGACAAGCCCGATACAGCGGCTCCGGTCGGGCGACGCGACATCGAGAAGCAGCGCGACAACTCGATTCGCGTCGATACCACCCGGCTCGACCAGGTGCTGAACCTGTCGGGCGAGATCGGCCTGACGAAGAACAGGCTCAACGCGCTGCGCAGCGACATCCTGAGCGGCCGCAACGATACCGAGACGCTGCATTCGCTCGATCTCGCGGTCAGCCAGCTCGATCTGCTCGTCTCGGACCTGCAGAACGCGGTGATGAAAACCCGCATGCAGCCGGTCGGCCGGCTGTTCCAGAAATATCCGCGGATTGCGCGCGATCTGGCCCGGAACATGGGCAAGGACGTCGAACTGGTGCTCGACGGCGAGGAAACCGAAATCGACAAGACGATGATCGAGGATCTGGCCGACCCGATCATCCATCTGATCCGCAACGCCGTCGACCACGGCGTCGAGGATCCGGCTGAACGCATCGCGAACGGCAAGCCGGAAAAGTCGGTGGTGCGTCTGGAGGCGCGCCAGGAGGGCGATCACATCATCCTGCTCGTCGCCGACGACGGGCGCGGCATGAACGCCGAGCGACTGCGTGCGAAGGCGCTCGAGAAAGGTCTCATCACCGATGAGGAATCGAACGGGATGGACGAGCGCCAGAGTTTCAACCTGGTGTTCCTGCCCGGGTTCTCGATGGCGTCGCAGGTGTCCGACGTTTCGGGGCGCGGGGTCGGGATGGACGTCGTGCGCACGAACATCCAGAAGCTCAACGGCAGCATCGACATCAAGTCGCAGCTCGGCAAGGGCACCACTTTCGTCATCAGCCTGCCGCTGACGCTGGCGATCCTGCCGGTCCTGCTGGTGCGGCTCGGCGAGCAGCCGTTCGCGGTGCCGTTGTCGATGGTCAGGGAAATCCTGCCGATCGACATGCGCGAGGTCCAGGAAGTGGGCGGACGCGCGACGATGGTGGTGCGCGGCGAAGTGCTGCCGATCCTGCCGCTGGCCGGCATGCTCGGCTGGCCGCTGGAGCGGGCGCCCGGGTATGGCGTGCTGATGCAGGCCGCCGAACTGTCGTTCATTCTCGCGATCGACAGCTTCGCCGGCCGCGAAGACGCCGTCATCAAGTCGCTCGACGGTTTCAGGCCGAAAGGTGTCGCCGGCGTGACGACGCTTTCGAACGGCCAGATCGTGCTGATCCTCGACATGAAGGAACTGCTCGGCGGTTCCGGAGATTTCCGCGGCATGGCCCGTCTGGCGCTGACCCCGCAGCACGCCGCCGCTGCCTGAGCCGAGGCCGTTTTTCGCCGGCGCGGCCAGACGCGCCGGCCGGACGCAACTGCGCTTGCGCCACCCCTTCCTGCTGCCTACGATGAAACACGCATGGCCATCGCCGTGCCGGAGGGGCGTCATGGCCGGCTTCGATTTCGGGCACTGGAGCAGTCTCGCGCAACGGGATCCGGAAGCGTTCTTTCGCGCCCGCTCCGAGGTCATCGAGCAGTTCATCGCGGCCCATCCGGCGGCCGAACGCGACCGGCTGCGGGAGCTTCAGCGCAGGATCGACTGCATCCGGGCGAGCGCCGGTGGCCCGTTGCGGGCAACCGGCATGCTGTGCGCGATGATGAGGGAGCGGCTGGAACTGCTCCAGCTGCAATGCGAACGGCTGCGGGCGCTCGGCGAGGTACCGAAAGCGGCGCGGCCGGACGGCGGGGCGAACGGGCGAAGCCCGAAGCTCAGGCAGTGAGCTCGAGAAGCCCGGCAAAGGCTTCTTCGAACTGGCGCAGTCCTTCGTCCTGCAGGCGCTTCCCCGCTGCCGTCATGTCGATGCCCAGCCCTTCCAGCGCGGCGAACTGCACCCGCGCCGCATCCACATCCCGGTCGAGCGTGCGGGCGACAGTGCCGTGGTCGCCCAGCGCAGCGAGCGTCGCGTCGGGCAGCGTGTTGACCGTCTCCGGCCCGATCAGCGGCTCGACATACATGAGGTCGCTGTAAGCGGGGTTCTTCGTCCCGGTGCTCGCCCAAAGCATCAACTGCGGCCGCGCGCCGGCGCTGCGCAGCTTGGCGAACGCCGCACCGTGGAAGCGTTCGCGATAACGCAGGTACGCGAGCTTCGCCATCGCGACGGCGGATTTTCCGCGCAGCGCGAGCGCCGCGTCGCTGCCGATCTCGCCGAGCTGCCTGTCGAGCAGCGTGTCCACGCGGCTCAGGAACAGGCTCGCGACCGACATCACGCGGCCCACCTCGCCTCCCGCCTGCTGCCAGGCCGCGAGGCCGCGCAGGTAGGCTTCGGCGACCGCGTCGACATGCGCCAGCGAGAACATCAGCGTCACGTTCACGCTCACTCCGTGTGCGGTCAGCTGCTCGATGGCTTCGATGCCGGCGGGGGTTGCGGGCACCTTGATCAGCACGTTGTCGCGCCCGACCGCGTGTTTCAGGCGCATCCCGGCGGCGACGGTCCGTGCCGCGTCGTGCGCGAGCGCCGGGGACACTTCGAGACTCACGTAGCCGGCGTTGCCGCCGCTCTCGTCGAACAGCGGGCGCAGCAGGTCGCAGGCGCGCTGCACGTCCGGGATCACGAGCCGCTCGTAGCGGGTTTCGGCGTCGATCGCTTCGCCCTTGAGACGGGCGAGGTCTTCTTCGTAGTAGCGCCCGCCGGCGATTGCCTTGTGGAAGATCGCCGGATTGGTCGTGACGCCGGCGATGCCGTCCGCGGCGATCAGCCGGGCGAGGTGGCCTTCGTTGAGAAGGGTGCGGGAAAGGTTGTCGAGCCAGACCTGCTGGCCTTCGGCGCGTACGCGGAGCAGAGGATTCATGGAGGGCTGCGGTGAGGGTTGCTCAAGGATTCATTGTGCTATGAATCGCCGGTCGCCGAAAGCTTGCGCGACCGGCGCGCGGCTCGCCTGGCGACCCCCGCGTCGGGGCCGCCAGGGCGCGATTCCGGCAGTCGACCGCCCGATTGCATGCCGTGTTCCGGTCGGGCCCGGCCGCGCGCCGGGGCGTTCAGATCGCCACGCCCGAAGCGTCGAAAAGGCCTTCGAACAGGATCGAGCTGAGGTAGCGCTCGCCCGAGTCCGGCAGCACCACGACGATCGTCTTGCCGGCGTTCTCCGGGCGCTGGGCGACGCGCGCCGCCACCGCCACGGCTGCCCCGCAGGAGATGCCGGAGAGGATGCCTTCCTCGCGCGCGAGCCGGCGTGCGTAGAGGACCGCGTCTTCGTTGCTGACCGTCTCGACCGCATCGATCAGCGACAGGTCGAGCACCTGCGGCACGAAACCGGCGCCGAGTCCCTGGATCTTGTGCGGCCCGGGTTTGAGCGGCTCCCCGGCGCGCGTCTGCGTCAGCACCGGGCTGGCTTCCGGTTCGACGGCGACCGACACGATCGGCTTGCCGCGCGTCTCTTTGAAGTAACGCGACACGCCGGTGATCGTCCCGCCGGTGCCGACGCCGGAAATGAAGATGTCGACGTTGCCGTCGGTGTCGTTCCAGATCTCCGGGCCCGTCGTCGACGCGTGGATCGCTGGATTGGCGGGGTTGTTGAACTGTTGCAGCAGCACGTAGCGACCCGGGGCGGAGGCGGCGATTTCCTCGGCTTTCGCGATCGCGCCGTTCATGCCCTTGGCCCCTTCGGTCAGCACCAGCTTCGCGCCGTACGCGACGAGGAGCTTGCGCCGCTCGACGCTCATCGTCTCGGGCATCGTCAGCGTGATCGGGATGCCGCGCGCGGCGGCGACGAACGCCAGCGCGATGCCGGTGTTGCCGCTCGTCGGCTCGACGATTTCCTTGCCGGGACCGAGCAGGCCGCGTTGCTCGGCGTCCCAGATCATCGCGGCGCCGATACGGCACTTCACCGAATAGGCCGGGTTGCGGCCTTCGATCTTCGCCAGGACGGTTGCCGGGGCGCCGTCGGTGACGCGGTTCAGTTTGACCAGGGGCGTCTTGCCGATCGACAAGGCGTTGTCGGAATACCAGTTCGACATAAGCGGGCTCCATGAAAGGGGCGGAATAAATGAATGAACGAGAGCAGCCTCGGACAGGAAGATTACGACAGTTGGCGCCGGTTTAGCGAAGAACCTCTTCGATGACCCGTGACTGCGGGGGCAGTCGCGCGCGAAGGGGCGGGCGAGCGCACTCCCTGCTTGCGGCACTGCAGCCGGCGCACGATGTGGCCGCAGCATGCGGCGCGAAGTGTTTCACCGGCGAAACACTTCGCCATGACTCGGATTTCCGTAAAAAACCAGGCCATACAAAGGCTTGGCTTTGAAGCGGGCGAAAGAACCGGATTTTGCGCCCGCAAAGTTGTACAAGCTCTGAACAGTCAGGCATGTGCCTCGTCGAGGCCGACGCCGTCGCGACAAAATAGTCGACGTTTAATCAGTAGCTTGGCGACACTCCGCATCAATGGCACAGCTCTTGCGCGACGTCGGCACCGGGCCTGGCATGGGGCTGGCCCTGGCTCTCGAAGGGGAAGTGCAATGAGAAAAACATTGATTTCAGCCGCGATCGGACTTGCCTTTGGTCTTGCCGGGCAGGCTTGGGCGAATCCGGAGAATAATGTCACGGACGTTACCAACGACAACACGCAAACCGCAACGGCCACAGCGACGCAGAGCGGCGACACCAGCCCGCAGGCGAACGAGTTTTCGACCGCAACGCAGGACAACAGCAGCTTCGCCGACAGTTCGAACAACTCCGACAACTCGAACAATTCGGATAATTCGGACAATTCGGACAACTCGAACAATTCGGCGACCGATAACTCGGACAACTCCGACAACTCCGATAACTCGGACAACTCGCTCACCGACAATTCCGACAACTCGAACAACTCCGATCAAGCCAACGACAAGAGCGCCGGCGACAACCGCAACAACGACGGAACGGCGCGCGCCGAAGGCTATGGCACGGCAGCCGCGAACAACGGCTCGAGCTCGACGGCTACGTTCACCAACGCCTTCAACCAGACCTACGTAACCGCGTCGGCATCGCTCAGCGGCACGGTCACCGGCGTGTCCGTGAGCAACATCGGCAACGTCGCGACGAACCACGGCAACGCATACGGCGGCAACGGCGCGGCCGGCGGTGCCGGCAACGGCGGCGACGGGATCGGCGGCAATGCCAATAGCGCGGGCGGCGCCGGCGGCGCAGCGGGCGGTGCGGAAGGCGGCCATGGCAGCAACGGCGGCGACGGCACCGGCGGGTCCGCGGCGAGCGGCACGGCGGACGGCGCCACCGGCTCGACCGGCGGAAATGCCGACACGGCACACGCGAATGGTGGCGAGGGCAGCGGTGGCGGCGGTTCGGGCAGTGCCAGCAACGGTTCGAGCGGAGGCTCGGGCATCCCGGACGGTGCCGGCGGCGTAGCCGGAGGTGCGGGTAGTTCGGGCAACTCGAGTGCGACCGCCAGTGGCGGCAGCGGGACCGGCGGCAACGGCGGCACGGCGACCAACACCGCGGGCAATGGCGGCAATGGCGGCGCGGCGACCAGCGGCACGGCCACCGCGGGCAACGGCACCGCCGGCAACGGCGGCAACGGTGGCAACGGCGGCAGCAATACGGCCGGGACCGGCGGTGACGGCGGCACGAACACTGCGGGTGCCGGGACCGGTGGTGCGGGTACCGGCGGCGCCGGCGCTGCGGGCGGGGCGGGCGGCACGGCGTATGCCGATGCCGGCGCCTTCAACATGTCCAACACCGTCGGTGGCGGCAGCCTGGCCAACTCGGCGGGCATCTCGATGACCTCGCTGAACAGCGGCATCGGTGCACTCGTGCAGCAAAGCGCAAACGTGCAGGCCAACCTGACGGTGCAGTAAGCAGCACGATCGAGCCGGGGGAGAAGCTTCCCCCGGCTTCACCTTTGCAGTCGAGGAGTGAAGCCATGAGACAGGTACTGCCCCTGCTGACTCTCGGTATCGCGCTGGCCGTCCTGGCCGGCGGCACCCGCCTCGTGCATGCCGACGACGTCGTGATGCTCGGGGATGCGGAATCCTTCGCGCTGCAGCGGCCGGTGCAGAGACTGATGGATGGGGCTACGGTGGATGACGCGGTGCTTTCGGGTCAACGCGGCGGCGCCGATACGCACATCAGCGAAATACGCGCGGTCGGTTCGATGAGCGAGGTTTCCGTGTCGGATGCCGTCACCGGGTACAACCTGATCACCGAGGGCGCATTCGCCAATGCGAATGTGCTGGGAACCGTGGTCCAGAACAGCGGAAACGGTGTCCTGATCCAGAACGCGGTGATCCTCAATCTCGAGGTGAAATGACGAGGCTGTCATGAAAGTCCGCACGCTGTTTTTCATCGCCCTGCTGGGCGCGTCGGTGTGCCAGCCCGCGGGGGCGCAGTCCGACTCGGCGAGGATTCTGGGGCCGTCAGGGAGCAGTTATGCAGTGCCCGTGACGAGCCTGAAAGGGGCGCGCTTCGTGTCGACGCTGCGTCAGCAATACGACTTCAGTTGCGGCTCCGCAGCGGTCGCAACGCTGCTCACGCATCATTACGACCGCAAGGTCGACGAAGTCGAGGTGTTCAAGCACATGTTCGAGCGCGGTGACCAGGCGAAGATCCGGCGTGAGGGATTTTCGATGCTCGACATGAAACTCTATCTCGACGGCAGCGGTTTTCGTGCCGAGGGCGTGCGCGCGTCGCTCGACCAGCTTTCTGCGGCACGTGTCCCGGCGATTGCGCTGATCAGGGAAAACGGCTACGCGCACTTCGTCGTGGTCAAGGGCCTGCGGGCGAAGCGGGTGGTCATCGGCGATCCGGCAATGGGGACGCGCGTTCTCGATCGCGCCGACTTCGAACGCTTCTGGACCAACGGTATCCTGCTCGTCATCAACGACAAGCCCGAGCGTGCCCGCTTCGACCGGGACGAGGACTGGCGAGTCCGGCCCCCGGCGCCGATCGGGCAGGGGATCGGCGGCAATGCAACGGATGTCCTGCTGCTGCGGCGCGGGCCGATGGATTTTTGAGTCTCTTCGATGATCACTTTGCGGAACAAACGCGTGGCCGGGCTCATGGCGATGCTCGTCGTGGGTGCGGGAATCCCGGAAATTCCGTTCCGGTTGCTGGAGCATGCATATGCGACGGACGACGTGGTCGAGGGCTTCTTCCCCGCACTGTGTGCCGGCGACATGCCGCCCGCCGAACTCCTCGCGCTCGCCGACTGGCCGCTGGATGCCGAAGGGATCGGCTGCCGGCCACACCCCGGGGTGCTCGACGCGCTGGCTGCGACGTCGGACGACGGGAGTCGGCCGGGAACGATATCGCGGCTCCTGGCCGAATACGTCCTGTCACTCGATGTTCCGCCTGGAGCCTCCGAAGAGGGTGCGCTGCCGGAGTCCGCGCCGGTCCCGGTCGCGAACGGCGCGGACGAAAGGCTTCCCGGTGCTGCGGGCGCCACGCCTTTCGCCGTGTCGACGCCGGATTCGTACCAGCCCGTGCCGCTCGCCGCGCTCGGCGAACCGCTCCCGTCGCCGGTGCCGTCAACCGTAGCGGGGCGCGACCACGATCTGGAACCGGTCCCTCAGGCACTCGCAGAAGGCCGCCCGCCCGAGGGCGAGAAGATGTTGTTCGCCGGTCTGCTGGTCGATGACGACACGCTCGGCGGCCTGCGCGGCGGCTTCGAGACGCCGGGCGGACTGATGCTTTCGTTCGGTATCGAGCGCGTGGTCCTCATCAACGGCGTGCTGTCGAGCACGACGACGCTGAACGTCGCGGATCTGAGCCAGCTGGCCGGGGGGGCGGCAGGCCCGCAGGTGCTGCCCGTCGGCACCAGCGTGGGCGTGATCCAGATCGGAGCGGACAACAGCTTCGATCCGGGCGTGCTCGCCTCCGGCTCCTTCGCGACGGTGATCCAGAACAGCCTGGACAATCAGAAGATTCAGACGGTCACGACGATCAACGCGCAGGCCAACAGCATGGATCTGCTGCGAGCCCACCGGCTCGGGGAGTCGTTGAGGGATGCCTTGAACAGCTCGCTGCTGAGGTGAAAGGCCGGCTTGGGTGCCCGGCACCGCGCCGGCGAACGTGCTCTACAGCGTGATCGGCATCCGCAAGGTCAGTTGCAGGTCCGGCGTATCCTCCGTGAGACCGGCGCCGACCGACAGGTTCAAAGTCCGGTTCGGCGCCATACGGTAGGAGTAGCCGAGCAGCAGGGTACCGAGCTGAATGCGTACCGAAGTCGCCGCGGTCTCGCCGTTCTGCTTGACCTTTCCGACCGACAGGTGGTCGTAGCCGATGCTGAACGATGAGCGCTCGTTCAGTGCGAGACCCATGCCGAAGTTGAAACCGAAAGCACCACCCGGCTGGACCTCGCCGAGTTCGATGTCGCCCTCGTTCGTCTTCTGCTTCACGTTGTCCCGCTTGAAGCTGTACTGGTAGCTGATGCCGCCGAAAAAGACAACGGGGTCGGAAGGAATCAGCACCGTCAGGCCCGGCTGGAGAGAGTAGAAACCCGAGCCGGTGGGAATTTCGGTCTGAAGACCCACGCCCCCGGTCGTCGATCTGATCGTTCTGTCGATTTCGACTTCGAACGGATCCGTACCGGTGCGCGACTTGAAGCGCAGCGACGCGATGTAGTACGGCTGGTCGGCCCCGCCGTCGTTGAGCTGGTACCGGCCTGTCAACTCGATGTCGCCGATGTCGTTCCCGTCCGTGTCGAATACCTCGGGATTGGCACTTCCTGCTGCCACTTCCCGGCTCACGCTCGAATCCCAGCGATAGACGTACGGAATTTTCGCTTCGAGTTCGAAGCGGTTCGTAATGCCGCGCCGCACGGTCAGCGCCGCGGTCAGTGAGTTGCTCTTGACCTCCCGAACATCGATCAGACCGATCAGGAGTGCGGGGATGATCGTGTAGCCGATCAGTGCAATGCGATTGCTCGATGAATACGCATACTGCAGCGAAGGCTCGAGGATCCACGTCCCCCGCGGCGTCAGCACGCCCGGCTGCTCGAAGATCGGCGCGACCGGTGGCGGGCGGTTGTCGGTGCGGGTCGGCGCCTCGCCGACAGGACGCTGCACCGGTGCCTGGGCGACCTGTTGCGCGGGTGTGCTGCCTGTCGGGGGCGGCGGCGCGGCGACCGTGGCGGGCACGGCGGGCGCAGGACCTCGGCCGCTGATGCCGCTGATGTCCAGCGCACGGCGCATGTCGTGCAGTACTGCCTGCTGGCGCGACAGATCCTGCTTCAGCGATTCGATCTGCCGGCTCTGTTCCTCGATCCGCTGTCTAAGTGTATCGACGCTGCCGTCGAAAGCCGCGTCATCGGCAGCGTGGAGGAACGGGCTCGATGCGGCCAGCACCAGCCCGGCCACGCTGCAGCCCACGACGGCGCCGGACCGGCGTCCCGAGGTTTTCATGGTTATCCCCTTGTATTTCCTGTCTTCGATGTGGCCGGCCGGGCACGGCTAAAGAACGATTTTCAGACGATCGATCATGCGATACAGCGTCACGCGCGAAATGCCGAGTTGCCGGGCGACTTCCGAAACGTTGTTGCGGTACTTATGGAGACTGCTGACGATGACTTCCTTTTCGACCGTCGCGCGCACTTCGTCGAGCGTCGGGCTGACGCCGTGCATCTCGGGCACGGCGATGCCCAGGTCGGCGGCGGCGATGAGCTTGGACTCGGTCATGATCATGGCGTACTGAACGCGGTTGATCAGTTCGCGCACGTTGCCCGGCCACGGGTATTCCCACATCGCATGGACCGCCTCCGAGCTGAAACCCTTCACCTGCGAACTCTTCTGGTGCCGGTTCTGGGCGAAGATCGAATTGGCGAGCAGCGGAATGTCGCTGGTGCGTTCGCGCAGTGGCGGCACCTTGAGGTGCAGGACGTTGAGCCGATAGAAAAGATCTTCGCGGAACCGGCCCTGCTCGACGGCGCGCTCGAGGTCGACGTGCGTCGCCGCGATCACCCGCACGTCGACGCGGATGCGCTGCGTGGAGCCGACGCGGACGATCGTCTTTTCCTGCAGGAAGCGCAGCAGGTTCACCTGCAGATCGAGGGGCAGGTCGCTGATTTCGTCGAGGAACAGGACGCCGCGATGGGCGGCTTCGATGTTTCCGATCTTGCGCTGGTGTGCCCCCGTGAACGCGCCGCGCTCATGACCGAAAAGCTCGGACTGGATGAGATTCGGCGCAATCGCACCGCAGTTCATCGTGACGAACGGCCATTCCGCCCGGGAGGAATACCGATGGATCGCGTTTGCCACGAGTTCCTTGCCGGTGCCCGATTCGCCGCCGATCAGCACCGGTGCGTCGACCCCGACGATTTTGTCGATCTGGTTGAAGAGCTGAAGCATCCTCGCGTGGCGTCCGACCATGCCGAACCGGCTGTCGCCGTCCCCGGTTCGCGGCGAGCAGCCCTCGATGCTCTGCAGCATCAATGCCTTGCCGTAAGCATGGCCCAGCGTCACCATCAGGCGTTCGCAGTCGAGCGGCAGCGTGTGAAAGTCGTGGAAATTGCGCAGCACCATCGGCCCATGCTCCTGGTTGCGCAGCAGATCCTTGCCGAGGATCGCGATCCATTCGACGTCGTTGACAGAGATCAGCGCTTCCATTTCGCGCGGTGGCCAGGGGTGCGCCGAGCTGAAAGCCACCAGACCGACCAGCGGTGAGCCGGCAGTCAACGTTTTGCGGGCCTCGTCGATGGATGAAACCACCTGAAATTCCCAGCCGGTCAATCCCATACTCTTCAGGCCGGCGGCTACTTCGCCGGTCTGATCCAGCAGCAAACCTTTACGTTTCGCCATCAAGGGTGTCCCTTTCCGCTCCGGAGATATCGACCTTCATTGTGTTTCGCACCGAATCGAGATACGCCCGACGTCCGTGCTCATGCATTTCAGTCCCGGAATGAACGTGACCTATCAAGCAAAAAGCATGCGAAAAACGAGTGAATTGCCTCCGAAGAAATGCAAACGACCTCCATCGAGACGGGCAGAGGGCGCCGGCAGCGAGGGCTGCATATTCCATATCAATCGCAACCGCTGCGTGAAAACGGCCGGTTCATGATCGGGCAATACCCGTCGAGGCCGGGAATGCCACGTTCGGAACAGCTGGTTGTGAATACCTTTCCAGGGGGTTTTTGGTTCCAAAGACCCCGGTAGAAAGCCCTGAATGCGCGCCAATTTTGTGGAAATTCGAACGGCGAAACCGCATGGCAATACAGATGGAAGCGCAACAAAAGTGCCCCCAGCGGTGGCTTCAGGAAATCGGCGCGCGTTTCCTGTCGCGTTTTTCGCCGTCGCCGGCTACCCGCATTTCATCGTGACGCAAATGCGCCTGGGGTGATCCCTGACGGCTCGCTGTCCGGCGGCAGCGCAGCCGGTTGTAAGAAATGCCGACAGCGCCCCGGACCCGCGGCTCGAAGAAGCTGCGGCGGAACGGGGCCGCCAGCGCGGGGAGCGCGCGCAGCAGGGGCCGCTTGGCCGGGGTCAGCGATCAATCTTGCGGTGTACCGCCGCGGGCGCGGCGGAAAAATGGAGATCGGTGTAAAGATTCCCGACGGTGCGTGGTGCCGGACCATCACCCAGGCGTGACCGATATCGCGGTGGCGCCGGCTGAGAGCCCGGATTTGCGCTTCGGTCGCTGTCACCCGTCCCGCCCTCGCAAGGCAATTTTCCGCTGCCCCATCGCGCGGTTCGCCCCCGCCCGCGTCCCGCTTCCGACCAAACGTCGCAGCACGTTCGATTTTCGTACGTTCCTCCGTTTTCCGACCGTCCGCTCCGGTTGTCCGGGATTGCTGCGATGCGGCGAAGAGAGTGTCAGGGTGGTCTTCCATCATGGCTTTTGCGGTTGCTGCAATGCGACAAGAAGATGCTGGCACGGACGGTGCAAAAGGACATCCGGGGGCCGGCAACATCGGCGACTCGCTAATCAAGAGGAGATGGAGATAAACATGGAAGTCCTACAGGCATCACAGGTACAGGTCATGGGCATCGATGCCGGCGGCACGATGACCGACACGTTCTTCGTCCGCGAAGACGGGCGCTTCGTTGTTGGCAAGGCACAGAGCAATCCGGCCGACGAGTCCCTCGCGATCTTCAACTCGTCGCAGGACGCACTGGCCCATTGGGAGCGCGACGTCGACGAGGTCTATCCGGAACTCGTCACCTGCGTCTATTCGGGCACCGCGATGCTCAACCGCGTCGTGCAGCGCAAGGGGCTCGATGTGGGGCTGATCTGCAACCGCGGCTTCGAGCAGGTGCATTCGATGGGCCGCGCGATCCAGAGCTACCTCGGCTATGCGCTCGAGGACCGCATCCACCTGAACACGCACCGCTACGACGAGCCGCTGGTGCCGCTGTCGCGCACCCGCGGCGTCACCGAGCGCACCGACGTGCAGGGCGAGATCGTGATCCCGCTGCGCGAGGCTGAAGTGCGCCAGGCGACGCGCGAACTCGTCCAGGCCGGCGCCAAGGCGATCGTGATCTGCCTGCTGCAGTCGCACAAGAACGGGACGAGCGAGAAGCGCGCGCGCGACGTGTGCCGCGACGAACTTGCGGAGCTGGACATCGACATTCCGGTGTTCGCGTCGGTCGATTACTACCCGTCGCGCAAGGAAAGCCACCGCATGAACACGACGGTGCTCGAGGCCTACGCCGCCGAGCCGTCGCGCCAGACGCTCAAAAAAGTCAGCGACCGCTTCCGCAAGCACGGCGCGAAGTTCGACCTGCGCGTGATGGCGACGCACGGCGGCACGATCTCGTGGAAGGCGAAGGAACTCGCGCGCACGATCGTCTCCGGCCCGATCGGCGGCGTCATCGGCTCGAAGCTCCTCGGCGAGGCGCTCGGCTATGAGAACGTCGCGTGCTCGGACATCGGTGGCACGTCGTTCGACATGGCGCTGATCACGAAGGGCAACTTCGCGATCGTGTCCGATCCGGACATGGCGCGCCTGGTGCTGTCCTTGCCGCTGGTCGCGATGGACTCGGTCGGCGCCGGCGCCGGCAGCTTCGTGCGGCTCGACCCGTACAGCGGCGCGATCAAGCTCGGACCGGATTCCGCCGGCTACCGCGTCGGCACCTGCTGGCCCGAAAGCGGCCTCGACACAGTGTCGGTGTCCGACTGCCACGTCGTGCTGGGCTACCTGAACCCGCACAACTTCCTCGGCGGCGCGATCAAGCTCGACGTCGAGCGCGCGCGGAGCCACATCAAGGTGCAGCTCGCCGATCCGCTGGGATTGTCGGTCGAGGATGCGGCGGCCGGCGTCATCGAGCTGCTCGACCAGAACCTGCGCGAGTACCTGCGCGCCAACATCAGCGCCAAGGGCTACAACGCGGCCGACTTCGTGTGCTTCTCGTACGGCGGCGCCGGACCGGTGCATACCTACGGCTACACCGAAGGCGCCGGTTTCAAGGACGTCGTCGTGCCGGCGTGGGCGGCGGGCTTCTCGGCGTTCGGCTGCGCGTGCGCGGACTTCGAATACCGCTACGACAAGAGCGTCGATATCGCGGTGCCGCAGATCGCCCCCGACTCGCAGAAGGCCGCGGCGTGCAACACGATCCAGGAAGCCTGGCAAGAGCTCGCGGCGAAAGTCGTCGAGGAATTCGTCATCAACGGCTTCAAGCCCGAGGACGTGATGCTGCGCCCCGGCTACCGCATGCAGTACATGGGCCAGCTGAATGATCTCGAGATCACTTCGCCGATCGGCTCGGCTGCCAGCCCGGACGACTGGAACCGCATCGTCGAGGCGTTCGAGAACACCTACTCGCGCGTCTATGCAAGCTCGGCGCGTTCGCCGGAACTGGGCTTCTCGGTGACCGGCGCGATCATGCGCGGGCTGGTCGCGACCCAGAAGCCGGTGCTGCCGGAAGACCCGGAAGAGGGCGAGACGCCGCCGGCCGAAGCGCGGCTGGGCACGCGTCCGTTCTACCGCGGCAAGAAGTGGGTCGATGCCGTGCTGTGGAAGATGGAAGCGCTCAAGCCCGGCAACCACATCACCGGCCCCGCGATCATCGAATCCGACGCGACGACTTTCGTCGTGCCCGACGGTTTCGAGACGCGGCTCGACAAGCACCGCCTGTTCCACCTGGCCGAAGTGAAATAAGGAGACACCACCATGAACATGATGACCAACAAGGAAGTGGGTTTCGCCAACCTGCTCGGCAACGGCCAGACGCTGAAAGCTTTTCGCGACGACATCCTCGCGCGCACCAAGGAAAGTGGCGGCCATTACAACGGCCTGACGAAGCTCGAGCTGCGCGAGTCTGATCCGATCCGCTACGAGAAGATGTTCTCGAAGCTGCGTGGCGGCCTCGTGCATGCGCGGGAAACGGCGAAGAAGATCGCCGCGAGCCCGATCGTCGAGCAGGAAGGCGAACTGTGTTTCACGCTGTACAACGCCGCGGGCGACTGCGTGCTGACTTCGACCGGCATCATCATCCACGTCGGCACGATGGGCGCGGCGATCAAGTACATGATCGAGAATAACTGGGAAGGCAACCCCGGCATCAATCCCGGTGACATGTTCACGAACAACGATTGCTCGATCGGCAACGTGCACCCGTGCGACATCGCGACGATCGTGCCGATCTTCGCGCACGGCAAGCTCGTCGGCTGGGTCGGCGGCGTGACGCACGTGATCGACACCGGCGCGGTGACGCCGGGCTCGATGTCCACCGGCCAGACGCAGCGCTTCGGCGACGGCTACATGATCACCTGCCGCAAGACCGGCGTGAATGACCAGCCGCTGCGCGACTGGCTGCACGAGTCGCAGCGCTCGGTACGCACGCCGAAGTACTGGATTCTCGACGAGAAGACCCGCATCGCCGGCTGCCACATGGTGCGCGACCTGATCGAGGAAGTGATCAACGAGGAAGGGCTCGAGGCGTACGAGAAGTTTTCGTATGAGGTCATCGAGGAAGGCCGCCGCGGGCTGCAGACGCGCATCAAGGCGATGACGCTGCCGGGCAAGTACCGCAAGGTCGCGTTCGTCGATGTGCCGTACGCGCATGAAGATGTGCAGACGTCGAATGCGTTCGCGAAGCTCGACTCGATCATGCACTCGCCGGTCGAGATGGAGATCCGCGCCGACGGCACGTGGCGGCTCGACTTCGAGGGTGCGAGCCGCTGGGGCTGGCATTCCTACAACGCGCACCAGGTCGCCTTCACCAGCGGCATCTGGGTGATGATGACCCAGACCCTGGTGCCGACGCAGCGCATCAACGACGGCGCGTATTTCGGCACCGAGTTCCATCTGCCGAAAGGCACGTGGATGAACCCGGACGACCGGCGCACCGGCCACGCCTACGCCTGGCACTTCCTCGTCTCGGGCTGGAGCGCGATGTGGCGCGGGCTCTCGCAGGCCTACTTCAGCCGCGGCTACCTCGAAGAAGTCAACGCCGGCAACGCCAACACCTCGAACTGGCTGCAGGGCGGCGGCATCAACCAGGACGGCGAGATCCATGCGGTCAACAGCTTCGAAGCCTCGAGCTGCGGCACCGGCGCCGGCGCGATCAAGGACGGCCTGAACCACGCCGCCGCGATCTGGAACCCGGAAGGCGACATGGGCGACATCGAGATCTGGGAGATGGCCGAGCCGCTGCTGTACATGGGCCGCAACGTCAAGGCGAACTCCGGCGGCTACGGCAAGTATCGCGGCGGCAACGGTTTCGAGACGCTGCGCATGGTCTGGAAAGCTGAAGACTGGACGATGTTCTTCATGGGCAACGGCTACATGAACTCGGACTGGGGCCTGATGGGAGGCTACCCGTCGGCGACCGGCTACCGCTTCGAAGCGCACAACACCGGCCTGAAGGAGCGCATCGCGCTCGGCGACAGCCTGCCGCTGGGCGGCGACGCGAACCCGGCCTCGCCCGACTACGAGCAGCACATCAACGCCTCGTCGCGCATCAAGCGCGACCAGCAGTGCATGACGACGGAGGACTGCTACGAGAACTACGACCTGTACCTGAACTACCTGCGCGGTGGTCCGGGCTACGGCGACCCGCTCGACCGCGAGCCGGAAGCGATCGCGCGCGACCTCAACAACGCGTGGCTGCTGCCGGAGTACGCGCGGAAAGTGTACGGCGCGGTGATCGGGCAGGACGCCAAGGGCGTGTGGTCGGTCGATGCGGCCAAGACCGCGATCCGTCGGGTCGAGGTCCGCAAGGAACGCCTCGAGCGCGCAGTGCCGACGCGCGACTGGATGAAGGAGGAGCGCGAACGCATCCTGACCAAGCACGCGAGCCAGGCGGTGCAGCACATGTTCGCGACGAGCTTCGACCTGTCGGAGAAGTTCCTCAACGAGTTCAGGACCTTCTGGAACCTGCCCGAAGACTGGATCGTGCGCGAAAACGAGCTCGGCGTGCCGTCCTACGGTTCGAAGTTCCGCATGGACCTGTCGAAGATGCCGGACGTCAAGACCGTGGTGCTGGTGGAAGAGTGACCGCGGCTGCGCCCCATAGCTGAGTCAATGTGAATCGGTGCCGCCGGCGAGGTTCGGCGGCATTCAGGAAAACGAGGAGACGGAACATGACGACCTACACGAAGGAACAGGTTGCGAGCCTGGTCGATGGCAAGCTCGACTGGGACACGACGATGCGGATGCTGTCGATGCCGAAGGACAACGAGCGCTTCGCGCTGTACCTGGAGGCGCTGCAGAAGAAGGTGCAGTGGAAGGACAAGATCGTCCTGCCGCTCGGGCCGCACCTCTACATTGCGCAGTCGGCCAAGACCAAACAGTGGGTGACGAAGTGCGAATGCGGCCATGAGCTCGGCGACTACCGCGAGAACTGGAAGCTCAACGCCGTGGTGTATGTGCGCGACACCGAGGAGGCGATGAACGAGGTGTATCCGAAGCTGATGGCGCCCGACACCAACTGGCAGGTGTACCGCGAGTACTACTGCCCGAGCTGCGGCGTGATGCACGACATCGAGGCGCCGACGCCGTGGTACCCGGTGATCCACGACTTCGAGCCGGACATCGAAGCCTTCTACAAGGACTGGATCGGCCTGCCGGTTCCCGAACGCGCAGCCTGATCCGCCCCGGCCGGGCGGGGCGCCCGGCGCCTGCGGGCCGGCGCTTCCCGCGACGGGAGCGCCGGCCGGGGCCCGCGCTCCGCTTCGCGCCGTTTCTCCCTCTTCAAGCAACGAGCCATGCGAGGCGAATGCCCTGCAGGGTTCCGGCATGCCAAAAAAACGAAACTTGCGCCGTTCCGGGGCGTGAAGGAGACAGTGATGCTGCGTCGGTTGAGAAAATATGGAGGCGGCGCCCGCGGCGTCGTGACGTTGATGAGTTCGTCCGCGCCCGTGGTGATTGTCGGCGGGCTCCTTTACGCCGGCCTGTTCGTCAAGGCCGAGGCGGTCGTGCAGAAAGTCGAGCCGCCGCCGATCGAGCGGCGCGACACGTTCTACGCCGTCGCCGCCCCCGACAGCCGCGTGGTGTGGGCGGCCGGTACGGGCGGCAAGATCGTCCGCAGCGAGGATGCCGGTCAGTCGTGGGTGCGCCAGGCCTCGAATACCGAGGCCAATCTGCAGGGTATCGCAGCCTGGGACAGCGATAACGCGATGGCCGTCGGCAATGACGGCGTCGTGATCGTGACAGCGGACGCCGGGCACAGCTGGACGCGCGCCGAAATTCCTCCGAGCACCAATCCGAACAAGCTGTTCCGCGTGCGCATCGCGGGCGAGGCGGCATGGGCCGTCGGCGAATTCGGCGCCGTGCTGCGCTCGACCGACCGCGGCGCGAACTGGTCGCGCGTGCTGCCGGAAGAGGACCGTGCGTGGAACGACATCACCTTCGTCGGCGACGCGGGCTGGCTCGTGGGCGAATTCGGCGCGCTGATGCGCACGGCCGACGGCGGCGCGACCTGGGAGTCGGTGGCAACGCCGAACGAGGTGAGCCTGATGAGCGTCGCGTTCCGCGACGCCGAGCACGGCGTCGCCGTCGGACTCGCCGGAACGCTGCTCGTCACCGAAGACGGCGGAGCGTCGTGGCAGCAGGTGCCGGCCTTCACTCGCGAACACCTCTACGCGGTGATGTGGGACGAGGACCACTGGCTCGCCGTCGGCGACAAGGGCGAGATGGCCACGGCGCAAGCCGATGCGCAGCAATGGCAGCTCGGGCGCGTGGCCGAAGGCGACGTGTCCTGGCGCACCGGCGTCGCCCGTGCGGGAACTCGCTATTTCCTTGCCGGCAGCAATCTCGCGGTGCTCGACAACGGCACGCTGAGCGTCGCCGGCCACAAGCGGATGTGAGGGGACGAGGATGAAAAACACGACATTCGGCAAGGTCGATCAGGCCTTCGCCTTCCTGATCCGCTTTCGCGCGCTCGTGGTCGCGGCGGTCGCGCTGGTGACGCTGGCGATGGGCTACCAGGCGAGCCAGATCGAGGTGAAGACGATCTTCAGCGACCTGTTGCCGCGCGACCATCCGTACGTCGCGGTGAACCAGCGCTTCAAGCAGACCTTCGGCGGTTCGAACATGGTCAGCATCATGATCGAGGCCAGGGACGGCGACATCTTCAACCCGGCGGTGCTGGGCAAGGTGCAGAAGCTCACCGTCGATCTGCAGCAGGTCGAAGGCGTCGATACCTACCAGATCATTTCGCTCGCGTCGAAGAAGATCAAGGAGGTGCGCGCCTCGACCGAGGGCGTCGAATCGCGGCCGCTGATGTGGCCCGAGCTGCCGCGCAGCGCGGCCGAGTTCGCGGCGCTGAAAGCCTCGGTGCTCAACAACCCGCTGGTCTACGGCCCCTATGTGTCGGCAGACCTGAAGGCAACGCTGGTCACCGTCGATTTCAACGACGGCAACATGGACTACACGCGAGCTTTCAACGAGCTGATGGCGCTGGTGGAGGAGGCGAGCGGCGACGGCGTCGAGGTCCGCATCGTCGGCGAACCGGTGCTCTACGGCTGGGTGAACCACTACCTGCACGAGACGCTGATGATCTTCTTCGCCGCGGTGGCCGCGCTGGTCGTGCTGCTGTGCCTGATCACGCGCACCTGGCACGGCACGATCCTGCCGCTGCTGGCCGGCATGGTGAGTGCGATCTGGGCGCTGGGGGCGGCGCGACTGATGGGGTTCCACCTCGATCCGCTGGTCGTCGTCGTCGCCTTCCTGATCACCGCGCAGGCGATCTCGAACTCGGTGCAGCTCATCGCCCGCTTCGATGACGAGATCGGCCACGGCATCGCCTCCGCCGCAGCCGCGGCGCGGGCCAGCGCGCGCAACCTGTTCAAGCCGAGCATGCTTGCGATCGTCGCCGACGCCGGTTGCGTGCTGGTGGTCGCGCTCACGCCGATCCCGCTGCTGCAGAAGATCTCGTTCATCGGCACGGTGTGGGTACTGACGATTCTCGTCAGCGCGCTGATCCTCACCCCGGTGATGCTGTCGTGGTTCGGCGCCCGCCAGCGCTTTATCCACCCCATCGACATCAACCCGGTGCTGATGCGCATCCTCGGCCTGTGCTCGGCGATCGTCACGACGCGCTGGCGCTATGCGGTGCTCGGCGCGGCCGGCGTGGCCTTCGTGGTCTCGGGCCTGTACGCGTTCAACCTGAAGGTCGGCGACGCCAATCCGGGTTCGCCGATCCTGTGGCCGGACTCGCGATACAACCGCGACGCGGCGGAGATCAACCGCCAGTTCCAAGGCTCGGACCGGATGTTCGTCGTCGTCGCCGGAAACCAGCCCGGTGCGCTGCGCGAACCCGAAGTGCTCTCCAGCATGACGCGCTTCCAGAAATACATGGAGGCCCAGCCGGAGGTCGGCGGCAGCATCTCGCTCGCCGACATCCTGCCGCAGGTCAAGCGCGTGCTGCGCGAAGGCAATCCGATGTACCAGGAACTCGGGCAGACGAGCGACGAGAACGGCGAGCTGATGTACATGTTCGTCTCCGGCTCCGACCCCGGCGACATGGACCGCTACGCCGACGCCGACGCCAAGAACGGCGCGGTGACGCTGTTCTTCCGCGACCACCAGGGCGAGACGATCCGCACCGCGATCGCCCGCGTGCGCGACTACGTCGAGCAGCATCCGATCAAGGATGCGCAGTATCTGCTCGCCGGCGGCCTCGTCGGCGTGCTCGCCGCGGTCAATGAAGTGATCCTCGCCGGCCAGATCGAGGCCATCGCGCTCGCGCTGCTGGTGCTGGTGGTGTGCTGCACGGTCACCTACCGGTCCACGGTCGCCGGCGTGTTCTTCATGATCCCGGTGCTGCTGTCGAACACGATCACCTTCAGCTACATGGCGTGGGCGGGCATCGGCATGAACATCAACACGCTGCCGGTGGTGGCGCTCGGGATCGGCCTCGGTGTCGATTACACGTTCTACATCGTCGATGGCATCCGCGAAAACCTGCACCGCTCGCGCAACGTCGAGCATGCCATCGTCAATGCGCTGATGGGCCCCGGCAAGGGCGTGCTGATCACCGCGATGACGCTGATCACCAGCGTCGTGCTGTGGCACTTCTCGTCGCTGCGGCTGCAGGCCGACATGGGTGTGCTGATCGCGCTGTGGCTGTTCATCTCGGCCTTCAGTGCGCTGTTCATCATGCCCGCCATGGTCTATGTGTTCCGGCCCGAATTCATCGTCGGCAGCAAGCGCCGCCCGATCGTGCAGGCCGACCTGACGATGGCCGGCTGACCGCGGCGCCTCGCATGCCAACGAAAACTTCAACGCAGTCAAAAACACAAGGAAGGAGCGAGGAGATGACGAGCAAGGGAGCAACGAAGATGAAGGCGGTCTCGGTCGCGATCGCAGCCGCGATCGCCGGGGCCGCGTGGGGCTCGGCGCAGGGGCCGAGGGCGAGGAGGGCGGGAGTTCGTGGGGCGAGGATTTCAGCTTCCAGCCTGTCCGGCTATGCGCGCGGCTGGCTGGGGGTGGAACCTGCAGAACCAGCCTGAGCTGGAGGCGATCGACAAGGACAGCAAGGGCAAGCTGTCGATGGTGCGGGGCTCGCTGCTGCTCGACGCCGACGCGAAGACCGGGCCGGTCAAGTGGAAGGCGATCGGCCGCGCGGACCGTGAGCACAAGACCAGCTACCTCAACGACCTGGAGCGGCTGCGCGAGACCAACGGCACTGCCGTCGGAGGGCACAGCAGCAGCATTCTCGACAACTACAACAACACCGAGCTGCGCGAGTTCTGGGCGGAAATGGCGCTCGGCGAGCGCACCACGGTGAAGATCGGCAAGCAGCAACTGGTGTGGGGCGAGTCAGACTTCTTCCACGCGATGGACCTCGTGCATGGCTACGATCTGTCGTGGCACCTGTTCTTCGAGCCCGAGAACGAGGAGTGGCGCAAGCCGCTGACGCTGATCTCGACGAAGATCCGCGTTCCGGAAGCCGACGGCATGCTCGCCGCGTACGTCCGCCCGGGCTGGGACCGCTGCGAAGATATCGGCAACACCTACGATATCAAGGGCGGCCGCTGGTTCTTCCAGCCCTACCGCGGCTTCGATCTGAGCGCGGTGACCGACAAGGACTGCGACCATCCGGACGGCGACCGCGACGACCTCACCGGGGGCGTGCGCTGGTCGGGCGAAGCCTACGGCCTGAGCTATTCGCTGGCCTGGCTCACGACCTTCTCGGCCGATCCGGTCGCGAACTCGTCGTTCAAGCCCTACAAGAAGGCGCCGAGCGGCTCGGTGTTCGATCTGATCCATCCGCGCGTCGACGTCTTCGGGGCGACGGTAAGCGGCTACAGCGGGACGCTCGACGCGGTGCTCAGCGCCGAGATGGCCTACACCGAGGACCAGCCTTTCAACGTCGGCACCGGCGCCTTCCTCGCGCCGCGCGTGCCCGGCAATGTCGGCGTCGGTCTGGGCGGGGTGAAGAAGAAGAACACCCTGACGACGATGCTGCGCATCGACAAGGATCTCGACCTGCAGGGCCTGTTCGGCACGTCGCGGCCGTCGTTCTCGTCGATCCAGCTGTTCAACACGCAGGTGCTTGGCTTCGACCGCTCCGACGACCTCGTGCGGCTGTTCGCGTACGGCACGCCGCT
The DNA here is from genome assembly GCF_012910705.2 of Aromatoleum anaerobium. GTDB lineage: Bacteria > Pseudomonadota > Gammaproteobacteria > Burkholderiales > Rhodocyclaceae > Aromatoleum > Aromatoleum anaerobium. The sequence goes on along the minus strand of NZ_WTVG02000040.1, from coordinate 769,330 downwards.
GACCGAGCACAACACGATCCTGACGGCATTCACGACGCTCAATTACCGCAACGACACGATCAACCCCGGCTTCGCGATCGGATTCGATCTCACCCACGGCGGCGGCTTCGCCATCCCGAGCCTGTCGCTGACGCTGTCCGACCAGTGGCTCGCGCGGATCGAGGCCGACATTTTCTGGAGCGGCAACAAATCCAACAAGGTGCAGTTCAGCGACCAGTCGTCGCAGTTGTTCGGTTATTTCGACAACGCCAGCCAGCTCGTTTTTCGCTTGACCCGGCAGTTCTGACAAGGAGGAGACCACGATGCAAAACGCTACCCAATCCGTTGCCCGCCCACCCGCCGCTCCCCGCGCGGCCGTGGCGGCCGCCCTCGGCCTGATGCTGCTGCTGCCGACGCACGGCGTGTCCGCGAAGGAGCTCGAGGCCGGGCTCGTCATCGGCAAGGACAACTACGAAGCCGTCAAGAACGACACCTTCGAGAACAAGACCATCGCCAGCATGGTCCCGGAAAAGCTCGAATGGATGATCAAGAACTACGACCTGACGATCAAGCTGGCCCACTCGAAGAAGATCGAGATGGACCCGAAATACGTCGAGGCGACGAAGAGCGGGTCGAAGGACGTCAAGTTCAACGCGGCGGACCGCACGATCAGCGGGTGGAAGGCCGGGATGCCGTTCCCGCCCGAGACGATCAAGCTCGACGACCCCCACGCCGGCGACAAGGTCATCTGGAACCTGCGCGCTGCGACCTACGGGGCGACCATGGACCTGCGCGACATCGCGTGGGTGTTCCTCGATGCAAAGAAAGGGTACGAGCGCGTCCAGGCGTTCCAGTCGCGCCGCTACTACATGGAAGGCCGGCTCGACGGCGGGCCGGCGTCGGTCGGCGACGGCGACATTTCGCAGAAGACCTACTTCGTCGCCCACTACCCGCAGGATATCCGCGGTCTGGGCACGTTCTCGGTGCGCTACAACCAGGCCGACTCGAAGAAGCCGGACGACTCCTACGCCTACCTGAAGTCGGTGCGGCGCACGCGGCGGCTGTCGGGCGGCGCGTGGATGGACCCGATCGGCGGTACCGACCAGCTCTACGACGACTGGGACATCTGGGACGCTTGGCCGACGAAATACGTCGAGAACAAGCTGATCGAAAAGCGCTGGGTGCTGGCGATCGCGCACAGCCCGGACATGAGCGTCGATACGTCGCAGGCATGGACCGAGCCGCAGAAGCGCTTCCCGCGCATCAACATGAGCGAGCCGCCGTACTGGAACCCGGCCAAGGACGTCGAATGGGAGCCGCGCGAAGTGTATGTGGTCGAGGGTACGCCGCCGCCGGAGCACCCGTACAGCAAGAAGGTCGCGTACATCGAGGTCGACTTCCCGCGGCCCTACCTCGGCTATGCGCTCGACCGCAAGGGGGAATTCTGGAAGATGTTCATCTTCCAGAACCGGCCCGACGTCGGTGACGACGGCTACAAGGCGGTGATGCCCGTCATCGGCCACATCATCGATGTCAAGCGCGGCCATGCCACCAACTGGTCGTCGAACATGAAATCCAACCCGAAAGGCGTGAAGGACACCGACGTGTCGCTGAACGTCCTCGAGGAAGTCGCGACCGGCGCGGGCCGCTAACGGCCCGCACCGCATCCTGCCGGCACCCTGTCCTCCCCCTCGTCCGCCCCTGGCCCGTTTCGGGGGCGGACATTTTTTCCCGCAGCGCGGGCAGGGCGGAACCGGCGCGGAGCGCGGCATCGACGACAAGGGGAGGAGGACTCCGATATGAACAGCTATATGCCCCAAGGCTATGAATGGCGCACGACGCGCCTGGCGCAGTTCATCGCGCGCCAGGGCTACCGCGACCTCGACGACCTGCGCGAGCGGGCGGCCCGCGAACCCGAACCGTTCTGGGATCAGGTGCTCGACGCGATCGGGCTCGACTGGGCGACGCCGTACCGCCAGACCCTCGACCTCACCGACGGCGTGATGTGGCCGAAGTGGTTCGTCGGCGGCCGGCTCGACCTCGTCGATAACCTCGTCGGCAAGCACGCCCGCGCGACGCCGGAGAAGATCGCGATCCGCTGGGAAGGCGACGGCGGCGAACTGCGCACGCTGAGCTATGCCGCGCTCGCCGACGAGGTCGACCGCGTCGCCGCCGGATTGCGCGCGCTCGGCGTGAGCGAGGGCGAGCGCATCGCGCTGTACCTGCCGATGGTTGCCGAAGCCGCCGTGACGATGCTCGCGGCGACGCGGATCGGCGCCGTCTTCATCCCGTTCTTTTCCGGCTACGGCGCCGATTCGGTCGCTCAGCGCGTCGCCGACTGCGAGGCGCGCGTGCTGGTGTGCGCGAACGGCTACTTCCGCCGCGGCAAGCGCGTGCCGATGCTCGCGGACGCCCGTGCCGCAGCGCGGGCCTGCCCGTCGCTGCGTCATCTCGTCGTCGTCGACCGCCTCGGCCTCGGACCGCTGGCGGCGCACGACGGCGTTGCACAGTCGTTCGCCGGAGTGGATTTCCGCGCGTTGCAGGCCGCATCGCCTGACCGCAGTCCTGCGTCTGCGGCTTGGCCGGCGGACCAGACGCTGATGCTGATCTACACGTCGGGCACCACCGGCAAGCCGAAAGGCGTCGTCCACACCCACGCCGGCTTCCCGGTGAAGGCGGCGCAGGACCTGCTGATGGCTTTCGACCTGCGCGCTGACGACACGCTGATGTGGGTCACCGACATGGGTTGGCTGATGGGGCCGTGGATGGTCTATGGCGGGCTGATGCTGGGGGCGACGCTGGTGCTCTACGAGGGCACGCCCGATTACCCCGACGCCGGGCGGCTGTGGCAGGTGGTCGAGCGCCACGGGGTCACGCATTTCGGCCTGTCGCCGACGCTGGTGCGCCTGCTGATGGCGAACGACGCGAGCCTGCCCGCGCCGGGCTCGCTCGATACGCTGCGGGTGTTCGGCTCGACCGGCGAGGCGTGGAACGAGGCGCCGTGGCGATGGCTGTTCGAGCAGGTCGGGCAGTCGCGACGCCCGATCATCAACTATTCGGGCGGCACCGAGATCGGCGGCGGCATCCTCGCGTGCTTTCCCGGATTGCCGCAGAAGCCGTGCGCGTTCGACGGGCCGATTCCGGGCATGGCGGTCGAGGTGCTCGACAGCGACGGACGCCCGGTGCGCGGCAGCGTCGGCGAGCTCGCGATCCGTCAGCCGTGGCCGGGCATGACCCACGGCTTCTGGCGCGATGCGGAGCGTTACCGCGAGGCCTACTGGTCGGTGTGGCCGGACGTGTGGGTGCATGGCGACTGGGCGCGCGTGGACGCGGACGGCTACTGGTTCGTCCAGGGGCGCAGCGACGATACGATCAAGATCGCCGGCAAGCGGGTCGGCCCGGCGGATTTCGAATCGGCGCTGGTGTCGCACCCGCTGGTCGTCGAGGCGGTGGCAGTCGGCGTCCCCGACGAGCTCAAGGGCGAGACGGCGGTGTGCTTCGTCACCGTCGCCGACAACGAGGCGCTCGCGGCGCGGCCGTGGCAGGCGTGGGAGGCGGAACTCGTCGACCACGTCGGTCGCCAGCTCGGCAAGCCGCTGCGCCCGGCGCACGTCCACCGCGTCGATGCTATCCCGAAGACGCGCAACGGCAAGACGGTGCGTCGGGTGATGCGCAACGCCTACCTCGGCACCGCCCTCGGCGACCTGTCGTCGATCGAAAATCCGGCCGCGATCGATGCGGTGAGCGCGCTCCGGCCATCCGCACAAGCCGTGCCGGATGCGATCGGAACATGATTTTTACCAGGAGAACCTTATGAGCAAAGTGTATTCGGACGCCGGTTCCGCGCTGGCCGACGTCGTACGGGACGGCCAGACCGTCGCGGTCGGAGGCTTCGGCCTGTGCGGCATCCCCGAGCAGCTGATCCACGGCCTGCGCGACGCAAAGGTCAAGGACCTGACCGTGATCAGCAACAACGCAGGCGTCGACGGCATCGGCCTCGGCCTGCTGCTCGAGACGCGGCAGATTCGCAAGATGGTCGCGTCCTACGTCGGCGAGAACGCCGAATTCGAGCGCCAGCTGCTCGCCGGCGAACTCGAAGTCGAGCTCACGCCGCAGGGCACGCTCGCCGAGAAGCTGCGCGCGGGGGGAGCCGGCATTCCCGCGTTCTACACCCGAACCGGCGTCGGCACCCTCGTCGCGGAAGGCAAGGAGGAGCGCGACATCGATGGTAAGCGCTACCTGCTCGAGCGTTCGCTCACGGCCGACGTCGCGCTCGTCAAGGCGTGGAAGGCCGACCGGGCGGGCAACCTCGTCTATCGCAAGACCGCGCGCAACTTCAATCCGGTGGTCGCCACTGCCGGGCGCATCACCGTTGCGGAAGTCGAGGAACTGGTCGACACCGGCACGCTCGATCCCGACCACATCCACACCCCCGGCGTTTTCGTCCAGCGCATCGTCGTCAATCCGCGCCCGACGAAACACATCGAACAACGCACGACAAGGCAGGAATGAACATGGCCTGGACACGCAACGAGATGGCCCGCCGCGCGGCGCAGGAGCTGCGCGACGGTTACTACGTGAACCTCGGCATCGGCATGCCGACGCTGGTCGCGAACCATATCCCCCCCGGCGTGGACGTGTGGCTGCAGTCGGAAAACGGCCTGCTCGGCATCGGGCCGTTTCCGACCGATGCCGAGGTTGACGCCGATCTCATCAACGCCGGAAAGCAGACCGTCACGACGCTCGCCGGCAGCAGCATCTTCAGCAGCGCCGACTCCTTCGCGATGATCCGCGGCGGCCACATCGATCTGGCGATCCTCGGCGCGATGCAGGTCAGCGAGCACGGTGATCTTGCCAACTGGATGATCCCGGGCAAGCTGGTGAAAGGGATGGGCGGGGCGATGGACCTGGTGGCCGGGGTGCGCCGCGTGGTGGTGATGATGGAGCACTGCAGCAAGGGCGGCGAGCCGAAGATCCTGCGCCGCTGCGAGCTGCCGCTGACGGGGGCAGGGGTCGTGAACCGCATCATCACCGACCTGTGCGTGCTCGACGTCACGCCGCGCGGGCTGCGGTTGCGGGAAACCGCGCCGGGAGTCAGCATCGAGGACGTCATTGCGCGAACCGGCGCGCCGGTCGACGTCGAGGAGATGGTGACCGGTTGAGCGGACGAGTTCGCCGCAGCGCTCCGCGGGGGTGGCATCGGGCGCTCATCGCCGGCCGAAGTCGAAGGTCCCCGGGCAGCTGCCCGGACCGGCGTCCGTTCGATTTCCGGACGCCGTCCGACGTCGACCGTCCGGATTCCGGACGGTCGACGGTTTTGCCGCCCGGACCCTCCGCGACGGAGGGTCCTCGCCATCAGAGTGTGAAGAGATGTTTCCTTTGATGTGTCTCATGGCATCCATTTTGCTATTCTGCTAAGGCTGCGACGGATGCTGATGTCGCAGCTTTCGATCAGCCGCAGAGCTGACCATCCAAAACACATTCGATGCGCCTTCGCGGGCAGAATCCACAAGACTTCACCCCCTGGCCGTGCTTGCCTCGGCCTGCCGCGAAGCGCGCCCGAGGAGGAGACTTGATGACACGGATGCCGGAAGGGCAGATATTTTCCGACCCTCGCAACGACACTGCAGTGATGGCGGCCTGGGAACGCTTTCTCGACGGCGGCCGACCCGCCGACTCGCTGCGCACGCTCATCGACGGATCGTGGCAGCGCTGCCAGCAGCAGAATGTCGACCCGGACAAGTGCAGTGCGCCGCCGCCGGTCGAGGAGTCGGCGCTCTTCTCGCTCAAGCAGCACAACAGCGAACTGCTCGAAGCCAGCGCGCCGATCATGGCCTGTGCACGCGACTTCCTCGCGGAAACCGGCACGATGATGGTGCTCGCGGACACGAGTTGCACGATCCTGTCGATGGAGGGCGACGATCCGACGCTCGGGGTCGCCGAAAGCATCCACCTGATCCCCGGCGTGTCCTGGACCGAGCGAGTCTGCGGCACCAACGCGATCGGTACCGCGCTTGCCGTCGGGGAGCCGGTGCAGATCCATTCGGCCGAGCATTACTGTGCCGGCATCAAGCGCTGGACCTGTTCGGCAACGGTGATCCGCCATCCGCACGATGGCGAGATCATCGGCGTCGTGGATGTGTCCGGGTTATCGGAAAGCTACAGCCGGCAAAGCCTCGCGCTGGTCGTGACGACCGCCAGCCGCATCGAGAGCAAGATCGCGATGTGCGAGATGGAGCGGCGCTACGTGCTGCTCGATGCGTCGCTGCCGCGCTGGTCGGGCGCCGTGGCCGGGCTGGTGCTGTTCGATCGCCGCGGGTATCCGGTGAAGATGAACGAGATCGCACAGGCGGCGATGTCCGCTTTGGGCGCCGAAGTCGATCTCGCCAAACCACGCCGTATGCCGGGGCTGGCGATCGACGAGCACGGACAGTTGCGGCAGGATTCCTGTCTGCCCGCGTGGCTGCAGCCGGAATGGCTCGAGCCGGTGCTCGACAGTCGCGGCCAGCGGCTCGGGACGCTGCTCGTCGTACCGCTGCCGCGCCTCGGGCGCGCCGTGTCGGGCGAGGGCGCACGGGACTTGTCACGCGAGCCTGCGCGCCGGGAGGCAAACATCCCTGCCGGCTTCGCGACGATCGTCACGCGCGACCCGGGGCTGCGCGAGGCGGTGCGCAAGGCCGACCAGCTGGCACGCTCGAAAGTGCCGGTGCTGCTGCTCGGCGAGACCGGCGTCGGCAAGGAGGAGTTCGCGCAGGGGCTGCACAAGGCCAGCCCCTTCCGCGACGGCCCTTACGTCGCGCTGAACTGCGGCGGGCTGACGCGCGAACTGCTCGCGAGCGAACTGTTCGGTTATGTCGAGGGCGCGTTCACCGGTGCGCGCCGTGGTGGTCTGGTCGGCAAGATCGAGGCTGCGAACGGCGGCACGCTGTTCCTCGACGAGATCGGCGAGATGCCGCTTGACCTGCAGCCGCACCTGTTGCGCGTGCTCGAACAGAGCGAAATCTACCGGCTCGGCGAGAACGTGCCGCGCAAGGTCAATTTCCGCCTCGTCGCGGCGACTCACCGCGACCTGCGCAAGGAGGTCGCCGACGGGCGCTTCCGCATGGACTTCTACTATCGCGTCGCAGTGACGTCGGTCCGTATTCCGCCGCTGCGCGAGCGCTGCGGCGACGTGCGTGCGCTGGCGGAGCATTTCGTCGAGCGCTTCTGCAAGCAGCACGACCTCGGACCGCGGCGGCTCGACGACGAACTGCTCGTGCATCTCGAAAACTATGCCTGGCCGGGCAACGTGCGGGAGCTGCGCAACGTCATCGAGAGCATGCTGCTGATGAGCGACCAGGAATGCGTCGGCCTCGACGCACTGCCGCCGGAGCTGATGTCCGGCCCGGACGCCGACACGACGGGTTTCCCGCGCCCGGCGGGACGCGTGGCCCCTGCTGTTGCGTCCGTGAGCAGCATCGCGCAAGGCGAAGCGGAGCTGATCCGTCGTGCGATCGCCACGACGCACGGCAACCTCACGCGCGCCGCGCGCGAGCTCGATATCGCGAAGAGCACGCTGTACCAGAAGGTCAAGCTCTACGGACTCGAAAGCGAGATCGGCCGCATGCGGGGAAGTTGAGGGCGTTCCCCCTGCCGCCCGCCGGGGCCGGAGCTGTAGGGGGAAGTCGGGCAGCGCAGTGAACGGGCAGGTTTCAGTGCCCGCGATCACACTCTCTTGCAGTCGGTCGAAATGGCAAACGGGTTTTTATCGTATCCTCGCGCGTGCCGGGCGGCGCCTGCGCCCGACTCCGGCGTGCGCGAACGCCGGTCCCTACCGAATCTCGACGGATCCAGCAATGAAACTTCACCCCGTTATCCTGTCCGGCGGCTCCGGCACGCGTCTGTGGCCGTTATCCCGCGAGCAATATCCGAAACAGCTGCTGGCGCTGATCGGCGACGAAACGATGCTGCAGCAGACCGCGCTTCGCCTCGCCGGTTTTTCCGGGCGCCTGCAGGTTTCCGAGCAGCCGCTCGTCGTGTGCAACGAGGAATACCGCTTCATCACGGCCGAGCAGATGCGCGCGGCCGGCTGCCCGACGAACCACATCCTGCTCGAACCGGTCGGACGCAACACCGCGCCGGCACTGACGCTTGCCGCGCTGACGGTGCGGCGCGACAGCGACGACGGGGTGCTGCTCGTGATGCCGGCCGATCACGTCATCCGCGACCGCGAGGCTTTCCACCGGGCGGTCGACCTTGGTATCGAAGCCGCGCTGGCCGGCGCGATGGTGACGTTCGGCATCGTGCCGGAGCGCGCCGAAACGGGTTACGGCTACATCCGCGTCGGCGACGAGGCGAGCCCCGGCATTCACGCGGTCGCGTCCTTCGTCGAGAAACCCGACGCCGAGACTGCGGCCGAGTATGTCGCGAGCGGCGCGTACCTGTGGAACAGCGGCCTGTTCATGGTCAAGGCCGGCGTGTGGCTGAAGGCGCTCGGGCATTTCAATCCGGAAATGCTGGCAGCGTGCGAATCGGCGCTCGAGTCGGCCGGCCGTGACGCCGACTTCGTCAGGGTCGGTCGCGAGGCGTTCCAGGCCTGCCCGTCGGATTCGATCGACTACGCGGTGATGGAGAAGCTCGCCGCGACGCCGGAACTCGGCATCGCGGCCCAGGTCGTGCCGATGTCCGTCGGCTGGTCGGATGTCGGCGCCTGGGACGCGCTGTGGACGCTTGCCGACAAGGACGACGACGGCAATTCCGGTCGCGGCGACGTGATGTTCGAGGGCACGACGGGGAGCCTCGTCCATGCGACGAGCCGGATGGTCGTCTGCCTCGGGGTCGAGGGACTGGTGATCGTCGAAACGCCCGACGCGGTGATGGTCGCGCGCAAGGACCAGACGCAGGATGTCAAGAAGATCGTCGCGCGGCTCAAGTCCGACAGCCGCCCGCAGGCGCTGGCGCACCGCAAGATACACCGGCCGTGGGGCTGCTACGATTCGATCGACACCGGCGGCCGTTTCCAGGTCAAGCACATCGAGGTCAAGCCGGGCGCCTCGCTGAGCCTGCAGATGCACCATCACCGGGCCGAACACTGGATCGTCGTGCGCGGCACCGCGAGAGTCACGCGCGGCGACGAGACTTTCCTGCTGTCCGAGAACCAGTCGACCTACATCCCGCTGGGCGTCACGCATCGCCTCGAAAACCCGGGGAAGATGCTGCTGGAGATGATCGAGGTGCAGTCGGGAAGTTACCTCGGCGAAGACGACATCGTGCGCTTCGAGGATACGTACGGCCGGAGCTGACGAGGGGATGTTCCTTTGCGGCAGGGTGGAAACTTGTTCCGCCCTGCCGCGGCGCTTACCAGAGCTGCCACCAGGGCCGGTTGTCCTTCGGCCCGCCGGCGAAATAGACGCTGTTCGGGAAATTCTTGCGCATCACGCGGTCGGCGTCGTCGCGCAGCTCGGTCATGCCGAGCGTGTCGTAGCTTTTCACCAGAACGAACAGCGCCTCTTCGGCGGCCGGGGCCTGCGGGTAAGTCTCGATCGCCGTCTTGGCGCGGTTGATCGCCGCGACGTAGGCGCCACGGCGATAGTAGTAGCGCGCGACGTGCACTTCATGCGCGGCGAGGGCATTGACGAGGTATTGCATCCGCTGGCCCGCGTCTTCGGCGTAGCGGCTTTCGGGGAAACGCTTGACGAGCTGGCCGAACGTGTCGAACGACTCCTGCGCGCCCTTCGGGTCGCGCTCGGAAAGATCCTGGTTGGAGAATCCGGCGAGCAGCCCGAGGTCTTCGTTGAACGTCGCGAGGCCTTTCAGATAGTAGGCGTAATCGGCATTCGGGTGATTCGGATGAAGCTTGATGAAGCGGTCTGCGGCGGCGATCGCCAGCGCCGGCTCGCCTGACTTGTACTGGGCGTATGCAACCTCGATCTGGGCCTGCTGCGCATAGCGACCGTACGGATAGCGCGCTTCGAGCTTTTCGAAGAGCTTGATCGCCTGCTCGTATGCCCCTTCGTTCATGAAGGTCTTGGCTTCGGAGTAGAGACGCTGCGCGTTCCAGCCTGCCGTCTCGTCGATCTGTTCGGGCATCGAACCGCAACCACCAAGCAGCAGGGCGGCGATAACCGCTAAACTTCGAAGGGTGACCCTGGCCATCAAAAAGACTCGCGTGAATGAACCGGACGATTATAGCCCACAGGATGCGGCGCCTTTGCATCACCGATTGACGATTCCGGCCGACTGTGCCGGGCTGCGGCTCGACCAGGCGCTGGCGCGGCTGTTTCCGTCCCACTCGCGCAGCCGCCTGCAGGGATGGCTGAAGTCCGGCCGGGTGAGCCTCGACGGCGACCAGCCCGATGCCAAGTTCAAGGTCTGGGGCGGGGAGTCGCTCGAGGTCGATGCAGCCCCGTCACCCGAAGCCGTTGCAGAAGCGCCCGAAGACATTCCGCTCGCGGTGGTGCACGAAGACGAGGAAATCCTGGTCATCGACAAACCGGTCGGGCTGGTGGTCCATCCCGGCAGCGGAAACTGGAGCGGCACGCTCCTGAACGCGCTGCTGCATCACGCCCCGCAACTGGCGGCCGTGCCGCGGGCCGGGATCGTCCACCGGCTCGACAAGGACACCAGCGGCCTGCTGGTCGTCGCGAAGACGCTGGAAAGCCAGACCGGCCTCGTGCGCCAGTTGCAGGCGCGCACCGTCAGGCGCCACTACCTCGCGCTGGTGCACCGCGCCGTCGCCGGACCGGGAATCGTCGATGCGCCGATCGGCCGCCATCCGACCCAGCGTACGCGCATGGCGGTCGTGCAGTCGGGGCGAGCCGCGGTGACCCGCTATCGCCCTCGGGAGCGCTTTGCACGCGCGACGCTCGTCGAGTGCCAGCTCGAAACCGGCCGCACGCATCAGATCCGCGTCCACATGGCGCATATCGGTCATCCGCTGGTCGGCGACGCGACCTATGGATTGCGCCGCAGCGGCAGCTCGGTGCTGGACGCGTTCGCGCGGCAGGCGTTGCATGCTTTCCGGCTCGGCCTGCTGCATCCGGCGAGTGGCGCCGAGATGACCTGGGAATCCCCGCTCCCTGAGGATTTCGAAGCGCTGCTGGCGAGCCTGCGCGAGGAATCCGCGTCGTGACGCAGGACTGGATCGAGCCGGACTGGCCGGCCCCGCCGCGCGTGCGCGGGCTTGTGACGACGCGCAACGGCGGGGTCAGTACGGGGCCGTACGCGAGCATGAATCTCGGCCTGCACGTCGGCGATTCGGTCGCCGACGTGCAACATAATCGGGCCCTGCTTCGGCGGTGCCTGCCCGGCGAGCCGGCGTGGCTCGAGCAGGTACATGGCGTGGCGGTCGCCGACGCCGACGCCGACCGCAGCGGCGCCCCGGCCTGCGCCGATGCGTCGGTCGCCAGGCGGCCCGGCGCGGTATGCGCCGTGATGACGGCCGACTGTCTCCCGGTGCTCTTCTGCAATGACGAAGGCAGCGTTGTCGCGGCGGCCCATGCGGGCTGGCGCGGTCTTGCCGCAGGGGTGCTGGATGCGACGCTGGCACGCATGGGCGTACCCGCTGCGACCGTGATGGCATGGCTGGGTCCGGCAATCGGGCCAGCTGCTTTCGAGGTTGGCGACGAGGTTCGCGAGGCATTCGTCGCGGCCGATCGAGCCGCCGCGATCGCCTTTCGGCCCGCCGCCGGGGCCGGCAAGTGGATGGCCGATCTGTTCCTGCTCGCGCGCCTGCGGCTGGCCCGGCTCGGCGTCGCGCGCGCGTACGGCGGCGGCCTCTGCACTCATGCCAGTCGGGAACGTTTTTTTTCCTACCGGAGGGAGGGTATCACGGGGCGCTTCGTGTCAATGGTATGGTTGGCGCCTTAGGCCGGCCGCATGATCGGTACTATTGATCGAGGGTGGAATCGGCTCTATCGTTGGCACCTGTCTCTTCGTCGCCGCCGCTCTTGCGTGCGCTCCGACGTCGTGCCGGGGTTCCGAACAGCCAGAGGAAAAGGGCTAGCGGTCCCACCCCCCAGAATATGAAAGTGAGCACGCCGCCAATCACCGTGGTGTCGGAAATTGCAGCGAGCAGAACCACGTATGACCACGCGATGGCGACAATGTACATGATTGCCGATTCTACCCGGCTTGTGCCCGCGGCCGTATGCCCGGCAAGCAGCGGGGAAGGACGGCACACCACCAGGGTCGACGGGATATGCCCGGAAGCGGCCCGAACCCATGCCTCAGGAGGGGCGGATGTCTGATTCGGAAGACAAGCAGGCGAACGCAGCAGTGCAGGGAATGCTGCAGTTCGGCCAGGCCATGATGCAGAACTTCTTTGACGCCGTGGGGCGTCAGCACGCCGCGATGCAGGACAGCTCCGGGGCAGCGGTCCAGCGTCTTCCCTTGCCGGAGGCCGAGGAGCTCGGGCGCATGCAACATCAGTTCGCGGAGCGGCATGCGGCGCTGTGGTCTGCGCTGCTGCAGCGCAAACCCGGCGAGCAGGCGGCGCCGATCGTGGAACCGCCCCCCGGCGACCGTCGGTTTTTGTCGCCGGAATGGGCGTCGAGTCCGGTGTTCGATTACGTCCGGCAGGCGTACCTGTTGAACTCCGAATTCCTCCAGCAGGTTTCCGACGCGGTGCCGATGGCCGATGGACGGGCCAAGTCAAGAGTGCAGTTTCTCACCCGGCAGTATATCGATGCGCTGGCGCCGTCGAACTTCGCCGCAACCAATCCAGAATTCATCAAGACGGCACTCGAGACCAAGGGCGAAAGCATCACGAAGGGGCTGAAGAACCTGATCGCGGATCTCGAAAAAGGCCGCATTTCGATGACCGACGAGGCGGCGTTCGAAGTCGGCCGCAATCTGGCCGTCACGCCGGGCGCGGTCATCCACGAGAACGAACTCGTTCAGCTGATCCAGTACGCACCGCTCACCGACAAGGTCGCGCAGGTCCCGCTGCTGATCGTTCCGCCGAGCATCAACAAGTATTACGTGCTGGATCTGCAGCCGGAAAACTCGCTCGTGCGCTTCGCCGTCGAGCAGGGTTTCACGGTGTTCCTCGTGTCGTGGAAGAACGTCGGGCCGGAGGGTGGGCATTTCACGTGGGACGATTACGTCGACAAGGGCGTGCTGACCTCGCTCGACGTTGTGCGCGCGGTGACCCGCGTCAAAAAGCCCAACGTGCTCGGCTTCTGCGTCGGCGGCACGATTTTGTCGGCAGCCCTGGCGGTCGCGCGCGGCCGCGGCGAGGAGCCGGTCGAGAGCGTGACGCTGATGACGACGCTGCTCGATTTCGCCGACGCCGGGGAACTCGCCTGTCTCGTCGACGAAGCGAGCGTCGCCGCGCGCGAAGCGGCGATCGGCAAGGGCGGGCTGCTCAAGGGGCAGGAACTTGCCAACGTCTTTTCTTCGCTGCGTGCCAACGACCTGATCTGGCAGTACGTCGTGGGCAACTATCTGAAGGGCAACACGCCGCCGCCCTTCGACCTGCTGTACTGGAATTCGGACAGTACGAACCTGCCGGGACCGTTCCTGACGTGGTACCTGCGCAACATGTACCTCGAAAACAACCTCCGGGTGCCGGGCAAGCTCAAAGTCCTCGGAGTCAAGGTCGATCTGGGCAAGCTCGATGTGCCGGCCTACCTGCTCGCGACTCGCGAGGACCACATCGTGCCGTGGAAAGGCGCATACCTGTCGCGCGGTCTGCTCGGAGGCGATACGACTTTCGTGTTGGGCGCGAGCGGGCATATCGCCGGAGCCATCAATCCCGCCTCGAAGAATCGCCGCAGCTTCTGGGTCAATCCTTCCGCCGTCGCCGACCCCGACGAATGGCTGGAAGGTGCCGCTGAACGCAAGGGCAGCTGGTGGCTGCACTGGATCGAGTGGCTGAAGCTGCGCGGCGGCAAGCAGGTTGCGGCACGCGGGCGCCTCGGCAATGCGACCTACAAGCCGATCGAACCGGCGCCGGGCCGGTACGTGAAGGAAAAGGCCTGACACGATAGCCGACAAGAAGAATCAGCTCGCGGCAGCGGTTACGGGGGGCGCTGCCGGGCATTGTTACAGACCCTTCGAGAGACGAAACGGGAGAGGAGTTAGAACATGGCGAGAGTTGCACTGGTAACGGGAGGTATGGGTGGCCTGGGCGAAGCGGTCTGCATCAAGCTCGCGGCGCTGGGCTACAGGGTGGTGACCACGCATTCGCCGGGTAACGCCAAAGCCGGCGAGTGGCTGCAGACGATGAACAACATGGGTTACGGTTTTCGCGCCTTTCCCTGCGACGTGTCGGATTTCGATTCGGCCAGGACCTGCGTCGAAATTGTGACGAAGGAGGTCGGCCCGGTGGACGTGCTGGTAAATAACGCCGGTATCACCCGCGACATGACGTTCCGCAAGATGACCAAGGCGGACTGGGATGCGGTGATCTCGACCAACCTCGACAGCGTGTTCAACATGACCAAGCAGGTCATGGACGGAATGGTCGAGCGCAAGTGGGGCCGGGTCATCAACGTGTCGTCGGTGAATGGCCAGAAGGGTGCGTTCGGCCAGACCAACTACTCTGCGGCCAAGGCCGGGATGCACGGCTTCACGAAGGCGCTGGCACTGGAAGTGGCTCGTTCCGGCGTGACCGTCAACACGATCTCGCCCGGCTACATCGGCACCAAGATGGTGATGGCGATCCCGCAGGAGATTCTCGACACCAAGATCCTGCCGCAGATTCCGGTGGCGCGCCTGGGCAAGCCGGAAGAAATCGCGGGGCTGGTGGCCTACCTGTCGTCCGAGGAAGCGGCGTTCGTCACCGGTGCCAATATCTCGATCAACGGTGGTCAGCACATGTTCTGAGCGCCCCAGGAAACGGCTTTGCCGTTTCCGCCCCCCGAGGGGGACAAGATAACTTGGGGTGGCCCGGCGTTTTCTTGAGCAACATCCGCAAGACGCGATGACGGCGTGTTCCGGCAGCAGGAGCACGCCGTTTTTGCTTATTGCATTGCAGCATCGTGCAACAAATGTGCTTATAATCTCCCCGCTCGTGGTACCCGCGTCTCGGGTGCCGCCTGTCAGCCAACCGAAGAGCGGGGCAGCCGGCGAAGGCGCGACTGCCTGTGATTCCTCAACACCCAATTGCAGCAAGAGGATTGCAAATGAACCAGAAAGTCGCACTCGTCACCGGCGCCATGGGCGGCCTGGGTACCGCGATCTGCCAGGCGCTGGCAAAGGACGGAATGAAGGTTGTGGCCAATTGTCTGCCGGGTTTCCCGCAGAAGGATGAGTGGCTGGGACGGCAGAAGGAACTCGGTTTCGATTTCATCGCCGCCGAAGGCGACGTGTCCGATTACGAATCCTGTCGGCTGATGGTTGCGAAGATCGAGGCTGACGTCGGAGCGATCGACGTGCTGGTGAACAACGCCGGCATCACGCGCGACAAGTTCTTTCCGAAGATGGAAAAGGCGCAGTGGGATGCGGTCATCAACACCAATCTCAACAGCCTCTTCAACGTCACCCATCACATCTCGCCGAAGATGGCAGAACGGGGCTACGGCCGGATCATCAATATTTCTTCGGTGAACGGCATAAAGGGCCAGGCCGGCCAGGCCAACTACTCGACCGCCAAGGCGGGCGTGCTCGGCTTCACAAAAGCGCTGGCCGCGGAACTCGCGACGAAGGGCGTGACCGTCAATGCGATCGCGCCGGGCTATGTCGGCACCGAGATGGTGATGGCGATTCGCGAAGACATCCGCCAGGGCATCATCGACAGCGTCCCGATGAAGCGCCTGGGCAAGCCGGAAGAAATCGGCGCCCTGTGCTCCTACCTGTCTTCCGACCTGGCCGGCTATGTCACCGGCGCGACGATCAACATCAACGGCGGCCTCCACATGTGCTGATGCAGCATCCGCAGCCTGTCGACGATTGCGAACCCCCGCCGAATGGCGGGGTTTTTCTTTTGGCGGCGCGGTATAATTTTTTACAGAGCGGAATCGACCGCCGTCGAGGAGAAAAGCGAATATGGCCGAGCAAGCGCGCCTGATCAAGAAGTACCCGAATCGCCGTTTGTACGACACCCGGACCAGTTCGTACATCACCCTGGCGGACGTCAAGGAATTGGTGCTCAGCCGCGAAGAATTCCAGGTAGTCGACGCAAAAACCACTGAGGACCTGACGCGCAGCATCCTGCTCCAGATCATCCTCGAAGAAGAAGCCGGCGGCGCGCCGATGTTCACCAGCGATCTTCTTGCCCACATGATCCGCTTCTACGGCAACGCAACGCAGGGAATGATGGGGAAGTACCTTGAGAACAACATCAAGGCCTTTACCGAAATGCAGGGAAAGCTGCAGGAACAGGCGCAGGCCATCTATGGCGAGAACAGTCCGATCAGCCAGGACCTGTGGGCGCAGTTCCTGAATTTCCAGGGCCCTGCGCTGCAAAGCGTGATGGGCACCTACGTCGAGCAGAGCAAGAAGATGTTCTCCCAGATGCAGGAACAGATCGAGAGCCAGACCCGCAACATCTTCACCGGATTCCCGTTCCCCAATTACACCCCTGCGGGCAAGGACGAGACGGCTGGGAAAACGGCCATCGGTACCGATGCACCGGCAGAAAACACCACGGGCAAGGGCGGCCGCGCCACCCAGAAATAAGGAGAACCCCGCCCGCGGCCACGAAGGTGTGTCGCAGAGGGTTCCAACAGAGAGCATGACCCAGCAGAAACCCCACAGCGTACCGCGCGTCGGCTTCGTGTCCCTCGGCTGCCCCAAGGCCACGGTCGATTCCGAACATATCCTGACCCGCTTGCGTGCAGAAGGCTACGACATTTCCGGCAGCTACGATGACGCGGATATTGTCGTTGTCAATACCTGCGGTTTCATCGATGCAGCAGTCGAGGAGTCGCTCGACGCAATCGGCGAGGCGCTCGCCGAAAACGGCAAGGTTATCGTGACGGGATGCCTCGGCGCCAGGGACGATGTCATCCTTGCGGCCCACCCCCAGGTGCTGGCGGTGACGGGCCCGCATGCCACCGACGCGGTAATGAAGGCCGTGCACCAGCATTTGCCCAAGCCGCACGATCCTTTTACCGATCTCATTCCGCCTCAGGGAATCCGGCTGACCCCGGCGCATTACGCTTACCTCAAGATATCCGAGGGCTGCAACCATCGCTGCAGCTTCTGCATCATTCCGTCGATGCGCGGCGACCTCGTCAGCCGTCCGATCCACGACGTCATGCGCGAGGCCGAATCGCTCGTCGATTCGGGCGTGAAGGAACTCCTCGTGATCTCGCAGGACACCAGCGCTTATGGTGTCGACCTGAAATATCGCACCGGCTTCTGGAACGGCCGTCCGCTCAAGACCAGACTGATCGACCTGGCGAAGGCGCTCGGCGAGCTCGGGGTATGGGTGCGGATGCACTACGTCTATCCGTATCCGAGCGTCGACGAACTGATTCCACTGATGGCCGAAGGCAAGATCCTGCCGTATCTGGATGTGCCGTTCCAGCACGCGAGTCCGCGCATCCTCAAGGCGATGAAGCGCCCCGGGAATGTCGAAAACGTCCTGGAACGAATCCGCAAGTGGCGCAGCATTTGTCCCGATCTGACGATCCGCTCGACGTTCATCACCGGCTTCCCCGGTGAAACCGATGAAGATTTCGAGCAGCTGCTCCATTTCCTCGAAGAGGCGCAGCTCGATCGCGTCGGTGCATTCGCGTATTCGCCTGTCGAAGGCGCCGCGGCCAATCTGCTGGCCGACCCGGTGCCGGATGAGGTTCGCGAGGAACGGCGGATGCGTCTGATGGATTTCCAGGAAGACATCTCGACGCAGCGCCTCGAACGCTGGATCGGGCGCGACATCACCGTGCTCGTCGAGGAAGTCGACGATGAAGGCGCGGTTGCCCGTTCGGGCAGCGATGCCCCCGAAGTGGACGGGCTGGTCATCATCCCGGATGGCGACGGGCTGGTACCCGGCGAATTCGCGAAGGTGCGCGTCACCGACTGCGACGTGCACGATCTTTACGCCAGGCCGCTCCCGTGATGTCCCGCTAGCGCCATGTACGAAACGGCGCTCCCGTGCGTGCCCCGCAGCAGCCCGGTCATCGGCCTGGCTCTGGGCAGCGGTGCGGCGCGAGGCTGGGCCCACCTGGGCGTCCTGCAGGCGCTGGCTCGCGAAGGAATCGAGCCCCAGGTGATCTGCGGATGTTCGATCGGAGCGTTCGTCGGCGCGGCGATGGCAGCGGGGGACCTCACGAAGCTCGCCGAATGGGCGCAGTCCCTGAAATGGCAAGACGTCGTTTCGCTGCTCGACGTCAGCCTGAGGGGCGGGCTGATCCGCGGACAGAAACTCATCCAGTTTTTCGAACGCAATTTCGTCGATCGGGATTTTTCCGAACTCCAGCGCTCCTTTGCGTGCGTCGCCACCGAACTGGAAACCGGGCGGGAGATCTGGCTGCGGGAAGGAAGCGTTTCGGCCGCCGTGCGCGCCTCGATCGCGCTTCCCGGGCTGTTCACACCGGTCATCCACAATGGCCGCCTTCTCGTCGACGGCGGCCTCGTCAACCCGGTGCCGGTTTCCCTGTGCCGCGCGATGGGAGCCGATGTCGTGATCGCGGTCGATCTGGGGTCGGACATGATCGGAAAATCCTGGCGTCCGGTGCCGGCCGAGGCCGAAACCGGTATCGGCTGGACGGAGCGCCTGTTCGGACGCCTGGGCTTTTTCGCCAGCGGCGGGAACGGTGAGCCGGGAAACGGTCAGAATCCGTTGCGTGAGGCAAACCTGCCCTCGCTTCTGACCGTCCTCACGAGCAGCATCAACATCATGCAGGTTCGTATCGCGCGCAGCCGGCTTGCCGGCGAGCCGGCCGATGTGCAGATCTCTCCGCGCCTGGGCCACTTGGGGCCGATGGATTTTCATCGCGCTGCGGAGGCCATTGCCGAAGGAGAGGCGGCGGTCGAACGGATGCTGCCGACGTTGCGATACTGCCTGGGGCATGGTTGAACCGGAGTTGCCCGATATGAACGAGTTGCTACGCACGCTTGCGGGGGCCGTCGGGGCGCCGCATGTGCTCACCGACCCTGAGTCGATGGCGCCCCACCTCACCGACTGGCGCGGGCGCTATACGGGAACCGCGCTGGCGGTCGTCAAGCCCGCCGGGACGGCCGAAGTTGCGGCAGTCGTACGCGCCTGTGCGGCGGCGGACGTGGCGATGGTCCCGCAAGGCGGAAATACCGGCCTGTGCGGCGGTGCCACCCCATTGCCGGACGGGCAGACGGTGGTGATCAATCTGTCACGCATGAATCGCATTCGCGCGGTCGATCCCGCCAACAATGCGTTGATCGCCGAGGCGGGCTGCACCCTTGCGGCCGTCCAGCAGGAGGCGACATCGGTCGATCGGCTTTTCCCGCTGTCGCTCGCTTCGGAGGGGAGTTGCGAGATCG
Source organism: Aromatoleum anaerobium (assembly GCF_012910705.2). Lineage (GTDB taxonomy): Bacteria > Pseudomonadota > Gammaproteobacteria > Burkholderiales > Rhodocyclaceae > Aromatoleum > Aromatoleum anaerobium. The sequence continues at coordinate 749,962 of NZ_WTVG02000040.1, read as the reverse complement.
GCGGGAATTTATCCACGAACGCCGGCGGCGTCCATGTCCTGCGTTACGGCAACATGCGAGACCTGGTGCTTGGCGTCGAAGTCGTCCTGCCCGACGGCCGCGTATGGGACGGGCTGAGGACATTGCGCAAGGACAACACCGGCTATGACCTGAAGCAATTGTTCATCGGTGCGGAGGGCACGCTCGGTATCGTCACCGCGGCGGCACTGAAGCTCTTTCCCCGCATGCGCAGCCGTGCCACCGCCTGGGTCGCGATACCTGATCCGGCAGCAGCCGTGACGCTTCTCGCCCGGCTGAGGAATGCAGGCGGCGATCGGGTGACGGCGTTCGAAATCGTCGGCCGCCCGGCGCTCGACCTGGTATTGAAGCACTTTTCCGGCGCCCGGCCGCCACTTGCCGACCCGGGCGCATGGGCTGTGCTCGTGGAGTTGATGGACGCTTTTGCCGATGCGCCGCTGGACGAAATGCTCGAGCGGACGCTGGCCGAATCGATGGATGCGGGACTGGTACTCGATGCTGCGGTCGCCTCGAGCCTGGCGCAGGCCGAAACCCTCTGGGCGTTGCGCGAAAACGTCTCCGAGGCGCAACGGCTGGAAGGCGTCAGCATCAAGCACGACATCTCGGTTCCGGTAAGCAGGATTCCGGAATTTCTCGAACGGGCCGACGCTGCCCTTCTGGCGGTATGGCCGGATGCGCGCATCATTGCCTTCGGCCACATTGGCGACGGGAACCTCCACTACAACTTGTCGAAGCCGGACGCGCAGGAAAACGCCCATTTCATCGCCAGAACAGAGGAAGTCAATCGCATCGTTCACGATGTCGTCGACCAGCTCGGGGGCTCGATATCCGCGGAGCACGGCCTCGGTCAGCTCAAGCGCATCGAGGTCCGGCGCTACAAATCGGAAGTCGAACTGGAGTTGATGCGGGCGATAAAGGAAAGCATCGATCCGCGCGGATTGATGAATCCCGGCAAGGTTTTGTGAGATGCAAAGATAATCGCAATTCGGGGTTTACAGTGTGATTGGGTAGCCCTATAATGCGCGCTCTTTCGGGTCAGGGGGTATAGCTCAGCTGGGAGAGCGCTTGCATGGCATGCAAGAGGTCAGCGGTTCGATCCCGCTTACCTCCACCAACCGGAGAAAGCGACGATGTCCCCATCGTCTAGAGGCCTAGGACATCGCCCTTTCACGGCGGTAACCGGGGTTCGAATCCCCGTGGGGACGCCAGAACAAGGCGGGTCGCCGTGAGGCGGCGCGCAAACCGGCAGGATACTGCCGGTAGCAGGTCAGCGCGGAGTGGTAGTTCAGTTGGTTAGAATACCGGCCTGTCACGCCGGGGGTCGCGGGTTCGAGTCCCGTCCACTCCGCCAGTTTCATAGCAGCTGTGTTGGTGTGTCGTTCGCTGGTGCAGTCGATTCTGACCGGCGAACAAGCTGTGCTTGCAGTGCGTTCAATCGAGCGCTATAGTTCTCTGCTCTGTCGTGGGGGTATAGCTCAGCTGGGAGAGCGCTTGCATGGCATGCAAGAGGTCAGCGGTTCGATCCCGCTTACCTCCACCAACCGAAGAAAGCGACGATGTCCCCATCGTCTAGAGGCCTAGGACATCGCCCTTTCACGGCGGTAACCGGGGTTCGAATCCCCGTGGGGACGCCAAAACGACGTGGGTCGCCGTGAGGCGACGCGCAAACCGGCAGGAAACTGCCGGTAGCAGGTCAGCGCGGAGTGGTAGTTCAGTTGGTTAGAATACCGGCCTGTCACGCCGGGGGTCGCGGGTTCGAGCCCCGTCCACTCCGCCAACAGACAAGGGAGCCTTCGGGCTCCCTTTTTTTCGGTGCGCCCAGCATGGGCGCACTCTTGCGGGTGCAAGTCCCGCCGTAAGTTGATCACAGCGAACGAAGTGAAGCGCAACTGCATGAGGGCGACCGAGTGTGGGAAGGAAGCGTGGATCGAAGCTGCGAGCCGATGGACAAGAATCGGATAAAAGGCGCTGCCGAGCAGGGCGAGCGGGCCGAAAACCGCGAAGCTCTCGTGATCAAGGCGAAGTGGCGTAGATCCGGCGGTTGTGCAGCGAAGGAGTGCGTTCTTACCTGGGGAGATCTCGCCTTGTGGCTGAAAGGCCGACGGTGACAAGCCGGAGCGAGAAGTCAGCAAAGGCCGTATTAGCTGCCGGTACGGGGCGAAGGGCCGAACGAGTAGGAGGGCCGAAGGCCATGTCGCTCGGAAGTGCAGTGCATCAGAAGCCCGGGCAACCGGGGCGCAACGCGGGAGGGCGAGGTGAAGCCAGACCCGAAGCGATGCGTGATGAAGCACGTCCGGCGCGGCATGAAACCGAAGGCTCAGGGCGAGACGACCTGCTCGCGCAGGCGCTCGCGAGAGAGAACATGGTGCTGGCGTGGAAACGCGTCAAAGCCAATCGCGGCAGTGCCGGGGTGGATGGGTTGTCGATCGCCGAGACGGCGGCGTACCTGAAGACGCACTGGCCCCGGCTTCGGGAAGCGTTACTGGACGGCAGTTACCGGCCTCAAGCCGTGCGGCGCGTCCAGATCCCGAAGCCCGGTAGCGGGGTGCGTGAGTTGGGGATACCGACGATCGCAAGTTTCTGGGCTACGAGCTGTGGCGCAGTGCGGGTGATCGAATCAAATGCGCCGTCGCAAGAAAGGCTTTGGAAACCTTCAAGCAACGCATCCGAGAAATGACGCGACGCTCGGGCGGGCGCAGCCTGCCGGAGGTCGCCGAACGACTGCGGACTTACATGCCGGGCTGGAAGACATACTTCCAGCTTGCGCAGACGCCCAAGGTGTTCCGCGAACTCGACGAGTGGTTACGTCATCGGCTGCGTGCGCTGCAGCTCAAGCACTGGCGTCGGGGGACAACGATGTATCGGGAGTTGTTGGCGCTGGGCGCCTCGAAGACGGACGCTCAGCGGATCGCCGCAAACAGTCGCCGATGGTGGCATAACAGCCGCCTCGCGCTCAATCGTGTGATGCCGATTGCCTACTTCGACCGGCTCGGCGTACCCCGGCTCTCATGACCTCAACTGCTCGAACCGCCCGGTGCGGACCCGCATGCCGGGTGGTGTGGGAGGGGAACGGTCAGGTACTCTGGCCGCCCCTATCCCGATCCCGTCAAGCGAGTGTCATCGGAAAGCGATCATCCAGAATTGGGTACGGGCCGCCGTGAGTAAGGGATGGCTGCGATGGCGGGCGTTCGCGGCGCTGGCATCAGCAAGGTAAATTGCGCTAGAGTTTTCCCATACGCTTCGGTACGGGATCCTCGATGGCAATGCCGATGTGTTCGTTAAACGACAGGAGCGGGACATACAATGAATATGAAGAAAATCGGGATCGTCGGTGCCGGAACGATGGGAAACGGCATAACCCAGGCGTTCGCGGTGGCAGGATTCGACGTCGTGATGAGCGACGTCGCGGAAGCCGCGTTGCAGCGCGGTCTGGCGACCCTGAGCAGCAGCCTCGATCGGCTCGTCAAGAAAGACAAGATGACCGAAGCGCAGAAGGCTGAGGCGATTGCGCGGGTGAGCGGATCGACGGAGCTTGGCGCGATGAGCGACTGCGACCTCATCATCGAGGCGGCAACCGAAAACCTCGCACTGAAGCTGAAAATCTTCGAGCAACTCGACGCCATTGCAAAACCCGAAGCGATCATCGCGAGCAATACGTCATCGATCTCGATCACGAAGCTCGCTGCTTCCACGCGACGCGCCGAGCGAATCATCGGCATGCATTTCTTCAATCCCGTCCCGGTGATGGCGCTGGTGGAACTCATTCGCGGCCTGCAAACATCCGACGCCACTTACGCGGCCGTCGAGACGCTTGCCCGGGCGGTCGGCAAGACGCCGGTGCAAGTGCGCAACAGCCCGGGTTTCGTCGTCAACCGGCTGCTGTGTCCGATGATCAACGAGGCGATTTTTGCCCTCGGGGAAGGCCTCGCGAGCGCGGCCGAGATCGACGAGGCCATGAAGCTCGGCTGCAACCATCCAATCGGCCCGCTCGCGCTTGGCGACATGATCGGTCTGGACGTGGAACTCGCGGTGATGCAGGTGCTCTTCGAGGGTTTCAAGGATCCGAAGTATCGCCCGGCTCCGCTTCTCGTGGAGATGGTGGAGGCGGGCTACCTCGGCCGCAAGTCAGGCAAAGGCTTCTTCGAGTACAAATAACTACTCCGGAGAGGCGGCCGGCTGTAGAGTCCCGCTGTAGAGCCTCCTCCGGAACGGTGCAATAAAAAACGCCACCCTCGGGTGGCGTTATGACTTGAGCGTTCTGCTTCAGCCGCGCCGCATCGCGTCGAAGAACTCACCGTTGCTCTTGGTGGCCTTGATCTTGTCCAGCAGGAATTCCATCGCGTCGATGTCGTCCATGCCGTACAGTAATTTACGCAGGATCCACACTTTCTGCAGTACGTCGGGCTTGAGGAGGAGTTCCTCGCGGCGCGTGCCGGACCGATTGACGTTGATGGCCGGGTAAACCCGCTTCTCGGCCATGCGGCGATCGAGGTGCAACTCCATGTTGCCGGTGCCCTTGAACTCTTCGTAGATCACGTCGTCCATGCGGCTGCCGGTGTCGATCAGCGCGGTCGCGATGATCGTCAGCGATCCGCCTTCCTCAATGTTCCGGGCAGCGCCGAAGAAGCGCTTGGGCTTCTGCAGCGCGTTCGCGTCGACGCCGCCGGTGAGCACCTTGCCGGAAGCGGGCACCACGGTGTTGTAGGCGCGTGCGAGGCGCGTCAGCGAGTCGAGCAGAATCACGACATCCTTCTTGTGCTCCGTCAGCCGCTTGGCCTTCTCGATCACCATCTCGGCGACCTGCACGTGGCGAGAAGCGGGTTCGTCGAAGGTGGAGGCGACCACTTCACCTTTGACCGATCGCTGCATCTCGGTCACTTCCTCGGGGCGCTCGTCGATGAGCAGCACGATGACGACGACGTCGGGATGATTGGCGACGATGGAGTGGGCGATGTGCTGCAGCATCACCGTCTTGCCGCTCTTCGGCGGGGAGACGATCAGTCCGCGCTGGCCTTTGCCGATCGGCGCGATCATGTCGATCACCCGGCTCGTGATGTTTTCTTCTCCGCGGATGTCCCGTTCGAGCTTGAGGCATTCGTTCGGGTGCAGCGGCGTGAGGTTCTCGAAGAGGATCTTGTGCTTGCAGGCCTCGGGAGGTTCGCCGTTGATCTTGTCCAGCTTGACCAGCGCGAAATATCGCTCCCCGTCTTTGGGCGTGCGGATCTCGCCCTCGATCGTGTCGCCGGTGTGAAGGTTGAAGCGCCGGATCTGTGACGGGGAAACGTAGATGTCGTCGGTTCCGGCAAGATAGGAAATGTCCGGGGAACGCAGGAATCCGAACCCGTCGGGCAGGACTTCGAGCGCCCCGTCGCCATATATCGGTTCGCCCTTCTTCGCCCGGTTCTTGAGCAGGGCGAACACGAGTTCCTGTTTGCGCAGTCTGTTGGCGCCATCGATTTCATTCGCGATGGCCATTTCCAGCAGTTCGCTTACGTGGAGGGACTTCAGCTCCGATAATTGCATGGCGAGAGGGCGCAACAAGGCGCTATTGGATGAAGCAGGTGAAGGGATCGGGGAGAGAGGCAATCGCGGCGCCGGGAATTTCGGCACGGGGCGCGGAAGGCGCCGCGGAAACGACCTGGACTGTAGCGCTGGTCAGAGGTTGCTGTCAATGAAGGCGGTGAGCTGGGACTTGGACAGCGCCCCGACCTTGGTGGCTTCGACGTTGCCGCCCTTGAACAGCATCAACGTCGGAATGCCCCGCACGCCGAATTTGGCGGGCGTCTCCTGGTTTTCATCGATGTTGAGCTTCGCGACCTTCAGCTTGCCGGCGTATTCCTTGGCGACGTCGTCCAGGATCGGCGCAATCATCTTGCACGGACCGCACCATTCGGCCCAGTAGTCGACCAGCACGGGGGTCTGCGACTGAAGCACCTCGGCTTCGAAATTGCCGTCAGTGACGTAGTGGATATGCTCGCTCATGTTTCCTCGCATCAGGGGTAACGGTAGTGCTTCGGATAGGGGACGGGCCCCGACGGGCCCGGTCGACAAAGGCGGAATCGAACCGCCTTGTGCTGGGAGTTTCCGAAAAGTTATGCGAAGCCGGCCCGCGCGTCAAGAAGTTCTCCGGGTCGGGCGCTGCGTTGGTGAGCCGAGGGTGGCGGCAATGGCATGAAGCGGGCTCTCTCGGCTATATTGTGAGCACTGGGAGTATCGCCCATTTTGACCGTGTATCGAACTGATGGAGTTCAAATAATGACTTATGTTGTAACTGAAGCCTGCATCCGCTGCAAGTACACTGACTGTGTTGACGTCTGTCCGGTGGACTGCTTCAGGGAAGGGGCAAATTTCCTTGTGATCGACCCGACGGAATGCATCGACTGCACCCTCTGCGTCGCAGAGTGCCCGGTGGAAGCCATTTTTGCCGAGGACGACGTCCCCGAGGGGCAGCGCCATTTCATCGCCCTCAATGCGGAACTCGCGCAGCAGTGGAAGCCCATCGTCGAACGCAAGGATCCTTTGCCGGATGCCGACGAGTGGGCGAAGCGAACGGGCAAGCTCGACGAACTGGCCAAATAAGAAACCCGAATAACGAAGTGGAGAGCCGCATTCGACGTCCGCGGACGCCGCGACGGCGAGTGCGGCGATTTATGCAGGCGCTGTTCGCGCTCACGACAATCCACTAACATCGCTCAAGGTGAATTACATGAAAATGGTGGGGGAACACAAATGCTGGTGAGCGAGATTCTTGCGATCAAGGGCAAGGTGCTCTATACGATTGCCCCCAGCAGGAGCATGGCTGAAGCGGTAGCCATCATGACGGAGCAGGACGTCGGCTCGCTCGTGGTTTTTTCGCAGGGCCAGATGACCGGCATGCTGACCTTTCGCGAGGTGCTGCAGGCGGTATACAAGGCGGGGCGGGATGGGCCGAGATGCCCGTTGAAGCGGCGATGCTTTCCGGACCGATGATCGCGTCCCCGGACATGGAGATGGACGCGCTGCGCCGCCTCATGGTCGATCACCACCAGCGTTATCTGCCAGTGATGGACGGTAATACGCTGATGGGCGTGGTGTCCTTCCATGACGTGGCGAAGGCGGTGCTTGAAGAGCAGAGTTTCGAGAACCGGATGCTGAAAAACTACATTCGCAACTGGCCGCGCGAGCCAGGCGAAGAGGACGAAAAATAACGCAGTAGCTTCCCGTTGCGGCGGATTTGCGAGTCCGGTGAGGAGGCGTGACGATCGCCGCGGCTCCGGTTACAGGCTGGAAACCGGCGCCGTGCGTCTGGCTCCGAGCAGGTCCCGGACGAGCATGCCCATCACGCTTGCCGGCAGCGGTTTTCTAGCTGAAGGAGTCGATGATGGAAAAGATCTGGCTGCAGAGTTATCCCCGTGGCGTTCCCGCAGAAATTGATCCCGGCGAGTTCAGCTCCATCGGCGACCTGTTCAGCCGCAGCGTACGGCAGTTCGGCGATCGGACCGCCTACATCAACATGGGCAAGGGCATCAGCTATGCCGAACTCGACCGGTTGTCCGCCCGGTTCGCAGGCTACCTGCAAGGCGCATTGAAGCTTCCGAAGGGGGCGCGCGTTGCGCTGATGATGCCTAACCTGCTGCAATACCCGATCGCAATGTTCGGAGTGCTCAGGGCCGGCTACGTCGTCGTCAACGTCAATCCGCTTTACACCGCTCGTGAACTGGAGCACCAGCTCCGCGACTCCGGCGCCGAGACGATTGTCATCGTCGAGAATTTCGCCAGCACGCTCGAACACGTGCTGCCGAAGCTCAGGATGCCTCACATCGTGGTCACGAGCCTCGGTGAAATGCTCGGTTTTCCGAAAAACCTGATCGTCAATCTCGTTGTCCGGCAGGTCAAGAAGCTGGTGCCGCCATGGAATCTCCCGGGCCATGTGAGCTTTTCGGCGGCGTTATCCAGGGGCGCCGCATTCCCGCTCGAGCCGGTGAGCGTCGGACACGACGACATCGCCTTTCTCCAATACACGGGTGGCACCACCGGCGTGGCGAAGGGGGCGGTACTGACCCATCGCAACATCATCGCGAACCTGCAGCAGGCACACGCCTGGATCCGGCCCTTCCTGTATGAAGGCGAGGAAATCATCATCACGGCGCTCCCGCTCTATCATATTTTTTCCCTGACTGCGAACTGCCTGACGTTCTTCAAGCTCGGCGCGACGAACGTGCTGATCACCAATCCTCGCGACATTCCCGGCTTCATCAAGGAGCTGGCCAAGTACAAATTCACCGCCATTACCGGCGTCAATACGCTGTTCAATGCGTTACTGAACAACCCGGATTTTGCCAAGCTCGATTTCTCCCGGCTCCACATCGCGCTTGGCGGGGGAATGGCGGTGCAGCAGCAGGTGGCGGAGCGGTGGGGCAGGATCACCGGAAAGCCGCTCATCGAGGCCTACGGGCTGACCGAAACTTCGCCCGCGGTGACCATAAACCCGCTGGATCTGCCCGCCTTCAATCATTCGATCGGCCTGCCCGTTTCATCGACGGAAGTGAGCATTCGCGGTGACGACGGCAGCGAAATGCAGCTCGGGCAGCCCGGCGAGCTGTGCGTCCGAGGACCACAGGTGATGCGCGAATACTGGAATCGGCCGGAGGATACGGCCCACGTCTTTACGCCCGATGGTTTCCTGCGCACCGGTGACATTGCGACGATCGACGACAAAGGCTTTGTGCGCATCGTCGATCGCAAGAAGGACATGATCCTGGTGTCGGGTTTCAACGTCTTTCCGAACGAGATCGAGGATGTCGTCGCAAGCCATCCGGGCGTGCTGGAGGTCGCCGCGGTGGGCGTGCCGGACGAGCGCACCGGCGAAGCGGTCAAAGTGTTCGTCGTGCGCAAGGACCCCTCGCTGACCCGCGAGATGATCATTGCCCATTGTCGCGAAAGCCTGACCGCATACAAAGTCCCTCACCTCGTGGAGTTTCGCGACGAATTGCCGAAGACGAATGTCGGGAAGATCCTGCGGCGCCTGTTGCGGGACGGGAAGGCGTGAAGAAACGCGCTGGTGCGTCGCGCTTGTTTTTTCGTTCGATCCGTAGTTAGAATCCGGAGCACTGGTCCCCGATATTTTGTAATGCCATGACGCATCTGGTTCTCTCCCTCGCCGTAGTACTGCCGGTACGCGTAATAGCAAGCGTAGGCAGGCGCGCGTCTTAAGGGCAAGGGACAACCAGTAGCATCGATTCCAACCCCCGCCGGCGCGCAAGCCCGGCGGGGGTTGGTTTTTGCGCCGCCGGTTTCTGTCGCCGAATATGAACCGAAGGAGATCATCATGATCCAGATGACCGGCGCCGAACTGATCCTGCGCTTGCTTGAACGGCAGGGCATACGCACCGTTGCCGGCATTCCGGGCGGAGCGATCCTGCCGCTCTACGATGCTTTGTCGAATAGCAAGCTGATTCGCCACGTGCTCGCCCGTCATGAACAGGGGGCCGGATTCATCGCCCAGGGGATGGCCAGGGTGTCGGGCCGCCCGGAAGTGTGCTTCGCTTCAAGCGGCCCTGGCGCGACCAACCTCGTCACGGCGATCGCCGACGCGCATCTGGACTCGATTCCCATGGTGGCGATCACCGGGCAGGTGCCACTTTCGATGATCGGCACCGACGCCTTCCAGGAAGCCGACATCTACGGCATGACGGTGCCGGTCACGAAGCATAATTTCCTCGTGCGCTCGGCAGCCGAATTGCTGGAGGTGATTCCCGACGCGTTTCGCCTCGCGATGTCCGGGCGTCCCGGCCCGGTGCTGATCGACATCCCGAAGGATGTGCAGACCCAGGTCGTGAGCTTCGATGCGTTTCCGCTGCCGGCCATCCCGGATGCCGCGCCCGCAAGCGATCCGGACGCGATCGAGGAGGCGGCACGACTCATCAATGCTGCGGAACGCCCGGTGTTGTATGTCGGCGGCGGCGTGATTCATTCCGGCGCAGCGCAGCAAATCGTCATGCTCGCCGAGCGTGCCGGCTTGCCCACCACGATGACGTTGATGGCGCTGGGCGTGATGCCGATCGACCACCCGCTTTCGCTCGGCATGCTGGGGATGCATGGCGCGCGCTACACGAATTTCATCCTCGAGGAATCGGACCTGCTGATCTGCGTCGGTGCGCGCTTCGACGACCGGGCGATCGGCAAGGCGGCGCAATTCTGCCCGCGGGCGAAGATCGTACATATCGACATCGATCCGTCCGAACTGCACAAGATCAGGAACGCGCATGTCGCGATCAATGGGGATGTCGGCGTGGTTCTCGACGCGCTGTTGCCGCGGGTGAACATCAGGCTGCGCAAGCGCTGGCTGTCACATGTCGGTAGCCTCAAAAGCCGTTTTCCGCTGCACATGCCGAGGCTGGAGGATCCGCGCAGCCCCTATGGTCTCGTTCAGGCGGTCGCCTGTGCGGTGAGTGATGAGGCAGTGGTCACCACCGACGTCGGGCAGCACCAGATGTGGGTTGCCCAGGCTTATCCGTTTCGCCGGCCCCGTCAGTGGCTGACCTCCGGCGGGTTCGGGACGATGGGATTCGGCTTGCCGGTGGCGGTCGGCGCAGCGCTGGCAGCTCCCGCGCGAACGGTCATCTGCTTCACCGGTGATGGCAGCTTCAAGATGAACATCCAGGAGCTCGCGACGCTCGCCGAAGAGGGACTCAACGTGAAGATCGTGCTGATGAACAACAACTCGCTCGGGCTGGTGTATCAGCAGCAGAGCCTGTTCTACGGTAAACGGGTGTTCGCGTCGAAGTACCAGGGCGCACCGGATTTTCTGAAAATTGCCGGGGGCTTCGGCATCGACGGCGTCGATCTCGATACGGCCCGGAACCCCCGCGCGGCGCTTGCCCAGGCGCTGAACGCCCCGGGGCCGTGCCTGATCCACGCATCGATCGACCGCGAGGAATTCGTCTATCCGATGGTGCCTCCCGGCGGTGCGAACACCGAAATGATCGGAGGCTGACATGATCGAACAAGTTGCCGAACCCTTGCAGCAATCCGGCTTCGCCAAAGTCGTGCTGGAACTCGAGGTCAACAATCACCCCGGCGTGATGAGTCACATCTGCAATCTGTTCGCCCGTCGTGCGTTCAACGTCGAAGGCATCTTGTGCATGCCGCTGTCCGATCCGCGCCGCAGCCGCATCTGGCTGCTGGTGTTCGAGGACCAGCGGCTGGAGCAGATGGTGCTGCAGGTGGAGAAGCTCGTCGACGTATTGTCGGTGCGCCGCCACGGGGCGGAGCATGAAGTATTCGAACGGCTGGAGAAATTCTTCTACTGAGCATCGAGCGATGGCGCGAATGGGCTGCAGAGTGCGGAGAGCGGCCCGGACAAGACCGGGAGGGCGTCCTGAAGCGCTGTGCTAAACTTGGCGCATCTCCACCCCTCGTCTGAAATCGGGATTCGATGTCCGGCAATAGCTTAGGCAAACTCTTTTGCGTCACTTCTTTTGGTGAGTCGCATGGTCCGGCGATCGGCTGTGTCGTAGACGGGTGTCCGCCGGGCATGCCGATTTCGACGCAGGAGATCCAGGTCGAGCTCGATCGGCGCAAGCCCGGGACGTCGCGGCACGTCACGCAGCGGCGCGAACCGGATGAAGTGGAGATTCTTTCGGGAGTGTTCGAGGGCGTTACGACCGGCACTCCGGTTGCGCTGCTGATTCGCAACCAGGACCAGCGCTCTCGTGATTACGGCAACATCGCCGAGACGTTTCGCCCCGGTCATGCCGATTATGCGTACTGGCAGAAATACGGGATACGCGATCACCGTGGTGGCGGCCGCTCGTCGGCGCGCGAGACGGCGGTGCGCGTGGCGGCGGGTGCGATCGCACGCAAATGGCTGAATCAGCAGTACGGAGTCGTCATCCGCGGCTTCATGTCGCAGCTCGGACCGATCGAGATCCCGTTCGTCGACTGGGATGAAGTCGGGCGCAACCCGTTCTTCGCCCCCAACGCGTCGATCGTGCCGGCGCTCGAGGACTACATGGACGAACTGCGCAAATCCGGCGACTCGGTCGGAGCGCGCATCGATGTGGTGGCCAGCGGCGTTCCGGTGGGCTGGGGGGAGCCGGTGTACGACCGGCTCGATGCAGATATCGCCTACGCGATGATGGGCATCAACGCGGTGAAAGGCGTCGAGATCGGCGCCGGTTTTTCCAGCGTTGCGCAGCGCGGCACCGAACATTCCGACGAAATGACCCCCGAAGGTTTCCTGTCGAACAATGCCGGTGGAGTGCTGGGCGGCATTTCGACGGGGCAGGACATTCTCGTGAGCATGGCTGTGAAGCCGACCTCGAGCATTCGACTCGATCGTCGCTCGATAGACAAGCAGGGCGACGCCGTGGTCATCAACACCCATGGTCGCCACGACCCGTGTGTCGGTATCCGCGCCACCCCGATCGCCGAAGCGATGCTGGCGATCGTGTTGATGGACCACGCGCTGCGTCATCGCGCCCAGTGCGGCGACGTTTCCTGCGCGACGCCGAAGCTCGCCCGGCTCGCGCCCTCCGGCGTGCAGCGCGTTCCCGCGCCCCCGCGCTGACGGCTTTGCCGTTCGTTCGGGCGCCGGCCGTGCGTCAGGCACTGTCTGCCGCCCGCGGCCGGCGCAGCTAGGGCGCATCCGTGTTGCCGTACTGGCGCCTGTCCGCCTATTACTTTTTCTATTTCGCGTTCGTCGGCGCCTTTTCGCCGTATTTCACGCTCTATCTCCAGTCGATCTCGCTCTCTGCAGCCGATATCGCGATCCTGATGTCGCTGATGCAGGTGATGCGCGTGATCGCACCCAACCTCTGGGGCTGGCTCGCCGAGCATGCAGGACGGCGCCTGTTCATCATCAGGCTGTCGGCGATTGCCAGCCTTGCCGGATTCTGCATCTTCTTCGTGACGACGCGCTTCGATGGACTGTTGATCGCGATGGCGTTGATGGCCTTCTTCTGGAGCGCGGCGTTGCCGTTGGTCGAGAGCCTGACGTTCGCGCATCTCGGGGCCCAGGCAAGCCGTTACGGCAGCGTCAGGGTGTGGGGATCGATCGGGTTCATCGTCGCAGTGCTCGGTATCGGCTACCTGCTCGATTTCCTGCCGCTCGATTCGGTGCTGTGGATGACTGCGCTGGTGCTGGGAGGCATCGCGCTGTGTGCACTCACGCTGCCCGAAGTCCGCGTTCCGGCGCTGCACTGCGAGACCGGGCGCTTGCGTGACACGCTGCGCCGGCCCGAAGTGCAGGCCCTTTTCGGCGCATGTTTCTTCATGTCGGCGGCGCACGGCGCATTGTACGTGTTCTATTCGATCTATCTTGTCGATCACGGCTACAGCAAGGCCCTCGTCGGCTGGATGTGGACGCTTGGCGTGCTCGCCGAGATCGGGGTGTTCATGCTGATGCCCCGCATCGCCCGGTCGTTTTCGATGCGCACCATCCTGGTTTTCGCGTTCGCCTGCGCGGTGCTGCGCTTCGCGCTGATCGGCTGGGGAGTCGAGTCGCTGCCCGCCCTCGTGTTCGCGCAGCTGCTCCATGGCGCGACTTTCGGCGCCTATCATGCCGCAGCCATCGCCACGGTGAACCTCTGGTTCCCCGGCAAGCTCCAATCGAGGGGGCAGGCGTTGTACGGGAGCATTTCCTTTGGTGCCGGTGGCATGCTCGGCGGGCTGCTGAGTGGTTTTACGTGGGAAACGATCGGGCCGGCCTGGACCTATACTTTCGGCTCCGGCTTTGCCTTGGGCGGCCTGCTGTGGTTGCTGTGGGGATGGCGCCCGGGGTTGGAAACGATCAAAGGAGAGGTAGCGTGAAAAACGGATTGAGGTATTGCATCGCGGCACTGATCGCCGGCTTTATCGCAGTTGGATGTCAGACGGTGCAAACCACGCGGGGCGGGACAGTCGGCGTGGAGCGCGGGCAGATGATGATGGTGTCGGCCGAGGAGGTCGAGCAGGCGTCGAGCAAGCAATACGCCGAGGTGCTGGCCGAAGCGCGCAAGAAGAACGCGCTCAATCGCGATCCGCGGCAGGTGGCCAGAGTCCGCGCGATCGCCAGCCGGCTGGTTTCGCAGGCGACGGCATTCCGCCCCGATACCGGCGACTGGCAGTGGGAGGTCAATGTGCTCAGTTCCGACCAGCTCAATGCATGGTGCATGGCCGGAGGCAAGATGGCGATCTATTCGGGGCTGATCGAGCAGCTTCAGCTGAGCGACGATGAAATCGCGGCGGTGATGGGGCACGAGATCGCGCACGCACTGCGCGAACATTCGCGCGAGCAGGTTTCGAAAGCGATGGCGACCGGTCTGGGTATTTCCGTCGCCGGAGCCTTGCTGGGCGTCGGCGAGGTGGGACAGGACCTGATGGGCATGGTGGCCAAGGTGACTTTCGAGCTGCCCAATTCGCGCCTGCACGAAGTCGAGGCGGATCGTATCGGCGTCGAACTCGCTGCCCGGGCCGGCTACGATCCGCGTGCGGCGGTGCGGCTGTGGGACAAGATGGCGTCGCGCGCGAGCGGTTCGCCCCCGCAATGGCTGTCGACTCACCCCGCCCATGCCAATCGCCAGAAGGATCTGGCCGAATACGCAGCGCGGGTGATGCCGTTGTACGAAGCGGCCAAACGATGAGGAAGGCCTTGCGGGGCGCGGCTATTCACGCTGTCTCCCCTGTGAAATAATCAATCCCTTTTCTTTCCACGGAATGCATGGGATGGAAGCCCAAACGCTGTACGAAAAGCTCTGGTCCAGTCACGTCGTTCACCAGGAGGCGGACGGCACGGCGCTGATTTATATCGATCGCCACCTGATCCACGAGGTGACCAGCCCGCAGGCCTTCGAAGGCCTGAAGCTTGCCGGGCGCAAGCCGTGGCGCGTCAGCTCGATCGTCGCGACGGCCGACCACAACACGCCGACCGACCACTGGGAACGAGGCATTCTCGATCCCGTCTCGCGCCAACAGGTCGAAACGCTCGACGCGAACATCCGCGAGGTGGGCGCGCTGGCCTACTTTCCTTTCAGGGACGCGCGCCAGGGCATCGTCCATGTGATCGGGCCCGAGAACGGCGCAACGCTCCCCGGCATGACGGTCGTGTGTGGCGATTCCCACACGTCGACGCACGGCGCGTTCGCCTGTCTCGCCCACGGCATCGGAACCTCCGAAGTCGAGCATGTGCTCGCGACCCAGTGCCTGCTGCAAAAGCGTTCGAAGACGATGCTGGTCCGGGTGGACGGCGAACTGGGCTGCGGCGTATCGGCGAAAGACATCGCGCTGGCGATCATCGGCCGCATCGGTACCGCGGGCGGAACCGGCTACGCGATCGAGTTCGGTGGCAGCGCGATCCGCGCGCTGTCGATGGAAGGCCGGATGACGATCTGCAACATGGCGATCGAAGCGGGCGCTCGGGCCGGTCTGGTCGCGGTCGATCAGACCACGATCGACTATCTGCGCGACAAGCCGCTGGCGCCGAAAGGCGAGGCGTGGGATCAGGCAGTCGATTACTGGCGCACGCTGAAAACGGACGAGGGCGCGAAATTCGACAGGACCGTCGAACTCGACGCCGCGCAGATCCAGCCGCAAGTCACGTGGGGGACTTCACCGGAGATGGTCGAGACGGTTTCGGGACGCGTGCCCGATCCGGCCAGCGTCGCCGATCCGGTCAGGCGCGAGGGAATCGAGCGTGCGCTGAAGTACATGGGCCTCGCGCCGAACACGCCGATCAGCGAGATTCCGGTCGATCAGGTGTTCATCGGTTCCTGCACCAATTCCCGCATCGAGGACCTGCGTGAGGCGGCGTCGGTCGCGAAGGGGCGCAGCAAGGCGCCGAGCGTCAAGCGCGTGCTGGTCGTGCCCGGTTCGGGCCTGGTCAAGCGTCAGGCCGAAGCCGAAGGGCTGCACGAGGTCTTCCTCGCTGCCGGATTCGAATGGCGCGAGCCGGGGTGTTCGATGTGCCTCGCGATGAATGCCGACCGGCTCGAGCCCGGCGAACACTGCGCTTCGACGTCGAACCGCAACTTCGAGGGCCGGCAGGGCGCCGGCGGTCGGACGCATCTCGTCAGCCCGGCGATGGCTGCCGCGGCAGCGGTCACCGGGCATTTCGTCGACGTGCGCGAACTGGCGTGATCGTCGCCGCGGCGCAGGGTATGGATATTTCGAAAGGATGGCGAAGCCGTCCAGAGGTGGTGAGATCATGAAGCCGTTTCCCGAACTCAACGGGCGCGTTGCCCCGCTCGATCGCGCGAACGTCGACACCGACGCGATCATTCCGAAGCAGTTCCTGAAGTCGATCAAGCGCAGCGGCTTCGGCCCGAACCTGTTCGACGAATGGCGCTATACCGATCACGGAGAGCCCGGCCAGGATTGTGCGAACCGGCCGAAAAACCCGGACTTCGTGTTGAACCAGCCCCGCTATGAAGGAGCGCAGATCCTGCTGACGCGCGACAACTTCGGCTGCGGCAGTTCGCGCGAGCACGCCCCCTGGGCGCTCGAAGACTACGGTTTCCGGGTGTTGATCGGTCCGAGCTTCGCCGACATCTTCTTCAATAACTGCTTCAAGAACGGCCTGCTGCCGATCGTGCTGCCCGCGCCGGAAATCGATGAACTGTTCCGGCAGTGCGAGGCCACCGACGGGTATCGGCTCAAGGTCGATCTCGCGGCGCAGACAATCACCCGTCCCGACGGCAAGACGATTGCGTTCGACGTCGACCCGTTCCGCAAGGAATGCCTGCTCAACGGCTGGGACGACATCGGCCTGACGCTGCGGCATGCGGACAGGATCCGCGCCTTCGAAGAGAAGCGCCGCGCCGATCATCCTTATTATTTTGTTGCCTGAGCCGGACCGGCCGGGCATAGCAGGAGACGTTTGCCGATGAAGATTTGCATTCTGCCGGGTGACGGCATCGGGCCGGAGATCACGGCCGAGGCGGTGCGCGTGCTCGAGGCGCTGGACCTGAAGTTCGAGATGGAAGAAGCCCTGCTGGGTGGAGCAGCGGTCGATGCGACCGGCGATCCGTATCCGGAGGCGACGCGCAAGCTCGCGCGCGAGGCCGACGCGGTGCTGCTCGGTGCGGTCGGCGGGCCGAAGTGGGATACGTTGCCGCGCGAACAGCGCCCGGAACGCGGCCTGCTCGGCATCCGCAAGGATCTCGGCCTGTTCGCGAACCTGCGCCCGGCGATTCTGTACCCCGAACTCGCGAATGCGTCGTCGCTGAAACCCGAGGTGGTGGCAGGGCTCGACATCCTGATCGTGCGCGAACTCACCGGCGACATCTATTTCGGCCAGCCGCGTGGCATCGAGGTTCGTGACGGCGAGCGTTTCGGCTTCAACACGATGCACTACACCGAATCCGAGATCCGCCGCATCGGCCGCGTCGCGTTCGAGGCTGCGCGCAAGCGCAACAAGCGGTTGTGTTCGGTGGACAAGATGAACGTGCTCGAGACGACGCAGCTGTGGCGCGACGTGATGATCGAGCTGGCCCCCGAGTACCCGGACGTCGAACTCAGCCACATGCTCGTCGACAACGCCGCAATGCAGCTCGTGCGCGCGCCGAAGCAGTTCGACGTGATGGTCACCGGCAACATGTTCGGCGACATCCTCTCCGACGAGGCGTCGATGCTGACCGGCTCGATCGGCATGCTGCCGTCGGCGTCGCTGGACGCGAACAACAAGGGCTTGTACGAGCCGTCGCACGGTTCGGCACCCGACATCGCCGGTCAGGGCATTGCCAATCCGCTGGCGACGATCCTTTCCGTGGCGATGATGCTGCGCTACACGTTCAATCAGGAAAGTGCGGCGCTCCGCATCGAGAACGCGGTGAAGAAGGTGCTGGCGCAGGGCCTGCGCACCGGCGACATTTTCGAGCCGGGTACGACGAAGGTCGGTACCAAGCAAATGGGCGACGCCGTGTTGGCGGCACTCTGAGATTTCTGGCAATTCGAGGTGAAGGCAATGAACAAGGTAGGTCTGGTCGGTTGGCGTGGCATGGTCGGCTCCGTGCTGATGCAGCGGATGGTCGAGGAGGGCGATTTCGCCCACATCGAGCCGGTGTATTTCTCGACGTCCGCGGCGGGCGGAAAAGCCCCGGCTTTCGGCGGCCGGGAAGCGCCGCTGCCGCTGCAGGATGCGATGAACGTCGACATGCTGCGGCAGATGGACATCGTCATCACCTGCCAGGGCGGCGACTACACGAAAGCCGTGTATCCGCAGCTGCGCGCGACGGGCTGGAAGGGTCACTGGATCGACGCGGCGAGCGCGCTGCGGATGGAAGACAGCGCCGTGATCATCCTCGATCCGGTGAACCTCGACGTCATCAAGGACGCGCTCGCGAAGGGCGGCCGCGACTGGATCGGCGGCAACTGCACCGTATCGCTGATGCTGATGGGCCTGGGCGGACTGTTCCGCCACGGACTCGTCGAGTGGGTCTCGGCGATGACCTATCAGGCCGCGTCCGGCGCGGGTGCCCAGAACATGCGCGAACTCCTCAGCCAGATGGGGGTGCTGCACGACGCGGTGCGGGCCGAGCTGGCCGACCCCGCATCGGCAATCCTCGACATCGACCGCAAAGTCGCCGCGACGATGCGCTCGGCCGATTTCCCGGTGAAGAATTTCCGCGGTGTGCCGCTGGCGGGCAGCCTGATCCCGTGGATCGACGTCCCGGTCGAAAACGGCCAGTCGAAGGAGGAATGGAAGGGCGGGGCGGAATGCAACAAGATTCTCGGCAACCCCCCGTTCCGCAGCGCCGGCAGCGTGCCGATCGACGGACTGTGCGTCCGCATCGGTGCGATGCGCTGTCATTCGCAGGGATTGACCATCAAGTTGCGCAAGGATGTGCCGCTGGATGAACTCGGCGAGATCATCGGCACGGCCAACGACTGGGTGAAAGTCGTTCCCAACGAGCGCGAAATCAGCGAACGGGAACTGACGCCGACCGCCGTGACGGGGACGCTCAGTGTTCCGGTCGGGCGGCTGCACAAGATGGCGATGGGACCGGAATACCTGGGCGCCTTTACCGTCGGCGACCAGCTTCTCTGGGGCGCAGCCGAGCCCCTGCGGCGCATGCTGCGGATCCTGCTGTCGCAGTGAAATTGCCGGCCGGAAATCGCGCCTCTGACGCGGTTCCGGCCCAATTCGTCTCCTGCATGTCACGAAGGCCGTTCGGGGAGGCGTTCGTGGGTGAATTGCCTCGGCGATCAGAGAATTGCTGCCAGTTTTGAAACAAAATGTTAGATTGCGCGAGGCATAGCGAACGCTCGCTCACGTCCACGACGCCATCTTCCACGCAGCTTGGTGCCCTTGCAGGGTGCGGATGATATACAGCTATGAAGACCTCGCTCAAGGCTTCCCTGGTCGCAGCCGCGATCGCCACGCTTCCCTCCGGCAGTCACGCTGCCGGACTTGGTCCGATCAACGTTTTCAGTGCCATCGGCCAGCCGCTCAGGGCAGAGGTCGAACTCAAGGCGACGTCGCAGGAGATGCAGTCGCTGACCGCCAGGATTGCGTCGGCCGAAGCATTTCGGCAAGCGAGCCTGCCTATTCCCCCATCATGAGCGCGTTGAAGCTCGCGGTGGAGAGCCGCGGAGACCGCGCCGTGGTGCGCATTTCGAGCGACCGTCCGCTGAGCGACCCGTTCGTCGATTTGCTTATCGAGCTCGATTGGGCTTCCGGGCGCGTCATTCGCGAATACACGTTCCTGCTCGATCCGGCTCCGGCAGGAACGCCGCCGGCAGTCGTGGCGGCGCCGGTGGCCCCGGCTGTCGCCGCGTCGTCAGAGACGCAACGCGCTGCACCGCCGTCACGGCCGCCGCTTTCCGGCCCGTCGGCTCCCCCGGCCCGGCACGAGGTACGGCGCGGCGATACGCTGCATGGAATCGCCGAAGCGCATCGCCCCCCGGGCGCGAGTCTCGACCAGATGCTGGTTGCACTATTCCACGAGAATCCCGACGCGTTCGAGGGCGAGAACATAAACCGGATGCGGGCCGGTGCAATTCTCAAGGTTCCCTCGGGGGCGGCCGTGACTGCAGTGGAACCAGCCCAGGCGCACCGGAAAGTTGTCGCCCAGGCAGCCGATTTCGAAGCCTATCGAAAACGGTTGGCCGGAACCGTTGCCGCACGCGCCGCAACAAGCGAGCCGCCGGCGTCTCGGGCCGGGGCCGGCGCGATCGTGGCAAGAGTCGACGAACCCGCGGGGCAGGGGGTAGGCGGCGATCAGGTAAAAGTATCGGCTCCCTTGAATCCGACGGCGGCCCCGGCCGTCCAGTCTCCGCGCCTTGCCCGGCTTCAGTCGCTCGAGGAAGAACTGGTCGTCCGCGACAAGGCACTGGAGGAAGCGAACAGCCGGCTCGCCGCCCTTGAGGCCAGCATCCGCGAAATGCAGCAACTGCTGGAAATTCGAAGCGAAGGCCTCGGAGAACTGCAGCAGCGGGCTGGCGGCAGTACCCCGGACGGCGCTGGCCCGGGTGCGTCGCAGGCGCATGAACCGGCGGCAGCGGCGCCGGCCGGGGGCGCGAGTGCACAACAGCCGACCGTGGAGACTCAGGCTTCGCGACCGCTCGCGGATGAGTCGAAACCCGAAGCGCAGCTTCCGGCACCAAAGGCGGCGGAAGTCGCGGCGCCGGTTGTCGAGGCCGATTTTCTCCAGGGCCTCGCTGACGATCCGAAGCTGCTCGCGGCAGGGGGCGGCATTCTCGTGCTGCTTCTCGGCTATGCCGGAATCAAGGTGCGCGAACGGCGCAAGGGGGTGCAGGACAGCCGCGACGCACTGGGAATCATGAGCGAGTTGCCACTCGCCGCGGGCTTCGGTGCGGCCGGCGGGCAGAACGTGAACACCGGGGAGCGCAGCATCCTCGACACCGATTTCAGCCAGTCCGGCCTCTCCGCAATCGATACCGACGAGGGAGTCGATCCCGTTGCCGAGGCTGATGTATATATGGCGTACGGACGGGATGTCCAGGCGGAGGAGATACTCCTCGATGCGCTCAAGGCAGACACTTCGCGCCTTGCGATACCGCTGAAACTGCTCGAAATTTATGCCCGGCGCAACAGTCCGAAGCAGTTCGAAGCGACCGCGTCGGCGCTCCATTCCCGTACCGGGGGCGTGGGGCAGGACTGGGAGAAAGCGGCGGAGATGGGCCGGAAGATCGATCCGGACAATCCGCTCTACGGCGCATCGACCGCGGCTTCCCGCACCGTCGCCACCGAACTTCAGCAAGGCGCAACCGCGAGCGACACGCTCCCCTTCGCGGCGATGGGCGCCGGGTTTGGTGCCGTCGCGGCGCAAGCCGGCGGCACCTCCCCGGATTTCGATCAGTCTGCCGCGTCTTCGCCGGCCTCCGACAGGGCCGGGCGAGCGGTCAAGGACCTGGATTTCACCACCTATTCCCAGGACGTGGGCGATATTTCACCAGCAGATTCGCTGTCCGCCGAAGCCGAATCGGCGCTGTTGAAGAATCCGTGGGAGATCCCCGCCGGCGAAACCGGTGACAAACCGGGCGCTGACGCGAGCGACATCACACTGGATGCAACCGAGCTCGATCCGGTCGTCTTTGATGAGTTGCCGGAGATCGATGCCGCAGCACTTGATTTCGACCTGGATGTCGGCCTCCCGTGGGGGGGCGAAGCCGCGTCTGCGAGCGGCGACCAGGATGCCGGCGCGGCAGTCGACTCTCCGTTGCAAAGCGGCCCGGTTCCGGATCTTGATTTTCTCGGTGAAGCCGGCGCTCCGTCAGCAGCTGAAGCGCTTCTGGGGGCAACGTTCGTCAGCGACAGCGGCGCGGACCTGCCGGCGCTGATGCCGGACACCCACTTCGATCTTCCGCCGGATATCGAGGAACCAGTGCCGGATGCCGGGACCACCGATTTCAATCTCGAAGCGACAAAGCTGATTTCCGGTGAAGCTTCCGGCGACACAAGCCTTGCCGCTCAGGATCCCGAGGAAACGACATTCGACAGCAACCTTCTCGACTTCGATTTCAACTTCGACGACACCAGCATGGATTCCTCGGGCGTTGTCCCGGCGCTGGACCCGTCCAGCATCACGCTTGACGAGCCCCGGCGCGGTGAACGCGGGATCGCTGCGCCACTGCTCGACATTCCGCAACCGACGGGCGGAGCGTTGAGCGACGAGGCGATCCAGGAAGTCGACACCAAGCTTGAACTCGCACGGGCCTATGAGGAGATGGGCGACAAGGAAGGCGCGCGCGAACTGATCGACGAGGTGCTGCGAGAAGGCTCGCCCGCCCAGCGCGAAGCGGGGAAACGCCTGCTCGAGCAGCTTGTCTGATTGCAGCGCGCGTCGCGGTTTCCCGCTATTGCCCGGCCGCCTCGCCTGCAAAGCGGTTTTGGCATGCACGCAGGATTACTGATACTGATATGGGCCGCCGGCGTTACGGTCATACAGGCCCTCTCCGGCGTGTGGCTCCTGGCCGCGGTGATCGCGAGCGGGCTCGTTGCATCGCTGCTCGCTCCGGCGCGCACCTGGCGCCTCGCGCGGCGGGTGCGCTTCCTGCTGCTTGCAATCGTCGTGTTCTTTGCCTGGTTCACGCCCGGTGAGGCGCTGGTGACGGACTGGCCCGTGCTGAGCCCGACTGCGGAAGGCGTGCTGCTGGCCGCGCAGCATGGCGGGCGGCTCGTCGCAGTCGTGTTTTGCGTCGCCATCCTGCTCCAGCGGCTTTCCGTCGATCGCCTCGTCAGCGGTCTGTATGCGCTGTTACGGCCGCTGGAGTTTGCCGGCCTGCCGGCGAGCCGGCTCGCGGTTCGCCTGCTGCTCGTCATGCGTTACGTCGAAGCCGGGGCCGAGCACGGCTGGACGCACTGGCTCGACGAGGCCGACAATCCGTCGGACGAGACGATCAGCGTTGCCCGGGAGCGTTTCGGCTTGCGCGAGATCGCGATATCGGCGTTGTGCATCGCGATGGGCGCGGCCTTGCTGGGGATCGTGAAGTGAGAATCGTGCTCGGCGTGGAATACGCCGGAAATGCATTCGAGGGTTTCCAGAGCCAGGCTCATGGGCGCACGGTGCAGGATCACCTGGAGGCCGCGATCGGACATATTGCCGCCCATCCGGTGCGTCTCCACTGCGCCGGCCGCACCGATGCCGGCGTTCATGCGACGGCGCAAGTCGTGCATTTCGATACCGAATCGGTCAGGCCCAACTCCGGCTGGGTGCGCGGCGTCAATAGCCGGCTGTCTTCTCCGGTCGTCGTGCGCTGGGCGACCGAGGTCAGCGACCAATTCCATGCGCGTTTCTGCGCGGTGTCGCGCCGCTACCGGTACATCCTGCACAATTCGCCGGTCCGCCCCGCACTGCTCGCCGGCCGTGTCGGATGGTTCCATCCGGCGCTGGACGAGATCGCGATGGCCGAAGCGGCGCGCTGTCTCGAAGGGTGGCACGACTTTTCCGCATTTCGCGCCGCGGGTTGCCAGGCGAAATCGCCGGTCAAGCTGATGCACGAGGTTCGGGTGCAGCGCGATGGCGACTACATCGTGTTTGATTTCTGGGCCAACGCCTTTCTCCATCACATGGTGCGCAATCTCGTCGGCGCCCTGGTGTACGTCGGCAAGGGACGCCATTCGGCCGCTTGGCTCGCAGAAGTGCTCGCCGCCCGTGACCGCAGTCTGGCCGCGCTGACGTTTCCCGCTGACGGCCTTTACCTGTGCGGCGTCGAGTATGCCCCGCACTGGTCTCTGCCGGGTGAAGGGCGTATCATCGCCGTTCCTCGTATTCCTTTCGTCTGAGTGGCCCGAACCCGTATCAAGATCTGCGGCCTGACCCGCGCCGAGGATGTCCGGTCTGCGGTCGAGGCCGGCGCCGATGCGAT
Source organism: Aromatoleum anaerobium (assembly GCF_012910705.2). GTDB lineage: Bacteria > Pseudomonadota > Gammaproteobacteria > Burkholderiales > Rhodocyclaceae > Aromatoleum > Aromatoleum anaerobium. The sequence continues at coordinate 726,157 of NZ_WTVG02000040.1, read as the reverse complement.
CGGGTTGGTGTTCTATCCGCCCAGTCCGCGCTTCGTGTCATTCGAAACGGCCGCCGAGCTCGCTGCGCTCGTCCCGCCGTTCGTCACGACAGTAGGACTTTTCGTCAATCCCGATCCGGCTTTCGTCACCGCGGCGCTGAGCCGCGTACCGCTGCAGTTGCTCCAGTTCCACGGCGATGAAGACGACAGCGATTGCGCGCATCATGGGCGTCCGTGGGTCAAGGCGGCACGGGTGCGTCCCGGAGTCGATCTGGTAGAATTCTCGGCTTGCCATCCGGGTGCCTCGGGGCTGCTGCTCGACGCGTTCGTCGAAGGCTACGGAGGCGGTGGCAAAGTATTCGACTGGACCCTGATTCCTGCAGGCTTGGACAAACCTCTGATCCTTTCCGGCGGACTCGATCCCGACAACGTCGGCGAGGCCATCCGTCGCGTCAGGCCATGGGCCGTCGACGTGTCGAGCGGCGTGGAGTCGGGCAAGGGGATCAAGGACGCGGCGCGCATCGCCGCGTTCATCGCTGGAGTTCGACATGCAGATGGCTGACGCGCCTTACCGTTTTCCCGACCCGAGCGGTCACTTTGGTCCTTACGGCGGCGTCTTCGTTGCCGAGACGCTGATACCGGCGCTGGACGAACTGCGTGCGGCATACGAAGCCTGCCGCGACGACCCGGCGTTCATTGCCGAGTTCGACTACGAGCTCAAGCATTACGTCGGCCGCCCGAGCCCGATCTACCATGCCAGGCGCTGGTCCGACCTGCTCGGCGGCGCACAAATCTACCTCAAGCGCGAGGACCTCAACCACACCGGCGCACACAAGGTGAACAACTGCATCGGCCAGGCGATGGTCGCGCGGCGCATGGGCAAGCCGAGGGTGATCGCCGAAACCGGCGCGGGGCAGCACGGCGTAGCCACCGCGACCGTTGCCGCGCGTTACGGCATGGAATGTGTCGTCTACATGGGGTCGGAGGATGTCAGGCGGCAGGCTGCCAATGTCTATCGCATGAAACTGCTCGGCGCCACGGTGGTGCCGGTCGAATCCGGTTCAAAAACCCTGAAGGACGCGCTCAATGAGGCGATGCGCGACTGGGTCACGAACGTCCATAACACGTTCTACATCATCGGCACCGTTGCCGGCCCCCATCCATATCCGCTGATGGTGCGCGATTTCCAGACCGTGATCGGGCAGGAATGCCTGCTGCAGATGCCGGAAATGACGGGGCGGCAGCCGGACTGCGTGATCGCCTGTGTCGGCGGCGGGTCGAACGCGATGGGCATCTTCCACCCGTACATCGACGTGCCCGACGTGCGCCTGATCGGCGTCGAGGCGGCAGGCGAGGGGATGGAATCGGGCCGGCACGCAGCCAGCCTCACCGCAGGCAAACCCGGCGTCCTGCACGGCAACCGGACTTATCTGCTGCAGGATGACGACGGCCAGATCATCGAGACGCATTCGATTTCCGCCGGCCTCGATTATCCCGGCGTCGGACCCGAGCATGCATGGCTCAAGGACAGCGGCCGCGCGGAATACGTGACCGTCACCGACCAGGAGGCGCTGAAGGCGTTTCATGACCTGTGCCGCCTGGAGGGCATCATTCCCGCGCTCGAGTCGTCGCACGCGCTCGCCTACGCGGCAAGGCTCGCGCCGACGTTGCCGAAGGACAAGATCCTGCTGGTCAATCTCTCCGGGCGCGGGGACAAGGACATGCACACCGTCGCCGAGAAATCCGGCATCCAGTTCTGAGCCTGACGGGTCGACTCGCGGCCCGCATTCCTGACACCGAATATGTCCAAAATCCAATCCACTTTTCAGCGCCTGCAAGCCACCGGGCGGCGGGCGCTGATTCCCTTCATCACTGCCGGCGATCCGGCACCGGAACTGACGGTGCCGTTGATGAACGCGCTGGTCGAGGGGGGCGCCGACATCATCGAACTGGGAGTCCCGTTCTCCGACCCGATGGCCGATGGCCCGACGATACAGCGCGCCTCGGAACGCGCTCTGGCCAACGGCATGACGTTGCGCAGGGTGCTCGATACCGTTCGTGAGTTTCGCACCGGCAACGCCGAGACGCCGGTGGTTCTGATGGGGTACGCGAATCCGATCGAGGCGATGGGCGTCGAGCGGTTCGTGTCGGCCGCGCGCGAGGCGCAGGTCGACGGCGTGCTGATCGTCGACTACCCGCCGGAAGAGTGCGAGAGCTTCGCGCAGGCGGCAAAAGACGCCGGACTGGATCCGATCTTCCTCCTCGCGCCGACCTCGACCGAGCAGCGCTTCCGCGATGTCGCGAGAGTCGGCAGCGGCTACATCTATTACGTCTCGCTGAAAGGCGTCACCGGCGCCGCGACGCTCGATTTCGACGAGGTGGCGACGCGCATTCCGCAGATTCGCGCGCAGGTCGGGATGCCGGTCGGCGTCGGCTTCGGCATCCGTGATGCCGAGTCCGCGCGGCGCATCGGTGAAGTGGCCGACGCGGTGGTGATCGGCAGCCGCATCATCGAGGAGATCGAGCGCAGCCCGCGTGATCGGCTCACCGCCAACGTCACTGCCTTCCTCAGGGAAGTTCGCACGGCACTCGACCAGGTCGAAGGGGCCGTGCGATGAGCTGGCTCCAGAAACTGTTGCCGCCCAAGATCAAGCGGGCGGAATCGGCGGCGCGCAAGTCGATCCCAGAAGGGCTGTGGAGCAAGTGCTCCGCATGCGAAGCGGTGCTGTACCGATCGGATCTCGAAAGCAACCAGATGGTGTGCCCGAAATGCGGACATCATCAACGCCTGCGCGCACGGGCGCGCCTCGACCTGCTGCTCGACGCGGAAGGCCGGTTCGAGATCGGCGCCGAGGTGGTGCCGGTCGACCCGCTGAAATTCAAGGACTCGCGCCGCTATACGGAACGCCTGTCGGCGGCGAGCGCAGATACCTCCGAAGCGGACGCGATGGTAGTGATGCAGGGCGCGATCCTGACCGTCCCCGTGGTCGTCGCCTGCTTCGAGTTCGAGTTTCTGGGCGGGTCGATGGGTTCGGTCGTCGGCGAGCGCTTCGTCCGCGGCGCCAAGGCCGCGCTCGATCAGCGCCTGCCGTTCATCTGCATCACGGCGACCGGCGGGGCGCGGATGCAGGAAGGCTTGTTCTCGCTGATGCAGATGGCGAAGACGACCGCGGCGATCACCCAGCTCGCCCAGCGCAAGCTGCCCTTCATCACGCTGCTGACGGATCCGACGATGGGCGGGGTGTCGGCGAGCTTTGCGTTTATCGGCGACATTGTGATCGCCGAGCCCGGCGCGCTGATCGGCTTCGCCGGCCCGCGGGTGATCGAGCAGACGGTGCGCGAAACCCTCCCCGAGGGATTTCAGCGATCCGAGTTCCTGCTCGAAAAAGGCGCGATCGATCTAATCATCGATCGGCGCGAGATGCGGCCGAAGCTCGCCGAACTGCTGACGCTGTTGACGCGCCAGCCGGCGATCGGCGTATAGGCGAAGCGGAATCGACTCCCGATGCAATCTCCCGAAACCCTGAAAGGCTGGCTGGAACTGCTGGAGCGCCGCCCCGGCCTGCCGATCCGGCTTGGCCTGGAGCGGGTTGCCCAAGTCCGGGACGCTCTCGACAGCCGAAGCCGCGCGGTCGTGATAACTGTCGGAGGCACGAACGGCAAAGGATCGACATGCGCGATGCTCGAAGCCATTCTGATCGCGGCGGGGTATCGCGTCGGCTGTTATACGTCGCCCCATTTGCTGCGCTATAACGAACGCGTGCGCATCGACGGGCGCGAGGTCGGCGACGAAGCGCTCGTTGCGGCTTTCCATGAAGTGGAACGGGCGCGCGGCGACGTGCCGCTGACGTATTTCGAACAGGGCACGCTCGCAGCTTGGCACGTGTTCTGTCGTGAGCCGCTCGACGTGATCATTCTCGAAGTCGGTTTGGGTGGTCGCCTCGACGCGGTCAATGTGTTCGAGCCGGATTGCGCGATCGTCGCCAGCGTCGCGATGGATCACATGGATTATCTGGGCGATAGCCGCGAGAAAATCGGCTTCGAGAAGGCGGGAATCTTCCGCCCCGGCCGCCCCGCGATCTGTTCCGATCCGCTGCCACCGGAATCGCTCGTCGCGCACGCCCGGCAGATCGGCGCCGACCTTCGCCTCGCAGGCCAGGATTTCGGGTTTTCGGGCGATCGCACGCAGTGGACCTGGTGGAGCCGGGACGGGCGCCGTCGAGGCGGGCTCGCGTACCCCTCACTGCGCGGGGCGAATCAACTGCTCAATGCGGCGGCGGTCCTGATGGCGCTGGAAACCTTGCGCGAGCGTATTCCGGTATCGATGCAGGCGGTGCGCGAGGGCTTGATGCTGGTCGAACTGCCGGGGCGTTTCCAGGTGCTCGCGGGGAAGCCCTCGGTGGTGCTCGACGTGGCGCATAACCCCCAGGCGGCGGGCGTGCTGGCCGAGAATCTTTCGAACATGGGCTACTTCCCGGAGACGTGGGCAGTATTCGGCATGTTCGCCGACAAGGACGTCGAAGGCGTCGTCAGCCTGATTCGCGACAAGATCGACCACTGGCTGCTCGCCAGTCTGCCGGGCGCGCGCGGTCTGTCCGCCCCCGCATTGGCCGAGCGCCTCGCTGCGTCCGGGGTCGGCGGAGACGTGCGCTGTTTCGATCGCCCGTCGGATGCGTTCGAACTCGCCCGAACGAGCGCCGGGGAGGGTGATAGAATTGTCGCCTTCGGTTCATTTCTCACGGTGGCGGACGTGCTCGAAGCAGTGCTCGCTGCTCGCCGCTGAGGTTTCGCGTGACAGATAACGACAACCTCGACCTCAAGAAACGGTCGCGACGCCGTTTGGTGGGTGCCGCGGCCATTGCCTTGCTTGCGGCAATCGTGCTCCCGATGGTGATGGATCAGGAGCCCCGCCCGCCCGCCGAGGACATCCAGATCACGATTCCCGACCGGGAAGGCGACGCTGCGCTTTCCCTGCCGATCGCCGGTCGCCCTGCAGCAGCGGTCGAGCCCCCGCTCGTGCAGTCGCCCGAGGAACAGCCATCGCCGCCGGACAAGACTGTCGAGGCGGACCCTGTGCCTGTTGCACCGCTTGTCGAGCCGAAGCCGCCGTCTCCTGCAGGGTCGGCCGGCACTGCTCCGAAACCGGTCGAGCCGAACGTCCGTCCTGCGCCGGATCGCGCGCTTGCAGCGCCGCCCGGCGATGACGCGGCACGAGCGCTGGCGTTGCTGGAGGGCAAGAAACCGGCTGCAGCTTCGGCTAGCGAGTCTTTCGTGGTCCAGATCGGCGCGTTCGGCGAAGCATCGAAAGCAAGTGCCTTGGGCGCGGACCTCAAGAGCCGCGGATTTGCTGCCTATACGGAGAAGGCCGGGGCCGTCACGCGGGTACGCATCGGACCTTTCGGCAGTCGGGAAGAGGCGGACAAGGTCGCCGAAAAGCTGAGATTGAGCGGTATGAGCGGCGTCGTGGTGCAGCGGTGAGTCTGCTGCGAGTTCGCGTTCTTGATGACCGCGTTTGACTACATTTTTCTGGGCGTGCTGGGATTTTCGGCATTGATCGGCCTGTGGCGAGGCCTGGCAAGCGAAGTGATTTCCCTTTTGGCGTGGGTGCTGGCGCTGTTTGCAACCTGGCGTTACGGGAGCGAGGCGGCAGCATCGCTGGCGGGAATCGTGAGCGAGCCCGCGTGGCAGTATGTGGCGGCGTTTGTCCTGATCTTCATCGCGGTTCTGTTGCTGGGGGCGCTGTTGCGGTTTTTGCTCCGGGAATTGTTGAAAGCTGTCGGACTCGGCGCTGCCGATCATCTTTTTGGCGCGATTTATGGGTTGGCACGAGGCTTGGCGATCGTGTTCTCGGCGGTGCTGCTTGGAGGAATGGTCGGTGTGGCGCGGGAGCCCTGGTGGGCAAACGCGATGTTTGCGCCCCCGATGGAAATGGCGGTGATTTCCGTCAAACCGTGGCTGCCTGACGTGGTGGCCGACAGGATTCGTTTCAGATAGGTGTTTATCCCATGTGCGGAATTTTAGGGGTCGTCGCAACTTCCCCGGTCAATCAGTTGCTCTACGATGGCCTCCAGGTCCTGCAGCACCGTGGTCAGGATGCTGCCGGGATCGCGACCTCCGAGGGCGGGCGCTTCTTGATGCACAAGGGGCCGGGTCTCGTGCGCGACGTGTTTCGTACCCGGAACATGCGCAATCTCGTCGGCAACTGGGGCATCGGCCATGTGCGCTATCCCACCGCGGGATCCGCGTGCAATCCCGCCGAAGCGCAGCCGTTCTATGTCAATTCTCCGTTCGGGCTGCTGCTTGCACACAATGGCAACCTGACGAACTCGGAGGAACTCAAGCGGGAAATGTTCCTTTCCGATCTGCGGCACATCAACACGAATTCGGATTCCGAAGTGCTGCTGAACGTGCTGGCCCATGAACTGCAGGCAGCGGCGAAGGGTTTCAAGCTCGATGAGGACGCGGTCTTCCGCGCCGTCTCCGGTGTCCATCGGCGCTGTCGGGGCGCGTACGCGGTGGTCGTGATGATTGCCGGCTACGGCCTGCTTGCGTTCCGCGATCCGTACGGGATCCGGCCGCTCGTGGTCGGGCGCAATGATGTCGAGGCCGGACAGGAGTGGCTCGTCGCCTCGGAGTCCGTCGCGATGGATGTCCTCGGATTCAGGATGCTGCGCGACGTCGCCCCCGGCGAGGCGATCCTCATCGATACGCAGGGGAATTTCCGGAGCCGGCAGTGCGCGGACAAAACCGTCGAAGCGCCTTGCATGTTCGAATTTGTCTATCTCGCGCGGCCGGATTCGATCATTGACGGGGTGTCGGTGTACGAGTCGCGCGTCAAGATGGGCGAGTTCCTCGCCGACAAGCTCAAGCGCGTGATGCCGCACGCCGAGATCGATGTCGTGATCCCGATTCCCGACTCGAGCCGACCTTCCGCGATGGAAATGGCCCACCGGCTGAACCTTCCCTATCGCGAAGGTTTCGTGAAGAACCGTTATATCGGACGCACCTTCATCATGCCGGGACAGGCGGTCCGGCGTAAGTCAGTGCGCCAGAAGCTGAACACCATTCCGCAGGAATTCAGGGGCAAGAAAGTGCTCCTCGTCGACGATTCGATCGTGCGGGGAACGACCAGCCGCGAAATCGTGACGATGGCGCGCGAGGCCGGCGCCGAGAAAGTCTACATGGCCTCGGCGGCCCCTCCGGTCAGATATGCGAACGTGTACGGGATCGACATGCCAACGCGCGGCGAACTGATTGCCGCCAGCCGCGACGAGGCGCAAATCTGCCGGGAGATCGGCGCGGACGGGCTGATCTACCAGGACCTCGCCGACCTGAAGGCCGCGGTGAGAGCCGTGAATCCGGCGATCAACTTCTTTGAAACCTCGTGCTTCGACGGATGCTACGTGACCGGAGACATCACGTCGGAGTATCTCAACGGGATCGAGAACCGGCGCGAAGCCGGCACCTCCTCGTCGGACGAGAGCGAGGACGGACAACTCGATCTCAACCTGGTAGGCAGCCACGACAACTGAACCGCGCCCATGAATCCCTACGAATTCGACACCCTGGCAGTGCGGGCAGGCACTGCACGCAGCCAGTTCAACGAGCACAGCGAGGCGCTTTACCTGACCTCGAGCTTCGTGTTCGGCAGTGCCGCGCAGGCGGCAGCGCGTTTTTCCGGCGAGGAGCCGGGCAACGTCTATGCGCGCTTCTCGAACCCGACCGTCACGGCGATGCAGGAGCGGCTCGCGGCGCTCGAAGGCGCCGAGGCGTGCGTCGCGACCGCGTCGGGAATGGCGGCGATTCTCTCGCTGGCGATGGCGACGCTGAAAGCCGGTGATCACGTGGTTGCTTCGACGGGGCTGTTCGGTGCAACGCAGCAGCTATTCGGCACGATCCTCTCGAAATTCGGCATCGACACCAGCTTTGTCGCCGCCACCGAACTCGATGCGTACCGCGCTGCGGTGACGCCGCATACGCGCCTCTTCTTCGTCGAAACGCCGTCGAACCCGCTCACCGAAGTCATCGACATCGCGGCGGTCGCGGAGATTGCCCACGCTGCGGGCGCACTGTTCGCCGTCGACAACTGTTTCTGCACCCCCGCATTGCAGCGCCCGCTGGAACTGGGCGCCGACGTCGTCGTGCATTCGGCGACCAAATACCTCGACGGGCAGGGAAGAGTGCTCGGCGGTGCAGTGGCCGGGGCGAAAATCGTCGTCGACGAGGTGCTCAAGTTCCTGCGTACTGCCGGACCGAGCATTTCGCCATTCAATGCCTGGGTGATTCTGAAAGGTCTGGAGACGCTGCGCATCCGGATGGAAGCGCAGTCGGCGACGAGCCTCAATCTGGCGCGCTGGCTGGAACAGCAGCCGGGAGTGGTACGCGTGTTTTACCCCGGCCTCGCCTCGCACCCGCAGCACGCATTGGCGATGCGCCAGCAAAAATCCGGCGGCGCGATCGTCAGCTTCGAAGTCGCGGGGGGCCGTGAACGCGCGTGGCAGGTGGTCGACGCCACGCGCATGATTTCGATCACCGCGAATCTCGGCGACACGAAAACGACGATCACTCATCCGGCGTCGACGACGCACGGCCGCATCAGCGCCGAAGCCCGTGCTGCTGCGGGAATCGGAGAAGGATTGCTGCGCATCGCCGTCGGCCTCGAGTCGATCGAGGATCTGCGTGCCGACCTTGCCCGGGGGCTGGGGGCCTGATCCTTCGGTCTCGTCGGAGAGGTACGCAGTCAGCCGTCGGGTTTCGGCCGGAACCGCAGCGCCACCGGGGGGCCGGCCCCGTCCCAGCGCAGATAGGGCGCGTCGTCGTGCCAGTCGGCGAGAACCCATCGTTCGCATGAGCGGCCGTCCACGACGTGCACGTGGTGCGCCGGGCGATGCGTATGGCCGTGGATGAGCGCCGGATAACCGTGCTCGCGCAGTAGCGCTTCGACGGCGGACGCATTCACGTCCATGATCTCCATCGTCTTTTCCTGCTTCGCGGTTTCGCTTTGGGATCGCAGGCCCTCGATGACCTGTTTGCGCTGCGCGAGCGGCCGTTCCAGGAAGGCCCGTTGCCATGCGGGGTCGCGAACCAGGCGACGAAACGACTGGTAATGCTCGTCATCGGTGCACAGGATATCGCCGTGACTCAGCAGTACCGCTTCGCCGCCGAGATCGATCAGCGCCGGATCGGGAAGGATCTGCAGGCGGGCTCGGCGCGCGAACGATTCGCCAAGCAGAAAATCGCGGTTGCCCGGCAGGAAGAAGACGCTCGCCCCCGTCTCGGCGAACGCCGCCAGCGCGTCGCCCACCGCGTTGCCCACCGCGTTGCCCAGTGGCGTCGCATCGTCATCCCCGGCCCAGTATTCGAAAAGGTCGCCAAGGATGTAGAGGGCCTGGACGCTGCGCGCCGGGCCTTGAAGGAACGCGAAAAAAGCCCGGAGCGTCCCGGCCCGTTGCTCGCACAGGTGGAGGTCGGAAATGAACAGGGCCGACATCGAGGCCTGTGCCGGCAAGTTACGCAACGAGTCAGACGATTTCGGCGCGCTCGATCACGACGTCCTCGACCGGGACATCCTGATGAAAGCCGCTGGAGCCGGTCTTGACCGAGCGGATCGCATCCACGACATCCATGCCTTCAGTGACCCGGCCGAACACGCAGTAGCCCCAGCCCTGGGTGTCCGCCGAACGGAAATCGAGGAAGTCGTTGTCGGCAACGTTGATGAAAAACTGCGCCGTCGCGGAGTGCGGGGCCTGCGTACGGGCCATCGCGACCGTGCCGGTGACGTTCTTCAGGCCATTGTCGGCTTCGTTCTTGATCGGCTCGCGAGTGGGTTTCTGCACCATGCCGGGTTCGAAACCTCCACCCTGGATCATGAAGCCCTTGATCACGCGATGAAAGATCGTGTTGTCGTAATGGCCGGCGGTAACGTAGGCGAGAAAATTCTTGACCGTTTCCGGAGCCTTCTCGGAATCCAGTTCGAGGGTGATCGTACCGTGGTTGGTATGAAGCTTGACTGCCATGGAAAGCTCCTGGTTGGGCTTACTGCTTGGTGGATTTTGCCGGCACCGCGTCTACGATGCGGACCGATTCAATCGTGACCGGCTGCTCGGGAACGTTCTGCATGCCATTCACGGTGCGGGTCGGAAGCCGGCCGATTTTCTGCACGACGTCGAACCCCTTGGTGACCTTGCCGAAAACGGCATACCCCCAGCCATCGCGGGACGGGTAGTCGAGAAAGCGGTTGTCGACGAGGTTGATGAAGAATTGGGCACTGCCCGAATGAGGATCGGCTGTGCGTGCCATCGCGAGCGTGCCGGCTTCGTTGCGCAGGCCGTTCTTCGCTTCGTTTTCGATCGGGGCGCGGGTAGGTTTCTGCCTCATCGTCGCGTCGAAGCCGCCGCCCTGAATCATGAAGCCGTCGATGACGCGATGGAAAATGGTGCCGTTGAAGTGGCCGCTCTTTACGTACTCAATGAAGTTCGCGACCGATTTGGGCGCCTTGTCGGCGAAAAGTTCGATCATCACCGGACCTTCGCTGGTCCGCATCTCGACAACCGGGTTGGCTGCGCCGGCGGAAAGGAGCCAGCCGAACAGAAAGAGAGAGGCGAGCAGGCGCTTCATTTTCGGGTTTCCAGGAGTGAGGAGGGGAAGCAGGTATTTAATCGGGCCACGGCCTTGGCGGTGATCGTCGAGCCCCGCCTCGGGTCGTGATGAAAGCCGCACGGGTGAGTCCGTGCAACGAATGGATTCGAACCGGTTCCGGCTCGGAACATGTCGTCGTTGTGCTAGAATCACCCCGACTTTCCGTGAAATCCGCGCGGATCGACGCGACATTCTATCAAAGAAATCTGCGCCGCATCGCATCGAGTGATGGAGGCGAAACGGCTGGGGCGGACCGACGGGTACCGCCCTTTTTGTTGTATCGGTAGCGGTGGCCGATTCCATTTGCGACCCTGCGAATCAGCTGACCGGAACCCGACCAGGCGGAAGAAACATGCTGCACATTCACAATACGCTGACACGAAGAAAGGAAGCCTTCGTTCCGATCGACCCGGGCAAGGTGCGGATGTACGTCTGCGGGATGACGGTCTACGACTATTGCCACCTCGGGCATGCGCGCGTGATGGTGGTCTTCGACCTGGTGGCGCGCTGGTTGCGGGCGAGCGGTTTCAAACTCACATATGTGCGGAACATCACCGACATCGACGACAAGATCATCAGGCGGGCGGGCGAGAGAGGCGAATCGATCCGCACGCTCACCGACCGGTTCATTGCCGCGATGCACGAGGACGCGGACGCCCTCGGCGTACTGCGGCCCGACCACGAGCCGCGTGCAACGGAATATGTGACGCAGATGCAGTCGCTCATCGGCCGCTTGCGGGAAAAGGGGCTCGCCTATGTGGCCGGGAACCGCGACGTGTGCTACTCGGTTCGAAAATTCGACAGCTATGGTCGGCTTTCCGGCAAGTCGCTCGACGAACTGCGCGCCGGCGAGCGCGTCGAAGTCGCCGGCGACAAGCAGGATCCGCTCGATTTCGTGCTGTGGAAGCATGCCCGGACCGACGAGCCCGACGAAGTCAAGTGGGCGTCACCGTGGGGAACGGGGCGCCCGGGTTGGCACATCGAGTGCTCGGCGATGAGTTCGGACCTGCTCGGCGAACGGTTCGACATCCATGGCGGCGGCCAGGATCTGCAGTTTCCTCATCACGAGAACGAGATCGCGCAGTCCGAGGGCGCGCACGGGCATACGTTCGTGAATTACTGGATGCACAACGGTTTCGTCCGCGTCGACGACGAAAAGATGTCGAAATCGCTCGGCAACTTCTTCACGATCCGCGATGTCCTCAAGCGCTTCGACCCTGAAGTCGTCCGCTTTTTCATCCTGCGCGCGCACTACCGCAGTCCGCTGAATTATTCCGACGCCCACCTTGAAGATGCACGCCAGGCGCTGACACGCCTCTACACTGCATTGCGCAACGTTGAGCCGTCCGATGCAGGGATCGATTGGGACGAACCGCACGCAGTGCGATTCCGCGCTGCGATGGACGATGATTTCAATACAGCGGAGGCGGTGGCGGTGCTTTTCGAACTTGCGAACGAAGCCAACCGCACCGGATCCGCCGCGACTGCGGCCCAGCTCAAGGGGTTGGGAGGCGTGCTCGGACTGCTCGCGCGCGAGCCGGCGAGCTTCCTTCAGGGCAGGATAGCCGGCGAACCGGACGAGGAGGGAGGCGTCGCGATCGAGGCGATGATCGAGCGCCGCGCGCTGGCGAAGAAGTCGAAGGACTACGCGGAGGCCGACCGGATTCGTGCGCAATTGCTCGCGTCGGGAGTCGTCCTCGAGGATACGCCGCAAGGCACCGTCTGGCGCCGCGCCTGAATGGGCTTGCTTCCGGAGACTTGCGAACGCGAGCCTCCGGGCAGGTAACGATTGCCCTGGTGAGCCTGGGGCTCAGGCGCCGAAGAAGTCCTTGACCTTGTCCATCCAGGATTTTGCCTTGGGGTTGTGGCGGTCGGCGTCCGAACTGGAAACCTCCTCGAATTCGCGCAACAGCTCTTTCTGACGCTCCGTGAGATTGACCGGGGTCTCGACGACGACATGGCACATCAGATCGCCGTGACCCTGCGAGCGGACGTTGCGAATTCCTTTCCCGCGCAGCCGGAACACCTTGCCGCTCTGCGTCTCGGCGGGAATTTTCAGCCGTGCCATGCCTTCGAGCGTCGGGATTTCGATCTCCCCGCCGAGCGCTGCGGTCGTGATGCTGATCGGCATCTCGCAGTGCAGGTCGTCGTGGTCGCGCTGGAACACCGGGTGGGCGCGGATATGGATCTCGACGTACAGGTCTCCCGGAGGCCCGCCGTTGACGCCCGGTTCGCCGTGACCGGCGTGGCGCAGTCGCATTCCTTCGTCGATTCCCGCCGGGATCTTCACTTCCAGCGTCTTCTGCCGCTTCACCCGCCCGGCCCCGCCGCAGTCGCGGCACGGGTCCGGAATGATCCGCCCCGTGCCGTGGCACTTCGGGCAGGTCTGCTGGATCGAGAAGAAGCCTTGCTGGATGCGCACCTGGCCGGCGCCGCCGCAGGTGGGGCAGGGCTTCGGCTGCGTGCCGGGTTTCGCGCCGCTGCCGTGGCAGGTGTCGCATTCCTCGACGGTCGGGATGCGGATCGTCTTGTCGGCACCGCGGGCCGCTTCTTCGAGAGAGATTTCGAGGTTGTAGCGAAGATCCGCGCCGCGATACACGTTCGACCGTCCGCGTCCGGCTCCGCCCGCGCCGCCGAAGATATCGCCGAAGATGTCCGAGAACGCGTCGGCAAACCCGTCGAAACCCTGCCCGCCAGGCCCGGCGCCGGCAGACGAATCCACCCCGGCATGTCCATAGCGGTCGTACGCGGCGCGTTTTTGCGCATCGGACAGGATTTCGTACGCGTTTTTCGCTTCCTTGAACTTGTCCTCGGAGTCCTTGTTGTCCGGATTGCGGTCCGGATGGTGCTTCATGGCCAACTTGCGGTAGGCCTTCTTGATCTCATCATCCGAGGCGTCGCGGTTGACACCCAGCACCTCGTAGTAATCCCTTTTTGCCATCTTGGTCCGCTCAGGCTGTGAGACCGGGAGGGTCTCCAGATCATGCAAAAGGCCGAGCCGGCCAGTGCGAGGGGCACCGGCAGGGGCTCGGCCGACATCTCGCCTTCCGGCGAGCGATTACTTCTTGTCTTTGACTTCGGTGAACTCGGCGTCGACCACGTCGGCATCGGCAGCCTTCGAGCCGCCCGCGGATTTGCCGCCCGCTGCCTCGCCCGTGGCACCGCCTTCGGCACCCTGCGACTGCGCGTACATCTGCTCGCCGAGCTTCTGGCTGGCCGTCGCCAACGCCTGCATCCGGGCTTCGATGGTGTCCTTGTCGTTGCTCTTCAGCGCCTCTTCGGCGTCCTTCATCGCCTGTTCGATCTTGGCCTTTTCGTCGGCGCTGATCTTGTCACCGTATTCGGTCAGCGATTTCTTCACCGAATGCACCAGCGCGTCGCACTGGTTGCGGGTATCGACGAGTTCGTGGGCCTTCTTGTCTTCCTCGGCGTGCGCGGCGGCGTCCTGCACCATGCGCTGGATCTCGTCCTCGGACAGGCCCGAGTTCGCCTGGATCTTGATCTTGTTTTCCTTGCCGGTGGCCTTGTCCTTCGCCGATACGTGCAGGATGCCGTTCGCGTCGATGTCGAACGTGACCTCGATTTGCGGCATGCCGCGCGGAGCGGGCGGGATGTCCGACAGGTTGAACTGGCCGAGGCTCTTGTTGCCCGATGCCATTTCGCGCTCGCCCTGCAGCACGTGGATCGTCACCGCGTTCTGGTTGTCGTCGGCAGTCGAAAACACCTGGCTCGCCTTTGTCGGTACCGTGGTGTTCTTCTGGATCAGCTTCGTCATCACGCCGCCGAGCGTCTCGATGCCGAGCGACAGCGGGGTCACGTCGAGCAGCAGCACATCCTTGACTTCGCCCTGCAGCACGCCGCCCTGGATCGAGGCGCCGACCGCGACCGCTTCATCCGGATTCACGTCGCGGCGCGCTTCCTTGCCGAAGAACTCCTTGACCTTCTCCTGCACCTTCGGCATCCGCGTCTGGCCGCCGACGAGAATGACGTCGTCGATGTCGGTGATCTTCAGCCCGGCGTCCTTCAGCGCGATGCGGCACGGCTCGATCGTGCGCTGAACCAGCTCTTCGACGAGCGATTCGAACTTCGCGCGCGTGATCTTCACCGCGAGGTGCTTCGGGCCCGATGCGTCGGCCGTGATGTACGGCAGGTTCACTTCGGTCTGCTGGCCCGACGACAGCTCGATCTTCGCCTTCTCGGCTGCTTCCTTCAGGCGCTGCAGCGCGAGCACGTCCTTCTTCAGGTCGACGCCCTGTTCCTTCTTGAACTCGGTGACGATGTAGTCGATCAGGCGCTGGTCGAAGTCCTCGCCGCCGAGGAAGGTGTCGCCGTTGGTCGCGAGCACTTCGAACTGGTGTTCACCGTCGATGTCGGCGATCTCGATGATCGAGATGTCGAACGTGCCGCCGCCGAGGTCATACACGGCGATCTTCGAGTCGCCCGGCTTCTTGTCCATGCCGAAGGCGAGCGCCGCCGCGGTCGGCTCGTTGATGATGCGCTTGACTTCGAGGCCGGCGATGCGGCCGGCGTCCTTGGTCGCCTGGCGCTGGCTGTCGTTGAAGTAGGCCGGCACGGTGATGACCGCTTCGGTGACTTCCTCACCGAGGTAGTCCTCGGCGGTCTTCTTCATCTTGCGCAGCACTTCGGCGGAAACCTGCGGCGGCGCGATCTTCTTGCCGCGCACTTCGACCCACGCGTCGCCGTTGTCGGCCTTGCAGATGGTGTAGGGCATCAGGTCGATGTCCTTCTGCACTTCCTTCTCTTCGAAGCGGCGGCCGATCAGGCGCTTGACGGCGAACAGCGTGTTCTTCGCGTTCGTGACCGCCTGACGCTTGGCCGGTGCGCCGGTCAGGATCTCGCCGTCCTCCGCGTACGCGACGACGGACGGGGTGGTGCGCGCGCCTTCGGAGTTTTCGATGACCTTGGGCTTGCCGCCTTCCATTACGGCGACGCAGCTATTCGTCGTGCCCAGGTCGATACCGATGATTTTTCCCATTGCCGTTCCTTTCAAGTGAGGGGTGAAGGGTGAGGCGGAGGACGCCTGGCGTCGCCTAACCACGCCTCACCGGATTTTCGTTGTTCAGTAGATCGGGGCGCCGCGCCGGATTTCAAGCATTCGCGGCGAGGCTTACGTACCCTTGGCTTTCGAGACCATCACCATTGCCGGACGGATCACGCGGCCGTGCAGCAGGTAGCCTTTCTGCAGTACGCTGAGTACTGTATTGGGCTCGCCTTCGGCTTCGATCGCGCTGATCGCCTGATGCTTGTTCGGATCGAACTTTTGCCCGGTCGGGTCTTCTTCGGTGAGGCCCGCGTTCTGGAAGGCAGCGTTCAGTTGCTTGAGCGTCAATTCAACGCCTTCACGCAGGCTCTCGAGAGTCTGTTTCTCGCTCGTGAGCGCGGCTTCGAGGCTGTCCTTGACCGGAAGCACACCAGCGGCGAATTTTTCGGCTGCAAACTTCGACGCCTTGGCGATGTCTTCCTGGGCCCGGCGGCGGACGTTCTCGGTTTCGGCGCGGGCTCGCAGCCACGCGTCGTGGTGTTCGGCGGCTTTCAGTTCGGCCTGGCGCAGGGTTTCCTCGAGTCGCGGCATCGTGTCCGTATCGGGGGCCGCCTGCTCGTTCGCCGGTTGCGGCTGCACTGTTTCGCCCTCTGGAAGCTCGGGCAGTTCGCCCTGGATTTCGGAAGGCTGCTTGTTTTCCTGCATGGGTGGAATCTCCCTTTGTTCTTCGACCGTGCCCAATTGGGGGCATGATTTCATTTTTCAAGGGAGGTGCAGCGATTTTTCGAAGGTTGCCGGTTCGCCGGCGGGTGTGTCACGATTCGCCCCCCTTGGCGTGAATGGCGCGCGCGGGGCAGTGCTTACTGCGGGCGGGAAGGCATGGAACGAGGATGAGCGAGATTCCGCACAGCATCGGAAAATACCGGGTCATCGAGGAGGTGGGGCGCGGCGCGACTGCCATCGTCTATAGGGTGGAATCGCCGGATGATCCCGAACCGCTGGCCGTCAAGCTCGTCCGCTTCCAGGACAAGGCGAGAGACGAGGCGAAGTGGAACCGTCGCCTGCTCAAGCTGCTGAAGGCCGAACAGGCGGTCGTCAGCCGCCTCGACCATCCGAACATCGTCCGCATCCATGAAGTCGTCACCGAGCCGGACCAGGCTTACGTGGTGATGGAGTATTTTCCCGGCGAATCGCTCGAGCGGTACTGCAGCTTCGAGCGCCTGCTGCCGATTCATCGCACGATCGGCATCGTCTTCAAGTGCTGCATGGCGCTCGACCACGCCTACCGGCAGGGCGTTGTCCACCGGGACATCAAGCCGGCCAACATCCTTGTCGACGACAACGACAACGTAAAGATCACCGACTTCGGCCTGGCGCTGAACATCAACAAGAAGGTCGAGACCGACTCGACTTTCATCATGGGCGTCGGTTCGCCCGCCTATATGAGCCCCGAGCAGATCAAGGGCTACCCGCTGAACCAGAAAACCGACCTCTATTCCCTCGGCGTCGTGCTGTTCCATTTACTGACCGGGCGCTTGCCGTTTCGTGCGGCCAATCCGGCGCAGCTGATCTACAAGATCATTAATGCGGACCCGCCGCTGGTTTCGCAGCTGAACCCGGACATGCCGGAGTTGATGGACACGGTCCTGCGCAAGGCGCTGGAGAAGGATCTTTACTCGCGCTACCGCAACGGCGCCGAGTTTGCAAAGGATCTGTCAGCGGTGCGCTACAAGATCGTCGACGACGAGGATGTGCCGCAGGATACGACGCGGTTTACGACTCTGCGCAAGCTTGCCTTCTTCACCGAATTCGACGATGTCGAGTTGTGGGAGGTGCTGCGCACTTCGACCTGGCGCAGCGTGGCGGCACGGACGACGCTGATTCGCGAGCGCGACGCCGACCAGCGCTTCGGCGTCGTGGTGGCCGGCGAGGTGGAACTGTCTGTCGATGGACGCCGGGTGCAGCGGCTCGGCCCGGGGGAGGTCTTCGGCGAGCTGGCATGGCTCGACACGATCGACCACCGGCATCCGGTCACCGCGGTCGCGGTGGCGCCGACGACGTATATCGAGGTCAACCCGGCAGCGCTGGCACTGGCGACGGAAGAGGTCCGGGAACTTTTCCGCCGGCTGGTGGCGACGACGGTTGCGCGGCGGCTCGCGGCCGCGGCGCGGGAACTGGGGAGGTATGGCGAGCCGGCCGTTATCGGTGACCTGACCGCCACGGGCGGGCTCGATCTGCAGATCCTCGAGGAATAAGTCGGGAAACTTGCGCTGCCAACGGCGCTTCCGTCAATTCCAGCGCAGCTTGGCGACGATCGAACTATTCAGCGTTCCGCTCCCGCGGCACGGGCCCGTTGGGTTGTCGCGGCGAGGTGCCCAGCCTCCGGCAGGGGAGCTTCCAGCCAGTCACCGATCCGGCTGCGGACGATGTCGGTCAGTGCGGCAATCCAGTCATGTCGCTCGTTGAGGCAGGGAATGTAATGAAAGGCCTTGCCGCCGGCGCCGAGGAACGCCGTCCTGCATTCGAGGGCGATTTCCTCGAGCGTTTCGAGGCAGTCCGAAGCGAACCCCGGGCAGATCACGTCGACGCGCCCGGTCCCCTTGCGGCCGAGTGCTTCGAGGGTCGGCTGGGTGTAGGGTTTCAGCCATTCCGCCTTGCCGAAGCGGGACTGGAAGGTGAGCTGCCAGCGCTCGGGCGGCAGGTCGAGCTTCGCTGCGAGCAGGCGGGCGGTGACGTGGCACTCGCAGTGGTAAGGATCGCCGAGATCGAGCGAGCGCTTCGGTATGCCGTGAAAGCTCATCACGAGCTGGTCGGGCTCGCCGTGTTTTGCCCAGTGGTCGCGTACGCTCTTGGCGAGCGCTCCGACGTAGCCGGGGTGATCGTGGAAGTTGCGCACATAGCGGATCTCGGGCAGGTTGCGCCAGCGGGTCAGGCAGCGCGCGACCTCGTCGATGACGCTCGCGGTGGTGCTCGCCGCATACTGCGGATACAGCGGCACGACAAGGATCCGGCTGCAGCCGTCGGCTTTCATGCGGACGAGGACGTCGGATATGGACGGCGCCCCATAGCGCATCGCCCAGTCGACGACGACGCCGCTCACCCCTGAGTGGCCGAGATACCCGGCCAGGAGTTTTGCCTGTCGTTCGGTGTGGACTTTGAGTGGCGATCCGGCGTCGCTCCAGACGGCGGCGTATTTCTCGGCTGATTTCTTCGGCCGCAGGTTGAGGATGACGCCGTTCAGAATCGGCCACCAGATCACGCGCGGGATCTCGACGACGCGCGGGTCGGAGAGGAATTCCTTGAGGTAAGGGCGAACCGCCGCGGCCGTGGGTGCCGCGGGGGTGCCCAGATTGACAAGCAGGACGCCGGTGCGCTCTGGGGTGCCGTGGGTGTGGGCGGGTTCGGGCCAGTAACGGGCCATGCAAGTCCTTTGGGGGGCGGGCCGAAGCGTTCAGCCAGGGCTCGAGAGCGCGTTCGACAGGAGGCGGGCCGTGATGTCGACGATCGGGATGACCCGATCGTAGGCCATGCGCGTCGGGCCGATGACGCCGACCGAGCCCACCACTTTGCCGTTGACTTCGTAGCCCGCGGTCACGACGCTGCAGCCGTCGAGTTGCGAGAGCCCGGATTCGTCGCCAATGAAGATTTGCACGCCCTGCGCACGGTTCGAGAGGTCGAGCAGCTGCATCAGGCCGGTCTTCTGCTCAAAGAGCTTGAACAGTTCGCGCAGGCGGGCCATGTTCGACGACAGATCCTCGACGTCGAGCAGGTTGGTTTCGCCCGACAGTACATAGCTCGCGCTGTCCTCTTCGGCGGCTGCATTGCCGGCCTCGACGGCGGCCGTCATGAGTTCGCTCATGTCGCTGCGCAACTGCTTGAGTTCGTCGCGGATGCGGGCGCGGATGTCGTCGAATCCGAGTCCGGCGAAGTGCTCGGTAAGGTAGGCCGCCGCCTCGACGAGTTCCGCCGAGGAGTAGGCGCGGCGCGTGATCAGGATGCGGTTCTGCACGTCTCCGGCAGTGGTCACGATGATCAGCAGGATGCGGTTCTCGGCGAGGCTGATGAACTCGATCTGGCGGATCTTCACCGTATCGCGGCGCGGCGAAACGACCACGCCGGCGAACTGGGTGAGGTCGGACAGCAGGTGCGACGCGGAATTCATCAGGCGCTGCGGCTGATCGGGCTGCAACTGGCCCTTGAGTTCGCGCACGCGCGCCTGTTCGAGCGGCTGCACGGTCAGCAGCGAATCGACGAAGAAACGGTAGCCCAGGGCGGTCGGGATGCGCCCGGCCGAAGTGTGCGGGCTGGTGATGAAACCCATCTCCTCGAGGTCGCTCATCACGTTACGCACCGTCGCCGGCGACAGCTCGAGGCCGGAATAACGTGAAAGCGCACGCGAGCCGACCGGCTGACCTTCAACGATGTATCGTTCGATCAGGGTCTTCAGCAGTATCTGGGAGCGGGGGTCTAGCAGCTTCATGATCCGGTATGCACTATTGCGATGATTCTAACAGCCTGCGGACGAGCACTGGCGTCTGCCAAGGCATTACGCGATGTGGTTTAATCCGCGCATGAGCAAGAACTTCCGCATCGTTGCACTGATCGGCAAGTACCAGAGCCCCGACGTGGCGGAGGCGGTGCTGCGCATCGCCGAATTCCTGCGGGTGCGCGGACTTGACGTGTGGATCGAGCAGGGGACCGCGAGTTCCATCGGCATGGCCGGCCAGTTTGCCGTCGCGAGCTACGACGAGATCGGCGCCCAGGCGGACCTTGCCGTTGTGCTCGGCGGCGACGGCACGATGCTCAATACGGCGCGCCGGCTGTCCCAGCACGGCGTGCCGCTGGTCGGGGTCAATCAGGGCAGGCTCGGTTTCCTCACCGATATCTCGCGCGACGAAGCGTTGCCGAAACTCGCCGAGATTCTCGACGGACGCTACAGCGAGGAATCGCGGGCGATGCTCGACGCCGAAGTGCTGCGGGCGGGCCATCGCGTATTCCAGACGCTGGCGCTCAACGATGTGGTCGTGAACAAAGGCGACCTGGGCCGGATGATCGAGTTCGATCTGTCGATCGACGGGGAATTTGTTTATACGCAGCGCTCGGACGGAATGATCCTGACGACCCCGACGGGTTCGACGGCATACGCGTTGTCGGCCAACGGGCCGATCCTCCATCCGAACGTCGGCGGGATCGCCCTGGTGCCGTTGTGCCCCCACGCGCTCACCGCGCGTCCGGTCACGTTGCCGGATACCTCACATATCGAGATCGTGCTGTTGCCCCAGCATGACGCCCGGATACATTTCGACGGTCAGGCCCGCTTTGACGCCCGCGCCGGCGACCGGCTGCGCGTCACCCGTTCGCCTGATGTCGTCCGCCTGCTGCACCCGGAGGGCTACAGCTATTTCGCCATGCTGCGCGAGAAGCTTCACTGGAGCGCGCCGCCGCGTCGTCCCTGACCAAAGTTTCCCCACCACTGCACCGCTCATGCTCCGTCGCCTGACCATTCGGGATTTCGTGATCGTCGACCGCCTCGAGCTCGAGTTCGAAGCGGGGTTCGGCGCGCTGACCGGGGAAACCGGAGCGGGCAAGTCGATCCTGCTCGACGCGCTCGGCCTTGCCCTGGGTGGGCGTGCCGAGGCCGGCGCGGTACGCGCGGGATGCGGCAAGGCGGATATCGCGGCCGAGTTCGACCTGCCGCCGTCGAGCCCGCTCGGCGAGTGGCTGGCGGGGCAGGACCTGGCGGCGGATGACGGAGTGGTGATCCTGAGACGAGTGGTCGAGGCCGGCGGGCGCTCGCGGGCGTGGCTCAACGGCGTGCCGGTCACGCAGGGGCAGTTGCGCGAAGCGGGCGACTGGCTCGCCGACATTCATGGCCAGCATGCCCATCACGCGCTGCTCAAGCCCGACGCGCAGCGCGCGCTGCTCGACACGCACGCGGGGGCTGCAGCGCTTGCCGCGGAAGTCAGCGCCCGTTTCCACGCGTGGCAGCGCCTCGTCGAGCTGCGCCGTGCGGCGGACCAGGACTCGGCCGCGTCCGAGCGTGAGCGTGAACTCCTTGCCTGGCAGATACGCGAACTCGACGAGCTCGCGTTCAGCGCCGAGGAATGGGACCGGATCAATGTCGAACATGCACGTCTTGCCCATGCGGCGGGTCTGATCGAGGGAGCGGACGAAGTGCTCGCGACGCTCGGCGAAGGCGATCTCGCGGTCGCTTCGCAGCTGCGCCACGTCAGCGTCCGGGTCGATGGGATGGCCGAGATCGATTCCGATCTCGCCGATGTCCGTGACCTGCTCGCCGGCGCGGCGATCCAGGCCGACGAAGCGCTGCACACGCTGCGGCGCTACCGCGAGCGGCTCGACCTCGATCCTCAGCGCCTGGCCGAGATCGAGCGGCGCATCGAGGACGTCATGGCGCTGGCCCGCAAGCACCGCGTGACCCCTGACGAGTTGCCGGACCTTCGCGCCGAGTGGGGGCGAAAGCTCGACGATCTCGTCTCCCGCGCGGATCCGGCCCGCCTTGTCGAAGAGGAAAAGCGCCTCCGCGGCGAATACGAGGCAGCCGCCCTGCGTCTTTCCGAGGCACGCGGGCCGGCAGCCAGAGCTTTGTCGCGCGGCATCACCGATGCGATGCAGACGCTGGCGATGGCGGGTGGAAAATTCGAAGTGGCGCTCGAAGCCTGCGCTTCGCCAATGGCCTACGGCCTGGAATCCGTCGAATTCCGCGTCGCAGCCAATCCCAACCAGTCGCTGCGCCCGCTCGCGAAAGTTGCGTCGGGCGGAGAGCTGTCGCGCATTGGACTCGCAATCCAGGTCATCACCAGCCGCGACTCGGCGACGCCGACGCTGATCTTCGACGAGGTCGATGTCGGGATCGGCGGGCGGGTCGCGGAGATCGTCGGCCAGTTGCTGCGCCGGCTGGGGCAGGAGCGCCAGGTGCTGTGCGTGACCCATCTGCCGCAGGTGGCGGCGTGCGCCGATTGGCAATGGAGCATCGCCAAGACGCCACGCGGATCGGAAGTCCTGAGCACGGTTTGCGTGCTGAACAGGGAAGCGCGGGTCGAGGAGATTGCCCGCATGCTGGGCGGCGTGAACATCACCGAGACGACCCGCCGTCACGCGGCGGAAATGCTCGGTGCGGACTCGTTCGGACGCTGATCGCAGGATTCGCCTGCCGCGGCCGAAAAAACGGACCGCGGGGCGAGCGTCCTGCTCAGTCTTCCAGTTTGCGGTTCGAGCAGTCCTTTCTCAGGCAGTCCGCGTAAAGATAAAGCGCGTGTTCGCGGACGACGAAACCGCGCTCTTCGGCGATCCTGTTTTGCCGCCGCTCGATTTCCGCGTCGAAAAACTCTTCCACCTTGCCGCACTGTACGCACACGAGGTGATCGTGATGGCCGCCTTTCTTGAGTTCGAACACTGCCTTGCCCGACTCGAAATAGTGCCGTTCGAGCAGGCCCGCCTGCTCGAACTGGGTCAGCACGCGGTAAACCGTCGCCAGGCCGATATCCATTCCCTCTGCAATCAAGAGACGGTAGACGTCCTCGGCGGTGAGGTGGCGCAGGTCGGACGTCTGGAACAGATCGAGGATCTTCAGGCGCGGATAAGTGGCCTTGAGGCCGATGTTTTTCAGGTTTTCGGAATTTTCTGACATGCTCGCCCCGCTGGGTGGCCCCGGAGCCAATAACTCATGGCTCGTGCCTGCGTATGATATATTTTTTCGCCTTTGCCTGAACGATACGCCGTCTGGCGCCACCGACCAAGAACTCCATCCATGCGCTTCGTGACTCTCCTGGCGGCCGTCCCCGCCTTCGGCCTGTTGGCCGGTTGTTCCATCAGCTCGCTCACCGACCAGATCAATCCCTACCGTATCGACGTGCGGCAGGGCAACTACGTGGATCAGGAAATGGTGGCCAGGCTGAAAAAGGGCATGACGCGCGAGCAGGTACGGTTTGCGCTCGGCACGCCGCTGATCGTCGACGCCTTCCATCCCGATCGCTGGGATTACGTTTACCGCTTCCAGCCCGGCAGGGGCGAACCGCAGCAGCGTACGCTGAGCGTTTTCTTTGTCAGCGACCGGCTCGACCGGGTCGAAGGAGACATCGAGCCCGGCGATCCGCAAGCTGCAACGGCTGCGCCGCAGGCCGAGCGCAGCCGCGTCGTCGAGATCGCGCCGGCAGCCAAGGATTGAGCCTTGTCCTGGAAGCGGTCGCGCATCGCGCGAAGCTCCCGATCATGTCGAGCAAGAGGAATTCATTGATGTCGCCATTGCGCATTGCCATAGCAGGTGCGTCCGGCCGAATGGGCCGGATGCTGATCGAGACCACGCTGAAGGAGGAGGGAGCGGTGCTCGCTTCGGCTTTCGATCGTCCCGGCACGACCTTCATCGGACGCGACGCCGGCGAGCTGTGCGGAAGCGCGACCGGTGTTCTCATCACGGACGATTCGCGCGCCGCGATCGCAGCAGCCGATTGCGTCATCGATTTCACCCGCCCCGAAGGCACGCTCGCCCACCTTGCGATCGCACGCGAACTCGGCAAGGCGATGGTCATCGGCACGACCGGTTTCTCGACGACGGAGAAGGAATCGATTGCCGCGGCGGCGCAAACAATCCCGGTCGTGTTCGCGCCGAACATGGCAGTCGGCGTGAACGCGGTGTTCAAGCTGCTCGAAGTGGCTGCCCGTATTCTCAACGAGGGGTACGACGTCGAAGTGATCGAAGCGCATCACCGCTTCAAGGTCGATGCCCCGTCGGGTACCGCGCTGCGCATGGGGGAAGTGGTCGCACGCGAGTTGGGGCGCGATCTGGAAACGTGCGCGATCTATGGGCGCGAAGGCGTGACCGGGGAGCGCAAGGCCGAGACGATCGGCTTTTCGACGATCCGCGGCGGCGACGTGGTCGGGGACCACACGGTTCTGTTCGCCGGTATCGGCGAGCGTATCGAGATCACCCACAAGTCGGGCAGCCGCATGCCGTATGCTTCCGGTTCGCTGCGCGCGGCGCGTTTTCTCGCGGGACGCTCGAGTGGCTTGTTCGACATGCAGGACGTGCTCGGCCTGCGCTGATTCGGGCCTGGCGGCGAGGCGCGCGCGATTGCCTCGACGGGCGCGGAACGCTATAATCAGCGGCTTCTTGAAAGCGGGATTGGCCGGTCGGCTCGTCCCGTTTTTTTCACGTTCGGGGTGGCTTGATGGCTTTCCCCGTGTCTTTTCGGCTGAACTCAGGAGTTTGTCGTGACTGCTTCCCCGCCCGCCCTACTAGCGCTTGCCGACGGGACGGTATTTCTTGGCAAGGGAATCGGTGCGGCCGGCAGCACGGTCGGTGAGGTGGTGTTCAACACCTCGATGTCCGGTTATCAGGAAATCCTCACCGACCCGAGCTACTGCCGCCAGATCGTAACGCTGACTTATCCGCATATCGGCAACACCGGCATCAATCGGGAGGACGTCGAAGCGGAACGTGTTCATGCCGCAGGCCTGGTGATCCGCGACCTGCCGATACTGCCCTCGAACTTCCGCATGGAGCAGACCCTCGATGCCTATCTAAAGGCCGAGAACATCATTGCGATTGCGGGGATCGATACCCGCAAGCTGACGCGCGTGCTGCGTGAAAAGGGCGCCCAAGGCGGCTGCATCGTCACCGCGGCCGACGGGGCCGCATTGAACGCCGACACGGCGATCGCCCAGGCGCGCGCGTTCCCTGGGCTGGACGGCATGGACTTGGCCAAGACGGTCTGTGTCGAAAGCCCCTACCAATGGACCGAAAGCGAGTGGGCGCTCGGTAGCGGCTACGATCAGCAGGCAGACGGGCGCTATCACGTCGTTGCGTACGATTACGGCGTCAAGCGCAACATCCTGCGGATGCTCGCCAGCCGGGGCTGCAGGCTCACCGTGGTGCCCGCGCAGACGCCGGCCGCGGAAGTCTTCGCGCTCGATCCGGATGGCGTTTTCCTGTCGAATGGTCCGGGGGACCCAGGTGCCTGCGATTATGCGATCGAGGCTGTGCGCAAGTTCCTCGAGCGCGGCATCCCGACCTTCGGCATCTGCCTCGGACACCAGCTGATGGCGCTTGCGGCCGGCGCCAAGACGGTCAAGATGAAGTTCGGCCACCACGGCGCCAACCATCCGGTCAAGGATCTCGAATCCGGGCAGGTCCTGATCACGAGCCAGAACCATGGCTTCGCGGTCGATCCCGATACGCTTCCGGAGAATGTGCGCACGACACATGTGTCGCTCTTCGACGGCAGCCTGCAGGGGCTCGCCTGGACCGACGTGCCGGCGTTCTGCTTCCAGGGACATCCCGAGGCGAGTCCGGGACCCCACGACGTGTCCTACCTGTTCGACCGTTTCATCAGGATGCTCGAGACGCGCGCCAAGTAATTCGCCAGCGGCAGCCGCAGCTGCCGCTCATCAACGCAAGACCGAGGTTAGGCAATGCCTAAGCGTACAGACATTCAAAGCATACTCATCATTGGCGCCGGTCCGATCATCATCGGCCAGGCGTGCGAGTTCGACTATTCCGGCGCGCAGGCGTGCAAGGCGCTGCGCGAGGAAGGCTACAAGGTCATCCTCGTCAATTCGAATCCGGCAACGATCATGACCGACCCGGAAACGGCGAACGTCACGTACATCGAGCCGATCACTTGGCAGGTGGTCGAGAGCATCATCGAGAAGGAGCGGCCGGACGCGCTGCTGCCGACGATGGGCGGGCAGACGGCGCTGAACTGCGCGCTCGACCTCGCCCGCAACGGCGTCCTCGAGAAATACGGCGTCGAACTCATCGGCGCGTCGCGCGAAGCCATCGACAAGGCCGAGGACCGCCTGAAGTTCAAGGACGCGATGACGAAGATCGGGCTCGGTTCCGCCCGCTCGGCGATCGCGCACAGCATCGAAGAGGCGCTGCAGGTGCAGGGCGGCATCGGTTTTCCGGTGATCATTCGGCCGAGCTTCACGCTCGGCGGCACCGGCGGCGGCATCGCCTACAACATGGAAGAGTTCGACGAGATCTGCAAGCGTGGTCTCGAGGCGAGCCCGACGAGCGAACTGCTGATCGAGGAATCGCTGATCGGCTGGAAGGAATACGAGATGGAAGTCGTCCGCGACCGCGCGGACAACTGCATCATCGTGTGCTCGATCGAGAACCTCGACCCGATGGGCGTGCATACCGGTGATTCGATCACCGTCGCGCCAAGCCAGACGCTGACCGACAAGGAATACCAGATCCTGCGCAACGCCTCGATCGCGGTGCTGCGCGAAATCGGCGTCGACACCGGCGGCTCGAACGTGCAGTTCGCGATCAACCCCAAGGACGGTCGCATGATCGTCATCGAGATGAACCCGCGCGTGTCGCGTTCGTCGGCGCTGGCATCGAAAGCGACCGGCTTCCCGATCGCGAAGGTCGCGGCGAAGCTCGCCGTCGGCTACACGCTCGACGAGCTCAAGAACGACATCACGGGCGGTGCCACGCCGGCCTCGTTCGAGCCCTCGATCGACTACGTCGTCACCAAGATTCCGCGTTTTGCGTTCGAGAAGTTCCCCATGGCCAACGACCGCCTCACCACCCAGATGAAGTCGGTGGGTGAAGTCATGGCGATGGGCCGCACGTTTCAGGAGTCGTTCCAGAAGGCGCTGCGCGGGCTCGAAGTCGGCGCCTACGGCCTCGACGAGGTCGAAGCCGATCGCGAGGACCTCGAGCACGAACTCGCGAACCCGGGCGCGCAGCGCATCTGGTACGTCGGCCAGGCTTTCCGCGAAGGTTACACGCAGGAACAGGTGTTCAACCTGACGAAAATCGATCCGTGGTTCCTCGCGCAGATCGAGGACATCGTATTGACCGAGAAGGCGCTCGCCGGCCGGTCGCTGAAGGCGATCCAGGCTGCCGAGTTGCGCGAGTTGAAGCGCAAGGGCTTTTCCGACCGGCGGCTCGCGAAGCTGCTCGGCGTCGACGAGACAGCCGTGCGCCTGCATCGCCACGCGAACGGCGTGCGCCCGGTGTTCAAGCGCGTCGATACCTGCGCCGCAGAATTCTCGACCTCGACGGCCTACATGTACTCCTCGTACGAGGACGAGTGCGAGGCACGTCCGACGGATCGCAAGAAGATCATGGTGCTCGGGGGCGGGCCGAACCGGATCGGGCAGGGGATCGAGTTTGACTACTGCTGCGTCCACGCTGCCCTCGCGCTGCGCGAGGACGGCTATGAGACCATCATGGTCAACTGCAATCCGGAAACGGTGTCGACCGACTACGATACGTCCGACCGCCTGTATTTCGAGCCGATCACGCTCGAAGACATCCTCGAGATCGTGCATATCGAGAAGCCCGTCGGCGTCATCGTCCAGTTCGGCGGCCAGACGCCGCTCAAGAGGGCGCAGGCGCTCGAAGACAACGGCGTGCCAATCATCGGCACCAGCCCGGACATGATCGACGCCGCCGAAGACCGCGAGCGCTTCCAGAAGCTGCTCAACGACCTCGGCCTCAAGCAGCCGCCGAACCGCACTGCGCGCACGCCCGAAGCCGCAGTGCGGCTCGCGGCCGAGATCGGTTACCCGCTCGTCGTGCGTCCGAGCTACGTGCTCGGCGGCCGGGCGATGGAGATCGTGCACGAACAGAAGGATCTCGAGCGCTACATGCGCGAGGCGATGAAGGTCTCGAACGAATCGCCGGTGCTGCTCGACCGCTTCCTCAACGACGCAACCGAAGTCGACGTCGATGCGCTGTCCGACGGCAAGCAGGTCATCATCGGCGGCATCATGGAGCACATCGAACAGGCCGGTGTCCACTCGGGCGATTCAGCGTGCTCGCTGCCGCCCTACACGCTCTCCGCGAAGCTCCAGGACGAGCTGCGCCGCCAGACCGAAGCGATGGCCCGCGCGCTGAACGTCTGCGGCCTGATGAACGTCCAGTTCGCGATCCAGGGCGACGGCGACGAGGCGACCGTCTACGTGCTCGAAGTCAATCCGCGCGCGTCGCGTACCGTGCCGTTCGTGTCGAAGGCGTGCGGCCTGCAATTGGCGAAGATTGCCGCGCGCTGCATGGCCGGACAAAGTCTGGCGAGCCAGGGCGTGACCAGCGAGATCGTGCCTCCTTACTACGCGGTCAAGGAAGCCGTCTTTCCGTTCGTCAAGTTCCCCGGCGTGGATACGATTCTCGGACCGGA
Organism: Aromatoleum anaerobium; assembly: GCF_012910705.2. Classification (GTDB taxonomy): domain Bacteria; phylum Pseudomonadota; class Gammaproteobacteria; order Burkholderiales; family Rhodocyclaceae; genus Aromatoleum; species Aromatoleum anaerobium. The sequence continues at coordinate 697,387 of NZ_WTVG02000040.1, read as the reverse complement.
AATGAAGTCCACCGGTGAAGTGATGGGCGTGGGACGCAGCTTCGCCGAAGCCTTCGTCAAATCGCAGCTCGCCGCCGGGGTGCGCCTGCCGCAGTCTGGCACGGCCTTCATCAGCGTCAAGCCGACCGACCGGGGCGTCGCGGTCGAGGTCGCGCGCGAGCTTCATGAGCTCGGGTTCGGACTCGCCGCAACCCGCGGCACGGGCTCGGCGATCGAGGCCGCCGGCCTTCCCGTCACGATGGTCAATAAAGTCAACGAAGGCCGTCCGCATATCGTGGACATGATCAAGAACAATGAAATCAGCCTCGTGATCAACACCGTGGAGGAAAAGCGCCAGGCGATCATCGATTCGCGCTCGATCCGCACCAGCGCCCTCGCGGCGAAACTCACGGTATTCACCACCATCGAAGGTGCACGCGCCGCATGCATGGGGATGCGCCATCTCGAGGGGCTGCAGGTGTACGGGTTGCAGTCGCTGCATGCCGAACTGAATCAAAAATCATGATCAAGACTCCTCTTACCGTCGCGGGTGCGGAAAAACTTCGCAACGAACTGCACCGGCTGAAAACCGTCGAGCGCCCCAGCGTGATCGCCGCGATCGCGGAAGCGCGCTCCCATGGCGACCTGTCGGAAAACGCCGAGTACGACGCCGCCAAGGAGCGCCAGGGATTCGTCGAGGGCAGGATCAAGGAGATCGAAGGCAAGATTTCGAGCGCGCAGATCATCGATCCGAAATTGCTCGATGCCGACGGGCGATGCGTGTTCGGCGCCACCGTCGAGTTGGAGGATATGGACACCGGACGGCCGGTGACCTATCAGATCGTCGGCGATGACGAGGCGGATCTGAAGGAGAACAAAATTTCGATCAGCTCGCCGATCGCTCGCGCCCTGATCGGCAAATTCGCCGGGGACATCGCCGAAGTCCAGGCGCCGGGCGGGGTAAGGGAGTACGAGATCATCGACGTCCGCTACGTGTGAGCGCAGCGCCGGTTTCGTATCAGGAGTCTCGTTCGGGCATCAGCCGGAAAAAATCGTGACCCGTCTTTCCGAGCATCTGCTGGTAGTGTTGATCACGCTTTGGGCCGGTGCGCTGTGGTCGATTGGTTACATCGTCGCACCGACCCTGTTCGGCATGCTTTCCGACCGCGCACTCGCCGGCGACATCGCGGGGCGTCTCTTTGCGCTACTGGGGTGGATCGGGGTCGGCTGTGCCCTTTACGTGCTGGGTTTCATGCTCGCACGCTGGCGATGGCGAGCGTTCCGGAGCAGCCTGTTCTGGCTGGTCGTGGCGATGCTGCTGGCGACCCTCGCGAGCCAGTTCGGCATCCAGCCGCTGATGGCGCAGATGAAAGCGGATGCCTGGCCGCGCGAGGTGATGGACACCGTGATGCGGGACCGTTTCGCCACGTGGCACGGCGTCTCGAGCGTGCTCTATCTTATCCAGAGCGTGCTCGCGTTGCCGCTGGTGCTGGGTGTCCGAAAACTGTTGGGTCGCTGACGGGGGCGTCCCGTCAGGCGAACTATTTGCCGCCGGCAGGCCCGGTTTTGCGGGTGTAAGTCCGGCTGCGCTTTGCCGCAAGACGCTTCTTGTCCGACGCGGCCTTGATCAGCGCGGTGCGACGCGCAGCGGCTGCAAAGGCCCGCGCCGATTTCGCCCTCGCGACGCCCGTGCTCGCGCTGGATGTCACAGGTTTAGCCTGCACGGATTTTTCGGCTTCTTCCCGACGTTGGCGCCAGATGACGAGAATTGTGCCGATGTGCTGGACCGGTGAGGCATCGAGGGCCTCGCAGACCGCTTTCATCAGTGCTTCGCGTGCAGCACGTTCGGCCCCGTGGACCTTGATCTTGATCAGCTCGTGCGCCTGCAGGGAACGGTCGATTTCGCCCAGCACGGCTGGCGTCAAGCCGTTTCCGGCAATGCTGACGACGGGGTTCAGGTGATGGGCGCCGGCACGCAGTTCGCGCCGCCGGGCGGGGGTGAGCTCGCTCATACTTTTCTCAAATCTTTCAGGGGCATGGATTCTACTCCGATGAAGCGAACCAAGACCAGCAAGGCGTGGATGCAGGAACATGTCAACGACCCGTACGTACAGCGTGCAAAAAGCGAAGGTTACCGCTCGCGGGCAGCCTTCAAGCTCATCGAGCTCGATGAGCGCGATCGCCTGATGCGAAGCGGAATGGTCGTCGTGGATCTGGGCGCAGCCCCGGGATCCTGGAGCCAGGTCGCATTGCGGCGGGTCGGACGCGAGGGCCGGGTCTTCGCACTGGACCTGCTGGCGCTGGAACCGCTGGGCGGCGTCGAGTTCATACAGGGCGACTTTCAGGAAGAGTCAGTGCTTGCCGAACTCGAGTCCAGGCTCGGCGGGCTCCCCGTCGACGTCGTACTGTCGGACATGGCGCCGAACATGTCCGGCATCGACACGACCGACCAGGCCCGCTCGATCTACCTCGGGGAGCTGGCGCTGGAGTTCGCGGCGCGGCACCTCAAGGCCGGTGGCAGTTTCATCGTGAAAGTGTTCCAGGGACAGGGTTTCATGGAGTATCGAAACGAGGCCGCGAAGCATTTCAACGCGCTGCACGTGCGAAAACCGAAGGCATCGCGCGACCGCAGTGCGGAAGTGTATCTGGTGGGTGTCGGGCACCGAGGCAGTTAGTATGCTCATCACAGCGCCAAAAACTGCGGAACTCTGCAGTCGGGCCTCGAGTCTGCCGTTGGTGATCGGAGAGGTCGCAATCCTTTTCGCGGCCGTATTGCAATTCAAGCCGGCGACCCCATATCGGAGTCGTTGCGGCCTGCTGATCCGGTGATTGAAACAGCTCATCGAGCCTATTGGTTTACGCCGCGGAACGTTCGCCACTAGAATGAGTCCATCTGTCGCTGCCCTCGTTGGGCTTTCAAGGAAAGAAGTTGAATAATCTCTTCAAGAATCTCGCGATCTGGATGGTTATCGGCGTCGTACTGATGACGGTATTCAACCAGTTCAATACGCGGCAGGTTTCGGCCAGTACGATGGAGTACTCCCAGTTTCTGGAGGAAGCCAGGGCCGGGCGCATTGCGAAAGCGACAATCGACGGTCGCCTGGTGCGTGCGACGACGCAGGAAGGCCGGCAGATTACCGTGTATACGCCTGGCGTGCAGGATATCTGGATGGTATCCGACCTGATCCGCGCCGGCGTGGTCGTGAACGCCTCGAAGCCCGAAGAAGAGCAGTCATTCCTGATGAGCATCTTCGTTTCCTGGTTCCCGATGTTGCTGCTGATCGGGGTCTGGGTGTTCTTCATGCGCCAGATGCAAGGGGGCGGGCGAGGCGGAGCGTTTTCGTTCGGCAAGTCGAAAGCCAGAATGCTTGATGAGAGCGCCAACTCACTTTCTTTTGCGGATGTCGCAGGGTGCGATGAAGCGAAGGAGGAAGTGTCCGAACTCGTCGATTTCCTGCGCGACCCTTCCAAGTTCCAGAAACTCGGCGGGCACATCCCGAAAGGGGTGCTGATGGTCGGTTCGCCGGGTACCGGCAAGACCTTGCTCGCGAAGGCGATTGCCGGCGAGGCGAAAGTGCCGTTCTTCTCGATTTCCGGCTCCGATTTCGTCGAGATGTTCGTCGGCGTCGGCGCGGCGCGCGTGCGTGACATGTTCGAGCAGGCGAAGAAACACGCGCCGTGCATCATCTTCATCGACGAAATCGATGCTGTCGGCCGTCAGCGTGGTGCTGGCATGGGTGGCGGCAACGACGAACGCGAACAGACCCTCAACCAGTTGCTCGTCGAGATGGACGGCTTCGAAGGGCAAACGGGTGTCATCGTGATCGCCGCGACGAACCGCCCGGACGTGCTCGATCCGGCACTGCTGCGCCCGGGGCGGTTCGACCGGCAGGTCGTCGTGCCGCTGCCCGATATCCGTGGCCGGGAGCAGATCCTGAAGGTCCATATGCGCAAGGTGCCCATTGCACCGGACGTCGAACCCGTCGTCCTCGCACGCGGCACGCCCGGATTTTCCGGCGCCGACTTGGCGAACCTCGTCAACGAAGCAGCGTTGTTCGCTGCGCGGGGCGGCAAGCGGCTCGTCGATATGGAAGACTTCGAGCGTGCCAAGGACAAGATCATGATGGGGTCCGAGCGGCGGTCGATGGTGATGCCGGAAGAGGAGCGTCGCAACACGGCGTACCACGAGTCCGGACATGCGCTGGTCGCGAAGTTGCTCGACAAGACCGACCCGGTGCACAAGGTCACGATCATCCCGCGAGGTCGTGCGCTGGGTGTGACGATGCAGTTGCCGGAGCAGGATCGTTATAGCCAGGACCGTGAACGGCTGCTCCAGACGATCGCCGTGCTGTTCGGTGGCCGGATCTGCGAAGAGATCTTCATGAACCAGATGACTACCGGCGCTTCGAACGATTTTCAGCGGGCAACCGACCTCGCCCGCCGGATGGTGACGCAGTGGGGCATGTCGGACAATCTCGGGCCGATGGTGTATGGCGAAGAAGAGGGAGAGATCTTTCTCGGCCGCCAGGTGACGACGCACCGGAACGTGTCCGAGGCCACGATGCAGAAGGTCGATGCCGAGATACGCCGGATCATCGATCAACAGTACGCGCTGGCGCGGCGCCTGATCGAAGACAACCGCGACAAGATCGAGGCGATGACGCATGCACTGCTCGAATGGGAAACGCTGGATGCGGAACAACTGAACGACATCATGGCGGGACGTGCTCCGCGGGCACCCAAGCCGATTACACCGCCGGCGAGCCGTCCGAAGGACGATGCGCCTGGAGCCGAGCCGACGGCTCCTGCCCCGGCAGGGTAATTCGCGCGGCACGAGACAAGAGGTTCGACCTTCTTCGGGCCGGCATTTAGCCGGCCCGATTCATTTGAGGACTGAAATGCAGGTTTTGAGATGTGGTCGATTCCGCCTGGAACTGGACCGCCCACGCATCATGGCGATCGTCAATGTCACACCGGACTCGTTTTCGGGCGATGGCCTCGGTCGGGATCTGGATGCGGCAGTGCGACGGGCGCAGGCTGCAGTCGATGCGGGAGCGGATCTGCTCGATATAGGGGGCGAATCGACCCGTCCGGGGTCCGAGCCTGTTTCGGAGCAGGAGGAACTCGACCGCGTCATCCCGCTGGTCGAGCGTCTGGCCGACTGGGCGGTGCCGGTTTCGGTCGACACGCTCAAGCCGGCCGTGATGCGTGAATCCCTGAGGGCCGGAGCGAGCCTGATCAACGACATCAACGCGTTCCGCGCGCCGGGCGCGATCGACGCCGTGCGGGACAGCGAGGCGGCACTGTGCGTGATGCACATGCAGGGCGAGCCTCGCGGCATGCAGTCCGATCCCCGCTACGATGATGTCGTTGCGGAAGTGCTCGATTTCCTGGACTGGCGTGTTCGGGCTCTCGCGGACGTGGGTGTGGGCAGGGACCGGATCCTCCTCGACCCGGGGTTCGGATTCGGCAAGACACTCGAGCACAACCTCGCCCTGTTCCGCGCCCTCGACCGCTTCGTTGCGCAAGACTATCCGGTGCTCGTCGGGGTGTCGCGAAAGTCCATGATCGGGGCGATCACGGGACGACCGGTCGGCGAGCGAGTGCATGGCAGCGTCGCCGCGGCGCTGATCGCTGTCGAACGGGGCGCACGGATCGTGCGAGTCCATGACGTGGCCGCGACGCGCGATGCCTTGAAAGTGTGGCAGGCGGTAAGCGGCGTCCCGGCATAGACATGCGTGCACGAAGTCTCCCGTGGTTGATGCGATAATTCGCTTTTCGACGAATGTCGCGGGGGAAAAATGGGGAGAAAGTATTTCGGCACCGACGGCGTGCGGGGGCGGGTCGGCGATTCGACGATCACGCCCGAATTCGTCATGCGTCTCGGTTATGCGGCGGGGGTGACGCTGGTAGGGCGGGAGCAGTTGCCGCCCGGGGAGCGGCCCGCGATTCTCATCGGCAAGGACACCCGCATTTCCGGCTACATGCTCGAGGCCGCTCTCGAAGCCGGCTTTGCAGCGGCGGGCGTCGATGTGATGCTTGCCGGTCCGGTGCCGACGCCCGCGGTGGCCTATCTCACCCGTGCCCTCCGTCTTCAGGCCGGAGTCGTGATCTCCGCCTCGCACAACCCATACGACGATAACGGCATCAAGTTCTTTTCGGCGAACGGCACCAAGTTGCCGGATGCGCTCGAGGAGGAGATCGAGTTCCGTGTCGATCAGCCGATGGTCTGCGCCGAGGCGTCCCGCCTGGGCAAGGCGCGCCGGATCGTCGATGCGGCGGGGCGTTACGTCGAGTTCTGCAAAAGTGCGTTTCCGAACGAGTTCGATCTGCGTGGTTACCGCATCGTCCTCGACTGCGCCCACGGCGCGGCCTATCACATCGGGCCGAGCGTATTTCACGAACTGGGCGCGGAAGTGATCCCGTTGGGGGTCGAGCCCAACGGATTGAATATCAACGACAAGGTCGGCGCCACGCATCCGCAGACGCTGCGTTCGGCTGTACTGGCGAACAAGGCGGACTTCGGCATCGCCCTCGACGGCGACGGCGATCGCGTGATCATGGTCGATGGAGACGGAGAGCTTTACGATGGCGACAAGCTGCTGTACGTGATTGCAGCCTCGCGGCAGGCCGAAGGGCGCCTGGAGGGCGTCGTCGGCACGCTGATGAGCAATCTCGGCCTTGAGCGCGCGATCGGCCGCCTCGGCCTTGCCTTCGCGCGGGCAAAGGTCGGCGACCGCTACGTGCTGGAAACCATGCACGAACGGGGCTGGAAACTCGGCGGGGAAAACTCCGGCCATATCATCTGCCTCGATCGTCATACCACGGGCGACGGCATCGTCTCCGCGCTCCAGGTGATCGCGGCGCTGATCAAGCGCCAGTGCACGTTGGCGGCTGCTTGTGCGGACCTCGTCTTCTATCCACAGAAACTCATCAATGTGCCTCTGACCGCAGGATTCGACTGGCGATCCGACAAGCGCATTGACCAAGCGCGGAGCGATGCCGAACTGGAGCTCGGCGAGCAGGGCCGGGTGCTGCTGCGCCCTTCGGGAACCGAGCCGCTGCTCCGGGTCATGGTTGAAGGGAAGGACGGTGCGCAAGTCGATAGACTGGCGCGGCATATCGCCGACTGCATTCGGCACGCCAGCGCCTGACGGAGGGCCACCGAGCCTTTGGGGCTTTCGGCGACGAGGGCTTCGACGGCCTCGTTGTGGCCAATTCTCTTGGTTCCGGCAGCGAGTAGCCTTCCTGTAACACTCCTGAAACATTGCCTCCGTACACTTCGACCGCCCGAGCAGCATCGAGCCGGATCGTTTTTCTGCGATGGATATCGGCTTCGCCATGGATGCGGCGGATCGGCGCCCGGCCAATGTCAAATTTCTGACACATTTGACGAGGATGATTCGAGGCGCCTGAAGTCGCGGCAAGATCGCAGCGGCACCGGGCATCGTTCATTTACCAGGAGATTCCGTATGTCGGGTTTCAAGCAGGTCGCCTTGGCGGCTGCTCTCGTCGTGTGCGGTTCGCACGCTGCGCAGGCCCAGTCCATCGTGAAGGTGGATGGTTCCAGCACCGTGTTCCCGATCACGGAGGCCGTAGCCGAGGATATTCAGAAGGCCAGGAAAGGCTCGGTGAAGGTCACGGTCGGCATCTCGGGCACAGGCGGTGGTTTCAAGAAATTCTGCCGGGGCGAGATTGATGTTTCGGGGGCTTCGCGTCCGATCATGAAAAAGGAGATGGAAGCGTGCGCGAGCGCCGGCATCAGGTATTACGAACTGCCGGTTGCCTTCGACGCGTTGACGGTCATCGTCAATCCGAAGAACACCTTCGTCAAACAGCTGACCGTCGAGCAACTCAAGAAAATGTGGGAGCCCGACGCGCAGGGCAAGGTCACCAGCTGGAAGCAGATCGACTCGTCGTTCCCGGATGTTCCGCTGAAGCTCTTCGGTGCGGGCTCGGATTCCGGCACCTTCGATTATTTCACTGAAGCGGTCGTTGGCAAGGCGAAGGCTTCGCGCGGTGATTTCACGGCGTCGGAAGACGACAACGTCCTCGTTCAGGGTGTTTCACGCGATCAGGAGGCGATCGGCTACTTGGGTTACGCCTACTATGCCGAGAATCAGGGCAAGTTGAGGGCCGTGCCGATCGTGAACAAGGAAGGCAAGGCGGTTTCGCCCGGTCCCGATTCGGTGATCAGCGGTGCCTACAATCCGCTGTCGCGCCCGATCTTCATTTATGTCAGTGAAAAGGCGCTGGAGAGGCCGGAAGTTCGCGATTTCGTGACTTATTACATGAAGAACGCATCGAATCTTGCGACCGAAGTGAAATATGTTCCGCTGCCACCGAAGGCATATGAAACAGCGATGGAGAATATGAGCAAGAAGAAGGTCGGCACCGTTTTTGGCGGTGAGGCGGAGGTCGGCGTCACCATCGAGTCGCTTCTGAGCCGCGAAGCAAAGCTCTGACGTCCGAGTGCGCGGGCAGGGCTCGCGCACCCTTTTCCTTGTCGACGGGCCAAGAATGCAAGACGCAAACAGCATGGAATCGCTCGAAAGCGCATCCTTCGAGCCGCTGAGGGTCAGCGACCGGCTGGCCAGGAAGGCGCTGCGCAACACGAAGGAACGCGTCATCGAGGCTCTGCTTTTCGCCGCAGCAGGTGTCTCGGTGCTGACGACAGTCGGCATCGTGTGGGTGCTGGTCAGCGAGTCCTACCACTTCTTCACGGTCGTACCGATCTGGTCCTTCCTGACCGACACGATGTGGACGCCGCTTTTTGCCGATGCCCATTACGGCATCCTGCCGCTGCTGGCCGGTACGCTTACGACTTCGTTGGTCGCGGTCGTGGTCGCGATTCCGCTCGGGACGACGATCGCGATCTACCTTTCGGAGTTCGCCAGGCCAGCGGTGCGGGAAGCGGTGAAGCCGTTCCTCGAGCTCTTGGGCGGCATCCCGTCGATCGTCTACGGCTACTTTGCGCTGATTGTCGTCATACCGCTGCTGCAGTTGCTCATCCCGGGCTTGCCCGGTTTCAACATGCTCGGAGCCGGCATCGTGATGGGCATCGCAATCATTCCCTATGTGAGCTCATTGGCGGAGGACGCCATGCGAGCGGTGCCGATGAGCATGCGCGAGGGCTCCTATGCGATGGGTGGCACAAAATTCCAGACCGCCGTCCGGGTCGTGATTCCTGCGGCGCTTTCGGGCATTTTGTCGGCGTACATCCTCGGGGTTTCGCGCGCCGTGGGAGAGACGATGATCGTCGCGGTCGCCGCCGGCATGCAGCCGAACTTCACGATGAATCCGATGGAGCCTGCGCAAACGATTTCTGCGTACATCGTGCAGGTTGCGCTCGGCGACCTGCCTCACGGCTCCATCGGCTACCAGTCCATCTTTGCCGCCGGCCTGAGTCTGATGTTGATGACGCTGCTCCTCAATGTTGCCGGTCACTTTGTCCGGCGCCGCTATCGTGAAGCCTATTGAGAGGATGAGCATGATTCCCGCGGATCTCTCCGGCATTCAACGCATCATTCGGCGCAACAAGCGCCGGGATCTGATCTTTGCGATCTTCGGTTTCATTGCACTGCTGATCGGCGTGCTGACCTTTCTCGCGCTCTTTCTGCAGATGGCCTTCGCGGGATGGGAGCGACTGACCCCGGAGTTCTTTACCTCTTTCCCGTCACGGCGTGCCGGCCAGGCAGGGATCCTCTCCGCCTGGGTCGGCTCGGTGCTCGTGATGCTGGTGACTGCGGTGTCAGCCGTCCCGCTGGGCGTCGCCGCAGGGGTGTATCTCGAGGAATATGCGACGAGGAGTTTGGTCACTGATCTCATAGAAATCAACGTGACCAACCTCGCGGGTGTGCCCTCGATCGTCTACGGATTGCTCGCACTCGGCGTCTTCGTCTACGCTTTCGGCTTGGGCCAGAGCATCCTTTCGGCCGGCCTGACGCTGGGTCTGTTGATCCTCCCTGTCGTCATCGTCGCCACCCGCGAGGCGATACGCTCGATTCCCCAGCACATCCGCGAAGGGGCCTATGCGCTCGGCGCGACGCGCTGGCAGGTCACGCGCGACCACATCGTGCCCTATTCGATGCCCGGCATCCTTACCGGCGTCATCATCGGCATGTCGCGTGCGATCGGTGAGACTGCCCCGGTCATCACGATCGGCGCGCTGACCTTCATCGCTTTCCTGCCGGAGTCACCGATCGGGCCCGAGTTTCCCTGGCTCAACTTCGAGTGGCTGAAATCGGGATTCACTGTCATGCCCATCCAGATGTTCAACTGGACTTCCCGTCCCGAGGAGGCTTTCCAGCAGAATGCCGCCGCTGCCGGGTTCGTCCTCGTTCTCATGACGCTGGCCATGAACGCGATTTCGATCTGGATTCGTTATCATCTGCGCAAGGACATCAAATGGTAGGCAACATCGCAATGCGTTCAATTGATCGACCCGACCGGCAGGCAGCGACACCAACTGCCGCGAGCGTCGCTGGCGCACCGAATGCGCATGCACGCGACGCCAGGTCCTTGCCGGACACGCCGCCGGTGAAGGCCGCGGCGGAAAACTTCAGTTTTTATTACGGCCAGTTCCAGGCACTTAAATCCATAACGCTGCCGGTCTACGAGAAGCACGTTACGGCGCTCATCGGGCCGTCCGGATGTGGCAAGTCCACGCTGCTGCGGGCTTGCAACCGGATGCACGATCTCTACCCGGGCAACCGGTACGAGGGCGCGATCCGGCTGCTGCCGGACAACACCAATCTGCTCGACCCTGCTGTCGATCCGATCGAGGTCCGGATGCGAATCGGCATGGTGTTCCAGAAACCGAACCCGTTCCCGAAATCGATCTACGAGAATGTGGCGTACGGACTGCGCATCCGCGGGGAAAAAAGCCGCTCTGTCCTCGACGGTCGGGTGGAGGAGGCCCTCAAGGGCGCGGCCCTGTGGGCGGAAGTCGCACATCGCCTGAACGAACCTGCGTTTGCCTTGTCCGGCGGGCAACAACAGCGACTGTGCATCGCGCGTTGTCTCGCGACAGATCCCGAAGTGCTGCTGTTCGACGAACCGACCTCGGCGCTCGACCCGATTGCCACCGCCAGCATCGAGGAACTCATCGACCAGCTGCGGCAGAAAGTCACGATTCTGATCGTCACGCACAACATGCAACAGGCGGCGCGGGTGTCGGACTTCACCGCATACATGTATCTCGGAGAACTGATCGAGTTCGGCCGGACCCGCCAACTGTTTGTCAATCCTGTTCGCCGGGAAACCGAGGACTACATCACGGGACGCTTCGGTTAGGGATTGCGCTGCGCACCGGCTTTTCTGCGATGGATCGGTGGCCCACCCCGCCCAGCCTGGCGGCCGCCAGTCCATCGGGTCGTCTTTACCCCGCGGGGTCGGGCACGATAGAATGCCCCGATTTAGCGGATTCGAGTGCATGGAACGCAAGCTTGTCGTCGGCAACTGGAAGATGAACGGCGATCTGGTAGGCAATCAGGCGCTCTTCGAACAGCTTGTCGGCCGCAGTCCCGGCAGCGTCGATACTGCCCTGTGCCTTCCGTTTCCTTATCTGGCGCAGGGGCAGCGAGCGTTGTCGGGTAGTGCAATGATGCTCGGCGCCCAGAATCTGAGTGAATTCGATGCCGGGGCGTATACGGGCGAAGTCAGCGGGCGAATGTTATCGGACTTCGATTGCCGCTTCGTCATCGTCGGCCATTCCGAGCGGCGTACGTTGTTCCGTGAGGATGATCTGCTTGTTGCGCGAAAGGCCCGTGCCGCGCTGGCCGCAGGCCTCGTGCCGATCGTATGCGTCGGGGAGTCGCTTGTCGAACGAGAAGCAGGGCATGCAGAAGATGTCCTGCTGCGCCAGCTCGAAGCATTGGCCCAGATGCTCGACGGCGCATCGCTCGCACGGCTGGTGATCGCGTACGAGCCGGTATGGGCAATCGGGACCGGACGAGCAGCTTCCCCGGAGCAGGTCCAGTTGATCCTGTCATTCGTGCGGTGCTGGTTGTCCCGTCGCGTGGGGAATTCTCGCGCGGTCAGAATCCTGTACGGGGGAAGCGTGAAGGCAGGCAGTGCCGCTGCATTGTTCAGTCTGCCTGATTCGGACGGCGGGCTAATTGGCGGTGCGTCGCTGGTTGCCGAGCAATTTCTTGAGATCTGCGAAGCTGCTGCCGTAGCTACGCAGGACGACGATGTGGGTGATTTCAAAGGTTCTCGATGAGTAACTATATTTTTTCAATCGTTCTGACGATTCACGTGCTGGTAGGCTTGTTCATTATCGGACTGGTGTTGATGCAGCATGGCAAGGGGGCGGATGCCGGAGCGGCATTCGGCGGCGGTGCCTCCGGCAGCGTGTTCGGATCATCCGGTTCGGCTAATTTTCTCAGTCGAACGACAGGCATCCTTGCCACGGTCTTTTTCATAACCAGTTTGGGTCTCAGTTACCTTGCCAGCAACAAGCCGAGCCAGCCCTCGAGCGTGATGGAGGGCGCTTCGACCTTATCCACACCGGCAACGGACGCGAAGCCTGCGGACGGCGGCGGAGCGCAGGATTCGAAGGCGCAGGCGATTCCAAAATAAGTTCATTTTGGGTTTGCGCACTGCGGAAAAAGTCGTATAATTTCGCGGCTGTAACAAATATTGCCGACGTGGTGAAATTGGTAGACACGCCATCTTGAGGGGGTGGTGGCGAAAGCCGTGTGAGTTCGAGTCTCACCGTCGGCACCAGGTATTGAAGATCGCCCGCTAATGCGGGCGTTTTCATGCCGTACAACAGCGTAGTCAGAGCAAGTCTAATTTCAAAACGGGGTGTTTCGATGCTGGAAAACTACTTTCCTGTCCTGATGTTCATCCTCGTTGGTCTGGGATTCGGTCTGGTTCCCGTGATTCTCGGGCGTGTTCTCGCTCCTTACCGGCCTGATGGTGAGAAGCTGTCACCTTATGAGTGTGGCTTCGAGGCGTTCGAAGACGCTCGCATGAAATTCGATGTGCGCTATTACCTCATAGCCATTCTTTTCATTCTCTTCGATCTTGAAATTGCCTTTCTGTTTCCTTGGGCGACTGTTTTTCAGGAATTCATTGCGGCCGGCGAAATTGCCTGGTTTGTATTCGGTTCGGTAATGGTTTTTCTCGCCGTGCTGGTTATCGGCTATGTCGTCGAGTGGAAGAACGGTGCACTCGACTGGGAGTGATGCATGAGCATTGAGGGCGTTTTTCGCGAGGGATTTGTTACCACCTCGCTCGATGCGGTGATCAACTGGACGCGCACGGGTTCTCTGTGGCCAATGACCTTCGGCCTGGCCTGCTGTGCCGTCGAAATGATCCACGCAGGCTGCGCACGATACGATCTTGACCGCTTCGGCGTGGTGTTTCGTCCCAGTCCGCGGCAGTCGGATCTCATGATCGTGGCGGGCACGCTTTGCAATAAGATGGCGCCGGCATTGCGCAAGGTTTATGACCAGATGGCCGAGCCTCGCTGGGTGATCTCGATGGGCTCCTGTGCCAATGGCGGTGGCTATTATCACTACTCGTATTCGGTCGTAAGGGGGTGTGATCGCATCGTACCGGTCGATGTCTACGTGCCCGGCTGCCCGCCGACCGCAGAAGCGTTGCTGTACGGCATCATTCAGTTGCAGAACAAGATCAAGCGCACTAACACCATAGCGCGGTGACAGGTGGCCCATTTATGAGCTCGAAGCTGGAACGTCTGAGCAGTTCGCTGCAAAATATCCTGGGTGCGAAGGTACGGTCGGTGGTCGTTGACCGTGGTGAGGTTACGCTCGAAGTCGCGGCGGCCGATTACCTCCCCGTTGCGCAACTGCTGCGGGATCATCGCGATCTGCGGTTCGAGGAACTGGTCGATCTTACCGGTCTGGATTATTCGGCTTACGGAAACGGAGTCTGGGCGGGAAGACGGTTCGCTGTCGCCGTGCATCTGCTTTCGATCACGCATAACTGGCGGATTCGGTTGCGTGCATTCGCCGATGACGACGCATTTCCGGTACTCGAGTCGCTGGTTGGGGTGTGGCCGGGTGTCAACTGGTACGAGCGTGAGGCATTCGATCTCTATGGCATCATGTTTGCCGGCCATCCGGACCTGCGCCGAATCTTGACGGATTACGGATTCGTGGGTTATCCGTTCCGCAAGGATTTTCCTGTTTCCGGCTACGTCGAGATGCGTTACGACCCCGAGCAGGGAAGGGTGGTGTATCAGCCAGTGACCATCGAGCCGCGTGAGAACACGCCGCGCATCGTGCGCGAAGAGAACTACGGGGATGTCGGCAATGGCTGAGATTCGCAATTACACGATCAACTTCGGTCCGCAACACCCTTCTGCCCATGGCGTGCTTCGCTTAGTGCTTGAGCTCGACGGCGAGGTCGTGGTGCGTGCCGATCCGCATATCGGCCTGCTCCATCGCGGAACGGAGAAACTCGCGGAAACACGCACCTGGGTGCAATCGGTTCCTTATATGGACCGGCTCGACTATGTGTCCATGATGTGCAACGAGCACGCCTACTGCATGGCGATCGAGCGCCTGCTGGGGCTCGAAGTGCCGATCCGTGCCCAATACATCCGGGTTATGTTCGACGAAGTCACCCGGATTTTGAATCACCTCCTCGGTATCGGCACGCACGCGCTCGATATCGGTGCGATGACGATGGTGCTGTATACGTTCCGCGAGCGTGAAGATTTGATGGATGCCTACGAGGCGGTTTCGGGCGCGCGGATGCATGCCGCGTATTACCGTCCCGGTGGCGTTTATCGCGATCTGCCGGATCGTATGCCGCAATATGCTGTTAACAAGTTCAAGAATGCGAATACCGTCCGGGAACTGAATGACAACCGCCAGGGTTCGTTGCTCGATTTCCTGGAGGATTTCACCACCCGGTTCCTCGGCTATTGCGACGACTACGAGACACTCCTCACCGACAACCGGATCTGGAAACAGCGCACGGTGGGTATCGGTGTGGTCACGCCCGAGCAGGCCAAGGCCTGGGGATTCACCGGGCCGATGCTGCGGGGTTCCGGCGTCGCATGGGACCTGCGCAAAAAACAGCCTTACGAAGTATACGACCGCATGGACTTCGACATTCCGGTCGGGAAGAACGGCGATTGTTACGACCGTTATTTGTGCCGCATGGAAGAGATGCGCCAGTCGAACCGGATCGTCAAGCAGTGTATCGACTGGTTGCGCAAGAATCCGGGACCGGTCATCGCGGACAACTACAAGGTTGCGCCGCCGCCGCGCGAGAGGATGAAGGGCAACATGGAGGAGCTGATCCACCATTTCAAGCTCTTCACCGAAGGCATGCATGTCCCGAGCGGCGAGGTGTATGCGGCAATTGAACACCCGAAGGGTGAATTCGGCGTCTATGCCGTCTCCGATGGCGCCAACAAGCCTTATCGTCTGAAACTCAGGGCGCCGGGGTTCGCGCATCTGGCGGCGATGGACGAGATCGCCCGCGGCCACATGATTGCGGACGTGGTCGCGATCATCGGCACGATGGATGTGGTGTTCGGCGAAATCGACCGCTGAACGAACTGGCATGACAAACGTCGGCAGGCAATCCGGGAAGACGAACACGAAATGCTGAGTCAGGAATCGCTACAACAGATCGATCGCGAGATCGCGAAATATCCGCCCGATCAGAAACAGTCGGCGGTAATGTCGGCGTTGCGCATCGCCCAGCTTGAAATGGGTTGGCTGGCGAAAGAGACGATCGAATTTGTCGCCGGCTATCTCGATATGCCGGCAATCGCTGCTTACGAGGTGGCGAGTTTCTACAACATGTACGATCTTCAGCCGGTGGGACGCCACAAGATCACGGTGTGCACCAACCTCCCGTGCGCCCTGTCGGGCGGTGTGCATGCGGCCGATTATGTCAAGCAGAAGCTCGGGATCGATTTCAACGAGACCACGCCGGACGGCAAATTCACCCTCAAGGAGGGTGAATGCATGGGGGCCTGTGGCGACGCTCCAGTGCTGCTGGTGAATAATCACCACATGTGCAGCTGGATGACGACGGAAAAGATCGATCAACTGCTGGCCGATCTGGAAGACAAATGAGCGCATGCGGACTTATTCTCGCCGGGGTCGACGGCGACCGTACCTGGCGGTTACAGGACTATCTCGGACGCGGTGGTTATTCCGCTCTGAAAAAAATCATCGCGGAAAAGATTCCGGCCGAAACGATCATCGCCGAATTGAAGGCTTCTTCGCTGCGCGGACGCGGGGGTGCGGGTTTTCCCACCGGACTCAAATGGAGCTTCATGCCGCGTTCATTCCCGGGAGCGAAATACCTCGCCTGTAATTCCGACGAGGGCGAGCCGGGCACTTTCAAGGACCGCGATATTCTTCGCTACAACCCGCACAGCGTCATCGAGGGCATGACGATCGCGGCGTATGCGATGGGATGCGAACGGGGCTACAACTACATCCACGGCGAGATTTTCGAGATCTACGAGCGCTTCGAGGAGGCGCTGGCCGAAGCGCGTGAAGCGGGCCTGCTCGGGCAGAAAATCCTGGGTTCGGATTTTTCGTTCGAATTGTTCGCGCACCACGGCTACGGTGCTTACATCTGCGGTGAAGAGACCGCGCTGCTCGAGTCGATCGAAGGCAAGAAAGGGCAGCCCCGCTTCAAGCCGCCCTTTCCGGCAAGCTATGGCCTTTACGGCAAGCCCACGACGATCAACAACACCGAAACATTCGCGTCGGTGCCGTTCATCGTCAATATGGGCGGCGAGAATTTTCTCAACCTCGGGAAGCCGAACAACGGCGGCACGAAGCTGTTCTCGATTTCGGGGCACGTCAATCGTCCGGGGAATTACGAGATCGGGATGGGCACTCCCTTTGCGGAGTTGCTTGAAATGGCGGGCGGAATGCGCGGCGGACGCAAGCTCAAGGCCGTGATTCCCGGCGGCTCGTCATCGCCTGTGCTGCCGGCAGCCGCGATGATGGACTGCACGATGGACTATGACTCCATCGCCAAGGCGGGCTCGATGCTCGGTTCAGGCGCGGTGATCGTCATGGACGAGACCACGTGCATGGTGAAGGCGCTCGAGCGCCTGTCGTATTTCTACTTCGAGGAATCCTGCGGGCAGTGCACGCCGTGCCGCGAGGGAACCGGTTGGCTTTATCGGGTGGTTCATCGGATCGAGAACGGGCTGGGACGTCGGGACGATCTCGATCTGCTCAACTCGGTGACCGGCAATATCATGGGACGCACCATTTGCGCCCTCGGTGATGCCGCGTCGATGCCGGTGCAGAGTTTTATCAAGCACTTCGGCTCGGAGTTCGAGTACCACATCGAAAACAAGAAATGTCTAGTGCCGCCCGAGGTTCAGTACCTGGGCAGCCAAATCTACGTGAGTCCGTGATGCTAGAGATCGAAATCGACGGCAAGCAGGTATCGGTCGAGGATGGCAGCACCGTGATGGATGCCGCGACCAAGATCGGTGCATACATTCCGCACTTCTGTTATCACAAGAAACTGTCCATCGCGGCAAATTGCCGCATGTGCCTCGTTCAGGTCGAAAAGGCGCCGAAGCCGCTGCCCGCGTGCGCGACTCCGGTCACCAACGGCATGAAGGTGTGGACGCGGTCGGACCAGGCGATCAAGGCGCAAAAGGGGGTGATGGAGTTTCTGCTCATCAACCACCCACTCGATTGCCCGATCTGCGATCAGGGCGGCGAGTGCCAGCTGCAGGATCTCGCAGTGGGTTACGGCGGCAGCCAGTCGCGCTACGAGGAAGAAAAGCGCGTCGTGTTCAACAAGAACCTCGGCCCGCTCGTGGCAACCGACATGACGCGTTGCATCAACTGCACACGCTGCGTGCGATTCACGACCGAAATTGCAGGCATGATGGAACTCGGCCAGGCATTTCGTGGCGAGCATGCGGAAATCATGCCGTTCATCGAAAAGACGCTGGACTCCGAACTGTCGGGCAACATCATCGACCTTTGCCCCGTCGGTGCACTGACGTCGAAGCCCTTCCGTTTCGCCGCGCGGACATGGGAGCTTTCCCGGCGCAAATCGATCAGCATGCACGATTCGCTCGGCTCGAACCTCGTCGTTCAGGTCAAACACGATATCGTCAAGCGTGTGCTGCCGCTCGAGAACGAGGCAATCAACGAGTGCTGGCTGTCCGACAAGGACCGTTTTTCGTATGAAGGCTTGAATAGCGAGGATCGCCTGACGGTCCCGATGATCAAGCAGGGTGGTGAGTGGAAAGAGGTCGCCTGGCAGGCGGCGCTCGAATTCGTCGCAAACGGCCTGCTCGCGACGGCGAAGGAGAATGGGCCGGCGACGATCGGCGCACTGGCATCGCCCCATTCGACCCTCGAAGAATTGCACCTGTTGCAGAAACTCGCGCGCACGCTCGGTACCGACAACATCGACTTCCGGCTGCGCCAGTGGGATTTCCGCGCGGACGGTCATCGGACGGGCGCTCCGTGGCTCGGGATGGCGATCTCCGAGGTCACGGAGCTGAACCGGCTGCTGATCATCGGCAGCTTCTTCCGCAAGGACGCGCCGCTGCTTGCGCAGCGCGTGCGCCAGGCGGCCAAGCGTGGGCTGCAGGTGAATGCGATTCATGCCGCGAGCGACGACTGGTTGTTGCCGGTCAAGAACCGGGCGCTGGTCGCCCCGTCGGCAATGGTCGGCATGCTGCTGCAGGTCGCGGGAGCTCTGGCGACCGAAAAAGGCCTGCCGGTCGCAGACGAAATCGCCCCCCTCGTGCCTGCGGAAATCTCGAGCGATGCGCGTGCCATCGCACAAAGTCTCGGCACTGGCGCTCGCGTCGCCGTGTGGTTGGGCAACTTTGCCGAACAGTCCGAGTTCGCTGCCGAACTGCAGGTCGTTGCACAGGAGATCGCCCGGTTGAGCGGCGGATCCCTGGGCTTCATCGGCGAAGCGGCAAACAGCGTCGGCGGGTATCTCGCAAAGGCGGCACCGATCGTCGGCGGGTTCAACGCCCGGCAGATGGTCGAGCAGCCTCTGAAATCCTATCTGCTGCTCAACGCCGAGCCGGATCTCGATTTTGCGAATCCTGTCGCGACGATGGCGGCGCTGCGCGGCGCGCGGCTAGTCGTAGCGCTGTCCGCATTCACGTCGCCCGCGCTGCGGTCCTGTGCAAACGTGCTGCTGCCGATTGCTCCCTTTACCGAAACGTCCGGCACGTTCGTCAATTGCGAGGGCAGTGCGCAGAACTTCAATGCCGTCGCGCGTCCGCGCGGCGAGGCTCGACCGGGCTGGAAAGTGCTTCGCGTTCTCGGCAACCTGCTCGAACTGGAAGGGTTCGACCAGAACGATTCCGAGGCGGTCGCCGCGGAAGTGCTGTCCACGGACGTCGCCGAGCGCTTGGGGAACGGCGTGTCGGGCGTTGAGCTTTCGGCGCGCCCTGCTGTTGCAGGCGGGCTGGAGCGGGTGAGCGACGTGCCAATCTATTTCGCCGATCCGCTGGTGCGCCGGTCGCCCCCGCTGCAGAAGACGCGGGATGCCGCGGCGCCGTCCGTTCGTGCGAGCGCGGCGACTTTGGCGCGCCTGGGATTCGAAGCAGGTGCGCGTGTTCGCGTGAAGCAGGGCGGAGCCGCTGAATTGACCGTGGTCGTCGATGAAAACGTTGCGGACAAGTGTGTTCGCATCGCGGCCGCTCACCCTGCGACCTCGGCCCTCGGCCCGATGTGCGGCGAAATCAGCCTGGAGCGTGTCTGATGGAAGCTTTGCTGGAACCCGTGGCGCAGTTGTTCGGGCCCGCATGGCCCGCAGTGTGGACGCTTGCGAAGATCGTCGCGATCATCGCACCGTTGATGATCTGCGTCGCGTATCTGACGCTGGCGGAGCGCAAGGTCATCGGCTACATGCAAGTCCGGATCGGACCGAACCGGGTCGGCCCGAAGGGACTGCTGCAGCCGATCGCCGACGGGATGAAACTCCTTTTCAAGGAAATCATCGTCCCGTCCGGCGCCAGCAAAGGGCTGTTCATTCTCGGCCCGATCCTGGCGATCGCGCCCTCGCTGGCAGCCTGGGCAGTGGTGCCGTTCGGTGACGGGATGGTGCTTGCCGATGTCAATGCGGGGTTGCTCTTCCTGCTGGCAATCACGTCGGTTGAAGTATATGGCGTGATTATTGCTGGCTGGGCATCGAACTCGAAGTACCCGTTCCTCGGCTCCATGCGTGCTGCGGCACAGATGGTGTCGTACGAAGTCGCGATGGGTTTCGCGCTGATTTGCGTGCTGTTGATATCGGCGAGCCTCAACCTCACTGACATCGTCCGCTCGCAGGGGCAGGGTCAATTCCACGAAATGGGGTTGTCGTTCCTGTCGTGGAACTGGATCCCGCTGTTTCCGATGTTCATCGTGTTCCTGATTTCGGGCATTGCCGAAACCAACCGCGCGCCGTTTGACGTCGTTGAAGGCGAGTCCGAAGTTGTGGCCGGCCACATGGTCGAGTATTCGGGCATGGCGTTCGCGCTGTTCTTCCTCGCCGAATACGCGAACATGATCCTGGTCTCGATCCTGACGTCGGTGCTGTTTGTCGGCGGCTGGCTGTCCCCGGTCAGTTTCCTGCCTGATGGGTTCTTCTGGCTGGCGTTGAAAACAGCATTTTTCCTGTTCGTGTTCCTGTGGGCGCGAGCAACGTTCCCGCGCTTCCGTTACGACCACATCATGCGGCTGGGCTGGAAGGTATTTATTCCCATCACCCTGGTGTGGGTGATCGTGGTGGCAGTGTGGATGATGTCGCCGCTGTCGATCTGGAAATGAGAGGCTGAAGATGGGTGCGAAGGATTACATCGGTAGCCTGTTCCTCACGGAACTGATCAAGGGCATGGCGCTGACCGGGCGTCACCTGTTTGCGCGCAAGATTACTGTGCAGTTCCCGGAGGAGAAGACGCCGGCGAGCCCGCGGTTCCGTGGATTGCACGCGCCGCGTCGCTATCCGAACGGAGAGGAGCGCTGCATTGCATGCAAGCTTTGTGAAGCGATCTGCCCGGCGCTGGCGATCACGATCGAATCCGAGCAGCGGGACGATGGATCGCGGCGCACCACGCGCTATGACATCGACCTCACCAAGTGCATCTTTTGCGGTTTCTGCGAGGAAGCGTGCCCGGTCGACGCGGTGGTTGAAACCCGCGTGTTCGAGTATCACGGTGAAAAACGCGGCGATCTCTACTACACGAAGCAGATGCTGCTTGCCGTGGGCGATCGTTATGAAGCACAGATCGCTGCCGATCGCGAAGCCGACGCCAAGTATCGCTAAGGGAGGGCGCTGACGGGCGCCACGATAAAGAAAATGGATTTCAAGACTTTCGTCTTCTACATTCTCGCCGCGATCATGGTCTTTGCCGCGCTGAGGGTCATTACGGCGCGGAACCCGGTGCAGGCAGCATTGTTTCTGGTGCTGGCGTTCTTCACGGCCGGCGGTATCTGGCTGTTGCTGGCGGCAGAATTTCTCGCAATTGTCCTCGTCATGGTGTACGTGGGCGCGGTGATGGTGCTGTTCCTGTTCGTCGTCATGATGCTGGACATCAACCTCGATCGGCTGCGACAGGGATTCTGGAGCTATCTGCCGGTCGGCGCGCTGATCGGGGTGCTGCTAGTGGTCGAAATGGCGCTGGTGCTCGGCGGGCGGTACTTCGGACTGGAAGCAATGCCCGAGCCGCCGGCGGCGCAGGCGGGATACAGCAACACACGGGAATTGGGGCGCTTGCTCTACACCGATTATGTGTATCCGTTCGAGCTGGCTTCGCTGTTGTTGCTCGTGGCGATGATCGTCGCGGTGACTCTGACGCTGCGCAAGCGCAAGGGCGTCCGCTATCTCAATCCGTCCGAACAGATTTCGATCAAGCGTGGCGATCGCGTCGAACTGATTTCGATGCCCGCCGAGAAAGAATAAGAACTGCTGCCGCTGTTAGGCCGATGCAATCAGGGAGTCATTGATGCTTTCGCTTTCCCACTATCTCGTTCTGGGCGCGATCCTGTTCGCGATCAGCGTGGTCGGGATTTTCCTCAACCGGAAGAACCTGATCGTCCTGCTGATGGCTATCGAGTTGATGTTGCTCGCGGTCAATCTGAACTTCATTGCCTTTTCGCATTATCTCGGCGACCTGGCAGGGCAGATTTTTGTTTTCTTCATTCTCACCGTGGCAGCAGCAGAATCGGCAATTGGTCTTGCGATTCTGGTGGTGTTGTTCCGCAATCTGCGGACGATCCATGTGGATGATCTCGACAGCCTCAAGGGTTAAGGAAGCGGCTCGATGACGGACATGCAAAAGCTTTATCTCCTGGTGCCGCTGGCACCGCTGGCCGGCGCACTCCTCGCCGGACTGTTCGGCAAGCTGATCGGACGCGCGGGCGCGCACATCGTCACGATCCTCGGCGTCGCAGTGGCGCTCGTGGCATCGGTGGTGATCTATCAGGATGTGCAGGCCGGGAATACGTTCAACGGAACCGTGTACACGTGGATGACGACCGGAAACCTGACCCTCGAGGTCGGCTTCCTGATCGACTCGCTGACCGTGATGATGATGCTTGTCGTGAGCTTCGTGTCGTTGATGGTGCATATCTACACCATCGGCTACATGCATGACGACCCTGGCTACCAGCGGTTCTTCAGCTATATCTCGCTGTTCACGTTCTCGATGCTGATGCTGGTCATGTCGAACAACTTTCTCCAGTTGTTCTTCGGCTGGGAAGCAGTGGGTCTCGTTTCGTACCTGCTTATCGGCTTCTGGTATGAGCGTCCGACCGCGATCTACGCGAACCTCAAGGCGTTCCTGGTCAACCGCGTGGGCGACTTCGGGTTCCTGCTCGGCATCGGCCTGATCGCCGCCTACGCTGGGAGCCTCGATTACGCCGAAGTATTCGCCAAGGCGGGCGAACTCGCCGCGCAGGACATGGCGGTTACAGGCTGGCCGCTGATCACCGCGATCTGCATCTGCCTGTTCATCGGCGCGATGGGCAAATCCGCGCAGGTCCCGCTGCATGTCTGGCTTCCCGATTCGATGGAAGGCCCGACACCGATTTCCGCGCTGATTCACGCGGCGACGATGGTGACGGCCGGGATTTTCATGGTCGCGCGCATGTCGCCGCTGTTCGAACTGTCGGACGTCGCGCTGTCGTTCGTGCTCGTGATCGGCGCGACCACCGCCCTGTTCATGGGTTTCCTCGGCATCGTCCAGAACGACATCAAGCGCGTCGTCGCGTACTCGACGCTCTCGCAACTGGGCTACATGACCGTCGCCCTGGGCGTCTCGGCGTATTCGGCGGCAGTGTTCCATCTGATGACGCACGCATTCTTCAAGGCGCTGCTGTTCCTCGGCGCCGGTTCGGTCATCATCGGCATGCATCACGATCAGGACATGCGCAACATGGGCGGCCTGTGGAAGTACATGCCCGTGACCTGGTTCACGTCGCTGCTGGGGTCGCTCGCGCTGATCGGCTTTCCGTTCTTCGCGGGTTTCTATTCGAAGGACTCGATCATCGAGGCGGTGCATGCTTCGACGATTCCGGGTGCCGGCTACGCGCTGTTCTGTGTGCTGTTCGGTGTCTTCATCACCGCATTTTATTCGTTCCGCATGTATTTCCTTGTTTTCCACGGCAAGGAGCGGTTCGGCAACAACCATGGACACCATGAGCATGTCGGCGATCATGACGACGAGGAACCGTCGACCGATCACCATCATGGCCTGGCCCCCGGACAGAAGCCTCACGAGTCGCCGTGGGTCGTCACGCTGCCGCTGGTGCTGCTCGCGATTCCGTCGGTCGTGATCGGGTTCTTCACGATCGAGCCGATGCTGTTCGGAGAATGGTTCAAGGGCGTGATTCACGTCGGCGCCAACCACGTCGGTCTGTCCGAACTGGCTGAGAACTTCCACGGGCCGGTGGCCATGGCGATCCACGGGCTGCAGACCGCGCCGTTCTGGCTCGCGATGGGCGGCGTCGGGCTCGCATGGTTCTTCTATATGGTGCGCCCGGACATTCCGGCGGCGATACAGCGCACCTTCCAGCCGCTGCATGCGCTGCTCGAGAACAAGTATTTCTTCGATCGTTTCAACGAAATCGTTTTTGCCGGCGGCTCGCGACAACTCGGCAAGGGATTATGGAAGGGCGGCGACCAGGGGTTGATCGACGGAATTGCGGTGAACGGGACCGCCAGGCTGGTCGGCTGGGTCGCACAGATCAGCCGGCTGTTCCAGACCGGGCACCTCTACCAGTACGCGTTCGCAATGATCATCGGGGTCTTCATCCTGCTCACCTTCTGGTTCAATCTCGGTTGAACGGGTCGGAACAGTGAATAACGATAAACGCGCGTCGGTCGTCGACGCACTTGACGGAAAGTAACGATGACGGGTTTGCCATTCCTGAGCCTTGCGATCTGGGTACCGATCCTGGGGGGGTTGCTCGTGCTAGCGACCGGGTCGGATCGTAATGCGCCGCTGGCGCGATTCTTGGCCATGCTGGTCGCCATTGCCGGTTTCCTCGTGACGTTGCCGCTGTACTCGCAGTTCGACGCGAGTACCAGCGCGATGCAGTTCGTCGAGATCCTGCCGTGGATTCCGCGCTTCAACATCAATTACCACCTCGGGGTCGACGGAATTTCGGTCCTGTTCATCCTGTTGAACGCGTTCATCACGATCATGGTGGTGATCGCGGGATGGCAGGTGATCCGGGAGAAGGTGGCGCAGTACATGGCTGCCTTCCTGATCATGTCGGGCCTGATGAACGGCATCTTCTCGGCACTGGACGCCGTGCTGTTCTACACGTTCTTCGAGGCTTCGCTGATCCCGCTGTATCTGGTCAT
This sequence comes from Aromatoleum anaerobium, assembly GCF_012910705.2. Taxonomy (GTDB): domain Bacteria; phylum Pseudomonadota; class Gammaproteobacteria; order Burkholderiales; family Rhodocyclaceae; genus Aromatoleum; species Aromatoleum anaerobium. Next base: position 672,604 of record NZ_WTVG02000040.1, on the reverse strand, counting down.
CGGGATCTGGGGCGGCGCGAACCGGGTGTACGCAGCGATCAAGTTCTTCCTCTATACGCTGCTCGGCTCGCTGCTGATGCTGATTGCGTTGCTGTATCTGTTCATGGAGGCCGGTGGCAGTTTCAACATTCTCGACTGGCACCAGCTGCCGCTCGGGATGGGGCCGCAGACGCTGATTTTCTGGGCCTTCCTCATCGCGTTCGCGGTGAAGGTGCCGATGTGGCCGGTTCATACGTGGCTGCCCGATGCGCACGTCGAGGCGCCGACCGGGGGTTCCGTGGTGCTGGCGGCAATCGCGCTGAAGCTTGGTGCGTACGGTTTCCTGCGTTTTTCGCTGCCAATCGTCCCAGACGCGGCCCAGGCGATGGCACCGATGATGATTACGCTGTCACTGATAGCGGTGGTCTATATCGGCTTCGTCGCCCTCGTGCAGACGGACATGAAGAAGCTCGTCGCGTACTCGTCGATCTCGCACATGGGTTTCGTCACGCTCGGGTTCTTCATGTTCAACACCATCGGCCTCGAGGGCGCGCTGGTGCAGATGATTTCGCACGGCTTCGTCTCGGGCGCGATGTTCCTTTGCATCGGCGTGCTTTACGACCGCATGCACTCGCGCAACATCGCCGATTACGGCGGGGTGGTGAAGGTGATGCCGAAGTTCGCCGCATTCTTCATGCTGTTTGCGATGGCCAATGCCGGGTTGCCCGGTACCAGCGGCTTCGTCGGCGAGTTCATGGTCGTTCTCGGTGCGGTGCAGTTCAATTTCTGGGTCGCGTTTGCGGCAGCGATTACGCTGATTCTCGGCGCCGCATACACCCTCTGGATGTACAAGCGCGTGATGTTCGGCGTGGTCGGCAACAGCCATGTGGCGCAGCTGAATGATATCGACGGGCGAGAGTTCGCGTTCCTCGGGGTTCTGGCTCTGTGCGTGCTGGCAATGGGCTTGTATCCATATCCCTTTACCGAAGTCATGCATGCTTCGGTCAATGAACTCCTGCGGCACGTTGCCGTAAGCAAGCTCTAATCGAGCGGGCGAGACTTTTTTCGGACTGGTCAGAAGATGAATTTTGTTATTCCCGACTTCTACCCCGCGGCGGCCGAGATTTTTGTTGCCGTGATGGCGCTCATCATCATGATGGCGACGACCTTTGCGCGGCGGATTGCACGCGGTCTGGCCTACTATCTGACCCAGACGACCCTGGTCGTCGCCGCGTTGATCACGATTGGGACGATGGACGGTCAGGTCACGTTGACTTTCAGCAACATGTTCATTTCAGACCTGATGGGGGATTTCCTGAAGGTCATGATCTACTTCACCGTCGCGATCGCCCTGCTGTACGGGCGAGGCTACCTCGCCGACCGCAACATCGATCGCCCCGAATACTATCTGCTCACGCTGCTGATGACGCTCGGCATGATGGTGATGGTCACGTCGAACCACATGTTGTCGCTGTACATCGGACTGGAGATGATGTCGCTGTCGCTCTACGGGATGGTGGCGTTCGACCGCGAGTCGGCTCGCTCGACCGAAGCGGCGATGAAGTATTTCGTGCTCGGCGCGCTCGCGTCCGGGCTGCTGCTGTACGGCATGTCGATGGTTTATGGCGCGACCGGCAGCCTCGAGTTCTCGGGGATCGCGCAGTCGATCTATCACCAGGCCGCAAACAAGACCGTGCTGTTGTTCGGCGTGGTGTTCCTGGTCGCGGGAATCGCATTCAAGCTGGGGGTGGTGCCTTTCCACATGTGGGTGCCCGACGTCTATCAAGGCGCCCCGACCGCCGTGACGCTGATGATCTCGTCGGCACCGAAGCTTGCCGCGTTTGCCATGACGATGCGGTTGCTGGTGTATGGCCTGTTCGAACTGGCAGAACAGTGGCAGTCGATGCTGATGTTCCTCGCCGTGCTGTCGATCATTCTAGGCAACTTCGCGGCGATCGCCCAGTCGAGCATCAAGCGGATGCTGGCGTATTCGGGCATTTCGCACATGGGCTTCGTGCTGCTGGGCCTGCTTTCCGGCGTGGTGGAGGGCGACCGCCATTTCGCACTCAACGCCTACAGTTCGGCGATGTTCTACGCCGTGTCGTACGTGATCATGAGCCTTGCCTCGTTCGGAATGGTGATCCTGCTGTCGCGTGCGGGGTTCGAAGCCGAGAATATCGACGACTTCAAGGGGCTGAACAAGCGTAGTTCGTGGTTCGCCGCAATGATGATGATCGTCATGTTCTCGATGGCGGGCATTCCGTTCTTCATCGGGTTCTTCGCGAAACTGTCCGTGCTCCAGGCGGTCGTCGCAGCGGGCTATGTGTGGCTCGCCGTGCTGGCTGTGGTGATGTCGGTGATCGGTGCGTATTACTACCTGCGCGTCGTGAAGGTCATGTATTTCGACGAACCCACCGACTCCGCGCCGATCCGTGCTCCGGCCGAAGTACGCGTGATGCTTTCGGCCAACGGTCTGGCGATCGCGGTACTCGGCCTGCTGCCCCAGGGGCTGATGTCGGTCTGCGCCTATGCGTTGCTCGCCTCCCTCTGAGCGGGACCCGCTCGAAGAACTCGAACTCGACTCCGAGCCGGTTTTCGAGGGGGCGTTGCTGAAAGTCCGACGCGATCGGGTCAGGCTGCCCGACGGGGCGGAATCGATGCGCGAATATGTGCGGCATCCCGGTGCGGTGGTGGTACTTGCGGTGCTTCCCGACGGCAGGCTGCTGTTCGAGCGCCAGTATCGCTACCCGCTTCGGCGTGCTTTTCTCGAACTGCCGGCCGGAAAGATCGATGCCGGCGAAGACCTGCTGAGTTGTGCTTGCCGGGAACTGCGGGAAGAGACCGGCTACGAGGCGGACGAATGGCAGTATCTGGGTGTGATGCACCCGTGCATCGGTTATTCGGACGAACGCATCGAGATTTTTCTCGCGCGCGGCCTCTCGCATGTCGGGGATGCCCTGGACGACGGTGAATTTCTCGAGGTCCTGACCCTTTCCGTCGAGGAGGCGCTGGAGGCTGCGCAGGACGGACGCATCACGGACGGCAAGAGCATCGTTGCGCTGTTCCGTGGCTTTCGCGCGCTGGGTCTGGCGGTGGGGCCGGCTGGCGGCAGCTGAACGGTTTCGAGGCAAGGCGTGCCTCGCTTTGCCTCTTGCTGTTTTCCGATGAACAAAAGCCCGCGATTTTCCAGTCGCGGGCTTTTGTTTGGCTCCTCAGCCGCAGGTCCCGACGGCACCGCAGGCGGTACAGAAATCGCAGCCGTCCTTGCGGATCACCGAATAATTCCCGCATTCGGCGCACAACGCGCCCTGCATGACTTTCGGGTCGCTGTTCTCGCGTGGCGCCTCGAGAATCCCCATCTCGCGCACCGGATAACCCTTTTCGTCGAGAACGCCGAGCATCGCGTAGCGGTGGATGATCAGCCGCGCCATGTACGCAACGGTGCTCGGGTAGTTCTGTTGGCGCTTCGTCCCGGGCACGAACGCCATGAAGTCACCGAGGGGTTCCGGGTAGTTCAGCAGCTTGCGCAGCTTCATGCCAATCCACGCCGGGTCCATGACCCGCATGTCGAGCGACAGGATACGGGTCAGCCCGTCGAGCGCGCGGGGGTAATTGCCCGAGAGCCACAGCGAGTACGGCCGGGTGACGCCCACCGAGAAGTCGTCCTGGGCCGGTAGCGTGATCTCCTTCATCCCGAGTACAAAGTCTTCGCCGGTAGCAGGGTTCTGGATGTCGACAGTCCAGGACAGCGTGCCATCGGTGCCGGTCTTCGGCTCCTGCAGGCTGAACAGCGTATCGAGCACCGGGGTCGGTCCCTCGACGGCGAGCGCGCCGAGGCGCTCGCAACGATAGCGCACGACTTGGGCGAAGGCGGAGACGACACCCGGGAAGAGTTTTTTCTCGCCGTGGGGCGGGAACGGCATCTCGAACGATTTTTCGCCGATCGTCATGGCCAGCGTTTCGAGCTTCAGCTTCAGCCAGCCATGGTCGTTGGTGCGCATGTCCATCGACAGCGTCTTGGCGACTGCGCCAAGTCCGCGCGGCTGGTCGGCGCCATTGACCCAGACCTCGAACGGGAAGCCGCCGACGCCTTGGGTTTCGGTTTCGATGTGGCCGACGAACAGCGCGAATTCACCTTGCGGCGTGCCGAGCATGTAGGTCCACGCGAGGTTGCCGTCGGGCAATTCAGGGCGGCCGGGCCAGCGCAGGCTCGACAGCACCGGGGCAGGCAGGCTCTTGATCGCCAAGCGCTTGTTCGGGCCGGAAAATTCAATGTCCTGCGGCTGCTTCGGGCCGGCGGATGGCGTCACCGACAGCACCGAACCGAGCACTGAGTTCGGGCGATAGGTCGCAAGACCCTTGAGACCGGCCTTCCACGCGGAAAGGTAGAGGTCCTCGAACTCCGCATACGGGTAGTCTTCGGGCACGTTCACCGTCTTCGAGATCGACGTGTCAACGTACGGGGCGACCGCTGCGACCATGTCCTTGTGCGCCTGGGCGGAAATTTCGAGCGCGGTGACGAAATAGGGCGGGAGCTCGTCGACGTTGCCGCCGAGGTGCTTGAAGAGCCGCCACGCGTAGTCCTCGACCGCGTATTCCTTGTAGGTCCCGTCGGCCATGCGCTTGCGGCGCGTGTAGGTGTAGGAGAACGGCGGCTCGATGCCGTTCGACGCGTTGTCGGCAAAAGCGAGCGAGATCGTACCAGTCGGGGCGATCGAGAGAAGATGGGAATTGCGCAGCCCGTGCTTGCGTATCCGGTCCTTGACGTCGGCGGGCAGGCGCGATGCGAAGTTGCCGCCGGACAGGTACAGATCGGCGTTGAACAGCGGGAAAGCGCCACGCTCCTTCGCAAGCTCGATCGACGCGAGGTAGGCTCGGTCCCGCATGTACTCCGAGATCTTCGTCGCCACGGCGCGCGCTTCGGGCGAATCGTAGCGCTTGCACAGCATGATCAGGGCGTCGCCAAGTCCCGTGAAGCCGAGGCCGACGCGCCGTTTCGACTGCGCTTCGTTTTCCTGTTGCGGCAGCGGCCAGTGCGTGACATCGAGCACGTTGTCGAGCATACGGATCGCGACGTCGACGACCTTGCCGAACGCCGGGTAATCGAATTCCGCCTTGTCCGTGAAGGGGTGCTTCACGAACGGCGTGAGGTTGATCGAACCGAGGTCGCAGCAGCCGTACGGCGGCAGGGGCTGTTCGGCGCAAGGGTTGGTCGCCTCGATCGTCTCGCAGTAGTGAAGGTTGTTGTCCTGGTTCATCCGGTCGAGAAACAGGATTCCCGGCTCGGCGTGGTCGTACGTCGAACGCATGATCTGGTCCCACAGTTCGCGCGCGGGCAGCTTGCGGTAGACCCACAGGCCGTCGTCACGCTGGTAGGCGCCGGCCGCCTTCAGCTCCTCGATCGGCTCGGCTTTGTGCGCAAGTTCGACGTCGGTATCGGTGTCGACGGCTTTCATGAATGCGTCGGTCACGCCCACCGAGATGTTGAAGTTGGTCAGGTCGCCATGATCCTTGGCGTGGATGAATTCCTCGATGTCCGGATGGTCGCAGCGCAGCACGCCCATCTGCGCACCACGACGGGCACCTGCCGATTCGACGGTTTCGCACGAACGATCGAACACGCGCATGTAGGACACCGGGCCGGAGGCATTCGAAAGCGTGCCCCGGACCAGCGCGCCCTTGGGCCGGATGCTGGAAAAGTCGTAGCCGACGCCGCCGCCGCGACGCATCGTTTCTGCTGCCTGCGCAAGGGCGGTGTAGATCCCGGGGCGTCCATCGACCGCTTCGGTCACCGAATCCCCGACCGGCTGGACGAAGCAGTTGATCAGCGTTGCCTGAAGGTTCGTTCCGGCAGCGCTGTTGATGCGGCCGGCGGGCACGAAGCCTTTTTCCTGGGCTTCGAGAAATTTCGCTTCCCAGTGTGCGCGCTTGTCTTCGGCTTCGACAATCGCCAGCGCACGTGCCACCCGTGCGCGCACTTCGCCCACGCTCTGTTCGTCACCCTTGGCGTATTTTTCGACCAGGACTTCACCAGAAATCTCCTGCGGCGCCAGCGTGGATACGTCGGTCTTGCCCTTGGCCTGATGATGGATAGCGATGCTCATGGTCTTTTTTGGAGTGGTCTGAAGGTGGCCGAAGAATAGCGTGTAAAGGCCGATAAGGCAAAAAATTAAAAATATTTATAAAACAAGTACTTAACGTTTATTGCAGTATGTCAACAGCGACATTTGCACTAGATGTAGTAGGTTCTGCAGGGCCGTTTTCGCCCGATTCCACGTCCCGCAAGGGTCTTGCGCGGTTCGTGCGGGAAGGGCGACGGAGACCTGATGAAAAGAATTCCTGTCGCCCCGACGTCCGGCGGGAAGCGAAAGAGCGGCGACCGTCTTGCCGACACGGAAGCACCGGGGTGATCCAGTTTGCAACGTGGTCCGGGCAGTTGCCCGATCCGGCGGATCGTCGCGAGGCGCCCGTTCCCCGGCCGGCGAATCACGTCTCCGTTGCGCCGCGCGGTCCGGGGGAAGCGCCCGCTGGAGACTTGAGCCCCGGGTGGCGCAATGAAAATGTGACGATCTGGCCCGGCAAGGGTTCAGGCTGGAGCGTCGCATGGCCGATGCCGAACTGGTCGGCGAGGAGCCGTTGCAGCGCAACGAGGGCTGTCGGCCACGCTTGCCACGAGTGCAGGACAACATGCGCCGAAAGTGCGACATGGTTCGAGTCCAGGCTCCACACGTGCAGGTCGTGAATCGAATGCACTCCTTCGACTTCCGCCATCGCGTGGCCGATCGCGACCAGTGAGAGATTGTCGGGCACGCCTTCGAGCAGTGTGTGCGTCGCCACACGAAGCAATTTCAGCGTCGAGGCGAGGATCAGCCCGCAGATCAGCATCGACAGCAGGGGGTCGGCCGGGTACCAGCCGGTGTAATGGATCACGATCCCGGACGCGAGCGCGGCGACAGAACCGAGCAGATCGCCGAGTACATGAAGCAGCGCGGCGCGCGTGTTCAGATCGCCTTCGCCGTGCGACAGCCTCCACGCGACGATCACGTTGACCGCCAGTCCCAGCGCCGCGACGCCGATCACGGTGCCGGCCTGCACCGGGTGCGGCGTGATCAGGCGCTCGATCGCGTGCCACGCGATCAACGCCACGACGAACAGCATGAACAGTCCGTTGAGCATCCCGGCGAGAGTCTCGACGCGGCGCAGCCCATACGTGTGGCGGGCGCTGGAGGGACGGCGGGCCAGCATGCTCGCCGCGGTCGCCAGTGCCAGGGCGAGGCTGTCGGTAAGCATGTGTCCGGCATCCCCGAGCAGCGCCAGCGAACCTGACCACCAGCCTGCCACGGCCTCGACTGCCGCAAAGCTCAGGGTCATCGCGAGCGCCCAGGGCAAGGCGCGGTTGGGGCGCCCGTCGCGGTGGAGGGCCTCGCCGTGGCCGTGATGCGCGTGGTCGTGGATCGCCGTCATCCTGTTCGTGGTCGTCGAAAGGTGCCCGCCGCGTTCCCGTGCGGGGATGCCTACAATGAACATGTTCCGTGCTCGGGATTTGCCCATGGTCCGGGCGAGCGCGCGTGACCGTCCGGACGAGAGGGTTCGGGCGGGGCAACCGGAGTCGAAGTATGCGCATTGTTTCGTGGAACATTCAATGGGGCCGCGGCGCGGACGGGCGTGTCGACCTGGCGCGGACCGTCGCGGCGATCCATGATATTGGCGACGCGGATGTGATCTGCCTGCAGGAGGTCGCGCAGAATTTCCCCGGCCTCGAAGGCGGCAACCGGGAAGACGAAGTGGGAATCCTGGCTGCGGCTTTTCCCGGCCATGAAGCGATATATGGGGCGGGCGTCGACGTGCCCGATGGCGCCGGCGGGCGGGCGCGTTTCGGCAACCTGATGTTGTCACGGCTTGCGGTCGGCCCCGTGTTCCGGCATCTGCTTCCGTGTCCCGCCGACCCGGAACAGCCCGCGATTCAGCGCTGCTGCGTCGAGGCCGTACTGCAGGCGCCGTGGGGCTCCGTCCGCGTTCTGACGACGCATCTCGAATACTATTCCGCACGACAGCGCGCGGCGCAGGTGGCCATGTTACGGGCGCTGCAGAAGGAGGTTGCCGGACATGCCCGCGACGGCCCTGGCGGCAGGGAAGCCAGCCCGGCTTTCGCCGCACGGCGCGGGCCGGTGACCGCAGTCGTCTGCGGGGACTTCAATTGTGAGCCCGGATCCGGCGCCTACACGCTGATGTCGGCGGATATCGCGTTACACGTCCCGCCGTGGCGGGACGCTTGGCGCGTCAAGCATGGCAGCCGTGTACATGATCCGACGGTCGGCCTTCACGGTGCCGAGTGGCCGGGGCGGGCCTATTGTTGCGATTACGCCTGGGTGTCGGATGATCTTGCTGCCCGTGTCGCCAAAGTGGAGGTGTACACCGCGACACCGGCGTCCGACCATCAGCCCCTGGTGCTCGAATTGAACGATTGACGATGTTCTTCAGCCTGCTGGCACGCCCGGCTGCACGACGAGGTCGCGATACGCGTGCCAGCTGGCGTGGCCGACGATCGGCATCAGCACCACCAGCCCGAGATGGAAGGTCATGAATCCGATCACCGTGAGGCCGGCGATCATGAAAGCCCAGATGATCATCGCGCCGGGGTTGCGCATCAACGCCCCGACGCTCGTCAACATCGACGAAATCGCGTCCTGGTTGCGGTCGAGCATCAATGGCACGGAAATCACGCTGACGGCAAACACGATGGTCGCAAAGATCAGGCCGACGCCGAAATACACGAGCAAAAACTCGAGGTTGTCGAGGGCCAGCAACTGCGTCAGAAAGCCTGACAGGTTCGGCATCTCGTTGGTGTAGAACAGCGCGAACACGACCATCGATGCGCGCGCCCAGACGAGGAACACGATGCCCAGCACGACGGCGAAAATGCCGATGTTGCCGGCGTTGCGCTTCCATACGGTCAGGGTCGGAAGGAGCGCGCAAGCCGCACCTTGCTCGCGCCGCCGGCTGATCTCATAGAGGCCCATCGCGAGAAACGGCCCGAGCAGGAGAAAGCCCGACGTGAGGGCGACGGTGTAGGCGTAGGCGTGCTCGAAAACCATCGTGACGAGCAATCCCATCGCGGCAAAGCAGAATCCGTAGAACAGGCTCGGTATCGGGCAGGCACGTAAATCCGCCCAGCCGCTCCTGATCCAGTGCAACGGCGCACCTCCCCCGACGTCCCTGACAACGGGAAACACCCACTCCTCGGTTCCCAGCTTGACATCCTCCGGCTGCGACATCTCTCTCTCCTGTTGTGGACTTTGTTGTCGATGCAGCGCACGGATTGCCTCTTTGTCTTGTTGTCAGTTGCGGGTGAGGAAGCTCCGTATGGCATTGCCCACTGCATCGGGGGCCTCGGCCAGCATCGCATGCCCGGCACGAGGAATGGATATCATACGTGCGCCGTCGGCTACCCCGGCAAGCGCTTCGTGCAAGGGTTTGACTGCGCGCCGTGGGGTCATCTGGTCGCGCTCGGCGCATAGCAGCAGCGTCGGGCAGCGGACGGCGCCAGCCGCTGCGAGACCCCCTTCGTAGGCGTTGCAGGCGCCGAGGTCGGTGGCCAGCACGGCGTCGTCCTGCCGTTCCATGAGGCGGCGATTCAGCCCCGTGAGCGAGGTTCCCGGCACGGCGCTCGCCCCGAGCTGCGAGGCGAAAGTGTAGGACCACTGGTTGATCATTGCGTGGGCCGTGGGCCGGTCATCGTTTGCGGCGGACAGCAGCGGTGCGGCCACCGGCATCGGCGCGACGCTTCCGAGCAGAATCAGCTGCGTGAAGCGGTCGGGGAACTGTGCCGCCGCCTGCAGCGCGACGAGCGATCCCATGCTGTGACCGGCGACGGCGGCCTGCCGGACGCCGGCCGCATCGAGCAGCGCCGCGAGCCAGTCTGCGAGCGCTTCGATCGACGCGAGCGGCGCGCCGCCGGAGCGGCCATGCCCGGGGAGATCCGGGGCGAGAACCGAAAAGCCGTGGTGCGCGAGGTGGCGTGCCTGGAAGTTCCACACGCTGTGATCGTGAGCGGCGCCATGCAGCAACACGACGACCGGCTGCGCGGGAGCGAAAGTCTGCCTGGCGGTGTAGATGAAGACCGGGAGCCCGGATACCGTCAGCTGCACCGTCTTTATCCTCCAACCACCCGGCCCGCCGCATACAATCCGCGGTCCAGGTCTTCGATCAGGTCGTCGACGTGCTCGAGCCCCACCGACAGTCGCAGCGTGCCTTCGCCGATTCCAGCGGCAGCGAGCGCGGCGGCGGACAGGCGGGAAAGGGTCGTGCTCGACGGGTGGCTCACGAGCGACTTCGCGTCGCCGACGTTCGCCAGGTGCGAGAACACTTTCAGACTCTCGATGAAGGCGCGGGCGGCCTCGCGTCCGCCGCTCAGCTCGAAGGACAGGACCGCTCCCGCGCCATCCGGTAACAGGCGGCTCGCCAGCTCGTGATCGGGATGGGGCGCGAGTCCGGGATACGCGACTCGTGCGACGAGTGCTTGACCGGCAAGATGGGTGGCCACGGCACGTGCGTTCGCAACGTGCGCGCGCATCCGCAGCGGCAGCGTCTCGATGCCCTGAAGGATCTGGAATGCGTTCATCGGCGAGAGACAGGCGCCGAAGTCCGGCAGCGCCTCGCACCGGGCACGCAGCAGGAAGGCCGCGACCGAAGACTCCTCGGTGAAATCCATGCCGTGAAAGCCGTCGTACGGTTCGGTCAGCGTCGGGAACAGGCCCGATTGCTCCCAGTCGAACCGCCCGCCATCGACGAGCAGGCCGCCGACGGCGACGCCGTGGCCGCCGAGAAACTCGGTGGCCGAATGCAGGACCAGATCCGCGCCGAGCGACAACGGGCGCTGCAGGCAGGGTGTGACCAGCGTCGCATCGACGAGCAGCGGGACGCGCCGGGCATGGGCGATCGCGGCAACGGCGGGAATGTCGAGCACCTCGAGGCCGAAATTGCCGAGCGCTTCGCCGAACAGGAGCCGGGTTTCGGGCCTGATCGCGTCGCGCCATTCGTCCGGGCGGCGCGGATCGACGAAGGTCGTCCGGATACCGAAGCGCGGCAGCGTGTGGGCCAGCAGATTGCGCGCCGCACCGCCTAGCGCACGCGACGCGACGATATGATTGCCGGCGCCCATCAGTGTCGCGATCGCGACATGCAGCGCAGCCTGGCCGCTCGCCAGCGCAATCGCGCCGATGCCCCCTTCAAGGGCCGCGACGCGCTCCTCGAGGACTGCGTTGGTGGGGTTCGAGTGGCTGGTATCGACGTGCCCCGGGCGTTCGTGGTTGAACAGCGCCGCGGCGTGATCGGCATCCGGAAAGACGTAGCCAGCGGTGAAGTAGATCGGCGTCGCGCGGGCGCCGAAGGCCGGATCAGGAGACTGCCCGGCATGCAGGGCGAGCGTCTCGGGCGCGGGGGATCCGTATTGGGTCATTGGCGGCCGGAATCCTCGTCGTCCGGCTTCAGGCCCGCTCGTCGGGTTCGAGCATGCGTTCGACGACGGCGATCCTGTCTTTCAGTGCGAGCTTGCGCTTTTTGAGGCGGCGCAACAGCAATTCATCTTCCTGCGGCGAAGCATCGAGGTGGCTGATCGCCTCGTCGAGGTCACGATGCTCGGCCCTGAGTTCGGCCAGCCTCACCTGCAGGCTGGTAACGTTGTCGAATGCTTCCTCGCTCATCGTATACCTGTTCAATTTAGGGGGATTGCACGCCGTCCGGGCGGCGGGGCCAGTAACGCTGGATGGTATGCCGCAGAACGGGCAATGACAACTCCGGCCGGGGTTTTGGAAGCGGGCAACTGCACGATCGACAAGGGAGGCGGGATCGGTGGTTGTGCCGGGCACGAAAATGGCGCGGGTGTCTCCGGTTGCCTCGTTCCGCCATTCGTGTCAGGCTCCGCGTCCGAATTGCGTCCGCCCCGTTCGCCGCTGTCCGCCCCTGCCCGAGCCGTTCCACAATGATTCCCCGACGCCTCCCCGCCTGGTCCCTGCTGTGTGCCGCGCTGCTTCCGTTTCACGCCGACGCGCAGGAGTCCTTTGCCGACTGCCTCGAGCAGTTGCGCGGCATGGCCGCCACGCACGAGATCGCGCCGGCAACCTTCGAGCAGCATGTGGGTGGGCTCGAACCGGACATGGCAGTGATCGGCTTGCTCGATTACCAGCCCGAATTCCGCACGCCGATCTGGGACTATCTGGCAGGGCTGGTGGACGACGAACGCGTCGCCGACGGCCGTGCGATGGCCGTCCAATGGGCCGGGACGCTGCAGGACATTGAAGCGCGATATGGTGTCGATCCGGCCACCGTCGTTGCGGTGTGGGGCGTCGAGAGCAACTTCGGGCGCAATTTCGGCAAACGCCCGCTGCTCGTTTCGCTCGCGACCCTGTCCTGCTTCGGGCGGCGCCAAGACTTTTTTCGCGGTGAATTCTTCACTGCGCTGAAGATCATCGAGGACGGCCACGTCGCACCGCAGCGCCTCGCCGGTTCGTGGGCCGGGGCGTTCGGCCACACGCAGTTCATGCCCTCGACTTTCCGGCGCGTCGCAGTCGATTTCGACGGCGACGGCCGGCGCGACCTGATCGACAGCGTTCCCGATGCGCTCGCCTCGACGGCGAATTTTCTGCGCGAGGCGGGCTGGCAGACGGGCCGGCCATGGGGTTTCGAAGTCGTTCTCCCGCCCGACTTCAACGCCGCGCTCGCCGGACGCCGCAACAAACGGGCGCTGGCCGAATGGGTCGCACTCGGCGTGCGGCGCGCGGACGGAAGCGCGATCGAACCGGGCACCGAAGCCGCCGGCCTGCTGCTCCCCGCCGGCGAGCGGGGCCCGGCTTTCCTCGTCCTGCGCAATTTCGATGCGTTGTATTCCTATAACGCCGCCGAAAGCTACGCGCTCGCGATCGCCCATTTGTCCGATCGCCTCCGCGGCGGCGAGCCGTTCCGCGCCTCGTGGCCGACCGACGACCCGGGCCTGTCCCGCGCCGAGCGGCGCGAAGTGCAGGCATTGTTGTCGCAGCTCGGCTACGACGTCGGAGAGGCTGACGGCGTGCTGGGTGCCCGTTCGCGCGAAGCGGTGCAGCAGTTCCAGCGCGGGCAGGGGCTCGAGCCCGACGGCCGCGCCGGTCGGCGGGTGCTCGAATTGCTGAGAAAGGCGTACGCTGAGCGCTGACGACCGGCTATCGCATTTCCGCAAGCCCTTCCCGAAGAACTGGATACCCATCGTGAACAAAGCCTTTGTGACAGAAAACGACGGCGCCGACGATGACGACGAGGTACCCGTTGCGGTGCGCCTGCCGGCCGGCGCGAAAAACTACATGACGCGGCGCGGTTACGAGAGCCTGCGCCGCGAACTCGATCACCTCGTCCGCGTCGAGCGGCCGAAGATGGTCGAAACCGTCGCCTGGGCGGCGTCGAATGGCGACCGTTCCGAGAATGGCGATTACATCTACGGCAAGAAACGGTTGCGCGAGATCGACCGGCGCATCCGTTTCCTGATCAAGCGCATCGAAAGTGCCGAAGTCGTCGATCCCGCCGACCAACGGGAAATCGGCCAGGTATTTTTCGGCGCCACGGTCAGCATCGTCGACGTCGACAGTGACGACGGCAGCGAGCAGATCTGGCAGATCGTCGGCGTCGACGAGGCCGACGCCAGCGTCGGCCGGATCAGCTGGATCTCGCCGCTCGCACGGGCACTGCTCAAGGCGCGCGAAGGCGACGTCGTGCGCTTCATGAGTCCGGCCGGGCCGCGCGAAATCGAAGTGGTCGAGATCCGCTACGTCTGATCTCGTGCGGGGGCTTGAAATCCGGGCTCTCCGCTCCCATCTGCTGCGCGTTAATCAGCAGATGGAGTTCACGCAATGACGACCGAGCACGCCGCAGGCGCTCAGACCCTCAATTTCCAGGCCGAGGTGAAGCAGCTGCTTCACCTGATGATCCACTCGCTGTACTCGAACCGCGAAATATTCCTCCGCGAACTGGTTTCCAACGCATCGGACGCGTGCGACAAGCTGCGTTTCGAAGCGCTCGACAAACCGGAGCTGTTCGAAGGCGACAGCGAGCTGGCGATCCGCATCGGCTTCGACAGCGATGCGAAGACGGTCACCGTGTCGGACAACGGCATCGGCATGAGTCGCGAGGAAGTGATCGCGCACCTCGGCACGATCGCCAAATCCGGGACAAAGGAATTCTTCTCGCAGCTCACGGGCGATCAGAAGAAGGACGCGCACCTGATCGGCCAGTTCGGGGTCGGCTTCTACTCGGCGTTCATCGTCGCCGACAAGGTGACAGTGGTCACGCGGCGCGCGGGTCTGGCGGCGGGCGAAGGTGTGAAGTGGGAATGCGCAATGACCGGCGACGCGGCCGGCGAATACACCGTCGAAGCGATCGACAAGGCCGCGCGTGGCACCGAGATCACGCTGCACCTGCGCGAAGGCCAGGAAGACCTGCTGTCGGGATGGAAGCTGCGCGGCCTGATCCGCAAGTATTCGGACCACATCGTCCAGCCGATCCTGATGAAGAAGGAAGAGTGGGACAAGGACAAGAACGAGCAGGTCGTGACCGAGGAGGACGAGACGGTCAACCAGGCGAACGCACTGTGGACCCGCTCCAGGAACGACATCACCGAAGAGGAATACAAGGGCTTCTACAAGCACGTCGGGCACGACTTCGACGAGCCGCTGGCATGGACTCACGCGCGCGTCGAAGGCCGCCACGAATACACGCAGCTGCTCTACATCCCGTCGCACGCGCCATTCGACATGTGGGACCGCAACGCGCGCCACGGCATCAAGCTCTACGTCAAGCGCGTGTTCATCATGGACGACGCCGAGAAGCTGATGCCCGCCTACCTGCGCTTCGTGCGCGGCGTCGTCGATTCGAGCGACCTGCCGCTCAACGTGTCGCGCGAAATCCTGCAGGAAAGCAAGGACATCGACACCATCCGCTCGGGCTGCACGAAGAAGGTGCTGGGCCTGCTCGAGAGCCTCGCCACAAGCGACGACGCCGCCGACAAGGAGAAATACGCGACCTTCTGGAAGGAATTCGGCCGCGTGCTGAAGGAAGGCGTCGGCGAGGATTTCGCGAACAAGGACAAGATCGCCGGCTTGCTGCGCTTCGCCTCCACCCACGCCGACATGCCGGATGAAGTCGTGTCGCTCGCCGATTACATCGGCCGCATGAAGGAAGGCCAGGACAAGATCTATTACGTCACCGCCGAATCGTTCAACGCGGCGAAGAACAGCCCGCATCTCGAAATCTTCCGCAAGAAGGGCATCGAGGTGCTGCTGCTGACCGACCGGGTCGACGAGTGGGTCATCGGCAACCTGCCGGAATTCGACGGCAAGCCGCTAGTATCCGTCGCGAAGGGCGGCCTCGACCTCGGCAAGCTCGAAGACGAGGCGGAGAAGAAGGAAACCGAGAAGGCCGCCGACGAGTACAAGGAACTGCTCGAGAAAATGAAGGCGAGCCTCGGCGAGCGCGTCAAGGAAGTCCGCGTCACCCACCGCCTGACCGATTCGCCGGCCTGCCTCGTCGCCGACGAGCACGACGTCGGGATGAATCTCGCGCGGATCCTGAAAGCCGCTGGCCAGCAGGCGCCGGCGTCGAAGCCGATCCTCGAGATCAACCCGCAGCACCCGGCCGTGATGCGTTTGAAATACGAGGAACGCCAGTTCGACGACTGGGCAGCCGTGCTGTTCGACCAGGCATTGCTCGCCGAGGGCGGCACGCTCGACGACCCCGCGACGTTCGTGAAACGAATCAACCAGTTGATGATGGCGATGGGCAGTTCCGCCGGCGCGGACTGAGCGCCGTGGCGGGCTGCGCGCCCGCGCGATGCGACGACGCCATGTACCCATACGGTATGTGGCGTTTTTTATTTTCCCGAGCTGCGACTGCCGGCAGGCAGCATTGCGCTTTCGCCCCGTACCTGCGCGGTGGCATGGCGCAACGTCGGATATGAGAGCGCGTGGTAGAGCGGGACCGGTGCGACCGACTTCGAAAAGGCGTGAGCGACAACCGCCGTCGCCATCAGCGGCAGCAGCATCTCGTGGTTCGCGGTCATCTCCATGACGATGACGAAGGACGTGATCGGCGTCTGCGTCATGCCCGCGAGGAACGCGACCATGCCGAGGACCAGAATCGCCGCGCTGTGTTCTTCGGGCAAAAGGATCGCGAGGTCGGCGCCCAGCCCGGCGCCGACGGCGAGCGCCGGAGCGAAGATGCCGGCCGGGATGCGGCTGAGGAACGCGAGCCAGATCGCGGCCATCTTCGCGATCAGGAAGTAGAAGGGCAGCGCGGCCGAGCCTTCGAGCGCGGCCTTCGATTCCGCATAGCCGGTGCCATACGTAAGCCCCCCGCTCATCAGGCCGATGATCGCGGTGCCGAGGCCGCAGGCGGCCGCGAAGGCGATCGGCCGACTGCGCGAGAACTCCCCGATCGTGCCGGGCAGCCCGCGCGAGGATGCGATCAGCAGGCGGCTGAAAAGTCCGCCCAGCACGCCGCCGGCTGCGCCGCACATCAACACCGGCCAGATCCCCGCCGGCCACGTCAGAGCCGCGGGCGTGCGACCGAAGTAGGTGTAGTTGCCGAGCACCCCGAGCGACATCAGCCCGGCGAAGATCACGGCGATGAGCGTCGTGCTGTTCGCGCGAAAGGCCCGGTGGCGGCACATTTCCTCGATCGCGAACATGATGCCGCCGAGCGGGGTATTGAACGCCGCCGCGATGCCGGCGCCGCTGCCGGCGACGATCAGGTCGCGGCTTGACGCGACGCGCGCTTTCTTGCGTCCGGCGAGCATGTGCATGACCGAGGCGCCAATCTGCACCGAAGGCCCTTCCCGGCCGATCGAACCCCCTGACAGGAGTCCGCCCAGCGTCAACAGGACTTTCGCGATCGCGATCCGAAACGACAGCAGTTTGTGGCGAATGCGCCGGTCGTCGGTCATCGAGGCGGCAATCGCCTGCGGGATGCCGCTTCCTTGTGTGCCGGGGAAAAATCGCCGGGCGATCCATGCCATCGCCGCAAAGCCCGCGGGTGCGACCAGCAGGGACAGCCACGGCGACACGTCCATGACGCGTTGATGCGCGTCGATGGCGAGATCGGCGCCGATCGCGAAGAGGATCGCAATGAGACCGGCCAGCAGCGCCGCGCCGACCAGCAGGATGCGCTTGCTCCAGCGGCCGACCGACAGCCACGGTAACGCATAGCGTCGGCTGCTGCGGGCGAACTGTCTCAGGGCGCGGCCGGAAGCGGTTTCGTTATCGCCTGGCGGATCGAGGGGCACGATGAGAGGAGTCAGTCAGTATGCTGGACAGTCGTCCGCCAGCTTGGTGGCGGATGCATTGCGACGAGAGTGAAACCCTGCTCTGTGCGGGGAAAGTGGCCATTGAGGTTCTGCTTACCATGTTCTCGTGCTTATCGGGAAAGGTGTCGTCTTTTACCCAAAGCACGGTACGCCGCGAATCCCCTTTCCGCTACGATACCCGCGCCGCGTGCAGCTGTTAAATGTTTTTGACAAATATTTCCCAAGTAAATATAGTTGGAGCCCTGATTCATGTCGCAAGAGCAGTCTTCGACCTTGACAAAATCCCCGGAACGCAAGTCATCGGTTTCGCCCTTGTCGGTTTTGCAGCGTTTTCGCGTACTCATCCGGACTGCGCAGCGTCATTCGCAGTGGATCGAGCGCAAAAGTGGCGTCACCGGTGCCCAGTTGTGGGCGCTGCAGGAACTCAATGAAGCGGAGGGGCTGCGGGTCGGGGAACTGGCGGGAAGAATGGCGCTACACCAGTCGACCGCGTCGAACATGGTGGACAAGCTCGAGTCGGCAAAGCTGGTCCGGAAGGAGCGCACGAGCGCCGACCAGCGCGTCGTCCGTCTGTACCTGACTGATGCAGGGCGCGATCTGCTCAAGCGTTCTCCGTCGCCCGCGCGGGGTGTGCTCCCCGAGGCGCTGCGCTTGCTCGACGAAGATGCGCTGATGCGCCTGCAGCGTGAACTCGACGGTCTGCTGCGGCAGATCAAGGATCTGGACGAGGGCTTCGGCATGCAGCCCTTGCCCTTTACGGAGTAGGAAACCGCGCCGGCGGTTCATCCGGCGATCGTCTCGCGAACGTGCGGACAGCAGTTTGAAAGCGGCCTTCGGGCCGCTTCTTTTTTGCTTTTACTGCTTCTTGCTTTTACTGCTTCTTCGACAACTGCTGCATCGCCCGCTCGAGTCCGCCGAGCGTCATCGGAAACATCCTCCCGCCCATGATCTGATCGACGATTTCAATCGACTTGCGGTAAGGCCACAGGTGTTCCGGTTCGGGGTTGAGCCATGCCGCTGCCGGCCATGCGTCAAGCAGGCGGCGCAGCCACGCCGCGCCTGGCTCGGTGTTCATGTGTTCGATCGAACCGTGTGGGTGCAGGATCTCGTACGGGCTCATCGTGGCGTCGCCGACGAAGATCAGCTTGTAGTCGGGGCCGTAGCGGTGGAGCAGGTCGGAGACTGCGATGTTTTCGCTGTGGCGTCGCGAACTGTCGCGCCAGACTTTTTCGTAGACGCAGTTGTGGAAATAGAAATACTCGAGGTGCTTGAATTCGCTGCGGCACGCCGAGAACATCTCTTCGCAGACCTTGATATGGTCGTCCATTGAGCCGCCGACGTCGAGAAACAGCAGCACTTTCACCGCGTTGTGCCGTTCCGGGCGCATCATCAGATCGAGCCAGCCGGCGTTTCGTGCCGTCGCGGCGATGGTTCCATCGAGATCGAGCTCGTCGGCCGCGCCTTGCCGCGCAAACCGCCGCAGCCGCCGCAGGGCGACCTTGATGTTGCGCGTACCGAGTTCGACGGAATCGTCGAGGTTGCGGTATTCGCGCTTCTCCCAGACCTTGATCGCCGTGCGGTTGCCGGCCGATTCGCCGCCGACGCGGATGCCTTCGGGATGATAGCCGTTGTTGCCGAACGGCGAGCTGCCACCGGTGCCGATCCATTTCGATCCGCCTTGGTGACGCTCCTTCTGCTCGCTGAGCCGCTTGCGGAACTCTTCCATCAGCTTGTCCCAGCCGAGCTTTTCGAGCTTCGCCTTGTCCTCGGGTGAAAGATGCTTCTTCATCATCGCCTGCAGCCATTCCTGCGGCAGCTCCGCTTCGAGCCCCGGAATCTCGGTGACTCCCTTGAAGTAGCTCCCGAACGCCGCGTCGAAACGGTCGTAATGGGATTCGTCTTTGACCAGGCAGGTGCGGGCGTAGAAATAGAATTCGTCGATGCTGTGGCTGCAGGCGCCGTCACGCAGTCCTTCGAGGAGCGTCAGGAACTCGCGGGTGGACACCTTGAGCTGGCCCGCTTTCAGATGCAGAAAAAAGTCGATAAGCATGATCCGCTCCGTTCCCGAAATCGCCCCGGCGCCCGATTTCGAGCACCCGGGGAAGATTTCGGGATGATTTCTTGTGGCGAGCCCAGTGGCGATGCCGGGAAAGCCGATGCCGGGAAAGCAGTGGGGCAAACGCCCTGACGTCAGCGGTTGTTGCGCGCCATGAACACCAGCCGTTCGAACAGGTGAAGATCCTGTTCGTTCTTCAGCAGGGCGCCGGCAAGCGGCGGGACCGCGGCCTTCTGGTCCTTTGCCCGCAGTGCTTCGGGCGGAATGTCCTCGGCGACGAGGAGCTTGAGCCAGTCGATCAGCTCCGAGGTCGACGGCTTCTTCTTCAGCCCCGGCACGTCGCGCAGGCCGAAGAACACTTCCAGCGCCTCGCGCAGCAGATCGCGCTTGAGTCCGGGGAAATGGACGTCGACGATGCGCTGCATCGTGTCGCGATCGGGGAAGCGGATGTAATGGAAAAAGCAGCGGCGCAGGAACGCGTCCGGCAGTTCCTTCTCGTTGTTCGACGTGATGAAGACGATCGGACGATGACGCGCGCGCACCGTCTCGCGAGTCTCGTAGACGTGGAACTCCATGCGGTCGAGTTCGCGCAGCAGGTCGTTGGGGAATTCGATATCCGCCTTGTCGATTTCGTCGATCAGGACGACCGTTGGCGTTTCCGCGTCGAACGCCTGCCACAGCACGCCCTTGAGGATGTAGTTGGCGATGTCCTTGACGCGGTCTTCGCCGAGTTGCGAGTCGCGCAGGCGGGACACCGCATCGTATTCGTACAGCCCCTGCTGGGCCTTGGTCGTCGACTTGATGTGCCACTGCAGCAGCGGAACCCCCAGCGCGTCGGCGACCTGCTCGGCCAGCATGGTCTTGCCGGTGCCCGGTTCGCCCTTGATCAGCAGCGGGCGCTGCAGTTTGATCGCGGCATTGACGGCCAGCATCAGGTCGGGAGTGGTGACGTAGTCTTGTGAACCTTCGAAGCGCATCGGGGAATCCTCTGATTAGACCGCACCGATTATAGAGCCTGCCTGCGCGGGCAAGGGGCTGCCGGATTGTCGGATTTACGGAGTTTTTCGAAGAATGACAGGTATTTGCATTCCGCTTTCGGCGACGTAGAATTTTTTTGCGACCGTTTCAGCCATACTTAAAACAACCCGAGGAGACGCCATGCACGGACGACATTTGCTCATCGCCGCCTGTCTTGCGCTGGGCGGACCTGCCGCGTTCGCGCTGGAAGGCGATGCAAAAGCCGCCCAGGCCAAGACTTCGATGTGCATGGGGTGTCACGGCATTCCGGGCTATCGCACCGCCTTCCCGGATGTCTACCCGGTGCCCAAGCTCGGCGGGCAGCATGCGGCTTATCTGGTGCGCGCGCTGCAGGCATATCGCGATGGCGAACGCAGCCATCCGACGATGCGCGCGATTGCCGCGAGCCTGTCGGAGCAGGACATGGCGGACCTGGCGGCCTACTACAGTGCTGCAGGAGGAGAGACGCAATGATGACGCGCAGTTTCACCCTCCCGGCACTGGCGGCCCTTGCGCTGGCAGGTTTCCCTGCGCACGCGGGCGATCCTGCCGCAGGCAAGGAGAAGTCGACGGTCTGCGCAGCGTGCCACGGCCCGGACGGCAACAGTCCGTCGCCGGAATTTCCGCGCCTGGGCGGGCAATACGAAGATTATCTCTACCAGGCGCTGCTCGACTACAAGACGGGCAGGCGGAAGAATCCGATCATGGCCGCCCAGGTCGAGAACCTGTCGCCTGCGGATCTGGGCGATCTTGCCGCGTACTTCGCCAGCCAGAGCGGCCTGTACCAGAAACGCTGAGCGCGAAGGGGAGGGGCACGCCGGCTAGTTCGAGCGTGCCCGGCGCAAGACGCACGAGACGTAAGCCGGGCCGTCCGGTTGGGCGTTGTTGCGCTGCGCGTCGAAAAGCGTTTCGCCGAGGCATTCGAGCACGTCGTGGAGCGCATCGTGACGGTTGCCCCGCCGGCGCTGGCACGCTTCGAACGCGGCGCGCAGGCCGGGCGGCTGGTCGATCGACAGTTGCTCCTCGATCGCGAGGTGGAACGACAGGTGCAGGAACGGATTGATCTGTCCGTCCTCCGGCAGGAAATCGCGCGACAGCGAATCGGGGTCTTCGAGCAGCGCCTGATATTCGGGATGCAGAAGCACGAGGTCGGAAGCGATGTGTTCGAGCGGCGTCAGCACTTCCTTCGCCTGATATTTCCGCCAGCTTTCGATGAAGAAGCTGCGTACCTGGTCACGTGAGGGATTGAACATCTTTGGGACTCGGTTGCTGGGTTAAACGTCTTGTCAAACGGTCTTGTCGCGGAACTCGCACAGGTCGCGCACCGGGCAATCGCCGCAGCGGGGCTTGCGCGCGGTGCACACGTAGCGGCCGTGCAGGATCAGCCAGTGGTGGGCATGCTGCAGATATTCCTTCGGCACCCGACGCATCAGGGCCTGCTCGACGGCGAGAACATCCTTGCCGGGAGCCAGGCCGGTGCGATTGGCGACGCGGAAGATATGCGTGTCGACCGCCATCACCGGTTCGCCGAACACGGTGTTCAGCACGACGTTCGCGGTCTTGCGGCCGACGCCGGGCAGCGCTTCGAGCGCTTCGCGGCTGCGCGGCACTTCGCCGCCGTGGCGCTCGAGCAGCAGCCGCGACAGCGCGACGACGTTTTTCGCCTTGTTGCGGTAAAGGCCGATCGACTTGAGGTGCGCGGCAACGTTTTCCTCGCCGAGGCTCAGCATCGCTTCGGGGGTCGGTGCGACGGCGAACAACTCGCGCGTCGCCAGGTTCACGCTCTTGTCGGTGGCCTGCGCGGAAAGCACCACGGCGACGAGCAGCTGGAATGGCGACCCGTACTCGAGCTCGGTCGTCGGGTTCGGATTCGCCGCGGCCAGGCGGCGGAAAAATTCACGGATCGCTTCGCGTTTCATCCGGCTGTTCAGGGTGCTGCCGAAGCCGGGGCAGCTTCTTCGCCGTCGCTCGCCGCGCGTGCGGGCTTGCCGGCTGCCGCGCGCGTACGCACCCGGTTCGATAGCGCGATCAGGCAGCCGAGCGTGAAGAACGCGCCCGGAGGCAGCACGCCGATCAGGAAGCCGGGGTAATCGTCGCCGAACACAGACAGCGGCGACAGGCCCGGGATCAGCATCTCGATACCCGAAAACAGCGTGCCGCTGCCGACCAGTTCGCGAATGCCGCCGAGCACGCCGAGCAGCCACACCAGCCCGAGTCCCATCATGATGCCGTCGACGGTGGACGACACCGGGTCGTTTTTGGCCGCGTAGGCCTCGACCCGCGCGAGGACGATGCAGTTCGTGACGATCAGCGGAATGAAGATGCCCAGCACCAGGTAGAGGTCGTGCAGATAGGCGTTGAACGCGAGATCGACCACCGTCGTCAGCGCGGCGATGATCAGGATGAACACCGGGATCCGGATCTCGTAGGGGATGAAGTTGCGCAGCGACGCGACCGCGAAGTTCGATACGGCCATCACCAACACCGTCGCGAGCCCGAGACTCACCGCATTGACGATGCTCGTGCTGACCGCGAGGATCGGACACAGGCCGAGCAGCTGCACGAGGCCGGTGTTCTGCTTCCACAGGCCATTCCAGGCGTTTTCACGAAAAGTCTGGAGATTCATTTTTTTTCCATCAGATCGCGCTGCCGGTAGATGCGGCAAACAGCGCATCGCGGTGCTCGGCCGCATATTCGAGGACTCGCCCTGTCGCGTTCGTCACTGCGCGGGCACTGATCGTTGCGCCGATGCGATACGCAAAGACGCCGCCGTCGCGCTTCACTTTCCATTGCGCGGGTGCAACCTCGACAAGCGACATCCCGGCGAATTGACCGATCCACGGCCGGGTCTTGTTGCGATCCTTTCTGGGATCGATGTAATCGCCGAGCCCCGGCGTTTCCTTGTGGGCGGTCACGCGAACACCACCCAGGCGACCGTCTGCGCCGACCGCAACGACGAGCTGGATTTTTCCCCCGTAGCCGTCGGGCGCGACCGCTTCGAACACGAGGGCCGCGGGAACGCCGGCGCGACGCGCGCGATAGATGCGCCCGCCGCGGTCGAGGCCGAGCTCGGGCGTCGGCCCGGCGGCGACGAAGTCATCGAGGAGCGCGTTGTCGTAGCTGCCCGGCGGGAGCACGTCGTTGATCAGGCGCATCTTCTGTTCCTGTTCGGACGCGTCGATCGCCGGGCGGGTCACGCGGTACGTCTGCGACATCATCGCGGTGAAGGCGAGCGTGAACACCACCATGATGCCGGCAGTGCGCAGCGAGGTATGGGTGGCGGTATAGCGGTTGCTCATGGCCGGCTCCCGCGGTGGCCGAATACCGCCGGCTGCGTTTTCATGTCGATCAGCGGCACGCAGAGGTTCATCAGCAGCACGGCAAACGCGATGCCTTCGGGGAAGGCGCCGAATACGCGGATGAGGTAGGCAATGACCGCGACGCCGGCGGCGAAGATCAGCTTGCCGCGCGGCGTCGTCGCACCGGAAACGGGGTCGGTGACGATGAAGAACGCTGCAAGCATTGCGCCGCCGCTGGCGAGGTGGAACAGCGGCGGCGCGAAGCGCGCCGGTTCCGCGAGCCAGAAGATGCCCGACACGACGGCGAGCGTCGCGATGAACGCGACCGGCATGTGCCAGGTGATGATGCGGCGCGCGAGCATGAACAGACCCCCGGCGAGGTAGCCGAGCGCCAGCCATTCCCAGCCGCGGCCGCCGACGGCGCCGAACGTACCGCTTTGCTGCAGCACGCTATCGACGCTCGCGCCGCTTGTCCGCAGGCCGGTGCGCATCGCGTCGAGCGCCGTCGCACCGGTGATCGCGTCGAGCTGGCGGGCGCCGCCGAGCACGAGGTCGAGCTGCGTCTGGAAGTCGATCTGTCCGGCCGGCGGCCACTGCGACATCAGCGACGGGAACGCGACGATCATCGCGCAGTACGCGACCATCGCGGGGTTGAACGGATTCTGGCCGAGCCCGCCATAGAGATGCTTGACCGCGACGATCGCGATCAGCACCCCGAGCACCGTGACCCACCATGGCAGGATCGGCGGAAAGCACAGGACGACGAGCCACGCGGTGACGACGGCCGACAGGTCCGACAGCGCCGGGGCGATCGGCCGCTTGCGCAGCGTGAGGATCAGCGCTTCGGCGACGAGCGCGGTCACGGTCGCGATCAGCAGGTTGACGACGACGACCGCGGCCACCTGCATGACGTAGGCGGTGACGCCGGGAAGGAGCGCGAGCAGCACTGCGAGCATCACGCTCTGGACGCTCGCCGGTTTGCGGATGTAGGGAGAATGGATCATGTTCAGGAGGTTGCGTCGCTGTCGTGCAGGTCCGGCTGCTCGCGCCGGCTGGCGATACCCGGGCTTGCGCCCGGCACGCCCGCGTGGGGGGTGTCGGTGTTCCTGGGTTCGACCGCCACCTGCTGCCTGGCCCGGGCGAGCGCCGCCGCGATGAGCGCTTTTTTCGGGTCGTCCCCGGTTGCGGCGTCGGTCGGGGTGGCGGACCCGCTCAGCTTCGCCCGGGTCTCGGCAGCTTTCGCCGCGAGTTTGGCGGCCTTTTCTTCCTTTTCCCGCTCCTGCCGGTAGTTGCGGAACTCGAAGCGCTCGCGTGCCTGATCGGACGCCTTGAGCTCGCGCTCGCGCGCCCAGATCTCGCTCTTCGAGAAGCGGAAGTAATCGACGAGCGGAATGTGCGAAGGGCAGACGAAGGCGCAGGAACCGCATTCAATGCAGTCGAAGAGGTGATATTCCTGTGCTTTGCCGACGTTCTTCGCGCGCGAGAACCAGTACAGCTCGAAAGGCTGCAGGTCGGCCGGGCACGCGCGCGCGCAGGCGCCGCAGCGGATGCACGGCAACTCCGGCGGTGGGGGCGGGAACAGCGCCGCCGAGGCGGCAATGATGCAGTTGCTCGTCTTGCCGATCGGCACCGACAGGTCGGAAATGGTGATGCCCATCATCGGGCCGCCCATCAGATAGCGGTCGGTGTCCGGTTTCGGCGCCGCGAGTGCGAGCAGCGTCTCGACCGGGGTGCCGACGAGCACTTCGTAGTTGCCCGGGCGCCTGACGTTGCCGGTCAGGGTCACGACGCGCGACACCAGCGGTTCGCCGTGGTGGATCGCGCGGTGGACGGCCTGCGCCGTGCCGACGTTGAAGCACTGCACGCCGAACTCCGTGCCGAGCTTGCCGTGGGCGATCTCGATGCCGGTCAGCACGCGGATCAGCTGTTTTTCGCCGCCCGCGGGATACCGCGTCGGAATCGCGACGATGTCGACGAGACCGGGGAAACCCGCTGCGGCTTCGCGCATCGCACGGATCGCTTCGGGCTTGTTGTCCTCGATGCCGACGAGCGTGCGGCGTGCGCCGATCAGTTCGTGCAGGATCGCCGCGCCGGAAAGGATTTCGGCGGCGCGCTCGCGCATCAGCCGGTCATCGCAGGTGATCCACGGCTCGCATTCGGCGCCGTTGATGATCAGGGTTTCGATGCCGCGGCCATTACCGAGCTTGATGTGGGTCGGAAAACCTGCGCCGCCCATGCCGACGATGCCGCACGCGCTCAGGTACCGGAGCGCGGCTTCGCGCGGGACGGCGCGGTGGTCGAATGCGCGGCGCTCGATCCATTCGTCCTTGCCGTCGGGTTCGATGACGACCGCCAGCGTGTCGAGGCTCGACGCATGGGCCATCGCGCAAGGGGCGAGGCCGACGACGGTGCCCGACGTCGAGGCGTGGACGTCGGTGCCGAGCGGACCTTCGCCGGCGCCGATGCGTTCACCCTTGAGCACGCGCTGGCCGGGGGCGACGAGGCAGCGGGCGACCGAACGGACGCTCTGGCGCAGCGGGATCGTCAGGCGCGGCGGCAGCGGTGCGGCGGCGATCGGCGGCGCCGCGGACGCGTTCTTGTGCGAATCCGGCTTGATGCCGCCGTGGAAGTTGAACAGACGGGCGATCATGCCGCGGACCTCAGTTCAAACACCGGGTATTTCCATTTCCAGGTTTCCAGCGTTTCCTTGACGGGCGTCATCGCGATGCAGTCGACGGGGCAGGGCGCGACGCACAGTTCGCAGCCGGTGCACAGCGCGGGGACGACGGTATGCATGTGCTTGGCGGTGCCGACGATGGCATCGACGGGGCAGGCCTGGATGCACAGCGTGCAGCCGATGCACAGTTGCTCGTCGATCCTCGCCACCGATTTGGGTTTTTCCGCGCCGTGCTCTTCGGACAGCGACTTGAATTCGCGCCCGAGGAGGTCGGCGAGCTTGCGTATGCCTTCCTCGCCGCCGGGCGGGCACTGGTTGATGTCGGCTTCGCCGTTCGAAATCGCTTCCGCATACGGCTTGCAGCCGGGGTAACCGCACTGGCCGCATTGGGTCTGCGGAAGGATCGCGTCGATTTTTTCGACCAGCGGATTGCCTTCGACCTTGAAGCGGATCGACGCGTAGCCCAGTGCTGCGCCGAGCACGATGGCAATCCCGGTCATGACGAGGAGGGCGGTCAGCATGATGAAATGTCGGTCAGTGAGGCGCAGCAGCGCAAACGCTCGCGCCCGGATGCGTGTTGTGTCTTGTCAGAAATGCGTGAGCTGATTTTCAATTACTGGAACCGGTCGAGGCCCGCGAAACCCATGAACGCGAGGCTCATGAATCCTGCGGTGATCATCGCGATCGCGGTGCCCTTGAAAGGCGCGGGGATGTCGGCGCCGTCCAGGCGCTCGCGAAGGCCGGCGAAGAGGATCAGTGCCAGCGTGAATCCGATCGACGAGCCGAAGCCGAACAGCAGCGACTCGAGCAGGGTGTAGTCGAGCGCGACGCTCAGCAGCGGGATGCCGAGCACCGCGCAGTTCGTCGTGATCAACGGCAGGTAGATGCCCAGCACCTGGTGCAGCAGCGGGCTGGTCTTCTGGATGACGAGTTCGGTGAGCTGTACGATCGCCGCGATCACGACGATGAACGACAGCGTGCGCAGGTAGGCGAGGTCGTACGGCTGCAGCAGATAGTGGTCGATCAGGTAACTCGTGCCCGATCCGAGCGTCAGCACGAACGTCGTGGCCGCACCCATGCCGATCGCGGTCTCGAGCTTCTTCGACACGCCCATGAACGGACACAGGCCGAGGATGCGGACGAAAACGACGTTATTGACCAGGACCGCACCGATGACGATAAAGATGTAACTGCTCATGATCCAGTACCGGGTGTAATCGCGGAATTATCGCCGCCCGCCGTGCGCCGCTCAAGCACGGCCGGATTATAGGCTTATACCCATTTGTGCCGCCCCGCGGGCGAGGTCAGGCGCCGATGGAAGCGGGGACGGCGGCGCGGCCGGGATCGGCGAAGTCGGTCGTGGCCTGTACGCATTCCCCGATGAGGGACGGACCGCGGTAGATGAGGCCGCTGTACACCTGCACCAGCGACGCTCCGGCGGCAAGTTTCGCGCAGGCGCCGCGTCCGTCGAGGATGCCGCCCGCTGCGATGATCGGCAGTTCGCCGCCGAGCGCCCGGGCGAGTTGCGCGACGACCGCGGTGGAGGCTTCGAAGACCGGCGCGCCCGACAGCCCGCCCTGCTGTTCGGCGTAGCGAATACCCTGGACCTTGTCGCGTGCGATCGTCGTGTTGGTGGCGATCACGCCGTCGATGCGGTGGCGGCGCAACGCGTCGGCGATGTTGATGATCTGCGGCGGCTCGAGATCGGGAGCGATCTTGAGCGTCAGCGGCACGTAACGGCCGTGACTATCCGCAAGCTGGCGCTGGCGCGCCTTGAGCCGGCCGAGAAGATCGTCGAGTTCGGACTCGCCTTGCAATTGCCGCAGGTTCTGGGTGTTCGGCGACGAGATATTGACAGTCACGTAGCTCGCCAGCGCATAGACCTTGTCGAGGCAGGCGAGGTAGTCGTCGGCGGCACGCTCGATCGGCGTGTCGAAGTTCTTGCCGATGTTGATGCCGAGGATGCCGCGGTATTTTGCTGCCTTGACGTTCGCGAGCAGCGCATCGACGCCGTGGTTGTTGAAGCCCATGCGGTTGATGATCGCGCGCGCTTCGGGCAGGCGGAACATCCGCGGGCGGGGGTTGCCGGGCTGGGAGCGGGGCGTGATCGTGCCGATCTCGATGAAACCGAAGCCCAGGCGCGCGAGGCCGTCGATCGCCTCGCCGTTCTTGTCGAGACCGGCGGCCAGACCGATGCGGTTCGGAAAGCGCAGGCCCATGACGTCGACGGGGTCCGATTTCGCAGGGGTTGCGGCGGGCAGGACGCGCCCCAGCAGATGCAGGGCGGCGAGGGAGAATTCGTGGGCGGTTTCCGGGTCGAGCGAAAACAGCAGCGGGCGGGCGATGTCGTAGAGCATCGCGGGATTTTACCGGTTTGGAGGGCGCCCCGCTCCAGGGTTTTTGCTCACAGGTTTTTGCTCGCTGCGAGCCGCCCTTTCATTCGGAGGCGCGATCGCGCAGCGGATCGATGTCGCGCCATTCTCCGCGCAGCCGGCCCTCCAGCGGATGGAAGCGGACTTTGTAAGCCATCTTGCGGCTTTCCTTGATCCAGTAGCCGAGATACAGGTACGGCAGCTTGAGGCGGCGGCACACTTCGATCTGCCACAGGATGCCGTAGGTGCCGTAGCTCGCGTGCGCGTGGTCCGGATCGTAGAACGTATACACGCTCGACAGGCCGTCGGTGAGCCGGTCGATGACGCTGACCATGCGCAGCGTCCCGCCTTCACGGAATTCCACGAGGCGGGTGTCCACATGACTTTGCAGCAGAAAGTGGGCGTACTGCTCGCGGTTGTCCTGGTCCATTCCGCCGCCGGCGTGGCGCGCAGCCTGGTAGCGCTGGTAGAGCGCGTAATGCTCCTCGGAATACGCGAGCGGCTGCTCGCTGGCGCGCAGGTCGTGGTGCATTTTCCACGCGCGGCGCTGGCCGCGGTCGGGCGCGAAACGCTTGACCGGCACGCGGACCGGCACGCAGGCGCGGCAGTGGTCGCAGTGCGGCCGGTACGTGAACATGCCGCTGCGGCGAAAGCCGTTGCGCACCAGCTCGCTGTAGACCGGCGTGTCGATCAGGTGGCCGGGGGTCGCGACCTGGGAGCGCGCGACGCGATCCGGCAGATAGGAACAGGTGTAGGGCGCCGTGGCGTAAAACTGGATGAGCGCGTAGGGGTAGTCCTTTTGCATGTTCCACCCGTCATGAAAAATTTCTGGAAACCTCTGCCGCTTCGTCGCAGCTCCAGCGTCCAGGCCCGCGGCCTTCGTTCGTCCAGGTGGCCAAGCCGGCGCAGAACGTGGCGCGCGGCATCTCTTCGGCACCGAGCGACAGCAGGTGGGCAGTGGTCATCTGGCAATCGATCGTGGCGAAGTCGAGCCGTTTCAGATGCAGGGCGAGGTGTGCGAGCGCCACTTTCGATGCGTCGCTTCGGCGGCTGAACATCGATTCGCCGAAGAATGCCCTTCCCAACGCAATGCCATACAACCCGCCCACGAGCGTCCCATCGACCCACGATTCGACACTGTGCGCATATCCGAGTTCGTGCAGGCGCAGGTAGGCTTCCTGGATGCCGGGAGTGATCCACGTTCCGCCGCCCGGTTCGCGGGGCTCGGCGCATGCGGCGATGACGTCGGCGAAGGCGGTATCGAAGCGCACGTCGAAGCGTTGCTGCCGCAGCGTGCGGCGCAGCGACCGGCTGATCCTGATTTGTCCGGGATTCAGCACCAGCCGCGGGTCGGGGCTCCACCACAGGATGGGCTGGTCTTGCGTGTACCAGGGGAAGATTCCCCGGCGGTACGCAGCCAGCAGCCACGCCGGCGAAAGCTCGCCCCCTGCGGCGAGCAGGCCGTCCGGATCATCGAGCGCCTGTTCGACAGGCGGAAAATCCGGTCGTCCCGCGAGCCACGGGATCATGCCGGGAAGTGGACGAGTTGGTGCTCCTGGCGAGTGTGCACCGCGTCTTGCGAGTCTTTCTGGAACGTGACGACGTGATCGACATCGAGGCGGATGCCGATTTTTTCACCGATCGCGTGATTGTGATGGCTGGGCACCAGCGACAACACCCGTGCGCCGCTCGACAGCCGCAACGTGTACAGGATGTCCGCCCCGCGGAACGCCTTGTGTGCGACTTCGGCTTTCATCGCGCTGGTGTCGTCATGGACGATGTCGTCGGGGCGCAGCAGCACTTCGACCGTGCAGTCACGATCGCAGTTTGCGCAGCCGACCCCGCACTCGACGGGGATCGCGCTGTTCAGGACACCGAGTTCGACTTTCACCTGGTGATCGTTCAACACCACCCCCGGCAGGAACACGCCCTGGCCGATGAAGTCCGCGACGAAACGGTTCGCGGGCCGGTGGTACAGGTTGTACGGCGTATCCCATTGCTGGATGCGCCCCTCGTTCATGATGCCGATCTCGTCGGCGACCGCGAACGCTTCGTTCTGGTCATGCGTCACGAGGATCGCCGTGGTGCGTGTCGCCTTGATGATGTCGCGTACTTCGTGCGACAGGCGTTCACGCAGTTCCACGTCGAGATTCGAGAACGGTTCGTCGAGCAGCAACAGGCTCGGGCGCGGAGCCAGGGCGCGCGCCAGCGCCACGCGCTGCTGCTGGCCGCCGGACATTTCATGGGGATACTTGTGGCCCTGGCGGTCGAGGCCGACGATGCGCAGCAGTTCGTCGACGCGCTCGCGCCGCTGGGTCTTGTCCAGGTCGCGCAGGCCGAACGCGATGTTTTCCGCGACCGAGAGGTGGGGGAACAAGGCGTAATCCTGGAACACCATGCCGATCCGGCGCCGCTCGGGGGGCAGGTGGCGACCTTTGCCGCTGACGGCCACGCCGTCGAGCCGGATCTCGCCGGCTGCCACCGGTTCGAAGCCGGCAATGCAGCGCAGCACCGTGGTCTTGCCGCAACCGGACGGCCCCAGCAGGCATCCGATGCTGCCTTTTTCGAGTCGCAGCGAGAGTTTGCGGACGACGCGATGACCGCCGTAGGCGAGGTCGATGTCGGCGAGTTCAAGGTGAGACATGACGGATCAGATACAGTAGAGGATTTCGCACGAAGCATTATTGCATCGCGGCAATCCAAATGCGATCAATTATAATTCGTGACAATTTGCTGCGCGGAAGGGTCCGCGGCACTGTGCGCCGGGAGTGTAATGAAGCTGCTAGGAGGACTGGAGAAGCTGATACGCAATGCATCGTCGCTGACGCTTGGCGCGCTCCTGATCGCTGCGCTGATCGCGACGCCGGTGATATCGGTATTCTCGAACGTTTTTGCCGGGGGCACTTCCGGTACGTGGTCGCACCTCGCCAGCACGGTGTTGCCTGAGTTCATTCGCAATACGGTGGTCCTGTGCGTCGGGGTCGGGCTGGGCGTGTCGAGCATCGGCATCACGACGGCCTGGCTGACGACGATGCTCGATTTCCCCGGCCGGCGTTTTTTCCAGTGGGCGCTGGTCCTGCCGCTTGCGGTTCCGGCATATGTCATGGCCTATGTCTACACCGATTTCCTGCAGTTCGTCGGCCCGGTGCAAAGCTGGCTGCGCGAGGCGTTCGGTTGGCGTCCCGGACAATACTGGTTTCCCGACGTCCGCACGCCGGGCGGCGCGGTCGCGATGTTCATGTTCGTGCTCTATCCGTATGTCTACCTGCTCGCCCGCACGGCGTTCCTCGAACGGGCCTCGGGCATGCTCGAAGCCGGACGTTCGCTCGGCCTCGGCCCGTGGGGCTGTTTCTTCCGCGTGTCGCTGCCGCTGGCGCGCCCCGCGGTCATCGCCGGGACCGCGCTGGCCTTGATGGAGACCTTGGCCGACTTCGGCACGGTTGCCTATTTCGGCGTGCAGACCTTTACGACCGGCATCTACCGGGCGTGGTTTTCGCTCGGCGACCGCATCGCCGCGGCGCAGTTGTCGGCGGCGTTGCTGGCGTTTGTCGTGCTGGTCCTCGTGCTCGAACACGCCAGCAGGGGGCGGGCGCGCTTCAATAACACCTCGCGCCAGCAGGCGGCGCCGGTCCCCATCCGCCTGTCGCCGCTCGTCGGGCTGGTGGCTGCGCTGGCCTGCTTCATGCCGCTGCTGCTGGGCTTTCTGCTGCCTGCCGGGCTGCTGCTCGACATGGCGTTCTCGGAAGGCGATGCTCAATTCGGCTCGCGCTTTCTCCACCTCGCGCGCAACAGCTTCGTCCTCGCGTCGGTGACCTCGGTGCTGGCGGTGGTGCTGGCGGTGGTGCTCGCCTACGCGGCGCGGCTCGCCCGTTCGCGACTGCCGCAGGTGCTCAACCGGGTCGTCGGCCTCGGTTATGCGGTGCCAGGTTCGGTGATCGCGGTCGGCGTGCTGATCCCGGTGACGCGGCTCGACAACCAGCTCGCGGCGTGGTGGCAGGACATGTTCGGCGTCAACCCCGGGCTGTTGCTGACCGGCGGCATCGCGGCCCTCGTGTATGCTTATCTGACGCGCTTCCTGGCGGTAGCCCTGCACACGGTGGATTCCAGCCTGGGCAAGATCACCTCCAGCATGGACGACGCGTCGCGTTGCCTGGGGCTTGGACAGTTCGGCACCCTGCGTCGGGTCCATGTGCCGATCCTGCGCGGCAGTCTCCTGACTGCGGGCCTGCTGGTTTTCGTCGATGTGATGAAGGAACTTCCCGCCACGCTGGTGATGAGGCCGTTCAACTTCGACACGCTGGCCACCCAGGCGCACACGCTCGCCTCGGACGAACGCCTGACCGAAGCCTCGACCGCGGCCCTGACGATCGTGGCGGTCGGGCTGTTGCCGATGTTCCTGATTTCGCGG
This sequence comes from Aromatoleum anaerobium, assembly GCF_012910705.2. Taxonomy (GTDB): domain Bacteria; phylum Pseudomonadota; class Gammaproteobacteria; order Burkholderiales; family Rhodocyclaceae; genus Aromatoleum; species Aromatoleum anaerobium. The sequence continues at coordinate 639,476 of NZ_WTVG02000040.1, read as the reverse complement.
CAGATCGTTCGCGGGCGACGGCGCACGCTGGAGGAAGCGGAAGTCTAGCCGCCGCGGTGAAACCGCGACCTTAACGATGTGGAGTAGGACATGAAAGTACTGATGTGGTGCGACAACCTGGCGAGCCGGCGGGACCTCGAATCGGCATGGACGGCAGCCGGATTGACGGTGCTGAAGAAAAACACGACCGAGGTGCCGGACTGTATCGTCATCGACATGGCAGTGCGCAACCCGTGCGTGCGCATCGCCGAGCTTCGTGCGGCGCATCCGCAGGTGGACATCATCGCGTTCGCGTCCAAGTTCGACGCCGAGGCGTTTGCGGCGGCCAAGGAGGCTGGCGCCACCGAGATGGCCGCGCAAAACTCGATCGTGGAGCGCATCACGCGGCGTGCACCCAGGTGAACATGCAGCGCCGACTGCTGTCGTGTCACCGGTTTGTGGCCGATTTGGCACAAACCGGGCGACTTTCAAAGCATGAATTCAGCGAACGATGAGATAATGCCGCGATGAACGCACCACAACCGACTTCCCCTCGCCGCCGCATGCAGGAACTCCTGGAGATCCCTGATAGCCAGCGGACCGAGGCCGAGTGGGACGAACTCATCGAACTCGAAATTTCAATGGCTCCGGGCAACCGTGAGGGTGCTCCGCAGCCTGGCGCCCGGCGCATGGATTCGGGAACGGGAGGGCCCCGCAAGCCGGGGCGACACGCGAAACCGGGCAGTGGCCAGCCGCGCTCCGGACCGCAGGCGCCGAGACCTCCGGCCCAGCCGAAACCCCCGCAGGGCCAGGCGAAACCGGCCGAAGACGGGCAACCCAGAAAACCGGCAAGAAAGTTCCGCAAGCGGCCGCCGAAGGAAACGCCACCGCAGTAATGGGGTTGCCCGGCATCCCGCTCAGGGGAACATGATCCTGATCATCCCCGGTTTGCCGCCTCGGGCCGCGTTGCGGTCCATGATGTTCGGGATCCGGTCGACGATTTCGGGATCTCCCTCGACCGTGCCCGCGAATGAACCCGTGCCGTTCCGGTTCAGCTCGCCGCGGCCGGCAACACGAAGGCTCCCCATCACCGTGTCGAGTTCGAGCGCCGTTCGTTTGCCGACCAGCCGCAGCGTGAGCAGATAGTCGCCGAAACGTTGTCCGGGCACGATATCGACGCCGGCATCCCGCCACGTGATTCGCAGTTCCCCGTTGCACAGGCCTTGCCAGTCGCATGCGATCGCCGGTGCTGAGAATTGCGCATTGCCGCGCCAACCGGCGCGTGCCGCGGGGTGCGGGATCGCGTCGGCGATAAGCGCCGCCGGCAGGTCGAGATCGAGCCCGGACAGATCGGCGCCGCTCACGGAGATCAGCAGTTGCGCCAGCGGCCTGCCTTGCTCTCCGAGTTGCAGCGACAGCGCGCTCCCGGTGGCGCCGAAGCGCCATGTGAGCGGCCGCATCGCGCGAAGTCGGCGCTGTCCGTCCGAAGTGGCGAGCGTCCCGCTGCCGCGCCAGAAACTGCCTTCGGCGGCGGTGACGCGGATGCGTCCGTCGCTGGCCGCGGCGACGACATGGTCCATGAGGCTCGCAGGCAGGCGCAGCAGCACCAGCGCAAGACCCAGCAGCAGAAAGAGCGCGAGCTTCTTCATCGGTCAGGGGGTCGCTGCGCGTGTCAGATCGATGTCGACGCTCACCGTGTCGCCCTGGGCGGCGATGACCGCGCGCTGCGGCCGCAAACCCAGTTCCGCGTGCATGTCCGCGAGCCATTCGATCAGCATGGCGAAATCTGCTGCGCCCCGCACCTGCAGCGTTTCCCCGGACAGGGCGATCGACAGCAGCGGCAGTGCGCGCGATGCGGCAGCGGCTCGCGCAGTTTCGAGCACCGTCGGCATCGCTGCAGCTGCCGGGAGTGGTGCCCGGCGTAGTCGCTGCAGCTCGGCCGCGTCTTCCTGCATGCGCGCCAGCTGGCTGCGCGCTTCGGGCAGGCGCCGGGCGAGCTGCGCGCGTGCGTCCCACACTTGGTCCGCGACGCGGAAAAGGGCGCTCGCGCTGACGACGATTGCAGCGACCGCGAGCAGTTGCCGTTCGCGCGGCGAGCGCGCCGCGAATACGCCCGCGATGCGGGTCAGCGGGTTCATGGCTGGTTCTTCCTTGAAAGCGTCAGGCTCGGCGCCGCGACGCCGGTGCTTCGAACAACGTAGCCCAGCGACGCGAAACGCTTTTCCAGCACCTCGATCCCGCTTGCCGAGGCTGCATCGAGCGTGAGTTTCAGTTGCCCTGCTTCGTAGTCGAGGGTGCGGACCGACGCGGGAGCCGCGCTGCCGCCGATCTCGGTGTACGCGGCCAACAGCGCGAGCAAGTCGTCTTCGCGAAGTTCGCCGTGCAGGCTCCGGGCTTCATCCAGATGGCGGCGCAACTGCAGCGCGGGGGCGATCGCCGGCGTGTCGGGGACCGCGGTGACGAAAAGCCGGCGCATGCGCTCTTCGATGCCGTCGAGCTCGTGGCGCTGCCACAGTACGGAGGCAAGGTTCACCGCGACAAACACCCCGACCGCGACGGCGGCGAGAATCAGCGGCCGGCGCAATGCCTGTCGCCCGGCCCACCTCCGCTGCGAGGGGGCGAATTCGCCGTGCAGCAGATCGGCACTCGCAGCCGGGGTTTCCCACCATCGATACGCCGCGCCGGCCTCGACCCTCAACCCGGCCACTGTGCCGGCAAGCGCTGCCGGCTCCGTGCTTCGCGGCGCCGTGGGCGCACGCCGGACCTCCAGGGCATCCGGTTCGGCGCCGTTCGCGCGGGCCTGCAGGAGCGCATGCGCGAGGATCTCGGCGAGCGCGCCGGCATCGGCAACGAACGCATGCGTCGCGTCGACACGCAGGATGCCTCCGCCAGTCGGGCCGAGCGCCAGCGTCCAGCGCGATCCGGCGTCGGGGACCGCCTGCAGTTCGGCGACCGCGCGCAGCGGCAGGCGGTCGACTTCGGCGAGCCGGGCGAGCACGGTGCGAAGCCGCGCGCGGCTGATCACCAGCACGCCCGCCTCGAGCCCTGCGCCATCGGGGCGTTGATGCGTCACCGCGAGGTGCTGTGCATCCACGTCCTTCAGCAGCTGGGTTTCGAGCGCGTAGCGCAGCAGCCGCTCCTGTTCGCGGCGCGCGGCTTTCGGAATGCGGGTCTCGAATGCGCTGCATTGGGCGCCGCCGAGCACGAGTTCGCAATGCGGCACGACCGGCCAGTGCGCGGGTTCGGATCGGCCTTCCTGCACGATCCGGTTGCGCTCATCGAGCAGCACCCACGGCGCCGAAGGGGCGGCGGGCCAGGTTTCGTCGATATAGATGATGAGTCGTTGGGTCATAGGAGGCGTTGCCACAGGATGGTGGGCCAGGTTTCGCGGCGATCCAGCAGTACTTCCATGCGGACCACCGCGCTGCCGAAACCGGCTCGCCCGATGACGGCGAAGTGGCGGCTCCTGACGTCGAGCGCCGTCGCGGCCGGCTGCGCCCCGGACGGGAGGCGCGCCGAAAAATCGGCCAGATCGCGGAACCACGCGCGTTCACGTTCGGCGACAAGGATGCGGGCGTCGTTCAGTTCGAGCTCCGGGACGACCGCCGCCAGCACTTCGGCCGGCGCGGTGTTGACATTGATTCGGCTCGGTGCCGGCAGCGCAGTGACGAAAGGGGCGAGCCGCTGGACGAGGGCTTCGTCGAAGCCGGCAGCAAGGCGCAGCTCGGCCGCATCGAGCAGTGATCCGTTCGCGCCCGGCGCGTCGCGCAGGCCGGATGACGCGATTCCGTTTTTTTCCTCACCGGTCGCGCTGCGGCCGATCCAGTCGACGACGGCCTGCGCGAGCCGGCCGGCGTCTGCCGGCGCGACGCCGAGCGTCGCCAGCAGCCGGCCGAACTGGGCCAGTGCGAGCGGGTCGGCCTTGCCGTCGGGCACCAGATTGTTCAGGTTGAAAAGACCCGAGCGATCCTGGATCTCGCCGCCGACTTCGCCTTCGCCGACCGGTGTCGGCGGCACGCGCACCGCCCACATTTCCTTCGCGTGATCGACGTTCGTGCGCTTGAAGTCGTCGGCCAGCACGTTGCGCGCCCAGTCCACCGCGCCGCGGGCGAGCAGCCGCGCCTGCGCCTGGTCCTGGCGGCCAGCGACGCTGTCGAGCGAGCGGCCGAAATCGCCGAGTACCGCAGCTGCCAGTCCGGCGGCAAGCGCGACGCTGAGCAGCGCAAGGATCACGGCCGCGCCGCGTTGGGAACCGGCCTCAGCGCAGCGCATACAGGCGGGTCAGGGTGCCGGCCCCGGGCAGGTCGAGCTGCAGTTCGACGCCAGCGGGAATGCTGCCGGGGCTGGAGCCGGGCGGCCAGTGATCCAGCCATCCGTCGCTGCCGAGAAAGCGCCAGCGCACGGCGCTGACCGTATCGAGGAGTGTGTCGACCCGCGGCGCTTCGTGCGCGTCGCGTCCGGGCCAGCGCAGCCATTCGAGGCGCGCCCCGGCATGGCGGAACGCGATGCGGCGCGCCGTGTCTGCGGATGACAGGCTGAGGAGCCGCAATTCGCTGTCGTCGCCGCTGCGGTGCAGTTCGATCGCGGCAGCGCGGCCAGCGACCGGCCGCGGTGCGGCGAGCTGCTGCAGGTCGGTCTCGATGAGGTTCAGCGCGCGCTCGATCGCGCGCCAGCGTTCGAGATCGCTGCCGAGCCGCTGCCGGCTGTCGATCAGTTGCGCCGTACCGCGGTAAGTCAGCGTGCCGAGCACCGCGAACACCGCCAGCGCGACGATCAGCTCGATCAGCGTGAGTCCCTGGGGGCGGGCGCTCATCGCAGCGGCCTCGCGACGAAAGCGGAAAACCCGGCGAGCGCCGTCGTGCCGGATTCGCCGAACACCTGCACTTCGACCCGGCGGAACAGCGGGTTCGGCGTCGGGTGGATTTCTTCGCGCCACAGGTAGCGGCGGCCGGCCTGCATCGCTTGTCCCGCGTTGCGTCCGAGAGCCGGCCACGCGGCGGTCGCGCGCAGTTCGGCGAGGCGGTTTTGCGCAACCCAGCCGGCCAGCGTGCGCTCCTTGAGCGCTGCGGCCGACTGCACGGTGTTGCCGACTGCTCGCAGCGCCGAGGTCATCGCGACCGCGAGGATCGCGAGCGCGATGACGCATTCGAGCAGCGTGAAGCCGGCGGGGCGCTTCATGCGCCGCGCTCCGCCGACCGCTGCTGGACGACCGCCCCGGTTTCGCTGCCCGACAGCGTGATGTCGCCTTCCGGGGCGTGCAGCACCAGCTCGAAGCGCGGCGCGCGGGCGCCGAACACGAGACGCTCGGCCGGCCGGCCCTCGACACGCAATTCCCAATGCATCTGCTGCGGCAGGAGTCTTTCCGCGAACACGGGAGGTTCGTCGAACGCGACCCACCGGCCGTCCGCATCGAGGGCGCTGAAGCGATAGCCGTCCGGCAGCAATTCCATCGCGATCGGCCGGCCGCGCACCTGCGCGCGCTCGGCGCTGGCCTCGAGCACCCAGCGCAGGCGCTCGGCGGCGAGCGCCGCATCCCGGCCGCGCAGCGCGTCGAGCCCGAGCGACGCGCCCGCGACGGCGATGCCGATGACGATCATCACCACCAGCAGTTCGACGAGCGTGAAACCGCTCCCCGTGCGGTGGCCGGACCGCCTCGCGGCGCGCTGCTCAGAGATTCCAGGAGCCAATGTCGGCATCGAAACCTTCGCCGCCGGGCGTGCCGTCCGCGCCCAGGCTCATCACATCGACGTCGCTCTGCAGCCCTGGGTTGAGGTACTGGTAGGGGGTGCCCCAGGGATCGTTCGGCAGACGTTCGAGGTAGGACTTCCAGTTGTCCGGCTGCGGCGCCGCGGCGGGGCGCTCGACGAGCGCCCGCAGGCCCTGTTCGCTGGTCGGGTAGCGGCGGTTGTCGAGCTTGTAGAGTTTCAGCGCCTGCATCAGCGAGGCGATGTCCTGCTTCGCAGCGACGACGCGAGCCTCGTCGGGCCGGCTCATGACGCGCGGCACGACCAGCGCGGCGAGCACGCCGAGGATGACGATGACGATCATCACTTCGATGAGCGTGAAGCCGCGGCAGCGGCAGCGGGGGAGGGTGGAGCGGTGCGGCATTGTTCGCTTACCTCAGCAGGGTGTTGATTTCGATGATCGGCTGCATCACCGCGAGCACGATCGCGAGCACCAGCGCCCCCATCGCGAGCAGCAGCGCGGGTTCGAGCAGGCTGGTCAGCACCGCGGTGCGGTTTTCCAGTTCCTGCTGCTGCAACCGCGCGGCGCGTTCGAGCAGCTCGTCGAGGCGCCCCGTGGCTTCGCCGTTCGCGATCATGTGGATCAGCAGCGGCGGAAACGCCGCAGTGGCGCCGAGCGCCCGCGCGAGGCCGTGACCTTCGCGCACGCGCTCGGCCGCGTCGCGCACGGCGTCCTGCAGCGGCAGGCGCGTCATGACTTCGCGGCCCGCCTCGAGCGCCGGCAGCAGCGGCACGCCGCTGCCGGTGAGGATCGCCAGCGTGCTCGCGAAGCGCGTCGCGTCGAGCGTGCGCAGCTGGCGGCCGAGCACCGGCAGGCGCAGCAGCCGCGCGTCCCAGCGCCGTTGCACCGAAGGATTGCGCAGCAGCATGCGGGCCCACAGCCCCAGGCCGCCGGTGGCGATGAGCACCAGCCAGCCCCATTCGCGCAGGAAAGCGGACAGGCCGATCATCGCGCGCGTCAAGAGCGGCAGCGCCTGCCGGCTGTGCTGGAATACCGTGACGACCTGCGGCACGACGTAGGTCATCAGGCCAATCACGACGAGCAGCGCGACGGCCGCGACGATCGCCGGGTACAGCAGCGCCTGCAGGGTTTTCTGGCGCAACGCGCTGCGCCGCTCGAGGTAGTCGGCGAGCTGCATCATCACACCGGGCAGCTCGCCGGACTGCTCGCCGGCGGCGACCGAGGCGCGGTAGATCGTCGGGAACGCGGCCGGGTAGCGCTCGAGCGCGGCGCGCAGGCCGTAGCCGGCGAGGATCTCGGAGCGCACGCCGGCGAGGATCTGGCGCGTCGCTTCGCGGTCCGCCTGTTCGATCAGCGCGGCGAGCGACGCATCGACGGTGAGGCCGGATGCGAGCAGCGTCGCCCATTGGCGCGACAGCAGCGTGAGCTCCGCGTCGCGCAGCCGGCCCGGCCTGCGGGAATGCCCGGCCGCGCCGCGCATGTTCGTCACGTCCAGCGGAAACAGACCGCGCTCGCGCAGCAGGCCGCGTGCGGCGCGTGCGGTATCGGCTTCGAGCACGCCGGCGCTTTCATGTCCGGCGTCATCGACGGCACGGTAGCGGAACGCGGTCATGCGGCGTCAGTCCTTCGTCACCCGCAACAGCTCTTCGGCCGACGTGACGCCGTCCGCGACATAGCGCAGGCCGTCGTCGCGCAGGCTGCGCGTGCCGGCGCGACGCGCATGTCCGCGCAGCCGCGCTTCGTCGGCGCCGTCGTGGATCAGCCGCGCGAGCGCCTCGTCGGTGACGAGCAGTTCGTAGAGGCCGCTGCGGCCGCTGTAGCCGGTATGGCTGCAGGCGGGGCAGGCGTGCGCGGTCCATAGCGTCGCCGGGCAGGCGTCGCCGAACGCGGCGACCTCCGAGGCGGTGGCCTGCGCCGCCTCGCGGCACGCCGGGCACAGCCGGCGCACCAGCCGCTGCGCGAGCACGCCGCGCAAGGTCGAGGCGAGCAGGAACGGTTCGACGCCCATGTCGGCGAGGCGCGTGACGGCCGACGGCGCGTCGTTGGTGTGCAGCGTCGCGAGCACGAGATGGCCGGTGAGGCTCGCCTGCACCGCGATCTGCGCCGTCTCGAGGTCACGGATCTCGCCGATCATGATGACGTCCGGGTCCTGGCGGAGGATCGCGCGCAGCGCCCTCGCGAACGTCAGGTCGATGCGCGGATTGGCCTGGATCTGGCCGACGCCGGGCAGATCGTATTCCACCGGGTCTTCGACCGTGACGATGTTCATCCGCGCGGCGTCCATCGACTGAATCGCCGCGTACAGCGTCGTGCTCTTGCCGGAGCCGGTCGGGCCGGTCACCAGCACGATGCCGTGCGGCTGCCCGAGCAGCGCGCCGAACGAGGCGCGGGTGTCCGGTGCCATGCCGAGCGCATTGAGCCCGAGCTGCGCCGTGCTCTTGTCGAGCAGGCGCAGCACGATGCGCTCGCCGTGCGTCGTCGGCAGCGTCGACACCCGCACGTCGACCTGGCGGCCAGCGAGCCGCAGGCCGATGCGCCCGTCCTGCGGCAGGCGTTTTTCGGCGATGTCGAGATTCGCCATGATCTTGATGCGCGACGCCATCGCCGCGTGCAGGCCGCGATGCACTTCGGCGATATCGCGCAAAATGCCGTCGCGGCGCAGCCGCACCAGCGAGCGGCGCTCGTACGGTTCGATGTGGATGTCCGAGGCGCCGTCGCGCACGGCCTGCGTCAGCAGCGCATTGATCATGCGGATGATCGGCGCGTCGTCCTGGCTGTCGAGGAGATCGGCGACCGCAGGCAGTTCGGTGATCAGTTTCGACAGATCGATATCCTGACCCGCGCCGGCGATGACTTCGGCGGCGCTGCTGTCGGTGCCGTTGTACGCGTCGGCCAGCCGCGCCTCGAACACCGCGCGCGTGACGCGCGTGATGGAAACCGGGACCCCGAGCGTGCGGCGCACTTCGGTGAGCGCGGCGAGGCTCGCATCGTCGCGCAGCACGAGTTCGGCCGACGCGTCGCTGCGCCCCGCGACGAGTATGCCGTGAGTGCTGGCAAAACCGTAGGGCAGGGGCGCGGCGTCATTCACGGGTTGACCTGCTCCGGAGTCCGGCCCGGCTGCGGCGCGGTTGTGACGAAGGGCGGCGGCGTGGCGCGTGTGGGCGCGTGCGACACCGGGACGGCGGGGGCCGGGCTGCCGGGCGCGGGCAGCTCCGGCGGCGTGTTCTCGCCGCGCAGCAGCGCGTTCGGTGTGGCGACGTTGCGCTGCTGCCCGATGATGTAGTCGTAGCGCGCGTTGGTGATCGCCGAGTAGCTGTCGCTGTCGCGCAGGATCACCGGGCGCAGGAACACGACGAGGTTCGTCTTCGTGCGCCGTCGCGTGTCGTAGCGGAACAGGCTGCCGGCGAATGGGATGTCGCCCAGCAGCGGCACTTTTTCCTCGCCCGAGCTGTAGTCGTCCTCGACCAGGCCGCCGAGCGCGATGATCGCGCCGTCGTCGACGAGCACGGTCGACTGGATCGAGCGCTTGTTGGTCGTCGGCCCGGCCGAGTCGTCGAGGGTCGGCACGACCGACGAGGCTTCCTGGTAGATGTCGAGCCGGATCGCGCCGCCTTCGGAAATCTGCGGCCGCACCTCGAGGGTCAGGCCGACGTCGCGGCGTTCGATCGTCTGGAACGGATTCGCCGGCGTCGTGCCGCCGCCGGTATTGGCATACTGGCCGGTGATGAACGGCAGGTTGCGGCCGACGACGATCTTCGCACCTTCGTTGTCGAGCGTGACCAGGCTCGGCGTCGACAGGATGTTGGTGCGGCTGTCGGTTTCGAGAAAGCGCGCCAGCAGGCTGAGGTTGAAGACTTCGACCATCTGCCCGTTGATCGGGACTTTTACCGTGCCGCCGCCGAGCAGGAAGTTCATCCCCTTGCCGACCGAGCCGATGTTCTGCGCCGCGCCGATGATGTTCTGCCCGGCACCGCCGAAGTTCGTGCCGCCGAAAAAGGTTGAACTGCTGCCGGCGCCCGGGGTGTTCGCGCTCTGCCACTGGATGCCGAACTCGGCGGCGCGCTCGGTCGAGATCTCGGCGATCAGCGCCTCGATATACACCTGCGCGCGGCGCCGGTCGAGCAGGTCGATGACATGGCGCAGGTTGCGGTAGATCGCTTCCGGCGCGACGATGATGAGCGCGTTATTGACGGGGTCGGCCTGGATCATGCCGCTGCGCTCGGACGCGTTGCCGGGTTCCGGCGAGGGGCGGTACGTCGCCGGGGTGAGGCCGGCGCCCTGCGTCGTCATGCGATCCGGCGTCGATGCTCCGAGCGGGCTGGGCGAGGCAATGCTGTCGGTCGCGGAGGATGCCGAACCGTCACCGGCAAGCGCGCCGTTCAGCGTCTGCGCGACTTTCGTCGCCTCGGCGTTCTTCAGGTAGACAACATGGATGTTGCCGCCTGCGCCCGGACGGTCGAGCGACGCGACGAGCTGGCGCAGCGCGCTGATACGGGAGGGATTTTCGGTCCTGACGAGCAGGCTGTTGGTGCGCGCGTCGGGCACGATTTGCACGCGCTGGCTCGTATCCGCGGCGTTCGCCCCGCTGCTGTTCCCGGTTCCATCGTTCATCAGCCGGTTCAGCGTCGCGGCCAGGTCGACCGCTGCCGCGTGCCTCAGTTCGAGCACGTGGACGTCGCCCTGCGGAACGTCCACCGAATCGATGATGCGCGCGATGCGTGCGACGTTATCGGCATAATCGGTGACCACCAGCACGTTGTTCGACGGGAAGGCGGTGACGGTGTTGTTCGGCGACACCAGCGGGCGCACGACAGCGAGCATCTGCGTGACCGATTCGTTGCGCATCGCAAAGACCTGCGTAACGAGGCTGTCGCCCCGTCCGCGGAGTCTCTCCTTGCCGACCGGCACGCCGTGCAGCTTGGCGTCGGCCTCCGGCACGATCTTCGTCACGCCCGGCCCCTCGACTGCGGTGTAGCCCTGCAGCCGCAGCGCCGACAGCAGGATCTGGTATGACAGGTCGCGTGACACCGGCGTGTTCGTGACGATGTTCAGCGTGCCCTTGACGCGCGGATCGATGAGGAAATTCTTCCCCGATATCTTGCCGATCGCCTTTATGACGGCGTCGATCTCGGCGTTCGCAAAATTCAGCGACACCGTGTCGTCCTGCGCGGCGACCGCAAGCGGGGAAAGGGAAAGCAGGCCGAGCGTCAACAGCAGGCCGCGCGCGCGAGTCATCAGGGTCATGGGCACGGGTTCGCTAGCGGTCCGGTTTTGCAGTTGCGGTTGCGGCAGCGAGCGAGCTGCCGGGTGATTGCGGTAGTTCCAGATGGAGCGTCCGGGTGATGCCGCTGCGTTCGATCTCGACGCGGTCGGCATGGATCTTCACGAGCCGGGTGTGCGGCGCAAGCGTTTCCCCTTCAGTTGCGGGGATGACACCGCCGCCTGCGGATTTCAGCAGGGCAAAACCCCGCTCGCTGCCGAATCCGGTCGCGACGCCGATGAGCGCGTATGTGGGGCTGTCGGCGGTCGGCTCCGAGACCGGGCGCGTCTCGACGGCGAGCGGTGCGCTGTCGACGATCTTCTGCGCTGCCGTTGCCGGATCGGCTGAGGAGCGGAAGGTGGCCGAGATATTCCCGGGGGCGGCGAAAAGCAGGAATGAATCCGCTGCGACCCACGCCGAAACCGATAATGCGGCGATCCAGGCGAACGTCGCCGGCCAGCGACCGAATCGCGTCGAGAAAAAGCGTTTGAGCATCGGGAGCGACGTGCGGCCTTGAACGAAGGGCGCATATTACTCCTTCGCTTGTGCGTGCAGGAATACGGTAGAGAATGGCGAAAAAAAGCCGCCCTGCAGGGCGGCTTTGGTAGCAGCGATACCGGATATCGTTTAGCGGAAACCGGCGCGGTCGTAGATGCGCTGGGCTTCGGCCGCGGTCTTCGCCAGATCGCCGACAGGCAGCGCATCCGCCTTGAAGTCGCCGAGCGCGTCGAGGGCAGGGTTCGTGACCTTCACAGTCTTGACCACCGGCCATTCATTGTTGCCGTCGGCGAAATACTTCTGCGCACTGTCGGAGGCGAGGTATTCGAGGAACTTGACGGCGGCAGCCTTGTTCGGGGCGTGCTTCAGCATCCCGGCGCCGGAGATGTTGATATGCGTGCCCCAGGTCTTCTGGTTCGGCCACACCGCGCCGACCTTCGCGACAACCGCCTTGTCCTCTTCCTTCGTCGAGTTCATCAGCCGCGCGAGGTAGTAGCTGTTCGCGATCGCGACCCCGCACTCGCCGGCGGCCACTGCCTTGATCTGGTCGGTGTCGCCGCCCTTCGGCGTGCGGGCGAAGTTCGCGACGAGGTCGCGCGCCCACTTCTCGGTCTTCTCGGCACCCTCGTGATTGATCAGCGCGGCGCCGAGAGAAATGTTGTACGGATGGCTGCCGGAGCGCGTGCAGACCTTGCCTTTCAGCTCGGGGCTGGCAAGGCTGGCGTAGGTCTGGACCTGTTCGGGTTTCACTGTTTCCTTGTTGTAGACGATCAGGCGCGCGCGAGTCGAATACGAGAACCAGTTGTCGGTGCGCAGGTGGGCGGGGATCCGCTCTTCGAGCACCTTCGACTTTACCGGGGCGAAAATGCCGAGCTCGTCGGCCTTCGCCAGACGCGATGCGTCGACGGTAATGAACACGTCGGCCGGGCTGTTCGCGCCTTCGTTGCGGATCCGCTCCAGCAGCTCGTCTTCCTTGGCTTCGATGCGGTTGATCTTGATGCCGGTCTGCTTCGTGAAGTCCTGGTAGAGAGCTTCGTCGGTCTGGTAGTGGCGGGCGGAGTAGAGGTTCAGCTCGTTGTCCGCCGCGTGCGCGTGGACCGCAGTCAGGCCGAGGCCGATCAGGACGGAGGCAAGGAGGGTCTTCTTCATGACTTGGCGCCTTTGTGTTAGTTCGATGGCGGCATAATAACGATAACAATTCGCAGTTGCAATCCATTCGTATTAGCGGCAATATGAATGCGAATAATTCGCAATAAGGAGATTCGCATGAACGCGCTGATCGTCGGTGCCGACCGCCTCGGCAACATTCCGGACGTGCTCGCGGGGTTCGGCATCCGCATTGCGGCCCACGTCAGCGGGCGCGACAGCGCGCACCAGCGCCGCAGCGCGCCGCTGCCGGCCGGCATCCAGATGGTGATCCTGTTTACCGATTTTCTCGGGCACAACGTGATGCAGCGTTTTCGCGAGGCCGCCAGCCGCGAAGGCGTAATGCTGGTGTGTTGCCGCCGGTCGGTATGCGCGCTGCAGCAGGCGCTCGGGCGGCGCATCGAGCAGGGCGACTGCGAAGGCTGCCGGGGCGGTTGCGCGACGCGCAGGAAGTGATGGCGGCTGAGTTCTAGCGGGGCAGCATCGCGTCGGCGTCTGGCAGCAGGCGGCGCGCGCCGTTGAAACGCTGGCTCCAGTAACGCTCCCCGATCTCGTCAAGGCGGACCCGGCCGCCGCTTGCCGGCGCATGCAGGAAGCGTCCCTCGCCCATGTAGATGCCGACGTGCGAGAACGTGCGCCGCATGGTGTTGAAGAACACCAGATCGCCCGGTTTCAGGTCCTGCAGGCCCACTTTGTCGCCGAGGCGCGCCATTTCCCGCGCAGTGCGCGGCAGATCGAGGCCGAGCGCGTTGCGGAACACGTTCTGCACGAGGCCGCTGCAGTCGAGCCCGGTCGCGGGGGAATTTCCGCCGAAGCGGTAGCGGATACCCAGATACTCCATCCCCTGGTTCATCAGTTCCTGGGCGGCGTTGCCGTAGCGCTCGATCAGGTCCACAGAGCCGTCGTCCGCCGGGGCCTCCCTTTCTTCCGCCGCCGCCACAGGTGTCGCGGCAGCAAACGCGAAGGCGATCAGCAGCGCGGCAAGGACGCCGATGCGCGACAGCACCCTGCGGGGTGCAGCGTCGTGAGGATATTTCATGCCTGTCGTCTCAGGTGGCGGCACGAGCGCTCCAGTTCTGCGAGGCTGCGCGGGGTCTTGAGCCCGAGCGCGAGCGCCCGCGCCTGGGCGGCGAGCATCAGCTGGGCAATCGCCCACGCGTCGCCGAGTGCATGGTGGCGCTGGAAAGTCTCGATTCCGAACGCTTTCATCCAGTCCGCGAGGCGCGCGGGATGGTCGATGAGTTCGCCGTACAGGGCCGGCAGCAGCCAGTGAAGATCGAGCCACGTCCATTCCGGCTTGATCCCGAGGTGTTCGCCGAGGGCGCGTTCGAGCAGGCTGCGGTTGAAGCCCGCATTGAAAACCACGACCGGACCCGCGCCGCAGAAGGTCAGCAGGTTGATCAGCGCGGTCGCCGGGTCGGGTTCGAGTCTCGCGTAATAGCTCTCGGTCGGCGGCAGCACTCCGCAATCGACTGCGATTGCGCCGACTGCGAGGAGGCGGTCGGCGTCGAGGTCCAGCCCTGTCGCTTCGGTATTGACGATGACGTAGCGGGCTTCGAAGTGCGCGACGCCCAGGTCCGGCTCGGCCGCGGCCTGCCAGTGCGCCAGCGTCTCGCGCAGCGCGATGTCGAGCGCGGTGATGTCGGCCCGGTTCGAGAGCAGTCGCGTGAGCCAGTTCATAGCTGGTAGTCGAGCTTCAGCCGGAGCTGGAGCTTGCGCGCCTGGCGAAACGCTTCCTTGAGGATGCGGCGGTCGAGTTCATTGAGTTCGTCGGGATTGATGCGGTTGTCGCCCGGCGAATCGTGTTCGGTTTCGAGATGCTGCGAGCGCAGGCGCAGCAACTGGATGAAGTGGAAGCCGTCGATCAGCGCGGCGATTTCCTCGGCCTGCATTCCCATCTTCGCGCCGGCCTGGCGCAGGCGCTGGACCGTGCTGCTCGAAGCGACGCCGGTGCGCAGCGCGAGGATGCGGGCGACGTCGACGAACAGGCGGGCGCCGCATTTTTTCAGGTCGATCGTGCCGTCGTCGTCCAGGACGAAATCGCGGATGCGGCCGAGCGGCGGCGCGACCTGCAGGGCGTTCACGGCCATCATGCGCAGGAAAGCCGTGTTCGCTCGCGCGGTGTTGTTCAGCCACGTGCGCAACTGGTCGCCGAGCCGTTCGTTGCCGCACAGCACGCGGTAATCGAAGAAGATCGACGCATTGAGCAGTGCCTGCGGGTCCGGTTCGCGGATCCAGTCGCCGAAACGCCCTCGCCATTCCTCGAACGTCAGGCATAGCTCCGGGTTGCTCGCCATGATGTTGCCCTTGCACAGCGGGAAGCCGCAGGCCGCGAGGTTTTCGTTCACCTCCCGGCCGAACGCGAGCAGGCGCTTGCGCAGGGCTTCCTTGTCGGCGCCTGGCGGGCTGACGAAGATCACGCCGTTGTCCTGGTCCGACGACAGGGTCTGTTCATGCCGTCCTTCCGAACCGAATGCGAGCCAGGCGTAATCGATGCCGTGGATGTCGTGGCGGGCGGCGGCGAGGTCGATGATGCGGCGGGTGAGCGCATCGTTGAGCGCGGAGATGAACTGGGTCAGCTGCTCGGCGCCGACGCCCTGGGCAATCAGGTTCAGCGCGAGCTGGCGAATGTCGCGGCTCGCCCGCTGCAGCCCCTCGACGTCCTCCGCGCCCTCGATGCCGGCGCGAACCTGGCGCAGGCTGATGCGCTGCAGCGAGAACAGGTCGCGCTCGGACACGACGCCCTTGAGCCTGTCGTCGCCGTCGGTGACGAGCAGGTGGCGCACGCCGTGCGTTGCCATTTCGAGCGCTGCGTCGTACGCGGACGCCGAGGCGGGCATCAGGTGCGGATCGCGGGTCATCACCTCGCTGATCGGTCGCTGCAGGTCGATCGCCGGCAAAACGATGCGCGACAGCAGGTCGCTCTGCGTGAGGATGCCGACCGGGCGCTGTTCGGTGTCAACGATCACCATGCAGCCGAGGCGCATTTCGGACATCTTTTCGAGCGCCGCGCGGATCGTCGTTCCGGGGGTGACGAAGATCGCGTCCTTCTTCACGAGTTCGCCGAGCGGCGTCGTCATCGTCTGCTGCTCGGCGGCGCGCTGCGCGAAGCTCGTCTGCAGCTGCTGGCGCGACTGGTTCAGCAGGCTGGCGATGTACTGGGTGCAGAACAGGTGGAACACCGGGCTCATCTGCATGAGCTTGAGAAAGTCTTCAGCCGGCAGCTGGTAGATGAAGCTGTCTTCGACGGCGACGTAGCTGTTCGTCGACGGGCGCTGCGCCGAAATCGCGCCGATCGGAAAGCATTCGCCCGGCCCCAGCGTCATCGTCGTGTAATCCGTGACGGTTGCCGGGCCGAACTGGCGCGCCTGCACCTTGCCGCGCTGGACGATATGGAAATGCCGCGGCTGCCCCATCTCGGGCGTCAGGATCTCCCTGCCCCGGGCATGAAACGCCAGCACTGCCCGCTCGGCGAGGAAGTCGAGCGCGTGCGGCTCCATCCGGTTGAAGGGCGAGAAGCGCTTGAGGAAATCCGAGCTGGCGCCGATCAGCATCCCGGCGGCGGTAGCGGTCATGGGGCTCTTCCGCGCAAAAAAACCTGCGCATTATAGGCCGCGTACCGGTTAATCGGGATGATCCGGAAATGTTTCACATGCATGCGCCTGCCGGGTCCGGCAAGCGCACGCGGCTACAGCACTTCGGCCGCGTGGTCCGCGAGCCGTGAACGTTCGCCGCGCTGCAGCGTGATATGGCCCGAATGCAGCCAGTCCTTGAAGCGGTCGACGACGAAAGTCAGGCCCGAGCTGCCTTCGGTCAGATAGGGCGTGTCGATCTGCGCGATGTTGCCGAGGCACACGACCTTGGTGCCGGGGCCCGCGCGCGTGATCAGCGTCTTCATCTGCTTCGGCGTCAGGTTCTGCGCTTCGTCGATGATCAGGAACTTGTTGATGAAAGTGCGCCCGCGCATGAAGTTCAGGCTCTTGATCTTGATGCGGCTGCGGATCAGGTCGCGCGTCGCGGCGCGGCCCCAGTCGCCGCCTTCGCCGGCGGTGCCGTTCAATACGTCGAGGTTATCCTCGAGTGCGCCCATCCACGGCGCCATTTTCTCTTCCTCGGTGCCGGGCAGGAAGCCGATGTCCTCGCCGACCGGCACCGTCACCCGCGTCATGATGATTTCGGAATAGCGCTTGGCTTCGAGCACCTGGGTGAGACCGGCGGCCAGCGTCAGCAGCGTCTTGCCGGTGCCGGCCTGGCCGAGCAGCGTGACGAAGTCGATTTCCGGGTTCATCAGCAGGTTGAACGCGAAATTCTGCTCGCGATTGCGCGCCGTGATGCCCCACACGTTGTTCTTGGTGTGCGCATAGTCGACCAGCGTTTCGAGCAGCACGCTGCGGCCGTTGCGCTCCTTCACCCACGCCTGCAGCGGCGCCTCGCCGTTCTGGAACAGGAACTCATTGACCAGCAGTTCCGGGGCCAGCGGGCCGGTGACCCGGTAATAGGTGCGGCTGTCCTCCTTCCAGGATTCCATGCCCTTGCCGTGGGTGTCCCAGAAGTCGGGCGGCAGTTCGCGCCAGCCGCTATAGAGGAGGTCGGTATCTTCCAGTACCTTGTCGTTGAAGTAATCCTGCGCATCGAGGCCCAGTGCGCGGGCCTTGATGCGCATGTTGATGTCCTTGGAGACGAGGATCACCGGGCGCTGCGGGAAGCGCTCGGCGAGGTGCATCACGACCGCGAGGATGTGGTTGTCGCCTTTGGCGGTGGGCAGCGCGGCGGGCAGCGCGATCTTGATCGCTTCGGTCTGCAGGAACAGCTTGCCGGTCGCCAGGCCTCGTGAGGGACCGTCGAGGGTGATCCCTGCATGGATGTCGTCCGGGCTGCCGCTGACGATGTCGTCCATCATGCGGCTCGCCTGGCGGGCGTTGCGGGCAACTTCGGACATCCCCTTCTTGTTTGCGTCGAGCTCTTCGAGCGTCATGATCGGCACGAAGATGTCATGTTCCTCGAAGCGATAGAGGCTCGTTGGATCGTGCATCAGCACGTTGGTATCGAGGACGAACAGCTTGGTCTTCTGGGTGCGGAGCGTGCGTTTGGTCATGGAGTGCGGAGCAGGTGGGAGGAGTCCGGCCGGATCTAAAGGGTGGTGACGAAGTCCAGCACTTCCTGGACGTGTCCGGGCACCTTGACGCCGCGCCATTCGCGCCGGATCGCGCCGTCGGCGTCGAGGACAAAGGTGCTGCGCTCGATGCCGCGCACCTCTTTGCCGTACATGTTCTTCATCTTGATGACGCCAAAGGCGTTGCAGGCGACTTCATCGGCGTCGGAGATCAGCTCGAACGGCAGGGCGAGCTTGGCCTTGAAGTTCTCGTGAGACTTGAGGCTGTCGCGCGAGATGCCGAATACTTCGCAGCCGGCGGCGCGAAACGCCGCGTAGTGATCGCGGAAGTCCGCTGTTTCATTGGTGCATCCGGGCGTGCTGTCCTTCGGATAGAAATACAGCACGACCTTGCTGCCGCGCAGGGCTGCCAGCGCAACGGCGGTTCCGCCCGTGGCGGGCAGGCTGAAGTCGGGCGTGGACGAAGTGGCGCTTGCGGTCATGGACCCTCCAGCGAAAATGGATGGCTGCAGCGTAGCGGACAAATGTTGCAGCTGACAATGCGCGCCGGAAGGCGGGCGCGGTGTTCAGGGCGCGTCGAAAATCAGCGCGGCTGCGACGGCGCGACCTTCGGTGGCCAGGATATTGTAGGTGCGGCATGCCGCCGCCAGATCCATGACTTCATAGCCGATGCCGGCGTCGATCAGCGGGCGCAGCACGCGTGGCGACGGAAAGCGCAACCGCGAACCGGTGCCGAGGAGGACCACTTCGGGGGCGAGTTCGCGCAGGGCGACGAAGTCGGCGGCGGCAAGATCGTCGAATCCGGCCGCTGCCCACACCAGCACCCGCTCGCTCGTCACGATGAGGTTGCCCTCGTGGCGCACCTTGTTGACCATCACGTGATCGGCGGCATAGCCGGTGAAGAGGTTGAGGTTCGAGTTCTGTTCGAGATTCAGCTTCATGACGGTTCGCTCGGTCGCAAAATTGCCGGGGGGGGCTGGCTTGGATAAGATAGCTTCTTTGGCTCGCCGATCCGGCACGAGGCATTCTACCCCGGCGAGCGAAAACCTTGCGCGCCACTGCCGTGGTGCGGAGTATCCAGATCATGCGAAAGAAAGGACGGATTGCGATGAGCGTCGAGCCGAAACTGCGTGTTGCCCCCCTGGTGGCGGAAACGCAAGCCTCCCCGCTGGCCCCCGACGCGAGGATGGTGCGCAAGTCCGCGAAACTCGCCAACGTCTGCTATGACATCCGCGGCCCGGTGCTGGCCAAGGCCAAACAGATGGAGGACGAAGGCCACAAGATCATCAAGCTGAACATCGGCAACCTCGCCGCGTTCGGCTTCGATGCGCCGGAAGAGATCCAGCTCGACATGATCCGCAACCTGCCGAATTCGGCCGGCTACTCGGACTCGAAAGGCATTTTCGCCGCGCGCAAGGCGGTGATGCACTACACGCAGCAAAAGCACATCAAGGGCGTGACGCTCGAGGACATCTACATCGGCAACGGCGTATCCGAGCTGATCGTGATGGCGATGAACGCGCTGCTGAACATCGGCGACGAGGTGCTCGTGCCGGCGCCTGATTACCCGTTATGGACCGCTGCGGTGAGCCTGTCGGGCGGCACGCCGGTGCATTACCTCTGCGACGAAGCCAACGGCTGGCTGCCCGACCTCGACGACATGCGCGCCCGCATCACGCCGAACACGCGCGCGATCGTCGTCATCAACCCCAACAACCCGACCGGTGCGCTGTATCCGGACCACATCCTGCAGGGCATCGTCGACATCGCCCGCGAGCACGGCCTGATCCTCTACGCCGACGAGGTGTACGACAAGGTGCTGTACGACGGCGCGACGCATCGGTCGATGGGTTCGTTCTCCGAAGACGTGCTGACGATCCTCTTCAACGGGCTGTCGAAGAACTACCGCTCGTGCGGCTACCGCGCCGGCTGGATGGTGGTGTGCGGCGACAAGCGCCACGCGCAGGACTACATCGAGGGGCTCAACATGCTCGCGTCGATGCGCCTGTGCGCGAACGTTCCCGGGCAGTATGCGATCCAGACCGCGCTCGGCGGCTACCAGAGCATCGACGACCTGGTCGCGGAGGGCGGGCGCATGCGCCGTCAGCGCGATCTCGCCCACGAACTGATCACCGCGATTCCGGGCGTCAGCTGCGTCAAGCCGAAAGCGACGCTGTACATGTTTCCGAAGCTCGACCCGAAGCTTTACCCGATCCAGGACGACCAGGCCTTCATCGCCGAACTGCTCGAAGAAGAGCGCGTGCTGCTCGTGCAGGGCACCGGCTTCAACTGGCCGTACCCCGATCATTTCCGGCTCGTGTTCCTGCCGCACGAGGACGACCTGCGCGACGCGATCGCACGCATCGCGCGTTTTCTCGAGCAGTACCGCAAGCGGCACGCCACCTGAGCGGGGCCCGCCTGACTCAACGGCGTACCCAATCGGCTCACTCAACCAAATTTCCAACCGAATCTCAATCGAACGAGCTTTTATGAAACCGATCAATGTTGGCCTGCTGGGCATCGGTACCGTCGGCGGCGGTACCTTCACCGTTCTGAAGCGCAACGAGGAAGAAATCACCCGCCGCGCCGGTCGCCCGATTCGCATCACCGCAGTGGCTGACAAGAATCTCGAGCTCGCGCGCACCGTCGCGGGCAGCGGCGTGCGGCTGACCGATGACGCGTTCTCGGTCGTCGCCGACCCGGAAATCGACATCGTCGTCGAACTGATTGGGGGCTACGGCGTCGCGAAGGAACTGGTGCTGAAAGCGATCGAGAACGGCAAGCACGTCGTCACGGCGAACAAGGCACTGCTCGCGGTGCACGGCAACGAGATCTTCGCCGCTGCGCAATCGAGGGGCGTCATGGTCGCGTTCGAAGCCGCGGTCGCCGGCGGCATCCCGATCATCAAGGCGCTGCGCGAGGGCCTTTCGGCGAACCGCATCCAGTGGGTCGCCGGCATCATCAACGGCACGACGAACTTCATCCTCTCCGAGATGCGCGACAAGGGCCTGCCGTTCGCAGACGTGCTGAAAGAAGCGCAGGCGCTCGGTTATGCCGAAGCCGACCCGACTTTCGACATCGAAGGTATCGATGCCGCGCACAAGGCGACGATCATGAGCGCGATCGCGTTCGGCGTGCCGATGCAGTTCGAGGCCGCGCACGTCGAAGGCATCACGAGCCTCGACAGCGTCGATATCGCCTACGCCGAACAGCTCGGCTACCGCATCAAGCTGCTCGGCATCTCGCGCATGCGTACCGAAGGCATCGAACTGCGCGTGCACCCGACGCTGATTCCGGCCAAGCGCCTGATCGCGAACGTCGAGGGCGCGATGAACGCCGTCGTCGTCCATGGCGACGCCGTCGGCGCGACGCTGTATTACGGCAAGGGCGCCGGCGCCGAGCCGACTGCCAGCGCGGTGATCGCCGACCTCGTCGACGTCACCCGTCTGCACACCGCGGACCCCGAGCATCGCGTGCCGCATCTCGCCTTCCAGCCCGAGCAGGTGCGCGACCTCAAGGTGCTGCCGATCGAAGAAGTCGTGACTTCGTATTACCTGCGCATGCGCGTCGAGGACAAACCGGGCGTGCTGGCCGACATCACCCGCATCCTCGCCGACAGCGACATCTCGATCGAAGCGATGATCCAGAAGGAAGCGCCGGAAGGCGCGTCGCAGACCGACATCATCATGCTGACCCACGTCACGATCGAGAAGAACGCCAACGCGGCGATCGCGAAGATCGAAGCACTGCCGGTCGTGCAGGGCAGGATCACGCGCCTGCGCATGGAAAGCCTGCAGTAAGCGCGCGTCAAAAAAGCGCCCCGGCTGCCGGGGCGCAAGCGGATCGTCCCGGGTCAGGTGGAGGAGACCGGACCCGTGCAGCGGCGACCCGTGCAACAGCGACCCGCGCGAATGTGACGAATGGGAAAGCGGAACCGGGAGGATTCCCGGTCGCCGCACCCCAACCCGGCCGGGCGCGGAAACCCCGCTAGGCCTTCATGATCTTCAGCGTCTGGATCGAGGTGTATTCCTCGAGCCCGTAGCGGCCGAACTCGACGCCCAGCCCCGACTGCTTGACGCCGCCGAAGGGCGCGTCGGGCTGCACCGCGCCGTGCTCGTTCACCCACGCCGTGCCGCATTCGAGGCGCAGCGCGAGCTCCGCGGCTTTCGCGCGGTCTTTCGACCAGATCGAGCCGCCCAGCCCGTTTTCGTTGTCGTTGGCGCGCGCGATCACTTCCTCGATGTCCGAGTAGCGGATCACCGGCAGCACCGGGCCGAACTGCTCCTCGTCGACGACGCGCATGCCGTCCTTCGCGTCCGCGATCACGGTCGGCTCGAAGAAGAAGCCGCAGCCGGTCCGGGCCTTGCCGCCGGACAGGATGCGTGCGCCCTGCGCCCGCGCGTCCTCGACGAGTTCCTGCACGAAGTCCATCTGCGCCTTGTTCTGCACCGGTCCGAGCTCGGTGCCTTCGACCAGTCCGTTGCCGACGACCGTCTCCTTGGCGATGCGCGCCAGCTCCGCGCACACGTCTTCATAGATGCTGTCGTGCACATAGAGCCGCTTGAGGCAGGCGCAGGTCTGGCCATTGTTGTGGAAACCGACGCCGAAGAGCTTCGGCGCGATCGCTTTCGGATCAACGTCGGGCAGCACGATGCCCGCGTCGTTGCCGCCGAGTTCCAACGTGAGCCGCTTCAGGTTGCCGGCCGCGTTCTGCATGATGTTCTTGCCGGTCGGCGTCGAGCCGGTGAACACGATCTTGTTGATGTCCGGGTGTTTTGCGATCGCCGAGCCGACACCGGATTCGCCGGTGACGATGTTCAGCACGCCCGGCGGCAGGATCGCGTTGGCGAGCTCGACGAAACGGATCGTCGCGGTCGGCGTCAGGCCCGACGGCTTGATGACGACGGTGTTGCCTGCGCGCAGCGCCGGGATCACGTGCCAGATCGCGATCATCAGCGGCCAGTTCCACGGCGTGATCGAGCCGACGACGCCCAGCGGCTTGCGATGCACCTCGATGCGCGCATCGTCGTTGTCCTGGATCACCTCGACGGGCAGTTCGAGGTCGGCCGTGACGTGGGTCCACGCGATTGCGCCCCCGACCTCCATCCCCGACCCGACGCCGTTCAGTCCGCCGAGCGGCTTGCCGGCCTCTTTCGTGACCAGTTCCATCAGCTCCGGCATGTTCGCTTCGAGTGCCGCACCGAGCGCGTGCATCAGGCGCTGGCGCTCGGCGTCCGGGGTGCGGCACCATGCCGGGAACGCTGCGCGCGCCGCGGCGACGGCCTGGTCGACATGGGCGGGGGTACCCGCCTGTACGCACGCGAAGGGCTCGCCGGTTGCGGGGTTGATGACTTCAAAGGTGCTATCGGCCTTCACTGGCCTGCCGTTGATGATCATGTCGAAAATCTGCATCTCGTCTCCTTCACGCTTGCGTTGAAGCGAATTGTTGTAAATCACCCGCCGTGGCGGCGGGCGATGGTCGGAAGCCTATGGGACGCGGCATGCGCAGTGTTATCCGAGATCGGCAAGGCCGCGGCAGGATAGGGGCCGCTCGCGACCCGGGAACGGCGACCCGGTCCTGCTCGCTCCATCTCACCGGCTCGCGGCGAGCGGGGAACGGCCCTTGGCGCGGATCTCCTCTCCATCGGGCTAACGGTGATTGCGATGGCCGCCACCCCTGATGATGAAAGAGAATTCGGGGTGGAAGGAGGCGGGAAGAGGTCGCGCAATTTTTTGGCGGCTCGACCCCGCAAGCTAACGTGACCCGCCGAACTGACTCGTACCCCGGATTGCTTCCATAGAGAGCGCACGTTAAACAGGCCGTCGGCGACTTGTCGCCTTCAGGCACTTTCAGTTCTGGCACCCGCCCCCTTCCACTGTTGAGTGTAATTCGACGGGAGATGGCATGGAACTGGTAGCGCTACACAAACGAGTCATCGGACTGGATGTGCATCAGGCGCAAATTACGGCCTGCGCGATCCTCGAAGAGGCCGACGGCACGACGCGTATCGAACAGCGGCAATTCGGTGCGTTCAAACGCGATCGGCGCGCACTGGCCGACTGGGCGGCATCGCTTGCTCCCGATCAGGTGGTGATGGAGAGCACGGGCATCTACTGGAAGAGCCCGTATGCCGCACTGGAAGCGGTGGGCATCCGTGGGCAAGTGGTCAATGCCCGGCACGTCAAGAATGTTCCCGGACGCAAGACCGATGTCGGCGATGCGCAATGGTTGGCGACGCTCTCGCGTGCCGGATTGCTGCGCGGTTCGTTCGTGCCGCCGGCACGGCTGCGTGAGTTGCGTCTGATTTCGCGGCAGCGGCAGAAACTGGTGGGTCTGCTGGCCTCCGAGAAGAACCGCCTGCACAAGGTGCTGACCGACGGCGGCATCCGCCTGGGCGTGGTGGTGAGCGATCTGCATGGTCAGTCGGCACGCGCCATGGTCAAGGCCATCATCGAAGGGCACTCGCCGAACGAGGTGCTGAAGTTCGCCAGTCGGCGACTCAAGGCCAGTCGCGAGGAAATCTTCGATGCCTTGCAGGGGGAACTGACCGACAGCCATCGCTTCGTGCTCGATGAACTGATGCACCATGTCGAGGAGATCGAGGCGCGCATTGCGCGCTTCGATGCGCGACTTCTGGATGGACTGCAGGACGAACGAAACGCGCTCGCCTTGCTGCAAACCCTGCCCGGCGTCGATCTGATCGGCGCAGCCATGCTGCTGGTGGAAATTGGCACCGATATGGAGGCATTCGGCTGCGCGGATCGGCTGACGTCCTGGGTCGGCATCTGCCCGGGCAACAATGAGTCGGCGGGCAAGCGCAAATCCGGACGCGTTCGCAAGGGCAACCTCTATGTCCGACGCCTGCTCTGCGAGTTCGCTCATGCCGCCAGCCGCACCAAATCGGCCTTGCAGTCGAAGTTCCAGTCGCTCATCGTTCGCCGCGGCCACAAACGCGCCATCGTCGCCTTGGCACACAAGATTCTGCGCACCATCTACTTCATGCTCAAACGTGGCGAACACTACCGGGATTCAGCCACCGACTATGAGGCGCTTTCCGTTCAACGCAACGCTCCACGCTGGATCAAGGCTCTGACTCGCTTCGGCTTCATTCGCGCAGCCGCCTGATTCACCCGCCCTTCCACCCCATGACCTTCAGCGGTCAGGCGCGCGCTCGTCTCGGATGTGGGCTCTTTCACGTTAAAGGTTGCCCGGAAATGGACGATACACAGGATCAAGCGGGAGATTGACGGTTACGTCCGGAAGTGGACAACGGTGCCGTCGATGCATTCCCAAAACAGGACCCAGGAGATTTCATGAATTCGAATCCGCGCAGCGGTCTTGCTGCATCCTTGTTCCCATTTCTGCGCAAAGGCCGTGACGAGACGTCGCGCTCGCTGGCGGACCTGAGTGGTGAACGTCCGGATATCGGCGAGAAGGCGACCGGGGTGCGAAGCGGTTTCGTCGCGCAGGTCCGGGAGACGATCGCCGCGCTACGCGGCAAAGGCTCGAGCATCGCTGTCGAGGCAGCGAAACTGAACCTGCGCATTCACCAGACCACTGTCAGTGCGAACCGCCAGCGTGAGCTCGCGGCGTTGGTTTTCGACGCGAGTCAGACGACTCGCGCAGCGGTTTCGCGGGTGAGCGCCCACGCCGACGAGATCGACGTCGCGACCGCAGCCAACCTGGAGGCGGTGCAGACCAACTATCGGGAACTGCTCGACGTGGCCGAACGCATCAGCGGGATCAGCGAAAAAGTGCAGTCTTTCGACCGGATCGTTGCCGAGCTGAACAATCATTCGGCAAAGATCCGGGACATCGGCCTGCTGATCAATCACATTTCGGACCAGACCAACCTGCTGGCCCTGAATGCGGCAATCGAAGCGGCCCGCGCCGGCGAATCGGGCCGGGGTTTCGCAGTGGTTGCCGATGAAGTCCGCAAGCTCGCGGAGAAGGTCAAGGTCGCGACCGGCGTCATCACCGAGAACTCGGACCAGATGCTCGGTCTCGTCGCCGATACCGAAGTGGAGACGCGCGGCATTGCCGAGGATTCGGCGCGGGCACTGCAGGTGGTGCACAAGTCATCGGCGAATTTTGCCGCGATGATCGGAGAATTGCAGCGGGTCGGCGCGCAGATGAAAGTCATCACTCACTCGATTCACGAGATTCGCAACACCAACGAGACCGTGCATGAGCGGGTGAACGAAATCAACTCGCTGTCGGGGCAGGTGTCGACGCAGATGCTCGAATCGGAACGCTTCTCGAGGGACCTCCGGGAGCATACCGAAGGCCTCCACGCGCTGTCGTCGCGCTTTCGCATCGGCGAGTCGGCCTACGACAGGTTGACGGCGGTGGCCGAGGAAAGCCGCAACGAGATGGTCGCGTTCCTCGAGGACAAGGCGCGCACGCTGAACATATTCGATACGCGCTACCAGCCGATTCCGAACACCCACCCGCCCAAATTCCACACCAGCTACGACATGGCGATCGGCAAGGAGCTGCAGGATATTTACGAGCGCGCGCTCGAAAGGTTCCCCGGCCTGGCGTTCTGCGCGGCGGTCGACACCAACTGCTACATGCCCGTCCATAACCGCCGTTTTTCCGCGGAGCCGAACGGCGACCCCGAGCATGACCTGATGTTCAGCCGGCAAAAGCGCATCTACGACGATCCGACATGTCGTCGTGCACTCGCCAACACGGGGCACGCGCTGCTGCAGACCTACGTGCGCGACACCGGCGAGGTGCTGTGCGACCTTTCGCTGCCGCTCATCGTCGGCGGCCGGCACTGGGGTACCTATCGCTTCGGCTTCCCGCCCGCGTTGCTGCAGGATTGAACCGGGTGAGCGGTGCCGCCGCGCATGGACTGGGTGCGCCCGCTGGCGGATAATGCGCCCCTTGTGACGCCGGGAAGCCTGTACGCCGGCGCTGCAGCGGTCCGCCGCCCGTTCCATTTGAACCTGCTCATCTGAAGGACCCCACCGTGAAGTATCTCTCCACTCGCGGCCACGCCGCGCGACCCGAGTTTTGCGACATTCTGCTCGGCGGTCTTGCGCCGGATGGCGGGCTGTACCTCCCTGAAAGCTATCCGCGGATCTCGCGCGCCGAACTCGACGCGTGGCGCTCGCTGTCGTATGCGGATCTCGCGCTCGCGATCCTGTCGAAGTTCATCACCGACATTCCCGCCGCCGACCTGAAGGCGATCTGCGACAAGACCTACACTGCCGAGATCTATCGCTTCGCGCGTCCGGGCGACGACGCCGCCGAGATCACGCCGGTGCATTGGCTCGAAGCCGGCAAGCTCGGCCTGCTGGAGCTGTCGAACGGCCCGACGCTGGCGTTCAAGGACATGGCGATGCAGTTGCTCGGCAACCTGTTCGAGTACGTCCTGGAGCGCCGCGGCGAGACCATCAACATCCTCGGCGCAACTTCCGGCGATACCGGCTCGGCGGCCGAATACGCGATGCGCGGCAAGCACGCCGTGCGCGTCTTCATGCTGTCGCCGCACGGCAAGATGAGCGCTTTTCAGCGCGCGCAGATGTATTCGCTGCAGGACGAAAACATCTACAACATCGCCGTCACCGGCATGTTCGACGACGCGCAGGACATCGTGAAAGCGGTCTCGAACGACGCCGCCTTCAAGGCGAAATACAAGATCGGCGCGGTCAATTCGATCAACTGGGCGCGCGTTGCGGCGCAGATCGTCTATTACTTCAAAGGCTATTTCGCCGCGACGCGGTCGAACGACGAACAGGTCGCCTTCTGCGTGCCCTCGGGCAATTTCGGCAACATCTGCGCCGGCCACATCGCGCGCCAGATGGGGCTGCCGATCGCGCGGCTGATCCTCGCGACAAACGAAAACGACGTGCTCGACGAGTTCTTCCGCACCGGCGTCTATCGTCCGCGCAAGGCTGCCGAAACACACGTCACGTCGAGCCCGTCGATGGACATTTCCAAAGCGTCGAACTTTGAACGCTTCGTGTTCGACCTTGTCGGGCGCGACTCGAAGCGGGTCGCCGAACTCTGGAAGGCGGTGGATGCAGGCGGCGCCTTCGACCTGTCGGGGTCCGCCGATTTCGCCCGCATCGGCGATTTCGCGCTCGTGTCCGGCTGCAGTTCGCATGCGGGGCGCGTGGCGACGATCCGCAAGGTGTTCGAGCAATACGGCACGATGATCGACACGCACACCGCCGACGGCGTCAAGGTCGCCTGGGACTGTGCCGGCAGCGTGCCGGCGGGCGTGCCGTTGCTGGTGCTCGAAACCGCATTGCCGGCAAAGTTCGCCGAAACGATCCGTGAAGCGCTCGGGCGCGAGCCGGAGCGTCCGGCCGAGCTCGAAGGCATCGAGAACCTGCCGCAGCGCGTCGAACTCATGGCGCCGGATGTCGAGGCGGTCAAGCGCTTCATTGTCGAGCGCGTGTAGCGCCGGCAGAGGGAGGCCGCGAACGGGAGTCCGTCGCGGCCCTTGTTGGGCAGTCCGTGCCCGGTGTGGAGGGCGGCTGCTCTGGTCCGGATCTGTCTAACCCGAAGCGGCCCTCATTCCTCGACGTGACGCAGCGACAGGTCGATCGCCCGGACGTCCTTCGTCAGGCTGCCGATCGAAATCCGGTCCACGCCCGTTTCGGCGATCGCGCGCACTTTTTCGAGATTCACCCCGCCCGATGCTTCGAGTTCGGCGCGCCCGTCGGCGATGCGCACGGCTTCGCGCATCGTCTCGAGGCTCATGTTGTCGAGCAGGATCATCTTCGCACCGGCGTCGAGCGCTTCATGGAGCTCTTCGAGCGTCTCGACCTCGATCTCGATGAACACGTTCGACGGCGCGATCGCCTGGGCCTGCTCAATGACGCGGGCGATGCTGCCGGCGGCGATGATGTGGTTTTCCTTGACCAAGATGCCGTCGTAGAGTCCGACGCGGTGGTTCACGCCGCCGCCGACCGTCACGGCGTATTTCTGCGCGAGGCGCAGGCCGGGCAGGGTCTTGCGGGTGTCGACGATCTTCGCGCGGGTGCCGGCGATCGCATCGACGAAACGCCGCGTCGCAGTCGCGGTCGCTGAAAGCAACTGCAGAAAATTCAACGCGGTGCGCTCGGCGGTGAGCAGC
This sequence comes from Aromatoleum anaerobium, assembly GCF_012910705.2. GTDB lineage: Bacteria > Pseudomonadota > Gammaproteobacteria > Burkholderiales > Rhodocyclaceae > Aromatoleum > Aromatoleum anaerobium. Next base: position 610,678 of record NZ_WTVG02000040.1, on the reverse strand, counting down.
ACGCGAGCGCTTGCGACGACTTCGCACAGCACCTGGCCCGGTTCGATCCGGTCGCCGTCGCGGACGTGCCAGACAACCGCGGCGGCGGGGCTCAGCACCTCGAATGCGGCGTCGAACCACGCGGTGCCGCACAGGACCGCCGCCTCGCGCGTGATGACGCGGCCGCGTGCGTCGGTTTCCCACGGGATCAGACGCGCGGTGAGGTCGCCCGTGCCAACATCTTCCGCCAGCGAGGCGGCAACGTTGCGCTGGATTTCGATGCGTAGCTGTTGTGACAGATTCATTGGCGTCGGCCTTCGAAGTGGAGCGGGGATTCTAGCGGTTCCGTCCCTTCGATGGCGCGAATCTCGTTTGTCCCGGACGCCGGTTCGGCCGCCGTGACAAGCGCCTCCTGTCGGCGCTGCGCGGCGCGGCGACCGTCGATGGCGATCAGCACCCCTGCGCCGCCGATCGTCAGGATGCCGGCCAGTCCCCAGCCATCCGGCAGTTGGCCGAAGCCGAACCAGCCGATCAGGGTCGCCCACAGCAGCTGCACGTACAGGATCGGCGACAACATCGAAGCCGGGGCGTCGCGGAACGCGCGGATCAGCAGGAAATGCCCGCAGCCGCCGTAGATCCCGAGCGAGGCGATCAGCAGCGCATCGAGCGGTCCGGGCATCGGGCCCTCCCACAACCACGGCAGCGCGAGGCTCATGACGCCGGTGCCGACCAGCGCCGTGTAGAACAGCATGTTGACGGGGGTTTCGGTCGGGGAAAGCTGGCGGGTCAGAATCTGGTAGGCCGCGTAGCTCACGGCCGCCCCGAGGGCGAGGGCGACGCCTTCGGCCACCAGCGCGCCGCCGGGGCGGGCAATCAGCAGGACGCCGATGAAACCGGTCACGACGGCCACCCAGCGCAGCGGGCCGATGCGTTCGCCAAGCAGTGGTCCGGCCATCAGCGTGACCATCAGCGGCGCGGCAAAGACGATCGCGGTCGTCTCGGCCAGCGGCATCACCTGCAGCGCGGCGATATTGAAGAAGGTCACGGCGAGCAGACAGGTGGCGCGAACGATCTGTCGTCCCGGCCGCTTCGTCGTGATGAGCTTCAGGCGCATCGACGGCGCCAGGAACACCACCATCAGCAGGAAGTGCAGCGCGTAGCGCGCCCACACCAGCATCGGGACCGGGTAGGTCGCGGCGAGGCGTTTGGCGGTGGCATCGAGGAGCACGAACAGGAACAGCGCACCGAGGAGCAGCATGATGCTGCGCAGCGCATGGGGGTGAGTGTCGGACATGGGGTGGGGGCTCGATTATTGTGGGGGCAGACGAAACCCGGAAGTTCCGGATCGAAGCACGGGCGCGGTATTTACCGTCCCCCGGTTTCCTAATTCCTGCTGCCTTCGACAAGGTAGTCGAGACGACCGCGAGGGGCGAGGTATTCGACGGTTTCGACCGGAAGCTTGGCGGCGCTCAATGCCGATTCGATGCTCAGTTCGGCGTCGCGCAGGTCGATCAGCAGTGCCTCCGAGCGCGGAATGTCCGGGTCGTACAGCATCACCAGCGGGTGGAGCAGGTCGGCGACGTTGGTTTCGACGACCATGCCGACACTGCCGTTCGACAAGGCGACAAAAGTCCCCGGCGGGTAAACTCCGAGTGTCTTGATGAACAGTTCCACCATCTGCCGGTCATAGCGGGCGGCCTCGTTGCGGTACATCTGCCGCAGCGCTTCGGCCGGCGCCTTCGCTTCGCGCAGGTCGAACGGATTGCACAGGTTGTCGTAGCGATTCGCGATCGCTGCAATGCGGGCGAGACGGGGAATCCTTTCCGCCACGAGGCGGTTTGGAAATCCGCTGCCGTCGCAATGCTCGTGATGGCAGGCGATGATGTTCCTGACCGGCACGGGCAACGCGCGCAGCGCACTGACCGCCTTGATGCCGTAGCCGACGTGTGCCCGGTAGAATTCCTCTTCCGGCGCCGTGCGCTGAGTGCTGCGCAGAATGCGCGGCGGGATGTCCTGCTTGCCCACGTCGTGAAGGAGGGCACCGAGGCCGAGGTGCCTCATGTCCTCGTCCGGCAGCCGCAGCGTTTTGCCCAGCATCAGCGAAAGGCCCATCACGTTCAGCGCGTGAAAGGCGAGACCGCCTTCGCGGCTCTTCTGGCTGACGAGATGGATGACCATGTTCTCGGTACCGAGCAGGTTTTCGACGATCCCGCCAACCAGCGCGCAAGCGTGGCGGTGCGCGTCCTGCGGGCGGGCGAGCAGGGAGCGGAAGATGTCGCCCGCCACGACGGTCTGCTGTTCGAACTGCCGTTCCCGACGCGCCAAGCCTTCGCGCTGATGTCGCACCCGCTCGAGACGCACGCGTTTTTCGTCCTGCATGCCGGCCAGCGCCGCACGACCGAAATCCGGCTCCGGCGCGCTGGCACTTCCGGCAGGGCATTCGGGGAGCGGGGCGACGGTACTGCGCGCAGGGTCCCACTCGACCGCGACGATCCCCATTTCGCGCATCGCCTGGATCTGCCGCTCGCTCGAAAGGCAGAACCGGTTCAGCAGGAACGGGTGTTTCATCCATCCATGGCCCGAGAGCGAGACAAATATTCCGGGCTGGAGGCGATTGACACTGATTTGCGGCATGAAGGGCGGAGGTCGGGACGAACGCCGATTCTAGCAGTGCACCGGGCGCGCTTCCGACATCGCATCAAGGGCACTGACTTCAGCGCCCCCGGGCGGCCTTCACGATCCAGCCGTTGAATACGCCGCGCGCGGCCTCGGCGACTTCGCTCGCGGTCAGTCCGATCGGCCCGATGCCTTCGCGGGCAAGGCGATCGGCCGCCGCACCATGCAGATGCACCGCCGCAAGCAGCGCCGACCGGGCGGGCCAGCCTTGGGCGAGCAGGCTGGCGATCAGGCCGGTCAGCACATCTCCCATACCGGCGCTCGCCATGCCGGGATGGCCGGTGGTGTTGATGAACCATTGTCCTGTCGTTGTCGCAAGGACGCTGCCGCCGCCCTTGAGCACGATGTCGGCGCGAAAGCGCGTCGACAGTTCGAGCGCGGAGGCAACGCGGTCAGCTTGCACGTGAGCGGTGCCGATGCCGAGGAGTCGACCAGCCTCGCCGGGATGGGGAGTGAGCAAGGTCGGGGCCTCGCGTGCGGCGACCTGCGCTTTCAGGTGTGGCGCGTCGGCCAGCAGGTTGAGCGCGTCGGCATCGAGCAGCAGGGGGCGATCGGATCCGACCGCACCCTCGAGCAGCGCAAGAGCGGTTGCGCTGGTGCCCAGGCCGGGTCCGAGCGCGAGGACGCTGGCCTGTTCGAGAACCTGCTCCGGCCGCTTCAGCATCAGCTCGGGCTGGGTGTGGTCGACCGGGAGCGCGTGATCGTCGACGAGGCCGACATACACCCGCCCGCTGCCGAGTTTCAGCGCTGCCCGGCCGGCGAGCAGCGCTGCGCCGGTCATCCCCGGTGCGCCGCCGATGATGCCGACGTCGCCATAGCTGCCTTTGTGCGTGTTTTGCCGTCGCGGCCGCATGAACTCCCGCATCATCGCGGGGCGGATCTCGAATCCCGGCGGCGAAAGCCAGGCCGCGGGGTCGATGTCGAGCCGATGGACGTGCACCGTGCCGGCGTAGTCCGGCCCGTCGAGCGTGAGCAGGCCGGGCTTGAGCGCGATGAAGGTCAGCGTTGCGGTCGCCTGGAACACCGTGCCGAGGATTGCGCCGGTGTCGGCGTCGAGGCCGCTCGGGATGTCGATCGCGAGCCGCGGTGCCTGCTGCGCGTTCATCGTGTCGATCCAGCGCGCGTAGCGGCCTTCGACCGGCCGGCGCAGGCCGATACCGAACAGCGCGTCGACGACGAGTGCCCAGCCGTTCGCCGGCGCGCCGGGAAAGTCCGAAACCGTTTCACCGCCGGCCGCACGCCACGCGGTGAACGCCGCCGCGGCGTCGGGCGGCAGACTGCGCGGATCTTCGGCAAACGCCACCGTCACCGGCCGCCCGGCCTGCAGGAGCCGGCGGGCCATGACCAGCCCGTCGCCGCCGTTGTTACCCGGCCCGCACACGATAAGCACGTGTCCTGCACGGTCCTGCGTCAGGCGCACGGCTTCTTCCGCCGCCGCGCGGCCAGCCCGCTCCATCAGCGTTGGCTGGGCGAGCGGTGCGACGCGCGCTTCGATGGTGCGGATGCCGGCGACCGGATAGATCGGACTGGGCGGCTGGAACATGGGGTCTCCGATGACAAGGGAAAGACCCGATTCTACCGCCCGGGGATTTGTCGATGATGCGTGGCGGGTGATTCCTGCGACGTTGCAAAGGTTCGGCAGGCCGCCGCGTGCTCTGCTCCTCGCAGCGGGCCCTGTCCGTGTGCCCGTCAGTTGTCCGGATGACCGCGGCGCTTCTCGATCCTCGTCTCCTGCACGAGTTCGATGCTGCCGTCCTCATGCTGCGTCTCGAGGCGTACGGTGAACCCCCACAGTCGCGCCATGTGTTTCATGACTTCGTCAATGGTGCCGCCGAGGGGCCGGCGCCGGTATTCCTGGTGGCGCAATGTCAACGAGCGGTCGCCCCGCAGATCCACGTTCCAGACCTGGATGTTCGGCTCGCGGCTGCCGAGGTTGTACTGGTCGGACAGGATCTCGCGCACGCGACGATAACCGCGCTCGTCGTGTATCGCCGACACCTTGAGCTTGGACTCGTGCTCGTCGTCGAGAATCGCAAACAGCCGGAGATCACGGATCACCTTCGGGGACAGATACTGGGCGACGAAGCTCTCGTCCTTGAAGTTCTTCATCGCGAAATCGAGGGTCTCGCGCCAGTCGCTGCCGGCGATGTCCGGAAACCAGGCCCGATCCTCTTCCGTCGGCGATTCACAGATGCGGCGGATGTCCTGCCACATCATGAAACCCAGCGCGTAGGGGTTGATGCCGTTGTACCAGCGCTCGTTATAGGCGGGTTGATACACCACGTTGGTGTGCGACTGGAGGAATTCGAGCATGAAGCTGTCGGCCAGCAACCCCTCGTCGTACAGCCGGTTGAGGAGCGTGTAGTGCCAGAAGCACGCCCAGCCTTCGTTCATGACCTGCGTCTGGCGTTGAGGAAAGAAGTACTGCGCGATCTTGCGCACGATGCGCACGATCTCGCGCTGCCAGGGTTCGAGGAGCGGCGCGTGCTTCTCGACGAAATACAGCAGGTTCTCCTCGGGTTCGGGCGGGAAGCGTGGCCGCGACGCCCGGCCGGGCTTGGCTTCATGAACCGGCAAGGTCCGCCACAACTCGTTCACCTGGCTCTGCAGATATTCGGTGCGTTCGCTCTGGCGCAGTTTCTCCTTCGCCAGCGAGAGTTTCGGCGGGCGCTTGTAGCGGTCCACCCCCAGGTTCATCAGCGCATGGCACGAATCGAGCAGCAGTTCGACTTCTTCCTCGCCGTGGCGCTCCTCGCATTCGGCGATGTAATGCCGCGCGAAGATCAGGTAGTCGACGATTGCGTCGGCGTTGGTCCAGGTGCGGAAGAGGTAATTGCCCTTGAAGAAGCTGTTGTGGCCATAAGCCGCGTGGGCGATCACCAGCGCCTGCATCGTCAGCGTGTTCTCCTCCATCAGGTACGCGATGCAGGGGTTGGAGTTGATGACGATTTCGTACGCGAGACCCATCTGGCCGCGCCGATAGCCCTTTTCTGTCGTCAGGAAGTGCTTGCCGAAAGACCAGTGGTGATAATTCACCGGCATGCCCACGGACGCATAGGCATCCATCATCTGCTCGGCGGTGATCAGCTCGATCTGCGGCGGGTATACATCGAGGCCGAATTCGCCGGCAACCCGTGCGATTTCAGTGTGGTAGGTGTCGATCGCCTCGAACGTCCATTCGGAGGTCGCGGGTAGCTCTTTGAGCTTTTTCACGGCGGCACGTTTCATGCAAGCGTCTTCTTGAACAGTTCGCGGAATACCGGATAGATGTCGGCCGGCGCTTCGATTCTCTGCATCGCGAAGTTCTTGTGGGCCCCCATCAGTTTCTCGTATTCGCGCCAGAGGTTCTGCGGTTCGCCGGGAGTGATCTCGATGTACGCGAAGTATTGGCAGTAGGGCAGGATCTGGGTGTCGAGCAGCTCACGACAGATCGGCGAATCGTTGTCCCAGTTGTCCCCGTCGGAAGCCTGGGCACCATAGATGTTCCAGTTGCCGCGCGCGTAACGCGAAGCGATGACTTCGTGCATCAGCTTGAGCGCGCTCGACACGACCGTGCCGCCCGACTCGCGCGAGTGAAAGAACTCATCCTCGTCCACTTCCTTGGCGATCGTGTGGTGACGGATGAACACCACCTCGATGTGCTCGTAGGTGCGATTCAGGAACAGATAGAGCAGCATGAAGAAGCGCTTTGCGGTGGCCTTCTTCTCTTCGTCCATCGAGCCGGAGACATCCATCACGCAGAACATCACCGCCTGCGTCGTCGGCTTCGGCACCTTGATGCGGTTGTTGTAGCGCAGGTCGAAGCTGTCGATGAACGGGATCGCCTCGATCTTCGCCCGCACGCGGGCGATTTCCTCCCGCAGCGCGATCGCTTCCGGGCTGTCTTCGCCGCAGGCCTCGATGACTGCATCCAGTTCCTTCTGCAGTTCCCGCAGCCGCGTCGTAAACGGGGAACCGAGCGCCAGCCGGCGCCCCAGCGCTCCGCGCATCGAGCGGATGATGTTGATGTTCGCCGGCGAGCCGTCGGCGGTGAAACCGGCCCGCTGGGTCTTGTAGTCGGTGATCTTGGCCAGCTGCGTGCGGATCAGGTTCGGCAACGCGAGGTCGTCGAAGAAAATGTCGAGGAACTCCTCGCGCGACAGGTGGAAGACGAAGTCATCCTCGCCTTCGCCCTCGTTGCTGGCCTTGCCCTGGCCGCGGCCCCCGCCGCCGCCCGCCGGCGGGCGGTTGATCAGGTCGCCGCTCGAGAATTGATCGTTGCCCGAAAAGACCTGCTCCCACACGCCGCCGCGGCCGTGCTGGAATTGCGGTTCGCTCAGATCCTTCGACGGGATCGATATCTGTTCGCCGTTGTCCAGATCGCGGATCGAACGATCCTGGATCGCATCGCTGACCGCGCGGCGAATCTGCTGCTTGAAGCGGCGCATGAAGCGCTGGCGATTGACCGCGCTTTTCTTCTTGCTGTCAAACCGTCGATCGATGATGCGGGTCATGAATTCCTCCCGTGTTGGACTCCGCCCGGCGGTGCGCGCCGGGCGGGATGTCGCTTACGACGACTTGCGGACCCGCAGATACCATTCGCACAGCAGGCGGACCTGCTTCTCGGTATAGCCCTTTTCGATCATCCGGTTGACGAAGTCCTGGTGCTTCTTCTGCTCGTCGCCGCTTGCCTTCGCGTTGAAGCTGATGACCGGCAGCAGTTCCTCGGTATTCGAGAACATCTTCTTCTCGATGACCGCGCGCAGTTTCTCGTAGCTCGTCCAGCTCGGATTCTTGCCATCGTTCTTGGCCCGTGCGCGCAGCACGAAGTTCACCACCTCGTTGCGGAAATCCTTCGGATTGCTGATGCCCGCCGGCTTCTCGATCTTTTCGAGTTCGTCGTTGAGCGCCGAACGGTCGAGGATCTCGCCGGTATTGGGATCGCGGAATTCCTGGTCCTGGATCCAGAAGTCGGCGTAGGTCACGTAGCGGTCGAAAATATTCTGGCCGTACTCCGAATAGCTCTCGAGATAAGCGGTCTGGATCTCCTTGCCGATGAACTCGGCGTAGCGCGGGGCAAGAAATTCCTTGATGAAGCCCATGTAACGGGCCTCGACCTCGGGCGGGTACTGCTCCTGTTCGATCTGCTGTTCCAGTACATACATCAGGTGCACCGGGTTGGCCGCGACTTCACGGTGGTCGAAGTTGAACACCTTCGACAGTGCCTTGAACGCGAACCGCGTGGACAGACCCGTCATTCCCTCGTCCACGCCGGCGTAGTCGCGGTATTCCTGGTAGCTCTTCGCCTTCGGGTCGGTGTCCTTGAGGTTCTCGCCATCGTACACCCGCATCTTCGAATAGATGCTCGAGTTCTCGGGCTCCTTGAGCCGCGACAGCGTCGCGAACTGCGCCATCATCCGCAGCGTGTCGGGCGCGCACGGCGCGGCCGCGAGCGAACTCTCGGTAAGCAGTTTCTCGTAGATGTGTATCTCGTCCGACACCCGCAGGCAGTACGGCACTTTCACCGTGTAGATGCGGTCGAGGAACGCTTCGTTGTTGCGGTTGTTCTTGAACGCCACCCACTCCGATTCGTTCGAGTGCGCCATCACGATGCCGTCGAACGGGATCGCGCCGAAGCCCTCGGTGCCCTTGTAGTTGCCTTCCTGCGTCGCGGTCAGCAGCGGATGCAGCACCTTGATCGGCGCCTTGAACATCTCGACGAATTCGAGCAGGCCGCGGTTGGCGAGGCACAGGCCACCCGAATAGCTGTACGCGTCGGGGTCGTCCTGCGAATATTCCTCGAGCTTGCGAATGTCGATTTTGCCGACGAGTGAAGAAATGTCCTGATTGTTCTCGTCGCCGGGTTCGGTCTTCGCGACCGCGATCTGTTTGAGGACTGACGGGCGCAGCTTGACGACGCGGAAGCGGGTGATGTCGCCACCGAACTCATGCAGCCGCTTGACCGCCCAGGGGCTCATGATCGTGTTGACGTAGCGGCTCGGGATGCCGAAGTCGTCTTCCAGCAGACGGCCGTCCTCGTTCACGTCGAACAAACCGAGCGGCGACTCGTGCACCGGCGATCCCTTGATCGCATAGAACGGCACTTTTTCGATCAGCGACTTCAGTTTTTCGGCAAGCGACGACTTGCCGCCGCCGACCGGACCGAGCAGGTACAGGATCTGTTTCTTCTCTTCCAGTCCCTGCGCCGCGTGACGAAAGTAGGAAACGATGTGCTCGATGACCTCTTCCATGCCGTAAAAGTCACGGAAGGCCGGATACAGCTTGAGCATCTTGTTGGAAAAGATGCGTGACCGCCGCGGGTCGACGCGCGTGTCCACGAGTTCGGGCTCCCCGATGGCCATCAGTATCCGTTCCGCGGAGGTGGCATATGCCGAGCGGTCCGACTTGCACAGCTCGAGATACTCCTGGATCGACATCTCTTCTTCGCGGGCTGCCTCGAATCGCGCCTGATAGGCATTGAAGATGGTCATCTGGATATCTCCCTTCATGATCGAATCAGTTGAAACACAGAGCGGTCGAGACGCTCTTGGACGTTTGGCGAACGGCCCGGCACCCTCATGCCGGCGCGTCTCCAGCCCCTGTCGTCACCCGTGAGAGGCACATGGACGCAGCAAGTTCCATGCAATGTGCACCCTGACGGGAAAGATTATTCGTGCCATTTTGCGGCCGGAAGGCGGCTGGAAGGAAGGTCCGGAGGCTGTGTTAGAATTAAATTTTTACTCCTAACATGCCCGTTGAACTCACCTTGATCGGCATCGCGCCGCTTGCTGGTCGGGAGTCGATTTTCGGGGCAAACTTTGACTTGTCAGGGATCACTTAATGCAGACCAACCAGGAAACGCAAGGCGCGCTCGAGCGCCGCATCGACATGTCCGTGCCCATGGCGGAGATCGACAAGGAAGTCGATTCTCGGCTGAAGCGGATGGCCCGCACCGTGAAGATGCCGGGTTTCCGGCCGGGCAAGGTGCCGATGAAGATCGTCGCGCAAACCTACGGCTCGCAGGCTCGTTCCGAAGCGATCGGCGCAGCGATAGAAAAAGCGTTCGGCGACAAGGTGCGGGAACAGAATTTGCGCGTCGCGGGCTACCCGCGGATCGAGCCGCGTGAAGCGGCAGCAGAGGGAGCACTGGAATTCAGCGCGGTGTTCGAAGTCTATCCACAGGTGCCGTTGGGTGACTTGTCGGGACAGAAGGTGGAGCGGCCGGTCCTGACGGTGGGCGACGCTGAAGTCGACAAGACGATCGAAGTGCTGCGCAAGCAGCGCACGACCTTCGAGGCCGCGGATCGTCCCGCTCAGGACGGTGACCGGGTGGTGATCGACTTTGCGGGACGCAAGGACGGGGAACTGTTCGAGGGCGGACAGGCGCAGGATTTCCCGTTCGTGATCGGAGCCGGTTCGATGCTCAAGGATTTCGAGAGCGCCGTGCTGGGTCTCAAGGTCGGCGAAACGAAGACTTTTGAAATGACGTTCCCCGAGGATTACCACGCGGCCGACCTTGCCGGCCAGAATGTGGAGTTCGAAATCACGGTGAAAGGCGTCGAGGCTCCGGTCCTGCCCGCCGTGGATGCGGATCTCGCCCGCGCGCTGGGAGTTGCCGACGGTGACGTGACGAAGCTGCGTGACGAAGTCCGGGCCAACCTGGAGCGCGAAGTGAAACGTCGCATCCAGGGGAAGGTCAAGGAACAGGTGATGGAGGCGCTGCTGGTGGCGAATCCGATCGAGGTGCCGAAAGCGCTGGTCGAGGCCGAGTCGAGGCAGCTCGCCGAGAACGCGAAGCGCGACCTCGAAATGCGCGGCATGAAGACCAAGGACATCCCCGTGGAGCCGGCATGGTTTGCCGACCAGGCGGTTCGCCGCGTGAAGCTCGGCCTCATCATGGCAGAGCTGGTCAACGCGAAGGAACTGTACGCAAAACCGGAGCAGGTCCGCGCGATGATCGACGAGATGGCGCAAAGTTACGAGGATCCGGCGGAACTGGTGCGCTGGTACTACGCTCAACCGGAACGTCTGGGCCAGGCCGAAGCGGTCGTAATCGAGGACAACGTTGTTGCGTGGGTGCTGTCCCAGACTCAAACTGAGGACAAGACGGTCACTTTCGACGAATTGATGGGTAACGCGGCCTGATGCCGCAAGGGGCAAAGCAATGAACAGTGCAGCGCCACATGGAAGCAGCAACTGGGATCCGGTCGGCCTCGGACTGGTCCCGATGGTGGTCGAACAAAGCGGTCGGGGCGAGCGCGCTTACGACATCTACTCGCGCCTGCTGAAGGAACGGGTGATCTTTCTGGTCGGCCCGGTCAACGACGTGACCGCGAACCTGATCGTGGCGCAGCTGCTGTTCCTGGAATCCGAGAACCCGGACAAGGATGTCTATTTCTACATCAATTCGCCGGGTGGTTCGGTGTCGGCGGGGATGGCGATCTACGACACGATGCAATTCATCAAGCCGAGCGTGAGCACCTTGTGCATCGGGCAGGCGGCGAGCATGGGTTCGTTCCTGCTCGCGGCCGGCGAGAAAGGCAAGCGCTTCTGCCTGCCCAATTCGCGCGTGATGATCCATCAGCCGCTCGGTGGGTTCCAGGGGCAGGCTTCCGATATCGAAATCCACGCCCGCGAGATCCTCAGCATTCGCGCGAAACTGAACGAGATGCTGGCCAAGCATACCGGCCAGCCGATCGAGCAGATCGAGAAGGATACCGACCGGGACCGGTTCATGTCGGCTACCGATGCCGTGGAGTACGGCATTGTCGACAAGGTGCTGACCAATCGCGCCGACAGTTGATATAAGAGAGGAAGACCATGACGGATAAAAAGGCGGGTGGCGAAAAGCTGCTGTACTGCTCGTTTTGCGGGAAGAGCCAGCATGAGGTTCGCAAACTCATTGCGGGGCCGTCGGTCTTTATCTGCGACGAGTGCATCGAACTGTGCAACGACATCATTCGCGACGAGATTGCCGAAACCGTCGACGCGGAAGGGACTCGCACGACGTTGCCTACCCCGCAGGAAATCTGCGAGATCCTTAACCAGTATGTGATCGGACAGACCCAGGCCAAACGCAACCTGTCGGTCGCTGTATACAACCATTACAAGCGCCTGCGCCACCTTTCCGGCCGCAAGGAAGAGGTCGAGCTGTCGAAGAGCAACATCCTGCTGATCGGCCCGACCGGTTCGGGCAAGACGCTGCTCGCGCAGACCCTGGCGCGCCTGCTCAACGTGCCTTTTGTCATGGCCGATGCGACGACGCTCACCGAGGCCGGATACGTTGGCGAGGACGTCGAGAACATCATCCAGAAGTTGCTGCAGAAATGCGACTACGACGTCGACAAGGCGCAGCACGGCATCGTCTATATCGACGAAATCGACAAGATTTCGCGCAAGTCGGACAACCCGTCGATCACGCGCGACGTCTCCGGCGAAGGCGTGCAGCAGGCGCTGCTGAAGCTGATCGAAGGGACGGTCGCGTCGATTCCGCCCCAGGGCGGGCGCAAGCATCCCAACCAGGATTTCATCCAGATCGACACGACGAACATCCTGTTCATTTGTGGCGGCGCGTTCGACGGCCTTGAAAAAGTGATCCGCAACCGTACCGAAAAGATCGGCATCGGTTTCGGCGCCGAGATCAAGAGTCGCGAGGGAAAGAACGTCTCGGAGTCGTTCCGTCAGGTCGAACCCGAGGATCTCATCAAGTTCGGTCTGATCCCGGAATTCGTGGGCCGGTTGCCGGTTGTCGCCACGTTGCAGGAACTTGATGAAGAAGCGCTGATCCAGATCCTGGTCGAGCCGAAAAACGCGCTCGTCAAGCAGTACCAGAAGCTTTTTTCGATGGAAGGCGTCGACCTCGAGATTCGTCCCGCGGCGCTTCATGCGGTGGCTCGCAAGGCGATCCGGCGCAAGACCGGGGCACGTGGCTTGCGTTCGATTCTCGAGTCGGCTTTGCTCGATATCATGTATGACCTGCCCACGCTGGAAGGGGTGGAAAAGGTGGTGGTGGATGAAGGCACCATCGAAGAGGGCGCTCAGCCCCTTCTGATGTATGCCGAGCAGCCGAAGGTTTCGGGCTCTAACTAGCCCAGGCGAATCGGTCGCGCGCCGCTTGATTTTTCCCGGTCGGGCCCCCATGTGGGCTCGACACGTCCCATCGAGGTAACAACAATCATGTCAGGCCCGCTCGACCTCCCCAACGAACAAATGGAACTGCCGCTTCTGCCGTTGCGCGACGTGGTGGTGTTTCCCCATATGGTGATCCCGCTCTTCGTCGGGCGTCCGAAGTCGATCAAGGCTCTCGAGAACGCGATGGAGGCGGGCAAGGGTATCCTGCTGGTGGCGCAGAAGTCGGCCGCCAAGGACGAACCGTCGGCCGAAGATCTGTACGAAATCGGCTGCATCGCGAACATCCTGCAGATGCTCAAGCTTCCGGACGGCACGATCAAGGTGCTCGTGGAAGGCGTGCAGCGCGGCCGCGTCGACTCGGTCGAAGACCAGCGCAGTGTCTTCGTCGCGAAAGTCACGCCGGTGCCGGTGCCCGAAACCGACACCAACGAACTCGAGGCGATGCGCAGGGCGATCGTCGCGCAGTTCGACCAGTACGTGAAACTCAACAAGAAGATCCCCCCCGAGATTCTCGCGTCGCTCGCCGGCATCGAGGATCCGGGCCGGCTTGCGGACACGATCGCGGCGCATCTGCCGCTCAAGCTCGAGCAGAAGCAGGAAGTGCTGGAAATGTTCGGCGCTGGCGAACGGCTCGAGCGGTTGCTGACGCAGCTCGAAACCGAACTCGATATCCTGCAGGTCGAAAAGCGCATCCGCGGCCGCGTCAAGCGCCAGATGGAAAAGAGCCAGCGCGAGTACTACCTCAACGAGCAGGTCAAGGCGATCCAGAAGGAACTCGGCGAAGGCGAGGAAGGTGCCGATCTCGAGGAGATGGACCGCAAGATCAAGTCCGCCGGCATGCCGAAGGACGCGCTCGCCAAGGCGCAGGCGGAGTTCAAGAAGCTGCGCCTGATGTCACCGATGTCTGCCGAAGCGACGGTGGTGCGCAATTACATCGAGACGCTGATCGGGTTGCCGTGGAAGAAGAAGTCGCGCGTCAGTCGCGACCTGGCGGAAGCCGAAAAGATACTCGACAAGGATCACTACGGTCTGGAGCGGGTCAAGGAACGCATCCTCGAGTACCTCGCAGTCCAGCAGCGTGTCGACAAGGTAAAGGCGCCGATCCTGTGCCTCGTCGGCGCTCCGGGCGTCGGCAAGACGTCGCTCGGGCAGTCGATCGCGAAGGCGACGAACCGCAAGTTCGTGCGCATGGCGCTGGGTGGTGTCCGTGATGAGGCTGAAATCCGCGGCCATCGTCGCACTTACATCGGTTCGATGCCGGGCAAGATCCTGCAGAACATGCAGAAAGTCGGCGTCAAGAACCCGCTGTTCCTGCTCGACGAGGTCGACAAGCTGGGTCAGGACTTCCGCGGGGACCCGAGTTCCGCACTGCTCGAAGTGCTCGATCCCGAGCAGAACCACACATTCCAGGATCATTACATCGAGGTGGATTTCGACCTCTCCGACGTGATGTTCGTGGCGACCGCGAATACGTTGAACATTCCCCCCGCACTGCTCGACCGGATGGAGGTGATCCGCCTGTCCGGCTATACCGAGGATGAAAAGGTCAACATCGCGCAGCGTTACCTGCTGCCGAAGCAGATGAAGAACAACGGCCTCAAGCGCGACGAGCTGTCCGTGACGGAAGAGGCGTTGCGCGATGTATGCAGGTATTACACGCGCGAGGCAGGGGTGCGCAGCCTGGAACGCGAAATCTCCAAGATATGCCGCAAAGTCGTGAAATCGCTGGTGTTGCGCAAGCGCGCGAGCAAGATCATCGTCAATGCCCGCAATCTCGACAAGTATCTCGGGGTTCGTCGCTACTCCTTCGGCATGGCGGAAAAAGAAAACCAGGTCGGGCAAGTGACCGGGCTGGCATGGACGGAAGTGGGTGGCGAATTGCTGACCGTCGAGGCGGTGGTGTTGCCCGGCAAGGGCAAGATCATGACCACCGGCAAGCTCGGCGAAGTGATGCAGGAGTCGGTCCAGGCCGCGTTGTCGGTGGTGCGCAAGCGCGCTCGCTCGCTCGGCGTCCATGAGGATTTCTACCAGAAGAGCGACATTCACATCCATTTGCCGGAAGGCGCAATTCCAAAAGACGGACCTTCGGCCGGCACGGCGATTTGCACGGCGCTGGTGTCGGTGCTGACCGGCATTCCGGTGCGCTGCGATGTCGCGATGACCGGAGAGATCACGCTACGGGGTGAAGTCCTGCCGATCGGTGGTTTGAAGGAAAAGTTGCTCGCAGCGGTTCGCGGTGGCATCCGGGTTGCGCTGATTCCTGAGGAAAACGTCAAGGATCTGGCCGAGATCCCGGAGAACATCAAGAATACACTCGAGCTGATCCCGGTACGGTGGATCGACCAGGTGCTCGAACACGCACTCGAGCGACAGCCGCAGCCGCTGACCGAATCCGAACTCGCGCAGGAGACGGCGACGGTAGCGGAGCCTGCCGAAGGCGTGGCTGGCAAGAGCAGCGCCAGAGCGCACTGAGCGCGCTCCGCTTCACGCCCACGGAAGACGCGGCGCAGCTGGTTTTCACGCTGCGCCGCGGCCGCGCCCGGATCGGCTGCATCGGAAGGGCCAAGGCGAAATTGCACTGGCAAAGCGGCAAAGGATGGTTTAAAGTCTCCGGCTTCCTCGAGTCTCCGGCTACGGGTGCTTAGCTCAGTTGGTAGAGCGCCGCCCTTACAAGGCGGATGTCGGCGGTTCGAGCCCGTCAGCACCTACCAGATACGAAGAACAACCAGTGTCACGCAGTACCCTAACCCGCACGGCTCAAGGCTTTGCGGGTTTTTTCTTGTGTCAGGCAGTGCCACCAAGAAGCACGCCATGAAACCGGATGGACGGTTACAGCAGCTTCACCAGGGCGGCGACGAGCGCAGCTTGGCCGAGCAGCAGTCCTGCGACCCATTTGACGATGTCGCTTTTCGCTTCGTTGATCCGGGCGTCAATGTCGCTCTTCACTGCTATACGCAGTGCCTCGAGATCTTGTCGCGTGGCCACTTCACCGAGGCCGGTGGCGAACACGTCGGCGAGCGCCGAGGCTTCCGCTTCCGCCTGGGCAGCAGGTACGCCCGCTTCACGGAGCCGTTGGGCATATCGCAAGGTGTCGAAGGTGATCGCGCTCATGCGCCCATTGTAGCGGCTGAGCCGTGGCATGCAATGCCGCCCCACTGGCGTGGGGATGCTGGCTCCGGACCAAACGACACGGAGCTTCAGCCATGCGTAATTCCGCACCGGGCACGCACGCCCACACCCCGAATTTCCCCCGTTCACCAGATACGAACAACAACCAGCATCACGCAGTACCCTAACCCGCACGCCCCAAGGCTTTGCGGGTTTTTTGTTGTGTCAGGCTGCAAAGTCCTGACGCTCGCATGGAGAAGGTGCTCATTCATCTTCAGTTCAGGCAACAAAATCTAGACTCGGTCACATGTTTCCAACTACCGGGTCTTGTCATGAACCGTCGCCTCGCAACTTCCGTCCTGCTTGTCTCGGCGCTGCTTTTCGCGCCTCCTTTGGCGTTTGCCGACGTTGAGGAATCGGCGCGCTCCGAACGTCTCGCGGACCGTGCCGCCGCGCCCGGACCGCTGCAGCAGCGCATGGAGGTGATTCGCGCGATGCTCGTCACCTCCATCGATGCTCATCCCGACCTGCGCTTGTCGCGGGCCGAAGGCGCAGCGCTTGCGCTGGAGGTGGGCAGGGAAATCGACTCGATTCTGGCGGACAAGGCGATTTCCCGCGCGGCGGGCAGACAGGCGAGTTTCCTGCTCGGCGACATG
This sequence comes from Aromatoleum anaerobium, assembly GCF_012910705.2. GTDB lineage: Bacteria > Pseudomonadota > Gammaproteobacteria > Burkholderiales > Rhodocyclaceae > Aromatoleum > Aromatoleum anaerobium. Next base: position 594,149 of record NZ_WTVG02000040.1, on the reverse strand, counting down.
CGTGACGGGCTCGATCTCATGCGCACGGCAAGCCACGATGACGCGCGGCGCGTCGGACTGATGAAAGTGGTCCAGGACCTGAGACTCTACGGGCTGCTGTTCGAACATCCAGGATGGCAGGGCGTGCCGGAAATCCGCTGAATGGGGCGAAGCGTCATCCGGACACCCTGGACATCCTGTGGCGCCACTCCTTCAGCTTGACGACCCCGATGTCCTACATCCCGGTACACCAGAAGGCGCAGGCGCAGGGCATGATCCTGCCCGGCCCGCAGCGGCGGCGCCTGCCCCGGTCACTGCACAAACCTGAGTTTTCATCATGAAACGAATCAAGCTCGGACTCATCTTCATCCTCATCTCGCTCAGCCTGCTCTGGTGGCAGGCCGATCCGCTGCTGCTGCAGGGCGACAGTTTCTTCGCCATTCGCAAGCTGGTGGTCAACTACACCGGCGTGCTTGCCATGGGCGTGATGAGCTTCGCCATGCTGCTGGCTTTGCGACCGGTGATCCTGGAACCGCTGCTCGGCGGGCTGGACAAGGGCTATCGGCTGCACAAGTGGCTCGAGCGTCCGCAGCGCGGTCCGCGCCCGGAGCAGAGCGTGGAGATCTTCCGCTTCTTCCAGGAGCAGCGCGGCCTGGCCGAAACCATCGGCGAGTGGGCGTTCTACGTGTTCGTCGCCGCGGCTGCGATCGCGCTCACCAAGCGCTTTCCCTACCGTCGCTTCTTCCAGATACACCGCGTGCTCGCGGTTGTGTATCTGGCGCTCGTGGTGCACAGCGTGATCCTGCTGCCGTTCCCGTACTGGGGCACCGCCGTCGGCGTCGTGATGGGGGTCTTGATGGCGGGTGGCAGCTACGCGGCAGTCAAATCCCTGCGCGGCCGAATCGGCCGCAGTCATCGCGCCGCGGCCGAGATCGAGACGCTCGTGCGCCATCCGGGCAATCAGGTGCTCGAAGTCGGGCTCAGGCTGAAGAGCCCGTGGCGTGGCCATGAGGCCGGCCAGTTCGCCTTCGTCACCTTCGACCGGCGCGAGGGGCCGCATCCTTTCACGATTTCGTCGGCGTGGAAGGGGGACGGGCGGCTGGTATTCATGATCAAGGCGCTGGGTGACTACACGAAGACTCTGCCGGAGATACTCAGCGTGGGGAACCCGGCCGAAGTGGAGGGGCCGTACGGCCGCTTCGACTTCAGCGGCGACCAGGCGCACCAGATCTGGGTGGCGGGCGGCATCGGCATCACGCCCTTCATCGCCCGTCTGCAGGGGCTGGCGAGTGAACCGTCGCATCCGCCGGTCGATCTTTTCTACAGCACCAGCGCGCCGGACGAAAACTTCATCGCGAGCATCCGGCAACTGGCCGAGCGCGCAAGGGTCCGGCTGCATGTCCTGATTGCCGACCGGGACGGCCGCCTCGATGCGGACGGAATCTGTCGCCACGTGCCGGACTGGCAAGCGGCCGGGTTGTGGTTCTGCGGACCAGCCGGATTCGGGCAGGCATTGCGTCAGGCGTTCAGCGCGAAAGGGTTCGCCGAGGAGAGGTTTCACCAGGAACTGTTCGAGATGCGATGAGGGAACCCCTGATCGCAACTATCGGACCACGCGCCGGGCACCTATACAGTAGGGATGCCGTTAGCGTCAGCGCACTGGCGTCATGTGGGCGAGCATCGGCGGGACGTGTCGGCGCGGCTCCGGAGGCGGGGGCCGGAGCACAGCGTCTTCGCTGGACAGCGCGATCGCTGGCGCTTTGGTTTCATCACGCCTGCGGTCCGTCCCTTCGTGGTAGTCCTTCAATGAACAAGGAGACTGTGATGATCCGAGGATGCCGTACGGCGGTGATTGCGGTTGCACTGGGGAGTCTGTTGCCGGCAGCGCAGGCCGCCGACTCGATGGAGCGTGATGGAGATCGCGTGACGCGGTTGAGGGCGTCGGCCACGATCGATGGCTGCACCGATCCCGGTATTGTGGGCGCGGCGCGTTTTGTCGAGCGCCCCTCGCCCGAGGGAGTGAAGCTCGTCGATGTTCAGATTTCGGTGAAAGGATTGCCCGATGGCCTGCATGCCGTTCATATTCATCAGACCGGAGCGTGTGCCCCCACCTGCGCCGCCGCGGGTGGTCATTTCGATCCGGGACCGTACGGCCACGTGTCGCCCGACGGTAATCACCCGTTCCACGCCGGCGACCTGATCAACCTCGACGTCAAGAATGGTCGCGGCATGCTCAGGACCACCACCAGCCGAGTGACCCTTTCGCCCGGCCCGCTCGGGGTGTTCGACAGCGACGGCAGCGCCCTCATTGTGCATATCGATCCCGATACCTATTGTCCTGACGGCCCGGTCCCCGGTTGCGCAGGGGGCGGGCGCGCTGCTTGCGGCGTCATCGAACCGGTCGGTGGCGACGAGGACGAGTGGTTCGATTGAACAGCCCGCCAGTGCCGGCCCCATCGTGGTGAAAATCGAGGGGCGGCACTATCATCAGCATTCGTGCGGCGGCGCTCCGGCAGGACAAGCTGTTTCTTCGTCTTCGGAAAGAGAGTACGGTACGACGCGGTTTTCCCGCCCGAGCCCGCTGCATAACCATCAATATAGGGAGCAAGCCCATGCAGACCATCGACATTCTTGCGCAGAGAGGCGGCCTCGACTCGCCTGTCGGCGAACCGTGGGACGACATCCTGCGGATGGCTGGCAAGGCGGTGTGCCGATGAGCAGGACAGGTTCGCTGATTTTCGGCCTTTCGGCGCTGTGCATGACCGCGACAGGGCACGCGGCCGATCTGCGGCCCGGGCTGTGGGAATTCCGCTCGACGCGGATGAACATTGGCGGGCTGCCCGACATGTCGTCGCAGATGGCGCAGATGCAGCAGCATCTGAAGAGCCTTCCCCCGGACATGCGGCGTATGGTCGAGCAGCAAATGGCGGAGCGCGGCGTGAGCCTGGGCCGCGATGGGACGGTGCGCAGCTGCATTTCGCCGGAGCAGGCGAAGCAGGACAACATCTACTCGGGCAAGACCGAGGGCAACTGCACGCTGGGCAACGTGACAAAGACCGGCGACAGCGTGACGGGACGCCTGACCTGCACGCAGCCGCAAGCGACCGGCGACTTCGCGGCGCGGGTCAGCAGTCCGGAACACTTCACGACGCGCGTCAATATGAGATCGCCGCAGGGCGACATGCAGATGGAAACCGAGGCTCGCTGGCTTTCCGCACAATGCGTGGCTCCGCAGCGTGCGTTGCCGCAGGCCGCGCAATAGGCGCGCCTGCCGTCACGCGGTTTGTATCGTTATTTGACCGAGATTTGACCGAGTCGAGCAAATTGGAAGAAAACTTCTTCATCGATCCCGAAGCCATCGTCCCGGCCGGGCAGGACCCGGAAGGCGACGACGCGCTGCTCGACGTCGCCCGCGAGTTGCACGCCTACCTGCAGGGCTTCGGCGCCCGGCTGGTGCACAACGAGGGGGCGGTCGCGATCGAGGTCGCCGGCAACGTCGAGGCCGACGGCCGCCGCTATCCGTTCCGCCTCGTGCCCGAACGCTGCGTTCTCGCCCGCGTCCAGAAGTGGCGCAAGCTCACTGCCGAGCGCCATCTCGCGCTGGTGCGCGAGCGGCTCAACGAGGCTTCGGTCGCCGAGTTCGAAGGCGAGGTGCACCGTTTTGTCGCGCGTGTGCTGCGCGAGGCCGAGGCCGAGGGGCTGGACGGGGCGCGCTTCCTGCGCGCGCTCGAAACCGGCAAGGAGCTGGCGAGCCGGCGCTTCCGCATCGTCGAGGACCGGCTCGCCGAAGCGTCGTCGCGCCGTCGCGCCGAGACGCTTGCCGAAGTCGCGCGTGGCACGGTCAAGCTCACCCGCTACCCCGAGTCGTTCGAGACCGCGTTCATGATGCGGCGCCGCTTCGTCGCAATCCTCGGGCCGACGAACTCCGGCAAGACGCATCAGGCGATGGAAGCGCTCGCGCAGGCAGCGACGGGAGTGTACCTCGCGCCGCTGCGCCTGCTCGCGCTGGAGAACTACGAGCGTCTCGCCGACCGCGGCGTCGCGGTGAGTCTGGTGACCGGCGAAGAGCGCCGCATCACGCCCGGCGCGACGCACGTCGCGAGCACGATCGAGATGCTCGACACGTCGCGCACGGTCGAAGTCGCGGTGATCGACGAGATCCAGATGCTCGAGGACCTCGAGCGCGGCTCCGCGTGGACCGCTGCCGTGTGCGGGGCGGCGGCGAAAACGGTCTATCTGCTCGGTGCGCTGTCGGCGCGTCCGGCGGTCGAGGCGCTCGCCGAGCGCCTTGGCTGCGAGCTCGAAGTGACCACGCTCGCGCGCAAGTCGCCGCTCGAGATGGCGCCGCGCGCCGTGGGCAGCATCGGCCAGCTGCGCCGCGGCGACGCTGTTATCGCGTTCTCGCGCCGTGACGTGCTCAACTGGGCGACGAACATCGCTGCAGCCGGGTTTCGCGTCGCGACGATCTACGGCAACCTCTCGCCGGAAGTCCGGCGCGCGCAGGCGCAGCGCTTTCGCGACGGCGAGGCCGACATCGTCGTCGCGACCGACGCGATCGGCATGGGACTCAATCTTCCGGTCGCGCGCGTCGTGTTCTCCGCCGCGAAGAAGTTCGACGGCATCTCCGAGGACATCCTGGCGCCGTGGCTCACACACCAGATCGCCGGCCGGGCGGGGCGTTTCGGCCTGCACGAGGCGGGGCTGGTGGCCGGATTCGACGACCACACCCACCGCATCATCTCCCGCCTGATGCGCACGCCCGCCGACCCGTTGTCGAACCGCGGCTTCTACGTCACCCCCTCGCTACGGCACGTGAAGAGCATCGCCGCGGCAACCGGGGAGCGTACGCTGGCGCGGCTGCTCGAACTGTTCTCGCGCAACATCGACCTCACCGATGATTTCTTCCTCCCCGGCGACCTCAGCGAGCAGACCGAGCGCGCGCAATGGCTCGACTCCCTGCCGCTGTCGCTCGAGCACCGCTTCACGCTGTCGCTCGTGCCGGTGTCGACGCGGGTCGAAACGCTCAATCAGGCGTGGCAGGGCTGGGCGCGGGCGCTGGCGAAGGCGCGTAGCTCGCATCTGTCGATCGAACCGGTCGGCGACATGCGCTATGCGTTGCAGGCGGCCGAGGACGCGTGCAAGAAGTACTCGGCGTACGCGTGGCTCGGCTACCGCCTGCCCGATTACTATCCCGATGCCGAAGCGGCGGTGGCGCTCGCCCGCAGCATGTCGGAGACGGTGGACGAGATGCTCGCCCGCCAGCACGGCCGGCGGCGCGACGAGAGACGCACGCCGACTCCCGCCCGGCGCGTTCGTCGCGGCCCGGCTTCGCGAGGCGATCGACGAGAAGGGCGGACGCGCACCGGGGGATGAGCGGCATTTGCACGGGCCGTCGGATGTGTCCGTCTGCATTCGACTTGCATTGAACGAACGAACGCCGTCGCGTTGGCTGCCCCGCATTTCCTGATGGAAGGCAAAAAGTTGTGTTTACGGCTGATTGGTCCCATCAAATCCACTGCCATTGTTCCGCCCGTTTTGGGCCGTCCCGTCGCGGTTGCTTCCAGCGCGCCTCCCGCTGCCGCCGCTGCCGCGGCGACGGCAAACGGCTACGCCTGATCGCCTCGTGCTGGCTGGCAGTATGTAGTCGTCGAACACAGCGAAGCGGAGATCGTTGATTCGGACGGGCAGGGATCCGGCTCCTGGTCTATTTTCATGTTTGCCCGTCCCCGAGTTGACGCCTCGCCACTCGTGGCAATACAATGTTTCGAAAATAGTGGAAATATAGAAACATGGACCAGAAATCAGCCCTTGCGGTGTTCGAGAGTCTCTCGTCCGGAGTGCGGCTGGATGTGTTTCGACTGCTCGTCAAGGCGGAGCCGACAGGTGTCGTCGCCGGCGAGATCGCTTCTGCACTGGACGTCGCCCCGAGCAGCCTGTCTTTCCACCTGCGCACGCTCACCCAGTCCGGCCTGCTCACCGTGGAGCAGGAGGGGCGCTTCCTGCGCTACCGGGCGAATCTTTCGCTGATGGCCGAAGTCATCGGTTTTCTCACGGAAAACTGCTGCGCCGGCGTCCCCGGGCGCTGCGCGGCGATATGCGATGCCGAGGCGCAGCTCGCAGACTGCGCCGGCAGCTGCAGTGCCGGTACGGAGCCCCGGACATGAAAGTGCTGTTCCTGTGCACCGGCAACTCGTGCCGCTCGATTCTCGCGGAAGCCACGTTCAACGCGCTCGCCCCGCAGGGGCTGGAAGCGCTCAGCGCCGGCAGCCGCCCCGCGGGCTCTGTCCACCCACGCGCGCTCGCGCTGCTCGCGCGCGAAGGGATCTCCACCGAAGGGCTGTCGAGCAAGTCGTGGGACGAACTTCCGGTTACGCCCGACATCGTCATTACCGTGTGTGGCAGCGCAGCCAGCGAAACCTGCCCGGCCTATCTCGGACCGGTCGAGCGCGCGCACTGGAGCGTCGAGGATCCCGCCGAGGCGAGCGGCAGCGATGCCCGGATCGACGCCGCTTTCGAACATGCCTACCGCACGCTGCGCACCCGCATCGAAGCGTTTCTCGCGCTTCCGGAAAACCTTGCCCGACGCGATCCGGCCGCCTTCCGCGCGGCGCTCGAGCGCATCGGGCACATCGCTGCCTGACCCCGTAGAACTTTAAAGGAATCCGTCATGACCACGATCCAGATTTTCGATCCCGCGCTGTGCTGCAGTTCCGGCGTGTGCGGCACCGACGTCGACCAGCAGCTCGTGAACTTCGCCGCCGATGTCGAGTGGGCGAAGCAGGAGGGCGTCGCGATCGAGCGCTACAACCTCGCCCAGCAGCCGCTCGCTTTTGCCGGGAACGCGGTAGTGAAAGGCTTCCTCGAGCGTTCGGGCGCCGACGCGCTGCCGCTGGTGCTCGTCGACGGCGAAGTGGCGCTCGCGGGGCGCTACCCGAACCGCAGCGAGTTGTCGCGCTGGTCGGGAGCGAAGGCGAAGCTCACGCCGTTGCCGGCGAGCGAGTGCTGCAGCGGCGGCCGCTGCTGCTGAGCGCGGGAATCGTGATGCGCTTCCTCGACCAGCCTCCGCGCTACCTGTTTTTCACCGGCAAGGGCGGCGTCGGCAAGACTTCGCTCGCGTGTGCGACTGCGATCCATCTCGCGGGGACCGGGCGCAGCGTGCTGCTCGTCAGCACCGACCCCGCGTCGAACGTCGCGCAGGTGTTCGAACAGGAGATCGGCAACCGCATAACACCGCTGACGGCCGTGTCCGGCCTGTCGGCGCTCGAGATCGACCCGCAGGCCGCTGCGCGGGCTTATCGGGAGCGCATCGTCGGTCCGGTGCGCGGCGTGCTGTCCGAGGCCGTCGTGCGCAGCATCGAGGAACAGCTGTCCGGCGCGTGCACGACCGAGATCGCGGCGTTCGACGAGTTCACCGGACTGCTCACGGATGCGGCATTGACGGCCGGATTCGACCACATCGTGTTCGACACCGCGCCGACCGGCCACACGATCCGCCTGTTGCAATTGCCGGGCGCATGGTCGGGTTTCCTGCAGAACAATACCGACGGGGCGTCCTGCCTCGGCCCGTTGGCCGGGCTCGACAAGCAGCGCGAGCAGTACGGCGCGGCGGTCAGCGCGCTCGCCGACCCGGCGAGCACGCGGTTGGTGCTCGTCGCACGGGCGCAGGCTTCGACGCTGCGCGAAGTCGCCCGCACGCATGACGAGCTCGCGGCAATCGGCCTCGCACGGCAGTTCCTCGTCATCAACGGTGTATTGCCGGCGGCGGAAGCGGCTGCGGATGACGCGTTGGCGGCAGCGGTGCTGCGGCGCGAAGCGGCAGCGCTCGACGAGCTGCCGGCCGGGCTGCGCGACCTGCCGACCGACCGCGTGCCGCTGATGCCGTTCAACCTGGTCGGCCTGCCGGCGCTGCGGGCCTTGCTCGACGACGCCGAGGCGGCAACGGCGGCGTCGGCCCCGGCAGCTGCGCCGGACGATCGGCCAACACTGCCGGACTTGGCGAGCGTCGTCGATGAACTGGCCCGGGATCGTCACGGACTGGTGATGCTGATGGGCAAGGGCGGCGTCGGCAAGACGACGCTCGCGGCGGCGATTGCCGTCGAACTCGCGCAGCGCGGCTTCCCGGTGCATCTGACGACGTCGGACCCGGCAGCGCACCTCGCGGACACGCTCGACGGCTCGCTGCCGAACCTCGCCGTCAGCCGCATCGATCCGCAGGCGGAGACGGAACGCTATCGCCGCCATGTGCTCGACACCCGCGGCGCGAGCCTCGACGCCCAGGGCAGGGCGCTGCTCGAAGAAGAGCTGCGTTCGCCCTGCACCGAAGAGATCGCGGTGTTCCAGGCCTTCTCGCGCGTCATCGGCGAGGCCGGGCGCAAGTTCGTGATCATGGACACGGCGCCGACCGGCCACACGCTGCTGCTGCTCGATGCGACCGGAGCGTATCACCGCGAAGTGGCGCGCCACATGGACAAGAGCGGCGTTGCGCAATTCACGACGCCGATGCTGCAGCTGCAGGACCCCGCGCAGACGAAAGTGCTGGTCGTGACTCTCGCCGAGACGACCCCGGTGCTCGAGGCCGCGAGCCTGCAGGCCGACCTGCGCCGCGCCGGCATCGAGCCGTGGGCGTGGATCATCAACAACAGCCTGGCCGCGACGACGACCGCTGCGCCGATACTGCGCCGGCGCGCCGGGCAGGAATGGGCGCAGATCGAGGCGGTGCGCGAGCATCACGCGAAGCGGCTCGCGCTCGTCGCGATGCAGGCTGACGAGCCGACGGGAATCGGGAGGCTGCGGGCGCTGGCGGGAAGTCATGCGAATTGAAGGGAGGCAGCGATCGTCATGTCCGCGCAGGGTGAAGTGATGGCGAAAAACGAGGCGGACGTTCCGCTCGGGCGATTCGAGCGTTACCTCAGCGTCTGGGTGTTCCTGTGCATCGTCGCGGGCACGGTGCTGGGGCAGGTCCTGCCGGCGGCCGCCCAGGCGGTGGGGCGGCTCGAAATCGCGCATGTCAATATCCCGGTCGGGGTGCTGATCTGGGTGATGATCGTGCCGATGCTGATGAAGATCGACTTCGCGTCACTGCACGAAGTACGCGCCCAGGGGCGCAGCATCGGCGTGACCCTGTTCGTCAACTGGGCGGTCAAGCCGTTCACGATGGCGCTGCTCGGCTGGATCTTCATCCGTCATGTGTTCGCGCCGTGGCTGCCGGCCGAACAGCTCGACAGTTACGTCGCCGGGCTGATCCTGCTCGGCGCCGCGCCCTGCACGGCGATGGTTTTCGTCTGGAGCAACCTGTGCCGGGGCGATGCGAACTTCACGATCAGCCAGGTCGCGCTCAACGACCTGGTGATGGTGTTCGCCTTCGCACCGATCGTCGCGCTGCTGCTGGGCGTGTCATCGATTCCGGTGCCGTGGGAGACGCTGTTCCTGTCGGTCGTGATGTATATCGTCATCCCTCTGGCGATCGCGCAGTTCGTGCGCCGGCGCCTGCTGACCCGCGGGGAGCAGGCTTTCCGTGACGCGATGGAGCGCATCGGCCCGGTTTCGATCGTTGCGCTGCTGGCGACGCTGGTGTTGCTGTTCTCGTTCCAGGGGCAGGCGATCATCGAGCAGCCGCTCGTCATCGCGATGCTGGCGGTGCCGATCCTGCTGCAGGCAATACTCATCGCCGCGCTCGGCTACTGGCTGAACCGCAGGCTCGGAGTCGCGCACCGCGTGGCCGGGCCTTCAACGATGATCGGCGCGTCGAACTTCTTCGAACTGGCGGTCGCGGTCGCGATCGTCCTCTACGGCTTCGACTCGGGGGCAGCGCTGGCGACCGTCGTCGGCGTGCTGATCGAGGTGCCGGTCATGCTGTGGCTGGTGCGCATGGTCAATGCGAGCAAGGGCTGGTACGAAGCGGGCGCCGGGGCCGGGAGTCAGGATCCGGTTTTCCGGGGCAATCCATGAAAGCCATTGTGCTGGCCGTGGTGACCGGCGCCGTCCTGCTGACCGGCGGCTGCGCCGTCTTCACCGTTGCCGACGCAGCGGTGTCGGTCGTCGCGACGACGGTGAAAGTCGGCGCCAAGGTTGTCGGCGCGGGCGTCGAAGCGGCGCTGCCCGATGACGACGACGAGGACGACTGAAGCGCCGGCCCCGGGCCTCGCGAAGTGGGAATGGAGGCCGGCGAAAACATCGTCCCGTCCCGCGCGCGGCGTCGGGAAAACAGATTGCTTCGGCCCGGCCCCGGTGCTACTTTCGGGAACGCAAAAGCCGGATCGGCGAACGGATACGCCCGCAGCCGGACCCCCTCGGCGCCAGGCCGTCGACAGCCCGTTGGCGATGCTCGTAGTCCCGAAAACGTGTCACAGCCCGGAGGAAATCCTCGATGTGGAAATCGCTTCACATTGACCCCGCCAAGTGTACCGGCTGCCTGCAGTGCGAAATGGCATGCTCTTACGAACACACCGGCGTCATCAATCCCAGCAAGTCGCGCATCAAGGTCTTCAGCTTCGAACACGAGGGGCGCAAAGTGCCCTACACCTGTACGCAGTGCACCGAAGCGTGGTGCCTGCACTCCTGTCCGGTCGATGCGATCCGGCTCGACCTGACGACCGGCGCGAAGATGGTGTTCGAAGATACCTGCGTCGGCTGCAAGGTCTGCACGATCGCCTGTCCGTTCGGCACGATCAACTACAACCAGGACACCGGCAAGGTGCAGAAATGCGACCTGTGCGAGGGGGATCCGGCGTGCGCGAAAGCCTGCCCGACCGCGGCGATCACCTACATCGATGCCGACTGGACGGGCCTCGCGCGGATGCAGGCCTGGGCGGCGAAAGCCAACACGCCGGCCTCGGCGGCTTGAGAGGAGCGGACATCATGGGATGGAATCGCAAGATCCTGCGGGTGAACCTCGCCGAAGGCACGTGCACGCCTGAGCCGCTGAACATGCAGTGGGCCGACGAATACCTCGGGTCGCGCGGGCTGGCAACGAAATACCTCGTCTCCGAGACCGATCCGAAAGTCGATCCGCTGTCGCCCGACAACAAGATGATCATGGCGACCGGCCCCTTGACCGGCACGATGGCCTCGACCGGCGGGCGCTACACCGTGGTCACGAAAGGACCGCTGACCGGCGCGATCGCCTGTTCGAATTCCGGCGGCTTCTTCGGCGCCGAGATGAAGTTCGCCGGCTGGGACATGGTGATCTTCGAAGGCCGCTCTTTGAGGCCGGTGTACCTCTTCATCGAGAACGAGCGCGCCGAACTGCGCGACGCTTCCCACCTGTGGGGCAGGAGCTGCTGGGAAACCGAGGAGACCCTCCGCGCGCAGCACCAGGATCCGTTGATCCGCGTGTCGTCGATCGGCCGTGCGGGCGAGAACCAGGTGATGTTCGCGTGCATCGTCAACGACCTCCATCGCGCGGCGGGGCGTTCGGGCGTCGGCGCGGTGATGGGTTCGAAGAACCTCAAGGCGGTCGCGATCCGCGGCACGAAAGGCGTCTCGGGCATCCGCGACTTCCCCGGGTTCATCAAGGCGACGAGCGAGGCGAAGAAAGTGCTCGCCGGCAACCCGGTGACGAGCGAGGGCCTGCCGAAATTCGGCACGCAGGTGCTGATGAACGTCATCAACGAGATGGGCGCGCTGCCGACGCGCAACCATCGCGACGTGCAGTTCGAGGACGCGTCGAAGATCTCGGCCGAGGCGATGCACGAGAAGCGCCCGAGCGACGGCAAGCCGCAGCTCGTGACGAACGCCGCATGCTTCGGCTGCACGATCGCGTGCGGCCGCATCTCGGCGATCGACAAGACGCACTTCACGGTAAAGAACAACCCGAAATACTGGGGCGCTTCCGGCGGGCTCGAATACGAGGCGGCGTGGGCGCTCGGTGCGGCGAACGGCGTCGGCGACCTCGAAGCGCTGCAGTACGCGAATCTGCTGTGCAACGAGCAGGGCATGGACCCGATCTCGTTCGGTGCGACGGTCGGCGCGGTGATGGAGCTGTACGAGATGGGCGTGCTGACGCCGGAGCAGCTCGGCCTCGACGCGCCATTCGGCTCGGCCGAGGCGCTGGCGAAGCTCGCCGAGATGACCGCGACCGGCGAAGGTTTCGGGCGCGAGATCGGCCTCGGCTCGAAGCGCCTGTGCGCGAAATATGGTCACCCCGAGCTGTCGATGAGCGTCAAGGGCCAGGAATTCCCTGCCTACGACTCGCGCGGCATCCAGGGCATGGGCCTCGCGTACGCGACGTCGAACCGCGGCGCATGCCATTTGCGCGGCTACACGGTCGCCTCCGAAGTGCTCGGTGTGCCGGTCAAGACCGACCCGCACGTCATCGAGGGCAAGGCCGAACTCGTCAAGGCGTTCCAGGACGCGACGGCGGTGTTCGATTCGGCGGGCATCTGCGTGTTCACGTCGTTCGCGTGGACGCTCGCCGACGTGCAGCCGCAGATCGCCGCGGCCTGCGACGGCGACTGGTCGATGGACAAGCTCGCCACGGTCGGCGAGCGCATCTGGAACATGGAGCGCCAGTTCAACAACGCGGCCGGCCTGGGCGCGCAGGACGACAACCTGCCGCCGCGCCTCACGAGCGAGCCGGCGAAGACCGGGCCCGCAAAGGGCATGGTGAATCGCCTCGCCGAGATGCTGCCCGAGTACTACGGCGTGCGCGGCTGGACGCCGGAAGGCACGCCGACGCCGGAGACGCTGTCCCGGCTGGGGCTGTCGTGACGGCAGGATGATTTGCCTGCGGCAGGCGGCGAGGTGTCCTGCCCGGGTCGCCCCGCCGCCTCCCGCTTACGCGGCCGCCCGTACGGGCCGCGCCTACCCGACGCGAACGAGGACCCCCGATGAAACACGTGATACTCGGCAACGGCCCGGCGGGCGTGATTGCCGCCGAAACCCTGCGCCGCGCCGCGCCGGCCGACGACATCCTGCTCGTCGGCAGCGAAGACGCGCCGCCGTATTCGCGCATGGCGATCCCCTACCTGCTGGAAGGAAACATCGACGAGTCCGGGACATGGCTGCGAAAGTCGCCCGGCCATTTCGACCGCCTGCGCATCCACGAGGTGCGCGGCCGCGCGGTGTCGCTCGACAGCGACGGGCGCCGCATCCTGTTCGATGACGGCCACTTCGAATCCTGGGACCGGCTGCTGATCGCGACCGGCTCGCACCCGGTGCGGCCGCCGATTCCCGGCATCGACCTGCCGGAAGTGCAAACCTGCTGGACGCTCGAGGACGCGCGTGCGATCGCCCGCTTCGCGACGCCCGGCGCGCGCGTGCTGCAGCTCGGCGCGGGCTTCATCGGCTGCATCATCATGGAAGCGCTCGCCGCACGCGGCGTCGAGCTGACGGTCGTCGAGATGGGCGACCGCCTGGTGCCGCGGATGATGACGCCGCAGGCCGGCGGCATGATCCGCAAATGGGTCGAGGACCAGGGCGTGCGCGTCGTGACGAACGCCGGCGTCAGCCGTATCGACTGCCGTGCGAGCAACGACGCACCGCTCGACGTGACGCTGTCGACCGGCGAAGTCGTCGTCGCCGATCTCGTTATCGTCGCCGCTGGCGTCGCACCGAACATCGCGTTCCTCGAATCGACGCCGGTGCATGTCGCGAAAGGCGTGCTCGTCGATGACCGGCTCGAAACCAGCGTTCCCGGCATTTTCGCCGCCGGTGACGTCGCCGAGGCGCCGGACCTCTTCACCGGCGCGCATCTCGTTGCCGCGATCCAGCCGAACGCGGCCGACCAGGCGCGCGTTGCCGCGCTCAACATGGCCGGGCACGAGACGCGCCTGAAAGGCGTGCTCGCGATCAACGTGCTCGACACGCTCGGCCTGATCTCGTCGTCGTTCGGGCAATGGTGGGGCGAGGAACCCGAGCGCGGCGGAGCGGGCGTCGAACACGTCGACGCAGCGGCGTACCGCTACCTGAGCCTGCAGTTCAAGGACGACGTGCTGATCGGCGCGACCTCGATCGGGCTCACCGAGCACGTCGGCGCGCTGCGCGGCCTGATCCACGGCAGGGTGCGCCTGGGCGAGTGGAAGAAGCGGCTGTTGCGTTCGCCGCTGCAGTTCGTCGATGCGTACATCGCGCGCTCGCAGCAACCGATGGCACTTGCGCGTTCGCAATGAAGATCGGTTTCAAGCTGTTCGCGTCGCTGACCGACTACCTGCCGCCCGGCCGGCAGGGCAACCGCGTCGAGCTCGAAGTCGAGGACGGTGCCACGATTGCGAGCCTGGTCGCCCGTTACCGGCTGCCGGAACGCGCCGTCCATCTCGTGCTCGTCAACGGCCACTTCGTGCCGCCGACGGCGCGCGCGACGCGGCGGCTTGCTGGCGGCGACGAAATCGCGATCTGGCCACCGATCGCCGGTGGCTGAATTCCCCACGAGCGGCGGGGCGACGGACGAGGCAGTGAGTGGTAAGTGAGCGGCGGCTGTCGAAACGCCGCCGTTCCGCTATCCTCCCGCCGATGTCCCTGTTCGCCGCCACCTTCTCCGAAGCTTTTTCGCTGCTCGCCACGTTCGACGACCGCGTCGCGGAGATCGTCGCGCTGTCGCTGCGCGTCAGTGGCGGCGCGGTGCTGATCGGCATGCTGTTCGGGTTGCCGCTGGGGGCGTGCCTGGCGATCGGCAATTTCCCCGGCAAGCACACGCTGTCGGTGCTGATGAACGGGCTGATGGGCGCGCCGTCGGTCGTCGTCGGCGTCATCGTCTATCTGCTGCTGTCGCGCTCGGGCCCGCTCGGCGATTACGGCCTGCTGTACACGCCGGCCGCAATGGTGTTCGCGCAAAGCCTGCTGGTCATTCCGCTGATGGCGGCGATCACGCGCCAGGTCATCGAGGACGCCTGGCAGCGCTATGCCGAGGAATTGCGCGTGATGCGGTTCTCGTGGTGGCAGAGCGTCACGACGCTGCTGTACGACTGTCGCCATTCGCTCGTCGTCGCGGTGCTCGCGGGACTCGGCCGGGCGATGAGCGAAGTCGGCGCGGTGATGATCGTCGGCGGCAACATCGACCGCGCGACGCGCGTGATGACGACGACGATCGCGCTCGAGACGAGCAAGGGCGACCTGCCGCTCGCGATCGCGCTCGGCGTCGTGCTGGTCGTCGTGATCCTGGCGCTCAACGCGTTCGCGTTTGCGATGCGCGGCTGGGCGATGCGGCGGTACGGATGAGCTTGATGTTCCCGCTGCGCATCCGCGACCTGCGTTTCCAGCCGAACGGCCGGGCAGTGCTCGACGGCGTCGATCTGGAACTCGGCGGCGACGGCATCACGCTGGTGCTCGGACCGAACGGCGCGGGGAAAAGCGTGCTGCTGCGCACGCTGTGCGGACTGATCGAGCCCTGCGGCGGGACGATCGACTGGGGCGGGACGGTGCCGCCGAAGTTCGGCGTGACGATGGTGTTCCAGCATCCGATGATGCTGCGTGCATCGGTGCTGGAAAACGTCGCGCTCGCGTTGAAGCCGCATGGCATCGGGCGCGGCGAACGCCATCGCCGCGCCGCAGCGGTGCTCGCGCGCGTCGGGCTCGGCGGGCGCGAGGCCGACAGCGCGCGCTATCTGTCGGGCGGCGAGAAGCAGCGCCTCGCGCTCGCCCGCGCGTGGGTCACCGCGCCGCGCCTGCTGCTGCTCGACGAGCCGACCGCGAGCCTCGACCCGTCGGCGACGGCCGAAGTCGAGCGCATCGTGCGCGAGATCCGCACCGACGGCACGCGCATCCTGATGGCGACGCACAATCTCGGCCAGGCGACGCGCCTCGGCGACGATGTCGTGTTCATGAGCGCCGGGCGGGTGCGCGAGCACGCGCCGGTGCAGCGCTTCTTTGCGAAGCCGGCATCCGAAGAGGCGCGCCTGTTCATCCAAGGCGAATTGCCGTGGCGGATGAATTTCTGAACTGCGCGGCGCGGCAGGGCGTTCCCTCGCGGGTGGAGTCGCTCAGGCGCTGACGCGTGGCACTGCGCGCGTCCAGTACGGCGTCGGCCCGAGCCGCTCCGCGAGGTAATCGACCAGCACGCGCACGCGATGCGGCACGTAGCGGCTGCCGGGGAAGACCGCGTAGATCTGCAGCTCGGTGGTCGAATAGTCCGCCAGCACTTCCTCGAGCAGGCCCGCCTGCACCGCCTGCGCGCTGATGAAAGTCGGCTGGTTGGTGATGCCGAGGCCGCGGATCGCCGCTTCGAGCAGCGCGTCGCCGTTGTTCATCTGCAGGCGTCCCTTGACCGGAACCGTGCGGTATTCGCCGTCGATGCGGAAACTCCAGCCGGATGACGGCGCAAGCGTGTAGCTCAGGCAGTGGTGCCCGAGCAGCTCGTCCGGGTGCTGCGGGCGACCGTGGCGGTCGAGGTACGCAGGCGCGGCGACGACGGTGAGTTCGCTGGTGCTCAGGCGGCGGATGACGAGCGTCGGGTCGATCTGCTGCGAGATGCGCACCGTGAAGTCCAGCCCGCCTTCGATGAGGTTGACGCGCTGGTCGGTGAATTCGAGGTCGACAGTGACTTCGGGGTAGGTCGTGATGAAGTCGGAAATCAGCGGCACGAGGTGGCGGATGCCGAAGCTCATCGGCACGCTGATGCGGATCGGCCCGCGCGGCGCGCGCTTCTCGCCGGCGAGATCGCCTTCGGCCGCCTCGACCATCGCCAGGATCTCGCGGCATTTTTCCAGGTACGCCGCGCCGGACGACGTGAGGCTCAGGCGCCGGGTGCTGCGGGCGAGGAGCTTCGTGCCGAGGTGCGCTTCGAGCCCCGCGATCTGCCGCGTGATTGCCGAGCGTGCGACGTTGAGGTGATCCGCGACGGCGGTGAAACTGCCCGCCTCGGCAACCCGAACGAAGACTTCCATTGCCTGCAGACGGTCCATTGTTTTTCTGATCGCAACAAAGAATTTGAAAATAGCGCCTGTTTCGATACTAATCAATCGCCTAAAGTATGCCGCTTGAAACTCACGACATGAGAGGAGGGCAGGGTGATTCTGGTGACGGGGGCGAGCGGGCAGTTGGGGCGGCGTATTGTCCAGTGGCTCTCGGTCCGGCTTCCCGAAGGGGGTGCCGGACAACTTGCCGTCAACGTGCGGGACCCGGAACGTGTCGCCGACTTTGCGGCGCGCGGCATCGAGGTGCGGCACGGAAATTTCGACCGCCGTGAAACCCTGTCTGCAGCGTTTGCCGGCGTCGAGCGCCTGGTGCTGGTGTCGACCGACGGGCCGGATGACGTGTGCATCGCCCGCCATCGCAACGCCATCGAAGCCGCCACTGCGGCCGGCGTGCGTCGGGTCTGCTACACGAGCTTCCTCGACGCGGACGCGAAATCGCCGTCGGCCTTCGCCCGGGTGCATGCCGCGGCCGAAGCCGACCTGGCCGCATCCGGCCTCGCCTGCACCGTGCTGCGCAACGGCCTTTATGGCGATTTCCTGCCGATGAAATTCGCCGCCGCGTTGCGGACCGGTGTGCTGCGGCTCCCGGCGGGGGACGGCAAGGTGAGCTACTTGTCACGCAACGAACTGGCCGAGGCGATCGCCGCAGCGGCCGTCGCGCCGCGGCTGGAGAAGCAGACGTATGAACTGACCGGGCAGACCGCCCATGATTACCGCGACCTCGTTGCCCGAGTCGCTGCCGCGGTCGGCAAGACGCTGCGCTACGAAGCGGTGCCCACGGGGGCCGCTGTCGAGGCGTTCGAAGCCGGGGACGTGCCGGCGGCGACTGCCCGTACGCTCGCGACGCTGTACGTCTCGATCGCCGGGAACCGCCTCGCCCGCACGACCACTGACTTCGCCGCGCTCGTCGGCCACCCGCCGAAATCAATCGATTGCCTTGTCGCCGAATTCTTCCGCGCGCCCCGCGCGTAGGCACGCGGCGCCCCACAGCACGCAAGGAGAAAACCCGATGCCTTCACGGCCTCATTACACCGTACCCGCCCGCACCGCGCACTGGCTGATGGCCGCGCTGATGCTCGCGGCGTTCCCGCTCGGCGTCTATATGCACGAGCTGCCCCTGTCGCCATTGAAGCTGCAGCTCATTTCGTATCACAAGTGGCTCGGCGTGGCGGTGCTGCTGCTGATCCTGCCGCGCCTCGTCGTGCGCCTTGCGCACACGCCGCCGGTGCCATTGCCGGCGCCCACGTGGCAGCAGAAAACCGCCCGCGCGACGCACCTGCTGCTGTACGCGCTGATGATCGCGGTGCCGGTGACGGGCTGGCTGATGAGTTCGGCGAAAGGCTTCCCCGTCGTCTTCCTCGGCGTGCTGCCGTTGCCCGACCTCGTCGGCAAGAACAAGGAACTGGGCGAGCTGTTCAGGGCGGCCCACGAATTCCTCAACTACACGCTGCTGGGGCTGGTCGGGCTGCACGTCGCCGCCGCGCTCAAGCACCATTTCATCGACCGGGACAGAACCCTGTCACGCATGCTGCCGGTACTCGAACGGGTCCGCTAAGGAAAATCAACATGAACACATCGCTGCCATTCAACGCCGCACTGCTCGCCGTCGCGCTGCCGCTCGCCACCGGCGCAGCCCTCGCCGCCGGGCCGGAGCCGGTGTTCAACCAGGTCCAGGCGGACAAGAGCCGGGTCGATTTCGTCTTCAAGCAGATGAACGTGCCGATCGAAGGGCATTTCGGCAAGGTCAGGACGAACCTCGTGTTCGACGCCGCGGCGCCGGCAAAATCGAGCGTCCGGCTCGAACTCGACCTCTCGAGCATCGATGCCGGTTCGTCCGAAGCCAACTCCGAAGTGCTCGGCAAACCGTGGTTCAACGTCAAGGACAACCCGACCGCGACTTTCGTGTCCACCGCGGTCAAGCCGCTCGGCGGCAATCGCTTTGAGGTCGTCGGCAATCTCAGCCTGAAAGGCAAGACGCAGCCGCTGACGGCGCCGGTCACCGTCACCCGCCAGGGTGATACCGCGACGTTCGATGGCGGATTCACGCTCAAGCGCCTCGAATTCGCCATTGGCGACGGCATCTGGGCCGACACGTCGGTCGTCGCCAACGACGTCGATGTCCGTTTCCATGCAGTCGCCCGCAGCGCCGGCACAAAATAACGTCGCCGGCGTCCCGTTTTTCTTACCCTCTTTCTTACTACTCAACGCAAAAAAGGAAATCAACGATGAACAAGCTCGTCCGTCTCGCCGTCGCCACCACGTTTGCCGCCGCTGTCGCCGCCCCGGCGCTGGCCGCTCCCGAAACCTTCAGCATCGATAATTCGCACACCTTCCCGCGCTTCGAGTACAGCCACTTCGGCTACTCGACGCAGCAGAGCCGCTTCAACAAGACCTCCGGCACGATCGTGCTGGACCGGGCCGCGAAGACCGGTTCGGTCGAGGTCACAATCGACGCGAAGTCGGTCGACACCGGTTCCCAGCTTTTCGACGCCCATATCCAGGACGAGAAGTTCTTCCACACCGAGAAATATCCGACGATCACGTTCAAGTCGACCGGCGTAAAATTCGACGGCGACAAGCTCGCGTCGGTCGATGGCGACCTGACGATCAAGGGCGTGACGAAGCCGGTGACGCTCGCGGTCAACTCGTTCCACTGCATGCCGCATCCGATGCTGAAAAAGCTCGGCTGCGGCGCGAACGCGACGACGATGATCAAGCGTTCGGAATTCGGCGCCGGGGCCAACGCGCCGTATGTCAGCGATGAAGTAAAGCTGGTGATTGCGGTCGAAGCGGTGCAGAACTAGCGGAATCTATTGGAGAAGCTCGTGCGTCTGAATTCGGGAGCCTCGTGCTCGCCTGCGCTGCCGGGGCAATCGGCAGCCGCTGCAGGGGCTCCGCTGTCGTGAGTGGTGACGCATCGATCGTCTGGAACGAGGACGGGGAGGCGCGTTCGGCGCGCTGGCGTTCGGAGAGCGCTGCGCCGGTGCCGAAACGCGTCGTCGTCGCCGACGACCGCATGAGCGCCGATGCGGCGTACCGGCTCGCGTGCGAGGGGACGGCGATCTTGTGGCGCGGGGACTTCCAGAACGCGCGCCAGCTGCTGCAGGCGATGGCGCGGCGTACCGAGCGCCGCGGCGGGCGGCCGGGCAAGCCGGGCAAGGTCGTCGCCGGGGCCGAGCCGGGCGCGACCGACGCGTTCCATCTGCATCGCCAGGCGCAGGCGCAGCGGGCGCGCACGCTCGGCATGCTGCTGCTGCCGTTCGATGCCGACTACGCCATTCCGCTGCGCCGTGCACCCGACGTCCGGCAGGCGTGCGCCGAAGCCTACGGGCCTGCGGGCGAGCCTTTCGTCGCGTCGCTGCGCGAGCTGCTCGGCCTGATCGGCGCCCACGAATGGCGCAAGAAGGGGGTGTCGATTCCGGCGCTGGGCGAACGTATCCACCCGCATTACGGCGTGTTTTCGCCGCTGCGCGGGGAATACGTCGCGCTGGTCGCGCAGGCGCCGCTGCCGGCGGGCGCCGAAGCACTCGCCTTCGACATCGGCACCGGCAGCGGCGTGCTCGCGGCGGTGCTCGCGCGCCGCGGTGTCGAGCATGTCGTCGCGACCGACCAGGACCCGCGCGCCCTCGCGTGCGCCGCCGAAAATCTCGCCCGGCTCGGCCTTGGCGTGCAGGTCGAGGTCGTCCACGCCGATCTCTTTCCCGAAGGCCGCGCACCGCTCGTCGTCTGTAATCCGCCGTGGGTGCCGGCGCGGCCGAGCTCGCCCGTCGAGTACGCCGTGTACGACCCCGACAGCCGCATGTTGCGCGGCTTCCTCGGCGGGCTCGCGGCACATCTCGCTCCGGGCGGAGAGGGGTGGCTGATCCTGTCGGATTTCGCCGAGCATCTCGGGCTGCGCTCGCGCATCGAACTGCTGGCGCTGATCGACGAAGCGGGGCTGAAAGTCGTTGGACGCCTGGACGCCCGCCCGCAGCATCCCCGCGCCGCTGACGCGTCCGATGCGCTGCACCGGGCGCGCGCAGCGGAAGTGACATCGCTGTGGCGACTCGCAGCGCGGTGACGCCCGGCGATTGATTTCGCCAGGGGCAGACTCCTCGGCACGCTTCGCGCCGGTCCGCTGTCCGGTTTCTCTCCGCCGCCGGAATGCCGCTCCTGATCGTGTGGCTGTTGGGGGTCACGTCCCGGGAACGCGGATTGCCACCTCACTGTGCGACCACGGACTCCACCCGGCCGATGAGGTCATCGTTCGGGCGGAATCCGGTCGAGGATCACCCACCGACGAGGAGTGACGAAATGAACTGGGATCGCATCGAAGGCAACTGGAAGCAGTTCAAAGGTAACGTCAAGCAGCAGTGGGGCAAGCTCACCGACGATCAGCTCGATGTAATTGCGGGCAGGCGTGACGAGCTGGCCGGCCGCATCCAGGAGTCCTACGGAATATCGAAGGACGAGGCGGAAAAGCAGATCGTCGAATGGGAAGCCCGGCAAAAGGACTGATGCCTCACCTCCTCACGGCGCGAGTGTCGTGCCCGTGCGGGACGCAAAAAAGGCCCCTCGCGGGGCCTCGTCGTAACATCTTCGAACCGACTCGAATCGAACCGTCTACGCCGATTTCTTGCTGTACGGGCGCCCCTCGGTTGCCTGCGAGGTCGCTTCGGTCGCCGCGGCAAGGTTGTCGGCGGTCAGCGACGAAAACCGGCGCATGCCGGTGTTGAAGGCTTCGAAGGCGGAGTTCCAGTCACCGAACGGGTTGCGGCCCGCGAACTGCGGAATCATCGCATTGACGGCTTCCTGCTGGGTCTTGGCGAGGATGTCGCAGGCCTTGCGTGTGTAATTCTGGGCGTTTTCCAGCAGCGGCTGGAAAACCATCAACTGGACGTCCTGGGGATTCTTGGCACGGGCCATTTCCTGCATCGCCGATGTACTGATTTCAATGGCTTCGTGCATCGTGCTCATGTTCAATTCCGCCAGGCGCTGGGCGCTGGTCAGATAAAGGGTCGAAATCGTCTGGAACGCCTGGACGACGTTTGCACCGATTACGTCGTGCTCGTGCTTCGTGGGCATCGTGTTATCCCTCCGGATTCTCGTTGTCGGACGTCGGAGCCTTGCCGACTTCTTCTTGCGTCACCGTTTGTCGCGCCGTGGAGTACGCGGCAGCGAAGGAGCCCAGTTTCCTCCGTTGGTGGCGAGAAGCAATCCCTCAATCACTACCGGATGTTTCGACCGGTACGACCCGGCTCAGCGCACTCCGAAGAGCCCGATCAGGCCGATGACGATCAGGTAGATCGCGACAATGTAGTTGAGCAGCCGCGGCATGATCAGGATCAGGATGCCGGCGATCAGCGATACCAGCGGGCCAGTGCTCAGGTGCAGGTCCATGTCCGAACTCCTTGCGCGATGTTCCAATATAGTAGAAATCTGCTGCCCGTTTTTCCGCCTGTCGTGGGGCTTGCCGGATCACTTGCGCGGCGGGGATTTCGCCTCGCGGATCAGCTGCCCGCAGTCGCTGTCCATGCCGGGGCCGGTTTCGACGAGCGGGATCAGGGCGAGCAGGGGGTTGATCAGGCCCAGCGCGACGGCGCCGAGCCCGCGCGCGGCAACCCGGGCGGTGTCGACGGAGGGCTCCGGATTGGCGAAAGTCCCCCGGATGTAGATCGGGCCGCGCAGCGCAACCGGGGTTGTGACCTTGGTGTCCGATTTCAGCGTGAGGTCGAGTTTTTCCTCGCCCAGATCGATGGTGCCCGAACCGGTGATCCGCGTGATGTCGGTGTCGAGCACGAGCGCGTTCGTTTCCATGATGCCGTCCGTGACGCCGAAGTCGGCGATCAGACAGCGGATCTCGACGAGTTCATCGCCGCCAAGCTTCAGCTGCAGCATGTCCCACAGATGCAGTCCGAGCGCTTCCACCATGAAACGGCTGATCCGGCCTTCGGACAGGATCAGCGCGGCTTTGCCGTCAGCGGTGCCGAGCATGCGGGCGACGGAATTTCCCCGGCCGCTGAGGTCGATCTGGCCATTGAGTTCCCCGAGGCTCGGTTTCGCCCGCTCGGAGGTCGGGAACAACTCCGCGAGCTTGAGGTTGCGCACCCGAAGCCTCGCGCTCGCCTCGAGCGGTTTCTTCTGGCCATTCATGCGGATAGTGCCGTTGAGCGTCCCGCCGGCAAGGGCGAATTCGAGCGGATCGAGCGTCAACACCGAATCCTGCATCTGCAGGCGGGTCACGAGCTTGTCGATCGGCAGCGCTTCGGGGCGGCGGATGCGATCGGCCCTGAGCTTGACGTCGGCGTCCACACTGTTCCAGCGCCCGGTACGGAACGGCGTCTCGGGCAGCACAGTGCCGTCCGCGGCGGGCGCCCCGGTGTCGGCATCGGCGTCGCCGGCCTCCGCCGGGGTTTCCTGCGCCCCGACGAGCGGGCCGAGGTCGGCGAAATCGAGCAGCTTGAACGACAGCTCGCCGTGCAGCGACGGACGTTCGCCGCCGGTGGCGACTTGCAGCGTGCCGGCGATGTCGCTCTTGCCGATCGCGCCCGAAAAATTCTCGTAGCGCCACATGTTGCCGTTGCGGATCAGATGGCCGGCAGTGCGGTACGGCGGCGTTTCCGGCAGCGCGATGCCGATCAGCCGATACAGGTCGGCGGTGCTCGCCCCGCGAAGGTCCACATCGAGGTCGATCGCCGACAATTTCAGCAGACTGGTGA
This sequence comes from Aromatoleum anaerobium, assembly GCF_012910705.2. Classification (GTDB taxonomy): domain Bacteria; phylum Pseudomonadota; class Gammaproteobacteria; order Burkholderiales; family Rhodocyclaceae; genus Aromatoleum; species Aromatoleum anaerobium. The sequence goes on along the minus strand of NZ_WTVG02000040.1, from coordinate 570,625 downwards.
TGCTCCCTTCGGCCTTCACCAGCGTGTCGCCGAAGCGGGCCTGCGCGTCGAGCGGATAAGGCGTTTCCTCGTCGCGCAACGCGAGGACCGGGCCACCGGTGCCGCGTGCATTCATCGGCAGCCCCTTGTATCGCCCCTTCGCCTCGAACCGGATGCCGCCTTCGGTTGCTTTGACCACCGGTGCGTCGGCTTCGGGTTTGCTGCCCGCTGCACTGTCACGCTGGCGTTCGCCGCTGGCCCCGCCGTCGCCGGTTGTCGACAGCGTCGCGTCGATGCGTGTCTTCTGCGCGGGATCCGCATAACGGATGCGGCCGTCGTGCAGCGCGAGGCGGCCGATTCCGACACGCGCGCCTTCGTCCTTCTGCTCCCGGTCGAGCAGCCAGTTTTTCCGGCCGTCCGGGTGTTGTTCGAGAAAGACGTCGACATGGTCGAGCGTGATCTCCGGCAGCATCACGACGCGCCTGAACAACTGCGGCAGACTGACCCCGACGCTGATGTTCTCGGCGGTGAACATCTGCGGCTCCTCGGCCCACTGCGGATTCGCGAACGTCACGCCGCCGGCGCTCAGGCGCGTGACCGGCCAGCCCCAGTCGATGTCCAGCTCGCCATTGATCACGAGCTCACGGCCGGTTTTTTCGGTCGCCTGGCGCATGATCGGGCCGCGTAGCCAGTTCGGGTCGAACAGCAGCGCGGCGAGCACGATCAGCGCGATCAGGCCGAGAACCGTCACGCCGATGCCCCTGAGTACGCGCCCCGAATTCATCTGTCCGTGCCTCCGTGATCCCCGGCCGTTGCTGCCCCGTCATGCCCTGCCGGATGGCGTGATGCGGCGACGTTGCGGGGCCATGCCGCTCGACAGCAATCGGGGTTCCCGCGAACCCGTGCGCCCGCTCAGCTCTTCTTTTTCGATCGCCGCGCCTTTGCCGGACGGGATGCGTCGCTGGCGGGGCGCAGTTCGGCATGGGGTGCAACGGCGTTTTGCGCATCCGGGCTGCGCGTTCGTGCGCGGTCGGACGAGCACAGTGCGATGAGGCCGCGCAGGCGTGCGATCGTCCGGTCAATCGGCGCGACATCGCCGTGCGCTTCGCCCGCACGGACCTCGAGTTCCGCGAGCTGTTCGACGATCCGGAGCGGAACACGCCCGCTGCGATCCTCCAGTTCGAGCGCGCGGCAGTAGGCGGCGCGCGCCGCTTCGAACCCTGCGGGGCCGAGTTCGCGATACACCGCGCCGATTGCCGCCTGCACTTCGGGAAGCGCCTGCCATGCGGCCGGCCCGCGTGCGAGCAGGGCACCGAGTTCGCGTTCGAGCGTCGCGAGGTCGCGAGGCTCGTGGCTGAGGGCGACGCGGACGCAGTCGAGCGCATTCACCAGCTCCGCCGGAACCACCATCGCCGCGGCGCTCCATCCCTCCGTCTCCCCGGCGGACGGCTCGAGCACATGCTCGGGGTCGCCGTACGCCTGGTAGGCGCCCCAAGTGTTGTACTGCGGAAAGCGCTCCCACGTGCTGCGGCGCGCGGCGAACACCGCCGGGCCGAACGGCTGGCAGCGACGCACGAAGCTGTCGAAGAAAGTCGTCGCGAAGACTTTCGCCGCCTCGTCGTTGACCTGCCAGCCGGCGACGACGACGCAGCGTACGCCGATCTCGATCAGCTCGCGCGCGAGGCTGTAGGCGAGCCGGTTCGCGGTCTCGCGTTGCACGCTCATCGCGCCGAGGTGGCAGCAATTGAGGAACACGAGCTCCGGCACGATTTCCATCTGGCCGACTTCGGCCGCCGTCAGCAGCAGCCCGTCGGACAGCACCACGCCGCTGCGCGCACGCCCGTCGCGCGCGACGACGCGGAACACGCCGTGCGCGGCGATCACGAGGATGCGCCACGGCTGATGGAACAGGCGGGCGAACACGTCGAGCGCTTCAAGTCCTTCGCCGTAGGTGACTGCGTAGCCGCACCCGGCGAGCAGATCGCGGATTGCCGCGCCTTCGGCCGTCGCGCCGGGCAGGTCGGGCAGGCGATCGGCGTGCGGCGCCGGAGCGGCCGCAACCGGATCGTCGAAAGCGGCGTGGTAACCGCGCGTCGAGGGGTTCGCGATCACGCACGCGACCTTGCGCGTCAGGATCATCGGGTTGCGGCGGTAACGCGTCGAGGCGAACTTGCGCACGATCGCCGTCTTCAGCGCGAGCGGCTGGTCGTCCGCCTGCAGCATTTCCCACGGCAGGTTCGCGGTGTAGCCATCGACCACGAGCACGAGTTTTTCGGTGTCGCGCGCCGTGGCCTTGAATTCGAGCGGCACCATCAGCTGGAACAGCGTGCGCGACAGGTCCGCGCTGTATTCGTCGCGGCCGATCGCGTTTTTCACCAGCGCCTCGATGAGACCGGGCTGGCGTTGCTGCACGACGGTTTCGGCGCGGGCGCGCTCGGACAGGAACACGTACTTGAGCCGCGTCGCGACCGGCCGGGCGGGCGGAGGCAGCACGCCGCCGGGAAGGGGGAACGGGCGCCCGGTGTCGTCTTCGCCGCCGAGCGGAGACTCGTCGCTGCGGTCCGCGTCGGTGACCATCAGGCGCGGCCAGTAGCCGAAGCGCGCGAACACCGCCAGGCGCGGGCGCGCGCCTTCGCCCTCGCGCAGTTCTTCAGCCGGCTCGACGCGGGCTTCGAGCCGACGCAGGTCGGCGGCGATGCGTTCGGGCAGTTCGCGCACCGCGCGCGCGGCGCTGATCGCGGTGTCGAGGAACAGTTCGATCAGCTCGAGCCGCGCGACGCGCAGCCGGGTTCGCGGCATCGCGTCGGCAAACTGGCGGTTCGCCGCGATGACGCCGCGCACGATCATCGCGATCGAATCCTCGATGCCGATATGCGCGGTCGAGTTGTAGCCGATCAGCAGGCTCGCGAGCGTCAGCCCGGTATTGGCGTCGTCCGCGGGCGGCGCGTCGCCGTCCTGGCGATCGAGCGAGTGCAGCAGGAAGCGCAGCACGCCGGCGCGCACCGTCTCGGCGATGTCCATCATCGTCACTTCACCGAAGCGCCCGAGACCGACGATCACCGCGCCGCGCCCGGTGCCGTGCAGCCGGTCGCCGGCGTCGCGGGCCTGCAGCACGACCGCGCTCGACCCGACTTCGCCGGCGTACACGCCGAGCCGTTCGCGCTGGCGCAACGCGCCGCCGACGAGGTAACGGTCGATGCTGGCCTCGGCCCCGGCGATCGGGTCGCCGATGTAGTGGCCGCAGATGACCGGGTGGCGGGCGAAGCGCAGGTCCATCGCCGCCACCGAAACCCGCAGCGACTGCAGGCTCGTCGCCGCAAGGGGAGGTTTCGGCTTGCCGCCGAGGATGCTGCGCGCGAGTTCCTCCTCGGTCGGCAGCACCGGCGGAGGGGCGTCGTACGTCAGCGTCGCCCCCGCCGCGCCGCGCAAGGCCGGCAGGCGGCCGAGACGGCTGGTCGTGCCGGCGTGCAGCAGATCGACGATCGCCGGAAAGTGTTCCTCGGTGCCGGTCAGGCCGGCGTGATCGGCCGGCATGAACCAGCATTGCCCGTCCGGCAGGCCTGCGAGCCGCCCCGACGCCCAGCTCACCGAGCCGTCGCCCTCCGGGGTGCCGACCATTTTCAGCCGGCCGCCGTCGAGCACGAGGCCGCAGGGCGTGTTGCCGGCCTTGCCGAACACATAAACGACGCGCTCGACCGGCTGCGGTGCGGTGCCGGCCGCGAGGGTGGTCTGCCACAGCGCGCGGGCCTGCGCCACCGTGTCGGCGTCGGGTCGGCCGACGCGGTGGTCGCCGAACCAGCGGTCGCGATTGTGCTGCGCGAGCGCCGGCCACACGGCGGCGTCGAGATAGTCGGCGTGCAGTGTCGCGCCGTTGTCGACGAAGCCCGGCCGCGGCAGAAGCTGCAGCGCGCCCGGGAAGCCGGCGACGATGTCGAGCACGTGCTGCATGTCGTGGCGCAGGTCGAGGCGCGCGAGCTTGCGCACCAGGTCGGACTTGCCGAGCAGCGCCTCGACCATCAGGTGCGAGCCGTTGTTCGGCGTGCCGAGCATCACCAGCCGGCCGCCGGGCCGCCGCACGAGCTGCGCCCACAGGTCCGGGTGCTTTGCGATCATCGTGCGGGCGACGAGGCCGCCGAGGCTGTGCGCGAGCAGGCGCACCGGCTGGTTCGGGTGCTCGGCGAGCGCCTGCTTCAGCACCGCCGCGAGATGGTCGGCCGAGGCGCCGGCGGCCTGCAGCGGCTGACGCCAGTCGTACGGGCAGCGGATCACGAAGTGGCTGTCGGCGAGGTACTCCGCGAGCTCGCCGTAGAACATGTCAAACAGCGCTTCCTCGCGCACGTCCGGCCGGTCGAAGCGGATTTTCGCCAGGCCGCCGCTCGCCAGATCGAGAAAGTCGAACCACACCCGGTCGCCTTCACCCGGCAACCGGTCGGCGGCGCGAACCTCGAGGTGCGAACCCATGATCCCCGGCAGCATGATCACGACCGGGCGGCTGTCGCGGCGCGGCGCGGCGCGCCTCGCTGCACGAGTGCGGACGGTCGCGGCATCCGGTTCGTGACGCCGGACGAGGGGGGCGAAGGCGGCGAGCGCCGCGGGGTCGTCGGCGGTCAGCCAGTCGCGCAGCGCGCTTCGCGTAAGGCGATTCGAGAAATAGCTGAAGTGATGCACCGATGCCCCCTGGTCGAACAGGTAGCGGGCGTCGTTGCGCGCGGCCAGCCCCGCGTACATCGACTCGGTATCGATGACGAGGTCGTTGTCGGCGCGGTCGAAGAACATCCAGTCGGTGAACAGCACGCCGATCCGCCTGAGCACGCTGCCGCCTTCGATGTCGCCGCTGATGATCGACATCGCGATGCCCTGCTTGCGCTGGGCGTCCGCGAGGAGCCGCGCCATCGGCGCGTCGGTCAGCATCGCCTCGATGCCCGGCAGAAAGCGCGGGTCGATGCGTTTTGCGGCGATCTCCAGCACGATGCGCCGGAAGGCCGACAGCGCCGCGCCGCCGGCCGGACCGGTCGCCGCGCCGGCGAGCTTCGCCATCAGGCTCAGCAGACCCGACAGGAACACGTCGAGGTTGTCCGTCAGCAGCGACGTGCCGCGGGCCGGGCACGCGACGCGGACGTAGCGCTCGATGCGGAAGTTCTTGTCGGCGAGTTCCTGGCGCAGCGCGCGCAGCGAATCCTGTTCGCGCGCCGCGACCAGCTCGCGCAGGCGCTTTTGCTGCGGCGTCTCGCTCGTGTCCGGTGGCGGATCGCGACGATAGGCGGCGATCGCGGCATCCGTGAGGCCGGCCAAGCACAGCAGGTCGCCGACGAGGCCGCCGCGCGAATGCGTGACGAGCGACAGCCGGGCGTCCGCCGGCAGCGTCCGCGCCAGCGCGAGCGCGTTGTCGATCGGGCTTTCGGAAAACGTCCGGTGCTCGAAGCCGAACATGCGGCCGCCGAAGCGCCGCGCCAGCGCCTCCCAGTCGCCGGCGGCGCTGCCGCTGCGCAGATCGCTGAAGCTGCCGAAGGTGTGCGAGCCGGTGCCGTGGATAAACAGCAGCAGCGGCGCGTCGGCGCCGGCCGCGAGCCGCGCGTCGCCGGGTGCGCAGCGGTCGGAAGCGGCGGGCGCGGCATCGTTGCGCCAGTGGTAGATCCCCGGCTCGCCGGGCAGGCGGCTTTCGATCGCCCACATCAGCGCTTTCGCGCCAAGCCACGAGGCGCCGGACGGCGCGAGATCCGGCGCCGCTTCGCCGAGCCAGTCGCGCAGCCATTCGCCGGCCTTGTCGAGCGCGGCGCCGGTGATCGCGTCGCTGCCCAGCGACAGCACCGACACCCGCGACCAGATCCAGTCGGTCACGCCGCGCGCAGCCGCCTCCGGGTCGCGCAGCGCGGCGAGATCGAGCGAGCCGTCGGCACGCACCGCTGCAGGACGCACTCGGGCGAGATCGTCGCGCAGCTTGTCGGCGCGGATGAAGACCGTCGCGCCGTCCGCCGTCTCGAGCGCGAGCAGGCGGTCGTCGGCGACCGATGCGGCGCTTTCCGGTCCGTCGGCCCGGCCCGGCGCGACGAGGCTGAAGGCGGCCTCGACGCTGACGATCCGATCGAGAAACGGGTCCGGAGTGCCTAGCGCAGCCCGGCTTCCGGCTGTCAGCGCAGGCGGCAGGGCGCTGCGTGCCGCCCCCGCGGGACGTTCCTCGCCCGGCAGGTGGACGAGGATTTCGCCCGGTTTCAATGTGCTCGGCATCGGGCCTCCGTCGCAAGTGCGCTGCGCCCGGCCACGGCGGGCTGCCGTTCGGGCGAAAGTCGCGAGGGAGGCGATGTCCCGCCGGACGTATCGCGCGCCTCCGCTTCGTCGCCGCTGTCGTCGCGCACCCGGATGCGGTGGCCGGGGGGGGTTATTCTTTTTGACTATTCCTGTTTAGAAGCCGGCTCCGGTTTTGTCAATCGGGCAGCGCGGAAGCCTTTCGCTGCGCCCCCTGCGGCGGTAAACCGGGCGGCACGCGCGACGTGCCGTTGTCGCCGACTGACGACAAGCCCGTGGCTGCCGAAAACAATGTCATGCCCCCCACGCTTGTCCAGGCGGACGCTGGCAACGGATGCGGAGGGCGGCGGCGGATACCGGCCCCGCAAGTGCCGCCGGGCTGTTGCGGATCGGCGACGGATTCGCTGCCCGGGACGCGCCGCCAGCGACGTCGCATTCCGCCAAAAGGCTTGCCATTGCGGGGTTTTCGCCAAGTGGCACCGGATTTGCTCATTCGCCAATGCCGGAGTTTCACCGGTTGCCACTCAAATCAGACACCCCCAAGGAGACATCCATGAAACGCAAACTCACTCTCACGGCCTTGATCATCGCGGCGGCTGTTCCGCTGGCGGCGGCAGCCCAGGCCCAGGGCAGCGGCGGCTACGGCAGCGGCCAGGGCACGTCCCCCAGCCGGACCACGCCTTCCGGCACCACGCCCGCGACCCCCGCGACGCCGGCTTCGCCGGGCGAACGGATGGGAAGCGGGACTGCGAAGGACGCTGACGCGACGATGTTCATGGAACTGGACCGGGACAGGGACGGTCAGGTGACCAAGGACGAGGCCAAGCGTTCGGCCGACCTGCAGGCGCGCTTCGACCAGCTCGACACCGACCAGGACGGCAAGCTGTCGATGAACGAGTGGAACGCCGGCAACAAGAAGACGCCGTGACGAAGAGGCCCTTCCCGGCGCGGCGGGCGACACCGGCCGGCGTCGTCCGCCTGAAGGGCTCGGGTGCTCCGGAGTGACATCCGGGGCCGCGGGATCTGCAGCATGTCAAGGAGTTGATGATGCCGACGTTCGCACGTTCTCTGCTTGCCATCCTGCTGCTGCTTGCTTCACTGCTGGTCGTGGCGCAACAGAGCGCGCCGGACGCCCTGGTCAAGGATGTCACCGAAGAGGTATTGACGATCCTGCGCGAGGACAAGCAGATCCGCTCCGGCGATAGCAAGCGCGCGGCCGAGTTGATCGAGACCCGCATCGCGCCGCACTTCGATTTTCCGCGCATGACGGCGCTCGCCCTCGGGCGTCACTGGACGCAGGCGAATGACGAGCAGCGCAGGCAGCTCAGCGAAGAATTCCGCACGCTGCTGGTACGCACTTACGCGAACGCGCTGACCGAGTACAGCGACGAGACGGTGACTTTCAAGCCGATGCGCAAAGGGCCGGACGCGAAGGAAGTGCTCGTCCAGAGCCAGATCAACAAGCCGGGCGGGCAGCCGATCGCTCTTGACTATCGCCTCGTGGACAAGGGAGGGGAGTGGAAAGTCATCGACGTCACGGTCGCCGGCGTCAGTCTCGTGACGAACTACCGCAGCAGCTTCAACAACGAGATCAGCAGCGGCGGTATCGAAGGGTTGCTGAAGGCGCTGCAGGAGAAGAACCGCAACCCGCAGGCGCCCGTCCCGAGGGCGGGGGGAACGAGTTGATCGCTCACCCGCCTGCTGACAGAGGTCAAGAGATTACCGTCCCCCGAGGCGCTTCGCGTTCGCCGTCGCCTTGGCGTGGATCGGCCGCAGTCCGCGGTGGGCGAGCGTCACGCCCGAACCGGCGAGCTTCGACATGCTCTGCGCCGATTCCGAAACCAGGTTGAAGAGGTCGGCTTGCCGCTCGACCGACTGGCCCAGCGTCTGGCTGCCCGCCAAGGACCACATCGCGGCTGCGCCGCCGACCATCCGGGCGGACGTCTGTTCCCACAGGCGCTGGTTGAGTTTCATCAGGTGCATCGTCATCGCTTGCGCCGATTCGGCGGCCGCCTCGAATTTTTCCTGCCCCATCAGCGTGAATTCCTCCTGATCCCTCGCACTGGGCGTAAAGCCGGCGTCGGCCATCCGCGTGGTGCGGTGACCGATGACCTGCGCGGACGCCATCATCATCTCGATCGTCCTCACGGCGAGGTTGGTCCATTGGAGCATCGGATCGGCGGACAGGCCACGGGGTCGGCGTTGAGTCATCGTGAAGTTTTCTTCCATTCAGTGAGAGGCGTCGCCAGGACGGCGCCCCGGCAATCGTCGTGAATATTAAGAGTAACAAGAAACGGGGGCGGAACGTGTTACGACCGGTGCCCGCCGCGTGTTTCGACCGGGGTCGGGGTCGCGCAGCCGGAACAAAGACTAGGACACGGGGTTGAGCGCGGTTGCGGCAGGCGCCGCGAGCGGCTGCAGCTTTCGCAACCACCACGCCGCGCCCAGCGCGATCGACATCGACAGCGCGAGCGCCGCGACGACGCCCGGCCACGCCGCCCGCTCCCACGCCAGCCCCGAGAGCGTACCGAGCAGGCTCGCACCAAGGTAGTAGCTGCACAGGTACAGAGCCGCGGCGAGGGCGCGGCGCTCATGTGCGCGTCGGCCGACCCAGCCGCTCGCCGCCGTATGCGCGCCGAAATAGCCGAATGTGAACACCGCGACGCCGGTGATGACGGCGGGCAGGGCGCCCGACAGCGTCAGCGCGAGGCCGCAGCCGCTCGCGAGAATCATCGTCCACAGTACCGTGCGCCGGCCGACCCGGTCGACGAGCCGGCCGGTCCACGCCGACGATGCGGTGCCGACGAGGTAGAGCATGAACACGCCTCCGATCGCGCTCTGGCCGAGGGAGAACGGCGCCAGCTGGAGACGGAAACCGAGGTAGTTATAGAGGCTCGTGAAGGCGCCCATCATGAGGAACGCGATCGCGAAGAGGCTGCGCATACCCCGGTCGCCGAGCAGCGCCGCGGCGTCCGCGAGCACGTCGCCGAGCCCGGCGGCGCGCGGTGCGAAATGGTGCGAGCGCGGCAGTGCGTACCAGAACAGCGCGGCGGCGATGACGCCGATGAAACCGAGGGCCGCCAGGGCGAGCCGCCACGAACTCCAGTCCGTCAGCACGGCGACGAGAAAGCGCCCGCTCATGCCGCCGAGCGCGTTACCGGCGATATAGAGTCCTATCGCGCGACCTTGCGCGCCCGGCGCGACCTCTTCGCCGAGATAGGCCATCGCCGCCGCGGGCAGGCCGGCGAGCACCGCGCCGAGCAGCACGCGCAGCACCAGCAGTTGCGTGAAATCCGCGGCGAACGCAGCGACGAGTGTGACGATCGCGCCGAGCACCAGCGCCGCCTTCATCACCCGCTCGCGCCCGTAACGGTCCGACAGCACGCTCGCCGGAATCAGCATCGCCGCGAGCGCGGCCGTTCCTGCGGCGACCGACAGGCTGGCAGTGGTCGGCGCGACGGCGAAATCGGAGGCCAGACGCGGCAGGATCGGCTGAGTCGCGTAGAGCATCGCGAACGTCGCAAAGCCGCCGACGAACATCGCGAGGTTGGCCTTGCGGAACGCACTGCTGCCCGCTTCGATGCGGCCATCCTCGCGGATCGCGTCGGCAATGGAGTAACGGGTGGTCATTGGTCGTCTCCTCGAGCAAATGCGCTGTTCTCTGCAGACAAATGCTAGGTTGTCGCGATGATACGAGTCCAATATATTGTTCTGGCCTTGTCGATATAAAAAACAGATCATGGAACTACGCCATCTCCGTTATTTCGTCACCGTCGCCGAAGAGCTCAACTTCACGCGCGCGGCCGCGCGGCTGCATATCGGGCAGCCGCCGCTGTCGATGCAGATCCGCGACCTGGAAGCGGAAATCGGCACGCCGCTGTTCGACCGCAGCCGGCGGCGCGTCGCGCTCACCGAGGCGGGGCGGCGCTTTTTCGAGCATGCGCGGGAAATCCTCGAGCAGTCGCGCGAGGCCGTCGAGGAGGCGAGGCGTGCCGGACGCGGCGAGGCCGGCGAACTGAAAGTCGGTTTCGCGTCGTCGCTGCCGTACACGTCGACGCTCGCCGACACGCTATACACCTATCGCCAGCGATATCCGCAGGTCGGTCTGCAGTTGCACGAGATGTTCACGACGGAGCAGTTCGCGGCGATCCTGCACGGGGTTCTCGACGTCGGTTTCGTGCGGCACGGCGGCCTCGAAGTGCCCGCCGGCATCCAGACGCGCGAGATCGGGCGCGACCCGTTGCGGCTCGTCGTCCACGCCGGTCATCCGCGGGCAGACCGGGGGGAAGTCTCGCTCGCGGAATTTCGCGACGACGGCTTCATCGCGTTTCCACCCGACGTCGGCTCGGGCCTGCCGTTCGTCCTCGATCGCCTGTGCCGCAGCGCCGGGTTTGCGCCGCGCATCGTGCAGACGGCGCGCGAGGCGACAACGCAGATCGGATTGGTCGCCGCGGGCCTGGGCACCGCGCTGCTGCCGGCGCCGCTGGAGTGCGTGCGGTTGCCACGCGTGCGCTACCTTGCGATCCGCGACGAGGGGGCGCATTTTTCGCTTGCCATCGCCACCCGCGAGGGCGCCCCGAACCCGTTGCTGGCGGGGTTCCTCGACGTGCTGAAAGAGATCGCCGGATAGGCGGTCAGCCCATGCCGGCCTGCAGCACCCAGATCACTGCGCTGATCGTGAAGAACGCACTGACCGTCGCGGCCATCAATGCCGCGGCGCACAGCTCTTCGCGGCCGTACTTCTGCGCCAGGATCGGATAGATGCTCAGCATCGGCATGCATGCGAACGTCACTGCGGCGATCTGCAGCGCGCGGTCGGTGGGCGGAACGAGCATGACTGCAACGAACACTGCGAGCGGATGGAGCAGCAGCTTCCCGGCGACGATATATGCGATGTCGCCGCGCATGCCCTCGATTTTCAGCCCGACCAGCGTGCCGCCGATGACGAACAGCGCGATGCCGGCCGAGGCCAGCGCGAGCAGGTCGATCGCCCGCAGCGCCGGCCCGGGCAGCCGCAGTTCGAGCATCGCGCACGCGAAGCCGGCAGCGATCGCGAGGATCAGCGGGTTGCGCCCGAGGCGCAGAAACGTGTTCGACAAGACCTTGAGAGCGCTTTCACCGTTGCCGCCGCCGCTCTCCGCGAGCGCCAGCGCGAGGGGCAGGATCAGCAGGTTCTCGACGAGAAAGCACAGCGCGAGCGCGATCGCCGCGGGCGGCCCGAGCAACTGCAGGACGATCGGGTAGCCGATGAAGGCGCTGTTCGACAGCGACATGCCCATGCCGTGCACGGCGCTCAGCTGCAGGCTCTTGTGACGAAAAAAGTGCGTCGCCGCGACACCGATCGCGAAGGTTGCGAGCGAGCCCAGCGCGTAGGCGAGCAGGTAACGGGTGTTGAGGATTTCCGCGAACGGCCGCTCGGTCAGCGCCTTGAACAGCATTGCCGGCAGGGCGATGTTGATCGCGAATTTGCCGAGGATGCGGGTGTCCGACTTCGCGAAAAAACCCCAGTGCACGGTGGCGAATCCGAGGGCGATGACGATGAAGACCGGGCCGGTGATCGTGAATACTTGCAGCATGAATGAAATCCGGACGCAGGTTGTATCCGGAACGGATTGCCATGCGAGCGGGCGAGGATAACACCGGAGTGCGAGGTAAAAAACGGAGGCAGGTGAGCGTCGCGCTGCGGGTTGATTCCCTGCAGCGGGCGCTCACCTGCCCGGACCGTCAAGCCGCGCGGCGGCGGTCGGGAAAGTCGATCACGCGGGCCTGGGTGCGCCGCTCGAATACCACCGGACCGGTCGCGTCGTTGCGGGCGCCGGTCGCGCCGAAGCCTGCCAAGACCGCCATTTCGGCCTGTGCAGCGGCGGTCATTTCGAACCACGAGCGGATGAGTTCGGTGATTCGCCGCGCGTTTTCCGCGTCGAGCGGGCGCAATGCTTCATCGTTCCCCGCACCGTCCGCCGCCGGAGCACGGGAACGCGACACCTCGGCGATGGCGACGTTCGCGGCCTCGCTCTGGATCTGCAGCGTTCGCTCCCGCAGCGAGCCCAGCAGCGTCGTCATCCTGGTGATCGTCCGCATCGTCGGTGCGCACGCCGTGCCGCCCACCTGCCGGAATTCCGCCGCCCCGGCGCTCGCCGTTGCATTCGTCACCGGGCTCGCTTCCGCGCCGCTGTCCGCATTGGCGGCCTGCCACGCGAGCGCCGCGTTCAACTGGCGTTCCCACGCAAGCCCCCAGGTCTCCGGCAGATCAAGCGGTGGAACGAATTCGCACTCCATGTTTTCGGTCCGAAGCTGTTCTGTCGGTGAATTCTGCATGTCAGGTCTCCTCATCTTGCGTCGATTTCGGGTATCGGCGGACCACCGGCTGCACCTCGGCCCGCCAATACTGATTGATAGTCGTCAAAGAACGATTGGCCAAGGAGATTATGAGGCGGGCCGGGGAGGTTGCCGATACCGCGTCCGGTGTAGCGGGCATCGGGGGAAAACGGGTAGCTTGCTGCCCCGAAGCGCGGCTATGCGGCCATCGCCGGGCGATGCTAGCATTCGCGCATTTGATGCGTATCGACGATATCCGGCAGCGCCTGCGGGCGAGCGGCGCCAAACCCTGCCACGAGCAGCGCGTGTTGCGCGCCTGGACGCAGGCACTCCCCCTCGATGGCGGCCAAAGCCGATCCGAGGATTTTTTCCCTGCGCCGCTGCGTGCCGGCCTGCCCGCGATCGCCACGGAGCTGGCCGCGCTCGCGCACGTGCGCTCTGAACATGCCGGCGAGGACGGCGCGCGCCTGCTGGTCGAACTGGCCGACGGCCAGGCCGTGGAGAGCGTGCTGCTGCCGCGCGACGGCCTGTGTGTGTCGACGCAGGTCGGCTGTGCTGTCGGATGCGCCTTCTGCATGACCGGTCGCGATGGCCTGCTGCGCCAGCTCGGCAGCGCCGAGATCGTTGCGCAGGTGGTGCTCGCCCGCTCGCGCAGGGTCGTCCGCAAGGTCGTGTTCATGGGCATGGGCGAGCCCGCCCACAACCTCGACAACGTGCTCGAGGCGATCGGGCTGCTCGGCACCGAAGGCGGGATCGGACACAAGAACCTGGTTTTCTCGACCGTTGGCGACCGGCGTGTGTTCGAGCGGCTGCCGCAGGGGAACGTCAAGCCGGCGCTCGCGCTGTCGCTGCACACGACCCGCGCCGCGCTGCGCGCAAAGCTCATGCCGCGCGCGCCGCGCATCGACCCGGCCGAACTCGTCGAGCTCGGCGAAACCTATGCCCGCGCGACGGGATACCCGATCCAGTATCAATGGACGTTGCTCGCAGGCGTCAACGACGACGACGAGGAACTCGACGGCATTGTCCGGCTGCTCGCCGGCAAGTACGCGGTGATGAACTTCATCCCGTACAACAGCGTCGCCGGCACGGGTTTCGCCCGTCCTTCCTGGGAGCATGCGGCGGCAATGGCGCGCCACCTGCATCGGCGCGGGATCCTGACGAAGCTGCGCCATTCGGCGGGGCAGGATGTCGACGGCGGTTGCGGCCAGTTGCGCGCCCGGGCGATCGCCCCGGGCGGGGTCGGACAGCCCGCGGGAGCCGGGCCCGCGGCGGTGGTCCTCGCGCGGCGCGGGCAGTCCTGACCGAGCGTAGACCGGCGATGCGCGGCCTTCAGGCGTCGAGGGCGTCGATGAGGGCGAAAAGCCGGCGATAGAAATCGGGGTCGGCGACGGTTTCCTCGCCGACCTTCACCAGTGCTTCCTTGTGGGCAGCCCACGGCAGCGAAATCGACCCGACGCCGGCGACGCTGACCCCGGTGCTGTTTGAACTCGACTTCAGCTCGTAGCGCGTCTGCAGCGCGTTCGCGTACAGGACCGTTCCGACGTTGCTGGGCAGGCACACCAGCGTGATGTGGAGCGTTATTCCGTGGTCCGCCTTCGGCTGGAAGAATTTCTCGCCGCGAATGCTCGTCGGATTGGCGCTGTCGACCCGGTATCCCTGGCTCAGCAGCGCGCGCTTGCCGACCTCGCACGCGACGGCCGGTTCCTGCGTGCTCCAGTTGACGAAGGGGGATTCGGGTTCGAAGGTCTCGGTTCGGTAGACGGGCTGGGGAGACGAACACCCGGCCAGGAGCAGCCCGACGACAGCGATGACCGGGAGAAGACGCGTGCGCTGGAGCATGAGGGGAAGTCCGGAAAGCAATTGCCGATTCATTGGTGGCAATGTTAGAACATCCTCGGTCATTCGGTGGTGTGCCCTTGCCCGAGCGCGAAAAAACAGCTGGGTCGCGCAAGTGGGGCGAGCCCCGCTTTGCGGCACGATTTCGCGCCGCTGGCAGCGCCGGCCTCCAGGGGCTACGATCAATCATCAGCCGAGCTGCCGGGGAGAAGCCCGTGAAAAGCGCCGCCGCGATTCTGAAGGAGAAGCTCGATCCGAGCGTCCACACGATCGGCCCCGAGGCGTCGGTGTTCGAGGCGCTCGAGCGGATGGCGCAACACAACGTCGGCGCGCTTCTGGTCATGCAAGGCGAGCGCCTTGCCGGCATCGTCAGCGAACGCGACTACGCCCGCAAAGTCATCCTGCTGGCACGCTCGTCGAGGGATCTGCCGGTGCGCGCGATCATGTCCTCGCCGGTGATGTATGTGCGCCCCGACCAGACCAGCGAGGAATGCATGGCCCTGATGACCGAGAAACGACTTCGCCATCTTCCCGTCGTCGAGGCCGGCAAGGTGGTCGGCATCGTGTCGATCGGCGACCTGGTGAAAAGCATCGTCGCGGAGCAGCGGTTCATCATCGAGCAGCTCGAACACTACATCGCCGGCGACCGCGGCGTCTGAGCGCCCCCCAGGAAACAGCTTTGCCGTTTCCGCCCCCCGAGGGGGACAAGAAAGGGTCAATCTGCTCCCCTCCCTGCGCGTAGGTTGGCGATTTTGTATCAAATCGTCGCGGAAATCCGTATGCCGGGAGGGAGGTTGGTGACCACACTCGTATCCCCGCACCGCTTTGGCAATCGAATAACCCTTAGGCGGAAAGCGGCTTTCGTCGCTGCGGTGCCCGCCAAAGGCTTGAAGATCGAAAGCTGAAACTCGGGATATCGCGTCCCGGGCGCTCCCGCGCGAGCAACTTCACGCTCTGGCTGACGCCCTTTCATGGCCCTATAGTCAGCAATTTTGTGCCTTGAGGCATCCCACTACAACCGCAATTCATACCGGGCACCCCCATGGATCCCGAACAGAACCCCCTGGTGCTCGTTGTCAATGACGACGATGCCAGCCTGAAGGCCGTTGCCGCGCTGCTTGAAACTGCGGCGGAGGAGCTGCGTTTCACGGTCGTGACCGCGAGCTCGGGCGAGGAGGCGCTGCGACAGCTTCTCGAGCATGAATTCGCGACGATCCTGCTCGACGTGAACATGCCGGGACTCGACGGATTCGAGACTGCCCGGCTGATTCACGGCCGCCCCCGTTCGGCGGCGATACCGATCATCTTCCTGACCGCTCACCGGTCCGACGAGCTCGACCGGATCAGGGGTTACGAGGCTGGCGCTGCCGATTACCTCTTCACCCCGCTCGTCCCGCAGGTGCTGCAGGCAAAGGTGGGCGTGTTCGTCGAACTGTGCCGGCAACGGCGGGAACTGGAGCACAAGGCGGCTTTGCTCGCGGATCTCAATCGCGAGCTGCAGGTACAGCGCCTGGCGGATCTGGAGCGTGCCAACGCGGCCCTGCAGACGGAGGTTGCAGAGCGGCGCGGAGCGGAAAAGCTCGCCCGGGAGCTCGCGCTTCGGGACACGCTTACCGGTTTCTTCAACCGCCGCTCGCTCAACGACCGTCTCGCCCATGCGATCGCGGTGGCCGGTCGCCAGAACGACCGTCTCGCGCTGCTGTTCCTGGACCTCGATCGCTTCAAGCGCGTCAATGATTCCCTCGGGCACGACAAGGGGGACGAACTGCTGAAACAGGTCGCCACGCGGCTGCGCGGCGCGGTGCGGGAGGCTGACACGCTGGCCCGGTTTGGCGGCGACGAGTTCGTCGTGTTGCTCGAAAACCTGCACGACAGGGACGATGCCGCGCAAGTGGCGATCAAGATCTGCGCCGCGCTGGCGCATCCGTTCGAGCTTGGCTCCAGCACGGTGAAGGTGTCCGCGAGCGTCGGGATCAGCCTTTACCCGGAGGACGGGACGAGTGCGGGGGCGCTGATGAAGAATGCCGATCTGGCGATGTACGAAGCAAAGCAGAGGGGACGTAACGGCCACGAGTTCTATCGCGAGGAGCTCAACTGCCGCCTGCTGGAACGCATCCGGCACGAGCACGAGCTGCAGCAGGCGCTGGAGAATGACGAATTCGAGTTGTACTACCAGCCGAAGGTCAACGTCGTCGACGGAACGATCGCGGGGCTGGAGGCGTTGCTGCGCTGGCACCATCCCCAACTCGGATTCCTTTCGGCCGAACAGTTCATGGGGCTGGCCGAGGAGGCCGGCATGCTGGTGCCGCTGGGCGAATGGGCGCTGCGCGCGGCGTGCCGCCAGGCGCGGCAGTGGCAGGATGCGGGATGGCTCAAGGACACCGTGCGAATCGCGGTGAATGTCGCCGAGCCGCAGATCTATTCGGCGCTGCCCGACACGCTTGCGCGCCTGCTCGACGAGCACGGGCTGTCTCCGGCGCATATCGAGCTCGAGATCACCGAAACCTTGCTGATGCGCGACGTCGACCAGGCGGTGAGCGTGCTGGCGCAGATCGGCGCAACCGGCGTATCGATCGCGGTCGATGACTTCGGCACCGGCTACTCGTCGCTCGCGATCCTCAAGGCGCTTCCGATCCACATCCTCAAGATCGACCAATCGTTCGTGCGCGACCTGCCGCACGACCGCGACACCCATGCCATCGTCACCGCAATCGTCCAGATGGCCCACGCGATCGGGCTCAACGTCATCGCCGAAGGGGTGGAAAACGAAGCTCAGCTCGGGGCGTTGCGCAGGCTGGGATGCGACGAATACCAGGGGTATCTCTACAGCAAGCCGCTCCCGGCGAGCGAGCTGACAAAGAAGTTCAGGACCGGCGGCGCGAAACGCATGCAGGGCAACATGCGCTGGCATGCCTTGGCGGTGAGCTGTGACAACCAGCCGAGCCTCGTCGGAAAGTGAGGCGCGGCACAGAGAGCATCGAGCAATGATAAGACGAACGAGTATCACGACGCGCCTGGTCGCCGGGTTTTCCCTGATGCTGGTGGCGACCCTGCTGTTGGGCGTGATGAGCCTGCGCAGCATCCAGGGCCTCGCCGAGACGACCGCGAGCATGTACCGGCATCCGTTTACCGTGGCCATCGCGATTCGCGAAGCGAAGACGGAAGCCTTGGTCGCCCAGCAGGTCATGAGCACCCTCGTGCACTACGCGGACTCCGCGGAAGTCCACAGCCTCGAGCAAAGGCTCGAGGCGCGGCGCAAGGACAATGACGAGAGGTTTGCGTTGCTGCGGGAGCGTTACCGCGGCAACCCCGCCGACCTGGACAGGATCCAGCAGGCACGGGACGACTGGAGGGTGGCGCGCGCCGAGACGATCGCGCTCGTGAAAAGCGGCCGTCGCGCCGAGGCGATCGTTTTGCACCGCGAGCGTTCGGACCGGCTCGTCAATGCGCTGCTCGACCGCATGAACGCCGTTTCGAATTTCTCGGACCAGCGGGCCTCGATCTACCAGCAGGATTCGGCAAATGAGGCGGCGTCCGCAGGGCGCCTGCTCGTCGCCGCGCTGGTGCTGATCCTCGCTGCCGGAGCGGCCTTGACCTTCGTCGTCACGCACAGCGTCAACCGCTCGCTGCGACGCGCGGCTAACGAAGTCAAGCGCGTGATCGAAAGCAGTTCGGACAAGGCGCGGGTCGTCGAAGCGATCGGGGCAGGAGACCTGAGCCAGGAGATCGCAGAATCGAAGCCGCTCAAGCTCGACCCGGAAGCTCTGCCGCACGACGAAACCGGGACCCTGCTCAAGGCGGCGGCGCAACTGAGCGCGGTCCAGAACGAGCTCGACCACTCCTTCCGCAACATGACCTCGTCGTTGCGCCAGGCGCGTGCCCAGGCACACGAGGCGGACTGGCTCAAGAGCGGGCTGAACGAGCTCAACTCGGTGATGCGGGGAGAACAGGGGGCGTCCGACATCGCCGACAAGGTGCTTGCGTACCTCGTGGAATACCTCAAGGCGGGTGTCGGTGCGCTGTACCTGCTCGATGAGCGCGCGGAGGAACTGAGCCTGGCGGCGAGCTATGCCTTCACGCGACGCAAGAACCTCGGCGACCGCTTCCGCCTCGGCGAGGGGCTGATCGGGCAGGCCGCACGGGAACGCAAGCCGATCTGCCTCGCGAACGTGCCGGCCGATTATCTGCCGATCGCCTCCGCGCTCGGCGAGTCGGTGCCGAAAATCGTCCTCGCGCTGCCTTTGCTGCATGGAACGCGGCTGATCGGCGCGCTCGAGATCGGCACTTTCGCCGACATGACGGACATCCAGCTCGAGTTCCTGAACCTGGCGCAGGAAGCCGTCGCGATCGGCCTGAGCGTCAGTCTGTCGCGCCAGCGGATGGCCGAACTCCTCGAAGAGACCCAGCAGCAGGCCGAAGAACTCCGCGTGCAGCAGGAGGAACTGCAGCAAAGCAACGAGGAACTGGAAGAACGCGCGCAGATGCTCGAAACGCAGCGCGAAAACATCCGGGCGAAGAACCGCGAGATCAAGCTCGCCGCCGAGGACCTTCGCGTCAAGGCGCAGGAACTCGAGCGCGTGAGTGCGTACAAGTCGCAGTTTCTCGCGAACATGTCGCACGAACTGCGCACGCCCCTCAACAGCCTGATGATTCTGTCGAGCCTGCTGATGCAGAACAAGGACGGCAACCTGAGCGAAAAGCAGATCGAGTTCGCCTCGACGATCCACTCGGCCGGCACCGACCTGCTCGACCTCATCAACGATATTCTCGATCTGTCGAAGATCGAGGCGGGGCGGATCGAACTCGACTTCGCCGATATCGCCGTCGAGGAGCTGTCCGCGTCGATGCGCAGCCTGTTCCAGTCCCAGGCCGAGCAGAAGCGGATCGCATTCAGCGTGGAAGTCCAGGCGGATGTCCCCCGAACGTTCCACGGCGATTCGCAGCGCGTTCATCAGATACTGAAGAACCTTCTTTCCAACGCGCTGAAGTTCACCGAGCACGGCGAAGTCAGGTTGTGCGTGACTTTCCCTTCCGGGAGCGCCAATCCCCTGCCGGAGCTCGCGATCGCGTTCGTCGTCAGCGATACCGGCATCGGGATTCCGCCGGACAAGCAGCAAGGGATTTTCGATGCCTTCCAGCAGGCTGACGGTTCGATCAGCCGCAAATACGGCGGCACCGGCCTGGGCCTTTCGATCTCGCTCGAGCTGGCCCGCAGGATGCACGGCGATATCCACATGAGCAGCAGCGAGGGCGAAGGCAGCGTGTTCATCCTGTACCTGCCGCTGTGCGTCGAAAGCGACAAGGGGCCCGAGCGGCGCCGTCCGCCCGCCGCGCTGCTCCCGCAGGCGCCGGCGGTGCGTGCCCAGCACGAGCCGTCCGCCCGTTCGCCGAGGACGGAGGAGCACGGTCATGCGAAAGCCGGCGACCGGAGCATCCTGGTCGTCGAGGACGATCCCGAGTTCGCGAAGATCCTGCAGGAACTGATCCGCGAGCGCGGCTTCTCCGTCCTCGTCGCCGAGAGCGGGGAAAAGGGGCTCGAACTCGCCGAGCGGGAACTGCCGAGCGCGATCATCCTCGACGTGATGCTGCCCGGCATCGACGGCTGGAACGTGATGCGCAGCCTGAAGGACAATCCGCGCACGCGCCACATCCCGGTCCACTTCCTCACCTGCCTCGAGGAGCGGCAAAAGGCTTTGGGGATGGCGGCGATCGGCTTCGCAACGAAGCCGGTCGACAGCGAGCAGCTCAACGAGGTTCTCGAGGCGATCGAGCGCTCGGTGACGAAGTCCGTCAAGCGGCTCCTCGTCGTCGAGGACGACCAGAACGAGGCGTACAGCATCGTCGCGCTGCTCGACGACAAGGACGTCGAGATCTCGGTCGCCGCCTCGGGACGCGAGGCGGTCGATCTGCTGGCGTCCGAAACCTTCGATTGCGTCGTCCTCGATCTGGGGCTGCCGGAGATGTCCGGTTTCGATCTGCTCGATCACATGCAGGCGATGGAACGCGGCGCGCGCGTCCCGGTCGTCATCCATTCGGGCCGCGAGCTGAGCGAGGATGACGAGCGCAGACTGCGGCGCTACGCGGAAAGTATCGTCATCAAGGGCGCGAAGAGCCCCGAGCGGCTGATCAACGAAGTGACCCTCTTCCTGCACCAGGTCGAAACGAGGCTGCCCGCGAACAAGCAGCGCATGATCCGCGCGGCACTCGACAAGGAGGCGATGCTCGAGGGCAGGAAGGTGCTGCTGGTCGACGACGACATGCGCAACCTGTTCTCGCTGTCGAGCGTGCTGGCCGAAAAGAACATGGTCGTGATCGAGGCGGACAACGGCCGCAAGGCGCTGGCCCGCCTGGAAGAGCATCCGGATGTGTCGATCGTGCTCATGGACATCATGATGCCGGAGACCGACGGCTATGCCGCGATGCGCGAAATCCGCCGCAATCCGCGCTTCGCCAAGCTTCCGGTGATCGCGATGACGGCGAAGGCGATGAAGGGCGATTACGAGAAGTGCATCGAGGCGGGAGCGAGCGATTACATCGCCAAGCCGATCGATGTCGACAAGCTGTTTTCGCTGATTCGCGTGTGGATGTATCAGCGTGTCTGAGTGGGACCAGCGGAAACCGGATCTGCAAGAGGTGGAAATGCGCTTGCTGCTCGAGGGAATCGAGCAGGTGTATGGCTACGACTTTCGCGACTATGCGGAAGCTTCGATCAGGCGCCGCCTGGTGCGCTGGCTCGCCGAATCCGGCTTCGAGACGTTTTCGCTCGCGCAGTCGCGGCTGCTGCGCGACCGCCGCGTCTTCGATTCGCTGCTGCGCGGAATCACGATCAACGTCACGGAAATGTTCCGCGACCCCGGCTTCTTCAGGATGGTGCGCACGAAAGTCGTTCCCTTCCTCCGGACGTATCCCTTCGTCAAGATCTGGCACGCGGGCTGTGCCACCGGCGAGGAAGCCTACTCGATGGCGATCCTGCTCAACGAGGAGGGGATGGCGGGGCGCTACCGGATCTACGCGACCGACATCAACGAGGCGATCCTCGAGCGCGCGCAGGAAGGCATCCTCTCGGTCGCCAGCATGCAGCTGTTCACCCGCAACTACCAGTTGAGCGGCGGGGCCGCGTCCTTCGCGGATTACTACACGGCGCGCTACGAGCACGCGCTGCTGTCCCCGGCGTTGCGAAAAAATATCGTCTTCGCGCCGCACAACCTCGCGACCGACGCCGAGTTCGGCGAAATGAACATGATCCTGTGCCGCAACGTCATGATCTATTTCAAGCCGCCGCTCAAGGAACGCTGCCTGCGCCTGTTCGACGACAGCCTCCCGCCCGGCGGATTTCTCTGCCTCGGGCTCAAGGAGGTGCTTGAACGAACGAGCATCGAGTCCCGCTTCGCCGAGCTGGATGGTTGCATGCGCATCTACAGGAAGCGCTACGACTGACCTTCCTCCGCGTCAGGCAGGGCGCCGGACCCTATGACTTTGTCAACCCTGGTGAAATTGGCATCCGTGCGAGAAAAACGTCTCGTTTTCCGATAGATCGGTGCTGAGAACGGCCGAAGCCGGCTGCTAGACTGGCGCCCGGTCCATCGATCAGCGAACCAACGTTCTGAAGGGAAAGAGCACGAATGTCATATCTGGCCGACGTGTTGTGGCACAGGCTCGCCGGCCCGCTGCCGGGGGAACTGGATAAGTCGGAACTCGGCTACCTCTTCCTTCCGAACCGGCACATGCCGCTTCTGGTGCGGCGACGGGCGACGATGATCGTCAATCGCGTGCGGATGTTCGCGTTTCTGTTCGCCGTGCTCACGCCGCTGTGGAGCGTGATCGACTTCGTCGTCTTTCCGCCGTCGCTGTGGATAACCCTCGCGCTGATGCGGCTTTTTGCCAGCGCCGCGTTCGCGACCCTCCTGATCTGCTACCGGCCGTCAGGCAACCTGTTCGATGCCTACCGCGCGATTGCGGTCCTGTTCGCGATTCCGACGGCGTTCTATGTCGCTTCGCACACCCTGCTCGGGACGTACCAGCTGTCCGAGCTTTCGGCAGCGATCGGCGCGGGCTATGCTTTTCTGCCGTTCGTCCTGCTCGCGGGCCTGTCGGTCTTTCCGCTGACGCTGATCGAGAACGTGCTGATTTCGAGCCCGATCCTGCTCGCCCAAGCCCTCGCTGGCTATCTGAGCTGGACGACGCTCAACTGGCCGTCGTTTGCCGGCTCGTTCTGGTTGCTGGTGCTGATCACCGGCGTGTCGATCATTGCCGGGATGAGCCAGCTCGCCTTCATGACGGCGCTGGTGCGCCAGTCGGTGCGGGATCCCCTGACCGGCGCCTTTTCACGCGGCAGCGGCGAAGAAATGCTCGAACTGCAACTGGCCATCGCGAATCGCAACCAGGCGTCGATCACGGTCGCCTTCATCGACGTCGATCACTTCAAGAGCATCAACGACCGCTTCGGCCATGAAGCAGGCGACAAGGTCCTGATCACGCTCGCCACGCACATCACGGCGGCGCTGCGGCGTGTCGACGTCCTGGTCCGCTGGGGCGGCGAAGAATTCATCGTCATCATGCCCAACACCGATCTCGCCGAAGCCCGCACAGCGATGGGGCGCCTGTGCACGCTCGGTCTGGGCAGCGGTCCGGATGGCACACCGGTGACCGCCAGCATCGGCCTGGCGGAGCGCCGTACCGACGGCACCGGCGACTGGAAAGCCCTGATCGAGAAAGCCGACCAGCGGATGTATCTCGCCAAGCACAACGGCCGCGACCAGGTCTGCTTCAGCGCCTGCTAGAAGTGGCGCCACCCCGCACGGGGGGCGGTCTCATCAGGGTGCCGGCAGCGCCCCTTCAGAGAGGCGTGCGGATGCGGTGCGGAGGGTGTGTGCCGCTGTGCTAACATTCCCCGCTTCTCTTGCGTACATCGGGCACGGTGTGGGCGCTCGTGCCATTCCGAACGGAAGAATCATGCGCATTTTGGTGAGTAACGACGACGGTTATTTTGCTCCGGGGATTGCCGCCCTCGCTGAGGCTCTGCAGGAGATCGGTGACATCACGGTGGTGGCGCCCGAGCGTGACCGAAGCGGCGCAAGCAATTCCCTGACGCTCGACCGCCCGTTGTCACTGCGGCAGGCGGCAAACGGTTTCCATTTCGTCAATGGCACACCAACCGACTGCGTGCACCTTGCGGTCACCGGCATGCTCGATCACCTCCCGGACATGGTCGTGTCCGGCGTGAATCACGGCGCCAACATGGGCGACGACACGATTTATTCGGGCACGGTCGCGGCCGCCACGGAAGGATTCCTGCTCGGAGTGCCGGCGATTGCGGTGTCTCTCGTGAGCAAGGCGGCGACCGATTTTTCGGCGGCTGCGCGGGTCGCGCGCGATCTCGCCGAGCGATTTACACGCGTCCCTTTCCAGCATCCGGTATTGCTGAACGTGAATGTGCCGGACCGCCCCTATGAAGAACTGCGCGGCATCCGCGTCACGAGGCTGGGCAAGCGGCACAAGGCCGAACCGGTGATCCGCAGCGTGACGCCGCGCAACGAGACCGTCTATTGGGTGGGCGCGGCCGGCCAGGCTGCGGACGCGGGTGAGGGTACCGACTTCCAGGCGGTGGCTGAAGGCTTCGTGTCGGTTACGCCGTTACAGATCGACCTCACCCACAGCGGCCTCATTCCCAGCGTCGCCGAATGGGTCGGTAGATGAGCATGCGGCCCCCGGATCCCGGGCAGGCCTCGAGCCGTGCCCGTGCCCGCATGGTCGAGCGGCTCCGTGCGCAGGGGATCGCCGACGAGAAGGTGCTCGCGGCGATGATGCAGATTCCGCGCCACGCGTTTGTCGATGAAGGCCTCGCCTTCAGTGCGTACGACGACACGGCGCTGCCGATCGGATACCAGCAGACGATTTCGCAACCGCTGGTGGTCGCGCGCATGATCGAGATCCTGCACGCGGGCCGTGAACTGGGGCGGACCCTCGAAGTCGGCGCCGGCTGCGGCTACCAGGCTGCGGTACTGTCCCTCGTGGCGACCGAAGTGTATGCCGTGGAGCGCATTCGCCCCCTTCTCGACCGGGCACGCGAAAACCTGCGGCCCTTGCGGCTGCCGAACGTTCGTCTCAAATACGCCGACGGCAATCTGGGATTGCCCGAAGCCGCTCCTTTTGACACCATTATCGTGGCCGCCGCCGCGGCCGGCATCCCGGGCTCGCTGAAGGAGCAGCTCGCTCCCGGCGGGCGGCTGATGATCCCGCTCGGGACCGCCGACCAGCGTCTCGTGATGACCGAGCGGCACGGCAATATTTTCAGGGAAAGCCGGTTCGAAGCGGTGCGCTTCGTCCCCTTGCTCACTGGTACGGAATGATCCATTCAGTAAAATCCGCTTCGTTGAAGTTTTTCGGCCCCGTGCTTCTCGCCGCGCTGCTGTCGGCATGCGCAGCGACAGGCCCCGCTCCTGTCCGCGACACCACGCCCCCACCCTCGGCCCAGGCACCGTCGCCGGCCCCGACCAACGGTGCGAAGCAGCCCGTTCATGTGGTCCGGCCGGGCGACACCTTGATGGGTA
Organism: Aromatoleum anaerobium; assembly: GCF_012910705.2. Classification (GTDB taxonomy): domain Bacteria; phylum Pseudomonadota; class Gammaproteobacteria; order Burkholderiales; family Rhodocyclaceae; genus Aromatoleum; species Aromatoleum anaerobium. Next base: position 545,696 of record NZ_WTVG02000040.1, on the reverse strand, counting down.
TCGCACGGCTGTACGGGGTGACGGCAAGGGATCTGGTCGTCTGGAACAATTTGACGGATCCGAATCAAATACATGTGGGCCGGGAATTGCGTGTCGGTCCTCCCGTGGATGTGGTTGCGCAGCCGATCGCAATCGGTCAACCGGTCGAAGTGCAGCCGGTGAAGCCGGGGAGCGAAGGGAACGGCGTGCTGGTAAAGCAGGAACCGAAGGGCGGAAAGCAGCCTTACAGCGACGAAGCGTGGGCTTCGCTCCAGCCACGCTCGACGCTTCCGCCAGTCGTGCCGCCGGCCGCCCCCGAAGCGGACAAGGCGGTAACTGCCGACCCTGTCTGGCTATGGCCGGTAAGCGGTCAGGTCATCGGGACATTCGACGAGGCCGCCAACAAGGGGCTCGATATCGCGGGCAAGCCGGGCGATCCGGTGATTGCCTCCGCAGGGGGCAAGGTAGTCTATTCGGGCAGCGGCTTGCGCGGCTATGGAAAACTGGTCATCATCAAGCACGACGCGAACTATCTCACGGCATACGCGCATAACCAGCAGTTGCTGGTCAAGGAAGGGGAGTCGGTTACCAAGGGTCAGAAAATCGCAGAGCTCGGAAGTACCGATGCGGATCGCCCGAAGCTTCACTTCGAAATTCGCAAGCAGGGACGTCCGGTCGATCCGATGAAATATCTGCCTGCACGCTAACGAGGAGGCTATGTACGATCCGGTGAGTCGTGACGATGTGGATAGTCAGGAGCCGGATCTGCCCCCCGAGGTGGAGGTGTTCGTCGAGCGGGCCGCGCCCGCATTCGAGAACGAGTTTCTCAGCGACGTCACCCAGATCTACCTGAACGAGATCGGGGCGAATCCGCTGCTTACGGCAACCGAAGAGGCTGCGCTTGCGCGAAGGGTGCGCACCGGCGATTTTTCCGCTCGCCAGATCATGATCGAGCGCAATTTGCGCCTGGTGGTCAACATCGCGAAACATTACCTCAATCGCGGCATCCCGCTGCTCGACCTGGTCGAGGAGGGAAATCTCGGTCTGATGCATGCGCTCGAGAAATTCGACCCCGAGCGCGGCTTCCGCTTCTCGACCTACGCGACGTGGTGGATTCGCCAGAACATCGAGCGGGCGATCATGAACCAGTCGCGCACGATCCGCTTGCCGGTGCATGTGGTCAAGGAGCTGAACCAGGTGCTGCGCGCGCAGCGCAACCTCGAAGCGTCGGGCAACGGCGAGTTCACGCTTGAGCAGGTTGCCCATCGTCTCGACAAGTCGGTCGAGGAGGTGCGCGCGATCCTCGCCCTGAGCGAGCACACCGCGTCGCTCGACGCGCCACTCGAGATCGACCCGACCCTTTCGATCGGCGAATCGCTCGCCGACGATCAGGCCGAGCCTCCCGATACCCACATCCAGGATGCGGAGGTCGAGAGGCTGATCCAGGAATGGATCGGGATGTTGAACGAAAAGCAGCGCCTCGTGATCCGGCATCGATACGGGCTCGACGAATGCGAGGTGATGACGCTGGAGGAGCTCGCGTCGCGGCTGTGCCTGACGCGTGAGCGGGTGCGCCAGATCCAGCTCGAGGCGCTGGGACAATTGCGAAGGACCGTCAAACGGCGCGGTATTTCGCGGGACGAACTGCTGTAGGCTTGCTCCGCCCGTTCACTCCGCGCGTGCGGTTTCACCCCTTTGCTGCTCACGCAAGGCCTGCGACAGCTCGAACACGGCCATCGCGTAGAAGCTGCTCTTGTTGTATCGCGTGATCGTGTAGAAATTTTGGTACCCAAGCCAGTATTCGGTTTCAGTGCCGGGCGCCGCAAGGTCGACCAAGGTTGCGGGAGCCGCGCGTGACGAGCCATCGAGGCCCGTCACGCCGGCCTGTGCCAGTTGTTCCGGTGAAAGCGCGGGTTTGATGCCGGCGTCGATCAGCGCCTGCAGGTCGGCTCCGGGCGCGACGCGCGCCGGCTCCGCTACGAGTTCATCACGCACCCAGCCATGCTCGGCCAGGTAGCGCGCGACACTGCCGATCGCGTCGGTCGGTTCCAGATCGAAATCGATGCCACCGCTGCGGTCGAAATCAACGCCGTAGCTGCGGATGCTGCTGGGCAGGAACTGTGGGTAGCCGATCGCGCCGGCATACGAACCGTAATAGCTGAAGAGATCGCGTTGCTGCTCGCGTGCCAGCAGGAACAGGTTTTCGAGTTCGCGCAGGAACAGCGGCGCCCGTGGCGGATAGTCGAACGCCAGCGTTGCCAGCGCTGACAGCGTCTCGAAATTTCCCGTATTGCGGCCATAGTAGGTTTCCACGCCGATGATCGCGACGACGATTTCCGGCGGCACGCCATAGCGTTCGTGCGCGGCCTGCAAGGTCGCCGCATGCTCCTGCCAGAACGCAACGCCGCCACTGATGCGTGCCGAATCGAGAAAGCGGGCGCGGTAGCGTTGCCACGAGCGGACGCCGGGCGAGCCCGACGGGCTGATCAGCCGGATGACGCCGGGCTCGTGGCGGGCGCGGTCGAGCGCCGCGAGCACTTCCCCGCCGTCGAAACCGTGTTTTTCCTCCATTGTGCGGACGAACGCCCTGACCTCCTCGCGCTGGACATAGGACGCATCCGCGAGCGCTGTGCCCGAGAGGAGAGCGAGTGCGAGGAGCGGGGTGACGAAGCGTTGTTTCATTTGTGTCTCAGGTGTCTCAGTCTCTGGGTGGTGGCCGCCGGGAATCCATGGGTTCCCCTGCTCCGGCCAGGCAAACCAGGCGGCCGGCAATAGGCGCCGTGCTTGATGCAGGACCGGGGCCAGCTTGAGCCGCCGGCGTGAAGTCGTGGTGCCGCCCGGGGCGGGAAGGGCCGGGATTGCTTCGCCGGGCAGGCGGGTGGCATGGCCGTGAGGCAGGGGCTGCGCACTGTGAAATTGACCGGGAAGCGGTGATAATAGACGACAAAGATCATCAGGCTGCGCCCGACGCAGGCGACAAAACGGTTCGAAGGCCAGGCCGCGATGACATCGCCTGCAATGAATGAGGGGAGGGATATGACGACGACTGCGTTCATTACGCACCGGGAATGCTGGCTGCACGATATGGGGACCTTCCATCCGGAATGTTCCGACCGGCTAGCGGCGATCAATGACCGCCTGATCGCGGCCGGCCTCGACCTCTATCTCTCATTTTACGACGCGCCCCAGGCGACGCCCGAGCAGATCACTCGCGCACACCCTGCCGCGTACCTCGAAGAGCTGATGAACAGCGTGCCCGAGCATGGCATCCGCCACCTCGATCCCGATACCGCAATGAACCCCGAGACGATGAAGGCGGCGTTGCGTTCGGCCGGCGCGGGCGTGCTGGCGACGGACCTGGTGCTGAAGGGCGAGATCGAGAACGCGTTCTGCGCGGTGCGCCCGCCGGGGCATCACGCGGAACGGGCCCGGGCAATGGGATTCTGTTTCCTCAACAATGTCGCGATCGCGGCGTGCCACGCGCTCGAGGCGCACGGGCTGGAACGGGTGGCGATCGTCGATTTCGACGTTCACCACGGCAACGGCACCGAGGACATTTTCCGCGAGGATCCCCGCGTGATGATGGCGAGCATTTTCCAGCATCCGTTCTATCCATACAGCGGCGCGGACTGCACGGCGGCCCACATGGTCAATGTGCCCGTCCCCGCCGGGGCGCGCGGAGACACCTTCCGCCAGATTGTCAGCGACGTTTGGATCCCCGCGCTGAGGAACCACAACCCGCAGATGATCTTCATCTCCGCGGGTTTCGACGGGCATTACGAAGACGACATGGGGTCGCTCGGTCTGGTCGAATCCGACTACGTCTGGGCGACGCAGCAGGTCAAGGCGCTGGCGGCGGACTGCGGACACAAGAACATCGTTTCCGTCCTTGAAGGGGGACACGCGCTGTCTTCGCTCGCCCGTTCGGTGGTTGCGCATATCAAGGCGCTGGCCGATCTGTGATGGGGGGCGCGCGACGCGATCCGCGCCCGCGTCGGGGTGGTCGTCTGCCGTCGATCGGGTAGAATCAGCGTTTTTAATCTTTCGGCCACTTCCATGATTACCGGATCGCTTGTCGCCATCGTCACGCCGATGCACGAGGATGGCAGCCTGGATTACCCTCGTCTGCGCAGTTTGATCGACTTCCACGTGGCCGAAGGCACCGACGGCATCGTCGTCGTCGGCACCACCGGCGAATCGCCGACGGTGAACGTCGAGGAGCATTGCGAACTCATCCGCACGACGGTCGAACATGCCGCCGGGCGCATCCCGGTGATAGCCGGAGCCGGGGCCAATTCGACAGCCGAAGCGATCGAACTTGCCCGCTTTGCGCAGGAGGCGGGGGCAGTCGCGCAGCTTTCGGTCGTCCCGTATTACAACCGGCCGACCCAGGAAGGCCTTTACCGGCACTTCCGCTCGATCGCCGAAACCGTCGAACTGCCGCTGATCCTTTATAACGTGCCGGGGCGCACCGTCGCCGATCTGTCGAACGACACGGCGCTGCGCCTGGCCGAGATCCCGAACATCATCGGCATCAAGGACGCCACGGGCAGCATTGACCGCGCCTGCGATCTGATCGAGCGCGCGCCGAAGGATTTCGCCCTCTACACCGGCGACGACATGACCGCGGCGGCCTTCATCCTTCTTGGCGGTCACGGCACGATCTCGGTCACCGCCAACGTCGCGCCGCGGGCAATGCACGAGATGTGCGCCGCGGCACGTGCGGGAGATGCGCTCAGGGCGCGCGAGATCAACGCGCGCCTCGTCGGCCTGCACCGCGATCTCTTTTGCGAGGCCAATCCGATTCCGGTCAAGTGGGCGGTTGCCCGCATGGGCCTGATCGAGTCCGGCATTCGCCTTCCGTTGACCCCGTTGTCGTCCGGCTCGCAGGAGCGCGTGCTGCTCGCGATGCGTCGTGCCGGCGTGAACGTTTGAATCTTCAGGACTTTCGGAAACTCATGAATCGCAGCGTCCGCACCTCGGCTTCACTTCTCGCCCTTTCACTCGTCCTGGCCGGATGCTCCGGCTCACTGGTCGAATCAAAGAAGATCGACTACAAAAGTGCGCGCCAGTTGCCGCCGCTCGAAATCCCCCCCGACCTCACCGCCCCGACGCGTGACGACCGCTATGCCGTACCGGATGTCTCGCCGCGCGGCGTCGCGACCTATTCGGCCTATACCAGCGACCGGGCCGCGCAGCCCCAGGCGACGGCGACCGCAGACGTGCTGCCCGCAGTGCAAAGCATGCGGGTCGAACGTGCCGGCACGCAGCGCTGGCTCGTCGTTCCGGGAACGCCGGACGTGCTGTGGCCGCAGGTCAAGGATTTCTGGCTCGAACTGGGCTTCGTCGTGAACATCGACCGCCCGCAAGTCGGGGTGATGGAAACCGATTGGGCCGAAGACAGGGCGAAAATTCCGCAGGACTTCCTGCGCTCCGCGATCGGCGGTGTGCTCGACGGATTGTTCTCGACGCCGGAACGGGACAAATTCCGCACCCGGCTCGAGCCGGGCAAGGAACCGAACACCGTCGAGATCTATATCAGCCATCGCGGAATGGTGGAGATCTATCCCACCGAAGGGAAGGACACGACGATCTGGCAGCCCCGCCCGGCCGATCCGGACATCGAGGCCGAGATGCTGCGCCGCCTGATGGTGCGGCTCGGCGCGAAGGAAGAGCGCGCGGAGGCAATCGTTGCGGCGGCCCCGGAGGCCGAGCGCGCGACGCTGCAGACCGCTGGCGGGAAGGCGAGCCTGTCGATGCAGGAGTCTTTCGATCGCGCGTGGCGACGGGTCGGCCTCGCGCTCGACCGGATCGGTTTCACCGTCGAGGATCGCGACCGTTCGAAAGGGCTGTATTTCGTCCGCTATGTCGATCCGGAGGTCGATATCGAGTCGAAGAAATCCGAGGGCTTCCTGTCGAAGCTGGCGTTCTGGCGCGGCAAGGACGAAGTCGCCGCAAGCGGCAGTGAATATCGTCTGCGGGTGCAGGGGGAAAAGGATGCGTCGGTGATCACCGTGATGACACGCGAAGGCGGGGAGGATTCGTCGCCTACCGCGCGCAAGATTCTCGCTCTATTGAAGGAGCAACTGCGCTGAGGTGTGGCGGCATCCCGCCGGCGTGACCCGGAGCGCGCCGCGGAGATGTTTCCGTGGTGCGTAAAAAAGCCGGCTCGCGCCGGCTTTTTCATTCCTGAAGAGCTCGTTACTTCTGAACGGCTTCCTTCGTTGCTTCAACAGCCGCCTCAGCACCTTCCTTGGCTGCTTCGACCGCATTGACCGCGCCTTCCTTGGCGCTTTCCACGGCTTCCTTCGCGGCTTCCCCGGCGGCGGCTGCGGGGGCTGCTTCCTGGGCGGGAGCCGGAGGAGCGGCGGGCTCTTCCTTCTTGCCGCATGCGGACAGGGCAAAGGCGAGCAGGGCAGCGACGAGGAGCGATTGTTTCATGTCTGGTTTCCTTATTAGATAGAGGTGATGACAGCAGTTGATCCGCCTTGTCTGCAGATCGTCAAAGCGATTATGCAAGCGGTAGACCAATGGAAATTCTAACATGTCAATGTCGCTGCCACTCGTTATGTGTTGCAGTGCCGCACCCGGATAAACGGCATGGACTCCGCACGGCACAAGGTCCACGACATTTCCCGGCGACCAACATGTTTCAATTTGTATGAATGGGGGAGCAAGGTGACCTGCCGCCTGGATGCTTCCGGGAAGTTTTCCTGCCAGCGATGTATCGCTGTAAAAAGTGCTGCGGAGAGACGTAAAATCACCGACTTTTGGCGGATCTTCAATGCCTGTCGCAGTCATCGAGTCGCTGGATCACGAAGGTCGCGGGGTCGCGCACGTTGACGGCAAGGTCGTCTTCGTCGAGGGGGCGCTTGCGGGCGAGCGGGTCGAATATACGGTCTATCGTCAGCGGCCGAGTTACGACCTCGCCGAGGTGACACGCATCATCAAGGCCAGCGCCCAGCGCGTTGTGCCCCGGTGCGAGCATTTCGGCGTGTGCGGCGGGTGCTCGATGCAGCATCTCGATTCGGTCGCGCAGGCGGCCGCCAAGCAGCGCGTGCTCGAGGACGCGTTGTGGCACGTCGGAAAGGTAAGGCCCGGCATCATCTACGCGGCGATTCACGGCCCGTCCTGGGGTTACCGCTATCGTGCGCGGATCGGCGTGCGGGTGGTGCCGAAAAAAGGCGGAGTGCTGATCGGCTTCCACGAACGGCGCAGCAGCTACATCGCCGACATGCGCAGCTGCGCCATCCTGCCTTCTCACGTCTCGGGGATGTTGCCGGCACTGCACGAACTCGTCGGCGGACTCTCGATAGCCGACCGGCTGCCACAGATCGAAATCGCGATCGGCGACACGACGACCGTACTGGTGTTCCGCAACCTTTTGCCGTTGACTCCCGCGGACGAGGCGCGGCTCGCGGCCTTCGCCGACGAGCACGGCGTGCAGGTGTGGCTGCAGCCCGGCGCGCCGGCGACAGCTCATCCGCTGCACCCGAAGGGCGCCGCGCCGCTCGCCTACACCCTGCCCGAGTTCGATGTCGCGATGGCGTTCCAGCCGACCGATTTTACCCAGGTGAATATCGACATCAACCGCCTGCTGATCCGTCGTTCGTTGCAGTTGCTCGACCCCCGGCCTGGCGAGCGCATCGCCGACCTGTTTTGCGGGCTGGGAAATTTCAGCCTGCCGATCGCTCGCCGCGGAGCCACCGTGGTAGGCGTCGAGGGCAGCGAATCACTCGTCAGGCGTGCGGCCAAGAACGCGCGACGCAACGGCCTGCACGGCCGCAGCGAATTCCACGCCGCAAACCTTTTCGAAGCGACCGAGGACAGTCTCGCTGCGCTCGGCAGGCTCGACAAGCTGCTGATCGATCCGCCGCGCGAAGGAGCGATCGCGGTCGTCAAGGCGCTCAGCGCGCTGCAATCGCCCGCGCGCATCGTGTATGTATCCTGCAACCCGGCGACGCTCGCGCGCGATGCGGCCGTGCTGGTGCACGAGAAGGGCTACGTGCTGCGAGGCGCCGGCATTGCCAACATGTTCCCGCAAACCTCGCACGTGGAATCGATCGCGCTTTTCGAGCGAAACTGACGCGGAGGAATTTGCCGCCCCGCACCGCGGGATTCGTGCCGGCAGCTTCCATATGGCGGTGCACGGCGTGCCCGGTGGTATACTTCGCCGCTCTCGGCAGCAGGGCAGCGCAACTGAAAACCTGCCCTGAACCCCCGCCCAGGAAGCGTGGCAGAGTGGTCGATTGCACCGGTCTTGAAAACCGGCAACGGGCAACCGTTCGTGAGTTCGAATCTCACCGCTTCCGCCAAAAATACGAGAAAAAGCGGTCATTTTGGCCGCTTTTTCCGTTTACCCCATACTAAACAGTGCAAAGCCGAAACGAGGTTGGTGTCAAGCGACACCGCCTCGGCTTCAAGCAAGCCGTGGCCCGTTGAGCCACGACTCCGCGACGTCCTGCCCATCAAGGCACTCCCGGATTACCCCTGTTCGGTGGCCGGACCCGATTTCCCCCCGAATGCTTGCATTCCTGATAAACCGCGAGTAGAGTGAGTGTTCATTCAGTCGTTTGATTGGCATCAAACAAGTGAAGACCCAGGGGCGGATGGGGTTTGTATCGCTCGATATGTTTTTCAGATGGCCGGATCCGCCGCGCAGCGGAACATTCTTAAGGAGGCAAGTTCATGAACGACGGATTGTTTGACCAGTTCAAGGAGTGGTACGAGAAGCGTCACGACTACGCGCGGGCCTGGAAGGCGCGCACGGGCGGGCAGGTCGTGGCGACGATGTGTACCTATTCGCCCGAGGAATTGCTGATCGCGGCCGGGATGCTGCCGGTGCGCGTGCTCGGCGCGCATGAGCCGCAGAACGTCACCGAGCCGCACATCTTCGGCATGTTCTGCCCGTTCTGTCGCGACTCGCTCGCCCAGGGCCTGCTCGGCCGCTACGACTATGCGGAAGGCGTGACGCTGACGCAGTCGTGCATCCAGTACCGCCAGACCTACAGCTCGTGGCGCCAGAATGTCCCGACGGTGAAGTGGGACTACTACGTCGCGATGCCGAACGACGTGCAGTCGCCGCATTCGCGCAAGGCGCATATCGCCGAAGTGCAGCGCTTCCGCGTGTTCCTGCAGACGCTGACCGGCAAGGAAATCACCGACGACATGCTGCGCGAGTCGCTTGCCGTGTGTGACGAGAACCGCCGCCTGCTGCGCCAGCTCTTCGACTACCGCAAGGAAACGAACCCGCAGGTGACCGGCGTCGAAGCGCTGTATGCGTCGATCACCGCCCAGTTCATCGACAAGCGCGAGCACAACGAGCAGCTGAAGAAAGTGCTGGCGGCGCTGCCGACGCGCAATCTCGATCGTCCGCAGGGCGCGCGCTTCATGACCATCGGCTCGGAAAACGACGACGTCTCGTTCATGGCGATGGTCGAATCCGTCGGCGCGACGATCGTCATCGACGACCAGTGCTCGGGCACGCGCTACTTCTGGAACGCCTCGAAACCCGGCGACGACGTCGTCCGCGCGATCGCCGAGCGCTACTGCGACCGGCCGGCGTGCCCGACCAAGGACTACCCGGCCCACACGCGTTTCGACCACGTGCTCAATCTGGCGAAGGAATACAACGTCCAGGCCGCGATCTTCCTGCAGCAGAAGTTCTGCGATCCGCACGAGGGCGACTACCCGGACCTGAAGCGTCACCTCGAAGCCAACGGCATTCCGACGCTGTTCCTGGAATTCGACATCACGAACCCCATCGGCCCGTTCCGCATCCGCATCGAAGCGATGCTCGAGACGCTGAGCGAAGAAGAGCTGTTCTGAGCCCTCAAGGAGACCAACCATGACGAACCTGTACCCGACCGAACCGCTCAAGCTCTGGGGCAAGGCCAAGCAGCTGCGCGAGCAGTACTACCAGAACTACGCCCGTGCGAAGGACAACGGCGGCATCCGCTGGTCGGCGGCCGGCTGGTCGTTCGACGCGATCCCGACCTCGCTCGGCGACGACGTCTATCCGCTGACCGGCGAGCCGTATTCGGCCGGCGTGTCGCTCGACCGCAAATTCACCCAGCGCTGCCTCGACGCCGCCGAATCCTACGGCTTCGCGCGCGACATGTGCTCGTACATGCGCATCTACTGGGGCAGCATGCATCTGGATGAGTACTTCTACGGCGGCAAGTGGCCGAAGTCGGACTTCATCTACCAGACGCAGATCTGCTGCTCGCACGCGAAGTGGTACCAGCACGTCGCGCGCACGAAAGGCATTCCCGATTTCTACGTCGACGTGTCGGTCGGCGCGTACAAGGACCTGACGCCGGACCGCCTCGACTATGTGACGAGCCAGCTGCACGACTCGATCGAGTTCGTCGAGAAAGCCACGGGTCGCAAGTGCGACGACGAGCTCTTGATCCGCGCGATCAAGAACGAGATGCGCTCGACCGCACGCTGGGCGCAGATCTGCGAACTGCAGAAAGCCGTGCCGGCGCCGCTCGACGAGAAGACGATGTACTCGCTGTACGTGCTCGCGATCCTGCACAAGTCCTCGCAGTGGTGCGCCGACTTCTATGACGAGCTGTACGAGGAAGTGAAGGACCGCGTCGCGCGCGGCATCGCCGCAGTGCCCAACGAGCGCTGCCGCTTGATGTCGGACACGCAGCCGCCGTGGCCTTTCCTGAAGATATTCCGCTATCTGGAGAGCTACGGCGCGGTGTCGGTCGGCTCGCTCTACACCTTCGGCCTCGAAGGCACGTGGGAGACCAAGCCCGACGGCAGCTGGGGCGCACGCACGCTGCCGTGGGAGAACGGCATCGAGATGAACGACCGCGACACGGCGCTGCGTCTCTATGCCGACTGGAACCTGTCGAAGCCGCTGTGGCAGCAGTTCTTCGACCCGTCGGTGAAGTCCGAGATGATGCTCAACATCGCGCGCGACTGGAAAGTCGATGGCTGCATGATGCACCTGAACCGCGGTTGCGAAGGTCTCTCCGTCGGGATCATGGAGAACCGCCAGGCGATGGCGAAGGCCGGCATCCCGATCATGACGTACGAAGGAAACATGGGCGACGAGCGCGAGTTCGACGAAGTTCGCACCCAGGCGCGGGTCGATGCGTTCATGGAGCAGCTCGGCCTGCGCCGCCTGGCCGCCTGATTTTCCGCGCTGCCAGCGCGCCGTATCGTTGCCGACGTCGCCTGTCGCACCACACGTGCGGCGGGTGACGAATCGGTGCGTTCCGGCGTGCAGGTGGTATCAGAATGAATTTTCGATTGAGGATACGAGAATGATTACCGCTGGAATCGACATGGGCTCCCGCAGCGTGAAGGTTGTGCTGCTGGAGGAGATCAAGGTGGATGGCGCGCCGCAACTGAACTACGCGGTGAAGAAAGCGCACCTGATGATGCCGGGCGACATCGACGCCGACCAGGCCGCCGAGAAGGCTTTCACCGAAGCGCTGGCCGCGGCCGGGGTGTCGCGTGACCAGGTGAAGTCGGTGTTCGCGACCGGGGCCGGTCGCAAGCAGGTCGAGTTCGCCACCGAAGGCGTCACCGAGATGACGGCAGGGGCGCGCGGCGCGGTGTACATGTACCCGCAGGCGCGCACCGTGGTCGACGTCGGCGCCGAGGAAGGGCGCGGCATCAAGACCGACGCGGACGGCAAGGCGATCGACTTCGCCGGCAACGAGAAGTGCGCCGCCGGGGCGGGTTCCTTCGCCGAAGCGATGAGCCGCGCGCTGCAGCTCACGCTCAAGGAATTCGGCGAAGCGAGCCTGCGCTCGGACAAGTCGATCCCGATGAACGCCCAATGCACGGTGTTCGCCGAGTCCGAAGTGGTGTCGCTGATCCACTCCGCGACGCCGAAGGAAGACATCGCCAAGGCCGTGCTCGACGCGGTCGCCAGCCGGGTGTGCGCGATGGTGCGCCGCGTCGGCATCGAAGGCAACGTGGTGCTGATCGGCGGCATGGTGCACAACCCCGGTTTCGTCGCGTCGCTCAAGAACGCGATGGACGTCGATCAGGTGCTGCTGCCCGAGCTGCCGGAATTCGTCAGCGCGCTGGGCTGCGCGCTGATCGCGGCCGAACGCCAGCACTGAACCGATACGCGCAAAGACACGCGACAAGACACGGATAAAGGAGCGATCAAATGAATGCAGAAGTTGCTGCGGCCACGGCGGCAGAAGCGGCCCCCGAGAAGAAGGAATTCTGGCGCTGGCAGGAAAACGTCTGGTTCGACGAGACGAAGAAGGACTGGAGAGACGCCAAGATCATCACCTGCGGCATCGACGTCGGCTCGGTGTCCTCGCAAGCGGTGCTGGTCTGTGACGGCGAGCTGTACGGCTACAACAGCATGCGCACCGGCAACAACTCGCCGGACTCGGCCAGGAATGCCTTGCAGGGCATCATGGACAAGATCGGCATGAAGCTCGAGGACATCCACTACGTCGTCGGCACCGGCTACGGCCGGGTGAACGTGCCGTTCGCCCACAAGGCGATCACCGAGATCGCCTGCCACGCGCGCGGCGCGAACTACATGGGCGGCAACAAGGTGCGCACCATCCTCGACATGGGCGGCCAGGATTGCAAGGCGATCCACTGCGACGAGAAAGGCAAGGTCACCAACTTCCTGATGAACGACAAGTGCGCGGCCGGCACCGGGCGCGGCATGGAAGTCATCTCCGACCTGATGCAGATCCCGATCGCCGAACTGGGCCCGCGCTCGTTCGACGTCGATGTCGAACCCGAAGCGGTGTCGTCGATCTGCGTCGTGTTCGCCAAGTCCGAAGCGCTGGGTCTCCTGAAGGCCGGCTACACCAAGAACAAGGTGATCGCGGCATACTGCCAGGCGATGGCCGAGCGCGTGGTGAGCCTCTTGGAGCGCATCGGCGTCGAGGAAGGCTTCTTCATCACCGGCGGCATCGCGAAGAACCCGGGTGTCGTCAAGCGCATCGAGCGCATCCTCGGCATCAAGGCGGTCGACACCAAGATCGACAGCCAGATCGCCGGCGCGCTGGGCGCGGCGCTGTTCGGCTACACGCTGATGCAGAAGCAGGTGAAAGCGGCCTGAAGTCGGGGCTGAAGCAGCGCCGGCATCCCTGCCGGCGCTGCATTTATCGAGGAGAAGGGGAAATGCCTGAAAAGAACCGTGTAATGCGCGTACTGAAGAAGGATGATCTCGGCGCGGTCGTCGCAATCGACGAAATCGGTGCAAAGCGCTCCCGCCGCGATTACTACGAACGCAAGTTCGAGACAATCCTCAATTCTGCTCACAACATCAACTCGTCGATCGTCTGCGAGATCGATGGCAGGATCGTGGGCTTCGTCATGGGCGACGTCTATTTCGGCGAGTTCGGCATCCCGGAAACGTCCGCGACGATCGACACCCTCGGCGTCCATCCGGAGTTCCAGAACCACGGCATCGCCAGTGAAATGCTCGACCAGTTCATGATGAACATGAAGGCGGCGGGCGTGAAGAAGGTCTACACGCTGGTGAACTGGGACGATTTCGCGCTGGAGAAATTCTTCTCGCGGCAGAAGTTCACGCCGTCCAAGCGGGTGAATCTGGAATATCAGCTGCCCTGAGCGGGTAGCCGGCGCGGTGACCGGCAAGGTCTGCCGCGCCGGAGGCGACATCTTGGCGCGGGACTGCCTGCAGTCAACCAGAGCGCGCCGAAGCGCTGCATACTTGCGGCACCGATGGGCCGGGTGGTCGTGACCGACGATCGCCAGGCCGGTAGTAACACTGTCTCCGCCACAATTCATTCCAGAAGAAACAGGCGCCGTCCACACGGACGGCTCACCACAAGAATTGTCCTTTCAACGTCGAATATGACTTGACGCATGGAGGTGAATGAGTGACCATTCATTCACTGATTTGGGTGGCAGTGACACCCCGAGGGGTGATACGCGCCCTGCGGCGGCAGGAAGCGGAGCATCGGTGCCAGGCAGGTGGCGATGGGTTCCAGTCAATGAAGGAGGGGGTGGAATGAGTACGGTGCGCGAACTTTCCGGCAAGCATGCGGTGGTCACCGGAGGCGGCCGTGGCATCGGTGCCGCGATCGCACAGCGCCTGGCCGAACAAGGCGCCCGCGTCACGCTGATGGGGCGCACGCGCGAACCGCTCGAAGAGCGGGCGGACGCGCTGCGCGCACTCATCGGCGTGCATTGCGACATGCATTGCGAAGCCGTCGACGTCGCCGACCCGGCCTCCGTCGCGGCCGCTTTCGAGGCGGCCGCACACAGATTCGGGCCGGTCTCGATCCTGGTCAACAACGCCGGCCAGGCGTCGAGCGCGCCGTTCATCAAGACCGATCTCGCGCTGTGGCAGCAGATGCTCGACGTCAACCTCACCGGCACTTACCTCGGGACGAAGGCAGTGCTGTCCGGCATGCTCGCCGCCGGCTGGGGCCGCATCGTCAATGTCGCCAGCACTGCCGGGCAGAAAGGCTACCCTTACGTCTCGGCCTATTGCGCCGCCAAGCATGGCGTCATCGGCATGACCCGCGCGCTGGCGCTCGAACTGGCCCAGAAGAACATCACGGTGAATGCGGTTTGTCCCGGCTACACCGACACCGACATCGTGCGCGAGGCGATCACGAATATCCGCGCCAAGACTGGCCGCAGCGAAGCCGAAGCGCAAGGCGAGCTGGCAAAGCACAACCCGCAAGGCCGCCTGGTTCGTCCCGACGAAGTCGCGAATGCCGTGCTGTGGCTGTGCCTGCCGGGTGCGGAAGCGATCACCGGCCAGGCGATTTCGGTGTCCGGCGGAGAAGTCATGTGAGGCTGCGCGGACGCGACAGGCCGGCAGTGCGGAAATCCCGGAGCGGGTCCGGTTGACCACCGCCGCCCGCCGGCAGCGCGGCGCAGTGCAATGAACCAGAGGAGGAGGTGACATCGGCTCACCTTCCCGTTTGCAGGAGGAGAAATAGATGAGTGATCAGACCTATCTCGAGTGGCCGTTCTTCGACGAGCGTCACCGGCAACTGCAGATCGAACTCGAGGCCTGGGCGTCGGCGAACGTGAACGCACATCACGGCAGCGATCTCGACGCCGCGTGCCGCGAGCTGGTGGCCAAGCTGGGCGCCGCCGGCTGGCTGCGCTACGTCGTCGGCGGCACCGCCTACGGCGGTTGTCACGACGTCATCGATACCCGCGCGGTATGCCTGCTGCGCGAGACGCTGGCGCGTCACTCCGGGCTCGCCGACTTCGCCTTCGGCATGCAGGGGCTGGGTTCCGGCGCGATCACGCTGCATGGATCGGACGCGCAGAAGCGCGACTACCTGCCGCGCGTCGCAGCCGGCCGGGCGATCGCCGCCTTCGCGCTGTCGGAGCCCGGCTCCGGTTCGGACGTCGCCGCGATGGCCTGCAGCGCGCGCCAGGACGGCGACGAGTACGTGATCGACGGCGAGAAGACGTGGATCTCGAACGGCGGCATCGCCGATTTTTACGTGGTCTTCGCCCGCACCGGCGAAGCGCCCGGCGCCCGCGGGCTTTCCGCGTTCATCGTCGAGGCCGACAGGGCGGGGCTCGAAATCGCCGAACGCATCGACGTCATCGCGCCGCATCCGCTCGCCCGTCTGCGCTTTCGCGAGTGCCGCGTGCCGAAGTCCTGCCTCCTCGGCCTGCCGGGCCAGGGTTTCAAGGTCGCGATGCAGACCCTCGACATTTTCCGCACGTCGGTGGCCGCGGCGGCGCTCGGTTTTGCGCGGCGCGCGCTCGACGAAGCGCTCAAGCGCGCGACGACGCGCGACATGTTCGGCCAGAAGCTTGCTGATTTCCAGATCACGCAGGCGAAGCTCGCGCAGATGGCCACCGGTGTCGACACTTCGGCGCTGCTCACCTACCGCGCTGCGTGGCTGCGCGATCAGGGACAGAACATCACGCGCGCCGCCGCGATGGCGAAGATGACATCCACCGAGACGGCGCAGCAGGTCATCGATGCCGCCGTGCAGATCTGGGGCGGCTGCGGAGTCGTCAGCGATCACCCCGTCGAGCGCCTGTATCGCGAGATCCGGTCGCTGCGCATCTACGAAGGCGCAACCGAAGTCCAGCAACTCATCATCGCCCGGCAGACGCTTTCAGCGTACGAACGGGAACAGAAGTACTGACGCCGGCCGTCCGGTGCCAAACGATCGGGGATCGTTTGGCACTCGCGTCCGGCGTAAAGCCGGCCCGCGACCTTGCGGCGTGGGCCGGGACCAATCGGGAAAATACCCGTTATTGCGGGACTGGGCATTCATCCAGTTCCCCATGCAGGAGGAGACAAAACATGCATGCAAGCATTGCGAGCTACGATGCGACGGCTACGCCGCGTGGCGCCGAAGGGCTTCCTGTTCGACCCACGGTGCCCGCGGGCGAAGAGGGAATCCTGCTCGAGCCCGGTTCCATCGAACACGTCGCCCATCCTGAAGCGCTGCCGCACGGGCCATGGGGCATGCGGCTGCACGGGGTCAGCAGGATGTTCGCCTTGGCCGGCGGAGTCTTGTTCATCGTGCTGATCGCGATGTCGCTGGTGTCGATCATCGGGCGCAAGCTGTTCTCGCTGCCGGTGCCCGGCGATTTCGAGGTGCTGCAGATGGGCGCGGCGGTGGCCGCGGCGACGTTCTTCGCGTACTGCCAAATGACCGACGGGCACGTGAAGGTCGATTTCTTCACGACCTGGATGCCGGCGCGCCTGCGCGCCTTCCTCGACGGCCTCGCCGCGCTCTTGATGTGCGTCGTCGCGCTGCTGGTTTCGTGGCGCACCGCGATCGGCGCCGTCGCGTCGTTCGAGTCGGGCGAGGCGTCGCTGATGCTCGGATGGCCGGGATGGATCGCGATCGCGCTGATCGTGCCGAGCTTCATCCTGTTCGCGCTGACCGGCCTGTACATCGCCGGACGGCGTTTCCGTCATGCACTGGGAGAGGCGAAATGAGCGGCATCGAAATCGGCGTCACGATGTTCGGCATCCTGCTGGTGATGCTCGTGCTGCGCGTGCATATCGGCATCACGATGTTCACGGTCGGCGCCGGCGGCTTCCTGACGATGACCGGCGGCGACTGGTCGCCTTTTCTCAACATGCTCAAGAACCTCGCGTATGCGCGGCTCTCGAACTACGACCTCGCCGTCATCCCGATGTTCTTGCTGATGGGGCAGTTCGCGACGCACGGCGGCCTGTCGCGGGCG
Organism: Aromatoleum anaerobium; assembly: GCF_012910705.2. Classification (GTDB taxonomy): domain Bacteria; phylum Pseudomonadota; class Gammaproteobacteria; order Burkholderiales; family Rhodocyclaceae; genus Aromatoleum; species Aromatoleum anaerobium. The sequence continues at coordinate 528,557 of NZ_WTVG02000040.1, read as the reverse complement.
CTGTTCCGCTGCGTGAGTTCGCTGGTCGGGCACTGGCGCGGCGGCGTCGCGATGGCCTCGACGGGCGCCTGTGCGGGCTTCGGCGCGATCTGCGGCTCGTCGCTGGCGACGGCCGCGACGATGGGCCAGGTCGCGCTGCCGGAGCTCAAGCGCTACAAGTATTCCGGCGCGCTGTCGACCGGCGCGCTGGCCGCGGGCGGCACGCTCGGCATCCTGATCCCGCCGTCGGTGCCGCTCGTGATCTACGCCGTGCTGACGCAGGAATCGATCGGCAAGCTGTTCATGGCGGCGGTGCTGCCCGGCATCATCGCGATGCTCGGCTACATGCTGGTGATCCGCATCATCGTCACGCTCAAGCCGGAAGCCGGCCCCGCCGGCCCGCATGTGCCGCTTGCCGAGAAGCTGCGTTCGATCGCGAGCGTGTTCCCGGTCGCACTGATCTTCCTGGTCGTGATCATCGGTATCTATGGCGGCTGGGCCAATCCGACTGAAGCGGCGTCGATCGGCGCCGCCGCGTGCGGCATCCTCGCGGTCGTCTCGGGCGGGATGCGCTTCGAAGGCGTCAAGGACAGCATCCTCGGGGCAGCCGAAGCGACGGCGATGATCTTTCTCGTGCTGCTCGGGGCGGACATGCTCAACACGGGCCTCGCGCTCACGCAGATGCCGGCCGAGCTCGCCAACTGGGTGAAGGACAGCGGCCTGTCGCCGCTGCTGGTGCTGACTGCGATCCTGCTGATCTATGTCTTCCTCGGCTGCGTCATGGACGCGCTGGCGATGATCCTGCTGACGATCCCGATCTTCTATCCGGTGGTGATGGGCCTGGAGTTTTGGGACCTGAGCCAGGCAGACAAGTCGATCTGGTTCGGCATCCTCGTGCTGATGGTCGTCGAGATCGGTCTGGTGCATCCGCCGGTCGGCATGAACATCTACATCATCAACCGTCTCGCGAAGGACGTCCCGCTCAGCGACACCTTCAAGGGGGTGATGCCGTTCCTCGCCTCCGACCTGATGCGCATCGTGTTGCTGATGTTCTTCCCGGTTATCACGCTGTACCTGGTACGGACCTTCGGCGGCTAGCCGGGCCCGGTTCATTCGATCTGTTCAAAGGAAAAAACCGATGAAAACCCGCAACCTGCTCACCCCGCTTTGCGCTTCCGTGCTGATGACGTTTGGTGCCGCCCAGGCCCAGGCAGACGATGTCGTCACGCTGCGTGTGCATCACTTCCTGCCGCCGTCGTCGAACACGCAGCTGAAGTTCCTCGAACCGTGGTGCGCGAAAATCAATGCGGAATCCGCGGGCCGGCTGAAGTGCCAGATCTATCCGGCGATGCAGATGGGCGGCACGCCGCCGCAGCTGTTCGACCAGGCCAAGGACGGCGTCGCCGACATCGTCTGGGCATTGCCCGGCTACCAGGCGGGCCGCTTCCTCGTGACCGAAGCGTTCGAGCTGCCGTTCATGGGCATCTCCGGCGAGAAGTCGAGCCGGGCGCTGTGGACCTACGCGACGAAAAACGCGACGGAGGAGTACAAGGGCGTGCGGCCGCTGGTTTTCCACGTGATCTCCGGCATGGCCCTGCACACGTCGAAGAAGCAAGTCAAGACGATGGACGACCTGCGTGGCCTGAAAGTACGCGCGCCGACCCGGCTGGCAACGCGGATGCTCACCGCGCTGGGCGCCACGCCGGTGCCGATGCCGGTGCCGCTGGTCACCGAGAGCCTGTCGAAGGGGGTCATCGACGGGGCGATGATCCCGTGGGAAGTGGTGCCGGCGATGAAGGTGCAGGACGTCGTCAAGTATCACACCGAGACCGATCCGAGCATGCCGCTGCTGTCGACATCGGCCTTCGTGCTGGCGATGAACCCGGCCAAATACGACAGCCTGCCGCCGGAGCTGAAGAAGGTCATCGACGCGAACAGCGGCGCCGAGGTGTCGGCGTGGGCCGGCAAGGTCTGGGATGACGCGACGCTGGCCGGGCGTCAGTCGGCGGTGGACCGCAAGAACACTTTCTATATGGTGCCCGCGGACGAAGTGAAGAAGTGGCAGAAGGCCTCCGAGTCGGTGACTGCCGAGTGGGTCAAGGAAGTCACCGCCAAGGGGCATGACGGGCAGAAATTGCTCGCCGAAGCCCAGGCCCTGCTGAGTAACTGACCGCGAAGGTCGTCTCGCTCCCCGGTCCTCGCGCCGGGGATTTTTTCTGTCGTTGTGGAGCAGACATGAGCTTTGACAATACCGCGCGATATGGAACGATGAACGCGGCCGACGAAATCATCGGTCGCCCCCTTTTCCTGGGGCTCGGCGATCGGGCCGCGATCGTCAGCGGCGAACGCTCGGTGAGCTATGGCGAACTGAATGCGATGGTCAATCGCACCGGGAACGCGCTGAAGGAACATGGGCTCGCCAGGGGAGACCGGGTGCTCTTCCTCATGGACGACTCGCCCGAAATGGTTGCGGCCTACCTCGGCACGATGCGCATTGGCGCCGTCTCGGTTGCGCTCAACGTCCGCCTCGCGCCGCGCGACGTGCGCTACGTCATCGAAGACAGCGAGTGCCGGGTGCTGATGATCGATGCCGAGTTCGTTCACCTGTACGAGGAAATCGCCGGCGAGCTCGCGTCCCGGCCTTTGGTCGTGGTTCGCGGCGCCGCGCCTCCTGCGGGCTGCGTGTCGCTCGAGAGCTTCGTCGAGGGCCGCTCCGATGCGCTCGAATCGGAGCCGGCGGCACCGAACGACATCGCGTTCTGGGTCTACTCCTCGGGCACGACCGGCCGGCCGAAGGCAGTGATGCACACGCACGACTGCGTGCTGATCGCGGACCAGATGGAGCGCGAGTATTTCGGCGTCGTGCCGGGAGACCGCATCTTCACCACATCGAAGATGTTCTTCGGCTGGGCGCTCGGCCATTCGCTGATGGGCGGGTTGCGTTGCGGGGCGACCGTGATCGTCGTGCCGGGCTGGCCGGACCCGACGCTGATGGCCGGCGTCATCGAGCGGCACAAGCCGACGATCCTGTTCAGCACACCGGTGATGTACCGCAACCTGCTGCGCGAAGGCGTCGCCGAAACGCCCGCGTGCCGCGAGATCCGCCATTTTCTGTCGGCCGGCGAGAAGCTGCCCGAGACGCTCTACCAGCGCTGGCTCGAAGCCTGCGGCAAACCGATCATCGATGGCATCGGCGCGTCGGAGACGATCTTCCTGTTTCTCGTCAATGAGGGGCACGAGCAGCGGCCGGGTTCGTGCGGCAAGAAGGTGCCGTGGGCCGAAGTCCGCCTAGTCGATGAAGCCGGCGAAGAGATCGTCACCCCCGATGTGCCGGGGCTGATCGCGATCAGGACGCCGTCACAGTTCGCCGGCTACTGGAAGCAGCCCGAACTGACCGCGAAGGCGCTGCGGGACGGCTGGTACTACCCCGGCGACATGTTCAGTTTCGACCGCGACGGGTACTGGTACCACAACGGGCGCGCCGACGACATGCTGAAAATTTCCGGGCAATGGGTGAGCCCGTCGGAGATCGAATCCTGTGCGATGACGGCGCCGGGGATCTCCGAGGCCGCCGTCGTCGGCATCCAGCAGGATGACGGGCTGGTGCGCCTCGCGCTGATTGCCGTCGCCAAGGATCCGGCGGCGAACCACGCACGGCTGTCCGAGGAAGTCCTCGACACGCTGAAGGCGAACCTGTCGATCTACAAGTGCCCGCGCACGATCCGCTTCGTCGACGAGCTGCCGCGCACGGCCACCGGCAAGATCCAGAAATACCGTCTGCGGGAAATGATGAAAACGGCCGCATGACGTGAACCACGTCGGGCGGTCGGGCAAAGCCGCAGCCCAGCCACCCCGACGCCGATCTGCAAAGAGGGCCGGCGCCGCGTGCGGGGCCGGCAGGGACAACACGAAATTCCGGCAAAGCGGGATAATCTTATCGACGCACCCGATACCGTCGGCAGGTGGAAGAGAGGAGCATCACTCGCCGGGCATTCGGTCGGACTTGCTACGCAAGATTGCCGGGCCGGCCCCCACAGCGCACCAGGAGGACATGGTGAACCGATTACGCGCCCTCGAACTACTCGCCCGAAGCAAGCCCACGCTGGCCGAGCGCTACGGCGTTACGGATCTCGCCCTGTTCGGATCCACCGTTCGCGACACCGCGCGTGGCGATAGCGACGTCGACATCCTGGTCGCGTTCGATGGTCCGGCCACATCGGAGCGTTACTTCGGTGTTCAGTTCTATCTTGAAGACATGTTCGGCGTCCCGGTCGATCTGGTGACCGACAAGGCCTTGCGCCCCGAACTGCGCCCATTCGTCGAGAAGGAGGCGGTGCATGTCTGACCGCGGCGCGCGCGAATGGCGCTTCTATCTCGACGACATGATCGGCTTTGCCGAAAAGGTGATCGCCTACACCAAGCAACTCGACCAGGCCGCATTCATCGCCAGCGGATTGAGCTACGACGCATCCGTACGCAATCTCGAGCTGATCGGCGAGGCTGCAACGCGCGTCCCGGATGCCGTACGCGCGGCAAATCCCCAGATTCCGTGGCGGATGATCATCGCAACCCGAAACCGCCCCCTCCCGACCGGCGTCACCGCAAGAAATTCGGCCCGTCGCCCGATGAGACGGGTTCGACCGCCCCACTAACACCCGAAGCTCATGGACTCGATCCCCCTCCTGCACGCGGGTGTGGGCGGGCCGCTGACGGCGGTAAGCTCCAACGAGACGCGCTCGCGCGGCCATGGGCGCGAGGAGCTGCGCCGCTGTTGGGCGTTCGACGTGGGCGAGCGACTCTATCAGGTCGAGCAGCGGCGCGACATCCGAAGCTTTGCCGTGGTCGAGCGCAGCCGCACCGTGGGCGGCAAGACCACCGTCGAGCGGTGCCACTACATCAGCAGCCTCGCCCCGGACGCGGACAAGATCGCGCACGCCGTGCGCAGTCACTGGGAAGTGGAGATAGTCTGTACGCAAATGACAAAAACGGACGTGCTCGCTGCTCCGGTCGGTGGGAATCACATAGTGGATTTCCACCGCGGTGTCCGTGACGATGACCCGATCGATCAGCAGTTCGACCAACTGGCGCTTCTGCTCGAAGCTGGCGTTATCCAGTCCAGCGCATACGCGGGCGCAGAAGTTCTCGATGGCGATGGCGGTGCCGGCGAGTTCCTCATGCCGGTCGGCTTGGGCGGACAACTGGCGCTCCTGTTCCGCCAACGCCTGATCGCGCTGTTCCAAGTCGCGACGCCGCCGCTCGTACTCAGGCAGGGCAATGACGTCGTGCAGGTAGGCTTCCGTCAGGCGGTCGATCTGCTGGCCCAGGCTGACCCGGCCTTGGCGCAGGTTCTCCCGGCGTGCCTGCAATTCCTGCGGCAACCACTGTCCGCCGTGCGCCCGCTCCAGCGCCCGCGTGAGTTCAGCCGGATGGGTCAGCACTTCGCACAAGTCGCGCCACACCAGATCATCGAGTTGGCCGGCCGGAGCAAAACGCGCATGGCAAGGCTCACGCCCCAACATGGCCCATCTGAGCTTGCTCGAACACATGTAATACGAATAGGGAGAACGGACCGCCGTGCGACCGATACAGGCATACCGGCAGTAGCCGCAGCTGACCAGCGCCCGCAGCAGGTAGGGGTGCGCCGTGTTGTTGCGTTGCGAAAAGCATCGATTCTTCGCCAACTCGCTTTGTACCAGGTCAAACTGTTCGGTGGCCACGATGGCCGGCACCGTCGCCACCGCAATCCATTCGGCGCGTGGCACCGGGATGCGGCTTTCGTGCGGCCGGCCAATCGGGTGGGTCGCCGAACGCCGGATACGGGGTGGGCGGTAACGTACTCGTCCAGTATAGACCTGGCCGGTATAGGCGGGATTCGTCAGTATCCCGTGCAAGGTGGCGACTGCCCACACCGACTTGCCGCCGGGCGACGGTATATGACGTTCGGCAAGCGTGCGCGCCAGTTGCAACAGGCTCACCTGGGGCTCCAGGTAAAGCGCAAAGATTTCCGCCACCACGGCGGCCTCGCCGGGTTCCAGCACCACCCCGCCCGGATCGCGCGGCCGATCGGGATGAAGGCGGTAGCCGTAGGGCGCCCGCGTCCAGGGCAACAACACTCCGGCGCGCAGCTTTGCCTGGCGGCCACGGCGCATCCGTTCGGTGATGAGGGTGCGTTCGTATTCGGCCACCGCTCCGCGAATCTGCAACAACAGCTGGTCGTGCGGATCCTGGCTCATCGGGCGGTCGAGAAATTCGACCTGGCAGCCATGCTCTTCGAATTCTTCCAGCAGCAGCATCTGATGGACATAATTGCGCGCCAGCCGATCCGGCGCCGTCAGCACCACCCGATCGATACTGCGCTCCCGTATGGCATCGCGCAGATGATCCAACCCGGGACGGTTCAGGCGCGCGCCGCTGAAGCCGTCGTCACGGTAGATGTTCTGATCCGTCAGGGTAAGGTCCTGTGCTTGGAGATGGGCTCGCAGGCGATCGAGTTGCTGATCAATGGTCTGCTGGTGGACTTGGTTCGAGGTCGATACCCTCACATACACGGCAACTCGCATCATCCTTCTCCTTTGCCGGTGGATGCGGAGGCGCCGCCGGACACCGGCTCCATTCCAGCAACAGCTGGTAGGCTCGATCCCACCGCTGCTGACCGTCCGGCAACGGCTTCGTCTGCCGGCGAATCTGCCATTGGTGTTTCATGGCCCCCTCCGCAGAGAACACTCTCCGCGGAAGGACACGCAGCATGCTGAGCCGTGCCCTGTCGCCGCCAGTCATGGCGCGGCGAGGTCAGTGTCAGCCGGACAAAGCGGGTGACGCAGAATTTGTCGTTTGTGATCAGACCATCGAAGACCGCCGTTTGTGTCGTTGCCGCGTTCTTCATCAGCCCGGACCGCCCCCTTCCGCGAGCGCATGGTCCGCAGGGGCGCTGCGCGCGTCCGGCTGGGTGCGTTCGATCACCCGCAGCAACAGGCCGGCGGCGACGCCTGCCACGGCAGCCCCTGCCATGATGCCGGTCGCAGCGTGCCAGCCCCCGCCCGCGGTAACGGCTGCGGCGATCGCCGGCGGTCCGATGAACTGGCCGAGGTTCGAGCCCTGCACGAGCAGTCCATTGACCGCCCCGATGTGCCGCGGCGACGGCGCATGGGCGGTCAGGCCCGAGAACGCGGCAGCCGGGAGAATGCCGCCGACAGCGGTAAACAGCAGGCACAGGCCGTAGCGCAGCGCGTCCGGCAGGCGCTCGTCGAAAATGCCGAACGCGCACGCCAGCATGAACAGCGAGGTCCCGCAGATGAGCGTGCCGCGCCGGATGTCGCGGTGGACGAGCCAGCCGCCGAATATGTTACCGGGCACGTTTGCCGCGACCACCCCTGCGGTCAGCGCGCCGGCGAGCGACACTGAAAGGCCGCGGTGCTCGACGAGGAAGCTCGGCAGCCACACCATCAGCGTGAACCACTGCAGGGTATACGTGAAAAACGCGGCGGTCAGGCACCACGCGCCCGGACTGCGCAAGGTTTCGAGGATCACGCCCGAAGCGGGGCCCTTGGCGGTGTTCGCCGGCGCGACGAAGCGCTGGCGCATGCGGTAGAGCAGCGCCGCGCAGGCAAGCGTCACGCCGGCGAGAACGAGCCACAGGCCCCGCCAGCCGAGCGACGGGAGCAGGAACGGCGCCGTCAGCATCACGACGCTGCTGCCGAATGGCAGGTAGATGCTCCACAGGCCGAGCGCGAGGCGGTAGTCGCGCGGCGCCGTGCTGCGCGTGATCAGCGAGGGGAGGGTGACGACGACGGCGATGAAGCCGCTGCCCTCGAGCACGCGCGACACCAGCAACAGCGTGTAACTCTGCGCGAACGCGCCGAGGAGTGCGCCGAGCACCATCATCGCGAGCCCGAGCAGCGTCAGCCGAAGCTCGCCGACACGCGCGCTCGCGCCGCCGAAAAACAGCGCGCAACAACTGCCGAGCGTCGCGAACGTCGACATCACCCAGCCCGCCTCGACCATCGTCAGTCCCAGCTGGTCGCGCACCGCCGGCAGCGCGGGCGGGACCTTGCCGATGGCCGCTGCCGCCACCATGCCGGAAAAGATCGCGATGCCTACCGCGGTCCATGAAGTCTTCTGCATTGCTTTCCCCTGGAGTGTTGATGAATGATTGAGTGCTCAGTCACAACAGTCAACTGCGCGATAGGCGAAAACCATTGCCAGAGGTGCTGGACCGTGCGGCTCGCCGGGTCGGCTTCCGTACGTTGACAAGAGGAATCCTGCCTCAGGGGGTTGACTTGATTGACTGACTGAACAATCATTCATACACCAGCTGCGCTTCCGTGCAAGACCCGGCGCGGCGTGTGAGCAACAGGGGTTCGTGAGCGGCAAGGCCGGTATCCGGACACCCGACCAGGCAAAAACTTTGTGAATCAGGAGGCGAGAACAAAATGCGGCTTGACGGAAAAACGGCAGTAGTCACGGGCGGAGCATCGGGGATCGGCCTGGCGACCGCGGAAACGCTCGCGCGCGCCGGGGCTTATGTACTGATCGGCGACATCGACGAGCAGAAGGGTGCCGCCGTCGCCGGCGCGCTGTGCGAACAGCAACTGGGCGTGGACTTCATCCGCCTCGACGTCACCGATCTCGATTCGATCGCCGCGTTCAAGGACGAGGCGTACCGCCGCCGCCCCCAGATCGACATCGTCGCAAACGTTGCAGGGTGGGGCAAGATCCAGCCGTTCATGGACAACACGCCGGACTTCTGGCGCAAGGTCATCGACCTCAACCTGCTCGGGCCGGTCGCGGTTTCGCACGCGTTCCTGCCGCAGATGATCGAGCGCGGCGCGGGCAAGATCGTCACCGTCGCGAGCGACGCGGGGCGCGTCGGCAGCCTCGGTGAAACCGTGTATTCCGGGGCGAAGGGCGGTGCGATCGCGTTCACCAAGTCGCTCGCCCGCGAAGTCGCGCGCTACAACATCAACGTCAATTGCGTGTGCCCGGGACCGACCGACACGCCGCTGTTGCAGGCGGTGCCGGAGAAGCATCGCGAAGCCTTCGTCAAGGCGACACCGATGCGGCGCCTCGCCAAGCCGTCCGAGCTCGCCGATGCGGTGCTGTTCTTCGCCAGCGACCGGGCGAGTTTCATCACCGGCCAGGTCATCAGCGTGAGCGGCGGTCTGACGCTCGCGGGCTGAGCGGTTCCCTGCCAATTCCAACTATTTCCCCCAGTCAATCATCAGGAGAATTTCATGTACAAGCTGAAAGCTGCCGAGTGGCGTCCCGAGCATTTCAAACTCGACGTGGTCGATCGCGTCGCGACGATCACGCTGAACCGTCCCGAGCGCAAGAACCCGCTGACGTTCGAGAGCTACGCCGAACTGCGCGACACCTTCATCAAGCTGCAGTACGCGGAGGACGTGCGCGTCGTGGTGATCACGGGCGCGGGTGGCAACTTCTGCTCGGGCGGCGATGTGCACGACATCATCGGCCCGCTCACCCGCATGAACATGGACGGCCTGCTCGCCTTCACCCGCATGACGGGCAACCTCGTCAAGGAAATGCGCAACTGCCCGCAGCCGATCATCTCGGCAGTCGACGGCATCTGCGCCGGCGCCGGCGCGATCATCTCGATGGCTTCCGACATGCGCTACGCGACGCCGGAAGCGAAGACCGCCTTCCTGTTCGTGCGGGTGGGCTTGGCCGGCTGCGACATGGGCGCTTGCAGCATCCTGCCGCGCATCATCGGCCAGGGCCGCGCGTCCGAGCTGCTCTACACCGGCCGCTCGATGAGCGCCGAGGAAGGCCGTGCCTGGGGTTACTTCAACGACATCGTCCCGGGCGAGAAGGTGCTGGCGAAGGCGCAGGAGATGGCGCTGTCGCTCGCCAACGGACCGGCGTTCGCGCATTCGATGACGAAGAAGTGCCTGCACCAGGAATGGAACCAGACGATCGAGCAGGCGCTCGAGACTGAGGCCGAAGCCCAGGCGATCTGCATGCAGACGAAGGACTTCGAACGTGCCTATAACGCGTTCGTGAACAAGCAGGTGCCGAAGTTCGAAGGCAACTGAGCCCGGAAACGGCAGCGCCCCGGTGTCGGCACGGCGTCGGGGCGGGGAGGGGAAGACATGGCCGGGCGGCCATGGGAGCCGGCGCCCGCAGGTGTCGTCCCTGGCGCCGCTGCAGGTCTTCGCCGGAGCGTGGTTCCTGGCGACCCGTTTTCGGGGGCATCGCATCGAACGGCTTGCGTGATACCACGCTGCTCATCTCCTCCGACGTCCGCAAACGCCGGCGATGCCTCCCTTTTATTCTTGACCGCGCCGTGCCGATTCCCCCTTCAGTGGGCGCCGTGGCGGCGTCGCAGGCCGGGAATCGGGTTCCATCGGGAGGGATTTATGATTTCGCTAACTATTGAAGCTTCGGTCGCGACCGTGACACTGTGCCGGTCCCCGGTCAATGCGATCAACGAGGAATGGATCGAGCAGCTCGACCGCATCCTCGCCGAGATCGAACGCACGCCGCGCGTCAACGTGCTGTGGATCCGCAGCGGCGAGCGGGTGTTTTGCGCCGGTGCGGATCTGGAGCTGATCCGCTCGTTGTTCGACAGCGAGACCGGGCGCAGGCAGATGATCGCGATGACCCGCCGGATGCAGGAAGTGTATGCGCGCCTCGAACGTCTCCCGCAGGTGTCGGTCGTCGAGATTGGCGGGGCGGCGATGGGCGGGGGCTTCGAACTCGCGCTCGCGTGCGATCTGCGCGTCGTCGCCGACTCCGCCAGGATCGGCCTGCCCGAAGCGCGGCTCGGGCTTCTGCCGGCGGCGGGCGGCACACAGCGCATGACGCGCATCTGCGGCGAAGCGGTCGCAAGGCGGCTGATCCTCGGCGCCGAAGTGATCGGCGGCGCGGAAGCGGTCGCACTCGGCTGTGCGCACTGGGTCGCGCCGGCTGCCGAGCTGGAATCGGTCGCGCGGGCCGTGGTCGAACGCATTGCGGCGCTGCCGGGTACGGCGCTTGCCGAATGCAAGCGCTGCATCGATGTCGCGGTCGCCGCCGAGGAAAATGGATTCGAAGTGGAACTCTCCGGCAGCGCGGCGCTGCTCGCCGACGCCGAGACGCAGCGGCGCGTGCAGCGATTCCTCGACAAGCAGCGGCAGTAAAAGTGCCATGTGTGGCGGCGCCGCTGCCGGGAGCGCTGCGCGAGGCGGTTCCGCCAGCGCTGTCGAGGCGGGCCCTCATGACCGCGGGCGCGGAAACACGCACGCAGTGATGGCACAATACGACGTCCGACGCGATTCCGGCGCCGGCCGGCGGCAGCAACAGAACATCCCCGAGGAACGATCATGAGTTCAGCAGAAAACGTCAAGAGCGTGGTTTCCGACCCGAAACTGGTCGAGGAGCGCCGTCACCAGATCATCCGTGCGGCGACGAAGCTTTTTTCCGAAGAAGGCTACTATACGACGACCATTCTGCAGATCGCCCGCGAGGCCAAGGTGAGCACCGGGCTGATCTACCAGTATTTCGGCGACAAGGACGACATCCTGTTCCTGACGCTGAAGCACGTGCTCGACACTTACGAGAACGAGATTCCGCGCCAGCTCGAAGGCCTGACACACCCGGTCGAGCGCCTGTGCCGGGCGATCTGGGCGTATTGCGCGATCGTCGACGCGCAGCGCGACGCGACGGTGCTCGCCTACCGCTCGACGAAGTCGTTGCGTCCCGATCGGCGGGGCCTCGTCAAGGATGGCGAAACCCGCACCAACCGCCTGATCGAGAAGTCGATCCGCGCGTGCACCACGGGCGGCTTCATGCGCCCGATCAACGAACATCTGCTTTCTTATCAATGTGTCACGTTCGCGCATTCATGGGCACTGAAGTACTGGGCGTTCCGCGAACGGTACACGCTCGCCGAATACGTCGACGAAGGCATCCAGCTGCTGGTCGAACCTTTCCTCACGACCAAGGGCAAGACGGCGCTGGCGCGAATCCGGCAGAGCGCGGCGGAGGCGGCGGGCGAACATCCCGCCCCCGATGCAGCGGCCACGACCACGGCTGGCGCCAAATCGTCCAGCGACTGAACGAGGTGGCGCACGCCGGGGCCGCTGCCCGGCCGTGGCTGCCGAGGCGATGCGCGACGCGCCGGGAGCGGCCGGCGGAGGCGGCGATCCCATGTCCCGCCTGATCCTCCTCAACAAGCCGTACGGCGTGATCTGCCAGTTTTCCGGCGACGGCGCGCACGTCACGCTCAAGGACTTCGTCCCCGTGCCCGGCGTCTATCCCGCCGGGCGGCTCGACACCGACAGCGAGGGCCTGTTGCTGCTCACCGACGACGGCGCACTGCAGCACCGCATCGCCGACCCGCGCCACAAGCTGCCGAAAACCTACCTGGTGCAGGTCGAGGGCGAGCCCGACGACGCGGCGCTGGCCGCGCTGCGGGCTGGGCTCGATCTGGGGGACTTCGTCACCCGTCCGTGCCGCGCACGCCGCGTCGACGAGCCGGACTGGCTGTGGCCGCGCGATCCGCCGGTGAGGTTCCGCAAGAACGTGCCGACCTCGTGGCTCGAGATCGTCCTGCACGAGGGGAAGAACCGCCAGGTACGGCGGATGACAGCGAAAGCCGGTTTTCCGACGCTGCGGCTGATCCGGCTGGCGATCGGCGACTGGTCGCTGGCCGGGCTCGCTCCCGGCCAGTGGCACAGCGAGCAGGTGGAAAGCCCGGCAATGTCCGTTGCGAAGCCATTCGCGGGCGTGGACGGACGGCGCAGGGGCGGTCGAGGGTAGAATTCCGCGTCGAAATCGCACCCAGGCTGCTGCCATGTTCCTGCAACGTCGTTCCGTCCGTCACGCCGCGCTGTTTCTCGCCAGCTGTCTGCTCCAGGTTCCGGTCGTGCAGGCCGGCTTGCCGCTCGTCGAACTGGGGGCGGGGATGTACCGCATCGAGGCGGAGCTCGCGCACACTGACGAGGCCCGCCAGATCGGCCTGATGAACAGGCCTGCGATGCCGGTGCACCGCGGCATGATCTTCGTCTTCGCGCACGACGCCCGCCACTGCATGTGGATGAAGAACACGCTGATCCCGCTGTCGGTCGCGTTTCTCGACCGCGACGGACGCATCCTCAACATCGAGCAGATGCAGCCGCAAAGCGAGGACAGCCACTGTGCTACCGGCCCGGCACGCTTCGCGCTGGAAATGAACCGGGACTGGTTTGCGGAACGCAATATCGCCGCCGGCGCCCAGATCCGCGGCGTCGACCGGCTCCCCACGGCGCGCTGAGCGGCGCGAGCCGTCCCCGTTTCGCCTTCCGACTCCTGAATTAAGGGCTTTTCCCGTCGCTTATCGGCCACCGCCAGCTGCCGCCCCGCCGCGATAATTGCCGCAGCTCGTCGTCCGCCCGCATCGCGCGGGCGGCTTGCGGCGCGGTGCAGGCAAGGAGCCGGCGATGGCCGAGGACAGCGATCTCGAGAAAACGGAACAGGCATCGGCACGGCGGCTGGAACAGGCCCGTGAGGAAGGGCAGGTTCCGCAGTCGCGCGAGCTGTCGACCTTCCTCGTCCTGATCACCGGCGTCAGCGGCCTGTGGCTGATGGGCGACTGGATCGGCGAGCGCGTGCTCGGCATGCTGCGCCACGGCTTCCGCTTCGAGCGCGCGGTCGCCTTCGACCCGCAGCTGATGCTGAAGGACTTCGGCGACCTGTTCACGCAAGCCTTGCTGACGATGCTGCCGCTGTTCGGCGTGCTGATGGTGGCCGCGGTCGGCGCGCCGATCCTGCTCGGCGGTTTCGTGTTCTCGCCGAAGGCGCTCGGGCTCAAGCTCGACCGCATGGATCCGCTCAAGGGCATCGGCCGGATGTTTTCGCTGCACGGGTTCGCCGAAATGCTGAAGTCGCTGCTCAAGGCGGCGGTCGTCGGCGGCATCGGTGTTTTCGCGGTGTGGCGCGAGCACGAGCACATCTTCGCGCTGACCTCCGAGGCGGTGGAGAGCGCGGTGCCGGATTTTCTGCAGGCGGTGCTGTTTTCTGCGCTGCTGATCATCATGGGACTCGCGCTGCTGGCGCTGATCGACGTGCCGTTCCAGCTGTGGCAATACCACAAGCGCCTGCGCATGACGAAGGAAGAGGTCAAGCGCGAGGGCAAGGAGCAGGAAGGCGACCCCCACGTCAAGGGCCGCATCCGGAGCATGCAGCGCGAGATGGCGCGCCGGCGGATGATGGCCGAAGTGCCGAAGGCCGACGTCGTCGTGACGAACCCGACGCATTTCTCGGTCGCGCTGAAATACGACGCGCAGAAGATGGGCGCGCCGGTCGTCGTCGCGAAAGGGCGTGGCGAGATCGCGCTGAAGATCCGCGAGCTCGCGAAGGAGCACAAGGTGCCGCTGCTCGAGGCGCCGCCGCTCGCGCGCGCGCTGTACAAGCACTGCGAACTCGAGCAGGCGGTGCCGGGCGCGCTCTACACCGCGGTGGCCGAAGTCATGGCCTACGTGTACCAGCTCAACCGCTGGATGGCCGGCGGCGGCCTGCCGCCCGCTGTGCCGGGCAAGCTGCCGGTGCCCGAAGACATGGACCCGGGCGCACCGGCCTGATGCGCCGCTCCCCGACTCTCTTGAGGTAGGCAATGTTCGAAGCCCTGAACCTGCGCGCGCTGATGACGCCGGCGAACCTGCGGATGCTCGGCGCGCCGGTCTTCATCATCATGGTGCTGTCGATGATGGTGCTGCCGCTGCCGGCGTTCGCGCTCGACGTGTTCTTCACGTTCAATATCGCGATCTCGGTGATGGTGATGCTGGTGGCGATGTACACGAAGAAGCCGCTGGAGTTCTCGGTGTTCCCGACCGTGCTGCTGGTGACCACACTCTTGCGCCTCGCGCTGAACGTCGCCTCGACGCGCATCGTGCTGCTCGAAGGCCACACCGGTCCGGATGCCGCGGGCAAGGTCATCGAGGCCTTCGGCCATTTCCTCGTCGGCGGCAACACCGCGATCGGTCTCGTCGTGTTCGTGATCCTCGTGCTGATCAACTTCGTCGTCGTCACGAAGGGCGCCGGGCGGATCGCGGAAGTGAGCGCGCGCTTCACGCTCGATGCGATGCCCGGCAAGCAGATGGCGATCGACGCCGACCTCAACGCCGGCCTCGTCGACGAGGCCGAGGCGAAGCGCCGGCGCAAGGAGGTCGCGCAGGAATCCGAGTTCTACGGCGCGATGGACGGTGCGTCGAAGTTCGTGCGCGGCGATGCCGTCGCCGGCATCCTGATCCTGCTGATCAACATCCTCGGCGGGCTGATGGTCGGCATCGTGCAGCACGACATGGACGCCGGCGTCGCGATCGAGACCTACACGCTGCTGACGATCGGCGACGGTCTCGTCGCGCAGATCCCGGCGCTGATCATCTCGGTCGCGGCCGGCATGGTCGTGTCGCGGGTCGGCGATGAGTCCGACATCGGCAACCTCGTCATCGCGCAGGTGTTCTCGAACCCGCAGGTGCTGATGCTGACTGCCGGCATCATCGGCGTGCTCGGCCTGATTCCGGGGATGCCGAACCTCGTATTCATCCTGATCGCCGGCCTGCTGGGCTGGCTCGCGTGGCGCCGCATGGGCGACGCGCGGCGCGACGCGGCCGAGGGCGCACGCACGCCGCCTGAAGCAGTCGCCCTCGAACCGCCGGCCGAGAACCTCGAGGCAAGCTGGAACGACGTCGCCCCGGTGGACGTGCTGGGTCTCGAAGTCGGCTACCGCCTGATCCCGATGGTCGACAAGTGGCAGGACGGCGAACTGCTGAAGCGCATCCGCGGCCTGCGCAAGAAGTTTGCCCAGGACGTCGGCTTCCTGTCCGCGCCGGTGCATATCCGCGACAACCTCGAACTCAAGCCGAACGCGTACCGCATCGCGTTGAAGGGCGTCGAGATCGGCAACGGCGAGGCCTATCCTGGCCAGTTCCTCGCGATCAACCCGGGCCGCGTCACCGGGCCGCTCGCCGGGCGCGAGACGCGTGACCCGGCGTTCGATCTGCCCGCGTTCTGGATCGACGCCGGCCAGCGCGAACAGGCGCACGCGCTCGGCTACACGGTCGTCGACGCGAGCACGGTCGTCGCGACCCACCTGAACCACCTGATCCTCAGTCACGCCGCCGAACTGCTCGGCCGCCAGGAAACGCAGGCGCTGCTCGACCACATCGGCAAGAACGCGCCGAAGCTCGTCGAGGACCTCGTGCCGGCGCTGCTGTCGGTGTCGACGGTGCAGCGGGTGCTGCAGAATCTCCTCGAAGAGGGGGTCAATATCCGCGACATGCGCACGATCATCGAGATCCTCGCCGAGAACGCGCCGCGCACGCAGGACCCGCTGGAGCTCACGTCGCGCGTGCGACAGGGCCTCGGCCGCTCGATCCTGCAGAGCCTGTTCCCCGGCAACGCCGAGATCCAGGTGATGGCGCTCGATCCGTCGCTCGAGCGCATCCTCGGCCAGGCGGTCAGCGCGGCAGGCGGCGAGGGCGGCGTCATCGAGCCGAGCCTGGCCGACGGCCTGTTGCGCCACGCCGTGGAAGTCGCGCAACGCCAGGAGGACATCGGCCTGCCGCCGGTGCTGCTGGTGCCGCCGCAACTGCGCTGGCTGCTGTCGCGCTTTCTGCGGCGCGCGGTGCCTTCGCTCAAGGTCATCGCGAATTCCGAGGTGCCCGAAACGCGCACGATTCGCGTCACCGCGATGGTCGGCGGCGCGGCGCGCTGAAGCACACCCGAATAGGCGGGGGAAACCGCTTTTATTCCACCCTATCGGGATCCGCGGCGCCGACGATAATCGGAACCATCCTGCGCCGAGTGCGTAGCCGGGGGACACTCAAATGAACGTGAAGCGCTATTTCGCCCAGACCGCCCGCGAGGCACTGCGTGCACTCAAGGCCGAACTCGGCGCCGACGCGATCGTGCTGGCGAACCGTCCGGTCGAAGGCGGCGTCGAGATCCTCGCGCTGCCGGCCGACGCGGTCGGTGCACTGCAGAGTGCGACACGTCCGGCGCCCCGGCCCCCGCCGCTCCGGTCGCGGCCGCTCCCGCCCGGGCTCCGTTCCCGGCTTCGCTGCCCGATATCGACGACGATTTTCACGTCAGCCTGTCCGGCCAGCGTCCAGCGCCCGCGAACCCACCCCGGCGCGCAAGGCCCCGGCGCCGGTCGTCAGGCCGTTCCAGCCGCCGCGAGTCGAAACGCCGGACTACATGACGCGCACGCCGGCAATGCCGCGCGGCGCGGATCTGCTCGGCGACGACTGGTACGCGCCCGAGTCCCCTGCGTACGCCGTGCCTGCCGAACTGCCGCCGGCTCGCGCCGCAGTGGAAGCCCATCCCGTCGCGGCGGCTCCGGGCGCCGCGCATTGCGCCCCATCGCCCGCCGACGACGGGCGCCTCCGCGACCTGCAGCAGGCGAATGTGCGTCTGATGGACGAGCTGGCCGGCATCCGCGAACTGATCGAGCGCCAACTCTCCGGCTTCGCATGGGGCGAAGCGCGGCGCAACGCGCCGGCGCGTGCCGACATCGTCGGCGAACTGCTCGAAGCCGGTTTTTCCGGCCCTCTGGCGCGTCGGCTTGCCGGCGTCGTCGCCGACGACGCCAGCGCCGAGAACGCACGGGTTGCGGTCAGGAATGCGTTGGGCCGCGAACTGCGCGTCAAGTCGTCGGATGCCGACATCATCGACCGGGGCGGCGTCTACGCGCTGGTCGGGCCGACCGGTGTGGGCAAGACGACGACGACCGCAAAGCTCGCCGCGCGCTGTGTCGTCCGCCATGGCGCCGAAAAGCTCGCGCTGATCACGACCGACGGTTACCGCATCGGCGCACAGGAGCAGCTGCGCATCTACGGGCGGATTCTCGGCGTGCCGGTGTTCTCGGTGCGCGACGCCGCCGACCTGCGCCAGACGCTTGCCGAACTGCGCGGCAAGCACATGGTGCTGATCGACACCATGGGCATGAGCCAGCGCGACCGCATGGTCGCCGAACAGGCGGCGATGCTGATGGGCGCCGGCAACGTGCGCCGGCTGCTGCTGCTGAACGCGACGTGCCGCGGCGACACGCTCGCCGATGTCGTGCGCGCCTATCGCGGCCCGGATCTCGCCGGCTGCGTGCTGACGAAAGTCGATGAGGCAGCATCGCTCGCTTCGGCGATCGATGTCGCGGTCAGCAACGAGCTGGACGTTTTTTACGTCGCCAACGGCCAGCGCGTGCCGGAGGACCTCCACCTGCCCAATCGCGCCTACCTGCTGCATCGCGCGCTGCGCGAGCAGGCGGCCGGTTCGCCATGGAAGCTGGAGGGCGACGAGGCGGCGCTGATGCTCGCCGCATCGGGCCGGGGGGCGTGACATGATCGACACGCGCGAGGACCAGGCGGCCGGACTGCGCCGGCTTTTCCGGCGGGCGCCGCCGACCGTGGTCGCGCTGTATGCGACCGGGGCGCATCGCGCCGCGGCGGCGATCCACGTCGCCCATCGCGTTGCGGGTCGGAGCAGCCGGGTGCTGCTGCTCGACGAGGCTGCCGGGCACGAATCGCTCGCCGCCCCGCTCGGGCTGGCCGACGGCCCCGACCTGCTGGGTGTGCTTGGCGGGCGCATCGGCGCGCGCGAGCTGCTGCAGCCGGTGGCGGGGCTGTTGGGCCGCGTCCCGGTGTCGGCCGCGGCGCTCGCACTGCCGTTGCTCGACGAGGAGCGCCGCCAGTGTCTTGTCGGCGCGCTGCACAGCCTGCATCGCCACGCCGGCTTCGTGCTGATTCACGCGAGCTGCGCATCGGCAGGCGATCCGTCGCCGTTCGTCTTCGCCGCGCCACGCCGGCTCGTCGTCGCCGAAGCAAGCCACAGCGGCGCGACCGAGGCATACCGCACGATCAAGCATCTCGCCGCCGCCGGAGCCGGGGCGCTGCATGTGGCCGTCTCGCGTGCGCGTCATCGCGACGACGCGAGCGCGTTCTTCGCGAGTCTGAACGCCCTGGTGCGGCGCCACGTCGGCGTGCCGCTGGCGTGGCTCGGCGAGGTCGAGCGCGACGACATCGCCGCGGGCTTGACGGCCGACGCGCAGCGCGCGTGCGCGTCCGGGGGCGAGGCCGCGTTCCTGCGCCGCCTCGCGCTGTCCGCACGCCGGCCGGGCGCGACGGCGCAGGCGGACCGGCGACCATGATCGGACTGACTTATCCGCGCGGCAAGGCGCAACCCGCCGCCGGACCATGGCAGGCCGACGAAAAGCAGGAAACCCCGGCGCCGCGGCCGGGAGCCCGGAAAATACAGGCGAAGTGGATGTACGACCCCGAAGGAAATCTCGACAAGAGCCAGCTGGTGGAGACTTATGCTCCGCTGGTCAAGCGCCTCGCTTACCACCTGATGGCGAAGCTGCCGGCGAGCGTGCATATCGACGACGTCATCCAGAACGGCATGATCGGGCTGCTCGACGCGATCAACCGCTACGAGGATGGCCTCGGCGCGCAGTTCGAGACCTACGCGGTGCAGCGCGTGCGCGGGGCGATGCTCGACGGGCTGCGCGACAACGACTGGCTGCCGCGCAGCATCCGGCGCGACATGCGGCGCATCGAAGGCGCGATCCACAGCCTCGAGCAACACCACGGCCGCCAGCCGACCGAAGTCGAGCTCGCCGAGTCGCTCGAAATGCCGCTCGCCGAATACCAGCGCATGCTGCAGGACGCGCGCGGCTACCAGCTGGTGCACTTCGAGGATTTCGCCGGCGACGAAGGCGAGGACTACTTCGAGCGTCACCTCGGCGAGCACGCATCGAATCCGCTCGACCTGCTCGAAGCGTCCGACATGCGCAGCGCGCTGGTGCAGGCGATCGAGGACCTGCCCGAGCGCGAAAAGCTGATGATGGCGCTGTATTACGACGAGGAGCTCAACCTGCGCGAGATCGGCGAGGTGTTCGGCGTGTCCGAGTCGCGCGTGTGCCAGCTGCACAGCCAGGCCGTCGCGCGGCTGCGGGCGCGCATCCTCGGTGCTGGCGAGGCCGGCGGCGCGCGCCGCGGCCGACCGCGAAAGACCCCTCCGGCCGCGGCCTGAACGGGCTTCCACCGACTCTCCGGCATGGACAAGACCAGTCTCATCGGCATCACGCTCGGAATCGCCGCGATCCTGTCGGGACAGGTGCTCGAGGGCGGCCATATTTCCTCGCTGGTGCAGCCGACCGCGTTCCTGATCGTCGTCGGCGGCACGCTCGGCGCGGTGATGCTGCAGAGCCCGCTGCCGGTATTCCGCAATGGCATGCGGATGGCGAAATGGGTGTTCGTGCCGCCGTCCTCGAACCACACCGACCTCATCGCGCAGACCACCGACTGGAGCCACATCGCGCGCAAGGAAGGCCTGCTCGCGCTGGAAGAGCGCCTCGACACGCTGCCCGATCCGTTCGTGCGCAAGGGGCTGCAACTGCTCATCGATGGCGTCGAGCCACAGCACCTGCGCGACGTGCTCGAAGTCGAAATCGATGCGTGGAGCGCGCAGATGCGGCTCGGCGCGAAGATCTGGGAATCGGCCGGGGGCTACGCGCCGACGATCGGCATTCTCGGCGCAGTCATGGGCCTGATCCACGTGATGGAAAACCTCTCCGATCCGTCGCGGCTCGGCTCGGGCATCGCAGTCGCGTTCGTCGCGACAATCTACGGCGTCGGCTTCGCGAACCTGATTTTCCTGCCGATCTCGAAGAAGCTGCTGGCGCATGTTGCGAGCGGCGTCTCGCAGCGCGAGATGCTGGTGGACGGACTCGTCGGCATCGCCAGCGGCGACAACCCGCGCATCATCGAGAGCCGCATGCAGGGCTATGTGAGCTGAAGCCGGTGATGGGATTCCTCCTGCCGCGCGCCGCTCGGCCCTAGCCGCAAGCCTCGCCCATGTCGCGTCGCCGCCCCCCTGACGAAGACTACGAGAATCACGAGCGCTGGCTCGTCTCCTACGCGGACTTCATCACGCTGCTGTTCGCATTCTTCGTCGTCATGTATTCGCTGTCATCGGTCAACGAGGGCAAGTATCGGGTCCTGTCCGATTCCCTCGTCAGCGCTTTTCGCAGCGGCGCAATCAGCCCGGCCGGCGGGCGGATCATCGCTGCGTCGATCCCCGCGGCGCCGTCGCCGCCGGTGGTGCGCCCCGTCCGCGAGCCGGCAGCCGAGGCCCGGCGCGAAGCCGAAATGAAGCGCATCAACAGCATGGCGGACGAAATACGCCGCGTGCTCCAGCCGCTCACCGCAGGCGGACAGGTCAGCGTTGCCGAAGGCGTGCATGGAATCACCGTCGAGATCAACGCCAGCGTGCTGTTCGCGCCCGGTGACGCGACGCTCGGCGCGCCGGCGGTCGCGGTGCTGCAAGCCGTCGCGCAGGTGCTCGCCGGCGCGGATTTCCCGATCACCGTCCAGGGCCACACCGACAGCGTGCCGATTGGCACCGGACGCTTCCCGTCGAACTGGGAGCTGTCGTCAGTGCGCGCGTCGTCGGTCGTGCGCCTGTTCATCGACGCCGGTGTGCGCGGCGACCGCCTCACCGCCGCCGGCTACGCCGACCAGCGGCCGCTCACCGACAATACGAACGAAGAAGGCCGCGCGCGCAACCGGCGGGTCACGATCCTGATCGAGTCGATGCTCGGCGATCCCGTGCCGCGCAGCCCCGGACGAATCCGGGCCGGCGATCCGATACGGTCGATCATGCCGGAGGGAGTGGGGCCGTCGGAGGTGCAGGTCCCGTGAGGAGCCGGCAGGCGTCGGCTCACAATGAAAAGTAGTAGTCCCGGATCTTCGCTGCCATAAGCAGGCGACGCTGCCGCAGAAAGGCTTCGTAGTCGGAATCGCGCATGGTGGCTACGCTGGCGGGGATGCAATTCACAGCAAGATTCGCCTTGAGTTCATCGACGTTGTCGATGGCTCCGTACTTCAGCGAACCGCCTTCGCATTGACCACAAACGGTTTCGAAATAGTCCGCGGGTGCCTTGCTGCCGATCTTGATGTTTATCGAGTCCTGGGCATAGACGTAGTTGGCGATCTGGTTGTACTGGTTGCGAGCCATGCCGGCTTTTTTCAGGTACTCGCGCGGGAAAATGTGATGGATATCTCCCAAGTGACTAACCAGGTCACGCACGGTGACGTCCTTGGCGAGGAACCCCTTGTCATTGGCCTTCACTTGCGAGGCAACGAAGACCCAGAACAGCGGGTGACTGGTGGCGGATACCTCCAGTGCCTGCACCAGGCCAAAGTTCCAGAAGGCATCGGACAACTCGGCCTGCTCAAGCCAGGACAGTACCGCCCCGAAATCCGGCTCGTAAGTCAGGCGGATATCCGCTTCAAACTGCGTTTCGGCTGAACCGGAAAACCGGCCAGTGAGGATCGACAGGACGAGCCAACGTCGCACATAGGTTTCGATAAGCGATTCATTCACTCCCGCAGCCCGGAGCCGCAGATACAGCGCGTAGCCGAAGTTCAGCACGTTCTGGGATCGCACCATCTCAGCGGAGACGAAGCCGGCCGACTTGATGATCATGACGAACCGCTGGAAGTGCGTTTCATTGATGAACGCTCGAACACCGGTCGCCAACTTCCCGAAACTTTCCTCGGCAATCGTCTCTTCGTACTGCTTTGTGCCGAAGTTCCGGCCGGACAGCAGGCTCACCAGGTCCGCCAGCTTGCCGCGGCCGAATTCGGTGGCGAAAGCAACACGAAGCATATCGGTATAGGCCGGGTCATACAGGTCGTCATTGATGTTGCGCAGCCACGCCATCTTCTGGAAGTAATCCGATGAGGCGAACGCCGGGTCGTTTTCCTTGATCTGCCCGTAGAATTCGGGGGCAACGGCCAGGTGGCAGAAATAGTCGATGCACTTGCGTAGCAACGGACCGCCATAGAGCTGGTCGGCCGCGATTTTGGACATCACGAAATCCGCCTGGGAGAGCACGGTACCCTTCGAATTGATACGGATGAAGATCTCCGTCACCGTCTCGATATCCAGGTCGTGCGATAACTCGATCAGACCGATCTGCTTCTTGCCGATGTCGGTCAGCGCCGAGAGTGCCTCCTCCACTGCGTCCTCGTCAGCGGCCGGGTTTGCTTCCAGGTAATGCTTGATTGCCTTTGTCAGCTTGATGTCACCGTTGACCACCGGCGCAACGTCAGGAATCCACGCGCTGTCTTTGCGAATCGCTGTGTTGCATACCTCGAAACGTTCGTTGACCGGATGAAAGGCGATGGTGATACGCGTCTTCTTGTAGTCCTTGTTCACCACCTGCTCACCGAGCACCGCGGCAGTCAGCGCAGTTACCCGCTGCTGGCCATCGATCAGGATCATCTTCCCGGATGCGGTCGAGCCGTCCTTCAGCTTCACATCCGGATTCCGCCAAGCGATCAGATATCCGACGGGGAAGCCCTGGTACAGCGAGTCCAGAAGATCCCGCACTTGGGTGCCGTCCCAGACGAAGGGGCGCTGGATTTCCGGGATGGCAATCTCGCCTTCTTTCACTTTGGCGAGCATGCTTTCAATAAGGTACTGATTGACGGCGTATTTTTGCGTTTTCATGAGGTAATGATTGCGAACAGGGGCTACTCGATAACTACCTTCATGACTTTGGCTAGGTAGTCGCCTTCCCCGATGAAGTACACGTGAAGCGCGTCGAGGTCGGGCCGAGGAAGGCCTTTTTGTGTCCACAGATGCTCGATGCGCATGCGGTTGGTATTAGGCGACAAGATGATGGATTCGAGCGTGACAGTCTTATCGTTCAGGCGCGCTTCAAGATCCTTGATGTTCTCGGCGAGCTGAATCTTGTCGCTGCCCGGTCCTTCATGCTCCAGCCCATGAGGGTCGATGAAGCAAATTCGCTGGCTGCCGTCGGCTTTCAGGCACCACAGGATAAAGTCCGGGTAGAAGTTTCCGGCCTCGAAGAAGCCCACGCCTTGCTTGGCGAGGTTTCGCAACAGGAAGAGGCGCTCCCCGCGCGTCTCTACGTCCGCCGCGTTGGTCTGCAGCCAAAGCCGGAGGTCTTCGACGAAGCGGAACTCGGACTTGTTTAGGCCGACCGGCTGGATCTTCACTTTCTCGCTCGATAGCAGCGGCTCATACAGGTGCATCGCCAACCGCACGCCCTGGACGTGGCCGTGGTCGCGCCAGCCTACTTGCGCGAGCTCTTCCTTCAGCGCCTTGATGTCGTCGATCAGGTACTGCTCGTTTGCCTCGACGATGAGCTGATAGTCTGTGCCGTCCGCGGGCAGGTTCTCATGGTCGCAGGTCAGCGGTACCAACTCCATGCGCGGGTCAAGATACTTGCGCTTCTGGTAATTGAAGCTGCGCTCGAGGGCGGCGCTCAGCAGTTCAACGGCAATCGACTGCCAGTGCCGAACGTTCCCCATCGACGGCGCCCACCACTGCGTGGGCACCAGGAGGCAGTACCAGTCCGGCTTTTCCAGCAGAGGGCGGAGCGCATCGCGGGGCACGATGGCGTTCTCCAAGTGTCTTTGGCGGCGGAAACGCTCCAGATCGATCCACAGCTTGTCCCAGTCCAGCATCGCGAGGCGCAAGGCGTCGAAATGGCGAGGTCCCGACACCGGGGCGTCCACAGCCTCCCCGGTAATCTCCGCAGCCTGGATCACCTGCAAACGCGGGAAGCGATCCACCACCAGCGGCACCCCTCCTATCGTCAGGCTCGGCGGCAGTGCCGCGAGGCCGAATTCGACTACCGGACCATGCTTGCGGAAGTCGTACTGCTCCTGCGTGTCCTTGCGGAACTTCGCCCGCAGGATCTTCAGCTTCAGGCCGAAATCGTGGGTGACGTTGAGCGTGATCTCCTCGACGTGGGGCACATCGTTCGGCGGCAAGCCTTCACTTTCAAGAAAATCACGGAAGGTCGCCATGAAGTCGGCCTGCACGCCGAACACGTTCAGCGTTTCCAGAAAGTGGATATCCCGCGGCGGGTTCACCGGCTGATAGCGGCTGGTGCGCATCAGGCTCATGTCCTTGCCCTTGAGACGCACGCCGCGCCCGAACAGCTGGATGATCTGGGCGCCCTCGCTCTGGCCCATGCGCATCAGCCCGAGGCTGGACACGCGCCAGCAATCCCAACCTTCGATGAACTTCTTCGAACCGACGAGCAGGTGGATCGGCGAGGTCGGTTTATGGACATCGCCGAAAACCGGTTCGCCGAACTCGCTCGGGCGCACCTCGGCGAGGGACCGTTTGTGCTCCAGTTCCTCCTGCACATGCTTGGCGAGCGCCGCCGCGTCGCCGACGTTGATGACCCCGAAGGGCGTGTCGGACTCGCCCACCTTCAGCAACAGCTCGCCGCTGTCGCCCTTGACGCGTTCGACGACGAGATGGCCGCCGCCCGGTGCATGGAACAGGCGCACGCAGATATCCGCGTAGATCTGCGCCGCATCCTGTTTCAGCCCCTTCAGATACGGGAAGGACTGCACGAAGATGTCGCGCCCCTGTGCATCGAGCAGGCCGGTCTGCTGGCTGTTGCCGGTGAGCACGCTGCGGACGAGGCCGGTGAACGCCTCGCGCCGGGCGAGGAAGCGCGCGAGGAAATCGAGGATCTGCGCCACGTCCGACGGCGACACGCTTTCCTCGTCCACCTTGCGCCCGGTCACGCTGGCGCCGACGAACACCCACAGCGGCTTTTCCAGGTTGTAGCCGGCATAGCGGCTGCCCGCTTCGGCGAACATCCGCAACTGCTGGTAGAACGCCAGCAGCGCCGCGGTCAGGTAGGTGTCCTTGTACGCCAGCTCGTCGGCCGGCAGGTTGAAGATGCGGTAGTCCTTGCCGTAGCCGTCGGCGTAGAAGTATCGGTAGCTGTAATCGAACAGCACCGCCTTGGCATAGTTCTCCGCCAGCACGCGGTCGTTGGCGGCCCGCACCGCCTGCTTGAAGGTGGCGGAATACTCGAAGGTGAAGCCCTTCGCGGCCAGCTTGTCGCGCTTGCCCTTCCAGTCGCTGCCGCTCATGCCGCGGTGGCCTTCGTCGACCAGCAGCAGGTTGGCATCGCCGAAGCTGTCGACGGCCATCTGCTTCACCTTCTGTTCGTCGGCGAGCTTGGTGATCTCGGTCAGCAGCGGAATGTCGAGCGCACTCTGGCCGCGCGACACCAGGTCGCTCTCCTGGCGCAGCGCCTCCGGGTAGAAGCCGTTGTCGCGCAGCTCGCGTTCATGCTGCGCGGTCAGGCGCTCGTTCGGCGACAGCACGATCACCCGGCTGTAGCTGTCGGCCTGGCCGGTGGCACGCGCGTGATGGGCGAACTGGCGCAGATTCACGTGCATCAGCAGCGTCTTGCCGCTGCCGGTGGCGTTCTGCAGGCACAGCTTGTTCAGGTCCTCGACGGCATACGGCGTCAGGCCCGTTTCGCGCCCCTGCCCGAGGTGGTGGCTGTTGAAGCGTTCGACGAAGTCGTTGAGCGCCGCGCACAGCCCCTGGCGGTCGTTGAAGTAGCGGTCGAGGTAGATCTCCACGAACAGCAGCGTCAGCCACTGGAAGTATTTCCACGCGATGTCGCCCTTGTGCCGGCGCCGGGCGTTGATCGCCTGCGTGTGCGCGACGAGGTTGGCGTCGAAGCGCGCCAGCTCCGCCGGCGTCAGGGTCGAGTTCCGTGGCAGATGCGAGATCAGCTCGCCGAGGAAGCGGTGCCTGCCGTCGGGGCCGATGCCCGGCTCGGCATCGCGCAGCGTCTTGGCGATCAGTTCCAGCGGGCGCACCGGGCGGCCGCCGTCGCGGTGCGGCGCCAGCGGGTCGATGCCGAACAGACTGAGCAGGTACTGGTTCAGCACCAGCGCGTCCTGGAAGTGGCTGGCGACGAGCGGCGGCTGGGACTTGGTGCGGCGTGGGGCGCGGCTCATGCCCGGCCTCCCAGGTTTTCGAGTCGGGTCACCCAGGCGTCGAAGCGCGGGCATCGAGCGCGGATGGCGGGCAAGCCGGCGATGCGCAAAACTTCCGGCCCGTGGAACGGCTTTTCGTAATCCCTGCCGAACAGGGCAAGCAGCCGGTGGGACGGGCTGGTTTCGGGCCTGTCATTGACCGCTTCCGGCGAGCCGCAAGCGTCAACGGCGGCCCGCAGGGCGTGCAGTTGCCTTTCGGTTCCGCCCAGTGTCTGCACGGTCAGTTCGGGGACTGCGAACAGCAAGGCCTCGAACTCGTGGAGCTGGATATAGGGCGTGAAATGCCGGCGCTGCGCGGGGGCGACCAGTTCGAGCATGGCCGTCTGCAACGCGTCGACCGAGAGCGTTTCCCGCTGCTTGAAGCGGTAATAGTCGTACAGGGTGCTGACGTGGTCGAAACTGGCGATCAGGTGCGGCAGTGCGCCGCGAATGCGGTCGCGGCTGACGTTGCCGCGCATGTCCACCGGGCTTGCGAACACGCCGTAACGAGCCAGGTGCGGGGCCAGCACCTGCAGGATGAATTCGCGCTCGGTCGCCCCTTCGACGCTGATGCCGAGACGGATCATGCGGGGTTGCCCCCGAGAAGGTTCATCTCCCAGATCTCGCCGACGCGGTAATCCTCCAGCCAGTGCCCGACCGCCTGTTCCTCAAGGCGCCGGAAACGCGATGCGTTGTCGATCTGGTCGACGACCACGATGTCCTGCCAGCCGAATTCGTTGGCCAGCGTTACCGACTGGGTCGTCGCGACGATCTGGGTCCGCGTGCTGGCCATGCGCATCATGGCGCCCAGCAACTGCAGGGCGTAGGGATGCAGGCCCAGCTCCGGCTCGTCGAGCAGGATGATGGTCGGGAGGCGCGGTTGCAGCAGCAGCGTGGCGAGGCAGATGAAGCGCAGCGTGCCATCCGAGAGCATCGACGCGTCGAAGTAGTCGTCGCTGCCCTTGTGCTTCCAGCGCAGGCGGATCCAGTCGCTGCCATCCGGGTCGAGAACGAAGTCGTGAAAGAACGGCGCCACGCGCTGGACGGTCCGGACGATGCGTGCGTAGGCGTCGGTGTTGCGGATGCCGTAAAGGAAGGCGGCGAGGTTTTCGCCCTGGGATCGCAGGCGTGTCGTGTCGTGCACGCTGCAAGTGCCCTTCACTTTGGCGGTGTCGCTGGTGTCGTGGAAATGGTAGGTCTTCCAGTCCGCAAGAAAGGCGGCGAGGCGCCCGCGTTCCGTCGTGATGTCCGGCTTGGGGAGGGCCGATTCTTCCGCGCCGGTGCGCCCGAGGCGCGTCCGGCGCTTGCGGTAGGCGCCGTTGCCGCCCTTTGCCGGCGGCTTCAGGCCGGGCGGCGCATGGAACTCGTCCCTGAATACCAGACGGTTATCGGGCGTGGGCGCCAGGACGGCCGCGTAACCGTTGAGGGAAAAGCGGAGTTCAATTTCCAGCGTATCGGTCGTCTTGCGGCCGAAATGCAGAATCCGGTCCGCCCCCCCCTGCTGCTGGGCATAGAACTGCAGATCCTTGTCCTGCAGCTTGTTCATGAACCTGAAAAAGCTGATGAAATTCGACTTGCCGGCGCCGTTGGCGCCGATCAGCACATTCAGCGGCCCGAGTTCGAGATCCATCTCGCGGATCGAGCGGAACCCCCGCAGGGCCACGCGCTGCAGGCTAGGCGGCTGGTCCATGTCAGGCGTCCTCCCACATGCGCTGCGCGAAAGTGTCCTCGATCAGGCGCACGCGTGTCGCGGCGGTGCCGTCGCTGGGGAGCGCGTGGCTGCCGTTCACGTAGATCCAGTCGAACTCGCTGTCGCGCGGGTTGATACCGCGCTTGCCGAGCCACGCTTCCAGCGCGGCCTGGTCGCGGCCGGCGTCGCCGCTGAGCTTGCGCCAGATCACCAGCACGCGCTCGCGCGACAGCTCGTCGCCGGGCACGGCCAGCACATGGCCTTCGACGCAGCGGAACCAGAATTCGCCGTCCTCGCGCTCCTTGATCGCGGTCGCGCGCCAGCGCATGTGCTGGTCCTTCGGCAGCTCGGGGTCGGGTTCGCGCATCATCTCGATGGCGTAGCGGCGCGGGCGGTCGAGCTGCGCCACGTGCAGGCCGATCAGCCAGTTGAAGGTCTCCACGAGGTCGACGGTGCGCTCCACCTGCGCCTCGCTGCCGGGCTGCTTCACCTTGAGCCGGTAGGCCGTGGGGTCGGCGAACTCGCGCACGTTGAGCAGGCTGGGGCTGCCGGCGGTCTCGAAGTCCAGCCAGTACTTCAGCAGATAGTCGCGCGCCATGTCGCGGGTTTCGGGCGAACCGAGGTCGAGCGGCGGCTGCTCGGGCAGTTGCAGGTTGTTCAGCGTGTCTTCGAAGGATTCGAGGCGAAGGTATTTGAAGCAGTGGCTGATACCGTCGCGCGAAACCGGCTTTCCATTCATCCATTCGCTTGCGAAGACCGCCTTCTTGATCCGCTGGAGCAGTATCGGGCTAAAGTGGGTGCCTCCCTCGATAAGAAGATAGCGCCTCTTATCTGCCGTCCTCCGATTCATGTTAATTACTGCGTGGCCAGTTGTCCCAGATCCGGCGAAATAGTCAACTACCAGGTCTCTTTCCTTGGTGCTGGCATCAATTATGGTTTCCATGATTGAGACAGGTTTCGGGAAATTGAGTGCCTTGAATCCTATTATGTCCGATAAGCCTTGGTTTCCTTCGCCTTGTTTAATTGACAATGCGAAGCTTGAAATCGGTACCTTGGGGGGCGTGTCTTTAAGAAAACGCTTTTTTCGCGGTTTTCCTGTTAGTGGATTTGCTGGCCAATAAACTAAATTATTTTTTATGAGTTCGTCGAAGCCCGCTCGGTCAGTAATCCACCCAAAATCAGGTTCTGGAGGATAAATATCCCCGGTGTTTGGATTTGTTACCGTGTAATGAAGGTTTGGTCTATTGACAGCGTTAGCTTTGCCGGTGAGCGGATCCGTTGTATATGGACCTCTTGGGTCATTATCTGGATTCTTGAAATTGCTTCTGTCAATCGTTCTTCCAGGTAGGCCTCCATTTGGTGTTGTAAATACGTGAATTGACTCGTGGTCCAAGGAGAAATTTGAAGTGACTCGGTTGTCAGTGTTTCGTGTTCTCCATACAAATTCTCCATGGCGATTAAGAGGTTTTGTTCTGAGAGCCTCTCTGAGTACGCCTGATTCCTTGTCGTCAAGGGATATCAGAAGAGCTGACTTATTTGAAAGCAGGTCAAGCGATGCGTCGATCCTGTCTGAAATCATCGATGCCCAACTCGATTCCTGATATCTGTCCTTGTATATAAATTCATCATTTCCGGTATTGTACGGTGGGTCGATGTATACGCAGCTCGCTGCTCTTGCAAACTTGTTCCGCGAAATATTTAGTGCTTGAAAGTTCTCGGAGTGAATGATGACGCCATCAAAGTCTTCGTCCAGGCTGGGGAGTGTCGCTAGCAATGTATCCTTGAGCGCTGGTGAAAAATTGGACGTATCAAGAAGCAAATATGGGTTCGCTTTCAGAAACTCCACCGTCAGCGGCACGCTGTACCCCGGCTGCGCCATATCCCCCTCGATCTCGTCGATCGCGAACAGCTTCACCCACTCCTCGCGCTGCCGCTCGTTGGCGGCGATCTCGGGATAGAAGGATTCGGGAATGCGGTCCAGCGTAATGCAGTACTGGGTGTCGACGACGAACTTCTTCTTCAGCCACAGTTTCTTCTGGAAGTCCTCGAGCTGGGCGAGGAAGTCGATGATGCGGCGGGCGATGCGGCGCAGCACGCGCAGCTTCGTCAGGTAGTCCTCGACGCGCGGCGCGTCGGCGGCCTCGATGTCGTCGAGGCGCATGATCTCGTTCTTGATGTAGAAATCCAGCTCGCGCCGCAGGAAGCCGCCCAGGTTCTTGTGGATGAAGTAGTCCATGGTGTTGCGCGCGGTGAATTGGCCGAGGTATTTGGCCAGCAGCGTGCGGTTGGGCTGCTTCTCCGTGGGGGCCAGGGCGAACAGGGGCTGCGCGAAGGCGCGCGCCTGCGGGTGCTCGGTCGCGAAGGCCGGTAGCCGTTCGCGCACCGCCTGTTCGGCTTCGGCGAGGCGCTTTTGCTGCCAGGTGCCGGCCTGCCCGGTCTTTTCCGGGTCCGGGCGGTAGTCGAACTGAATCACCAGTTCGGGCTGGCCGGTGGCGCCGGTTTCGAGGCGCAGCGGTTCCGCGGCATGCAGGATGAAGAAGCGCTCCTGCCCTTCCTTGACGTTGTTGTGTTCGCCTTCGGTGGCAGCGGCGAGGCGGAAATGCACCTTCAGGGGCGCTTCGCTGCGCGTGTCGAAGTCGAAACCGGCCTGCGCGCCCTGCACCCGCGCCTGCGCCGCGGCGAGGTCGAAGCTGAAATTCGTGAGGGTTTCGCTGGACTTGATGTAGTACTGGTCCTTGTTGGCCCAGTGCAGCATCACCTCGCGGCCGTCGTAGGGGATGGCGTAGGGGGCGGCGCGGCTGTCGTTTTCGGCGACGAAGTAGCGCTTCGACATGAAGTCGCCCTTGTCATAGTAGCGGCTGAAGAAGCGGTAGAGGTGCTCGTACACCTGCGCGTCGTCGGCCAGCACGCCGCCGCCTTCGCGCGCGCGTTGCTGCGCGAGTTCGAATTCCTTGCCGACCTTGGTGACGCGGTATTCAGGCTTGAGCTGGCCGGTGGGCAGGAAGACGTCTTCGCCGAGGGTCTCGGCCACGCGCACGCGCGCGGCTTCCAGCGCGTCGTGCGCGCCGGCCTGCGATTCGCCGGCGAACTGGGCGTCGATTTCGGCACCGAGTTCGGTGTCGATGAAGGCCTTGATCTGCGCGCTGCGGGCGTGAAGGATGCGGTAGAGGCCGAAGTCGAGCTCGGGCTGGTTGAGCTGGAAGAGCTCGTTCAGCAGTTCGATGAATCGTTCTTTGTGCTTGCTCATGGTCATGCGTTCCGGGTTGCTTCAGGCGTAGGGCTTGAAGTCGTTGCTGTCGCGGATGAGCAACTGCATCAGCTTGGGATGGATGAAAAGTTTTTCCTTGCCAACCTGGGCTTCGCGCAGCACGCCGAGTGCGACGAGTTCCTTCAGGTAGCGTGATGCGGCCTGGCGCTGCGCGATCTGCTTGTCGACGACGTTGCCGATGCGGCAATAGGGTTGCTCGAAGATCACGTCCACCAGTTCGCGGGAGTAGGTCTTGGGCAGTCGCTCGCGCACGAAGCCCGTGGTGTGTTCGGCGAGCGCGCGGATGGCAGCGATCTTCGCGCCCGTCCAGCGGGCCGTCTCTTCGACCGCGGTAAGCATGTAGAGCAGCCACGGCTCCCATGCCTGATCGCGGGTCACATCGAGCAGCAGGCGGTAGTAGTCGGCCTTGTGGGCAATGATGTAGCGGCTGAGGTAGAGGATGGGCAGTGTCAGCAGGTCTTCCTGGATCAGGTAGAGGATGTTGAGCACACGTCCGGTGCGACCATTGCCGTCCGAGAACGGGTGGATGGCCTCGAACTGGTAATGTCCAACTGCCATGCGGACAAGAGGGTCCAGTCCCGTTTCGTTGTGCAGAAAACGCTCCCAGTTGGCGAGCAAATCGCGCAGCGTCGCTTCTCCCTCCGGCGGCGTATAAATCACCTCACCGGTGCAGTCATTGGCGAGTTGAGTGCCCGGAGTGCGGCGAATGTCCATCTCCACGCCCTTGAGCGTGCGGCAGATTTCTACCGCAGTGCCGGTGCAAAGCGGTCGCTGCTCCAGGGACTGGAAACCCTGGTAGAGCGCGGTGCGATAACGTAGTGCTTCCTTCGTAGCCGGGTCCGCTTGACTGTCGGCCCCCTGGGCGTGCCGGAACAGCAGATCGGTGGTGGTTACGATGCTTTCGATCTCCGAGCTGTCCTTGGCTTCAAGCAGCGGGATCGTGTTGATGAGCACAGTCTGGTTGGGAATCAGCTCGGCCGCCTGCTTCAGTTCGGCCAAGGCAGTGCGTGCATCAATGCAACGCTTGAGCACCGCTCGCGTTTCCAGTTCGATCGCCGGCGGTAGCGGGGGAAGCTGGTTGTGCGGGGTGTCTGCCCGCCACGCGAAGGCAGCATTGGTCATGTGAGCGTTCTGATTCATTGGTATGTGCACATGAACAGGTGCGCGGTGGGACGCTTCTGTTTATGTCGTCAGTGTAAACAGGTGGTCAGAACGTGTCGCTTTTTTCTTGTTTCAGCGACACGTTCTTCGGATGTGTCGTCGGCAGCGACATGTCAACGAAACGTGTCTTCCTTTTCTGCTTTTGACGACACGTCAACTGACGAGTGCGTGCATGGGGTGATCAGCGCAGCGCGGTCGGCTTGATCCTGATCGCCAGCGGCGAGCCCTTGCGCGCGCGGCGGTGGACCAGCGTCGCGAGCTGCGCCGGCTTCAGGTCGACGCTCGTCGCCTTGTTGCCGCGGCCGATGCCTTCGACTTTCAGCACCGCAGCATCGGCCGGCGCCGCGACCGCGACCAGCCCCTCGGCCTCATCGAGCGCCATGACGATCACGCCGCGCCCGCCCGCCTGCACTTTCATCTCGCTGCGCGGGAACACCAAGAGGCGGCCGTTCTCCGAGACCGCGGCGATGCGCTCGCCGAGCACGCGCGCCGGCGCCAGCACTTTTTCGCCTTTCTCGACAGTCATGAACGCCTTGCCGGCGCGCTGGCGGCTCGTCGCCTCCAGGAGTGTGCAGATGAAACCGTAGCCGCCGGAGTTGGCGAACATCCACGCCGACTCGGGTTCCGCGGAGACGACCTGCGCGAGCTTGGCGCCGTTCTGGAAGTCGACGAGCGTTGCGATCGGCACGCCGTCACCGCGCCCGCCCGGCAGCTCGGCGACGCGCACCGTGTAGGCGCGGCCGTGCGTGTCGAGGACGACGAGCGGCCAGGTGCTGCGCGTCTCGATGACCGCGAACGCGAAGTCGCCCGCCTTGTACGTGACGGCCGCGGCGTCGATGCCGTGGCCCTGGCGCGAACGGACCCAGCCGTTCTTCGACACGAGCACCGTCACCGGCTCGTCGGGCACGCTGATTTCGGCAGGCGCAACGGCGGCGACGCTCTCGATCAGGGTACGGCGCTCGTCGCCGTATTTCTTCGCGTCGTCGGTGATCTCCTTGAGGATCAGCTTCGTCATCGCCGCGCGGCTGTCGAGCAGGTGCTGCAGCTTCCCGCGCTCTTCCTTGAGCTCGGCGAGCTCCTTCTCGATGCGGAAACCTTCGAGGCGCGCGAGCTGGCGCAGGCGGATCTCGAGGATGTCTTCGGCCTGGATCTCGGACAGGCCGAACGCCGCGATCAGCGCCGGCTTCGGCTCGTCGGATTCGCGGATCACGCGGATCACGTCCTCGATGTGCAGGAACGCGATCATGCGGCCTTCGAGGATGTGCAGGCGCCGGTCGACCTCGTCGAGGCGGTGGCGCGTGCGCCGCTCGACAGTCACATAGCGGAAGTCGATCCACTCGCGCAGGATCTGCACGAGGTTCTTCTGCTGCGGCCGGCCGCCATGCACGGGACCATGCCCGATCATCGTCATGTTCACCGACACCGAGCTTTCGAGGCTGGTGTGCGCGAGCAGCACCGCCATGAACTCGTCGCGGCTCTGGCGCGACGAGCGCGGCTCCAGCACGATGCGCACCGGCGACTTGTCGCTCGATTCATCGCGCACCGTCTCGAGCACGCCGAGCACGAGCTGCTTGAGGTTCTTCTGCTCCTGGCTGACATCCTTCTTGCCGCCGCGCGGTTGAGGGTTCGTCAGCGCTTCGATCTCGGCGAGCACGCCGGCGGCCGACACGCCATGCGGCAGCTGCTCGACGATGACGCGCCACTGGCTGCGGGCGAGCTCCTCGATGTGCCAGCGCGCGCGCACGCGCAGGCTGCCGCGCCCGCTCGCATAGGCATCGCGGATCGCGTCGGGCGACGAGATGAGCTGGCCGCCGCCGGGGAAATCCGGCCCGCGCAACAGCGGCAGGACGTCGTCGAGCCCGGCGTCCGGATTGCGGATCAGGTGGCAGACGGCTTCCGCGACTTCGCGCAGGTTGTGTGGCGGGATCTCGGTCGCCATGCCGACGGCAATCCCCGAGGCGCCGTTGAGCAGCACGAAGGGCAGCCGCGCGGGCAGGAGCTGCGGCTCATGAAACGCGCCGTCGTAGTTCGGCACGAAATCGACGGTGCCGCGGTCGATCTCGGCGAGCAGCAGCTCGGCGATCGGCGTCAGGCGGCATTCGGTGTAGCGCATCGCCGCGGCCGAGTCGCCGTCGCGCGAGCCGAAGTTGCCCTGGCCGTCGACGAGCGGGTAGCGCAGCGAGAAGTCCTGCGCAACCCGCACCATCGCGTCATAGACGCTGGTGTCGCCGTGCGGGTGGTACTTGCCGATGACGTCGCCGACGACGCGCGCCGACTTGACGTGCTTCGACGCCGCCGACAGGCGCATCTCGTTCATCGCGTACAGGATGCGCCGCTGCACCGGCTTCATGCCGTCCTCGACCTGCGGCAGCGCGCGCGACTTGACGACGCTCATCGCGTACGCGAGATAGGCGCGTTCGGCGTAGCGGTCGAGGGCGAGCGTGCCGTCGTCCGGTGCTGCGGGCTCGTTGCCGCCGATCGACGTCGGCGGCGAGGGAGGGGCAGGCGGCGGGGCGGTGAACAGATCGAAGTTTTCGTTGCTCATGGATGGCTTGGCAATGCAGGTTCGGTCGGGGCGCAGCGCGGCGCAGGCCCGGAAGATCGGTCAGCGGCGCATTGTACGACAGGCCCCGAAGCGGAACCGGCTACGTCGGCAGCGCGGGTGCCGGCGTGTGGTCAGTCTAGCGCGAGCAGCCGATCTACCGCGCCGGCGAAGTCGTCCGCGATGCAGTCGGGGCGGATTGCCGGGTCGGCGTCGTCGCCGGGGCGGAACTTGCCGGTGCGCACGAGGATCGCCGGAATGCCTGCGGCAAGGGCCGCGCCGACGTCGTCGTGCAGGTCGTCGCCGATCACGACCGCTTCGGCGGGCGTGACGCCGAGTTCCGCGAGCGCGGTGTGGAAGAAGCTTGCGGCCGGCTTGCCGACGATCTCGGCCGGCATGCCGCTGCTGAACTCGAGGCCGGTGACGAAGGCGCCCATGTCGAGCGAAAGACCGTCTTCCTCCATGAAGTAGCGGTTCTTTGCCATCGCGATGAAGGCGCCTCCGGCCATCAGCAGGCGGAACGCGGCGTTCAACTGCGCGTAGTCCAGGTACGGTCCCATGTCGCCCATCACGACGGCATCGGGCGCCGCGGCGCTCGGGCCCATCTCCTCCGTGAGGTCCGGGTGGACCACGTAGAGCGGCTTCAGGCCGCGCTGCCTGACGAGCTGCTGCGCGGCATGGGCGGCGGTCTGGATTTCGTCCTCGGCGACGTCGAAGCCCATCCGGCGCAGCTTCGCGACGATCGTGCGGCGGGGCGAACGCGTGGTGTTGGTGAGAAAGCGCAGCGGCAGCGCCGCCTGCCGCACTCGCGCGAGTGCGGCGACCGATCCCTCGATGGCCTGGTCGCCGACGTGCAGCACGCCGGCCAGGTCGATCAGCAGCGCCGTGGGGCGACGTGCGAGGCGGGCGGTGGTGGCGGATACGGGTGGTGACGAGGGTTGTGACGACATGGCATTCGGGTGTCGGACTCGTTGCCGGGACCGTGCAGGAACGCCCCGCCGGCAACCCGGCGGCGCCCTTTCGGTGCCTTCTTTATAGGAGGTTTGCTGCGTTGCGGAAAGGTCGCCCGCGTCGCGCGGACCGCGTCAGATGTCCGCTTCGACGCTGTCGCCCTTCTCCTCCATCCACGCGCGCCGACCGGAGGCTTCGCCCTTGCCCATCAGCAGCGTGAACATGCGCTTCGTGTCCTCGAGCGCGTCGGCGCGCACCTGCACCGGCAGCACGCGGCGCGTCGCCGGGTCCATCGTCGTCTCGCGCAGCTGGTCGGGGTTCATCTCGCCGAGGCCCTTGAAGCGGCCGACTTCGATCGCGTCCGGCTTGAAGCCTTCCTTTTCGAGGCGGTCGCGGATCGCCGCAAGTTCGCCGTCGTCGAGCGCGTAGAGCCTGCGCGCCGGGCGCTTCTTGCCCTGCGCGGGCACGTCGACGCGGTACAGCGGCGGCTGGGCGACGTAGATGTGCCCGCGCGTGATCAGTTCGGGGAAATGGCGGAAGAACAGCGTCAAGAGCAGCGTCTGGATGTGCGCGCCGTCGACGTCGGCGTCGGACATGATGACGACCTTGCCGTAGCGCAGGCCGGATAGATCCGGCGCGCTGCCGGCGGCATGCGCATCGACGCCGAGCGCGACCGCGATGTCATGGATCTCGGCGTTCGCGAGCAGGCGGTCGGGGTCGATTTCCCACGAGTTCTGCACCTTGCCGCGCAGCGGCAGGATCGCCTGCGTTTCCTTGTTGCGCGCCATCTTCGCCGAGCCGCCGGCGGAGTCGCCCTCGACGAGGAAAAGCTCGTTGTCGGCAAGGTCCTCGGATTCGCAGTCGGAGAGCTTGCCCGGCAGCACCGCGACGCCGGAGGTCTTTCTCTTCTCGACTTTCTGCGCGCTCTTCTGCCGCGCGAGCGCCTGCCGGATCGACAGTTCCGCGATCGCACGGCCGGCTTCGACGTGGTTGTTGAGCCAGATCTCGAACGGGTCGCGGATCATCGACGACACGAGCTTCACCGCTTCGCGCGAGTTCAATTTTTCCTTCACCTGGCCCTGGAACTGCGGGTCCAGCAGCCGCGCCGACAGCACGAAGCTCATCCGGCCGCAGACGTCCTCCTGCTGCAGCTTGACGCCGCGCGGCAAGAGCGCGTGGTGCTCGATGAAGCTCTTCACCGCGTCGAACACGCCGGCGCGCAGGCCGCTCTCGTGCGTGCCGCCGGCGACGGTCGGGATCAGGTTGACGAAGGATTCGCTCGGCACCGTGTGCTCGAACCACGCCAGCGCCCAGGCTGCGCCTTCGCCGGGCGCGTAGGCGGGGTCGTCCTTGCCGGCGTACTTTTCGCCGGTATAGAGCGGCGCGACCGCCTCGATGTCGCCGGCCTGCTCGCGCAGATAGCCGGCCAGGCCTTCGGGGTAGGACCAGGTCTTTGTCAGCGCTGCGCCGCCCGCCTGCTCGATGTCGAGCCGTACCGACACGCCCGGCAGCAGCACCGCTTTCGAGCGCAGCAGGCGCTCGAGCTCGCCCTGCGGCACGCGCGGGGCCTCGAAATACTTCGCGTCCGGCCACACGCGAACGCGCGTGCCGCTCTGCCGACCGCAATCGCCCGCAACAGCGATTGCGCCGACCTTCTCGCCGCCCTCACTGAACTCGATGCGATGGATCTTGCCCTCGCGCCTGACCTCGACTTCGACGCGCGTCGACAGCGCGTTCGTCACGGCGACGCCCACGCCGTGCAGGCCGCCGGAAAACGCGTACGCACCGTTGCCGTCGCGCTTGTCGAACTTGCCGCCGGCGTGCAGCCGCGTGAAGGCGAGCACGACGACCGGCACGCCTTCCTCGGGATGCAGGCCGACCGGGATGCCGCGGCCGTCGTCGGCGACGCTGATCGAGCCGTCGGGGTGCAGCGTCACGTGGATCTTCTTCGCGAAGCCGCCGAGTGCCTCGTCGGCGGCGTTGTCGATGACTTCCTGGATGATGTGGGCGGGCGAGTCGGTGCGGGTGTACATCCCGGGGCGCTCGCGCACCGGTTCGAGCCCCTTGAGGACGCGAAAGGAGGATTCGTCGTAGTGCTGCTTGCCTGTCATGAGTGTGTGATCTGCGCTTCGTGGCCGCACGGCGAAAGGCCGGGGGGTGCAAGGATACTCGTTGAACGGGGATCGGGCATGCGGCAGCGAGCCGCGCGGCTCATTGCCCGCGCATGAAGAAGCGGTCGAGATCGCCCATCGTCAGCTGCGTCCACGTCGGCCGGCCGTGGTTGCACTGGTCGGCGCGCTCGGTGGCTTCCATGTCGCGCAAGAGTGCATTCATCTCCGGAATCGTCAGGCTGCGGTGCGCCCGCACCGCGCCGTGGCACGCCATCGTCGCGAGCAGCTCGTTGCGTCGTGCGGTGACGACTTCGGAGGCCGGGAATTCGCGCAGCTCCTCGAGGAGCTTCCTCAGCAGCTCTGCGATCGGCGCGGACGCGAGCAGCGCCGGCACGCTGCGTACCGCGAGTTCGGCCGGGCCGACGGGTGCGACTTCGAAGCCCATGCGGGCGAGGACTTCGGCGCACTCTTCGGCGGCCGCCATGTCCTTCGCGCTGACCGACAGCACAGCCGGAATCAAGAGGCGCTGCACCGCGGGGCGGCCGTCGAGCACGGTCTTGAGCTTCTCGTAGAGGATGCGCTCGTGCGCGGCGTGCATGTCGACGAGGACCAGGCCGGCGACGTTCTGCGCGAGGATGTAGATGCCGTGGAGCTGCGCGATCGCGTAGCCGAGCGGTGCGCCTGTGGCATCCGCCGGGATGTGGGCTTCGGCCAGGCCGGCCGCGCCCGGCAGGCGGCCTGCGGACGGGGCGAAGGCGGTCGGGCGGAATCCGCTGGCGTCGGGCGGGGACGAGGCGCTTTCGGCCGTCGGCCGGGCGCTCGCGGCGAAGTCGTAATAGCTGCGGCTCGCCGATTCCATCGCGAGACGGCCCTGCACCGGTGGCGGAGCGTGGCCGCCGGCGGCCACGTAGCGAAGCGGATTCGCGGCGCGCGCCGGCGCGGGGGAATCGGTCCGGCCCGCTTCCGTCGCAGCCTTGGCCGCATTGGCATCACCGCCCGCGATCCCGATGCCGGCGCCGGACTCGGCGAGGCTGCGCGTCAGCGCATGGAACACGAACTGGTGGACCGCCCGCGCCTCGCGGAAGCGCACCTCGATTTTCGCCGGATGCACGTTGACGTCGACGCCGGCGGGGTCGAGCTCGAGGAACAGCACGTAAGCCGGATGGCGGCTGCCGTGCAGGATGTCGGCGTAGGCCTGGCGCACCGCGTGCGTCAGCAGCTTGTCGCGCACGAAGCGGCCGTTGACGAACAGATACTGCGCGTCGCGGCTCGTGCGCGAATACGCCGGCAGCGCGGCGAAGCCGGCGAGGCGCAG
Source organism: Aromatoleum anaerobium (assembly GCF_012910705.2). Taxonomy (GTDB): domain Bacteria; phylum Pseudomonadota; class Gammaproteobacteria; order Burkholderiales; family Rhodocyclaceae; genus Aromatoleum; species Aromatoleum anaerobium. The sequence continues at coordinate 488,733 of NZ_WTVG02000040.1, read as the reverse complement.
CGGCCCGGCGTCGGCATCGAGGGTGCGCGCGTGCTGCAGGAAGTCGTCGCCCATCAGCGCCGCGACGCGCCGCAGCGGGTCCCCTGCGGGCAGGCGATGGACGACGCGGCCGTTGTGCGCGAGCTGCAGGCCGATGTCGGGGCGCGCCAGCGCAATGCGGCGGAACACCTCGTCGCAGTGCGCATACTCGGTTGCCTCGGACTTCAGGAACTTGCGTCGCGCCGGCGTGCTGTAGAAGAGCTCGGCGACGTCGACGACGGTACCCTGGTTCAGCGCGGCCGGCGCGACATTGCGGTCGGTGCCGTCGATGCGCCACGCGTGCGCGCCGTCTTCGGCGCGGCTCGTCAGCGTCAAACGTGCGACCGCCGCGATCGCCGCCAGCGCCTCGCCGCGGAAGCCCATCGTGCCGACCTGTTCGAGATCTTCGAGCGTCGCGATCTTGCTCGTCGCGTGGCGTTCGAGCGCCAGCGCGAGATCGTCGCGTGCGATGCCGCAGCCGTCGTCGGCCACCCGGATGCGGCGCACGCCGCCCTGTTCGAGCTGCACGTCGATCGCGCGTGCGCCGGCGTCGAGCGCGTTCTCGAGCACTTCCTTCAGGACGGACGCCGGCCGCTCGACGACCTCGCCGGCAGCGATCTGGTTGACGAGGACATCGGCGAGCGGTCGGATGGCGGCGGGGCGATGGGGGCATGCGGGCGGCGGGAAGCTCGGAGAGCGACGATTATACGAGCCCGCGCGCCTGCATCGACCGCTGGCGCCGGGGACGCCCATTTGCCCCGCCGGCCTGAAGCTTCGACGGCCTTCCGGTATCATGCGGGCGGAGCTTCGGCCGCATCATCCTGGCCGGCTCCGCGGCGCTGCAGGGCATGGGCCGCCGTTTTTCCCGCCGGCGCGTTAAGGCGCGCCCGATTCAAACCTCAAGAATCCACCTATGAAGTCGATCGTCATTCTCGTTTCCGGCCGCGGCAGCAACATGGAAGCCATCGTGCGCGCCGCCATCCCCGGTGCGATCATCAGCGCGGTGATCAGCAACCGGCCGGATGCGAAGGGGCTGGAGTTCGCTGCCTCCCGCGGCATCGCGACGGCCGTCGTCGATCACAAGGCGTTCGCGACCCGCGAAGGGTTCGATATGGCGCTGGCCGAAGCGATCGATATGCATCGGCCGGACCTGGTCGTCCTCGCGGGGTTCATGCGCGTGCTGAGCGACGATTTCGTGCGGCATTACGAAGGCCGCCTGCTCAACATCCATCCGTCGCTGCTGCCGGCGTTCCCGGGCCTGCACACGCATCGCCGCGCGCTCGAGGCGGGCATCCGGATCCATGGCGCGACGGTGCATTTCGTCACCGCGGCGCTCGATTGCGGGCCGGTGGTCATCCAGGCGGCCGTGCCGGTGTCGTCCGGCGACGACGAGGAATCCCTCGCCGCGCGGGTGCTGGCGCAGGAACACCGCATCTATCCGCAGGCGGTGCGCTGGTTCGTCGAGGGCCGCCTGTCGCTTTCCTCCGAGGGCAGGGTGTCGGTGCAGGGCGAAGCGCGGCCTGACGCCGGCTGGACCGTCCCCGCGCTCGAATCGGCGTCGATAAGCGCGAGCGGAGCATGCGGCACCGGCTCCTGATCGCCGCGGTCGGCGCATCCTTGTTGGTCCATGCCGCGCTGGCCGGAGCGGCGGACAGCCTCGTCGCGCCGGCGCAGCCCGCCGTCCGGCTGCATCTGGTGGCCGCGCCTTCCGCGCCGGCGCCCCGGCAGCTTGCCGCCGCACCGCAGGCCGATCCACGCAAACCCGGTGTTGCCGCGTGGCCCGCGCAGGGCAGCATTCGCTATCGGGTGATGTACGGCGAAGGCGGCTTCGAGGTCGGCGAGGCGCTGCACGACTGGACGCACGACGACAAGCGCTACCGGATGAGCGTCAGGCTCAAGACCACCGGTGTCATGGATCTGCTGCGCTCGCTGCAGTACGAGCAGCGCAGCGAGGGCCGGATCGGCCCGAAGGGGCTCGTTCCTGAGCATTTCCGCGTCGAGCAGTCGAGCAAGAAGCCCGAGACGGCGGAGTTCGACTGGAACACCGGGCAGGTCACGATGCGACGCGGCAGCCGCACTCGTATCGCGCCCGTCGAGCGCGGTGACCAGGACCTGTTGAGCCTGTGGCACCAGATTGGCATGACCGACGCCGCCGCCTTGCCGGATGAACTCAAGGTTGTCAGCGGCAAGTCGGCGACGCCCTCGGTGCTTGAGCGGGTCGGCGCCGAACGGCTGGTGCTGCCGATCGGCGGTCTCGACACGCAACGCCTGCGCGCCCGCGCGCTGAGTGGGAAACTCTCGATCGACGTATGGCTGGCGCGGGAATACGGCACGTTGCCGGTGCGCATCCGCATCACCGACGACAAGGGCGACGTGCTCGATCAACAGGCGGTGGAGGTACGCCTGGCGCCGGCGGGCAAGGCCGCCGCGAAGCTTGTTGACACCGGGGATGGCAAAGGCGCCTTGCCCGGGCCGGTCGGCGCGCGCGCCGCGGCGCAAGAAAAGATCGAATTGCGGGCGGACGATCGCGCCGCCGCATCCAACCACGAGTGAGAACCGATTGACGATGTCCAAACACGACGAGGCTGCTTCGCGCAGCCTGCTGATCCATGCCGCCCGCGTCCTCGGGGCGGTGCTGACTTTCGAACACCCGGCTGACGGGGTGCTGTCGCGCTACTTCCGCGAGAACCGCGAAATCGGGCACCGCGACCGCGGCTTCATCGCCGAGGCGGTCTATGGCATCGTGCGCCGCTTGCGCTGGCTGCGCCGCCTGGTTGGCGAGGATGTGCGGCCGCGCACGCTTCTGCTCGCGTGGCTGGCGCGCGGCGAAGGCTGGCCGATGCGCCATTTCGAAGGGCTCGCGTCGGCGACCGAGCGCGACTGGATCTCCGGGATCAAGGCACGCGAACTCGAAGAAGGTTCGTTCGCCGAGCGCGCCGACCTCCCCGACTGGCTCGCGGAGCGGCTGCTCGCAACGCACGGCGAGGCGGAACTGCTTGAGCTCGCGCACAGCCTGAACCGGCCGGCGCCGCTCGACCTGCGCGTCAACGTGCTGAAGGCCGATCGCGGCGAAGTGCTCGAAAAGCTGAAATTCGCCGGTATCGAGGCGAAGCCGTGCCCGTTCTCGCCGCACGGCATCCGCCTCGGGGGCAAGCCCGCGCTGCAGAAGCATCCGTTGTTTCTCGAAGGCGCGTTCGAGGTGCAGGACGAGGGCAGCCAGTTGCTCGGCTTCCTCGTGCAGCCCAAGCGCGGCGAACTGGTCGTCGATTTCTGCGCCGGCGCCGGCGGCAAGACGCTGCAGCTGGGCGCGATGATGCGCTCGACCGGCCGGCTGTACGCATTCGACGTGTCGGAGAAGCGGCTCGCGAAGCTCAAGCCGCGCGTCGCGCGCGCCGGGCTGTCGAACGTGCATCCAGTGCTGATCGCGCACGAGCGCGACGCGAAGGTCAAGCGCCTCGCCGGCAAGGCCGACCGGGTGTTCGTCGATGCGCCGTGCAGCGGCCTCGGCACCTTGCGCCGCAACCCGGACCTGAAATGGCGCCAGACGCCGGAATCGGTCGCCGAAATGGTCGCGAAGCAGGGCGCGATCCTCGAATCGGCGGCGCGCCTCGTGAAGCCGGCGGGGCGGCTCGTCTATGCGACCTGCAGCCTGCTCGTCGAGGAAAACGACGCCATCGTCGATGCATTCCTGGCGGCGCATCCGGAGTTCCGCGAGGTCGATGCGACCGAGGTGCTGAAGAAACAGGGCATCGCGCTCGATACCGGCACACGCCTGCGCCTGTCGCCGCGCAAGCACGATACCGACGGCTTCTTCGCCGCGGTGCTGGAGCGGGCGCCGGCCGATGCGTGAGCATCTGCGACGCGCGTTGCTGGTGCTCGTGGCGCTTGCGGCACCGGCGCTCGCACTCGCTTCCGGCGCGCGCACGCTGCCGGCGCGCGGTTCAATCGAAGTCGTGTTCTCGCCCGAGGGCAGTGGCGAAGAGGCGCTGCTGCGTGTCATCGGCGCGGCGCGCGAAACGCTGCACGTGCAGGCTTACGTATTCACCAGCCGTCCGATCGCCGATGCGCTCGTCAAGGCTCATCGGCGTGGCGTGCAGGTTCAAGTGCTCGCGGATGCCCGGATGAACCGGCGCGGCAAGGACAATGCGCTGCCGAGGCTCCTTGCCGCCGGCGTGCCGGTGGCGCTGGAGACGCGCTACGCCGCGGCCCACAACAAGGTGTTGATCGCCGACGGCCGCGGACCGGCATGCGTGGTCGCGACCGGTTCGTACAATTTCACCTGGTCGGCGAACAAGCGCAATGCCGAAAACCTGATCGTGCTGCGGGACAACTGTCCGCTCGCCGCGGCCTATCTCGACAACTGGCGTCGCCACCGCGAGGACGCGACGCCCGTCACCCGTCTGCCCTGGAAGTCATGAACGTGCGCGATGACTCGCGATTTGCACTGCTGCTGACCGAAACCTGGCGTGATCTCCAAAGCCCTGCCGTGCTGTGGCAACTCGCGGCGCTCGCCGGCTGCCTGCTGCTGGCGTGGCTGTTCGCGCGCTCCACGTTGCTCCGGTTCGCAGCCGGCAACCACGTCGACACCCCGGCTTACCGACTCGGGCGCAGCGGGTTGCGGCGCGTGCTGTTTCCGCTTGCGGCACTGGTGCTGGTGATCGGCGCGCGTGCCGTGCTGGGCGAGTTTCACAACGTGAGCCTGCTCAATGTCGCGGTGCCGTTGCTGATCTCGCTCGCGCTGATCCGCCTCGTCATGTTCGCGCTTCGGCAGGCGGTCGGCCGATCGAGCTGGATCGCGAGTTTCGAGCGGATCTTCGCTGCCGTCGCGTGGTCGGTCGTCGCGCTGCACATCGTCGGCTGGCTGCCGCAGGTCATTCGCGGGCTGGACTCCGTTTCGTTCACGCTCGGCAGCCAGCGGCTTTCGCTGTGGACCCTGCTGCAGGGCATCGCGATGGTGCTGTTGACGCTGCTCGTCGCGCTCTGGGCAGCCGGGCTGCTCGAGCGTCGCTTGGCGACCACGGCGGGCCTCGACGAGAACGTGCGCATCGTGATGCTGCGCGTCGCGAAGGCGGCGCTGGTGCTGGTGGCGGTGCTCGTCGCGCTGCCGATGGTCGGCATCGACCTGACGACGCTGTCGGTGTTCGGCGGCGCGCTCGGCGTCGGTCTCGGCTTCGGCCTGCAGAAGATCGCCGCGAACTATGTTTCCGGCTTCATCATCCTGCTCGACCGCTCGCTGCGCATCGGCAACATGATCAGCGTCGGCGCCGAGCGCGGCATCGTCACGCAGATCAACACCCGCTACACCGTCATCCGCGCGCCCAGCGGCGTCGAATCGCTGGTGCCGAACGAGGTGCTGGTCGGTTCGGTGGTGCAGAACGAAACGTACACCGACACCCGGATGGCGGTGCCGCTGAACTTTCAGGTGAGTTACGGCTCTGATGTCGAGCGTGCAATGGCAATCCTCGTGGAGGTTGCCCGGGCTCAGCCCCGAGTGCTCGACGAACCGGCTCCGAACGCCTTCCTGGCGGGATTTGCCGATAGCGGAATCAATCTGCGCCTGGGACTATGGATTGCGGACCCCCAGGAAGGCACGCTCGGCGTGAGTTCGGACATCAATCTCGCGGTATGGCATCGCTTCCGCGCGGAAGGAATCGAGTTTCCGTTCCCGCAAAGGGAAGTGCGACTGCTGTCGCCGCTGCCTTCGGTCGTTTTTCCGGAAATGGGAAAGGTGTCGGAGGCAAACCCTGCGATCGGCGACCCGACCCGCGCGGGCGGGGCGGCAAGATCGCGTGCAGCACTCCTCCGCGATGATTCGGAGGACATCGACATTTAAGGAACGGGTTTCACATGCTTGCAGGACTTATCGATCTTCCGTGGTGGGGTTACATTCTCGTCGCGCTGGGACTCACTCACGTGACCATTGCCTCGGTGACGATCTTCCTGCACCGGCATCAGGCGCACCGCGCGCTCGAACTGCACCCGGTTGCGAGTCATTTTTTTCGCGCCTGGCTGTGGCTCACGACGGGCATGGTGACGAAGGAATGGGTCGCGGTGCACCGCAAGCACCACGCCAAGTGCGAAACCGCCGACGACCCGCACAGCCCGCAAGTGCTGGGGATTCGCAAGGTCCTGTTCCAGGGGGCGGAACTCTACCGCGCCGAAGCGGCCAACAAGGAAACCCTCGCGCGCTACGGCCACGGCACGCCAGACGACTGGCTCGAACGCCATGTCTACCGGCATTCGATCGTCGGCGTCTCGATCATGCTGATCGCGGACCTCGTGCTGTTCGGCCCGCTCGGACTGACGATCTGGGCGGTGCAGATGATGTGGATCCCGATCTGGGCAGCCGGCGTCGTCAATGGACTGGGGCATTACGTCGGCTATCGCAACTTCGATTGCAGCGATGCGGCAACGAACCTCGTGCCGTGGGGCATCCTGATCGGCGGCGAGGAACTGCATAACAACCACCACAGCTTCGCGACCTCGGCCAAGCTTTCGGCGAAGTGGTACGAGTTCGATATCGGCTGGATGTATATCCGCGTGCTCGCGCTGCTGGGCCTCGCCAAGGTGCGGAAAGTCATTCCGTCGCCGAAGTTCGGCGAGGCCAAGAATGTTCCCGACCTCGATACGCTGCAGGCCATCATCACCCACCGCTACGACGTGATGACGCGCTATGTCGCGTCGCTCAAGCGCCTCTGCGGCGACGAGATCGAGCGGCTCGCCGCGACCCACGGCAGGAGCTTCAACCCCCGTGTGCTGCGCCGCTGGGTGCTGTCGGGGGAAGACAGGAATCTCGCGCCGGACGCGCGGCGCGCCCTCGAGCTCGTGCTCGTCGACAGCGCCGCGTTATCGACGATTGCGTCGATGCGGCGGGACCTCGTCGCGATCTGGGCGCGCTCGACGGCTTCGCGCGAGCAGCTGCTCAAGCAGTTGCACGACTGGATCGCGCGCGCCGAGCAGAGCGGTATCGCGCAACTGCAGGAATTTTCGTTGCGCTTGCGCCAGTACACCGCCTGATTTACGGCGCCCGGCACCCGGGAACCAGAAAGGGCTCACTCGCCAGGGCGTAGCGCGTCGGCCCAGCAATTGGGGGTTTCATAAAGGCGGACGCGTTCGAGGCGCAGGTGATTGCCGTAGAGGTCGCGATAGCACGCGTCGAGGATGCGGAACGCTTCGCTGGCGAGGTTTTCGGCGGTTGGCACGGTGTCGAGCACGACTGTCTTGTGGGCCGGCATCGTCGCGAGGAAATCGACGACAGCGCTGTCGCCGCGGTACACGAGGAACGCGTGATCCCAGCGGTCGACGACGTGCGTCTTGGCGATCAGCTTGACGTCGCCGAAATCCATCACCATGCCGTTGACGGCCTCGCCTGCGGCGTTAATGATATCGCCCGACAGCGTGATCTCGATCGCGTAGCGATGGCCGTGCAGGTGGCGGCACTGGCTGGCGTGATCGGGAATCCGGTGCCCGGCGTCGAATTCCAGTCGGCGAGTGATGCGCATGATTGATCCGGGGGGAAACAGGCCCGAATTATAGCTGCTTCCCGACGCTCTTTCCGGCGCGCCCTTTGGCACCTTTTCATTCACCGGCTTCGACCCATGACGGCACGCGACCAGACCCTTTCCATACGCAACCACGACCGCGACCTGGCCGGGCTGACCTATGTTTACCCGGTGCTGTCGCGGCGCGCCGGGGGGATCTCGGTCGGCATCAATCTCAATCCGAACAACGCCTGCAACTGGCACTGCGCGTATTGTCAGGTGCCCGGTCTCGTGCGGGGGCGGGCGCCCGAGATCGACCTGTCGCTGCTGGAAGCGGAACTGTCGGGCTTCCTCCATGCGCTGGTCGAAGGGGATTATCTCGAGCGCCATGTGCCGGAAGGCTTGCGCGTCGTGCGCGACATCGCGTTCTCCGGCAACGGCGAGCCGACCAGCGCGACCGCGTTCCCGGAAGCGGTGTCGCTCGTCGTGCGCCTGCGCGACGCCGTCGGACTCGGTCGCGAGGTGCCGCTGCGCCTGATCACGAACGGCAGCCTGATCGGGCAGGCGAGGGTGAGAGAAGGGCTAAGGCTTCTCGGCGAGGCGGGCGGAGAAGTCTGGTTCAAGGTCGATGCGGGAACGCAGGCGTCGATCGAGCGCGTCAACGGCGTGTCGCTCGATCCCGATCTCGTGGCGCGCAACCTGGCGGTCAGCGCCGGCCTGTGCACGACGTGGGTCCAGACCTGCATGTTCCGCTGGGATGGCGCTTCACCGTCGGGTGACGATATCGATGCTTATATCGACTTGCTTATGCGCGCCGGGCCAGAACGGCTTGCGGGCGTGCTGTTATATGGAATCGCGCGGCCGTCAATGCAGCCCGAGGCCGTGCATCTGGCGCCGCTCGATGAGGCCGAGCTCGAGGCGATCGCGGCGAAGGTGCGAAAAAAAGGGCTGACGGTTCGCGTCAGCCCCTGAGCCGGTGGAAGTGACAGCCGGGTCAGCGCGTGGTGCGTTCCTTGCGCTTGGCACGCGCTTCCTTCTTTAGCGACTTGTACAGCTCCGGGTTCGAAGTCTTGAGGAATTCCGCGACTTCCACGTCTTCCTTCTTGACCTTGTTGATGTCGATTTGCTCGATATGCACGAGGCGCAGCAGGGCCTGTACGGGGCGCGGAATGTTGCGTCCGCTCTCGTAGCGCGAGCCGCCGCTCTGCGTGACCCCGATCTTCGACCAGAACTGCGATTGGTTCAGACCCAGCTTGCGCCGAATCTCGCGAACGTCGATGGTGTCGGTGTTTTTCATACTCACATCCTCTGTAGGGTATCCAGCCCGCTTATAAGACAAGGCGGTACGTAGCCGAGTTCCTACGACTTAAGTTGTAGGGTAGCCGAAGTATAGATCACTATTCTTTCCACATACAATGAAAAAAACCGGCGCATCCGAACCTAGTCAAAACAAATAAATCGTGCGATCGGGAGGTGGCACGACGCCGGCCTGCAAATTTTCGCCGCATTCGATAGAATTCCTCCCTTTATCCACAGGCACTTGGATACGACGATGGCACTGATAGTTCAGAAATACGGCGGCACTTCCGTGGGTAACCCGGAGCGCATCAAGAACGTCGCCCGCAAAGTGGCGAAGTTCCAGGCGCAGGGGCACAAGGTGGTGGTGGTGGTGTCGGCGATGAGCGGCGAGACGAACCGTCTGATCGCGCTGACCAGGGAGGTCGCGACTCACCCCGATGCCCGCGAACTCGACGTTGTCGTATCGACCGGCGAGCAGGTCACGATCGGCCTGCTGTGCATGGCTCTGCACGACATCGGCGTCAAGGCGAAGAGCTATACCGGCGGGCAGGTCCGCATCCTCACCGACAGCGCCCATACCAAGGCGCGGATCCTCAATATCGACGAAGCCCCGATCAAGAAGGACCTGGACGAAGGCAATATCGTCGTCGTCGCGGGCTTCCAGGGCGTGGACGAGCACGGCAACATCACCACGCTCGGCCGCGGCGGTTCGGATACCACCGGCGTGGCGCTCGCTGCCGCGTTGAAGGCCGACGAGTGCCAGATCTACACCGACGTCGACGGCGTCTATACGACCGACCCGCGCGTCGTCCCGGAAGCCCGCAAGCTCGACACGATCACCTTCGAGGAAATGCTCGAACTGGCGAGCCTCGGCTCGAAAGTGCTGCAGATCCGTTCAGTCGAATTCGCCGGCAAGTACAAGGTCAAGTTGCGCGTCCTGTCGAGCTTCCAGGAGGAAGGCGAGGGCACGCTCATCACAGTTGAGGAAGATCAGAACATGGAACAACCCGTCATCTCCGGCATCGCCTTCACGCGCGACGAGGCCAAGCTCACGGTGCTCGGCGTGCCCGACAAGCCCGGCATCGCCTACCAGATCCTCGGTCCGGTCGCCGACGCCAACATCGATGTCGACATGATCATCCAGAACGTCGGCCACGACGGCACGACCGATTTTTCGTTCACCGTGCCGCGCGCCGACCTCGACAAGAGCGTGAAGGTGCTCGAAGGCGTGCGCGCACATATCGGCGCACGCGCCATCGAAAGCGACCGGACGATGGCCAAGGTGTCGGTCGTCGGCGTCGGCATGCGCTCGCATCCTGGCGTCGCGTCGAAAATGTTCCGTACGCTCGCCGAAGAGGGCATCAACATCCAGATGATCTCGACATCCGAGATCAAGATCTCGGTGGTGATCGAGGAGAAGTATCTCGAACTCGCCGTGCGCGTGCTGCACAAGGCTTTCGGTCTCGAATCCGCCTGAATTGCTGGGGAATTGCTGCGGAAGTTTGACCGGCGGCCGCAGAATCGTTATGATCGCGGCCTCTGAAGGTTGGAGAGTTGGCCGAGAGGTCGAAGGCACTCCCCTGCTAAGGGAGCATGCGGGCTAAAACTCGCATCGAGGGTTCGAATCCCTCACTCTCCGCCAGTGGTATATTTGAGCCGCATTCGCTAGTCAAAACAATGACGTGGTGAATGCGGCTTTTTCCTTATAACATCCCTTCTTGCCACCTCTCCAGGGGCAGGCCTCCGCGAGGGACTCCCGTCGGTGGCGGGCGGCGGCTGAAGCGGCAACCGCCGGATGATTGCCGGCGGGTCTCCCGGGCAGGCCGGCTTTGCCCTTCACGCCGGAATCGCTTTCGCGCCGAGTATTCAAGCGGTAAAGTCGATCACAATGTTCAAAATATCGATACGGTTGGATTGCATGAATTGGATCGTTTCCTCGATACCGGGCCGGCTGCGGCTACGCAACCGGGCATTGCGCGAGCCTGATCGGCATGCTCGCCTGCAAGCCCTGCTGGAGGATCTCGACGGGACGCTGGCCGTCGAAGGCAGCATCAATGCCGGCAGCCTGTTGATGCGCTACGATGCCGCCCGGATCGACAGGGCGACGATGGAAGCGCGGGTGGTGGCTGCGGCCGAGAAGGTGCTGGGCGCCGCGGAGGCTGGGCGGGGCGCGCCGAAGGCAGTGCAGCCGGCTGCCCGCGAGCGCTGGACGCTTGGTTCGAGACGCGCGATGGCGCGGCGCCTCAATACCTACTCCAAGATCGGCATGCTCGGCAGTCTCGGGGCGTCGCTCGCACTGGCGGCGGTCGGGAAGAAGCACCTGCACGCGGCCACCGGAGGTTTGTTCACGGCCTTGCTCGCGATTCATATGGCCGTGCACCGGCGTCACTTACTGAAATAGCTTGAGATACCGTGTCGGAATCCACCATGGACGCATTCGATCAACTGCAACGCTTCACCGGCTACCTGCGTATCGCCCACCACATCCCGGGGCGCATACGCCTCAAGCTCGAGGGCGATCTGGACTCGGACCGGCTCGGGGCAATCGGTGACGCCAGACGCTTCGGCCGTGCGCTCGACGGCATTCCCGGCGTGCATTCGATCAAGCTGAATATTCTGGCCCGCTCCTGCACCATCGAATACGACACGACCACCATCCCCGCCGCCGCCTGGCCGGACCTGTTGAGTGGTGTGCGCTCGACCGCAGCGGAAACGCTGCTGGACATCCTGGTGACCAAGCATCGGGAGCTGCCTGGTGCGTAACTACGACGAAGCGATCCTGCGCAGCCGGCGAATCGACCGCGCCGCGCCGTTTGCGCCACTGCATCAGGGGCTGCGCATTGCGCTCTACGACGGATATGCGGCGCGGGCCTTTTACACCAAGATGGTCGAGGCGTTCGGGCCGCGTGCTCCGTTCGCCGATCTCGCCAAATCGGAAGAAAAGCACGCGGCGACCCTCTCCGCGCTCGCACGGCGCTTTGGCGTGCCGCTCCCGCTTGATCCATTTCCTCTCGAAACCGCCTTGGCGCCCGACTGGCGCGCCAACTGCGAGCGGGCGGTCGTCGGCGAGATCGAGCGGGCGCGCCTTTACGAATCCCTCCTGAAGGGAATCGCCGAGCCGGAAGTCCGCCGGACGTTCCAGCGTTTGCAGGCGAGCGCGCTCGAACGTCATCTGCCGATGCTGCAACGCGCCGTGGCCGACGCGCTCCGGCAGGAAGCGCTTCATGCGCAGCAGGGCGTGGCGCCCGAACAGGCGTACATCCAGCATGGTCTGTTCGCCGATTTTCTCGAGAAAACCTTCGCCGTGCTCGGGAGCCAGCACCGCGCCATCGGCGTCGTCGGCCCGCTCCTGCGCAACGCTCGCCCGGCGATGATCGCCGGGCTTGTGGCCGGCGGGGCAGGCGTGCTGTTCGTCAAGGGCAAGCGCAAACTCAACCAACAAGAAAAGGAGGGATGACATGTACCCCTTGCTTCCATTCGCCGTCGGTCTGGTGACCGGTGCCTTGGGCATCCGGCTGCTCAAGGCGGGCAAGACCCGCGCCACGCTCGACAAAGCCCAGGAGCGCCTGCGGGAGGCGACCGTATCGAGTCTTAGCGCGATCGAACATTCGTCGGCTCACTTGCGCGCCAAGCTCGCGGCAGACTCCGAACTGCCGCTCGAACCGGCAGCGCAAGCGCAAGCCGCGCCAACGGAGGCGGAGTCGAAGGTGCAGCCGGAGTCGAAAGTGACGCCGGAATCGAAAGCTGCTCCGCGCCGCAGGCGCAAGCCCGCGTCCCGTCCGACCGAACCCGCTGAGGCGCGCACGCAAGTCGAGAAACCCGACGAGGACCAGCCGTGAAGCGGCGCCGCCCCTATCCGGCGCCCGCGGCCGATCCCGCGTCGGCGAATTTTGTGCGCGGATTCGTCGCCACCGGCCTCCTCGCAGCGCTGCCGAGCGGGGCGGCAAGCACCACCGCGCCGAATGCCGGCAAGGCGATCCTGCGTCAGGCACTGCAAGGCGGAATCGCCCTTGCGGCAGGCGGGACGGCAGCGGGCGCCTTGCAGCGTCGCGATTACAGGACGGCCCTGATGGCTGTCACCAGCGGCGCGGCCGCGGTAGTTGCCGTCGATTACCTGTTGCGCAAACCCGCGCGCAAAGACAACAAGGAGAAGGCTCTTGGGCAAGAAAAAGCATAAGAAGGCGAAGCACCGCGACAAGGCGGCGGCTTACGCCGGTGGATCCTGGGGGGAACACCCTCATTCCAGCGGTTTTGGCGCGCAGGGCCATCACGCGGGCGGTTTCGGCGCCGGACTGGTCGACGAGGATTTCCTGCGCGGGCTTCCCGGGCGGCTCAAGTCGGGCCAGTACGAACAGTTCCTGCTGGGCGCGGTGATCGGGGCCGCGGCCGCGTATGTGCTGAGTGACGAGGAACTGCGCGCCAAACTGGTGAAGACCGGCATCAAGCTCTATTCGAATGTGGTCGGGGGCTTCGAGGAGATGAAGGAGCAGATGGCCGACCTCAAGGCCGAAGCCGAAGCGGAGCGTCGCGGCGACGCATGACTTCGGGTTCGTGGTTCGGCACGCTGGAACTGGCTCACCGCACGCGCGGGCGCGCGCGCTTTCGCTACCGCTGCCGGTCGGGCACGCCGACCGATGCCAGGACGATCGAGCGGGCGGCCGAGAACATCACCGGAGTGCTCGAAGCACGAGTCAATCGCGCGGCCCGTTCGCTGGTGCTGCACTTCGACGACAAAGAGGTCGAGCTCGAGAGCTTGCGCACCGCGCTTGCGGCCCTGTCTCCCCCGGTCCCGGCGGCGAGGGGTTCGACTGTTGTCGAGCAGGGCGGCCCGGCGCCCATGGTGGCGAGTCTGGCGACACTGGCCCTCACGCGTTATCTGCCGCAGCCGCTGCAGTTTCCGGTGGCGCTCGGGGCGGCCGCGCCGCTGCTCAGACACGCGCTGGAGGATCTCGTCGCCAACGGCATTTCGTCGCATGTGCTGGAGGCGATGGCGGTGTCGATCTCGCTGGCGCGCGGTGACTATACCGCTGCCAATACGACCACTTTCATGCTGGCGTTGGGGGAATACCTCGAGATTTCCATCGCCCGCCGTTCCGACGATCTGCTCAAACACCTTTTGCGCCCGGCAAGCGACCAGATATGGATCGAGCGCGGCGGGCAGGAAGTGCTGGTCGCGGCCGGCGAGGTCGTGGTCGGCGATACGGTGATCGTTGCCGACGGCGCTGTCGTTCCCGTTGATGGCACTGTGTTGGGGGGCGAAGCGACCGTCAATGAAGCGACGATGACCGGCGAGAGTGCCGCGATAGCCAAAGGGCGGGGCGACGCGGTTCTTTCCGGAACGCTGGTCGAAGAGGGGCGCCTGAGAGTGTACGCCGAACAGGTCGGCAGCCGCACTGCCGCTGCGCGCATCGCCGACTACGTCGAACAGTCGCTGACGGCGAAAAGCGCGGCCCAGCTCGACGCGGCGCGCCTCGCCGATCGCCTCGTGCCGATCGTGCTGGGGCTGGCCGGTGTCACCTATTTCCTTTCGGGCGACTGGCGGCGCGCCGCGTCTGTGCTGCAGGCCGACTATTCCTGCGCGCTCAAGCTTGCGACGCCGGTCGCTTTCAAGTCGGCGATGTACGGGGCGGGGCGTGCCGGAATCCTGGTCAAGGGGGGCAGCGCCCTCGAACGTCTCGCCGATGCCGACACCTTCATCTTCGACAAGACGGGCACGCTGACTGCAGGCACGCTCGCCGTGACCGACTCGATCGCCTTCGACAGTACCTACACTGCGGAAGACCTGCTGTGCCTCGCGGCTTCGGTCGAGGAGCACTACGTCCATCCGCTGGCGCACGCGGTCGTCGCCGCGGCGCGCGCGATACACGGACAGCATTTCGAGCACCAGGAAGTGCAGTTCATCGTCGCCCACGGAGTCGCCAGCGTCATCGAGGGTCAGCGCATCGTCATCGGTTCGCGGCATTTCGTCGCCGATGACGAAGGGATCGACATTTCGGCGCATCTCGAGACCGTCGACCGGCTTTACGAGGAAGGCAAGACGCTGCTCTACATCGGCTTCGGCGGCAGGTTCCTCGGCGTGCTGGCGCTGAAGGACGAAGTACGCGCCAACAGCGCGGCGACCATTCTCCGGCTGCGCGAGTTGGGCGCCAAGCGGATCCTGATGCTCACCGGGGACCACCGCGAGCGGGCGGAAGAACTTGCGGAACACCTCGGGCTCGATGGCTGCCATGCCGAGCTGCTGCCGCAGGACAAGGCGCGGATCGTCGAAGAACTCTCGCAGCAAGGGGCGCGTATCGCCTTCGTCGGCGATGGCATCAACGACGCACCGGCGCTCGCGGGGGCGCATGTCGGCATTGCCATGCAGAAGGGTGCGGATATTGCGCGCCTCACGGCCGACGTGGCGCTGCTCGAGGACGACATCGCCTGCGTGGCCGACGCCAAGGCCCTGGCGAACGGCACGATGGCGCTCATCGGTTCCAACTATCGACTGACGGTAGGGCTCAATACGGGCATTCTCGCCGCCGCTGCGGCCGGACTGTTGTCGCCGATCACCACTGCCATGCTGCACAACGGCAGCACGATCGCGATCCTGCTCAACGCCTTGCGCCGCAGTAGCGTCTGAACCGGCAGGAACGACACCCTGCCCGACGGTGGTTCGTTCGGAGGCAGCATTTTGCGTTTTCTTCGGAACTGGCTGGAGCCGCGGATTCTCGGCATAGTCGCTGCCGTGGCGTCCACGCTGTGGATCTTCATCGAGGTCGCTGAAGACGTCGTCGAAGGGGATACACGTGCGCTCGACAACGCGATCCTGGTGGCCTTGCGGGCGCCCGGGGAGCCGGATTCTCCGCTCGGACCGGCATGGATCGAGGCGGTCGCGCGGGACGTCACGGCGCTGGGCAGCTTCACCGTGCTGGGGCTGGTGGTCGCGGCCGTGACGGTCTTTCTCCTTCTGGCCCGGCGGCACCGCACGGCGATGTTCGTGCTGCTCGGCACGAGCAGCGGGACCCTGGTTTCGGTGCTGCTGAAAGGCGCTTTCTCCCGACCCCGGCCGGATATTTTTCCGCACGGCGACTTCGTCATCTCGGCGAGTTTTCCGAGCGGGCATGCAATGCTCTCGGCGATCGTGTATCTGACACTCGGAGCCTTGCTGGCGCGGCTGATGCCGCGGCGCCGACTCAAGCTCTACGTGATGTCGATCGCGCTGGCGCTGACCGTGATCGTCGGCCTCAGCCGCATCTACCTGGGCGTTCACTGGCCGACCGACGTTCTGCCGGGTGGGCGGCGGGGGCCGGGGGCGCTGGGATGGTGGGGCGCGGCGGAACTCGTGAAGCTCCGGAGCGGGGAGCGCGCGTGAAGGGCCGTTGTTTCCGCGACCGCCTCGGTTTCGCGCTGCACGGCCTGCAGCTCGCGATCAGTCGCGAAAGGAGCTTTCGCGTGCATGTCCTCGCCGGCGGGGGCGTGCTGATCATTCTGCTGCTGGCCCGGCCGCCGCTCGTATGGTGGACGGTGCTTGCGCTGACGGCGGGTTTCGTCATGGTGACCGAACTCGTCAATACCGCACTCGAGACGCTGGCCGATCACCTTCACCCGGAACGGCATCCGGAGATCGGCGCATGCAAGGACATCGCGGCAGGTGCGGTGCTTGTCGCCACCGCGACGGCGGTCGTCGTCGGGATCGTTTTCGCCGCGCAGTGGTTCCGCGGCTGGCCCTGAGGCTGAAGGCGGCCATCGGGTCGCGCTGCTCTTCAGTGCTCTTCGATGATGGCCGACAGCCGAGCGCAGGCGGGACGGTTGTGGCATAGTCGGCGTGCGGCAAGCTCGACCGCGCGAGCCCGCGTCCACCTTGTTTCAATCGGCCCGGCCGAACCAAAGGGAATCTCTTGGCAAAACCAAATTACCAGTTCGAAAAGCGCCAGAGGGATCTGGCGAAGAAAAGTCGGCAGGAAGAAAAACGCCGTCAGAAGCTCGCTGCCAAGGCCGGCGCTGGCGATGTTCCGGCCGACATCGACGAAGCGCCGTCGGCCGATGACGCCGGGGTGTCGCTCCCGCCCTCGAACGGCGGGACGGAGCCCGGCAGCACGTAACATCCATCCAGGGACGCCACCGAAAACAGCGGTCAGCGTCCTGCACTCCGCTGCCTCGCGCGCGCCCTCGGGCGCTTACTGCAACGGCGAGTGCCAGGCGAATCGGTACACCCGGGGTGGCGGCTCGCCGCCGCATCGCCCGTTATCCGCGTCGGATCCGACCAGAAACCATTCCGCGCGGGAAGTCTCGCCGAGCTTGTGCGCCTTGTCCTGCCGGAAGCATCGCGCCAGATCCCGGAGCGGAACGAGCGCGAACGATTGCGGATGGCTTCGCAGCCAGCCTGCGGCGTGATCCACCGTGACCTCCGAGTGGAAGCCGAAATGCACGATCGGCTGGCGTGCGAACAGCCAGTGCCCTTCGCGCCAGTCGATCAGCGCCAGCTCCGCCCCGCCCGTCAGTTCGGCCGCCTGGCGCATGATGGCTTGGTGGGGATTGAGGCCGTCGCGGACCGGTTCGATGAAACCTTCCACGAACCAGGCGGCGAACCAGAGCAGGGCGGCGCCGACAAAGAGCTTTCGTGCACGCGGGCGGCGGGCAAACCAGCGGCGCAGCAGCCACGGCACCAGTGGCGCGACCGCCAGCACCAGGCCGGGCAACGCCGGGTAGATATACAGCTTGCGCTTGCCGCTGCTCAGGCAGAAGAACAGCAGGACCAGCGCCACCCAGCCCAGCAGCACCAGCGTGCGGCCGTCCCGCTTCGCCAGCTGGCGCCGCCACGCCGGCACGAGCCACGGCAGCGCCAGCACGATCGGCAGCCAGTACTTGGGGATCACTTCGGCAAAGAAATACCAGAACGGCTCCTGGTGCGCCCACGCTTTCGTGTAGCGCTCGGCCGTCTGTCGCAGCAGGATCTCCTTGACGTACGCGAGACTGTCGGTGTCCGCCTGCAGCATCACCATGACGACCAGCGGCAGCAGCCACAGCGCTATCGCCGCCAGCGTCGCGGCGAGGCCCAGGGACCAGCGCACGCCCTGGCCCGGCATGCGGGTGACGCCCGACCAGCCGGCGTGCACGGCCCAGGCGTACGGAATCAGCATCAGGGCCGGCAGGAAGCCGACGCCCTTGCTGATGACGCCGAGTCCCATCGCGGCACACGCCACGTAGAACCACCCCCACGCCGGGCCGAGCATCAGATGGCGCACGAGGCCGTACACGGCGAGGACGATCCACAGGCACAGGAAACCGTCGATCTGCCCGACCCTCAGGATGCTGTAAGTCTGGTAGCTCGCGAGAAACAGCAGTGCGGCGATGATCCCGATGCGCCGGTGCCACAGGCGCCGCCCGAGATCGTACAGGCATGCTGTCGCGACCACGCCGGCGAGCAGCGCCGGGAGGAACAACGCGACCACGGGCGAGCCGGTGAGCTGAACGAACAGTGCCACCGTCCACATGAACAGTGGCGGTTTGTCCGGGTAGATTTCGGCGGCGCGATGCGGAATGAACCACGAACCGTCCTGCAGCATTTCCAGCGCGACGCCGAGGAAGCGCTCTTCATCGACGTTCAGCGGCTGCCGCAAGCCCAGTCCGGCGCCGACCATCAGCAGCGCCAGCAGCATCAGGCCGAGGAACTCGACACGCGGCGAAAAAGTGTTGCGCACTGCTCAACTCTCCTGTTCTTTTTGCCGCGCGATCAGCTGCAAATTGCGCAGGTAGACGATGAAGCCGAACGACTGCCCGACGATGAACACCGGATCTTCGCGGTGGATCGCGTAAGCCAGCAGCAGCGCACTGCCCACCAGGCTCAGGTACCAGAAGCCGACCGGAATGAGGCTGCGCTTCTTGTATTCGCTGTACAGCCACTGCAGCGCGAAGCGGCCCGTGAACGTCAGCTGGCCGGCGAAGCCGATTACCAGCCAGAGTGTTTCCCTGCCCATCTCAGCCCTCCGTTTCGGTCGCGACCGCATCCAGGCGGGTGCGCTTGATCAACCACCACACGCCGAACAGGTCGAGGATGCCGACCAGCGCCCGGTCGAGGTTTCCGTATTTGGAGGTGCCGGTTCTGCGCGGCCGGTGATTGACCGGATGAACCACCGTCCGCCCGTGGTGGCGCTGGATCAGCGCCGGCAGGAAACGATGCATGTGATCGAAGTAAGGCAGACGCAGGAATGCTTCCCGTTCGATGAGCTTGAGGCCGCAGCCGGTATCGGGCGTCGCATCCTTCAGCAGCCTGCTGCGCAGCCCGTTGGCCAAGCGCGATGCCCAGCGCTTGCTGGCCGTGTCGCGGCGATTGACGCGGTGGCCCGCCACCAGCTTGATGCCGCCGGGGCGGCCTTCGGTGCCGCGCACCAGCGCGAGCATGCCGGGAATGTCGGCCGGGTCGTTCTGGCCGTCGCCGTCGAGCGTTGCGAGCCAGTGACCGCGCGCAGCGAGCACTGCGTGGTAGAGCGACGTGCTTTGCCCGAGCGAGCGGGGATGGCTGAGGATGCGCAGCTGGGTGAAGCCGGCGCTTTTCAGCGCCCGCAGCTCGGACGCGCTGCCGTCGGTGCTGCCGTCATCCACGACGATGACCTCGTAGGCTTCGCCGGCGAGCGCAGTGCGCACTTCCTCCAGGAGTGGCGCAAGGTTGCCGGCTTCGTTTCTCGCAGGAATCAGGACGGAAACATAAACGTTATCGTGCATGGGTGACTCGATTGTTACCACAGGTTGTTGCCCCGCCAATCGGTGTGTCAAGCTGCCGACGAAGGCACGTCCGACATTCCGGCCGGGACGGGGCAATTTTTCGCAAGGAAATTTCCGGCTTCATGCGGGGGTATTATTTTACCCGGCTTGTGCATCGGTCCGGTCCGGCTGCTGCAGGCTCACCGGCTTTGCGTAGCCACGCCCGCGGTGTTTCCGAGCAGGCTCTCCGTAGCAGTCTGCACGAACGCGTGCAGCATGCTGCGCAGCTGCGCTTCGTCCGCGGCGTTGTTCACCCGCGTGCTGCCGGGGGCGTCGCCGAGCCGGTAATCATAGAGCCGCGGCGCCATTCCCTTTGGTTCGACGAGGATGCGGCTTCCCCTGAGGATTGCGACCGTCTGGTCGCTTCCCGACGGCTTGATGACGCCGATGCCTTCGTCTCCTGCCGGCAGGTTGAGCAGATCGCGTCCCCAGCACTGGTGGCGCACCTCGCCGCCGAAGCGTCCCATGATCGTCGGAACGATGTCGATCTGCGTTCCGACGGTATCGCGCCGCGTGCCGAAAGCCTGCTGGATGCCGGGTCCGATCAGCAACAGCGGAACGTTGAAGCGGTGCAGGTCCATCTCGGTGATCTGTTCCTCCGCGCCGAAGCCGTGGTCGCCGACAATGACGAACAAGGTGTCGCGAAAATATTTTGACTGGCGCGCTTTCTCGAAGAACTGCCCGAGCGCCCAGTCCGAATAGCGCATCGCGGTCAGATGCTCGTCGAGCGAACCGTGGCCGGTAGCCGGTTCCACGGGCAGCGTCTTCGGCAATGCGTACGGCGTATGGTTCGACAGCGTTTGCAGCAGCGCGTAGAACGGCTTTCCGGCAGGATTCTTCTGCAGTTCCTCGGCCGCGCGGTCGAACATGTCCTGGTCCGACACCCCCCAAGTCGGATCCGAAACCACCGGATTGACGTAGTCGTTTCGGCCGATGAAGCGCGTCATGCCCTGGTTGCTGAAAAAGCCGGACTGGTTGTCCCACGCGAAATCGCCGTTATACACATAGACGTCGTTGAATTCGCGCGCCCGCAGCAGCTGCGGGAGACCGGAAAAACGATGCCCCCCTTCGGGCATCTGCATCAGGTATTCGAAGCCGGGCAGGTTCGGGAAGCATGCCATCGTCGCGAACATGCCCTGGTGGGTGTGCGTGCCGTTCGAGAAGAAGCGCGTGAACAGCACGCCCTCGCGCGCGAGCCGGTCGAAATGCGGCGTGATGCCATCCTTGCTGCCGAGCGCGCCGACGTAATGCCCGGCGAAGCTCTCGAGCAGGATCACGACGACATTGCGGATCGGCAACGTGCCGGCGGCAGGCGGAGTGACGTCGCGGCGGATGTTCGCGCTCTCGGCATCGACGAGGCGGTCGCCCGGGGTCAGCAGCATGCTGCGCACGATCCGGGTTGCCTCGTGCTGCGGCATCGAGGCTTTCCACATCTTGTCTTCGGACTCGAAGAAGCGGCTCTTCGCCGCGGCGACGAGAGTGAGAGTGCCGTTGAGCCCGAGCTGGTTCGCGAACATCGAGTCGGTCGTATAGGCGTCGCCCCAGCGCAGCGGCGGTCCCTGGCGCAGCGTGCCGCGTGCGGCTACGACCGAAACCGCCAGGCACAGCACCAGCGCAAGCCAGCGCGGGGTGGCGCCGAAGCGGCGTGCACCGCGGGAATCATCGCGCCGGGGCGCAGTCAGCCGGTCGATGACGGCGAAGAGCCGGAACAGCCCCCAGCTTGCCAGCAGCCAGGCCGCCAGGTAGCGCAGCACCGGGAAGCCGTGCCACAGCATGCTCAGCACGGTGGCCGGATCTTCACGCAGGTACTGGAAGACCAGGCTGTTGAGGCGCTGGTGGAATTCCCGGTAGAAATCGAGTTCGATCAGGCCGAGGAACAGCGCAATGCTCGCCGTCGCTGTCAGCCACACCCTGTGCGCCCTTCGCGCTGCCATCGCCCGCACGGCCACCAGTGCCAGGATCAGCGGCGCGCAGAGATACACGACGAGCCGCAGGTCGAATCGCAGGCCGGTCAGGAAAGCTTCGGCGAAGGTTGCGATCGGTGTGTCGCCGATCAGCGCCCGGTTGTAGACGAGCAGCGCAATGCGCAGCGCGGCGAACATCAGCAGCAAGGCGATTGCGCACAGCGCCGTGAATGCGAGATGGGAGCCGAGCGTGGGCGGCCGGTTAAGCTGCTGCTCGGGAAGGGGATGGCACGGCGCCGAGATGGAGGGTGTCATCATCGTCGCCGATTCGGCTCGGAACGGACTTTGACTCCCGTGAGCATTGCCCCGATGAGATTCGTGCGTTCGCGGTGGCTCATGAAGACGGCGGCCGCGGCGTGCAGTCCGGCCAGGCCGATCAGCGTCGAGGCCAGGGTTGCGTGGAGATCCTGCAGCCATTCTTCGCCCCAGAAAGCGTCCAGGTCCTGCATGAAACCGGTGACCCCGAGGCCCAGCACAAGCGCCATCAGCGCGAGCATCATGACTGCGCCCAGCGGATTGTGGCCCGCGTGGAAGTCGGGTTCGCCGGAAACCAGCGTGCGCAGGTGATGCCGGATGGTGGATACGGTCGGAAAGAAGTCGGCAAAGCGCGCATGTCGCGAGCCGACGAATCCCCACACGATGCGGGCGCCGACGAGCGCGCTTGCGGCATAGCCGGTCCACTCATGGAGCGTCTCGCCGTCGTCGATGACGAAGAAGTTCAGGAATACGCAGGACACCAGTGTCCAGTGGAACACCCGCACAAACGGATCCCAGACGCGAATCGCCCTGGCAGGATCGGAATGGCTCATCGTCATCCTCTCGTCGACAGGGAGCCGGGCTCCGCGAGGGAGCCCGTCCCGCACGCCGTGAAAAGCGCGTCGTTCAGCGCTTGGTTTCAAGTACGGCCGCCGTGGCGGGGTCGAAGTAGATCTCGACCTTCTTGCCGTCCTTGTCGAAACCGTAGATTTCGTAGCACTTGCCCTTGCTCACCTTGAAGGTCTTGATCTGATAGCCCTGGGCTTCGAGGCGGGCCTTGAAGTCGGATTCCTTCATCCACTGTTCCTGCGGCACGTCGCAGGTCGGGCCAGCCACGGCAGCGGTGGCGGAAAGGGCAATGACGGTCGATGCGAGCAGTTTTTTCATATGCGCGTCCTGATTCCGTTGGCGTACCCCGGTCGGGGCACGGACGCAATTTAAACGCGCGAACATGAACAAAACCTGAACTGCGGTTCCGCGTTGCAATCGCTTTGGCGGGATTCAGGCGGGCACGAGGACGGCCGCGCCCTGTATCTGCCCGCGGCGCAGCGCGAGCAGCGCGTCGTTCGCGCGTTCGAGCGGAAAGCGCTCGATATGGGTATGGATCGGCGCTGCGGCGGCGATCTCGAGGAAACGCCTGCCGTCTTCACGCGTCAGGTTCGCCACCGAGCGGATGACGCGCTCGCCCCACAGAATTTCGTACGGAAACGAGGGGATGTCGCTCATGTGAATGCCGGCGCAGACGACCGTGCCGCCTTTTCTGAGCTGGCGCAGCGCCGCCGGCACGAGTTCGCCCGCGGGGGCGAAGATCAGCGCCGCGTCGAGTTCGTCAGGCGCGTTCTCGCCTGCGGCGCCGGCCCACGCGGCGCCGAGTTCTGTCGCGAATGCCTGACTCGCATCGTCACCGGCCCGCGTGAAAGCGTAGAAAGGCCGGCGCTGATAGGCGAGCACCTGCGCCAGGATGTGCGCCGCGGCGCCGAAACCGTAGAGGCCGACGTGTTGCGCGCTGCCCGCCATGCTCAGCGCGCGGTAGCCGATCAGGCCCGCGCACAGCAGCGGCGCGAGTTCGGCGGCGGGTTGCGAGTCCGGCAGCGCAAAGCAGAAGCGCTGGTCGGCGACGGTGTATTCGGCGTAGCCGCCGGGCAGCTGGTAACCGGTGAAGCGTGCGTCGTCGCAGAGATTTTCGCGGCCTTCGGCGCAGTATCCGCAATGGCCGCAGGTCCGGCCGAGCCACGGTACGCCGACGCGCTGGCCGGGCGCGAAACCGCTCGCCCCGGCGCCGAGCGCAACGACGCGCCCGACAATCTCGTGGCCCGGGATGACTGGCAGCCGCGGCTCGGGAAGTTCGCCGTCGACGAGGTGCAGGTCGGTGCGGCAGACCCCGCACGCTTCGACCCGCAGCAGAATTTCCCCGACGCCCGGCTGCGGCACCGGGAGTTCCGCAAGCCGCAGGGGCGTGTTTGGAGCGTCGAGAACCATCGCGCGCATGTCGGATTCCTCCCGAGGACAGGTTGATCGGCCCGAATGGAATCATAGCGCGCGACGCGACGACGAGCGCCGGCGCGTCCGCATGCGGTGCGCGGAAAGGATCAGGCAGCGGCGGTGCCGGGCTCCTGCAGCACGGCGGCCATCGCTTTCGCGACGTAATCGACGTTGCCGCGATTGAGGCCGGCGACGCACATGCGACCGGACTGCACGACGTACACGGCGAACTCCTCGCGCAGGCGATCGACCTGCGCAGGCGTCAGGCCGGTATAGCTGAACATGCCGCGCTGCTGGATGAAATAGCTGAAATCGCGCCCCGGCACGGCGCTGCTCAACACCTCGTAGAGCTTCTGGCGCATCGCCTTGATGCGCTCGCGCATCCCGCGCACCTCGCCGACCCACTCCTCGTGCAGTCCGGCGTCGTTCATGACCGCCGCGGCGACCCGGCCGCCGTGCACCGGCGGGCTCGAGTAGTTGCGGCGCACGGTGAATTTCAGCTGGCCGAGCACGCGTTCGGCTTCGTCGGCATCCTGGCACACGACCGACAGGCCGCCGCAGCGCTCGCCGTAGAACGACAGGTTCTTCGAGAACGAGTTGCTGACGAAGAAACTCACCCCGGCGTCGGCCATCGCGCGGATCGCGTACGCGTCGTCGTCGAGGTTGTCGCCGAAGCCCTGATAGGCGATGTCGAGGAACGGGATCAGCCGGCGCGACGCTGCCACCGCGATCACTTCCTGCCACTGTGCTTTGGACAGGTCGACGCCGGTCGGATTATGGCAGCACGGATGCAGCAGCACGATGCTCTGCGCGGGCAGCGACTGCAGCGTCGCGAGCATCTCGTCGAAGCGCACGCCGCCGCTCGCCGCGTCGTAGTACGGGTAGTCGTGTACTTCGATGCCGGCGCCCTCGAAGATCGAACGATGGTTGTCCCAGGTCGGGTCGCTGACCCACACTTCGCTCGCCGGAAAATACCGCTTGAGCAGGTCGGCGCCGACCTTCAATGCGCCCGAGCCTCCGATCGTCTGGATCGTCGCGATGCGGCCGGCGCGCAGCGCCGCGCTGTCCGCGCCGAACAGGAGTTTCTGCACGGCGGCGCGATAGTCGGCCGCCCCTTCCATCGGCAGGTAGGGGCGCGGGGCCGGACTCGCCGCCAGCGCCGCCTCGGCCTTCTCGACCGAGCCGAGCAGCGGGATGCGGCCCTCTTCGTCGTAGTAGAGCCCGATGCCGAGGTTCACTTTCTGCGGGCGCGGGTCGCGGTGGAAAGTTTCGACGAGGGAGAGGATGGGGTCGCCGGGATAGGCGTCGACGTGCTCGAACATGGGAAAGCAGGTCCTTTGCAGTGGTGGGTGGGATGGGAGGGATGGGAGATTATCGTGACCGGTGCCGCGCGCAAGTCAAACGAGCCCGCGGGTGCGCAGTTCGTCCTTGAGGTAGGCGTAGAAGATCGGCGCCGCGACGACGCCGGGCAGGCCGAAAGCAGCCTCCATCACCAGCATCGCCAGCAGCAGCTCCCACGCCTTGGCGCGGATCTCGCCGCCGACGATCCGCGCGTTGAGGAAATATTCCGCCTTGTGCACGCTGACCAGGAACGCCAGCGAACCGAGAGCGACCTGCGGCGAATGGGCGAAGCTGACGACAATGATGACGGTGTTCGAGATCAGGTTGCCGATGATCGGCAGCAGGCCGGCGATGAACGTCACCGCGATCATCGTCTTGACCAACGGCAGTTGCACGCCGAGCAGCGGCAGCACGGCCAGCAGGTACAGTCCGGTGAAGAAGGCATTGATGGCCGAAATCTTCACCTGCGCGAAGACGATGCGGCGGAAAGCGTCGGCGAGCCGCCCGGCCCGCTCGCTCAGCGCGCGGGCGAGCGGCGCATATTCCTGGCCGGCCTGCAGCTCGTGCAGCGAAACCATGGCGCCGATGATCAGGCCGACGACGATGTGGGCCATGACGACGCCCGCGTCCTTGCCCACGCCTCCGACTTCGATTGCATGTTCCCGCAGCCAGCGCGAGATCGCTTCCTTGATCGGATCGACGCCGTTCGGAAAGTGGTCGACGACCCATGGCGGCACCGATTCGCGCAGCCCTTCGATGATCGCCGCCATGCGGGTCAGCAGGTTGGCGAGATCGCCCGCGTCGCTGCGGAAAAAAGCGACCACGCCGAGGACCATCGCCACCACCGCGATGGTGGCGACTCCCACGACCAGCACCAGCGCCGCCGGCTTGCTCCGCCGCCCCGAGAGCTGCTTCGGCAGCCGCGGGGCGAGCAGATGGACCAGTTCGTGAACCAGCAGCCCGGTCAGCAGCGCCGGCAGCAGGTCCAGGCGCAGCACCAGGAAAAGGGATACCGCCGACAGCACCCAGGCGGCGATCAGCGCGTAGCGTTCGGTCAAGATCGAAACCGGTCCCTAGTGCCGGGGCGCGCTGGCCGCGGTCCGCTTCATCCGCGGCCTCCACGCCGCGTCAGCAGCAACCCGCACTCCAGGTGCCGGGTGTACGGAAACTGGTCGAACACCGCGGCGCCGGCGATGTCGTGCGTCGCCTGCAGCGCGGCGACGTTTTCCTGCAGGGTCTGCGGGTTGCAGGAGATGTACAGGATGCGGTCGAAACCGCGCGCGAGCTCGACCGTCGGCGCGTCCAGTCCGCTGCGCGGCGGATCGACGAACAGCGTCGAGAACCCGTAGCCGTCGAGGTCCACGTCCTTCATGCGCCGGAATTCCCGCGTGCGGACGAGCGCGGCGCTGATCTCGTCGCTCGACATGCGCACCATCGCGACATTGTCGATGTCGTTCGCGGCGAGGTTGTAGTGCGCGGCCTCGACCGACGTCTTGCTGACTTCGGTGGCCAGCACTCGCTCGAACAGCGGCGCCAGCGCGACGGTGAAGTTGCCGTTGCCGCAATACAGTTCCAGCAGGTCGCCGCCGGAGCCGCGCGCCTGTTCGCAGGCCCAGCCGAGCATCTGCCGGTTTACGCCGCCGTTGGGCTGCGTGAAGCTGCCTTCGATCTGCTTGTATCGCAACTCGCGGCCATCGAGCGCGAACTGTTCCAGCACCCAGTCGCGCTCCAGCACGATCTTCTGCTTGCGGCTGCGCCCGATCAGCTGCACGCCGAGTTCGACCGCCAGTTCCCGTGCCGCCGCTTCCCAGCTTTCGTCGAGCGGCCGGTGGTAGATCAGGCTGATCATCAGCTCGCCGCTGAGCGTGGCGAGAAACTCGACCTGGAACAGGCGGCGCTTCAGGGTTTCGCTCGCCTGCAGCCGTTCGCGCAGGCGCGGCATCGCCGCACAGATCGATTCGTCGGCGATGTCGAACTGCTCGATCGCGATCGGCTGCTTCGGCTTGGCGGGGTCGAACATTGCATAATCGACGCGCTCGCCGTCGTGCCACATGCGGAACTCGGCGCGCAGCCGGTAGTGCAGCGGCGCGGAGGGGAAGACCGCCGGCTCGGGGACGGCGAAGGGTGCGAAAGCCTGTTTGAACTGCGTCACTTTGTCCGCGAGCTGCGACGCGTACTCGGCGGGGTCGATGGCGGGTAGGGGCATGAAATCCGTGGGTATTGCCAAGGGTGTTGCGGTGTCTGTGAGGGCCGTTTCCGGGCGAAGCGCGCGAAACGACGAAAAAGCCGCGATGCCCGTTAGTCCGGGTCCTCGGCCGAGGACGAAATATACCCTTGTCCGTCGCGGCACGCCGGAACGGCGTAGGCTTGCGCAATGAACGACGCAACTTCGAGTCCTTTTTTCCTCGATCAGGAGCCGCCGGAGTTTGAAGTCCTGATCGAGATTCCGAAAGGCAGCTTCGTAAAACGCGGTTCGACCGGTCACGTCGACTTCATCTCGCCGCTGCCCTGCCCGTTCAATTACGGCTCGGTGCCGGCCTACATCGGGTGCGAAGGCGATCTGCTCGACGCGCTCGTGCTCGGGCCGCGCCTGCCGCTCGGCAGCCGGGTGGTGACGAAGGCCTGGGGCGCGGTGATCCTGAGGGACCGCGGCATGACCGACGACAAGCTGGTGTGCGCTGCGCATCGCCCGAGTTCGACCGAGTGCCGCGCGGTGCTGCGTTTCTTTCATCTTTACGCCCGCTGCAAGGGGCTGCTGAACCTGTGGCGGGGCCGGGCGGGGCGCAACGCCTGCGAAGGCTGGTGCGAAGCCGCCGAAGCAATCGGCCGTGCGCGGCCAAGAGACGGGATGTGGAGCGGGCCGGTGATCGGGTTCTGATCTTGCAGCGGTGTGTTTTCGGAACTGCCGGCGCAGCGCGCCGTCATTACGTCGAGCCGAACTGCCCGATCGCCGGGCTGTATGGGAGGAAATGTTGACCCAGCCACAGTCCCTTCACCCGCTGCCTCCCGCGCCGCCGCCGGCCGCCGATCTGCGGCAGTTGCCGATCACCGTCGTGATGAATGCGGGCTCCGGCCGCGAGGACAAGTCCGAAGCCGGCGCGGCGATCGAGAAGGTGTTGAGCGCGAGCGGCCGCGACGTCGAGCTGCTGATCGTGAAGCAGCCGCGGGAACTGTCCACGCTCGTTCGTCGGGCGGCTGAGCGGCGGCCCGGCATCCTCGCAGCGGCTGGGGGCGATGGCACGCTCAACGCGGTCGCTTCGGTCGCGTACGCGCGCAATTTGCCGTTCGCGGTGATCCCGCTCGGCACCTTCAACTATTTCGCGCGCGAACTCGGCATTCCGCTCGATCCGGCGGCCGCGGCGCAAGTGGTCGTGGAGGGGTCGATCCGCCGCGTCGCGATCGGCGAGGTCAATGGCAGGGTCTTCCTCAACAACGCGAGCATCGGACTGTACCGGCGCCTGCTCGAATGGCGTGAAGTGCACAAGCGCCGCTTCGGGCGCAACCGCTTCGTCGCGTTCGTCTCCGGCCTCGTCACGCTGATGCGCGAGCACCGTCCATATCGCCTGGCGCTGCAGATCGACGGCCACCCGCTGACCTTGTCGACGCTGACGGTGTTCTTCGGCCGCAACGCGTTGCAGATGGAGCAGCTCGGCCTCGACGAGGCGGTGTGCGTTGCGCGCGGCGAACTGGCGGTGCTCGCGCTGCGGGAGGTCGGCCGCCACGACCTGCTGGCGCTGGTGCTGCGCGGCGCCCTGGCCCGCCTCGAAACCGCCGAAAACCTGCGCCAGTATTGCGCGCTGACGGTGCACATCGAGCGGCTCGACGAGGGCACGCGGCATATCCGCGTCGCGCTCGACGGTGAACTCATCGACTGCGAGCTGCCGCTCGTCGTGAGATCGGTGCCGGAGGCGTTGCAGGTCCTCGTGCCGGCAGTGCCCGAGGTGCGCGCGTGATGCGGCTCGCCCATATTTCGGACCCGCATTTCGGCACCGAGGACGCGCCGGTCCGCGACGCGCTGCGTGAGGACCTGCTGCGCGAAGCGCCAGACCTCATCGTGCTGACCGGCGACATCACGCAGCGCGCCCGGCAGGCGCAATTCCGCGCTGCACGCACCTTCCTCGACAGTCTCGCGCCGCTTCCGGTGCTGGCGCTGCCCGGCAATCACGATCTGCCGCTGTTCGACCTCGTTACCCGCTTCACCGAGCCTTATCGCTATTACCGTCGCCACATCTGCGCGTCGCTTTCCCCGCTGTGGCGGGGCCGTCGTGTCGCCGTCGTCGGCGTCAATTCGACACGCATGCTGCGCCACAAGCATGGCGAACTGCCGGCGCCGCTCGTCGATGAGGTCGCCCGTCAGCTTGCCGCCCTCGGCGAGGCTTTCAAGGTCGTCGCGCTGCACCACCCGCTGGAGATCATCGAACCTTCCGACCGGCGCAACCGCGTGCGCGGTGCCGACGCGGCGCTCGCGGCCTGGATCGCAGCCGGCGCCGACCTGTTTCTCGGTGGACACATCCATTTGCCGTACTGTGTGGCGACCGGCGACGGCTCTCGCGAGGCGCTGGTGCTGCAGGCCGGCACGTCGATGTCGACGCGGCGTCGCAACGGCCGGCCCAATTCGTACAATCTGGTGCATTTCGCGCCGCCCGAGCCGGGCGCCAGCCGGACGGGCGTGCGGCGCATCGAAATCGAAGAGCGGGATCACGACGTCCGCATCGGGCGTTTCACGGTTGTGATGCGGCGCGAGGCGGTGTGCACCGGAGCCGGCTGGAGCCTGCTGTCGCAGGGCGCCGTTCCGCTGGCGGGTTGAGCGGCACGGCCGATTGCCGCAGGCGTTTTCGCCCGATCAGTTGCCCGTTTCGCCGGCAAGCGCGTGGTCGAGCGCCGTCGCTGCGCCGAGCAGTGCGGGATATTCGGCGAGGATGACGTAGCAGGGAATCCGCGCGAGGTAGTCCGAGAACCGCCCTTTCTGTTCGAAGCGCCGGCGAAAATCCGATCGATCGAAGAATTCGCCGAGCTTCGGCACGATTCCCCCGCCGATATACACGCCGCCGAATGCGCCGAGCGTCAGCGCGAGGTCGCCGGCGACGGTGCCGAGCATCGCGCAGAAGACCTGCAGCGCTTCGGCGCACCACGGACAGCTCGCGGCCATCGCCCGGGCGCTGATCTCGTCCGCTTCGAGGGCCAGCGGCGGGGCGCCCGCGAGCTGCCGGATCGCGTCGTGCAGGGCGATCAGCCCCGGTCCCGACAGCGCCCGCTCGGCCGACACGTGGCCGAAGCGCGCGGCGAGCACCGCGATGAGCTCCGCTTCGCGTGGCGTGGACGCCGCCAGCGTGACGTGCCCGCCTTCGCCTTCGAGCGGCGCGTAGCCGTTGCCGCAGCGCACCAGTCCCGACACGCCGAGGCCGGTCCCCGGCCCGATCAGTGCGACCGGCCGCCCGGCGCGCTCGTGGCCGCCGCCGATCTGACGCCGTTCACCGGCTTGCAGCCGGGGCAGCGACAGCGCCAGCGCGGTGAAGTCGTTGAGGACCACGAGCCGCGCGAGCCCGAGATCCGTGCGCAGCTGCTCGATCGAAAACGACCAGTCGTGATTCGTCATCTGCACCCGATCGCCCTCGACCGGATTGGCGATGCCGAACGCGGCGACACGCGGACCGGCAAGCCCCCGTTCCGGCAGCAGGTAAGCCCGGACGGCCTCGAGGAGGCCGGCGTGATCGTCGCAGCACAGCGTGCGAAAGCGCGTCGGCGGGCTGCCGGGCGAGTCGATGACGGCAAAGCGGGCGTGCGTGCCGCCGATATCGCCGATCAGCCGGGGGTAGGTGTCGGAGCAGCCAGTGGACATCAGGGCGAGCGAAGCGGATGGACAGAATCGGGAGAGTGCCCGCCGCGCGAAAAAGTGTCCACCTTGCCGCCCGGCCCGCAGGCGGCTCACACGCGGCAACCGCGGAGCGGGCTGGAACTGCGACAATTGGCGATTCGACACTGAACAGCGGGGAGAAGTACGGATGAGGACGGCAGGCGACAACGCGGCGGGCAGGGCATGGTGGAAGGAAGCCGTCGTGTATCAGATCTATCCGCGCAGCTTCATGGATTCGAACGGCGACGGGATCGGCGACCTGAACGGCATCACCGCGCGGCTCGATTACGTGAAATCGCTCGGCGTCGACGTGATCTGGATCTGCTCGGTGTTCAAGTCGCCGAACGATGACAACGGGTACGACATCAGCGACTACCGGGCGATCATGGACGAGTTCGGCACGATGGCGGATTTCGACCGCCTGCTCGCCGAAGTCCACCGCCGCGGTATGCGGCTGATCCTCGATCTCGTCGCGAACCACACCAGCGACGCGCATCCGTGGTTCCTCGAGTCGCGCTCGTCACGGAACAATCCGAAGCGCGATTGGTACCTGTGGCGCGACGGCAAGGACGGGCGCGAGCCGAACAACTGGGAGAGCATCTTCAAGGGCTCGGCGTGGAAACACGATGACGAGACCGGCCAGTATTTCCTGCACCTGTTCTCGGAGCGCCAGCCGGACCTGAACTGGGACAACCCGGAAGTGCGGACCGCGATCTACGAAATGGTCCGCTGGTGGCTCGACAAGGGCGTCGACGGTTTCCGGCTCGACGCCGTCAGCCACAAGAAAAAGGAGCCGGGCCTGCCCGACATGCCGAATCCGCATGGCCTCGATTACGTGCCCTCGTTCGAGAAGCATATGAACGTCGATGGCGTGCTCGACTACCTGGACGAGTTGTGCCGCCACACCTTCGACCACTACGACGTGATGACCGTCGGCGAAGCCAATGGCGTGTCGCCGGAGCAGGCCAGAGCTTGGGTCGGCGAGGAGCACCGGCGGCTCAACATGATCTTCCAGTTCGAGCACTCCGCGCTATGGAAGAAGGCGCCGCGCAACGGGCTCGACCTTCCGGCGCTCAAGGCGGTGCTGACGAAATGGCAGAAGAGCCTCGAAGGCATCGGCTGGAATGCGCTGTTCCTCGAAAACCACGACCTGCCACGGGTCGTTTCGCGCTGGGGCGACACCGGCCGCTACTGGCGCGAGAGCGCGACCGCGCTGGCGACGATGTATTTCCTGATGCAGGGCACGCCGTTCATCTACCAGGGGCAGGAGCTCGGCATGACGAACAGCCGCTTTGCGGCGATCGACGATTTCAACGACGTCCTGACGAAGAACCGCTTCGCGCTGATGAAGCGCGAAGGGCTCGCCGAGCGTGACATCATCGACCTGCTGGCGATCGTCTCGCGCGACAACGCGCGCACGCCGATGCAGTGGGACGGGTCGGCGAACGCCGGATTCAGCCCCGGCACGCCGTGGTTGCGGGTCAATCCGAACTTCAACGAGATCAACGCCGAGCTGCAGGAGCGCGACCCGGCGTCGGTGCTGAACCATTACCGCCGCCTCATGGCGCTGCGCAAACGCGAGCCGGGGCTCGTCCATGGCCACTACGAGCTCCTGATGGAGGGCGATGCGCAGGTGTACGCCTACACGCGCACGCACGACGCTCGGCGCTATGTGATCATCACGAACATGACGCGTGACGAAGCCCGATATCACCAGCCGGGCCTGCCGCTGGACGACGGCGGATTGCTGCTCGCGAACCAGCCGGTCGAGCCGCACGCCCCGACCGAGAGTCTTTTGCTCAGGCCGTACGAGGCGCGCGTGTACCGCCTCGGCTGACCTAACGCGGGTGGCGCTGCGGAAGGCGCCGGGAGTCGCGCGACGAGCATGTGTCGACAATCATCGTCATATCCGATAATTTTTGTGCATCCAATCATTACTGAAACTAATTCCGCGCCATGAAAACAACTCTTCGCATCGCTTCCCTGTGCCTGTGCAGCCTCGCGTTTCCGGCGGCCCACGCGGCCGCACCCGCATCCGCCGCAACCGCTCCGGCTGCCCAGGCCGATCTCGTCCAGCGCGCCGACGAGAACCGCAGCCGCCGCCTGCTCGAGAAGGCCGTCGCGCACTATCGCGAGAAGGGCGAAGCCGCGCTGGCCGATTTCAATCGATCGCCGGCGTTCAGCGACAAGGAGCTTTATGTCTATGTGCTGAGCATGGACGGCGAAATGCTCGCGAGCGGCGGACCGTCCGTCGCGCTGGTCGGACGCAACGTCGCGACGATGAAGGATGTCTCGGGCAAGGCGTTTTTCCGCGACATGCTCGACACCGCGGCGAAGACCGGCCATGGCCGCATCGAGTACCGCTGGCTCAACCGCGTCGATAACCGCGTTGAGCCGAAGGTTACCCTGTTCGAGAAAGTGAACGACCGCATCATCGCCGTCGGCTACTACACGCCGCGCGCCACCGCCGAGCAGGCGAAAGGCCTGCTCGAGCGCGCCGTCACCGCGCTGAACGACAAGGGCGACACCGCGCTGGACGCGTTCAACGCGGTCGACGGCGGTTTCATCCAGGACGATCTCTACGTCTTCGTCATCGATATCCCGACCCGGCGCTTCGTCGCCCACGGCGGTTCTCCCGCGATGGTCGGCACCGACGGCAGCGCGCTGCGCGACCCGAAAGGCAAGGCCATCGTCACCGACATGCTGAATATCGTCGGGCGCAAGGGCGAAGGGGAGCTCGATTACGCCTGGCGCAATCCGCTGACGGAAAAGCTCGAGTCGAAACACAGCTTTTTCCGCAAGGTCGGCGACAAGATCGTCGGCGTGGGCTATTACACGCGCTGAGCCGCGCCGGCCAGCAAAAATGCTTGCGTCGCGCGACGGGCATGCCCATAATGCCGGCCTGCGGCGTCTCGCGGTAGCTCGCAAGAGCGGGAAAGCTTAACCAAATCGATGATTCAACAGGATTTTCGATGAAATTACGGTGATTCCGAAAAAATACCGCGAGGTGGTTGACGCAGCAGCGAGACCTGTTAGAATCTCGCTTCTTCACAAAGCGCCCGTAGCTCATCTGGATAGAGTACTTGGCTACGAACCAAGGGGTAGGGAGTTCGAATCTCTCCGGGCGCGCCACGGATTCAGGCAAAAAGGCCAGTCGAAAGACTGGCCTTTTTGCTTGTGCGTTTCTGCGAAACCGTCCTTTTAGCATTACGGCATGGGGTTCGCAGGGACGCGCCATTACGGTTAGCATTGGAGCAAAATGACTCTGCTCCTGATCATACTGCTGCCGTTCGCCGGCAGCCTGTGCGCCGCCTTCCTCCCGTCGAACGCCCGCAATGCCGAAGCATGGCTCGCCGGGCTGGTGGCGCTCGCGTCGACCCTGCTGACCGCGAGCCTGTATCCGCAGGTTTCCGACGGAGGCGTCGTGCGTGCGTCGCTGCCGTGGGCGCCGGAACTCGGCCTGAGCTTCTCGCTGCGGCTCGACGGCTTCGCGTGGCTGTTCGCGATGCTGGTCGCCGCGATGGGCACCCTCGTCGTCGTGTATGCGCGCTATTACATGTCGCCGGCCGACCCGGTGCCGCGGTTCTTCTCCTTCTTTCTCGCGTTCATGGGCGCGATGCTCGGCGTGGTGCTGTCGGGCAACCTGATCCAGATGACGATGTTCTGGGAGCTGACGAGCCTCGCCTCGTTCATGCTCATCGCGTACTGGCATCATCGCGTGGACGCTCGCCGGGGCGCGCGCATGGCGCTCACCGTCACGGCAGCAGGCGGACTTTCGCTGCTGGGTGGCGTGCTCCTGCTCGGCCATATGGCGGGAAGCTACGACCTGGACATCGTGCTCGATTCGGCGGCGGTGATCCGGTCGCATCCCTGGTATCCGGCCGTGCTCGGGCTGATCGCGTTCGGCGCGCTGACGAAGAGCGCGCAGTTCCCGTTCCATTTCTGGCTGCCGCACGCGATGGCGGCGCCGACGCCGGTTTCGGCCTATCTGCATTCGGCGACCATGGTCAAGGCCGGGGTGTTCCTGCTGGCGCGGCTGTGGCCCGTGCTCTCCGGGACTGACGCCTGGTTCTGGATCGTCGGCGGCGCCGGCTTGTGCTCGCTGGTGATCGGCGCCTACCTGGCGATGTTCCAGGAGGACATGAAAGGCGTGCTGGCGTACTCGACGATCAGCCATCTCGGTCTCATCACGCTGCTGCTCGGGATGAACACGCAACTGGCGCTGGTCGCCGCGGTGTTTCACATCGTCAATCACGCCGCGTTCAAGGCTTCGCTGTTCATGGCGGCCGGCATCGTCGACCACGAGACCGGTACGCGTAACCTGAAGCGCCTGTCCGGTCTTTACCGTGCGATGCCGATCACCGCGACACTGGCGTTCGTCGCCGCCGCGTCGATGGCCGGCGTGCCGCTGCTCAACGGTTTCCTGTCGAAGGAGATGTTCTTCTCCGAAACCGTCTTCCTGCAGCGCCCCGACGTGCAGCGGATCGGACTGCCGCTTGCGGCGACGGTCGCGGGGATGTTCAGCGTCGCCTATTCGCTGCGCTTCATCGCCGAGGTCTTCCTCGGCCCGCAGGCCACCGACCTGCCGCGCGCGCCGCACGAACCGACGCGCTGGATGCTGCTGCCGAGCGCGCTGCTGGTGCTGATGTGCCTGTTGGTCGGGGTTTTTCCGGCGCACACCGTCGGCCCGTTCCTGAAGACGGCGACGACCGCGATCCTCGGCGCCGATGCGCCTGCCTACAGCCTCGCGATGTGGCACGGGTTCAACCTGCCGGTGCTGATGAGCTTCAGCGCGCTTGCCGGGGGAATCCTGCTGCACGTTCTGCTGCGGCGCCATCCGGGGATCCGCGCGCCGCTGTTCGGCCGCTTCGACGGCAAGCGGGCGTTCGACCTGGCGCAGACCGGAATCATGTCGGGTTCCGAGCGTGCGCTGCGGGCGCTGTCCTCGCGTCGCCTGCAGACGCAGTTGCTGCTGGTGGTCGGGGTCGCGGTCGTCGGCGCGCTTTATCCGGCACTGACCGCGGGGTGGTCGTGGGGCACGCGCCCGGTCCTTCCTCCTCACCCGGCTTTCGTGCTGATGTGGGTCATCGGCGCGGCGTGCGCGGTCGCCGCCGCGTGGCAGGCCAAGCATCACCGTTTCGCCGCGCTGATCCTGTCCGGGGGCGCAGGGCTGGCGACGAGCCTGACCTTCGTCTGGTTCTCCGCGCCCGATCTCGCGCTCACGCAACTCACCGTCGAGGTCGTCACGGCGGTGCTGATCCTGCTCGGGCTGCGGTGGCTGCCGCGGCGCGACGAGCGCTTCCGCCTGGGCGAGCGGGTGCCGCTGAGCACGCGCGTGCGCCGCGCCCGCGACACCCTCATCGCCACCGCGGCGGGACTCGGACTCGCCGGTCTCGCCTATGCCATCCTGACCCGCCCCCCGACCGACGGCATCTCGCCGTTCTTCGTCGAACGGGCGCTGCCGGACGGCGGCGGCCTGAACGTCGTGAACGTGATCCTCGTCGATTTCCGGGGGTTCGACACCTTCGGCGAAATCACCGTGCTCGGGATCGTCGCGCTGACCGTGTATGCGCTGCTGCGCCGCTTCCGCCCGGCGCCCGAGAGCGTCGCGCTGCCGCGCCAGCAAAGCGAGCAGGACGGAGCGGACGGCGACAGTGAAGAGCGGCTGCCGGACCCTGCGGCGCTGCTGCCGGACGGCTACCTGATGCTGCCGGCGGTGATCGTGCGCCTGCTCCTGCCGCTGGCGACGCTGGTGTCGCTGTTCTTCCTGCTGCGCGGGCACAATGCGCCGGGCGGCGGCTTCGTCGGCGGGCTCGTGCTCGCGACCGCGGTGATCCTGCAATACATCGTCGGCGGCACCGTGTGGGTGGAGTCGCGCCTGCGCATCCATCCCCAGTACTGGATCGCGCTCGGGCTGCTCGGCGCGGGAACCGCCGGGGGCGGCGCGTGGCTTGCCGGCGAGCCGTTCCTGTCGAGCCGGTCCTGGCACGGCGAGCTGCCGCTGCTGGGTGAAATCCATCTGTCGACGGTGCTGCTGTTCGATCTCGGGGTCTACATGCTCGTCGTCGGGGCGACGGTGCTGATGCTGGTCGCGCTCGCGCACCAGTCGCTGCGCAGCCACCATCGCAAGGCGATGCTCGCGCGCGGAGGATTCGTCTGATGGAAATCGTCCTCGCACTGGCGATCGGGATCATGGGCGGCTCCGGCGTGTACCTGCTGCTGCGCCCCCGCACCTTCCAGGTCATCATCGGCCTGTCGCTGCTGGCATATGCGGTGAACCTGTTCATTTTCAGCATGGGGCGGCTCAATCTCGGCCGCGCGCCGGTGATCGTGCCGTCCTTCGGCAGCAATCCCGCGTTTTACGCCGATCCGCTGCCGCAGGCGCTGGTGCTGACGGCGATCGTCATCGGTTTCGCGACGACCGCGCTGTTCCTCGTCGTGCTGCTCGCGTCGCGCGGATTGACGGGCACCGACCACGTCGACGGACGGGAGCCGGAGCAGGAATGACGAAGCCGATGCGTGTCGCTGCCTTACCCCGCCGGCTCGACCGCTCCTTTGCCGGAGCCGCGGCATGAGCGGCTGGCTGCAGCATCTGCCGATCCTGCCGGTCGTGCTGCCGCTGTTCGCGGGAGCGGCGATGCTGCTGTTCGGCGAAACACAGCGGCGAGCGCGCACCATTCTCGCGCTGACCGCGACGCTCGCGCAGCTGGTCGTCGCGGTCACGCTGCTGGGAATGAGCGGCGGGCTGATCAGTGCGCCGTGGAGCGGCGAGGTCGGCGCTTATGCGCTCGGCGGCTGGGCCGCGCCGTTCGGCATCGTGCTGGTCGTCGACCGCCTGTCGGCGATCATGCTCACGCTGGGCGTGACGCTGGGACTCGCGACGCTCGTGTATTCGCTCGCGCGGTGGGAGCGCGCCGGCACGCATTTTCTGCCGCTTTCGCAGTTCCTGCTGATGGGGATCAGCGGCGCCTTCCTGACCGGCGACCTCTTCAACCTGTTCGTCTTTTTCGAAGTGCTGCTCGCCGCGTCGTACGGGCTCGTGCTGCACGGCTCGGGCGCGACGCGGGTGAGGGCGGGGCTGCATTACATCGTCGTCAATCTCGTCGCGTCGCTGCTTTTCCTGATCGCGGCGGCCCTCATCTATGGTGTCACCGGCACGCTCAACATGGCCGAACTGGCGCTGCGCATCCCGCTCCTCGTCGGGGACGAACGGGCGCTGGTCGATGCGGCCGCGGCGCTGCTCGGCGTCGTGTTCCTCGTCAAGGCGGGCGCGTGGCCGCTCAACTTCTGGCTGGTCGCAGCCTACGGCGCGGCAGCCGCGCCGGTGGCGGGCGTGTTCGCGATCCTGACGAAAGTCGGCGTCTATGCGCTGATGCGCTTCGAAACGCTGCTCGGCGACGCCGCGCCGGCCCCGTTCGGCGGGGAATGGATGTTCTACTGCGGCCTCGCGACGATCGCCACGGGGACGCTCGGAATGCTCGCCGCGCAGCAGCTGGACCGCCTCGCCGGCTGCACGGTGATCGTCTCGTCGGGAACGTTGCTGACGGCGTTCGGCTTCGACGGCTACGCGCTGACGGGCCCCGGCCTGTTCTATCTCGTCAGCTCGGTGCTCGCGAGCGGCGCGTTCTTCATGGTCATCGAAATGGCCGAACGCGGCCGGGCGATCGCGGCCGATCTCCTCGCGGTCAGCTTCGAAGCCTTCGGGCTCCAGGATCCCCAGGACCCCAGGCAGATCGAGAGCGTCGTCGGCTTTCCGATCCCGGCCGCGATGGCCTTCCTCGGCCTGGCGTTCATCCTGTGCGGGGTGTTGCTGACGGGCCTTCCTCCGCTGTCGGGGTTCGTTGGGAAGTTCACGCTGCTCGTCGCGGCGATCGCTTTCGAGCCCGGGGCCGGCTCCAATGCCCCGCAACCCTGGCTGTTCGTCGCCGCGCTGCTGCTCTCCGGCTTCGCCGGCGTGGTCGCGTTGTCGCGCATCGGGGTGCGCATCTTCTGGGGCACCGAGCGCAGCGTGCCGCAGCTGCAATGGACCGAAGCCGTCCCCGTCACCGCGCTGCTGCTGCTGTGCGTCGCGCTCGCGGGCGGCGCCGGGCCGGCGATGACGTATTTCAACGCTACCGCCCGATACCTCGAGGGCCGAGGCTACGTCGAGGCGGTGCTGCCGGCGATGACGGTGACGGAAGGCTTCGCGCGATGAGACGCAGGGTGCCGGTCCTGCCGGTCTTTCTCCTGGTGATGTGGCTGTCCCTCAACGGCAGCCTCGCGCCGGGGCAGATCGCGCTCGGCGTGTTGTTCGCGGGCCTGGTCACGCTCGCCGTCGCGGCCCTGCGCCCGGTGTCCGCGTGGCCGCGACGCTTCGACGTCGCGGTTTGCCTGTTCTTCGTCGTCCTCGTCGATGTCGTCCGCTCCAACATCGCGGTCGGCAGCGTCATCCTCGGCGCGTCGAGGCGGCAGCCGCATGTCGGTTTCATGAAGATTCCGCTCGAACTGCGCGATCCGCACGGACTCGCCGTGCTGGCGATGATCATCACCGCCTGCCCGGGCTCGGTGTGGGCCGGACACGACAGGGAGAGCAATGTGTTGACGCTGCATATCCTCGACCTGCAGGACGAAGCGGCGTGGATACGAACGGTCAAGCAGCGCTACGAACGACCTCTGATGGAGATCTTCGGATGAATCACGTCCTTCCGTGGGCGGTGTACTTCGCCCTGATGTGCGTTTCGGTCGCGATGGGGTGCGCCACGATCCGCCTGCTGCGCGGCCCGCAGGCGCAGGACCGCGTGCTCGCCCTCGACACGCTGTACATCAACGGCATGCTTGTCGTGCTTACGCTGGGAATCGGTTTCGGCTCGGGCATCTACTTCGACATCGCGCTGCTGATCGCGCTGTTCGGCTTCGTCGGCGCCACCGCGATGGCGAAGTTCCTGCTGCGCGGCGAGGTCATCGAGCCATGAACGCGATCAACGTGCCGTTGTGGGCGGCGCTCCCCGCGGCCGCGCTGCTGGTGATCGGCGGGCTATTGACGCTGGTCGGTTCGCTCGGATTGCTGCGGCTGCACGATTTCCATGCCCGCATCCACGCGCCGACGATGGGAAGCACGCTGGGCGCGGGCTGCATCCTGCTCGCCTCGATCCTGGTTTCGTCAGCGCTCGCGCAGCGGCCGGTGGTGCATGAAGTGCTGATCGCGGTGTTCGTCGTCCTCACTTCGCCGGTGACCGCGATGCTGCTGATGCGTGCTTCGATCTACCGTCGGCGCGGTTGATCAGCCGGCGCTGTCGATCGTAGCCGGCTGCCATTACCATTGACTTTTGCTATCGCGGTGGCGAACGGGCCACCGCTCCGGAGGAAGCTGGAATGCTTGGGGAATGCGAGCGCGAACTCGCGCATACGCGACAGATCACCTGCCGCGCCTATCGCCGCAAGGACGGCCTGTATGAAGTCGAAGCGACGGTGGCGGACGAGAAGGCGCAGGAGATGATTTTTCGCTCGCGCGAGCCGATCCGTCCCGGCGAACTGATCCATCACATGACGATCGCGTTCCTGATCGACCGGGAGTTCACGATCCTGGACGTGGAGGCGCGGATGATGGCGGCGCCGTGGCCGGTGTGTCCGGAAGCCGCTGCGGCGTATCGTCGCCTCATCGGGCTCCACATCGGGCCCGGATTCGGCCGGCAGGTGCGCGAGCGCGTCGGCGGCACGGAAGGATGCGCGCATCTGACCGACCTCATCACCCAGGTCGGCAACACCTACACGCAGGCCTCGTGGCCGGACCGCGTCGCGCGCCAGATCGCCATCGATCCCGACCCGCGGCGCTGGCCGGATGCACGCGCGGTCGCGTTCGTCGGCGAATGCCTCGCATGGCGGCGCGACGGGGAGACGCTGCGCGGGGAATATCCGCAACTCGCCGGCGAGTGAAGCCGGGCTGACTGCTATCAGGCGCCGAGCGTCATCAGGCTCGCATTACCTCCGGCAGCGGCGGTGTTGATGCTGACGGTGCGCTCATGGATGAGCCGCGCCGGATCGTATCCGGGCTCGGGCTGCAGCAGCGGCACGATCGGGCCGTCGCGTTCGGCGAGGCGCACGCGCCACGCGTCGGCCTCTGCCGCGGTGCCGTCGAGCAGCAGCGCGCCGAACCGGTGGCCTTCCCGGTCGGTGTCCAGCGTCACCGCTTTTCGCACCGGACTCGGCAGGGCGTCGAACAGTGCGCGATGCGCGGCATCGTCCGTGAATACGATGCGGTTGCCGCTCGCGAGCGCGGCGAGGAGTTGGTGCAGGCGTCCGACGGTGGTTGTGGCGACGCCGGCGACGAGGCCGCGCGGGACGAAACGCAGGCTGTTGTCTTCGCCGGTCGGGCCGGGCAGGGCGAGCCGCAGGCCAGCGAGGCGCGTCGCGCGGCAGGCGGCGATCCGCTCGTGCAGGAATGCGCGGCCGGCGTCGTCGATCAGCGTCCGCCCTGCAGCGTCGAGCCAGGCAACGAGGCAGCCGAACGCCTCGCCGTCCGGGAGCCGGTCGCGGCCCTCCAGCGCCGGCCCCGGGCCGCGGCGCAGCAGGCGATGGACGTACAGCGGGCCGCCCGCTTTTGGTCCGGTGCCGGACAGGCCTTCGCCGCCGAAAGGCTGCACGCCGACGACGGCGCCGATCATGTTGCGGTTGACATAGAGGTTGCCGACGCGGGCGTGCGCGATGACGGCATCGATCGTCTCGTCGATGCGCGAATGCACGCCCATCGTCAGGCCGTAGCCGGTCGCGTTGATCGCGTCGAGGAGGCGGTCGAGCTCCTCAGCGCGGTAGCGCAGCACGTGCAGGATCGGACCGAAGTGCTCGCCGCCGACGTCGCGGATGTCGCCGACCTCGATGATCGTCGGCGCGACGAAAGTGCCCCGGCTGCAGCGCTGCGGCAACGCGAGGCGGGTGATTTTCGCGCCGTTCGCGTGCATCGCGGCGACGTGGCGCTCGAGCGCCGCCTGGGCGTCCGCGTCGATGACCGGACCGATGTCGTTGCGCACATCCGACGGGTCGCCGAGCCGCATTTCGTTGAGCGCGCCGCGCAGCATCGCGAGCACGGCGTCGGCGACGTCGTCCTGCAGGCACAGCACGCGTAGCGCCGAGCAGCGCTGGCCGGCGGAGTCGAAAGCCGACGCGATCGCGTCGGCGACGACCTGCTCGGCGAGCGCCGTGGAATCGACGATCATCGCGTTCTGCCCGCCGGTTTCGGCGATCAGCGGCACGTCGCCGCCGCGCCTGGCGAGGGCGCGATTGATCTGCGTCGCGACTTCGACCGAGCCGGTGAACAGCACGCCGCGTACGCGCGGGTCGGCGACCAGCGCTGCGCCGACGGTGTCGCCCCGGCCGGGCAGCAACTGCAGGACCGCCGCGGGCACGCCGGCTTCGCGGAACAGGGCCACTGCCGCGCTGGCGATCAGCGGGGTCTGTTCAGCCGGTTTGGCGAGCACCGGGTTGCCTGCGGCGAGTGCCGCCGCAATCTGGCCGGTGAAAATCGCCAGCGGGAAATTCCACGGGCTGATGCACAGCAGCGGCCCGAGCGCGACATGGCTGGCGTTGTCGAAGCCGCGCACCCGGGCGGCGTAGTAGCGGCAGAAATCGACCGCCTCGCGCACTTCCGCAAGGGCATTGGCCCATGACTTGCCGGCTTCGCGGACCGCCAGCGCGACGAGCTCGTCGGTGTCGCGCTCGATCAGTTCGGCGGCGCGGTCCAGGCAATCGGCACGTGCCGCCGGAGCCCGCATCGCCCACCCAGGGGCGGCACCGGATGCCGCCGCGAGCGCCCGTTCGACATCGGCCTCGTCGGCCTGAACGACCATCCCGACGACGTCGGAGTGGTCGGCCGGATTGCGCACCGCGCGCACGTTGTCGCGTGCGGCGGGCGATGCTGCACCGTTCGCGAGCAGCGGTCCGGCGCGGCGCACGACGCTGCGGCTGCACTGCAATGCAGCGCCGAAGCGCTGGCGGACCGGCTCGCTCGCGAGGTCGTGGCCCGCCGAATTGCGCCGCTCGCTGCCGTACAGGTCGGCCGGCAGCGGAATCCGCGGGTGAGGCGCGCCGGCGAGCGGCAACGCTTCTTCGACCGGGTCGGCGACCAGCTCGTCGATGCTCACGTTTTCATCCACGAGGCGATTGACGAAGCTCGAGTTCGCGCCGTTTTCGAGCAGGCGCCGGACGAGGTAGGCGAGCAGCGTCTCGTGGCTGCCGACGGGCGCGTAGATGCGCACCCTGCGCCGCCGGCCGCCGTCGCCAACGACCTGGTCGTAGAGCGGCTCGCCCATGCCGTGCAGGCACTGGAATTCGTAGTCGCCAGCCGCATAGTCGTCGCCCGCGAGCTGGAAGACCGCCGACAGCGTGTGCGCATTGTGCGT
The DNA here is from genome assembly GCF_012910705.2 of Aromatoleum anaerobium. Lineage (GTDB taxonomy): Bacteria > Pseudomonadota > Gammaproteobacteria > Burkholderiales > Rhodocyclaceae > Aromatoleum > Aromatoleum anaerobium. The sequence goes on along the minus strand of NZ_WTVG02000040.1, from coordinate 445,424 downwards.
CGCGAACTGCGGATAGAGGACGTCGCGCGCTGCAAGCAGCTGTTTGGCGCACGCGAGGTAGGCGACATCGGTGTACAGCTTGCGCGTGAAGACCGGGTAGCCGGCGAGGCCTTCGACCTGGGTGCGCTTGATTTCCGCGTCCCAGTATGCCCCCTTGACGAGCCGCACCATCAGGCGCCGGCCGCTGCGCCGCGCCAGCTCGATGATCCAGTCGACGACTCGCGGAGCGCGTTTCTGGTACGCCTGCACGACGAAGCCCAGGCCTTGCCAGCCGGCCAGTTCGTCGTCGAGCGCGAGCGCTTCGAGCAGGTCGAGCGACAGCTCCAGGCGCTCGGCTTCCTCGGCGTCGATGTTCAGGCCGATGTCGTAGTCCCTCGCCAGCACGCACAGCGATTTCAGCCGCCGCAGCAGCTCGGCGAGCACGCGCTCGCGCTGCGACCACACGTAGCGCGGATGCAGCGCCGACAGCTTGACCGAAATGCCGTCGCCGTCGACCACGCCACGGCCGGCCGACGCTTTGCCGATGGCGTGGATCGCCTCTTCGTAGCCGGCGAGGTAGCGCCGCGCGTCGGTCGCCGTCATCGCCGCCTCGCCGAGCATGTCGAACGAGTAGCGGTAGCCGCGCCGGCGCGCCGTGGCGCTGCGCTCGAGCGCTTCGGCGATGCTGCGGCCGGTGACGAACTGTTCGCCGAGCAGGCGCATCGCCAGGTCCATGCCGCGGCGGATCAGCGGTTCGCCGCCGCGCGCGAGCATCCGCGTGAGCGCGCTCGAAAGCCCTTGCGCGCTGCTCGTCGCCACCAGCCTTCCCGTCACCAGCAGGCCCCACGTCGCGGCATTGACGAACAGCGACGGGCTGTGGCCGAGGTGCGCATGCCAGTCGCGGTGGGCGAGCTTGTCGCGGATCAGGCGGTCGGCAGTCGCGGAGTCGGGCACCCGGAGCAGCGCTTCGGCGAGGCACATCAGCGCGACCCCTTCCTGGCTCGACAGCGAAAACTCCTTCATCAGCGCGTCGACGCCGCTGGAGCGCGTGCGCGTCGCCCGCAGTCCTGCGACCAGCTCGCGCGCCTGTGCGCCAATGCGCGCCTGCATTTCCGCATCGAGCCGCGCGGCGCGGATCAGCGCCGGCACGCACTCGGGTTCTGGCGTTCGCCAGGCGGCGTCGATGCGCCGGCGCAGTTCGGAACGGGCGGCGGCGGGGAGGGCGGCAGTGGCGGGATCGGGGATTTCGGGCTTCATCGCGAGGAGGACTCCTGAAGGCGCGATCGGGCGCTGCAGCCGCCGCTCGCGTGTACGCATCCGGCCGTCGCCGCGGTCCGCGATCGAGCGCGGCGGGCAGGCGACGGGTGGACGGGATTCTTGCACGGTTGGAGCCGAATTTTCTGCTGCGCCGGCGGCGGCCTCATGCACCGCCCTCCGCAAGGGCGATCCCTGCCGGGCGCCGGTCCGCGCTACGGGAGCGCTTTGACGAGCGGCTCGTGCAGATACTGGCGCAGCTGGTGGGCGGACATCGGTCGGCCGAAGAGATAGCCCTGCAGGATGTCGCAGTCGGCGGCGGCGAGGAAGTCCGCCTGGGCGCCGGTTTCGACCCCTTCGGCGCCCACCGAGATGTTCAGCGCATGCGCCATCTGGATCACCGCCCGCACGATGACGGCGGTGTCGCCGTCATCGGGCAGGTCGCGCACGAAGCTCTGGTCGATCTTGAGGGTGCTGACGCGAAAACGCTTGAGGTAGCCGAGCGACGAATAGCCGGTGCCGAAATCATCGATCGCGAGCGTGAAGCCGGCGGCGTGCAGCGCCTCGAGCACTCTCGCTCCCCGCGCTTCGGTCAGCGTGCTTTCGGTCAGCTCGAACTCGAATCGCTCGGCCCGCTCGCCATGTCGCGCGAGGGTCCGGCAAAAGCCGTCGATGACCGCTTCGCCGCGCAGCAGCTGATGCGGAGAAACGTTGACCGCCACTTTCGGCACCTCGACATCCGCGGCACGCAGCCACGCGAGGTCGCGGCACACCTGGCCGAGCAGCCAGTCGCCGAGCGCGGTGATGAGCCCGGAACGCTCGGCCACCGGGATGAACTCGGCCGGCGAGACCTGCAAACCGTCCGGTGCCTGCCAGCGCGCCAGTGCTTCGACTCCGAGGAAACGACGCGTCCGGGCGCACAGCTTGGGCTGGTACGCGACCCACAGCCCGCCGTCCGTCGCCGCCAGCGCCTGCCGCAGGCTGGTTTCGAGCCGGAGATCGTTGCGCACCTTGCCGTCGATCGCTTCGGAGAAGAACTGGTAGCCGTTCTTTCCCTGCCCCTTGACGACATACATCGCCATGTCCGCATGGCGCAGCAGCGCGACGGGATCCTCCCCGTCGGCGGGCAGCATCGCGATCCCGACGCTCAGCCCGATGTGGATCGGCGTCGGATCGGTCGGAAAGGGTTCGTTGATCGTCGCGATCAGCTTGCAGGCCACCCGTGCCGCGTCATTCGGACCACCGAGCGCGTGAAGAACCGCGGCGAATTCGTCGCCGCCGATGCGCGCGACGACATCCTCGGAGCGCAGCGCTTCGCGCAGGCGCGCCGCGATCATCGTCAGGACGCGATCGCCGACTTCGTGGCCGAACGAGTCATTCACTTTCTTGAAGCCATCGACGTCGAGGAACAGCAGCGCGGCCGACCCGCCCTCGCGGCGCACGCGGCTGACGGCCTTCGCCAGTTCCTGCTCGAACAGCCGCCTGTTCGGCAGCCCCGTCACCTGGTCGTAGAGCGCGAACTGCTCGAGCTGCTCTTCGGTGCGGGCAACACGCCGACGCAGGCGGCCCGTCAGGCGGTACGCCAGCGCCAGCGCAACGGCGGCGATGCCCAGCACGCCGGCGGCGTATTCGAGCAGGCGCCAGTAGAGCGACGTGAAATCCACGTGCAGGAACAGCGTGCCGACCGGCGCGCCCTTGAAGCGCACCTCCTCGCGGATCACCCCGCCGGTCAGCCCGAGTGCTGTCCGCTCGGGCAGGGGGTGGTCCGCGAACGCGGTAGCGTCGTGTCCGGGCATCAGGTTCGGGAAGGCGCGTTGTCCCTCCGGATGCGATGCCAGCAGGAGGCCATCGGCGCGATACAGCGCTCCGGCCACGATGCGCGGCGTGAGCCGGATGGCGGTGATGATTTCCTGGCCGGCCCGGGCATCCTCGAATACCAGCGCCGCACTGCTGTTTTCGGCAATGATCGCCGCTTCGGTGTGCAGCTCTTCGAGCAGCGCCCGACGCCCGGCGAAATATTGATGCACGACAAGCAGGAAAAACGCGATCAGCAGCGCGAGCCCCATCGACAGCAGGCTCAGGCGGCGCGAGCGTCGCAGACGGTGAGATTCTTCCATCGCTACTCCAGTACGGTCCGCGCCAGGCGCAGTGCTTTCGAACTCACGTTCAGTCCCGCCCGACGAGCCGCGCGCAGATCGACATCGAAAACCACCCTCCCTGCAACCAGTTCGAGGTTCACCATGACGCCGCGCTGCAGATCGCCCGGCGTATCGCCGGCCAGCAGCGGGCCCGGGCCGGGGGGCGAAGCGAGAAGGGCCGCATCGTCTCCCTGCGACACGTACAGCGCATGGCATCGAACGGCCCCGGTCTCATCGGTGCGCAGCACGCGCAGCCGCCGCTTGCGGAGGATTTTTCCGTCGAGCCGCACCAGCGCATCGGCGACCGGGCTGTCGCTCAGATAACACACCGCGAGCGCCTCTTCGGCCTCCTCGCCGCTCTCGGGCCACTCGACGAAAAGCAGCATGTTGACCAGGATCGCTGCCTTGATCTCGGGTTCGGACGCCTGGCGTTGCGCGAGGGCCGGCGGCGACAGCGCGAGCAGCAGCGCGAGCAGGAGGCCGCGCAGAGGGAGTGGAACAGACATGGCCGGCCGGGTCAGAGGGCCAGTGTCCAGCGCAGGCGGAACTGGCGCCGATCCTGCTCGACCGCATCCTGCACAAAAGAGGATGACACCGGATCGCTGTAGCGACGGTCGCCGAGGTTGTAGAGGCCGAGGCTCCACTCGCCGAGTCCGGCGCGATGGGGCGCCGACAGCACGAGGTTGAACAGGCCGTGGCTCGCGCTGCGGCGATTGCGCGACAGCCGGTCGGCCATGCCCTGCCACTGCCCGGCAGCCGTCCAGCCACCGGGCAAGGGCAGCCCGAAAACGAGTTTTCCGAGCAGGCGCGGCGAGTTGGCCAGCGTGCTTCCATCGGCCATCCGCGAGCGCTGCCATGCGAGGCTGCCGCGCAGCCGGTAGCCGGCGGCCCAGCGGTTCTCGGCATCCACCTCGACGCCATGGACGCGCACGGGCGGCAAGTTATCAAAGACCAGGAAACCGTCGGCCGGATCGGACACCTGGTCGATCATGTTCCGCATTTCGTTCCGGTACAGGCTCATGCCGGCCCGCCCGCTCTGGCCGAGGCGAAAATCCGCTGCGAGTTCGACGCTGCGAACACGCTCCGGACGCAATTCCGGGTTCGCCTTCTGGAAGATCCCGTCGGCGTAAAAACGCTCATAGGCGTTGGGCGGCCGGTAGGCATGATCGAATATCGCCTTCAGCGTCAGGTCGCGGGTTGGCTGGTGGATCAGCGCGACGCGTGGCGAGACGATCGGCGAATAATCGCTATGCTGGTCGCGGCGCGCGCTGACGTTGAGCAGCCACTGCGGATGGAGGCGCCACTCGTCCTGCACGAAAAATCCGTAGGTGTGCGAAGGATTGTCGGTATGCAGGAGCACTGTGCGCCGATTCACGTCGAAGAGGCGCTGCAATAAACGCGCGTTCTTTTGCAGTTCGGCGCCGAACATCCAGCGGTGGCCGACGCCGAGCGCGCCGCTCAGCCGGTAGTCGCCGCCGAACCAGTGGGCTCGCCCCGTGGATCGCGCCTGATCCCGGTTGTCGAGTCCGTCGGCAAAGCGGTAGTCGCCGTCATAGCGATAGGCGCCGCTGAAAACCCGGAACTGCTGCTGCCAGCCGTTTTCGAGATGGCTGTCGTGGGCCAGGTCGAGCAGACCGTGCTGGTCGAGCGTGCGCGTGCCGGCTTCGCCGAAAACCGTGCCGAAAGGGGCGTTCGGCAAGTCCTTGTCGCGTCTCGAAAAGCTCCCGCTCAGCCGCCAGCGGCCCTGACTGAGCTTGCCGTAGAGTTTCTGGTAGGTCTCGCCGTCGAGGCCGCGTGCCCAGCCGTCGGTCGCAGTGTCGTCGAATTCGGCATGGTAAAGGTCTTCGCCCTGGGCTTCGTACGCGGCAAAACCGACGAACCAGTCGCCGTCGTTCGCAAGGCGCCGGCCGGCGACCGCGCCGAGCCGCCGGCTCTGCCCGCTGCCGGCATCGACGCTGACCCGCGCACCCTCGACATCCCCGCCGTCGAGCATCACGGCATTGACGGTGCCGAACAATGCATTGCCGCCATAGACGGCGGAACCCGGACCCGGGATGAATTCCAGGCGCTTGACCCAGTCGATCTCGATCGGCGCTTCGTTGCCGACCTGAGCCTGGTCGTAGAGCGCGTCGTTGCGGCGGGCGCCGTCGGTGAGCAGCAGCACGCGCGAATTGTAGTCGCCCGGGCGGCTGAAGCCGCGCACGCCGAGGTAGGTGTAGTTGCGATCGTTGCTGGTGTATACGCCGCGCACGCTCGACAAGGCTTCGGCGAGGGTCCGGTAGCCCTGCTCGCGCAGCTCGTCGTGCGCAATGACCGTTACCGAAGCGGGACTATCCGACAGCGGCTGGGGGTAACGCGCGGCGCCGCGCACCTCGACGCGCAGCAGGTCGTCAAGCGACAGATCCACCAGCTCCGGATCATGCGAACTGTGCGCGAAGAGCGTGCCGGACTGGCCAAAACAAGCGACCGCGACCGCAACCGCCAGGGGCTGTTGCCAAAGAACCTGCGCTCCCATCCCGCGCTCCCTGCATGGTTACGATGAACGTATCGAGAAACAAAAGGAAACAAAAGTGCGGGATAGTACGTACATCATCTCCACGCCGCAATGACGAGGCGCGGGGTCGGCGCGATCGTCAGTGGCGAGGCGCAATGCAGGCGTCTGGGAGGCCACTCCGGGTAGCGGGCCTCGCATCGGCGCGCGCTTCTGTGTTTCAATTTCCCACGCGACGGGCTGCACGGCAGCATGCCGCGCCGGACTGCCTGCTTCCCGCCGAAAGGACCTTTCCATGCCAGGAAAATGGATGTCCAAGCGCATGCTCTGGACCGCCGCGATCACGGCGGCGGGGGCCGGCGCCGTGGCGCTCGTGGCGATGAACTTCTCCACGCCGGAAAAGAAGCTGGAACAGGTGCTCGCGCACCGCTTCGCAGTCGCCACGCCGCAGTTCCGGCGCGAAATGTCGGTGCTGCTCGGGCCGCCGATCATCGCCGGCAATCGCGTCACCGCACTGCAAAATGGAGACGAGATATTCCCGGCGATGTTGCAGGCCATTCGTGGCGCCCGCGCTTCGATCACCTTCGAGACGTACATCTACTGGTCCGGCGAAATCGGCAGGGAATTCTCCGATGCGCTGGCCGAGCGCGCGCAGGCCGGCATTCCGGTCCATGTCACGATCGACTGGGCGGGCAGCATCAAGATGGACGAGCGCCTGCTGCGGAAGATGGAGCAGGCCGGGGTGCGGGTCCATCGCTACCGGCCGTTGCACTGGTACTCGCTGGACCGGCTCAACAACCGCACGCACCGCAAGTTGCTGGTGGTCGACGGGCGCATCGGCTTTACCGGCGGCGTCGGCATCGCCGACCAATGGCTCGGTCACGCGCAGGATCCCGAGCATTGGCGCGACTCCCATTACCGCATCGAGGGTCCGGCCGTCGCGCAGATGCAGGCGGCGTTCAACGACAACTGGATCAAGACGACCGGCGAAGTGCTCAGCGGTCCGGCCTATTTCCCGGAGCTGTCCCCGGTCGGGGACGTGGCCGCGCACCTCTTCCTCGCGTCGCCGTCGGGCGGCAGCGAGAGCATGCACCTGATGTACATGATGGCGGTGACCGCCGCGAAACATTCGATCGACCTCGCCGCGTCGTACTTCGTGCCGGACGAGCTGATCGTCAAGGCGCTGATCGCCGCCCGGCAACGCGGGGTGCGCATCCGCGTCCTGCTGCCCGGCCCGTACATCGATTCGGACGCAGTGCGGTTCGCGTCGAAAGCCGGATGGGGTCCGCTGCTGCACGCCGGCATCGAGATCCACGAATACCAGCCGACGATGCTGCACACGAAGCTGCTGGTGGTCGACCGCGAGGTGGTGTCGGTCGGGTCCACCAATTTCGACATCCGTTCGTTTCGCCTCAATGACGAGGCGAGCCTCAATCTCTACGACCGGCCGTTCGCCGAGAAAATGATCGCGGTCTTCGAGGCCGACCTCGCCCAGGCGCAGCGCTACACCTATGAAATGTGGCAGCAGCGGCCGATGAAGGACAAGCTGGTCGAGAAATTCGTGCTGCCGCTGAAGTCGCAGCTGTGACGAGGGCCGGGGCGCGCAAATCCCGCACCCCGCGGCGGTTCGACTCAGCCAGCCGGGGAGGCTAGACTGGATTCAGGGTTTCGGGGGCGCACTGCCGTCCTGGCGGCAGATTGACGAGAGGGATCGACATGGAAAAGATGAACCTGCTTTTGTTGCCCGGGCTGCTGAACGGGGCGAGCCTGTTCGAACACCAGGTGGAGGCGCTGGCGGACGTGGTTGGCATCACGATCGCCGACCTGACCGGTTCGGACTCGATGGCCGGCCTTGCGGAGGATGCGCTGGCGCAAGCGCCCGAAGGGCCGTTCGTGCTTGCCGGGATGTCGATGGGCGGGTATGTCGCCTTCGAGATCCTGCGCCGGGCACCGCACCGTGTGCGGGCACTGGTGCTGCTCAGCACGAGCGCGCGTCCCGACACGCCCGACGCCACGGCGGCGCGCGAGGAGCTCATCGAACTTGGCGCCACCGATTTTCCGGCGGTCATCGAAAAACTGCTGGCGCGCATGGCGCACCCCGAGCATGCCAACACCCCCGAGGTGGGCGGCGTGTTCCAGTCGATGGCGACCGGCCTCGGGTACGAAGTGTTCGTACGCCAGCAGCGCGCGATCATCGGCCGCGCGGACAGCCGGCCCACGCTCGCCGACATCGAATGCCCGACGCTCGTCCTGTGCGGGCAGGATGACGTCATCACGCCGCCGGACGTGCACCGTGAACTGGCGGCGGGGATTTCCGGTGCGCGGCTCCATGTCATCGAGGAATGCGGTCATCTCGTGCCGCTCGAGCAGCCCGAACAGGTCACCGGGCTGCTGCGCGACTGGTTGGCGGCACTCGTGATCCCGCCGAGGACGCCGGGAACCTGACAAAGACCGTCGTCACCGACTCAAGCAACCGCCCCGAACAGCGCCCCGACGCCGGCAGTGACCGCCATCGCGAGCGCGCCCCAGAACGTCACGCGCCATGCCCCTGTCGGCACGGGGGCGCCGCCGACGCGGGCGGCAACGGCGCCGAGCAGGGCGAGGAACGCGAGCGACGTCCCCGAAACCCACGCCATCAGGCCCTGCGCCGGGGCCAGCGCCGTCACCGCCAGCGGCAGCGCTGCCCCGACCGCGAAGCTCGCGGCCGACGACAGTGCGGCCTGGACCGGCCGTGCGCTGAGCGTTGCGGAAATTCCGAGTTCGTCGCGCGCATGGGCGCCGAGCGCGTCGTGTGCCATCAGCTGGTCGGCAACCTGCTGCGCGAGGCCTGGCTCGAGGCCCCGCGCGATATAAATCGCGGCCAACTCGCGGTGTTCCGCGACCGGCTGCCTCTCCAGTTCGGTGCGCTCGCGCAACAGGTCGGCATTTTCCGCATCGGCCTGCGAATGCACCGATACATATTCGCCTGCGGCCATCGACATCGCCCCGGCCACCAGTCCGGCGACACCGGCCACGAGGGCAGCCCCCTGACCTGATCCGGCAGCTGCGACGCCGACCACCAGGCTGGCCGTCGAAACGATGCCGTCGTTGGCGCCGAGCACGGCGGCACGCATCCAGCCGAGGCGATCGGTGCGGTGACGTTCAGTGTGGCGGCGCGCGGACTTCATGATCGGCACTCCATGGGCGTCGATCCATACAGCATGGCCGCTACAGAGGCGCCGTCAAGATCGTGAATCACCTGGACAGGCTGGGCTGCATCGCGCACTCATGAACTGCGCCTCCAAGCAATTCCCGCGGGCAGCAGCCCGTTGTTGCTTCAGCCGAACCGGAAAGCGGAAAGCGTGGTTTCGAGCACGCGATCCGAGAAGACGCGCTGACCGCGATCCTCACCGGCGGCGCCGGCGACCACCATCAGCGGCAGCAGATGCTCTTCGGCCTGCAGCGGGTGCGAAAGACGTGCCGAAGGCGCCTGCGCCCAGTCGACCAACGCCTGATGGCGGTGCTGCGGCGCCGCCTCGACCGCCGCCGTGAGCCAGCGGTCGAACTCGTCGGAGACGGGCCCGAAACGGGGATCGCCATAACCGCGCATGTTGTGAAAGCTCATGCCGCTGCCGATGATCAACACCCCTTCGTCACGCAGCGCCGCCAGCGCCTGGCCTGCCTGCAGATGCGCCAGCGGATCGAGATCCCGGCGCAGCGACAGTTGCACCACCGGGATATCGGCAGTCGGGAATATCAGCTTCAGCGGAATGAACATGCCGTGATCGAAGCCGCGGTGGGCGTCCGTTTTCGCCGGCAGCTGCGCCTGGCCGAGCAGCGCGGCAATCCGCCCCGCCAGGTGCGGCTCGCCAAGGGCGTCATAGCGCAATTCGTACGTGTGGGCCGGGAAACCGTAGTAGTCGTAGATCAGCTCCGGCCGTACGCCACCGGTAACGCTGAACACGGGCTCCAGCCAGTGCGCTGAAACGACGACCACGGCCTGCGGGCGTTGCGGCAGGGTAGCGGCCACGCTCTTGAGGAAGCCGGCCATCGCGTCCCAGGCCGTGGGCGGGTTCCAGTCCATGAAGAAGCAGGGGCCGGCACCATGGGGAACGAACAGGGTCGGCATCCGGGAATTGATGCGCGCGGGGACGGCTTGCGTAGTCTCGGACATATGCGCCACTCTCCTGGGGAAACGCCAACGCTGCAAAGTACCACTTGCGGCGCCGTACGGTTGAATCCTGATGAGGTGAAACTGATGCGCAATTCATTTGCGCATCGTCAAAGCGGTGGTAGTGCCAATTATCGCGCGCAGCTACACAGCGAAGCGAAAAAGCAAAAAACCCAACCACCGCGAAGTGATTGGGTTTTTTGTACTTATTTGGTTGCGGGGGCAGGATTTGATCGTTATTTCACCAAGCAAAAAAAAACCGGCTCCGCCAGTTCGGCAGTCAGCGCACCGTTTTCCGGAATAAGGCGGACTTCACCGCCCACGATCTTGCGGATCGCCTCGCGTGCGCTGGTGATGTCCTCGACCGCTTCCAGTCTGGCCACCAGGTCGCGGTAGATCTCGCGGGCCCTGGGTAGGATCTGCGTCGGCTCGAAGCGCTCGATCGCGGTAAGCTCGGCCTGCGCATCGGCGGCCTGGCGCTCGGCCTCCATCAGTGCCGCCTTGGTGGTGGGGGTGATGATGCCAGCGCGGATGGCCGCCATCAGGTTGTCGAGCTCCTTGTGCGCGTGCGCAAGCTTCCGCTTTGCGACGCCCGGGTCAGGCTTGGCCTGCTTCAACAGCGCACATGCCTCCGTTTCGAAGGCCCGGTAGGCCTCGTCCGAAAGAAGCGAGTCTTTGATGCCGGCCAGCAGGACCTTTTCGATGGTCGCGCGCCGCACCTTCAACCGGTTCCCACACACCGACGGACCGCGGTTCTTGTGCGTCGCGCATCCGTAGTCCGTGCGCCCCTGGATCACGAACGCTCCACCACACTCCCCGCACTTCAGGAGCCCGGAGAAAAGGTATTTCGGCGCACGTCCGCCAGAGCCCTTGCCGGCTTTCCGTTTTGCCGCGGTGTTACGCTTCACCGCCCGGGCGCGCGCCTCGCATGCTCTCCACAGCTCGTCGTCGACGATCTTGAGTTCGGGCGAGTCGATAATCACCCACTCGGACATCGGGCGCAGCGTGCGCCGGCGCCGGCCGGTTGCCGGATCCTTGATCCAGGCGGTGCGGTTCCACACTTGGTGGCCGTTGTAGATGGGATTCCCGAGCATGCCCACGCCCTTGCTGTCGGGGTAGAGCGCAGAGTGCGCCCAGGTGCCGCCACGGGGGCTCGCAACGCCCCGACGGTTGAGCTCGTCGGCGATCTGTCGTGGACTCGCGCCCGCGGCATAGCGCTCGAAGACGAAGTGGACCCAGCGCGCCTGCTCCTCTTCGATGAGACGGCGGTGGCCATTGCCGTCAAACTCGCTTCGGTACCCATAGGGCAGACCTCCCGCGCTGTAGCCCTCCAGCGCCTGGCCCATGAGGCCGCGGTGCGTCTTCTTCGCCAGGTCGTCGAGGTACCACTCGCTCATCAACCCGCGAAGGCCCGTCTCGAGCTTGTAGCCGTCGCGACTGGTGTCCGTTCCGTCCGACACGCCAATGATGCGGATCCCGGAGAACTTGAGCCGGCGCACCGCTTGCGCGCTCTCAATGTGGTCCCGCGACAGGCGCGAGAGGTCATCGACCAGCAGCACATCGAAGGCACCAAGCTCGGCCGCCTCGAGCATGGCTTGGTACCCGGGACGATCGCTGCGTGAACCTGAGACCGCTTGATCCTGGTAGAGGGCCGGGGCCTGCCAACCCACGCGCTGGCAATAGACCTCGATGTTTCGGAGCTGGTCGCGGATCGAGGTCTCGCGCTGAGCGTCGGACGAGAATCGGCAGTAGGCGGCGGTTCGCATCTGAAATAGCTTATCGGGTTGACCGCCGGCTTTGAACGGCACGATTTGAACGCTCTGGCTCCATGCCGCGCGGCTTCTTGGGTTGTGGTGTCGAATGGTCCCGAACAGCCTGCCGTGCGATGAGGCGAATCAGGGCGAGGTGGGCAGGGGTGAGCCCGCTCATCCGATTCACTCCTTCGGCGCCGGCAGCGATTTCGCCGCTGTCGCATGCTCGAGGACCGTCTTCCCGCTCGGCGGCAGGAACCGCTCCAGGAACGCTCCTCCGTGCGTGAGTCGGTGCGCGCCGACCCGCCGGAGCAGCGGAGCTCGTTTCAACGCCTCGATGTGACAGGTTCTTGCAACTGTCGGGGCGAGTTGCAGCGTTTTGTTCGTCGTGTGAGGTGGCGCTTTGTTGCAGACTCATTCGCCGGCCCTCCTTCCAACAGCATTCGCGCAGCGATGCGCTCGCTGGCTCCTGGATGGACCGGACGTTCTCAAGTCGGCGCTTCCATTGCCCGGGAAGCTGCCGCCCGGCGTACGTTGAATCACCTCACTGTTGGCGCAGTCGGGCTCTTGCAGGGGCGGTGCAGCCAAGTTGAAGTGGTTGACGCGACCGGCGGTCGACCAGCCGAAGTGGAAGCGGTAGATCCGCCGGGCGCCGCCGGAACCGCCCGGATTGTCGTCGCGCCTCATGTCACGCCCTCCTCAGGGTGACGGCGCCTCGGGTCGGCCTGAGGCCGCAGCTCGTAGTAGCGATCGATGAAGAGGTGCTTCGCGACGATCGGCGGAAGCGGCTGAAGCTTGAGCGACAACGGCCGAACCTGAAGGAGGGCGGGGCACAGGCTGTCTCGCGGTCGCTCGAGGTCGCGTTGTTCGGTGGCGCGAAGAATGAGATCGGCATCCCGGACAGAGGAAGGCAGGGCGCCCGAGACCCCGAACTTCGCCCGAATCGCCGCGGTGGTACGGCCGTTCATCTCGCGGCTCGCCAGCAACTGCCTGAGCGCGTCTTCGATATCGAGCAGCAGGGCGGGCAGGGCGTCTTGAGGGGGGACCATCACGCTCGCGAGATAGTCGTGCTGCGCGAGCGAGTAGAAAGTCTTCGTCTGGCCTGCGAAGCACCACGTCGTGGCCAGTACGTGCGCGATGTCTTCGATGCGCACGTGATCGGCCGTCATGGTGGCGTCGCCAGCGTCGGTCGCGGGGCGGATCTTGCCGGGGGCGATACGGCGCGCTGCCCGTAGTCCAGGGGAATCATGCTTCATGTCCTTCTCCTTGCTGAGGTTCGTGGGTCCGGGGGCCAGCCTTCGGTCCGATGAGCAGCTCATGGACTGGCGACGCGTGAGGATTCGGGACGATGTTCGAGCAGCGCATTGGCGCCGCGCGACGAGCAAGGAAAAGAAGCGAGAGCGTGCTAGAAGACGGAGCTAGGGGATCCGCGCGTCTGTGGATGCGGCAGGATGCCGACCGGCCAGCGTGTTCAATCTAGTGCCTCGGCTGCGCGTTGGCAAGGAGGCGCGGTGACGGCTGGCGGTGACGGCTGTGCGGGGACGGTCAGGGCGGATTGGCGGGCAGCGTAGCCGCTTTTCTCAGGCATCGGCCGCCTGAGAAAAGCGGCCACGTGCAAGGTGCAGTGGCCGCGCGAAGCGCGAGGAAACCTGAGCTTCGGTGCGCGTCTAGAGAAGACCCCGCTCGGCGAACGAGACCGTCGAGTGCCCGGCAACGATGAAGTGGTCGAGCACCCGCACCTCGACCATCGCGAGCGCAGAAGTGAGCGTTCGCGTGAGCAGTTCGTCCGCGAGCGACGGCTCGCAGGCGCCGGACGGATGCTGGTGCGAAAAGATCACGCCGGCCGCGCGAAGCTCGAGCGCCCGGCGCACGATCTCGCGCGGATAGACGCTCGTTTGCGTCAGCGTGCCGCGAAAAGCCTCTTCGGCAAGGATGAGGTGGTTGCGGGCGTTGAGATAGAGGGCCACGAAGACTTCGTAGGGTCGCCCCGCGAAGAAAGTTCGAAGGAACGGCTTGACCACATCGGGGGCGTCGAGAACGTCCCCCGCGGCAAGCTGCTCGGCAAAACTGCGCTGCAGAATTTCGAGCGCGCTGGACAATGCGTCCCAGGCGGGCGTGCGGGGCTCGCGGGCGAACTCGACGACCCGGCTCCACGAGCCGCCGCAGCTTTCCCAGACGTCCTCGGCCTCGGGGCCGAAGAAACGCTCGAGCAGGGCGGCATCCGCGAGCGAAGTAGGCGAAGCGTAGAAGGGCAACATCGGCGTCTCCTTGGACAATGCGGAGAGCCGTCTCTCCGTGGGGGAGGAACTCCCCACGGGATTGAACATGAACCTACGAAGTGACCCCGAGCCCGAAAGCCGTTCCGGTTACAGGGGCTGACCGGATGCCGTGCAGTCTTTCGACCAGACAGAATATTCATAGGCGTGGCAGCCGACCCCGTCAAGGCGTTTAGCTCGACTGCGGCGCCTCGACGCGCTCGCGCGTCGCTTCCTGCGCGCCGAGTCACTCTCAATCATCGGCCAATCGAGAGGCTGCAAGGCGACCGCGATCCTCCATAGCGGGCCGTAGACATTCGCCCCGGCCGAAAGAAGAGGTCGCGCGTAGAACATTCCATTCTCGTAGTGGAGTGCGCCGAACTCGACGGTTGCAGGATCAGCTCGTTAGGAGACAAATTCTCGAACGTGGGCGATCGGCTCTTGAAGAGGCAGAAAGACTGTACGAAAATAAGGGGTATCCACTTAGCTCCACTAAGCCTGCGGTAGGTCGCCGTTTCCGTGCAACATCGGCGTACGTTACAGGTGGAGTCCGCACAGCCTGCTCCATCAGTCGGTAGAACAGCATGCCGCGTGAGCGCGAGGCGCGGCGGTTGAAACGGAACACGAATTCATCCAGGTAGAAGTCGAGCTGGTCGGGCTGCACTGAGCCTTGGTGCGTACCGAGAATCCACCGCTTCACCAACGACGCGACCCGGTGGACGCCGGGCATCGCGACATGGGCCGCATCCTCCGCGCCGAGCATGACTTTGCGCTCGTGCCCATATCCGAGCGACTTCAATCCCAGATAGGCAGCCGAGCCGTCGGTACGCACGACGGCCGCGGCGTCGACGGCTTCCTGAACGAACGGAATTACGCTCGCAGCACTATCGTCGCTCACCCGGCGCAGCCGAATTCGCCCGAACCCCTTCGGCTGGTGGATTTCCACCGCCATGACGACCAGGACCTTGGTGGTCTTGCTCTTGCGCCCCGCGGCCGTAATGGGTAACTGCCGGTCGGTGAGGGCCAAATAGGTTTCATCGACTTCGACCAGCCCATGCAGTTTTTCGCGCTCCGGGCGCACCATGGCTCGGCGAAAGCGGTGCAGCATCGTCCACGCCGTCTGGTAACTGCCTCGGCCAAGCACCCGCTGCAAGCCGAGGGCACTCACGCCCAGCTTCTGGTTGGCTGCATACCAAGCCCCCGCCAACCATACGCGCAACGGCGTGCGCGTCTTCTCGAAGATCGTGCCGGTCGTGACCGACGTCTGATGCCGGCAACTGCGGCACATCAAGCGTCCCCGACTGGCGCGGTACGGCGGCCCGACCACCCCACACGCCGGACAGGTGAAACCGTGCGGCCAGCGAAGCCGCTCGACAAAGGCCATGCAGGCCTCCTCCGTCGGGAACCAGTCCAAGAACTCGTTCCACGTTCGGGGGTAGTCCATCCCTGCAACCGGAGCTATCATATATATAAATATACAGCACTCCGGGGTCGGTGGAGCTAAGTGGATACCCCCTACGAAAATACAGTTCATAGGAGCCCCGCCATGATGAACACTGATCCTCGTAACGCCCCGCACGTCGTTTGCCCCTATTGCCATACCTCGGTTCCGATCGGCTCGTTCGAGCATGCGCAGTGCAGTCAGGCGGTCTGCCGGGTGTGTCCGGAGTGCGATCAAGCGCTTTTCCTCGCAGCGGTCCCAGCGGCGGGTGCCGCTTCACCGCCTGCTGAGCGCAACGGCGAAGCAAGGGGCGACGACGCGGGGCGGGCGTGTTCGACGTGCGCGTGATGCGCCGCGACGGCGTGCGTTTGGCGCGCGACGAGGCGGCGAGTCAGACCGAGCACTCGGGAGAGTTCGTCCTGGATGTCGCCAACGGCGCGCGCCGGCTTCGCCTCAAGAGCCCGTGGACGAGCGGCTACGCGCCGGTGGAACTCTACGAGCCGGTCCTGATCAGCGCCCGCAACGGCGTGCAACTGTGGCGCGGCTATGAGCGGGTGGGTGAGCGCGGCGTGGTGCAGGAATGGATCGTGCGCGCCCGGTAAGGAAGTGTGCCGCTGCCGACAGGCCTGACCGGGGGAGCGATTCCGCCTGGGGGATGAGGCAAAAGTGGGCCGATCCGAGACGAACGCGTCCGTCAAATCCGATAGCCCTTGCCCGTGACGAAATCAAACGAAGAAACGTGCTCTACGGGTTTGCGGCGTCATAAAGGCCAATGGCCACTGCCATAGGTGTGGCACTGCCCCAACGATCGCCGTGCAGCCCGAAGTCCGCCCGTTCCCCTCCCGTCACCACGCCGCGGCTGAAGCTGGCAAGTGGCGATGCCTACGGCCTGCGAACGAAGCTGCCGATCTCCACATTCGGAATTCGCTATGAATAACGGTGACCGCACGGGATTGGGCTAAACTCTCGCCCGACCCCGGCTGCGCGGGACAACCCATGACTGGAGCTTAGGACATGTTCGATCAGGAAGACGGCGAACTCAACGTCGTCATCGGTGTACTCTTCGGCGTCATAGCGCTTGTGATCGCGCTGGTCATCGGACTTGGAGCCTGGACGCTGCGTGCAGCCGATGCGGAACCCGTGGTGGCCACGGCGGCAGGCGGATTCGTTGAAGTTGCGGAAGTCGGCGAGCCGCTGGTGAAGTTCTACTTTGGTGTCGGCGAAACGGCGCTGCCCGCGAACGCGTCGGCCGACCTGGCGACCGTCATCGCCGCACTGGAAGCGGCGCCGGAGAAGAAGGCGCTGCTGTCCGGCTTTCACGACGAGACCGGTGGCGCCGCGGTGAACGCCGAGGTGGCGAAGAACCGCGGGCTGTCGGTGCGCGAGGCGCTTCTGGCTGCCGGCGTGCCTGCCGAGCGCGTGCTGCTGCGCCGTCCGGCCGTCACGTCGGGTGGTGGGGACGCCGCCGAGGCGCGTCGCGTCGAGGTGCGCGTGCAGTAAGCGGGATCCGTTGCGCAGCACACGGAGCAGCCGGGGACTCCCCGGTTTTTCGCGTGTCGGCGGGGAAGTGCCTGACAGGCCGGAACAACGCCTCGTCCGGGACCGGAAACGGGAGATCTTCCTCTTCACCCCCCTGCGGCGAGGCGACGGAATGCGGCGGCACCGGAGCTATCTCGAGCGAGTCCAGAAGTCGGTTTCTTGCTCTACGTCCGGTCACCATTTTGATCGCCGCGGACGTCCATGGATCGGATTGTCAATGTCCGTTCCGGCCCAGGACCGGAAGTGGGCCTCAGTTGCCGGCCAGCCCGCGCAGATTGAGCGGCGGCAGTGCTGAGGCGGATTCACCTGGGGGACGCAACACATTAGAGCCTGCGCCTGCAGGCCTTCGTGCCGCGTCTGACCAAAGGGCAGGTGATGAAGTACAGCGGCCGTTGGAGACGATTGGTCGGAGACGCCTCCTCGGCCTGAGCTGCTGGCCAGCCTGAGCCAAATGAGTGGCGGCAACGCGGCCTAAACCTGCCGTGCAGCGCCTCAATATGGTCGAACGGCAGGGGGCGACGATCCTTCGGATCGAAATCACCCTACTCTCGTCCACCTTCACGCCCCAGTTTACCGCGCGCTTCACGTTCCGCCTGAATCGTTCTAGCCCGTTCCTCACCATGTCTAAGCTTCAAACACCACTTCATCACACTAGGGCTAAATTCTAGAAGCAATGCCTCGACCCCGGCGATAGTCAGTTCGTAGTTCGATTCGAGCGCACTGCCTATACGGTCACAAGCTTCGCTAATTTCAACAATGACTGCATCAAGATCCTGTCTGTGGCGCTCTCTGATGCTTGTAAGGACAACAAAGACCAATAGGACGATTATTAGGAGCGATGCAAACAACTGAACATACATGAACGCCTGCGCTATGCCGCTGACGGGCTTCAAGGGGGATATATCTGCGGTCATCAGGGTGCCGAAGCTCAGGCCCAGAAAGTCAAACAAACCTGGGCTTGATTCACCTGTAAAGCTTCCCGGTAGCAAGCGTTCCAAGCCAAAGTATACGAAGGCAAAGAGAACCGTAGTAAGTATGAAGGTGTATAGCAGAGAAGAGAGAAAATATAAATCTAGCTTCCGACTTCTCGCCACCACTTTAAGGCGTTCTCCAAGGAAGTGTAAGCCGGCCGTCAATACGTAGAGGCTAAGTAGGTTCTGCCCGAGTTTCTGCCTATACTCGCTCGAATCGGGGGCAATATTCTCCGGTCGCTTGAAGAATTCTGAATCCTTAATCGTGCTCCAGATGTTGCGGATGACATTTGCCGCATCGGCGAAGACAGTTGAGGGAGAGAAGGCAACCCGAAACCGTCGGATGAAGTGATGAATGAGATAGACGCCAAGAACACTCATTGATCCGGCGATTAGAGGCTTATAGGTAGCGAGTGAGGCCAAGGAAGCCGCAAGGAGAACAACCACAAACGTAATGAAGCTGGCTTTGAAGCGGCCTAAGATTGAATGCACAGCTGGAGAGAATGCGAGGACAACAGCCCAGTTCTTGAACAGGATCCTCGGAATGTGCCAGCAAACGAGAACAAACGGATAGGCGAATATGTAACCACAAAATAGCAGGAACCTGCGGTTTCCGAGCAGCCCCCAGAGGAGGGCTACGACGACCAATAACGTAAGCAGCCGGAAGCGAAGAAGCAGTTCCAGATACGCGAATCGTACTGAGAGATAGCTAGCGATGTCGAAAAGCAATAGCTGACCGACAACCAGGAGCCAGACGAAGGCAGCTATCAGTTCTCGAATCAAACGAACTGGCCGTGGGAAAACCGGCTGTCCCGCAACTTTGCGGCCGCTTTCCTTCGCAACTATCGCGACGTTTTGAGTTCCCAATATTCCCTCAATCAATATTTGCTAGTTGCGCGAAGACGGAATGGCTGGCAGTTGTGTCCGGTACGATTTGGTGTTCTCCCGCATCGGACACGGTCTATCCTCCTGAACGCGGATGCAGCCGATCCCATGAGTCTTCAGGCTCTCTCCCACGATCAAACCAATGATCCAGCTTGACATTTCTCCGGACGACAAAATATTCGTCGGCTTCGAATCTCGTTCTACGATTTACTTCATGTACGACGTTGGGTTGGACTTGAATGTAGCCATTCATCCCTTGCCGATTGAGCAACAGACAGTGTGTTGGCGATAGTGGAACGGTAATTTCTATCGTCTCGTACATCAGCGCCGGACCACGATACATCGGAGGGCGCCGACAGGAATCTGGGTCGAACCACACGCACGGATGGTCTGACGTGATAAAGCCGATCTCGTCGTTGGAAACGAGAAATGCCATGTCGAGCTTGCATAGCAACGGCGTTGTCGCTTGGATCATCGGATACAACAATGTTTGCAAAGGGTTCTCGTGCATTTGCTTGACTTCCTCGTAGCCGATACTTCCCTTCGAATTGACGGAGCGAGGCGGTTGGCTGGCGATGAATCTTTCCTTCGTATCTGGCGTCATGTTCGCAACAGCCTCCGTCATCCGCTCCATCATTCTTAGCGGACGTTCCCACTGTTTTCTTTGATGCTCTCGGTTAGCTGGTGTGCGAGCTTGCGCTGTCGCAGTAAATGCACAGAGTAGGATATGTTCGTCAGGAGTTAGATCGCGGCCGTAGTTGATTTTGCTGTTGCGAATTCTTGTGAATTCCATCTCAAGTTGGCTGAGACCTTGTTCCAGTATGAGATCACGCTCTCCGTTCTTGCCGAAAGTGGTGTACATATCTGACTCGTGAAAGATATTCTCTGGGGCTTTTCTCCGGACATTTTGACCATTTCTGTCGAAAACCCATACATATGGCTTATGCATTGGGGGAGCCTCCGGATCACACCACGCTTTGAGGTAGCAGGCTGGCACGAAGTGTTGCTTCTTGTGCTTGGACATGGGAGGTGAAAATTTGACGAGTTGTTAAGCATACTTGCGTAATTCATCTGCGCGCAATCAATGCGACGGAATTCGCCGAGGTGCCGTTGGAAGACCTCCCGCGTTCAGCCCAGAAAGCTACCGAAGAATGCCAGCACGCACGACACGCGGCAACGGGTCGGAGTTCGCGTTCACCGGATCGAAAAGCTGCAGCTCGTTGGAGTCCGTGGTTGAGCGGCAGGTTACCGATGGATTGGTGACTGGTGCAGGCTACCGTTCGAACGACCGTTGAGGCCGAGATGCTGAAGTACAGCATCCGGCAGGTCTCGGGGCGAAACAGCCCCTCGAAAGTCTGTCGTCGAGAGAAGGTGATCGACCGGCCGGGGCGAGCCTGTCAGAAATTTTGTGTGTGAGGCATAACATGTCAGCAAGGAGCATGTATGCCAAGCAAGACGAGCAAGAAGCAACCGGCGGCGCTGCCCAACATTCCGAAAGAACTGATTGACCAGTTCGTCGGCGGTCCAATGAGCGCCGAGGCGGTCAACGCGGCCGCGATGGCGTTCAAGAAGGCGCTGATCGAACGGGCACTCGGCGCCGAACTCAGTCATCACCTCGGCTACCTGCCGGGCGCTGACAAGCCGGTCGAGAGCAGCAATCACCGCAACGGCGCGAGCGGCAAGACGGTGCTTACCGAAGACGGGCCGCTGCGGATCGAAGTGCCGCGTGACCGCGCCGGCAGTTTCGAGCCGGTGCTCATCCCGAAGCACGAGCGGCGTTTTACCGGCTTCGACGACAAGATCGTCGCCATGTATGCGCGCGGAATGACGATCCGCGAGATCCAGGGATTTCTGGGCGAGCAATACGGCACCGACGTGTCGCCCGAGTTCATCAGCTCGGTCACCGATGCCGTGATGGGTGAAGTCACTGCCTGGCAATCCCGCCCGTTGGAGCCGATGTACCCGGTGGTGTTTTTCGATGCCCTTCGGGTCAAGATCCGCGAGGACGCCGTAGTCCGCAACAAGGCGATCTACCTGGCGCTCGGGGTGCTGCCCGACGGCACACGCGACATCCTGGGGCTGTGGATCGAGAACACCGAGGGCGCAAAATTCTGGATGAAGGTCTTCAATGACCTCAAGACGCGCGGCGTGACCGACATCCTGATTGCGGTCACCGACGGCCTGAAGGGCATGCCCGAAGCGCTGGAGGCGGTGTTTCCGGCGACCACGCTGCAAACCTGCATCGTGCATCTGATCCGCAACAGCCTCGACTACGCGAGTTGGAAAGATCGCAAGGCGCTGGCGGCGGCAATCCGGCCGATCTACACCGCCCCGAGTGCCGAAGCGGCGCTGGGCGAACTCGACGCATTCGCCCAAGGGCCGTGGGGCGAGAAGTTTCCCCCCGTGGCCGCCGCCTGGCGCCGGGCGTGGGATCGGGTGATCCCGTTCTTTGCCTTTCCGTCCCCGATCCGCCGGGTGATTTACACCACCAATGCCATCGAGAGCATCAACGCGCGGCTGCGCAAGATCATCAAGACGCGGGGGCACTTCCCGAGCGACGAGGCGGCAACCAAGCTGATCTGGCTCGCCCTGCGCAACATCACCGCCGACTGGGGACGGGCAGCCAAAGACTGGAAAGAGGCGATGAACCAGTTCGCCATCCTTTACGCCGAGCGCTTTGAAGCCGGCCGGGGCTAAAATGACTACCGACTGTTCCAACGGGGCCGCCTGCAGGCGGCCCCGTTGGAACAGTCTCTTCACGCCTCACACACAGAAATCCTGACACCCCCGCCGGGGCCGGGACTTGCCGTTCGGCCGGTACTGGACGCGGCAGCCCGTACGCAAATTCGTTCGAGCGGCCGCTCTGTCCGCCTCCGACGGACTGCGCCCGGACCACCCGTGCAGTGATCGATAACCTTAAAAGTTGCCATAAAGGACCGGGATCCCGTTAGCCCCCGAATTGCCGCTTTGACATGCTCATAATGTAAATTCCGCGGCTTTGCAGGGGAATACTACTGTCGCCTTGCAGCGCAGGCACCATCGACGAACAGCGATACCACTGTCGTGAACTCCTGCTTCAGATCGAGCCGCCCATCCGTGATCCAGCGCATCAGCGCGCCGAAATACAGGTAATGGAAATAGATCGCCAGTTGTTCGGCCGGGCGTGTCGCATCGAGTTCGCCGCGCTGCTGGGCCGCAGCGATCAGCAGCGTCCACATCTGCACCATGTCCCCGCTGTCGGCGGGTTTGTCGGCGGTTTCGGCATTCGGCTCAAAGCTGCCGAATTTGTAGCGGATATAGGGCAGCAGATAGTCGGGATGACGCTCGCACCAGGCAGCCGACTCCGCCAGTAGTGCGGAGACGTTGGCACGGAACGGAGCGTTCAGGTCGAATCGTAAACCGCGGCCGGCAAGGTCGCGCGCCAGTTCCCGTTCCAGCAGATGCGCCAGCACCGCCTCCTTGGCCGGGAAATACTTGTACAACGTGCGCTTGGAGACCTGGGCGGCGGCGGCAATCTGCTCCATCGTCACGGTCATGTAGCCAGCGGCTTGAAATAATTCCCCCGCAGCAGCGGCAATGCGTTCCATCAGGTGCGCCTTCTTCAGCGGTCGCCGGCCGCTCGCGAGCACCTTGGTAGGGGTTTCCAGATCGGTCAGAGAGATCATGGCCGAGAAGTATAAAGGACGCTAAAGTATACGACGTATACTGTTTAGGGCGTTTCTATGAAACTGCTGATCCTCACGTACGGCACGGAAGGCGACACCCGGCCGCTCGTCGCCGTTGGCCACGCGCTGCGCAGGAGCGGCCACGCTGTCCATCTGCTCGGCGATGCGCGCGCCCTCGGCTCGGCCAAAGAACTCGGCCTGGCCAACTCGGCGCTGCCCGGCGACGTCCGCCAGTTGTTCTCCGAATGGAGCCGCCACGGGCCAAAAGGCACGGCCAAGGCACTAGTGGAATTGACCAACGCCAACACCCGCGCCTGGACGGTTCAAACCTTGGCGGCTGCCGAAGGCTGCGACGCCATCCTCACGTCCGGCTTGGCGGGCTTCATCGGCCTATCGGTGGCCGAACGCCTGAGCATCCCGGTCATCGGCAGCGGAATGATTCCGCTCACGCCTTCGCGCGAGTTTCCTTCGCCTTTCCTGCCCGCCGCTCTGGTGCCACGCTGGCTCAACCATGCCAGCCTCCGGGCAACGAACCAGTTGCTCTGGTTTGCTTTCAGGAAAACCCTGAATGAAGCGCGCCAGAGTGTGCTCAGGCTGCCGCCGCGTCGAGATCTGCCGATCGAACATCCAATGCTCTACGGCATTTCACCGACGATCCTGCCGCAGCCCGGAGATTGGCCGGCCCACGCGCGCCTGTGCGGCCAATGGCAGACGCCGGTCGCCGATTTCACGCCACCGCCCGAACTCACCGACTTTCTCGACGCCGGCCCGCCGCCAGTCTATGTCGGCTTCGGCAGCATGGCCGGGATAGATGGGCAACACATGGCAGAAACGCTGGTGACTGCGTTGGCCGGCCGCCGCGCACTTTTCTACCCCGGCTGGAGCGGCATGGACGACGTCGGGCTGCCTGACAACATCCTGCGTATCGGTACCACCCCGCACGATTGGCTGCTCCCGCGCACCAGCGCCGTCATCCATCATGGTGGCTCCGGTACGACCCATTCCGCCACCCGCGCTGGCAAGCCGTCCGTCGTCATCCCATTTGCCGGCGATCAAGCCTTCTGGGCCGAACGCCTGAATCGTCTGGGCGTCGCGCCGCCAGCACTCGATGCGGCGAAGCTGGAGGCCGGGCTGCTGGGGAAGGCGATAGGCTTTGTCGAAGGCGAGGGGGTCCAGAAGCGGGCAGCGCAGCTTGGCGAGCAGATGGAAAAGGAAGATGGGCTGGGCACCGCCGTAGGCGAGATTGAGAAACTGATCAAGGGTTCGTTTTGTGTGGCGATGCGCACCTGATCCGACGGCTTGCCGAGTGAAATCGTCGTTTTGACGACAACTACCAAGCGGACAAAATTGCGCCTCTGGCCGATACGATCCCTTCGGAACCGCTCCAGCAAGCAGCCGCTCGGCGCCTGGACGATTTGCGCCGAGCGGGCGCCTGCGGGGCCTATGCCGGCAGGGAAGTATCGGCCAGAAGCGTCTGTTGCCACCTACAGTGACCCACATGACGAAACTAATCATCCGTTCCGAAGCTCCAGAAGACGCTGCGGCAATCGAGGCCGTAACGGAATCAGCTTTTCGCCACGCGCCTCATTCGGACCACAACGAACAGTTCATCGTTGCGGCGTTGCGCGATGCCGGCGCGCTCTCGGTTTCGCTGGTCGCTGAAATGGATGGGGTAATCGTCGGGAATGTCGTCCTTTCACCGGTTTCCATATCCAGTGGCGCGGCAGGATGGTTCGGGGTGGGGCCTGTATCGGTCATTCCCGAGCTGCAGGGACGCGGCATCGGGGCGCAACTGATGCGCGAGGCGCTCGCTCGGCTTTCCGCACAAGGTGCATCAGGCTGCGTTGTCCTTGGTGACCCTTCCTATTACAAGCGATTCGGTTTTGCGAACGAGGCCGGTCTCGTGTTGCCAGACGTGCCTCCCGAATACTTCATGGCACTGTCGTTCGGACAACCGATGGCGACTGGCACGGTCACCTATCATCACGCATTTGGCATGACCAGGTGATTGGTGGGTCTGGGTCGAAACCGTCAGATCGAGGCGGTCGTGATCTGCCGTTCAATCCGCGTGAGAACTGGGCGGCCAGTGTAAGCGCGCATTGCCGCCCCTCATGTTGTGCGAGCTGGCAGGCAGTTTCGGCCGAACTGCACTATCTGGCAATCGGGCAAATGGCAGCGTCGAGCGGGCGCTCGAATGTCGGCTCTGAAGCCAAGGGGACCGAACGGAAGTGGCCGAACGAGCTTCGCGGCATCCCGCTTGGCAGCGGAGCGCAGCGCCGGTCTGTCAAACTGGAGGGGCGCTGGTTCTTCGCTCGCTTGTAGAGCCGATACCCTCAGCTCATCGCACCTGCTCGAACTGCTCGCGCAGGCTCTCCACGGTGTCGCGCTCCCCGCGCACGTGGAAGAACGCGCCCTCGTCGTCCGCCCGCTCGTCCACCACCTCGCAATTCGCGTAGATGTCCTTGCGCCATTGCTGTGCCGACCAGGGAAGGAAGAGTTCGGCGGCGACAAGGTCCTGCTGGAAAAAGGTGACGATCCGCTGGCGCAGCTTCGCCACGTCTTCCGGACGACGGGCGCTCATCACGACGCAGTCCGGGTACTGCGCCCGCAACGCCGCTTCGCGTTCGGCTTGCGCCTCGGCATCGCCGACGTGGTCGATCTTGTTGAAGACGCGCAGGCGCGGCAGCACATCGGCGCCGATTTCCGCCAGCACCTGGTCCGTGACCTCCCGCTGGCGCTCGAAACCGGGATCGCTGGCGTCGATGACGTGGAGCAGTAGCGAGGCATCCAGCGCTTCATCGAGCGTCGATTTGAATGACGCGACGAGCCCGTGCGGCAGGTTCTTGATGAATCCGACCGTGTCGCTGACGAGCACCCTCGGCACGCTCTCCGGGTAGATGACCCGCACGGTGGTGTCGAGCGTCGCGAAAAGCTTGTTGGCGACCAGCACCTCGCTGCCGGTGAGCGCCCGCATCAAAGTCGACTTGCCGGCGTTCGTATAGCCGACGAGCGCGACGTTCGCAACGCTCTGACGCCCTTGCCGACGCGCGCGCTGCGTCTTGCGCTCGACCTCCATCGCATCGATTTCCTCCTGCAGTTCGGCGATGCGGTCTCGCACTTTGCGTCGGTCGAGCTCGGTGTGCGACTCGCCGGCGCCCCGGCCGCCGGTGCCGCTGCGCTGCCGACCTTGCGGTCCCGCGAGCTTCGCCGCCTCACGCAGGCGCGGGGCCATGTAGCCGAGGCGTGCGATCTCCACCTGCGCGCGGGCTGCGCGGGAGCGCGCATTGCGATGGAAGATTTCAAGGATGACCATCGTGCGGTCCGTCACCTCGCAGCCCACCTCCAGCTCGAGGTGGCGCGCCTGCGACGGCGAAATCTCGTGGTCGACCAGGATCACGTCGATCTCGTGGGACTTGCCGTCGACGACGCCGCCGGCGTCGACGAACTCGCGGATTTCCTGCCGCTTGCCGGTGCCGAGGTAGGCGGTCGTGTCGAAGCCGGAACGCTTCTGGATGAAGGTGTGGACGACCGTCAGCCCCAAGGTCTTCGCAAGCTCGCGCAGCTCGGTCAGTGACGCCTCGAACTCGACATCGCTCACGTTCGGCAGTTGGACGGCCGCGGCGACGGCGTACGTGGGCTTTCCCTGGACTTCGCTTTGCATTCGGAGATTACGTCTCGTGAGTGGGCAAAGCCGGATAGTACACTTCGGCGACGGCCTATTCGGTGAACTTCGCCAAAGCACGTATCCTTGCGTCCGTCCCGATTCGGTCGAGCTCCGCAGTGCGGTCCCCGCGCGCGTTCTTTCCCCTATCCGCCCGCAACCGCAACCCCCTATCAGAGCCCTGACTTCATGATCACCCTCAAGGACGTCACCCTTCGCCGGGGCGCCAAGGTGCTGCTCAGCCGCCGGCCAGACACGCCCGATTGAGTGGCGGCAGTGCTGCGGAAAACCGTCCCACGGCGTTCAGCGCCGTCGAACGGCAGGTGTCCAATTGATCGAACTGGCGGTATCGACCCACAAGAGACACTCATCATCGCGGCAGACCTGCGGCAGGTTTCTGAGTGAAGCAGTCTGTCAGGACGAGAGCCAGGGCGGCAGCGCAATGCCTCAGTGGTCATTGGGGAGGTGCCGGCAGGTCGCTATAGTTGTAGCAGCAAGGTCGTTCTGAATTTGCCTACGCTCATTTGATCACCTACCCGACTTGTAACGCTGAGACCTCAACCCGACTTTTCCCCGAACCGGACGAACGATTGCGATAGAAAGTCGATAAACGTCCGAATGCGTGTCGACAGCTGATGCCGCAGGGGATAAACCGCATAGATGTCGGCGTCTGGCGTCTGGTACTGGGGCAGGACTTGCACCAGCCGGCCACTGTTCAGATAACGCTTGATGTCCCATTCTGCCCGCATCAGGATGCCGTGGCCGTCGAGGGCCCAGTTCACCGCGATCTCGCCGTCGTTGGTGGTGAGGTTGCCGCGAACCTTGACGGCTTCCGTGTCCCGGCTGGGGCTGCGTAACGGAGAAAGTCGCCACACTCCGTAGGCCTCATCTCCCTGCCGAATGCCAATGCAGTTGTGGTGCGTCAGGTCATTGGGCACCTTGGGCTCACCCTGCGCCTTCAGGTACTTTGGCGAGGCGCACAGCAGGCGCCGATTGGGAGCCAGCCGCTTGGCGATCACGCGAGCCTCGGGGGGCGCGCCGAAGCGGATGCAAACGTCGAACTGGTCGTCGGTCAGGGGCGGCGGGGTGGCCGACAACTGCAACTGTGCGTCCACATCGGGGTACTGCGAGACGTAGCGCGAGATCACCGGCGCAATGTGCAACCGGCCAAAACCCAAGGTGGCATTGACTCGCAGCAAGCCTTTGGGGGTGCCTTTCGACCTCGTCAGAAGCTGGTCGAGATCGGCGATGTCACCCAGGATCCGCCGCGCGTGCTCCAGAAACACTTCACCTTCAGGCGTCAGGCTCATGCGGCGTGTGGTGCGGTTGACCAAGGGGAGGCCCAGGCGCGCCTCCATCTGGGCCAGGCGCTTGCTGACGGCCGGCGTGGTGATGCCGAGTTCCCGCGCCGCCGCACTGAGGCTGCCGCAGGAGGCCAGAGTGGAAAAGAAGCTGAGTTCTGCCGGTTGGATGCCAACGGTCATGGCGGGGCCATTGTTGAATTCAGGTTAACGATGGCTTGAATCCAGGCGCGCGTAGCGGCCAAGTCCAACTCCTACAGTGCACCCACTGCACCACCTACCACTGAGACAGGAGACACATGATGAAGACCTATAACATTGCCACGGTTCCCGGAGACGGCATCGGCAAAGAAGTTGTGCCCGCGGCCCAGCAAGTGCTGGAAGCGCTGGCGGCCTCGAGCCGCACATTCGGTTTCGAGTTCGAGAGCTTCGACTGGGGCGGCGACTACTACCGCGAACATGGTGTGATGATGCCAGAAGATGGACTGAACGCCCTGCGCGGCAAGGATGCGATCCTCTTCGGCTCGGCCGGCGATCCGGACATCCCCGATCACATCACGCTGTGGGGCCTTCGCCTGAAGATTTGCCAGGGCTTCGACCAATACGCCAATGTGCGCCCGACCCGCATCCTGCCTGGTATCGACGGCCCGCTCAAGCGCTGCGGCGCCGACGATCTGAACTGGGTCATCGTGCGGGAGAACTCCGAAGGCGAATATTCCGGCGTCGGCGGCCGTGTGCACCAGGGCCACCCGATCGAGGCCGCCACCGATCTGTCGATGATGACCCGGGCAGGGGTCGAGCGCATCATGCGCTTCGCGTTCAAGCTGGCCCAGTCCCGGCCCCGCAAGCTGCTCACGGTCATCACCAAGAGCAACGCCCAGCGCCACGCCATGGTGATGTGGGACGAGATCGCCGTGCAGGTTTCCAGGGAGTTCCCGGACGTGACTTGGGACAAGGAACTCGTCGATGCGTCGACCGCGCGCATGATCAACCGTCCGGCCTCGCTCGACACCATCGTCGCCACCAACCTGCACGCCGACATCCTCAGCGACCTGGCTGCGGCGCTTGCCGGCAGCCTGGGCATTGCGCCGACCGCCAACATCGATCCGGAACGCCGTTACCCCTCAATGTTTGAGCCTATTCATGGGTCGGCGTTCGACATCATGGGCAAGGGCCTGGCCAACCCGGTCGGCGCCTTCTGGTCGGCCGCGCTAATGCTCGAACACCTCGGCGAATCGGAAGCGGCCGCCCAGCTGATGAAGGCGGTGGAGAGCGTCACGGCAAACCCCGTTCTTCACACCGGCGACCTCGGCGGCACGGCGAAGACCGCCGACGTGACTGCAGCAGTGTGTCAGTTCCTCACTGGCGCAAAGTCCCTGGCCGCCTGATCGCCTCCACCGGCGCATTGCGCGCCGGGTTGGGCGAACACATCCACAAGAAGATAGGCGGCGCTGCTCCAGTTGCAGCGCCGCCGTGTCCACGCACCTGCTGACGATAACAGCGGTGGGGCGTCGGTACGCACGTTAGGAGGAGACCTCAATGAATCCGATGGAAATAACCCTGCTGCTGCTGCTTTTCGCCGCAGTCATGTTTGTCTGGGAAAAGATCCCGCTGGCGCTGACTTCGGTGATCGTCTGCCTGACTTTGGTATTGACTGGCGTGCTGGATACAAAAGTCGCATTCAATGGCTTCGTCAATACAAACGTCATTCTATTCGTTGCAATGTTCATCGTCGGTGGAGCGCTGTTCGAGACCGGCATGGCGAACAAGATCGGGGGGCTGGTAACCCGCTTCGCCAAGACCGAGCGCCAACTGATCATTGCCATCATGCTCATCGTGGGTCTGCTGTCCGGTGTGCTCTCCAACACCGGTACTGCGGCCGTCCTGATCCCGGTGGTGATCGGCATCGCGGCGAAATCGGGGTTCGCCCGTTCCCGACTTCTGATGCCGCTGGTCTTCGCGGCGGCCATGGGCGGAAACCTGACCCTGATCGGTGCCCCCGGGAACCTGATTGCACAAAGCGCACTGCAACAGATCGGCCAGGAGTTCAGTTTCTTCGAGTACGCGAAGATCGGCCTACCCATGCTCCTGTGTGGCATCGCGTTCTTTGCACTCTTCGGCCATCGGCTGCTTCCGGGCGGTAACAACACTGCCGATCCGTATGACCCCTCGCATGCACCCAAGCTCGACTACTCGGATGTTCCGAAGTGGAAGCAATACACCTCGCTTGCAATCCTGCTTGCGACTATTGCCGGGATGGTATTCGAGCGCAGCATCGGCATCCCGCTCCACATCATCGGCTCGATCGGCGCGGTCCTGATCGTCCTCACCGGGGTGCTGACGGAAAAGCAGGCCTACAAGGCGATCGACTCGCAGACGATCTTCATTTTTGGCGGAACGTTGTCGCTTGCCACTGCGCTCGAGTCCACCGGCGCCGGTGCGGCTGTCGCAACGAGCATCATGGGCCTGCTTGGCGATACCCCATCCCCGGTCCTGCTCTTGGTTGTGATCTTCGCGATTGCCTGTGTGCTGACGAACTTCATGTCTAACACTGCGACCACCGCGCTACTGGTGCCGATCGGCCTTTCAATCGCGGCCAGTATCGGTGCCGATCCAAGGGCTGTGCTGATGGCGATCGTGATCGGCGGTTCGTGTGCCTATGCAACGCCGATCGGCATGCCTGCCAACACGATGGTGCTCGCGGCAGGTGGTTACCGCTTCATGGACTACGTCCGGGCGGGGTTGCCCCTGATCTTCGTATCCGGTGCCGTCAGCATTCCGCTGCTGCTCATCTTCTTCCCGTTCTTCCCAAGCTGATCAACGTACAGCTCACACATTCAATCTCCGGTCGCCCCTGGCATGGGGCGCCCTCACCCGACCGCCCATTCCCCCAAAGGAGCGCGAAATGCAACGAGAAACCGAAATAACGGCCCTCACCGATGTGATGGCGAAGTTCACCTCCTACATCGGCAAGCGCCTTCCGAATGACGTCAAGGACAAACTGGCTGAACTGCGGACATTCGAGACCAACCCCCTCGCAAAAACGATCTACATGTCCATGGCCGACAATCAGGAGGCTGCAGACAAGCTGGACAGGCCGAGCTGCCAGGATACCGGCGTCATCCAGTATTTCATCAAGGCCGGTGCAAGGTTCCCCTTGCTGGGCGAACTCGAGGACATCCTGCGCAATGCGACGCTCGGCGCAACGGAGATGGGCCCGCTTCGCCACAACGCCGTGGAGACGTTCGACGAGAAGAACACCGGTACCAATACGGGCTCGAAGATTCCCTGGCTGGATTGGGAAATTGTCCCCGACGACGACTCCGCACTCATCGACGTCTACATGGCGGGCGGTGGCTGCACCCTCCCGGGAAAGGCCACCGTGCTGATGCCGGGAGAGGGCTACGAAGGGGTCACCGATTTCGTGTTCGATGTGATCACTTCGCGCGGCGTCAACGCCTGCCCCCCTTTGCTGGTCGGGATTGGCGTATCTACGTCGGTCGAAACGGCAGCACGACTTTCCAAGCGCGCGATCCTTCGCGAAGTGGGCTCCCACAACCCGAACGAGAACGCCGCAAAGATGGAGCAACTGCTGGAGGAAGGCCTGAACGAAATCGGTATCGGGCCACAAGGGCTGACCGGCAACAACAGCGTGATGGGCGTCAACATCGAATCCTCGGCGCGCCATCCCTCGACGATCGGCGTCGCTGTATCGACCGGTTGCTGGGCGCACCGCCGCGGAAAGATCCGCATCGATGCCGACCTGTCCTACGAAATCATCTCCCACAAAGGAGCAGTGCTGTGACCAAGAAGATTCTTACCACCCCCATCAAAAGCGAAGACCTGGAAAGCCTGAACGTCGGTGACACGGTCTATCTCAGAGTTTGTGAATCTTTCGTTCGCAGGACCGATTAGACGCGCGAGCGGGGTTAACGCCGTTTTGCTGGGCGCGATAGGGTTTTTGCATCGTTTGTGCTGCTATCGACGGTTCATTTGACGTTTTTCCCCATTTTTCGCCCCTTAAACCCCGATTCCGGGAACTGCGGACGCACCTGTCCCTACCCCGAGCAATTCCGGTGCGAGGCTGACCATGCGCATCAGGTTGTGCGCCAAAGCAAAGATCAGCATCACACACTTGACCTTCGCCAGACCCCGCACCCGGAACTGCTGCAGGCCGCGGTTGCGGCTGTGCGCATTGACGCATTCGGCCGTTGCCGCTCGCCGCTTGTAAATGACCTTGGCCTCGTCCGTGCCCATCCGCTGCCGCCAGGCCGCCACCGCTTCGCTGTCGCCGGCCTTCGCCTGGTGCGGATCGACCGCCTTGTCCTTGGGTTGCGGCACCGGCCCATAAACGACGGTGCTCCGGCTCGCCTGCTCGATCTGCTCGTGCCCGACGTAGCCGCCATCGACCAGCCAAGCCTCCGGGGCCTGACCACAGCGCGCGGTGACCTGCTCGATCATCGGCACCATCTGCCCTTGGTCGCTGCCGACGGTGGCCACCTCGACCCCCACGATCACCAGCGAGTCGGCGTCGCTCGCCAGCTGCGGGTTGTACGCCGGCCGAAAGCCGCCGTCGCCCATCTTCATCACCGTCGCTTCGGCATCGGTCATCGACGCGCGCGCCTGGTCGGGGTTTTTGCCTTGCCGCTGCTTGATCGCTTCGATCTCGGGCAGCCGCGCCAGCGCTTTCTCAAGACGCGCTTCACGCTCTTTCGCCGCCCGTAGCCGGGCCGCTTCCCGCGCCCGTTCGGCCTGCGCCGGGTCCGCCTCCACCTCGGCTTTGAGCCGCGCCACGGCCGCGCGCGCCGCCTCCAGGTAGCCTTCGAGCTTCTCCTTGCGGCGAAACGAGCCCGCCCCGGCGCTGGCGCGCACCCGCATCCCGTCCTGCGCCACCTGTTTGAGCTTGACCACCCCGGCCGCCATCAGGCTGGCGATGCTCACACTCAACAACTCGTCCAGCCCTTCGCCCTGATCCTTGCGAAAGTCCGAAAGGGTGTGGTGATTGACCTGAACCCCGCCGCACAACCAGCGGTAGGCGTCATGCGATTCGAGCAGCCGTGACACCGCCCGCGCGCTGCCCACCCCGTCGAGCGTGGCGTACAACCACAGCGCCAGCAAAATCTCCGGCGCGATTGCCGAGCGGCCCACCCCGCCATCGACCGCACGAATCCCGGCGTAGAACCGTGACAGGTCCTGCCGCTCGACGTACGCCCACACCAGGCGCGCCCGATGCCCCTCCGGCAGCAGTGACTCCAGGTCACTTGCCCGAAACTCCATCTGCCCCCGGTTGGGCAGCAGCACCCGTGCTCGCATCTTCGTCATCGGCGCAAATCCAGACCTCGTAGCAAGACCTAATTATAACAACGGCATATAACTGGCCGGGGATTTTTCACAGCCTCTCACCGGACACCTGGTTACGTGCCGCGACGTCGCCCATCGCCGGCTCATCGAGCAGAAGCGCGAACTGCCGGTGGACCTGAAGGGTGGCGCGATCTTTCACGCCGGCCCGATCGTGCGCAAAAAGGATGACGGAAAGTTCGAGATGGTGTCGATCGGGCCGACGACGAGCATGCGGATGGAGAAATTCGAGCGCGAGTTCATCAAAGAAACGGGCGTCAAGCTGATTGTCGGCAAGGGCGGCATGGGGCCCGAGACAACCGCCGGGTGTCAGGAGCACAAGGCCGTACATGCGATCTTCCCCGGCGGCTGTGCGGTGCTTGCGGCGACCCTGGTAGAGGAAATCGAGCGGGCCGAATGGCAGGACCTGGGCATGCCCGAGACCCTTTGGGTGAACCGTGTGCGGGAGTTTGGTCCGTTGATCATTTCGATCGATACCAAGGGCAACAACCTGATCGAGCAGAACAAGGCCAGCTTCAACGCAAAGAAGCAGCCGGTCATCGATCGGATCAAGCGCCAGGTAGGTTTCATCAAGTGATCGTTCCGGTCGCCCTTGTCCGTTGCGCAGGCCGAGCTCCAAGCTGACTGACCGAGTAGGAGGTTTACCGTGAATTCGATCAAAGATCCGAGGCAACTGCTGCGC
This sequence comes from Aromatoleum anaerobium, assembly GCF_012910705.2. Classification (GTDB taxonomy): domain Bacteria; phylum Pseudomonadota; class Gammaproteobacteria; order Burkholderiales; family Rhodocyclaceae; genus Aromatoleum; species Aromatoleum anaerobium. Next base: position 411,903 of record NZ_WTVG02000040.1, on the reverse strand, counting down.
CGCATGTTTGATGCCGCGGTCGCCAGCGCGCAGCCGGCGCAGTGCATACCACTACACCTACCGGCGGAGCCGGCCGGGCGCCTGGTGGTCATCGGCGCCGGCAAGGCTTCGGCGGAGATGGCCCGGGCCGTGGAGGCCTACTGGCCGGGCGAATTATCCGGCCTGGTGGTTACCCGCTACGGCTACGCCGTGCCGTGTGAGCGGATCGAGATCGTTGAAGCCGCCCACCCGGTGCCCGACGCCGCAGGGCTGGCCGCTGCGGCGCGGATGCTCTCGGTAGTGGAGGGGCTGTCTGCCGACGATCTGGTGCTGTGTCTGATCTCGGGAGGAGGTTCGGCCCTGCTGCCGCTGCCGGCGGAGGGACTAAGCCTGGAGGACAAACAACAGGTCAACCGCGAGCTGCTGCGCTGTGGCGCCACCATCGGCGAAATGAACTGCGTACGCCGCCACCTCTCCGCCATCAAGGGTGGGCGCCTGGCGGCGGCTTGTCACCCGGCCCGGGTGGTGAATCTGTTGATCTCGGACGTACCCGGCGACGACCCCATCAACATCGCCTCCGGGCCCACCGTTCCCGACCCCACCACCTGCGCCGATGCCCTGGCGATCGTGCGCCGCTACGGTCTTGACCTGCCGCCAGCGGTGCTCGATCTGCTCGAATCCGGGCGCGGTGAATCAGTCAAGCCCGGCGATCCCCGCCTCGCGCGGGTGCAAACCCACATGATCGCCGCCCCCCAGCTCGCCCTCGAAGCCGCGGCGGCGGTGGCCTGGGAGGCGGGGCTGGCGGCCCACATCCTGGGCGACGCCATCGAAGGTGAAGCCCGTGACGTGGGCAAGGTGATGGCCGGCATTGCGCTGCAGGTAGCCGACCGCGGCCAGCCCTTCACTCCGCCCTGCGTGCTGCTCTCCGGGGGCGAGACCACGGTCACGGTGCGGGGCCGCGGCCGCGGAGGGCGCAATGTCGAATTCCTGCTCGCGCTGGGCGTCGCCCTGGACGGACATCCCGCCATCCACGCCCTGGCGGCGGATACCGACGGGGTGGACGGCCAGGAGGAGATTGCCGGCGCCTTTCTCTCCCCCGACAGCCTGGCCCGCGGCTGGGCCCAGGGCCTTCGGCCCCGCGAGGCCCTGGCAGATAACGACGGACACGGCTTCTTTGGCGCCCTGGGCGATGCCGTCGTCACCGGCCCGACCCTCACCAACGTGAATGATTTTCGCGCCATCCTGATCACCCACGAGACGGCTGGCCGCCACAACAATTAAGGAACCGAGACATGCACCGCATCCGCAACGCCAAGATCGTCGCCACCCTCGGCCCGGCAAGCACCGACCGGGCCACCATCCGGGCGCTGTTCGACGCCGGCGCCGACGTTTTTCGCCTGAACTTCAGCCACGGCAGCCACGAGGATCACAAACAGCGCCTCGACACCATTCGCGCCATCGAGCAGGAAACGGGTCGTCCCGTTGGCGTGCTGCTCGATTTGCAGGGCCCCAAGCTGCGCCTGGGCACGTTTGCAAAGGGGGCGGTCCAGCTCGTGGAGGGAGCCGCTTTTCGCCTCGACCTGAACCGCGACCAGCCCGGGGGGCAAGAGCGGGCGCCGATGCCCCACCCTGAGATCTTTGCTGCCCTGGAAGTCGGCACCGATCTACTGGTCGACGACGGACGGGTGCGCCTGCGGGTCGAACGCTGCGGCCCAGACTTTGCCGATACCCGGGTCATCAACAGTGGCACGGTGTCCGACCGCAAAGGGGTGAACGTCCCTGGGGTAGTGCTGCCCTTGTCGGCCCTGACCGCCAAGGATCGTGCCGATCTGGACTACGGCCTGACCTTGGGCGTCGATTGGATCGCGCTTTCCTTCGTTCAGCGCCCCGAGGACATTATCGAGATCAAAGCCATCGTCCAGGGCCGTGCCGGGATCGTTGCCAAGCTGGAGAAGCCGGCGGCCATCGGCAGCCTGGAAGCCATCGTCGCGGAGAGCGACGCGGTGATGGTGGCCCGCGGTGATCTGGGCGTCGAGATGCCCCCCGAGCAGGTGCCGGCGATCCAGAAGCGCATCGTCCGTGCCTGCCGCAAGGCCGGCAAGCCGGTGATTGTCGCCACCCAGATGCTCGAATCGATGGTGGTCGCGCCGGTACCAACGCGGGCCGAAGCATCCGACGTGGCCACCGCCATCTACGATGGTGCAGATGCAGTCATGTTGTCGGCCGAATCGGCTTCCGGTGCCTATCCAGTGGAAGCAGTGCGCATGATGGACAGCATCATTACCCACACCGAAACCGATCCGCATTACCGCGACGCCCTCAATGCCGGATGTCCTCCGCCCCGCGTCGACATGGCCGACGCGATCGGTGCGGCCATGAGCTGTGTGGCCGACGTGCTGCAGGTAGCGGCCACGGTGGCCTACACCAGCTCCGGCTATTCAGCCCTGCGTATGGCCCGGGAGCGGCCCCGGGCGCCGATCATCGGCATGACCCCGCGGCTTGTGACGGCCCGCAGGCTGGCCTTGGCCTGGGGAGTGCATCCCGTGCTGTGCAGCGATGTCGCGGATGTCAGCGAAATGAGCGAGCTGGCCTGCGATACCGCACAAAAGGAAGGTTTCGGCCAGGCCGGCCAGATGATCGCCATCTCGGCGGGCATGCCCTTCGGCACCTCTGGCACCACCAATTTGCTGCGCATCGCCCGGATCGGCTGATGCCGCGGTCGAGCAACGCGCGCATCACCCACCAGGCGTCACCAAATATGCAGATGGAGAACACAGCATGGCATTGATTCAGCAGGTTCGCGGCTTTGAAATCCTGGATTCCCGCGGCAATCCCACCGTCGCCGCCGAGGTGATACTCGAAGGTGGCGCCCGCGGTTTCGCCGCCGCCCCCTCGGGCGCGTCCACCGGCGCCCGCGAAGCCCTGGAACTGCGCGACGGCGACCCGCATCGCTACCTCGGCAAAGGCGTTCTGCAGGCCGTCGCCCACGTCAATGGCGAACTGAACGCGGTACTTCAAGGCTGCGAGGCGGCCGACCAGGCCGGCGTGGACCAGCGCATGATCGACCTCGATGGCACCTCCACCAAATCGCGCCTGGGAGCCAACGCCATCCTCGCCGTGTCCCTGGCCTCGGCCAAGGCGGCGGCCGCGGAGGCTGGCCTGCCCTTGTATCGGCACCTGGCCCAGCCCACCTGGCCGGTGCGCCTGCCTGTGCCGATGATGAATATTGTCAATGGCGGCGCCCACGCGACGAACAGCGTCGACATGCAGGAGTTCATGATCCTGCCGCTGGGGGCGCCGAGCTTCTCCGAGGCGCTGCGCTGGGGGGTCGAGGTGTTCCACGCCCTCAGGCTCCTTCTCAAGGGTCGGGGCCTGTCCACTGCGGTAGGCGACGAAGGTGGCTTCGCGCCGGACCTGCCATCTAACGAGGCCGCCCTGGAAGCCATCCTCTCCGCCATCGAGCAGGCTGGCTACAAACCCGGTATCGACATCTACCTGGGCCTGGATGTTGCCAGTTCGGAATTCTATGAGAACGGGCATTACGAACTCGCCTCCGAAGGCAAGCGCTTCGATTCGGCCCAATTCGTGGACTACCTGGCGGACTGGGTGGACCACTACCCGATCATCACCATCGAAGACGGCATGGCCGAGGACGACTGGGCGGGCTGGAAGCTGCTGACCGAACGACTCGGTCACCGCGTGCAACTGGTGGGCGACGACCTGTTCGTGACCAACACCGCGATCCTCAGCGAAGGAATCGCCGCCGGGGTGGCCAATTCCATCCTCATCAAACCCAACCAGATCGGCACCCTCACCGAAACCCTGGCGGCCATCACGATGGCGGACCGGGCCGGCTACAGCGCAGTGGTCTCCCACCGCTCTGGCGAAACCGAGGACACCACCATCGCCGATCTGAGCGTGTGCACTGCTGCCACCCAGATCAAGACCGGCTCCCTGTGCCGCTCCGACCGGGTTGCCAAGTACAATCGCCTTCTTCTGATCGAAGCTGAACTGGGTGCGAATGCGATTTATCGCGGCCACTCAGCGTTCCCGAGCCGCGCCTAGAAGCGATCGCCATCCACCCCCTGCGTTTCCCGCGGCCAGTTGCGTGATGAAAATGCCGTCGTCCACGCACTGGCTTCAGGCCCGCCGCCGCAGGCTTGGATGCATTTCTTCGCAGTGAGCTGGAATAGGATGTGGCTGTAGAACGAATGTCATCAGGGTCGGGCTCGACGGGCGCCAAAGTAGGCCGGATTGATTTCTGCTGATCTGCTCCGAACAGCCCAAAAACCTTCGCTTGCAATTCCGGGGGAGCCCATAGGTCCACAAATGGCCGACGACGCGACGAAGGCGGGGTGACGGTGATCGGCAGCTACCTGAACGGAGCAGTCACCCGAATGGCCGGTGTGCAGAGGCGAAGATCGGCAGCTCCTGGCCGGAAGTGTGATTCTGAGGGGCGCTGTAAACCTGACGTTGGCAAGCCGCCGAACGGCATGCTGGCCGGCAGTTCAAGCCGGCGATGCGACGAGGGCAGTAGGTCGGCGAACGTCAGCTACTCTTGTGAAGTTGCCATCCGACTGAGTAGTCCGGGTCGGGGACAAAGGGCAGGGCGCTCAGTGGTCGGAGCCAGGGCACCCTTCGATCCGGAGGGCCTTATTGCCGATGAGTCGCTGGACGATTGCCGGATGGGCGCGAAACGTATGCCATGCGCCGGGCCATGGTGATGTAGTCGATGTCCGTGTGTTACCGGTAGGGCAGGCAGGGATGGCCGCCCCAGCGCCGCCGTCGTTCTCATCGAAACCCCTATGACAGCGCCATCAGTGGCTAGCTTGCGGAAGTCCGCCGCGAGCAGACCAAGCATGCACCACGATTCGATCAGACTTATCCACAGCTAGCGTGGGACAGCTCTGTGGATAAGGTGTGCGCAACCGTGGCGTGCGGCGCGGCTGCAGGCCACGGGGGCGCTGCCTAAGTGTGGGGCGAAGCACGCTTTACAGGTATCCGCGGCCGTGGCACGCGGAGCAGGGCTGGTCCTCCCACGTTGACTCCATCCCCCGGCCGTTGCACGCCCGGCAAACGTCGTCGTTTGAGCCCCGCTCACGCCCGGAGCCGCCGCAGGCCCGACAAGGCCGTTCAACGTTCGTCTTGTTTTCGCGGACGCCGCGACAGTACGGGCAGGAGCGTTCATCGTCGAACATCGGGAGTCTCCCTGGTCAGAAGGTGCTGTTGAGACTCGAAAGGACCTGGGGTGACAAATCCTGCCACCCTGCCGGATCGTCGGTCGTGACGCAGTAATGGCCCGACACGCGCGTGCCTGAGCCGTCGCGCGCCAACTCGAGATTGAGCTTGTACTGACGCTTTCCGCTCGCCACATCCTGAGAATGGACAACTTGCTCGAGTCGGTAACGGGCTCCCGGGATCGTCTCGTGGAGGTAGCCCGCAAGGTTGATTCCGGCCTCGACAGTCATAGTTTGTCGGCTGAGTTCAGCCGGATTCATGAAGCCGTACCGGGCGGTTGCGCGTGCATATGTGGAGTCAACGTCGCGCACCGAGCGTTTGGCGAAGTTGTAACACACCAGGTTCTTAACCCAGTTACGATGGATTCTCTGTCCGAACGTCTCTTCCTTGTTCTTTTCGGCAATTGGGACAGGCTGCGTATTTGGAGCAGGGCGCTCCCTCAATCGGTCTCGCGTCTCATCCGCCTCGCGCTTTGACCGCTCCTCGCAGGCTTGGCGATCCGCCGCCCCGAGGCACTTCATGCCAAACACGATTCCGTCGAGCACGTCGGCCCGGGCCGACGTGGTGCCGAGTGCCACCGGAAGCAACAAAGCCAAGCCGATGGAGCGCAGTCGCCTCATCATCCAGTCGGTCTCCATGGTCCTCACCTAACCTGATCCACAGAACTTTCAGGCCATCCACAACAGCACGATGGATGTGGTGACCATAGCCCGCAGAATATCGAACGTCATGTCACGAGTTGTTTCGCCGCCCGCGCCGTAGGCTCGCCATTTACTGATGGCCACGTACGCAATCCACGTCAGCAGCACCATGGCCGCGAGCTCTGTCAACATAGTGCGCACCTCGTCCATCTGGTACCCCGTCGCTGCCCGGAAGCCTTCGCCCGCGCTCCCGAAGCCGTGGCTCTTCACACCGGACAGAAGGTCCGACGATGCTGCGCTCATTGGGGGTGGGGTATGGACGTAGCCTCCGCCTCCCGACTGGGTCGGATTGCCGGCGAGCACATCCGCCCAAGAGGGCGCCGAGCCGCCGACGCTGTAGCCGGCGAACGCCGAGAGGTAGGAGGTCATCGTCGTACCGTTGCCGTCCTTGGGGGTCGTGGCACCACCGGAGCTCAGCCAGTCGCCGACCTTTCCAGCACCCACGAGATGCGCCGCGGCCACCAGGCCGGACTGGGTGATCATGATGCCGTTGACAGTGGAGCCGACGTAGTTGTCGGCGCTGTAGACCCGCCTCAGCGTGTCCCACACCTGCGCGTGGTAAGCGGCGACCGTCTGCATCTGTGCGTCCGGGTTCGCCAGGAAGTCGTCCAAGGACGTGACGCCGAACTTGCCCGTCCAGTTTCCGGTCCAGTCGTTCTTGGAAGTTCCGCCGCCCGCATAGAGACCGACGTCCTCCAGAGCGGCCTCGCCGAACTGGAACAGGCCCGCATAACCGTGCGGGTTGATCGCGGCCGGGTTGAGGCTGCTTTCGCGCTGGGCCAGCGCCTTCAGGAAGTCCGTGTAGGTCACGCCCGCCCAAGCGAAGGTGGCCACCAGGAGCAGCAGGCAGGAGAGGCGGCGGGGTAGGCTCATCGTGCTCTTCCTATCGCTCGGGACATGGCGTGCCGTCGGCCTGGATGGATCGGGCATAGTCGTACTCGCCCTGAGGGCCCAGGCGCCAGAGTCCCTCGCAGAAGCCGCGCCCGCCCAGGGCAATGTCGCGCCAGCCGAAGGTTGCGGTCGGCAGGATCCGGTAGCCGGCGGCGCCGGCATCGAGCAGCCGGGCCCAACGACCGTCGCGGCGTCTGGCATAGAGCCAGACGCTCTTGCCCGTCATGCCGGACGTGCAAGTGTTGCCGGCCAGGATAAACATCTCGGGCACACGGTCGCCATTCAGGTCCTCGAGCGCGACTTTCGGGTGCATCGCGGTTTCACAGCCACGGGCAGTGCTGACGACCACGCCGTCGCGCAAGTCGAGGGGGGTGAGGGCGGCGATTGCGGCGCGGTCCGCGCCCGAAAGGTTGCCGGACGGCACCGAGGCGAACAGCGCGCCGGCAAGCACGTGAGCCTTACCGGACGGTTCGGCGGCAAGGCCCACGGTGAGATGAAGCAGCGCGAGGGCGGCCACGACGAACGCTTGGAACAAAGGGAAGCACTTCATAGTGGCACCTCATTGCGAGATCGAGCCGTCGGCGGCGATCAGGACGGGCCAGACGAAGATGCCGGCTGCCTCCAGGAGGTCGTCGGCGGGCATCGGCACCATCGGCAGGCCCGTGGCGATGCGCAGCCGCTCCAGATCCGCCGGCGAGCGTACGGCCGCCACGATGCCCCGCGCCCCCATGTCGTGGAGCGCCTGCAGGTTGCGCTGCAGCCACTGCTGGGACGGCGCATCGTCGCCGACGATAAAGATGGGCTGGCCAGGGCCGCCTGGCAGCCTCGCGGGCAGGGGGTTATGCAGCAATCGCCCAGGCCCGGCGCGGGTGGATACCACCGGGAAGGAAACCGCGGCTCGCGTCACGGCAGCGGGCCCCGGCGAAACCGGACGCGGCGCCGGGGAAGCCTCGCGACGCAGGTCCGGTGCGATCGGGACGCCGCCGGCGTCGTGGATGACGGTAAGCGGCATGGCGGGAAGATCCGCCGGCCAGACGGGGAACGCCAGCGTCCCGGCGATCACAGACACGAGCACACGCATCGTCATCACCACATGCCCCACTGGAGATACCCGATGAACTTGCCCCTCACGCGGCAGCAGGCGTACGGCCGCCACAAGGTATAGGCGTAGCTCCCGGATTGCGTCGTCTTGGCGTCCCCATAGGAGACGGGGCTCAGCGTGTCATTCAAGCCGAAGACGTGGCAGCCGGTGGGGACCGCCACATTCATCTGCCACAGTCCGCCGAGGAGGTTCGTCTCCATGGCGGGCGGGGGATCCCAGACGAGCTGACCGTCGCGCACCCCCCGCTTCCCTGAAGACACGGGCACATACACGTGCGGCTGACCCGAGCGGGTCACGAAGTCGGCGATCCGCTGGGAGAGCACGGCGGCCCCTTTCACCTCGTGCTGTTGCACGACTTCGCCGGTGCGCGGATAGACGTTGCCCCAGGTGTTGGTCGGCCAGGATCCCACCTCACGCATGCCGGGGATCCATGAGGCCGGATAGAGCAGCTCGGCCGGCAGGTAGGACCGCCACACCATGGCGTCCAGGGTGGACTGGTAATAGGGAACGAACGGATCGACGGCCGTGGGGCAGGTGCCGACGCGGGTGGCAGGGTGACCAATGGCATCGGCGTCGCGGAAACGCCGGTTCTTGTCGGTGCGGTCGCCCTGGGAGTGGGTGCCCGCGCTGTCGGAGAGCGGCGTGGTGAGGAGCGAACTGAGTGTCGTCTTGGTCGCAGCCGCCAAGGGAATGCCGATCTCCGGCCACGGATGCGTGGCGACATCGTGGTAGGTGCTCACCACCAGGTCCGGCGCAAAGTGAGAGAACCGTGTCGAGGTCTTCACGCTGCACCCGAACGGCGAGCACACCAGCCAGAAGCAGATCCCCGAGGCGTGCCAGGCGCTGCAGGTCGGGTAGCTCGCAACGGCCTGGGCGACGAGTGCCGCGGTCGTGGTGACTTCAGCCGCCATGCCGTGTGATGCCAGCGTCCCGACGCACAGGGATGCAGCAAAGTGCCGGACGAAGCGGCTCATTGGCTTGGCCCTCATCCGCCCCGCGCCCGCCACGCATGGTAAAGCGCCCGGGCCTCCTCGACATCGAGGACACCGTAGACCACGGCCCGTCGATCGAAGACGATCGCGGGCACTTTCGTCAGCCCGTACTGGGCGGCGAGCGCCAGGGCTTGCGCGCCCGCACTGGCGCCCTGCCGTTCGGCTTGGCTCAAGGCATCGAAACGTCGGCGCGCAAGGGCTGCGGCCTGGGTCGGATCCGCTGGCAGACCAGCCGACAGCGACGCGGCAAGGTGCTCGACCGCATCCACATGGAACACCTTCGCCCCCTGGGCGCCCCGAACCTCGTGGGTGGCGAGCAGGAAGATCTCCACCTGTTCCTGTGCGCCGACGAGTGGAACTGCCCAGATAGAGGCCACCAGGGCGGTCACCAGCCGCGTGTGCAGGCTACTCATCGCGCAGCCGCTCGCGTCAGCGCCGCATCGAGCTCTTCGCGCGGCATCGCGCCCACGATTCGCCGCCCGTCGCCCAAGACGAGCGTCGGCGTGCTCCGGATCTCCCGGGTACGGCCGAACTCCACGATGCGGCCCACCTGCTGCATGGCCGGCTCGCACTGCGGCGCGATCGCCTGGGGAGGCGGAGCGCCGTCCATATAGGTCTGCCACTGCCGGTCCCGCTGGTCGCCCGGCTCGCACCAGGCCGAAACCGCGGCCGGGATCGACTCGGGCGAGACCACCGGATAGGCGAAGGTGTAGATCGTGACGTCGTCGAGGGCGGCCAGACTGCCCTGCATGGAGCGGCAGACCGGGCAGGCGGGATCCTCGAACACCGCCAGCTTGCGGGCGCCGTTCCCGCGGACCGTCTTGATTGCCAAGTCGAGGGGCAGCTCGTCGAAGGGAATTGCAGCGAGCTGCTCGAGGCGTGCCTGGGTGAGGTCCCGCTTCTCCGCGATGTCGACGAGCCGACCGTCCACGAAGGCGTAGCGACCGGTCGAATCGGCGTAGAAGACCTCCCGGCCGTTGGTGACTTCGAATATGCCCGGGACGGGGGTCGCGGCGACCGCGTCTGGCAGTACTTCGCCGCCAGAGTGGCGAGAGATTGCCGCCTTGATCGTTTCAAGCCGATCATCCCCGTGCGGCTCGGCACCGGAGGCGAAGCAAGCGCCGACGGCTAGGGCGACAGCGCTTGCACTGCGCAACAACTTCCCCATGGACGTTCCGGGTGAGGCAGCGTACTTTTGTTGAGCGTAGAGAGATGTCATTTGGAACCGCTCCTTGGAGATGGCTGTGAACACTTCGACTCGTATCACTGGTGCGCTGCTTGTTGGCGCTATCGGCTTGCTGGCTGGTCTGGCACGAGTTGTATTGGCCTTTGCGGAAACTGAAGCCCAGGAGAAGGGCGCTGAGCAGGATCCGCTTGGTCAGCGTGCCTTCTTTGGCGACGCTGACGACGCAGAGGGTGCTGCCTACACCGCATACGGGCGCGAGCCGGTCGTCGCAGGGAGAAATGGGGAGCCTGTTGGCGCGTACTCCGGGTTGCCGATCGCTCACTACTAATCACTCCATTAACGCTTCGGGATTCGCAGGCTCCCCCGGGTTGCCATTTGGGTGCCTGTTTGACCCGACGCAAGGCCTGTAGCGATTGCGGTTCGCTTCATCGCGTCTATTCCTGTCACTACGTTCATTCCTATCCACCCCATCATTCCGCTCCACACAAGCGGTAGGCCGAGGTAGAGCCCGATCAGCAGGGTATTGAGCGTGCTGCGCTTGAGGGCGGTATCGAACTCGAGGTGCAGGATGTTGTGGAACAACGTCTCGGCGGAGGGGTACATGGCCACCCACAAATGCTCGTCGAGCCAGGCGGCGATGAACCACATGACGGCCCACATCTTGACTGTGAAGATCGCCAGCGCGCCGAGGAACATGATCGACAGGCTGTAGCGCCCGAAGACGAGGATCAGCGGCAGGAACATGTAGATCGCCATCAGGATGAGGGGCTGGGCCATGGTGGCGAACTGGATGATTGGGAAGCGGGACGCCTGGGTGTGGATCGCCTTGTTCACCATCCCCGCCATGCCGGCGACGTCGGGCACGGCGCTCATCAGTGCCTGATACCAGGGCCGGCTGTCGGGAAGCATGGTTTCCGGTGCGATCACGGGGCCCGAGCGACCCATGGCGAGGCGGGCGAGGCCGTCCTGCCGGACTTCGGCCGATACGGAGCTGAAAAGGGCTGCGACTTGCTGGGGCAGGGTATCGTCCAGTGCGCCAACCATTCCGATGCTTTGGGCAAGCCGGGCGCGCAGTCCGTTGGTGCCGTCCTGCCACCATTCGAGGCATGTCGGCCGTCCGTGGTCCGGGACCACGGTGTTCTCGTCCAGGTCGGCGTCGCCATCGCCGATGTCCAGGGGAAAACCGGCCACGCCGGACCGGGCGTGCAACGCCGGGTACAGCTTGGGATCGGCCTGGAGCACGTGGCTGCCGATCCAGTCCGGATCGGCTGCACCGTAGGCGGCCAGAGCTGTTTCTGCCGCTGGCGAGAGCTCGTTGGGGAGATACCGGGAGCGTGCGGGCAGGTAGCACTCGTTGTAGAAGCGCTGCGTCTCGGCGCGCAGTGCAGGATCCTCAACCGCGGCGGTTCTTGCCAGCTCCTCCACTTGCCGCAAGCCGCTCAGACCGCCCGAGATGCCGCCGCGCACGGCATCGTTGAACCCCGCAGACAGGCTCATCACCGTGAACCACCACGGAGGCAAGGCGATCTGCTGCGGCACCCCTTCGAAAGCCTCGTCGAAGGTGCTGTCCGAGACTGATCCGGTGGCTTTCAAGGGCGCCGTGCTCACCGCTGTGGCAGGCGGAGTGTAGTAGAGATTGACGTTCTGAAGGCTGGTCCCGACCGGGGTGAAACAGAAGGCGAGCACGAAGACGGCGCTCCAGAACTCCACCTCCATCTTCCGGACCATCCACGCCGCATCCGCCCCTTCGCCGACGTTCATCTGGTGCGCGTGGAGCCAGGTGTCGATGAGCACGATGAGGAACGGCAGGAAGATGAGGCCCGTCTCCACCAGGATGTCGCGGATCACACCGGCGAAGGCCCAGCCGTACATCGTGGTGAAGAGCTCGAGGTAGCTGTCGACGCCCATCGCTTGAGTACTCCTCGTCAGAGAAGGTTGAAGGGGAGGCCGAGCACGACCACGAGTTCGACTAGCAGGAGCCCGATGCAGATGCGGTGGCGGGCGGCGAGCAAAGCGGCACGGGCGTCCTCCGGCCAGCGCGTACGAAGCCGGTCCACCAGCCATGGCCAGGCAAGCCACAGGGCGGCGATTGCCGCCAACTGGACCAGCGCCAGCCACGGCGTGGCTGCCCGGATCCGGTGATGCGCTGCCAACAAGGCATCCTGCTGTCCGAAAAGGACGAGAGCGAGCACCATGCAGACAATCAGCGACAGGACGACGAGGGCGGTAATCACGGCCGTCCGAAGGAAACGCCGCGGGCGCCGGGCCGATGGGTGCAGCGGATGAACGGTCACTTCTTCACCCGGCCGTCGATGAGGGGACGCTTGTCGACGGGCTGCTGAACCGAGTTTGCGGCCGATGCCGCGCGCAACGCGTGGTAGCTGTCGAGCAGCGTTCCGGCGGTCTCCGAGATGACCCGCTTGCGGACGTTGGACTCGTACAGCACGTCGTCGATGTGGCGGTTCAGTTCGGCGAGCTTTGTCTCGATCTGCGGATTTGCGTATTTGAATACTTCGGGAATCATCCGTCCTGTCAGAAGCAAGTTCCGGATGATCAACGCTTTGTCCACGGTTCGTGCGAGAGCGACGTCTTGCACCAAGCGCTCCTCGGCGATGCGTCGTTCGATGGGAGGCAACTCGCGAATCGCGTCGATCAGCTCGCGCGTGATGACGATTCCAGGGGCCGACGCGACTTTAAGATCGCTGCCTCGCGGCACCGGTGTCGCCATGACCGTATCCATCTGTAATTGAGCGCCAGGGATTTCCAGCTCGAACTTCTGTATGAGACCTAGGCCTAGGGTCGTTTGAGGCGTGGGACAAGTGCCGCCCTGACAGGTGTAAATCTCCAGATCACCCAGCACTTCTATGGCATAGTTGGCGGCCTCGTCTGCGCTCGGGAAGGTCTGGGTGAGCTTAACAGGGGGAAATGAAGTGTCTGCCGCGGCTGGCGCCCGCCCCATGGTTACGTTGAACCCGCCGAAGGTGGTGTCATACACGATGCGGATTGCGTCCTGATCTTTCCCTCCGGCCTTCTCGCCACCCATCCAGGTGATTCCGTCGTCTCCATTACGAGTGCCAACATTCTCCTTCGCCTGCACCACATCCTTCCCACCGGCGGCCTCTTTCTTCCAGGCCTCGCCGCGCGCCACGCGGATGAAATCTTCATAGGGATCCTCTCCGGCCTTGACCTGGGCCTCCATCTCCTCGCAGGTCTTGGTGGCGATCTGGATGGCCACCTCGGCCTTCTTCGCGTAGGTCTGGAACAGCTCGTACAGCCCGGGTGAGGCGCGCTGGAACAGATACAGCGGCAGGGCGGCGATGCCGGCCTGGACCGCATGGGTCACCTGGGTGCCGAGGTGGGCGAACTGGTTCATGAGGTTCTGGAACGACACCTCGAAGTCGTACGCACCGCAGGCGTAGTGCATCCTTGCCACGCCGGAGAGCCCCAGCTTGTACGGCACCCCGGAGGGGTTCGGCGCCCGTGACGCGGGGTCGCCGCCGCCGAGACGGTAATAGAGGCTGGATCCCGAGCTCGGGATCTCCACGGCTTCCGCGGACGTGGTCGCCGCGCCGAAAGCGAGGAGTAGGGCGAGGGACGTGGCGCGCATGGTTACGAGTCCTGGCGGGGTGTTTGGACGGCATTGCCGGCGCGGCCGGCACTCGTGTCGCCGACCGGGGCGTCGGAGAACTGAGAGACGACCACAGCGTGTTGGCGCAGCCCCGGGAGGAAGCGCCCGGCGTGGCCGGTGCAGGCAACGGTCAGGGGGAGATGGGCTGCGGCCCAGTCGAGCCACGCGAGGAACGGCGCGCCGAGCCGCCTGAACGCGGTATCGGCGCCGGCGACGAGGACGAGGGTGCGGCCGGTGAGGACCGTACGCAGGGCGTCGTCCAGGCCGTCGCCTTCCACGTCATAGCCGGCGACGACGCCCGTAACGAGGCCTCGGCCATCGGCATAGAAATGGAGGTGGGCCACATTCTCGGGCTCGGCGAGCGCCCGCGCGCGAGCCCAGGGCATGAACGTGTCGTCCGGGAGATGCTCCAGGAAGAGCAACCGGTGATGCGGCCGGGCCTCGGCCACCACGCGGTCGAGCCGGACCGCAAAGGGAAACTCGCTGCACGTGTGAGGAAGGATGTCCATCACGCGGCCCTCTTTGCCGCAAGCTCGCGGGCGATCGCATAGGCTGCCTCGAGCTCCGTGCACCCGGTGGCGGTCATGATGTCCTGTCGCTGCGCCTTCTCGTGCTTCTCCGTCATTGCCAGCGCGATGGCGAGGGGCGGCGGAACGTTGCGGAAGAGGGCCTGCATCTTCGGATTCAGGATGACGCCCTCGGTGTACTTCGGCGGCTCCTTGCGCGCCGATTCCATCAGGGCGCGCTGTTCAGCGGTGAGGGTGCGGAAGCGGCCGACCTGCTCGATCTCGTCCCGGTCCATCGTGAGCAGCATCCAGTGCTCGCACATGTTCAACATGCGTGAGGCGCTCTCCGGAAAGTCCTTCATGTTCTGCGTTCCCAGCCAGAACCACGCGCCGAGCTTGCGCCACATCTTCGTGATCTTGACGACATAGACGTTGAGGAGCTCGTTGATCGTCACGATGTGGCCCTCGTCGGTCAGATTCACGATGGGTCGATGGTCGTGCTGGGTGGCTTCCGCCAGGGCCTGGACGTGGTTCACGAGCGAGGTGTAGGCGACGGCAAGGGCGTCCTCGTAGCCCTCGTGGGCCAGGGTGCCCATCTCGACGATGGTCACGTCGACGTCCGGCCAATTCATGCCATAGCGGTCGAAGAGACGCCCGCGCAGACCGTCGCAGAAGACCATCATCGCCTGGCCCATCTCCTCGGCGCGATCGCGGCGGGCGAGCCCGAGGCTCTCGTCGTTGCGCATGGCCATGAGCGTCTGGGCCACGTCCTGGGCCCGTGGATGGGGCTTTCCCTCATCGCGTGCACGGTGCGCCGCGGTCAGGATGGCGCGCGCGATCAGGTAGCGGTCGGCACGGCTCATCTTGCGCATCTCGCCTTCCTCGCCTCCGGTGATCATCAGGGTGGCCGCGATGATCATTTCGCCCAGGACATCCCGTTTGCCGGGATCGGCGCCTTCTTCATCGTCGTCATCCTTCACCTTCCGTGGTGGCTCCGAGTTGTCAGATGGAAGCGCTTCGAGCTCGGGCGATTCCATGGCGCGCGCCAGCGCCTTCTCTTCCTCCTGTTCGAAGAGCCGAGGCGCCATGACGAAGGGCGGCAGCGACAGGTCCGCGTCGGGGGTGAGCTCCACCCGATGGACAGTGAGGCCGTGGGCGCGCAGGTGCTCGCCCAGCAAGCCGAAGGAATTTCCCGCATCGACGATGAAAAGCCGCGGGCGGTAGATGGCCATCACCAGCATCGCGAGGTAGCAGAGGGTGGCCGACTTGCCGGCTCCCGTCGGGCCCAGCGTGAGCAAGTGGGCGTTCTTGTTGCGATCGCGGGGGTTCAGCGGATCAAAGAGGAAGGGCTCACCGCCCCGGTTCCACAGCCAGAAGCCCGGATGCCCGGTCCCGCGGGCACGGCCGTAGAGGGGCAGCAAGGCGGCGATCTGGGAGGCGAAGATCAACCGGCTGCGGCGGAGCTGCTTCCCGTCATAGGCAGGGTCGAAGCACATCGGGAGCGCGCGCAGAAAGACGTCGCAGCCCTGCAACTCGTCGGTGGGCTGGATCAGCTTGAGGCCCGAGGTGTGCAGCACGGCGGTGAGATCGGCCACCTGGCGGCCCAGCTGCTTTACGTCCTCGCCTCGCACGAAGAGCACGAGGTACAAGGGGTAGAGCTTGTCGGCGCGCATGTGGTCGAGGACCTGGACGGCCTCGTCATGGGTGTGGATCGCGTCGATCGTGTTGGCGCGTGAAGCGCTCTTGATGCCCTCGACCCGCCGGCGCATGGTGTCCTGCGGGTAGATCACCATGGTCGCGGAGAGCATGGTTCCGTCGGGGAGCCGCTCGAAGCGTGCGAAGTGCTTGCCGGCGTGCTCGCGTTCCGCGGTGAAATGACCGATCTCCGGCCTCTTCGATACGGACTGGAGCGCCAGGGCGCGCACCGGGCGCCCGTCGAAGAACCACAGCCCGGCCTTGTGATCCGAGCGCGGCGGGGAGAGGAAGAGGAGTTCCGCGAGGTCCAGCCCCTCCGCTGCCACATCCTCGGTGGGGTAGGTGCACAGGCGCAGCAACTCCCCGGCCGTGGCCGCGAAGTCCGGCTTGGGATTGAAAAAGGGCAGCAGCCACGCGTAGAAGTCCGCGGCGTTCATGGGCCGGGCCTTGACGCCCGTCTGGCCGAGCCCGGCGATCAGGCCCCGGGCCGTCTGCTGGAGCTTCTCGACGGGGTCGAGGACTTCCCGCGAGAAGTCAAAGCCCTCGGGAAAGCGGCGATAGATCGCGCAGCGCACCCGCCGCAGTTGGCCGCGCCAGCGGTTGCCCGATACGCCTTCGTCGGTGAAGAGCCCTTCCGGTCGCGACACCTGGGCCAAGTGTTCGGCCATCTCGCCGAAAAAATGCCGGGTGAAGTCGCTCTCCAGGATGGCGCGGGCGCGCTCCGGGGCTTTCTCATGCACCGAGAGGATGTAATCCCGAAGGCGCTCGATCTGCCAGGAGAGATCCGTGTCGTCGTTGCAGAAGAACTGCACCACCCAGGGCGCCTCGTCGTATTCCGGCAGCGCCTGCAGCGCTGACTGGATCTCGACGCAGCGCGCCTGCAGGTACTGGTCGGTGCTGGCCTCGGTGGCAATGGGCTCGAGCTCGAAGAGGAGGGCGCGGGAGACACCATCCTCCAAGAGGAAGGTGTTCGTCTCCGGCTCGTAGTCCACCCAGGGCAACTGATCGGTGATGCTGGGCGGACGCGCCGCGAAGCGGCGCCGGTCGCGGATCCGGAAGGGCTGGCGGGGCACGATGGGCTCGCCGGACCGGGACGCACCCGTGCTCGTTGGATCGTCGTGGCTCGGGCCAAAGCCCAGCATGCGGGTGAAGCCGAACATGCGCCGTCTCCCCCTAATTGCCGCCCGGGGCACGGACGGTCGTTTCGCTCCCGCCCAGTGCCGAAGGCACGCTGGGCGTCTCTGGACGGGGCGGGCCGTCGCCCTCTCCGGGGAGCAGGTACTCCACCGACTCGTACATGGGGAAGGCGGTCACATACGCGGGCACCGGATACTTGCCGTGGGCGAGGTGCGGGAAGACAACCATGATGAGATCCGGGTTCTCGAGCCGCGCGAAGCGCTGCTCGATCTGCTGCAGGGCCGACTCGCGCACGGGCCCGGGGCGGATCTCCTCCGCCGGGCGCAGCGGCAGCGCTTCCCGTGCGCGGTTACGGTCGGCTTCGCCGGTGCGATCCCGGTAGATCTGCTCCATGGTCGGCCCCTCCGCGGGCAGGGGCGAGGCGCGCGGCCCGGCGACGCTGCATGCTGTGACGGTAATGGCAGCCAGGAGCGGCAAGACGATTCGGCAGGTCGGGTCAGTCGAGTCCATGGTAGGTGCCTCTGAGTTGGGAAAGTCGCGCGGAGCCGGTGTCCAGGCGCCCGTAGTCGAGCCGGCGGGCTTCGGGGGATTTGTCGATCGGGATCTCAGTGTCGATGTGCACCACGACCTCCCCGCCGGCGGGAACGACCACGGCGTCGAAGGAGTTGGTCAGCCGCCGCATGATCCAGCTCGTCACTTCGTCGGTGGCGCCGCCCATCATCTGGCCCAGGATGTAGGTTCCCGTGTCGCCGGTGACGCGGCTCGTCGTTGTCCCGAACACGTTGCCCGTCTGGGTGGTTTGCGCAGCCGCCGCGGCCTGGCCCGCGATCGCCAGGCTCCGCAGCCCGATCGCATCGGTGAGATGAGCGGGCGCGTTCGTGACGAATCGTCCCGGAATGCAGGGGTTGCCGTATCGGTCGGAGATCCATCCGAGCTTCGGCGCCGCAGCGAGCGACGGCATGTGGCCGCTTGAGCTATCGGTGGCGCCGAACAGAGGGGTGGTGCCGTTATTGCGGCGGCTCACCGTCTCGATGCTCCCGTCATTGAACACGAAGGTGAGCGACTGGATGAGACCCTCGGCGCAGGAAAGGGTCATGTCGCCGATGGCGATGCCGGAGACGACCACGCCCGTGAGGTTTCGCGGCAGGTAGTGACCGTTTGCGGCCAGGTTCTCCGGGCCCAGGAGCAGCTTGAACTGCATGGGATCGGTTACCTTCCCGTCCACCGGCACCCGGCCGACGATCGCCGTCATGTTGGCGACACCGGTGAGCGTCGCGTTCTCGGGGATGGTGAAGAAGGGGATAGCGGCGGGAACCGTCTTGCGTGCCTGGGAGGAGGGCGCGGTCCGAGTGCGCCTGGCGGCCGTGGCCGTGGTGTCTGCCAGTGCCAGCTTGCGAACGACGCCCTCCTTGCCGTCCGCTCCCTTGCCCATCTCGTAACCCAGCGGCAGCACGCGGGTGGGCGCCGCCGCGACCGTCCCGCCGGTATTGCCAGCCTTCGAGCCGCTGTCGAAACCGAAACCACGGGGGAGGTTACCGGGGCCGAGCGCCGATTCGAGGAGTCCGCCGGTATCTGCTGTGGGCGCCTGGCGGCGGTTCAGGGCCTCAATCTCGGCCGTCATCTCGGTCCGAAGCTCCTTGCGGAGTTGCTCACGGATCCGGTCCTCGGTGCGCTGCTTGCGCGTGTTCTCCTCGAGCAGGCGCCGGTTCTCATCCACCAGCGCCGCCACGCGATCGTTGAGTTCGCTGTAGCCCGCCACGACGGTCTTGAGGGTCTCCTGGGGTGTATCGGCATCGGCCCCTTTCTGCGTGGGAGGCAGAGGCACCTCCGTCATCGGCGCGCCCGGCTCGACGCCCGGATGCTCGCTCTGTTTGTAGAGGATGTAGCCCGTCACCGTCAGGGCAACGGCCGTGAGGACGGGCACCAGCTTGTTCTGGCTGACATGCATGATGACGTCCTAGCGCCAGAGCGGAACGGCCGCGAAGGGGCGGTCCGAGATCAGGTACACGGCCGTGGTGTCCGCCTCGGAGCCGCGCGGCAGCAGCCGCCAGTGCTGCGGGGTGGCGGCGATCCAGCGGCCGCGCAACTGCTCAATGTCGAGCTCCAGAGGACGGTCCGAGCGGTTGGTGAAGCGCACCGCCGTCACATGGAGCGACCCGCTCGACCAGGCGCCCAACGGCGCAGTCTCAACCTCGGCCCCGCGGTAAAGCCCGGGCACCGTCTTGCGGTCCACGGGCTCTTGCTGCACGCCCGGCAGGACGGGCACCAGGCGGCTTGGGGCGTAGAGCGTCTTGGCCGCGTAGCGGGTGAGCTCGATCATGTCGACGGTCGGCGCCTCCCGCGACCCGGTGGATGCGACATCGTCCGCATCGTCGCCGCTGGGAAGATGCACCTGGAGCATGGGGGCCACCGCTACCCCTTCCGCCGCCTCGATGTCGAGCGGGATCTTGGCGGTGCCGTCGATCGCCTGTACATGCACCCGGGCCCGCGGGAAGGGGGCGTTGGCGGTGAGATAGGCCGTGTCCTCGATGATCTGAACCTCGAGGAGCCCTTCGAGCCCGGGTGGCAGGTCCATCAAGGCCACGAAGGGGAAATGCACCAGACGCTCCGCGTCGGGGGCGAGCAGGACGTGAACCGGGAGGCGCTCGAAGAGCGCGTGCTGCGTGCCACCGTTGTCATGAGACGAGGCCTTGCGGGCACGGGGGGCGGGTTTCAATGGCGCTTCCTCCGTCTCGGGCGGCGGCACGGAATCTTGCTTCTTGGATGCCGCGGCGTCTGTTTGAGCGGGGGCTGGAACAGTGGCCGGGAGCGGCGCCGCGGGCGGTGTGCTGACCGCTTGCGGTAGAACCATCCGCCCTTGCGGCAGCGCGCCCAGGCCGAAGGATTCCGCTCCCACGCTCGAAGGGGCCGGCACGCCGGTGTCGACCGGTGCGGTAAGCGGCCTCGGCGTCGCGAGACCTGGTGGCTGAACGACTTGCTCGGCCATCGCAGGCGCGACGAGGGGCACACACGCGCCGGCGATCAAGAGACGGGATGCGGCGGACATCGATCACTTCCTGGATTCGCCGCAGCGCGGCGGCAGGCTTCTGGGGCAGGGCGGGCGCTTGCGGCGCGGCGGCAAGTCCGGCGCCTTGAGGGTGGGGGCAGCGAGGCGGCGGGTGCGGTAGCGGCTCAGCCGGCACTTCCAGGGCGTGCGGGTCGATCCGCTCCGGATGGCGGCCCCCAAAACAGTTGAGTGCCAGGCCCCAGGGGTTTTTCTCGCGGTCGACGTCGTAGCGCACGACGTGGAGGGGGTAGCGGACGAAGGCGTCCTTGACCGGCATGGCCCGGGACGTCTCGATGAGCTGGGCGTCAATGAGCACCGTCCAGCCGCCGTTGCCGTGGTTGGAGACGCGATTGGCGCTGTACCCGTAGCCCGGGATCTCCATCAGGGCGCGCGTGCGCTGAATGAGCTCGGCGTCGCCCGCCTTGATCTGCAAGTCCTGGAGTAGTTGCTCGCGGCAGGAGGGGGTGAGGTAGTGCTGCAGGGCGAAGATCTGCGCGCCATAGTCCTTCGAGCCGTCCTTGGCCCAGCGGTTGACCTGCTGCCAGATGTAGAACCCGAATCCATAGACGTTAGGGTGAGGTACCTCAGTCACGCGGCCCAGTTGCAGGGTGGCTCCGCGGGAGAGATCGGGCGGTACGTGGGCGATGATATCGGTGGCAGTGGTGCGCCAACTGACCAGGGCGATCAGCAGCAACACCATCAGCGCTGCGATGAACCACGCCTGACGGCGGATCGTCGCGTCACGGTTGGCGAGGGCGGCGGTGAGTCCAGACATGGCCATTGCTCCAGATCAAAGAAGCGGCCGCCGGCGGGCCTTGCGGTCCTGCACTGGAGGAAGCGTGCGGCCGATTTCCCATGCGCCCGAGTGTGTGACGAAGGGGGAGCGGATGAGGTGCATCGATGCGAACCTGTGCAGCGCCAGGTGGATGTAGTAGTAGTCGGGCCGATTGCGTTTGACCGTGGCCATCTGTCCCGAGACGAGCCACGCGGTGGCGAGCGGGCCGGTCACGATGACGAACACCGCCATCGGCAGGCTCCTGAAGGCGAAGCCCAGGACGCCGCTGACCGGAAACCAGAGGAGAAACGCCAGTCCGATGACCCACACTGACTCGGTGGACGAGAGACCCCGGATGATGGCGGGCTCGGCGTTCACGCGATCGGGCAGCGGCGCGCCGTGCGCGCCAAAGGTCGCGTCAGGCTGGGCCAGAGGACTGGACGGTTCCATGGTGGGGGTTTAGGTGATGATGACGGCCGCTTCGTTGAGCAGGTACATGACAAGAACGAGGATCACGACACCGAGGACGGCGAACATGCCCAAATCGCCCAGTTCCGCTCGCCCTGTTCGGAAGCTGTTGAACATGGCGAGCAAGCCGCCCCCGACGTTGAGGAATGCGATCACGGCGATGATCAGGCCCAGCGCGAGGAGGCCGAGCTTGAAGTACTGCTTGAGAATCTCGATGTAGTCGCCGGACGCGGCCCCGTCGGCCGTCACCGCGGTGGGGAGCTCGGCGAGGGCGGGATCGGACATGAGGGCGAAGGCGAGAATGCCGACCGTGAGGGCCGAAGCGCGGGCGAGGAACCGGTGAGTCGGCTTCGCCGGGGCTGCGAAGGGATGTGTGAGTGGTACCGCCGGGACGGCGGTCGCCTGGGAGGGGAAAGGGTTCATCGTGTCGTACTCCGGAGGTTGATACGCCGCGCCTGGAAATCGCCGACAGACCCGCGGCCCGCCTGCCGGTTTGGCCGTCGATCTAGGTGAGGAAGTAGATCAGCAGCAAGACGATGATCAGGACCCGCAGCTTGTAGAACGTCATCTGGGGCAGCCGCTTGGGGTTGTCGATGGCCTCCATGCCGAGGCGGCGCACCATATCGGCGGCCCAGAGGACGACGACGGCCCCCACGAGCAGCGCCAGGACCTCCGCGATGTCGCCGGCCGACAAGCCCGCGGCCTGCGCGAAGGCGGCTGCCTGTTCGGATGACAGGGACATGACAAGATCAACGGCGGTAGTCGCCCTTCAGCGGCTCGACCGGGCGAGGCTGGCGGGGCGCGCTGAGGTGATCGGCGATGCCGGCGCGGATCATTTCCAGATCGCGGGCGAGGTCCTCGTACTGAAAGTGGATCCGGGCGCGGGTTGGCGCGTCGCCCCGGGCGGCACGGACCTCACGGGTGAGGAGGGCGAGTTCGTGCTCGAGGCGGGCGAGGTTCTCGCGCTCGCGATCGTCGTCGGCGTAGGCGACGGAGAATGGCGCGAAGGCGGCGATGGCGAGCGCGAACGGCAGCAATCGGAAGGATGGGTGCATGGTGACTCCTTCAGAGATACTTCTTGAAGGTGGAGGCCGTGGTCGAGACCGACGCTGCGACCAGGAGCGCGAAAACGAGGACAAGGTAGGCCGGGTTGAAGCCCCCGAAGGGCCAGGCGAGATAGGCGGTGAAACCGGCGGTCAGGAACCACCAGGTGAAGCGTTTCGCGTGGTGGTAGACATAGGAGGATTCCCTGCCCCCCGACCACTTGCGCAGGTCACGCCGCACCAGGCCGTCGATGAGGCCGATGCAGACCGCCATGACGAATGCGGGCAAGGCATAAAAGGCGACGGCAAGGCGTATCGCCGTGTCCCGCGCCACGTGGAGTGAGATCTCCATCCAGCGCCCGCCTTCCTTGATCGCCTGTACCGCGATGCGGGCGTGGCGATTGGTCGCGCTGTCCGGCTCCACGGCCTGGGCGCGTGCGATGAAGGCAGGAGCACCCAGCCACGTGTAGGGGCGCGTCATGCGCTCGGCAAGGCCGGCGGCGAAGCCGACCGTGTCCTCGACCATCAGCGAACGCGGGAAGCCGCGGATATAACCGAGATCCTCGTCGACCGCGGCCCGGGCGCGATCGAGGCCGCGCTCCTTCCAGAAGCTGTAGTCCCCGACGATCATCAGCGCCGTCCCGAAGACCCAGGAGCTGAAAGTCGCAAACACCAGTCCGAGCACGAGGCCCGCAAGCGCTCCGAGCGGGCCGCGCGAGTGGGCGGCGCCGGGCGCGGTAGAGGCCCGGGGCGGCGGACGCTGAGTGGCCGGGTTTGCTGCGGAGATCATTTGGCCTCCCCTCCGGGCTCGTCGGCAGGCTCGTCAACAAAGCCGAGCGGCGTGACCAGTCCGACCGGCATGTCCTTCAGCCAGTCCGTCTGGCCTGCCCAGTGCTCGGACGTCCGGTACTTGGCGCGCATCTGGACGGCGATCTCCTGCAGTGAAGCGGGGATGAAGCGGTCGTTGGCGGGATCGGGGAGCGGGAAGCGAAGCTTGAAGAGGCGGTTGCCTTCCAGGAGCGCGAAGGCCTGGCCTTGGGGCAGGGCCATGATGTCGGCGGGCGACACCATCGGCTCGCGCAGGGTGGTGAGACGGTCTTCGTTCCGGGAGGTGAAATCGGTCTCGGTTGAGCCGTCCGTGTCGCTGACCCCGGTCACTACCATCAGGTGCTGGACGTCGACGTCGGGCAGCTGATTACAGAAGAACTCGGCCGTGCCGGGGTCCTTGACCCGCAGCATGACCAGGTTGTTGAAGTTGCCCAGCACCTGGCGCGCCTTGGCGGCGTCGCCGAGCCGGGCCTCGATGTCCGGGATGGTCTGCGTGTAGGCGGTGATGCTGAAGCCGGAGCCGCCCAGCTTGTTCACCATCGGCACGAACTCGGGACCGGCGATCTCGTTCACCTCGTCGAAGTGGCAGGCCACCTCAGGCAGGACGATCTTGCCCGTCGGGTGATGCGGATTGAGGCCGGTCTTGTAGAGCTTGCCCCCGACACTGACGAGGTCGGCGAGCATGGAATTGCCGACGGCTGCGGCGACCGTGGCATCGGAGAGGGCGTCGAGACCCACGTACACGATGCCGTCCTGGCGAATGACCTGCATCCAGTCGAAGATCGGCCGGGTGTCGGTCGGGTCGAAGTAGTCCGGGGAGATGAGCTTGCCAACGGGGCCGGTGGTGAGCTTCTCGAGGAACGGCCCCAGGGAGGCGACGATCTTCTCGAAGAAGCTCCGCTCGTAGCGCACCGCAGTGGCCAGCCCCTGCAGGACGGCGTCGGGAAGTTGCAGGTCCTTCAGTACATGCACCAAGGCGATGAGGCGCTCGCTGCGGTCCTGCAGGGTGCGCGGCACGCTGAGCTGCCGCTTCTCGATACGGGCCTGTACCTGTTCGACCAGCACTTCCCAGTTGCCGGGGCCCTGGGTCTGGAGCACGTGAGTGGCGTAGCGCAGGAAGAGCGGTTCGATGTCGGTGATATCGCGCAGCAGCAGGTCGTAGGTCGGGACCTGTCCCAGGGCCACCTGCGCCTGGGCGACGAGGTTCGTGAAACGCCAGGCGAACTCCTTGAATGCGGCGGAGTTTCCACTGGACGGGAGCGGATTGGTGGTGCGGTTCGCGACCTCGGTGATGCGGGCGAAATTGCCAATGCCGTTGTAGCGGGCGGAGATGTCCGGGTAGCCGAGGTGGAAGAGATAGAGCTGGTCCAGGCGGCCGGCCCGTGCCGCCTCGGCATGGACACGCAGCATGAGGTCCGCGTCGCCTTTCGGGTCGATGACGATCACGACCTTGCCGTCGCGGATGTCCTGAGTGGCTAGGAGCTCCATGCCGCGCGTCTTGCCGACGCGGGTCGTACCGAGGACGAGGAGGTGGCCGGGGCGGTGTTTCTGCCCGAGCGTGACAGGGACCTCCTTCGGCTCCACGCCGTGCAGGACCGGCGTGCCGCCGAGGTCCGGCGGCTCGGAGAGCGGGTTCCACCAGCGTGGCAGCATGAGCGCTGCGGCGAGGGGCTTCAGGGGCGTGGAGCGCAGGGCCCGGAGCGCCGCCCGCGTCGAGCGGATGAACGGGCCCTCCACCAGATACGCCTGGGCGTGCGGACGCGTCGCATCCATGCGCCGCTGCGTATGCTGCTGTCCCCAGGCGAAGCCTTCGCCCAGGTAGAGCTTGCCGGGGATGCGGGGAAGCCGGTGGGGTGCTACGGCGGTGACCTTGTAGCGCGTCAGCCCGTACTGATAACGCCAGACCCGCCAGGCCTGATTCCCGCGAAAGCCGGCGAAGCCGAAGGCGAGGGAGGCGGTCGCGAGTCCCAGTTCGGCCGGCATCATCAGCGCCCAGGGGGCCACCAGCGCGATCAGCCCGCACCCTGCCGAAGCCGCTGCGCTCCAGATCTCGATTGGCGGTCGGAGCCAGGCCTCGATCGCTCCGCGGCTCACCAGCCCCTCGAAGGTAGGCACAACCGTGGCCGGGAGGGTGGGCAGGAGGAGGCCCGGTGGGAGAGTGGCCACGGTTGTGCCGAAACCGCCATTGCGGCGGGAGGAATCGTAGGCGCTGCGGTGACGCGCCGCGGGGGGCACGGCGAGCACGAAAGCCTTCAGTAGGGAGGAGGGCGCGCGTTCAGGCATCGCGGATCCTGCCGATATGGCGAAACACTGATCGGGCGTAGCGGGCAGCCCGTTCGGCGTCGCCGGGGCTGTGATAGGCGCCGACGGCGTCGAACCAGCTCGGGGTGGTCGCACGGCACTCGAGGAGAATGAAACCGGCCACCTTCAGGTTGTGCCAGGGCTCCAGCGCGAGCGCGGGGGTACGGAGCTTGTCGGCGTGGTAGCGCCAGTTGACCTGCATGGTTCCGCAGTCCACGTTGCGCACGCCCTGCGCCAGGATTCGCTCCAGGTCGGCAACCGCCGTCTCATAGGCGCCGTAGCGGCGTGGGACGGCGCGCACATTGAGGGTCCAGGGCCAAGGCAAAGAGACGGTTCCCCAGCGCATCACCGACTCCTGGATCGCGACGCCGTACAGGATCGCGGCGGGAAGCGCGAGCGATTCGGCGACGTGGCGATAGGCCGGCGGGATTGGCGGATATGCGGGCGGCGTCTTGCGCGCCTGCGCCCGGGCGTGGGAGCGCGACGGTACGGCGAGCAGCGCCAACGCTGCGGAGGCCTGCACCAGGAAGGCGCGGCGAGTGGCATTGGGCGTCATTGCGCCGAACCCCCCGGTGAAAAGAACCAGTTGGGCAGTGTTTTTCCCCCGCCCGCAGGACGACCGAAAGAAAAGTCGACCGCCTTGTCGGTTGGATAGAGTCGGCGCATGGCGGTGTCGCCGGCCCGCTGCCACGCCAGCACGCGGTCGGTGTCCTCGTGCAGGAGCTTCGCGAACAGCGCGGCGTAGCGGTCGCGCTCGGTGTCGGATCGCGCGTGGATGCCGAGCACCTCGATCGGACTGATGCGGGGGTCGCTGAAGGCGCCGCGCGGGCCGCGCATCAGATGCCGGGCGCGGTGCAATTCTTCGAGGGTGATTCCCCAGTAGCCGGCCTCCAGGACATCGGTCCGTGACACTTCCATAGGGGCGCGTTCGGATCGGCCAGGGTCCGTGGCGCTGCGGCCGACAGTGTCGATTCGGGTTTCCCCCGTTTCCACGGCGCCGACGTTCGTCAGCACGATCAGCAGGGCGAGGGCGGGAAGGGCTTTTCTCACGACATGCCCTCAGTGCCGTACGCCGACGGCCGTGACGGTGCCGTCGGGAAGGCTGAGGTGAACCTGGCGCGCCTGTGCGTCGATGCGCTGGATCCGTGCCACACCGACGGTATCGCCCTCACGGTAAAAGGCGAGGTCGCCTTTGGCGTCCCGGATCGCCACGGAAGGCTGACCGCCCCAGATATCGACCGAAACTACTGTCGGCGTCCTGGTTTTCGTGGCGGTTCCGGTTCTGGCCGGCGCCGCGCGGCGCGCCGGAACGGAGGCGGGTTCGCGCCGCTGAGCCAGAGCCTCGAGGCGCACGCGAAGCTCGTCGCTCACCTGGTGGAGCGAGACCAGACGGTTGTTGATCTCCGAGAATTGCCCGTCGATCGACTCCACGGTACGAGACAATGCGTCGACCCGCTCGTCGAGCTGATCCAGGCGAGGCGAGCCGATCGAATCGGCGGGGGCCGGCGCGTCGAACTCCGGAATGGGGGGTGTGTGCTGCCCGATCGCTTCGAGGGGTTGAGCTTGCGGCAACGGGGCGGGCGCCGCTGGTTGCTCGGGCGCGACGAACAGAATGACGCCGCCGGCGAGGACCAAGGCAGCGATGAGGGCCAGGATCACCGGGCGCTGGTTGCGGCCAATCCTCGCGAGCCGTGGTGCGAGGCGCACCATCGATTCACTTTCCGCCTGTGCCGAAGGGGCGTTCACTTCAGCGGCTCCAGCGTTGCGGCCTGCGGGGCGAGCGGCGGCCGAACCGCGGCCACCCGCTCGGCGTTGCTGCCTTCATCCGTGAGACCAATGGAGAGCGTGCGATCGACCAGGGAGATCTGCACGCGATAAGGCGGGCCGACCAGGACCTCGAGGATCGCCCGGGCGGGATAGGGACCGAGATCGCGATGGGACTCCGGCAGGGGCATGTCGAGCAGCGCACTTGCCGCCAAATCTGTCGATTCGAGCCGAAAGCCCGTGCGAAGGAGCAGGAAGGCAACCGCATCGCGCACCGTGCGCACGTGCTCGCGGGGAAAATGGACGGTGGCCACGACCGCCATCGGATCGGCCATGGCGGGGTCTGGCGTCGCCGGCGCAGTCGTGTAACGCGCGAGGCGGACCGGATCCGGGTGCGTCGGGTCCGGATGCGTGGCCGACACGGGGGTGGCAAGCAGAAGAAGAGTGATTGCGGTAACGCGATCCATCGAACTGCTCCGTGATTGAAAAAGGCATCCCCGCCGCTGAGGCGCCGTCGGGGATGCAGGCTGCGGTCAGCGGCCAGTCACGGTGCAAAGTGTGGCGAGCGCGGCCGGGTGGCGCATTCGTCAAATCGAGAAAGATTTTTCGGCTTTATGCTTGCGCGGGTAACACAAAAATGATAGTCACGGAAACGGCGCCAAAAGGCGGCGGCCCGCCGGCGGTCCGCAGCAACGGGTTACCGGCCCAATCCGAAAGGGCGCCCAGCCCTTGAATCCGGTCTGGGCGAAGGATTGACGGGCACGGGGTGCCTGCGGCAAATGCCGACCGGTTAGGGGTGCGGCAGCGTGCCGGTGCACGCTGGCGCAAAGGTGAGAAAGGGGCGATCACGATCCCTGCGGCATGTCAAGCGTAAAGTCGCGGAATCTTCCGAGACTTTACCGATGACGAAAAGGAAAACCTCCCGCACCCTATTCGATTGGCTGCTGCAGGCGGGCATGTTGCACGGATGGCGAATGCCGGCATGCGACGAAAGTACGTTTACGGCTGTCGCTCGGCCGGCCGCTTAAGGGATCACAGCGAAGGCAAACAACAAGGCAACGGACAGCATTCTGGAGATGGAACGCTGATGAACGAAATGCCGCCACCACCGATTCCGCCGCATCAGGAGGACGCCCGAACCCAGGCGGTCATCACGATCGGCCATTTCCTCGAGGGCCTCGGAGAGCCGGGTTGGCGCGGTGTCCTGCTCCGTTGGCTCGGGCAGTACGACGGACTGGAGACCTACCTCTACCCGGAGGACGATCCCGTTCTAGCCGTGCGAGATCTCCTCGCCCGCTACGTGGATCTCCTCGAACCGGCCGACCCGGCGCAGCTGGCAGCCGATCTGTCGGCGCTGCCGTTCTGCCGCTTTCGTGCGAAGCGCGACGGCGAGAAGTGGGAGCCCCTCGTAGAATCCTTCAGCGCCTTTTGCCGGGGCGCGACCGTCGAGGTCTGGGAGTCCGAACACCCCTACCCGCGACGGGAAGTGCTCCGGATCGGGCTGCTGACCCAGTTCTGTGCCGCACAGATGCGTGAGCGCCGGGGGTGACCCATGGCCATACTGGCTGCCGGATTCTTGCTCGTTGCGGCAGTGCTGGCCGTCTGGTTGATCTGGGCCAGTTATCACGACAGGAGCGGCCGTCGCGCGTCGGGCCCGGCCGCGCCGGATGCGGTCGGTCCCCCGACTGCGACGGCCGGTGACGCACGGGCGCTCGCGGCCAGCCGCCCGGGATGGCTTCAGGTCCTTGACGCCTCCACACTGATCCAGGTCTGCAACCTCGCCGCTGCATTGCAACAGATCCACCGCGAATCGAAGCTGAGCCAGGCTGTCTGGGAGCGGGACTTCGCGCCCGCGATCGGGCAGACCCTGCGGTACGTGCAGCTCCTGCCGGCGAGCGAGGCGCATCACCACGCCCATGTCGGCGGACTCGCGGCCCACATCGTGGAGGTGGTGCATGCCGCGATCACGATCCGTAATGGCTATCTGCTTCCGCGCGGGGGCGCTGCCGAAGTGGTCGACCGGCAGCGGGACCATTGGACCTATGCAGTCATCTTCGCCGCGCTGCTCCACGACATCGGCAAACCGATGACCGATCTGCGGGTCGTGCTCGCGGAACGCGCGGACGGATTGCTCCGCCCGTGGTTGCCGATGACGGGCGATATGGTGGCCGCTGGCGCAGCCGAGTACGAAGTCCGCTTCGCGCCAAAGGCGGAGCGCGACTACGGAGCGCACCGCCGCCTGCCGCTGGTCCTGGCGCCGCGCATCGTGCCGGCCACGGCGTTCGCCTTCCTGGCGCGCGAGCCTTCGGTCATGCTCGAGCTGCAGGCGGTATGGTCGGGCGATGACGCAACGAGTGTGTTGACCGAGATCGTGCGCCTGGCCGATCGGCGCTCGGCAGCCAGCAATCTGCAGCAAGGGCCCCGCAGCCAGTTCGGCGCTGCGACCACCGTCCCGCTGATCGAACAGCTGATGGTCGCGATGCGTCGGCTGCTGCGCCAAGGAGGATTGCCACTCAATCGAGATGGTGCCGCAGGCTGGGTCGCCGATGGCGCAATCTGGTTCGTGGCCAAGCGCTTGGCGGACGCGGTGCGCGAGGAGATCGCGCGTGTGGAACCCGGCGGCGGCGAGAGCCTTCCGGGCGCGAGCAAGAACGACCGCCTGTTCGACACCTGGCAGGACTATGGTGTGCTCGAGCGCAATCCGGACACCGGGCAGGCGGTGTGGTACGTGGAGGTGCGCGGTGGCGGCTACGCGCACGAACTGGCCATGCTCAGGTTTCCGCTCGACAAGCTTTTCGACAGTCCGGACGCGTACCCGGCGACGTTCGAGGGAACGATGGTCGTGAAACCTCCGCGCAACGCGCGGGACAGGCGAGAGGCGGGTGAGGGCACGGAAGCAGGGCAGGGAGAGGCTCTCGCGCGCGATGCTGAGGAAGCGCGGCAGCGACCCGGCAAGAAATGCCAGGGTCCGGACATTCCCGCGCCCCGGCCGCCGCACGCCGCTTCCAGACTGGCCGACGCGACGGTCACTCAGGCGCTGCAAGGGCGCCCGGCTGCGCCGGCTCCCGACTCAACGGAAGAGGAAGGCGGGGACCGCTTCCTCTCCGATGAGGAATCAGTGACGACACAGGATGACCCGAATCCGAAAACATTACCCCGGATGCCCTCGCCGATGAGCGGCCCCGTCACCCCATTCGTGCGTGAGCCAACGCGATCCGCCGATACCGCGCAACCGAACAGGATGGGCAGCGAAGGTCCCGGTCCAAGCGACGCCGCGCTGCGCTTTATGACATGGCTGCAACAAGGCCTGGCCGACGGCTCGATTCCATACAACGAGGCAGGCGCGCCCGTGCACTTCGTGCCCGAAGGGATGGCATTGGTCTCGCCGCGGACATTCCGCGAATTTGCCGCGCTGTACGGCGATGACGGCACCGGTCCGCCGCACGCGCCAAGCGGCGACAAAGTGGGAACCGGCATCCAGCGGCACGTCATCAAGGCGCGGTGGCACGTTGTCGGCTCGGGGAATGCCAACGTGCTCCACTACACGGTGCTCGGGCGGGGCGCGAAACCGGCTGGAAAGCTCGCTGCGGTGGTGATCAAGCATCCCGAGCGCTGGATCAATCCGGTTCCGCCCGCGAATCCGAACGTTGTGCCGTTCGCCCAGACGACCGCATCGGGAACGACGTAGCGCGATCGCCGCGAGTGATTGCATTTGCCATGTCTGACGCTTGACAAGCACGGACGCCTGACTAATCTTATTTCTTGATAGGCAAATTCCATGTGGGACACCGCTCGTCGCAACGCGAGCGCGTACCGACGGCCATCCCGTAGGCACACTGCTTTCCCATTTGCTCTCCGTCCCTTTGCGATTCGCCCCTTCTGTCTCTTTTCAAGGAGGGCTCGATGATCGTCTACAGCGTCGTTTCGACCAAAGGCGGTGTCGGCAAGACCACCCTTAACGCCAATCTCGGCGCGCTCCTGGCAGACCTTGGCATGCGGGTGCTGCTGATCGATGCCGATGTCCAGCCCAGTCTCAGCCGGTATTTCCCGATCGGTCGACTGGCGCCGCATGGGCTCACTCAGATGATCAAGCAGGGGGCGCTCACCGCCGACTGCATCTCGACGATCGACCTTGCGCTCGCGCCCATTGCGCCGCGGGGAAAGCCCCGGCTCAATCCGAACGGGTGCCTCGATCTTGTCGTCTCGGACGCGCCCGAGGGCACGCTTCAGGACTGGCTTGCGCCGCGCATGGACAGCGCGCTGCGCATCAAGCTCGCGCTCCGCAGCCCCCTCATCTCCGAGCATTACGACGTGGTGATGATCGACACCCAGGGGGCCGTGGGCCACCTCCAGGATGCCGCGGTTCTGGCCGCCGACCGGCTACTTTCCCCGGTCCCGCCCGACATTCTGTCGGCGCGGGAGTTTCTCGACGGCACGCAAAAACTGCTCGATCGTGTCGAGACCGCTAGCGCATTCGGGTTTTCCGTGCCCGCCATGCAGGCGATCCTTTATCGCCAGGAGAACACCCGGGATGCGCGCGAAATCGTGAAGGCCATCCGCGACGAGTACCGGAAGCTGAAATGCCGAGTGAGTGTGCTCGACACCGTCGTGCCCCACGCGGTGGCGTACAAGAGCGCCGCGACCGCGCAGCTTCCCGTCCATTGGATCGACCCCGCGCGGGCGCGGGAGACGATGCACACCCTCCTGTGGGAGCTGATCCCCAGTCTGGCTGGAAACCACGCTGGTGGGCCGGCGACCGATTTGCGTGCCGAGGTAGGTGATGACATCCAAGACGCGACTGCCTGAAACCATCTCCATCAAGGACCTGGCCCTGCACATGGAAAAGCAGGGAAGACTCCGGGCGCCCAGCCCCAGACCGTCAAGCACCGCCGAGCGGCGGGCGCTCCTCGCCGCCCACAGTCTCACCGTGAAGAGCCCTGAGAACGCCGCGGCCGACCTCAAGGCGGGTCAGGATGCAG
Organism: Aromatoleum anaerobium; assembly: GCF_012910705.2. Classification (GTDB taxonomy): domain Bacteria; phylum Pseudomonadota; class Gammaproteobacteria; order Burkholderiales; family Rhodocyclaceae; genus Aromatoleum; species Aromatoleum anaerobium. Next base: position 379,644 of record NZ_WTVG02000040.1, on the reverse strand, counting down.
AAGGCTGGATGATGTTGAGATGCACGGACGTCGACTGCTACGACCGCAACCCGCGCTTGCGGACCAACCCCCTGTACGCGGACATCCGGGCCTCCATCAAGTCACGCGGAGGCCTCCATGACGCGATCGCCGTGACCCGCCGTCCCGGCGCCGGTCGGTACATGTGCTATGCCGGCGCCAACACCCGGCTGCAGGTCGTGCAGGAGCTCTGGCGTGAGACCCAGGATGCGAAGTACGAGTGGGTGCGAGCGGTCTTCCGGCCCTGGGTGAGCGAGAGTGACGTCCTCGCTGCGCATCTCACCGAAAACCAGACTCATGGCGAAACGACCTTCTGGGAGAAGGCCCGGGGAGCAGCCGACCTGAAGGGCCTGCTGGAATCGGAACTCGGTTCGCCGCTGAGCCTGCGTGCCTTCTCCGAGCGCGCGGGGAAGTACGGCTTGAAGCTCCATACGGTTACGGCGGTGAACTACCTCTTCGCCGTCGAACAGCTGGCGGCCTTCGGTGCGCACCTCACCCATGAGAGCACAGGCGCGATCCGCGGCCGCTTCGGTCACCTGGAGAAGCTCGCGGAAGCGCTCAACCTGGATCCCTATGTCCGTCAGACCGAGTTCCAGGAGCTGGTGTCCGATGCCGGCACCGCGATCAATGCCGTTCGCGAGCAGGACAGTCCGCCGCGGCTCACCGCAATGGAGGTGGAACGCATCCTGGCGCAGATGAACGCCCAGTTCGCCCGCCAGGCCAACTGCCCGGTTTCGGCCGTGGAGCAGACCTTGCGCGCCGTAATGGCGGCGGCCAAACCACTTTCTGCGGCAGAGATTCGGGTGCGGCTTTCCGGCGGTGCGCCATTGGAGATTCCCGCCGCGATGCCGACGCCCGATCATGTTGATTCCGGCGTCGAAAATCTCCCTGTGCAGCAACCGCCGGCGGTGCAATCCAAGCGCGCGAGCCCGTCAAGCGCCAGCTCCAGCGACGCCGTGGACGACACCGGCTTTGCCGCCGCGCTCGACGGCTTTTCGGCGCAGTTCCGGATTTCGTCCCTGGTGCGCAGTGATCCCGATGTGGCACCGGGGTTTCGCATCGAGCCGCTGGCGGGTGACGATCTCGCGACGGACGGGGAGGAGGGCCGGGCGCGGCATGCAGCGCATCGGCTGCTGCTCCGCCTGTCGGACGACGCCGGGGGATCCGAGGCCGACGCCCAGCACATCGTCTCCCTCCTGCTGCAACCGGCCTACTGGCCTTTGATGCGGACGCTGATGGACGCCTATCACGGGCGTCGTGTTGCGGACGGACGCGCTGAGTAGCCGCCATGAGTGCCGAGGCTACGTCCGTCGTTTCCGCCTCCCGGTGCAAGGCCGCGGTCGGGACACCGGATCGCCGCGCCAGCTCTGCCGTGGTTCCGCTTGGCGAGCCGTCCCGAAGCCCAACCGACAAGGGGGGTATTCGCGCATGATTCCCATCAGGAGCGAACAGCTGCGGGTCGCCGTGTTGTCCCATCTCATCCATTTGCTCGAGGCGGGTGAGGTGGAGACGCTGCTGGAAGCAGGGCTGAGTCCCGACATCCTCGACACCCTTCGCGCCGCCTCGGTCAGAGACCTGCATGCCATCGCCGGCATGCCCCAGTTCGATGTTTCCGTGCGCTTCGACCCCGCGATGCTCGAGGCCGCCTACCGGCGCCACGAGGCCATGACGGAAGCCCGTGAACTCCTCGAGTACCACGTCAGGCACGGGGCGCACCCTCAGTTGCTGGTGCATCTCTTCAGGATGACCATGGAGCAGGTCCGCGAGCAACGCGCCTTGCTGTGCCCGGGCTCGCTCGCGCGCGGGCGTCCTTCCCTTCCCCGCGCTGAGGTTCGCGAAGCCGTCCAGCGGGCCTGGCCGCAAATACGCAGCAACTTTCCGCCACAGCAGCAGTACGTCGAACTGCACCGCGCCTTTCCCACGATGTCGATCGCGACCCTTTGGTATGTCGTCCACGAGTTCGACGATTGCGAGGCGGGCTGAAATGGCCGACGCCGCTGCGCCGCACTCTTGGGGCGAGGATCACGCGGAAAGCGGACGCGGCGTCCAGCTGCCCGAGCGGTCTTGCCGTCCCGCTGGGTTCAATCGACCCAGCGGAAATCCCATTGACGCTGGGTTCGATCGACCCAGGCGACGATCTGCTGTGCGGTGGAATCACCCGGTCCACCCCCCATGACTTCACTCGCCTCCGAGCAACAGATCACGCTCGATCTCCTCGCCCGGCTGGGCGGCGACTATCCCGCCACGGCCATGCTGCTCGCGCTGCTCTGGCGGTCCGCCGACCGGATGCCGGTCCAGGTTTCCAGCCGCAGCCTGGCAGCCTGCACCGGGCTGGGCTATCAGGTGGTGCAGCGTGCGCTCCAGCGTCTCGAGTGTCGGTCCCTCGTCATCGCCAGGAAGATTCCGCGTGCCACTGCCGCCTATCAGGTCAATGTCCCGGTGCTGCGCCAGTTGTTGGGCAGTCCGCTCCCAAGCACTGCGTTTCTCCCCGGCTTCACGCCGATTCCCGCGCTCGCCCGCTTCCGCGATGCGGCGGGCGCGGGCGCGGCCCCGCCCACCCTCTTCACGTGAAGGGAATGCCTCATGGCCTCTCCCGCCCCTCCACTCCTGCGCCCCCGCGTTCTCCTCATCTTCCTGCCGATCACCCCGGCCTCAGCGATCCGATCTTCCCCGGCGGTAATCCCATCCCCTTCGAAACCGAGGAGCGTTCGCCCTTCGACGACGGTTACAGCCTTGCCAAGGAGCGGGAGAGGCTCATCGAGCTCATCGAATCGGAAGACCCGGATCCCACCGATCCGCGTTGGCCGCGCTACGAGCTCTACCTGCAGCGCAACGACCGGCTCAAGCAGATGGAGGCGGAATACCGTGTGACCGAGGGTGCCGATCTGACGGTCGAGGCGGGCGTGGCCACGCAGCTTCGCGACCTCGGGGCGCTGGTCGACGATGGCGTCGATACGATGACGCTCCATACCAAGGAAGGCTTCCGAATGTTCATGGGACGTCGGCGCGACCCGGCTGGTCAGTACAACGCCATCCCGGGCGGGAAGCGGGTCGCGTCCAGCCTCAAGGCGTTGTGGACGCTGAGCCGCAACAACAACCCCTACGCAGACTGGGCACTTCTGCGGGCCGACCACCGTATCCCCGAGCTGCGGCGTGGCCTGGACCAGCAAGCGCAGACGTTCGACGCCGAGATCCGGAAGCGGGCGGACAAGGGCTTGGGCTTTGCGATCCTCAAGTCTCGCGAGCCCAAAGTGCTCGAACTCGGTTTCCGCAGTCCCTATGGCTACGCCATCGCCGAACTGATCGTCGAGTTCGACTACTACGTGCGCGTCGTCAAGACGCTCGGGCGCAAGGCCATCTTCTCCGACAAGCAGGTGCACGACGCAATCCGGCAATTCACCCGGCCGATGCGGGCAGCTTTCGAGGAGTTCATCCGGTTCGAGACATGGCTCAGCAAGCCCGAGCTGCTGCCGCTCAGCCGCACCGATTTCCTGCCGGGCGCTGACGCCGTCGCCCAGCGTCGCGTCGCCGCGGTCACCGGAATCTTCGGCCCTGTGCCATCGGGAATTTACGCAGGCCACCAGGGCTCGCGTCACTCCCAGCGACGCGTGGCGATTTCCGATACCGAGAAGGTCATGCTCGAGCGCGTCGCCGCGGAGCTTGCTGGCATCCATCAGGAGCGTGGCGCAGCGGTCGATGAACCAACCGACGATGGCCTGGTGGACTGATCACGCGGACCGGGCGATGACGCAATGCAATCCATCGAAGCGTGGCGCAGCGCCCTCTGAGTCAGGTCAACCGGAATGTGGCGCAAAGGGCCTTACGGGTAGGGGCGAAGCCCCGGCTGAGGTGCGGCAGGCGGCTGCATGTGTCGACAAGATTCATCGGGCCCAGGCAGACCTGTCCCGGCTGACGCGGCGCGTGAGCGGACGCACCTTCTACCTGTCGATCCATCGGCGCAAAACGACCGGCCAGGTGCATCTGCGCTGGCGCTCCGCAGGCGCCGGTCCTCATGCTGGCCACATTCCGTGGGGGGACATCGAGGGCTACTTCGTTCGCCTTCCAGGCGTCCTCCGGGAGTGGTACGACCAGACGCATCGGCGCGCGCTCGAACTCAACCGCCGTGAGATCGAGGCCCGGCTGGCGTTGAGGCATGCCCAGGAACGTTGCCGGTAGCGTTTCACACGCTGGGAACGTCGGCGTCCGCTTCCAGCGTCTTCTAATGCGACGCCAAGGAGAGAAACATGCCCAACGTCTTCAAGGGGAAAGGCAATCTCGGCGATGCCCCCGCCCTCAAGCACATCCCGGTCAATGGTGGCAACGAGGTGGTGGCCGAGATGCGCGTGTTCTTCGACGACTACGCCTATGACGAAGCCAACGACGAGTATCAGCAGGTCGGCGGATTCTGGATGCGCGTTTCGCTCTGGGGTCAGCGTGGCGAGGACGCCGCTCGTCTGCTGAGGAAGGGTGCGCGCGTTCAGGTCGAAGGGACGCTCAAGCAGTTCATGTATCTGCCGGAGGGAGCATCGGAGAAAGTGCCGGGCTTCCAGGTCACCGCCGACGACATCACGTTGTGCCTGGGGCGGGTATCCCGGATCGAATACAAGCCCAAGCGTGATCAGGCGGGGATTGCGCGCGAAGCACATGAAGATGCTTGAGCGTTGAACAGATCGGCCAGTCATAGCCAGGGCGGTAGGGATGGGGAATTGGAGCTGTCCCCGTTTGATGGATGCCAAGAATGGCGCTGCGGTAACAAGTTATCCACGGTCAATGCCCTGCAGCGCGGGGATAATGATTCGCTGATTCTGTTGCGCAACGTTGTTCGGGACGTTCGCCGCCGGCATCGGTTCGCCTTCCACGGTTTTGGGTCGTGCGGGCGTAACACCTGCACTGCGGGCGGGAATTGCCGTCATCGGATACGAATTTCGCCTCCCGCTGGCGATTGATCAAGGCAGGCTTCAAAGGTCTTGGTTGCCACCGAGAGACGTTCCGTGGTTCCCTGAGCGCGAGGACAGCGAGGACAGCGGGGATACGGCAGCGGCGCTATTGGGAACACCTGCTTCGTGACGAGCAGGACTATCATGCCCACCTCGACTACTGCATTCAATCTCGTCAAATACGTGGATGTCCAGCGGGTCGCAGACTGGGCTCATTCGATGTTCCATGCCTAGGGTGGGGCGTGGGGAGTCTATTCGCTCGATTGGGCAGGCAGTGGTCTCGTCGATGCGCACGGTGAGATGGAATGAGGCATGCGGCGCAATGATCTTCGGCTATTGCGTCCTACACGGGTTCTATTCACACAGTAGCCCGCTGCATGGACGACCACGACTACGGCCCGAACAACTCGAACCGCGACTTCGCGCTCAAGGGGACGGCGCTGGAGCTGTTCCGGGACTACTGGGCGAACCCCAGCTACGGAATGCCCGGCGTGCCCGGGGTCTTCGCCCGGGTGCCGCTCGGCGACGTCGAGCTGTTCTTGCTCGACGACCGTTACCACCGCGACGACGATGCCGCCGCGGACCCGGGGCGGACGATGTTGGGCGCGGCGCAGCTCGAGTGGCTCAAGGGTGCGCTGCGCGACTCGCGCGCCACCTTCAAGCTGGTCGCCAATGGCAGCCGCATGCTCAGCGACCGCCCGTCGCCCGAGAGCCGCGGCGGGGAGGGCTGGCACAACTTCCCGCGCGAGCGCCAGGCGTTCCTCGACTGGCTCGCTACAGAGCGCATCGACGGCGTGTTCTTTCTCTCCGGCGACATCCACTACACCCACCTGACTGAGCGCGAGCGCCCCGGCACTTACCCGCTGACCGAGCTCACCTGCTCGCCGCTGACCGCGCGCGTGATCCCCGCCCATTCCCGGTGCGCGAGGTGCCCGTGACGCTGGTCACACAGCGCAACTTCTGCACGCTGGAATTCTCCGGGCCGGCCGGCGCGCGGTTGCTGCGCGTCGCCGCGTTGAATGCCGCGGGTACGCGCCTGTGGCAGGAGGAGTTTGCGGCCGCGCGGCTGCGCACCCCGTGAGCGCGCCCACCCGCCGCCGGGATATCCATAACGACTCGTCTGGGCACCGCTGGTCCTCGCTCTTCAGGTGCGCGAGCAAAAAGGGTCCAGCCCAAGGGGTCGAGCAACGCGGTCTGGAATCACGAACTGGACCGGCCGCTGCGTCGTCCGCTGCACGACCATCGCCCTTGAGAGCACCTGGATTCCGTGCGTCACGTCGCGAACCCGCAGGCTGACGAGATCACAGCCTCGGAGCTTGCTGTCGATCGCGAGGTTGAACATGGCGAGGTCACGTACCTCGTGGGCGTTCTGCAGATGGATACGGATGCCCGGACGTCTTTGGGCTTGAGCGGCGCCTTCTCACTAGCTTTCCCTTGTTCCAGGGATCCCGATGCTCATAGGATTCCATGCGAGACTCCTTGCCTGTTGATCGGAGTCTGATTGTTCACCGGCGAGCGGCCGGCTGCTTCCCGGAAGAGATCGGAACTCGTGCTGTCGGCCAGTTGCTGTCGGTCGCTGTTACATTTCGATTGAGCGCGACGTGCTGATGCGGGCAAACGCCAGCTACGCACGGTAACACATCCATCGGCGATCGCACGCCCGCCCCGCCGACCTTCAACACGTGCGTATAGATCATTGTCGTGGCGACGTCCGAATGGCCGAGCAGTTCTTGCACGGTGCGAATATCGTAACCGCCGCGCAGCAATGAAGTCCCAAATGAGTGCCTCAAGGTATGAGGCGTCGGCGGCTTCGCGATGCGAGCATTCTCGACAACCCTCTTGAATGCACGCTAGAAGGTTTGGTCATACAGATGATGACGGCGCACGACACCGGAACGCGGGACGACCGAATGCTGTGGCTGCGTATCTGTCCGGTAATCCCCGTCAGGGGCACGACTCAAAGATCGACGAGATGTCGCAATAGCGGGAAGGAGACGCGCCAGCTTTGACCGTCGCAGTCGAGGGTGGCGGTGCGCTGATTGATGCGCACGATGGTTCCAATGCGGGTCTGCAGGTGACGGTCTTCGAAGCTCACTTGGTCGCCGCCTCGGAAGTCGGCGCGGGTCGGAGACGGCGGCTCGGGCGCCGATTGTGCCGGGATCGAGCCGGTGTCCGGGATTTCGATGGCCGCATAGGGCAACTTCCATTCGCGCCGGGAGCGCTCGTCCTGCACGGTGAGTTGCGTGTCCTTCATCGCGATGATCTGTCCCGTGCGCAGCGACATCTGGGCGCCGGCCTGTTGCCCGTCGAGGAAACGCACCGACTGCCCAAGATGCAGATGGCGACGGATTTCGATGATCCGGGCCGGGTCCGACATCAGGCGTTCGAGAATCGTCGAGAGGTGGAAGAGTTCGAGGCTGGTGGCACGGTTGAGGGCTTCGATCAGGGCAGCGTTCATGCGGCGGCGGGCGTCCAGTTCATCGGCAGCAGTTCTTCGAGGCGATCGACGCGGTGGGTGTTGATCCGTGCGAGCACGTCCTTCAGATAGGCATAGGGCTCGACACCGTTCAGGCGCGCCGTCTCGATCAGGCTGAAGAGTACCGCAGCGGCCCGCCCGCCACGTGGGCTTCCGGCGAAGAGCCAGTTCTTGCGCGACAGGGCCAGTTCCCGTTCATTCTGCCCATATCGGGCAGGAAGCTGAAGTCCATTATCGATGGCATCCGTTGTATGGGCGCCGCGTCAAGGTTCGCGACATCGAGCAGCGTGGTCGAGGCCATGTAGTTCACGTTGAATCCGACCCTTGCGTAGTCAAAGTGATTGCAGCATGGATGCTCGATCCTGCCGCGTGTTCAGCCATGAAACTGGGTGAGCCGAGGGTTACTGTGGCGGCGTTGTGCGATCTGCATCAACTGCTTGTCGATCGACATTTGCGAGGAAACTCGCCGGACGATTCGAACACCGTCCGGGAGAAACGCAATGGACAAGCTGCCCAACGTCGTTCCAGCAGGCCTGCAGTCGCCGTGGTCGGTGCCGCGACAAATGAACATGACGTTCGACCCCGTCGAACTTCAGGGGATGAGCTCGGCCCAGCGGACAAGGGCAATTACACATCTTGCGAGCCTGCTGATGCAGGCCGCCGGCGCCGTCACCGTGAAGGAGCATGACGATGACGAACATTGATCGTTTGCCAGCGCTTTTGCTCAATCGCAAGGCGGTAGTCTATGTTCGGCAGTCGACCCAGACTCAGGTCCAGATGAATCTGGAAAGCCAGCGCCGCCAATACGAACTGGTGGAAGAAGCAAAGCGTCGTGGATTCCGCGACATTGAGGTTATCGATGATGATCTGGGTCGGTCGGCGAGCGGAATGGTGGCTCGGCCCGGGTTCGAGCGCCTTGTGGCATTGCTCTGTGCGGGCGAAGTTGGAGCTGTCCTTTGCCTGGACGCATCACGTCTCGCGCGCAACGGGCGCGACTGGCACCATCTGCTCGAACTTTGCGGCCTCGTAGAGGCGCGGGTAATCGACCTGGATGGCTTGTACGATCCCTGTCGGCCAAACGACCGACTGCTGCTCGGCATGAAGGGCAGCATCAGTGAATTCGAGCTCAACGTTCTGCGTACGCGCATGCTCGATGCCGCACGCGGCAAGGCTCACCGTGGCGAATTGCGGATCAGCGTACCGGTGGGTTACATCTGGCATCGAGAAGTTGGATTGGGTCTCGATCCGAGCCTGCGATTGCAGGAAGTCATACGTCTGGTCTTCGCCCGTTTCCGCGAACTGGGCAGCGCACGGCAAGTGCTGCTGTCGCTGCGAGCCGAACAGGTTCACTTTCCGCGCCCCTCCGACGGCCGGACATTGACGCACTTCGACTGGACGCCGATACGCTATCGTAATGTGATCTCGGTGCTCAAGAATCCGTTCTACGCCGGGGCCTACGCGTACGGCAAAAGCGGGAAACAGACGGCAATCGTAGATGGCCGCGCACGCAAGAGCTACAAGCACCGCAAACCGTTTGAAGAATGGGACGTGCTGCTCAAGGAGCACCACGAAGGCTACATCGACTGGGCGGAATTCGAGCGCAATCAGAAGCAGCTCGCGGCCAACGCTTATGGCAAGGCGGGTGACGTGAAATCGGGTCGTGGTGGGCGAGCACTGCTCGCAGGCCTGCTTGCATGTGCGCGTTGCGGGCGCCGCCTGTCGGTGGCCTATACTGGCCGCATACCACAGCCGGTCTATCGATGTGACCGCTTCGACATGCCGCCCCGATGCATGAGGTTCGGCGGATCTCGTGTCGATGCTGCGATCGCGAGAGAGATTGTGCGCGTTGTTGAACCCATGGCGGTTGAAGCAGCTCTTCACGCCGAGCAAATGCACATGGACGTCCTGAACGAGCAGCGGCGGATTGTCGAACTCGAACTGCAGCAGGCTCAGTACGAAGCGACGCTCGCGGAGCGGCGCTATGCCGCCTGCGATCCCGATAACCGCCTGATCGCCGCGCAACTGGAGAAGAACTGGGAAACTGCGCTACGGCGCGTACAAACCTGCCAAGCACGCCTGCAATCGGTATGCACACCAGCGTCGGACATCCCCACCCCTGACTTTGCAGGGCTTGCCGAGGACCTCCATGCTGCGTGGAACGCTCCAGGCGTCACCACGCGCACGCGCCAACAACTGGTTCGTGCACTGATCGTCGATATTGTTGCCGACGTGGACGAGACGGCGCGTGAAGTCATCCTGACGATCCATTGGCAAGGCGGCCAGCACTCACAGCTACGGATCCGCAAGCCCAAATCGGGCGAGCATGGATGCTGCACGTCTGACGAAGCACTGGCAGTCATTCGCAGCATGGCAACGCGGTGGTCGGATCAAGACATCGCTGCATCGCTGAACCGGATGGGGATCCGCACCGGGCAAGGCAAGACCTGGACTGCCCATCGCGTCAGCTCCCTGCGGCGGGTCCGCGGTATCAATGCCTACCGGTCGGCGCAGAAGAATGGCGAATGGTTGACAATGTCGGAGGCCGCGAAACTGCTCGGCGTCACCAATCACGTAATCCGTCGCCTGATCAAGGATCGGATTCTCCCCGCCGAGCAGGTAATGCCCGACGCTCCGTGGCAAATCCGCGCCAGCGACCTGCATACCGAGGCGGTTGGCGCAGCGTTGACCTGCAAACATCGCCCGTGTCGCAACGACGTCGCAGGACAACTCCCAATGTTTATCGAGGTTTCAGAAGGAGGTGCACAATGAACGCCCCGTCGCCACCGGGCGCATGGCGCGTTCGCTCAGATTGTTGTCCGCGGCGAGACTGCCGTCATCGACGAACACGGTGAGCGCGGTCCAGTTCGACAGCGTATAGGCGAAGGCCTTCGCCAGCGGCGACTTCGGCAGCAGGGTCGGGGCGTGCGCGGTGAGCCAGCGATGGAACCAGGCGAGCACGCGCTTCGTGCGTCGTTGTCGGTGCTGCCGCCGGACGTCGGGATCGGCCTCGGCAATTTGGCTTTCGATGCGGTAGATCAGGCCGATGAAGCGCAGCGCATGATGCGCAAGTCCCGGCCGGGCCCCCTTGGGCATGGCCTTGACCACGTCGAAGTATTTCCTCCTCGCGTGAGCCCAGCACGCAACGTGGGTGACCCCTTCACGGAAGCTGGCGTGGTAGCCACTGTAATCGTCGGCTTGCAGATAGCCACGCCAGTCCCCGAGGATGCGGCGCGGGTGCGCGCCGCTGCGATCCAGCGTGAAGTCGTACAGTGCCGCCGGCGCCACCGCCTGCCAACGCCCGTGCTCGTCCTTGCGGTGCCCGCCGGCCAGATATGCCCACATCCGCGCCGTGACGGTCTTGCCCGGTGCCTGCAGCGCGAGCGTCGTGTCGTCGGTGAAGATCACCGGGCTCGCGAGCACGTGGCGATGCAGCACCGGCATCAGCACGCTCAAGAGCTCGGCCCCGTCGAGTACCCAGTCGCACAGCGTCTGGCGCGCGATCACGACGCCGTCGCGGGCGAGGATGCGCTGCTGACGGGCGAGCGGGCAATGATCGAGGTATTTCGACACCATCACGTGCGCGAGCAGCCCCGGCCCGGCGTTGCTCTTGGCGAGCGGCGAAGCCGGGGCGGTGGCGGTGCGGATCGTGCTGCTGCCGTCGGCGCGCTCGCAACGGTACTTCAGACGCACGTTCTGGATGACTTCGAGGCGCGCCGGGAGGTACTCGAGCATCTCGGAGACTTCTTCGCCGATGCGCTCGACCGCGGCGAAGGTGGCCTTCTCGTCCGCGGACAGATCGTGTTCGACGCGCCGCCGCGGCAGGTGCTCGCCGATCGCGGCACGTCCCGGCTGGCGCCGGCGGTGCGCCTCGACCTCGCGAAACGCTTCCGGCGGCACCGGCACTACGACCGCCTCGCTCCACAGCTCCCCCTGACCGGGGTGCATCGCTTCGCTGCGCGGACCGAACAGGCGTCGGCGCAGTTCGGCCAGCTGGTGGCGCAGGCTCTCCATCTGCGCGTCGAACTGGGCCCGCAACCCGTCGAGCTGCGCGGCCATCTCCAGCACCATATCCTGGAGCGGCTCAACGGCGTTGGGCAGGGTCGCGCGATCGATGACGGCAGGGCGATTCATGGCGCCCATCATGCCAGCGGGCGCCGTCTCGGGGCAGTCGGTCAAACCCCGATTGCATGGCAGGGCGCAGCCTCGCACTCAGCTCACGCGGGATGCGACCACCGCCGGGAGGCGCCGCACGCGGGCCAGATCGATGCCCTCGAGCCACGCCACCAGTTCGCTCATCGCCAGCGCGCCGGCCGCAAGACGCGCCGGATCGGCGAAGCGGCCCCGCTCCAGGCGCTTGTACAGCACCCAGAACCCGTGCCGGTCCCACACCAGGAGCTTGACCTTGTCGCGGCGCCGGCCGATGAACACGAACACCTGCCCCGACAGCGGGTCCATGCCCATGCAGGAAGCTACTAGTTGCGCCAGCGCGTCGATCGACTTCCGCATGTCGACCGCCTCGCTATACACATAAGCCCTGACCGCCGAGGACAGGATCACGGCAACTGCGCCAGGATGCGATCGAGCACCTGCTGGGCGGCCGTCCCTTGCAAACGCAGCGTCATCGTGCCGGGCAGGCGCACTTCGATTTCCGCGTTGCGGGAGGACGGGGCCGCACCATGGGGCAGCGCAATGAACTGGCCTCGCGCATCGGCCGACTTCGACTTTGCCCGCGACGCGGGCTCGACGTCGGTCTCGGCCCGCTCCAGACGCCCGACCCGATGCCGAAACGTCGACAGCGCCAACCCGTTCGCCTCGCAGTACTGCGGGATGCTCAGGCCCTGCTCGCGACGCAGGGCTTCATGCTGCTGCCAGAACCTGTCGTCGCGGGCCACCATCGGCTTGCCCGTGCGCCAGTCGATCCGACCGCCCGCCGCACCCATACCGCTGTCGCCATCCGAACCCAACTGTCCTTCCATCGTCACATGCTCCGCTATTCAAGGAGCGACAACGATCCAACAACGCGGGCAGGAACGGAAGAACGGGGGTTTCCGGACGGATACGTGGCTGCGGGAATACCCAGAACCAGGGCCAGGAATGTGCCACCCTTGGATACTTGCGTTCCAACGCTTTCGGCATCGCCACTCCGCCGCGAATCGCCGCCTGGTCGGCGGTCAGAGCGACCTCGCCCGGACCAGTTGTTTTCGCAAGGGCGAAGTCAGGCACTGCGGGAGCATCAGGGCACGATCCTTCGAGCCCTTGCCTTCACGCACGATGATCGTGGCGTGGGCGAGATCCACATCCTTGACCCGAAGCTACAGGCCCTCGCTGATGCGCATGCCTGTCCATATAACAGCCGGGCGAACAACCGATGCTCGCCATCCATCCAGAAAACCAAGAATCCGGGCGACCTCTTCGGGCGTCAGTACCATCGGCAAGCGGCGTGTGGGACGAGGCCGGCCAATCTCATTCATCCACGGTAAGTCCACGCGCAGCACGTACCCATAAGACAATAGCAAGGCAGCGAGCGCCTGCCGATGGGTCGAGGCAAACACGGCGCTCGTTCGCAAGCCACGACAGGAAGCCCCCGATTTCCGTGCGGCCTAGGGTCGCCGGATGTCGCAGGCCGAGGAACCGAATTTAGGCGCGAACCTAATGGACATAGGCACGCTCGGTTCGTATGCTGTAGTGAAGGTATTGGATGAGCTCGCACAACTGGTCGAGGACCTCGACCGAACGCAGCGGCGCAGGTTGTCGGTGACGGGTTTCAAGGGCTATTAAGACTGTTGTTTTGTAGGGGGTATCCACTTAGCTCCACCGACCCCGGAGTGCTGTATATTTATATATATGATAGCTCCGGTTGCAGGGATGGACTACCCCCGAACGTGGAACGAGTTCTTGGACTGGTTCCCGACGGAGGAGGCCTGCATGGCCTTTGTCGAGCGGCTTCGCTGGCCGCACGGTTTCACCTGTCCGGCGTGTGGGGTGGTCGGGCCGCCGTACCGCGCCAGTCGGGGACGCTTGATGTGCCGCAGTTGCCGGCATCAGACGTCGGTCACGACCGGCACGATCTTCGAGAAGACGCGCACGCCGTTGCGCGTATGGTTGGCGGGGGCTTGGTATGCAGCCAACCAGAAGCTGGGCGTGAGTGCCCTCGGCTTGCAGCGGGTGCTTGGCCGAGGCAGTTACCAGACGGCGTGGACGATGCTGCACCGCTTTCGCCGAGCCATGGTGCGCCCGGAGCGCGAAAAACTGCATGGGCTGGTCGAAGTCGATGAAACCTATTTGGCCCTCACCGACCGGCAGTTACCCATTACGGCCGCGGGGCGCAAGAGCAAGACCACCAAGGTCCTGGTCGTCATGGCGGTGGAAATCCACCAGCCGAAGGGGTTCGGGCGAATTCGGCTGCGCCGGGTGAGCGACGATAGTGCTGCGAGCGTAATTCCGTTCGTTCAGGAAGCCGTCGACGCCGCGGCCGTCGTGCGTACCGACGGCTCGGCTGCCTATCTGGGATTGAAGTCGCTCGGATATGGGCACGAGCGCAAAGTCATGCTCGGCGCGGAGGATGCGGCCCATGTCGCGATGCCCGGCGTCCACCGGGTCGCGTCGTTGGTGAAGCGGTGGATTCTCGGTACGCACCAAGGCTCAGTGCAGCCCGACCAGCTCGACTTCTACCTGGATGAATTCGTGTTCCGTTTCAACCGCCGCGCCTCGCGCTCACGCGGCATGCTGTTCTACCGACTGATGGAGCAGGCTGTGCGGACTCCACCTGTAACGTACGCCGATGTTGCACGGAAACGGCGACCACCGCAGGCTTAGTGGAGCTAAGTGGATACCCCTTTGTTTTGTACAGTCCAGATGCTGGCATGCGGTGCGGCAAGCACGTTTTAGCCGACACAACGTCTGTCGCGTTTGACCTGAGGAGAGTGCCTGTGAAGAACCTTACAGCTGTGATCGTGGATGCCGACACTAATGGCAATGAACTCTTGTCCGCTTCCGCGCGCGATGTGCCAATTACGCCAGATCAAGTCACCCAAGCGCGACTGCAACTTCAATCAGCGGCGCCACTTACCGTAAAGGTGGTTAATTGGCCGCAGTTCTACATCGTTACGGCGCGGAACCAAGTGCTCGTGTCCGGTGTGGATGCACAGCTCGTTCTCACAGCGTTTGGTACCGCAGACTTCTCGGCTGTCATCACCGAGAGCTGGCTGGCGCGAGGCTACCTGTTCCGCGTCGGCATTCATCACGATCAAACACGACTCGAACTGTTGGAAGTTATTGGCAAACGCTATTTGTACCCATGTCATATAAATACACGGATGAATTGGTCATACAATTTTGAGCCACGAAAATTCGATGCAATAAACGCGGCGAAGATCTACGCAGAAGGTGAGTTCGCTTCGTGCCCATAACGGCCAACCCCCTCCATCGCGCGGACGCCTACGGCACACTGCGTGTGCCTCTGATCGCCGCTCATGTCGAACGTTGAGCGTCCGGTTCCGTCATTCGCGAAGGTCCGAAGTGGGTCGTTATGCAAAGTTCTCGATTATGGAAAGTCAGTGGGTGCGGCTCGCGCCGACGCCCGGAGGGCGGCGGCACGCGTGCGTTGCGGCATTTTCATAATCACAGGGTCTTCAGGAAGTCGATCAGGGAGTCAGGAGCCCGATAGCGTTGGATTTTGGCGTCGGGTTCGTGGAGTCTGGCCAAAGCGCGTTCCTTCATCGCCAGATCGGCCTCGACGTATTGATGGGTCGTCACCGGACTCTCGTGACCGAGCCACAGCGCGATCACGCTGATGTCGACGCCGGCCTGCAGCAGATGCATCGCCGTCGTATGGCGAATCACGTGCGGCGAGACGTGGCGCTTCGCCAGATCCGGATAGGGCTGGGTTGCGGTATGTACAGCCAACGCCAGCCGGAGGGCGACGTTGGTGCGCGTCATCGCATGCCAGTTGCGGTTGGGCAACAACGGTGATTCTGGCTCGAGCTGAGGGTTCTGCTTCAGCCAAGCTCGGACGGCCTTGACTGTCGAGCGCCACAGCGGAACGCTGCGCTGCTTGCGGCCCTTGCCGGTGATTTCGGACACACGCGCGCCGGTGTTGTAGAGCATCAGGAAGAGCACGTGGTCACGCTGACCGATCCAGGTTTTATCGGGCGCGTCGATCACGGCCAGCATCTCCTCGCGGGACAGATAGCCGAACATCGGGCGCTCGAAACGCTTCGCGGGTATGCCGAGTCCGCGTTCGACCACCTGCAGCGACGACACATCCCGGCGGCCGGCGAACTTGAGGAATGACCGCAACGCAGCCAGGCGCGCGTTACGACTGCGCACGCAGTTGTGACGCTGCTGTTCAAGATGATTGAGGAATGCCGTGATCAGCTCCGGTGTCATGTCTGCGAGCGCGATCGCGGCCGACGATTTGCCCAGCCGGGACTGAGCGAACTCGAGGAACAGCACAAAGGCGTCGCGGTACGCGGCGATGGTCTGCGGGCTGAGTGCGCGCTGTTGGGTCAGGTACTCGGCGAAGTAGGCCTGCACGAGCGTGGCGAATGACGGCGGCGTCTTGGCGGGCTTACTCATCGTCGCCTCCCGCCAAATCCACGAAGCGCTCGAACTTGCCACCGGCCAGGGCCATCAGTTCAGGGACCGACGAGAGATACCAGTAGGTGTGGGAGATCTTGGTATGCCCCAGGTAGGTCGACAGGGCCAGCATCATCTGGTCGATGTCGGTGCCTTCACGATGCCAACGCACCAAGCGTCTGACGGCAAAGGTATGACGAAGATCATGCAGGCGCGGTGCTGCATGCGCACCTCGATTGACCCAGTCGAGGCGATCACGCAGGGCATTGAAGACGCGATGAACCTGTCGATCGCCGAGCGGCCGCCCCAGCCGCCGACCTCGACTGCCAATGAAGAACGGCGTGTTGGCCGTTGTCGGTACGTGCCGTATTCGCTGCCGCCGGTAGCGTGCCAGCACTTCGATCGTGCTCGGATGCAAGGGCAATTGGCGCGACTTGGCGAACTTGGTCTGTCGTACGGTCAGCATCCCGCGCTTGAGATCGACGTCGGTATCGCCCAGGTGAAGCGCTTCGGACACGCGCAACCCGGTCGAGGCCATCAGGCCAAACAAGGTTTCGAAGGTCGCCGGACGCAAGCTGCCGCGTGGCCCCAGTGTGCGGGCAGCGACCAGCAGATCAACGATCTCCTCTTCGCGGTAGATGTGGGGCGCCACCCGGCCCGGTTCAGGCCCGAAGATCGACGCCTCGGGCATCTCGGTTTGCGGCTCAAACTGTCGCAGATAGCGGATGAATCGACGCAGTATCGCCATCCGGCGGTACCAGGTTTCCGGTGTACCGATTCCCCCTTTACCGGTTCGTACCCAATCGGCCATCAGCTCGACGGTCAGCGGGCCGTGGTGATGCCGATCGGCGACGAACTGCGCAAAGTCAGCCAGGAGTGTGTCGTGGGACTGCAACTCGAAACCAAGCCGACGGCGCTCGGCCAGATAGTCGGCGACTCTCGTCTGCAGGCGGAGACGCGCGCTCATGATTCGCTCCCAGGCCACGGTAGCGGCACCGTCGAGAGCTTTGGCGTGTCGAGCTTGGCGTAGATCAGCGTCGTGTTCAGCGAACGGTGGCGCAGAAGATCGGCGACCTCCTTGAGCGAACTTCCGTGCTCCACGAGTCGGCATGCGAGCGTGTGGCGCAATGCATGCGATCCAGAATGTGGTAGGCCGCTGCGTTGATATGCATTAGTGATTACTTTCTGAATCGCACCCGCTGTGCTGGGCTCACCGCGCGGCGCCATAGGACGCACAAAGATGGCAGAACTGGTGCTCGGAGGGCGCTCGTGCTGCAGATAGTCAGCAAGCGCCTGCCCGGTCTCGATCGGCAAGGGCAGAATGTCCTGCCGAAACGACTTCGTACCCCTCAGCGTCACCGTCCCAGCATGCCAGTCGATGTCGCTGATCGTCAGGCGGGCGATTTCTCCGGCCCGCAACCCCAAGTCCAACGCGCAGCGAACAATGGCATAACCGCGTTTCGGCCACCGACGAGCGAACCTGAAGGAGTCCAGGAGTCGCTCCACCTCTTCCCCCGTCAGCGCGTGCGGCAAGCTCGCCAAGTTCCAATGCGCCGGTGACGAAATGACAGCGGTCAGTCTATCGGCGGGGTCGCCGCAAGTGCTTCGATAGCGGAAGTAGCTGCGCAGTCCCGAGGCCAGCGTGGAGGCATTGGAAGGCGTTCGGCGCGCCTCCAGTTGGTCGGCAAGAAACTGCCGCACATCGGCTGGCCGCAGTCGGGCGATATCGACGGCGCCGTTTCCAAATTTCTGGCGCAGTAGTCGGTGTGCCACACGCAAGCAGCTACTTCGACTCCCCGGCGACAGCCCACGCAGGTCCCGCAGGTACGCGTCGTAGCGCTGCAGTTCCTCGTCGATGTGGTCTTTGGATACAACGGCAGCCGGCTCGATCGACGCTGGCTGGGGTGTGTTCGTGTTCATGGCGGTCTCCTGAAGTGAGCTACCACTTCAGGAGACCCGAGAAATTATGTCGAGCTCGCCGCCGAGTTACTGCCGAACGTCTCGCTTGCTGTCTGCCCTTGAACGTCCATCACGTCAGCGACTTTCCATAATCGAGAACTTTGCATAACGACCCAAAACGGCCATCCGGACTTCTCTGAAGCCGCCGTTCAGGCAGACGGGGCTACTGCGAGTTTCGTTGCCACGAAGCTGCCGTTCGTGACCTCACTCACCCGGCCACAACCGGTCGCTGGAGATCCGCTCAGAATTTTCCTAGCTCGACCCCCGAGCGCTAGAGAACCGGACGTTCACGGACTTCCCTGAACGGCTAAGAACGCGGCTAAAGCTACGTCGCTGAGACCTGTCTTAGAGGGTGATGATCACCAACTACTGCATCTGCGATATGTATGAATAATGCATTGATGGGAAGTGCCTGCGGAACAGGTTCGGACGGTCGCACATCCAGATCTCCGAGTTAGAAGTCGCGTTTTCTTGCCGAACTGAAGCCGGCGGTGTATACCAAATCCAATCGGCGTGCAGCGGTCGACGGCAGAGTAAGAAGGCGGCAGCGAACACGTTGGCTTCTGTTCACCACCTGCAGATTCCTAGCTGGCATGCCACGTTTTGCGCAAGCTTGCCAGGGGAGGGCCCGCGATGAAGACGCCAGGTTCCGATCTCGAAAAGCTTGTGGCATCCCTAGCTCCCTTGGTGGAGTTCTACTATCCAATTTCGCCACGATGGCCCGGTGGCGCCGCTACGATTTCTTCGGACGTCTTGCAGGAATCCAAGCGCACCCTTTTCCTCCAAGGACCCACGTTGGCGTCCCTATCGAAAAATCCCGGCATGCTTTACGGCGGTCTGGAGAAGATCAGGGACACGCTGAGGCCGAAGTTGGCGGGGCTATGGGCCATACGTGTGACCCTAGTCGGACCCGATGGAGAGTCCTTCGCCTATGCCCCACAGGCTAGGATGGGTTTGTGTGATGGACCTCATACGCCGGACGAGGTCGACGACCTGGCGCACTTCGTCATGTTTTGTATCGATCAGCAGTTTTCCAATCTTCAGACTAACGACCAACTCAACAAACGCCTTGTCGCTGAAAGCTACGTTATAGCGGACATTTCGCCCCACGATGCCGTTCACTACGAGATCTCAAAGCATCACGACCCTAATAGACTGCGATCGGCATATTCGACACTAATCGCTCATCATCACCGTTTGACCCTAGAAAGCAAGGATGAAGTAGCGAAACTTGACCATTTGCTCACAGGCTACCAAACTGCGGCGGCAATCGAGCGTCCTAACGGCTATTCGGCAAGTACCCTCGATCAAGTTGCGTTCTTTCGTGCGGCGATTCAATCGCATCCTGCCGAACTCCGCACTTTGAGCATGAGAAAGAAGAGCTTGATCAACTTTCATCTACTGACCGTGGAAGAGGGCTTTGCAGAACTGTACAGCTACGTGTCACTAGAGCAGTGGGCGGAAGGAACGGCTGCCCACATCGGTTTCGTGCAGCCACCCGGCAAGGAGATTGAGGCCCATCTAGAAGCCTGGTTGCAGCGGATACACTCCGATCAGTCAACCCCTTACTCACGTGGCCTAGCGCTCTATAAGGCGCTCTACGATCGCCACGGATATGCGTTCAGCTTCATGGCTAAGATTCTCTGCGAAGCAAGTTTCAAGATCATGGGGAACCTGCTTCCTCTCGATGTGCTGAGCAAGGCGACCGAGCAGACCTTTCCCAATCATCCGACAGCTCTTCTGGAGAAACTTAGCGGCTTTGAATACACCCACGCAAACGCTTGTGCCAAGATCGCCGCAGCAGTACCTTATCTGCAACTGGGCGCGCGGTCCCCTCAGGATCTTGCCATCGACGTACTCGAGCAGCTGTGACGGACAGGAAAACCAACCATGAAAGTCATCGTCGACGACAATACCGAATTCGACAAGCCACTCCCGACTTCGGATGAACTGATACGACACATTTATGTGGAAGGGCCGTCCGAGCTGACGAGTCGCACCAGTTTCGCTTTAGAGACCATGATCATGGCGGGCGTTGTGTTCATCGTCAGCCAAGCTATTGCTGCCTATTACCGAAAGACGGCAGCGGACGCCGCGAAGAAGCGCCACGAGGAGATCCTGGCGAAACTCGATCAGGTCGTGCAGAACCCCACTCTGCATGGATTGAAAGACGCGACGGCCGGATCGCACCCCAAACTCGATATCGTCGTCGACGCCGCCGAGTACGCGCTGCTCAAGGAACCTCTTAAGCAGATCGAGGTGTCGTTGCCCGGCGTCCGAATCGTGACGACCGATAACGATGCCGGCTCTATAGCCTCGGATCCTCGGCCCGCGGTGCCCCAGTCCACGGGCGATGCTTCTACCGACAAGTAAACGGGCAGTTCCGATGGCCGCAGCGATCCTTCGCCGTCGCGGCGAACCCCTTGGTGTTCGAATCATTGTGCCGGCTGGGTCGCTGGGTCTCCAAGATTGACGTCGGTACAAATGGACCGACTTGGAGGGGCGGCTGCTTCTGGCCGGTTGTGTGAGATCACGAACGGCAGCTTCCTGGAAGCGAAACTTGCGACAGCCCAGTGTGCCTGTGCGGCCGCTTCGGGTCGGGTTGCGACCGACACCTCACCCGATTCGTCGCCGGAAAGCCGCCGTTGGAGGTTCGCTTCCCGTAAGCAGCCGCTCGCCGACGAGTCGTGTCGACCCGTAGCTGCCTGATGATGTTTGCAAGGTCTAAGTCGGCTTTCCGGTCTTGAAGCTGCCAGTCGTTTCTTCAGGCTGACAGAATCGACCTCGGCCAATCCCACCGTTCGGACGGTTACCTAATAGCTTAGTCGTCACTAAGCGTCGTTCAGCTGAGAGGCGGGCTGAAGGTCACTAATAAAGGGGAAGCCATTGATCTCTAATCGGTCATTCAATCCAATGCGAATTTCAACTGCGGAGCGGTCCTCAGAGAACGTCTCGATCGAAGCCTCATATCTATTCGTGAGATAATGAAAATATTGGTTCTCTGACCCTACCCAATTGCGCCTTGTATCCCGCCGGGCAGCAACGAATGGCCCATCGACAACAATATCGGTGTTACGTAATAACTGGTCAACACCGGGGAGATTGCGCTGACGAAGTTGTTCCAACCGAAAGCCAGTGAACACCATCACTGACAGTCCCAATAACTGGCAGGAGACGGCGACTTCGGCCAACCCGCTTGCCTGGTATGTCGGTTCACCTCCAAGGAAAGTTACACCCTCAATTCCATAAATGGCACGGGCCTGTTCGATCTCGAAAGTGATCTCGGAGGACGACATCACCTCCCGACGCACGAAGGGCAACAGTTCCTGATTGCAGCAGCCATGGCAACCTATGTCGCAGCCTTGGACCCAAAGCGCATACCGCAATCCCGGGCCCTCGACGGATGTGTTTGGTATTCTATTTGCAATATTTAGATAACTGGTCATGGCGCCTCGAGCGCGACACGTATTGAATCATCTGGAGCTAGCGCGATGACGAGAGTCTTACCGATACACATGCTTCTGTCCGAAATCTCTGTGAATAGGAAATTTGAAACCGGGTCGATCAACCACTTTGTTAATGCTGTTATGGCACCACGACCACCCATAGTCGGATCGATATCGCGAGCGATCCGGTCAAGAAATGTGCGTTCTTCCGCGATCCGAACTGCCCGGATGCCATACTTATCCTGAAGTTGCGCCCGAAGCGGGCCGAGCTTGCTGCGCATGATTTCGGCCAGAAAGCCCCTGTCTCGAACGAAGTTAAACGCGACGATATTGTCACCAATTCGGTTCAGTAGCTCGGGTCGGCCCAGGTCCCGGACAAAATGATCCCGCACTCTGCGCTGAAATGCGTCCCTCGCCTCTTCGTCACTGCATGCCGGGTTAATTT
Organism: Aromatoleum anaerobium; assembly: GCF_012910705.2. Classification (GTDB taxonomy): domain Bacteria; phylum Pseudomonadota; class Gammaproteobacteria; order Burkholderiales; family Rhodocyclaceae; genus Aromatoleum; species Aromatoleum anaerobium. The sequence continues at coordinate 357,786 of NZ_WTVG02000040.1, read as the reverse complement.
CGGCCGCGCCGATATTCGATGTGAAGATGATGATTGCTTCGGAAAAGCTTACCGTCTGCCCGCGTCCATCCGTAAGTCGACCGTCCTCGAGAATTTGAAGAAACTTGTCGAGAATCCGCAAGTGGGCCTTTTCGATCTCATCGAAGAGAAGGACGCAGAATGGACGCTTGCGGATGGCATTGGTAAGTTGTCCACCCTCCTCATAGCCAACGTATCCTGGCGGCGCGCCAACAAGTCTCTGATCGCTATGTTCATGGTTGAACTCGGACATGTCGAAGCGAATGAAGGCTTCCTCATCTCCGAAGAGGAACTCTGCAAGGGTCTTTGCCAGCTCCGTTTTTCCGACCCCCGTCGGTCCCACGAAGAAAAGCGTCCCCTTCGGCATTCGTTGCCGTCTGGAATGCTGCAATCCTGCTAGACCGGTATAGGCTCGGATTGTTACAGCAGTTACCTTCTCGATGGCGTGTGATTGCCCCTTCACCCGCTCTGCTAATACCTCTGGCATTGTCAAGAGTTTATCGCGACTGAGCGCTTCCCATGCGCTTGTTTGAATGCCGTGGCGATAGAGGCTCAGCAATTGGTCGGCCGTCAGCTCTTCAGTTTCCGCAGACCGGCGGGACAGTTCTTCTATATTAAAAATATCCTGACATGACATTCCGTCCAGTGCATCGACGAGATCTTCATAGGCCACCTGACCTCGCTTGGGCTGGTTCTTCAGTTTCCACTCATGAAGGCGATCTCCGAGAAGCGTCATCCTCTCCTCTCGATCCGGCAAGGGCACCACCACCTCGCGGACATGGGCAGGTCCAGGCAGCATAGAGAGGGGAAGCGCATGTGCTGACGGAGAGACCAGTACCAGCAGATTTCTGTGCCCCGTCACCTCTGAGAAGTCCCGTCCAATGATCGCCTTGGCAAGTCGAGCAAGCAGGTCACGCTCTGTTTGCGAAGGCTGCTGGCCGAACGAGAAAGCGAAGTTCGCAAAATTCACAACAAAAGCTGTTGGTCGATCGGTACCATCTACCATCGCGGCGAGCATAACCGCGGCAAAGTCCTCTACGGTCACAGAGGCTCGTTGCGGCTCGCTATCGTAATGCGCCTCCGGAGCAACAGCATAAGTCGCGCCCCGCGCCTCGCTCGGCCCTACCGCTCTCGCAAGTTCTTCCCATCTCGCGGCGTCGCGACCTTTAATCCCTGTCACGGGATCCCATTCGATCACCGTCTTGAATGCCACTTCCCGAATAGCCTCCGCGACCAATTGCGGCACACGTTGATACTCCATCGTCCACGGATTTCGACGCATATCATGAACTTCGCCGTCAACGACTATGCAGGAAACTAACCCCGCGTTTGCTTCAAGACTGCGAAGCCAAATTGGCCGATGCACAGTGCTCATTTTCTGCGCTCTCCGGAACTATCGGGCAGACGCTTCTCCGACTTGCCGATCATGTCCGGATTTCGCCAAGATATCCTCTCATCTTCGAGTTCAATCCCATAGATGTCTTGCAGCCGGGGCAGAACTTTGACCGCGTCATCGAGGCAGGCTTGACCTTGGTAGTGGTCGAACTTGTAGGTCATCCCGTCCAGATTCACACGAAAGGCCGCCTGTGCGCCCGACGGGCGTTGCGCCTTGATCACAACGGCAGCAGCCTCACCCCCTTCGAGCTTCGGTTCGGAAACGATGAAACCTGCATTACGAAGTTCGCGCAGCAGACCACCGACCACGTGCCGCCGCGCCGCCTCCTGAAGTGCGCGTTCATCGGCCGCCTGACGGATTGTTGCAAGGCTGTCATTCAAGCTTTGCATCGTGACCCGCTCATCGGCCAGACTCGTCTTCAGGTTTCGGATCGCCGACTGCGCAAGATCGTCGTTCATCCGCGCGTAGACGGCCAACGCGTCGTCCAGAGCGGCTAACACTTCACTTCGTTCCTCATCGCGTTGCTCGGCAATCTTTAGTGCTTCCGCCTTCGTCCGGGCGTTTGCCTTCACCGATTCGAGGCGGCTCTTCAACTCGAGCCGGACCTGCCCGAGTTCTTCAAGGTTGAATCTACGACGTTCAATTTCGTGACTTAGCGCTATAAAATCTGGCTGGCAGAGGTCACGCTCGATCGCCCCCGGCATCGATTGGCGGGCCTTGCGGATCATGTCGAGCAAATCATCGCGCGCCGCTTGTTCCTGCGAGATTCGATCTTCGCGCGCATCGCGTTCGGCTGCCAAGCGTTCGCGCGCAGCGTCACGTTCCGCATCGACTGCCGCTTGTGCCGCTTCCCTCTCGGCTATCTGGGCTGCTCGACGGTTATCACGGGCGTGCGCGCCCAAGGAGCGCATCATGGCGGACAGGCGGATATTCTCGTCTCTCGCCTGCTCGGGGTCTTGGGACAGGAGTCGCTCGACCTGTTCAAGCGATGCACGACACCTATGGTAGTCGTCGCTAACGTAGCTATCCAAACCTTGCGTAACCAATGACTCAAGGCGTTGCCGATTTCGTTCGGCATAGCCCTTCGTCACATCTCTAATGCGGTCGAGATACATCTCTCTCCGCCTCTGTGCCTCGATCCTCCAGCCCCGATCCGCGACAAAGCTCATTGCTCAGCACCTTTTCTTTGTGCTTTTGGATGACCCATAAACATTTCTGCTGTCATCGATTCTATACCGTAGGGTTTGCATCTAGCTACAAAGTCACCATCCTGCGTGACAAGAATGACTTTACTACCAGCTTGGCTATATGGGACCAGCGTTGCGATGATTTGCCCATCCACGTTTTGGATATCGCTTGGCGCGAGAAAGCTGTAGTCGTGAAAAGGTGCCGCCCAGCGGTCTTCTGGCAATCGACGAATTGCCCTCAAGTTCCTCCGGCTTATTATGCGGAAATCCTCGTGCTGTCCTTTCTTTCTCTCGACTTCGCCTGCAACAGCCTGCGGAAAAACAAGGAAGTCCGTCGGCAAAAGATGATCGACGAGTTGATCAAATTGAATGAAGGACGAAGTGTCGAATGCGATAACTCTTTCGCAGGACCGCGGGACCGCTGCCGCGCCATGGGTACCCCTTTGTTTTCTTGATACCAATGCCTTTGCTGTGGGGTCGAGATCTGCAAGCTCCGGATGTGCGCGGCTGAGTTGGTCCAGCCGCCGATCACGGAACAAGGCTTCCAACAAAGTCTCGAGAACGGAAGAGGGTAGCTTCCTCAATGCGCCGACGATACCCGCCATCCATGTCCGACCATTGCTTTCGCTACCCGACCGTTCAGACAAGCTGCGCCAAAAGTCTGCTGGGTCCAGCCAGAAGGCAGGCAGCACAAATATCTCTGGGACATCCGAATATCGACATTCTGCTTCAAGCGCCGTGATCACATCGCGCCATACGGATCCGTCCTGCTGAAGCCCTTGCGTGGCGCGGAATACGCCGATCTCAGCATGCAGGCCTTCCCAAGTTACCGGAAGCCGCAGATACTCGCGCCCTTCGTTCGACAGAAAGATTCCCGCAATGCCTGGATTGTCGTTGCGCGGATAAACGACCTGCATCGCGCGCCCCTCTGCAGACGCCGGGATGAGCGTCGGCTCCGTAGTGTCAGCCGCAAGATCGAGTCCGACGAGAACAACGGATGGTGGCATGACGAGCCCCGCCCGAACCGTTTCGGGGAGCCCGCGGGTTAAGACCAGGCCATCCAGGCTTAAGGGCAACTGGCAGTGGATGGAGAACTCCGCCCCTTCCTCAACTCGACTGTGCATAGATCCGTCCAAGCTACTGGGCAGCAGCCACGATCGCCGCACTCGTTGACTCAGACCTCGCAAATACTCACTCTCTCGAGCTTCCCCGCATTCGACCGAAAGTTCGCCGTCTTTGAGAAAAAGTTCTGCTTCACTGCACCGCCATCGGTGACCAACCAGTTCGGCGGCAGCGGTGTATACCTTTACGTCGTCGTGCAATTCGGCCCTGAGTTCGCGCTCCACCCAATATGTTGGAGGGTGCATCAGGAAGGGTTCGGCAGGCACGCAGAAGTGGTTAGCGTCTTGCGGCTGGGGTACGAGATCGTCGGCACCGACGATCTCTTCCAGCACCGGATCGAAGTACCGCTCGATCTTTCGGGTCTGAGCTGCTTGCTTGTCTGCCTCGGACAAAATGGGCTCACGCGTCATGTCTCTTCCACTTCGCCCGGGAGCCAGATCGATAATTCGAAGCAAGGAAGGAACGCGTCCATCTTCCACAACCCGATGGATACGGCCTCGTTCGATCAAATCGTTAAGCACATCGGGCAGGATATCTTTGGAGCCAGATATCCCAAAGAGCTGACGGAAAAGCTCTGGAATGGGCGCGGCAGCTAATGCGTTACTACTGCTCGAAAACTCCTTCACGGCAGCCTCCAGAGCCCGATGCAACGGAGTCAGTTCTGGAAGGAGGCGATAAGTCACCTCTGCACTAAGGTGCAGGACCGGAAACCAGACAGATACAGACCCAAGCCTCATGCGGGACGATCCCCAGATCGGGGCGACTCTGTTCCAAGGATGTCCTTGGCCTGCCATAGTCCTCCCATATCCTTGATGTCATCGACAATCTGGCCATACACACAGGTCCTTCGCGGCGGACCACCATCCACAGGCTCGATCGCGACATCGAACCTCTCGAAGGTCTTTCGCGCACCGACGACAACCAACAGATCGCGAGCGCGGGAGAAGGCGACGTTGATCCTCTCGAATTTCGCTGGGTTCGAATTGCTCCCCAGGCGCCGAGATCTGTTGCGAACCATGCTTACGATAACGATGTCTGCTTCCTTGCCCTGGAACCGGTCGACCGTCTCGACGTCAATCTGCAGATCCTTGAACCTTCGACCAAGCTTTTCCTGCAGTGCGAGGCGGATCAGACGCTTCTGACGATTGTAGAAGGTTGCGACTGCGATGGACTTCTTTCGCTGCTCCCTTTCGCATGCATCGACGATGTCTTCGACGATCTGGGCCACAAGGCGAGCCTCAAGCTTGTTACCAATGCCGGTCCCGTCGCTGTTTTCATAGGCTGGCCTGCCGACTTCGTCCTCTGAACTGTCGATCCAGAGCACATGCAGATGCGGTAATACGTATTGCCCTCCCGTTCGAGAGTTCAAGCTGAGACCATGCGTCCGCCATGACCAACGGGAGCTTTCATCCAACCCATCAGGATCGACCAATCCCGACTCCAGTCGCCCGTCGTAGAAGCGATTTACTAGTGACATAATCTGAGGATGCATGCGGTACTGGGTTTTCAGTGCGGCTCTGGCCCCCGCATCGATTTCGGCGAATCCGTCGCGAAACAGCGACGCTGTGGTTAGTCGCTCATACTTACGAAGCAATTCCGCCTCGCGCTCAAGAGAATCCTGGTCCTCATCCTCCGTCGGCGCTTTGTCGGACGGACCAAAAGATGCGAAATCGAAGGTCGGAGGAAGTTGGCGATGATCTCCGACAAGGATGGTCTTTGGGGCTAAGAGCATCGGCCGCAGAAGTTCAAGGGGGGTTGCCTTGCTCACCTCGTCAATGATGACCACATCAAATCGAGGAAATCCGTTGTCCAATAGTATTTTGAAGTCGGAATTGCACGTAATACCGATGACATTCGCGCTGCGGACGTAGCGCTCTCCCATCCGATCGGTGGCAGGAGGATTCTCTGCTTGCTGCCTCAGGTCGGCGACCCATTGGTCCAATAAAGGCAACCAATCCCCGAGTGGTTTTATGTCGTCCAACCGAATCCGTTGCAAATCGGCATGACGTTCGACGAGGTCAATCGCAGACGCGAGATCTGTCGGAACCTCAGGCAAATCGAGAAGGCCGCCAATCGCGGACAACAAAGTCCGGGTCTTCGCATGAATCTCGTTCGCACGGCTTTGTGCATCCTCAAGCGACTGTCGCGCTCGCAGAACTGCTGCCTCAGCCTCCGCAGGAACCAATGAGACGTGATCTTCCCCATAGAGGCCTTGCGAGGGCAATGTCACGTTAGGCCATGTGTCGAGTATCTGGCGCCTGATCCGCTCTGCGTCCTTGGCCCGATCACCGCCTGAACTCAGCTGAGCCTGGATGTCCTGAACGCGCTCCTGCGTTTGACGGTGTAATGCACCTGGCGAGACGTCAAGGCGCGGGGCTTTGCCGTCAAATGTCGCAAGTAGCTTGAGCAGATCGGTCGTCTCCGGAGCAAGCGCGGGAGAGAAGCAGGAAGGATCCCATTCGGCCAATGTGGCGAGGGCATCATACGCCATGGCCCACCAAGCAGCGCGTGCTCGGGCTTCCAAATTCGCCTTTTGAAGCTGCTGGATCTCAGTCAGCCTAACTTCCGACCGGCGCAAATCGTCTTCGCGCTTCTGCAACTCCAATGCGGCTTGGTCTCCGTTAAGGTCGAGCTTTTTGGCACGGTCCAGCCAGCTCAGCAGGCTCTCGACTTCGTCTGTTAGCGTCCGAGAAGGATTGCATACCGCTCTTTCCACATGATCCGCCGCCATACGATACCAGTCCGCAATTGCAGCAGATTTCTTTTGCTCACTGTCGTTCTTGCTGAGCCAAAGTGGCCGGACCTCGGAATCACCGATCAGGCGCTCAAGTGCGTTCTCAACTGCAAGGTTTGTCTGCGACGCGATCAGTACCCGCTGTCCTGATCGCACGAAATGTGCGCAAGCCGCAGCAATCATCGTTGTTTTGCCGGTCCCGGGCGGGCCTTGGATGTAGGCGACTTCGGGTGACGCAAGCATGACTTCGACCGCTGCGCCCTGATCCTCATTGAGCCGGTAGGTTTTGGCGATGTCCCTGTTAAGCAGCCGACCTTTTATAGCCGTGGGTATTGCTGCCTGCGTGACATTGAAAAGAGACGCCATCAGGTAGGGGGCGGAGGGCAGCCGGTTACCAAATCTGCCCCTTGGCATGGAGAGTTGAAGCTGCGTCAGTGCATCCCTGTACCGCCCTATCTGGGTTCGCGCACCAGCGGTTTCCGACACATTGCACAATCCGAACAGTGTGTCCTCGGTAAATTCAGCACGTCGAGTGGCCTCTCTGGCTGAAAAGTCAATGCGGACGAGAAGTGCTGAAGCCTGTGACCAGGGACATGTTCTCAAGAGATCTGTCGTTGGGCTATTGTCCATGACTTCGAGGTTTTCACAACGAAATCCACGTTGCCTGCTTGCAACGCCGTCCCACCGCCACGGCGACTCCAGTTGGAACAGCTCGAAACGTTGTCGAAAATCGGCTGAACCGGCGCCGGGTATGAACATGCTAGCTGTGCTTTTGGACTCGCAGAAGATCAGCCCTTCCCAGATAAAACCCTTCCATTCCCCTGGACCAAGCACTGCCCAAGGGGCCTTTGCAAAAATTTGCTCATCGGCCCAGTCCAGATAGCCCTGCCAATCCTGAAGACGGTCTTCGAGTTCGGTCATCAGAACAGGGGGGTGCGACCCCACTTGGTCAAGCAACGCGTCCAGAGCGTGAGTAGCCATCGGCAATCGACTTCTTGCAACGTGGCGTACCAGTGCGATGTTGCGCTCAAAGGGACGCGGCTCGCAGTCTGGAACAAGGGCGCAATCCAGGACATATAAGATGGTGTTCTCCGGGGTCTTTTTCTCGCCGTGCACGAAGCGGCACAGAACGGATATCGACATTGCCCCCGGTAGTACATCGTGCAGTTGCGGAAGTACCCTCGCAGGTCTGATGAGTGCGAGAACGCTGTTGGTCTCCTTTGAGACTAAAGACACTAGGAACGCACGTTCCTCGTCATCGTCCCCGAAAAACATATCGCAAAAATGGTCGATAAAGTCTACTCGGTCTTCTTCAGCGGGTTCATCATCTCCGAGAAGGGATGCAATGACAGACGACAACCTCTCATCATCTTTGCTAACGTAGCCGGTCTGGGCCCGGCGCTGCAGCAAGATCGGCAAGTTGCTCACAACAATTGGCTCATCGCCGTTACGCCGATACGTGACGCGGATTTTTTGTGTCGGGTTCCGGAGAAGTTCTTGTTTCCGGAAGGTGTTAGAGGCATGGTCATGGACCATGCCGGCGCGCGATGCACGATCCCGAAGTCGGAGACGCAGTCTGCGTACCTCACACTCAAGATGTTCGAGTTGGCCACTTTCCTGACGCTGAAGATTCAGAAGGTCGGCGTCCGTCTTTGCGCGCCGTCTTTCAATTATTCGCATTAGGCGTGTGCAGTTCTCCTCTGTGCGCACTTGACGATCGATTGAAGCAGCGATGCGCGTATCGATATCGTCAAGATTGCATGCAGCTTGACGGAGGGCATCCACAAAATGATTATCGAGAAATTGCTGATGTTCGTCGGCATAGCGTGCTTTCCGAGACGCTAAATCGGATTGCTGCGCGTCCAGATTTGTCGCAATCTGATCAGACATCCGCGCAATCTCAGTGAGACGCATGGAGGCACTCCTCGCATCTTGACCGGCTTCGTCGATTAGCTTTTGTCGAACAGCGTTTGGCAGCAATACCAGTTTTTTTTCGTGCTGTCGCCCCAGCTCATCAATCTTTGCTCCGAGGGCTGTGACCGCGCTCCACAAGTCATGGACTCGGTCTTGCTGCAATTCAAAGTCCCTCTGTATGACATCTACTCCACGCCTGAGCAGACTCCGAGGATCAAGACGGCGGACAATCCAATCAAGTTTTCGAGCCGATTCCAACTGAGACGCGCGAACGCGAGCCTCGTCGAGTTCCTTTTCTAGCTGCGACAGTGTTGCGCGAGCAGACGAGTGCGCTTTATGCTGCTCTGCCAGCTCGCGATGTGCTTTATCCGTAGCCTTTTGTAGTTCAGCCTCAAGGCTTATCCTTTCTTTTGTGAGGAGTGCCTGATATGAAGTCGGTTCAGCTCCGGCAGCGAGAATTGCCAAGAGCTCCTCGCTGGCGTTCTTGCTCGACGCCCAGGTTTGCTCCTCTTGAAAAAGCTGATCACGTTGGGTTAGCAGTGTCTCGATCTGCCTCTCACACTGAGAGATTTCCATCGCAGCATCTAACAAAGATGCATCAGCATTCGACTTCGCGGCCTCCCTTTCCAAGTCAGTCCAACAATCCGCCTGCCCCCTGTGAAGGAGTGATAGAAGGTTGTGACGATCAGACTTAAGGTTCTGGATTTGGGCGGTCGCACCCTCGCCATCGGAGGACAGGCGCTCTAGGCAAGCCAGTAGCTTTTCAAGCCTAAACGTGGCTCTATGTCGCAACCCAGATTCAATTTCCTGAGTGCTTCCTTTAACCTGATCAATGCTCTGGCTAATGTTTTGAAGCTTCAGTTCGTCTTCGCGAAACGAAATGCGCACATGATCGATCAGCAGCCCTTCAACACAATCGGTGAACTGATTTGCAGATGTGCCCGTGTTTGTTCCATCCAATGGTTTCGCCCTCTCTTTACGGCGTTGCTCGGAATGTTGACCGAACGCTTCACAGTGCTAATGCGGGCAACGGCTGCGTGCCATTCCCGATGAAAATTGAATCACCAACAAACACGCCAGTCAGTGGCACAATCGCCCACCGCCGACCTCGCCCGGCATGAACACTAAGATCGAAGCCCTCTTCACCACCTGAGCATGGTCATTGCTGCTGATGGCTTTTGCCGATGGAATGATCGGGCGCTCAGCCGTATGACATCCAGGATAAAGCGGGTGGTTTAAGCCTAAACCTAAAGCATTCGATCAGGAATGCATGCTCGAAAATGCGCCCGGAAGGAGCGGACGGTTCATGTCCACCTCTATCGGGGTCTTAGTTAGGCTGGTAATGTGACATGGTGTGCTTCCATCAAGATCGATTGTCCTTCACGAGAAGACAGACGTCGTAAGGAGGCAGGGAGGCTTGCTCGGTAACGGTGTGGAAGCACCGTTTGCGAGACATCCCGGCCGCCCTTCTGGAATTCAGGATGGAGACCGTGGTTTTGCGTCCGACGTTTCAGCGCCGTTTGCCTTTGAACTCGTATGTGATATGGTAGCTGGGCTCATTGTGCAGTGGGAAGTGAATTGTTCACGGCATTGGCGCAAAACCTCGTGTAATTTCCCGAGAGGGCACCTTTGCTTCGGTGCAGCTGCGGCACGTCATGGGCACGGCGAGGCTGCCGCTCGGTGCCCAGCGAATTATCGTGGCCCGCTTGGCAGCAGGTAGTAGTTGCATTGCGGCTGCAAAGGCAGCCGCTGCCGAATGGTGGCAGAGGGAAATAACTTGTCTCAGTCTGACCGATAGAGGATCAGTTACTCGCCGTTAGCGTTGACTGGAATTGCTCAGACCCTATGTCTCTTGTTGGCCGGGTCGAGCCAAGCCGGGGTTCAAGTTGGCCGCCGTAAACCGACCACCCAAGACGATCCAGCGAGGGAAATCCTGGCCGGATCTCCAACGGCCGGTGATGGCCGGTAGCACGAGCTCGCGCGCTATCCGAGAAGCGGTCGTTCGTATAGCGGCGAACAATCAGACTCCCATCAACAGCCAGGGAGTCGGTGGTGGAGACGCACGAGCATCGGGAGCCCTGGAACAAGGGCAAGCTGGTGGGTCAGAAGCCGCCGCTGAAGCCCAAGACGGGTTGGTCGGGGGCTTACGCTCCTTTACGGCGCAACGTACCCTTGGCTCGTGATCGCGGCCTTGCGCTGCGCGTCGAGCGCTCCCGTGGAGCCGGCTTCGTTCTTCAGCGCCTGAAGAGCGCTACCTCACCAAACTTTAAGCGGCCACGGGTCGATCGTGGGCGCTGGGCGCCCCCACTTTCCTGATCGCGATGAGACGGGCGGCTTACGAGCCGTCCGGATCGTCTATTTTATAAAGTGGCGCGCCCGATTTCCCGGAAGCGCGAGCCAAGCCCGCATCCGCCGCACGGAGGTTCGCCATGCACGCACTCCACACGTTCCTTTGGATTCTAGGGTGCGTCGTGGCGACCCAGGCCGTCGCTCAAATGCCTGAAGGTGAATACCTTGACGGGAACGCATCGAAGGTCGCGGTCATCCTGGCGCATGGCCGCGGCAATTCCCCTGACGGGAACGTCGTGGGACCGCTACGGAAGGCCATTCACCAGGAGCTAGGCGCGCACACCTTGTCGCTTCGAATGCCAGACCCGGGTGCCGATGCGGTCGATTCTCCGCAATTGGCCGCATCATTTCCCGAGGCGTACCGGCGCATCCAGGCCGCCATCGACTACCTGAAGAACGAGAAGAAAATCGAGCGCATCTACCTGATGGGCCACAGCATGGGCGGGCGAATGACAACCGGTTTTCTGGCGAACAATCCTGACGCCCACATCGTTGGATTCATCGGCGTAGGGCTGACAGCGGGCGGCAAAGAGCCGCTGAACACCAACCTCAATCTGCGAAAGGTGGGGGTGCCGGTGATCGATGTCTATGGCGACAACGAAATGGATGCGAAAGCCGCGTCGTTTCGAAAGCCGCTTGTGTCGCAGCAGTTCATGCAAGTCAAGATTCCAGGAGCCAAGCACGATTATCGTGGCTACGAAAAACCCGTAGCCGATGCCGTTATCAACTGGCTTAAACAGCAAGAGGGGCGATAGGAGCGCGCTTGCCCCGAGGAAATTCTTCGAGAGCGTTAGCAGGTTGATGCAGAACTCAGTGAACGAACCGATAAGGCCTTCGTCATAGAGTCGTCTTCGAAACTCCCGTCCTGACAGCGATGCGTGGCCAACTCGATCCCCAATCCTCGATGTACCATTACTTCTCGCCCGAGTCGCGTGTACCGCGGATCATCCGCTGCGGCGGGTGAAGGAGCTGGCCGATCGAGCGCTCGCCGATCGAGCGCTCGCCGCCATTTCGGCGGATCTGAATGCGCTGTATTCGAGTGTCGGCCGCCCGTCGATCCCACCCGAGCGCCTGCTCGGACCGCTCACGTGCCGGTCGCCTGGCACTTCCGAATGGCGGCTCAACCCTTGGAAGCTGATGAACCGAAGTCCGAACGACGAACGACGGCATGGGTCGTAGACGTTCATCCACGGCGTGTCGTCGCGTTCGACCGCCTCGGTGCGCCGGTCGTCGGTGCCCGCCGGCGCGCCTCAATGCAGCGTCCCCTGTGCGCCGCCCGATCCCGGCAGCCTGACCACGGCCTCGGCGAGCGATCCGTCCGGGTTGCGCCACAATAGGCGCCCGCTTCTCGCTAGGCAACGCAGTCGCCACGCGAAGAACACGTCACCGAGCAACTCGTCGCATTCCCACTGCGCCGAGCCGATCACCTGATCGGCGGCTTGCCAGTCGTCATCGCACTGAGCGAGCAGCAAAGCGTCGTAAAAGTCGTCGCCGTGGTGGGTGATGCGACCGTCGGTCCAGCGCCGCACGCCGGACGGGAAGCTACGGTTACGCTCGCATTCGCCTGCGAACCGCGCGATCTCCCCGCCGTCGAGGGCGCGCATGCGTTTTAGAGTGACGTGTCGATCTCCACCGTGCGCCGTCCTGACGCGGCCACGGTGTATGAGATGCACTGACTGTCTGGGTTGAAGCTCAGACCGAAGGGACCCCCCAGTCCGACCGCGGAATCTAAGGAAGTGTGCAGTCTCAGATTATCTGTTTGTCCTGAACTGTGTACTTCAGAAACAGCACATACGTTTTCACGTAGTAGCTATGATGCGTTCAACGAAATGTCAGGGGGACAACATCATGCCAAACTTTCTTCCGTTAAAGCTTCCCGGTAGAACAAGCGCATATGCGCTCTCTAATGAGGATCTGCTGGGCATCGTGACCGACGCGATGCATGGTCTGTCCGCAAAGCTGGATCTCTTTGGCGGGGTTGGGCTAGCCGTGGGCAAGATCAACTCTATGGAATATCGTGCCCGAATGATCGAGGTAGCCGAAGCCAGCACAATCTACGGCCAACTCCAGCAGGTGCGCGATTACGCTTACGAGGGTCTCTTCCCAGAGTTTCTCTTCAACTTCGGCGACACGCTACATGACGTGATGGCCTTCACGTATGCGCAGATCCGCCCCTTTGACTACATGGACGAGTTCTACGGGGTTCCAACGGGGGGCGATATCCAACGCCTGAAAATTCTGCTCACGAAGTTCTATGCGCGGTGGAAACTGGACGTGCCCAACGAGATAGAGGAGAAATGGGATTTCGTGCGCCTCTTTGCAGAGCTAATGGGCCTCAATGGGTCGCTGTTCACATTGACTGAGATTGCCTTGCTCGCAAACATGACCGAGCGAAGCGTTCGAAACTCTGCCCGTTTAAGTGAGCCGCCTAGTCGGCGCTTGACCGTGAAGCGCGACGGGCACTACTTGTACGTGGAGCGCGGGGAGGCGATTCGCTGGCTCGCCGGTCGTCGTGGCTTCATCCGTTCAACGCTTCCAGAGGGATTCCCCGACTCAGTGTTCCGGTCGGTGTACGACAAGCTCGGAATCGACCTGAATGCTCTCGAAGCGGCGGAGGATGACGATGAAATCCTCCTAAGAAAAGATTCTGTTGCCACTCAGGCACAGTCCAAACGAAATTGTTTCCGTGGCATAGGAGATGAGCAATGACTCTTAGAAGCGTGGTGACCATCGACATGTACCGCGAAGCTCAATTCATAGAGGCGATCCGATCCGCAGGCTGCAGATTGAAGCCAGCCAAGACCGGCTCAGGGTCTCGCGTTCGCGCAATCGTCGTCGAGTCACCGCAGCTCGACCATCCGGTCGTGATTCACAAGGACCGATTGAACGCGATTCGGGTCGCGGTTGCACCCGGGATGTATCGGGCCGAGCTTGAGGACGAACAGCAGGGAGTTCGTGCCGCACGGAACGTCCGTTCTAGCCTCAATGAATTCCGACACAGCGCCTATCGTGCTTTTGCCAAACCGGACGCGACGGGCGAGCCGGTAGCCAAGTGCTATGAGATCGACTGGAACAACAGCGGAGGGCTGGAAAAGCTGCGCATGTTGCTCGTGGGATTGATGCATTGAGCCCGCTATAGCCCTGGCCTCACTTTACTCCTGTAGTAGTTTCGGCCCGGGGCTCTACCCGGGTCATTTTTTTGTTCGCCTCGCTGAGCGCCGTGCGTCAGTTGTCGACAGCACTGCCGCGGCTCAATCCGTCAAGCTGGCTTGCGGCTTCTGCCGACGTCCCCACAATCCGAGGGCTATCGGCGTTCCAGGCCGACTCGTTCAGCACGCCGGCTGGCAGATCTTCGCTTCATCGACCTAACGGTGCTCATTATGCATATATCAACTATTCTGTTGAGATGTAGTACGATGACAATAGCTTGTATACTCTCCTTATTGAGTCCAGAATGGGGAGGTATGGAACAATGATCGAATATTTGTTGATGGGCGCGCTCGTCCTGCTGCTGGTCGTATGCTTGCTGCAGTTCATGCTGCTCAAGCGGAGTTCGAACTCGGAAGCATTCCAGCTCACCGCCCGCTTGGATGGCTTCGAGCAGGCACAGCAGCGCACGGAGACGCTCGTGCGCGACGAGATGGCGCGCAACCGCGAAGAGTGGAACCAGACGGGGCGCGAGCAGCGCCAAGAGCTCGCGGACGCCTTCAAGGGACTGAGCCAAAACCTCTCAGGACTGGCCGAGAAGGCGGCTGAGAGGCTGTGAAAAATCCCCGGCCAGTTATATGCCTTTGGTATAATTAGGTCTTGCTACGAGGTCTGGATTTGCGCCGATGACGAAGACGCGAGCACGGGTGCTGCTGCCCAACCGGGGGCAGATGGAGTTTCGGGCGAGTGACCTGGAGTCACTGCTGCCGGAGGGGCATCGGGCGCGCCTGGTGTGGGCGTACGTCGAGCGGCAAGACCTGTCACGGTTCTACGCCGGGATTCGTGCGGTCGATGGCGGGGTGGGCCGCTCGGCAATCGCGCCGGAGATTTTGCTGGCGCTGTGGTTGTACGCCACGCTCGACGGGGTGGGCAGCGCGCGGGCGGTGTCACGGCTGATCGAATCGCATGACGCCTACCGCTGGTTGTGCGGCGGGGTTCAGGTCAATCACCACACCCTTTCGGACTTTCGCAAGGATCAGGGCGAAGGGCTGGACGAGTTGTTGAGTGTGAGCATCGCCAGCCTGATGGCGGCCGGGGTAGTCAAGCTCAAACAGGTGGCGCAGGACGGGATGCGTGTGCGCGCCAGCGCCGGGGCGGGCTCGTTTCGCCGCAAGGAGAAGCTCGAAGGCTACCTGGAGGCGGCGCGTGCCGAAGTCGCGCGGCTCAAAGCCGAGGTGGAGGCGGACCCGGGAGAGGCCGAACGGGCGCGGGAAGCGGCCCGGCTACGGGCGGCGAAAGAGCGTGAAGCGCGTCTTGAGAAGGCGCTGGCGCGGCTGCCCGAGATCGAAGCGATCAAGCAGCGGCAAGGCAAAAACCCCGACCAGGCGCGCGCGTCGATGACCGATGCCGAAGCGACGGTGATGAAGATGGGCGACGGCGGCTTTCGGCCGGCGTACAACCCGCAACTGGCGAGCGACGCCGACTCGCTGGTGATCGTGGGGGTCGAGGTGGCCACCGTCGGCAGCGACCAAGGGCAGATGGTGCCGATGATCGAGCAGGTCACCGCGCGCTGCGGTCGGCTGCCCGAAGCCTGGCTGGTCGATGGCGGCTACGTCGGACACGAGCAGATCGAGCAGGCGAGCCAAAGCACCGTCGTCTATGGGCCGGTGCCGCAACCCAAGAACAAGGCGGTCGATCCTCACCAGGCGAAGGCCGGCGACAGCGAAGCGGTGGCGGCCTGGCGGCAACGGATGGGCACGGACGAGGCGAAGGTCATTTACAAGCGGCGAGCGGCAACGGCCGAATGCGTCAATGCGCACAGCCGCAACCGCGGCCTGCAGCAGTTCCGGGTGCGGGGTCTGGCGAAGGTCAAGTGTGTGATGCTGATCTTTGCTTTGGCGCACAACCTGATGCGCATGGTCAGCCTCGCACCGGAATTGCTCGGGGTAGGGATAGGTGCGTCTGCCGTTCCCGGAATCGGGGTTTAAGGGGCGAAAAATGGGGAAAAACGTCAAATGAACCGTCGATAGCAGCACAAACGGTGCAAAAACCCTATCGCGCCCAGCAAAACGGCGTTAACCCCGCTCGCGCGTCTAATCGGTCCTGCGAACGAAAGATTCACAAACTCTGAGCAGCAAAAGGCGCATTTCGACGGGTTCTCGGACCATCTGCAGGAGTTCTCGCGCAATAGCGCCAACCAGTTCGAGGCCCTGCGCACGGAGTCGGGAGCCGCCGGCAAGAGCCTGCGCGAAGAGGTCGTGAAACTCATTGGCGCCCTCTCGGACGCCGTGACCAAATCGGTCGCCGAATCCGCCAAGATCCAGGAGAAGCAGCTCGAAGCCTTCGGCACGCAGCTCGCCGTGTTCACCAAGGCCAGCACCGAGCAGCAGGAAGGATTGCGTACCGACCAGGCCGCGGTCGCCAAGGCATTGCGCGAGGAGATGGTGACGACGCTCGAACGGGTCTCATGCGCGATGACCGAGGCGCTTAATGCCCAGCTTAAGCACTTCTCAGACCAGATCACCTCACTCAACACGTCGCTGGGCGAGCGGCTCGACGGCATGCGCACCGAGTCGACAAACGGCGCGAAACTCCTGCGCGAGGAGGTAGCGACAAATCTCAAGGGGATCGCGACGTCGCTCAGCGAGACCATGGGGCAGCTCTCCAGCCTGCAGAAGAGCCAGCTCGAAGCGATGGCAACCGCCATCGACAAGCTCTCGCAGTCGGTCGATGCGAAGCTTGAAGCCGTGCGCACGACGGTGGACGGGAAGCTCAAGAGCATGCAGGAAGACAACGCCAAGCAGATCGAGCAGATGCGGCTGACCGTCGACGAGAAGCTGCAGGGCACGCTCGAGAAGCGCCTGAGCGAGTCCTTCAAGCACGTGAGCGATCGTCTGGAGCTCGTGCACAAGGGGCTCGGTGAGATGCAGACGCTCGCCACTGGGGTGGGCGACCTCAAGAAGGTGCTCACCAACGTGAAGACCCGCGGCACTTGGGGCGAGGTCCAGCTCGGCGCGCTCCTCGAGCAGGTGCTAACGCCTGAGCAGTATGGGAGCAACGTCGCCACCAACGGCGGCAGCGAGCGAGTCGAATTCGCGATCAAGCTGCCGGGCCAGGGTGACAGCAGGGACCAGACGGTGTGGCTGCCGCTCGATGCCAAGTTCCCGGTAGAAGATTACCAGCGTTTGCTCGACGCCCAGGAGCGGGCCGACGTGGAGGCGGTGGAGGCCGCCGGCAAGCAGCTTGAGACGCGCGTGAAGCAGTGCGCCCGCGACATCAGCACGAAGTATCTCAGTCCCCCCGCGACGACCGACTTCGGCATCCTCTTTCTGCCTATCGAGGGCCTCTTCGCCGAGGTGATTCGCCGTCCGGGCCTTACCGAGGCGCTGCAGCGCGACCAGCGCGTGGTGATCGCTGGGCCGACGACTCTCTGGTCGATCCTAAGCAGCCTTCAGATGGGCTTCCGCACCCTTGCGATCCAGAAGCGCTCGAGCGAAGTCTGGAATCTCCTGGGGGCGATCAAGACCGAGTGGGCGAAATACAGCGATGTGCTCGATCTCGTCCAGAAGAAGCTCCACCAGGCGTCTGAAACGATCGATAAGGCGCAGGTGCGCACCCGTGCAGTGTCGCGCAAGCTCCGTGGTGTAGAGGCGCTGCCGGCGGCTGAAGCAGCGGCATTGCTGCCGTTCGAGGTGGCCGGCGGCGAAGATGACCTCGAGGACAGAGAGCCCGACCCTGTTTCCGTTTTAGTGCCAGTGTGAAGTGAAAAATCCGGCTCCGATATTCAAAAAATCGCAGGTGCCGCTACAAGTCGTATTGAACCGGTTTACACCTACTGCTCGCGCCAACTGCTAGGGCGTGTTCACAGTAACCGGATGTAGGCACATGCCAGTTGCAAGAAGGCGTTGAACCGATGAACGAGTTTGTCGTAGCGCGTGGCCAGGCGTCGGAACTGTTTGAGTCGGTTGAAGAACCGCTCAACGAGGTTGCGCGCCTTGTAGCGATGCCAGTCGACGTGTCGTTGGGAAGTCCTGTTTCGCCGAGGCGGAATAATGGCTTGTGCGCCGCTGGCTTCAATGGTCTCGATGAAGGCATCGCTGTCGTACCCCTTGTCGGCGATGACCGCGTCGGTCGCAATGGCTTCGATGAGGGCAGCCGCCTGGGTGACATCGGCAACTTGTCCGCCGGTCAGAATCAGCCGCAAGGGGTTGCCAAGCGCATCGACGCAGGCGTGGATCTTGGTGCTCAGTCCGCCCCGCGAGCGACCGATCGCCTGATCGCCAGCGTTTTTTTGGGCGCGCCGGCCGAATGTTGGTGCGCACGCACGACGGTGGAATCAATGAACAGCTCTTCCAGATCGGCCTCTCCACACAGGGTTTGGGCAACGCGATCCCATACCCCGTACTGCTCCCACCGCGAAAAGCGGACATACACCGAGTGCCACTTGCCCAGTTCCGATGGCAGGTCACGCCAGGGACAGCCGGTTCGGGCGAGGTACAGCACTGCTTCGACAAAGCGACGGTTGTCGGCCGCCCGGCCGCCTTTGTCGGTCGGTTTGCCCGGGAGCAAGTCTGCGATCCGAGCCCACTGCGTATCACTCAACATTCGTCGATCCATGGTCAACATCCAAAATCCCGGATGGAAACACAAATCGGCTACTGTGAACAGGTCCTAAGGCTACGACGGCTGAACGATACACTCCAGCCGTTAGCGACCAAAGCTCGAATGTCCGTTCAGGTTGAGGTGGTGCAAGTGGGTAATCGGTCCGTATGACTGCTCGACTTTGGTTAGCTGCCGTTGGAATGGCGGAGAAGCGAAGGGCAGCTGTGGGTCGAAAGTTCGAGTTCATCGGCCGCGGAAGCCGCCATTGACCGTCAGCAGCGGCTGAACGGCGGTTGTCCGGCACATTGCGGCCCGACTCAGGCTACAAGGCCAACGGCCGTTCAGGCCGATCACTTGCCGGTCACCTGGCACTTCCGAATGGCGGCTCAACCGTTGGAAGCTGACGAACCGAAGCCCGAACGACGAACAGCGGTATCAGTCGTAGAGGGTCGTCGATGGCGCGTCGTCGCGTTCGACCGCCTCGGTGTGCATTACTGGCTCATGGAACGCCGGGCGGGGGCGTCAGGCGAAGGCCTCCGGGTCTTGCATTCATACGGGAATGTCGCGCTGGCCCTGCAGCACACGCCAGACATCAATGTGATCTGGCCGTTCGACATAGAAGACGAGGTAGGGGTAGCGAGACAGCGCCCAAGCGCGCAGATCAGGAAGGTGCAATTCATGCGCATAGCGAGGCGAACCCGTGCTGGGATGGCGACCGATGTGGGTGTAGGCCTGTTCCAATGCGTCGATGAAATCGAGTGCGACCGACGCGGCCCCTCTTCCAGGTAGTAGGCGACCGCGTCGTCAACGTCCTGGTTGGCCTGCTCGCGCGGAACCGCCGGTTTGATCTTCACCCGCGAGAAACACGCTTGGCAGCCTTGCGTACCCGGTCACGTAGCTTTTCGAAGTAAGCGGCATCGGCTGGCGATGCCGGTGCAGAGGCGGCGCCCGCCAGGAGCAAGCCACCCAACCGCTGGCGGTCCTGATCCTTGCGGATCAATTCGCGCACGTACTCGCTGCTGGTGCCGTAGCCACGCTCGCTGACTTGGGAATCCACGAAGGCCTTCAGACTGTCGGGCAAGGAAATGTTCATCGTGCTCATGGCTTCAGCCTTAAGTGGCTTGGCAAAATTTGGCAAGAATCAGGTTGCCGGGCCTCCATGCCTCTTGGGCTGCCGCTTCGCAGGGATGCTGATGACGACATTGGATTGAAGAGGTGAGCTCGCGAGAGGAAAGAACCACGGTCCGGCTTGATGTTAGGCCTATGGCCGGTAACCCATCTAGACCGACCGCCTCACGGCCCTGGATTCAGCGGCCGTTCGGGCGGGCTTCTCGATCCTCGGGCGAAGCCCCCGACAGCGGCCCGCGCGCGCAGTCCCTCGATCTCACCGGCCGTCTGCGCAAGCCGGGTAGCCAGGTCGCGGGCTTCCGTGCGAATCGTCAAAAGGTCCGACTCGAGCTGCACGTTGCGCTGCTTCTGTTCTCGGAGTTCGCGCTCGAGGCCGGCCACCGCATGTGCGTGCCGCTCCTGCGTATCGGTCAGGCGGTCGGTGAGGCCCGCGGCCTTTGCCTCGGCGGTCGCGGCCAAGCGTTCGGCATCGGTGCGGGCGGTGCGCTCGGTATCGACCGCGCGTCGAAGCCGCATGTTCTCCTGCTCGAGGACGGGCAGGTTCTCGAGCCGCACGTGCGCCTTGGGGAACTCGGTGCGGGCGGCTTCGGCAGCTCGACGCGCTTCGGCAGCTTCGTTCCGGGCGCAAGCGAGATCGACGTCCAGTTGCTCGATCTTGCCGGTGAGGGCGGCATTTTCTCCGCGCAGATTCGCCAAGGACTCGTCCAACCCCTGGATCTGGCCGGCCAGGCGCTCGTTCTCGGCGGCGAGGTCGTTCGCCGCCGTCTGGGTATCAGACAGCCTGGCTTCGAGAGCCGCCCGGGCGGTGGTCAGTTCCTGGGCAAAGAAATCCAGCATTGCGCGCTGCAGCGGCGGGGGAAGGGCGAGGATACGCTCGGGCTGAGCCTGACCGGCCTCCCACTGTTGGAACAGTTTGTGGATCGTACCGAGGCTGCCGGGTGCCATGGCGCTCGCGGATCTGGCGCGGATTCGGTCTTCCGCCACCGGCTTTGATGCTGTCAGCGATCGCCGCCACTTGATCGTAGGTAATGGTGGCTTCCCGGGGCATATCCGCTCCTTCGTGGAACGTTACGGTACGATTTAACCGTACGATACGTTACGCAAAGTGCAAGGTAGTTTTTCGCTTGCTCGGCTCGACGGTGGCACGGCGCGGGAGGTCCGCCGGATCGCCAGCGTTCTCGACGCGTAACGCGCGCGGCTCGCAGCGGATCAAAACGACGTTGATATGCCTCAAACCTGAGCGGCCACCGGAACCGGCGAGTGGGGTACGACGCGCTCGATCGGTGACGCCCGGGGCGCCGTACTGCGCCCGGGATCCGTGGGCGTGGGAAAAACGCCTCCAGAGCCCAATAAGAGGCGCCTGGGTAGTACGGGTCGTCGTGCCTCTTAAAAACCGCTCTGCGACCGCGTAAAGGGTCTTGGCGGCGATTTATTCCTTCGGCAGTCCTGCCGCCTTCGAAGATTGCAGACCGACATGCCGGCGGTCAGCGTTGGCAAAGCGCCCGGGGGGCGGTTTCCACAGAAACCCGGCTGAGGCGGCGACCCGCTTGCGGGGCGCGGCCGATTTGTCCGGGTCTTGGCGCCCGCAGGGTGGGCCGCTTGCGGCCCAGGTCGGGACGGCCGCGTGCGGACGTCACGAGCCGCCTAGACCGCCCCTCCTCGCCTGCGTGGGGAAGGGGGCTTTCCGCCCAGGATGGATCATCATCGACATCGCTCGTTGCGCTACCGCCGACCGCCCTCTGATCGCCGCGGCCGCGTCCGAAAGCGACTTATCCACGGCTGCGCCGAGTCTAATACAGGTATACATACAGGAAATACGTTTATATAGAGGGGGTGTCGAGGCGGGAGTTGTTCAGCGTGGATAAGTCGCCGAAGTGAAGATAAGTAACTGTTTAAAAAGAAAAATCAAGGCGGGAGTTCTTCAGCGTGGATAACTTGTGTTATCCACAGGCTTATCCACAGCTTGTCCGACGGGAAGTAAGCGGGAAATTCTTCTCTGTTCGCAGACGGGAGTTCTTCGGCGCGAGACGCTGTCGGGCAATCGAGCGGGGGTTGGCGGGAGGCGGGCGGAGTTCTTCAGCGCCCTAGAAGAGATCGTGCTGAGTCGGCGGCAGCAGCGATTGAGGGCGCGACGGCAACAGCACGACCCCTGCATCGTCCACCTCGATCCGGGCCTGCGAATAGACGACAAGGACGAGCTTCAAGGCCTTGAGAAAGGCTTTCCTGAAGTCGCGCACCGCCTGGGCGGTCTCCGTCCCGTAGTCCGACCCGAACTGCATCATCAGTGCTTCCCACCGGATCGGGCGGGTGCGGCGATGGGTGTAGCTCATCCGGTAGGTCAGCCAGGTATAGACGTCCATGGCGAGAGGCGAGCCGCGCAACGCCTTGTAGGCGCGCAGGTCGATCGGCACGGGATTGTCGAGGCATTCGCGGAAGAAGCCGTTGCTGAGCCGCACCTGGGACTTCCATCGGCCGGCCTCTTCGGCGTGCTGGGGCGTCCAGAGGCCGGTGAGCTCGGCATCGTCGAGTTGCAGCTCGTCCGCAATGAGCACGTTTCGCAGCACGAAGCCGCGCTGCTGCTGCGTGCCGGTGTAGTGCGCGGTGATCAGCGAGCCGAACAGCCGCTTCATCTGCTCGGCGACCCTGCTGCCGCTGCCCCGCGGGCCGCCGCCGTTGCTGCGTAAGTCCATCACGTCGCGGACGAAGGTGTGCAGGCAGTCGCCGAGCTGGATCACCGGTGAGCGGGTTCGGACGGCCTCGGTCGACACCCAGGACGTGAGCAGGCGCGGATAGATGCCGTAGGGGATGCCGCCTTCGTAGCCCGCGACGATACGCAGACGAAAGTCCCCGTTCTGGCGCTTGAAGACATCTGATTTAGGATCCTTGTAGGGCATCGTGGCGATGACAAGCGCGCGCGCCATGAACCCCAGCGACCCGGCGCTTTGTGCGTCCTCCGCCTCGATGGCGAGGTGGGCGTCGATGATTTCGCGCACCCATCCGGGAATCGGTTGCCCCGCTCTGAAATTCAGGGTGAGCTGGCTCGATTTCGTCGCGGACATCGACGGATTCCTCCAGTGGCTTCCAACCCCCGGCCTTGCCGCCGCAGCGGATCGGAATCTCTTTGCGAAAAGCGCCCCGACAGCGCTTTTCGGGCAAGCTTCAGGTCGGCGCTTCCGGGCGAGGCGGTGGGATGCGCATGAGCCGGGAAGGGGGGCCCGGAATCCGCTTTGAGGCGAGGATCAAGGAGTCGGCCTCCACCCAGTCCTCGCAGAACGCAAGGAACTCGGAATCCGCTTCCTCTGGGCGCACGACAGTCGGGGTAGAGGGGGCACATCGGAGCCACCGGACTTTCCGCAGGGCTCCGGCGCGCCCGACGATCTCCACCCATCCGTACTCCGCGTGGATCGCCAGCTCGCCTGGCCGCAGGCGGGCAGGGTGGGTGCTGAGGTGCACGACGTTCGTCATAGTCATCTCCGTCCTGTTCACGAAGGTGTATGGCGGTCGGATCGGCTCGGGAGGCATGGCGCGGGGGGCGCGTGAGACGTCCGATCGATGAGGGTATGTCAGGCCGAGAAAAGCGAGGGGTGGTCGAGCGAGGCAGCGCGGGAAACACGGCGTGAAGCGACCCGGGGGGCCTGGCGACGAGGCTGAGCGAGGGCCGTGATCGATCGCCGGTCGATCGCCGGTCGATCGGATGCCGCACTATCGATGATCGGGGCGGACATTTCAAGCGGCCCTTGCGCGACCGAAGCTTGGCGGCGGATTCGGGCCGCGCCTCGCTGCGCCAGCCAGCGCCGCCGGGGCCTCTGCCGCCGGTTCGCCGTCCAGTCATCCCCTTGCGCTGTGGCCCTTGACGGTGGCGTTGCAGCGGCGTAAGAATGTTCGTCATGTCCAGCCAATCGGCTGTGCAGCGTCCGGTCAGCCCCTGTAACCGGAACGGCCTTCGGGCCCGGGGTCTCGTCAGCGTCACCCACTCGATCGGGAAGATCTCACTTCCCGATGCCGGGCGTGTGATCTCCCGATTTTTTCGTCAGGAGATCACCATGTCCCATTCAGCTCACTCCGAAGCCGCTCCTCCCGAGAAGGCGTATTTCGATCTGCACACGCAGGGATGCGGCTATCTGTCTCGCATCCGGTGGGTGAATCCGCGCAAGGGCGCAGGTCGTCAGGGCAAGCCGTTTCTCGCGTGCGCGATCAATGCGCTGCACGGCGACACGACGGACCCGTGCTACAGCTATTTCGACGTGCGCGTCACCGATGACGCCTGCCTCGAGCTGGTGCAGTCGCTGCAGCAGGACGTGGAGGCCGGCCGCAAGGTCTTCGTTGCGTTCAAAATCGGGGACATCTATCCCCATTCCTACACGGCCGAGGTCAAGGACAAGGCCACCGGCCAGGTGCAACAGGAGGCGCGCGCGATCATCAAGGGGCGTCTCTTCCTCGTGACGCATGTCAAGGTGGATGGCGAGACGCGCTATGAGCGTCCGCCTCAACAGGTGGAGCAACGCAACGGTACTCAGGGTTGAGATTCGCCCCGGCTACGCCGTCCCACTTCGAGAGCCCAGCAGTGACGGGCTCTTCCTCGAGCCACGGGCTGGAGAAAGCGCCTTTCCGAGCTTCCACCGTTTTGCACGTTTCGGCAAAAACGTGCGCTGCGCGACCTGTCAGCCCCTGAAACAGGTACGGCCTTCGGCCTGGGGCTTTCTCACGTGGGGTTTGCCTGTCAGCACCCTCGCGCCGGTCCGGAAAACCGACGTGTCGTCGAAGCCGGGCCCGCCAACGAAAGTTGGCGGACCTCTTTTCTCGTGGGCTGAGCCACTCAACTTCACTTCTTTCACCCGTCGGGGCGTCGTCCCGAAGGGGGAGACCTCCGATCGCAACCCCATGGAGGTCGAACTCATGAGCGTTACCGTCGAAGGATCCTTGCTCATCAAGCGCATCCAGAGCGCCCACGGCCCATGCCGTGTCGGTGACCGGCTGACGGAGAGCGACGAAGCGGTCCCGACGGACGCGCAGCGGTCTGCCGCATCACTCGAATCGCCGGATCTGCAGTTGTTCGGCGACCAACTCCATGCCTTGGTCGCCGCCCGACAGCCGGTGAAGCTCGATCCGGCCATTGACGACCGCTGGCGCTTCAGGGAACAGCGAAACCGCCTGAAATCCGATCTCGATTACGCCTTCGTTCCCGAGGAACAGATCTGGTACCCGCAGGAATCGGAACGCTACCAGGCCTATCTGGCCGACAAGGCCGAACGTTGATGCTTCCCCGCGCGGGCGGCCGCTGCCGCGCACCGCCCGCTTGCGGGCTTTCCGAATCCGCCGAACGAATGCGGGATGGGTTCGGAAAGCCCGTCGGGGCGTGATCGATAACTGGGCAGCAACACGCCCGATGTGTTGCGGCGTTTGCGCGGGCAGCTTCGCCTGCGTGCCCTTTGCATCGGCACCCGCGCCTTCCATTGGGGTGTCTCGCACCGGTCCGACTTAGGTCCAGCGTTTGCCGCCGGGCCGACCGGTGCGACGAAGGTATCGTCCAACCTCGCATTCAAAGCGGAACCCGCGGGTTCCCAGAGTCAGCTTGCAATCAGGCCGCCTCTGGGAGTCCGTTCATGCATTCCTGTGGTCGGCGAATGCCGTCCCGGCAAGCCTGTCAGTCCCTGCAACAGGCAGGAGCGTTCGCTCCGGGACACCTTTTTCCACCCCCGCGGGTCGTCGTCGGCCCGCGCCGCCCGATGCAACCGCGATTTCCTCACGGAGGCCTCAGGGCCCTGATCTTCCCGCGCCCCGCGCGCAACGTCATCAAGAACGGGTACGTTCCCACCGACCAGGCGACCTGGGAACCCATCATCGGTGCCCTCGATATTGCGGGGGACAACCTGCGTATCTTCGATCCCTGCTGTGAAGCATGCGCCTTGCAGACGCTCAAGGGCGCCGCGGTCGAGTGTGGTGCCGCCCGAGTTGAGCGAGAACGCCGACGGCCCCGCGAACGAGAGGGTCATCCTCATCGACCGCTCCGCGCCGGGGGTCCGCGGCATTGAGTTCACCCCGCGGTCCAGTCTCGGGGCCGTCGTCACCATTCAGTGAAGAGCGGGGCGCGGCCCGGCTTCACCTCTGCTGCGGAACTCCTTGCGCCCTCGCTGACGGGTGGCTATGCCCGCCCGACCTTTCTCCGCAATGCAACCCGATGGGGGTCATCCCTTCGGGCTATCTCCTTCCGTTGCCCGCGTAGCCACCTATCATTTCAGGAGACTTGTCATGGATCATGATCTTATATGGGTACTCGTGCGAGAAGTCGATGTGCTTGCTTCGGCCGGAACTCAGCCGCCGCGTTGCGCGCTCGCCCAAGCCCAATGGAGAGCCGAGTGCTCAGACTATCTGCGTACGCGCTTGATGTGTCATGCCGGCGCGCTCGCCACGTCGGAGGTGATATGGCCGCTGGCATGTCGCGCGCGTGAGGAGCCGGACGCGTTCCGGGCCATCATCCAACGGCTGCGAACCACCTTCAACCACGCGCTCGCGAGCGTGCTGAATCGCTTGTGCGAGTTGCTTCCCGAGGCCGGCGCCGAGCAGATGGAGATTCCGCTCGGCGCCGACGGCGACATCGACTGGCAGGAAGCCCTCTTTGCCCTGGCATCCGTGCTCCTCACTTACCTGGCCGACCGGTTGGTGGAAAGGGGCGATCACGGGGAGGGGGCGCATCCGGTGCTCTTTGCTGCCGACGCCGTCCATGACGCTCTCGCCGAGCTGGCGACGTTGCTCTCCGACCGGCTGACCGAGCAGTCGGTGTTCTTCGACGCTGGCGCGTACTCGGTCCGCATGCCGAATGACTCAAGCCTGAAATCAGCGCTTGCCGCCGGCGAACAACTCCTCCTGTTGCCGGTGCGACGCGTCGGGGCGTAGCGCTTCGCGGCGCTGGCATCGCCACCCCTTTCTCCAACCGCGCCCATCGGGTTCCGCCCCGTATGGGGCGGGCCAGTGGGCCTGACCGGAGTTTCGTCATGATCATCCGGCAGATGGAATTCGATCGGGAAGCTCAATTCGCGCCGGCCGTCACACGTCCGGCGCCCGCGACCCTCGCGCTGTCCCACTTCGTCGACGGATTCGGAGACAGCCTGCTCGAGGCCGTCCGCCGCCAGAACCCGCCGGTCTACGACGGTAAGCCCGATCCTCATCGGCATGCACGGATGGATCGGCTCGCCCGCCAGCCCTTTCCGGCCCAGCGCGAGGCCGTCGGCGCATCGATCGGCCGCATGAGAATCGAGCGACTCAATGATGCCGTTTGGCGAGAGCAGGGCTCCCTCGCGCAACTATGCCTCGATCTCCGCTTTCGACATCGTTCCGGTCCGTAGCCGGTGTGCGAGCGTAATCCTACAAGGCGCCATGGACATCAGTCAGGGATTAGAAGTACCCTCTTGCCAGTGATGCACAGGTGAGGCCACATTTGGCCAGGAGGTGTGTTTTGAAACTCCTCACGCTTCGGGAGGTGGCTGACGCGCTCCAAGTCTCGGAGAGGACGATCCGCCGCCTCGTCAACCGGGGAGATCTTGCTGGGTTCAGGGTAGGTGATCGAGGTCAGGTCCGCGTGAAGTGTGAGGACCTTGAGGCTTACCTCGAAAGGCAGCGAGTACACGCCGACGGCCAGACGGGCGCGCATCACCAGGAGGTTGACGAATGAAGAATTCAGAGGAACAGGATTTCTCGATCGTTGCGGTCGACAAGTTCATCCATGCCACTCGTGATTCTGGCTATAAGGGTACGGCTAGTGCTGTCGCGGAACTTGTAGACAACTCGCTGCAGGCGGGGGCGACTGTCATTAAGTTGTCGATCTCTGCTTCCGATGAGGACAGCCAGTATCCGATCATCCTCACCGCGATCGATAACGGCTCCGGCATGGACCAGCATACGCTTCGGACGGCTCTTCGATTCGGCGGTAGCACCCGCTTCAATCGCAGAGATGGTCTGGGGCGCTACGGAATGGGCCTACCGAACAGTTCGTTGAGCCAGGCGCAGCGCGTGACTGTCCACACCTGGCGTTCGTCTGGCGGGCCGGTGCTTTGCTCCTATCTGGATCTCGATGAGATCGCATCGGGAGAACTGACGGCGGTCCCTGTTCCGCGCGGTGTAAGCAAGCCCAGTTTCATTAACGGCTATGGCTCTGGCACCGCGGTGACTTGGTCGCGCTGCGACCGTCTCGATAACCGCCGCATCTCGACCCTCGCGCGGAAGTTGCTGCTCTCGCTTGGGCTGCGCTTCCGTCACTTTCTTTGGGACGGCGTCACCATCACGGTGAACGGCGACCCAGTCCAACCCATCGACCCGCTCTTCCTCCACCCTCAGGCACTGTTCAAGGGGGCCACGGAGCACGCCTCGTTCGAGCGAGAGATCGCGGTGAATTCCGGCGACCACAGCGTAACCGGCATCGTCCGGGTGACGTTCTCCGAACTCCCGGTCGCCGAGTGGTCGAGGCTCAGCAACCATGAGAAGCGTGAGCGAGGCATCGCGAAGGGTGCTGGGGTGTCGATCGTCCGGAGAGGCCGCGAGGTCGACTACGGGTGGTTCTTCCTCGGCGGCAAGCGCCGCGAGAACTACGACGACTGGTGGCGCTGCGAGATCCAGTTCGATCCCGTACTCGATGAGGCGTTCGGCATCACCCACACGAAGCAGCAGATCCGCCCTCGGCCGCACCTCATCGAGGCGCTCACCGGTGACATGGAGAGCACTGCGCGCGCGCTCAACAGCCGCGCGCGCAAGGCCCACTTCAGCGTCAAGATCGCAGAGCGCTTTTCGTCCTCGGAGGATCGCGCGACCGAGAAGGACGACCTGCTCACGCCGCTCCCGCCGAAGCCCCGGCCCCGCGACAAGTTGGTCCTCGAGTCGCTGCAGAAGGAACTGACCCGACCGCCTCACACCGAGCGCGAGCAGGACGAGGGCGTAGAGTACCGAATCGTCCCAAAGGCGTTGAGCGACACGTGTTTCTTCAACTACGCGCGCGCCGAGGGGAAACTCGTGCTCGTCCTCAACCCCGACCACCCGTTCTACAAACTCGTCTACAAGCCGCTGCTCGAGTCGGAGGACCAACGCGACGTTGCCCTGCGGACGAGCATCGACCTGCTCCTCCTCGCCGCGGCGCGCGCCGAGGCGCTGATCGAGGGGAAGGACGCGTTGAAGGTTGCGGAGCAACTCCGTGCCGACTGGAGCGACACCCTGGCAACCTTCCTGAACGAGTGATGGATGAGTCGGCAGGCACATAATAGCTGGGTGGTCCTCTCTCCTCCGTTCGCGGAGCGGAGCCTTGCGCGGTGCGTCTTCCGGGAGCACGCGCAGCGGCTCGCGGTCCTGGTCGAGCAGGACGCCGATGACGCCACGATGGGAGGCGCGTTGGAGGCCGCGCGTGGCGACGTGCCGAAGGAGGAGCGGTCTACGAAGCTGACAGCCGCGCTGTCGCTGCTCACCGACCTCGCGCGGCAGCGGTGGCTGGTGCGGGTGACCGACGCAGGCGAAGTGGAGGTCCAGCGCCCGGCGGGCGAGCGCCTCGACCCTCGTCGCGAGAAGGCGCGGCTCCGCAGCCAAGAACTCGTGAAGCGGAATGAGCAACTCCGCGAGCCGGCGACTAGGAAGTTCATCGAGAGCGTGGTGAGCCCAAGGGGGCAGCAGTTGTCCGTCTACAGCCTGCTTCGGGATGGGCGGGAACTCGCCGCGTCGTTGCGGAAAGCACGCGCGCTGCCAAGCGAGGAACGCCCCGCCGCGCTCAGGTGGGTTATCGATCCGTACCTGCAGTTCGTCGAGGGTGACGAGCGCTGCGAGCACACGCGCCTCCGGCTGCAGGACATCTGGCGCTACTTTCGACACACGTGGACGAATCAGTACGTGAGCACACCTGGGCGCACGATGGCCTTCCTCGTGCGAGACAGGTCGCAATCCAACCACCCTGTCATCGGGATCGGCGCACTTGGGAGCCCCATCGTGCAGATCCGAGAGCGGGACGCCTGGCTCGGGTGGCATCCCGAGGCGTTCATGGACTTCGTGACGGAGTCCCCGTCAGCCAAACTCGGCGTGTGGCTGAACAAGACGATCGACACCGCGATCGGTGAACTCTTCGTCGCTGATCTCTACGCTGAGGAGTTGCTCACCGCCCGGGACCTACACGCACCAAGCGTGGAGGTGATCGACAGGCTGATTGCTTACGGTGAGGACCAGCGCGAGAAGCACCACCGCTTCGCCAACTCACCGGAGATGAAGCGTGACCTCCGGCGTGAGCGGAGCGGCGACAGCACGGAACACTGGCGCGCCCGCGCCGAATCACACCTCTACAAGAGCAAGCGCGCGCTCACGCTCGCCGACATGCTGCGCTCAAGGATGGTGCTGCAGCGGTACCTCAGTGGCTCCCCAAGCGTCGAGGCGGTTCGCCGGCTCCTTGCCAACTCAGACGGTGTGCGGATGGTCAAGAAGGTGCTCCGCAAGGCAAGGGCGGACCGGGTAGGCATCGCGATGGCGGACATCACTGTGTGCGGTGCGGTAGCGCCCTACAGCCCGCTCCTCGGAGGCAAGCTGGTGTCGATGCTCGCGGCGAGCCCAGAGGTCGTCGACGCCTACCAGCGGAAGTATCTGGAGCAAGAGAGCGAGATCGCGTCATCGATGGCGGGGCGCCCGATCGTCCGCCCCTCGGAGTTGGTGTTCCTCGGGACCACCTCGCTCTATGGCATCGGCTCGAGCCAGTACAACAGGCTCCGGATGTCCGCGGAGCGGCTCGGCGGGCGCCCTGGCGAGCGCCTCGAATACGTCGAGATCGGGAGGTCGGAGGCCTTCGGCACGTCCCACTTCACGACGAGCACCGTCGATGCCTTGGTGAAGCTGGTCCAGCAGTCCAGCAACGGGCAGCGCGTCAACAGCATCTTCGGCGAGGGGGTGAGCCCGAAGCTCAGGAAACTCCGAGACGGGCTCGACCAGTTGAACCTCCCGACCGACGCTCTGCTGCAGCACGGTCGCGCGCGGATCGTCTATGGGGTCGCACTCGCGCGTAACCTCCGCGAGTACCTGCTCGGGATGGACGGGGTGCCTGACTACATCTTCACGCTGGACGATCCAAGGGCCGGCACTGAGGCGATCTCCGCTTGGTGGATGGAGCGGTGGCTCTCTCGCCGCATCGAGTCGGACGACGTCCTCGACGAGGTCGCGCGACACACGTCCGTGCGGGACGGCAGGTATCTCCTGCACGGCGCGTGCGTGCGGCCGCCCGCGGCTGAGGAGGTTCAGCCGACGCTCTTCGATGATCTGGTGTACTGAGCGAGGGGGGATTGGTGGCTGACGAAGGTCAAAGGCCTACTCGCCGTCAGTACGCGGCCACCCGTAGCGTCACCGCGTGGTACATGCGCTCGTACTACGGGACCGCGGGGGACGTCGGCGTCGCCGCCATGTTCTGCCGACGCGATCGCGTCGGCCATTTCGCCATCGATCGCGCGGCGCTGGCGGCGGGCTCGCCCGACGCGCTGTTCCGGCTTTTGGTCACAATGGCCATGTTCCAGCGGCGATCGGATGTCCAGATCATGCGCGTGCTCCGCGGGATCGCCCATGGAGACGCGCTCGAGTTGACTGACGCGACCCGGCTGCTCAGCCTCGCAAATGACAACTGCGAACTCGCGCGCACGCTCGACGCGCTCCTCAATCAGTGTGACCTCGGGAAGTGTCCGGAGACGAAGCGAGGCGTCTGCAGCCAGCGTCCCACGTCAACGTGTCACTTGAAGCGCCACACGGAGTTGCTCAAGCGTTACGGGCACTTCGGGAAGATGCCGACCTCGGCGACCCTGATGCTCAGCGCGCAGGGCGTCGCGGACTTACCCAGCCTGCGTACTCGCATATGGGAGCAGACAGCGGACCCGCATGCGCGAGCCCTCGCGCTTGAGGGAGCCATCTCGCGCGCCTGGCGCATCAGCGAGAAGATCGCCGCGATGTATCTCTCGGCCCTCACGAACCGAGATCTGTCCGGGGAACTGGCGCCGTGGGCCGACGGCGTGGACACCAATCACTTTGTTGTCGTCGACAGCAACGTCGACCTCTTCCTCAAGGCGATCGACTACCGCGGGCCAATGACCTACCGCGCGCGGAGGGCGTTCATCCAATCGCTCGCTGCACGTATCCACCTTGACGATCTCCACCCCGGCGTGCGTCGATACAACCCGCGCCTCGTCCAGCAGGCGCTCTACATGTTCATGAGCGAGAGCAACCGCCGCGCGAACGAAGCAGATTGCTGCCACGATGCGCCCGCATCCTGTAATCGCTGCCCGCGCGCGCTCGCGTCGCGTTGTAGCCTCAATGCCGCCGCTGACCGAGCGGCCGTCGCCGCCGCGGGGGCATCATGATGGACATCCAGCGTCACCTCCGTGAACGCTTCAGCGAACTGCGTGACGCGCGCCGAGGCTCAGTGTTCCTCGTGGAGCACGGGCTGAGCGCTGATGAACTCGACGAGTTGCAAGGCGGCGTACGCGCGAGCGTGCGATCTAACCCCATCGAGAGCGGCTGGTGGGACCAGAATGATCTCCCGCTGCTCGTCGCCGCGACAGAGGTGGGGTATCGCTACCGCGGTTCGGGCACCGACTTCTGGCCTCTGCTCGAGGACGAGTTGCAGGTTGAACTCCCAGCGCCGAGCCGCCAGCGGATCAAGGACCTCTTCGAGCACGCCACGGGGCGGATCAGGGGCGCTCGCCCGCCAGCCACGGCCTGGGCACACGCGTTTCACCTCATCGCGTGGCCGATCACGCACGCGCTCCTGCCGGTTGAGTTCCATCGGCCGTTCGCGATGACACTCGCGAACCTCCGCGTGAGTGTCGCCGAAGCAGATGACGGCACGCTCTACCACGCGATTTGCGCCGCGGCGCCGTTCCCGAGCGCGCGATTCGCCACGCTGCTCGGGGACATCGACCTGGTCGTGTCGCTCACGCGGTGCCTGCTCGGCCAGCGCGACGGGGAATTCAGCGCCGAGATCATTGAGAGGTTGTCCGACGATCTCGAGGCCGACGACGTCGCCCGTCGAGGTGTGGCCATCGCCCGAAGCATCCAGCGCGCCTCGCGAGCAGTTGAGGGGGCGCTCTTTGTACCGACCGTGGCTGAGATCCGGGGCACGCTCCAACTGCGGCGCGCAAACAGCGCGTTGATGCTGGAGGCGGTGTTCCCGCCGCTGGACCCTGGCACCGCCGCCCGCCTCCGCGTGTCCCTTCGGCGGAGGCGCTTCGCGCCGCGGCTCTGGGGGGTAACCACGCGCGTGCCGAGCGACCAGTTGCTGTCGGGCCTCCCCTTCGCGCTGAAGTTTGCGGCGTTGCCAGCGCCGGACACTCCCCTCTTCCCCGACATCCACCTGGAGGGGCTCGAGCCGCCGGACCTCGCGCTCCTGCACAGCTTTCAACTGCGGCTTGCCCCACCCCTGCTCTTCGCGGTGAGCGCCGACGGTGAGGTCGCGCGCCAGGTCCGAGGCAGCGATGTCACGGGGTATCGCAGGTACTGGTTGCTCCACCAACGGGGCGCGGGGCCCAGCGGTCTGCCAGTCGTCGGCGAGTTGGGGCCGCTATGCTGCCTGGAGGTCGATCCCGAGCGCGACGTTGGCGCGCAGGCACTCGCACACCTCGGCTACAAAGTGCGGTTCGGGGTGTCCGTGCGGTTCGCAGGGCCACCTCCAGTCAGACGGGAGGACGCTATCCCGGCGTTCGTTACAGGCGAGCATCGCGTGCTCGTGCAGCGCCGACTCTCTGATGAAGCCACGCTCAGGATCGACCTCAACGGGCACACCTCGGTCATGGGCGCGTCCGAGGTGGTGAGGGTTGTCGTCGGAGGTGGGGAGCAACTGCTCGAGGTCTCCAGCGGCTCCGACTCCCGTGGCTACCCATTCCGCGGCGTCGAGTCGGTACCGCCCCCCCTCGCTGCGGTCCGGGTCGCACTGCGCTCGGAGGAGCGGACTGTTGGCGCTCTCCTCGCAGGACGCCTCTGCTTTGTCGTAGATAGCTTCGCGCCGCTCGGCGGACTGCAACTGTCGGTGGAACTCGAGGCGGCTGGCAGGCGGTTTAGCGCCACCGGCGCGCTCGAGCCGCTCCCACAGACGGTCTCTGCGGAGCATCCGATTCTCCGTAAGCTCCTCGCAGAGGATGTCAGGGAAGTCGTTTCCAGTTCCGGCACGGCGACCCTGCGAGCGCGCGTCGGGCACCTCGCGGTCGCGTCGTGGGGGCTGGAGCAAACGTTGCGGCCGTGCTGGTGGGACTTCCGCGCAGGCACGACGCTGCTCAGCGAGGTGGGGGCCCTCCAGTTTGGGGTCATATGTGCAAATGACCCTGTCCGTGCGCCGGCAGAGCGACCGCCTGGTGACGATGCGCACCTGCTCGCGCCCGTCGGGTTGGATCAGGCTGAGTTCGGCGCGGCGGCGCCGTTCACATCCCTCTGCCTTGCGCCCGCCCGCGTGCAGTTGGCGTTGCCCTCAGTCAGAAAACCCGGCCTCGCGCGACGACGGCGCGGCGCGGGCTTGAGCGTCGGCCTTGAGGACCTCGTAGAGGCATACCTCCGCTGGGCTCTCGCCGAGACACGCAGCGCGGTCGGCGACCTCCGCCGTGGTCAGGTGAGCATGCTCCTCGACGCATGGGTGACTGAGCTCTGTTGCGGAGCGGAGTGGGCGCGGGCAGAGGAGACGCTGCCCCCTCGGAACTCCTGGGCGCTCCTCGACCGAGCGTGCGGCGAACTCGGGCTCGGGCACGACTCGTACCTCACGCTTACCGACGCGCAGGAGGTCAAGGTCAGGCGCCTCGCGATTGACGAGATCCGGCGCTCGATGCCCGGGCTGTGGTCTCGGGTCGGGCCGCCGTCGGAACTCGGCCCTGACGACTATGAGGCGCTCGATCGGGCCTTCGCGAGCGCATACTCAGCGCTCGCTGCGATATACCGTGCCCGCGGCGATGAGGAGTTGGCTGACCAGTTGGACGAAGCGGACCCAGGCGATGATCCGGCCCTATGGGATCAGGCGCTCGGGCGATCCCGGGAGGCGATCGAGTTGCGCGCGCTCGCGGCGATGCTCCTCCCCTCGAACTCCGCGCAGCACCTAATGAGACTCGACGTTGGGGATCTAACGGTGGACGAGGTCGCGGATGAACTCGCCGACTGGTCCAGGTCCTCCCGGACGGCGCTTGCAGGGACACCTCCCTCACGGGACACGCTGAGGGCAATCTACGCCTTATGGGTAGAGCCAGAACTGGCGTTGACCGCTGACTGGCGCAGTTCGCTAGACACCCTCCTGGCGGAGCGCGCGGTCGCGCGAGCGACGCGATATCTGGCGGTCAAGGCCAGGGACGCTCGTCGAGGGGCAACATGAGCCGCAACGCGTACGCCGACATGTGCGTGCATCTCCAGGCGCTTCGCCGGCGCGTAGAGGAGGTCAGGAC
The DNA here is from genome assembly GCF_012910705.2 of Aromatoleum anaerobium. Classification (GTDB taxonomy): domain Bacteria; phylum Pseudomonadota; class Gammaproteobacteria; order Burkholderiales; family Rhodocyclaceae; genus Aromatoleum; species Aromatoleum anaerobium. Next base: position 322,785 of record NZ_WTVG02000040.1, on the reverse strand, counting down.
TCCCCTCGCGCCCGCGCTCGGGGTGGCTGGCTCGATCTACACGCACCAGGTGGCGAACGTCCTCCGAGTGCTTACGGACGTGCGTGTCCGACATCTGCTGGCGGACGAGGTGGGTCTGGGGAAGACCGTCCAGGCGCTCATGATCCTCAACGCGCTGCGCCGGCAGCGTCGCGATCTCCGCGCGTTGATCGTGGTCCCTGACCGGCTGGTCCATCAGTGGCGCGACGAGTTGATGACCCGCGCACACACGGCGCCGTTCGAGACGCACACGCCCGGCGAGGGGCAGTACGTCCGGCTCGCCTGGGAGGAGCAGTTGCGGAAGAAGGGCTCGGATGGAGAGCCGCTCCTGGCGCTCGGAGACATCGACCCCACACAATACCAAGTCCTCATCGTTGACGAATTGCACAGGCTGCGCGCCGACCTCCAAGATCGGATCGTCCGCGTCTCTGCAGAATTTGACCACGTCCTCATCCTGACCGCGACGCCGTCGTTTCAGCGCCCCGAGCGCCACGCACAGCTCTTCGCCCTGCTGGAGCCCGAGCGCACCGCCCGCGCGCGCTGGGTGGTGTCCCAGACGGGCGCCGCACGTGAGCACAGCCTCGCCGCCACGGATGAACTTTCGCGCTGGCCTGAATGGGCCGCGCGGGAGGTAGTCGACGCGCTGCTAGCGCGGGATCGCGACGCGGCAGTAGCCGCAAGCGCCGATGACTACGTGGCCACAGCCATGGCGCTGTGCGCCTATCGCCGCGTGATCCGAACACGCCGCGTCGACTACAGCGGCGTCCTACCGCGGCGACGGCACCACGCAATCGTCGTGGAGCCGCTTGGGGCCGAGGCCGACCGCCAGGCGCTGATGTGGCGCTACTTCGCGCACCTCAATAATCTCAGCACGCGGTTCGATCCGATCCTCCTCGCCAAGCGGGTCATCCTTAGTCCTCCGTCCCTAGAACAGCGTGTCGACTTCTTCCGACGAAGAGGTCACGAGCGAGATGAACTCCTCGAGCAGGTCAAGCCGCTCGTTCACCGGAGCAATGGCGACTCCCGCCTCGACGCGCTGGTCGATCTGCTCGCGACGATCTGGGCGCGCTCGTTGGGCGAACGAGTCCTGGTTGCCGCGCAGGATAACCTCACGGTCGACTATCTCTTCGAGTTAGTCCAGGCTCGGCTACCCGAGATTGGACCCCTCGACTCGCGCATTCCCCTAGTCGCTGCGCGGGTGCGACAGGGGATGGCCACCGACGCTGTCGACGATCTAGGCGGATTCGGCAATGAGACGAGCGAGAACCTCGAGGCGTTCACGCGCGGTGAGGCCCAGGTCCTGTTCGCGCCGGAGGCTGCGCAGGTCGGTCTGAACCTCCAGTGCGCCCGTGTGCTGGTCCTTTACAGCGTCCCCTGGCGGCCCGAGGAGGTTGAACAATGGATTGGGCGACTTGACCGGATCGGCAACATCGCTGCGTTTTCCGACAAGGAGGAGGCCCACACCATAGACGTCTACACCATCGCACAGCATGGCCTCGTGGACGAGAAGGTCGTGACCGTGCTGCAACGGTTCCACGTGTTCGAGCGCAGCGTGAACCTGGACGGCGCTCACCTCGGGGAGGTGGCGCAACTCATCGAGGACGCGGCGCTACGCCCTGACATTGTGAACTGGCGGGACTTGGAAGACCGCACCGAGGCGATGGCCGCGGAGGACGCGGTGCAGGAACTGGATTCCGCCTTGCGGCGATACCTCCCGTGGGACGTCAGTTGGGCGACCGCGCAGCGAGCGCGGCTGGCCTCGATGGCCCCAGTCGGCCCGGTCCTCTGTGATCTCAAGGAGCACGCGGCCACCGGGCCCAAGGCGTGGGACCGGTGCGTCGAGCCGATTTTCAAGTTGCTCGCAAAGGCGGGGGACTATCACGTGCGATGGAACACTGATCCCGAGTCGGGGACCCGCTTTCGCACGCTCTGGTACCGGTTTGGTGAGCGCGAGATGTACGGACACAGACCGGTGACGGCGAAGGTCGTGTTCAATTTCGGCGAGGATCCGGCGCACGCGAGGAGCCCGAAGCACGCTCACGCGTTCATCACGCGGCGCGGCGATATTGGGAACCCGCCGCGACTCGAGGTCACGCTGACGCTTGAGGGCGAGCGTGTCCGGCGACAGCTACGGTTCGCAAACTTTGGCAACGCGCTCCATGACGAACTTGTCGACCGTTGGGCTCAGCCGCTAGCGGAGTCTTGTGCACTTGGGGTGATGTACTTCAATGATCACGCCTTGTGGAGGTACGTTGAGCCTGGTTGGTTCTTGCTTCGGATGACGTTCTTGGACCCGGCCGAGGTGCTCGCACCGGAGCGTGTGCTAGAGGAGACCATCCACGCGGTCGCGGGCGCTGTCACACGCTCGCCGGTGGAGCAACTCCAGAACTTGGTGGCTCCGTTCACGAGCGCGGCCGTATGTTCGATTGAGGCTGACGTACGCTGGCTGCGGGCAATCCTGACCGCGACCGCGGAGACCACCGCGCACATGCGCACGGCCCAAGGCTGGCAAGCCGTACCGGCGGACGTCGTCGCGGCGCTGGTGGACCCGACCGCGCACGGCCGCGAGGGGCTCCCCCGCGCGATGCCAGCGACCGACCCCGCAGGAATCGCTGACGCAGAGCGCGAACTGGCGCGCCTGCGGTCGAGCGATCTTTCTGGCAAGGACGTCTGGAGCCCATACCTGCCAGTGCTCCGTGCCGCACTGAGAGCACGCGCGCGCGTTATCGTCGAGGAGGCGAGAGACGCGGCCGAGCTCGCGGAACGGGAGTTGGCACGAGCCGAGGCTGCGCTCGCCGACGCGGCGGAGCGCGGAAACCGAGCGCAGATTACCCGCGCGGAGAACCTCTGCGACGCGGCCTTCGATGTAGCGAGGATGACCGAAGTCTATTGGCGGGAGCGAGAGGCGTGGCTCCTCGCTACCGAGGAAGCGCTCGGCGCGCTGCGCCCTCACGAGTTGCTTCGCGCCATCATCCATGCACGGGTGCCTACCTAAGTAGTGACCATAGATCCGGGGCATCCTCAGCGGCCTGCCAGCGCCACGGTCCAGAGGGCACCCCGATGATGTTCATTGCCGCTTGGAACTGAGCGGGCAGCGGCCAGGTTACGCGCACTTCACCGTGTGCACGTTGGGCGACCTCGGCAGTGCCGACCGCCTTCGACCTTGCAAGGAGAGCCCACCGCCACTCATCGTCATCGAAGAGATCGAGTGCCCTGCGCTCGTCTCCGTCAACCGAGACAAGCGTGGGCAACCATCTGTCGTCTCCGTGCCCCCTGCGGTAAGCGCACCACACCCCGTTTGGAGGCTGTTCTCCCCAGCGGCCCTCGACGCCGGCGGCAGTGTGACGGCCGAAGAAACTCCCCGCAGCGCCTACAACCGCGCGGAGTTCCGCGTCCGGGCCGAGCAGAAGCCCTTCCTCGATGATCGCCGAGACGAGACGCTCCCAGAATCGCGCGAGGTCCCACTGATCACCACGCACCGCGTCCCCCTCCCGGCGCGCGACGTGCCGGAGGAAGCCGGGGGGGTGGAGCCATTCCTCTAATGACACCTGCCGCCACCCTACCGCGTCGAGGGTCGCCGCCGCCTCCTCGCTATCGAGAGTGACCCGGACGGCTACGTCGTCGGGTGGGAGCGCGGCTACCGGGGAGAGAACCGCCGGCACCGCCAGAGTCCCCAGCAACACCGCGCTCCCGCCTCCCACCGCGATCCAGCGAGGCTCCGCTGGCGCGATGAACAACTCATGCCCGATCGCCACCTCTGCGCACTCGCCAAGCGCCACGAGCCGTTCCAGCACCTCCGGTACTCTGTCGACGGGCACATCGCCTGCTCGAAGCTGCTCTCGGGCATGTCTCAACAGCGCCCTCCGCGGGCTAAGCCCCCACCGGCCCATCGCGTCCCGTAGAAGTTGTGCGATAGCTCGAGCGCTCGGATTACCGTTCAAATCGACATAGCCGAGTTCGCGTGCGAACTCGGCCCTTGTGAGCGTCTCAACAGTCATTGCTCCGCCTCCGCCGCGGCCTGGGCCGTGACGATGGCCTCCCGGCACTCGTCGCCGTGGACGATGGCGATCAACAGCACCTTCGCGCGGGTGCAGGAGACGTAGAGGTCCTCGCGTCGAAAGAGGCGACTGAAGCCACCCAGGTCATAGAGGAGCACAACGTCTGCCTCTAGCCCCTTGAACGATCGCGCTGTCGTAACAAGGACACCGCCGCCAAGACGCCACTCCTCTGCGGAAATGACGAGCGGGACACCATCGACATCCGCTAGGTCGGCGAGGCTCCCATTCTCTTTGGCGGCAGGGCCGATCACCGCGATCTGATTGGGGGCTACGTCTTCACGCCCGAGCAACGAACGGAGTTCTTGAAGGATGAGGCCCTTCTGCTGACGTTCAGACCCGGCGCGTAGCACGCGGAGTGCGCCGCCGACTGGCGCTCGAGGGAAGATGTGCGCGGTGAGCGCGAGCACAGAGGCGCTCGCAACTGCGATCTTGCGGGTGTTACGGCAGTTGATGGTGAGTTTGAACCGAGCAGCAAATTCGACCTCGGGCCACTGCACCTGTCCACGGAGAGACTGGTTCGGGTCCAGGAACGCGTAAAGCGGTCCGTCAGGGCGGGACAACAGCGACTGCGTCAGCGCGTACCACCAGCCGAGACAGAAGTCCTGTGCTTCGTCCACAACGATGGAGTCGAAGGATGTCGCGCACCCCTCCAGGTCGAGACTGAGGACGGCCTGCTCCATCAGGTCGGGAACCTCGTCGTTCCAGAATGCGTCGGTCTTGGGTCCCCCCGCGGCAGGTTCGAAGGCAATCCCCGCATCGGCGGCAAGTTCGGCCGCGAGGGCGTGAAAGTGCTTCACAACGATGCGCTCACGGAAGGCGGCGGTCGTCGGATCCGACTCCACCTGCCCCCGGAGCCATGTGGCCAGTTCCTTGTTGTAGCAGACAAAGAGCGTTCGCTTGCCCTCGCGCGCGAACGCCAACGCGCGGTGCAAGGCGAGGAACGTCTTACCAGAGCCGGCGACGCCCTCGACAAGGACGCGGTCCTGAACATAGAGCCCCTCGAATACCTGCGCCTGCGTCTCCGTCAGTTCAAGGAGGCGATCTGATGCCTTGGAAATATCGGGCCCCACCGGCCGAAACAGCCGGAACTTCGGCATGAGGCAGTCGTTGAGGAGCGTTCGATATTGCTCGGCGCTTAGCCGCCGCCCGCCGCACGTCCACGCCGCGTACGCCGTCTCGATCGCATGCTCCATTGCAGCGAGGTGGCGGCGCGAGATGATGATCGCCTTGTCCGCGTGGGGTGGCGGTGCGCCGGTGTAGTCCAGGTGGGGAAACACGACGGCGTAGCCGTGAGCGAGATCCTCTCTGCGGACCTTTCCGCCTGACCGTTCTCGGATGATTTCGAGGAGCGCGTGCATGTTCCGCTGCGCCTGCTTGAATGGGTCCTTGAACTCCTTCCGGCCGCTCGCGCTGTCTCGAAACCACCGATATCCATCATGTTGCACTTCGCCGCCCTTCACCTCGAGCACGAGGACGCCTCGTTCGGGGTGGACCACGACGAAGTCAGCCTCACCTTCCGCCAGCGCGTCCTCCCGCCACGGTCGGAGCCACGGATAGGAGTGCAGCACAAAATAGTCGACGCCCAACTGATCTCGCAGTGCGATGTAAACGGGCTCCTCCGATGTATGTTCAAGCTGAGCCGGGTCAACGTCCGGGAGTATGCGCGCCATCAGGCACCTCCCAGACGCTGGAACTGACCACCGACGAAGACGCCGAACGCGCGGCCGACGACGACTACATCGTCAGCGCGTGGAGCCTCCGAGCGCGGCGCGACGTGCGAGAAGTACAGGATGTGAACCTTGTCGCCGCGAAGAGAGGGGAGGCCGAAGGTCCACCTCGCGTTCGTCGCGTTAAACGCGACAGTCTTGCTAACGAGGAGCCGAGGGATTCGATCCTTCCCGACCGCGAAGTCGGAGGGGGGGCAGGGCGTGAACACCACCCAGGCGTCCATCCCGAGTTCCCCCTTGCCCATCCGCTCAAGCGTTTGTCGCGAGAGGCGGACGACGAAGGCGCCCGCAAGCGCGTCGGGAATCTCGACGTACGCCAGCGGCTCAGGTGGAGACTCGCCCCCCAGCGCAGACGGGTCCACCACCGGGCAGCCACCTACTGCCTCCGGCAGAAAGGACGGGAGCGAGAGCCCGGTGTTCTCGGACGCCAACGCCCCCGCCGCCATCTTCACCGCCGCGGGGAGCGCCCGGTCGACCAACAACTGATCGATGACGACATGCAGCCCGCTCTCCGTGACCCGCGTTCGTCCGCATGCTGACCCCGCCTCTCCGCGCGTCATCGGGTGTCCAAGCGCGACCACGCGATTGGCGAAACTAGGGAGTTTAAGGGCGCCATCGAGCGCGATGACGTCGTATCCAGCCTCCTCGAGGTCGACCTGGAGCGCGCGCAACAGGCGACGGTCATCCTCCGCCGCGATTGTCGGGCGCTCACCGAAGACGACGTGGCGGATGAAGGCGGCGCCCAACTTGCGGTCAAGGTACTTGTGGTCCCACTTGTTCTTGTAACTGCGCAGGCACTCGTAGCAGGCGTGGGTGCAACTGCATGACTCGAGCCGCTCGAGCGCGGACTCGAAGAGACGCCTAGGGTTATAGGCCGCCGCCCGCACGAACCCGGCGCCTCCGGGCGTAAGATCGTACAGGTACACCTCAACGTGGCGCCCAGTGCGACCACCGCTCGTCATCGCGACCCGAAACTCTGCGCCGATGTCCGACTCCTCAATGTCGAGCAGTTTGGTAGCCGCGGACGCCAGGGCCTCTGCTACCGTCGTCAGGACGATCTTGGCGACCGTGGAACCCGGAGGGAGCGTGACCGCTCCGCCGAGTTGGAACCGAAACAGCGCGATGTCCGTCACGAACTCGTTTCCGAGGACGACGATCGACGGGGTGCCGTTGCAACTCGCGCCGTGCGGATGGTGATCGGGGTTGGGACGCGGGTGGCCGCCCTGTCGGAACTTGCCGGCCTCCCAGCCGTTCGGCTCGGCGCGGCCGCAACGAGGACAGTAGAGGAACCCAGGCTTCATCTGGTCCCGCGAACCGGTGTTGGTCAGCACAAGTCGCTGCTTCGCGGTCCAAACCTCGTACCCCGCTCCGTTCGCCGCTTGTGCTGCCGATGCAGGCGGGCCGCTGTCCGTGAAAGGAGCGCTGAGTTTCGCGCGGGTCGGGCGAGTGGGGCTGGGGCTGTCCTCGAGCGGGAGTTCTGCGTCGAGTTCGACCGGGTGAGCGAACCCGGGGGGCCGGAACCAGCGGGTGCCGACTCCGAGAGAACCCGCGGTGCCGCAAGCAGGACAGTCCAATACCTGGCCGACGTAGTGCTCGTCGCTCCGCTGCTCGACGCGCGCGTATCCACAGTGGTCGCACTCAAAGTAGACCTTCATGCCGAACCACGCCTGCCAACAGTCGCGGCGGTTGAACGGCGTCCAGATCGCAAACGAGTAGTGGCGCTCTCCGTTTACCCACACCTCACGCCCAGGCGCGTAACTCGACAGCGCCTGGTTCAGCCCGAGTTGCGGTGAGTATCGGATCACAGCCTTCCGCTCAGTACTCGCGTTCCGGTCGAACACGTGGAAGGTCACCACATCGGTGGGGAAGGCGTACCTTGGGAGTACACCACGATCGAAGAGTCGGTCGAGCAACTTCTCCGGGGCGAGCCCACCTTCAGGTGCTTCCTCCGCTCGCTCTTCTTTGGTGCCGTTGGCCGCCTCACCGACGTCCGGCGTACTCGGCGCGTCGAAGTCGATCGCGTCTCCCCAGTCCATCATTAGCCCGCCTCGCGCGGCGGCTGCCTCTTCACCGCCGCCTTCAGCGACGAGTTCGTCGACGGCCGGCGACAGCGCTGCCTCCACGTCCGTCCCCTCCACTGGGCCAGCGCCGACTTCACGCAGGGCGGAGAGTAGCCGCGCAGGGAGAGAATCTATGAAGGTGGACTCCACCGCCAGGACTGGGGCAGGGACCACCTCGCTCAACGCACCATGAACAGCCACAGCGTGCTCTTCAAGCCACCGCTCGAGTCCGCCGTACGAGAAGCCCGAAGCGTTTCCCTGGCGAAAGTCGCGGAGCATTCCGAGGCTCTCGAACACATTGGCGCTCACGCTGTCGTCGTGGGGGTCCGCGATAGCGTCCATCTGGAACATGCTCATCACGAGGGCGAAGCAGTGGCGCCTCACAATCTCGACGTTGTCGAGGTTGAGGGCTGGGTCGGGCACTGGCCCGCTCACCATCGCCGCTGGACTCGAGTAGAATTCTTGGTCGTGGCTGTCGGCGCCGCAGTAGGTGACGACGGTTGACAGCGCAGAGCCTCGGCGTCCGGCCCGCCCAGCCCGTTGTTGATAGTTCGCGCGGCCAGGCGGCACATTTCTCAACGCCACCGCGGTGAGGCTACCGATGTCGATACCGACCTCCATCGTGGTCGTGCAGGAGAGGACATCGATCGGCCCGTCTTTTCGCCCCTCCGGCCCCTCGACGTCAAGATCCTGGAAGCGCATCTCGTGCCACTCAGCCCTCGCGACGGCGGCGCTGTTGCTGCTGTCGTTGAGCGCAGCAGAGTGCTCGGCCGCTACGTACGGGTGAGGTGCGAAGCCGGGCTCCGCCTCCAGCCGCTCCGTGTAACGACGGAAGTGCCCCTTGCGCGATCGGAACACCGGATCGCACGACGGGTCGAGCGCACGCGTCGTCCCGCCGCACGCGCGCTGCCCGAGCCGGACCCTGCAGCGGTCACCGGCAAGCGGGTTATAGGGCTGCGCCGTGGTGCAGGTGTCGCAGCGACGCCATTGGACCCCATCAGTTGCGACCCGAACCTTCGAGGCCCGGAGGATAAAGCCGTTGGCGGTCGGGTTTGCGCCGAACGTCTTGGTAAGGAAACTCGCCCAGGGCGTCGGGCTCGCGGCGCTCGACTTCAGATTGGCATTGAACCACTTGGTCCCCACAATGCCTTGCGCAAACGTCGGGAACGTGGCCTTGGTCCGGTTGATCTTCGCTCCTGTCGGCGCGTCAAGCCAGTCGCTCGGTGTCGTCGGGAGGAAGAGCGCGTGACTGAGCACCGCGTCGTATACCCAGAGATCCAGCAACGCGAGGCGCCGCTGCTCGTCGGACATGTCAGCCGGACCTGGAGGCGCGGGCAATTTGTTCAGCGCCGCCAGATCGGCTTGATCCAGCAGAGCTTGGATGGCCCCGAGCCCAAGTGCGCTCAGGCCCGTGTGTGGGTCCTTGAGTACGGGATAAAGCGCGAGCATCAGCGCCTTGTTTGTGCGCTGCGTGTTCAACTCAGCAGAGCGCTCGAAGAGCGCCTTCTCGGTGACGGCAGGAACGCTCCCGAGCAATTCCTTGAAGAGTTGCAGGTCCTCCTCGAAGAGATGTGCCTGCGCCGGTCGTAGCGTGACCCCGCGGAGCGCGCAGCCCGTGAGGAGCGCAGCATACGAATGCACCAGCGTCACAGGTGCTCCGAACCTGCGCTCCAATTCCGCCAGACCGTCGAGGATGAGCGGGCGTACCGCGTCGCGCATCGAATATTGCTGGAGTTTGCCCGCGAGCCGCGACGCAGCCTGCCGTCCGTCTGAGAAGATCAGCGCCTTGCGCCCCTTCAGCGGCGTGGCTACGCCAGATCGCGGAGGCTGCTCAAGCAACTGCGATGAAACAATCTCCTGGAAGGGCTCATCGCCCTTCGTCACGTGGTCCATGATGTACTTGCCCGGCGAACTGCAGCGGGGGCAACTGTGGAACTCTCCTGGCGGAGTGTCCTTCTGACCGACGGCCGGGAGCCAGATCTCTCTCGCTGCCTTGCTCCCCGAGCCGACGCGGCCAGAGATCGGGTCCAAGTACTCGAAGCGCGTTCCAGATCCGGCGGGCGGCTCCTCAAGCGCGAGGAACACTGGCTGGACCACGCCGTCGACGTCATCAACCTCGCCAACGTCCTCAGCCCAAAGATAGTCGGGCGCGTCAGGGTCGAACGAGTACGCCTTGAAGAACGCGGCCCCGCAGGAACGGCACGTCTGTACCTCGAAGACACGCGCGCCGCAGTCGCAGGTCCTGCGCGGCTGGGCATAGAGCGCACCCGTCGGCGGCAGATTTGCCCCCCAGTTCTCGCGGCGCTCCTCGGGGACGCACGAGCAATGGGGATCCGAGCACGCCCAGAGCCCCGGCAGCCCACGGAAGAACGCGTGCGCCCGCGCCGCTAGGAGGGGCGCACTGTCGTCTTTCTCCTTCGCGAGTGACGCGAGTTCGACGAGGCTGTTCGTCGCCGCACGGGCCAACTCCGGTGCGACGTCCGGGAAGAGTCGCGACGCGAGCGCGGAGGCGTCCTGCGCGGGGCCAACGCCTGCAGGATCGCGCTCGTCGTCCTCTTCGGCGGTCGCCCCGCTCGTGAGGTTGACCAACCGTCCCGCGACGGGGAGTTGGCTGAGCATCGCGTGCAGCGCGCGCCCCACGGAATCTGCACGGTCCGTGGCAGGATAGTCACTCAGCAGCGACTCGACGGTCGCGCTCGAGTCCGCCAAGCGGAGGGCCGGGAGCACCGCCGCAAGACGCGATGTCAGATCTCCCTCGTGGACACGGCCAAGGTCCACCCCAGCGAACGCCTCTGCGACGGCGGCGTCTCCCGCGCCCGACGGTTTGGCGGCTCGCTTCGTGCCGGTGAGGACATCGAACGCACCCTCGGGCTTTCCCGCGAGATCGGCCGCAAAGCGCTTCGCCGCGTCCGGGTTCGAGAACGACGCGCTCGTGCAGATCACCTGTAGTTGCTCCAGCGGGAGCTCGAGCCTGTTGCGGAGGCGCCGGATGAGCATCGCCACCTCCGTCCCCTGGGCGCCACGGTAGAGATGCGCCTCGTCGAGGATGAGGAGCAGCCGCTGGTCAGGGTTGTCCTTGTAGTACGCGGCGGTTGTCCGGAAGATGTCACGCTCGATCGGCCGCAGGAGCATGTACTCCAGCATCGAGTAGTTGGTGACCAGAAGGTCGGGCACACCCTCCTGCGCTTCGTGCCGCAGGAACAACTCGGGGTCCTCGTTGCGCTCCACGGTGCGGACCCAGTTGCCCTGGCTATCCTTCCACTTGCCTTTACCGAGCCACCCGCTGACCCCGTCCTCCTTGTCGGGGCTGGACGACGGTTTGGAGGGCCACTTGCCACGGCGCCGGAGTTCCGCGATGAGGTCGCGGGTCGCTGGCTCCAACGCGGCGCGGTCTTCGAGTTTTGTGAAGAACTCGATCGGCTGCTTCAACCTGGACCAGTGCGCTGCCGTGTCGTCCCTCCGGCGCCCCGGGTAGAGGGTGCGGCCGGTGTAGCGGGCGAACTTCATCGGCCGCCCGGCGCGATCGGTGAACCACCGCGAGACCTCGTTGCCACCGAAGAGCACTCGGAGGCGGCCAAGTTGGTCGTTGACTAGCGCGTTCATGGGATACAGCAGCAGCGCGCGCACGGCACGCGTCGAGAATGACGGGCGGGTCGCCGCCTCCGCCGCGAGTCGACCTAGTATCGGGAGGAGAAAGGTCTCAGTCTTACCTGACCCGGTGCCGGTCGTAACGACGAGGTCTCGGTGCGACGGCGCTAGTGCCAACTCCAGCGCGTCGGCCTGGTGGTCGTACGGCGGGTCGAACACCACCCCGCGCTTGCCGAGGCATATGAGCAGTTCCTTAACCTCATGCGGGATCGAAAGGGTCGCGTACTGGCGAGATGCCGCGTACCGAGCGGTGCTCTCAATATACGGCGTCTGCGCGATCGCGCCCCGGCGGACCAGTAGGTCATCACGTAGGTCGACCAGCGCCGGGTGAGAGACATGGTAGGTCGAGGTGATGTAGGTGCGCAGCGCTGCGGCGTATTGATCTAGCTCCACATACATGGCGCTCTCCTGAAATTTTCGATCCGACGGACATAGCGCGCACCCTCTTGCGCCGAGGTCGCGCGAACTTAGACTGCCCTGGTCAGCACCAAGACATGGAGCCCATAGATCCGAATAGCATGCATTAATCCGGCACCCGCGGCCGTGATCAAATTTACGGGGTGATGCAGAAACGTCTCACTCGGTGCAACTGAGACCTTCGGATAGATTCTCGTGGCGACGTCCTGGATATGCGTCAGACGCTCCCAGCCATCAATATGGGCAAAAGGCAACTCCAGATTTCAATCTCTGCTTGAGACGGAGATCTGCTGCACACAGGCCGGGTACCGGCCGCCGCGGGGCTTACCCCGCTTGATCCCTAAATACATTGCCTGCAGTCCTCCGCCCAGCGCGTCGATTTCAATGTCCGGTGTTGCGTCTTCAGGCGTACCACAAAGCGGTCTTCGTGGGCGTGGCCCTTGGTCTCTTTCAGCTTCACTTCGTCGTTATCCACGGTACTGAGTAGAGCCGTATCGAGGTTGATCAGATCGCGCGAGGTCAGATGTTCACACTCGAAAACGTCTACGATATCGGCCGCGGAGTACAGGACCTGCCCGCCACGCTTCTGCATCCCGTTTCCCTTGTCATTTGCATGGAAACGGAATTGTATTGATATGGTGGCTCAGTCGGTGAGCCTCTCACGCGGATCTCAGCGCTTCCTGCAACTGTCCGAGAATTCCGTCACGCAGTGAGATGGGCGCGAGCACCTTCACCGCGGGCACGTGACGGAGGATGTCCATCATAAGTTCGGTGGGATTACTGAAGGGCACGCGCAGCCGGTATGTCCCGTCTTCGGCGAAGCGCCCCTCTTGCAGGGGGTGCCAGGTTTCGCGGCTGACCCAGCGGGCTCGCTCGGGCGTGAATTCGAGCTCCGCCCACTGGACGCCTTTGCCCGAAAAGATGTCGTAGCCCGCGTCGAGCGTCTGGCGGATGTCCTCGTCGGGCACTTCGTGAGCCGGGTTGGTGCTGAGCTTGACGTCCTTGATGGCATCCAATGCGAAGCTGCGAAGCTCGTCCCGAAGGTGGCACCACGCGTCGAGGTACCAGGTCTCGCGGTAGAACGTCAGCCGCTGAGGTGAGACTTCGCGCTGCAAGGACTCGTTTCTCGCGCGGTTGTGGTGCTGCACCACGATCCGCCGACGTTGCAACACCGCTGCCGCGATGGGTGCGAAGTGCTTGGTGTCGTGTGCGCGGGCTGCCTGCCGGTGGAAGCGGATGCGCTTCTCAACTTCGGCGGGAGAGATGTCGCCGCGGTCGAGCAGCATGCGAAGCCGGGACAGCAGCGGCTCGACGTGGGGGGCGAGGAGGCCGGGCTCGAGGTTCTTCAGGAGCTGCTGCATCGTGAGCAGCGCGTAGACCTCGGAGGCGTTGAACCAGAGCGCGGGAAGTTCGTAGCGAGGGCCGGTGCTCGCCACGTCGAAGCGGTAGCCGCGGGCCTCGCGGTCCCAGACGATCGGTGCGTTCAGACGCTCTCGCAGATACTCCAGGTCCCGCTTGAACGTCGGCAGCGAGATCTCGAGGTCGTCCAGGAACATCCGAAGCGGCACGACACCGCGCTCGTTGAGAAGGCGATCGATGCGGTACAGGCGCTCCGTGCGGTCCATGAGACTCGAGTGAGATGGGTTTCAGGCCGCATAGTCATTTGGCAACGGCAGGGCGTCAAGGGGCCCGTCCGAAGCCCCTCTCAGCCGGCCTTCGTGGCCGAGTTGTGCCGGTTCAATACCATTACCTGTGGTTCGTCCGAACTGGGTCTCGGCGACTGGAAGTCGCCATACAAGCATGGTCTCCGCGTTCACACGAGTTCCCCGACCTCGCGGTACAGGCGCGTCAGGACTTCCCGCATCTCGTGCGTGAGGTAGCACCAGCCGGCATCGGCAATGTCGTCGGGAATCCCGAACAGGGCCTCGGCGACGCCACCGGCGATGGCGGCCACCGTGTCACTGTCGCCGCCGATCGAGATCGCATTACGGATGGCGTCTTCGAAGTCCTTCGCATCGAGGGCGCACACGAACGCCTGCGGCACGGTTTCCTGGCAGGTCTCGTTGAAGCGGTAAGTGCGGCGGATCTCGTCGACGGTTCGCTCGAGGTCGTAACCGAAACGCTCCGTGATCGCGACCTTGATGTTGTGTGGCGTCACCCGCCGCTTGGCAAGGAAGATCGCCAGGGCGGTCGCTTCCGCACCCTTGAGCCCCTCCGGATGATCATGGGTGACGCGCGTTACGGCCCGCGCAAGCTCGATGGCATGATCGACGGAGGTGGCGAGCAGACCCGCCGGGGCTACCCGCATGGCCGCGCCGTAGCTGCCATAAGGGCCCATCTCCTCGGACGCGAGCCAGAGCGCAAAGCGTTGCCCCCAGCCGCCGTTGTCCCAGTAGCGCCGGCCCCAGTCCTTGAAGGCCACGGCCGGGTCGCGCTCATTCACCAGCGCGTCGGCGACCGCGATGGTGCATACGATGTCGTCGGTGAACTTCGCGCGATGATGAAAGACGGGCGAGAAGTCCTTCGCCCGGTAGTTGTCGAACTCGGGGGCGCGGAACATCGGCGCGGCGTGTCTGTGCTGTAACGGAAGGCGGCATGCCAGGCCTGAGGCGCCGAGCCCGGAGGCGTACAGGGCTTTCGTGCAGCGGCGGGTGGGGCAGGGGCGGTGGCACTGCCGGTCCGTCGCGGCGTTGATCCAGGCCGATACTGAGTCAGCGGCGATAGGGGGGAAACGGCTCAGATCCCGGAGGTTTTCCGAAATGCGCTTCGGTAAACGCGGTCGGGGGCAAGCCTCGGCCGAGCAGGTGCCCCTGCACGAGGTCGCAGCCCATATCACGCAGGAGTTCGCACTGCGTCTCAGTCTCGACGCCTTCGACGATGACTTCCAGATCCAGTTTGTGTGCGATCGAGACGATCCCGCGGACGATCGCGGCGTCGACGCCAACGTTGGCGAGGTCGGTGACGAAGCTGCGGTCGACCTTGAGGATGTCGACGGGCAGGTGCTTCAGGTAGCTGAGCGAAGCGTAGCCGGTGCCGAAGTCGTCGATCGCGAGGCGAACGCCCAGGCGTTTGAGGCGGTGGAGGTTGTCGATCGCGGCGCTTTGAGGATCCAGCCATACGCTTTCGGTGATCTCGACGACGAGGTCGTCGGCCGGCAGGCCGAAGCGGTTGAGCGCGGTGGCGACCTTGTCGGCGATGCCGCTATCCTGCAACTGGTCGGCGGAGAAGTTGACGGCGACCCGCAAAGAGTGACCGACGTCGCGCCACGCCTTTAACGTGAAAGAGCCCACATCCGAGACGAGCGCGCGCCTGACCGCTGAAGGTCATGGGGTGGAAGGGCGGGTGAATCAGGCGGCTGCGCGAATGAAGCCGAAGCGAGTCAGAGCCTTGATCCAGCGTGGAGCGTTGCGTTGAACGGAAAGCGCCTCATAGTCGGTGGCTGAATCCCGGTAGTGTTCGCCACGTTTGAGCATGAAGTAGATGGTGCGCAGAATCTTGTGTGCCAAGGCGACGATGGCGCGTTTGTGGCCGCGGCGAACGATGAGCGACTGGAACTTCGACTGCAAGGCCGATTTGGTGCGGCTGGCGGCATGAGCGAACTCGCAGAGCAGGCGTCGGACATAGAGGTTGCCCTTGCGAACGCGTCCGGATTTGCGCTTGCCCGCCGACTCATTGTTGCCCGGGCAGATGCCGACCCAGGACGTCAGCCGATCCGCGCAGCCGAATGCCTCCATATCGGTGCCAATTTCCACCAGCAGCATGGCTGCGCCGATCAGATCGACGCCGGGCAGGGTTTGCAGCAAGGCGAGCGCGTTTCGTTCGTCCTGCAGTCCATCCAGAAGTCGCGCATCGAAGCGCGCAATGCGCGCCTCGATCTCCTCGACATGGTGCATCAGTTCATCGAGCACGAAGCGATGGCTGTCGGTCAGTTCCCCCTGCAAGGCATCGAAGATTTCCTCGCGACTGGCCTTGAGTCGCCGACTGGCGAACTTCAGCACCTCGTTCGGCGAGTGCCCTTCGATGATGGCCTTGACCATGGCGCGTGCCGACTGACCATGCAGATCGCTCACCACCACGCCCAGGCGGATGCCGCCGTCGGTCAGCACCTTGTGCAGGCGGTTCTTCTCGGAGGCCAGCAGACCCACCAGTTTCTGCCGCTGCCGCGAAATCAGACGCAACTCACGCAGCCGTGCCGGCGGCACGAACGAACCGCGCAGCAATCCGGCACGCGAGAGCGTCGCCAACCATTGCGCATCGCCGACATCGGTCTTGCGTCCGGGAACATTCTTGACGTGCCGGGCATTGACCACTTGCCCACGGATGCCCACCGCTTCCAGTGCGGCATACGGGCTCTTCCAGTAGATGCCCGTGCTCTCCATCACCACCTGATCGGGAGCAAGCGATGCCGCCCAGTCGGCCAGTGCGCGCCGATCGCGTTTGAACGCACCGAATTGCCGCTGTTCGATACGCGTCGTGCCGTCGGCCTCTTCGAGGATCGCGCAGGCCGTAATTTGCGCCTGATGCACATCCAGTCCGATGACTCGTTTGTGTAGCGCTACCAGTTCCATGCCATCTCCCGTCGAATTACACTCAACAGTGGAAGGGGGCGGGTGCCAGAACTGAAAGTGCCTGAAGGCGACAAGTCGCCGACGGCCTGTTTAACGTGCGCTCTCTATGGAAGCAATCCGGGGTACGAGTCAGTTCGGCGGGTCACGTTAGCTTGCGGGGTCGAGCCGCCAAAAAATTGCGCGACCTCTTCCCGCCTCCTTCCACCCCGAATTCTCTTTCATCATCAGGGGTGGCGGCCATCGCAATCACCGTTAGCTGGGCGCACGCGCTCTCGAGCACCCAAGCGCCGATCGGCCCGATGAGACCGGCTTCCTCTGCAATCGGGATGAACCTGTCCGGGCCGATCAGGCCGCGCGACGGGTGCTGCCAACGCACAAGCGCCTCGACGGCGACCATGCGGCCGGTCGCCGCCTCCATCTCGGGCTGGTAGTGGAGCACGAGCTCGCCGTGACCGATGGCGTGGTGCAGGTCGCTTTCGAGCCGTAGGTGCTCGCGGGCGCTCCCCTCCATTGCAGCTTCATAGAACGCGCGTCGGTGGCTCGAGCGCTTCGCGCGGTACATGGCGGCCTCAGCATGGCGGAGCAGAGCGTCGGCGTCCTCGCCGTCGCTTGGATGGACAGCGATTCCGATGCTGGCCCTGACGAAGATGTCGTAGCCATCGAGCACATAGGGCTTTGCGAGCTCGATCGTGATCGTCCCAGCGACCGATGCGACGGTGGGAGCGGAGACATTTTCGAGCATGACGGCAAACTTGTCGCCGCCGAGGCGCGCGACCTCGACGCCGGCACCGACCGCACGCTCGAGTCGGCGACTGGCTGCTCGCAGCAGGCGATCGCCCATGTCGTGACCGAGGGTGTCGTTGACGAACTTGAAGCGGTCGAGGTCGAGCAACAGCACGGCGAGCCCCGGTGAAGCGTTCCTGGCGGGGACAAGCCGGGCCTGCAACATCGTTTCGAAGCGGGTGCGGTTCGGCAGACCGGTGAGCGAATCGGTGTAGGCGAGGTGGCGGACATGGCGCTCGGCGCGGCTCGCTTCGAGGGCGCGGTGCACGCGTTGCACGACGACGTGGGGGTGCAGCGGTTCAGTGACGTAGTCGCTCGCACCAACGGCGAAGGCTCGCTCGATCTGCTGCTCGTCGAGTGACGTAATCATGATTACCGGCAGTTCCCCGCACTGCGGTAGTTCCTTGAGCCGCCTGCAGGTAGTGAAGCCGTCGATGCAGGGACTCGCCGCGTCGAGTAGCAGGAGGTGGGGGCGTGTGTGCGCGATGCGCCCGATCGTCGATGCTCCGCTGTCGGCCTCGTCGACGACGAAGCCGTTCAGTTCCAGTGCGTCGCGCAGCGCCACGCGGGCGCTGGGGTCGTCGTGGACGATGAGCACGCGCGCACTCGTTGGATCCTTCGGTTCATGCGCACCGTCACTCCGGTCGCCGTCAAGCAGCGCGCCTGTCAGTTCGCCCGGATCGTCGGTGTCCTCGCGGGGAAGCTTGGCTCTCGTATGCATGGCATCTCTCCATCGTGTCTTTCTCTTCTCGTTTGCTGATGACCTGCTGGCTTGGCCCTGCGGGCCTTTGGCGCCGAATGTCGAAGCCGCGACGGGAGCCCGAGGGCGACCGTGAGCAACGACTGCGAGGAGGACGTACGCTGCGGGCGGCAAGCGCCCCGCATTCATGCGTCGAAACGATGAGGCGCCGACGGGATGAGTAACCTGTTCAGGGTTGCGCACAGCGAACTCGGCCGAGCAACAGCCGATGACGATTCAAGGGTTCGCAACGCGCAACAAATGGCGAGTGCCTGGGGCGATGAGGTCGAGCGGCGCAGTGCGCGACTCAACGAAAGCAAGACGGCAGCGAGAAGGACGGGCATGCAGGGCGATTGTGGCAGCCCTGCGCCTATGGAAAGAGCACAGTGTCGTTGCGACGGTTCAAAATGTACGCTCGAGCGACCCCCTCTGCAAGCGCTTCGCGGCATCTCGGCCTGCAGCGCCGAACGAGGTTTTCTGTTGTCGGAATCCGCTGCGTCCGGGGCGAATCGCTCCGGCCCGCTCATGGATGATCGATCGCCTTGCAGCCTCTTGATTGGCTGCCTGTCGGCGCGGTGCGACTCGGCGAGCAGGAAGCGACCCGCGGGCGACGTGCACAGACAGGGGCTCTGCCCCTCGCGCTGTAGCCAGTTCCCCCGGCGGACTGTCCAGGAGGGAAAGAAGGTATCGACGACGGGGCGGTGTGAGAAGAACGTCGGCGTAACCGCTCGTCCCAGGGGGCGATGTCGTGAGACAAGCAGCGATCCCCCTACGCTAGCTGCCGAGGAGAAATCTCGAGACGATGTCTGCGTCGGGAGGCGTGGGAACACCGGGCCCCAGGCCCGAAGGCCGTTCCGGTTGCAGGGGCTGACCGGATGCCGCGCGAGCCGGTGGCAAGCGCTCCTTCAAAGCGTAGTCGCGCCCAACTGCCAGCGCAATTCAGGCAAGCGAAACGAGGAACCGGAACTGTTCGAGCCGCCTCAAGAACGGGCACCCGCGACGATTCTCGCGTCCGTCGGCCGGTGGCGGTGTCGACGTGGAGGGCTCAGCGATCATCTGCCGATTACCTTCACGATTCGGGAGGGATAAGGTGGTGCGCCCCATCCGGCCGACGAGGATATTATGATGTCGCCCAACAAGGCTCGCCAGGACGGGTTCCGGCGGACCCTTCGTCGCGCAGCCTAATCGGCAGCCCTGCGAGAGTTCATCAGCGGTACCGCCCGCGGCGATGAGAAGGTAGGCATCTCCACCGGGCAAACGAGGCGTTGCTCGTCGTTGACGGGGCGGGACCAGTATCCGGATAAGTTGCGTCGACATGGCTCTCGTTTGCCCATCCCCGCGAACGGGGCGTGCCGGACGGCGCGAATCAGATGGTTGATGCGCGGGGCTGCATTGAAATTAACGCGTCCCGGGCAGTTTCCTGCCGACGTAGGTTTTGGCGTAACTTCGAACGTTGCGGCCGGAATCATCCGTGGTTATGCGGGAACACCCTGCTGCATCATGAGTGGGTTAGCGGCAAGACTGGGAACTGATGCCCCCTGGCTCACAACGGTCGTCCGTCTTCGCTAATAGGCGGGCCATCATACGAGGAGGACATCGGCGTTCGTCCGGAGCCAGGCCTCCGCAGGTGCAGAAGGCATCCGGAAAAGAAAAACCCGCCTTGCGGCGGGTTCATCTTTTTTGCCGTCACCTCAATCCCGGGAATCGAAGCGACGTCAAATAACGTTGGTTGCGGGGGCAGGATTTGAACCTGCGACCTTCGGGTTATGAGAACGAAAGAAAGCATATTTCCCTATGTTGAATGAGATGCACGAGAAGGCATAGAACAGAGCAAAAACAATGAAATAGCACATTTCGACGTTGATACAGATTGAGCCGTGTTCTAGAATACCGCTTACAAAGTGCTTACATGGAAGGCCCGATGTAAGCGCCAGACGGAGACCGAGAACATGGCACGCATCAAACTGACCGCCGGCTGCATTCGTGACTTCACATGCCCGTCCGGCAAAGCCCAATCCTTCCTGTGGGACACCGGAGCGCCCGGCCTCGCCGTGCGTGCCACGCCGGGAAGCACGAACCGAGACGACAGCAAGGGGAAGGCGTACATCTTCCAAGGCAAGCTGAACGGTAAGGACATCCGCGCAACGATTGGCGACGTTCGCTCATGGAACCTCGACGACGCCCGCGCCGAAGCGCGCCGCCTGCAAACGCTGATTGACCAGGGCACCGACCCGCGCCAAGAGAAGGCCGAACGCATCGCCGCGACCGAGGCCAAGCGCGAAGATGCCCGCCGCACGGCCGCGCCTGCGCTGGAAGCATGGAACGCCTACCTTGAGGCCCGCACCCCCCGGTGGAGCGCCCGCAACCTGTTGGACCATCAGCGCCTATCGGCCGAAGGCGGAGAGCCGAAAACCCGAGGCCGAAAATCCATCAAGGACACGAAGAAGCAGCCCGGCATCCTGCGCCCGCTGCTGGTGCTTCCTCTGGCGCAACTGAGCGCGGAGCGGGTGCGCGCATGGCTGGCGGATGAAGCCGCCAAGCGCCCGACGCAAGCCCGTATCGCATTCGGCAACCTGCGGACCTTCCTCAACTGGTGCGCTGACCGGCCGGAGTACGCCAAGGAAGTGCAGCCCGACGCATGCGCCGCCCGCGTGGCACGCGAGCAACTGCCGAAGAAGGCCGCCAAGGACGATTGCCTGCAACGCGAAATGCTGCGCCCGTGGTTCGAGCAGATGCGCGCCATCAGCAACCCGGTACATTCCGCCTACCTGCAAGCCCTGCTGCTGACCGGAGCGCGCCGGGAAGAGCTGGCCGGCCTGCGGTGGGATGATGTCGATTTTCAATGGCGAAGCATGACCATTCGGGACAAGGTGGAGGGCGAGCGCGTCATTCCGCTTACGCCCTATGTCGCCGGCCTGCTGCGCGACCTGAAGGCACGCAACGACACCCCGCCGCCGGAGTACCGCATTCTGCACGGCAAGCGCATCGCCAATGACCTCGACGCATGGGAGGCTTCGCCTTGGGTATTCAGCAGCAAAACGTCCGCATCCGGCCGACTGCAAGAGCCGCGCATCCCGCATAACAAGGCACTGGCCGCCGCCGGCCTGCCGGAGCTGACGTTGCACGGCCTGCGCCGTTCCTTCGGCACTTTGGCGGAATGGGTGGAATGCCCGGCCGGCATCAGCGCGCAAATCATGGGGCATAAGCCGAGCGCCATCGCGGAGAAGCACTACCGCCGCCGGCCGCTCGACCTGCTGCGCCAGTGGCACACGAAGATTGAAGGCTGGATTCTGGAACAGGCCGGTATCGAGCAGCCGACCGAGCAAGAGGCCGCGCCCGCGCTGCGCGTAGTGGCCTGACGAGCAATGCCGCGCCTACCTCGACGGAGGGAAAACCGGGACACCATCGCCCGGCCGGCGCGGCACCTTTTTCGATGGTGCGCGAGATGGAGCGCGACGAGATGGACGATTTTCAATCGACGGTGAATGCCGCAATAGAGGCGACGGCAGCCGATATCGACCTGGCTTGCAAACGCCGGCTGCGCGACACGAAGTGGAACCTTGCACTCGAACGCGAACCATGCTTGAAAGGGGCGGTTTCCCTGCGCCGCATTGTTCATGCCCTCGCCCTGCGAGCAGTTGAAAGCGCACAGGAGGGAAGGCCGGAAATCAGGCTGCATCCAAACGAGCGATGGCGGTGGAAGTATCACCGCTACCTCGTCGCGGTTGTTCGGCTGAACGCTGCGCTCGCTGAGGCAGCGCGAAGAGGCGCGTTTAAGGCGCGGGATAGCCTTACGCGACTGCCCGCAGACAACATCGAACTGCCGAATATAGAAGCAATCGTCCAATGGGAGCGCGCGGCCCTCCCCGATACACGAACGCCAGAGAGCAAACGGCGTGCGGCCGAGCTGATGATGACGTTCAATGGCTGGCTGCTTTGCGGAGAGCATTTTTCGGCATCGCTCGCCGTCGATTTGGCGGAATTCTCGGCGTGGGCGGAAGCTGAAGGCATTGTCACGCACGGCGAAATCGCGGAGAGGCTTTCAGCAATCGAAGATGAGTTCATGGCGATGCAGGCCATTGCACAGGATTCAGGCATTCCGTCTGACGACCAGAAGCAGAGCGACCCGCAAGACGACGCCGACGCGCAACTAGCCGCACTCTTTGACCCGGTGGCAAAAGAGCAGCTAGAGGCGATGTTTCCAGACAAAGGGTGGGCAAACTATGCAGACAAAGCCGCCAGTAATGGCCTCGCGAATGCCGCACGGGAGAGTCGGGCGATGTTCAACCCTTACCGCGCCGCCTGCTGGTGGCTGTCGAGGAAAGCCCCTGTCGGCTGGAAGTGGGAGCGATGCGCGCGAGTGCTTGCCAATAACCTTCCGGCCCGCTCGCTCGATTCGCGGCACCTGCTGACAGGCGACTTCGACTAAACCGCCATTTTTCCGCCAGCGAAATAGGCGACTGAGGCGAGAAACCGCCGGAAAGTCGCCATTTTTTCGCCGGCATTCCGCCCGAATTTCGCCATGCAATACCGCTAAATATCGTGGTTCCGTCACGATTCATCAAGCAGTCAAACGACCCTCCTCTCTGAAAATGAGGGGAAACCGGCGGGACAACATGCCCGGCGCAGTAAAGGGGACCAAACCTGATTGCATGACCTTCGCGTGGCCGCCTTGAACGAGGCGAATGCTAGCCGCTGCTGTGCAGCGAAGGAAAAATACATGCAAAACGAGAATCAAACCATCCCTGTCGCATGGCGCAATGATGCGCCGCTCGCCGCCCGCACCCTCTCGACCGAGCAGGCCGCCGCCGCCCTGCACATCCGCCCGCAAACCCTGCGCGCCGCCCTTTGCCGCGACGGGCATTACGCCGGCATCGTCCCGCGTAAATTGCCGTCACGCTTCTTGGCGTGGCCTGCCGATGCAGTAGCCCGCCTGACCGCCGGGGAGGGCGCTTGAAATGAAAACGCCCGGAACCCATACCGCAGTCCCGAGCGCCGTCGAACAGCGCGATTGTACCGCAGGCCGCTTTCAAGGAACCGACGAACCCGCGTCACCTGCGCGCCCTCGCGCTGCTGTTGCAACGCCCCGCCAAGCGCGAAGAACTCGACGCCCGCGCCGGATGCTCGAACTTCCCCGACCTCGCGTCCGAGCTGCGCCGCCGTGGCTTGGATCTTCCCTGCGAGCGCGTGCCGGCCCTCGACCGTGACGGCAACCCCTGCCGCCCCGGCGTCTATCACCTGACCGGAGCCGACCGCCGCAAGGTGCGCCGCTGGATGCACCTGCGAGGTGGCCGCCATGCGTAACGCCATCCGCCGCGCTGCGATTCGCGCATGGCTCGCCGGCTGGTTGTCCGGCCTGAGCCTGCTGCGCGTGCTGGCGCTTCTGGACGGAGGTAGCCGATGCGCGCGCCGCTGAATCCTGTTCGCCCGCCGGTAGCCCGCATCTGGCTGTGCAAGTTCGAGCAGAAGCAGAAGGAAGTTCGCCTTCACATGCCGGTCACGAAGGACGTTGTGCTGTCCCGGTTCCGGCTGGCGACGGACGCTATTCCGATGGGAGGGAAGCGCGCATGAACTTGATATTCGCCCCGAGCCTATACGACGCCTTCGAGCGCGCCGGCCTGCCGTTCCCCGAGCGCGACCCCGAGCCCGGCCGCCTTGCGCGCTTCTCGACCAATGGCCACAAGGGCGATGCCGCCGGCTGGCTGCGCGTATTCCCCGACCAAGACGGCGCGGTATTCGGAAGCTGGCGCGACGGCACTGCCTGGACGTGGCAGCGCGAGAAGGACGGCCCCGCCCCCGACGCCGCCGAACTGGCCCGCATCCGCGCCAATGCCGAGCGCATCCGCAGGGAAGCCGAAGCCGAGCGCGAGGAAGGCTATCGACAGGCCGCCAGCAAGGCCGCTGCAACGCTTCAGGCGGCTGAGCAGGCGAAAGGGCATCCCTACCTATCTGCAAAGCAAATCGGCCCGCATATCGCCCGTGAGCGGAACGGCTCGCTTGTCATTCCGGTGTTCGACAACGCCGGCAACGTTCAGTCCGTGCAGAGTATCGACGCACAAGGCCAAAAGCGGTTCATGCCCGGCGGGAAGATGACCGGCGGCCGCGTCTGGCTTGGCGAACCGACCGACGCCGACGTGCTGGTGCTGTGCGAGGGCTTCGCCACTGGCGCGAGTCTCCGCGAGGCGACCGGCTGGCCCGTGGCGGTTTGCTTCACCGCCGGAAACCTGCGCCCGGTAGCCTGCAACGTGCGCGAACGCTTCCCGCGCGCCAAGCTGGTGATTGCCGGCGACGACGACCGCCAGACCGAGGGCAACCCCGGCCGCACGAAAGCCCTTGAGGCCGCCAAGCTGGTAAATGCCATCACGGTATTCCCGAGCTTTGCCAGTGACGACGGAAGCGACTTCAACGACATGGCGCAGCAGGCCGGCCGCGAGGCTGTAGCCCGGCTGATTCGTGACACCGTGGAGCCGCGCCGCTTCAAGCTGGCCGAGCGCACCGCCGCGCGCCTGTTCAAAGGCGAGCCGCCCCCGGTCAATTGGCTGGTGACGGGCATCTTCCCGCTTGGCGTGACGTGCTTGCTGGCGAGCCCGCCGAACGTCGGGAAATCGTTCCTCGCGCTTGAGCTGGCCGCGAAGGTCGCCGGCCGCCGGGACGGGGAATGCCCGCCGGTCGCCTTCGGCGCGCTGGTGGCCGCGCATGGCCGCGCCGTGTATGTCTCTGCCGAGGATGACGAGCCCGAGATTCACCGCCGCCTGCATGCCCTGTGCGGTAGCGACATGCCCGACCGCTTGCATGTCCTGAGCCTGCCCGACGTGGGGCACTTCGGCATCATCGAGCCCGACCCGATGACAAAGGAGTTCCGCGCGACCCGCGAATGGTCCGAGCTTGCCGACGAAATCCGCGCGCTGCCGGATGTTCGGCTCGTGATTCTCGACACGCTGCAAGCCCTGACGAGTGGCGACACGAACACGACGCAGGCCACGCAACCCCTGATGAACGAAGCAACGGCGCTGGCCCGCGCGACCGGCGCTTGTGTCGTGCTGATTCACCACGTCGCCAAGGGCAGCACGAAGGAAATCAGGAGCGCGCTGGATGCGATGGAAGCCATCCGGGGAAGCGGAGCCATTGCCGGCAGCGCGCGAGCCGCTTACGTGCTGTGGCCGCCGGCCGATGGGGGCCGCAACGTGTGCGACGTGCTGGGGACCGAGTTCAAGGAAGGCCGCGTTGCCTTCGGACTCGTGGCGAAAGCCTACGGGGATGCAAGGCGCGACCGTTCCGTGTTCGTCCGCAACGAGCGCGGCATCCTGACCGACCGCACGCAGGCATACAACGCCCTGTCCGGAGGCGACACCGACGCCATGCGCATGGACCTGCTGCGCGCCATCCGCGAGGCGTGGCAGCGCGGGGAAGCCTATGCCGCCTCCGCATCCGGGCACAACGGCTTGCACGGCCGCCGCTTCGAGCTGCCCGAGAGCTTCCACGAGAAGCAACGCCAATGGTTCGAGGAACAGGCCGGCCGCCTGCTGGCAGACGGAAACATCAAGCGCCTGACCTACCGGGGAGGGGCGCGACTCGTGCCGGCCGATGCGGAAACCGCCATCCCGGCGACGCCAGAGGCCGAAGAGGCAACGCCAGAGGTGACGGAATGAGCCTGCGCAGTATGCCAACGAACTGCGCAGAAAACCGAACTGCGCCGCGCAGTTCAATCCTGCGCAGTTTTAGAAAACCCAGTAACGGCGCGGGTTTCATGCTCATTTCGAACTGCGCAGACCCCTTTCTGCGCAGAGCCTTGCGCAGTTTCCAAGTCATTGATTTAAAAGGAGAAATCGAACTGCGCAACTGCGCCCCCTAAAGGGGGAATGGAAAACGGCGCAGTTCCGTTTTTCCTTCCCCTTCGAGGTGCCGGGGGAAGTGGAAAAACACTTCACCTCTGGCGCTGCATCTTTTCAGCAAACCGCCCCGGCCGGGCCGGGAATCCTCAAAAGGAACTGACCATGAAACACGTAACCGAACACGCCGGATTCGCCGCCGCTCAAGACCTGCTGGAGCGCCTGACCGCCGAGCGTGACCGCCTGACCGCCGAGCAGGCAACCATCCACGGCCGCATGCGGTGGGACAACCCCGAGCGCATGCCGCTGCCGGATACGATTGACCGGGCCAAGGCGATTCTTGAGGGCCCACCCGTGCCGAGCAATCGGGCCGGCGAACTCGACGAGCTGCGCACACGTGACCTTGCCATCCGCGAACGGCTGGAAGTGCTGAACGCCGCGCTGCGGTCGCAGCCGAGCGAGATGGAGCATCAGCGCATCCGCGCCCGCGCTGAAGCCTTGGCGGACCGGGAAAAGGCCGTTGCCGCCATCCGCATGCGGTGGAGCGAGGCCATCCGGAAACTTCAGGCCGCGATTGCTGCCGAGGACGCGCTGCTTGACGAACTCGTCATGGGTGGCTTCGGCCGGCAAGAGCCGAGCATCACCGCGCCGCACTGGCTGAACCGCGAACTCTTCACCGCGACCGAGCGCGACGCGAAAGCCGCCTGACGACAAGCGCCGGGGCTTCCCCCGGCATACCGAGGACACGACATGACTTTGATCGAACAACGCCGGGCCAACATCCGCCAACTGTGCGAGCGGAACGGCATCCGCATCGAGCCGACCGGGCCGCGCGCCTACCGGCTGCATGGCAAGGGAATTGACATCATCACCACCGACTTGGCGAGCGTGCTACCGGCCGAGCTGGAACCGAAGCGCAAGCCGTGGGCAATCGGCCGGCAGGCGTAGGAGGGAGGGGGGCATCGAAAGTCTGGCGCTTCGACCCCGGTAACCGCCCGGTTCCCGTCGAACAAGTGCTAACCCGAAACATCGTGCGCGACATCAGCTCGCGCGCAGGAGACACCATGCAGAACTTTCCCCGAACCGTTACAAGCCTCCTGAACCGCCGCGCGCATGCGGAAGGGCTCGCGTATGCCGAAGTCGTCAAACGCCGCTTGGTGGCCGATTTGGCGCGTTTGAAGGCCAATGGCGCGAAGCCGGCGGAACTCCTCGCCTTTCTGGAGGGCGAGCAAGGGGCAGCGGCCGCTAAGCCGTTCCCGTTTGGCGAGCTGCGCCCGTGGTGCTCGACGCGTCCGTAACTGCGACGCAGTGGCAGCCGCACGCCCGGCCCCGCGCCGGGTTTCTCGTTTTCGGAACCGCACGTGCTCGACTCCGGGCTATCTTGTGTCAGACATCTGACATCAGATAGTTGACCGTCTTACGGTTGACCGTCTTACAGAGGACCGCCCGGACGGGAGCACGATTCACCCCGACGAGCACGTTCAGCCCGGTAAAGAGGTCATTTCGCCACGAGAGACGACAGACAGGCCGGCAAGACCCGCCAGACCCGCGCAACGCCGGCCGCGTGCATCCCACGGAAAACCGCCCCATTTCGCGGCTGTGCGAAGCGATGGAACCCGGTGGTAACGGCCCATGAACGCCTGAAGATTTGACCGCCCCCACCCCCGACCCGGCCGCGCGCCGTCCCGACCGAACCGCCCCCGAGGCGGTTTTTTGCGCCCGATGTTTTTGCAGGGGAGCCCGGCCCAGTGACTACACTGGCTTGCGCTGGCGCTTACAAAGTGCTTACACGAGGCCAGAAAGCAAATAGGCCAGTCCGTGAGAACTGGCCTAAGTGCTTGATTTATTTGGTTGCGGGGGCAGGATTTGAACCTGCGACCTTCGGGTTATGAGCCCGACGAGCTGCCAGACTGCTCCACCCCGCGTCGGAGAAACAGAACTATAGTCGGCCTCATAGGTGCTGTCAATGAATATTGCTGGAAAGTGTCGAAACAAGCTGCGGGCCGGCAAGGAACGGGCTGCCGACGCTATGCTGTCGGCCGGCCGGGTTTGTAGGGCGCGAATTGTGTTTTCGGGAATCCCGGCATCCCTCCGTCAGGGGTTCGGCGGCGTGCTGAAACCCGGACCTGTTTGAGATTTCAAGGAAATCAACCCATGACAATGACGCGGTCGCTCGAAGTGAAAGGCCGGCCGGTGGCCGGCGGCAAGGAGCCGTTGATCTGCGCGCCGCTCGTCGGCAGGGACGAAGCGGCGGTGCTGCACGAGCTGGAGGTGATCGTCGCGAAGCGGCCCGATCTCCTCGAGTGGCGGGTCGACTTCTACTCCGGCATCTCCGACGTCGACCGCGTCGTCGAGCTCGCGAAGAAGATCCGCAGGAGTTCGGCCGGTATTCCGCTCATCTTCACGCGCCGCTCGATCCGCGAAGGCGGCGAGACGATCGGCCTCTCCGAGGAGCAGGTGCTGTCGATATACCAAGCGGTCGCCCGTTCGGGCGCGGTCGACTTTCTCGACTATGAGTTGAGCAGCGAGCCGGAGCATTTCGAGCAGGCCGTCGCGCTCGCCCGCGAGACCGGCACGAAGCTCATCGCATCGTTCCACAATTTCCAAAAGACGCCGCCGGCCGACGAGATCGTCGCGACGCTCGTGGCGATGGAAGAAGCGGGCGCCGACATCGCCAAGGTCGCGGTGATGCCGCAGGGGCTCGAGGACGTGCTGACGCTGCTGCAGGCGACACTGGAAGCGCAGAAGAAGATTTCGCTTCCGGTCATCAGCATGTCGATGGGCGCCTATGGTTCGCTGAGCCGCTTGTTCGGCTGGGTGTTCGGCTCGTCGGTGAGCTTCGCCGTCGGCCAGAAGGCGTCCGCGCCGGGACAGGTGCCGATCGAGGACCTGAGGAGAGTGCTCGAAGTCCTGCAGCGCTCGCTCAAGGGCGAATAAGTCCGGCCGCGCGGAGCGGCTTTCCGCGCGTACAGGGCGGGTTGGCTTGCGGGATTTTCAGCCGGCCTGCCGCGCTTCGAGCAGCTTGACCAGGCTGTGCAGGACGCGATTGACCGGCGTCGCAATGCCGAAGGCTTCGCCCTTGCGCAGCACGTAGCCGTTGAGATGGTCGATCTCGGTGCGCTTGCCGCGCGCGAGGTCCTGCGCGGTGGAGGAAAACTGTGTCGGCATCGTGCGCGCAATATGCTGCACCGCGTCCCATGGATCCCCCGGCACATTCACGCCTTCGGCCTGCGCGACGGCGAGGCATTCCCGCACGACATCGCGCATCACGTCTTCGACTCCTTCGCCGCGCACGAGGCGGCCATAGGGCAGCTGGGCGATCGCGGACAGCGCGTTGTAGGCGCAGTTGAGGATCAGCTTGGCCCACAGCGCGCCCATGACGTTGTCCGATATCTGCACTGGCACGCCGGCTTCGGCGAACAGCTTCTCCAGCGCTTCGCTGGCGGCCGACGGACCGATCACGAGTTCGCCGCGCCCATGATGTTTGACGTGACCCGGTCCGGCCATTTCGGTCGCGACATAGACCACTGCCGGTGCCACCTCGCGTCCGAGCAGCGCCTGCAGCCGCGACGCGTTGTCGACGCCGTTTTGCAGGCTCAGCAGCAGCGCGGCGGGTGCAAGATGCGGCGCCATTTGCGCCGCTGCATCGGCCGTATCCGTCGACTTCACGCAGCACAGCACGAGCTGCGCCCCGCGCACGGCGCCGGCGTCGGTGCTCGCGCGCATCGGCACATGGGCCTGGAAAGTCTGCGTATCGAGGAACAGCCCGTCGCGCTGCACCGCCTCGACATGCGGCGCCCGCCCGATCAGGACCACGTCGTGGCCTGCGCGCGCGAGCATCCCGCCGTAGTAGCAGCCGACCGCGCCGGCACCCATCACTGCAATATCCATCCTGCTCGCTCCAAAGTAATCGCCTCGAACTGCGAGGCGCGTCTCATCGTGGTTGCCGTAGCCGCTCATGGTAACGCCATCGCGCGCGAGGGCAGATTGGGGCGGGTGAACATCCTTGCTCCGGACAAGTCGATCGCCGGTCGTGCCCGGGGTATTGGAATTGCCTCGGTTGCCGCGCGACAATGTGCGCCGGCATGGCCATTTCGCGGGAGCAGTCGAGATGAGCAAACCGGATCACGAGCGGCTAGACCGGCTCGTCGCCGAGGCGCGACGCGCCAGGGAGCAGCGCGAGCAGGGGTACCGGGAGCGGGCGCTCAAGATCTATCCGTGGATCTGCGGCCGCTGCGCACGCCAATTCACGCGCGAGAACGTGCATCAGCTCACCGTGCATCACCGCGACCACAATCACGACCACAATCCGCCCGACGGCAGCAATTGGGAACTGCTCTGCGTGTATTGCCACGACGCCGAGCATTCGCGAGTCCTGGATTGCGCAGGGCGCAGCGCGGGGGGCGAGGAGCTTTCCCCGGCCACGCACCAGCCGTTCGCGGATCTGAAGGCGCGGCTGAAAGGGCGCACGTAGCAATCCCGCGAGGCGCAACGCGTCGGCTGGCGCAGGCCGGGCTCGCACGAGGCGAAAGTGCTCTCCCGAACGATGCTGCGGCTTGCCATTGCCTCTCTGATCATGATTGCCGGGGTCACTATGCTCCAGGACCGTTGGCTTTATTTCCCCGACAGGGCCACGCTCGATGAGGTGGTGTCCGACCGGCTGCGCGCGTGGCCGACGCCCGAGGACTTTCGCGGCCTTATCGCCGAGCCGGCAGGCCCCGCGCGCGGCACGGCAATCGTCTTTCACGGCAACGCCGGCCATGCCGGCCATCGGGACTTCTACGCGGCCCTGCTCGCAAGGCTGGGGCTGCGCGTGATCCTGGCCGAGTATCCGGGCTACGGCCCGCGCGGCGGCGCGGTAGGCGAGCAGAACCTGGTCGCCGATGCCGAACATACCATCGCGCTCGCCTATCGCCTGCACGGCGGGCCGCTGCTGCTCATCGGCGAATCACTCGGCGCCGGCGTCGTGGCGGCGGCAAGCGCGAGCCAGCGCGACAGGATTGCCGGGCTGCTGCTCATCACGCCTTGGGACCGACTCGAGAACGTCGCGACGTTCCACTATCCGTGGCTGCCCGTGCAGTGGCTGCTGTATGACCGGTATGACAGCGCCGCCCACCTGGCGTCGTTCGGCCGCCCGGTGCTGGTGGTGGTCGCGGAGCGGGACAGCATCGTTCCCGCCCGCTTCGGCGCCGCCCTTTATCGGGCGCTCGGGAATCCCAAGCGGCTGGCGGTGGTGGAGGGCGCGGAACACAACGACTGGGTCGATCACGTCGATGAGCGCTGGTGGCGCGATGCGATCTCGTTCCTGCTCGATGAATCTGAATCGCGGTGATCGACTCCCGATGTGCCGGGCGAGCACGTGCCCGCTTCGGGTCAATCCCCGTTATCGCGGTGAACGGAATCCGGGTCCGGACCGCTTGGATCCGGCAGCAGCTTTTCCAGCCACGCGTTCGCGCTGGTCGTCGTCAGCTTGAACCCGGCGTCCACGCGCAGCGCGGCCAGTTCCTCACCGTTGGCATCAAACGCCGCGAGCAATGCATGCGGGTCGAATTCGTCGGGGACGATGTCGAGCGTGACGCTGATCCGTCCGGAGGGTGTGTTCACCGTGACCTTCTGGTGGAACATCGCATGCCGTTGCTGCTCGTGGCGGCGCAGGACCTCGGAAGCGGTCTTGACGAGCGTGTTGAACGCGTTGACGTCGAGCGGCTTCGGGTTCTTTTTGTCGCGCCCCATCGTCCACGGTCCGACCAGGGCCGGCTCGGGTTCGCCGTCCATGATCATCTCGACCGCCCATCCTTCGTCGTCTTCGTTCTTGATGACGCGGGCAGTCCATCCGTCGTCACGCCACAGGCGTGGTTCCTTGACCGAAGGCGGCGAATTGTCCTCCGCCTCGTCGTTGAATGCATTCGATGTCATCGGCCGATTTTACGTCCTGCGGCGCTTGGACGCGCGGTTCCTGCTGCTGATTCGCTCAAGCCTGGATTTCACGCGCAGCCAGCCGCGCCCGCCGGATCACCAGTTTCTCCAGCTCCGCGATGCAGAACACCAGCAGCCCGGCACCGATGACCTTGAGCCATTCGAGCACCGACAGGTCCGCCGAACCGAAGATCGCCTGCATCGCCGGAGCGTGCGTGAACGCCAGCTGCAGCGGGATGCACGCGGCGATGGCGACCAGCACGTAGCGGTTGCCGGTGAGTCCTTCCCGATTGGTCACCGGCGCAAAAATGTAGCGGCTGTTGACGAGGTAGAACATTTCAGCGACCACCACCGCGTTGACCGCCATCGTGCGGGCGGTTTCGAGACTCGTGCCGTGTTCCAGTTCCCACAGGAACAGGCCGAGTGCGCCGGTCATCATCAGGAACGAGACCATCACGACGCGCCAGATGAAAAAACCAGAAAGCAGGGCCTCGCGGGGCGGACGGGGCATGCGCGCCATGATGTTCCGCTCCGACGGTTCGAAAGCCAGCGCAAGGCCCAGCGTGCTGGACGTGACCAGGTTGATCCACAGCACCTGCGCCGGGGTCAGCGGCAGGGTCAGCTCGAACAGGATCGCGGCGATCACGACCAGCGCCTCGCCGCCGTTGGTCGGCAGCATGAACAGGATGAACTTCTTGAGGTTGTCGTAGACGGCGCGGCCTTCACGCACGGCTGCGGCGATCGTTGCGAAGTTGTCGTCGGCGAGCACCATGTCGGCCGCTTCCTTGGCTGCCTCGGTACCCTTCATGCCCATCGCGACGCCGACGTCGGCGCGCTTGAGCGCCGGAGCGTCGTTCACCCCGTCGCCAGTCATGGCCACTACCTGGCCGTCGTCCTGCAGCGCCTGCACCAGGCGCAGCTTGTGCTCCGGGCTCGCACGGGCGAAAACGTCCACCTCCATCGCCACGCGGCGCAGTTCGGCGTCGTCCATGATCGCGACCTCGGCGCCGGTGACGGCCGGCTTGCCGATGCCGATCGCAAGCTGCGCGCCGATCGCGCGGGCCGTTTCGGCATGGTCGCCGGTGATCATCTTGACGCGGATGCCGGCGCGGTGGCATTCGCCGACGGCATGGATCGCCTCTTCGCGCGGGGGATCGATGATGCCGACCAGCGCGAGCAGCGTGTAGCCTTCCTCCACGTCGGCAAAACGCAGGTGTTCTTCCGCGGGAGCGGCGCGCTTGCACGCGAGGCCGAGCAGGCGCAGCCCCTGGGCGGCCGTGTCGGTCGCCATGCGGCGCCAGTAATCGGCATCCAGCGGGCGCTCGCCGTCGTGACCGAGTTGCTGCGCGCAGATGTCGAGAATGCGTTCCGGTGCTCCCTTGACGAAGATCCACGGGTCGCCGTCGGCGTCGCGGTGGTAGGTGGCCATGAAGCGGTGCTCGGATTCGAACGGGATGCTGTCGCGGCGGGACCAATCGGAATCCGCCACGTTCCGCGTGAAGCCGGCTTTGTCGCCGAGAACCAGCAGCGCGCCTTCGGTGGGATCCCCTTCGACCCGCCACAGGCCGTCGTCTTCGCGCAGATGCGCGTCGTTGCACAGCACGGCGGCGCGGATCGCCAATGACAGGGCCGGATAGCGGTCGGTGTCGACGATGTGCCCGTCGACGCTGAAATCGCCCACCGGTGCATAACCGACGCCCCCGACGTCGAACACGTGGCCCGCGCACACGACGCGCTGCACGGTCATTTCGTTGCGCGTCAGCGTGCCAGTCTTGTCCGAACAGATTACGGTGACCGAGCCCAGCGTTTCGACCGCGGGCAGGCGCCGGACGATCGCGTTGCGGCGCGCCATGCGCTGCACTCCGAGTGCGAGCGTGACGGTCATGATCGCCGGCAGTCCCTCGGGAATCGCCGACGCGGCAAGCGCCACGACCATCATGAACATTTCCGAAGCGGGATGACCGCGCCCCAGCGTGCCGAGCAGGAACGTTGCCACCGCGATTGCGAGAATCGCGATCGCCAGGAGGCGGCCGAAACGGTCGATCTGGCGCAACAACGGGGTGCTCAGGGCCTGGATGCCGGTAAGCAGCTCATTGATCTTGCCCAGTTCGGTCGCTCCGCCTGTGCCGACGACGATGCCTTTGGCCTGGCCATAGACGACCAGCGTGCCCGAATAGGCCATGTCGTAGCGATCGCCGAGGGGCGCCTCCGCCGCCACCGCTTGCGTCCCCTTTTCGACCGGCAGCGATTCGCCGGTGAGCGCCGCTTCTTCGACGCGCAGTTCATGCACCCAGACCAGGCGCAGGTCGGCCGGAACGCGATCGCCGGAGCCCAACAGCACGAGGTCGCCCGGCACGAGGTCGGCGGCGTCGATTTCGCGCCGGTGGCCGTCGCGGATCACGGTGGCATGGGGGGACAGCATCGCCCGGATGGCGTCGAGCGCCGCTTCCGCCTTGCCTTCCTGGATGAATCCGATGATCGCGTTGATCACCACGGCCGCGAGCAGCACGCCCGTATCCACCCAATGGCCGAGCACCGCGGTGATCGCTGCCGCGCCCATCATCACGTACAACAGGATGTTGTGGAACTGCATCAGCAGACGCAGCAGCGGGCCGCGGCGCTTCGGCGGCGCCAGCCGGTTCGGCCCGTATTGCGCGAGCCGGCGCCGCGCTTCGACTTCCGGCAGCCCGCCCTGCGGGGCCTGCAGGCGTCGCCGAATCTCGTCCGGATCGAGCGTGTGCCACTGTTCAGGCGCGCGTTCGAAGGACTCGGCCGTTAACCGGTCGTTCATCGGACCGACGCGGCGTGCGGACCGGGAATGTCTCGCACGTCGGTCACTGACAGGTTCTCCGGGCGAATCTGCGTCATCGGGACTCCTTCGTGCAGGCGTAAGGTAATATCGTAGCCATGTGTTGACGCACTGCAGCGAGCGCCGGGAAATTCTACCGATCGGTCTGCGTCATGTCGAACGCAACGGCAGTTATGCTCGCTGCAATGCATCTCTTGCCGAATGGAGGGCCGCAGCCATGAATCCCGTCAAGCGGCTGCTAGTCGCAACCGATCTTTCCGCTCCGGCGCGTCACGCCGCCGACCGCGCCGCGCTCGTGGCCCGCGAAGTGGGCGCGAGCCTTGACCTGTTCCATGTCGCCAATGTCACGGCGCTGGAAAAGCTCCGCCTCCTCATTGCCGAGGTCCCGGCCGAAACCGGACAGCGGGTCCTCGATTCGGCACGGGAAGAAATGCGCGAGCTGGCGGCAAATCTGCTGAAGCATCACGGCATAGCAGCAGGGGTCCAGGTCGCATCGGGTCCGGTGCTGGCGGAAATCATCGGCCGCGCCGACACGATATCCGCCGATCTCCTCGTGCTCGGGGCACGCGGCAGCAGTTTCATGCGACACCTGTTGATCGGCACCACCGCCGAGCGGATGGTGCGCAAGACGCGCTGGCCGATGCTCATCGTCAAGCAACCTCCCCACGAGCCGTACCGGACACTGCTCGTGCCGGTCGACTTTTCGCCGTTTTCGCTGCGGGCGCTGCGCAATGCGCAAGCCGTCGCGCCCGCGGCGGACGTCGTGTTGCTGCACGCGTTCGAAGTGCCTTTCGAGAGCAAGCTGCGATTCGCGGGTATCGAAGATGACCTGCTTGCCCGTTATCGCATCGCCGCCCGGCAGGAGGCGCTGGCGAAACTGCGCGAGCTGCGCGACGAAGTGGGGTTGCCGCTGGAGCGCACGCGCCTGATCGTCGTCCACGGCGATGCGTCGCGGAACATCATCGAGCAGGAGCAGGAACAGGATTGCGACCTGATCGTGATGGGGAAGCACGGCGAAAGCATGCTGGAGGACTTGCTGCTCGGGAGCGTCACCAAGCACGTGCTGGCCGAGTCTCAGGGCGACGTGCTGGTGTCCGTCTGAACCGCGGCTGGCCGGGACGAAGCGCCGGACAGGGCCGTGCCCTGCACCGGCCCGGCTGCAAGCACTCGCGATCCACCACTGTCTGTCCTCGTTGTTCCGGAAGGTCGAGAGTGCTCGGACTTCCGGCACAAAAAAGCAAAAAGCCCGACCATGCGGCGGGCTGATGCCTTCATGTTGCTGGTGCCGACAATCTGACTCGAACAGATGACCTACCGCTTACAAGGCGGTTGCTCTACCAACTGAGCTATGCCGGCGCGGGCCGGATTATAGCGCAACTGCGGGTGGAGACTGGCACACCTCGATCTTCCGGCTGCCGCGCGGGTTCGCTGCCCCCGGGACGCTGCAGCGGGGTCTAGCGGATCGGGGTGTCGTCCTGGAAGCGGCAGTAGATCTCTTCCACTTCCTCGCGGCAGTCGAGCAGGGCCGCGATGGTGGGTGCGTAGAGCTTGGCGCCACCCATCCGGGCGATTTCGTCGAAGGCGTTGTCGAGCGTCCAGGCGGCCTTGTAGCTGCGGGCGCAAGCGAGGGCGTCGAAAACGTCGGCGGTTGCGACGATGCGGGCTTCGAGCGGGATTGCCTCGCCCGTCAGTCCGTTCGGGTAGCCGCTGCCGTCCATGCGTTCGTGGTGGGCGCTGACGATGTTGCGCAGCATGTCGATGTTCTCGAGGCCGGCAAGGCTGAAATCGTTGATCAGCCGTTCGGCCATCTGGACGCCCATCGCGACGTGCTCGCGCATCACGTCCCGCTCGGCGTCGTCGAGTCGCCCGGGTTTGAGCAGGATGCTGTCGGGGACGCCGATCTTGCCGATGTCGTGGAGCGGGGCGAACAGGAAAACATGTTCGATGTAGTCGTCGGACAGGCCGTGGGCCGGCGCGAGTTCCCGTGCGATCAGGCGCGCGTAGCGTGCCATGCGGTCGAGGTGGGCGCCGGTCTCGAGATCGCGCACATGCGTGAACTGGCTTGCGAGCCGCAGGCCGCCGACGAGCATCTGCACCGTTGCGAGCTCCTGCGTGACGATCATTCCGATGAGGTGGCCGGAGAGAAGCAGGTCGGCGACGACAGGGTCGGGGAAAGCGTCGCGCGTGCGCGAATCGAAGAACAGAAAGCCGAGCAGCTGCTCGTTCTGCATGATCGGGACCGTCAGGCTCGAGCGGTAGCCTTCGTGGAGCAACCAGCGGGAATGCGGCGAATGGCCGCTGATCGAAGTGCCCAGGTCGTTGAGGACGCGCGCCTTGCCGCTCTCGGCGATGGCGCGCAGCGAAGACACGTCGGCGATCGGGCACTCGTATGCCCGCAGTGAGGTACCGCTGTCGGTGCTGTCGACGAACGTTCGCAGCCGTTTCAGGGCGGGGTCGTAGAGCGCGACGGCGAGGCGTTCGACGACCGGATGTTGCGCGTGGATGCGCTCATGTACGCCGCGCATCTTTGCCGCTACCGAGGAGAAATGCAGGTTGCTCGCTTGGCGAGCGGCCGAGGCGGCGAATTCCTGCCAGCTTACCGGGGCGTCCATAACCTTGACCTCGCGACCCATTTCGGGAATTGCTGCTTCGCTGCCGGGAGGCAGTGTCGAGATCGACAAGACCTAGAATTGGCCCTGCGTCGTGCGCAGTTTTTCGATATCGGGGATGTGAATCGTGCGTCCCTCGACACAGATTAACCCGGCTTCAATGAGTTCGTGCAGGATGCGGGAGAAATGTTCCTGGGTGAGGTTCAGGCGCGACGCGATCGTGCCTTTGCTGGTCGGGAGGCGCACCGACACGTAACCGCTCGTCCTGGGCTCGCCGTCGATTTCTTCCTGGCGCAGGAGGTAGCCGACGATGCGCTCGCGTCCCGAGCGCAGCGAATACGTCTCGACGTCGGCGATCAGGTGGTGCAGGCGGTGCGACAGGCCGGCGATGATCTTGCGACAGAACACCGGGTCCCGGTCCATCTCGTCGAACACGACGGTCTTCGAGATGTGCAGCAGCTTGCAGTCGGTCAGCGCCTGAGCCATCACGACGTAGGGCTTGTCCATGAACATCACCGCCTCGCCGAACGTCTGGCCCGGAAGGATGATCTCGATGACTTTCTCGTGCCCCTCGGCGGACGTGAATGCGAGCTTGACCTGGCCGGCCAGCACCAGGTGGAAGCCGTGGCAGGGGTCGCCCTTGTGGAACACCACGCAGCCCCGGTCCACGTTCTGCTCGCGTACGCCGTGGGCGAAGCGGGCGATCTCGGCGGGACTGAAGCCGCTGAGGAGCGGTACGTGCACGAGCAGCCTGCACAAGCGGTCGGTCTCGGCGTGCTCTTGCCGGATGGCGGGAGGGGCTGCGGAAGAGAGGGTTTCGCCCCGGATTCCGGGCGAACAAGCAATACGCGGCATGATTACCGTGTCAGTTGAGCGTAGAACAGTGGAAGCCGTGCCGGCAATTCTTCCGGCTTGCGAATCACCGCATAACCGGCCGGTCCGAACAGGTGCGGCAGGTAGCCCGCGCCCTCGCGGTCGATTGTCACGCAGAACGGGACGAGCCCCTGTTTGCGCGCTTCGCCGACGGCGATGCGGGTGTCCTCGATGCCGTAACGTCCTTCGTACAGGTCAAGATCGTTCGGTTTGCCGTCGGACAGAATCAGCAGGATGCGCCGGGCGGCCTGTTCGGCTGCGAGCAGTTGGCTGGCGCGCCGGATCGCCGCGCCGAGCCGAGTGTAGTAGCCGGGCTTGATCGCGCTGATGCGCCCGCGGATGCGATCGTCGAAGCGGTCGCCGAAGTCTTTCAGCCGATGGAAGCGGACCTGGCTGCGCTTGACCGACGAGAACCCGGCCATCGCGAAGCGATCGCCGGTCGCGCCGAGCGCCTCGCCGAACAGCAGCAGCGCGTCGCGGATGACGTCGATGACGCGCGCTTCGCTCGATACCCAGCTGTCGGTCGACAGCGACAGGTCGGCGAGCACCATGCAGGCCAGATCGCGTTCGCGCTTTTCGAGCGACAGATACAGTTGATCGGACGGATTGCGCCCGACCGCGCGGTCGGTCTGCGCGCGGACCACCGCGTCGAGGTCGAGTTCGGTGCCGTCGGGGCGCGCCTTCAGCCAGCGCCGGCCGGGCTGCAGCGCGGCGAACTGCTGGTGCAGTCGTCGCGCGGTGCGCCGCAGCGGTTCGGGCAGCGGGCAGGGCGGGGCGTCGCGCGCGGCGAGCTCGGCCAGACGCACGTGATCCTGCAGCAGCACGCCTTTGCGGTAGTCCCATTCCGGCAGCGGGATGCCGGCGCCGAGCACGATGTCGTCCTCGGCTGCCGAAGGGAGGTCGAGATCGAAGCGCACTTTCGACGCGACGCGGTCCGTGTCCTGCGCGAGCGACAAGTGATCGAGATCGCGGGCGGCGCTGGCGGCATTCGGATCGGGCTCGTCGTCGGTGGGACGGTTGACACGCAGGAACTCGGCGACCGCAAGCAGGCTTTCGGCGCGGAAGAAGATCAGCAGGCCGTTCTTTTCCTGCGGCATGTCGACCTGCTCGGCGCGGTGAGCGTGGCGCTCGTTTTCATCGAACGACGGCGGCGGCCCGCCGTCGGCGGTTTGCTCGGGGTCGGCGCCGGTGTTGCGCCGGCTCGCGGCGGTACCGGACAGGGAACCGGTGAGCCACAGCAATACCGGCTGTGCGGGGGGCGTCCCGGCCGGGACCGGCGGCAGCGCACGGACGGTGCCCGGCGCTTCGAGCGCCTGGCGAATCGCCCGTTCGCGTTCGGCTTCGGCCGCGGGGAGTTTCTCGGGACGCGGGCGCGTCGGCAGATAGGCGGCAACGAGGCGCCGGTAGCGCGACTCGATCCCTGGCCACGCGTGCAGCGCCGCGCAGGTCGCGAACTGGTTGCAGCGGAAATCGTTGTCGGCCGCGTCCGGCCCATCCGCTTCGATACCGTCGTGCGCGGCCGCGAGCGCGGCGAGCCACAGGTAGAGGTCGCGGTTCAGCGAGCGCTCGGGAAAAGCGTCGATCTCCGGCGGCAGCCGCAGCGTCGAGGCGTCCATGCGTGCCCGGGCGGCGCGTTCGCCGGCGCCCGCGATGCGTTTCAGCAGGCTGCGCCGCGCGCCATGTTCGTCCTCCGTGGCGGCGGCGACGCGCAGGCCGGGATCGCCGCCGAGGGCGCGGAAAAACACGCCGGCGGTGCGTTCGATCTCCTTCAGCTTGACGACCGCCTCGGGGTGATTGCCCAGCGCAGTGCGGGTGACCCAGCGGTGCCAGAGTTTGCCAACGACTTCTTCCATCCTAGCGTTCCTTGCCGGAGCGGAACCCGGCTTCATTCTGGCGGGCGGCTTCGCTGCTCACCCACGCGAGCAGCGGCCCCTGGGGGTTGTCGCGCTGGCTCTGCTCGCAGGCTTCGACGCACTGCGCGCACTGCGTGCAGGTGAACATCAGACGCTTGATGTTGCGCGGGGTCAGCCGCATCGGGCAGACCGCGTCGCAGGCCGATTGCCGCTCGGGCAGGCAGCTTGCGCAGTCGACGGCGCGCTTTCTTTGGAAGCCGACGACCATCGCGTCGCGGTTGCTCATCCAGGCCAGGCTCTGGAACAGGCCGACTGCGCAGGCGTAGCGGCAGAAGAGGTGACGGGCAAAAAGGAATTCCATCGTCAGCACGACGGTCGCCGCGGAGAGGAAGATCGTCTGGTTGCGCGTGAACGCGCCGCCGAAGAGGTTGCCGTAGACTTCGGCCGGAGGCAGCAGGTAGCTCAGAAACACCACCGACCACAGGAACGCGAAGAACACCGCGGCCGGCACGACGACGGCCCACCACCGGGCGTCCGGTCGCCACGGCGTGCCGTCGGCCTTCCATGGCGGCAGCGGTTCCCGGACCCACACGCTCGGTTTGCCCGATGCGCGCTGCATCAGCTTGTTGATCGTTTCGACGACCGAAAAATGCGGGCACAGCCAGCCGCAGTAAAGTCGCCCCCACTTCCACGAGACCCACAGGAAAGCGGCCGCGCCGACGAGGATCGGCACGAACAGCCGGAACATCACGTTCGAACCGGCTTCGAGCGCGCTGATGCGGCCGGCGACGAAATCGTCGAGCCCCAGGCGCCATTCCATGCCGAGCAGCCACGCGTGGCCGGCGACGAGGTCGTAGCGGAACAGGTCAAGCACCGGGGCGAGAATGAACAGCGTGAAAAAGCCGATCTGGAATGCGATGCGCTTCTTCTGCGTGCGGTTGTGCCCGGCCGGTTTCGCCGCGGCGATCGGGATGACCCGGCGGGACGGCCTGCGTGCGCCATCCGGCCTGTCGGCCTGAACCGAATCGGGCGACGTCTGGGGTGAAAGTGGCGAGAACTGCGGGGCGTTCATGGTCTACTCGACGAGCTTCGGGCCGATGAGGGGAAAACGGTAAGGGCGGGCGAGCATCGCGCGGTTCAGACCGATCACGCCGAACAGGATCAGCATGGCGTGGAAGCAGACGAAGTACAGCACCCCGACGACCCACGACCACGGGTTCGTGAAGCCGCCGAGCAGGAACACCGCCACGCTGACCCCAACCAGCAGGCCGCCTCCCCACAGGCTGGCGACGACGGTCTGCTTGAGGTGATTGCGCGCGAGCGCCGGTGCGCTGAGCCGATGCCGCCACCACAGCACGACAAGAATGATGAACGCGAGGCCGGGGGCGATCATCAGGTTCACGAGGAACAGCGATTCGGCCGCCACCGCGAGCGGCGGACCGGGCATGTCTTCCTTCAGCAGATCGTGTTCGGCCTCTGGCATCGCGTCGATTCCTTGCGGTCGGACCGGCTGCCGGCCGGGCTTCAGCGGCCGAAGGTCGCCGATACGACTTCCATCAATGCTTCGGCAACCTCCGGGTCGTCGGTCAGGCTCTCGACGATCGCCGCACGGCACGCGGTGACCGGGTCCATGCCGTCACGCACCAGCAGCGCCGCA
Source organism: Aromatoleum anaerobium (assembly GCF_012910705.2). GTDB lineage: Bacteria > Pseudomonadota > Gammaproteobacteria > Burkholderiales > Rhodocyclaceae > Aromatoleum > Aromatoleum anaerobium. The sequence continues at coordinate 281,221 of NZ_WTVG02000040.1, read as the reverse complement.
TAGACGAGCAGCCGGGTGCTCGCGGCTTCCTCGAGATCCTGGTCTTTCAGCGTACGCAACGCATGCGCGATCGACACCAGGCGACGCGCGAGGTCGGGAGCGCAGCTGGCTTCGCCGAGCAGGATTGATTCCTCGCGGGCGCTGGCGGGGAAATCGAAGCGCAGGCTGACGAACCGTTGCCGCGTCGACGGCTTCATGCCTTTCAGCAGGTTCTGGTAGCCGGGGTTGTACGAGACGACGAGCATGAACGACGGCGGCGCCGACAGCAGCTCGCCGGTGCGGTCGATCGGCAGGATGCGGCGGTCGTCGGCAAGCGGGTGCAGCACCACCGTGGTGTCCTTGCGCGCCTCGACGACTTCGTCGAGGTAACAGATGCCGCCTTCGCGCACCGCGCGTGTCAGCGGGCCGTCGCACCACACGGTCTGGCCATCGCCGATCAGGTGGCGGCCGACGAGATCGGCGGCCGTCAGGTCGTCGTGGCAGGCGACCGTGTAGAGCGGCAGGCCGAGCTTTGCCGCCATGTGCGCGACGAAACGCGTCTTGCCGCAGCCGGTCGGACCCTTGATCAGCAGCGGCAGGCGGTTTTTCCACGCGTGCTCGAACACGCTGATTTCATCGCCAGCCGGTTCGTAGAACGGAATTTCCATCAGGGGTGCTTCCATTTTCATGCTGCAAGTCCTTTCCAGTAGGCCAGGCCGATCATCGAGCATACCAGGAGCATCCAGCCGAGCGCGATCAGCGGCCACATCAGCGGTGCGCGGCGCAACGCCATGTAGTCGAGAATGATCAGGGTGCCCTTGGCGAACGCGATCGTCATCAGGAGGGCGGTGACAGCGGGGCCGGCATCGCCGCGTTCGCCGACCATCCACGTCAGCATCGTGGCGAAGATCAGTGCCGCCCAGATGATCGCGGCGCGATTCGGCGTGCCGTGGGACGAGGCATGCCGGGGGGAGGAAAGCGAGGATTGCATTGTCTTGGACCTCTCAGCGCATCACGTAGATCAGCGGGAACAGGATCAGCCACACCAGATCGACCATATGCCAGTATGCCGCGCCGGTCTCGATCCCGTTCATGTTGCCGGGGCCGTAGCGGCCGGTTCGAGCGCCGTTCCACATCGCGGCGATGATCACCAGGCCGAGGATCACGTGCATGAAGTGGAAGAACGTCAACGACAGGTAGAACATGTAGAACGTGCTCGACGACAGGCTGATGCCGGCACCGATCTTCTCCGCGTACTCGAAGATCTTCACGACGACGAAACCGGCACCGCACGCAAACGCTGCGGCCAGCCACGGCGCGGCGCGGCGACTGAATCCGGCTTCGGCGACCTGCACCGCGCGCACGACGAAAAAGCTCGAGGTCAGCAGCAGCACAGTATTGATCGCACCGGAGGTGCGGTCGAGCGTGAGCTGTTCGGCGTTGAAGAGTTCCACGTGATTGGCGCGCGTGAACGCGTACACGACGAAGAACACGCCGAACGCCAGCAACTCGGCGAGGATGAAAAACCATATCGCGAGGTCACCGGGAAGGCGTCGCGCCGTGGTCTCCGGCCCGGAGTTGCGGGCCATCAGGGCTTGGCTGCTTGTATTCATGGGGTCAGTCTAGGGAGCGTACCCCCTCTGGACCTTGATTCTGGTTAATTCATTCCGCGCAGATGTAACGAGAACGATTTGCGTGAGCAGGAAAAAAAAGGGCGGCTTGCGCCGCCCCGTGATTCTGTCCTTCAACGCCGTCGAAGGACTACTTTCGAGTCTGCTCAGGGGGTGATCAGCGGCTTGCTTTCACCCTTGACGAAGAAACTCGCGACGTAGGTGACCAGGCCGACCGCGAACACCACCCCCGCCCACAGGCGCATCCAGTAGAACAGCGAGATCTGGTCCTGCACCTGCATGAACGGCATCGGCGTGTCGGAGACGCGCTGCAGCCACACCTGCAGGATGCCGGCGGCGGTGAGGAACAGCGTGATGAAGACCATCGAGATCGTCATCAGCCAGAAGCTCCACATTTCAACCACCTGGGCGCGCTGGCTGTTGGCCGCACGACCGCGCAGCAACGGCATCGCGTAGCTGATGATCGTCAGCACCACCAGCACATAGGCGCCATAGAAGGCCATGTGGCCGTGGGCCGCGGTGATCTGCGAACCGTGCGTGTAGAAGTTCACCGGAGCCAGCGTATGCAGGAAGCCCCACACGCCCGCGCCGAGGAAGGCCATCACGCCGGTACCCAGCGCCCACAGCACGGCAGCCTTGTTCGGATGCTCGCGGCGGCGACGGTTCACCATGTTGAACGCGAAGACGGTCATCGCGAAGAACGGGATCGGTTCCAGCGCCGAGAAGATCGAACCCCACCACTGCCAGTAACCCGGCGTGCCGATCCAGAAGTAGTGGTGACCGGTGCCGATCAGGCCGGTGACGAGCGCCAGCGTGATGATGACGTACAGCCACTTCTCGATGACTTCGCGGTCGACGCCGGTGACCTTGATCAGCACGAAGGCGAGCATCGCGGCCATGATCAGTTCCCACACGCCTTCCACCCAGAGGTGCACCACCCACCACCAGTAGAACTTGTCCTTGACCAGGTTGCCCGGGTTGTAGAACGAGAACAGGAAGAAGATCGCCAGACCCCACAGGCCGAGCAGCATGACGATGCTGATCACCGTCTTGCGGCCCTTCAACATCGTCATGCTGATGTTGAACAGGAAGGCCAGTGCGACGATCACGATACCGATCTTCGTCAGCAGCGGCTGTTCGAGGAACTCACGTCCCATCGTCGCGAGGATGTTGTTGCCGGTCATCTCCGCGAGGGTGTTGTAGTCGACGAACAGGTAGCCGAGGATCGTCGCGGCGCCTGCGATCAGGAAGATCCAGAACATCAGCAGCGCGAGTTTCGGGCTGTAGAGCTCGGTTTCGGTTTCTTCCGGGATCAGGTAGTAGGCCGCTCCCATGAAGCCGAACAGCAGCCAGACGATCAGCAGGTTGGTGTGGACCATCCGGGCGACGTTGAACGGGATTTCCGGAAACAGGAAATCGCCGACGACGTACTGCAGGCCCATGGCCAGGCCGAACACGATCTGGCCGACGAAGAGACCGATCGCCGCTATGAAGTATGGCAGCGCGACCGATTGCGAGGTGTATTTCATGGTTTGTTATCCCCTTGAGGTTTTCGATTCGCTGCGCTCAGCCCTCGATGTTGGGAGGCCATTTCTGGGCGTTGATTTCGGAGGTGTACTTCAGGAAGGCGACCAGATCGTCCAGTTCCTGGTCGGTGAGATGGAACTGCGGCATCTGCCGGCGGCCGGGGGCGCCGGTCGGCTGCGACTGGATCCACGCCTTGATGAACTCCGGCCCGCGACGCGGGTAGACGTTCCCGAGCTCCGGTGCGAAGTACGCACCTTCACCCAGCAGGGTGTGGCAGCCGATGCAGTTGCGCGTTTCCCAGATGTGTTTGCCCGCCACCACCTGGGGTGTCAGGTTCGCGCTGTTGTCCGACTTGTGGAGGTTGGTCGTCGTGTCAACGGTCAACGCCACCAGAAGCAGGAAGAAGAACACTGTCCCGCCGTAGAAGATGTTGCGAGCCATCGCCTTTGTGAAGGTGCCGCTCATGGATTTCCCCTCATTGTTTTGTCATGCGTCCGCGTGGTTGATGGATAACCCGAAGGTTAGGCGCATTCTGAGCAGAGGGGGAGGGGGGCTCCATGATTTGAATCAAGTTACAAAAAACTGACCTCTTCCGGCGGCGTGATGTATTTCCTTGTCGATTCAATGGTTTTACGCGAAAAACCGCGAAACAGCAGGAAGTTTTTCGCCGCTGTCAACCACCCGTGCGCCGGGAATTGCTGAAAGTTCCCCTTCCAGCAATTCCGGCGGCGGTCGAGCGATGCCGGGCGGAAGTGGATTTTCCGGGCTTCGCATGCCGTCTGCGCAATTCCCCATCAAGCCATAGGCCCTCGCAGACCCGAGGCCGCCTCCGTGCGAGGCGACGATAAAAAAACCCGACCGGTTTCCCGGTCGGGTCCTGTATGGATCGAGCGAGGCTGGCGGTCAGGCGGTCGCGACCGGGATCTTGCCGATCTTCGCCTGCCACGTCTTCGGGCCGGTCTCATGCACGCTGGTGCCGTTCGAATCCACGGCGACGGTCACGGGCATGTCCTGCACGTCGAACTCGTAGATCGCCTCCATGCCGAGGTCGGCGAAGCCGACGACCTTCGCCGCCTTGATCGCCTTCGCGACGAGGTAGGCCGCGCCGCCGACCGCCATCAGGTAGGCCGACTTGTTGTCGCGGATCGCCTCGATCGCCGCCGGGCCGCGCTCGGCCTTGCCGACCATCGAGATCAGGCCGGTCTGCTCGAGCATCATGCGCGTGAACTTGTCCATGCGCGTCGCGGTCGTCGGGCCGGCGGGGCCGACGACTTCATCGCGCACCGGGTCGACCGGGCCGACGTAGTAGATGACGCGGTTGGTGAAGTCGACCGGCAGTTTCTCGCCCTTCGCGAGCATGTCGGCGATGCGCTTGTGCGCGGCGTCGCGGCCGGTGAGCATCTTGCCGTTCAGGAGGAGCACCTGACCGGGCTGCCACGACGCGACTTCTTCCTTCGTCAGCGTGTCGAGATTGACGCGCGTGGCGACCTTTGTGTCGGCCTGCCACGTGACGTCCGGCCAGTCCTCGAGCTTCGGCGCCTCGAGCTTCGCCGGGCCGGAGCCGTCGAGCTCGAAATGCACGTGGCGGGTCGCCGCGCAGTTCGGGATCATCGCCACCGGCAGGCTCGCGGCGTGCGTCGGGTAGTCGAGGATCTTGACGTCGAGCACGGTCGTCAGGCCGCCGAGGCCCTGTGCGCCGATGCCGAGCGCATTGACCTTGTCCATCAGCTCGAGGCGCAGTTCCTCGACGCGCGAAAGCTCTGCGCCGGAGGCGGCCTTCGCGCGCAGCTCGTGGATGTCGACCGGCGCCATCAGCGCCTCCTTCGCGAGCAGCATCGCCTTCTCCGGCGTGCCGCCGATGCCGATCCCGAGGATGCCCGGCGGGCACCAGCCGGCGCCCATCGTCGGCACGGTCTTGAGCACCCAGTCGACGATCGAGTCGGACGGGTTGAGCGCGTAGAACTTGGTCTTGTTCTCGGAGCCGCCGCCCTTGGCCGCACAGGTGACTTCGACGTGGTCGCCCGGCACGATCTCGTAATGCACGACCGCCGGAGTGTTGTCCTTGCTGTTCCGCCGTGCGCCGGCCGGGTCGAGCAGCACCGAGGCGCGCAGCTTGTTGTCGGCGTTGGTGTACGCGCGGCGCACGCCTTCGTTGACCATCTCCTGGACGCTCATCGTCGCGTCCCACTGCACGTTCATGCCGACCTTGAGGAAGACGACCGCGATCCCGGTGTCCTGGCAGATCGGGCGGTGGCCTTCGGCGCACAGGCGCGAGTTCGTCAGGATCTGCGCGATGGCGTCCTTCGCCGCCGGGTTTTCCTCGTGCTTCCAGGCCTCGCCGAGCGCCTCGATGAAGTCGAGGGGGTGGTAATAGCTGATGAACTGAAAGGCATCCGCGACGGACTGAATGAGGTCTTCTTCGCGAATCACGGTCATGATGCGTCTCCAAGGTGGCGGGGCAAGGGGCCGCAATTCTATCAGCCTGGGGCTGGATGCGTGTTGCAGTGCAGGAAGAGACCCGATTTACCGCCCCCGCAGGGCGTGTAAGTCCTGTGTAAGATAGCTGCTCTTAAATGCGGAGCAGATCGCGGAGCCTTTCGCGAACGACAATACAGGCTGGAACCAACCGGCCGCCCCGCAACAGGGCAGCTTCAACCATTCAGAACAGTTGAGGAGAGGTGAATATGTCGAACGAGCAGCAGACGCAGACCCGCATCTACAAGCCTTCGGAAGAAATGGTCAAGAACGCCGCGGTTTCCGGCATGGAAGCCTATCTTGCGTTGTGCAAGGAAGCGGAAGACGACTACGAAGGATTCTGGGCGCGCAACGCCCGCGAGCTGATCGATTGGAAGAAGCCTTTCACCGAGGGTCTCGACGATAGCAACGCCCCGTTCTTCAAGTGGTTCGCCGACGGCCAACTCAACGTCTCCTACAACTGCCTCGACCGCAACGTCGATAACGGCCTCGGCGACAAGGTCGCGATCATCTTCGAAGCCGACAGCGGCGAAGTCACCCGCGTCACTTACAAGGACCTGCTGTCGCGCGTCTGCAAATTCGCGAACGCGCTGCGCGGCATGGGTGTCAAGAAGGGTGATCGCGTCGTCATCTATCTGCCGATGTCGATCGAAGGCGTCGTCGCGATGCAGGCCTGCGCGCGCATCGGCGCGACCCACTCGATCGTGTTCGGTGGCTTCTCGGCCCAGGCGCTGCGCGACCGCATCAACGACGCCGGCGCCGTCGCGCTGATCACCTCCGACGGCCAGCATCGCGGCGGCAAGGCGCTGCCGCTCAAGCCGATCGCCGACGAGGCGCTGGCAATGGGCGGCTGCGAATCGATCCGGAATGTCATCGTCGTCAAGCGCACCGGCGCGGAAACCGCGATGGCGCAGGGCCGCGACCAGTGGTTCCACGACGTCTGCGCGAACCAGCCGGATACCTGCGAACCGGAATGGGTCGATGCGGAGCATCCGCTGTTCCTGCTCTACACGTCGGGATCGACCGGCAAGCCGAAAGGCGTTCAGCACTCGACCGGCGGCTACCTGCTGCACGCGATCATGTCGATGAAATACACCTTCGACATCAAGCCGGACGACGTCTTCTGGTGCACCGCAGACATCGGCTGGGTCACCGGCCACACCTTCATCACCTACGGCCCGCTCGCCTGCGGCACCACCGAGATCGTGTTCGAAGGCGTGCCGACCTACCCGGACGCCGGGCGTTTCTGGAAGATGATCCAGGATCACAAGGTCACGGTGTTCTACACTGCGCCGACCGCGATCCGTTCGCTGATCAAGGCCGCGGACAACAACCCCGCGGTGCATCCGAAGAAATACGACCTGTCGAGCCTGCGCATCCTCGGCTCGGTCGGCGAGCCGATCAACCCGGCGGCGTGGGAGTGGTACTACGAGAACGTCGGCGGCGGGCGCTGCCCGATCGTCGATACCTTCTGGCAGACCGAGACCGGCGCGCACATGATCACGCCGATGCCGGGTGCGACGCCGCTGGTGCCGGGTTCGTGCACGCTGCCGTTCCCGGGCATCCAGTGCGCGGTCGTCGACGAGACCGGCACCGAAGTGCCGAACGGGCAGGGCGGCATCCTCGTCGTCAAGCGTCCGTGGCCGTCGATGATCCGCACCATCTGGGGTGATCCGGAGCGCTTCAAGAAGTCGTACTACCCGGACGACTTCAAGGGCAAGCTGTATCTGGCCGGCGACGGCGCGATCCGCGACAAGGACACCGGCTACTTCACGATCACCGGGCGCATCGACGACGTGCTGAACGTCTCCGGCCACCGCATGGGCACGATGGAGATCGAGTCGGCGCTGGTCGCGCACGAGAAAGTCGCAGAAGCCGCGGTCGTCGGCCGTCCCGACGACCTGACCGGCGAGGCGATTGTCGCGTTCGTCGTGCTGAAGGGCGAGCGCCCGAGCGGCGAAGAGGCGAAGGCGATCATCAAGGAACTGCAGAACTGGGTCGGCCGCGAGATCGGGCCGATCGCGAAGCCGAAGGACATCCGTTTCGGCGAGAATCTGCCCAAGACCCGTTCGGGCAAGATCATGCGCCGGCTGCTGCGTCAGCTGGCGAAGGGGGAGGAGATTACCCAGGACACGTCGACCCTCGAGAATCCGGCGATCCTGGATCAGCTTGGCCAGCCGCTGAGCTGAACCCCTTGCGGGGCACGGGCCCGCAGAGGCCCGGCTCCGATCAGAACAATGAGGCAGTCACTCTGGCTGACCTGGGGGGACGAGGAGAAGGCGCGCGAAAGCGCGCTTTTTTTTTTGCAGCCTGCGGGCGCCGGCGGCGAAGGGCGAATTCCGCGTGTCGCTATAATCCGGAGGCCGTCGTCATCATGAGGAGTCCCTGATGCGCAAGGGTCTTGCCGGACAGCGGCTGGTGGCGGTTTTCCTGACCGGCGTGCTGCTGTTCAACTATCCGGTGCTTTCACTGTTCGACCGGCCCGAGCTTTTTCTCGGCCTGCCGATGCTGTGGTTTTTCCTGTTCGGCATCTGGGCGCTGCTGCTGATCGCAGTCGCGTGGATTGTCGAGCGTGGCGCACGCTGAGGATCGGCCGCATGCTCACCGGCACCGTCGTCGTCGTTGTCTCGTTCGCCTACCTGCTGCTCCTTTTCGCCGTCGCCTATTTCGCCGATCGCCGCGCGGAGCAGGGGCGCTCGGTGATCTCGAATCCGTGGACCTACGCGCTGTCGCTCGGCGTGTATTGCACGGCGTGGACCTATTTCGGCAGCGTCGGTCGCGCGGCCTCCGGCGGCGTGTGGTTCCTGCCGATCTATCTCGGCCCGACGCTGGCGATGACGCTGTCGTGGATCGTGATGCTGAAGATGATCCGCATCGCCAAAACCTACCGCATCACGTCGATCGCGGACTTCATCGCCAGCCGCTACGGCAAGAGCCATCTGCTCGGCGGGCTGGTCACGATCATCGCGGTGGTCGGGATGGTCCCGTACATCGCGCTGCAACTGAAGGCGATTTCGAGCGGCTATGCAGTGCTCACCGGGGAGCGCGACGGGCAGTTCTTTCCGCTCGCCTCGGTCAGCTGGGTCGGCGACAGCACGCTGTACGTCGCGCTGACGCTGGCGGTGTTCACCGTCCTGTTCGGCGCGCGCCACCTCGACGCGACCGAGCGGCACGAAGGCATGGTGGCGGCGATCGCGTTCGAATCGGTCGTCAAGCTGCTCGCCTTTCTGGTCATCGGCGTGTTCGTCACGTACGGCATGTACGACGGTTTCGGCGATCTCTTCACGCGCGCGTTCGCCCAGCCCGAGCTCGCCGGTCTCCTTACCGTCGAGAGCGCCAGCGGCGCCGGCTATGGCGGATGGTTCACGCTGACCCTGCTGGCGATGCTGTCGGTGATCTTCCTGCCGCGCCAGTTCCAGGTCATGGTCGTCGAGAACGTGAACGAACAGCACCTGCGCCGCGCGACCTGGCTGTTCCCGACGTACCTGTTCCTGATCAACATCTTCGTGCTGCCGATCGCGCTCGGCGGGCTGCTGTTTTTCGGCCGCGGCACGGTCGATCCCGACACCTTCGTGCTGTCGCTGCCGCTCGCCCACGGCCACGGCGCGCTGGCGCTGCTCGCGTTTGTCGGCGGACTGTCGGCCGCGACCGGAATGGTGATCGTCGAGACGATCGCGGTGTCGACAATGGTGTGCAACGACCTCGTGATGCCGCTGGTGCTGCGCAGCCGCAGCTTCAACCGCGCCGCGCATGGCGATCTCACCGGCCTGCTGCTGGGGATCCGGCGCGGCGCGATCCTGGTTGTGGTGCTGCTCGGGTATCTGTATTTCCGTCTCGCCGGCGAAGCCTACGCGCTGGTCAGCATCGGCCTGATCAGCTTCGCCGCGGTGGCGCAGTTCGCGCCCGTGATGCTCGGCGGAATGTACTGGCGCGGCGGCACGCGCGAAGGGGCGCTGGCCGGACTGCTCGCCGGTTTCGTCGTCTGGGCCTATACGCTGATGCTGCCGTCGGTGGCGAAATCGGGCTGGCTCGACCCGGCGTTCCTCGAGCACGGCCTGTTCGGCATCGCGCTCCTCAGGCCCGAGCAGCTGTTCGGGCTGCGGGGGCTCGACAACATCAGCCATGCGCTGTTCTGGAGCCTCACGGCGAACATCGCCTGCTATCTTCTCGTCTCGCTGCTGCGCGCGCCGACCGGGCAGGAGGCGAGCCAGGCGACGCTTTTCGTCGACGTCTTCCGGCGCGGCCGGACGTCACCGGCGATGTTCTGGCGCGGCAGCGCCCAGGTGCGGGACCTGCTGCCGCTGGTGGCGCGCTTTCTCGGCACCGCCCGCGCGGAGCGCGCTTTCACTGACTACGCCCGCCAGCGCGGGCTCGCCGGCATCGCACAGATCCAGCCCGATGCCGGGCTCGTGCAGTTCGCCGAGACCCAGCTCGCCGGGGCGATCGGCAGCGCCTCGGCGCGCGTCATGGTGTCGTCGGTCGTGCAGGAGGAGCCGCTGGGACTCGACGAAGTCATGGACATCCTCGACGAGGCCTCGCAGGTGCGCGCGTATTCGCACGAACTGGAAGAGAAATCGCTGGCGCTCGAAGCGGCCACCGCCGAACTGCGCGCGGCCAACGAGCGGCTGAAGGAACTCGACCGGCTCAAGGACGACTTCATGTCATCGGTGTCGCATGAACTGCGCACGCCGCTGACGTCGATCCGCGCATTCTCGGAAATGCTGCTCGACGATCCCGACATCGCTCTCCCCGACCGGATGCGGTTCCTCGGCATCATCGTGTCCGAGACCGAGCGCCTCACGCGCCTTGTGAACCAGGTGCTCGACCTGGCGAAGATCGAGTCCGGCCATGCGGAGTGGCACAACAGCGACATCGACATGTGCGCGCTCGTCGAGCAGGCCGTCGACACCACGGCCCAGCTGCTCCGCGACCGCGGCGCAACGGTCGAGCTGGTGCTGCCGGACGAAGCGCCGCACCTCAAGGCCGACCACGACCGGCTGGTGCAGGTGATGCTGAACCTGCTGTCGAACGCGGCGAAGTTCGTGCCGCAGGGCGCGGGCCGTATCCGCGTCGCGCTGATGTCCGAAGCCGGGCAGGTGCGCGTCGAGGTGTCGGACAACGGGCCGGGCATCCCGCCCGAGCTGCACGGCGTGATATTCGAGAAATTCCGGCAGGGTGGAGACGAGCGTTCGCGGCCGCAGGGCACCGGCCTCGGGCTGCCGATCAGCCGTCAGATCGTCGAGCATTTCGGCGGACGGCTGTGGGTGGAGTCGTCGCCTGGGCGGGGCACGGTATTTACGTTCGTGCTGCCGCTGCACGCTCCCCATCCCGACACGGTGGCTGTCGTGCAATGACATAGAATACCGGGGAGAGAGGGAGAAGCATGGCCAAAAAGATACTGATTGCGGACGATGAGCAGAACATCGTCATTTCGCTCGAATTCCTGATGAAGCGCGAAGGGTATGAGGTTTCGATCGCCAACGATGGCGAGGAGGCGGTCGCGCGAATCCGCGCCGAGTTGCCCGACCTGGTGCTGCTGGACGTGATGATGCCGAAGAAAAGCGGCTTCGAGGTGTGCCAGGAAATCAAGGCCGACCCCGACCTGCAGTCGGTGCGCATCCTGATGCTGACGGCAAAAGGGCGCGACACCGAGGTCGCCAAGGGGCTGGCGCTGGGAGCCGATGCGTACATGACCAAGCCGTTCTCGACGAAGGAGCTGGTGGAGCGCGTGCGCAGCATGCTCGCGGCGGGCTGACGGATGACGGCACGCACGCGTTTCCTGCTGGCGGTGATCGTCCTGGCGTTGCTGATGACCGGTCCGTTCGTCGTCACCGCACTGCTGGTCTGGCTGGAGACGAGGGAAGGCAGCAGGGAACTGCTGATCGATGTGATCGCGCCGCACCTGCCGCTGGGCACGCTGATGACCCTGATGGGCTTCGTCGTCGGCATCGCGGTGCTGCGCAACCTGTTTCGCCGCTACGTGCAGGGCCTCCTGAGGATGGGGGAGAACCTCAACCTGATGCTCGGCGCGAACCGCGAGTTCCGCGTCAAGGAGGACGGGCCGCCGGAAGTGAGGGCGCTGGCGCGTTACGTCAACGCCTTGGCCGAACAGCGCGACGCGTTGCTGCAGGACGTCGAGGCGCAGATCGCGCGGGCGAAGGAGTCGCTCGAGGAAGAGAAGAATCGACTCGCCGCGCTGATGTCCGAGCTGACGCAGAGCGTGCTCGTCTGCAACCTCGACGGACGCATCCTGCTCTACAACAACCGCGCGCGCACGCAGTTCCGCTCGCTGTCGCAGGCGCCGGCAGTGGCGAACGGCGGCGAGCTGATCGGGCTCGGGCGTTCGATCTACGGCGTGTTCGACCGCAACCTGATCAACCACGCGCTCGAGAGCATCCAGCATCGGCTGCGGCGCAGCAGCGTGCAGCCGGTGGCGAAATTCGTCACCACGACGCGTGCGGGCCACCTGCTGCGCGCGCAGATGGCGCCGGTGCTGTCGGTGGCGCAAGAGGGCGCCGCCGAGCGCAGCATCACCGGGTTCATCCTGATGCTCGACGACATCACGCGCAATTTCGAGAACGAATCGCGCCGCGACCAGATGCTGCACACGCTGACCGAGGGCAACCGCGCGGCGCTGGCGAACGTGCGGGCGGCGGCGGAAATGCTCGACTACCCTGACCTGCAGGGCGAACTGCAGGAGCGCTTTCGCAAGGTCATCCGCGACGAGGTGAGCGCGATGAGCCGGCGGCTCGACGAGACCGCAAACGAGTTCGCCGATGCGCTGAAGGCGCGCTGGCCGCTCGAGGAGATGCTCGGCGCGGACCTGGTCGCCGCGGCGCAGCGGCGCATCGTCAAGGTGCTGAAGGTGCCGGCCAAGCTGGAGGAGATCGACGAGTCGCTGTGGGTGAAAGTCGACAGCTTCTCGCTGCTGCAGGCGCTGACCTACCTCGCGAGCCGGCTGTCGGACGAGTTCGAGATACGCGAGGTGCGTTTCCGGCTGAGCGGGGCGGGGCGCCTGGTGCACCTCGACCTGATCTGGTCGGGGCAGGCGATGAGCACCGAGACGGTGATGAGCTGGGAGCTCGAACCGATGCGCTTCGCCGACGAAAACAGCCCGCTCACCGTGCGCGACGTCATCGAGCGCAATGATGGCGAGATGTGGCTGGAGCGCGAGAAGGTGCGCCACCGCGCGTTCTTCCGCATCGTGTTGCCGGCCGCGCTGCCACGGGAGGAGCTCGACCCGGCGGCGTTCCTTAAAGGCGAGGCGCGGCCCGAGTACTACGATTTCGATCTCTTCAAATGGTCGGAAAAATCGCACGCGCTCGAGGATCGCCTGCTCAGCGAGCTGACCTACACCGTCTTCGACACCGAAACGACCGGGCTCGACCCGTCAAACGGCGACGAGATCATCCAGATCGGTGCGACGCGCATCGTCAACGGCAAGCTGCTGCGCCAGGAATCCTTCGAGCAGCTGATCGATCCGGTGCGCGGCCTGTCGCCGGAGTCGATCAAGATCCACGGCATCACGCCCGACATGCTCGCCGGCCAGCCGACGATCGCCAAGGTGCTGCCGGCATTCCATGCGTTCGCGCAGGACACGGTGCTGATCGCGCACAACGCGGCGTTCGACATGCGCTTCCTGCAGCTCAAGGAGAACCTGACGGGCCTGCGCTTCGACCAGCCCGTGCTCGACACGCTGCTGCTGTCGGCGGTGGTCCATCCGAACCAGGAGTCGCACCGCCTTGAAGCGATCGCCGAGCGCCTTAATCTGACGATCATCGGCCGGCATACCGCGCTCGGTGACGCGATCGTGACGGCCGAAGTGCTGCTGAAGCTGATCCCCCTGCTCGCGGAAAAAGGCATCCGCACGCTCGGCGAGGCGCGCCAGGCGGCCGAAAAATCGTATTACGCGAGGGTCAAATATTGAACCCCGGATGGGTGCCCGTGACGGTGCGCGGGTTGCAGGCCGGCCACTGGGCTGAAGCGGTGCGGTCTTGACCACGCAGTCCGCCTTTGGCCGCCGCCTGCGGCGCTATTACGGCTGGTACACCGGCAGCTTTCTCGCGTTCGTCGGGCTGCTTGCGATCGGCGAACAGTTCGGCATGTCGCCGGGGGTCATCGGGCACGTGTTCCTGTTCGCGACGATCGCGATCTATGCCGGCATCGGCGTGATGAGCCGCACCTCCGACGTGTCGGAGTATTACGTCGCCGGCCGGCGGGTTCCGGCGGTCTTCAACGGCATGGCGACCGCGGCCGACTGGATGAGCGCCGCGTCCTACATCGGCCTGGCCGGCACGCTGTACTTTTCCGGCTTCGAAGGCCTCGCGTTCGTCACCGGCTGGACGGGCGGCTTCGTTCTCGTCGCGCTGCTGCTCGCGCCTTACCTGCGCAAGTTCGGCCAATACACGATTCCGGACTTTCTCGGCGCACGCTACGAAGGCAATGTCGCGCGCATCGTCGGGCTCGTCGCGACGGTGCTGGCGAGCTTCGTCTATCTCGTCGCGCAGATCTACGGCGTGGGTCTGATCACGAGCCGCTTCGTCAGCGTCGAGTTCGAGATCGGCCTGTTCGTTGGCCTCGCGGGCATCCTCGTCTGTTCGTTCCTCGGCGGCATGCGTGCGGTGACATGGACGCAGGTCGCCCAGTACGTGATCCTCATCGTCGCCTACCTCGCGCCGGTGGTGATCCTGTCGTACAAGGTCACCGGCATACCGGTCCCGCCGGCAGTGTATGGCAGCGTACTCGACAGGCTTTCCGCCAAGGAGACCGAGCTGTTCGTCGAGCCGCGCGAAATCGAGGTTCGCGAACGCTTCGGCCAACGCGCGGCGGATTACGAAGCGAAGATCGCCGCGCTGCCGGATTCGCTCGAGGAAGAACGGCGTTCGCTGATCGAACGCCTGAACCGGCTGCGCATCGACAACGCCGCGGCGCGCGAAATCGCGCACGCCGAACGGGCGCTGCGCGACCTGCCGAAGACGCCCGACCAGGCGCGGGCGACGTGGGAGCAGGCGCGCGTCGAGGCCGCCGGGCGGTCGCGGCCACCGCCCCGTCACGCCGAGGCCCACCCCGGCGACACGCCGGAGCAAAAGCGCGTCGCGCGCAACAACTTCCTCGCGCTGGTGTTCGTCCTGATGATCGGCACCGCCGCCCTGCCGCACGTGCTCGTGCGCTACTACACCACGCCGGGGGTCGTGGAAGCGCGACGCTCGGTTTTCTGGTCGCTGTTCTTCATCTTCCTGCTGTACGTCACGGCGCCGGCCTACGCGGTGTTCGCGAAGTGGGAGGTCTACAACAACCTCATCGGATCGAGTCTTTCGCTGCTGCCGAACTGGGTCGCGTCATGGGGCAAGGTCGGGATGGTCGCGATCGAGGACATCAATGGCGACGGCATCCTGCAGCTGGCCGAACTGCGCCTGAACACCGACGTGATCTTGCTCGCAACGCCGGAGATTGCCGGCCTGCCGTACGTCGTGTCGGGACTGGTCGCGGCGGGCGGACTCGCGGCCGCGCTGTCGACCGCGGACGGGCTGCTGCTGACGATCTCGAACGCGCTTTCGCACGACTTCTATTACAAGGTCGTCAATCCACACGCCTCGACGCAGCGCCGGCTGGTGATCGCGAAATCCCAGCTGCTCGTCGTCGCGGTGATCGCGGCGTGGGTCGCGTCGATGCGCCCCGACAACATCCTGTTCATGGTCGGCCTCGCGTTCTCGATTGCCGCCGCCGCGTTCTTTCCCGCGCTGGTGCTCGGAATCTTCTGGAAGCGCGCGAACCGCCCTGGAGCGGTTACCGGCATGCTCGCCGGGCTCGTGGTCACGCTGTACTACGCGGTGCGCACCCATCCGTTCTTCGGCGGTTCGATGGCGCAGGCCTGGTTCGATATCAACCCTATCTCCGCGGGCGTGTTCGGTGTCCCGCTCGGATTCGCGACGATCGTGCTGGTGAGCCTGCTGACCCGTCCGCCGCCCCCGGAGATCCAGGATCTCGTCGATTACGTGCGCTATCCGCGGCTCCCGGCGGACGACAGCGAGGCGCAGCCGGACTCCCTCGCGGCGCCGCGACGGCGAACTCAGAGTTGATCGGCGATCATCCCGCCGAGCGTCGCAGCGACGGCCGTCGATCGCGAATGTTTTTTATCGCGGCCCCCTTGCGCCGCGACCGCTGGCAACCAGCCATTCGGCCAGCGCGTCGGCCGGCATCGGCCGCGCGTAGTGGTATCCCTGCGCCTCGTCGCAGTTGAAGATGCACAGGAAGCGGTCGATATCCTCGCTTTCGACGCCTTCGGCGATGACCTGCAGCTTGAGGGTGCGCGCCATGCTGACGATCGCGCGCACGATCGCGGCGTCGTCCGGGTCGGTGGCGATGTCGCGGACGAACGACTGGTCGATCTTGAGCTTGTCGACGGCGAAGCGCTTCAGGTAGGCGAGGCTCGAATAGCCGGTGCCGAAATCGTCGATCGACAGGCGCACGCCGAGCGATTTCAGCCGTCGCAGCGTCTCGATGACGGATTCGGAGTCGACGAGCAGCAACGACTCGGTCAGTTCGAGTTCGAGCCGCGCCGGATCGAGGCCCGACAGCGATAGCGCCCGCACGACGCTGCGTTCGAGATCGCCGCGCCGGAACTGCACGGCCGACAGGTTGACCGCGACGCTCAGCTCCGGCAAGCCCTGCCGCGTCCAGCGGGCGGCCTGCATGCACGCTTCGCGCAGCACCCAGTCGCCGATCGGGACGATCAGGCCGCTGTCCTCCGCCGCCGGGATGAAGCGGCCCGGCGCGACCAGTTCGCGCTTGTCACAGTGCCAGCGCAGCAAGGCTTCGACACCGACGACATGACCGCTCGCGAGGTTGATCTGCGGCTGGTAATGCAGCAGGAACTCGTCGTTTTCGAGGGCGCGGTGCAATGCCGTGCGGAGCTGCAGCTGTTCGACGGCGTTGGCATTCATCTGCTCGGTGTAGAAGCGCCACGTATTGCGGCCGGCGCGCTTGGCCTGGTACATCGCGGTGTCGGCGTTCTTCAGCAGGGTGTCGAAATCCTTGCCGTCGTCGGGCCAGATCGCGATGCCGATCGACATCGTGTTCGTCAGCTCATGGCCTTCGAGCTCGAACGGGCGAGCCAGCGCGTCGACGATCTTCGCGGTCGCACTGTTGATGCCCTGAGGGTCGCGAATATCGGTAAGCGCAATCAGGAACTCGTCGCCGCCGAGGCGGCTGACGGTGTCGGTTTCGCGCAGGCACTCGCGCAGCCGCAGCGCCACCCCTTGCAGCAGGCCGTCGCCGGCGGGGTGGCCGAGGGTGTCGTTGATGGTCTTGAAATGATCGAGATCGACGAACAGCAGCGCGACTTTCGCCTGCGCGCGCTCTGCCCACGCGGTGGCCAGCGCGAAGCGGTCGCGGAACAACACGCGGTTCGGCAGACCGGTGAGCGCATCGTGATGGGCGAGATACTCGACGCGCGCCTGGGCTTCCTTGCGGTCGGTGATGTCGTGCACGAACGTGAGCACGTGTTTCTCGCCGTCGATGTCGATGTATTTGGACGACAGGCTGACCTGGCGCACCGCGCCGTTGCGATCGCACCCAACCGTCTCGAAATCGAGCACCGAACCGTCCTGCTGGAGTATTTCAAGCCAGCGCTGGCGGCTCGCGGGATCGGGCCACAGGTTGACCTCGACCGAAGTCTTGCCGATGAGGTCTTCACGTTTCCAGCCGAAGTGGATTTCGTACTTGTCGTTCACTTCGATGAATCGTCCATCCTCGACGCGCGTGATCGCGACCGCGAACGGTGCCGCCGTCATCGCGATGGAAAACCGTTCTTCGCTGTTGCGCAGCGCGGCTTCGGTGGCGCGCAGCTCGGTAATGTCCTGGATCGCGCCGCACACACGTACCGCCCGGCCTTCCCGGTCGTACTGGAGGTGGCCGTTCGCGCGCGCGATGCGCTGCGCGCCGTCGGAGCGGATGAGGCGGAATTCGCTGACATAGGAACGATTGTTCCTGACCGCGCCCTCGAGATCGCCGGCCACACGCTTGCGGTCGTCCGGATGAACGTGCGCGAGAAAGGCGCTGCCGCTGGGGGTGACCTGGCCTGGCGCGTGGCCGAGGAGGCGATCGGTTTGCTCCCCCCAGTGGAGGACGCCGCCAGGAAGCTGCCATTCCCAGTACCCGACCTGCGCCAGCAGGGTGGCCTCGGCGAGCTGCCGGCGGCTCTCCTTGACGGGCGTGATGTCGTGAAAAATCTCGAACTTGCTGAGCGTGCCATCGGGATTGCGGAACGGCATTTCGAACAGGTCATAGCTGCGCCCGCCGGGCGTCGTCCATTCCGCCTGCACCGACGCGCCCGCGAACACCGCGTCGTTGTTGCACCACGTACAGGCTTCGCTTCGGCCGTGGAGGTATTCGAAGCACTTGCGTCCGGCCGGTGCGCCGAACTGGCGTTCGAGCGCCGGGTTGAGATACTCGATGACGTGATCGGCGCCGACGATGTACGCGCCGTCGGGCAGCGCGTCGAGAATCCCTTGCAGGCGCGTGCGCTCGGCCGCGAGCACGGCGACTTCGGCCTGCGCGGTCTTCACGCGGCTGATGTCCGTATAGGTGAGCACGACGCCGTCGCGCACGCCGCCCTCGCCGTGGAACGGCAGCATCCGTTCCAGGTACCAGCGGCCGGCGACGTCCACCTCGCGCTCCAGGCCTTCGCCCGTGGCTGCGACGTGCTGGAGATCGGCCAGGAAGCGTGATGCGTCACCGGCGCGGTAGGTGATTTCCGACAGCGGACGGCCTGCGTCCGAGGCACGCAAGGCCAGAACGTCTTCGACGGCGGCGCTGAAGCGGCGCACGCGCAGCCCGGCATCGAGAAACACGGTGCCGATCTTTGTGCTCGCGAGCAGGTGATCGTAGTCGCGGTTCAGGTTTGCCAGCGCTGCATTGCGGTCTTCGAGTTCACGGTTGAGGATGTAGAGGTCTTCGTTGACCGACTTCAATTCCTCGTTGGCGCTCTGCAGCTCCTCGTTCGACGCGGTCAGTTCCTCGTTCGCGAGATCGATGTGCTCGTGGCTGCTCTTGAGCTCGACGATCATCTCGTGCAGCCGTTCGCGGGTCGCGAGCAGCTCCGCTTCGAGCTCCTCCGGCGTGCCTGCGCCGTTCGCGGGACGCGCGTCGGGCAGCGCCGTCACCGCCGACAGCGGGGGGAGGCCAATGCTGCCCGCGCGTGGCAGCGTGGCCGCCTGCTTGCGGTAAAGCTTGCCCGAACGATCGACTGTCATGAAGGCGCGCACCGCGTGTTCGCCGACGGTTTCGCTCGCGCCGAGCATCAAGAGGCCCTGCGGCTTGAGTGCGAAGTGAAGCTGCGCCAGCGCCTTCAGCTGCGATCCGTTCTGCAGATAGATCAGCAGGTTGCGGCACAGCGCGAGGTCGATGTGCGTAAAGGGCGGATCGGTCAGGAGATTGTGGCGGGCAAAGACGACATGCCGCCGCAACGTGCCATCGACGCGCCAGCCGTCGTGCGTGCGCTGGAAATAGCGCCGCAGCAGCGCTTCGGGGATCGCGCGCACTGCGTCGTCGCGGAACATTCCCTGCGAGGCGTCGCTCAGCACGCCAGGGTGGATGTCGGTCGCGAAGATCTTGACGTCGCCGGTGAATCCGAAGCGGCTCGCCGCGTCGAGCGCCAGCAGGGCCAGCGTGTAGGCTTCTTCGCCGCTCGCGCATCCGGCCGACCACAGCCGCAAGGCGTCAGCCGGATTGCGCCCGCGCAACATGTCGGGGAGCACTTCGTCGGCAAGCAGCGAGAACGCGGGCGGATCGCGGAAGAACTCCGTCACGTTGATCAGCAGATCGTGGCATAGCGCGTTGCGTTCGACGTCGTCCCGGACGATTTTCTCGCGATACGCGGACATCGTGTCGCAGCCCGCCAGCGTCATCCGCCGGCGCATGCGGCGCAAAAGCGTGCCGGTCTTGTAGTCCGAGAAATCCACCGCGCAGTGCCGGCGCAGCACATCGATCAGCGCGGCCATGTCGGGGAGCAACGGGTCGCGCGGGCCATCTTCCCACTGGGTTTCGGCGCAGGGCCGTTCGTCGATGCCATCCATGGGTCCCTTCCCGGCAATCTCCGCCTTGCTCACGCGCACTCTCCCGGGCCCTTCATCACGTCTGAACAGCAGCCGTCCCTGTCGGGCGGACGCGGCAGGGCAGGGGCCGGGTCCGGCGGTTGGGCTACACGCCCGGGAACGCGCTCAATGTTATGACAATAATGAAATATCATGCAGGATCGTGCTGTGACGGTAATAGGGTGCATATCAAGTCGATTCCGCGCGGAACAGTCCGGCAGAATCTGCATTAGTGTGCAGTATTTTCTGCCCGGGCAGCGTTCAGGATTTGGCACCGGGACGAGTAATCCGGCCTTTGTCCGCTCGGACATTTCTTCGCCGCTCCGCTTGAAATTTTTACAGCACCCGCTCGTGTGCTGTCTGTTGACGCTGCGTGCGACAGGTTCCGCCACAGGCCCCCGCTTTGCTTCTTTCGCGCAGGCCGGAGTCCATAGGGGCCGTGGCGAGGCTGTCGAACGGAGGCCGGGAATGCACTTGCTCAAGCTGCTTCACTTCGCGGCACTGCTGGCCTGGTGCGGCACGTTGTTGTACATGCCGGCAATGATCGCCGCGGGCACGCGTCACAACCAGCCGATGTTCTACCGCGACCATGCCCACCTGATGAGGCTGCTGTTCACGCTGGTTGCGTCGCCGGCAGCGCTTCTCGCAATCATTTCCGGCACCGCGCTGTTCCCTGGCGCCGCCGCGCTCGAACCGTGGTTGATCCTGAAGCTTTCGGTGGTCTGCCTGCTGGTGATCGGTCATGCGTTGTGCGGCGTCCTGATCCTGAAAATCGAACGTCGCCCGGAGGGAAGGATTCGTCGTCATTGCGTGATCCTCGGCAGCGTGCTGACGGTCCTGCTCGGCGTGACGCTGTGGCTGGTGCTGGCCAAGCCGTTATAGCGTGGTCGAGTCCTCGATGGCCGCCTTATGACCGAGTTCGACACCGACCGCGTGCTCATAGACCAGCCGCCCGCCGAGATAAGCCGCCAGCCCGATCGTCCCGGCGGCCAGGAGCGACAGGTAGAGCTCCCACGCCGCGAGCTGTTCGGCCCCTGCACGGTAGCGCATCGCCCAGTTCAGCGTAGCCAGCGACAGCATCATCACGGCGATGACGGCGTGGCACCACGCGGTGATCTTTTCGCGGATGCGCTCGACCAACAGCAAGTCGGCGGCACCGAGCAGGCTCGCGATCCAGCCGCCGCCCGCCCCGACGCCGGCCAGCCACAGGCCGGCGCGCGCCCAGAACGGATCGCCGCTCACGAGCCACGCGACATCGGTGGCGACGAGCCCGATGAGCGCCGCGACCGGAAAGTGGATCAGCATCGGGTGAAGCGGGTGGCCGCGCAGCGCGGCGCGGCTGACGATCGATTCGGCGCCGGAGTCGGCGGATACGGGCATCGCGACCTCGCGGGTGGACGGGGGGCAGCCGTACCGATGCCATCGGCGCCGGCTGCTGTCCCGCCGGTGCAATCGATGCTCCCGGCGCTGGCCGTGCCGTGGCTTGCTGCCTGCGAAGGGCCGCAGTCGATACTCGACCCGGCCGGCCCCGCCGCGCGCGACGTGACCCTGCTGTGGTGGCCAATGTTGATCGTCGCCACCGTCGTGCTCGTCGGTGTCACCCTCGCGTGGATCGTGGCGATGGTGCGCAGGCCGCGCGACTTCAGCCCCGAGGAGGCAAAACGGCTCAGCCGGCGCTGGGTCGTTGGCGGCGGAATCCTGCTGCCGGCGGCGAGCATCGTGCTGCTGCTCGGGTTCGGGGTTCCCGCCGGCGACCGCATGCTGCCGCTGCGGGACCACGCGCCGCTGCGCATCGACGTGACGGCCCGGCAATGGCAGTGGGACGTAACCTATCCGGGCAGCCGTGTCGTGCTCGTCGATGAGCTGCACTTGCCCGCAGGTCGCCCGGTGCATATCCACGTCACCAGCGCCGACGTCATCCATTCCTTCTGGGTGCCGCGGCTCGGGCCCAAGATCGACGCGGTGCCCGGACGCACCAACGTCCTGCGCCTGCAGGCCGACGAGGCGGGATCGTTGCGCGGCCAGTGCGCGGAATTCTGCGGCACGGGGCACGCGCACATGGCGCTGAAGGTGCAGGTGCATACCGAGGCGGGTTTTTCCGCATGGCTCACGGAGCGGGCCGCCGCCTTCCCGCCATGATCGAAGGCCGCCCCGACGAGCTCCACCAGCAGTTCGATGAGGTGTGGGGCAATCCCCGCGGCTGGCGCGCCGCGACGATCGTGAACCATACCCGCATCGGTCTGCTGTTCCTTCTGACGGGCCTCGGTTTCTTCATTTTCGGCGGCCTGCTGGCAATGCTCATCCGCGCCCAGCTCGCGCTGCCGGACCAGACTTTCATGGACGCCGACACCTACAACCAGGTGTTCACGATGCACGGCACGGTGATGATGTTCCTGTTCGCCGTGCCGATGATGGAAGGCCTGGCGGTGTACCTGATCCCGAAAATGCTCGGCGCGCGGGACCTGGTGTTTCCCCGGCTCTCGGCGCTGGGCTACTGGTGCTACCTCTTCGGCGCGCTGATCCTCGCCGCGAGCCTGTTCCTGGAGCTCGCTCCCGATGCCGGCTGGTTCATGTACACGCCGTTGTCGAGCCTGCCGTACAGCCCGGGCGTGAATTCGGATTTCTGGCTGCTGGGGATCACGTTCGTCGAGATTTCCGCCGTCACCGCGGCGGTCGAACTGGTGGTGGCGATCCTGCGCGCCCGCGCGCCCGGCATGACGCTGCAGCGCATGCCGCTCTATGCGTGGTACATCCTGACGATGGCGATGATGATCGTGCTGGGTTTTCCGCCCCTGATCCTCGGCAGCATCCTGCTGGAACTCGAGCGCGCCGCGGGAATGGCGTTTTTCGACGTGGCCCGCGGCGGCGACCCGATCCTGTGGCAGCACCTGTTCTGGCTTTTCGGCCACCCGGAGGTGTACATCATCTTCCTGCCCGCGGCGGGCCTCGTCTCGACGATGCTGCCGGTGTTCGCCCGGCGTCCGATCGTCGGCTACCGCTGGGTCGTCGTCGCGGTGCTGACGACCGGCTTCATCAGCTTCGCGCTGTGGGTGCACCACATGTTCACCGTGGGCATCCCGCATCTGGCGCAGGCGTTCTTTTCGGCCGCGAGCATGCTGGTCGCGATTCCCACCGGTGTCCAGGTCTTCTCGTGGCTTGCCACGCTGTGGCTGGGCCGGCCCGTCTATCACGTGCCGATGCTCTGGCTCTTCGGCTTCCTCGTGATATTCGTCGCCGGCGGGCTGACCGGCGTGATGCTGGCGCTGGTGCCGTTCAACTGGCAGGTGCACGACACCCAGTTCGTCGTCGCCCACCTCCACTACGTGCTGGTCGGAGGAATGTTCTTTCCGCTGGTCGCGGCGGTCTATTACTGGCTGCCGCATTTTTCCGGCCGCATGCCGTCGCCGCGCCTCGGACGCTGGGGTTTCTGGCTGGTCTTCGGCGGCTTCAACCTCACTTTCCTCGTGATGCACTGGACCGGGCTGCTGGGGATGCCGCGGCGCGCCTACACGTATGCCCCCGGGCTCGGCTGGGACACTCCGAACCTGGTTTCCTCGATCGGCAGCTTCATCATGGCGATCGGCATCGCCACCGTGCTGGTCGACGTGCTGCTGCACTTTCGCTTCGGCGTGCGGGCCGCGCCGAATCCGTGGCACGCCGATACGCTCGAATGGGCCACGCGGCTGCCGCCGGCCGCCTACAACTTCATCAGCCTGCCGAGCGTCGATAGCCGCTACCCGCTGTGGGACCGCCCGGACCTGGTCAAAGAGATGGCGCGCGGCGAGCAGGGCCTGGCGGCGATCGCGCACGGGCGCCGCGAAACCTGGGGCACCGATGCCGTGACCGGCGAAGTGCGCGAGATCATCCACTTGCCCGGCAACACCTGGCTGCCGTTCGCCGTCGCGCTGGTGCTGTCGGCGGTGTGCATCGGCCTGCTGGTGAAGGCGTATGCCGTGGCCAGCGTCGCGATCGTCGCGGCGGCGATCCTTGTGCTGCGCTGGTCGTGGGAGAACGGCGCCCACGAAGAGGGCGGCACGGCCGTTCCGATTTCTGCCGGCGACCCGCCGTTGCACTGGCGTACCCACAACGGCCCCGGACGCTGGGGCATGGGCGTGACGCTGCTCGCGGACGGCGCGCTCTATGCGGCGCTTCTCTTCGGCTGGTTCTACCTGTGGACCGTCGCTCCGCAGTGGCAGGTGCCGGCGCAGTCTCCGCTCGACGCTCGCGGCATGCTCGCGAATGCCCTGCTGCTGACCGTGGCAACGCTGTGGCTGCGGCGGGTTCTCGCGGCGCTGCGGCGCGGTTCGGACGGACGGCTGCGCGGGCAACTCGCCGCGATCGCGGCACTCGGCCTGCTGCAGTCGGCACATCTGCTGTGGCTGATGCACGCGTCGGGCCTCGTGCCGAAGGCGACGGCCCACGACGCGGTGATTGCCGTCGTCCTCGGCTATACCCTTTTCCACTGCGTCCTCGCGGGAGTCGCGACCGGGCTGCAGGCGTGGCGGGTTCATTACGGCTATGTCGACCGTGCGGCGCCGTACGAGCCGATCGTGCTGGGGCAACTCTGGTATTACAACCTCGGCGTGGTGTGGAGCGCCTACTTCGCCCTGGTGCTGTTTCCTTCGACGTGGGGAGGCGGCTGATGATGTGGCTTTACCATCCGCTCCAGATCCCGCTCGGCCTGATCGTGTGGGGCGTATGGTTCATCGCGCTGTACAGTGGCCTGTCGGTCGGTTGCGCCGTCGCGCCGCCGGACGCGGCAGCAGGACCGTGGAACTGGCTCAACGCCGTGCTGGGCGGCGCGTCGCTCGCCACGGTGGGGCTGTTGCTTGGATTGTCGACGCTGTGCTGGCGCGCATCGCGCAGGGTCGGCAAGAACGAGCGGGCGAAGCGCTTCATCGCGCGGGTCGGTGCGAGCGTGCATCTGGTCGCGGCGCTGGCGACGCTGTTCATCGCGCTGCCGATCGTGGGTCTGCCGCCATGCGTCTGATCGCTGCATCGGTTCTGGTGCCGCTGCTCGTCACGGCGCGGCCGGCCGCGGCGCACGCGCTTTCCGGGTCGCTGCCCGCAGGCTTTCCGCTGCTCCTGAGTGCGGGGCTGCTGGGTGCCGCGTGCGGGCTCTACGGGATCGGGGCTCGGCGGGTGCCGCCGGGCCGGGCGCAGGCGACGTGGTTTTGCGCCGCGATGGCGATCGGCGCACTGGCGGTGTTCGGCCCGCTGGACCGCTGGGCGCAAGACAGTACGGCGTGGCACATGGTGCAGCACATTCTCCTCATCGTCGTGGTCGCGCCGTTCGGAGCGCTGGCCGGCCCCTTGTCGCAGTGGCGCGCCGCGACCGGTGCGCTATTGCGCCCGCTGTGGGCGACGATCCTGCGCTGCGGCCGTCATCCGCTCGCGGCGGCGATGGTGCACGGCGCGGTGATCTGGATCTGGCATGCACCGCGCATGTACCGGCTGGCGCTCGACGATCCGTGGTGGCACCTGCTCGAGCATGTGTTGTTTGTCGCAAGCGGCTGGCTCTTCTGGTGGTCCGTCCTATGCGGCCGCCGGCTCGCGCCGGGGCTGCTCGCGATCCTGCTGACGCTGATCCACACCGGGCTGCTGGGCGCGTTGCTGACTTTCGGCAGGGTATCGTTCTACGGCGACGGGCGCGCCCTCGAGGACCAGCAGCTGGCCGGGCTCATCATGTGGGTGCCGGGCGGCTTCGCCTATCTTGCCGCCGCCGGCTGGCTCCTGTGGCGCCGGCTCGGCGAAGAAACCGCGCCTGCCGCGGTGCCGGCACGGGATTGAATCGCGATGACCTCGCCAGCTGTCGCGATCCCGCAGCGTCAGCCGCCCGGCGCCGCCAGCCTCGACCAGCGCTCTCCCGCTTTCGCGTAGCGGTCCCAGGCGCCGTAGTGGCTTTCGACCGCGCCGCGCGGCAAGGCGAGCGCGACCAGCAGCAGACCGGCGATCGAAACCGTCGCGGTGCCGAGACCGGTATAGCCGTCGAGAAGCCAGGGCGCGAGCAGCAGCCATGCGCCGAAGGCGGCATTGATGAAGCGCAGCGGCCGCGCGACTTCGGCGAGCGCCATGATCGAAAAGGTGATCACCAGGGCGCCGACGACATGATCGTTGTCGGCCGCCGTGCCGGTCGCGTCGAACAGCAGCCGGCTGAGCATGAGGACCGCGCCGAGGACGATGCTGAGCGACAGCGTCCACGGTACGGTCACGCCGCCCTTGAGCATTTCGCGCAGCACGACCGGCGCGCGTTCCTCGAAATTGTCCGAATAGTCCGCGCTGCCACCCTCGATGGTGTCGCCGTGCAGCAGCACATGCCACAGCCACTTCCCTTGCCGGCGGCGCTCCTTGAGGAACTGGAGGGTCGCGAGGATCTCGTCGAAGGAGTATGGGATTTGCAGCAGCATCGCGGCGGCGGCCACGAGGCACAGCGTGCACCATGTGCCGATCACGAGCGGCTGGATGATGATGAAGAAAATGCTCACGGCGCCGAGCGGGACGATCAGCACGCCGAACAGCAGCACCAGCCACGGCAGCGTGCGCCAGCGCCGCTTGTCGCCGATGATGCCGGTGACGATCTCCAGCACATAGACGGCCGCGCCCAGTCCGGCATCGGAAACCGGCCAGGCTTCCGAAACCGAAGAGGTGATGATGCGCTCCGTGCCGTCGCCGAAGAACGGATCCCACGCTCCCGGGATATGGCCGAGCTGGAACGCGGCCAGATAGCGCGAGATGAACAGGCCCACCATCGCCAGCGCGATGATCGGGATGCGCTGGTTCCACGACGACGGGCTGTAGTCCCAGCCGGGAGGCGTGTCCGGCCCGGCAAGACGCGCAATCGGGCCGACGCCCGGCGTCGAGGGCACGCCGACCGCGAACAGGATCACCAACGCGCCAACGAGCGTGTCGCTGGCATAGGCGACGGCGCTCGGGCTCCAGAACACCAGCGGCGCGAACAGCAGCCAGGTGCCGAGAGCGGCGGTCGCCCAGCGCGCCCACGCGATGTGCCGCGACAGTGAGGCCAGCGCGAAGGCGGTGATCAGGAGTCCGCTGGCGATGTCGCTGACGGTCATCCAGGTGTCGGACAGGATGAGGCCGCGCTCGTTGGGCGCGACGAGTTCGCCGGGCTCCATCCAGCGATCGGCGAGCCCGAAGATGAACGGGCACGAGACGAGCCACAGGCCGAGCGCGGCGTTCGCGAAATGGCACCAGATCGTCTGCCGGTGTTCGCGCCGATCGAGCGCGTCGTATTCGGCGAGGAGCTGCGCCTCGGGCTGCGGCTGCGCGGCCAGGTCCTCGAGCCACAGCGGCAGCGGAATGTGGTTCGCCCTGTACCAGGCAGCCGGGCTTTGCCTGAGCCGGCCGATCATTTTCGGCAGGACCCGGCGCAGGCTGTGCTGCGGTCGCCAGCCGAGGAGCTCGGTCGCGCGCGAGATGTCGAGCTCGTAGTGGTCGTCCGCGAGCCACACCATGAACGGCTGGATGAATGGTTCGATGCCGCGGTCGATGGCGTCCGGCGTGACTTTTTCGACGACGTCCTGTGCCCACGCGCCGGTCGCCGCGACCGGTTTCGGTATCCGCCGCGTCCCCCACGGCTCGCCGTGGATGAGCTGCCCGATCAGGTTCTGCAGCGACTCGTAGCTTTCTGTCACCGGCTCGCCGATGAGCAGCGTGGTTTCGTCCTCCAGTCCATGGCGTTTCTCGACGACCAGCCGAAACGCCTGCGCGACGTCGTCCAGATGCACGAAGGCCTGGCCGTGGGCCGGATCGCCGGGGAAGACGTGGCCGAGCATCTGGCGCTCGTAGATGCGCTGGATCTGGTAGGCGAGGGACGGGACTTCGCAGTCGTCCGTGTAGACGCCGGCAATGCGCAGGATCACGGCCGGAATCCGCCCGCGCGTCGCGAGCACGGCCTCTTCGGCCTCGAGCTTCGATTGCGGGTACGGCCACTTCGGCGCGAGTTCGCTGTTCTCGTCGATCGGGACGCCCGGCTCGGTTGGCGCGTGGACCAGCATCGTGCTCGCATAGACGAACTGATCGACGTCGAAATCCTGCAACGCCTCCAGCAGCCGGCGCGTGCCCTGCACATTCACTTCGTCGTATTTCGGATCCGGCTGGCCGGAAAAATCGTAATAGGCGGCGAGGTGAATGACCGACGCGATATGCGTACCATGGCGTTCGCGAAGGGTGCGACAGGCCGCCGCGAGCGCGTCAGGCGAAGTAATGTCGACGTCGATGCAGTCGGCCGCCTGCCTGCAATCGCGCTCGAACCCGGCGACGGTGAAGCGCTCGCCGAGCGCCGCACCGATCGCGCTGCCGAGCCGGCCTGCCGAACCGGTGATGAGTACCAGCGGTTTCGTTGACGCCATGAAATGCTCCTCACGATCGCACGCACAAGGCTCCGGGTTGCGGAAAAAAGAACGGCTTCGCCTTCAGCCAGGTATCCACCCGGGGGGAAACAGGCTGTCCCAGTTTTTCTTGAAGCTCGCGATGATGATGCCGGGTTTTCGGAATATCGAACGCTGCAAGGGAGATGCCGGGAAGAAGATTCGGTCCGTCGGGACGAGCCGGTGCGCCCGTGTGAGCGGAAAACGGACTGCCGCCAGTGCCGGGGATGCCCTACGCCGCCGCGACTGCAGGCCTTCGTCGGAAGGGGCTGTCGAGCGACAAAGCAATACTCCACCGGCCGCCTGTCGAAGACCAACGCGAACTCGGCCCAGGGGCTTCCTGTACGCGAGACCCGTGAGTCCGGCTGAAAAAACTACAGCGCGTTGAAACAATTTCCCGGTCGCCGCGGCAACGGTACGGGCGCTTGCGGCAAGGCCTTCACGAACGGCTGCGGCGAGGGGAAGACTGGAAGGGCCTTCGCGTCACGTTGGCGCCAGCCCGTCGGTCTTGGCCGCCATGATGAAATCGTTGTCGTGGAGGCCGTTTATCTTCTTTGTCTGCCACGTCACGCGGGCCCAGCCCCAGCCGAAGCAGATGTCCGGATGATGGCCCTCGGTTTCAGCCAGCTCGCCGAGCTTCGCGACGAAGCTCATCGCGTCCTTGAAGTCGCCGAAAGTGAAGCTGCGCTCGATGCAGCGTCCGTCGTCCGAAAGGGTCCAGGCCGGCGTCTGCGCCAGATAGCGCTGGGCCTGCGCCTTCGTCATCGGAGGCACGCCGCCGCGGCACGGCGTGCATGTCCTGGACTGTAGCTCGTCGCTCATATCGGGATTCCTCCAAAGGCGAGTTCGATCCGGGCGAACACAAACGCTGCGCATCCCGACGAACGATCCAATGTAGATCGTCCCGGAACAACGTTCAAATGCCGCAGTCGCCGAAGGCGGGAATGACGATGATGGAGGCGGCTTTGTCCACCGGAGTCCCTCGTGACCGGGCAGCGGCATGAGACCCGTACCCTCCGCAATATTTTCCGCAATCACCTGGTTGAAACTCGGATTCAGTAAATAAACGGAATCAATTTGCGCACCCGCTGTTGATATTCGATGTAGTGGGGAAAGCGTTCGATCAGCCAGCGTTCCTCGCGTCTCGACTTGATGTCGAAGAACAGCAACAGCCCGGCTGCGTAGATCAGGGTAAGCCATCCGTGGATAAACAACGCCCAGCCGACCGCCATCAATATCACCCCGCAGTAGATCGGATGCCGCACCCCTCGATACAGGCCGGTGATCACCAGGGTTGCGTGCTCCCTGGGATGGGGCAGGGGGGTGAGGTTGGAGCCGAGGTGCAGTGCCGCGGCGACTGACATCGTCAACCCTGCAGCGATCAGCAAGGCGCCAACGACTGACGTGACGACGGCTGCGGTTTCCGGCCAGGGTGGCAGGCCGGGGGCGGTTCTTGGCCCGAACAGGATGAGGGCGAAGAGGATTGCCTGCAGGACGACGAACCATTCGCCGCGATGGCCTCTCCACCAAGGTTGTTTTGAAGAATGCATGTTTCCTCCTCTGGTCCGTCCACTCCGCGGCTGAGCATCGAAGTCGCCCTTACCTCACTCGAGATGCAGGCCGGAGGCAACCGGCAGCTTGATGATGGTGTAGGATTCCGGCCCCATTCCGGGATACGCCGCGAATCGCCCGTCCAACCTCTGTCGGCAGCCATCGCGTCCGTCCTGACAGGCCATAATTACGACAATATTTCATCTTCGGGTTTTTTGGGCGGTTCGGAGATGACTCACTGCGCAAATCCGTGGGATTTCGCAGCGGATCAACAAACATATCGGGGTGGTGACCCCGGCGAGGGAGGTGAGGTGATGTCGGCAACCCAGTTCGACGCGGCTGCGCTCGTCAACCGGTCCCTTCGTTGGGAGAGCGATACGCGTTACTACATCGCCTTCGTGCACCAGGACCTCTTTGGCGATCTGGTGCTGTCGCGGTACTGGGGAGCCAAGGAAACGCGCCAGGGGGGTGAGCGGCACGAGCGCCTGACCTGCCTCGAAGATATCGAGGTGCGCCTGCAGGAGATTCTGCGGGTACGCGAGCGTCGCGGTTATCGACTCGTGCCGTCGCATTGAGTGGACACGCAGCGTCGATTATCAGTCGGGGATGATCAACGTGGAGAGCACATTCCAACAGGGGCGGCTTGTACGCGATGGTGCGACGCCGACCTGTCCAACTGGCGCCTGGAAGGCATTATCCGCCGGGCGACAAACGAACTACTATTGCCACTGACACCTCCTTCGGCAAAGGAGTCGCGGCATGTGTGGTCGCTACGCCCTCTATGGTTCGATCTCCCGGCTGCGCGAGCAGTTCGGCTGCGATATCGACCCGCTGATCCTGGACTTTCCTCCGCGCTACAACGCAGCCCCGATGCAGAGGCTGCCCGTCATCCGGCAACTGGCCACGGGCGAACGGGTGGCGCATTTGCTGCGCTGGGGCCTCATCCCGTCCTGGGCGAAGGACGAGACGATTGGCACGCGCCTCATCAACGCTCGCTGCGAGACCCTCGCCGAGAAGGCGAGCTTCCGCAATGCGTTCAAGAGCCGCCGCTGCCTCGTGCCGGCGTCGGGGTTCTACGAATGGAAGAAGGTTGCGGGCGGAAAACAGCCGTATTTCATTCGCCCGGCGAATGACCGCCTGTTCGCTTTCGCAGGGCTATGGGAGCGCTGGAGCAAGCCCGACGGCGAGACGCTCGACACCTTTACGATCATCACGACGGAGGCGAACGAGGCGCTGGGCGAACTGCACGACCGCATGCCCGTCATCGTGCCCGAGGATGATTACGACCTGTGGCTGAGCAAAGACACGCATCCGGAGCTGGTGCGCCGATTGCTCGTGCCGTACGACTCCGTTCTAATCCGGATGCACCCTGTGACGAAGCGCGTCGGCAACGTGCACAACGAAGGCCAGGAACTCGTCGCCCCGCTCGAAGACCGCGCCCCGTGAACGTTTCGGTGCGCTCCGACCCTGCATTGCCGATTGGAACGAGCGAGGGCAGGAAGGGCAGCGGCCCTGATAGGCGCAACCCTTGTCGCAGACAGGATCACGGGGAAGAAAGGCAATCAGGTGGCAACCGAGCGCTTGGCCAAGCGCGGTGAACGTGAAGCGGGGGCCGAAGCCCCCGCCCGCCGTCTTTGGTAACAGGGCTCAGGCAGCCCCGGCTGTTGCCTTAAGCGGCTACAGCGAAACGCTCATCGTTGGCGTTTGTGGATTTGCGCGGATTACGTCCGTCGCCTCTCGGGTTGCCTGCTCACCATTGCCCGCCCTGTCGAAACCGGTGCACCCCCACACTGGACACTCTCGAGAATGCCCACTGTGGAGGTGGCGGGAATCGAACCCGCGTCCAGAACGTCTCCGGGTTGCCGGAATTACAACCATGTTTTGCACTATAAGGGCAGTGCCCCTCCAATTTCAAGTGTACTGGGGTTTTTTTACACGCCAGCGCGCCAGTATCTTTGTTCCACGGCGTTGTAATTGAAGCAGGTCAATCACGCCCCCTCCTGCCCTTTTTCCGAAACAGGGAGTTGTGAATGTTTTTGTGGGCAATGACCAGAAACCTGAATTAATTCACGCTTCAGGCATTTTTCCGTTTAATAGGCATATTTGCAAATGGTAACATTTGTCATGTTTATCAGGATTTTGTGCTCACATTGCTCCCGCATCTTCGCCGCACGGCGGCGAATGCGTCGCCGTCTTATGGATCACGCCAGCCACCTCCCGCTTGGCCTTGCACATCGGCCGCAGTCACTGCCCCATCGTCGGCTGGCTCGATGCAACGATGTGCCCGGCTTGGCGATTCTTCCAGGGAGGCCCGTCTGAATCGTGTCACCCTTGCCATCCCGTCTTTCCGGGAGTGCCAGACGCGCCTGCGTCAAGGTGGGCTGTATTGGCTGACGATCGATCGGGAAGATGACGCGAGGCGCCTGATCCGGCAAGTGCTGGCGGGTTTGCCCGAGCAGATGCCGGCCAACCTGCTGTGCTGCGGCATCGAGCCGCAGGAACTGGCCGACGGCCTCGATAAGCAGACAGGGCCGGACGAACTGGCGCTGTTTGACGTCTCCCGGAGCCGGCTGCGGGAGACGCTCGATCATCTGCCGTCCGAACTGACGCGCGCCGGTATCGGCGCCGCAGGCGGCTTGCTACTGCTCGCGCTGCCGATCGAGGGCTGGCTGGATTATGACTCCCGTCAGCTGCATGCCTGGTGCCGATGGATGCGCGATTGGCTGGCACGACAGCGCTGCACGCTGCTGCTGGTATGCCACGGCGAGGCGTCGCAGGTGTATCGCGAACTGGCGTCGGCAAATGAACTGCTGTCCGGCCTGGCGCGGCTGTATCGTGGCGAAGGCGCCATTCGCTACCTGCTCGATTTCTGGCATAGCGAGGTTGGCGTCTGCGCCGAGCAGGCATTCGAACTTGTCGTCGATGGCGAAGGATTCCGCCGGGTGACGGAGGCCCAGGTTCAGCCGCAAGTCGTGATCGTCGACGATGATGATCTCGTGCTGGCGCAGCGCGAGGTGCTCGGTAGCGCGTCGGCCTCGTCCGGTCGCTGGCAATTGGTCGCCAGCCGTGCCGAACTGCTGCAACGGGCTGTCGGGGCGCGTGCGGCCAGCGTGCTGATGGCGATCGACGACATCGGCGAGGTGGATGAAATCGCGCAGCAGGTGCACATGCTGCGCCAGCGCAGCGGCAACGCCCTGAAGATCGTGCTGCGCGAAATGGTCCCCGGGGTGCGGTATCGCGACGAGCGCCTGCTGCTGTCGTCCGGCGCCACCCTGGTCGTGCCGCATGGCATGCCGCTGCCCGGTTTTCTCAGCCTGATCGAAAGTGTCCAGGGGCAAATCTGGCGGCGCGCCCTCGCGACCGATTTCGACTCCCTGCTCGACCGCTTGCGGCCGCCGCAACTGCGGGGTTTGCTCGCCCCGCGCGATTTCCTTGCTGCGCTGGAGATGATCCATGCCGGCGAATTCGGAGAACTCGTGCACCAGTTGCTGAGATTGCGGCCGCATCCCGGCCTACGGATCGCACAGTGCCTGAGCCAGATCCGCTTGCGGCGATTCGGTGATATCGCCTGTGTCGTCGACGGCGTCCTCTACCTGTTTCTGTTCGCTTGCCGCGATGATGGCCTGGAGCCGGCGCTGGCCAACATCTGCCGCCTGCCGTGGCGGGAACTCTTCGAGGGCTGCGAGCGGCTTGACAGCATCGCCACCCTGCGGCGCGACGCCTTCGTCGACACCGCTGCGACGATGGCGGCGGCTGCCGAAGCTGACGAAGCCATGGAACCGGCCGCCGTGGGGCGGGCACCCTTGCAGTTGCGTCCGGCAACCTTGCATCTTGCTGAGCGCTGCACATGAACTACGCCGAACTGCTCCAGGTCGTCGCCGTGGTCTGCGTGTTGACGACGGCGCTGGTCCTCCTCGTCGGCGAGTTGCGGCGCACCCTGCGCGAGTGGATCGAGCGCTGCCTGCCGCCCCGTCATCTGCGTGCCAGGGGTGTGCGGCGCCGGCAGGCCGGGACCGCGGAGAATGGAGATGCCCGTGAATGAGCGTAAGCCCGGCAAGCCGGGCCTGGCGTGGCCGGGGCTGGGGGGCTGGAATCTGTATTTTCTGGCCAAGTTCATCCTCGTGTGGCTCGGTTACTTGAATTTTCAGGCCGTACCCAACCTGGTTTTCGCCGCGGCCTTGCTGTTACCGGTGTCGTCGGCGCTGCTGCTGCCGCGCAAGCTGTTGGCGCTGCCGGCGGGCGTGGCGCTCCTTTATCACGACACCTGGTTGCCGCCGTTCGCCCGCCTCCTGGCGCAGCCCGGAGTGCTCGATTTTTCTGCGGAATATCTGCTCGAACTGGCCGGACGCTTCATCGACTGGACGCTTGTCGGCGTGCTGTTCGTGTTCGTGGTGGCGGCGCTGTACCTTTCGCGCTGGCTGCGTCTGACCACGTTCACTCTGATCGGGCTCGGGTGGCTGGCCAGCGGTGGCTTGCCAGACATGGCGGGGCAGCCTGCGGTTGCCGCCGTCGCCCGCGAGCAGCCGCGCCACGCGGTACCGGCTTCGCCGGGCCGGGAAGCCGACAGCGCCACGCTGGACGAATATCTGCAACGGTTCTACGGCGACGAGGCAGGGCGGCGCACCGAATTCCAGCCGCCCCCCGCAGCGGCGGCGCCCTTCGACCTGTTGCTGGTGAACATCTGCTCGCTGGCCTGGGACGATCTCGAGGCCGTCGGCATGAAGGACAACGCCTTGTTCCGGCAGATGGACATCGTCTTCGACCACTTCAATTCGGCGACGTCCTACAGCGGGCCGGCGGCCATCCGCCTGTTGCGCGCGAGTTGCGGTCAATCCTCGCACAGCGGCCTTTACGATCACGCCGCGAACCAGTGTCTCCTGTTCGATAACCTGCGCCGGCTGGGTTTCGACAGCGCACTGGCGCTGAACCACGATGGCAAGTTCGACGATTTCCTCGGCGAGGTGCGCCGCCAGGGTGGCATGCCGGCGCCGGCGCTCGATGGCAGCAGTTTCCGCCGCGCGCTGGTGAATTTCGACGGTTCGCCGATCTGGCGCGACCGCGAGGTGCTGGAGCGCTGGTGGCAGCATCGCCAGGGGCAGGATTCCGGGCGCGTGGCTCTGCTGTACAACACCGTCACACTGCACACGACGGCAACCGTCTGGTGCGCGCCGACGGCGGCACTCAACGCGTCGATTACCGGGCGCTCGCGCAGCGGTTGCTCGAAGACCTGAACGCCTTCATCGATCAACTCGAGCGCAGCGGCCGGCGCGTGGTCCTGGTCATCGTCCCCGAGCACGGCGCCGGGCTGCATGGCGACCGCATGCAGATTGCCGGCATGCGCGAGATCCCCAGCCCGTCGATCACCCACGTGCCGGTGGGGATCAAGCTGATCGGCATGGGATCGGCCGCGCGCGACGAGCCGCTGCATGTCGGCGCGCCGAGCAGCTATTTGGCATTGTCGGAAATCATCGCGCGGCTGTCGGTGATGTCGCCGGTGGACGACGGTGGTGCCGGCATCGACCGGCACGCCCTGGTAGCGGACCTGCCGCAGACGGCCCCGGTGGCGGAAAACGCCGGCACCGTGGTGCTGGAATACGGCGGGATGTCTTACGTACGCATTCAGGAGCAAGGTGAATGGCTGCCCTACCCGCATCGTTC
The DNA here is from genome assembly GCF_012910705.2 of Aromatoleum anaerobium. GTDB lineage: Bacteria > Pseudomonadota > Gammaproteobacteria > Burkholderiales > Rhodocyclaceae > Aromatoleum > Aromatoleum anaerobium. The sequence goes on along the minus strand of NZ_WTVG02000040.1, from coordinate 245,920 downwards.
GCAATGAGCACGACGGCACACGACCTGGACGATTCGTCCACGGCCGACGACATCGGCCGCCTGCGGGCGGCGCTGCAACTGCCCGAGTTCGATTACGTCGGCCTTGGCGTGCGGGCGGAAATGCTGCGCGCGCTGCGACGCTGGCCCCTGCTCGATGAACTGGATCGCAGCGACGCCCTGCCGACAACGCACGACCGGCAGGAGGCGGCGGCGTGACCTCCGTGTCGATGCGCGGACTGCGTGGCGGCGTCGGCAGCACTTCGCTGCTGGCCGCCGTTGGCCATGCGCTGCACAGCCTGGGCGAGCGGGTGCTGCTGGTCGATGTCTGCCCGGAGAACCTGTTGCGGCTGCATTTCAACCTGGGCTGGACGGAGAGGAGGGGGTGGGCGCGCGCCACTCTCGATGGATGGCCGTGGGAGGAACAGGCCTGGAGTCTGGGGTCGAACCTGTTCCTGCTTCCATACGGCGAGGTGAACGAGGCCGAGGAGACCGCCATGGAGCGACGGCTGGGTGCCGAGCCCGCGCTGTGGCGGCGCCGCCGGGCCAGCTTGGCGGAGCATTTCGACTGGCTGCTGTTCGATCTGCCGCGCGGCCATCCGGCTCATGCCGCCAGCGTCGGTCCGTGCGATCTGCCGATCCGGGTGGTGGAGGCCGATGCCGCCTGCCATGCGCTGCTGCAGCGTCGGCCAGAGCGGTCCTGCGACCTCATGCTCGTCAATCGCTACGATCCGCTCTGCCAGTTGCAGCGCGATGTGCTGCTGCTCTGGCAGCAGCGCCATGGCGGCCGGCTGCTGCCGGTAAACGTCCACGCCGATGCGGCAATGCGCGAGGCGCTGGCCTGCAAGGCCCCGGTCGGTCACTACGCTCCCGCCAGCCTGGTGGCGAAAGACGCCCTCAGCGTGGCCATCTGGTGCCTGGCGCAGCGGGCGAGGGCAGCGTGACGCTCGCGTGCTGCTTTCCTTATCGTCGGCTGCGCCAGCGGCATGGCTGTTCGGCCGTGGCCGCGCTGCTGATGAGCATGATCAACCTGCTGGCCTGGCTCGTGCTGCGCCTGGAGTCACATGCCTGGCGTGCGTTGCTCGATGAGCGGCAGCGCTGGTATCCGCACTTGGCGGACAAGCGGCCGAGCCCTGGCGACCCGTTGCGTTACGCCGTGCAGACGTTATGGCTGCTGATGATCCGCCCGGCCGCTCCGGTGCATTCGCCGCACCGGAACTGGCTGGCTGCATGGTCGAGTGTGGAGCGGGCCTGCGGGCGCCTGTTTGCCGACGTCGGGCAGATGCCGCCACGCGTGCGGCGCAGTACCAGGCTGCGCCGCGGTGCGGACTGGCTGGAGCGAATCGGCCCGCGCCGCCGGCTACTGCTGTACGGCGTGATCGGTATCCTCGCCGCCGGCCTGGCGCTGCTGTGCGTCACCGAACCTTTCGATTACCTGGCCCAGTCGGTGTTCGTCCTCCTGCTGTGGACCCTGGCCATGGTGATCAGGCGCATGCCGGGGCGCTTTCCCACGCTGCTGCTGCTCGTGCTGTCGGTGATCGTGTCCTGCCGCTACCTGTGGTGGCGCTATACCGCGACCCTGAACTGGAACGACGCCCTCGATCTGGCCTGCGGGCTGATCCTGCTGGCGGCGGAAAGCTATTCCTGGCTGATCCTGATGCTTGGCTACGTCCAGACCTGCTGGCCGCTGGGGCGCCGTCCCGCGCAGCTGACGCCCGACACCCGGCAGTGGCCGAGCGTGGACCTGTTCATTCCGACCTACAACGAGGACCTCGACGTGGTGCGCACTACTGTCTATGCGGCGCTGGGGATCGACTGGCCACAGGAGAAGCTGCGCATCCACATTCTCGACGACGGCCGGCGCGACAGTTTTCGCCGCTTCGCCGCCGAGGTCGGCGTCGGTTATCTCGCCCGCCCGGATAACCGCCACGCCAAGGCCGGCAACCTCAACCACGCGCTGAGCCATACGGACGGTGAACTGGTGGCGGTGTTCGACTGTGACCACGTGCCGGTGCATTCCTTTCTCCAGGTTACCGTGGGCTGGTTCCTGCGCGACCCGAAACTGGCGCTCGTGCAGACGCCACACCATTTCTTCTCGCCGGACCCGTTCGAACGCAATCTCGGCATCTTCCGCCGCCAGCCCAACGAGGGCGACCTGTTCTATGGCCTGGTTCAGGATGGCAACGACATGTGGAACGCAGCGTTCTTCTGTGGTTCCTGCGCGGTGCTGCGCCGTTCCGCGCTGGACTCGGTCGACGGCTTCGCCGTCGAGACGGTGACCGAGGATGCGCATACCGCGCTGCGCCTGCACCGCAACGGCTGGAACTCGGCCTACCTGCGCGTCTCGCAGGCCGCCGGTCTGGCCACCGCAAGCCTGCCTGCCCACGTCGGCCAGCGCATCCGCTGGGCGCGCGGCATGGCGCAGATCTTCCGTATCGACAACCCCCTGCTGGGCAAGGGACTGAACCTGTTGCAGCGCCTTTGCTACGCCAACGCCATGCTGCACTTTCTGTACGGCCTGCCGCGGCTGGTGTTTCTCACCGCGCCACTGGCGTTCCTGCTGTTGCATGCCTACATCATCTATGCGCCGGCGCTGATGATCCTGCTCTACGTCCTGCCGCACATGATCCATGCCAGCCTGGCCACCTCGCGCATGCAGGGCGCTTACCGGAAAACCTTCTGGGGCGAGGTGTACGAGACGGTGCTGGCCTGGTATATCGCCTGGCCGACGACGGTCGCCCTGTTCAACCCGAAGAAGGGCAGCTTCAATGTCACCGCGAAAGGCGGCCTGATCCAGGAAGACCAGTTCAACTGGAAAATCGCCCTGCCGTGTCTTGTCCTGGCGGCGCTGAATTTTCTCGGCCTCGGCTTTGCCGTCTGGCGCCTGTCATACGGCCCGGCGGGGGAGATCGCCACCGTAATCGTCAGTTCGCTGTGGGTGGGCTACAACTTGCTGATCATCGGTGCCGCCATGTCGGTGGCCGCCGAGGCGCGCCAGGTGCGCCAGAGCCATCGGGTGCAGACGCCACTGCCGGTGGCGCTGCGCCTGCCCGACGGCCATCTTTTCCCCGGCGTCCTGGCGGACTACTCCGTCGCTGGCGTCGCTGTCAGGCTGCAGGTGCCGCTGCCGCTGTCGTCCGGCATCGAAGTGAACCTGCTGCTACGCCGCGGCGAGCGCGAATTCGCCTTTCCCGGCATCGTCCGCCGTTACGAAGGCGATCTGCTCGGGATCGGCTTCGAAACGCTCTCGCCCCAGCAGAAGATCGATTTCGTCCAGTGCACCTTTGCCCGTGCCGACGCCTGGCTGGACTGGCACCACGAATTCGGCGGCGATCGGCCTCTGCGCAGTTTCGCCGACGTCCTGAAGCTGGGCTGCGAAGGCTATCGCCGGCTGTACCTGCACCTGCCGCGCCCGTTGCGCGCACCGCTGCGCCACTTTGGGCGTGTGGGGTGCTGGTTGGGCAGCTACTTGCCGCGCAATCCCTTGCCCCTGCTTTCCTCTCCTTTGCCGACCGCCGGACCATGAACCGCCACTTCCGCAAATTCCTGTTTGGCGGCCTCGCGCTGCTGCTCGCCGCCGGCGCCTTGGCCGCGACGGCGCCCCCTGCGACGGCCGCAACCAGGTCCGTGACGCCACCCCCGCCTCCGGCCTGGCAGACGACGCGTACCTTCGCCCGCCTCGGCCGTCCGGATGACACGCTGCTGCTGGGCATCCGCAACAGCGACCAGATCGAATTCGGCCTGCGCCGCGACCGCATCGCCAGCGAAGCCGGCCTGCGGCTCCAGTACACCCCCTCGCCGGCGCTGCTGCCGACGCTGTCGCACCTGCGCATCTACCTCAACGATGCGCTGATGAGCGTGCTGCCGATCGAGAAGGAACACCTCGGCCGGCCAGTGCATCAGCAGATCGCACTCGATCCGCGGCTGGTCGCCGACTTCAACCGTGTCCGTATCGAGTTCATCGGCCATTACACCGACATCTGCGAAGACCCTGCCCACAGCGCCTTGTGGCTCAGCGTCAGCCGCGACAGCAGTGTTGTCGTGCGGGAGCAGGCGCTGGGGCTGCACAACGACCTGGCGTACTTCCCGGCGCCCTTTTTCGACCCCCGCGAGACCGCGCGCCTGGTGGTACCGATCGTTTTCGCCGCCGCGCCCGGTCTCGGCGAACAACGCGCGGCGGCGATCCTGGCCTCCTACTTCGGCAGCGAGGCGGGATGGCGCGGGGCGAGCTTTCCCGTCCTGTTCGATCGCCTGCCCGAGGCAGAGGCAGGGAAGGCGCCGCAATCCGCGATTGTCTTCGCCAGCAACGACCGCCGCCCGGCGTTTCTCGCCGACACGGAAAAATATCCGCCGGTCGATGCTCCGGTGGTGGAACTGATCGATCATCCGCACGACCCCTACGCCAAGATTCTGCTGGTGCTCGGCCGCGACGCCGACGATCTGGCCGCCGCGGCCACTGCCCTCGTGTTGGGCGGAGAACTGTTCCGCGGCGCGCGGGTGACGGTGAATCGGGTGCAGCGGCTCGAACCGCGCAAGCCTTACGATGCGCCGAACTGGATGCGCACCGACCGGCCGGTGCGTTTCGGCGAACTGATCGACTACCCCGGGCAGTTGCAGGTCAGCGGGCTGCAGCCGCGGCCAGTGGTGGTGGACGTCAACCTGCCGCCGGACCTGTTCGTCTGGCGCAACCAGGGGGTGCCGCTGCGCACGGTGTACCGCTACACGGCGCCGAACCTGAGCGACGAGTCGCGCCTGAACGTCAGCATCAACGATCAATTCATCAGCGGCCTGCCGCTGCAGAGCAGCGAACAGGGGCGCGTCCGCCTGGAAGAACTGCGCCTCAACGTGCTTTCCGGCGATGCCGGCGCCTTCAGCGACAAGCTGCTGGTGCCGGCGCTCAAACTGGGGGACCACAACCGGATCCGCTTCGACTTCAACTTCGCCAGCGTGCTCGCCAGCGCGCAGCGCGACCGCTGCCAGACGATGCTGCCGGTGGATATGCGCGCCATCATCGACGAGGAGTCGTCGATCGACCTGTCCGGTTATCACCATTACATCCGCATGCCAGACCTGGGCGTCTTCGTGCGCAGCGGTTTCCCCTTCAGCCGCATGGCCGATCTTTCGGAAACGCTGGCGGTGGTGCCCGCCGGCGCCGGGGCGACGCAGGTCGGCGTCCTTCTCGACGTGGTGGCGGGGATTGCCGCGCGTACCGGCTACCCGGCGCTCGGGCTGCGCGTGAGCGACGACTGGCGCACCGCCGCGGCGACCGATGCCGATCTGCTGCTGCTCGGCCGCCTGCCTGACGAACTGCGCGACGATCCCGACCTCGAGTTGCTGCTCGAACGTTCGCGCGACGGCTTGCGGCAGCCCGGCAGCGCCCACACCGCGGGGGTGGAGAGCCGGGTCGACATCTCCGCGGGGGCGCCGATCGCCGCCATCGTCGGCATGCAGTCGCCGTCCCACGCGCAGCGCAGCATCGTCGCCCTGCTCGCATCGGAGGAGGGCGATTACGAACTGCTGCGGGCCGCCCTGGCCGATCCACAGCGGCTCGAGGCGGTTGCCGGCTCGGTGTCGCTGATCCGCAGCAGCGGCATCGTCAGCCAGGCTGCCGGTGAGCGCTACTTCGTCGGCAGCCTGCCTTGGTGGCTGCTGACCTGGTTCCACTTGTCCGCGTATCCGGTGCTGCTTGCCGTGCTCGCCACGATCAGTGTCGCGCTGGCCGCCTTCCTGCTGTGGCGCGTGCTGCGCTGGGCGGCGCGCCGGCGCCTGCCCGGGGACGCCTGAGCGCATGCGCAGCTTTGCCGTGTGTCTCTTCGTCCTGTTGCTGGGCGTGCCGGGGCGCGTCAGCGCAGCGGCGCAGTGCCCCTGGCCGGCGTGGGAATCGTTCAAGCAGGCGATGGTGAGTGTGGACGGACGTGTCATCGACCGCTCCTCGCCACGCCTGATCACCACCTCGGAAGGGCAGAGCTACGGCCTGTTCTTTGCCTTGCTCGCCGACGATCGCGACAGCTTCGCCCGCCTGCTGCAGTGGACGGGGAACAATCTCGCCGCCGGCAAGCTCGGCCATCGCCTGCCGGCCTGGCAGTGGGGACGCGCCGGCGATGGCGACTGGCGCGTGCTCGACGACAACAATGCCAGCGACGCCGACCTGTGGCTCGCCTACAGCCTGCTGGAGGCCGGTCGCCTGTGGCGGCGCGCGGACTACGCCGCGCTCGGGCAGCAGCTGCTCCGGCGCAGCGCCGCTCAGACCGTGCGCAAGCTGCCGGGGCTGGGGCTGATGCTGCTGCCCGGCGACTACGGCTTCGACGGCGCCGAAGGCTGGCGTCTCAATCCCGCCTACCTGCCGCTGCAGCAACTGGCGCGTTTCGCCCTCGTGGACACGGTCTGGGGCGAACTCGCCGCCAACACCCGGCGTCTGCTGCTGGCGGGGGCGCCGAAAGGCTTCGCCCCGGACTGGCTGCAGTGGAAAACGGGGCAGGGCTGGGCGGTCGACCCGGAACACGGCGCGGCAGGGAGCTACGATGCCATCCGCGTCTACCTGTGGCTCGGCATGCTCGCCGACGAGGCGCCGGAACGGGAGCGGCTGCAGGGGCATTTCGCGCCGATGGCGCAACTGACTGCGCGCCTCGGCCAGCCGCCGGAACATATCGACGCGCGCAGCGGCGATCATCGGGGAGTCGGCCCGGCGGGTTTCTCCGCCGCCCTGCTGCCACTGCTCGCGGCGACCGGAGAGGGGGTGGCGCTGCAGGCGCAGCGTGACCTCCTGCAGCGCACTCCGCCGGCCCCGGATGCGTACTATGGCCAAGTCCTGTACCTGTTCGGCCGGGGCTGGGATGAAGGACGTTACCGCTTCGACAAGGACGGCCGGCTGCTGCCGGCCTGGATCGACAGATGCAAAGATTGAGCGGGTGGGTGCTGCTGCTCGGCAGCCTGTCCGGGCTGGCGCTGGCTGAACCGCTGGACCGGATCGAACAGCAGCGCTGGCTGCTGGAGCAGGTCAGGATCGGCGAAGCACAGTACCGCGAGGAACTGGTGCGCGATTCGCTGGCGCGGCTCGAACGCATCGCCCCGGACAACCCGGAAACCCTGTTCGCGAGCCTGCGGCTGTCGCTGCGAAAGCGGGACGCCGGCCAGGCCGGTCGCCTGCTCGAGCGCCTGCGCCGCGTGGCACCGGATTCGCCGCTGCTGCGGCACGGGGAAGTGCTGCTGCGCCTGCACGACGCCACCAGCCAGCGCACGCTGCAGCAGGCCCGGCTGCTTGCCGCCGGCGGCCGGCGCGTGCAGGCGCGCGCGCTCTACGAGCAACTGTTCGGTATCGAGCCGCCGGACATGGCGCTCGCGCTGGAATACTGGCGCCTGCGTGCCGCCATCGATGGCCAGCCGCGGCAAGCGATCGAACAGTTGCGCGCGCTGGACCGGCAATACCCGGGAAACGTCGCCCTGCGCCAAGCCCTGGTCGACCTGCTGTTCGCCGCCCGGCACAACGAAGAAGCGTTGCGGGTGCTCGGGCAGCTCGCGGCCGATCCGGCCGCGCGCGATGCCGCCGCGCAAAGGGAATTCGACTACCTGGCCGAATTGCCGGTCAGTCGCGACAGCGCCCGGGCCTGGCAGCGGTTCCTTGTGCGCTACCCGGATTCGTCCCGGCGCGGCGACGCGCAAACCCGTCTCCAGGCCCAGCAGCGGCTGCTTGCCGACCCCTCCTGGCAAGCCGGGCAGCGCGGCAAGCGGCTGCTGGGGCAGGGAGAGATTGCTGCCGCCGAGATGGAATTGCGCCGGGCGCTGCGTCGATATCCGGAGGACGCCAGCCTGCACGGCGAACTGGGTTATGCCCTGCTGCGGCTGGGGCGCCACGACGCTGCGTACACGGCCTTGCGCCAGGCCCTGGCTATGGAGCAGGACGACTCGGCGATCAGCCGGTGGCGCGACTTGATGATCACCAGCCGCTACTGGATGCTGCTGAAGCAGGCCGACCAGGCGCTCGACGCCAGCGATTCCGCCGCCGCGCATCGGCTGTACCGCGAGGCCCGGGGGGTGAAGCCGGGCGATGCCTTCGCCCTCGTTGGCCTGGGCCGGGTGGCGCAGGCACAGGGCGACGATGCCGAAGCCGAACGCCTGCTGCTGGAGGCGTATCGGCTCGACCCGGCAAGCGGCGATGTCGTTCGCGCCCTGGTGCGGCTGTACCGCGATCGGCAGCCCGAGCGCGCGGAGGCCTTGCTCGCCGGTCTGCCGATAACCCTGCGGGGTGAATTCGCCGACTCGTTGCGCGCCTTGCGCCGCGAGCGCCTCGAACGCGAGGCCGAAGCCGCCCGCGCCCGGGGGGAGCGGGAGCGCGCCGTGGCGCTGCTCGAAGAGGCCGCGGTGGCGGCACCGGACGATCCCTGGCTGGTTTACCGCCTCGCCAACGCGCAGCGCGAGCTCGGGCGCGATGCCGTTGCAGAAGCCGGCTTCCAGCGCCTCCTGGAGCGCCACGGCGACGATCGCCAGGCACGCTACGCGCACGGACTGTACCTGTCGAGCACCGGGCACGATGAAGAAGCGCTGGCATCGCTGGGACGGATTTCCCCGGCCGCCTGGGACGAGGACATGCACGCACTGGCGGCGAGGCTGCAGCGCCGGCAACTGCTGGCACGCGCCGCGGCGTTGCGCGCGGCCGGCCGCGAGGACGAAGCGGCGGCCTTGCTGCTGCGCGATCCTCTCGACGAGGATCTGTTGCGCGTCGCTGAGTGGGCGGCGGAGCGCAACGCGCCTGCGCAGGCCGAACGCTACTACCGGCAACTGCTGCAGCGCGCGCCCGGACATGCCGAGGCGCGCCTGGGGCTGGTCGAAAGCCTGATCGCCGGCGGCCACCCGGATGAGGCACGGACGCTGCTGCGGCAGGAACCGCTGCAACTGCCCTCCGGGGCGCTGAATGCACGCCGGCGCCTGGCCAACGCCTGGATCGCCCTGGGCGCAAAGGACGAGGCCGGCATCCTGCTCGATGAACTGGGGCAGGAGGGGCAGTGGGACCCGTTGCTGCTGCGCGACGCGGCGCGCCTGTTCGCCGCCCAGCAGCCCGGACGCGCGATGGGGCTATATGCCCAGGCGATGACCGCGGCCGGTTTGCTCACGCACGCGCAATCCGGGTCGCCCGACCCGCGCGCCTTGACCCGCGCCAGCCGCGCCCGCCAAGAGGATGGCTGGCTCATCGGCAGCCTGCGCGGCGACGTCGACGCGCTCTACCGGCGACACAACCCGACCGTGCATGTGCACCACGAGTATGCCTGGCGCAGCGACGATGCGACGCCGGGCATCTCCGACCTGGGGGCGCAGACCAGCATCCTCCAGGTCGACCTGCCTTTCGCGGGTGGCGACGGTTTTCTGCGCGCCGAACGAGTGGACCTCGATGTCGGCAGCTTCGACACCGACGACAGTGGCCGGCATCATGAAGAATTCGGTTCCTGCGCGCTGCAGTGGCGCCACCGGGAGAGCGGGGCCGCGTACCCGGCCGGCTGCCGGGACGGTGCCCAGCGTGCTCGCGGTACCGCCGTGGCGCTGGGCTGGAGTGGCCGACGCTGGAGTTTCGATGTCGGGCATTCGCCGCAGGGTTTCGAGGTCGGCAACTGGCTGGGCAGCGTCAGCCATGAGGGCGACTGGGGTGAGCTGGGCTGGACGTTGACGGCGTCGCGCCGGCCGCTGAGCAATTCCCTGCTTTCTTACGCCGGGGCGGTGGACCCGCAGACCGGGATCCGCTGGGGCGGCGTCACCGCGAACGGCTTCACCCTCGGCCTCAGCCACGACCAGGGCGGCGCCGGCGGCGTCTGGGCCAGTCTCGGCCTGCACCGGTTGCGCGGCGAGAACGTTGCCGACAATCAGCGCGGCACGGCGATGGCGGGTTACTACCACCGCTTCATCGACCGGGTCGATGAGCGCCTGCGCGCCGGCGTATCGGTGATGTACCGGGGCTACCGGCACGACCTCGGCGAATACACGCTGGGGCAAGGCGGCTATTACAGCCCGCGCCACTACTACTCGGTAGGCATCCCGCTCAGCTACGCGCGGCGCAACGCCGATTGGTCGGTGCAGTTCGAAGGGTCGTTCGGCTGGTCGCAGGCGCAGTCGAAGGATAGCGAACTCTATCCGCTGCGCAGGATGATGGCGCAGCTGTTCGACGGCAGGAATCCGGACGACTACGTGCTGGAGGAAGGGCGCCTGGTCAACCCCAGCGACAGCGGCGGCGGCGCCAGCCTGCATCTGCAGGCCAGCATCGAGCGGCGGCTGTCGGATCACCTGGTGCTTGGCGGCCATCTTTCGTGGCAGCACAGCGAAGACTACGCGCCGAGCCGTGCCATGCTTTACCTGCGCTATACCCTCGAACCCTGGCAAGGCAGCTTGCCTCTGCCAGCGGCGCCGCTGACGCCTTACGCCGATTTCAGGTGAAGCCGCCCGTTGCGGCCACCACCACCTTGTTCTTCCCCGTCTCCTTCGCCTCGTACATCGCGGCGTCGGCGCGCTTGAGCGCCGCATCGAGCGTTTCACCCGGGTTCCACACCGTGATGCCGGCGCTGAAGGTGATCAGGATCTTCTTGTCGTCGGCAAGGAAGAACGCGCGGGTGAGTTCGCGCTGCAGGCGGACGACTGCGACGTGCGCCTGCTCGAGGCCGGTGTCGGGGTAGAGCAGGATGAATTCCTCGCCGCCGTGGCGGGCGAGAGTGTCCTGCGGGCGGAGGTTGGCGCGGACGATGCGGGCGAGATGCACGAGCGCGTCGTCGCCGGCCTGGTGGCCGTGGGTGTCGTTGATTTTCTTGAAGTTGTCGAGGTCGAGCAGGGCGATGCTGAGCGGGTTGCGGTGGCGCCGCGCGCGGCCGGCTTCCTTGTCGAAGGTTTCTTCAAGGCCGCGGCGGTTGAGCAGGCCGGTGAGCTGGTCCTGGCGCACGAGGCGGCTGCTTTCGTCGAGCGCGCGCTGCATTTCGGCCATCTGCGCTTCGGCTTCGCGGACGCGTTCGCGGGTCGCGCGCAGTTCGTCGCGCGAGCGGCGCGCCTCGTCGCGGATCGCCAGCGTCTCGCGCATGACTTCGTCGAGCACGTCGCCAATCTCGCCGATGTCGCGCGCCGCCGAGATCCTGTCGGCGCACTCTTCGATGCGGTCGTGATAACTGCTGGTGGTGTCGGCGAAGCTCGCGAGGTGGTCGACGAAACCCGCGAGCATCTTCTTCAGCGAACGCTGCGCTTCGGAATGGTTGTGCTTGAGCTGGCTCTGCTTGTAGATGATTTCCTTCAGGCGGCGTTCGGCGTCGTCGATCATGCGCAGGCTGGTCGGGTTGCCGACGATGTCGCGCAGCGTGTCCATCTGGCCGTGCAGCCACTGGTCGTCGATGACGATCTGGTCGATGTTCTCGAGCAGCAGGCGCAGGAGATTGAGCAGGCCGGTGTGCACTTCGGCGCGGTCGCCGGCGAGCATTTCCAGCCGGTAGGCGAACTTGCGCAGCTGCTTGGCGATGGCCTGCAGCGCCCCGGCGTCCTGTGCGCTCCGGACCGAGGCGGAGAACCCGGCCGCGTCGCGGGTGAGTTCGGGCTGGTCGGCGAGGAACACCGGAGCGATCGATTCGAGCGTCAGGAGCAGGAGTTCGCGCAGCCCCGCGAGCAGTCCGCCCGTTTCGCTGGCTGCGACGAGGCGGACTTCGGGCGCCGCTGTTTCCGCTGGCCTGGCGGCAACAGCTTGCACCGGCATGTCGGGCGGCGACGTCGTCCCGGACTCCGCCGGGGCGTGGCTCCAGGAACGGACGAGTGCCTGCAGGCGGGCGTGAAGCGTTTGCGGGTCGCTGGCCGCGAGCACGCGTTCGAGCGATTCGCGCTTGCGTGCGACGGTCCAGCCGGTCTGGCGGCTTTCCCACTGGCGCAGCAGTTCGGCGATCAGCTCGTTCCACGCCGGTGGCCGTTCGGCCTTGAGATTGTCGAAATACTCCGCCAGCGCCTGCCGGGCGACCTCCGCCTTGCCGACAGCCAGCGCCTGGTCGAGCAGCCGGGCGAACCGCGCGCGCTCGGAGGTGTCGCGCGGCAGCTGGCGGGCGAGGGAGCGGACGAATTTTTCGGGGAACGGCCCGTCAGGCGCGGGAATGCCGGAGACTTCGTGATACAGCGTGCGGAAGTTGTCCGGCGTGGGCGGCAGGCGGCGCGAGGCGAAAAGTCGCAGGACTTCGCGGGCGATATCCGAAGGCTGGGTCGGGGCGGGCATCGTCAGCGTCTTTCATCCGGTTTGGGTCCGCGGATTATGCCTTGTCGTTGAGCACGGACCAAGGTGAAAGGCGCGCCGACGGCGCGCCAGGGCGGGACCGCGGGCGCCGATCCGCTATCCTGTCGTCCTGATCGTGACCCGGACCCGATTTCGCGCATGCCTGCCCCCGATTCCACGCGATTGACAGCCTTCGAATCGCGCTGGCTGGCGGAGGCGCTCCGGCTGCGCGAGGAGGCGGCCGGCCCGCTCGACGACCGCGATGCGGTAGCCGCGGTGCGCGCGACCGACGGCGGCGTCGAGGAGCGGATCGTGCGCCGCGCACTGCTGTTGGGCGAGCGCGAGGGAATGGTCGGGATGATCGCGGCGTGGCGCGCGCGCTCCCGGCTGGTGTTGATGCTGGCGTCGATCGTCGCGCTGACGAGCGGATTCGGCGCCGCGCTCGCGGTGCTGGGCGACGGCACGCGTGCGGTCAACGTCGTGTGGACGCTGGGCGGCCTGCTCGGCGTGCACCTGGTGAGCCTGCTGCTGTGGGCGCTCGGATTGTCGTTTGGCGGGCGGGATGCGGGCGGTGCACTCGGGCGCGTCTGGCTGTGGCTATCGACGCGGCTGTCGCCGGCTGGTCCCGCAGCGGTGTACGTCGCGAGGGCGCTCGCGGGCCTGCTCGGGCGCGCGCGACTGTTGCGCTGGTGGCTCGGGGCGGTGACGCACGGATTGTGGTTCGCTGCGCTGTGCGGCGCGCTGGTCGGCCTGCTCGCGACGCTGTCCGCGCGGCGCTACGGCTTCGCCTGGGAAACGACGATCCTGTCGGCAGACGTGTTCGTGGATCTCGTGCGCATCGTCGGCTGGCTGCCGGCGCAGGTCGGCTTCGCGGTGCCCGACGCGGAGCATGTGCGCGCGAGCGGCGTGGCCGCCGCCGTCGACGAGGTGGCGCGCATCGCGTGGTCGTCGTGGCTCCTGGGCTGCGTGACGATGTACGGCATCGTGCCGCGGGCGCTGTTGGGGGCGGTGTGTCTCGTCCTGTGGCGTGTCGGGCGCGCGCGCCTGCGGCTCGACCTGGCATTGCCCGGCTACGCGGTGCTCGCCGCGCGGCTCGCGCCGGCGAGCGAGCGGATTGGCGTCACCGACGCCGATCCGGGGCGTCTCTGGGGGCCGCGGGCGGATGGCGCACACTCGGCCGGCAGCGGCTCGCCGCTGGCGGTCGGGCTTGAGCTGCCGACGGGGGCGGGGTGGCCGCCAGCGCTGCCGGCGGGGTGCGCGATGCGGGCGTCATCGACAGCCGCGAGCAGCGCAAACGCCTCGTCGCCGAACTGCAGGCCGACCCGCCGGCGCGGCTGCTGGTCGCGTGCGACGCGCGTCAAACCCCGGATCGCGGCAGCCTCGAACTGATTGCCGAGCTGTCGCGCCACGCGGGCGACTGCCGGGTGTGGCTGACAGGGGGCGATGGCGCCGGCGGGCATGCGTCACACTGGCGGGAGTCGCTCGATGGCATCGGCATGAGGGCCGAACGGGTCATCGGCACGCCGGCCGCCGCGATGGACTGGCTGCGCGGCGCGGGGACGGGCGCCGAAAATGACTAGACCGCTGCGCATCGCCGTCGTCGGGCACACCAACACCGGCAAGACGTCGCTGATGCGCACGCTGACGCGCGACACCGGCTTCGGCGAGGTGTCGAGCCGGCCGAGCACGACCCGCCATGTCGAAGGCGCGCGGCTGCTCGCCGACGGCGAGGTGCTCGTCGAGCTGTACGACACGCCGGGGCTCGAAGACCCGATCGCGCTGCTCGAACGGCTCGAGGCGATCGAGGCGCCCGGCGGCGAACGGCTCGACGATACGGCACGGATCGAGCGCTTCCTCGCGACTCCGGTGGCCGGCCACCGCTTCGAGCAGGAAGCGAAGGTGCTGCGCCAGATGCTCGCGAGCGACGCGGCGTTCTATGTCGTCGATGTGCGCGATCCCGTCCTCGCGAAGCATCGCGACGAGCTCGCGATCCTCGGCGGCTGCGCGATCCCGCTGCTGCCGGTGCTGAACTTCGTGCGCGACCCGGCGGCCAACGAATCCTCGTGGCGCGAGGCGCTCGCGCGGCTCGGACTGCATGCCGTCGTGCGCTTCGACACGGTCGCACCTGAGCGCGACGGCGAGCGCCGCTTGTACGAGAAGCTCGCGACGCTCGTCGACGCGCATCGCTCGGCGCTTGAACGCCTCGTCGCGTGCCGGGAGCGCGAGGCGCGGGCGCGGCATGTCGCCGCGCTGAGGCTCGTTGCCGAACTGCTGGTCGACGTCGCCGCCGCGCGGGTCGCTGTCGCCAGCGGGCCGCAAGCGGTGATCGGCCGGGCGGTCGCGGATCTGCACGAGCGGGTGCGGCGGCGCGAGCAGAGCTGCGTCGAGGCGCTGCTCGCGTTGTACCGGTTCCGCCCGGACGACGTCGATGCGGGCGAGCTGCCGCTGCTCGACGGCCGCTGGGAGAACGATCTCTTCAACCCGGAGACCTTCCGCGCGATGGGCGTCAGCGTCGGCTCCGGCGCGGCGGCGGGAGCAGCCGCCGGCGTCGGTATCGACCTGATGCTCGGCGGGCTGACGCTCGGCACCGCCGCTGCGCTCGGGGCGCTTGCCGGCGGAGGCTGGCAGGCGGTGCGGCAGTTCGGCGACCGCGTGGTCGAGAAGCTGCGCGGGCAGCGCGAGCTCAGCGTCGACGACGCGATCCTGCGCTTGCTCGCACTGCGCCAGCTGCGCCTCATCGACGCGCTCGAAGCCCGCGGCCACGCTGCGATGGCGCCGATCCGGCTGGTCGACCCGCAGCTGCGGCAATGGCGTGAAGGCCCGATCCCGGAGCCCTTGCTGCGCGCGCGGGCGCATCGCGAATGGTCGGGGCTTTTCGGCGCCGGGCGGGCGGACGACGCGCGACAGGAAGCAGTCGATACGTTGGCGCACTCGTTGTCGGAAGCGGCAACGGCGAACGCCTGAAAGCGGGGAAACAGGTCCCGCAGTCGAGCTCTGACCCGGGTTTTCCTGGACGGCCAAGGCCCGGATGAAACAGGGGCGCCGCAGCGCCCCCGTGCTAGCCGTGTGAAGCGGTCAAGCCTATTTCTTGCGCATCGACGGGATGTCGGTGCAGCTGCCGTGCGCCACTTCGGCCGCCAGGCCGATGGTCTCGCCCAAGGTCGGGTGCGGGTGGATCGTCTTGCCGATATCGACGGCATCCGCGCCCATCTCGATCGCGAGGCACACTTCGCCGATCATGTCGCCGGCCGACGGGCCGACGATCGCGCCGCCGATGACGCGATGCGTTTCGGCGTCGAAAATCAGCTTGGTGAAGCCGTAGTCGGCGCCGTTCGCGATCGCGCGCCCCGAAGCGGCCCACGGGAACTTCGCGGTCTCGATCTTGCGGCCTTCTCGCTTTGCCTGCTCTTCGGTGAAGCCGACCCACGCGACTTCCGGGTGCGTGTAGGCGACGCTCGGGATCACGGTCGCGTCGAACGCCGAGCGGGCAAGCTCCGACTTGCCTTGTGTCTCGCCGGCCGCGACTTCGGCTGCGACGTGCCCCTCGTGCACCGCCTTGTGCGCAAGCATCGGGTTGCCATTGACGTCGCCGATCGCGAAGATGTGCGGCACGTTCGTGCGCATCTGCGCATCGACCGGGATGAAGCCGCGATCCGTGACGACGACGCCGGCATTCTCCGCGCCGATCTTGCCGCCGTTCGGGCTGCGCCCGGCCGCCTGCAGGATCATGTCGTAGCGCTGCGGGCCTTGCGGGGCGCTTTTGCTACCCTCGGCACCTTCGAATGTGACCCACAGCCCGTCGTCCTTCGCCTCGACGGCGACGGTCTTCGTCTTCAGCATGATGTTGTCGAAGCGCTGCGCGTTCTGCTTCTCCCACACCTTGACAGCGTCGCGGTCCGGGCCCTGCATCAGCGCATCGAGCATCTCGACGACATCGACGCGCGTGCCGAGCGTCGAATAGACGGTCGCCATCTCGAGGCCGATGATGCCGCCGCCGATGACGAGCATCTTCGCGGGCGCCTTGCCGCCGGATGTGCGCAGTTCGAGCGCGCCGGTCGAATCGACGACGCGCGGATCCTTCGGGATGAACGGCAGATGCACCGCGGCCGAGCCGGCGGCGATGATGCACTGGCCGAAGCGCACGACCTTCTTCTCGCCGGTCTTGTCCTGACCGCTGCCGGAGGTCAGCTCGACTTCGACGTGGTTCGCGTCGAGGAACGTGCCGAGGCCGCGCACGACCTCGACCTTGCGGCCTTTGGCCATGCCGGCGAGGCCGGCGGTGAGCTTGCCGACGACCTTGTCCTTGTGCGCGCGCAGCGCGTCGAGGTCGACGGCGGGCTTCGCGAACGTGATGCCGGCCGCCGCCATGTGCCCGGCTTCGTCGATCACTTGCGCGACGTGCAGCAGCGCCTTCGACGGGATGCAGCCGACATTGAGGCACACGCCGCCGAGCGTCGCATAACGTTCGACGATGACGGTCTTCAGGCCCAGATCGGCGGCGCGGAACGCGGCCGAGTAGCCGCCGGGGCCGGCGCCGAGCACGAGCATGTCGCACTCGAGGTCGGCGCCGCCGGCGTGTTTGGCGGCCGTGGGGGCGGGCGCAGGCGGCGCGGCAGGAGCCGCGGGTGCGGTAGGCGTCGCTGCCGCGCTGGACGAAACCGGCGCCGCCTTCGCTTCGCCCGCCCCGGCCGGCGCCGCGCCGGCGCCTTCGGCCTCGACCTTCAGCAGCACCGCGCCTTCGCCGACGCGGTCGCCGACCTTGACGAGCACTTCACGGATGACGCCCTCGGCCGACGACGGCACGTCCATCGTCGCCTTGTCCGATTCGAGCGTGCAGATCGACTCGTCGACCTTGATCGCATCACCGGGCTTGACGAACAGCTCGATGACCGGGACGTCGGAGAAATCGCCGATGTCCGGGACTTTCACTTCAACAATCTGGCTCATGTCGCGGCCTCCTTACAGCATGACCCGACGGAAGTCGGACAAGAGTTGGGCGAGATAGACGTTGAAGCGCGTCGCGAGCGCCCCGTCGATGACCCGATGGTCGGCAGTCAGCGACATCGGCAAGGTGAGGCGCGGCACGAACTGCTTGCCGTCCCACACCGGCTTCATCACCGACTTGTTGACGCCGAGGATCGCGACTTCCGGCGCATTGACGATCGGCGCGAAGTACGTGCCGCCGATGCCGCCGAGGCTCGAAATCGTGAAGCATGCGCCGGACATGTCGGCGGGGCCCAGCTTGCCGTCGCGCGCTTTCTTCGCGAGCTCGCCCGACTCCGCGGCGATCTCGAATACGCTCTTCTTGTCGGCGTTCTTGATGACCGGCACGACGAGCCCGTTCGGCGTGTCGGCCGCGAAGGCGATGTTGAAGTACTTCTTGTAGATGAGATTGTCGCCGTCGAGCGAAGTGTTGAACTCGGGGAACTGCTGCAGCGCGCGCACCGATGCCTTGATGATGAACGCGAGCATCGTCAGCTTCTTGCCCGACTTCTCGTTCTCCTTGTTGATCGCGACGCGGAAGGCCTCGAGATCCGTGATGTCGGCGTCCTCGTGGTAGGTCACCGCCGGGATCATCACCCAGTTGCGGGCGAGGTTCTGGCCGGAGATCTTCTTGATGCGCGACAGCGGCTTCGATTCGATCTCGCCGAACTTCGAGAAATCGACCTTCGGCCACGGCAGCAGATCGAGCCCGCCGCCGAGACTTACGCCGGCACCGGCCGCCGCTGCCTTGCCCGGTATGATGCCGCTTTGCATCGCGCCCTTGACGAACGTGGTGACATCCTCGCGGACGATGCGGCCTTTCGGTCCGGTCGCGCGGACCTGCGCGAGATCGACGCCGAGTTCGCGGGCGTAGGCACGCACGGACGGGCTCGCATGCACCCTGCCGCCAAGGGCCACCGCGGACGGGGCGCCGGCAGCCGCCTGCGCCAACGCAGGAGCGGACAGCTTCGACTGCTCGAACGCCTCGGGTGCATCGGCGGGCGTCGCGTCGGCGGCTGCGATGCGGGCGGCGGCGGGCGTTGCAGCGGGAGCGGGTGCGGCGGCCGGAGCGGCAGCCACACCAGCCGCGCTGTCGACGACGATCAGCACCGCGCCTTCGGAAACCCGGTCGCCGACCTTTACCTTCACTTCCCTGACGACGCCGGCGGCCGATGACGGCACGTCCATCGTCGCCTTGTCCGATTCGAGCGTCGCGATCGAGTCCTCGACCTTGATCGTGTCGCCGATCTTGACGAACAGTTCGATCACCGGGACGTCCGAGAAATCGCCGATGTCCGGGACTCTCACTTCGGTGGGGCGGCCAGGTCGCGGCGGGTGCGAGAACAGGGCGAGGCGAGGCAGGGGCAGGGGCGGCGCGGCGCCAGGCAGGCAGACGCACGACTGTTCCAGCGCGCGGCGCCGGAACTCGCAGGCGTCGCCTGCGCCGCAGCGCTGCCGGCGGCTTCCGCTGCCGCAGCGGTGCCGGCGCCGGTTGCCTCGACCTTGATCAGCACCTTGCCTTCGGCAACGCGGTCGCCGACCTGCACCAGCACATCGCGCACGACGCCGGCGGCGGTCGAGGGCACGTCCATCGTCGCCTTGTCCGACTCGAGCGTCGCGATCGGGTCCTCGACCTTGATCGTGTCGCCGGGCTTGACGAACAGCTCGATCACCGGCACGTCGGCGTAATCGCCGATGTCCGGGACTTTCACTTCAATGAGTTCGCTCATGTTGTTGTCTCCCTGGGGCGCTCAGACGGTCATCGGGTTCGGCTTGTTCGGATCGAGCTGGTACTTCAGCAGTGCGGCGGCAACCTTGTCGCGCTCGATCAGGCCGTCGTCGGCGAGCGCCTTCAGCGCGGCGACCGTGACCCAGCGGCGGTCGACCTCGAAGAAGTGGCGCAGCTTCTCGCGCGTGTCCGAGCGGCCGAAACCGTCGGTGCCGAGCGTCACGTAGGTGCGCTTGACGAAGGGGCGGATCTGCTCGGCGAACATCTTGATGTAGTCGGTCGCGGCGATCACCGGGCCGCTCGTGCCCTTGAGGCACTTTTCGACGTGGCTGACGCGCGGCGCATCGAGCGGATGCAGCATGTTGAAGCGATCGACGTCCTGGCCGTCGCGGGCCAGCTCGTTGAAGCTCGGGCAGCCCCACAGGTCGGACTCGATGCCCCAGTCGTTCTTCAGCAGGTCCGCCGCGGCGATGACTTCGCGGAAGATCGAACCGGAGCCGAGCAGCTGCACGCGCAGCGTGTTCGTCGACTCGCCGCCCTTCCTGAACGCGTACATGCCCTTGACGATGTCGGCTTCGGCGCCGGCCGGCATGTCGGGGTGCTCGTAGTTCTCGTTCAGCACGGTGACGTAGTAATAGACGTCCTGCTGTTCGGCGAACATCCGGCGCATGCCGTCCTGCACGACGACCGCGACTTCGTACTGGAAGGTCGGGTCGTAGCTGATGCAGTTCGGGATCATGTTCGCGAGCAGCAGGCTGTGGCCGTCCTCGTGCTGCAGGCCTTCGCCGTTGAGCGTCGTGCGCCCGGATGTGCCGCCGATCAGGAAGCCGCGCGTGCGCTGGTCGCCTGCCGCCCAGCACAGGTCCATCGTGCGCTGCAGGCCGAACATCGAATAGAAGATGTAGAACGGGATCATCTGCACGCCATGCACCGAATAGGCGGTGCCGGCGGCGATCCAGTCGGCCATCGCGCCGGCTTCGTTGATGCCTTCCTGCAGCACCTGGCCGGTCTTCGATTCCTTGTAGAACATCAGCTGGTCATGGTCTTCCGGCACGTAGTTCTGGCCTTCCTGGTTCCAGATGCCGTACTGGCGGAACATGCCTTCCATGCCGAAGGTGCGCGATTCGTCCGGCACGATCGGCACGACATGGCGGCCGATCTGCTTGTCCTTCATCAACATGTTCATGATGCGCACCACCGCCATCGTCGTCGACAGCTCGCGGCCCTCGCCGGAGGATTTCAGCAGCGCGGCGAAGGTGGCGAGCGGCGGCACCGGCAGCGTTTCGGCGCGGCGCGCGCGCGCCGGCAGGAAGCCGCCGAGCGTCATGCGGCGTTCGAGCAGGTATTTCTGCTCGGGCGAATCGTCGGCGAACTTGAGGTACGGCACCTCTGCAACCTGGTCGTCGGGCACCGGCAACTCGAAACGGTCGCGGAAGCGGCGCACCGCGTCGGTGTCGAGCTTCTTCTGCTGGTGCGAGATGTTCATCGCCTCGCCGGCCTGGCCCATGCCGAAGCCCTTGATCGTCTTCGCCAGGATCAGCGTCGGCTGGCCCTTGTGCTCGACCGCCGCCTTGTACGCGGAGAAGATCTTGAACAGGTCGTGGCCGCCGCGGTTCAGGCGCCAGATCTCGTCGTCGGTCCAGTCGGCGACCATCGCCTTCAGTTCCGGCGTATTGAAGAAGTGCTCGCGCACATAGGCGCCGTTCTTCGCCTTGAAGGTCTGATATTCGCCGTCGACGCATTCCATCATGCGTTTCTTCAGCAGGCCCTTGGTGTCGCGCGCGAGCAGCGAATCCCAGTGCGTGCCCCAGACGACCTTGATGACGTTCCAGCCGGCGCCGCGGAACTCGGCTTCGAGCTCCTGGATGATCTTGCCGTTGCCGCGCACGGGGCCGTCGAGGCGCTGCAGGTTGCAGTTGATGACGAAGATCAGGTTGTCGAGCTTCTCGCGCGCGGCCATGCCGATCGCGCCGAGCGACTCGACCTCGTCGGTCTCGCCGTCGCCGAGGAAGGCCCACACCTTGCGGTCCTTCGCCTCGATCATGCCGCGCGAATCCATGTACTTCATGAAGCGCGCCGCGTAGATCGCGCACAGCGGCCCGAGGCCCATCGACACCGTCGGGAACTGCCAGAAGTCGGGCATCAGCCACGGATGCGGGTACGACGAGATGCCCTTTCCGTCGACTTCCTGGCGATAGCCGTCGAGCTGCGCCTCGGTGAGGCGGCCGAGCATGTACGCACGGGCATAGACGCCGGGCACCGAATGGCCCTGGAAGAAGATCAGGTCGCCACCATTGTCTTTCGTCGGCGCACGCCAGAAGTGCGAAAAGCCGACGTCATAAAGGGCGGCGGCCGACGCGAACGACGCGATGTGGCCGCCGACGTTGGTGTGCTTGTTCGCGCGCACGACCATCGCCATCGCGTTCCAGCGGATGTAGGAGTGCAGCTTGATCTCCATGTCCGGGTTGCCGGGGTATTTCGGCTGCTGGCTGGCGGGGATCGTGTTGATGTACTGGGTCGTCGCGGAATAGGGGATGTCGATCCCTTCCTCGCGGCCGGCCTCGATCATTTTCTCGATCAGGAAGTGGGCCCGTTCGGGGCCTTCGTTGGCGACGACGCCGTGTAGCGCATCGAGCCATTCCTGGGTTTCCTGGCTGTCCTGGTCGGGCTGCAGGATCACGTTCGATGTAGCGGCCATTCTCTGTCTCCTCATCGATTGAGGTTTGCGGTTTTCGCTCTTGTGGAGCGGTCGGGGCGGAAGCGTGGATCGCCGACCCCTGCGTCTGATCGGCAAGTTTCACATGATAAAATGTGTTTTCGTGATGTGCAATAAAGGCGCAGCAAATTTCATGGCGAGTGGTTCGCGGCGGGGATCTTGCAAACAGGATTGCAGGCAATTCGTCGCGGGAAGCGGATGGACAGGTCGAACGTGTTTCGCGGCAGCGCGGGGCGAAGCTGCCAAGCGAAGGGGCCGGCGGAAGGGGGCGCTGCGGCGCGGAGTCGCGCAAAAGTGCGGGACGGCGGAGGGTGCGGAGCAGCGGAAAAAATCGGCCGGGGAGAGGGAGGGAGGGAGAGGTCCCCGGCCGATGGGTAAAACGGGAGAGGAGGCGCCCGGCTCATTTGCCTGACGCTCTGCGCCGATCCTCGTCGTAGGCGAACACCACTTTGCCGTTTCGCACCTCGCCCATGAATATGTCATGAACGCTGGTGATGGTCTCGTGGTTGTCCTTCGAGAAGGGCTGGTGATAAGTCATGATGACTCCCTCGACCTTCTCGCGCAGTTCTTCTAGCGCCTCGCGTATCCGGTCGCCTTCCGTGCTGCCTGCCTGCCGGATTGCGGCGGCGAGCAATAGGAGGGAATCATACCCTTGCGCGGCGGCTGGCGGCACCGGGATGCGCTCGCTGCCGCTGGATTTTTTCCAGGCGCCGAGGAACGCGCGGCGCCGCGGCGTCGTCGGCTCGGCGATGAAGGTCTGCGGCATCCGCGCGCCCTCGGCGTTCGGCCCGGCGTTGTCGATGAAATTCGACATCGCCAGCGTCCAGCTGCCGATCAGCGGCACGCGCCAGTTCATCCGCGCCATGCCGTTGGCGATCTGCGCGAGTTCGGGGCCGATGCCGTACGTGAGGATCGCTTCGGCGCCGGCCTCGCGTGCGCGGCGCAGCTGCGTCGTCATGTCGGATTCGCGGATCTGGAAGCGTTCGACCGTGACCGGATGGACGCCGTGTGCGGCGAGCGCCCGCTCGAGGTCCTCGCGGCCGAGCTGGCCGTAATTGGTCGCGTCGTGGAAGATCGACACCCGCTTCAGGCCGCGCCGGTCGATCGCCTCCATGACGATCATCGCCGCCTGCAGGGTGTCATTCGCCGAGATGCGGAAGACGAAGTTGTCCGGATATTGCGGCGGCACGAACTGCTTCGTGATGACCGAGCCGGTGGCCACCGACGTGATCACCGGAATGCGCGCGTGCTGGTACGCGCGCTGGCTCGCGAGCGCGACGCCGGTGTTGACGACGCCGAGGCCGGCGACGACGTGCTCCTTCTCGATGAGTTCCTGGACGACCTGGGCGCCGCGCTCGTTGCGCGCCTCGTCGTCGCGTTCGACGAGTTCGATCGGCCGGCCGAGGACGCCGCCGCCGGCGTTGATTTCAGCCGCGGCGATGCGGATCCCCTCGCGCGTCGAGATGCCCATCGGGCTCGAGCCGCCCGTGAAGGGACCGGACACGCCGATCCGCAGCGGCGGCGCGCCGTGGACCGACAGCGCGAGCAGGCACAACAGGGCAAGGATCAGGCGTGGCACGCGAAGTCCGCCGTGGTTGTCGTCGAAGACGCAATTTACGCAACATGCGGCCGGGCAAGAATTGGCGAAAACCCGCAGCGCGGGACCGCCCCCATCTCGCGTGCAGGCCTCCTGAGTCAGCTCCGACGGTAGGGGAAAGACCCGATGTCGCCGATGACGCGCCGCGGCAAGAATGCGCTCGAGCCATCGGGCGACGCTTTCGCTGCCGTGCGCTTCATTCCGGAACTGCCGTCTGCCCTGGCCTTCGCTTTCATGAACGACATCGATTCGTCCCGTTTCACGCGAGCCCGCTGGTACTGGACCGCGCCGTACGTGGCCGTCGGCGTGTTCGCGCTGACGATGCTCGCGCTGGTGTGGCTGCTGCAGACGCGCGAAGCCGAGAGCGAGCGCAACGCGGTGGCGCGCGACGTCCAGTGGGCAGAGCAGACGATGCGCCTGCACATGCAGGGCACCGAGGAGTTTCTCGGGCAGCTCGCGCGCGACCTGGCTGCCGACGCGCTCGACAGCGACGGCTTCCAGGTGCGCGCGAACCAGCACATCGCGAACAACGGCGAGCTGGTGAACATCGTGTGGGTCGGCCCGGAGGAGGCGGTGCGCTGGTCGGCGCCGTTCGACACTACCGACTGGCTCGTCGGCGACGGGCTGTCCGGGCTGCAGACGCAGGCGTTCTACCGCGCGCGCGAACTTTCACGGCCGAGTTATGGCGCGCCCTATGCGAATCCGCGCGACAAGGTGGTGCTCGAAGTCTATGTGCCGGCGCGGCGCGGGCGCGAATTCCTCGGCGCGGTGGTCGGCGTGTATTCGATCGACCGCATGGTCCGCCACCTCGTGCCGAGCTGGTTCGCCGAGAAATACCGCCTCGCGCTGATCAGCGACAAGGGCGAGAGCCTCGCGGTCAATTCGCGCGTGCGCGATCTCGACGAGAGCGTGTCGTACCAGATCCCGCTCGATCCGCCGGGCAACGGGCTCACGCTGCGGGCCACGGCGTTCCGCACCGGCAGCCAGCTGCCCCAGGCCTTGCCGACGGCGATGATCCTCGGCCTGTCGGTGATCGTGCTGTGGAGCCTGTGGCTGCTGCGCACCCACGTGCAGCGTCGCGTACAGGTCGAGAAGGAGCGCGACCGCCTCTTCAACCTGTCGCTCGACCTGCTGTGCATCGTCGGCCTCGATGGCGTGTTCCGCCGCGCGAACCCCGCGTTCGAGCGGATTCTGGGCTACGCGCCGGACGACCTGCCCGGCCACCCGCTGCTCGATCTGGTGCACCCCGACGACGTCTCGGATACCGTCGAGCAGATGCGCCGGCTCGCGGGCGGCGAGCCGGTGAGCCTGGAGAACCGTTGCCGCTGCATCGACGGCAGCTTCAAGTGGCTGGCGTGGAGCATCAACCCGGTGCGCGAGGAGAAGCTCGTCTATGCCGTCGCGCACGACATCACCGGCCGCAAGGCGGGCGAAGATGCGCTGCGCGCCGAGTCGTCGTTCCGCAAGGCGATGGAGGAGTCGGTCGTCACCGGGATGCGGGCGATCGATCTCAACGGGCGCATCATCTATGTGAACCCCGCGTTTTGCCGCCTGGTCGGTTTCGAGCCCGACGAGCTCATCGGCGCGTCGCGGCCGTTTCCGTACTGGCCGCCCGAAGACCTGCAGCTGTGCAGCGACAACCTCGACCTGACGCTGCTCGGGCAGGCGCCGCGGGCGGGCTTCGAGATGCGCATCCGGCGCAAGAACGGCGAACGCCTCGACGCGCGCTTCTACCTGTCGCCGCTGATCGACAACAGCGGCACGCAGACCGGCTGGATGGCCTCGGTGACCGACATCACCGAGCCGAAGCGCATCCGCGCGGCGCTCGAAGCCGCACACGAGCGCTTCGAGGCGGTGCTCGACGGGCTCGAAGCGGCGGTGTTCGTCGCCGACGCAGGCACCGACGAAATCCTGTTCGCGAACCGCGCATTCAAGAACATCCACGGTTTCGACGCCGTCGGGCGGACGGTGCGTGGCGTCGCGGTGCCGCAGCCCGAGCGCGGCGACTACCGGCTCGATCCACGCGCCCTCAAGCCGGCCGACGTGCCGCGCGAGCTGTTCGACGGCGAACTGCAGCATCCGCTGTCGGGGCGCTGGTACCACGTGCGCGAGCGCGCGACCCGCTGGGTCGACGGCCGCGTCGTGCGCATGGGGATCGCCACCGACATCACCGAGCGCAAGCAGACCGCCGAGGTCTCGCGCCAGCAGGCCGAGCGCCTGCAGCGCACGTCGCGCCTGATCACGATGGGCGAGATGGCTTCGACGCTGGCGCATGAACTCAACCAGCCGCTGGCGGCGATCGCCAACTATTGCATGGGCTGCGTGACCCGCATCCAGTCGGGGAATGTCCGCGGGGAAGACCTGCTCGCGGCGATGCAGAAGGCGAGCTTCCAGGCCGAGCGGGCCGGCAAGATCATCCGCCGCGTGCGCGAGTTCGTGAAGAAGAGCGAGCCGCGCCGCAGCGCGGTGCAGATTTCCGAAGTGCTCGACGACGCGATCGGGTTCGCGGAGATCGACGCCAAACGGATGAGCTCGCGCATCGTCGCGGACGTCGCGGCCGGACTGCCGGCGGTGTTTGCCGACCGCATCATGATCGAGCAGGTGGTGCTGAACCTGGTCAAGAACGGCATCGATTCGATGGCCGAGCTGCCGCGCGATGAACGCGTGCTGGTCGTGCGCGCGCGCGCGCTCGGGCCGAGCGCCGTCGAGGTGTCGGTCATCGACCGCGGCCACGGCATTGACGAGGACGACCGTGCACGCCTCTTCACGCCGTTCTATACGACCAAGGCCGAGGGCATGGGGATGGGGCTGAACATCTGCCGTTCGATCATCGAGTTCCACGATGGCCGCCTAGTGGTCGACTCGAACCCGGATGGCGGTACCATCTTCTCCTTTACGCTGCCTACGGAGGTTGCCAGTGAGCGAGTCGTCCGGCGTGCCTGACCAGAACATCTACATCGTCGATGACGACGAGGCCCTGCGCGATTCGCTCGTGTGGCTGCTCGAATCGAGCGGTTACCGCGCGATCGCATTCGAATCGGCGGAGCAGTTTCTCGCCGCGTACCAGCCGGCGATGACCGGCTGCCTGGTGCTCGACGTGCGGATGCCGGGCATGAGCGGTTTCGAACTGTTCGAGGAGCTGCGCCGACAGCGTTCGACGCTGCCGGTGATCTTCATCACCGGGCACGGCGACGTGCCGATGGCGGTGTCGGCGGTCAAGAAAGGCGCGGTCGATTTCATCGAGAAGCCGTTCGGCGACCGCGACATGCTCGGGCTGATCGAACGGTGTCTCGCCGCCGAACAGGAAAGCCGCGGCAAGCGCCGGCTCGAAGCCGACACTGCGCGCCGGCTCGGCAGCCTGACCCAGCGCGAACGCGAAGTGCTCGACCTGATCATCGCCGGCAAGCTCAACAAGCAGATCGCTGACGTCCTCGGCATCAGCATCAAGACCGTCGAAGTGCATCGCGCAAGGGTGATGGAGAAGATGGGCGCCCACTCGCTCGCCAAACTGGTCCGGCACGTCATTTCCGCCGAGCCGGACGCGGCGCCCTGAGCGGTTTCACTCCCGGGAAGCCGCCGGCAGGCCGGCGCGGGCGGGGGCGCCTAAAGTTTCGCTGCGCCAGTCCGATAAGAACTCCATCGGTTTCCGCTTCAATATTTCCCCCGGGGTGTTTCGTGCCAAGTTTTTTTCATCTGAAAGTGGGCACACGCCTGCGTCTCATCATCCTGATCGCGTTCGGGCTGTTCGCCGTGGTCATGTGGCAGTCGCTCAGCTCTCTTGGCCAGGTGATGCTCGACGAACGCAAGAGCAGCACCCGGCACGCGGTCGAATCGGCGCACGGCGTGCTCGAACATTTCCAGCGGCGCGAGCTTGCCGGCGAGATGACCCGCGACGAGGCGCAGGCCGCGGCGATGGCCGTCGTCAAGAGCATGCGTTACGGCGGCGGGGAATATTTCATCATCCTCGACATGCATCCGCGCATGCTGATGCATCCGGTCAAGCCCGAGCTCGAGGGCATGGACCAGCGGGAGGTTGCCGATCCGAGCGGAAAGCGCATGGCTGTCGAGTTCGTCGAGGTCGTGAAAAAGTCCGGCGCCGGTTACGTCGACTACGTATGGCCGAAAGCGGGCAAGAGCGATCCGCAGCCGAAAGTCACCTACGTGCAGGGGTTCGCGCCGTGGGGCTGGTTGATTGGCAGCGGCGTGTATGTCAACGATGTCGATGAGACTTTCTGGCAGCACACGCGCTACACCTTCATCTTTGGCGCCCTTGCGGCGCTGCTGGTGATCCTGCTGTCGTGGCGCATCGGGCGCGGAATTCTGCGCCAGCTCGGCGGTGAGCCGTCGGAGCTGCAGCAGGTGGCCGGACAGATCGCCAAGCGCGATCTGACCTCGCACGTCAAGGTCGCGGCGGGCGACACGCGCAGCATCACGTATGCGATGCAGCAGATGCAGTCGCGCCTTGCCGAGGTGATCCGGCGGGTGCGCGACAACGCCCGCGACGTGACGGTGGCGGTGCGCGAAGCGGCCGACACCGGGCGCTCGATCCACGAAGCGTCGATGCGCCAGTCGGAAGTCGCGGGCGGTACCGCGGCGGCGATCGAACAGATGGCGGTGAGCATCGCGCATGTGTCGGAGAACGCCGAAGAGGTGTGCGGCAACTCGCAGCGCACGGTGGAAGTCGCGCTGCGCGGCGAAGGGCTTGCGCGCGACGCCTCGGACGGTATCGCCCAGATCTCCGCCACCGTCACCAACGCCGCAGCACAGATCCAGGTGCTGCGCGACCGCTCCGGTGAAATCGGCAAGATCGCCAACGTGATCCGCGAGATTTCCGACCAGACGAACCTGCTCGCTCTCAATGCCGCGATCGAGGCCGCGCGGGCAGGCGAACAGGGACGCGGCTTCGCGGTCGTCGCGGACGAGGTGCGCAAGCTCGCCGAGCGCACCGGCGCGGCGACGACGCAAATCTCGCAGGTCATCGTCTCGGTGCAGGCGGAAACCGAAAGCGCGGTCGCCAGCATCGAGCAGATCGTGTCGAAGGTCGATTCGGGCGCGCGCCTGTCCAAGCAGGCCGCTGACGCGTTGCACGAGATTCGCGAGGGCGCGCGGGACACGCTGGTGCGCCTCGAGGAAGTGGTGTCATCGATGAAGGAGTTGTTGTCGGCGAGCAACAGCGTCGCGACGAACATGCAGGAAGTCGCCGAGGTCGCCGAACGCAGCAGCGCCGAGATCCGCAGCAGCAACGAGTCGACGGCGCGGCTCAGGCACAGCGCCGAAGCGCTGGAGCAGCTGACGACCGGATTCCGCATCGGCTGAGTTTTTCGTCTCCGGCCGCGGCAACGTTGCGCCGCTTGATCTGAATCAACGGAGTAAAGTCGACCGATCGGTAAGCTTTGCGCTCCACAATCCCCGGGGTTCATCTGATGTCTGCGTCCCAGCCCGTGCCGGCAGCGGCCCGGCTTTTCCTGTCCGGTAACGAAGCCGTGGCGCGTGCGGTGTGGGAGGCGGGGACACGTGTCGCCGCAGCCTATCCCGGCACCCCGTCGACCGAAATTCTCGAGGTGCTGGCGAAGTACCCTGACCTGTACACCGAATGGTCGATCAACGAGAAAGTGTCGCTCGAAGTCGCGCTCGGTGCATCGATGGTCGGTGCACGTGCGTTCTGCGCGATGAAGCACGTCGGGATGAATGTCGCCTCCGACGCGCTGATGACGATGACCGTGACCGGCACCGAAGGCGGGCTCGTGATCGCCATTGCCGACGACGTCGGCATGTCGTCGTCGCAGAACGAGCAGGATTCGCGCTACTGGGGGCGCTTCGCGCATCTGCCGGTGCTCGAGCCCGCCGACTCGCAGGAAGCCTATGCGATGACGCGTGCAGCGTTCGAACTGTCCGAGCGCTTTCGCACGCCGGTGATCCTGCGCCTGACGACGCGCATCTGCCACGTCAAGGGCGTCGTCGTCGCCGGCGAGCGCGAGGCGGTCGAACCCGGCGGCTTCACGAAGGACCCGCGCCGCTGGGTGATGGTGCCGGGCAACGCGAAGCCGCGCCTGCCGCTGATGTTCGAACGCGAAGCCGCGGTGCGCGCGGAAGCCGAGAATTCACCGTTGAACTTCCGCGTCGACGGCACTGACCGGCGTATCGGCTTCGTCACGTCCGGCCCGGCGTTCATGCACGTGCGCGAGGCCTTTCCGGATGCGCCAGTGTTCAAGCTCGGCCTGTCCTGTCCGGCGCCGCTCGAAAGCCTGAGGAAATTCGCCGCCAGCGTCGATAGCGTGCTGGTCGTCGAGGAGACCGAGCCGCTGCTCGAAACCGAGCTCAAGGCCGCCGGCATCGCATGCCACGGCAAGGACGTGCTGCCGCGTACCGGCGAACTCGCGCCCGATGCGCTGCATCTCGGCGTCGCCCGCTTGCGCGGCGAAGTCGTCGCCGAGCCCGAGCACGTCGTGCCGCAGCAAGTGTTCCCGCGTCCGCCGACGATGTGCGTCGCGTGTCCGCATCTCGGCGTCTATTACACGCTGTCGCAGATGCGCAACGTGATGATCGCCGGCGACATCGGCTGCTACACGCTCGGCGCCGGCCATCCGTGGAACGCGCTCGATTCCTGCATCTCGATGGGCGCGTCGATGGGCACCGCGCTCGGCATGGACAAGGGCCGCGGCAAGGTCGATGAGAACAAGAAGGTCGTCGCGGTCATCGGCGACTCGACTTTCATGCACATGGGCATGCAGGGCCTGCTCGATATCACGTGGAACCGCGGCAACGTCACCGTGCTGCTGCTCGACAACCGCGCCGTCGGCATGACGGGCGGGCAGGACAACCCCGGCAGCGGGCGCGACCTCCATGGCAAGGAAACGACGCGCATCGATTTCGCCAAGCTGTGCGAGGCGCTCGGCGTGAAGAAGGAGCGCATCCGCGTCCTCGATCCCTACCAGCTGCCGGTGCTGTTCAAGGCGCTGCGCGAAGAGACGAAGATCGAGGAGCCGTCGGTCATCATCACCGATCGCCCGTGCGTGTTGATCGATCATTACGTGCCGACGAAGCCGTACCTGGTGAAGGAGGATCGCTGCACCGGCTGCGGCAACTGCGTCGATGTCGGCTGTCCGGCGATCCACGTGATCCGTCGCGACAAGGAGGTCAAGGCGTCCGGCAAGGAAGTCGACCTGTCGTTCGTGCGCATCGACACTTCAGCCTGCACCGGTTGCGGCCTGTGCGTTCAGCCGTGCGCCCCCGAAGCGATCATCCACGCCGAGCCCGTGCAAACGCTGCAGCCCGTGCAGTTCGTCAGGAAATGAGCGACATGTCGAAAGTCACCAACATTCTCGTGTGCGGCGTCGGCGGGCAGGGCGTCATGACCGCGACCGAAATCCTCGCCGAAGCGGCGATCTCGCTCGGTTTCGACGTCAAGAAAACCGAAGTCGCCGGCATGAGCCAGCGCGGCGGCGTCGTCACGTCGCACCTGCGCTTCGGCTCCGAAGTGCTGTCGCCGCAGATTCTTCCGGGCGAGGCCGACCTGCTGATCGGCTTCGAGTCGGCCGAAGCGCTGCGCTGGGGTCACATGCTGCGCCCCGGCGGGGTCGCGCTCGTCAACAGCGGACGCATCGTGCCGCCGGTCGTCAATATCGGGCTGTTCGACTATCCCGAGCAACCGGTCGCGCAGATGCGCGCGCTCGGCCTGCGGGTGCATGATTTCGACGCGACGGCGCTCGCGGTGCAGCTCGGCAACATCCGGCTCGGCAATACCGTGATGCTCGGCGCGAGTTCGGACTGGCTGCCGTTCCCGGCGGAAGTGCTGCGCGACGCGGTGCTGGCGCGCTTCGGCAGCCGCAAACCGAAGCTCGTCGACGTCAATCGCGAGGCATTCGAAGCCGGCCGGCGCGCGGTCGCGGGAGAAACGCTCGCCGCGTGAGCGTCGCACGCGCACAAGCCCCTGATCGTGCGATAAAATCGCCGGTTTTTGGGATAACGACGATGACCGCTCGCATTCTTGACGGCAACGCCCTTTCCGCGCGCGTCCGCGGCGAACTCGCCGAGCGCGCCGCGGCCCTTGCCGCCCGGGGCGTGCAGCCGTGTCTCGCGGTGCTCCTGGTCGGCGCGAATCCCGCGTCGGCAGTGTATGTGCGCAACAAGGTTGCCGCGTGCGAGAAGGCGGGCATCCGTTCGCTGCGCTTCGATTTCGCCGCCGATGTCGAGGCCGCCGAAGTCATGGCGAAGATCGCCGAGCTGAATGCCGACCCGGCCGTGCATGGCATCCTCGTGCAGCTGCCGTTGCCCAAGCAGTTCAATGAAGCTGAAGTCCTCGAGGCGATCCGCGTCGAGAAGGACGTCGACGGTTTCCACGCCGAGAACGTCGGCCGCCTGTCGCAGGGCCAGGAAGCGTTCCTGCCGTGCACACCGCACGGCGTCATGAAGATGCTCGAAGCCGGGGACGTGCCGGTGCAGGGCGCGGAGGCAGTCATCATCGGCCGCTCGAATATCGTCGGCAAGCCGATGGCGATGCTGCTGACCAACGCCGGCGCGACTGTCACCGTCACCCACTCGAAGACACGCGACCTCGCGTTCCACACCCGCCGCGCCGACATCCTCGTCGCCGCGATCGGCAAGCCGCGTTTCGTCACCGGCGACATGATCAAGCCGGGTGCCGTCGTCATCGACGTCGGCATAAACCGCCTGACCGAAGGGCCGGATGCCGGCAAGCTGTGCGGCGACGTCGACTTCGAATCGGCGAAGGAGGTTGCGTCGCTGATCACGCCGGTGCCGGGCGGCGTCGGCCCGATGACGATCACGATGCTGCTCGCGAACACGGTCGAGTCGGCCGAGCGCGTCGCGCGCCGCAAAGGTTGAGACGATGAGCGACAAGCCCCTCGTCGGGATCATCATGGGCTCGAATTCCGACTGGCCGACGATGCAGGCGGCGGCGAAGATGCTCGCCGAATTCGACGTGCCGTACGAGGCTCGCGTAGTGTCCGCCCACCGCACGCCGGACCTGATGTTCGTCTATGCCGACAGCGCGCGCGAACGCGGCCTCAAGGCGATCATCGCCGGCGCAGGCGGCGCGGCACACCTGCCCGGCATGGTCGCGGCGAAGACGACGCTGCCCGTGCTCGGCGTGCCGGTGCAGTCGAAAGCGCTGTCGGGGCAGGATTCGCTGTTGTCGATCGTGCAGATGCCGAAAGGCATCCCGGTCGCGACTTTCGCAATCGGTGAAGCCGGTGCAGCCAATGCGGCGCTTTTCGCCGTCGCGCTGCTCGCCAACGAGGACGCCGCACTCGCCGAAAAACTCGCCGCGTTCCGCGCCCGCCAGACGCAGGCGGTGCTCGACATGACCCTGGATCCGGTATGACAGTCCCCACGCTCGCGGCGCTAGCCGCTACGCTGCCCCTGAGGACGAACGTCCTTCCGGGGCTGCTCCGGCGGAGGGCGTGATGATCCTCCCTCCCGCAACCCTCGGCATGCTCGGTGGCGGCCAACTCGGCCGCTTCTTCGTTTCTGCCGCCCACGAAATGGGTTACCGCGTGTGGGTGCTCGATCCGGACCCGCACAGCCCGGCCGGCCTGATCGCCGACCGCCACCTCGTCGCTGCCTACGATGACTACGCCGCACTCGACGAACTCGCCGCAGCCTGTGCCGGGGTGACGACCGAGTTCGAAAACGTCCCGGCCGCGACCCTCGATTACCTCGCCAAATTCCTTTCGGTGCACCCTTCGGCGAGTGCCGTGGCGGTGTGCCAGAACCGCATTGCAGAGAAGACTTTTCTCGCCGACAACGGCCTGCCGCACGGCCCGTTCGCCGTGATCCGCAGCGAGGCCGAGGTCCGCGACGCCGACGCGGTCCTGTTCCCTGCGGTCCTCAAGGTGGCGCGCTTCGGCTACGACGGCAAGGGCCAGGCGCGCGTCGCGAACCCTGACGAAGCCTTGCACGCCTTCCACCAGTTCGGCGGCGAAGCCTGCGTGCTCGAGAAAATGCTGGACCTCGACTGCGAATTGTCAGTTGTCCTCGCGCGCGACGAGGCGGGCAACGTGCGCTCTTTCGATCCATCCGAAAACCGCCACCGCCATGGCATTCTCGACATCACCATCGCGCCGGCCGGGGTCGCCCCGGCGCTCCTCGCGCGGGCCCGCGAGGTCGCCGGGCAAATCGCCGGGAAGCTCGGCTATGTCGGCACGCTCGGCGTCGAATTCTTCGTCTGCGGCGGCGCACTTTACGTGAACGAAATGGCGCCGCGCCCGCACAACAGCGGCCATCACACGATCGATGCCTGCGTCACCAGCCAGTACGAGCAGCAGGTGAGGGCGCTGTGCGGGCTGCCGCTCGGCGAGCCGCGTGCGCACAGCGCGGCGGTGATGGTGAATCTGCTCGGCGAACTCTGGTATGACGGCGCGCACGTCGGCGGCACATACCGCGAGCCGGACTGGTCTGCGCTGCATGCGGTGCCGAATCTCCGCCTGCACCTGTACGCGAAGCATCACGCCCGCGCAGGGCGAAAGATGGGGCATTTCACCGTGATCGGCGACGACGCCGAAAAAGCGCTGGCCGTGGCGCTGCGGGCGCGAGCGGCGATCGGCATCCGCGATGACGAGCGCTGACACCGCTGCGGCAGTCCCGGACGACGAGATCCGTCGCGCCACCGAGCTGCTGCGCGCGGGCGAACTCGTCGGCATGCCGACCGAGACGGTCTACGGGCTCGCCGCTGATGCGCTCAATGTTGCCGCGGTCGGCAGGATCTTCGCCGCGAAAGGCCGCCCCGCCGACCACCCGCTGATCGTCCACCTGCCCGACGCCGGCCATCTCCCGCGCTGGGCGCGCGACATTCCGGATGATGCCCTCGCGCTCGCCCGCGCATTCTGGCCCGGACCGCTGACCCTCATCCTGAAGCGCCAGCACGGCGTGCCTGATGCCGTCACCGGCGGCCAGGACACGGTCGGCCTGCGCGTGCCGAACCACCCGGTCGCGCTCGCGCTGCTGCAGGCTTTCGATTCCGGCATCGCCGCGCCGTCCGCCAATCGCTTCGGGCGCATCAGCCCGACGACCGCCGAGCACGTGCGCCAGGAACTCGGCGACAAGGTCGCGCTGATCCTCGACGGCGGCCCGTGCGCAGTCGGCATCGAGTCCACGATCCTCGACCTGTCGCGCGACGTACCGGAGATCCTGCGCCCCGGCGCGATCGCCGCCGAAGACATCGCCCGCGTCATCGGTCGCCATCCCCGGTCCCGCGCGACGGCGGCCGACGAGGCCAGCGCCAGGACCGACAGCGATGGCGGCACCGACGAGGGCGAGCCCCGCGTATCGGGCTCGCTGTCGGCGCATTACGCGCCGCGCACGCCACTGCAGGTCGCACCCGCTTCGCACCTCGTTGAACTCGCGGCAACGCTCGCCGCCGAAGGAAGCCGTGTCGCCGTTCTTGCGCACCGCTGCGACGACCCGCAGGACGCGCGCCTGATCTGGCGCGCCGCGCCGATCGACGCTGCCGGCTATGCGCACGCGCTCTACGCGAACCTGCGCGACCTCGACGCCTGCGGCGCCGATTTCATCGTCGTCGAAACCCTGCCCGCAACCGAGGACTGGCAAGCGGTCAACGACCGCCTCGGCCGCGCCGCCGCCGGCTCCGGCGACGCAGACGAAACCTGAAAAATCCCTTTCAAAATGAAAACAGCACCGCTATAATTCGCCGCTCTTAAGGGCCGATAGCTCAGCTGGGAGAGCGCTGCGTTCGCAATGCAGAGGTCGAGGGTTCGATCCCCTTTCGGTCCACCAATTCCTCATGTCACCTCGTGGCAAGAAAGACCAAAACCCGCACAGCTAAAGGCTCTGCGGGTTTTTTCTTGTGTCAGGCAGTGTCACCAAGAAGCAAGCCATACCGTCAAAGGTGTCGGTACACCTGACGGTATCGCGCTACCCTTGACGGTATACCGTGAAAACGGACGCTGGGAAGGATGCCGCCATGCCACTGACCGACACCGCTGTACGTCAAGCCAAACCCGCCGAAAAGGCCCGCAAGCTCGCCGATGAGCGCGGGCTATACCTGCTGATTCAGCCGACCGGCGGCAAGCTGTGGCGGCTCGATTACCGCTTCGAGGGCAAGCGCAAGACGCTCGCCCTTGGTGCCTACCCGGATGTCAGCCTCGCCGCCGCCCGCAAGGGACGCGACCAGGCGCGGGAACAGCTCGCTGGCGGAGATGACCCCGGCCAAGTCCGCAAAGCCGAAAAGTTCGCCCGTGTTACGGCCGCGTCGAACTCGTTCGAGGCCATCGCCCGTGAGTGGTTTGCGCGCCAGCTTCCGAGCTGGGCGCCGTCGCACAGCTCCAAGGTGCTCGGCCTGCTCGAGCGCGATATCTTCCCCTGGCTGGGGAAGAGGCCCGCATCGGAGGTCAGCGCCGTGGAACTGCTCACCACCCTACGGCGAATCGAGGAGCGGGGCGCGGTCGACACGTCGCACCGTGCCAAGCAGACAGCCGGGCAGATCTTCCGCTATGCCATCGCCACTGGGCGCGCTGAGCGCGACCCGTCCGCGGATCTGCGCGGCGCACTGGCGCCGCCCAAGGGCAAGCACTTCGCCTCGATCACGGACACCGCCGAAGTGGGGGCACTGCTGCGGGCCGTGGAAGGTTTCACGGGGACGCTGATCGTTCGCAGTGCGCTGCGCCTGGCGCCGATGCTGTTCGTCCGCCCTGGCGAGCTGCGGCAAATGGAATGGACGGAGATCGAGCTCGACAAGGCCGAATGGTCGATTTCGGGCGAGAAGATGAAGACCCGCCGCGATCACCTTGTCCCGCTGCCGACGCAGGCGGTTGCAATCCTGCGTGACCTGGAACCCTTCACCGGGCAGGGGCGGTACGTCTTTCCCGGTGCGCGCACCCGGGCGCACCCCATGTCCAATGCCGCCATCAATGCCGCTTTACGACGCCTGGGATACGACACACGCACCGAGATCACCGGACACGGTTTCCGGGCCATGGCCCGGACGATCCTGCATGAGACCCTGGGCGTCGACGCAGCGGTGATCGAGCATCAGCTCGCGCACCGTGTGCCGGATGCCTTGGGCGCCGCGTACAACCGGACGAAGTTCCTGCCCCAGCGCAAGATGATGATGCAGCAGTGGGCGGACTACCTCGACCGCCTGCGAAAGGGGGCGGAAGTGGTACAGATCGACCAGGCACGTTTGAGATAGGAAACTCGAGCATGACCCAGCAGATACCTACTCCCCTATTCAAAATTCATGCATCTGTTGCAAAGTCTCATGACGGTTCATACCCGTTTGGTGGCGTCATGACGGGCCAGAATGGCGAATACTTAGCCACCGTACGAGGGCGTTTTCCAAAAGAATTCTTCGAACTGAAGAAAGCCCGTCGACGAGGGCGTCCGAGTAATCAGCCACGCAAAGTCGCAATACACCTTCACGAGAAGATGGCCCTCTGCGGTGCCGAGACCACAGGAGAATCCAAGACGAGCGCACGTGTCCGTGCCGCGCGGGCGCTGTGTCTAGGAGGAGATGACGAAAAAGAGGCTGCAAAGTACATCCGGACTCACGCAAGGCATGCCGGCGTTGAAGCAGCCCTCGACGGTTTTCAGAGCATTTTGACCTTTTCGGGCGATGCCGGCGGAGACGGGCGCTTGGCAATCGTGGTCAGAAAGGACGCAATCTTGGAATGGACTGGCAACGGTTTGCGGGTGAAAGGGCGTGTCTGGTTATGCCAATGGGGCGGCGGCCGTGCCGAACATGGAGACATTGACTGCTTCATCCCAATTGACAGCCCCCCGGCGTATGCGGCGGAGTGCGTCGCATCTATCATGTCCTGTCGTGACGAGGGGGGTAAAAATTAGCAGGTAAATCAGAAATTATTGCCGCTCCTCTCGGATTAAGCGGCTGAGCATCATCCGCCTCAACGAAGCGCCACCCGGCGCAAGGAGAGGCAACCGATGCAACCTCATAGCAGCACCATCCCCACAGCACTGTCGAATTTCGATAGCCTGCCCGACGCGGCAATGGTCGACGTAAAAACCGTCGCCGCAATCCTAGGCAAGTCTGAATCCTCAATCTGGCGTGATGCCAGAACCGGAAAACTTCAGCCGATTAAGACGGGCCCGGCCTGCACCCGCTGGAACGTCGGAGCGATCCGTCGTCACCTGGCTGCACTGTCGGGTGGTTCGGAATGAGCTCGCGCCTCGGCAAGATCGTCCCGCTCGACTACGCGGGCCAGCCTGTCCAGTTCGATCGGGAAGGTTGGTTCAATGCGACGGCCTCAGCCACGCGATTCGGAAAGAAGCCGATTGAATGGCTTCGGCTGCCGGAGACGGAGCGTTACGTCGACGCGCTGTGCCGAAAGTTCAAAGTGGGAAAATCCCACTTTGTAAGAACCCGCCGCGGCGGAAATACCAGACAGGCTTGTAATTCAGGAACATGGCTTCACCCGAAGCTCGGTGTTCCATTCGCTCGATGGCTGGACATCGATTTTTCAATCTGGTGTGACGAGCAGATTGACAACCTGCTCCGGGGCACGCACCCGCAACTCGATCAGGAGCGACTGCGCCGGGAAGCGGCCGCATCGTTCCGCGTGATGTCCGAAATCCTGCGGCTGACCCATGAGCTGCAGGGGAAGGCAGCCGAGTCGCGGCACTTCATCAACGAGGCGCGGCTCGTTGCCTGGGTATTGACCGGGGTTTTCAGATCCCTCGATCGGTCCGCGTTGAGCTCGGAAGACCTGGCGCTACTCGTTCAGGTCGAGGAGCGGAACGCGGTGCTGCTCGGCGCAGGGCTGGACTACGCGGAGCGGAAATGCGCGCTCGAAGTTTTCGCCACTGAGCACCGGGCCTTCACGCTGGCCGGGCCGGCGCGGCTGGAGGTTGCCGCATGAACGCGCCGATCCCCTACGAAAAACCCTCCCGGCAGGAGCGCCGGCAGAAACGGACCTGGAAGCGCAGGAAGATCGCCGCCGGCATGTCGGCGTGCTTGACCTACTCGCCCCTTCGCAGGCATGATCCATCTCGCCTGCAAACAACAGGCAACGGGATTGGCGTCCCGAATGATGACGGCGGACGATTCCGCCACCCAGGCGGATTTTTTACGTCCACCGCATGTGCTGCCGTTTCTATGGCTGGCGCTGCGGGAGAGCCGCAAGGCTCGCCGGTTCCGTTGTCCCGGTACGCCAATCCCGCACGCGCCAGCCGCCCCATTGGCGTGGGGATGCTGGCTCCAGACCAAACGACACGGAGCTTCAGCCATGCGTAATACCGCATCGGGCACGCACGCCCACACCCCGAATTCCCCCCGTTTCACCCTCGGCCCGTGGCGCAGCCTCGGACAACGCTTCATCGTCGCCGCTCATGGCGCCGGGCT
Organism: Aromatoleum anaerobium; assembly: GCF_012910705.2. Classification (GTDB taxonomy): domain Bacteria; phylum Pseudomonadota; class Gammaproteobacteria; order Burkholderiales; family Rhodocyclaceae; genus Aromatoleum; species Aromatoleum anaerobium. The sequence continues at coordinate 207,356 of NZ_WTVG02000040.1, read as the reverse complement.
ACCTGTCTGCCAAGTCCTGCCCGCCGGTGTCGGCGTCGAGCAAGCCGACGCGAACGAGCATCTGATCGTCGCCGCGCCGGATCTGTTCGCCGCGCTGGCCGCGATCGTGGCCGATTGCGCGGGCGTGGGGCCTGACAACGCCGGTTATTACCTCGTGCACGACCTGTCGATTGAACAGGCGCGCGCTGCTCTCCGGATTGCACAGGAGGGCCGGTCATGAAAACCAACAATCCGACTGTCCTGGCTGCATGGAAATCCGTCAGCCGCGCCCATGGCACTGCCAACTTGGCGTATTCCTGCTTCACCGATTTGGGTGCGCTCTTCCAGGCGATTGCCGACTCCTCTAACGAAGGTTCGCAAGCCCACAAGCTGGCCAATATCGGAGGCTATCTGGCCTCTGATTGGGCAAGCACGCACGACAGCGAGAGAGAAGAGATGGAAAGGCACTTCGCCGTGTTGAGCGCGGCGCTGGAGATGCCGTCCATCAACAACGAGGGGAGTGGAAAATGAGCGCCGCTCCCGACTTGAGCAAGAAGAATGGCGTCGTGACCTTGGGTGCGGCCCGGCACGGTCTTCTGGTGGAAGCGGCTGCGGAAATCGCGGCGCTGTGCCTCGTGATGCATAGCACTCTTGATCCTGCATGCGAAATCGATTCGCGCGCCATGCGAGGCTTTGTCGCGCGGCTGCTCGACCTGTCGAACGCCGCTATCTCCGCCCTCGACGACGAACTAGAACGGACTACAGATATCGCGGGGCGCGTGCGGATCGCCCTCCCGGAGACAGGGGGCGATGCATGAAAACCCCCGCCATTCTCGCCGCGTTTGCAATCGGCGCTGGCGTCGCCAGACGGCAGTTCGCGGCCCCCACTCATCCCTCCCGCCGGCTGGCGCCGAACGTCGTCTGCCTCTTCACCGACGAGCGCCCGCCTGTCGCCAACCCTCCTCGCCGACGCGGACGGCTGCCGCGAAACGTCGTGCGCTTCACCAGCCGCCCGCGGCTGGCCATTGGCGACGTATGCGAACTGTGCCGCGGCGCACTGCCCGAGAACCACGGCAAGCAGGTGCAGGTGGTGGGCATCAGCGCCGATGGTTTTGCGGATATCGCCGCCCTCTCGATCCCGATGGAAACCTACGACGTTGCGACGGGCGAGCGCACCGGACAGGCCTGGCGTACGTGTATCCGAATCGACAACCTGCGCCGCATCCGGAAAGGAGATTGTCATGTCGCGCGCTAACTATCCTGAGAGTGCCGACCCGAGCCGGGCCGGGAATCGCCGCATGTCTGGCTCACCAATCTGCGGCGTGTTCGGAAAGCGGATTGCCATGCCGCACGGCAATTTCCAAAGGGGTGCAGAGCCTGCGCCCAGTGAGTTTCCTTCAAGGAAATGGTATGGACGCCTCCCGCCCCCCGTGAGCGCTGAACACGAGTTACCCACCGCGCCGGTCGCCTGCGGTGATAGAGGGACCTGCGGCGCCCGGCGCCGTGGATAACTCTGCGGGGGTGGTCGATCGAGAGGTGGACCCTCACGGGCCGACGGCATCAAAGTGCCAAGGTGGAAGATACGAAGATCTTCACAGGCAAACCGGAGGGTCCGAGATGAATGATAGCAAAACGGTCGTCGGCATCGACATTGCCAAGCGGGTGTTCCAGTTGCACTGGATCGACATGGAGACGGGAGAGATCGTGAGTTTGCCGCTCAAGCGCGAGAAGTTTCTCGAGCACTTCGCCAACCGGCAGCCCTGCCTGATCGGCATGGAGGCCTGCGGCGGCGCGCAGCACTGGGCGCGGAGCCTCACGGCGCTGGGGCACCAGGTCAAGCTTCTTCCTGGCAAGGCGGTCAAGCCCTTCGTGACGGGCAACAAGAATGACCGCCACGATGCGCGGGCGATCTGGACGGCGGTACAGCAGCCGCACGTCAAGGCCGTCGCCATCAAGAGCGAGGAACAGCAAGCGATCCTGGCGCTGCATCGCATGCGCAGCCAGCTGGTCAAGTTCCGCACCGCCCAGATCAACGGCCTGCGGGGATTGCTCACCGAATACGGCGAAGTCATGGCGCAGGGAAAAGCCGCCATCCGGAAGGGCATCACGCAAGCCCTGGCACGACTGTCGGATCGCCTGCCGGCGATCGTCATCGACACCCTGCGCGAGCAGTGGGCGCGCATCGAGAAGATGGATGCCGAGATCGCCACTATCGAGCGGCGCATCAAAGACTGGCTCAAGCAAGACGCTGCCTGCCGGCGCATTGCCGAGATTCCTGGCGTCGGGCCGCTGACCGCGACCGCCGCCGTCGCCATCATGGGCGATGCCAAGACCTTCAAGTCCGGGCGGGAGTTTGCCGCTTTCGCCGGACTGGTGCCACGACAGACCGGCACGGGCGGGCGAGTCAAATTGCTTGGCATCAGCAAGCGCGGCGACACCTACCTTCGAACGCTGCTCATCCACGGCGCCCGGGCGGTTCTTACGAACGCGAAGGATCCGGGCCCGTGGGTGACTGCATTACGCCAGCGCCGACCGCTCAACGTCGCGGTGGTGGCCTTGGCCAACAAGATGGCGCGGACGATCTGGGCGATTCTCGCTCATGAACGGACGTACCAAAGGGAGTTTGTGACTCAACCCGCGCAGGGCTGAAGCACAACGTCAATCAACCACTTTGAAGAAAGGAGTGGCCGCCGTAAAGGTTGCGAAGGTACGAAAACGTGTGATGGCAAACAGGTCAGACCGTGACCCGCCAAGCCTGTATGACGTTCCGGACTTCGAGTCCACCAAAGGAAATGAGGCGCGGGTCAGCGGATTCCATCAGGGCCAGCAGGCATCGGCCTGCACCACAGGCCGGATATAAAACTGCAGCCTATCTGTCCCAACACACCAAATCGTCCTTGCAAACGGGAGGCGTCCATATAAGCACGTCATGATCCCCGCCCCGAAAAGAGCCCCGCTGAAAACCGTCGCAATGAGCGGCGTCGTCCACGAAGGCCTCACCATCACCACCCTCGACGGCCGCCCCGCCCGCCTCGCCGTGATCGACGTTGACGGCAACATCCTCGAGGCCGGCGCCGCGGTAGAGCACGCGGCATGGAATGTCGCGATCGCGACGTACCGGAACTTCCTCGCCGGGCACGGGCATCTGCGCGTGCACACGAAGCCGCCCGAGCTGCATCTGCCGGATGGAGATAAGTGATGGCTCACGATAACTATCCCCGTGGGGCTGGCCTTGGCCGTGATGCCAACCCGCGTCAGCCCGGCTTGGTCGATTACGAATGGACGATGCAGTACGGCTCGCGCTCGCAGCGGCGCGAGATCGTGCGTCAGTTGAAGATGTACAAGCGCCAAGGCCAGCCCGGTGCCGAGAGGATGCTCGCGGACATGCAGGCTTTTGCAGCCGCTCGCACCAGCCGGGAATGGATGGTCTCGCTGCCGGGGCAGGAGCCGTTCCGGGTTGTCTGCCCGAAGCTCTCGACGGCGAACGAGATTTGCACTCAGTTTCCCGGTGCGGTTGTGGAGGCGCTCGATGGATTCTGAATTTCTGGGGGCCATCGCGGCGGCAGGCTTGGCGCCGCTCAAGCCCTTCGATCTGCCCGAGGGCAAGCTCGTGCGCTTTCGGGTGCAGGGTGACAAGGCCGGCAGCCGCAACGGCTGGGCGGTCTTGCACCGCCAGCCGGTCGCAGCCGGCGCCTTCGGTTCGTGGAAGACGGGCGAACACCACACCTGGCGCGCAAACAGCAACGAGACCATGACGCCCGCCGAGCGTGCCGAGCTGCAGCGCAAGCTGCAGGCCGCACAGCGCGCTCGATGTGACGAAGAGGCGCGCGTCAGAGCAGCGGCGGCAGCACGCGCGTTGAAGCTCTGGAACGGGGCGAAGCCGGCCACGGACGATAACTTGTACCTACGCGCCAAGGGCGTGCATGCGTTCGGACTGCGGGTGCTGCGCGACCAAATCATGGTGCCGGCGCGCGATGCGGAAGGGCGGCTCCACACGCTGCAGTTCATCAGCCCGGACGGCACCAAGCGCTTCCTCACCGGCGGGCGCCTCGCCGGCTGTTACTTCGCGATCGGCCGCCCGGCGGACGTGCTGCTGCTGGCCGAAGGGTACGCGACCGGCGCGACGCTCTACCAGGCGACGGGCAACGCGGTGGCGGTCGCCTTCAATGCAGGGAATTTGCTCCCGGTGGCCCGGGCTTTGCGGAGCAAGTTTCCGAGGCTGCGCTTCGTCGTATGCGCCGACGATGACCGCGAGACCAAGGGAAACCCCGGGGTGTCGGCGGCACATGCCGCAGCGAAGGCGGTAGGCGGACGCGTGGCGCTGCCGAAGTTCGGGGAGATGGCGCATGGGTAAGCTCACCGACTTCAATGACATGGCGCAGGTTGTCGGGCTCGATGCGGTGCGGGAAGTGGTCGCACAAGCGGTTCAGCCCGTGCAAACGCCGGCGCCGGAATGGCCGGACCCGATCCTGCCGGGGACGATCCGCACGCCCGATATCCCCGCCGACGTCCTGCCGAGCTGGCTGGGGGCGATGGCTGGCGCGGTCGCCGAATCCAGCCAGACGCCGCCTGCGCTGGCGGTCATGGTCGGCCTGTCCGTGCTCGCCACAGTGCTGCAACGGCGCTTCGAGGTGGCCCCCTTCGGCGACGATTACACCGAGCCGCTGGCGCTGTGGACGCTCACGGCATTGCCGAGCGGGGCGCGCAAGACGAGCGTCATCAAAGCGCTGACGGAGCCATTGCTGCACTGGGAGAAGGTCCAGCGCGACCGCATGCGTTCCGAGATCGTGCGCGTTTCGTCGGCGCGTGCGGTGGCAAAGAAGCGCATCGAGCGCCTCCTCGCCGAATCCGCCAAGGCCAAGGACGACGCCGAACGCGAAGGCTACCGCGCGGACATCCAGCGCGAGGAAGAGGCCATGCCCGAGGAGGTTTATGCGCCGCGCCTCTTCACCGGGGACGTGACGGGCGAGCGGCTGCAATCGCTGCTCGTGGAGCACGGCGAACGCATGGCCGTGCTGTCGGACGAGGGCGGCATCTTCGCGAACCTCGCCGGCCTCTACTCGGGCGGGCAGGCGAACAACGACGTGTATCTGCAGGGGCACGCCGGCACCGCGATGCGCGTGGATCGAGCGGGGCGGTCGGCGCACGTCGATAAGCCGGCCCTGTCGTTTGGCCTGGCGCTGCAGCCGGGCGTGCTGTCCGAGGCGGCCGGCTCGCGGCGCTTCCGGGATTCCGGCCTGCTGGCCCGCTTCCTCTACGCGATGCCGATCAGCAACGTCGGCAAGCGCGACGTGCGCCGCCATGTGCCGATCCCTCGCGCGGTGCGGGATGACTACGAGGCGGCAATCTTCCGCCTGCTCGAAGACATCCAGGTGCGGCCGGGCAAGCCGCGCGTGCTCGAAATGACCGACCCAGCGCGCGACCACTGGCTCGACTTCGCGCAGGAGATTGAGGACAACCAGGGCGAAGGCGGGCGGTACGAGTCCATCAGCGACTGGACCAGCAAGCTACCCGGCGCAGTCGCGCGCATCGCCGCGCTGCTCGAACTCGGGGAGATGGGACTTCACTCGGAGGCGGTCAGTCAGTCGGCGATGGAGCGGGCGGTGAAGCTCGGCTGCCTGCTGATTTCCCACGCGCAAGCCGCCTTCGGCCTGCTCGGCACCGATGCGACGGACACCGACGCGGCGGCCATCCTCAAATGGGTGCGTGCCAACGACCTGCAGGAGTTCAGCCGGCCGGATTGCCAGAAGGCGATGGAAGGGCGATTCCGCACCGTCGAGCGCCTGACCAAAGCCCTGCAGCGCCTGGAGCACCAGTACGTGGTGCGCTGCTACGAACGCCGCAACAAGGGCGCCAGAGCGACGCCGATGTGCGCGGTGAATCCGAAGGCTCTATCGACGTAGCCGGGATATTCGCCTAGAAGAAATTTTTAACCTTTTTTCTTTCTTATTAACACATTACGCCATAAGGCACATCGACTACCGAATATGTCGACTAACTCGAACAACCGGAATCCTCCCCATCTGAGTGAGAGCCGGTTGATCGACTTATTCGACTTATTCGACAGGGGGAAGGCGGACGGGTCACTGCTCGCGAAAGAGTGCCCATCAAGACAAACGGCCGGCTTCCTGGCCGCTACCAAGCCGACCGGCCCCGACGCAATCACTGCAAGGAGTTCGACATGACGCATCACCAGCAGGAAACCCGCCCCGAACAGCATTTCGCCCACTTCCTCACCGAAACCATGTTGGCGCTCGATACCGATCTGCAGCCCGTGTTCCTCGACTGGATGGCGGATCACCCGCAGATCGACGGCCGACTGGCGTTCGAAGTATGGATCGCGACCGCGGTTCCGGTGGATCTGTCCGACGCCGCCGAACTGCGCCGTGCCTACTTCGTGGCCGACCGTCGAGGCGACACCGTGACGGCTTCGGGGATGGAGGCCGAACTCAGAGAGTCGGGCCTCTTCGACGATATCGAAACGATGCGCGTCAAGGTCAAGGAGTTGATGGATCGTGCCCCCGGAATGCACTGGGTATGACCAGGGCAGCGGGCGCCTCACGCGAAACCGGGGGCCCCTGCACATCGCCGCCGAACACGGGTAACGGAGAGCGCGAGCCTTCGGTAGTGGCTGGCTTTCAAAATCAGGAAACAGGACACATCGATACGATGGATGACAGCACCATGACCATGACCGGCCTTGGCGAAGCCCTCGGGCTCTCCAAGGGGCAGATCAGCAAGCTCGCGGCCAAAGGCATGCCCACCGACAGCGTGGCAGCCGCTCGGGCGTGGCGAGCCGAGAACCTTCACCCGTCCTGGAGCCCGGAAGCGCGCGGCGAGGGCGGTGCGCACGGCGCCGCCAGTGCAAACGCCTCGGCCGAATTCCTGGCCTCGAGGGCGCGCAAGGAGACGGCGCAGGCTGAACTCGCCGAGATCGAGCTCGCCCGCGCCAAGCACGGCCTGTGCGAAGTCGAGCGCGTGCACCGCGCCCTGTACGCCGCGCACCGCATGCTGCGCGATCAACTCCTGTCGGTGCCGAACCGGCTGGCCGCGCAGGTGGTCGGGCTCACCCCGCAGGCGGCTGCCGAGCTCATGCGTGCGGAGATCCGCCGATGCCTGGAGGAATTCAGCCAGTTGAACGACGAGACGTTGGCCCGGATTGCCGAACAGGAGGATGGAAAGTGACGCTGCAGCCCGCTTGCCGGTGCCTCGTTGCCCCCGACACGACCCCCGTTCATCGCTCGATTTCGTCCCCCGCATCGAGCGCAGGGCCGGCGCGACACGGCGCCCGGCAACGAATGATCACAGGTGACCGCGCAGAATGAAACTGAACGGAACCCTCGAAGACCTGGGCGCCGTCATGGGCACCGAAGCGGCGATGCGCCTGGTCGCGGTCTTCGGCGGTGGCCAGTTGTACGTTCCCATGATGGCCGATGCGGAGCACCCGATCGCGCTGGTAGTCGGCAGGACTCCGTTCCGGCACCTGGTCGCTACCTTGAGGGGTGAAACGATATCGGTACCCGCCGCGGGGGAGTTCATGCGCCTGCGTCGCGTGCGCCAAGTCGTGCGCCTGCTCGCCGATGGCGTGACCGTGGAAGAACTCGCCCGGCGCTTTGACTACACGCCGAGGACGATCAGGAACATCCGCAACGAGGGCGCCCGGATGCGCCTGATCGGGCGATGCCTGCCGCACGACTGACCGCACGGAAATTCCCCCACAGGCGCCAGCACGTCGAAGGTGAAAGACTGCATCCAACCCTCATCAGGATGCAGCCATGCCCATTACCCAATCCGATATTGACAGCCTGAACGGCGCCATTGCCCACGGCGAGCGCCTGGTGCGATTCAGCGACGGACGCACGGTGGAATACCGCTCGGTTTCCGAACTCATCCTCGCCCGTGACGATCTGCAGCGCCAACTCGCCGCGGGTCAATCGCGCCCCCGGCGCGCCTACCTCGCTCAAGGCGGGAGGGGCTACTGATGGCCCGCAAGCGCACCCGCCGCCCCACAGCCACGGCCGCCCCGGTGCACACCGCCGCGGATGCCCCGTTCGTTGCCCGTGCCCAGTACGACGCTGCCGGGCAGGGCCGGCGCATGCGGGGCTGGCGCGCCCCCAGCACCGGACCCAATCGCGCCACGGCCGGCCTCGAAACCATCCGCAACCGCACCCGCGATGCCGTACGCAACGACTGGAGCGCAGCGGCCGGCGCCCGTTCCTTGGTCACCAACCTGATCGGCTCGGGCATTGTTCCGCGCCCGCGCACCACCGACCCAAAGCTCAAGGCGAAGCTGATCGAGCTGTGGGATTCGTGGGTGCGCGAGGCCGACGCTGACGGCGTGCTCGACTTCTACGGCCTGCAGACGCTCGCCACGCGATCGTGGATCACCTCGGGGGAAGTCTTCTTTCGCCTGCGCCCTCGGCGTCGCGACGACGGCCTTACCGTGCCGCTGCAGGTCCAGCTCATCGAGTCGGACATGGTGCCGACGATCGACCGCCCATTGCCGGCCGGCAACGTCATCCGCTCCGGCATCGAGTTCAACCGCATCGGCCGCCGCGTCGCCTACTGGGTGTACCGCACTCATCCGGGCGACCAGGTCTTCGGCGCCGCGAACTTCTCCGAACTGGTGCGCGTGCCGGTCGACCAGATGCGGCACATGTTCGAGCCGCTGCGGCCGGGCCAGCTTCGCGGCGTGTCCGACCTCGCGCCGGTGCTGGCCAAGCTGCGCGGCGTGATGGATTTCGACGACGCGGTGCTCGAGCGCCAGCGCCTGGCCAACCTCTTCACGCTCTTCGTCACCCGACCGACCCCTACCGGGCCGATGCCGATCGATGTGACCACCGGCCAGCCCTACAGCGCAACCGAAAGCGATGGCTCGCCGGTCATCATGATGGAGCCCGGACTCGTGCAGGAGCTCGCGCCGGGCGAGGACGTGAAGTTTTCCGAGCCGCCGGACTCGGGGGCGAACTACAGCGAATTCGTCCGTGCCCAGCACCTCGGCGTCTCGGCTGGGCAGGGGCTGCCGTATGAACTGCTGACCGGCGACCTCAAGGACGTGTCCGATCGCAGCCTGCGCATCATCCTCAACGAGTTCCGCCGGCACTGCGGACAGCGGCAATGGCAGATCATCATTCCGATGCTGTGCCAGCCCGTGCGCGACGCCTGGGCCGTCCATGCAGGGCTGGGCGGCCACCTCTCGGGGGCCGAAGTCCGGGAGGCGAAGCGGGTCACCTGGGCGCCCGAGGCGTGGGCCTACATTCACCCGGTGCAGGATGTCCAGGCGAAGCGAATCGAAGTCGAGGCTGGTTTCCGTGCCCGCAGCCAAGTGATCGCCGCGACCGGCGAAGACCCCGACGAAGTCGACAAGCTCCGGGCCGAGGATGCCGAACGCGACAGGCGCGTCAGGCCTGCCGGGGGTTCCGGCCGCGGGGCGTGATCCCGCATGAAGGGATTGTCACACGGTGGCCTGGTCGCCTTGCGGGCGGCGCAGGCCGGGCTCGCTCCGGACTCCGACCTGCCGGTTGACCGATGGTCCGACGCCAACATGGTCCTGCCGCAGGGCAAGAGCGCGGAGCCGGGACGCTATCGCACCGAGCGCACGCCGTTCGCCCGCCAGATCATGCGCTGCCTGTCACCGTCGCATCCGTGCCGGCGCGTGGTCGTGGAAGGGCCGAGCCAGTTGCTCAAGACGCAGACCGCGATCAACTGGCTGGGGTCGATCATCTGTCAGGCGCCCGCCAACGTGCTGGCGCTACTGCCTACCGATAAGATCGCCAAGCGCGTCTCCGCCCGCATCGCCGATGCCATCAAGCTGGTGCCGGCGATGCGCGCCCGCGTGGCCGCCCCCCGCAGCCGGGACAGCCGCAACACCACCGACACGAAGGAGTTCGACGGCGGCGTGCTCTACATCACCACCGCCGGCAGCGCCTCGAACCTGGCGGAAATTCCGGCGCGCTACGTCTATGGCGACGAGATCGGCCGATGGGAAGGCAACGTCGGCGGTGAAGGCGACCCGGTCGAGCTGGCCGAAACCCGTACCAGCACGTTCGAATACAACGCCAAGATCCTGCTCACCAGCTCCCCGACGGTCGAGGGCTTGAGCCGCATCGACGCGCTGTACAACCAGGGCACGCGCAACCGCTACTGGATCGCGTGCCCGCATTGCGACACGCACCAGGTGCTCGAATGGAGTGTTGCCGTCAGGGACGCCACGGGCCAAACGGCGCACGGCGGAATCCACTGGGACCACGACGAACTGCCCTCGCGCGCCTGGTACGTCTGCCCGCATTGCGGCTGCGAGATCGAGGAGGCCGACAAGGCGCGCTTCCTGCCCGACTGCGAAATGGGCGGCACCGCGGAGTGGCGCCCGGAACAGGTCGGCGACGGCCAGACCGAAAGCTTCCACCTCAACGCCTTGTATGCGCCGCTTGGATTCGTGAGCTGGCTATCCCTCGCGCGCCAGTACCTCAAGGCGAAGAAGAAGCTCGATCAGGGCGACCCCGAGCCGATGCAGGTTTTCGTCAACACCCGGCTCGCCAAGGCCTGGGATGCGGCGGTGTCGTCGACCAAGGCCGACGAGCTGCGCGCGCGCGCCGAATCCTATCCGCTGGGGATCGTCCCGCTCGGCGGCCTGGCGCTCACGGCTGCGGTGGACACGCAACCGAGCCGGCTGGAACTCGAAATCAAGGCCTGGGGCGAGGGGCTGGAGAACTGGGTGGTCGCTTACCGCGTGCTGTGGGGCGACCCGACGCAGGAAGACGTGTGGCGCCGCCTGGATGAAATCCTGAATACGCCGGTGCTCAACCATCGCGGCGTGCCGATGCGCATTGCTGCGTGCTGCATCGATACCGGCGGATCGAACACGCAGGACGTCTACAACTTCGTCCGGCACCGGCGGCACCGCAACATCCTCGGCATCAAGGGTGCGTCCAAACCGAACCGCCCCGTAATGGCTTCGCGCCCGGTCAAGGTGGATGTCTCGTGGCGCGGCAGCACCGTCAATGACGGCGCCGAGCTGTGGTTCGTCGGTACAGACGTGGCAAAGGACTGGATACACGGCCGCCTGCCGCTCACAAGCGGCCCGGGCGCCTGCCACTTCTCGACGCAACTGCCGGACGAATACTTCGATCAGTTGGTCGCGGAAAAGAAGCTCGTGCGCTACCTCAAGGGCCATGCCAAGGCGGAATGGGTAAAGAAACCCGGCGACCGTAACGAAGCGCTCGACACCTTCGTCTATAACCTCGCCGGCGTGTACTACCTCGGGCTGCATGCCTACACGGCGCAGGAGTGGGCGAGGGTGCGCCAGAAGGTCGAGCCGCTGCAGTCCGACATGTTCCTCTCTGCGCCGCCTTCGGTTCCCGTTGCGGAAGGGACCGCGCCGACCGCCACCCCTTCCACCCAAGCGCCCACCCAGCCGCCGGCCGATGGCGAGCTGTCAGGGCCCGCACCTGTGCTGCCGCCCAAGCTCCGCGAGCACAACCCGCCAGCCGTGGCGCCACGCCCGCAGCGGCGCGCCACCCGAAGCGCCTATCTCAGCCGATAACCAGGGAGCGACAACCATACAAACCAACCTCATCGACGACATCGGCGCCGCCATCGGCACCACCGCCACGCTGCGCCTGCTCGCGCTCTTCGGCGGCACGCGGCTCTACGTCCCCGAAACCATCGAGGCCGACCACGTCATCGTCCGCGCCCTCGGCCTCGAGGCCGCGTTGCGCCTGTCCGCCGCGTTCGGACGCGAGCAGCTCGACCTCGCCGGCGCCGAGGATTTCCACCGCCTGCGGCGCGTGCGCCGCGTCGCCGGGCTCCTGCGCGCCGGCACAGGCGCCCGCGACGTCGCCGACCTGGTCGGCGTCAGCACCAAGCAGGTCGGGCGCTGCCGCGCCGAGGCCGAAGCGATCGGCCTGCTCCCGATGGTGTTCAGCACGCCATAAAGGACGCCGTAACGCGGAAATTCCTCCACAGGCGCCCGCGGCGCGGCGATGGAATGATGGGCTTCCCTCCTCAAGGACAGACCATGCCTCCTGCCATCAAGACCAAGGCTGAATCGCTGCAAGACGAGATCGCCAAAGTGAACCGCCAAATCGCGGCACTCGACGAGCACATTGCTGCGCTGTCGGCCGAATACGCCGAGATCCGCCTGCCGCAAAACTACCAGGGCGCCGCCACCTCCGCCCACCTCCGTGCGCAAGAAATCGCCGCCACCCTGAGCCGCGAGCAGGCGACCGTCGACGACCTGCGTAACTTCAAGCTCCCGGATCTGGAAAAGCGCCTGGCCTTCTGCCTCAAGACCGAGAGCGCGGAAAGCGACATCAAGGCGGCACGCACGGCACATGCTGCAGCGCACGCCGAATCGCAATCCATCGCCGTGCGCCGCAACCAGGTCGCCGCCAAGCTGACGGCACTTCAATCACAGCTCGCGAGCGCATCCGAGCAAACGGACGCCGCGGCAAAGGCTGCCGCAGAGGTGTATGCACAAGCTGTTGCCAGTGGCGACGAGAAAGCCCAGAAGACAGCCGATGCAGCCCTCAAAGCCGCGCAGGATACGGTTGAGGCCACGCAGCGCCAACGTGTCGTGCTCGACGCGCTGCAGGCCGAAACCGCAAAACTCGATGACTTGGACGCCGCTGCGAAAGAGCGTGCGAAGGAAGCGCGATTCCAGATGGGAACCGCCATCGAAGCCAAATACGCCGCCCAGTGGGATGACGTTGTCGAGCAGCTTTCCCTGATCGGCGCCCGTATCGTCGCGGCGCGATCCCTGGCCGGGACGGACGCCCACTACCTGTTCCGCAAACTCAATATCGACCGCCTGGCGCCGAACGCAGGCAGCCTGACCGGCCGGAGCATCAGGCGGCTGGTAGAAGAAATCACCCTGCCGGAAGCGACGGAGGGGGTTGAACATGCCTGCCAATAAGCGCGGTCACATTCCAATGGTCCTCTCTGCCCCCGTTGACGAGGCAGAGAAACGCCCGGTCATGATGCGATTCACGCGGGAGAAAGATGTGGCCGACAGCTTGAGCCCGAGCGGCCAGCAGGGTGCAGCCGAACCTCTTGGCGAAGGGGCGGAGGGTTGTGGTTTGTCCGCCCCCGGCGCCGCCCGTAACCCGGAGGCATCATGACGACAATCAGCAACAAGGTCCGCTACTACCGCTCCGACATGGCCGGCGCGCCGGTGCTGTCCGGCACGGCCGGCGCGCTGATCAGCGTGCTCGACGCCTGCCTCGTCGACGGCTGGGACGTGCGCGTGATCAACTCTCTGACGGTCGCCGACGGCATCGCCACCGCGCAGATCAGCGCCGGTCACTTCTACGGGGAGGGCGACGTGATCCGCGTCGCCGGTGCGACCCCTGCCGCGCTCAACGGCGCCTGGCGGCTCGCCTCGGTGACGGGGTCGACGGCGGTATGGTCGGTCGCCGGACTCGGCATTGCCGCCGGCAGCGCGACCGGCACGATCACCGCGATGCGGGCACCCGCGGGATGGGAGAAAGTGTTTGCGGCGACCAATACGGCGGTCTATCGCGGCTTGGACGTTGCGGGCCTGCGTCACTTTGTGCGAGTCGACGACACTGGCACCACCACGGCGCGCCTGCGCGGGTTCGAGGAGATGAGCGACGCCGACACCGGTACGGGGCCGTACCCCACGGACACGCAGCTATCCGGCGGACTGTGGGTCGGTAAATCGTACGCCGCCTCTGGAACCGCCAGGCCGTGGCGTTTGGTAGCGGACGGCCGCCGGTTCGCGATTTTCTCTGCGCCGTACTACTCGAACCTCTTTAATCACGCGACATTCGGAGATCTGCTCGGGGCTGCAGCCGGGGATGCGTACGCGTCCCTGTGCAGCGGGCCATACTCTTCGGGGGAGGCAATTACGATGTACACCGGGCAGACTCCACGCAGCGGGAACCTACCGCACTCCCGAACCGGCAACTCGACAAACGGAGTGTTCCTGGCCCGGAACGGAGCAGGAGTGGCAGGGGCGGTGTTGGCGAAACCGATATTCGCGGGAAGCTATGTCACCGGCGCCGCGAGCTATGCGACGCCAATATCTGGCGACGCGCTGCCGAGCGAGCCGGTGCAGATCCTCGAAAACGACAGTACAGCAGGCATCCCCCGCGGTGTTGCGCCGCAAGTGCGACACCTGCCTTTCAGCGCTGGCTCGTACGAAGGCCTACGTGGCGTGCCGGGCGATGGCCTGCGAATCGTCGCCGCTCACAACTGCTTCTACGCAATCGACCTCGGCGCCAACGGCAAATGGGACTGACGGGGACAAGGCCATGATGATGCGACTGACGACCCTGACGATCCATCGTGCCGATCGCGGCCTGAATAGGCTCCGCGGCACAACCTCCATCGCCGGCTCGCCGAATATTCCAACCTCGCGCCGCGTGCAGCTGTTGCGCAGTGTGAACGTACCGGTGCTTGTTGCAAAAACATGGAGCGATGCCGCCGGCGCCTGGGCATTCGACGGGATCGCCCCCCGCCAGAACGGCGCCGGCTACACCGTCATCTCCTACGATCACACCGGCGTGCACGCCCCTGCTGCAGCGGCCAGCCTCATCCCCACCCCAACGCCGCCCGACCCCGCGGAGCACCCGTAAACGGTATTCTTCATCGCCCACGCCCCAAGCAGTCGTTTCACCGGTCTGTAGGCGGCGGCCCTCTAAGCCCGGATCGACCGACAGCAGGGCAGGTCACCCGCGCTGTTGAACCCCATCCCCGCTTCCGCCGGGGGATGGGGTTCAACGACAAAGCCGAGGGCTGTGCGCCGCGCCGCCCTCGTTCGACAGAATCGCGGAGTCACACCATGTCCCTGCTTGTTCACGCCTACCTGCTCGAAAAATACGGCCCGCTGCTCACCGTCGCGCAGCTGAGCGAAGTCCTGCACCTGGCGCCGGGAACCGTGCGCAACCAGCTCAGCGCGCGGACGCTCGGTATCCCGGTCATTCGTCGCGGGCAGATCCCGTATTTCCACTCGCAGGACGTGGCGGTTTATCTGGATAAGATCCGGACGACGCTTGCGGATCGCGCCTGATGGACTTCGCCCCCAACTCGACCAACAGCAATGCACTCCCCGCACCGCGTGTTATTCGAGTTAGTCGACTTTTTCGACAGGGGGTAGGGGTTGAGTTCTATTCGATCGAATCACCGAGCCCAAGCATGAATTCCTGATCTGTTTCAACGGGCAAGGGTGTTTCATGGTCGCCCGCATGGCCAGCGCGTTTACCAGGGCGCGCTGGCCTGCCTACCCTTCAACGCCGGATGGCGGCAACCGCAAGGCCCGCAGAGTCGTCCTTGCTCGGCAACATCCGGCACCTTTACAACCCGCTACCGGGGAAGCTTGCGCGGATGATGTCTTACGGGTGACGGTATTTTTGACGGTATACGAAGCGATGCAGCTTTCTTATCCCTTGCGACATAAGGCTTTTAACCGATTGTTAGATAGCCTTTCGGCCACACCCTCAAAGCCCGGACTCGCTCCGGGCTTTGTCTTATCTGCCCGAAACGCCAGCACTGGCGCGGGTTCCGGCGATCCGTGCGAAAGGTGCGGGCGCACCTGAAACCCCACATTCGTCATAAATTGCACAAAAATTAGGCAGAGAGGGCTCTCTACTCTCTGTTTGTGCGAAAGGCGGTTTCGCACGCGACATATACAAATCAATGGGTTACGAAGGCATGTTTGAAACGTGCTTTGGTGGGCGAGGGCGACCGTGGCCGAACTTATGCCGTGAGCAAAACCGACCGACCCCCTCCACACACGATTCCCTGGCGCAATCGATCCACACCACCGCCGGCCCGGAGGCGAGAGAACGCGATGACAGCACCCCAGCCCAACAACCCGCTGCACGGTCTCACGCTGGAGCGGATCCTGAACGAACTGGTGACCCGCCTCGGTTGGGCGGGGCTCGGGCGGCGGATCGACATTCGCTGCTTCAACCACGAGCCGAGCATCGCCTCGAGCCTTAAGTTCCTGCGCCGCACGCCGTGGGCGCGCGAACAGGTGGAAGCACTGTATCTTGACGCGCTGCGCGCAGCGGCCGCTGCGATCGACGGCAAGGCGCCGAGGAGTGGCCCCAAAGCATGAAGACCCCGAGCAGAATTGAACCACTGGTGGCCGACGGGCTCGTCGATGCCGTCCTGCGTCAACTCATGAGCGGCAAGGAAGCCATGGTCTATGTCGTGCAGTGCGGCGACGCGGTGCGCTGCGCCAAGGTGTACAAGGAAGCCAACAAGCGCGGTTTCCACAAGGCGGCCGACTACACTGAGGGGCGCAAGGTCAAGAACAGCCGCCAGGCGCGCGCGATGGCCAAGGGCTCGCGCTACGGTCGGCAGGAGCAGGAAGCCGCGTGGCAGCACGCCGAGGTCGACGCGCTGCGCCTGCTCGCCGCGGCCGGCGTGCGTGTGCCGACGCCCTACGACTTTCACGAGGGTGTGCTGCTGATGGAGCTGGTGACCGATGAGGACGGCGAACCGGCCCCGCGGCTCAACGACGTCGTGCTCAGCGAGGACGATGCGCGGCGCTACCACGCCGAGCTCGTGCGCCAGGTCGTGCGCATGCTGTGCGCCGGGATCGTGCATGGGGATCTGTCCGAATACAACGTGCTCGTCGATCGCGACGGGCCGGTGATCATCGATCTGCCGCAGGCCGTCGATGCGGCGGCCAACAACAATGCGCGCGCCATGCTCGAGCGCGATGTCGACAACCTCGGCGCCTACTTCGGCCAGTTCGCCCCCGATCTGCGCGACACCGACTACGGCAAGGAGATCTGGGCGCTGTACGAATCCGGCAGGCTGCTGCCCGACAGTGAGCTCACCGGAATCTTCAGGACGGAAGACGGCTGCGCCGATGTCGACGAAGTCATGCAGATCATCGAGGCGGCGCGCAAGGAAGAGGCCGCGCGCCAGGCGGGCAGGGCGGCGGCCGGCACCGCCTGAACCGCAAGCTGGACTCCGATGCGCCCTCACGTGATCGTCTCAGAGCTTGTGAATCTTTCGTTCACGCGACCCGCTGGTCACGCAAGCGGTTCTGACGCCGTGGCGCCGGGCGGGATATGTGTTTTGCATCGTTTGTGCCGCTATAGCCTGCTCATCTGACCAATTTCCGCCGATTTTTCGCCCTCAAGCCCCGATTCCGGGGATTGTGGACGCACCTGTCCCTATCCCGAGCAACTCCGGCGCGAGGGCGGCCATGCGCATCAGGTTGTGCGCCAGGGCAAACATCAGCATCACGCACTTGACCTTGGCCAGCCCGCGCACCCGAAACTGCAGCAAGCCGCGGTTGCGCGCCTGCGCATTGACGCATTCGGCGGTGGCCGCGCGCCGCTTGTAGATGGCCTTGGCCTCGTCGGTGCCCATGCGCTGCCGCCAGTCCGCCACCGCAGCGCTGTCGCCGAGCTTGGGCTGGTGGGGATCGACCGTTTTGTCCTTGGGCGCGGGCACCGGGCCATACACGACCGTGTGCTCGGCGGCGCGCTCGATCTGTTCGTGGCCGACGAAGCCACCATCGACCAGCCAGGCGTCGGGCGCCTGGCCACAGCGCGCGGTGACCTGCTCGAGCATCGGCACCAGCTGCCCCTGGTCGCTGCCGACGGTGGCCACTTCGACGCCGACGATCACCAGACTGTCGGCATCCGAGGCCAGTTGCGGGTTGTAGGCGGGCCGAAAGCCGCCGTCGCCCATCTTCATCACCGTCGCCTCAGCATCGGTCATCGATGCGCGCGCCTCAGCCGCCTTCTTGCCTTGCCGCTGCTTGATCGCTTCGATCTCGGGCAGCCTTGAGAGCGCCTGCTCCAGCCGCGCTTCACGTTCCTTGGCCGCCCGCAGCCGCGCCGCTTGCCGTGCCCGTTCGGCCTGCGCCGGGTCGGCTTCGAGCTCGGCCTTGAGCCGGCTCACCTGCCCACGCGCCGCCTCCAGGTAAGCTTCGAGCTTCTCGTGCCGGCGGAACGAGCCCGCCCCGGCGCTCGCCCGCACCCGCATGCCATCCTGCGCCACCTGACGCAGCTTGACCACGCCAGCGGCCATCAGACTGGCGATGCTCACCGAGAGCAACTCGTCGAGCGCCTCGCCGTGGTCCTTGCGAAAGTCCGACAAGGTGTGGTGATTGACCTGAACGCCCCCGCACAACCAGCGGTAGGCATCGTGCGATTCGATCAGTCGCGACACTGCCCGCGCGCTGCCCACCCCGTCGAGGGTGGCGTACAGCCACAGCGCCAGCAAGATCTCGGGCGCGATCGCCGCCCGTCCCACGCCACCGTCGACCGCACGAATGCCCGCGTAGAACCGCGTCAGATCCTGCCGTTCGACATAGGCCCACACCAGCCGCGCCCGATGTCCTGCCGGCAGCAGCGACTCCAGGTCGCTCGCCCGAAACTCCATCTGCCCCCGGTTGGGCAACAACACCCGTGCTCGCGTCTTCATCAGCTGTGCAGTCCAGTTCCAATCTCAAGCAGCAATTATACTAAACGCATATATCATGCCGGAAATTTTCACAGCCTCTCACCCGACGAAGTCGAGATCACCGCGATCCGCGCCCAGGGCGCGGGCGGGCAGAACGTGAACAAGGTGTCGAACGCGGTGCATCTGCGCTTCGACATCACCGCCTCCACCCTGCCGGAGGCGATCCGCACGCGCCTGCTGCAACTCGGCGACCAGCGCATCAGCAAGGACGGCGTCGTGATCATCAAGGCGCAGAAGTTCCGCAGCCTGGAGAAGAACCGGGCCGACGCGCTGCGGCGGCTGGAGGAGCTGATCAACCGCGTGGCGGCACCGCCCAAGGCCCGCCGCGCCACCCGGCCGACGCGTGCCGCCGTTACCCGGCGCCTGGAGGGTAAGGCGCGGCGCGCATCAGTGAAAGCGGGGCGGGGGAAGGTGGGCGATTAGGGCGTGGGGCTGGCCGATGGCGCATCTCGGCGCGCCGCGGCACGCGACAAGGAATCAGGCCGCGTCGAGCAGCTTCGTGCATTCGGCCATCAGTGCGCGGGCCAGGTCGGATTCGTACCTGGGGTCGAGCGCCTCCATCATCTCGTGCACCGTCTGTAGCCCCGCCTCGCGCGGCAGCGAGCCGACAAGCTGGCGGGCCAACTCATCACTGAGCTCCGACAGGAGGCGACGATCGGCCAGCGGAAGACTGCGCCCGCTGCGACCGAGCCACGCTGCGACGAGACTCGCGCCTTGCGCCGCGGTAGGCCACTGCCCGTGCTCATAGAAGACCGACAGGCGTTCGGCCGTCAAGGCGAAGAGCAGCGCGGCGCGAGTGCCGCGGCTGTCGGCGGGTGGAGGGGAAGGGGGCTGCGGGCTCATCGATTTGCTTCTCGCGGAAAGTCGTACCGTAGCACGGACGGTGCTTGCCAGTGGATCAGGTTTTTCGTGGCAGGACGTCGCAATGGCGTTGGTGTGTCCAACTTCGCCAGAGGACCCGAAGGCGCCTATCAGAGCGTCAAATTGGCCGCCCAAATCCTGTCGTTCGTTACTGAGATGAAGTGGCCCCGCGCAGGAAGGTCACTAACTCATCACGGACTTCGGCATCATGTCCCAGCCAGGCATGTCCGCCTGTGGGAAACAAGATCAGACGCGCTCCTGGTATCTGTTCTGCCGCATGTTGCGCACCACCATCGGTCCTATATAGATCGTCCTTCGCACTGATTGCCAGCGTTGGGACCGTTATCCGCTCCAAGTGGTGAGCGGTCGTCGTTATCGTAACGAGGGTGTCGTTCTTTAAGCCGTCGACCTTGAGGCTCACCGGGAAAATATCCCGGATCACGCCGAGACCGCGCTGCCGCTCTGCCCCGCTCGCGTGACGAAATTCGTCCAAAGGAGTGGCCAGTACCGTTTCAACGAGCATCTCCGGCCAAAACCAGGTCACAACCCAGATCGCGAAGTCCGATCTGAGCACGTAGTCGAATACGAGCTGCCAGAACGCAGATGGCGGGGTCGTTTCGGCGACATCACGCCCGGGCACGGTGATGGCTGGTACGAGCAGGACGAGAGCGAAACAGCGCGCCGCATGGCGCAGGCCAAACTGGATGGCCGAGGGGGCTCCGGCCGATAGTCCCAAGGCTGAAGCTTTCGATACACCCAGCGCATCCAGAAGGCAGGCGTGGGCGTCAGCCTGCGCAGACGGCGACGCATCTACCGGCAGCGGCGTCCGCAGGTAGCCGAAGCGCGACATCGCGATCGCCTGGAAGCCCGAGGTCGCGAGCAATTCGCTGATTGCTGCCACCTGCGAGTAGCCACCGCCGGCGCCGTGGATGACCAGCACGGCCGGTCCCGATCCCGCTACGGCGTACTCGACAGGGCCACACGCCGTCTGAGCGATCTGGCTGCCCGCCCGCAATTCCCGGCGGGCAGCTGAAAGATCGGATCGGTACTGAACGTACATCAATCCGACGGCCAGGATCAGGAGGGTTCCAGCAACAAGCACGGTTCGTTTCATCCCCTAGACCCGTTCGAATTCGTACTCAAGCGAAGTGATCTCGCCCTTCCAGACGATTTCCAGCCGCCCGTTCGCATACCAGCCGACCTCACCGCTGGAGGGCACGAGCACTCCCTGGTGGCGGCGGTACGCGCTGAAGTGCCCCTCCCACGGCGTCAGTTCGTACCCATTCGCCGTGCGGCTCCAGCGTCCCTCCGTATAAATCCCGACGACCTCGGCTACGTCGCTAACGGTGATTGCGATGGCCGCCACCCCTGATGATGAAAGAGAATTCGGGGTGGAAGGAGGCGGGAAGAGGTCGCGCAATTTTTTGGCGGCTCGACCCCGCAAGCTAACGTGACCCGCCGAACTGACTCGTACCCCGGATTGCTTCCATAGAGAGCGCACGTTAAACAGGCCGTCGGCGACTTGTCGCCTTCAGGCACTTTCAGTTCTGGCACCCGCCCCCTTCCACTGTTGAGTGTAATTCGACGGGAGATGGCATGGAACTGGTAGCGCTACACAAACGAGTCATCGGACTGGATGTGCATCAGGCGCAAATTACGGCCTGCGCGATCCTCGAAGAGGCCGACGGCACGACGCGTATCGAACAGCGGCAATTCGGTGCGTTCAAACGCGATCGGCGCGCACTGGCCGACTGGGCGGCATCGCTTGCTCCCGATCAGGTGGTGATGGAGAGCACGGGCATCTACTGGAAGAGCCCGTATGCCGCACTGGAAGCGGTGGGCATCCGTGGGCAAGTGGTCAATGCCCGGCACGTCAAGAATGTTCCCGGACGCAAGACCGATGTCGGCGATGCGCAATGGTTGGCGACGCTCTCGCGTGCCGGATTGCTGCGCGGTTCGTTCGTGCCGCCGGCACGGCTGCGTGAGTTGCGTCTGATTTCGCGGCAGCGGCAGAAACTGGTGGGTCTGCTGGCCTCCGAGAAGAACCGCCTGCACAAGGTGCTGACCGACGGCGGCATCCGCCTGGGCGTGGTGGTGAGCGATCTGCATGGTCAGTCGGCACGCGCCATGGTCAAGGCCATCATCGAAGGGCACTCGCCGAACGAGGTGCTGAAGTTCGCCAGTCGGCGACTCAAGGCCAGTCGCGAGGAAATCTTCGATGCCTTGCAGGGGGAACTGACCGACAGCCATCGCTTCGTGCTCGATGAACTGATGCACCATGTCGAGGAGATCGAGGCGCGCATTGCGCGCTTCGATGCGCGACTTCTGGATGGACTGCAGGACGAACGAAACGCGCTCGCCTTGCTGCAAACCCTGCCCGGCGTCGATCTGATCGGCGCAGCCATGCTGCTGGTGGAAATTGGCACCGATATGGAGGCATTCGGCTGCGCGGATCGGCTGACGTCCTGGGTCGGCATCTGCCCGGGCAACAATGAGTCGGCGGGCAAGCGCAAATCCGGACGCGTTCGCAAGGGCAACCTCTATGTCCGACGCCTGCTCTGCGAGTTCGCTCATGCCGCCAGCCGCACCAAATCGGCCTTGCAGTCGAAGTTCCAGTCGCTCATCGTTCGCCGCGGCCACAAACGCGCCATCGTCGCCTTGGCACACAAGATTCTGCGCACCATCTACTTCATGCTCAAACGTGGCGAACACTACCGGGATTCAGCCACCGACTATGAGGCGCTTTCCGTTCAACGCAACGCTCCACGCTGGATCAAGGCGCTGACTCGCTTCGGCTTCATTCGCGCAGCCGCCTGATTCACCCGCCCTTCCACCCCATGACCTTCAGCGGTCAGGCGCGCGCTCGTCTCGGATGTGGGCTCTTTCACGTTAAACCGAAATTCCAGCGACACCGTGTTTCCCAAGTCGCTCAGTGTGGCCAGGGCCCTCCGGTTGTCGATCGGACTCCACCGCACCCCGCGGACGGCAGCAGCGCGGTCGGATACCAGACTGCTTCCGCCAGATAGCGATGCAGTGAACCTGAATTCAGTTCAGGCTTGTCCCTGTCGGAAGCGACAGTCACTGCAGAGAGCAGTTGCGCTTGCCCGGATCCGACTCCCAGCGCGACCTTGGGTGGAGGCGCGGAAGTGCGCATAGAGCCCTTCGATCCTGCCAAGATCGAAGCGGCGAAGGATAAGGGCCGCGAGGAGTTGAGGAAGGCCATCGACGCGGCGACAGGCACTGCCAATCGCGAAGCAGCCGTGTACGGGACCCCTGCGGGCGGAATGCTGGCGTTCGTGATGCAAAGTGCAGTTGAGGACGACGTGCTGGATCAGGTGTTTGCCACCCTCGACGACTCCGCGGCGCGACAGTTCACACGCAAGCGTGGCGCTTTGTTCTGGGTAGCGTTGCAAGGCATCGATGCAGATCAGTTGCCTCTGTCGACGACGTGTGTGAGCCAGTTCTGTCGGCGCCACGCACGCCGGTTCATCGTCAACCAAGGCAACCGGTCGCCCGCCAGAACTAGACGGTGTGCGTCGTTTGTACTAACATTGCGGCAGTTGATCTGACAAACGAGGTGCCGTGATGGCTGCTATCGCATCCTCTCCTTCCGCCCGGTCTGCCCGCTTGGGGCTACGCGCCACTCACGAACAGGAAGTGGTGTTGCGCCGCGCCGCCGAGGTGGCGCATAAATCCCTGACCGACTTCATCCTGGACAGCGCCTGCTTGGCCGCCGAGCAGACTTTGCTGGACCAACGCCTGTTCATGGTTTCCGGTAGTCAGTACCAAGCCCTGATGGATTTGCTGGAACAACCGGAGCAGCCCAATGAAGGCTTGCGTGATCTGTTTTCGCGCAAGGCGCCGTGGGATGCGAAGTGACATTGCGCGGACCTGAACCCCTGAGCATCCAACATCGGCTGGACGGATTCGACTGTGGCAAACTGGCCTTGAACGACTGGCTGCTGCGTCACGCCCGGCAGGCCCAGGGCAGCGGCTCAGCCAAGACCTTCGTCGTGGCCGATGATGACCGGGTAGCAGGCTATTGCAGTTTAACCGTCGGCCAGATCGATACGCTGGACGCGCCGGAGCGCATCCGAAAAGGGATGGGGCAGTACCCGTTGCCGGTGGTGATCCTGGCGCGGCTGGCGGCTTCGGCGCAGGATCAGGGGCGAGGCATAGGCTTCGGTCTGCTGCAGGATGCGATCCGACGCACGATGCTGATTGCCGAGCAAGTCGGCATCCGGGCGATGCTGACCCGCCCCATCGATGAAGACGCGGCGCGGTTCTACACCCGGTTTGGGTTCATCGCCTCGCCGCTGCGTGAGCAGCAACTGCTGTTGCTCCTGAAGGATGCCCGTCGCTGGGTACGCTGAACAATGAGTTGAAGGCGCTCCATTCCTCGTCGGCGCTCGTTGTGAACGTGTTCGACTACTGGTCGGAACGCAACTCAAGGCGTATGCAGTCCACGGTCATAGGTCTACTTGCAGGGTCGGAACTTTGCTCACTGACCGCGCTACGAGAGCGCCACAAATTGAGTCAGGCGGTGCTGGCGTCAGTGCTCCATCAATCCCGTCACTTGAGTTCGTACCAAACACCACGCCCGCTGCCCTGCTGATTCAAATGACCGTGCTCGACCAGGTTGCGGAAATGTTGCTTCAGAGTGTTTCGGCTGACACCCGTCAATTTGATCGCATCGCCGATCGTGACGCGCC
Source organism: Aromatoleum anaerobium (assembly GCF_012910705.2). Lineage (GTDB taxonomy): Bacteria > Pseudomonadota > Gammaproteobacteria > Burkholderiales > Rhodocyclaceae > Aromatoleum > Aromatoleum anaerobium. The sequence continues at coordinate 183,351 of NZ_WTVG02000040.1, read as the reverse complement.
CGTGCTCACGGGCAAATTCGACGATCTGCAGTGACAGCTCGGGCAAGGCAGCCAGCACGATCTTCTCGCGCTCTACCTTCTTTTCCAGTCGCCGAACCTGCTCGGCCAGTGACCGGAGGAAAAACACCAGCCACGGTTGCCAGTTGGGTGCATCCGTCCGGATAGAACCCTGCGTCTGCCGCAAGGCAAGGTAGTACGCCTCTTTATTCAGCTCGATCACGCTTTCCAGTGAGCTGTATGGCACGTAGGCGTAGCCTGCCTGAATGAGCGTAAGCGCTCCACGAACCCCATCCTTATGTAGCCGCTGGAGAGCCTGCATGCTCTGGCTTCCGTTTTTCTGGGAGCACGAGCATGTCGGAGCGCAGCGAGTTCTGGTGGTCGCACCTGTCGGCGATCGAGGCCGAGGGCATCACCACGAAGGCGTATGCCGAGCGTGAGGGCCTGTCGCCGCAGGCGCTCTATCAATGGCGCAAGCGCCTGGTGGCCGGCGGTCGGCGCAGTCGCGCCAAACTCGGCGGATTCGTCCCGATCCAGATCGAGCCTTCGCTGGCAGCGCGTGCGGGCTGCACGGTGGTGATCGATGCCGGGTTGCGGCTCGAATGCGCAACGCTGCCCGCCGTCGACTGGCTGGCCGCACTGTCGGCGGCACTGCGCGAGCGGGGGCGCTGATGCACCCGGGGCACCGCATCGGCACGGTGTATCTGTACCGGTCGGCGATCGATTTCCGCAAGTCGATCGGCGGACTGTCGGCGCTGGTCGAGCAGGAGCTGGGCTTGAATCCCTTTGGCGACGCGTTGTACCTGTTCATCAATCGTCGCCGCGACAAGCTCAAGGCGCTGTACTGGCACCGTAACGGGTTCTGTCTGTGGTACAAGCGGCTCGAAGCCGAGCGCTTCGCCTGGCCTGCGACCGACGCCGGCGAGGCCACCTGCGTGCTGACGGCCAGGGAGCTCGAGTGGCTGCTCGAAGGCTTCGATCTGTGGGCGGCAAAGCCGCATAAAACGCTGCATTTCCAGTCAGTTACGTAGTTCAATCGGGTATAATTGCGGCATGCTGTGCAGCACCGCCGACCCCCTCTCGAACTCCGCCAGCGGCGGGTGTGCGCTCGTCCCCCCGGCGCAGTTGCCGGACGATCCGGCGGTGCTCAAAGCCTTGCTGCTGGAACAGCAGCGCGCTTTCGAGGCACGCGAAGCCGAACTGCAAAAAGCGTTCGAAGCGCGCATCGTCGAGATTTACGAACAACTGCGCCTGGCACGTCGGCGCATGTTCGGGCCCAGCAGCGAATCGCACGCGGGCCAGGGTTGGCTGTTCAACGAGGCCGAGGCGCTGGTCGAGTCCGCGCCCGAGGCCGGCGACGCCGCAGCGTTGCCGTCGGCCACCGAGACGTCTGAGGACACACCCGCCGACACCGGCAAGAAGAAGGCGCGCGGCAAGCGCAAGCCCTTGCCGGTCGAGCTGCCCCGCATCGACGTGATCCACGACGTCCCCGAGGCCGAGCGCACCTGCGCCTGCGGCACACCCATGGTCGAGATCGGCCAGGACGTCAGCGAACAGCTCGACATCGTGCCCATGCAGGTGCGGGTGCTGCGTCACATCCGCAAGCGCTACGGCTGCCCCAAGGGCGACCAGGCGCCGGTCATGGCCCCCGCACCGGCTCAGGTGCTGCCCAAGAGCAACGCCAGCAACGATTCTCTGGCCTTGCTGCTCATCATCAAATACGTCGATGGCCTGCCGCTGGCGCGTTTCGAGTACGTGCTCGCCCGCGCGGGCGTCCTCGTGCCGCGCCAGACGCTGGCGCGCTGGGTGATCGGTGCGGCCCGGGCGCTGCAGCCGATCGCCAACCTGATGCGCGACGTGTTGCTCGGACACGACGTGATCCACATGGACGAGACCCCGATCCAGGTCCTCAAGGAGCCCGGGCGCTCGCCCACGAGCACGAGCCAGATGTGGGTGCAGCGCGGCGGGCCACCCGGCACGCCGGTGATCCTGTTCGAGTACGATCCGAGCCGTGCGCAGGCCGTGCCCTTACGCCTGCTCGAAGGCTGGAAAGGACACCTGATGGCCGACGGGCTCGAAAGCTATGGGGCGATCTCCTTCTGCGACGGGGTGACCCGGCTCGGTTGCTGGGCTCACGCGCGGCGCCGCTTCGTCGAGGCCAGCAAGGTGCTGCCCGCGGGCAAGCGCGGGCGCGCCCACGAAGCGCTGGGCTTGATCGGCAAGCTCTACGCCATCGAGAAGGCGTGCCGCGAACTGAACGACGCCGAGCGTCTGGCGCAACGCCAGACCCGAAGCCGTGCCGTGCTCGACGAACTGCGCCGCTGGCTTGACCAGGTGCTCCCCACCGTGCCGCCTTCCTCGGTGCTCGGCGGCGCACTGGGCTACCTGCATCGGCAGTGGCCACGCCTGATCCGCTATATCGAGCGCGGCGATCTGCCGGTCGACAACAATCCGGCCGAAAACGCCATCCGCCCCTTCGTGGTCGGGCGCAATTATCCTCGGTCAACTATTAGGCAAGGTTTGCTCGCTACCGTCCGCGAAGCCTAGGGCCATCGGGGGTCTCAGCTCTCATTGCTGTCGGCGAACCTGCCATAAGAATTGGTGTTTCCTGTGAGTCCGATCCCTCACCACAGGAGCACACCATGCCTACGGATGCGTGCCTGACGAACTTTGCTCGTCGCGACTGGCTGACTGACGGCCCGCTCAACGACGTCGTCGCCCCCTACATCGAAGCGTTGCGCAACCAGCGCTATCCCGATCACACCATCCGCGCTTATCTGGGCGGTCTGGCCCATTTCAGCCACTGGATCAAGACTGACGAGATCAGGATGTCGCGCCTTGATGCTGCGCTCATCAAGCGCTTCTTGCACGACCACCTCCCTGCCTGCACATGCCCGGCGCCTTGCTATCCCTCTGCCGCCAGTTCAGGCGCAGCGCTACGGCATATGCTCCGCCTGCTGCCCGGCGACCCATCGGCAGCGACATTGACGGATCCGGTGGCGGTTGAACTCGAGCGGTTTGGCGAGTACCTCTCGAACATTTGTGGGTTGGCTCCCGTCACCCGTGACCGCCGAGTTCACCATGTCGGCACCTTCCTTGTTCGCGAGTTTGGAGTTTCAACTCCCGTGATCGCGCAGCTGTCCGCAGCGCGCTTGGATACATTCTTTGCCGAGTTGAGTTCACATTTGCGGCCGTCATCGCTGCGCGTCGTCGGCAACAGTCTGCGCAGCTACTTTCGTTACCGTGCCCTGCTGGGTGAGTCGACCGCTGCCTTGGCGGCCTCCCTGCCAAGAATTGCGGACTGGCGCCGCACCACTCTGCCCAAAGTGCTCGCGGACGCCGAACTGGATGCCTTCCTGAAGGCATTCGATCGCGCTGACCCTGTCGGACTGCGCGATTACGCCATCGCGCGCTGCCTGCTCGATCTTGGTCTGCGCGGCCATGAAGTCACCTACCTGACCCTGGAGTCGGTGGACTGGCGCAGCGCAACGCTGACGATCAGCAGCACCAAGAGCAAACGCGTGCAGCAGTTGCCCCTGCCGGAGTCCACCGGCGAAGCCATCGCTCAGTACCTACGGCGGGGACGACCGCAGACCGTGAACCGGGCATTGTTCGTACGACACCGCGCGCCCTTCGACAAACCGTTGGGCGTACCGGCGATCCGTAATTCGATGAATCGCGCCTTTGTTCGCTGCGGGCTGAGCGATCGGTTCTGCAACACCCATGTACTTCGGCGGACCATGGCGACGCATCTGCAGCGCTCAGGGGCCTCCGTCAAAGAAATCGCCGACTTCCTGCGCCACCAAAGCCTCGACACGGCCAACAGCTACGCGCGCGTCGATCTGGAAGGCTTGCGGGCCGTGGCCCTGCCGTGGCCCGGGAGTCGGTCATGAACGCCCCGGTTTCCTGGATGACTCGGGTCGAGACGTATCTGGCGTATCGCCGCCGTCACGGATTCGAGCTCAGCATCGATGCCACGCAGCTTCGATCCTTTGCCCGCTTTGCTGACCGATGTGGTACCGCAGATCACCTGACGGTGGCGCTGGCCAGCGCATGGGCACGGTCTTCGCAGCGCCCAAATCCGCTCACGTGGGCACGCCGTATCGACGTTCTGCGTGGCTTCGCACGCTTCTGCCTGCGCGACGATCCGGCGACGGAGATGCCACCACGAGGTCTCTTCGGCCCGGCGCACCGGCGCCTGGTGCCGCATATCTACACCGAGGCGGAGTTGATCGCGCTGCTCGATGCAGCCAATGGCCTGGCGCCGGAGCATGGTTTGCGGCCGGCGACTTGCCGGTGCATCTTCGGCTTGCTCGCCGCCAGCGGCCTGCGCATCTCCGAAGCGCTCGGGCTCACACGCGCCGACGTCGACCTCGAGGCCGGAATCCTCCGTATCCGGGAAGCCAAGTTCCACCGGCAGCGGTTGGTGCCGCTTCATCTGACCGTAACTGAGTACCTGGACGCATATGCTCTTCAGCGTGACCGGCTCGTGCCTCGACCCGCCTGCGACCGGTTCTTCCTGCGCGATGACGGCCATTGTGCGAATCGGCGCGACATCCTGTACGCCTTGCAGGCGCTGTGTCAGCAACTCGGCTGGCAGCCCCGCGGCGACTACCCGCATCACCGCCTGCATGACATGAGGCACACCTTCATAGTCAGGAGCACTTTGCGCTTCTACGAGCAGGGCATCGATGTCGACCGGGCCGTCCTGGCGCTATCGACGTACGTCGGACATGCCAAGGTGAGCGACACCTACTGGTACTTCACCGGTATTCCAGAACTGATGGCGATTGCCGCCGAACGCTTCCATCGTTACACCGAGGGAGCGACGCGATGAACCCCTTGCTCGCAGTTCCCGCCGACTTCGCCACCTTGCTCCAGCGCTTCTTTGCCGAACGTCTGATCCAGCAACAGAACGCCAGTCCGAGAACGGTTGTGGCCTATCGCGATACCTTCCGGCTGCTGCTGACCTATGCAGAACGAGAACGGGGCAAGCCACCGGCCAAGCTGACGCTGGGGGATTTCGATGCGGCACTGGTCCTCGACTTCCTCGCCCACCTCGAAACCGAGCGCCGCAACACGGTGCGCAGCCGCAACGCACGACTGGCTGCGGTGCGCGCCTTTGCCCATTACGTGGCCTTGCAATGCCCGCCGGCGTTGCAACTCGCGCAGCAGATTCTGGCAATACCCATGAAACGCTTCGAGCGGCCCCTGCTCGAGTATCTCTCCCGCGATGAGGTTCAAGCCGTTCTCGCCGCCCCCGACACGAGCACCTGGTGTGGTCGTCGTGATCGGATGATGTTCGCGTTGCTCTACAACACCGGCGCGCGGGTTTCCGAGATGATCGGCATCCGGGTCGCCGATGTCACGCTCGGCGCGACGTCCTCGGTGCGTCTGCATGGAAAGGGCCGCAAGCAACGAACCGTGCCGCTGTGGAAAGAAACGGCGGCCGAAATCCGTCACTGGTTGAAGTATGCAGATTTGCGCACCGACCAGCCCCTCGTCCCCAACCGCAGCGGGCGAGCGATGACCCGCACGAATGTCGCCGAGCGACTTGCCCTCGCGATCACGGCGGCGACGACGCAGTGTCCGCGGCTGGCGGGGCGCAGAATATCGCCCCATTCCTGGAGGCACACGACCGCCATGCATCTGTTGCAGGCCGGCGTCGACATCACGGTCATCGCCTTGTGGCTGGGGCACGAGAGCCCGGTCACGACCCATGGCTACGTCGAGGCCGACCTGGCAATGAAGGAACGTGCCCTCGATACGCTCGCGCCGCCGGAGACCAAGCGCAAACGCTACCGCCCAAGCGACGCTGTCCTCAAATTCCTCGAAAGCCTCTGAAATTATGCAAACTCAAGTACGCGGCCCGCCACACAAGTGGCCGATCCCGGCGGCAGACCTTGCCTAATAGTTGACCGAGGATAATTCCGGTTATCGAAACATTTCGATAACAGAAAGGCGTGGCTCTTCTCGGACACCCAGGCCGGTGCGCGTGCCAGCGCGCTCATCTACTCGTTGGTCGAAACCGCCAAGGCCAACGGTCTCGAGCCGTACCTGTGGCTGCGCCACGTGCTGCGGGCGCTGCCCGCTGCGACCACCGTCGAACACTTCGAGGCCCTCCTGCCTTGGAATCTCAAGGCTGAGCATCTGATCACAGCGTAGCAAGTTCGGGAAGGATGGGGTTCGTGGAGCGCTTACGAATGAGCAACAAAGTGGTCAAAATACGACTGAGGCGGCCGTTGCCATCCTGGAACGGGTGAATCTCCAGGAACACCACGACGAAGATGGCGATGATCAATAGCAGGTGCAACTGCGCCTTGTCGCGCTCCTCATTCACCCAGGTCACAAGTTCAGCCATCAGGCGCGGCGTGTCGAACGGGCTTGCCGTCTCGAACACGATCCCGATCTGCACACCGTTTTCATCGAAAGCGGCCACGCTATTTGAGTTGGTCTTGTACTGTCCCCGGTGCCGTGAATCCTTCTCGCTGTGACGCAGCAGGATTTGGTGCAGTTGCTTGACATGGTTCTCGTTGAACGGGATCTCCCGCCAGGAGCTGAACACCAAGTCCATCAGCTCGGCGTAGCCAGCCACTTCCTGCTCATCACGGGTCTCGAAAGACTGGATGGCCAGGTTGGAAAGTAGCTTCTCCACTTCCCTGTCGGTCAGCTTGCTGCCCTCGATACGGGTAGACGACCCGATGCTCTCGATGGTGGCCACCCTGCGCAAGGCAGACAGACGATCAGGTGCAAGGGTGCCCAAGGCGCGCCAAGCGCCTTTGAACTCATCAATCCGAGCAATCAGGCTCAAGATCTCAGGGGTGATCTGAAGGGTGTCAGAGCGAAGCATAGAACCAATAATACACCCAATAACACCCATTTCTCAAGATGTTGAGTCCTCGGAGCCGCAAGGGGTAAATGGGTGTGAATGGATGTTTTATTGGTTCACGCCCTGCGCCATGCGACGGTCAGCAGTTCCCATACGAATTTTCGTATGGAGAAATTTGATGAGCACCAAGATTTGCGCCTGCTGCGGCCAGACCTTCCAGCCAGATCCACGCGTCAAAAACCACACCTTCTGTTCGGCACCGGACTGCCAAAAGGAACGATGCAAGAAGTGGAGACAGATGATCGTTAGCGACAACGCCAATATCCCGATCGACATTGGGTTGGTGGGCTTTCTGCCGTTGGCACGATTCGCGTATGCGTGCCAATAGAATGGCGCGCTTTGTCTTATCGTGCCAATAAACCGTGCCAAACGAAGAGCTCCAGTGTGCCAAGAGAACTCCCCTTGTATCTTCCAGATTGATCTTTATAAAAATGATTGGTGCGCTGTGGAGCTTGTGGGCGAAGGGCCGCGCGGTGGGAAAGTCGTCAGACTTTTCCACGGCAAGCGGCCCGGTGGCCGACAGGCCATCGTCCACAAATCCACAGCGCGAGTCGTTTCGAGCACGGCGGCGCAGCCTGTTCCCCCTCGGGGCCTGCAAGCCCGCATCTGAGCAGACGGCGCGCCGTCGCGACCGTTCCTCCGGAGCCCGAACAGTTGCTGGACTGAACATCGCATTTGCAAGGATGGGAGGGTAGGAACATGCCCGAACCGATCGTTGTGGGCATCGACATCGCCAAGCTGACTTTCGATGCTGCATGGGGCGTGACGGCGGAAGTGCGGACGTTTCCAAACGACGACGCCGGTCACGAAGCGCTGATCACGGCCTTGGCCGGGCAGACGGTCGAACTGATCGCGATGGAGGCCACCGGCGGCCTTGAGCGGGATCTGGCCTGTGCCCTGCAGGCGGCCGGGTTCGCTGTGGCGGTGGTCAATCCGCGCCAGGCGCGCGATTTTGCCCGTGCCATGGGGTACTTGGCCAAGACCGACCGCATCGACGCGTGCGCCTTGGCGGCGCTGGCTCAGGTGCTGGTGCGCCACCCCGAGCGCGAAAAGTTCGTCAAGGTGCTGCCCACCGCCGAGCAGCAGGCGTTGCAGGCGCTGGTGGCCCGGCGCCGACAGCTGGTGACGATGCTGGTGGCCGAACGTCAGCGCCTGGCCATCAGCCACAAGGCCGCTCGTGCCAGCATCGAGGCGCTCATCAAGGCCATCCGTCAGCAGCTCGATACCGTCGAGGCCCAACTGGCCAGCCACATCGACCGGCATCATTGCCGAGCTTGCCCGCCAGCTCGCGAGCGTGCGCGGCATCGGGCCGGCCACCATCGCCACCCTGATCGCCGATGTCCCCGAGTTGGGTGCGCTGTCCCGGCGCGAAATCGCTGCCTTGGTCGGGCTCGCCCCTTTCAATCGCGATTCCGGACAGATGCGCGGCAAGCGCAGCATCTTCGGCGGGCGCGCCGAAGTTCGACGCGCCCTCTACATGGCCACGCTCGCGGCCATCCGATTCAATAGTGTGATCAGGCACTTCTACGACCGCCTCGTCACCGCAGGAAAGCCCAAGAAGGTCGCCATCGTCGCCTGCATGCGCAAGCTGCTGACCATCCTCAACGCGATGGTCCGATCCGGCGCCTCTTGGGACGATTCGATTCATCTCGCTTGACTCGAAAGACAGTTGCTCAGTTCGTGATGTCGCCCGCGATGTAGCTCGACAGGTGGCTGATCGTCTCTTCCTGCTGGACGATGATCGATTTGACGACGTCGCCGATCGTCACGATGCCGACGATCTTGCCGCGCTCGACGACCGGCAGGTGGCGAAAGCGGTTCTCGGTCATGATGTTCATGACCTCATCGACGGTGTGCGACGGCGTGATCGTGCAGACGTTCGGCGTCATTAGTTCGCCGACCGTCGCCTCTTTCGAACTGAGGCCTTTCAGTACGAGTTTCCGCGCGTAGTCGCGTTCGGTGAATATCCCCGTGAGGTGATCGTGTTCCGTCACCAGCACGGCGCCGATGTCGTGCTTGGCCATGACTGCCAGCGCATCGAACACGCTGACGTCCGGTGACACCGCATGGGCGCCCGCGCCTTTTGTTTCCAGAATCTGCCGCACTGTCGTGGTGGTCATTGCTGCTTCCCTCCTCTTGTCGTTGACTGCCGTGCCGGCTGGCACCGACGCGAACACGTCGTCATAGCTTGAATCGACTTCGGCGCGGACGCAAGCGCCACCTGCGCGGGCAAGCGCGCCGGCGGCGCCCGATGTCGTTCAGATTTCGAGATTGTCGATCAGCCGCGTGTGGCCGAGCTTCGCCGCGGCGAGCACGACCAGTGCATCGTCTGCGTGGCCTGGAGGCTGCAGGTCCACGCGACGGCGCACGGCGACGTAGTCAGGGTGCCAGCCGTGCGCGGCGAGTCCGGCCACCGCTTCGGTTTCGAGCTTCAGGAAATCGCGATCGCCGCGCCGCACCGCGTCGCGGATGCGGGCGAGCTCGCGGTACAGCCGCGGCGCCTCGGCGCGCTCTTCGGCGGACAGGTAGCCGTTGCGCGACGACAGCGCGAGCCCGTCGGCCGCGCGGATCGTCTCGCCCGGCACGACCTCGACCGCGACGGCCAGTTCGCGCACCATGTTCGTCAGCACCATCAGCTGCTGGTAGTCCTTCTTGCCGAACAGCGCGACGTCCGGGCGCACGATGTTGAGGAGCTTCAGCACGACCGTCGCGACGCCGCGGAAGTGGCCGGGACGGAACTCGCCTTCGAGAATGGTGACGTGCGCCGGCGCCGGGTCGACGTGGTACTGCTGCGGTTGCGGGTACATCTCGCCTTCATCCGGCGCGAACACGTGGGCGACGCCCGCCGCCTCAAGCCTTTCGCAGTCGTCCTTGAACGTCCGCGGATAGCGGTCGAAGTCGTCACGCGGGCCGAACTGCAGGCGGTTGACGAAAATGCTCGCGACGATCGAATCGGCGTGGCCGGCGGCCTGCCGCATCAGCGCGATGTGGCCGTCGTGCAGGTTGCCCATCGTGGGGACGAGTGCGACTTTGCCGGCGGCCGCGGCGCGCGCGGCGCGCAGGCTCTGGAGGGTGGTGTGGATCTGCATGGCAGCGGGTCTCGGAAGCTGGAAGGGCGCGGCTCAATAACAGTGTTCGGGGGCGGGAAAACTGCCGTCCTTGACGGCCTGGACGTAGCTCGCGACGGCCTCGTCGATACCGGCCTTGCCGCTCATGAAATTCCTGACGAAGCGCGCTTTCTTGCCCGGATAGACGCCGATCATGTCGTGCAGCACGAGCACCTGGCCGTCGCAGTCCGGGCCCGCGCCGATGCCGATCGTCGCCATCGAAGCGAGGCTCGCGGTGACCTCCCCGGCGAGCGCGGCGGGGACCATTTCCATGACCATCAGCGCGGCGCCGGCCTGTTCGAGTGCCAGCGCATCGGCCTTCAGCTGCGCCGCCGCGGCCTCGCTGCGGCCCTGCACGCGGTAGCCGCCCAGCTGGTGCACGGACTGCGGCGTGAGGCCGATGTGGGCGCATACCGGCACGCCGCGTTCGACGAGGAAACGGACGGTTTCGGCCATGAAGGCGCCGCCTTCGAGCTTGACCATCTGTGCGCCGGCGGCGAGCAGGCGGGCGGCGTTGCGCATCGCCTGCGACGGGCTCTCGTGATACGAACCGAACGGCATGTCGGTGACGATGAACGGGCGGGTCGCGCCGCGCACGACACATTCGGTGTGGTAGATCATGTGCTCCAGCGTCACGGGCAGCGTGGACGTCTGTCCCTGCACGACGTTGCCGAGCGAGTCCCCGACGAGGACGATGTCGACTCCGGCGCGCTCGAGCAGCGACGCGAAGCTCGCGTCATAGCAGGTGAGCATGCTGATCTTGCGCCCTTCGGCGCGCATCTTGCCAATTTCGAACAGGGTGACGGGTTTGTCGTCCTGGAGGTAGCTCATGGGGGACTCCTGAGGAGAGCCGGAGTTTTCCGCAAAATGTCGCGCCGCACAAGGGGGTGGCGAAAAGCTGCGGGCGAGGGGGCGGTCAGCCGGCGTAGCCGAAGAATTCGCGATAACCGCGCATGCTGCGCAGCCGGTCGAGCAGGAGCTCGAAGTCATCGTCCTGCTCGACCGGGTTGAGGACCTCGGCGTCGACGACGAACAGCGGCGCCGCGTCGTAATCGTAGAAGAACCGCGCGTAGCGCGCAGCGACCTGCTCCAGGTAACGCTCGGTGATGCGGCGTTCGCTCTCTACGCCTCGTCGCCGGATACGCTCGATCAGCGTCTCGGGTTTCGCCTGCAGATAGATCACGAAGTCGGGGTGCCGCACCACGGCCGGCTGCATGCTGTCGAAGATCCGGCGGTAGAGCGCCAGTTCGTCGTCGGCGAGGTTGAGCGCCGCGAACAGCGGATCCTTGTCGAGAACGAAGTCCGACACGACGCGCGGGGGCGCGTCGGCGCGCTCGGCCAGCGCGCCGAGCTGGTCGACGCGCTGGAACAGGAAGGACAGCTGGGTCGGCAGCGCCCAGCGTTGCGGGTCCTGATAGAAACGCCCGAGAAATGCGTTCTGCTCCGGCTGCTCGAGCACTGTCTCGGCATCGAGCCGCTCCGCGAGGCGGCGCGCGAGCGAGGTCTTGCCGGCACCGATCGGCCCTTCGATCACGATGTAGTGCGCCTTGTCGAGCATGTGTCAGACCCGTCTAGTTGCGGAAAATGAAATATACCGTACCAAGCCTACACAACGCGGCCCAAAGGTAATCAAGCTTCATCGGGGGCGTCAGTCCGGCAGCCTTTCGATTGCCTGGTCGCGTACTCCCGGCAGGAGATCGGCGACGCGCCCGCGGCCGGGGATCGTCGCCGCCGGCGCGATTTCCGCGAGGGGGACGAGCACGAAGGCGCGCAGGTGCATGCGCGGATGCGGGATTTCGAGTCCGGGTTCATCGACGGTGTCGTCGCCGTAGAGCAGCAGGTCGAGGTCCAGCGTTCGTGGCGCCTGAGGATACGTCCGGGTGCGGCCGAGGCGGGCCTCGATGTCGAACAAGGCGTCGAGCAGCGTCCGCGCGGGCAACGTCGTGTCGATCGCGGCGACCGCGTTGAAGAAGTCGGGCTGCCCGCTGACGCCCACCGGGGCGGTGCGGTACAGGGCCGAGCGGGCGACAACGCGCGTGTCGGGCAAGCTGTCGAGGGCCTCGAATGCAGTCCGGAGCGTCGCGACCGGCTGGCCGAGGTTCGCGCCCAGCGCGACGAAGGCGCGCACCGGAGGGAGCTTGGATGTGCGCACCGGAGCGTGCGTGGCGGTGGTCCGGCCCGGGCCGGATCGTTTCATGACGCGTCGACGGCGGCGGTGTCGGCCTCGGCCGGCTTGCGCCGGCGACGGCGCCGCTTGCGCTCGGGGGCTTCGTCGCGGCCGGGGGCTTCGGCGAGCAGCGCTTCGCGGGCGTCGTGGCCCGCATGGGCGAACCGGTCCCACCACTCGGGGAGCGCCGGGTCGATTTCGCCCGACTGCGCGCGCAAGCGCAGGAAGTCCCAGGCCGCCCGGTAACGCGGCTGTTCGATGAGACGGTAGGGCGTCTTGCCGCTGCACTTGTCGAAGCGGGGCTGCAGCGCCCAGATTTCCTTGATGTCACCAACGATGCGCCGCGTGATCGCAAGCTTGCCGGCCTGCGCCTCGAGCACGTCGTCCATCGCCGCGAACAGCGCGGGCTGGGTGTGCTCGCCGTTGCGCTTGCGCGTTTCCCATGCGGCAAGCACTTCGTGCCACAACAGCGTCGCGAACAGGAAACCCGGCGACACCGACTTGTCCTGGCGCACGCGCTCGTCGGTATTCTCGAGGGCCAGCCTGACGAAGCGTTCGCCCATCGGCTGTTCGAGGATCACGTCGAGCAGCGGCAGCAGGCCGTGGTGCAGGCCTTCCTCGCGCAGCTGTTCGAGGCATTTCAGCGCGTACCCGGAGAACAGCAGCTTCAGCATTTCGTCGAAGAGCCGCGCGGCCGGGACGTTTTCGAGCAGCGACGCCATTTCGCGGATCGGGTGGCGCGCGGCAGGGTCGAGCGTCAGGCCGAGCTTGGCGCCGAGTCGCACGCCGCGCAGCATCCGCACCGGGTCTTCGCGGTAGCGCGCGCGCGGGTCGCCGATGATGCGCAGCGTCTTCTGCTTCAGGTCGGCGACGCCGTGGTGATAATCGACGATCTGCTCGGTCGTCGGATCGTAGTACAGCGCGTTGACGGTGAAGTCGCGCCGTGTCGCGTCCTCGGCCTGCGAGCCGAAGACGTTGTCGCGCAGCACCCGGCCGTGTTCGTCGGTTTCAGTGCTCTCGGCAGCCTGGCTGGCGCGGAACGTCGACACTTCGATTGTCTCCGCACCGCTCATGACGTGCACGATCTTGAAGCGGCGGCCGATGATGCGCGAGCGGCGGAACAGCGCGCGGACTTCCTCGGGCGTCGCGCTCGTCGCGACGTCGTAATCTTTCGGCGGGTGGCCGACAAGGAGATCGCGCACTGCGCCGCCGACGACGAATGCCTTGTGGCCGTGTTCCTGCAGCACCGTGCAGACCTTGCGCGCGACCGGCGAGAGCTGCTCGCGGCGAACGCCATGCTGAGCGACGGGAATCAGCGCGGGTTCGGTATTCACGACTGGCAGCGCGGCGCGCTGGAAGACTTTGCGCAGCAGCTTGCGGATCATTGGAAAGAGGGCGGAGCGGTCAACATAAGCGTGCAATCATAACCGATGCGCAGGGCTTGCAGGGTGCCGCTGGCCACCTTACCGCAGCGAGATGACCGGCCAGCCATGGGCGAGCGCATGCGCGCGCAGCCTGTCGTCGGGGTCGACGGCGACCGGGTCGGTGACGCGCGCCATCAGCGGCAGGTCGTTGTGCGAGTCGCTGTAGAACCACGAGCGCGAGAAGCTGCCGTGATACAGGCCGATCGACTCGAGCCAGCTGTCGACACGCTCGATCTTGCCCGCCTTGAACGCCGGAGTGCCGCGCGGCTTGCCGGTAAAAGCGCCGTGTTCCTGCGCCGGAATCGTCGCGATGAGATGGGGAATGCCGAATTCGCGCACGATCGGGCCGGTGACGAAGCTGTTCGTCGCCGTGACGACCGCGACCAGCGCGCCGCGGTCGAGCTGTTCGCGCACCAGCCGGCGGGCCTTGTCGGTGATCATCGGTGCGACGGCCGTCGCCATGAATTCGCGGTGCCATGCGTCGAGCTGCGCGCGCGGATGGCGCGCGAGCGGAGCGAGCTGGAAGTCGAGGAACTCGAAGATGTCGAGCGTGCCGGCCTTGTATTGCTCGTAGAAGCCGATGTTCTTCGCTTCCTGCACTTCTCGGTCGAGCACGCCCTTGGCGATGAGAAACTGCGCCCACGCGAAGTCGGAGTCGCCATCGAGCAGCGTGTTGTCGAGGTCGAAGAGTACGAGGTCCAAGCTGGTTTCCTTGAATGGGGTCCGGGGTCCGGACGGTCGGGGGCAGCAGGCGTGCCCGGCGCGGCGCGAGGATGCGGGCTCATATGTCGAGACCGGCCTGGATCATCTCGCGCAGCAGCGGCAGGGTGACCGCGCGCTTGCGTTCGAGCGACGCGGTGTCGAGCGCGTCGAGCACCGCGAGCAGGCTCGGCAGGTCGCGGCGGCCGTGGCGCAGCAGGAAATCGGTTACTTCGTCGGCGAGCGGCAGGCCGCGCCGCTCGGCGAGCGTGCGCAGGATCGCCGCGCGCGCTTCATCGTCGAGCGGGCGGACTTCATAGACCAGACACTGGCCGACGCGGGTGCGCAGATCCTCGCGCACCGCGAGCTGCCGCGGCGCGGTCGCGCCGGCCAGGAGCAGCGTCTGGCCGTTGCCGCGCGCGCGGTTGAACGCGTTGAACAGCGCGACCTGCGCGGCTGCGTCGAGTGCGTCGAGGTCGTCGACCGCGAGCAGCGCGCCGCCGGTCTGCGGCAATTCGTCCCCCGCTTCGGCGGCCGGGACGTAGAGGGCCGGGCGGCCCGCCGCGCGCGCCCCGGCGACTGCCGCACGCAACAGATGGCTGCGACCGCTGCCCGCGGGGCCCCAAAGATACAGGTGGGCGGCGTGCGCTCCGATTGCGTCGAGCGCGGCGACCAGTTCGTCGTTGCTGCCGACGACAAAGTTGTCGAGCGTCGGCGGCGCATCGGGGCGGATGTCGAGCACGAGCTGCTTCACTTGCCGATCTCCTCGATGCGCGATTCGGTGTCGCCCTGGTAGAGGCGGCTCGCGACCCACGCGGTACGCAGTTCGCGCAAGCCGACGAGGATCGCCGCGCTCGCCGGCAGCGCGACGAGCACGCCGACGAAGCCGAACAGCTGGCCGAACGCCATCAACGCGAAGATCACTGCAACCGGATGCAGGCCGATGCGCTCGCCGACGAGGTAGGGCGTCAGCACGAAGCTCTCGATCGCCTGCCCGAGGCTGTACACGATCGCGACGCCGATCAGCGGCGACCAGCCGTCGGCCTGCAGCAGCGCAGTGAGGATCGCGAGGATCAGGCCGCCGCCGAAGCCGATGTAGGGGATGAAAACGAGCAGGCCGGTGATGACGCCGACCGGCAACGCGAACTTCAGCCCGGCGAGCCACAGCCCGACGCTGTAGAACACTGCGAGCAGCAGCATCACCGAGAGCTGGCCGCGCAGGAACTGCGACAGCACCGAATCAATGTCGTTGAAGATGCGCAGCGTGCGCGGCAGCATCGGGCGCGGAATGATGGCCTGCACGTTCGCGACCAGCTGCGGCCAGTCTTGCAGCAGGTAGAACATCACGACCGGGATCAGCAGCACGAGCGCCGCGAGGCCGACCAGCGCGCTGCCGCCCTGGCGCAGGTGGCCGAGGATGACCGGCACGAGGTCCTGCGCGGTGCTCCAGTTCTCGGTGATCCACGTGCGCACGAACGCCGCATCGAGCTGCACGTCGATGCCGAAGCGCTCCATCAGTTGCGGTGCGACGCGGGAATTGAGCAGCTCGATTAGGTCCGGCAGGCGGCCGACGAGCGCGATCGCCTCGCGATAGATCATCGGCGCGAGGATCAGCAGCAGCAGCAGCATCATCGCGCCCAGGCCGAGGATCACCAGCAGCACCGCGAGCGGCCGCGGAATGCGGCGCCGGACCATCCAGTTCACCGCCGGGTCGCAAATGTACGCGAACACCGCCGCGATCACGAACGGCGCGAGGATCGGCCCCAGCGCGTAGAGCAGCGCGACGAGCGCAAGCGCAACGCCGGCCCACACGGCGGATTGCAGACGGTCGGCGCGGGATTGGGTCATTTCGAGTAAAATTGCGAGCCTGGCGCGGGTGCCCGGCAAATGCCGGAGTGACCCGCGAAACCCGTAAATGTAGCCACTTGGTGTTGCGGCCTCAAGTTTCCCGCTCGCCGGGTCCGGCCGAACCCCCGCTTCCGCCCGCTAGAGGAACCCACTTGAGCTCCCCGAAACCTTCGCTTTCCTACCGCGACGCCGGTGTCGATATCGATGCCGGCGACGCGCTCGTCGACCGCATCAAGCCGCTCGCCAAACGCACCATGCGCCCCGAAGTGCTCGGTGGCATCGGCGGCTTCGGCGCGCTGTTCGAGTTGTCGAAAAAGTACCGCGAGCCGGTGCTGGTGTCGGGCACCGACGGCGTCGGCACCAAGCTGAAGCTCGCGTTCCAGCTCAACAAGCATGACACCGTCGGCCAGGATCTGGTCGCAATGAGCGTCAACGACATCCTCGTGCAGGGCGCCGAGCCCTTGTTCTTCCTCGATTACTTCGCCTGCGGCAAGCTCGATGTCGAGACCGCGGCAGCGGTCGTCGGCGGCATCGCGCGCGGCTGCGAGCTGTCCGGCTGCGCGCTGATCGGCGGCGAGACCGCCGAGATGCCCGGCATGTACCCGGACGGCGAATACGATCTGGCCGGCTTCGCGGTCGGCGCGGTCGAGAAGTCCGAGATCATCGACGGCTCGAAGATCGTCCCCGGCGACCTCGTGCTCGGCCTCGCGTCGAGCGGCGCGCATTCGAACGGTTACTCGCTGATCCGCAAGATCCTCGACCTTGCCAAGCCGGACCTCGACGCCGACTTCCACGGCCGTCCGCTGCGCGACGTGATCCTCGAACCGACGCGCCTGTACGTGAAGCCGATGCTCGGCCTAATGCAGTCGATCCCCGGCGTCGTCAAGGGCATGGCGCACATCACCGGCGGCGGCCTGCTCGAGAACGTGCCGCGCATCCTCGGCCCCGACCTGGCCGCGCGCCTCGACGCGTCGTCGTGGACGCTGCCGCCGCTGTTCCAATGGCTCCGTGACGCCGGCAACGTCGACGCGCAGGAAATGTATCGCGTCTTCAACTGCGGCGTCGGCATGGTCGTCATCGTGTCGGCCGCGCAGGCCGACGCGGCAGTGCAGAACCTCGAGGCCGCGGGCGAGACTGTCTATCGGCTCGGCCGGATCGAGTCGCGGTCCGAAGGCGCGGCGCAGACGACAGTCGGCTGAGGCCGGCCGCAATGCCCGCCTCACGGCGCTTGATCGTCGTTCTCAGCCTCGTCGGCCTCGCCGCGCTTGCGGGCTATGCGTACTACGCGAACCGCACGCCGGCCACCCCACAGCCGGTGGGCGCGGCGCCCGCGGCACAACGGGGCAATGGCGGCGCAGCCGGCGCTGCGGCCAAGGCGGACCCGGTTGGCGTCGAGACCGTCACGGTGACGTCCGAAACCGTCGCCGACGACGTCACCGCGGTCGGCACGCTGCGCTCGAACGAATCGGTCGTGCTGCGGCCCGAAGTCGCCGGCCGCATCGCCGCGATCCGCTTCCGCGAAGGCGGGCCGGTACGGCGCGGCGAAGTGCTGGTCGAACTCGACGCAGCGGTGCAGCAGGCCGAAGTGCAGCAGGCGAAGGCGAACCTCGCGCTCGCCGAGGCCAATTACGGCCGCACCGACGATCTCTTCAAGCGCAAGTTCCTCAGCCACACCGCGCGCGACGAAGCCGCTTCGCAGCTCGAAGTCGCGCGCGCGAACATGGCGCTCGCGCAGGCGCACCTCGAACGCACGCGCATCCGCGCGCCGTTCGCCGGCGTCGTCGGGATTCGCAACGTCAGCGTCGGCGACTACGTCAAGGAAGGCGACGACCTGGTCAATCTCGAGGACATCGCGACGCTGAAAGTCGATTTCCGCCTGCCGGAAAACTATCTCGCGCGCGTGCGCCCCGGGCAGACGCTCGAACTCACCTCCGACGCGATTCCCGGTCAGCGCTTCGAAGCGCGGGTCGCCGCGATCGACCCGCTCGTCGACGAACAGGGACGCTCGGTCGTGATGCGCGCGACGCTGCCGAACGAAGGCCTGCGGCTGCGCCCGGGGATGTTCGCGCGCGTGCGGCTGATCCTGCAGCAGCGCGCCGACGTCGCGATCCTCCCCGAGGAGGCGCTGGTGTCGGCGCCCGGCAACGTGCAGTTCGTCTATCGCGTCGTCGACGGCAAGGCGCAGCGCGTCGAGGTGTCGACCGGGGTGCGGCGCGGCACGCGCGTCGAAGTCGTGCGTGGCCTGCAGGCCGGCGACGTCGTCGTGACGGCGGGCCAGCTCAAGCTGCGCGACGGGGCGCCGGTGCGCGTAGTGCGCGCGGACGGGGCCGGCGAGGCGCCTTCGGCAGGTGCTGCCGGCGGAGCCGGTTGACCGGAGGCGCACGAGATGATCCTGTCCGAGATCTGCATCAAGCGCCCGGTGTTCGCGACGGTGCTGTCGCTGCTGGTGCTGCTCGTCGGGCTGATGTCGTATTCGCGCCTGACGGTGCGTGAATACCCGAACATCGACGAGCCGGTCGTGACTGTGGACACGACCTACACCGGCGCGAGCGCCGAGATCGTCGAATCGCAGGTCACGAAACCGCTCGAGGATTCGCTCGCAGGCATCGAAGGCGTCGACGTGATCCAGTCGATCAGCCGCCAGGAGCGCAGCCAGATCACGATCCGCTTCCGCATCGAGCGCGACGCCGACAGCGCCGCGGCCGACGTGCGCGACCGGGTGTCGCGCGCGCGCCGCCAGCTGCCGGACGACATCGACGAGCCGGTGATCGCGAAAGTCGAAGCCGACGCGAGCCCGATCATCTGGATCGCCTTCTCGTCGGATCGCCACTCGTCGCTCGAACTGAGCGACATCGCCAGCCGCATCGTCAAGCCGCGGCTGCAGACGCTCTCCGGCGCCGCCGACGCGCGCGTGTTCGGCGAGCGCCGCTATTCGATGCGCATCTGGCTTGATCGCGACCGGCTCGCGGCGTTCAAGCTCACGCCACAGGACGTCGAGGACGCGATCCGGCGCCAGAACGTCGAGCTGCCGGCCGGGCGCATCGAGAGCCGCGAGCGCGAATTCGCCGTCGTCGCGCAGACCGATCTCGACGAGCCGCAGGAGTTCGAGGCGATCGTCGTGCGCGAACCCGGGACGGCGGACGGGCGCCCGGTGCGCATCCGCGACATCGGCCGCGTCGAAGTCGCCGCGCAGAGCGAGCGCACGCTGGTGCGTTTCATGGGCAAGCCGGCAGTGTCGCTCGGCCTGATCAAGCAGTCGGTCGCGAACCCGCTCGACCTCAAACGCGGGCTCGTCGAGATGATGCCGGTGCTCGAAGCCGAGCTGCCCGAAGGCATGACGATGAGCATCGCGAACGACACGACCGTGTTCATCGAACGCTCGATCGCGTCGGTATTCACGACGATCTGGGAAGCAGTGCTGCTGGTCGCGGTGATCTGCTTCTTCTTCCTGCGCAACTGGCGTGCGATGCTGGTGCCGCTGGTGACGATCCCGGTGTCGCTCGTCGGCGCGTTCACGCTGATGCTGGTGTTCGGCTTCTCGATCAACACGCTGACCTTGCTCGCGCTGGTGCTCGCGATCGGCCTCGTCGTCGACGACGCGATCGTCGTGCTCGAGAACATCTACCGGCATGTCGAGGAAGGCATGGAGCCCGTCCAGGCGGCATTCCGCGGCGCGCGCGAGATCGGCTTCGCTGTCGTCGCGATGACGATCACGCTCGCCGCGGTGTATGCGCCGGTCGCGTTCATGACCGGGCGCACCGGCAAGCTCTTCACCGAGTTCGCGCTGACGCTCGCCGGCGCGGTGATCGTGTCGGGTTTCGTCGCGCTGACGCTGTCGCCGATGATGTGCTCGAAGCTGCTGCGCCACGAACAGCGGCACGGCCGTTTCTACAACGCGATCGAGGGGTTCCTCGGCCGCCTGACGAACGGCTACCGTCGTGCGCTGATCTTTGCGTTGCAACTGCGCTGGGCCGTGGTGCTCGCGTTCGTCGTCGTCGCCGGCTTGTCGCTGGTGCTGCTCAAGACGTTGAAGACGGAACTTGCGCCGGTCGAGGACCGCGGCCGCGTCGTCGGCATCTTTTCCGGGCCGGAAGGCGCGACGATCGACTTCATGGGCCGCTATGCCGAACAGGTCGAGGCGATCTTTGCTCAGACGCCGGAAGTCGACCGCTACCTCGTCATCTCCGGCAACCCGACGGTGTCCCAGGGGATCTCGTTCGCCGGTTTCACCGACTGGGCCGAGCGCGAGCGCAACGCCGCCGAGATCGCCGGCGAGCTGCGGCCGAAGCTCTCGGCGGTGCCGGGGCTGCTCGCGTTCCCGGTGCTGCCGGCGGCGTTCGGGCAGAGTTCGCGCTCGCGTCCGGTCAGCTTCGTCATCACGACGTCGGAGTCGTACGACGAACTCGCGCGCCACACCGAGCGGATGCTCGACGAGCTGCGCGCCCATCCGGGTTTCGTGTCGCCGGACACCGACCTGAAGCTGACGAAGCCGGAACTTGCGGTCGACGTCGACCGCGACCGCGCCGCCGACCTCGGCATTCCCGTCGACGTGATCGGCCGCACGCTCGAGACGATGCTCGGCGGGCGGCAGGTCACGCGCTACAAGAAGGACGCGGAACAGTACGACGTGATCGTGCAGGTCGAGGCGGCAAGCCGCACCATTGCCCGCGACATCCGCGAGATCTACGTGCGCGGCAAAAGCGGCGAGATGGTACCGCTCGCGAACCTCGTGCAGGTGCGCGAGACGGTCAGCCCGCGCGAGCTCAACCACTTCGGCCAGCGGCGTTCGGTGACCATTTCGGCGAACCTCGCGCCGGATTTTGCGCTCGGCGAGGCGCTGGCATTTCTCGAACAGACGGCCGCGCGCGTGCTGCCGGCCGGCTACGCGATCGACTACGACGGCCAGTCGCGCGAGTTCAAGACCAGCTCGGCGAGCCTCGCGCTGACTTTCGTGCTCGCGCTGGCGTTCATCTACCTCGTGCTCGCGGCGCAGTTCGAGAGCTTCCGCGACCCGTTCATCATCATGCTGACGGTGCCGCTGTCGATGACCGGTGCGCTCGCGGCGCTGTATTTCACCGGCGGCACGCTGAACGTGTATAGCCAGATCGGGCTCGTCACGCTGGTCGGGCTGATCACGAAGCACGGCATCCTGATCGTCGAGTTCGCGAACCAGCTGCGCGACGAGGGCGCGGCGCTGACGGAGGCGGTCATCGACGCGTCGGTGCTGCGGCTGCGGCCGATCCTGATGACGACCGGGGCGATGGTACTCGGCTCGATCCCGCTCGCGCTCGCGACCGGCGCCGGCGCCGAGAGCCGCCAGCAGATCGGCTGGGTCATCGTCGGCGGCCTGCTGCTCGGCACGGTGTTCACGCTGTTCGTCGTGCCGACCGTGTATACGCTCCTCGCGCGCCGCAAGCGCACCCGCATCGAGGCCGAACAGCCGGTCGCGGCGACAGAATAAGTGCTGCATTCGCCGCCGCAGCAAATCCTTTCGCGGCCGCGTTCGGCTCTCGCCGCGTGGCTGATGATGGCGCTGGTGCTGCTGTCGCTCGCGCATGGCGCGCGCACCGGCCTTCCGGCCTGGCCCGCCGGCCTCGCCGCGTGGGGAGCGGCAATCGCGCTGTGGCCTCGCCTCGACCACAAGCAGCACCGCTTCGCGATCATCCTTTCCGGGCTCGGCGCCGTCGCGCTCGCAGTGGCGCTGTGGCGTGGCCACAGCCCTTCGTGGAGCGGCCTGCTGACGAAGAACACGCCGCTGCTCGGCATGCTCGCCGCAGTGAGCTTCCTGCAGCTCGTCGGCATGGGAGGCGGCGATGACCGGCCCCTTCCGCGCGGGCGACGCGCGTTGTGGCAGACGATGGCCGGCGTACATGTTTTCGGCGCCGTCATCAACATGTCGGTGATTTTCATCGTCGCCGAGCGGCTTGCGCAGGCCGGGCGGCTGTCGCCGCGACAGGCCGCCGCGATCGCGCGTCCGTTCATGCTCGCGGCGCTGTGGTCACCGTTCTTCGGCGCCATGGCGGTCGCACTGACGTATGCGCCCCAGGCGCGCCTCGCCGACGTCGCGCTCGCCGGCGCTCCGTTGGCGGCAGTGCTGGTGTGGGTCGCCGGACGGACGCTGCCGCCGGCAGCAGCAGGCGAGGATCCCGACTTCGTCGGCTTTCCGATGCGCCCGTCGGCGCTGTGGCTGCCGCTTGCGCTGACCGGCCTCGTGAGCGCCGCTCATTTCCTGCTGCCCGCGTGGTCGTCGCTCGCGATCATCAGCGGCGCGGCGCTGGCGATCAGCGTGGCGGCGGTGTTCGTCCGCAGCGGGCCGGGCGACGGCGTCGAGCGCATCATCGATCACGCCCACCGCCGCCTCCCGGCGATGTCCGGCGAGCTGATGCTGTTCCTCGCCGCCGGCGTGTTGGCGACCGGCCTGCAGGCGCTGATGCAGACCGATTCCGGCTGGCTGCCGTTCGAGCGGTTCGGCGCGCTGCAGGCGGCGGTCGTGCTCGGGCTGATGATCGCGCTGTCGGCGATCGGCGTGCACGCGGTGGTGACGATCGTCATCGCGTCGGCGTGGCTCGCGCCGCTCGCGCCCGACCCGCTGCTGCTCGCGCTGATGTTCCTGATGAGCTGGGGCATCGGCCTCGCGCTCAATCCGATGTCCGGCGTGCATCTGTCGCTGCAAGGGCGCTTCGCGCTGTCAGCGCTCGGGCTCGCGCGGGCGAACCTGCGCTACTGCGTCGCGGCGTATGCGCTCGCGGTCGTGTGGCTGTTCGGCGTCGCGCTAGTGCGCGGCATTCTGTGAGCCGGCGAGCAGGCGCGCGGCGGCTGCGCCGACGGCATCGGCCAGCAGGCGTAGGGCCGACGAGCCGAAGGCGTTATCCAACATATGCGCCGGGCCGGGGATGAATTTTTCAGAGTCGACTAAATAATTATTTAGTAACTGCAAAATAGGATAATAAATGCTAAAGCGATACATTACAGAACTGCAAAAACGTTTTTCTAAAAACCACTTCAACCGGAATGCCGTACTACGAACCGAGCTATTTGATCCTCAGTACTATTTAGAGGCATATCCAGATATAAGAAATGCGGGGATAGATCCATTAACTCATTTTATTGATCACGGCGCATGGGAAGGGCGTAACCCGTGCCGATATTTCGACATGTCATACTATCTCGATCAGTATCCGGAGTTGGCGAAAAACCGTTCTCATCCACTTGCTGACTACATTAGATACTCTGTCAAGAAATGCCGTAAGCCAAATGCATTCTTCAATGCCGATTTTTACTTAAATTTTTACCCAGAAATAAAAAAATCGGGACAGTCACCGCTTGAACATTTCATCTCTCAGCTTCGTTCCGCGTCAATCTCTGTAAACACAATAATTAATCATGCGACCGGAAACTCTGAATATAACATAGTAGCCAAAAAACTTATAGAAGAAATTCTCTACACGTATAGAACGTACCTATTCAGAGAGCCTACTTCGCACGAAATATTGTCTTGCATAAATAATTTTTACAAAAAGCTGCCTAGCTTCGATTTGCGTGTCAAGACTGTTAACGAAAATGACATTCGTAAGCACCTAAACATAAGGCCATTCAATTTGGAAATGGATATTGTTAATGTATGCAATATCAAATGTATAATGTGCCATTTTAGTAGCAGTGAAGCAGGAACAATAAAGAAGAAAGAAATTTCAGTAGAGGATTTTCATAGAGTAGCGAAGCAAATATTCCCTCTTTGCGCCGAAATGTCTCTTTCGTTTGGCGCCGAGCCATTGTTACACAAGAAATTAGGTGAATTACTTGATATTATTCGCGATTACTCCATACCAACTGTCCGTATGTATACGAATGGTTTGTTGCTTCACGACAAGATAATCGAGACGTTGATTCAGAGCAAGCTAGATCAAATTTGTATATCTCTTGATGGGGCCACAAAAGAAACGTATGAGTACATTAGGAGCGGAGCGAAGTTTGATACGCTTATTTCCAATATCAAGAAATTAAACGACGCGAAAGAGCGACATGGTTCATTGAAGCCATACATCGGCCTTACTGTCGTAATAATGCGCTCTAATATTGAAGAACTTCCTCAAATTATTCGACTTGCAAGTAAACTGAAAGCGCAGGCCGTGGGTGTGGTGCATGTAGTTCCGCAATCAGCTGCTAAAATGGATTGGGAAATGGAGTCCTTGGAGTTGCATAAGGAGCTATGTAATAAAATGCTTGATGAGGCGAAAGCATTGGCTGACGAGTACGGAATTGCCACTTTTTTCCCTGAAAAATTCCATACAGTGAGAGGCCTAGACACAATTGAGGGCATGAACAAACACTCTGCTCATACTAGCATTAAAAGCATGACCCTTGAGTTTTCTAACAATGACGAAACAACCCTTAAACCGTCGTGCTTATTTCCTTGGCACTTTGTAGGTTTGCAGCCAAATGGTCATTTGATTCCTTGCGGTTGGTGGTTCAATGAGAGTTCTTTTGGAAATGTGCTGAATGAGTCTTTTGAGGCAATATGGCTGGGGCAGAATTATATTAATTTACGCAGTGAGATTATGAATAATTCATTAAGAGAAACATGTCGCACGTGCCCGGCGGCGGGCATGGGGAAGGTTGATGATGTCAGTGCTTTTCAGGTGAAGTAAGCAAGAAGAGGAACATCCGGGGCAAAACGCCGAGACATGTCTTGCAACGCAACATCGGTCCTTCCCGGATTGTTCGTTATGGTCGCCGTGTGGGCGAGGCTGATGATCTGTCGGCAAGTGCGGCGGCGAGCAGAGCGAAGATCGACAGGCGGCGGGCAATGGATGCGGTGTTCCAGCCTACGCTCATGGGCTGCGGGGCGTGAGGTGGTCCGGGTTGCTATGAACCGTCGAGCAGGCGGTGTACGGTGACGGCGACGCGGTTCGACAGGTCTGCGCGCAGGCAGTCGATCTCGACGAGCCCGGGCCAGCTGTCGCGGAACTGCCGTTGCCACGTGAGTTGGCGCTTGGCGAGCTGGCGCGTCGCGGCGATGCCCTTGAAGCGCATCGTGGCGTAATCGTCGCGGCCGTCGAGATATTCCCACACCTGCCGGTAGCCGACGCACCGCATCGACGGCAGCGCCGCCTCGAGTGTGTAGCGCGCGCGCAGCGCACGCACCTCGTCGACGAGGCCGGCCGCGAGCATCTGGTCGAAGCGCTGCTCGATGCGCGCATGCAGCACCGCGCGGTCCGACGGCACGAGCGCGATCGGCAGCATGCGGAACGGCAGCGCTGCGGCCTCGCGCCGGGCGTAGCTCTCGGCAAGCGGGCGTCCGGTCAAGCGCACGATCTCGAGCGCGCGCTGGATGCGCTGCGCGTCGGCCGGGTCTAGCCGCGCGGCGGCGTCCGGATCGAGCTGTGCGAGTTGCGCATGCAGTGCCGGCCAGCCGAGGCGCGCCGCGGCGGCGTCGATGTCGGCGCGCAGGTCGGCGTCGGCGGCGGGCAGGTCGGACAGCCCGTCGCGCAGCGCCTTGAAGTACAGCATCGTGCCGCCGGCGAGCAGCGGGATGCGCCCGCGCGCGTGGATCTCGCCGATCAGCCGCAGCGCGTCGCGACGAAAGTGCGCCGCCGAGTAGCTTTCTTCGGGCGACACGAGGTCGATCAGGTGGTGCGGGCAGGTGGCGCGTTCCGCTGCGGTCGGCTTCGCGGTGCCGATGTCCATGTCGCGATAGACGAGGGCCGAATCGACACTGACGATCTCGATCGGCAGCACGCGCGCCAGTGCCAGTGCGGAGGCGGTCTTGCCGCTGGCGGTGGGGCCGAGCAGGAGGAGGGCGGAGGGCTGCATCGGGGGTTGGGCGGTGGCAGGAGCGGTGGCGGAGAATCCGGGAAGGAATTGTAGCGGCGAAGCGCGACCGGCGTCCCGCGCGCGCCGCGGCGTCACCGCAGGCCACGCGAAGGGACGAGATTGGCGCAAAGCGTTGGGCGCCGATCGCCATGCTGGCGCACGAGAAAAAACGTAAAATGCCAAAGGCATGACAACCCGGAGGCTTGCGCCCGATGAACCCGTTCTCGCTGTCGATTTCCCGTTTTCGCCGCATCGGCCGAATGTGCCGAGAAAGCAGCTTCCGGTCACAGGTCCTTGCCACGCTTCTTTCCGCCCTGCTGCTCGCGTTGCCGCTGCCCGCGCCCGCCGATACGGCAAGCGGGCCTGCCGCGACGCTCGCGATGGTGTATCGCGACGACGTCGATCCGGCAGCGTACTGGGTCAGCGAAAAGCTCGACGGCGTGAGGGCACTGTGGGACGGGCGGACGTTGCGCTTTCGCAGCGGGCAGCCGATCGCGGCGCCGCGATGGTTTCTCGACGGCTTGCCGCGCGAGGCGCTCGACGGCGAGTTGTGGATCGGCCGGCGCAGCTTCGAGCAGCTGTCAGGCGTCGTGCGCAAGCAGCAACCGGTCGACGACGAATGGCGGCAGGTGCGCTACATGGTGTTCGAGATGCCGGAAGCCCCCGGCAGCTTCACCGAGCGCATCGCCAGGATCAGGGCGGTCACGGCGGGCGGGCCGCCGTGGCTGGGGGCGGTGGAGCAGTTCCGCGTCGCCGCCGCCGCAGCGCTGCGGCGGCGCTTCGAGCGTGTTGTCGCGGCCGGCGGTGAAGGCTTGATGCTGCATCGCGCCGATGCGCAGTGGGTTGCCGGGCGCAGCGACGTGCTGCT
This sequence comes from Aromatoleum anaerobium, assembly GCF_012910705.2. Classification (GTDB taxonomy): domain Bacteria; phylum Pseudomonadota; class Gammaproteobacteria; order Burkholderiales; family Rhodocyclaceae; genus Aromatoleum; species Aromatoleum anaerobium. The sequence continues at coordinate 156,539 of NZ_WTVG02000040.1, read as the reverse complement.
GAAGCTGACGCCCTGGCTGGACGCCGAAGCGCGCGTCGTGGCGCATCGGCCCGGCAAGGGCCGGCTCCAGGGCATGCTCGGGGCGCTCGAAGTCGAAACGCCCGAGGGACGCCGCTTTCGCATCGGCAGCGGATTCTCCGACGCGCAACGGCGCGCCCCGCCCGCAATCGGCACGAGCGTGACCTACCGTTACCGCGAGCTCACCGCGAAAGGCCTGCCGCGTTTTCCCCGTTACCTGCGCGTGCGCGAACTGCCGTGATTCGCCGGGTGCAATAACCGCTGATCGCATCAATCGCCTTCGCTGCACAGTTGCTGTGGGTGAAGGCGGTGCTGACGCATGCCGAGTACGACAAAGGAGAGTGGAAATGAGCGTGACGGATGTAATCGAGTCGTGGGCCGCCGTGAGTGATGCGCTCGGCCTGGGGGCGCCGGTCCGCGACGAGTCGCACTATGAGGCGTTGCTGGCGTTCGTCGCCGAGGCGTTCGAGCGCTTCGGCGGCAATGAATCACATCCGGTTTTCGGGCTGGTATCGATCGTCGCGGACCGCATCCGCGAGTACGAAGAGCGCGCACATCCGTGGCCGCCGATGGCACCGCATGAATTCCTGCGCCAACTGATGGCAGAGCGCGGCATTCGCCAGTCCGATCTGCCGGAAGTGGGCTCTCAGTCGGTTGTGTCGGAAGTGCTGTCCGGAAAGCGATCCCTCAACCTGCGCCAGGTGAAGGCGTTGTCGGAGCGGTTTCATCTGCCGATGGAGGCGTTCGTGGAGTAAAAAACCCGCGTGGGGCGGGCTGGTCGATGTCGAGATGCTGGCGAGGTCAGGCTGACCCCGAATGCACTCTCTCGAGGAGCTTGGAGAGCGGCATTGCTTTCGCCAGAGAGGCGATGATCTGCATTTCGATGCCCGCTCGGGCCGGGTCAGTGCGGTCGTCGACGATAACGCGAACCTTTGGGGCGCTCTCGTCGCCCGCATTCAGCACGTCGACGAGTTTGCGCATCAGACCGCCGGTTGCGTTGTGGTGAGGCGTAATGACGTCAATCAGCTCGTCATTCTGCAGAAAATCGAACTGATGTTCGTGGCCGGAGATGCCCCGTTGGCGCGGATGGCGAATGAGGTCGGCATGCGGGCGCCAGGCGCGCAGGTACATCTCGACCTCTTCGGCCAGGTTGCGCGACTCTTCCGTGCCCCCCATCTGCTCGCGCGCCCACTGCGCGACTGCAAGCTCTGCAGAGATGAAGCGCGGCACATGCCATCCAAGCTGGCTTTCCTGAGCGAGCAGAGATAGGGCGCCGTTGTTGCAGAGCGTTACGCCGAAAGGGTGAATCCGCTCGCGCAGCGCAGTCATTCGCCGCGGGTTCCACGGATCGAGTCCCATCCCTGACAGATGATGGAGCGCCAGCGCTTCGTCGTTGATCTCGACAAGCGGCGCGCGGTTGATCACATACAGGCAAATTGCAGTGCCATCGTCGAATGAGAACGGCGTACCCAGTTCGAACACAGGCTCGCCATGCAGGCCCCTAAGAGGCGTGCAGTCGAAAGCAAACTGTCGAGCGAGGGCGGTGCAATTCATGGCAGTTCAAGCGTCGGAATCGGAAGCGGCCGGGCAATCGAACAGCGTTGCGCGAAATACTCTGCGGCCCCGTTGAAGTCTCCGCACCCTACGGCGTCGACCTTTTCAACGCGAGGGCCGACATGCTCGTGCGGGCCGAAAAGGGCACCTTCCGGTGAATTATGGGTGCGCTTGTTGGTTGGGGCAACCTCAAGCTGATAGGCCCGGTGCTTGGCCCCGTGCCGGAAGGAAAACAGCGTGAAGAGGTACAGGCACCGCTGGATAATGATGGGTGCCTTGATCTCGATCTGCAGCGACAGTCCGGCAATGAGCGCGCCATCCTCATCTTCGAACTGCCCCTGCAGGAAGACATGGCCCGCGTGATTGATGCGGGACCTCCACTGCGGCGCGCCATACACTTTTTTCGGCATCCCCATGAGGCGCAGCGCTTCGTCGACAGCAATCATTCAAGGGAATTCACTGGAAACGCGGCCCCCTCGCCGGGCCTCGGCGGCGCAGGATGGTGAGTGTCAGTCATGGGGCAGGCGTTCGGCGCCTTTCGATCGCAACAGGTTGGCGATCTGTTCGTCCTTCCGTGATTCGGCGACATCGAGCGCGGTCCTTCCTTGGCTGTCGAGCGCATTAGGATCGGCCCCACCGTTGAGTAGTGAAAACACACTCCCCCAGTTGCCAGCCTCTGCCGCAGCAACCAAGGCAACACCTTCCGGACTTCCAGTGAGGCGCAGAGCCTCGTCATGTGGCCCCAAGTCACGGCCGCAGTGCTTGCAGACGATCGCCTCGCGTCGGACTTGCTCGGCGCAGAACGGGCATTTCTTGTGGGTCTCGACAGATGGCGCGTCGACGGCCGGCTTGAGCGACGGCATGACGGCGACGACGATGAGCGCGACGGCGCTGAACAGCGCGCCAAGCAATAGCCAGCCGATGACCGATCGCCCCTTGCTGCCGGCCACAACGGCGCAGGTGCCAGCCATGAGTATCCAGAATGCGACGAATTCAATCATTGGTCATCTCACTACTTCCAGTCCAGATTCCGCGTTCGAAACTCGAATGACCGCTCACCTTCCTGAAACATGGAGACGGTCAAGACGACCTTTGATGACTTGCGAAGGGTGCCAATCACCGATTTGTTGAGGAACACGACCGTAGGGTCGTGATCTTCAGGAGGGTTGCCGCTTAACGACATGGTCAGCTTGTCGTCAACCCGAAGATGGACCTTGCATGAAGAATAGGCGTTGCATTGCACTTGCCCATTGGAGGTATAGAAAATCACATCCGTCCCGAACCTTGGGTGTCTTCTGATCTGAAGATTTCCGCGCGTTCCGCCAGAGTATGGGAACGCAAGAAATTCGAGATTTTCGCTGCGGAGCCCGGCATTCTTGATTGTCTTGCCTGAGACCTTGTCGGCGGTGTCGCTGTAAGTCCAGTCGCTACGCTTAGCCTCTGCTTCAGCGGCTTGGCGCTTGACCTCCGCAACGCGAGCATCTTCGGCAGCTTTCGCGCGAACTGCAGCATCTTCCTTCTCCTTTGTAAGTCGCGCTTTCTCGGCTTCTTCGGCCGCGCGCTGCTCGGGTGTTAAAGCTGCGCGGCGGGATTTTTCGGCCTGCACTCGGTCCTTAGCGGCTTCTTCAGTGCGGCGCTCTTCGGCAAGTTGCGCTTCTTCCCTTTGTTGGGATTGAATGCTGCCGACGATTGAGACCGCCGCGAAAAACGCTGCACTCCCCACGACAAGTCGCGTCGTGTTTGACATCGCAGCCCATGCCATTCCTAGTGCACGAAAAAAACGCAACATTGCGCCCCCTTATCTTCTGCTGATGTACGCAAGATGATCATCCAGGGTCGCGACCATCCCCCTTGCGAACACCGGATTCTGATACGCCTCCCCGGTTGCCAGGGTGGCGAGCTCGCGCCGCTTGTACATCGTTACGAACGCCATGTCGATGATCGGGCTGCGACGGGCTTCGTTCAGAAGGTGCTCAAACGCCTTGATTATGTCATGCAGAACCGGGTGCGGTGCAAGATGAAACGGAGGAGGGCAGCCGGTATAATTCCGCGCGATCAGCGAAATGAAGATTCATCCGGGAGACATGATGGCAGGTGTGGAGTTCGGTCGGGTTTCGGCCCGGTCGATTACGGCAGCAAGTGGCCCGGACTCGGGAGCGTACGTTCTGGCCGGGGCTGTATGACCAGCCTCCGCCGAAGCCGCCTGCCGGTGCGGGCGCGCGCAGTCGTCCTGGCCGGCATGCTCGTGCCGGCGGCGGCGTGCATCGCCGCAGACGATGAAAAACCGCTGTGGGAACTCGGCGCGGGAGTCGGCGTGCTGCAGTTTCCGGCGTATCGCGGTTCGGACGAGAACCGGGTGTTCGTGCTTCCCGTGCCGTATGTGATCTACCGCGGCGAATTCCTGAAAGCGGACCGTCGCGGCCTGCGCGGCACGTTCTTCGACACCGAGCGGGTCGAGCTCAGTCTGAGTCTCGCCGCGTCGCCCCCGGCCAGCAGCGAGGACGTGGACGTTCGCGCCGGCATGGAGGATCTCGAGCCGACGGTCGAGATCGGTCCCTCGCTCGACGTGCGATTGTGGCAGAGCGCCGACGAGCGCCGGAAGCTGCGCGTACGGTTGCCGCTGCGCGTCGGGCTGACGGTCGAAAGCCATCCCGAGTCAACCGGCTGGCAGTTCACGCCGCAGCTCAACCTCGACTGGCGCGACCCTGCCGGGATGGACGGCTGGACGCTCGGGCTCGTCGCCGGCCCGGTGTTCGGCGACCGCCGCCAGCACCGTTATTTCTATGGCGTCGATGTGCGCGATGCGTCCGCCGCGCGACCCGTATACGACGCGCAAGGCGGCTATGCCGGCACGCAGTTCCTCGCGGCGCTGTCGAAGCGGTTTCCGGGCGGGTGGGCCGGTGCTTTCGTCCGCTACGACACCCTGGCCGGTGCGGTATTCCTCGACAGCCCGCTCGTGACGAGCCGCAATTACTTCGCCGCGGGGTTCGCAGTGACCTGGCTGATCGGCGAATCCTCGCAGCGGGTGCCGGCCGATGAGTGAGCGCGCAATCCGGCGCAGCTGGCTGCGCGTCGTGCACGAGACCGTGCTGCTGCACCTCGGCCTCTTTTACCTCGGGACGGTGTGCCTGCTGTGGACGCCGTTCGCAATGGCGCTGCAGCCGCTGCTGCCAGGCTCGCTCGGGCGGCAGCTCGGGCGGCGCATGATCAGCTGGAACTTCCACGGCTATCTGCGCTTCCTGACCTTGATCGGCGCGTGCCGCTTCGATTTGCGCGAACTCGATGCGCTGCGCGGGCAGGAGCCGCTGATCCTCGCGCCGAACCATCCGTGCCTGCTCGACGCCGTGATGGTGATCTCGCGCCTGCCCGACGTCGCGTGCATCATGAAGGCGGGGCTGATGGACAACGTTTTCCTCGGCGCAGGCGCACGGCTTGCACGTTACATCCGCAACGATTCGCCGCTGCGCATGGTCATGCGCGCGACCGAAGACTTGGCCGCCGGAAGTCACCTGCTGGTCTTTCCGGAAGGAACGCGCACGACTAGACTGCCTGTGAACCCATTGATGAGCAGTGTCGGGCTGATCGCACGCCGCGCGAAAGTGCCGGTGCAGACGATCTTCATCGAAACCGCGTCGCCATACCTGTGCAAGGGCTGGCCGCTGTTCCGCCGGCCTGAAATGCCGGTTACCTACCGCGTGCGGCTCGGCAGGCGCTTCGAGCCGGCACGCGATGTGCAGGAATTCATGCGGGAACTCGAACACTACTTTGCGGCGGAACTCCAGCATGCAACGCTTCCCGACTTTCCGGCATCCGCAACGTCGTCCCGACGGCACGACGACGCTGCAGGCAGCGCCGAGCGCGGCTGAATCCGCCTCGACCCACCTGCTGCTGATCCCGAGCTACAACCCGGGAAGCAAGGTCTTCGACACCGTGCGCGCAGCGCGCCGGGAATGGCTGCCGGTGTGGGTCGTCGTCGACGGCAGCACCGACGGCACGACCGAGGCTCTGCGGGTGATGGCGGACGACGACCCGGGGCTGCGGGTCATCGTGCTGCCGAAAAACCTCGGCAAGGGCGCTGCGGTGCTCCACGGCATCGAACTCGCCGCGCACGAAGGCTTCACGCACGTGCTGACGATGGATTCGGACGGCCAGCACCCGGCCGAGCTGATCCCGAGCTTCATGGCGGCGTCGCAGGCGCGGCCGGAGGCGATGATCCTCGGCATGCCGGTGTTCGACGCCAGCGCTCCGGCGCTACGCGTGCGCGGCCGACGGGTGTCGAACTGGTGGGCGAACCTCGAAACGCTGTGGACGGGGATCGGCGATTCGCTGTTCGGCTTCCGCGTCTATCCGATCGCGCCGCTCGCGCGCGTGATGCGCGGGCAGCGCTGGATGCGGCGTTTCGATTTCGACCCGGAGGCGGTCGTGCGCATGAGCTGGGCCGGCGTGCCGCCGGTGAACCTGCAGGCACCGGTGCGATACTTCACGCCCGACGAGGGCGGCGTATCGCATTTCAACTACCTGCGCGACAACCTGCTGCTGACGTGGATGCACACGCGGCTGTTCTTCGGCTTCCTGCTGCGCCTGCCGTTGCTCGCGGCGCGGCGCTACGCTTCCGGCCGCGGCAAGCGGGCCGGCCGTCAGACTTAGATCATCCCGCCGTTGATCGAAATCACCTGGCCGCTGATGTACGCGGCCTGTTCGGACGCGAGAAAGCCGACCAGGTCGGCGACTTCCGCCGGGCGGCCGGCGCGCTTCATCGGCACCAGCCGGGCGATCGCGGCGGCGTCGAACGTGCCTTCGCTCATCAGTGTGTCGATGATTCCCGGCGCGACGACATTGACGGTAATGCCGCGGCTCGCGAGTTCCTGCGATAGCGAGCGGCTCGCCGAATGCAGCGCCCCTTTTGCCGCGGCGTAGTTCGTCTGCCCGCGGTTGCCGGTGATCGCCGCGACCGACGAGATCGTGATGATGCGCCCCCAGCGGGTGCGGATCATCGGCATCGTCAACGGCTGAGTGACATTGAAGAACCCGTTCAGCGACACGTCGATGACGCGCTGCCACTGTTCCGCTCGCATGCCTGGGAACACCGCGTCGTCGTGGATGCCGGCATTGTTCACGAGGATCTGGATCGGCGCTTCGGCGAGCAACGCCTCGAGCGCGGCCGATGTCGCGGCGGCATCGGTGACATCGAACCCGACCGGCGTCGCGCTGCCGCCGCCCGCGAGGATGTCGTCGACGAGCGCATGCGCCTGGTCGAGGTTGCGGTGGGCATGGACGAAGACGTGGCAGCCGTCGGCTGCGAGGCGGCGGCAGATCGCGGCGCCGATGCCGCCGCTGCCGCCGGTGACCAGTGCGCGTTTCAAGCGGGGCTCCGGGAAAGGCCGGCGCCGGGCGCGCCCGCATCGAGAATCACCGCGGCGCGCCCGGAAACCAGCGTCGTGCCCGAGGCGGAGACGATGAACCTGTACAAGACCTGGCTGTCGTTGCCGGTCAGCCGCTCCGCGCGGACCTCGAGCTCGCCGGCAATGCCGTCGAGGTGCGCCACAGTGATGTCGACGCTGCGCACGCTGGCGAGGTAACCGGCGCGCGGCGTGCCGTCGGCTGGCGCGAGCAGCGCGCCGTGGACCGCCATCGCCTGTGCTGCATATTCGATCGCGGCGGTCGCCGGCAGGCCCGACAATTCGCGCAGCGGGTTCGCCAGATCGCGATGGCTCGTCGCGCGGCAGCGGATCGATTCGCTGTCCCACGCGTCGACGGCATCGAGCAGGCACATCGTGCCGTGATGCGGAATGCGCGCCGCGATCGCGGCGCGGTCCAGCGTCGTCGGGTGCGGGGTCATGCGGTGAAGTCGACCGCGACGCGTGAGTGGTCGAGATAGTCGAGCACGATCCGCCCCGATTCGCCGCGCGCGATCGCGGCGAGCAGCGGCAGGCTGCGGGCGGCGGGAATCGCGCGACGCAGGGCGTCGAGCGCTGGATCGGCGAGGGTGTCGGCCGCTGCAGTCGTCAGCCCCGCACGCACGCGGCCAAAGTTGGTTGCGCCCGGTTCCGGCGTCAGCAGCAGCGCCGTGCCGAACGCATCGGGCACCGGGCGCGCTGCGCGCAGCGGTTCCGGGTAGTCGGCATCGTAGGCGATCAGCAGGCTCGGCACGCGCTCGACGCTGACCTGCACCAGCGCTTCGAGCAGCCCCGCGGCGAAGCTGCCGTCGAACGCGCACAGCACCGCTGCGGGGGCCGTCGCGCCGGTCGCGATGCCCCAGTAGCCGGCAGCGGCGTTATGCACCGAGTTATGGAAACGGGTCGGCGAGACCTGGCGGTCGTCGGACGCGAGGGCTTCGCAGATCAGGTGGCAGTTGTGGCCGTCGCCGCCGGACGAACTGAACACCGTTGCGAGACCCGATGCGTCGGCTCCGGCCGCGGCGACGGCCTCGAGGCCGACGGTCAGCGCGAGCTTGACGACGCGCACCGAACGGCGGCGCTCGGCCGCGGGCAGCTGTTGCGGTGCGCTGAGCACGGTATTCGCCGGCACCCAGGGCGCCTCGCCGGCGAGCATCGCGGCGCCGCCGGGCCAGTCGCGCAGGCCGGGGCCGAGCAGGCCGATGCCGCTGATCCACGCGCCGGGCAGGGAACGGACCGGGCCGGTCATCGCACGCGGCCGAGCACGAGGCTGCAGTTCGTGCCGCCGAACCCGAACGAGTTGCTGAGCACGCGCCGGACGGGTGCCGGACGGCTGGCGAGGAGGTAGTTCATGTCCGGCTCCGGATCGCGCGTGTTGGGGCTGCCGGGGAGAAAGCCGTCACGCAGTGCCAGCGCGGCGATCACCGCCTCGACGCCGCCGGCCGCGCCGAGCGTGTGGCCGGTCGCGCCTTTCGTCGAGCTGCATGGCGTCGATGCGCCGAACAGCGCGCGCACGGCCCGGCTCTCCGCGCTGTCGTTGCTCGGCGTCGCGGTGCCGTGCAGGTTGATGTAGTCGATGTCGCCCGGTTCCAGCCCGGCGGCGACGAGGGCCGCTGCCATGGCACGCCGCGCGCCGAGGCCTTCGGGGTGTGGTGAGGACATGTGATAGGCGTCGCTCGATTCGCCGACGCCGAGGAGCAGGATTGCATCGTCGGCAAGTGGCCCGCTGACGCGTTCGAGCAGCGCGAACGCAGCCGCTTCGCCGATCGAGATGCCGTCGCGCTCCAGGTCGAATGGCCGGCACGCCTGCCTCGAGGTGAGTTCCAGCGAAGCGAAGCCATACAGCGTCGTGAGGCACAGCGAATCGACGCCGCCAACGATCGCCGCGTCGATCAGTCCGGCCTCGATCATGCGCCGCGCCGACGCGAATACTTTTGCGCTCGACGAACAGGCCGACGACACGACGTTCGCCGGCCCGGCGAGCCCGAATGCGGCCTGCACGAATGCGGCGACCGAAAACGGGTTGTGCGAGCCGGCATAGTTGAAATCGACCGGCAGCGCGCCGGTGAGCGGATCGCGGCGCTGGTAGGCGAGCTCGGTTTCGAGAATCCCGGCAGTGCTGGTGCCGAGAAACACGCCGATCCGCTCGGCGCCGTGGCGCGCCATCGCGTCCCGCACCGCGTCGGCGAAACCGTCCTGATTGAAACCGATCTGCGCGAGCCGGTTGTTGCGGCAGTTGAAACTGTGCAGGTGTGACGGTAGCGCCTCGTCGTCCGCGCCGGCGACTTCGCCGATCCAGGTCTCGAGCGCAACGCCATCGAGGTCGCAGGGTTTCAGGCCCGAACGGCCCACGGCGAGCGCATCGCGCATCGGCCCGATGCCTCTGCCGAGGCAGGAGGTGGCGGTGTAGCGGGAGATCAGCAGCGGGTTCACGGCGGCTCGGGCGACGGGCAAAGGCGCTAGTTTAGCAAATCGCGGCAACGCGCCTGAAGCGCAGCGACCGCTTCAAAACGGCACCTGTGCCACGAGCATCACGTTCGCGAACGATTTGCCGCTGCCCATCGGCTCGCCGTGTACCAAGAAGCCGAGCCCTTCGAGGAGCGCGGTCCAGCTTCGCGACGATCGGCAGTACAGCCGCGGCAGGCGGTGCCCGCGGGCGAACGCGACGGCGAGGTCGACGGCGGTGGACAGGCGGTGCGGCAGGCCGGCGTCCGCGTCGCCGACGCGGGTGAAAAGGCGCCCGCCGGCAGGCAGCGCGTCGCGGACCTTGCGCAGCAGGCGTTCCTGGGCGGCGAAGTCGAGATAGTGCAGCACGTCGAGAATCGTGACGACGTCGACCGGGCCGAAGTCCGCTGTCTCGAGCGTCGCGATGTCGCCTTGGCGAATCTCGACGATCGCCGCATCCTCGGCGAGCGCGCGCCGCGCCCGCGCCACATCGCGCGGATTGCGGTCGACGCCGCGCAGCCCCACCAGCCTCGGCGGCGCCGGCCACTCCCGCGCCCACCGGCCGCACTCGTAGAGGCCCCGCGCGGCGAGCAGCCACGACGCGAGAAGCCCCTGGCCGCAACCCAGATCGACGACACGGGCTGCGGCGGGGAACATGCCGCGCTGCAGCAGCAGGCGGAACAGCGGGTCCGCCCCGAGCTTGCCGCGCGCGAAGTGGTACGCGAACGGGCCTGCCGGGCGGTACGCGGCGCTCGCTGTATCGAGCAGCGCGCGGAACACGGCATCGCTCACCGGACCGCCGCCCGCAAAGTGACCGCGCGCAGCCCGGCGAGCTTGCAGGCGGCGAGAACGCGCGGCAGCACGTCGAGGATCACCGGCGTGCCGTGCCGGCTGCGCGCGGCATTGCCGTCGTGCAGCAGCAGGATGTCGCCGCCCGCGAGCCCGTCGAGCAGCCGGTCGCCGACGTTGCCCGCATCGCCATTGCGGGTATCGTAGGCGCGGCGCGTCCACGCCGCGAGCTGCAGGTCGAGGCGGGTCAGCACCGGTTCGAGGAACGGATTGCGCAGCCCGGCCGGGGCGCGGAAGAAGCGCGGGACGTCGCCGCAGCATGCGGCGATCGTCTGCTGCGCTGCCCGAATCTCGCGCTCGACTCCGCGCGGGCCGTGCAGCGAGAAGCTCTTCAGGTGATGTGCGCTGTGGTTTTCGAGCGCGTGACCGCGGGCGACGATCTCGCGCGCGAGTGCCGGGTGCTGTGCGACGCGGCTCCCGATGACGAAGAAGCTCGCCCGTGCGCCGTGCCGGTCGAGCAGGTCGAGCACGCGCGGCGTCACGTGCGGATCCGGACCATCATCGATCGTCAGCGCGATTTCGCCGCGCGCGGCGGCTGCCGGGGGCAGGCGTGTCCAGTTCGGGCCGAGCAGGCAGCAGCGCGGCAGCAGGCCGGCAGCGGTCAGCAGCGCGTGGTTCGCCGCGAGCGCGCCCGCGGCCCACGGCCAGGCGTCCGGCTGCAGCAGCAGGCCGCCGGCGGCCGCGCCATGCAGCGCGATGGAGAGCCTGATCAGCGGGGCCGGGCGGTAGCGGCGGGGCATCACGGGCGCGACAGGATCGCCGCGAACAGCAGGGCGAGGATCGCGCCGGGGCCGACCGTGCTGCCGATCGCCTGCAGCACCGGCACCGACGAAAACGCCAGCACGCCGAAACCGGCGACGGTGGTCAGGTTTGCGAACAGCATCGACGCGAGCGTGCGCGGTGCAGGCCCTGCTGCGCCTTCGCTGCCGTCGAAGAAGAGCGCGTAGTTCGAGCCGACCGCGATGATCAGCAGCAGCCCGACCAGATGCAGGATCGTCAGCGTGACGCCGGCCAGCACGAGGCCGGCGACGACGACCAGCCCTGCCGCGACGAGCGGCGCGAGCACGCGCAGCACGCGGGCAGGCGAGCGCAGCACGAGCCCGAGCAGCGCGACGATCGCCGCGACGCCGGCCAGCGCGAGGAGCAGCGCTTCGTTGAGATAACCGGAATAGAGGCGGTCGGATTCGCCTTTCAGGTCGATGAACAGGGGGCGCGCGGCGGCCGCCTCATCGAGCGCGGCGCGTACCCGGTCCGGGTCAATCGCGTGCGCAAAGGGGCCGTCGGTCGGCGCACGCAAGGGCAGCAGCGCGATCCAGTGGTCCCGCTGCGGGATCAGCAGCGAATCGACGGCGAGGGCGAAGCTCGTTCCGTCGAGATCGGCGCGCGTCAGCGGCGCCCGTTCGCGCGCGGCGGCGACATCGGCGACGAACGGAGCGAGGCGCGCGGCCGGCAGCGGCAGGCCGGCCGTTGCGAGTTCGAGCCGGCGGGCCAGTTCGGCGGGTTCGGGGAGGCCCGCGCGGCGTGCGAGCTGCGTCGCCTGGGACGGAAGATACAGCGCAGGACTCTCGAACCCGCCGATCGCCCCTTCGTTCACCAGCCGCTGCAGGCGCGCGCTGACGGCTTCCGCGGCCTGCAGCGCCGCTTCGGCGTCGTGACCGCTGACGACGACGAGATGGCGCACGTCCGGGGCGCCGAGGTCGCTGCGCAGCGCGAGATCGAGGGCCTGGTCTGCGGCCGGGACCGGGCTCAGGGCGGCGAGCTCGTGGTTCCACACCCGATCGCGGTTGACGTGAATCACCGCCGCGGCGGCGAGCGCGAGCGCGATGATTCCCCAACGCAGGTGGCGGGCGTTCGCCAGCAGGTGCTGCAACTGCAGCCCGAGCGGACTGACATCGCGGATCGCGAAGCCCGAGGGCAAGAGATGCGGCAGCACGAAGCGCGTCGTTGCAACCGCCGCGACGAGGCCGGCGACCGAATACAGGCCGAGCTGCGCGAGCCCCGGGAAGCCGGAGAACAGCAGCGTCGCGAAGCCGCAGATCGACGTCAGCACGCCGAGCTGGATCGTCGGCCAGAACGCCGCGATGCCGTTCCGGCGCCCCGCTTCAGTGCGCTCGCCGGCCGGCGCGGACTGGACGAAAAGGTAGATCGCGTAGTCGACCGCTTCGCCGATCAGCGTCGTGCCGAAGCCGAGCGTGATGCCGTGGACGACGCCGAAACCGAGGCTCACCGCGACGACTCCGGCGAGCGCCCCGGAGACGACCGGCAGCAGGCCGAGCAGCAGCGCGGTCGCGGAACGGTAGATGAACAGCAGCAGCGTGACGATCAGCGTGATCGACACCAGCGTCAGCCGCAACACCTCGTCCTGGATCGTCGCGCGCGAGGCGACGGCGAAGACGCCCGGACCGGAAAGCAGCAGCCGCGCGCCGTCGGCGTGCTGCGCCTGTGCGACGGACGTGAACGCTTCGCGCACTTTCGTGATCGCTTCCTGTTGGGCGTCGAGATCGGAACCGGCGGCGCGTGTCTGCGCGAGCAGCAGCGCCCGCCGCCCGTCGCGCGACGCCCACGTGCCATCGCGCAACGCGGGACGGGCGTCACCGTCGAGACGTTCGAGGAGTTGCATCATCTCGCCGGTCGGATCGCGCGGCAGCAGTGATTTCGTCAGCATGCCCAGCGGCGAGGCGAGCAGGTCGACCGACTCGCCGATTGCGGCGTGCAGGCCATCGACGCTGAAGCGCTGCGGCGTGACGGCGGGACTGAGCAGGTAGCGGCTGTCGAACAGCAGCGCCTGGTCGCGTTCGCGGTGTACCGCTTCGCCGTTGGCGACGACGCCGAACGCCGCGTCGGCACGCAGCAGCCGGGCGAGTTCGCGCGACAGCGCCGAACGCGTCGCCGCGTCGCCGCCTTCGATGCCGATCAGCAGCAGGCGCGACACCATGCCGTCGCGCAGCTGATCGACGAGGACCTGCTGCTCGGCGGTCGGGCTGCCCGGCAGGAAGGCCGACAGATCGCTCGTGAAGCGCGTCTGGCTGACGACCGCGACGGATACGCCGACGAACGCGAGCCACGCCAGCAGCGCCGGCAGGAGGCGTCGGGTCATCGCGCGGCGCGCTCCGCGACGATCTCCATCACCGAGCGGTCGCCGTCGGCCTGCAGGATCTCGATGCCGCGCAATTGCGCATGGCTGCCGCTGATCGTGATGCGCAGCACGACTTCGGCCATTTTCGCGTCGCGCGGCAGCAGCGTGAGTGTCCAATCCTGCGGCGTGCCCGCGAGACTCGGCGCGTAGGTCCGCTCGAGCGCGATGCGGTCGCCCGCGAGGGTCGCCCGGATGCTGTCGATGAACGCGGCGATCTCGCGATAGTCCGACAGCTGCACGACGTGCCGGCGCTCGCCGCGCACCACCGTCAGGGTGTTGCCTTCGAGCAGCAGTGATTCGGGGCGCGGTGCGAGCGTAATCTTTTCCAGCCGGTCGGGGGCGCGAAAGTGCAGCTCGCCGGACGATTCGACCGGGGCGTCGAGGATCGCGAGGTACTTGCGTTCGACGAAGCTCGCCTGTCCGGAGCGCTGCTTGCCGAGCGCGTGCATCAGCTGTTCGAGGCTCCATGCTTCGGCGGCGGCGAGCGGCGCCGTGATCGCGAGCGCGACAGCACACAGCAGCGGGATCAGTCCGGCTCGTCGCACCAGCGGCTCCGGGACGTCAGTCGGCGTCCCGGCTGCGCGCCGGTTGCCAGAAATCGAAGAAGTTGAACCAGTTGAACGGCGCTTGCCGCGCGTAATGTTCGAGCCGCGCGGCGTAGCGGACGATCGCGTCGCGCTGCGCCGCGCCGCGGGTTTCGCGCGTGACGGCGGTGAAATCGGCGAGCCGTTCGAAGTGGATGTCGTAGCGGTTGCCGCCGCGGTAGAGGCCGACCATCAGGATCACCGGACGTTTCAGCATCGCCGCGATGCGCCACGGCCCGGCCGGAAAGTTGGCCGGTTCACCGAGAAAATCCACCTGTTCGACCGCGTCCGGACCGACACTGCGATCGGCGAGCATGCCGACGAGCATGCCGTCGTCGAGCCGTTCGCGCACCTGCAGCATCGAGTCGAGGCGGCCGAGCGGGATGATGTCCTGCTCGGCCGCCGGATTGATCGCGGCGAGCGTGCGATTGATCTTCTGCGCGTTGTCTTCGTACATCACCATCGCGACCCGGATTCCAGGTTGCTGGCGCCCGACCGCGCGGATCACCTCGAAGCTCCCCATGTGGGCGCCGATCAGGAACACGCCGTCGCCGCAGGCGACGATGTCACGGATCAGTTCGACGCCCTGCACGCGGATGTCGAACAGGTCGAAGCGTTCGTTAAGGAGATAGATGCGGTCGTGAACCGTGGCCGCGAAGCTGAGGAAATGCCGGAACAATTCGGCCGGCCGCGGCGCGCGCCCCAGGACGCGCGCGAGGTACGCCCGCGACGCACGCCGGGCAGCGGGGGCGAAGAGCAGGAAATAGCCGGCGATGAGCCACAGCACGGCCCGTCCGGCCGGACGCCCGAGGCGCAGCGAGATCCACGTCATCAGCCGCAACGTCGCCTGGTTGCTGCGCTCGGGGCGGCGCGTCCAGGCGGTGTCGGCGGCGTCCGCCGGAGCCGTCGAGTCGCCGGGGTGCGCGGCTGCGGTTCGGGTATGAGTCACGGCGCCGCCACCTTCAAGGTGCCCGACGCGACGGTCGCTTCGCCGGCGAGGATCTCGAAGTGCCACGCGCCGCCGGGCTGGCGTACATGGCGGATCAGCAGCACGGTGCCGGGGCGGACCGGCTGCAGGAACTTTGCCGCGGCGATCTCGCACGGCGGCATCGGCCGGCCCAGTGCGGTGCCGAGCGCGCCGGTGGCCCAGCCGAGCAGCACGACGCCGGGCAGGATCGGCTGGCCGGGGAAGTGTCCGGCGAACGCCGGATGGTCCGGCGCGACGACGATCGCGGTTTCGAACGTCATGCCGGGTCGCTGCGCAAGCGGCGGCACAACTCGTCGAGCGCCGCGCGCGGCAGCTTGCCGGTCGCGTTGCGCGGGAGCCGGTCGGCGAACAGCAGCGGACGCGGCAGGAACAGCGGGTCGATGCGCTCGCGCAAGGCGTGCAGCAGCGCCGCACGGTCGAGGCCCGGCGCGACGACGACTGCCGCAAGCCGGGTCGCGCCGTCGATCTGCTCGTCGTCCGGCATCACGAAGCTGCCGTCGAGCACGCCCGGAATCGCGTTCAGCTGGTGGTTCAGGTAGCCCAGCGAACTGCGTTTGCCGGCAATGTTGACGAGGTCCGCCGACCGCCCGTGCAGCAGGAAGCGGTCGTCGGCGGTCGGTTCGAGGATGTCGCCGAGCGCGGTGCGCTGCTCGACATGCCCGCCGTACGCCCACGCCTGGCCGTCCTCGATGCAGAGGTGCACGTCGCGAAAAAGCTGCCATTCGGCCGTCAGCGCGGTGCGCCGCGTCGCGGTCTGGCCGGTTTCGGTGCAGCCGTAGATTTCCAGCAGCGGGCCGCGCAGCCGCGCTTCGGTTTCGGCGGCGAGCTTGCCCGACAGCGGCGCGGTCGCCGACACGACGAGATCGGTGACGGGCAGCGGTACCCCGGCGGCGAGCAGCGTGCGCAGGTGAAACGGCGTCGAGACGAGCACGCGCGGACGGGGCACGGCATCGACTGCGGCGGCGATGTCGGCCGGGTAGAACGGACGTCCGGCCCAGAACGCGCCGCCGCCCTGCAGCGCGAGCAGCACCGTCGACTCGAAGCCGTACATGTGCTGCGGCGGCACCGTGCCGACGATCGCGTGCGGCGCGGCGGGCGACAGTCCGAGACGCTCCGCTTCGGCCGCGGCGTTGCGCACCAAGGCGCCCCAGGTCTTGCGGTGCGGCACCGGGGTGCCGGTCGAGCCGGACGTGAACACGCAGGCGACGAGCTGATCGGCGGCGACGGCGGGAATCGGGCCGGCATGGTCCGCGCCGGCGAGTTCGGGGTAATGGAACTGCGGCAGGTCGATGTCGCACACGCCGTCGGCGAGGCAGAACGCATCAGGCGCGAAGGCCGCGAGCTGGCGCACGGTCTCCGGTGTGTGCGTCGACGGCAGCAGGCTGATCTTGCCGGTGAGCAGGCTCGCGGCGAGCCCGACCGTGAAGCGGTAGCGGTCGGCGCAGATGTTGAGCACATGCCCGCCCACCGGCAGCAGCGCGGCCAGCCGGTGCACGTCGCCGAGAAAGCGCGCGACGCTGATGCGCTCGCCGTCGCGCCACGCAAGATCGGCGTCAAGGCACGCGTGGCCCAGCAGCGGCAGGGTCGGAACGCCGCGGGTCATTGGTGGCCCGGGCGCGCCGGCGGTTTTCCGCTCGATCCCGCGAGCGCAGCGCTTGCCGGCGGCTGCCAGTAGGCGCGCACCGCGTCGAGGATGCTGCTGCGGTCTTCGGGCGGCAGGACCCGCAGGCGCACTGCGTACTCGACGGCGAACATCAGCGCGACGAGCGGAAAGGTCAGCAGGTTCGCGAAAGCGGACCACAGGTCGAGCGGTCCGAACGCGAACAGGACCACCGACGTCGCCGTCACCAGGCCGAAGAACAGCGTCCAGGCAATCGTCACGCGGCGCGTGTAGCGGGCGAGCGCGGGACCGGGTGCGCCGTGGATGAGCGCCGCGACGCGGGTGCACATCGGCTCGCGGCCCCCGACCAGGGTGCGGCCGAACGCGATGCCGAGCAGGGCGTTGGTGCCGACGTGCTGGATGAAATACATCCAGCCGACGTTGCGTGCGAGGGTTGGCCACAGCAGCGCGAGCCCGAGTGCGGCGAAGGCCAGCAGCGCGAGCAGGGTGGTGCGGAACGCCGAATGCCACGCGAACGTCGCGGCGACGACTGCGAACGGCGCGATGCCGAGCAGGGCTCCCCATGACGACGCCTCAACCAGCGCGGTCGTGTAATGGGCCGCCACCGCCCAGGCGACGACGATGCCGACCAGTGCGACGCGATGCGTGCCGCGCTCGAAGTCGAGCTTCATTGCGTGCGGTGGCTGGCGATGTATTCGGTCAGGCTGCGCAGTGAACGGAAGATCTTGACGTTGTCGTCGTCATCGGCGCGCAGCTGGAAGCCGTAGCGTTTCGACACCACGAGCGCCACTTCGAGGATGTCGATCGAATCGAGCCCGAGGCCTTCGCCGAACAGGGAGTCGTCGGGAGGGATCGATTCCGGCGCCTGCTCCAGGTTGAGCGCTTCGACGATGATCCCGGCGACCTCGAGCCGGAGCGCGTCGAGGTTGTCCGGAGCGGGCGAGGCAGGAGCGATTTCTTTCATGAGTGGCGCGATGATTGGGTGGGCGATCGGGAAAGCAAACCGCGGGATTCTATCGAAAACTGCCGCTCGCCGCTCAGCCGCACACGGCGTTGAGGATGTGCTGGCGCTGCGCCCGGGCGGTATCGAGCAGCTCCGCCAGTTTGATTTTCTCGATGCCCGACGTCGAGGTGTCGAGCAAGGCCGGCCGGCGGCGGATGCCCAGCAGCGTATCGAACGGGTTCGGCGTCTCGGCGGCCAGCGACGCGATGAACAGGACGTCGGCCAGGTCGGCCGGTGGCCATGAACCGCCGTAGGGGTCTTCGTAGGGGAAAGCGTCGAGGATCGTGTCGGGCAGTTCGAAGGCCTCCAGCACCGCGCGGCCGACCGGCTCGCTCCACGTCGCGGCGAACTCCGCGAAGCGGTCGATGCCGCTCTCTAGCGCCGGATAATCCGCAGCGCGGGCGACGAGGAAGAACTGGCCGATGTCGGTCATCATGCCGCTGAACATCGCCGTATCGGGATTGACCACCTTCAGGTGCCGAGCGATCGCGTAGGCCCACGCCGCGACGTCGAGCGAATGCATCCACAGCCCGGAAGCGATCAGGCGAAGGTTGCGCGAGCGGTGGTCCTGCACGAGTTGTTCCGCGGCGACGGCGAAAGCGAGGCAGCGCAGCGCGGACAGGCCGATGCGCCCGACCGCCTCGGAGACGTTCGTCGCCTGCTTGCCGTAAGGGTTGAGCGCGACGGCGTTGGCCATCCGCACCGCCTTCGCGCTCAGCACTGGTTCCGCCTTGACCACGGTCGTGATCTCGTCGAGCGTCGATTCGGGGTTGTCGGCGAGCAGCTTGATGCGCAGCGAGACGTCGAGCGAGGTCGGGAAGCTGATGCCGTCCTCTTCGAGTTCCCCTTCGATCCGTTTGCGAAACGCCTGCATCTGAGCTTCAAATTCGTCCATGTCCATTCCTGCTGGAGGCTTGCGCGAAGAGTTTAGCGCGCCCGGGAGAGGCCCGGTAAGTGTGATCGAAAGCGTGACACAGCCGGGCGATCAGGCAGACGCGGCGACAGCTTCCTCCGGCTGAGCGTCATCCAGCGCCTCGATAAGCGGCGCCATCAGCGCAAGGTTTGCCCCGTCCGCATGGGCCTCGGCCCGCAAATAGAGATTGCGTGCGAGGCTGCGCATGCGCCAGTCGATTTCCCGGGCGACCTGGCCGCTTTCCGCGACCAGCTGCTGGTCGAGTTCTTCGCCGAGCGAAGTGGCTTCGGCCGCGCCGGTGGCGCGCAGCGACTTTTCGAGATTGTGCAGTTGCTGCAGGGCCATTGCGACGATCTGGCGCGCGAACGGGGGGTCGAGGGACGCGTGCAGGTCTTCCGCGTGGGCGATCGCGCCATCGAGCCGGGCTTGGGTCGCGTGAGTGTCGGGCCAAACTTGGCAGTCGTCCTCGCCGAAGCTGTCACCGTCCTTGCGCAGCGCCTGGGTGACGGCGGCGACGGCATCGCGGTCGAACTCTTCCGGCACGAGGCGTAGCGCGAGCGCAGCGCGCAACGGTGCGCCAGGGTGGCCGCTGGAGAGGATCGCGCCGGCCGTTTCGGCGACTGCGAGCCAGCTGCCGAGGCGGTGAAGCTTGCTGCGCTCGAGCTGGTTCGGATAGCCGCTGCCGTCGAGCCGTTCGTGGTGGTGAGCGACGCACAGCCCGATCGCTGCCGGGAGCGTGGTCAGCTCCTGGATCAGCAACTGTCCGATTCGGGGGTGGCTGGCGACGTGCTTCCACTCGTGGGGCCGCAATTGGTGGCTCCCGCTCAGGTAGTCGGGATGGATGTACAACTCGCCGAGGTCATGCAGCAACGCAGCAGTCAGCAGCGTCTGCGCATCATGCTCGCTGGCGTTGAGCCGGGTCGCGATGCAGGCGCACACCAGTATCGTCGCCAGGGCGTGCCTGAAGCTGCGGTTGCCGCTGGCGTGGGCGGTTGTCAGCAGCAGGCGCAGCGGCAGCGGCAGCGGTATCGTCCTGAGTTCGCCGAGAAGCGCCAGCGCGTCGCGACTGGCGAGGCGTGCGAACAGCGGATTCTCCTCGGCCTGCGCGCGACAGGCTTCGACGACATTCGAAAAGGCGACCGCTCCTTCGACGGCAAGCGTCGCTTCGAGCGGCTTGGCCAGCTTGCGGCGCAGCAGCTTTTCCTGCAGGTCGGCCGACACCGCCCTGCCCTTGGCCCACAGCTTGATGCCGCGTTCGTCGAAGATGTCCTCGGCGGCCTCGACAGTGTGGGTTTGGGCGAGTTGGACGATGTTGTGCAGGCAGTGCTGATTGACCGAGTTGAATAGCATGGTGTGCCGCTGGAAATTCTTCCTGGATCATGGCTGTGGCACCCGCCGTGCGCTGCGCACTGTTCATCGGTCCTGAATGCCGGTTGCAAGGGTGCCGGAGATGCCAGCTGGGCGTAATGCTATCATTTCACGGCAGCCTCGGCCGTGTTGTTCGTCACATGACAATGTCGCGGCGGACGCCGGTCCGGCCCGGTCACAACACCGCGCCCCGAGCGACGGGCGCGAAGCCGGGAGCGTGCTTCGGCGAGCGTTGCGAGCAGCGACGGGGGACGCGTTTCCCCTTATAATCCGCGCCACATTTTCCATGGGAGAGGGAATTATGGGTTTCGACCTCGTGAAGGCCGGCAAGGACGTGCCGAACGACATCAACGTCATCATCGAGATTTCGGCGCAGGGCGAGCCGATCAAGTTCGAAGTGGATAAGGACAGCGGCGCGGTGTTCGTCGATCGCTTCATGGGCACGTCGATGCGCTACCCGATCAACTACGGCTACGTGCCGCATACCGTCGCGGGCGACGGCGATCCGGTCGATGTGCTGGTGGTGACCCCGTTCCCCCTGATGCCGGGGGTCGTGATCCGCTGCCGTCCGGTCGGCGTGCTGAAGATGGAAGACGAGTCCGGCCAGGACGCGAAAGTCGTCGCAGTGCCGGTGTCGAAGCTCACGCCGCTGTACGACAAGGTCCAGACCACTGACGACCTGCCCGAGCTGCTGATGAAGCAGACGGTGCATTTCTTCGAGCATTACAAGGATCTCGAGCCGGGCAAGTGGGTCAAGGTGCTCGGCTGGGGCACCGTGGAAGACGCGAAGCAGGAAATCCTCGACGGCCTGAAGAACGCCGCGAAATAAGTAAACTGCAAGCAGTCTTGTCCGAAAACGGCCCGCCGAGCGCGGGCCGTTCTCATTCCGGCGCTGTCCCTTGCAGCGCGCGAAACGGCGAGCGTTCGGTGAGTTCGTCGAGGTAGAAGTCGATGCCCGCCGTTTCCTGCGCGAGAAAGCGGTCCACCGCGTCGCGCCAGCGCGGTTCGCGAATCCAGTGTGCGGAGCGCGTGACGACCGGCTGCAACCCGCGCGCGAGCTTGTGCTCGCCCTGTGCGCCGCCCTCGAAGCGGCTCAGGCGATGGTCGATGCAGTAGTCGATCGCCCGGTAATAGCACAGCTCGAAATGCAGGAACGGCAGATGTTCGGTCGCACCCCAGTAGCGGCCGTAGAGCGCCTCGCCGTCGCACAGGAAAAAGGCGCTCGCTACCGGCTCGTCCTGGCGTTCGGCGAGCAGCAGGCGCACGCTGTGCGGCGCGCGTGACGCCAGCTGCGTGAAGAACCGGGCGCCGAGATAGGGCGTCGAGCGGTGCAGCGCGTAGGTCGCGGCGTAGCAGCGATGGAAGAAAGCCCAGTCGGCAGCGTTCGCGGTCGTGCCGTCGAGCCAGCGGAACGTCAGCGCGTGGGCGGCCGCGTGGCGCCTGTCCTGGCGGATTTTCTTGCGCTTTTCGTGGTTCAGGCTGGCGAGGAAGCCGTCGAAATCCCGGTAACCGGCATTGAACCAGTGGAACTGCACGCCCTGGCGGATCAGCAGGCCGGCTTCCCGCATCCATCCGGCCTCGGTTTCGGTGGGGAAAAGCACGTGCAGCGACGACAGGCCGCTTTTCTCGGCCAACGCCAGCGTTGCCTGCAGCAGCGCTTTCCGGCTTGTGATGTCGCGTCCGAGCAGGCGCATGCCGGGCACCGGCGTGAACGGCACCGCCGCGAGCCACTTGGGGTAGTAGGCGAGGCCGTGGCGCGCATAGGCTTCGGCCCACGCCCAGTCGAAGACGTATTCGCCGTACGAGTGGTGCTTCTCGTACAAGGGCATCGCCGCGACCAACTGCGGCCCTTCCCACAGCGTCGCATGGCGCGGGAGCCAGCCGCTGCCCGCCCCGACGCAGCCGGTCGCCTCGAGCGCGGCGAGGAAAGCGTGCGACAGGCAGGCCTGTCCGTCGGTGAGTGCGTCCCAGGCGGCGGCATCAATGCCATTCACATCATCGAAGCGGCGAAAGCGGTATGTCGGCAAGTTGGCAGCCCGGTGGTGGTCGAAGCGATCGGTGGGACCGTGGCCAGCGCGATTCGTTTGTCGCGCGCCGGCTGTGTTCGCACAGCTGCCCGATTATTGCGCAAACTCGTATTTTCCTTGCGGACAGGGAACTTGGAACGCTTGCTCACGGCTTATCCACAGCTTTCCCCACGCACCCTGTGGGTGAAAAATGGTCGATCGAGCGGGGCGAGCGGTTTCTGCCGACTGCCAGATGAAACGGTATAGTTGCGCCTATGGACAAAACGCTCGCTATCGCTGTCGCCCAGCTCAATTTCACCGTCGGCGACCTCACGGCCAACGCCGACCGGATCATCCGCGGCCTCGACCAGGCCCGCGCGGCCGGCGCCGACCTGTTGCTGACGCCTGAACTGGCGCTATCCGGTTATCCGCCCGAAGACCTGCTGCTGCGACCGGATTTCTACCGCGCGTGCAGCCGGGAGGTCGCCCGCATCGCTCTGCACACCCAAGGCATCACGCTGGTGCTCGGGCATCCGGAAGAGCGGCGCGACTGGCGCTACAACGCCGCGTCGGTGATCCGCGACGGCGAAGTCGTTGCGACCTACCACAAGCATCTGCTGCCGAACTACGAAGTGTTCGACGAGGAGCGCTATTTCGACCGCGGCCTCGACGCATGCGTGTTCGAGCTGAACGGCGTGAAGCTCGGCGTGAATATCTGCGCCGATCTGTGGGAATCGGGTCCGGCCGAGCTGGTGCGCGCCGAAGGGGCCGAACTGCTGCTCGGCCTGAACGCGTCGCCGTACCACATGAACAAGCTGCAGCGCCGCTACGAAGTGCTGCGCGGGCGCGTCGCCGACACCGGCCTGCCGGTGGTCTATTGCAACATGGTCGGCGGCCAGGACGAGCTGGTGTTCGACGGCGCATCGTTCGCGCTCGACGCGGACGGCAAGGTCGTCTACCAGGCAGCGTCATTCCAGGAGCGGCTCGACGTGCTCCATTTTCGCGGCGGACGCTGGGAAGCGGGCGAAATCGTCCCGGCGCGGCCGGTCGAGGAGGAAGTCTACGAGGCGCTCAAGACCGGCGTGCGCGACTACCTCGGCAAGAACGGTTTTCCCGGTGCGATCATCGGCTTGTCCGGCGGCATCGACTCGGCGCTGACGCTGTGCGTCGCTGTCGACGCGCTGGGGGCGGAGCGGGTGCGTGCCGTGATGATGCCTTCGCCCTATACGGCGCAGATGAGCCTCGACGATTCGCGCGCACTGGTCGCGAACCTCGGCGTGCGCTACGACGAGATTCCGATCGAGCCGGCGATGAACACGTTCGCCGCCCTGCTCGCCGACCAGTTCGAGGGGCTGGCGGCGGACACCACCGAGGAAAACCTGCAGAGCCGCATCCGCGGCATGATCCTGATGGCGCTGTCGAACAAGACCGGCGCGATCGTGCTGACGACCGGCAACAAGAGCGAGATGGCGACCGGCTACGCGACGCTGTACGGCGACATGGCCGGCGGTTTCGCGGTGCTGAAGGACCTGTACAAGACTTTCGTGTTCCGCCTGTCGCGCTGGCGCAACACGGTCAGTCCGGTGATGCCCGAAAACATCATCACCCGCCCGCCGTCGGCCGAACTGAAGCCCGACCAGACCGACCAGGATTCGCTGCCGCCGTACAACGTGCTCGACGCGATCATCGAGGCCTACATGGAGCGCGACGAATCGCCGCGCGAGATCATCGCGCGCGGCTTCCCCGAAGCCGACGTGCGGCGCACCGTCGCGATGCTCAAGCGCAACGAATACAAGCGTCGCCAGTCGCCGGTCGGCATCCGGGTGACGAAGCGCGGCTTCGGCAGGGACTGGCGTTATCCGATAACATCGCGCTATCAGGATGAATACTGACCGCGCCGGACCGATTCCCGTCGCCGAGTCCGCAAGCCCATCGAGGAGAATTACATGAAGAAAATCGAAGCCGTCATCAAGCCGTTCAAGCTCGACGAGGTCCGTGAAGCGCTGTCCGAAGTCGGCATCGCCGGTCTGACCGTGTCGGAGGTCAAGGGCTTCGGCCGCCAGAAAGGCCACACCGAACTGTATCGCGGCGCCGAGTACGTCGTTGATTTCCTGCCGAAGATCAAGGTCGAGATCGTCATCGGCGACGACCTCGTCGATCAGGCGGTCGAAGCGATCATCAAGGCGGCGCGCACCGGCAAGATCGGCGACGGCAAGATCTTCGTCACGGCCGTCGAGCAGGTCGTGCGCATCCGCACCGGCGAAACGGACGAAGCCGCAATCTGATTGCCCCCGGCCGGATTGCCGGCCGCGTTCACTCCTTCGGCGGATTGCCGGCCCGCAGCAGCACCAGCAGCGCTCCGGAGCCGCCTTCGTTCGGACCGGCCTGGCAGAAGGCGAGGATTTCCTCGCGTTGCGCGAGCCAGCCGCGCGACAGATGCTTGAGGATTGACAGTTTGCCGGGCGACCCCAGCCCCTTGCCGTGAATCACCCGCACGCAGCGGCGCCCCTGCTGCAGGCTCGCCGCGAGAAAGCGCGCCAAGGCTTCGCGGGCGTCGTCCCGGTTGTAGCCGTGCAGGTCCACTTCCCCCTGCAGCACCCAGCGCCCGCGGCGCAAGTCCACGAGCACGCGGCGTGGCAGGCCGGGGCGCAGGAATACCGCCTCGTCCCCCATTTCCAGCCGGTCTTCGAGGCTCATCGGCGCGTCGAGCGATTCGCGTAACGCAGCCTGCTCGTCTTCGCTGTGCTTCAGCGGCTCCGGGCGGGGCGGCGGAGGCTGCAGCTCGACCCGGTCGGGCGATTCGATCTGCCGGGATCCGCGCACCGCGTGACGGAAAAGCTCCGCCGGATCGAGCGCGTCGGGATCGGGCGGCAGCAGCAGTGACGCCGGATCGGCCTCGATGCGATGCCGGTCCTCGTCGCGCGCGTGCAGCGGGTACGGGGACGGACGGGCGCGACCGAGCTCCGCGTGCCCGGGGTCGCGGAGCGGTGTGACGTCGCCGACCGCCAAGCGAAAGAGGGCGGCATCCTCGAGTGCGTCAGCGGGCAAGCGCGCGGCGGGAGAGGGCGTGTCGGACTCGGCGGGTTGCGGACGCGGCACCGGCGGCGGTTTCGGCGTCTCGATTTCCGCTCGCCCGCCCCCTCTGGTAAGCGGTGCGACATTGCGCACGGCGTCGCGGAACAGCGCCGGATCGTCATCAGGGGCAGCATCCGGGCGCATCCCGGTGGCCGTCGCGTCGCGGGCGTCATTTGCCGCAGCCGAAGGCGGCGGCTCCGGTTTCGCAGGCTTTTGGTTGCTTGCGGCGGGCTTAAGCTTGCCGCGCAAGGCGGCAAGTTCCTCGAAAGTATGCGAGGGGCGCCCGGTCCGGCTCCCCGGTTTCGGCGCAGCAGGAGGAAGCCGCCGGGCCATCGCCGTGCTCAGCCGGCGAGCGCGTCCAGGTAGCGCTCCGCGTCGAGCGCGGCCATGCACCCGGTGCCCGCGGACGTCACCGCCTGGCGGTAGATGTGATCCTGCACGTCGCCCGCGGCGAACACGCCCGGCACGCTGGTCGCCGTGGCGTCGCCTTCGCGGCCGCCCTTGGTGACGATGTAGCCGTTTTCCATCGTCAGTTGGCCTTCGAAGATGTCGGTGTTCGGCTTGTGGCCGATCGCGATGAAGACGCCCTGCAGCGCGACGTCGCGGGTCGCGCCGGTATTCGCATCCCTGACCCGCATGCCGGTCACGCCGGTGTTGTCGCCCAGCACTTCGTCGAGCGTCGAGTTGAGCGCGAGTTCGATTTTTCCGGCGGCGACTTTCTCCATCATCTTGTCGATGAGGATCTTCTCGGCGCGGAATTTCTCGCGGCGATGCACGACCGTGACCTTCTTCGCGATGTTGGCGAGGTACAGCGCTTCTTCGACTGCCGTGTTGCCGCCGCCGATCACTGCCACGTCCTGGTTCTTGTAGAAGAAGCCGTCGCAGGTCGCGCACGCGGAGACGCCGCGGCCGGAGAATTTCTCTTCCGACGGAATGCCGAGATATTTCGCCGTCGCGCCGGTCGAGATGATCAGCGCGTCACACGTGTATTCCCCGGCGTCGCCGACGAGCCGGAACGGTTTCTCGCCAAGCTTCGCGGTGTGGATGTGATCGAAAATCATCTCGGTGTTGAAGCGTTCGGCGTGCTTCTGGAAGCGGGCCATGAGGTCCGGGCCCATCACGCCTTCGGCGTCCGCCGGCCAGTTGTCGACATCGGTCGTGGTCATCAGCTGACCGCCCTGTGCCAGGCCCGTGATCAGGACCGGATTGAGGTTGGCGCGGGCAGCATACACAGCGGCCGTGTAACCGGCGGGGCCGGAACCGAGGATGAGCAGGCGGGCGTGCTTGTTTGTCATGGCGCAATCTTCTTTCTGGTTGGCGAGAGCGGGATTATAGCCGAGGGGTTTGCCGCGCCGAGTCAATGATCTCCATAGTCTGGGGCGATCACGAAAGCATGCTTCGTCAGTGCGGACGCATCGTCGAATCCGTGCGAGGCCGCGCCGGCCGCGCCTCGGTCGGGAAGGTCAATGGCGGATTCCGGTATGATTGGTGATATTGTGCGTCGCCAGTTTTTCCGTTTTCTGATACGCCGTTCGAGCACATTCCGGAGTCGCCATGACCCAGTCCACCGCGGTTTCCACCACCGCCCTGAAGACCTTCCCGCTGTTTCAAGGTTTGTCCGACGATACCCTGGCCATGGTTTCCCGCTCCGCGATGATGCGCCGCATCCCGCGCGGGCAGAGCGTGGTGCATGCGGGCGAGCGCAGCGATTTTGTCTACCTGGTCCTGACGGGGAGCCTCAAGGTCGTCGTCAGCGACGAGGATGGCCGCGAGGTGATCCTGACGATTCTGGGGCAGGGCGAACTGTTCGGCGAAATGGGCATGTTCGGCGAGCAGCCGCGCTCGGCAACCGTCGTCGCGGTGATGCCGTCCGATCTCGTGATGATCGCGAAAAACGATTTTCGCACCATCCTGCAGGGCAACTTCGAAGTGGCCTGGCGCATCATGGCCAACCTCGCCGACCGCCTTCGCAATGCCGATCGCAAGATCGAGAGCCTCGCGCTGATGGACGTCTACGGCCGCGTCGCGCGCCTGCTGCTTGAAATGTCCGAGGAAGTGAACGGGGATGCGGTGGTGGTGCGCAAGATCACGAAGCAGGACATCGCGAAAATGATCGGTGCGTCGCGCGAGATGGTCAGCCGGGTGATGAAGGACCTCGCGGCGCAGGGGCTTATCGAGGAAACCGGCGCCGGCATCGTGCTGCGCGACCGCCTGCAGAGCCTTTGATCGCGCCCGTCTGTTTCCCTTCGCAACAGCGGCCACGGCCGACTTGACGGATCGCATATAATTTCGCACCGTCGTTTTCCTCCGGCCTCAAGTTTCTCCTCATGTCGTCCCGCCTGTCCTCACGTTCCCAGCCTTTGCCGGAAAAGATCTCGCTGCTGCTGCAGGAAGCCCGCTGGCTGATTCTCGGCGTGATGTCGCTGTACGTGGGCCTCGTGCTGCTCGGCTACAGCAAGGCCGATCCGGGCTGGTCGCACGCTGCCCAAGTGTCGCGCATTGCCAATCCTGGCGGGCGTTTCGGCGCATGGCTCGCGGATCTGCTGTATTACCTGTTCGGCGTGTCCGCGTGGTGGTGGGTGGTTTTTCTCGGCTACGGGCTGGTGTGGGGCTTTCGCCGGCTGAAGCATGACCTGCGGCTCGACAGACGGTCGTTTTTCATCGTTCTGGTGGGTTTCTTCGTCGTGCTGGTCGCCAGCAGCGCGCTCGAATCGCTGCGCTTCCACTCGCACGGCGCGAGCATCCCCCTGGCTCCCGGCGGCCTCGTCGGCATTGAGCTGGGCGCCGCGGTGCAGCGTTATCTCGGCTTTACGGGCGGCACCCTGCTGTTGCTGGCGCTGTTCGCGTCCGGATTGAGTCTTTTCTCGGGCATCTCGTGGCTGTCGCTCGTCGAACGAATCGGCACTTCGCTCGAGCGCGCCTGCAGCACGCTGCGGCAGGCATGGCGTGGCCGGACCGAGCGCAAGGCGGCGCAACCGGTCGCGCAGAAAGGCGGCGCGCTCGTCGAGCCGAAGCGGCGCAAAGCCGAAGCGGCGCCGTCGCAGTCGGTGCGCATCGAGCCTGTGCGGATCGAGCCTGCGATGGGTGACGTGCCGAAGCCGGAGCGCGTCGAGAAGGGCCGGCAGCAGCCGCTCTTCGTCGATCTGCCGGCGGGATCGATACCGCCGCTCGCGCTGCTGGATCGACCGTCTGCCGACCTTGAGCCGCCGTCGGCCGAATTGCTGGAGTCGACATCGCGCCTGATCGAAACGAAGCTCGCTGATTTCGGCGTCGAGGTGAAGGTGCTGGCGGCTTATCCCGGGCCGGTCGTGACGCGCTACGAAATCGAGCCGGCGACCGGCGTCAAGGGCAGCCAGGTGGTGAATCTCGCGAAAGACCTTTCGCGCGCACTGTCGCTGGTGTCGATCCGCGTCGTCGAGACGGTGCCCGGCAAGTCGTGCATGGCGCTGGAGCTGCCGAACCCGAAGCGGCAGATGGTGCGCCTGTCCGAGATCCTGGGTTCGAAGGCGTATCAGGACATGCATTCGTCGCTGACGGTCGCGCTCGGCAAGGACATCGGCGGGCAGCCGGTCGTCGCCGACCTCGCGAAGATGCCGCATCTGCTCGTCGCCGGCACGACCGGTTCGGGCAAGTCGGTGGGCATCAACGCGATGATCCTGTCGCTGCTGTACAAGGCCGAGCCCGAGAAGGTGCGGCTGATCATGGTCGATCCGAAGATGCTGGAATTGTCGATCTACGAAGGCATTCCGCACCTGCTGGCGCCGGTCGTCACCGACATGAAGCACGCGGCGAACGCGCTGAACTGGTGCGTCGTCGAGATGGACAAGCGCTACAAGCTGATGGCGGCGGTCGGCGTGCGCAACCTCGCCGGCTTCAACAAGGCGGTCACCCAGGCGGCGGAAACGGACAAGCCGATGACCAACCCGTTCGCGATCAACCCCGACAACCCGGAGCCGCTCGAAACGCTGCCGCACATCGTCGTCGTCGTCGACGAGCTCGCCGACATGATGATGGTGGTCGGCAAGAAGGTCGAGGAGCTGATCGCGCGGCTCGCACAGAAGGCACGCGCGGCTGGCATCCACCTGATCCTCGCGACGCAGCGCCCGTCGGTGGATGTCATCACCGGCCTGATCAAGGCCAACGTGCCGACGCGCATCGCGTTCCAGGTGTCGAGCAAGATCGACTCGCGCACGATCCTCGACCAGATGGGCGCCGAAGCCTTGCTCGGCATGGGAGACATGCTTTATCTGGCGCCCGGCACCGGGCTGCCGGTGCGGGTGCACGGTGCGTTCGTCGCCGACGACGAGGTGCACAAGGTCGTCGACCATCTCAAGCGCAGCGGGCCGCCGGATTATGTCGAAGGGATCCTGTCGGCCGCCGAGGAGGAGACTGACGGCGCGCTCGGCAGCGCAGACAGCGGCGATGGCGAGGCCGATCCGCTCTATGACCAGGCGGTGGAGATCGTCGTCAAGACGCGGCGGCCGTCGATTTCGCTCGTGCAGCGCCATCTGCGTATCGGCTACAACCGCGCCGCGCGGCTGATCGAGCAGATGGAACGTTCCGGTCTGGTATCGGCGATGGGCAGCAACGGCAACCGCGAAGTGATCGCGCCCGTGAAGGAGACCGAGTGAGTCATTGGAGCAGGGGCCGGGCAGCATTCATGGCACGCGTGCTGCTGTGCGCGGCAGCCGCTTGGGCGTCATCGGGAGCGGCGGCAGCGGCGAGCGGCGTCGAGCAGTTGCGCGAGTTCGTCGACACCGCGCGCAGTGCGCAAGGCGAATTCGAACAGGTGGTGTCGTCCGCTTCGGGACGCAGGGCGCAGCAGGCGAGCGGCAGCTTCGTGTTCCTGCGCCCCGGCAAGTTCCGCTGGAGCTACGACAAGCCGTATCCGCAACTCCTCGTCAGCGACGGCGAGAAACTGTGGTCGTGGGACCGGGATCTCAACCAGGTCACCGTGAAGCGCCTCGGCGACGCGCTGGGGAGCACGCCGGCCGCGATCCTTGCCGGCAGCGGCACGCTGGACCGCGATTTCAACTTCGCCGAAGCGGGCTCGGGCGAAGGGCTCGCCTGGGTGCTGGCGACGCCGAAGCTTGCGGAAAGCAGTTTCCAGTCGATCCGCCTGGGCCTCGCGGGAGGGCTGTTGAAGCGCATGGAGTTGCAGGACAACTTCGGCCAGACGACGATGATCGTATTTACGTCGCTGGTGCCGAACGCGCATCCCGACCCGGCGCTGTTCCGTTTCGTCCCGCCCGCGGGCGCCGACGTCATCGGCGACTGACGCGCGACACGGATGGCGGACCTTTTCGACGACGTCGAGCCGCCGCGCGTACCGCTCGCCGAGCGGATGCGCCCGACGACGCTCGACGAGGTCGCCGGCCAGCGTCATCTGCTCGGTCCCGGCAAGCCGCTGCGGCTCGCCTTCGCATCGGGCAAGCTGCATTCGATGATCCTGTGGGGGCCTCCGGGGGTCGGCAAGACGACGCTCGCGCGCCTGATGGCGCGGGTTTTCGATGCGGAATTCATCGCGTTGTCGGCGGTGTTCTCCGGGGTCAAGGACATTCGTGAAGCGGTCGCGCACGCGCAGGCCGAAAAAGCGCGCGGACGCCAGACGATCCTGTTCGTCGATGAGGTGCATCGCTTCAACAAGGCGCAGCAGGATGCGTTTCTGCCTTACGTCGAGCAGGGCCTCGTGACGCTGATCGGCGCAACGACCGAGAATCCGTCGTTCGAAGTCAATTCGGCGTTGCTGTCGCGCGCTGCGGTCTATGTGCTTGAGCCGCTCGACGAGGAAGCGCTGGGGGAACTGTTCGAACGTGCCCGTCTGCTGGCGTGTCCGCAGCTGGAATTCGCGCCGGTCGCGCGTGAACGCATGATCGGCTTTGCCGACGGCGACGCGCGGCGCTTGATGAACCTCATCGAGCAGGTCCAGGTTGCCGCGGAAACCGCCGGCGTGGTGACGGTGATGCCCGAGTTTGTCGACGAGGCGCTATCCACTCGACTGCGGCGTTTCGACAAGGGTGGTGAAGCGTTCTACGACCAGATATCGGCGCTGCACAAGTCGGTGCGGGGCTCGAACCCCGATGCGGCCCTTTACTGGCTGTGCCGGATGCTGGACGGCGGGGCGGACGCACTCTATCTCGGACGGCGCCTGATCCGCATGGCGACCGAGGACATCGGGCTCGCCGACCCGCGCGCGCTCGAAATCGCGTTGAACGCCTGCGCGACCTACGAACGGCTCGGTTCTCCCGAAGGCGAACTGGCGCTCGCCGAAGCGACGGTTTTCCTCGCCTGCGCGGCAAAATCCAACGCGGTCTACAAAGCCTATAATGCGGCGCGCAAATACGTCGCCCAGGACGTGTCGCGCCCGGTACCGCTGCATCTGCGCAACGCTCCGACCCGCTTGATGAAGGAACTGGGCTATGGCAAGGCCTATCGCTATGCGCATGACGAACCCGAAGCGTACGCCGCAGCCGAGAGCTACCTGCCCGACGGCATGGATGCGCCGGGTTGGTATCGCCCGACGCAACACGGACTCGAAGCGCGGATCGCGGCAAAGCTCGAACATCTGCGCGAACTCGACGAGTTGGCGGCTACACGCGTCCCGAAGGACGCGGGGAAAGACGAAAAGTGAAGCGGGGCGACAGCTTTCAGTGCGGGAGGGGGTGGTCGGCCATGAAGCGGGCGCACACACTCTTGGCCCGCTCGGCCCTTTCGAGGTCCCCACGTTCGGTGGCTCGCTCGATAAGGTCTTGCATGTAGGTCGTCAACATCAGCACCCCTTCCGGCGTTTGCACCATGCCGCATACAACCTGCGCGGCGGCTCCGTCGGGAATGCCCTCGTGTTCTGCAACGAGTGCAACTTCGTCATCGGTCAAATCGCAATAATCAAGGCAGTCTCTAATGGACAACATCGGCCTCTCCTCTAGTGTTGCGGGCACCGTCTTCCGCGGTGTTGGCTTACTAAGCTTAAGATATGCGGCGCCGAATGCAAGAAAAGTTTGCCCATTGCGATGAATATAAACGATTGATTTCATTAATGGATTTGTGCATCGCCGCAAACTTTTCGCGAGGCGGGCGAAAGGCCAGCGAATAGAGCGGTTTGGTGCCGGAAGATGTCCTGTCTTGTCAGAAAAACCCGTGTTCCCATTGAATCCACTCGAATTCCGGAATTGTCATGCTTGATATCCAACTTCTACGCACCCAGATCGACGTCGTCGCGGCAGCGCTTGCAACGCGGGGGACGAGTTTCGACGCCGCGGCGTTCCAGTCCATGGAGAACGAGCGCAAGTCCCTGCAGACGCGCACCCAGGACCTGCAGGCGCGCCGCAACAGCCTGTCGAAGCAGATCGGCATGCTGAAGGGCAGGGGAGAGGATGCTTCGGCAGTGATGGACGAAGTCGGGGGCATCGGCGACGAGCTGAAGGCCAACGAACAGGCGCTGGGGGCGCTTCTCGAGCGGATCAATGCATTCGTCGCCGGGCTGCCGAACCTCCCGCACGACAGCGTGCCGCCGGGCCGCGACGAGTCGGCAAACGTCGAGGTCGTCCGCTGGGGCACGCCGCGGGAATTCGGCTTCGAGGTCAGCGATCACGTCGACCTCGGAAGCGGATTGGGAGGGCTCGATTTCGAAACCGCGGTGAAGATCGCCGGTTCGCGTTTTGCACTGATGCGCGGTGGTCTGGCGCGGCTGCATCGCGCGCTCGCCCAGTTCATGCTCGACGTGCATACCCGCGAACATGGCTACACCGAGGTCCACGTCCCCTATCTCGTCAATCCCGACAGCATGTTCGGCACCGGCCAGCTGCCCAAGTTCGAGGCCGACCTGTTTTCCGTCACCAAAGACGACGGGCGCTTCTACCTGATCCCGACCGCGGAGGTACCGATCACCAACATCGTGCGCAACGAGCTGCTCGCGCACGACGTGCTGCCGCTGAAGTTCGTCGGCCACACGCCGTGCTTCCGCTCCGAAGCAGGCAGCTACGGTCGCGACACGCGCGGCATGATCCGCCAGCACCAGTTCGACAAAGTGGAACTGGTGCGCATCGAACATCCGGACGCGTCATGGGCGGCGCTCGAGGAACTCACCGGTCATGCCGAAGCGATCCTGCGCAAGCTTGATCTGCCGTATCGCAAAGTCGTGCTGTGCACCGGCGACATGGGGTTTTCCGCCGCCAAGACCTACGACCTCGAAGTGTGGCTGCCGGCGCAGAAAACCTACCGCGAGATTTCCTCGTGCTCGTGCACCGGGGCGTTCCAGGCGCGCCGCATGCAGGCCCGATTCCGCAACGCGCAGGGCAAGAACGAACTCGTGCACACCCTGAACGGTTCGGGCCTGGCAGTCGGCAGGACGTTGGTCGCCGTGCTCGAGAACTATCAGCAGGCCGACGGTTCGGTTGTCGTGCCGAAGGCGCTGGTGCCGTGGATGGGCGGGATCGAGGTGCTCGAGCCGCGCGGCTGAAGCCGCTCAAGAAAACGCCGGGCCGCCCCAAGTTTTCTTGTCCCCCTCGGGGGGCGGAAACGGCAAAGCCGTTTCCTGGGGGTGCTCAGTCGCCGGAACGGCCGAGCTTCAGGCCGGGGGGCTGGAGCGGCGGGGTGTACGGCGGTTCGAGGCGCGCGAGAATGCCGTGGAAGTTGCGGATGTTCTCCGTCATGATCACCGCCTCGCCGCCGCGTGCCGGACCGGATTTGAGCCGCGCCGCGTATGCGGGCCGTGACAGCAGCGGAAGGACGGCTTTCATGTCCCACCACGTCGTGTCGTCCCGGCCCATGCCGCGGGCGATCGCCCGCGCGCCGTTCATGTGGCCCATGCCGAGGTTGTACGCCGCCACCGCGATCCATGAGCGGTCGGGCTCGGCAATCGCGCCGGGCAACTGGTCCCTGAGCATCGAAAAATAGCGCGCCCCGCCGAGAATGCTCTCGCGCGCATCGAGGCGGTCGCCGACGCCGAGCCGGTCCGCGGTCTCGGAAGTCAGCATCATCATTCCCCGCACGCCGGTTCGCGACGTCGCGAGCGGGTCCCACCGCGATTCCTGGTACGCGAGCGCGGCGAGAAAGCGCCAGTCGACGCCGGTGCGTGCCTGCGCGTCATGGAAATGCTGGCGGTAGCGGGGCAGGCGCGTGCGCATGTGGCCCAGAAAAACCGCCACGTCCTGGTCATCGAGGCGGCGGATGTGGCCGAAGTAGCGATCGGCGATTCGGGCGAGCAGGGCACTTTCCCGGGCCCCGGCGAGAAAGGCGTCGACCTCGGCGGCCAGGCTCCCGGCATCGATTGGCAGCGCCCACGCGATCTCGGACCGAACCGGCAGATCGTATGCAATCACGAACATCGGGTCGGTTTGCGCGGCCAGCGCGAAATGCACGCGGTCGGTGGCGACGAGGTCCAGTTTGCCCTGCCCCAGCTGTTCGAGCAGCGCCTGATCGCCGAGCCGCGCCGGGAAGTGCAGGTTGAGGCCGGGAACGCGCTTGCGGATCCGATCGAGTGCCTCGACGGGCGCCGAACCTCGCCGCATGCTGATCGTTCGCCCGGCGAGATCATCCTCCCCGTCGATCTCCCTGCCGTCCGAACGCCCGACCAGCACATAGTCCACCTCGCGCAACGGAGCCGACCAGCGCAACGGAAAGCGTTCGTTGCGGGTGATTCCGGCCGCGGCGAGATGCACCTCGCCGTTGAGGACCGCGTCGAGCGCGCGCGGCGCATCGGGATACACGACGAAACGCACCGGCACGTCGAGGCGTTGGCCCAGTTTCTGCAGCAGGTCGTGCTCGAACCCCGACGCCTCGCCCTGCGCCTCCTGACGGTAGGAAATCGCATCCAGCCGAGTCGCGACGCGCAATTCGCCGTCCGTCCGATAGTCCCCGACCCGTCGCGGAGCGGCGTCCGGCGTGCATCCCGACAGCCCAAACAG
Source organism: Aromatoleum anaerobium (assembly GCF_012910705.2). Taxonomy (GTDB): domain Bacteria; phylum Pseudomonadota; class Gammaproteobacteria; order Burkholderiales; family Rhodocyclaceae; genus Aromatoleum; species Aromatoleum anaerobium. The sequence continues at coordinate 121,678 of NZ_WTVG02000040.1, read as the reverse complement.
CGCTATGAAGAACAGAAAGACAGGCAAGAAGGCACTCCCCGGCGGTGACCCCGGATTTTGCGCGAGCACGAGCCGGGGGGCAAACGACACCCATGACAGCGATCTTCGGCAGCGGCGCCAGGGTGCGTGGCCGCTTTCAGGGAACGGCCTTGAAATGCCGCTCGGCAGACGAAGTTATTTCTTGTTTGATATTGATCGTGTACGTATAATGCGCCCTCCCGCGAGACGATCGCGGGACGCGGAGAGGTGGCAGAGTGGTCGAATGTACCTGACTCGAAATCAGGCGTAGGCGCGAGCCTACCGTGGGTTCGAATCCCACCCTCTCCGCCATATACTGAACTAAGCCCCTGATTCTAGGGGCTTTTTTCTTGCCTGCCAAGCTGCGTCGAATAGGCTGAACAGACTTTTGTCGGGGATGGCGGGGCGGGTGATCGTGTAAGGTTTGCGGTGGCGTTGTAACGGTTTTCAGGCCCGGGGCGTGGGGCCGGCGGCGGCACAGGGAGCGCGGCGGGCATTCCGATTGCACGCGGCTGGCGCAGTCACTCCCAGGAGACAGCCATGGCCAGCCAGCAGAAAGATGAAACGACGTCGGCTCAAGCGGTACCGAACCCGGTCCAGGTGCAGAAATTTCTCGGCGGCCTGGATTATCCCGTCGGGAAGCAGGAGCTTGTCGAGCAGGCACGCAAGAAAGGCGCCGACGCGAACGTGATGGAGGCGCTCGAGCGGATTCCGGATCGGCAGTATGACAGCCCCGTGTCGGTGTCTGCGGAGGTTGGCAAACTTGGCTGAGGGAACCGCAGCCGCCGCCCCGGCCCCGGCAGATATGGCGTCGCGCTTTGAACTGCAGGCCGGCGCCATCGTCGCGTTTCACGATGGATTCCTTGCCGACCGGGCTGCGCCATCGCTTGCCGAGCCCGCGCCGTGGTGGCGGTGGATCGAGGAAAACCATCGCAGCAACACGGCGTTGTGGCGCGAAGAGGACCGGGCGCGGCGCACCGACGTGCCGGACGGCGAGATCGTGCGTTGCAAGCGCAACATCGATGCGTTGAACCAGCGGCGCAATGACGCAGTCGAGGCGCTGGACGATTGTCTTCTCACGGCCCTCGAGCGCGTCGTGCCGGCACCCGCTCCTGACGCGCGGCTGTCGAGCGAGACCGCAGGCGCGATCATCGACCGGCTGTCGATCCTGGCGTTGAAGATCCACCACATGCGCCAGGCCTCGCAACGTCGCGAGGCCGGGGCCGAGCATATGCGGCGGTGTGCCGACAAGCTCGCGACGCTGGTCACGCAGCGCGAGGACCTGGCGGCTTGTCTCGACCGCCTGCTGCGGGAAGCGAGCTGCGGCGTCGCGCGCTTCAGGACGTACCGGCAGTTCAAGATGTACAACGATCCGTCGCTGAACCCCGAGCTGTACCGCCGCTCGCGCGCGGCGAACGATGCGCCGCCGGCGCAGATGCCGTTCGCGGTGGACGTGCTGATCCCGACCTGCGACCGGCCCGCTGCGCTCGCCGTGACGCTGACCTCGCTTTTCGCGCAAAGCCTCGGTGCGCTGCGGATCGTGGTTTCCGACCAGGGCGCGACGTGCAGCGCCGAGGCCTCGCCCGAGGTGCAGGCGGTCGTGCGGCTCCTTGCCGCCAAGGGGCATGCCGCCGAGTTCCACCGTCACCTGCCGCGCCGCGGCCTTGCCGAGCAGCGCCATTTCCTGCTCGCCCAGGCGCGGTCGCCCTATGTGCTGTTCCTCGACGACGACGTGGTCGTCGAGCCGGATCTCGTCGAGCGTCTGCTGAAGGCGATCCGGGAGCAGGGCTGCGGCTTTGTCGGCAGCGCTCTGATCGGACTGAGCCATGCGGAAGACCGGCGGCCGCACCAGCAGGGCATCGAGTTCTGGGAGGGTCCGGTCGAGCCCGAAGAGGTGGTGCCGGACAGTCCGGCGTGGGCGCGCCACCAGTTGCACAATGCCGCCAACCTCTACCACGTGCAGACGAATCTCGGCCTCACGGCGGACCGGCAGCGGTTTTACCGTGTCGCGTGGGTCGGCGGCTGCGTGCTGTTCGACCGGGCGAAGTTGGAGGCTGCGGGCGGATTCGAATTCTGGCGCGAGCTGCCCCCTGAGCACTGCGGCGAGGACGTGTTCGCGCAGCTGCGGGTCATGGCGCGCGATGGCGGCTGCGGCATCATCCCCTCGGGCGCCTATCATCAGGAGCTCACGACGACGGTCCCGCGGCGGGACGTGGATGCGCCACGCGTGCTGCGCACGAAACTGGAGGGACGATGACCGGTTCGGCAGGCAACGCTCCGCCGCCGCGTTTCGCCGAAGTCGCGACGATCGCGGTGCTTCGGCCCAATGGCGTCGGCGACTTCGTGTTCGCGCTGCCGGCGCTTGCGGCGCTCAGGGAAACCTACCCGCAAGCGCGGATCGTGCTGCTGGGCAAGCCGTGGCACAAGGTCTTTCTCGACAGCCGCACGCCGCTGGTGGATGAGGTCGTCGCCCTGCCGCCCGTTCCCGGCGTCGGCGCGCCGCCCGGCGCGATCTGCGACGCGGGGGCGATCGAGTCGTTCTGCGCGCTGTTGCGTCGACGCGGCTTCGATCTCGCCTGCCAGATGTTCGGCGGCGGAAGGTATTCGAACCCGTTCCTGCTGCGTCTCGACGCGCGGCACACGGTCGGCCTGCGCACGCCCGGCGCCGCGGCGCTCGAGCGTTCGCTGCTGTACGTGCCGTGGCAGAACGAGCGCCTGCGGCTGCTCGAAGTCGCCGCGCTCGCCGGAGCGCGCACCGCGACGCTCGAGCCGCTGCTGCCGGTGCTGCAGCGCGATGAGACGGAACTCGGCGACCGCCTGCCTCTGCCGCCGCATCCGCTCGCGGTGCTGAGCCCCGGTGCGAGCGACGCGCGGCGGCGCTGGAGCATCGATCGCTTTGCCGAAGTCGGCGATGCGCTGGTGCGCGCCGGCGCGCTCGTCGTCGTGCAGGGGAGCGCGGACGAGCGACAGCTCAGCGCCGGAGTGGTCGCGGCGATGCGCATGCCCGCCATCGATGCAGGCGGGCTGTTATCGCTCGACGGCCTCGCGGCGTTGCTGCAACGGGCGCGGCTCGTCGTCGCGAGCGACAGCGGGCCGCTCCATCTCGCGCACGCGCTCGGCACCCCGACGGTGGGAATCTACTGGCTGAAGAACCTCTTCGTTTCGGCTCCGCTGACGGCGGCACGGCACCGGCACACGGTGTCGCTGCGGCTGCAATGCCCGGTCTGCGGCCGCCAGAATCTGGACAGCCGATGCGGGCACGACCCCTCGTTCGTCGATGACGTCGAGGCCGCCGAAGTTACGGAGCTGGCGCTGGAGCTGTGGCGCGACGCGCAGGCATCGCCAGCAGCACGCGCGCCTGCGCCAGCACCTCGCTGAGGTCTTCGTCGCCACCGCCCTGAGCCGCTCGATCGCGCGCCGGCGCCCATACCGGCCGATGCAGCGCGCGATCGAGCGGCGCCCAGCGCGCGATCTCGGACGCCCGGAAGACGATCACGCACGGCAGTTTCAGCGCCGCGGCGAGATGCGCGACACCAGTGTCGTTGCACACCAGCAGCCGCGCGCCGCCCAGCAGCGCCGCGAGGGCGCCGGCGGAGATCGGCGCCGCGGCGTCGATGGCAGGAGAGCGCATCGCGGCGCGCACCGCAGCGGTGATCGAGGTTTCGTGCTGCGAACCGGTCAGCACCAGCGGCAGGCCGCAGTCGTCGTGCAAGGCATCGCCCACCGCGGCGAAGCGCTCCGGCGGCCAGCGCCGTTCTGCTGCTCGTGCGCCAGCATGCAGACAAACGTACCCGTTCGGCCGCAGGCCCTCGGCGACGCCGCTCGCGGCGAGTTCGGCGTGGTCGGCAGCGGTCAGCGGAAACTCCAGGTGCTCGCCGACGGGCGGGGCGCCGAGAAAGCGCATCAGCGCGAGCAGACGCCGGATCTCCGCGCCGCAGTCGGGATAGGGCAGGAACACCCCGTCGCCGCTGCCGGGAGCACCAAAACCGGCGTTGAACCGCGCGCCGAACTCCGCGACGAGCGGATTCGTGATCGTGCCGTCGCCATGCATCTGGATCGCCAGATCGGCTCGCCGCGCTCGCATCGCGGCAAGGAAATCGGGCTGCGCGGCGGAATCGGCGGGCTGTTCCGGGAGGCCCGGAAAGCCGGGAAAGGCGACGAAAACGTCGAGATAGCGAGGGTGGCGGGCGGCAAACGCCGCGGCCCACGGCAGGCCGACGAGCGTGATGCGGGCGTGCGGGCAGGCTGCACGCAACGCGCGCAGCGCGGGTACGGCACACAGCATATCGCCCAGTTGCAGCGCGGAACACGACGATCGTCCGCGGCTGCAGAACTTCCAGCAAGGGACGCTGCATTCGGATTTCCTGCGGAAGGATGGGCTCGCGCTGCTGCAATCGGGATGCCGGACTGAACTGGCCGGAGGCTGCCGGGGCCGGCACGCGTGATCCGGGCGGGCCGAGCAGGGGGCCGGGCGCTTCTTACAAGACCGTGTAGTTGTTGCACCCGGTATCGAAGGACCATTGTGCCCTGCGAATGACGCTCGGGCCTTCCGCTTGCTTCGGCCAGCGCATGGGGGAAGCCCGGCCCGGGCAGGGGGTAGCGCTTCATCGCACCCCGTCATGAGGAGGGATCGAGATGAATATGAATACAAAGACCAAACGCAAGTTGATCGCTGCGGTCGCGGCCACGGCCGTCGGGTTGCCATCCGGCCTACCGGCGTGACATGGACAACTCCGCGGGCGAACGCGAGCGGGACCGCAGGTAGCGCCCGGCTTGGGCGATACGGCAGGTTGGCTTGGGCGCTTGTCCTACTACACTGGAAAAGTCGGGCCATGGTTTTGCCATGCGCCCGAGGCGGCTGGCCTCCTCCGCGGCCGGTGCCGGACGATTGCAGGGGGACGCCGATGCAGATGAGTGACCCGGGCAAAGGCCCGTCGTGGAAAGCACCGACGACTGATGGGGCGCGGGATCGTCCGCTGGACGGCGCCGAGGACGACGATTTCCGCAGTGCGCTGCTTGCCGGACTGGCGGCGACGCCGAAGCGGGTGTCGTGCAAGTTTTTTTATGACGCCGAAGGCTCGGCGCTGTTCGACCGCATCTGCACGCTGCCGGAGTATTACCCGACACGCGTCGAACTCGATCTTCTCGAGCGCCACGCCGGCGAACTGGCCGTGCTCATCGGCCCGGACGTCGAACTCGTCGAGTTCGGCGCCGGTTCGGGCCGCAAGGTGCGGCGGCTGCTCGATGCGCTGCGCCGGCCGCGTGCCTACGTTCCGGTCGACATCTCGGGCGAACATCTGCACCAGGCCGCGAGCCGGCTCAGGGCGGATTACCCGCGGCTGGGGATCCGGCCGGTCGTCGCCGACTACACGCGTGCGTTCGATCTTCCGCCAAGCGTGTCCGGGGCGCAGCGTCGTGTCGGTTTTTTCCCCGGCTCGACGATCGGCAATTTCGCGCCGGAAGAAGCGGCCGGATTCCTCGGCATGGCCGCTGCGTTGCTGGACGGCGGCGGCCTGCTGATCGGCGTCGACCTGATCAAGGATCCGGCGCTTCTGCATGCCGCCTACAACGACTCGCAGGGCGTCACTGCCGCATTCAACAAGAATCTGCTGGCGCGGGCGAACCGCGAACTCGGCGCAGACTTCGCCGACGACGGTTTCGCCCATTACGCGTTCTACCAGCCGCTCGCGCGGCGCGTCGAAATGCATCTGGTCAGTCTCGTGGCGCAGCGTGTGCGGGTCGCCGGCCGGGAATTCCGTTTCGCCACCGGCGAGACGCTGCACACCGAGAATTCCTACAAGTACACGGTCGAGGAATTCCGCTCGCTCGCCGCACAGGCGGGGTTCGTGCCGCGCAGATACTGGACCGACGCGGCGCGCCTGTTCAGCCTGCACTGGCTCGAAGTCGCCTGATCGCCCCGCGGCGCAAGGCACGGCGCTTGCGGACGACAGAGCCGCGACGGCAGCGCCGCAGCTTTGCCGGGCCGGTGTCCCGTCCTTAGCGCTTTCAGGAGGCAGCCATGTTGTCATCGACCGTAGATCGCGTCCCGGCCCACACCGCAGCCCACATCAACCAGCGGATCCGGGAGCACACCCGCGAGAACGTCGAGCGGGCGGGGGACTAGATGGACGCTACGACGACGCACAGCCGCCTCTCCGAACACGACATCTACCTGTTCCGGGAAGGCTCGCACGGCCGCCTCTACGACAAGCTCGGCTGCCAGCTCGAGGACGCCGGCGCGCATTTCGCCGTGTGGGCGCCGAACGCGCATGCGGTAGCGGTGATCGGGAGCTTCAATGCGTGGCGCGACGATGCCGCAGTGCTGCGCCCGCGCGACGACGGCTCGGGCATCTGGGAAGGTTTCGTCGCCGGCGTCGCGGCGGGCGACGTCTACAAGTACCGCGTCGCGGGCCATGACGGGCGCGTTGCCGAGAAGGCCGATCCGTTCGCGCTGTATGCGGAGGTGCCACCGGCGACCGGTTCGCGCGCGTGGCGGGGCGGATACCGTTGGGGCGACGATGCGTGGATGACGAGCCGCGCGCGCGCCAATGCGCTCGATGCGCCGTTCAGCATCTACGAACTGCACCTCGGCTCGTGGCGTCGCGCGCAGGACGGTGCGCTGCCAGGCTACCGCGAGATCGCGCCCCAACTCGCCGCGTACGTCGTCGAGTGCGGCTTCACGCATGTCGAACTGATGCCGCTCTCGGAGCACCCGTTCTACGGCTCGTGGGGCTACCAGACGACCGGCTATTTTGCTGCGACGGCGCGCTACGGCACGCCCGACGACCTGATGTTCCTGATCGACACGCTGCACCAAGCGGGCGTCGGCGTGATCCTCGACTGGGTGCCGTCGCATTTTCCGAGCGATGCGCACGGCCTGGCCGAGTTCGACGGCACCTATCTGTACGAACATGCGGACCCGCGCCAGGGGTTCCACCCGGAATGGCATTCGTGCATCTTCAATTACGGGCGCCACGAGGTGTGCGCGTTCCTGCTGTCCTCCGCGCTGTTCTGGCTCGACCGCTTCCATATCGACGGGCTGCGCGTCGATGCGGTCGCGTCGATGCTGTATCTCGACTACGGCCGCCAGCACGGCGAGTGGGTGCCGAACCGCTACGGCGGCCGGGAGAACCTCGACGCGGTCGCGTTCCTGCGGCGTCTCAACGAGGCAGTCTATCGCGACCACCCGGGCGTGCAGACGATCGCCGAAGAGTCGACCGCGTGGCCGATGGTGTCGCGCCCGCTGTATGTCGGGGGCCTGGGCTTCGGCATGAAATGGAACATGGGCTGGATGCACGACTCGCTCGACTATTTCCGCCACGACCCGCTGTTCCGCAAGTTCCACCACGGCCGGATCACGTTCTCGATCTGGTACGCGTTCCACGAGAACTTCGTGCTGCCGCTGTCGCATGACGAAGTCGTCTACGGCAAGGGTTCGCTGATCGGCAAGATGCCCGGCGACAGCTGGCAGCAGTTCGCCGGGCTGCGCGCGCTGTTCGGCTACATGTGGGCGCATCCGGGCAAGAAGCTGCTGTTCATGGGCGGCGAGTTCGGCCAGCGGCGCGAATGGACGCACGAGGGCGAACTCGAATGGTGGGTGCTCGACCGGCCGGAACACGCCGGACTGCGGCACTGGGTCGGCGACCTGAACCGGCTGTATCGCGAGCGCGCCGCGCTGCACGAGCTCGATTTCGACGAAGCCGGTTTCCAGTGGATCGACAGCGACGACAGCGAAAACAGCGTGCTGTCGTTCCTGCGCAAGTCGCGCGACGGCGCCACTGTTCTCGTCATCTGCAATTTCACGCCGGTGACGCGGCCGAATTACACGCTCGGCGTGCCGCGCGCCGGGTTCTGGCGCGAGGCGCTCAACAGCGACGCGACGCTGTACGGCGGCAGCGGGGCGGGCAATCTGGGTGGCGTCGAAACCGTGCCGGTGCCCGCGCACGGGCATTTCCAGTCGCTGACGCTGACGCTGCCGCCGCTGGCGGTGCTGTTCCTGATTCCGGAGGCAGGCGATGCGCGCCCGGACAGCTGACATCGTCGAGGATGTGCGCCGCGTGCCCGACGAAGGCCGGATTCGCGCGGTCATCGAATCGGTCACGCCGCAGGTCGACGGCGGCCGCTTCGCCGTCAAGCGCGTCGTCGGCGACGAGTTCGACGTCGAGGCCGACTGCTTCGCGGATGGTCACGACGCGGTGCTCGCGATGCTGTGCTGGCGGCGCGACCAGGACGAGCAGTGGCACGCCGTGCCGATGGCGGCGATCGGCAACGAGCGCTGGCGCGGCCGCATCAGGCTCGGCGAGATCGGACGCTGCTGGTACACGGTGACGGCGTGGGTCGACGCGTTCGAGTCGTGGCGGCGGGATCTGGCGCGGCGTGTCGAGCCCGACGACATCCGCATGGCGGGCCTGATCGGCGCCGACCTGATCGAGGAAACCGCCGAACGCGCAACGATCGGCGATGACCGCGAGCGGCTCGCGGCGTGGGCGCGACGACTGCGCGACGCGAGCCAGGCCGAAGGCGCGGATCCGCAGGTGCTCAAGGCGCTGGGTCTCGATGCGCGGCTCGGCGAGATCGCGGCGCGCCATCCGGATCGCCGTTTCGCTGCCGTCCACCCGATGCTGCCGCTCGACATCGACCGTCCGCTGGCGCGCTTTGGCGCGTGGTACGAGCTTTTTCCGCGCTCGACCGCGCCCGCTGCCGGCGCGCACGGAACGCTGCGCAACTGCGCCGACCGTCTCGCCGACATCGCCGCGATGGGCTTCGATGTGCTGTACCTGCCGCCGATCCATCCGGTCGGCCGGGAGCGGCGCAAGGGACCGAACAACGCGCTCGTCGCCGCGCCGGACGACGTCGGCAGCCCGTGGGCGATTGGCGCCGCGGAAGGCGGTCACCTTGCGGTGCACCCGCTGCTCGGCACCGTCGAGGACCTGCGCTACCTGATTGCGCGGGCGCACGAACACGGCGTCGAGCTCGCGCTCGACATCGCGCTGCAGTGCGCGCCGGACCATCCCTGGGTCACCGAGCATCCTGAATGGTTTCGCCGCCGGCCCGACGGGAGCGTGCAGTACGCCGAGAACCCGCCGAAAAAATACCAGGACATCTACCCGTTCGACTTCGAGACCGGCGACTGGCAGGCGATGTGGCACGCGCTCGCCGGCATCTTCCGCCACTGGATCGCCGAAGGGGTGCGGATATTCCGCGTCGACAACCCGCACACCAAGGCTTTTCCGTTCTGGGAATGGGCGATCGCGAGCATCCGCCATGATCACCCGGACGTGATCTTCCTCGCCGAAGCCTTCACCCGGCCGCGCGTCATGCACCGGCTCGCGAAGCTCGGCTTCACGCAGTCGTACACATACTTTACGTGGCGCAACACGCGCGCCGAGCTCACCGAGTATTTCAGCGAGCTCGCGCACGGCCCTGGCGCCGATTACTTCCGCCCGAACGTCTGGCCCAATACGCCCGACATCCTGCCCGAATATCTGCAGCTGGGCGGCCGGCCGGCTTTCGTCGTGCGCCTCGTGCTCGCGGCGACGCTGGCGGCGTCCTACGGCATCTACGGTCCGGCGTTCGAGCTGATGGAGCATGTGCCGCGCGAGCCGGGCAGCGAGGAATACCTGAACTCCGAGAAATACCAGCTGCGCGAATGGGATCTCGACCGGCCCGACAGCCTCGCCGCGCTGATCGGGCGCGTCAACCGTGTCCGCCGCGACAATCCGGCGCTGCACGCAAACACGTCGCTGCGTTTCCTGGCCATCGACAACGACCAGCTGATCGCGTACTCGAAGACGGCGGATGCGGGCGACAACATCATCGTCGTCGTCGCGAATCTCGATCCGCACAACGTGCATTCGGGCTGGCTCGAACTCGACCTCGACGCGTTCGGCATCGCGCCCGGGACGAGCTTCCAGATGCACGACCTGCTGTCCGGCGCGCGCTATCTGTGGAGCAGCGCACGCAACTTCGTGCGCCTCGACCCGCAGCGCGTTCCGGCGCACCTCTTCGTGCTGCGTCGCCGAGTGCGCAGCGAACGCGATTTCGACTACTTCCTGTAAAGGCTGTCGACGATGGATCTGTTGCCCGCAACGGCCGCGCCGGACAAGGAAACCGACGACGGACTCTGGTACAAGGACGCGGTGGTGTATGAACTGCACGTCAAGGCGTTCTTCGACGCCAACGACGACGGCGTCGGCGACTTCAACGGCCTGACGCGCAAGCTCGACTATATCCGCGACCTCGGCGTCAACACCATCTGGCTGCTGCCGTTCTACCCGTCGCCGCTGAAGGATGACGGCTACGACGTTGCCGACTACCACGGCGTGCTGCCGGCGTACGGCACGCGCGCGGACTTCCGGCAGTTCGTCCGCGAAGCGCACCGGCGCGGCCTGCGCGTCATCACCGAGCTCGTCGTCAATCACACCTCGGACCAGCACGCGTGGTTCCAGGCCGCGCGCCGCGCGCCGGCAGGGTCGTCGAAGCGCAACTACTACGTGTGGAGCGACAATCCGAGCCGCTACGCCGGCACGCGCATCATCTTCACCGACACCGAGACGTCGAACTGGGCGTGGGACCCGGTCGCGAAGTCGTACTACTGGCACCGCTTCTTCAGCCACCAACCGGACCTGAACTTCGAGAACCCGAACGTGCTGAAGGCGGTGCTGCGCACGATGCGCTTCTGGCTCGACATGGGTGTCGACGGCTTCCGGCTCGACGCGATTCCCTACCTGCGCGAGCGCGAGGGCACGAACAACGAGAACCTGCCCGAGACGCACGACGTGATCCGCGAAATCCGCAAATGCATCGACGCGCACTACCGCGGCCGCGTGCTGCTCGCCGAAGCGAACCAGTGGCCGGAGGACGTGCGCGAGTACTTCGGCGACGGCGACGAATGCCACATGGCCTACCACTTCCCGCTGATGCCGCGGCTCTTCATGGCGGTCGCCCAGGAAGACCGCTTCCCGGTCGTCGACATCATGCGGCAGACGCCGGACATCCCGGACAACTGCCAGTGGGCGATCTTCCTGCGCAACCACGATGAACTGACGCTCGAGATGGTCACCGACCGCGAGCGCGACTACATGTGGCAGTTCTTCGCCAACGACCCGCGCATGCGCATCAACGTCGGCATCCGCCGGCGCCTCGCGCCGCTGCTCGAGAACAGCCGCGACCGCATCGAGCTGATGAGCTTCCTGCTGCTGACGATGCCGGGGTCGCCGATCATCTATTACGGCGACGAGCTCGGCATGGGCGACAACGTCTTCCTCGGCGACCGCGACGGCGTGCGCACGCCGATGCAATGGACGCCGGACCGCAACGCCGGGTTCTCACGCGCCGACCCGCAGCAGCTCTACCTGCCGCCGATCATGGACCCGATCTACGGCTTCCAGGCGATCAACGTCGAAGCGCAGGCACGCAACCCGCATTCGCTGCTGAACTTCACGCGGCGGCTGATCGCGATGCGCAACGGTTCGCGCGCGTTCGGCCGCGGCACGCTGCGCTTCCTCGAGCCGGGCAACCGCAAGGTGCTCGCTTACCTGCGCGAATATCGCGACCAGAGCGTGCTGTGCGTCGCGAACCTCGCGCGCACCCCGCAGGCGGTCGAACTCGACCTCTCGCGCTTCGAGGGGCGCGTGCCGGTCGAGATCGTCGGCCGCGTGCCGTTCCCGCCGATCGGCAAGCTGCCGTATCTGCTGACGCTCGCTGGCCACGGCTTCTTCGTCTTCGAGCTGTCGGCCGGTGTGCCGCCGCCGAACTGGCACGAGGAGCGGCTGCCGCAGACCGAGCTGCCGATGCTCGTGCTCACCGAAGGCTGGCGCACGTTCTTTCGCGGCCACCAGGGCGGCAGCGCGGTGCGCCGCGCGATCGCCACCCGCAGCCGCGACCAACTGCAGAACGAAGTGCTGCTGCCGTACCTGCAGGCGCGGCGGTGGTTCGCCGCGAAAGGCGAGACGGTGACGCGCATCGAAGTCGTCGAGGAGCAGGAATGGGGCGCCGGCGGCGGCAACTGGCTGCTTGCGCTGCTCGAAGTCAGCCTCGCCGGCGGATCGTCGCAGCTGTACTTCCTGCCGCTCGGCATCGCGTGGGAGACGGCCGGCGACAACCCGGTCGATCGCTTCGGCGCGGCGGCGCTCGCCCGCGTTCGCGAGAAGGCGCGCATCGGCATCCTCTACGACGCGTTCATCGACCCGGTGTACTGCCGCGCGCTGGGCCAGAGCATCGGCGGTGGTGGGCCGCAGCCGCTCGGCCGCGGCAGTCTGCGCTTCACCGCGAGCGAGCACTATGCGCGGCTCGCCGAGGGGCTCGACGACGAGGTGCGCCAGCCGCTGCAGGAGCAGACGAACACCGGCGTGTTCTTCGGCTCGCGGCTCTACCTGAAGGCTTACCGGCGCCTGCAGTTCGGCACCAACCCGGAAATCGAAGTCGGCTATTTCCTCGGCAGCGCAGCGGGATTTTCACGCGTCGCCGCGGTCGCCGGTTCGGTCGAATACATCGCGCCCGACGGCCGGGGCGCGGCGCTGGCGATGCTGCAGGAATTCGTCGACAACCAGGGCAACGCGTGGGATTACACGCTGAATCATCTGGACCGGCTCTTTTCTCCCGATACCTGGCCTGCAGCGGCGGCCGACGCAGCCGAGGCCGAGGGGAGGGACCGGGTCTACCTGCTGCTCGCGCAGACGCTTGGGCGGCGCATCGGCGAGATGCATGCGGCGTTCGCGCACGGCACTGATCCGGCATTCGCCCCGGAGCCGCTCGGCGACGTGGAAGTCGAAGCCTGGCGCGCCCAGGTGATCGGGGACGTCGAGCGCACCCTCGGCCTCCTCGAAGCGGCGTTGCCGCGTCTGGACGAGCGCGTCCGCGACGAGGCGAGGCAGGTGTTTGCGGCGCGTCACGCGCTGGGCGCGAGCCTTGCCGGGCTCGACCTGGTTTCACCCGGTCTGGTGAAAACGCGGCTGCACGGCGACCTGCATCTCGGGCAGGTGCTGATCGCGCAGAACGATTTCGTCATCGTCGATTTCGAGGGCGAGCCGGCCCGGCCGATCGACGAGCGGCGGTACAAGCATTCGCCGCTGCGGGACATCGCCGGCATGCTGCGTTCGTTCGACTACGCGGTGCGCACGGTCGGATACCACCATCTCCAGGCGCGCCCCGAGCACGCTGACGCACTGGCGCGCGCGCTGTCCGAATGGAAGGAGGGGGTGGTCCGGAGCTTCATGCGGGCGTACCACGACGTCGTTGCACCGCTGCCTTCCGTTCCGCCGGACGCGGCCGTCGCCGCGGATTTCCTGACGCTGTTCGTCATCGAGAAGCTGCTCTACGAACTGCGCTACGAACTGGACAATCGCCCGGAATGGGTCCGTGTTCCGCTCGCGGCGCTCGCGGAAATCGAGGCGTCGCTGCAGGGAAGCTGACCCTGCCGCACAGGGAACGATTCCTCGCCGGCGCGGCCGCTAGAAGCGGTGGCTGACCGTGAGCTGGAACACCTCGATGCCGTGATTCGGTTGCTTCAGCCCGGCATTCGAATAATGGCTCAGCCGCACGCCGACTGATGTCTCGCCTTTGCCCCCGGCCCTGCCTCCCCAGGCGATGCCGACGCCGATCAGTTCGCCGAACTGGAAGTGGGTGGACAGGTTCCTGCGTCCAAGTTTTTCCTCCGAGAAGAGGTTCAGACCGAGGCCCGCCTCGAGATACGGGTACGCGCCGGTACGGATCGGAGAGATACGGAAGGTCGCGAAAGCGCCGGCCTGGACCGCTTCGTCCGAATGGCTGCGGTGGCGGTTCAACTGGAGTTCCGGGTGGCCGGCGATGCGCCAGTTCTTCCATTCGGTGCGATACCAGACCGGCAGCAGCCACTGCACGCCGACACTATCGACCGAGCCGCGGCTTCCGGCCTGCAAGGCGACACCCTGCGCGGCGGGGCACGCGGCCGCGGCAGCGAACAACGCCAGCGCGCACGACATGTCGGCAAGTCCGTGCGCTCGCCGGCGGCGCGTGGTCTGCAAGGGTGGCTTGGCGGTTGCTGTCGGACAACCGCGCCCCATCGGAGCCGGGAAGCGGAAACCTGCCGGGATGGCGCGTGGCACGGCGCCGGGGAGGGGGATGGAGAGTGGGAGTTGGAGTGGCGAAATCGTCTGCACGATGACTCTCCTGTCCATTGTTGTTGTTTGTGTCGCGCAACACGGCGGCGGCAACAATTCACCTTAGCAATGCCGTTGCCTGCGTGCCGAAAGATTTGTTTCACTCGTCGACGTTGTCGCACTGCAGCGAAGCGACGCGTATTTCTTACTCGCGCCTGTAATTCCTACAGCATGTGTGGAGAAAATTCCCGCGACGCGGGCGACGGCGCGCGCAGCAGAGGCGGACGTGGTCTTTATTCCCGTACCAGCAGGGTCCTGAATCCATCAGCCCCCTCCTGTTCCCGCAGGCACGCGGTTTGCACGATCTTCCTGCGGTGAGGCCCGAGCCTTTCCGGCCCGAGCCTCCCGAAGTCTTATCGACCGGAGGAAATTGCCGTGGATCTGCTGGAAAATAAAGGGGTGCCGATCGACAAGCAGTCTTTGACATGGAAGGACATGGCGGGAAAGCCGATCAGCAAGCTCGACGACGAGGCTTTCACCCGCGTACGCATCATCCTCATGAACGCGCTCGAGCTCGACGCGTTGCGGCTGTCCCACGTGGGGGCGCGGATGAATGGCGAACTGCGACAGTCGCTGGCCGAGATCCGCCGCGTCGAGCAGCACCAGGCAACTGCGGTGAACGGGTTGTTGTCGGCCGATCATTCGCCGCTGGAGACGACGATCGCGTACGAGCAGGTCGCCGTCGAAGTAACCGCGGCAGTCGCCCAGCGGGAACCGGACCCGTACCTCGCGCAGGTCTACCGCTTCGGGCTGCTCGAGGATTTCGATCATCTCTATCGCTACTCGGCGCTGCTCGACCGGCTCGAAGGCAAGGATTCGAACAACATCCTGCAGGGGCATACCGACATCGCCCCGGGCCGTCCGACCGTGGACGGACACCGGGCGCCGGTCGATGACCTGCGGTTGCCCTATGGCCGTGACGCCAATTTCCTGACGAAGCTGCATGCGACGCTGATCACCGCCGCCGAATGCCAGACGCACGACTACTACATGACGATCGGCCCGATGTTCGCCGACCCGGTCGCGCGGCAGCTGTACGCGGAGATCGCGTCGGTCGAGGAGCAGCACATGACGCAGTACGGCTCGCTGCTGGACCCGCGGCAAAGCTTCCTGGAGCTGTGGCTGCTCCACGAGGCGACCGAGGTCTACGGCTACTACAGCTGCGCCCGGTCGGAAAGCAACCCGCGCATCCGCGAGATGTGGGAGCGTTTCTGCGACTACGAACTGGGCCACCTGCATCACGTGTGCGGCCTGTTCAGGCAGTACGAGAAGCGCGATCCGGCCGAAGTGCTGGCGCGGACGCTGCCCGCGCCGCTCGAGTTCAAGAGCCAGCGCGACTTCGTCCGCGACGTGCTCGCAGCGGAAGTCGACCTGCGCGCGAACGGCGTGGATTTCGTCAAGCTCGCCCGCGAGAGCCCCGTATCCCGCGAATACCGCCGCCGGATCAACGCCGACGGGTCGCCGTCGACGCGGGTGGCGACGGCGTATCACTGGACGTCGGGCACTGAACTCAACCGGTCGCTGAAAGCAGCATGAACTCGACACGCGATATCCGCCCGCTGCTCAGGGGGTTATTCGACGAACATGAGTTTGGGGAAGGAAGGATCATGGATGACGTCACCGAGCCCGGATTCAACCGCACCGGTGCACAGTCCTCGCCGCTGTCGGTCCACAGCATGCAGTTGTATGCGGACGAACGGGTGCCGGAAGAGGTGAGCGCCCCCGACGAGATGCCCGATGGCAGGGAGATCGCCGCCGTGCGTTGCGACTACGCGGTCGAGGCCGAACGCATCGGCTCGGTGCCGATGCCGGGCGTGCTGACCAGCGCATTCACCGCGGCGTTGTCGAAGCTCGGCGCGAGGAAGCCCGAAGTGCTGGTCGACAAGCTCGGCGAGCGGCTCGCCTTCGAGCGCATCGGCGTGCGCCTCTACCAGGCGCTGATCGACAAGGCGTCGGCGCTCGCGACGCAGCAGCGGATGCCGTTCTCGGTCGACGACCTGCAGCGCCTGCGCGATGACGAACTGGCGCACATGCACGTGCTGGCCTCGGCGCTCGATTCGCTCGGCGCCGACTCGACGGCGCAGACCCCTGCCGCGGCGGTTTCGGCGCTCGCGATCAGCGGCCTGATGCAGGTCCTCACCGACCCGCGCACGACGCTCGTCCACTGCCTCGAAGCGATGCTGATCGCCGAGCTCGCCGACAACGCGAGCTGGGACCTGCTGATCAGCCTGACGGCGGAAGCCGACCAGGACCAGTTCTTGCCGCAGTTCCACAGCGCGCGCGACAGCGAAAAGGCGCACGTGCGCCAGATCCGCGGCTGGCTGCAGACAGTCGTGCTCGGGGAAGCGAGCTGACCGCGTGAATCGCTGACTACCTGACTACCCGTGAATCGCAGGCCGCGCACTACGTGGTGCGATTCGCACGCGGAGACTTGCCATGAGCGACCAGACGATCGTTGAGCAGATTCCAGCACAGCAGCAGGACACGCAGCCGGGGCGCGAGGAGCCGATGGTGCCGCGCCCCGAGGATGAAATGAAGCACTACCGCGGCTCGGGCAAGCTCGCCGGCCAGGCCGCGATCGTCACCGGCGGGGACAGCGGCATCGGGCGCGCGGTGTCGATCGGCTTCGCGAAGGAAGGCGCGGACGTGGCGGTGGTGTACCTGTGCGAACACGAGGACGCCGAACATACGCGGCGGCAGATCGAGGCGCAGGGGGCGAAGTGTCTGCTGCTGGCCGGGGACGTCGGCGACGAGGCGTTCTGCGCGGACGTCGTCGAGAAGGTGGTCGCGAAGTTCGGCCGTCTCGACATCCTGGTCAACAACGCCGCCGAGCAGCATCCGCAGGAGGACCTGGCCGCGATCTCGCGGGAGCAGCTCGAACGCACTTTCCGCACCAACCTGTTCTCGATGTTCGACCTCACCCGTCACGCGCTGGCGCACCTGAAGGAGGGCGCCTGCATCATCAACTCGACGTCGGTGACGGCGTACCGCGGCAGCGCGCACCTGATCGACTATTCGGCGTCGAAAGGCGCGATCGTGTCGTTCACGCGCTCGCTCGCGCAGTCGCTCGCGAAGCGCCGCATCCGCGTCAACGGCGTCGCCCCCGGGCCGATCTGGACGCCGCTGATCCCGGCCAGTTTCGACGCTGAAAAAGTCGAGCATTTCGGCGAAAAGCAGCCTTTGGGCGGCGCCGGCCAGGCGGACGCGGTCGCGCCGAGCTACATCTTCCTCGCGAGCAGCGATTCGAGCTACATGACGGGGCAGGTGCTGCATCCGAACGGCGGCGAGATCGTCAACGGGTGACGCGCAGCCGGGAACGCGACGTGCCGGTACGCCGATTGCAACGGCCCGCGTCACCGGCGCCAGTGCCGCACCCTTGCCAGAGGAGGTTTTCCCATGTCCCAACAAACCACGCTATCGCCTGAAATGCTGGCCTGCATTGAACTGTGCCGGCGCTGCCAGATGGTCTGCCTCGCCATGGCGACCGGACACTGTCTCGAAAAAGGCGGCCGCCATGTCGAGCCGGAACATCTGCGCACCATGATCGTCTGCGCGGAGATCTGCCAGGCGGCCGCGAACGTGATGACGACCAACTCGACGCTGCACCGCCAGGTGTGCGCGGTCTGTGCCGACATCTGCGACGCGTGCATCAGCAGCTGCCGCGATCTGGACGAGATGGAGGAATGCATCTTCGCCTGCGAGCGGTGCAAGAGCAGTTGCGAAGCAATGACTTCGGTATGAGGCGGGATCGGTGGCGTAAGCAGGAGTTACAGCGCGGCGTAAGAATTGCGCTTCGGGACCGTCGTCTGACCGCCCGTTTTGGGGAATTTCGCCCGCCCAGGCGGGGTTTCAGCAGGCGGTACGGATGTTGCTGATCGAATCACGCGTCCGCTTGCGGACGGGCATTTCACCCTCTCAAACGGAAGGACAGACCATGGAAATCAGATCGGAAACCAGAAGCGTGGACCCTGCAGGCGTGAGCAGCGTAACCATCGAGCCGGAAGGCACCCCGTTGTACAGCATCCGCTGGAGCGCGGTGATTGCCGGTTTCGCCGTCGGCCTGGGCGTGCATGTGCTGTTCGTGCTGATCGGCATTGCCGCGGGTCTTGCCGTCGTCGGCGCCGGGGAGCGACCGGAAGGAGAGAGCATCTCGATCGCCGCCGCAACGTGGAACACGGTCAGCATGCTGATCGCGGCGTTCATCGGCGGTTACGTCGCTTCCCGCTCGTCCGGCCTGCGGCGCACTTCGGACGGCATGCTGCACGGCGTCGTCTCGTGGGGGGCGACGATGCTGTTTTTTGCCATCCTCACCGGGTCGGTTACCGGCAACGCGCTGGGCGGGATGTTCGGCATGGCGGCGAACACGGCGACGACGGCCGCAGCCTCGGCCGCCGCAGCGCCGGGCGAGTCCGCAGTCGGCGAGCTGCTGTCGAGCCTCGAACGCGGCGACCGCGCGGCAGCCGTCGATTTGCTGCAGAACCGCTTCGGCATGAGCCCGGACCAGGCCAATCGCGCCGCCGAGCAGGCCCTGGCGCTGACAGGCCGTTCGCCGTCCGGGGCCGATGCGCAGGCCGGCGGCGAGCGCATCGACGTCGCGCAGACCGCGTCGGCTGCCAGCGCGTGGCTGAGCGCCGCGATCCTGCTGTCGCTCCTGGCCGGCGCCGGTGGCGGCCTCCTCGGTGCGCGCGGTGCGCGGCGTCCGATCGTGCCGGAGCGCCATGAACGCCACGTCGTGTCGACGACCCCGCGTCGTCATGTGCCGACCGCGGGCTGAGCGCGTCGTTGTTTCTCCAGCGCTTGCTCCCGCTCCAGCGCCTCGACAAACGAGGCGACGATCGCCGCCCGCAGCGCGCGCCACTCGGCGCGCCCGGGCGCGACATGGCGCTGATTGATTTCGAGCTCGATGCCGACGTAGTCGCCCGCGGCATGGTGGCGCCGCAGCCACGCACATAACCCGTCGGATTTTCCCGTGTAGGGGTAATTGCGCCGCACTTTCAGCTGCGGCGCGCGTGCCTGAAGCGCCGCGATCCAGCGCGCGCTGAGCGCCGCTTCGCCCGGCCGGCCTGGATCGTAGAGGATGCCGACATCGGCGTTGCGCACGACGCCGTCGAGCACGGGCGTGAAGCTGTGGCTCGAAACATGGACGACCCGCTGTCCGCCGCCGATCGCGCCGGCGACGAGCTCTTCGACTTGGCGCCGGTACGGCAGGTAGTGGCGCGCCCGGATGCCGGCGCGGATGTCGGGCGGCGAGGCAGAGATCCATTCGGAGTGGAGCTTCGGATGCCCCGGGCTGCGGTTCAGGTCGACGAGCAGGCGCGTGGTCGTCGCCGCGACGAGCGGCGCAGCCAGCGTCCGTGCCAACTGGCGGGCGAGGGTGAGGGCGCCCGGATCGTAGCCGCGGTGGCTGTCGAGCGCGTCCCGCGCCGTCGCGAACAGCTCGCGGTAACGCGGCGGCACGCGGTTGCCGCCGTGCTCGCAGGAAACGACGAAGGCGACTGCGCCGTCGCCCCCCGCCGCATCCGCTGCCGCGGACGCTACGCCGTCCCCTGGAACTGGCGGTTGTCGCGCAGGCATTGGCACAGCTCCCGATAGACGTCGCGCATCTGCAGCCGGCCGGGGTCCTCGCCGAGTGCGGCGACGATGCGGCGCGCGAGCGGGCCGCGCTCGAGGATCAGCTGCAGCGGGGCGTGCCAGCGCGGCGCGAGCCGCTCCTCGGCGAGCAGCAGGTCGATGAGGCGCGCCCACAGCTCGTCGGCGCGGCACGGGCCGCAGTCGAGGCCGAGTTGCGTGAGATAGCTCGCGTCGTCGATCAGCGTTTGCTCGGCGTCGCGCAGGCACGCGCGAAACGTCGCGACCAGCGCCGCGGTGCGGATCGTGCCGTCGGCGTCGGGCGCGGACGGGTACGAATCGTAGAGCCGCCGCACCAGCGCCGCGGTCACGGCGGCGATCGCGAGGTCCGCGTGCGGGCATTCCTGCACGTCGAGGACGCGGATCTCGATCGCGTTGCGCTCGAAGCGCGGGATCGCCGCGCGCACGTTCAGCCATTCGTGCTGCAGCACGCCGCCGTCGCCGTATTCGGCCGCTTCGCGGTACATCGGCGCGAGGATCTGCGCCCGGTATTCGGCCGGCGAGCCGGTCGGGCGCGGAATGCACTCGCCGATCGACGACGGCAGCTGGCGCTGGTGGTCGCGATACACCTCGAGGCGGTAATCCATGAAGCCGGTCAGGCGCCCGTCGGCGATCGGCGAACTCGCCGCGAGCGCCGGCAGGATCGGCAGCACCAGGCGGACGGCGGCGTGCAGGCGCGCGAACTGCTCGTCGTCGCCGAACGGCAGGTTCAGGTGCACGCTCTGCAGGTTTCCCCAGCCGTGGCGGCGGCAGTCGAAAATGCGGTCATAGGTGCTGTAGATCGCGCAGTTTTCGTGGGTCCACAGCCGCGTTTCAGTGTGCGGGTCCATCCACGGATGCATGCCGCCGGGCATCAACTGTGCGCCGTGCCGTTCGAGCAGCGCGTTGATCGCGGTGATCTCGGCATGGAAGGCTTCGGGCAGCGCGTCGAGCGTCGCGGTCGGAAAGCGATTCTTGATTTCCAGCACATGCAGCGCGAGTTCGTTCGACCACCCCATCTCGCCCCGCTCGACGTCGGCAGCGGGATGTCCGGCCCCGAGGCACAGCAATTCGTCCGCGATCGGGCGCACGTCGAGCCCGTCGCGGTCGACGATCATGTATTCGATCTCGACGCCGTAGCCGCCGAACGCGTCCAGCACCGGAGCGCGGCTCGCGCAGCTCTGCGCCGCATCGTGCGCACCCCTGCGGGCGGGGGTCGGGTGTTCCGCACTCATGCCGGATTTCCTCCACTGCGGTCCTGTTCCAGGCGGCGCAGGAACACGCCCATGACTTCGCGATAGAGCGCGTCCTTCAGTACCCCGTCCTCGTTGCCGGCGTCGACGTTCGGGTTGTCGTTGATCTCGATGATGCAGCAGCGATTGCCGCTTTGCTTGATGTCGACGCCGTAGAAGCCGTCGCCGATCAGGTTCGCCGCCTGCAGCGCGATGTTCACGACATCCTCGGGCGCCTCGCCGATCGCGAGCGCTTCGGTCGGGCCTTCTTCGTTGCGGCCGGTTTCGCTGTTGTGGTCAATGATCTGCCAGTGGCCATGCGCCATGTAATATTTACAGACGAAGATCACCCTGCCGTCGAGGATGCCGACGCGCCAGTCGAATTCGGTCGGCAGCCACTCCTGCGCAACGATCAGGTCCGACATCTCGAGCAGTTCGGCGACCTTCGCGCGCAGCTCCCTTTCATCGCTGACCTTGTCGACGCCGACCGAAAACGAACTGTCCGGCTGCTTGAGCACGCACGGCAGCGCGAGCAACGGCACGATCTGGTCGATGTTGTCGCGGTGGATCAGCAGCGTGCGCGGTGCCGGCAGGTTGTGGTGGGCGAGCAGCTCTGCGAGGTACACCTTGTTGTTGCACTTGAGGATCGAGTCCGGGTCGTCAATGACGATCAGTCCTTCGGCTTTTGCGCGCCGTGCGAACCGGTACGTGTGGTGGTGGACGAAAGTGGTGTCGCGGATGAACAGCGCGTCGAACTCCGGCAGGCGGCCGAAATCGCCCGGCAGGATGAACTCGGGCTGCATGCCGAGCGCGGTGGCGGCTGCGGCGAACTTGCGCAGCGCGGCAGGGTTGGACGGCTGGTGGGCTTCTTCCGGATTGTGCAGGATCGCGATGCGAAAGCGCCGCGTGGCGCTCTGCGGACCGGTGCTGCGCCGGGCGAAATGTCGCGCCGCGGCGTCGAATGCGAACTGCCGATGCTCCGCGGGGATGTCGTTGATGCCGATGAGGTCGATGGAGCGCGTCTGCCAGTGGCCCTTGACGCGCTCGAAGTGCGCCCGCAGCAGCGGCACCTGCAGCAGCTTGAAGAGCTGCCCGGCGAGCACGTTGTAGCGCTGCGCAACGTTCAGCCCGAAATACACGCTCAGCTCGAACTGCGCCGACTTCAGCGGCGCGAGCGTCTGCTCGACGAGCTGCGCGAGTTCGCTCGTCAGCACCTGCACGAGGTTCTGCGACTGCAGGTCCTCGATCGTGCCGGCGGGCGGCCACGGCCGATGCCCGCGCGCCTCGGCGAGCAGCGAAACGTAGTAGCCGAGCTTCTGGTAGTGGAACGACTGGCACAGGTTGAACACGTGCGCCGAGCGGTCTTCGCCGTAGGCCGGGTCGGTCAGGTAACTGCGGGCGGGAACGACCGGCGGGCCGCTCTCGCCCAGCGGCCAGTCGTCGGGGTTTTCGACGACGATCAGCGAATTCACGGCAGCTCCGGGTCGGCAGGCCTGGGCTTGCGCGGCGAGATCACCAGCAGGTTCGCGTCGTGGGTGACGATGCCGAGGAGTATCGACGCGATGACGCGGTCCATCCGGATCCAGTATTCGCGCATGCCGCCATACGGGTGGGGGCCGTACGGGTCGGCCACGAGCAGGCGTCGCGCCGGCCGGTCATAGCCGGCGATGATGACGAAATGCCCGGACGGTGTGCCGCGCACGTCGTCCGGGATGTCGTTGGGGCCGAATTCCCGCGCCGTGCGGTACAGGAACGTCGAGCTGAGCCCGGTGATGATCGGATGGCGGCGGCGCAGCAGCCCGCGCAGCATCGGCGGCGACAGATCGGTGAACCGCAACCGGCCGCCGAGCCGCAGGAAATCGAGGTAACCCTCGGTCGCGTGCAGCAGGCGCGGGTTGTCCTTGACTTCGCGCTGCGCCTGCAGCCGCTCGGCGATGTCCGGCTTGTTGCGGAACCACGTCGGGTCGAACACTGTGAGGTTGTACGTGTAGATCGTCGCTTCGAAGCCGTTCGCGAGCGCGTCGCACGCGAGGAACACCGCGTAAGTGCCGCCATGGATCAGCGCGCGCGTGCGTCTGATGACCGCATCGAGCGAGATGTCCTCGCCCCAGTACCGATACACCGCGTGCAGGCAGGTCGGCCCGCACGTGGTCTCGGTCGGCTGGGGCAGGAGGTCGACGTTCAGTCGCAGCGAAGCCGGCAGCACGGACTGCGATCCTCCAGGTGTCAATAACTCGATTGCGAGCAAACGCCATGCCTGCTCGCGCCATCCTCCCGATCTGCAGTGAAGCTTCCGGGCACCGCTTTTGCATTAAGGACGGAACGCAGGCGGTGTGCCTGCTTCATTCTTGATCGAGGAGGTGCATCATGCAAGTAAGCGAGGCAATGACCATGGACGTGCGAATGCTCGATCCCGAACAGAGCATCGAGGATGCAGCACGCATGATGGCGGAATGGAACGTCGGAGCGCTGCCGGTCAACGACGGCGAAAAGCTCATCGGCATGGTGACCGACCGCGACATCACGATCCGCGCGGTTGCGGCCGGGAAGAGTCCCGATACCCGTGTCCGCGACGTCATGACCAAGGAAGTCAAATACTGCTTCGAGGACGAGGATATCGCCCACGTCGCCCGCAACATGGGGGACGAGCAGATCCATCGGCTGGTCGTGCTCGATCGCAACAAGCGGCTGGTGGGAATCGTCGCCCTTGCCGACATCGCGAATACCGAAGGCGCGCAGCCGGCCGGCGAAGCGGTATGCGGCATTTCGGAACCCACCGGTTCGACTCACTGAGGGGCTCCTGCAGTCGCCGCAGGCACGACGAAAAATCGTGCCGCAACACGAAACCGGACCCTCTGCAGGGTCCGGTTTTCGTTGTGGCGCCCCTGCAGCGGCCCTATAACGCGCCGAGCAGCACCAGCACCAAAAGCACGATCAGGACGAGTCCCAGCAGTCCGCTCGGACGGTAGCCCCAGGAACTGCTGTAGGGCCAGGCAGGGAGCGCGCCGATCAGCAGCAGCACCAGCAGGATAATGAGTATCGTCGATAAGGCCATGATCGTCGTCCTTTGAAGGCAGGCGGCTCACGCCGCGGTACTCCGGACAGGCAGCTTCCGTGCCCGGAGCGGCGCAACGGTGCTGCCACATCCGGCCAGGGGCGCGCGCCGGCGCATGTAAGCGTTACAACGCCGGGTGAGATTATCCACTTCTCCCGGATGTCATTACCGCCGTGGCGCCGCGGCGTGCCGGGCATGCGGTTTGCCTCACCCCTGACGTCAGCGGGAAATTCCCCCCCTGCCTGTGAATGGAGGTGTCCCATGTTGTATTACGCAGCGATATTCCTCGTGATCGCGATCGTCGCCGCCCTGTTCGGGTTTGGCGGAATCGCGAGCGGTGCGGTCGGCATAGCCAAGATCCTTTTCTACATTTTCCTCGTGATCGCGGTGATCTCCCTGATCCTCGGGATCTTGCAAAAATAGAACGTCGCGCCTGCGCTCACCGCGGCGCCGCTGCGGTGTTGGGTGCGCACAGCGCGGATATCGAAAGGAGGTCTGCCCATGAAGCGTCGATTCTCGATTCTCGTTGCCTGCGTGAGCCTTGCGGCTCTCGCCGGGTGTGACGACCGTCCGGCCGAGCCGGGCACGACGACCGGGGCCGCGCCCGGTACGAGCGCGGACACCAAGGAAAGAGTGGAGACGAACGCCAACCGCGCCGGCCAGGCAGTGGACGACGCGGTTCTCACGACGAAGGTGAAAACGGCGCTGCTGGCCGAAGAGGGCCTGGATGCCGGCGCAATCAGCGTCAGCTCGGAAAATGGCGTCGTGACGCTGAGCGGCGCCGTTCCGGCCGACCAGATTGCGCGCGCCGACGCCGTTGCGCGCAAGGTCGAAGGCGTACAGGAAGTGGTCAATGCGCTGAAGGCGCCGCCGGCGTCCTGATCCCGATTTCGGCTCCTGTCCCGCGCAAGCACGCAAGGGCAAAAAGACAGGGACAGCGGCCGGCAGCAGTTGTCCTTGCCGGACATTCCGGCGAGGCAAACGCGGCGCTGCCCGGTGCCGGGTAAGCGTGAAGGCGTCGCCCTCCAGGCGAGGCCGGTGATTTTCCAACGGAGGACCATAGAAAATGACAAGCAGAAGAACAGTGCTGACTGCCGCCCTCGCGGCGCTTGCCCTGCCCGTCGTCAGCGCGTGTGCGGGGAGCCGGTCGCGCGAATCGACCGGCGAATACATCGACGACGCGACGATCACGACGCGCGTGAAAGCCGCGCTGATCGACGACCCGCAGGTCAAGGCGCGTGAGGTGAACGTCGAGACCTCCCGTGGCGTGGTGCAGCTGAGCGGCTTCGTCGCGAAGTCCGGTGACGCCGAGCGCGCCGTCGAAATCGCGCGCAAGGTTCCCGGCGTCAAGTCCGTCAAGAATGACATCAGGGTCAAGCCGGCGTATTGACGGCTGCCTCGGAAACGCTTCCTTCGACCGCCGGTGCGAATCCTTCCGGGGCGGCACATGGGGCACGGTGTTCGGTCCGTTCGTGCTCGCGGCCTGCGTAACGGGGCCGGCGGTCGATACGGCGGCTCTCCCGGTGCGCGCTCCGCCGGCCGCCGTCGAAGTCCGCGTCGAGCACGCCGACGGCGCGCTGCGCACGCATCCCTCGCCCAAGGTCGCGCATCAGCTCGAAGCCGACGGTGTCGGCAAGGAACTGCTCGTCCATCATCTCGCCCATGTCGAGAAGGCGCTCACGGCGCCGCTGGTCCTGGGCAACCACGCGCACCTGCTCGTCGACGGCCCGGCCACGTACCGGGCAATGTTCGGGGCGATCGAGAAAGCGCGGCGCCACGTTCATCTCGAAACCTACATCCTCGAGTCGGGGGAACAGGGCGAGCGTCTTGCCCGCCTGCTCGCGGCGAAGCGGCGGCAGGGCGTCGAGGTTCGCGTCCTGTATGACAGCGTCGGCTCGCGCGACACCCCTCCCGGCTATTTTGAGGGACTCGCCGCGGCGGGCGTCGCGGTGTGCGAATTCAATCCGGTCAATCCGCTCAAGCTCGAAGGCGATCCGCGGCTGAGCCTCAACAACCGGGACCATCGCAAGGTGCTGGTGATCGATGGCCAAATCGCCTTTACCGGCGGCATCAACATCAGCGGCGTGTATCGCGCGGGTTCGTTCGGCAGCAAGCGCCGCGTGCCGACTCGCGAGGAGGGATGGCGCGACACCCACGTGATGGTGCGGGGACCGGTCGTGACGCAGTTCGAAGCGCTGTTCAACGACGCATGGCACGAGCAGCGCTGCCCGTCTCCGGTAGCGCGGCAGGCGACCCGCGCCGAGCGCGCCGGCGGCATGGCGATGCGCCTGGTCGCCGCCGATCCGGTGTCGGGACGCAGCGAGCTGTACGTCGCGCTGATGTCCGCGCTCGAACATGCGCGCAAGCGGGCGTGGCTCACCTACGGATATTTCGTGCCGGACGAACGCACGCTGCAGTCGCTGCGCGACGCGGCGCAGCGGGGTGTCGACGTGCGGCTCGTGCTGCCCGGTTTCAGCGATTTCTGGGCGCCGTTCCACGCCGGTCGTTCGCATTACCAGGACTTGCTGAGCGTGGGAGTACGCATCTTCGAACGGCGCGATGCGCTGCTGCATGCGAAGACCGCGGTCATCGACGGGGTATGGTCGAGCGTCGGCTCGACGAACCTCGACTGGCGCAGCTTCGTACATAACTTCGAAGCCGACGTGCTGGTGCTCGACGGTGTGTTCGCGGAAGAAATGGAAGAACTCTTCGGCCTCGACCAATCGGCCTCCCACGAAGTGACGCTCGAGCAGTGGAAGCATCGCGGCGTGCGCGCCCGGCTGCTCGAATGGTTTGCGCGACGCTGGGAGTACCTCCTCTAACCAGCCTCCTGTAGCCGGGCTGGGACGGAATCTCCCGTCGCGGCCGCAGTCGGCAAAAACGGTCAACCCCCGGGAGGGCCCGTTTCGTGCGGTGGCAGCGGGGAGGGCGGCGCTGCCTGCGTCCCCGCGGACGGTTCCAGATCCTCCTCGACGTACAGCATGCGCACCAGCACCAGCGCGATCGCCGTCAGCGGTGTCGCGAACACGACCCCCAGCGCGCCGAGCAACGCGCCGAGGAGCACTTGGGCGCTGATCGTCAGCGCGGGCGGCAAATGCACGCTGTACTGGTCGATCAGCGGCGTGACGACATAGTTTTCGGCCATCTGCACCGCGAGGTAGAGCAGCAGCACGTAGAACGCGTCGGCCGGGCCGGTGGCGATCGCGACGAGCAGCGCGGGCAGTGCCGCAAGGATCGGGCCGATGTACGGGACGAAATCAAGCACGAAGGCGATCAGGCCGAGCGCGAGCGCAAGCTGGATATCGAGCAGCCACAGCCCGACGGTGACGCTCAGGCCGACGACCGCCATGCGGGCGAACGTGCCGATCAGCCACCAGCGCATCGTCATCGTCACCGTGTCGAGCACGTCGCGGGCGCGCGACCGGGCGTGGGCGGGGACCAGCAGCAACAGTCCGTGGCGATACACCGCGGGTGCCGCGGCGCCGAAGATGCCGATGAACACCGCGATCAGCAATCCCGCGATGGCACCGATCGTCATCGAGAATGCGTCTCCGAGGCGCGTCAGCCAGGTGCCGTCCTCGGGGAGCATCGCGCTGAGGTTGCGCTCGGAGAAGAGGATGCGCCCCCACTCGTAACCGTAGACGCCGTTCAGCATCTTCTCCCACGCCAGATGCAGGCTGGGTCCGAGCTGGTCGAGCTGGCTCGCCATTTCGTTGCCCAGCAGGGCCCCTCCGACGACCAGCAGCGCAGCGAGCGTCGCCAGCACGACACCGAATGACACGCTCCGGGACAGGCCGGTCAGGGCGCTCACGCCGTCGCCGAGCCCGCGCAGGAACACCCCGATCAGGATGCCGGCAAACACCAGCAGCAGCACGTCGGCAACGGTCCACACCAGCAGGCTGAAGACGCCGATCAGCAGAACCATCGAGACGATGACGATGGAACGGTCGGCGCGGCGGGCGTCCGCGTCGCGCGTGGGCCGCGGCGGCGTCGGCAGGGCGGCTTCGGTCGGCCGGGCGGCAGCGCGGGCGAGGCGGCGGGCCGGCGGGGTGCGCCCGTGTTTCAAACGGCGGCCTCCTCAGGCCCGGATCTTTGCCGCAGGTCTCCCGTCGATCCCCGGCGGCCCCACCCCGTGCGGCACCGCAAGAGGGGCCAGCGCGGTGGCAAGCGCGGTGTCGGGGGCGATCAGCGTCTGCTCGGCGGGCGTGCCGGAACCTTCATCCCCCATGCCGACGACCCGGGCCTTGAATTCGCGCCGGCTGTCGGCGGGGCGGACGGTGAGCGTGTGCCGGTCACTGTCAGTATTTCCGACAAACATGTCGGCGCTGATGATCAGCCCTGCCACCAGCCCGTCCGGCGGTTCGGGCGGTGCCGCTCCGTTGCGCGGATCGATCGGCGAAGGCAACTCGCCCGGCGCCGCACGACCGTCCTCGCCGCCCGCGCCGGGAATCATCCCCGTGCGCTTCAGTTTCGCCACACCCCACGCTTCCTGCGACCACTGCGCCGAAGGCGAAGGCGTTGTCCGATGAACCGTTCCGCCCGCGAGCGCCACGCCGATGACCAGACTCGCGCCCGCAAATGTCGTGATGATTTCCCCTAGCATGACGTCGTCTCCGCTGGAACTCGTCGTATCAGTCCCAATGCAAGCTTCATGCCTATCTGCGCCGTGCTTTCAACGGGGTACGGCGCTTGCTGCCCGTCGCGCCATCAGGCGCGACGCAAGCGGTGTCGTCGGTGCCGGCGAAAGGCGGAAAAACTTCCCGCCGGCGGGTAATTCCTCCCGGTTTTCCCGGTCGAAAAAACCAATGCCGTGCCGCGAATGTGCCGCGATTCCCGGATCGCTCCCGATCCGCCACAAGGAGTAAACAAAATGATCAAGTGGGCGATCATCTTCTTCGTCATCTCCGTCATCGCCGGCCTGCTCGGCTTCACCGGCATCGCGGCAGGGGCCGCCGGCATCGCCAGAGTGCTGTTCTACATTGCGCTGGCGATCTTCCTCATCGTGCTGGTGTTCGGCGTGCTGCTCGGCGTCCTCGTGTTCTGAACCCCGCGCGGCGCCAGCCGCGCTCAATGCAGCTTCATGCGCGGCCGCGAGCGCCGCGGCAGCCGTTCGCCGATGGTCATCAGCAGCGTCCGCATGCCGCCAAGCAGGATCGCGAGGTGGCGGCGGTACAGCATCCAGTAGCTGAAGCGCGCGAACACGCCGTCGACCCGGCTTCGATCCCCGCCGGCATCGCCGCCGGGCTCTTCGTCGCGCGCCGGCGAGCGCGCGCCGGACTCGCGGTAGCGGAACGGGAGCAGCGATTTGCCGGCCAGGCGCCGCTGCAGCGAGCGGGCCAGCAGCTTCGCCTGCTGCTGCGCGGCCCGGGCCAGCGGAGGCGCCAGCGTCTCCCCTTCGGACGAGACGCAACTCGCGCAGTCGCCGATGGCGAAGATGTTGTCGTCGCGGAAAGTCTGCAGCGTCGTGCGGACCAGCAACTGGCGCCGCTCGTTCGTGTCGAGCGCGCCAAGCGACGCGAGCACTTCCGGCCCCTGGATGCCGGCGGTCCAGACGACCAGGTCCGCGGCGACGACCTCGCCGCTGCACAGCAGCACGCTGTCGTGCCGCACTTCGGCCACCCGGCGGTTCAACCGCACGTCGACGCCGCGTCGCACCAGTTCGCAATGGACGCGCTCCGCGGCTTGCGCCGGAAGCGCTGCGAGCAGCCGCCCGCGCGCCTCGAGCACCCGGATCTTCACCGGCTCGCCCGCCTGGCGCAGCAGGTATCCGCACGAGGCGATCTCCTCGACCGCGCCGGTCAGTTCGTCGGCCAGCTCGACCCCGGTCGCCCCGCCGCCGACGATGACGAGCTGGATCGGCCGCCGGATCCGCTGTCCGGCTCCGGCGCACAACGACAGCAGCCGGCTGCGAAAGTGTTCCGCGTCCGCGGCGCTGTTGAGCGAAATTGCATGGCGCCGCACGCCCGGCGTGCCGAAGTCGTCATCGGTGGCTCCGATCGCGATCACCAGCGTGTCGTACGGGAGCCGCCGGCGCGCCGCCATCTCGACGCCTTCCCCGTCGATCAGCGGCGCGAGCCAGATCTCGCGGCGATGGCGGACGAGCCCTTCGAGGCGGCCGGGATGAAAGCGGAAATGGTGCTGTCGCGCCTGCTGCAGGTAGTCGAGCGCCTGTTCGCGCGGGTTCAGCGTGCCCGCCGCGACTTCGTGTAGCAGCGGCTTCCATAAATGGGTAGGCATCGGATCGACCAGGATGACCTCGGCTTCGCCGCGCCGGCCGACACCGTCGCCAAGGCGCGCAGCCAGTTCCAGCCCGCCGGCTCCGCCTCCGACGATGACGATGCGGTGCGGCGCGGGGCCGGCGCAGGCCCTGCCCCAGGCCGGGTGCGACGCCGATTTGTCGCGCCTTTCGTCATCCTCGGGCAGATAGTCCTGTCCCGGGCTGCCGAGGAAATACGTGAGGAAATACGTGAGCGGTGCGGCGCCGGCCCTCGACTTGCGCATTGCGCCGGGCCGCGTGGCGAGCGATATCGTCGAGGACGCTCGCGGCCCATGCGCCAGGGCCGGGGCGAGAAGACGTGAAGCGTGCGGAAAGTTGCCTGCCAGTCCCGTCATCGCTGTACCTTAGGGAAAATGATTGTAATTCCGTCCCTTGGGCAAGGCGTGTTCCTGCACGAGGCGCCGGGAACCGGCGCCGGTGGAAGGTGCCGGACCAGCTTCCAGAAATACGTCGCCGGCCTGCCAAAAAGTTGCGAAATCACGCGGAAATACTGGTTTTCATGTCTTGTGACAAAAAATTGGTAACGGTACTCTAGCCCCAAGTTGGGTCTTCGGTCTGGGGTAGATGAGAGAGGTTGGCTCGAATCCTGCTGGAACTGAGTATGAGCCGGCGCTGGCGAGCCGGCTGCGCAATGAATCAGCGCGTTTGCCGTGGTGCGCCGAGGGGAGCCAGTTCACCGGTCGCCGTGTCGACGCAGTTCGTCGTGCATGTAAACGCCGAGGACCGTTATGCATTGTTCAATTTATTGCCTGATCTCCAGCCTTGAAGAGCTGCAGCCCACGATGGCGAAGATGACGGACGCCGGGGTGCCGACCGAAGTCGTGACGATGGTTTTTCACTCGGGCGGTTACTGGCTGTCACGCAAGGCCGACGACACGCTCGACCTGGGGCCGTCGGTGTGGGAGGCACCGTTCGTTTCGATGGCGTTGTGGTGGGAACTCGCGACCTTGGGTCTGACCGGAAGCCGGGCGGAAGCGCCTCCCCGTCGGAACCGGAACTCCAGCCCCGCGGTAGTCGTTCCGCTGACCGTGTTCGAAGAACGGCGGCTGAGGAAGCGCGGGAATTAACCCGCGCTGCCCGTTTTTGACATCGAATGGCGACGCTCCCGCCACTGTCCAGGAGCGCCACCGGCGTGGCCGGTCAAGCGGCCTTGTGCGAACGTGAACCACGCTCGGAACGTGTTGCCTCGCCCCCGCGGGACATTTCGGCTCGCGCTTCCTCCCCCGCTTCACGCGTCTCTTCAGCCAGTTCCTCACCCTGGCGCAGCGCCGTTTCGGCCTGGCGGCCTGTGAGTTCGCGGCTGCGTTCGAAACCTTCGCGCATCGTCGCGCGGAACTGTTCACCGCCTTCGCGCAAGGTTTCGCGCGTCGACTCGCTCAACGAATCCGTCGCCATCGCGAGCTCGTCGGCCTGCTGGCGCACCAGTTCCTTGAGATCGTCGAGGCTTTCGGTCGCCTGATGCTGCAACTCCTGCAGGCCGGTCTGCCAGGCCTCGGTCAGGTCCATCGTCTGCTGTTCCCACAGTCGCCCGAGATGGCGCTGAATCTCTCCCGCCGTGCGGTTCGCGTGGCGATTCGATTGCAGCAGCGTGTCGGTGGTGGTCGAAAACAGGCGCTTCGCCCGCTCGTCGGCCAGCTCGAAGAAATGCGAATAGTCGGGAAAACCCATCGCCGACAAGGCGCGGGCCTGGGCGCGCATGAAGATACGCGCGCTCGCCGCTTCCATGTCGTACAACTGGCCGAACCCGCGCAGCGTCGTCGCCGCCATGTCCACCGGTTCCCGCCCGCGACCGCCGAAGCTTTCCTGCTGTCCTTGTCGGCGAGAGGATTCAGCACTCATCTCTTCGTTCCTCTGCTGGCGTACGTCTTCATTCTGCTGCCGGCCTGGGCGTTCAGCCGTTTGCCGACGGGGGTCTTCATTCGTTTGCCGTTGCTGGGCCATCTGAATACTCCTGCGCAGTAAAACGCGTTGGAAGATGCGAAATGGCCGTGGGACCACGGCCATTTCGCTGCTGGTTAACCCTCGTTTCCGAAGGTTGCTGTTGCATAGCAACATCGAGGCCCGTTTTGGGTAGTAGCGGGAAATATGGCTCGATCCGGCGCGGCGCGCGGGATCGACGGGGATGGCGGAATCGCGCGCCGGGACGGTGGCCGGCGAGCTTTCGTGAAAAAGATACAGCTCGCGGAAAATCCTACTCACGCCGCAAGGCACGCACGCATGGCGTAGGCGGATGAGCCGAAGGCGTTATCCGCCAGGCGTTGCGACGGTGCATCGGCAGTCGTCGGAGTGGCGGAAGGCGCTGCGCTTTTCCGCCCTACGATGCGCCCAGGGCACGCACGAACCCGCGCAGGCGTGCGCGTTGGCGATGGCAGGCCGCCGCTCAGTCCTGCCTCGAAGCGATCGCGCGCGCCAGCTCTTCCTTGGTCATGCGCGAGCGGCCGCGGATGCCGAGCGCCTGGGCGCGCTCGTAGAGTTCCTGGCGCGTATGTCCGAGGACGTCCACGCCGCCGAAAGTCTCGCCCCTGGCGCGCTTGCCGCCGCGCCGGTCAGCGGTGCTGCGGCGGGCCTGCGGGTCGGACGGGCCGGGTTCCGCCTTGGCCTCCCAGTGATCGCCGACTTTTTCGAAGCTGTGCTTGAGCGCCGCGATCGCCGTACGGCCCGCGCGCTCGCCCGGACCGTATTCTTCCTCCGCGCGCTTGAGTGTCTTCGCGTAGGTGCGCTGCGCTTTCGGCGGCGAACGCTTCAGCGTGCCGGGTAG
The DNA here is from genome assembly GCF_012910705.2 of Aromatoleum anaerobium. Taxonomy (GTDB): domain Bacteria; phylum Pseudomonadota; class Gammaproteobacteria; order Burkholderiales; family Rhodocyclaceae; genus Aromatoleum; species Aromatoleum anaerobium. Next base: position 88,593 of record NZ_WTVG02000040.1, on the reverse strand, counting down.
TTCCACTTTTCGATTCCTGGGCATGTCGGATTCCTCATGACGGTCCGGGCGGCCTGTACGGTTTCGCGTTCAAGTTTCATGCCGGAATCGCGTTCACAGCATCGCGCATCCGGACGTGCGGGATCACGGGACGCCTGCCGGTCGCGATGATCGCCTTCACGGGAAGGTGGTCGGAGGCCTTGCGCGAGGTGGGCGACCGGTGCGTCTCGAACGCCAGCAGGTTGTGACGCGGCCGCACCCACACGCGATCCAGCGCGAACATCGGCAGCCATACCGGAAACGAGCGCTCCGCCGGCGCGTGACCGAGAATGCCGTGCAGCCAGCGCAACGGACGGCCGAGCGGCAGCCATTCGTTGATGTCGCCGAGAACGATGACGACCTGGTCCATCGGCAGGTGGTGCAGCAACTGCAGCATCTTCTGCACCTGGAAACGGCGTTCCGCGGGCCGCAGGCCGAGATGCGTGACGATGACGCGCACGACCTCGCCCTCGACGTCGAGGTCGACTTCGAGCGCGCCGCGCGGCTCGCGCCGGTTGAAGCTCAGATCGTGCTGGCGCACCCCGAGCACCGGCCGGCGCGTCAGCAGCGCGTTGCCGAATTCGCCTTCGTGCCGCACGATCGTGTGGCCGGGGATCGCGGTCATCGACGCGGCGTGCGCGAGAAAGTCGAGCTGCATCGAATCGTGGCGGCGGTCGGGCTGGCTATCGACTTCCTGCAGGCCGATGGTGTCGCAGTTCAGCTCCGCGATGACGCGCGCGACGCGCGAGGCGTCCTCGCGGCGGTCGGTGCCGATGCAGCGATGGATGTTGTACGTCGAGATCCTCAGGCAGTCGCTGCCGAGGGCCTCGTCGAGGTTGCGCCAGCTAGCGAGCCCGGTTGCCTGTGTCGCCATGCGGGACGGCCTCCCTGTGCTGGCTCACCAGCCAGCGGCGGACCGCCAGCGTCAGCAGGCTGACGCCGACGACGGCAGCGGCGAGCACGGTGTAGTTGATCTGCGCCGGATCGTGCAGCGCGGCTTCGAGCTGGTCGCCGAAGATCGTCGTTGCCAGCGTGCCGGGCAGCATGCCGATCAGCGTGCCGAGCATGAAGTGCCACAGGCGGATGCCGATCGCCGCAGCGATCAGGCCTTCGACCGCGAAAGGCGCCAGCGGCACGAGCCGCAGCGCGGTCACCGCCAGCAGGCTGCGCCGGCGCAGCGTGTCGGTGATGCGCCGCAGCGGGCGGCCGGCGAAGCTGTGCACGGTGTGCCGGGGCAGGTACAGGCCGGCGATGTAGGTCAGCAGTGCTGCGATCAGGATGCCCGACAGCGCGTAGGCGAAGCCGAGGAAAGGACCGAAGGCGACCACCGCCGCGAGCGTGATCAGCGGTCGCGGGAACATCACGATGCACGCCGGCGTGTAGGCGGCCAGGATCACCAGCGGCGCCCACGGGCGGCCGGCGAATTGCTCCGCCCAGGCGGTGACGCGCGAGGCGTCGAGCCACGCGGCCAGAGGGGTGTAGCGCCACGTCGCGGTGAGCGCGCCGACCACCGCGAAGAACAGCCCGACTTTCAGCGCAACGCGCTTGACGAGCTTGCGCCGGTCGCGCGGCGTGACATCTTCCTCGACCACGACTTCCGGGCTGAACTCCTCGATCAGGCGGTCGAGCGAAACCGGCGCCGCCGGATCGCCCACGCTCGCCAGTTCGATGACGGTCTCGGGCCACTCCGGCAAGCGGTCGATCGGCTTGAGCGTGCGGGGGCGGCCGGCGAAGGCGTCGATCGCGCCGCGCAGGGTTCCCTGCCGGCGGAACGCGTCCTCGACCTGCTGCGGCGCGACATTGAGGTGTTCGGCGAGCAGCTCGTTGCGAAACGCGTGGATCGTCGCGGCCACCTGCGGGTCGCCGCGCGCTTCGAGCGCCGCGTCGCATTCGGTGTCCATGCCCATCGAGCGGTTGCACAGGTTGGCCGAACCGATGCGCAGGATTTCGTCGTCGATGATCATCAGCTTCGAATGAAGGTCGATGCAGATGTTTTCGTCGAGGCCGTCGATGTGAGGGTAGAGGATGTGGAACCGGCCGTAGTGGTCGGCGGCGCGCAGGCGCTGGATGAGGCGCGTGCGCAACACGTGCATCGTGTGTTCCTCGAGCCAGCCGTGGCTGAACAGGCGGACCACGACGACGATCTCGGGCCCGTCCGGCTCGGCCAGCCGCGCGGCGAGCGCCTCGCCAATGCGGTACGCGGTGAAGTATTGGTTCTCGATGTAGATCAGCTCGCGGGCGGCGGCGATCATGTCGAGGTATAGCGCTTCGACTTCGTGAATGCCCGCCTGCAGCGCCGTTTCGGGCAACGTGCGCGCGAGTGCGACATCGATGTCGGTGAAATCGATGTCCAGCGACGCCGGCCAGCGCGACGGGGCGGGCGCCGGCGGCGGCAGCGCGTGGCCGGTCGCGCCCAGCCAGCGCGCCCGTGCAATGCCGGCGAGCGCGAGCGCTGCCTGGCCATCCACGGCCATCATCAGGTCGTGAAACGGCGGGTAGCGCACCTCGCCGCACAGACGGTGCGGCTCGTCGGGGCGGTGGGCGGGGGTGTCCCAGCGTCGTTCGGTCAGGTCGAAGCCGCCGATGAAAGCCAGCGCATCGTCGATGACGACGATCTTCTGGTGGTGCGAACCGCTGACCGGATGCGTGTTGTCGTAGGCCAGATGCACGCGCCGGTGCGCGCGCCAGCCGAAGCCGTAGGTCGGCGGCAGCTCGCGGTCGACGCCGAACACCAGCGGGTAATCCCAGTCGAGGATGTGCACGTGCAGGTCGCGCCGGCGCCGCGTGAGCCAGTTCAGGAAGTCGCCGAGGTGGGCCGGGGGGCCGGCGCGGGTCTCGGCGTCGAAGCGCAGGCAGGTGTTGCTGTTGAAGTCCCACGCCAGGATCAGGATCGAGCGCGTCGCGCGCTCGGCGGCGGCGACGAAGGCCTTGAAATACGCCTCGCCATCGACGAGCAGCCCGACGTGGGCCGCCCGCGCGACGGTGAAGCAATTGACGCCGGGCCGGAACAGGCTCTCCCCGGGGTCCCGGTGTTTCCGGCTTTCGCTCAACGCCGGCGCGTCCACCGGTTGCAAGGCGTCCTCCGTCAGGCCGGGCGCCGGCCGATCTGCTCGATCAGCGACTGCATGTCCTCGGCGTGCTCCTCCTCGACGGCGAGGACGTCCTCGAACAGGCGCCGCGTCGTCGAGTCGGTCGTCCCGATGTACTGCACCGCTTCGCGATAGCTGTCGATCGCGATCCGCTCGGCAACGAGGTCTTCCTTGATCATGTCGATCAACGACGCGCCTTCGATGTATTCGGCGTGGCTGCGCGCAGTCAGCGTGTCAGGCGAAAAGTCCGGCTCCCCGCCGAGCTGGGTGATGCGCTCGGCGAAGCGATCGGCATGCTCCTCTTCCTCGTGCGCGTGCTCGAGGAATTCTTCCGCGATGCTTGCCGAGGTCAGGCCCTTCGCCGTGTAGTAATGACGCTTGTAACGCAGCGTGCACACGATCTCGGTCGCGAGCGCTTCGTTGAGCAGCCGCAGGATCGTGTCCCGGTCGCCGGAGTAGTTTTCGGTCAGCGCGCCTTCCTCGATGTGCCGCCGCGCGCGTTCGCGCAGGGTCTTCACATCGGACAGCATGGCCGGGGCGGGGGAGGTCTGCGGGTCGGGCTGGCTGGGCATGTAGGGCTCCTGTCGGGCGTGAGAATGAAACAGAGGCAGCGAGAGCACCCGGCACCGAGCACGACTCCCGGCTTCCAGCGAGTCCGGCTGCGATCGGCATCCCGGGGGAAGGACGGCGATCGCGTGGCGTCGCTGGACGACCTCGCCAGACTCGTCGTCTTCGTTCCGGGGCCCTCGCGACGCTCCATGCGAACAGCGTGCCCGGGCGCGGGCGGCTCGTGCCGGTATTGCGGCCGGGCCTGCAGCCAGCGCTGTTTTTCCTGCAGAGAGCGGCGCAGGCCGCCGCTTTGCGCGGCATAGAACATCGTCACGTCGCAGACGTGCATCGGAGGTGCTCACGGCTCAGCGGGCCGGTGTGGCGAAATCGAAATCGCCGCCGACGTCGCTCATGTTCCGGTGGCCGGCCCCGGCTGCGTCGCGCGGTACAGGATTTCGACCGGGCGGCGCGGATCGTAGTCCTGCCAGTCGCCCTCGGCCCACGTCCCGCTCGCGCGTTCGATCTGCCGCGCGCCGCAGTCGGTAAGGACCGACACCGCGACGGCCTCGCTGCCGGGGCGGTCGACGCGCACGCACAGCACGGGCCCGGCCGGCGGCTCGGCCGGGTGCTCGACGCTGGCCTGTTCGGGATGCGCGGAGTGGGTGCGGCCCAGTGCACCCGCCAGCGAACCCACGTAGGCTCCGACGCCGGCACCCGCGAGCGCGCCGATCGGTCCGCCGACACTGCCGATGGCCAGTCCCGCAGCGCCGCCGATCAGCGCCGCGGTGGCTGCGCCCTTGCCGGCTTCGCTCGCGCCCTCGTCGCTGGCGGAATCGCCGCCGAAGCGCAGCAAGCCGTGCTGGCCGGGCGGATTCAGGTAGTACGACGAGTACTCGTCGGCGGCGAAGTCCCGCGCGGCGATCGCCGCGCGGGCCTGTTCGAGCTGTTCGGCCTGGGCAAAGTGGCCAACGATGATCGACGACATCGACGTTCTCCGTGTCAGGCATTGCCAACGACGCCCACCGGCATCACCGGCCGATGCGCCACGCGCCGCAACTCGACGCTGGGAACCCGCATCAGCGTGCGGTACTTGGTCACCGTGCGCCGCGCGAGCCGCAGCCCCTGATCGGCCAGAAGCCGCGCGAGCTGGGCATCCGACAGCGGGTGCAGCGGGTCTTCGGCCGCGATCAGTTCCTTGAGCAGCGCACGGATCGCCATCGCCGAGCACGTGCCGCCGTCGTCCGTGGCGAGCTGGCGCGAGAAGAAATACTTGAATTCGAACAGGCCGCGCGGCGTCGCCATGTACTTGCCGTTGGTCACGCGGCACACCGTCGATTCGTGCAGCTTCAGTTCGCTCGCGATGTCCTTCAGCGCGAGCGGCTTCATCGCGACTTCGCCGTAGCTGAAGAACACGCGCTGGTGCGCGACGATCGCGTTCGCGACGCGCTGGATCGTGCTGAAACGCTGCTCGACGTTGCGCAGCAGCCAGCGCGCCTCCTGCAGCAGGCGGTGGAACGACGCATCGCCTGCGCTGCGTCCGGCGGCGATCTCGGCATACGCGCGGTTCAGGCGCACGTTCGGCTGCACCGCCGGGTTGAGCGTCGCGACCCAGCGGCCGCGGACCTGCCTGACGATGATGTCGGGCACGACGTAGCGGGTGTTGTCGGGCGCGAACGTGCGCCCCGGGCGCGGGTCCAGCGTGCGGATCAGCGCGCGCGCGGTATGCAGCGCAGTTTCGTTGCAGCCGAGGAGCTGCTGCAGGCGGGGGAATTCGCGGTGTGCGAGCAGATCGAGGTGGTCGGTGACGATCGCCAGCGCGAGGTCGCGCCCGACGGTTTCCGGGTCGAGCGCCTGCAGTTGCAGCAGCAGGCACTCCTGCAACGATCGCGCGCCGATGCCGGGCGGGTCCAGCTGCTGCACGAATCGCAACGCGGCGCCGAGTTCGCGCACATCGACGTGTTCCTCGGGGAGGATCATCTCGGCAAGCTCTTCGAGCGGCGTTTCCAGGTAGCCGGCGTCGGTCAGCTCGTCCACGATCATGTGCGCCAGGGTGCGGTCGCGCTCGCTCATCGGTGACAGCAGCAACTGGGTGCGCAGGTTCTCGCGCAGGCTCACCGGCGCTTCGGTCCATTCGGTCCAGTCGTTTTCGTCTCCGTGAGACTGCGTCTGGCGCCGCTCGTCATAGGCCGGCGCGGGGAGGGGCATCTCCTCCGGTTCCGGCGCCGCCCCGTCGCCTTCGACAGCCGGCGAGGGCGGGGCTTCGCGTGATTCCACCGGCATTGCCGGAGCTTCGTTTTCGTCCTCGAGGAAGGGGTTCGTCGAAACGGCCTGCTCGACCTCCTGGGCGAATTCCAGTGACGAGAGCTGAAGAAGACGAAGCGCCTGCTGGATCTGGGGCGTTATCGCCAGGTGCTGGCGTAAACGAAGTTCCATTCCGAGACTCATGGCATCTCCTGCTGGCTGGGAAAAGTGCGCCTTTTTTCGCCGGGCGCCCGCCATTCCGCCGCAATAGTCGTGCCAGACAGTCGAGGCTTGCCGAGCCGCGGCGTGGGGGACTCCTGCCAGCCTTGGCTGCGCACTTCGGCAAGCACGTTTTACATCCCGGGAGTAAGAATTGCCCCGGCACGGCCGGGCCCGCGAAGCTGTCCGCGGAGCAAGCCCCGCGTGGCTGCAGGACCCCGACGCGCAACGCGAAAACCTTCAAGCAGGGCGCTTCCTTCTGCACCTCCCGAACAGCGGGCACGCAAAATGCGTCATTCCCCACTGCTCGGCCGGGCGTGGACCGCCCCGTGCATGAGCGTTCACGGCCCCACGGCCAGGCACGGAGGCCGCAACGGCCCGATCCGGAAAAATGACAGGAGGTCCCATGGAAAAAAGTCGCATTCAAGCCCGAGCGAAGATTCTTGCGCTCGCCGCCGGCGTGGTGATGGGAGCGGCGGCGTGCGACCGGGCGGACGAAGTTCCGCCGCCGAATCCGACCGGCACCCCGACCGTTCCGGAGCCCGTGAACCCCGCGACCGTGCCGAGCCCGCCGCCGACCGTCACTCCGCCGGCGGACGGGGCCGCCGGCAGCGCAGCAGGAACCGGGACGGCGCCGGGCGGGCCTACTGCCGGACCGATCGCCGGGGTCGACCGTTCGTTCATTTCCGAAGCCATGTCGCGCGGGCTTGCCGAAGTCGAGGCCAGCGGGCTGGCGGCGACGAAAGGGGCAGATCCGAAAGTGAAGTCCTTCGCCGAGAAGCTGCAGAAGGACCATACGCAAGCCAACGAGAAGCTCAAGAGCCTCGCCACGAGCAAGGGCATGACGGTGAGCATGACGATCGATCCCGCGGTTCAGGGCAAGCTGGACGAGCTCGAGAAGCTGTCGGGTGCGGAAATCGACCGCGCGTACCTGGAAAACTTCGGCGCCAGCGCGCACCGGGAGACGATCACGCTGTTCGAGCGCCAGGCGCGGGACGGGCAGGATCCGGACCTGAAGGCGTTCGCCGAAGAGACGCTGGGCGTGCTGCGCAGCCACCTCGAACTGGCGCAGCAGTTGCAGCCGGCCGGCACGGCGGCGCAATGAGAACGGTGAGCGCATCCCTGTCGGCGCTCGTCCCGCAGGGCCGATGAGCTGCACGCGGAGCGTTCAATCGCATGGTGGCGGCCGGACGACGCCGCCCGGCCCCGCCGCCATGCCAGTCGCCAGGGGGAGGCGGCCATGAGAGATGTGCTGGCGAGCCATCCGTGGATCGCCGTGACCTTGCAGATCGTCGGCGCGGCGCTGGTCGGGCTGGCGCTGCATTTCGTGCTGCATGTCATCGCGCGTCGCGCGGCCGCCCGCTTCGTGCTTGCGGACCGGATCGTCGCCTATACGCGGCGCACGTCGCAGTTCCTGATCCCGCTGCTGCTGGTTCATCTGTCGCTCGCCGACGCGCCGCTGCCGGCGGGTTTGCTCATCGGCCTGCGCCAGGCGCTGTCGATCGCCATCATCCTGCTGGTGACGGTGTTCGTCGTGCGGCTCATCGCGGCCGTGGCCGACGTCATCGCCACGCGTCACCCGACCACCGTTACGGACAACCTGCGCGCGCGCAGTGTGCAGACGCAGGTACGGGTGCTCGCGCGCATCACGATGTTCATCGTCGGCGTCCTCGGCGTCGGCTCGATGCTGATGACGTTTCCGAACGTGCGCCAGCTCGGCGCGAGCCTGCTCGCCTCGGCGGGCCTCGCCGGCATCGTCGCCGGCCTTGCCGCGCGCCCGGTGCTCGGCAACCTGATCGCCGGCCTGCAGATCGCGCTGACGCAGCCGATCCGCATCGACGACGTGCTGATCGTCGAGGACGAATGGGGGCGCGTCGAGGAAATCACCGAGACGTACGTCGTCGTGCGGATCTGGGACGACCGGCGGCTGATCGTGCCGCTCGAGTATTTCATCCAGCATCCGTTCCAGAACTGGACGCGCCAGACGTCGGACCTCATCGGCTCGGTATTCCTGTGGGTGGATTTCCGCATGCCGGTGCCGCCGCTGCGCGAGGAACTGCAGCGCATCGTCGAGGCCGCGCCCGAATGGGACCAGCGCGTGTGCGTGCTGCAGGTCACCGACGTCTCCGAGCGGGCGATGCAGCTGCGCGTGCTCGTCAGCACCGCGGATGCGGGAAGCGGCTGGGAGTTGCGCTGCAAGGTCCGCGAGCAGCTGATCGCGTACATGCAGCAGGACTACCCGCAGTACCTGCCCCAGCTGCGCACGGCGCTGCTGCGCGACGCGGAGACGAGCGAGCCCGCGGCGGCGCGCGTCGGCATGCCGGAAGGCCCGGCGGTGCGCGAGGAGTCGATCACGCCATGAGCCACGGCTTCCATACGACGTCCCGCCAGCCGCAGCGTACCGAGCCGTCCGGACGAGTGGCAACATCGACTGCGACCAGCGGGGTGGCGCGATGATGGGCGGGCTGATGCACGGCTTTCTCGCCTCGATGAAAGAGGGGCTGCCGTATCCGCTCGGCGCCACGTGGGATGGCGAAGGCGTCAATTTCGCGCTGTTTTCCGCGCATGCCACGCGCGTCGAGCTGTGCCTGTTCGACGACAGCGGACGCATCGAGGTCACGCGCGTCGACCTGCCGGAGTTCACCGACGAGGTCTGGCACGGCTACCTGCCCGGCGCCGGGCCGGGCCTCGTCTACGGCTACCGCGTGCACGGTCCGTACGTGCCCGAGCAGGGACACCGCTTCAACCCGCACAAGCTGCTGCTCGACCCGTACGCGCGGGAAGTCGTCGGCAGGCTCAGGTGGGGGTCGGCGCTGTTCTCCTACGAGCTGCGCGGCAAGAAACCGGGCCACGGCTTCGACAAGCGCGACAGCGCTCCCTTCATGCTCAAGGCGCGCGTCGTCGCGCCGGCCCCGCAACTGCCGCTGCCGGACCGCCCGCGCGTGCCGTGGGAGCGCAGCGTTTTCTACGAAGCGCACGTGCGCGGCCTGACGCGGCTGCATCCGGCAGTGCCAGCGCGCCTGCGCGGCAGCTTCGCGGGGCTCGGTTCGCCGGTGATCATCGAGCACCTGAAGTCGCTCGGCGTGACCTCGATCGAGCTGCTGCCGGTGCACCTGTTCGTCGACGACACGCATCTCACCGAAAAGGGGCTGCGCAACTACTGGGGCTACAACTCGCTCGGCTTCTTCACGCCCGATCCGCGCTATCTCGCCGGGCGCGCCATCGCCGAGTTCCGCGACATGGTCGCCCGCCTGCACGACGCCGACCTCGAGATGATTCTCGACGTCGTCTACAACCACACCGCCGAAGGCAACGAGCTGGGCCCGAGCTTCTCGTTCAAGGGGCTCGACAACGCGTCGTACTACCGCCTGAACCCGGACGAGCCGTGCTACTACCTCAACGATGCCGGTACCGGCAACACGCTGAACCTGAACCATCCGCGCGTGCTGCAGATGGTGCTCGACAGCCTGCGCTACTGGGTGCTGCAGATGGGCGTCGACGGGTTTCGCTTCGACCTGGCGACGATCCTCGGCCGCGAGGCGCACGGCTTCGATCCCGGCAGCGGCTTCTTCGACGCCTGCCGCCAGGACCCGGTGCTCAACCGCGTCAAGCTGATCGGCGAACCGTGGGACTGCGGCCCCGGCGGTTACCAGGTCGGCGCCTTTCCGCCGGGCTGGGGCGAGTGGAACGACAGCTTCCGCGATGCCGTGCGCTCGTTCTGGAAAGGCGACGAGGGGCGCGCGCCGGAGCTGGCGACGCGGCTGGCGGCCTCGGCGGACCGCTTCAACCGCCGCGGCCGGCGGCCGTGGGCGAGCATCAACTTCATCACCGCGCACGACGGCTTCACGCTGCACGACCTGGTTTCCTACAACGACAAGCACAACGAGGCCAACGGCGAGGACAACAACGACGGCCACGACGACAACCGTTCGTGGAACTGCGGCGCCGAAGGGCCGACCGACGACCCGGACATCATCGCGCTGCGCGAGCGGCAAAAGCGCAACTTCCTCGCCACGCTGCTGTTCGCGCACGGCACGCCGATGCTGCTCGCCGGCGACGAGTTCGGCCGCACCCAGCGCGGCAACAACAACGCGTACTGCCAGGACAACGAGCTCGGCTGGGTGAACTGGGCGGACATCGACGCCAGCGGCGAGCGCCTGCTCGCGTTCGCGCGCCACCTGCTGGTGCTGCGCGACGCCCTGCCGGTGCTGCGCCCCGGGCGTTTCTCGACCGGCGAGATGCATCCCGTCCATGAGGTGCGCGACGTCGCGTGGCTGAACCCGGCCGGCACCGAACTGGAAGAGAAGGAGTGGTCCGATCCGCAGATGCGCTGCTTCGGCATGCTCGCCGACGGCCGCGCGCAGCACACCGTGGTGCCACACCCGGGCAGCGACGTCATCGTGCTGCTGGTCGTCAACGCCGGACACGAAGCGGTCGAATGGACGCTGCCGCACGTGCCGGGCGCCGGGCACTGGACACGCCTCGTCAACACCGCCGCACCGGATGACTCGGCGTTTCCCGCGTTCGTTGCCGGCCACCGTGACACGATCGGCCCCCGCTCGCTGCTGCTGTTCGCAGCCGCGGCGGACAAGCCCTCGGCGATGTTCATCGACGGGCTGCTCGTCGGCCTGACGGCACGCGGCGCGAGGTCCCGCCTGCACGTCGATGAGCCGGAAGGGAAGGAGGGGAAGGAGAGGGGAAGGTGGAGGGGAGGCGATGCCCAACCGGACTGAAGTGCTGCAGGCGAGTTATCTGCGCCGCATTGCGCTCGACGAAGGCGGGTTCCGCTACGTCTGGCCGGATGGCACGGCGTATCGCGACGCCGAAGGGCTGGCGCGGATCGCATCGCTCGCGGTGCCGCCGGCCTACACCGACGTGTTCGTCAGCCCGGACCCGGACGACGAGCTGCAGGCGTTCGGACGTGACGCGCGCGGTCGCCTGCAGTACCGCTATCACGCCGACTTCGTGCAGAACAGCGCGATGCGCAAATGGCGCCGGCTGGCCCGCTTCGCCGCGGCGCTGCCGAGGCTGCGTGAAGTCACGCGCACCGACCTGCGCCTGTCCGGGATGCCGCGCCGCAAAGTCCTGGCGTTGCTGACGCGGCTGCTGCACCGCGTGCATTTCCGTGTCGGCAGCGCGAGCTACCTGCGCCAGTACCGCAGCTACGGGCTGACGACGCTGCGCAAGCGGCACGTGCGCCTCGAAGGCCACCGCATCGTTTTCTCGTATCGGGGCAAGCACGGCGTGCACCAGTACCGGGAGCTGCGCGACCGGGGCCTCGCCGCCAGCATCGCGCGCCTGCTCGCGCTGCCCGGCAGCGCGCTGTTCCAGTGCGAGGACGAGCACGGCACGCTGCGCCCGGTGCAGGCGGCCGAACTCAACGCGTACCTGCGCGAGGCCATCGGCCCGTTCACGGCGAAGGATTTCCGCACCTGGGGCGGTACGCTGCGGGCGGCGGAATTCCTCGCCGCGGCGGGTCCGGCCGACAGCGAGCGCGCGGCGTCGCGGGTGCTCGTCGATTGCGTCAAGGCGGTGGCCGCGGAACTCGGCAACACCGCCGCGGTGACGCGCTCGAGCTACATCTGCCCGGTGATCTTCGACCGCTACCTCGGCGGCGAGGTGCTCGACGACTACGTCCCCGCGGCCGCGGACGAGGGCGTGCGCGGTCTGTCGCGCAACGAGATCGCGCTGCACCGGATGCTCGAAAGCCGCCTGCGCCACGCCCGGAATGCCGCCCGGACCCCGGCACCCGGCCCGTCCGGCTCCGCGGGGCGGGGCGCGGCACGGCGCGGCTGCTCTCCCATTTCGTTGTCCGCGGTGCCCGCGCCGCGGCATGTGCTTGCTTGGAGGTGAATCATGATTGCCGGCAAATCAGTGCTTGCGTTCGTCATGGCGGGTGGTGAGGGTAGCCGCCTGCACCCGCTGACGGCGGAGCGGTCGAAACCGTCGGTGCCTTTCAACGGACGCCACCGCATCGTCGATTTCGTGCTGTCGAACCTCGTCAACTCCGAGATCTATTCGATCTACCTGCTGGTGCAGTACAAGTCGCAATCGCTGATCGAGCACATCCGGCGCTCGTGGGTCATGAGTCCGCTGATTCCGCACCACTATGTCACGGTCGTGCCGCCGCAGATGCAGCACGGGCCGGAGTGGTTCCAGGGGACCGCGGATTCGGTGTACCAGAACCTGCACCTCATTGACCTGGTGAAGCCGGAGCTGGTCGTGGTGTTCGGCGCGGACCATGTATACCGCATGGATCTGCGCCAGATGATCGAATTCCACATCGCGACGCAGGCCGACGCGACCGTCGCGGCGCTCCCCGTGCCGCTCGAACACACGAGTTCGTTCGGCATCATCCGCACCGACAGCGCCGGGCGCATCCGCGATTTCCGCGAGAAGCCGGAATCGGCCGAGCCGATGCCCGGGCGGCCGGGCCACGCGCTGGCGTCGATGGGCAACTACGTGTTTTCCGCCGATCTCCTCGTCGACGCGCTGATGCGCGCGCATTCGCGCGGCGGCCACGATTTCGGCAAGAACCTGCTGCCGGCGATGGCCGAGCGCAACCGCGTGATGGCGTACGACTTCACGACGAACCGCATGCGCGGCATCCGCGACTACGAGGAGCCGGCGTACTGGCGCGACGTCGGCACGATCGATGCATATTACGAGGCCAACTTCGACACCCTCGGCGAATTTCCGAAATTCTGCATGTCGAACCCGCACTGGCCGATCTACGCAAATCCCGACCAGACCGAGGCCGCCCAGGTCCATGACGGCCACATCCGCAGCGCCTCGCTCGGCGCCGGCGTCGTGATCCGCCGGGCGATCATCGAGCGCTCGCTGCTGCGCCGCGAAGTCGTCGTCGAGGAGGGGGCCGAGGTCGTCGATTCGATCATCATGGACCGCTCGGTCATCGGCCAGGGCGCGCGGGTGCGCCGCGCGATCATCGACCAGTACAACTTCGTTCCCCCTGGCATGAAGATCGGCTACGACCTGGAGGCCGACCGCCAGCGTTTCCACATCAGCGAATCCGGCGTCGTCGTCGTCGGCAAGGGACAGCTCAAGCCATGAACATGCATTACCGCGATACCGGGATCCCCGGCCGAAAATCCCCGGAGCTGGAATACGGTGGCCTCCGTCCGGGGCGGCCATCGCACCATGGGCCGTCGCACCATATGCACCGCATGCCGTTCGGGCCGGAGCGCATCGACGAACACGATGAGAGCGCCGGCTACCGCTTCCGCCTGTGGGCGCCGGCGACCAAGCACGTCGAGCTGTGCCTCATCACGCCGTCGGGAGCGAAGCATTACGTCCCGTGCGCGAAGTCCGAAGGGTGGCACAGCTGCCGGGTGGGAGAGGCGCGGGCGGGCGATCTCTACATGTTCCGGCTCGACGGCCAGCTCGAAGTGCCGGACCCGGCGTCGCGCTTCAACCCGCAGGATGTCCACGGCCCGAGCCTGCTCGTCGACCCGCGGCAGTTCAGCTGGGAGGACGGCGCCTGGCACGGGCGACCGTGGCACGAGGCGGTGATCTATGAACTGCACGTCGGCACGTTCACGCCGGAAGGACGCTACGACGCTGCCGAGCGCAGGCTCGCCGAACTGGCGCGGCTCGGCGTCACCGCGATCGAGCTGATGCCGCTCGCAGATTTCCCCGGCAACCGCGGCTGGGGCTACGACGGCGTGCTGCCGTTCGCGCCCGACGCGGCCTACGGCAGCCCCGACGAGCTGAAGCATTTCGTGCAGAGCGCGCACCGGCTCGGCCTGATGGTGCTGCTCGACGTCGTCTATAACCATTTCGGCCCGGACGGCAATTATCTGCAGGTCTATACGCCGCAGTTCTTCACGACGGAATACGCGACGCCGTGGGGCGGCGCGATCGCGTTCGACGGCGTCGCGAGCGCGACGGTGCGCCAATTCTTCATCCACAACGCGCTGTACTGGCTGGAGGAATATCGCTTCGACGGCCTGCGGCTGGACGCGGTGCAGAGCATCTTCGACGCCTCGCCCCGGCACATCCTCGAGGAGCTGTCGATGTGGGTACGTGCGCGCGCGACCCACCGCCAGCTCCACCTGGTTCTCGAACACGTCGACAACGAGGCGTCGCGGCTCGGCGCGCCGCAGTCCACAGGCACTTACGACGCGCAGTGGAACGACGACTTCCACCACGCCGCCCACGTGCTGCTGACCGGCGAGCGCGACGGCTATTACGCCGACTACGCGGACCATCCGGTGCGCCACCTCGTGCGCTGCCTCGCCGAAGGCTTCGCCTACCAGGGCGAATTGTCGCCGTTCCATGGCAGGGCGCGCGGCGAGTCCAGCGCCGCGCTGCCGCCGACCGCGTTCGTCAATTTTCTGCAGAACCACGACCAGGTCGGCAACCGCGCGTTCGGCGAGCGGCTGGTGACGCTGGCCCCGCCCGACAGGCTGCGCGCCGTCGTCGCGCTGCAGTTGCTCGCCCCTTCGCCGCCGCTGATGTTCATGGGCGAAGAGGCCGGGGCGAAGACGCCTTTCCTGTATTTCTGCGACTACCAGGGCGAGCTGGCGACCGCGGTGCGGGAGGGCCGCAAGCGCGAGTTCGCCGGTTTCGAGCATTTTTCCGCGGCCGGCGAGGGTGAGGGTGATGGTGAGGGTGAGGGCGAGGGCGGGCACAGGCACGAAATCCCCGATCCGTGCGCCGAGGCGACGTTCCTCGCGAGCAAGCTCGACTGGCGCGCGCGCGAAAGCGAAGCGGGGCAGCGATGGCTAAGCTTTTATCGGGAGCTGCTCGGATTGCGCCACGAGTTTGTCGTGCCGCGCGTGCCGCAGATTGTCGCCGGCGGCTGCACGGCGACGATGCACGGTGACGAGGCGTTCGAAATCCGCTGGCCGTGCGCCGACGGCGGCGCGCTCGTGCTGCGTGCCAATCTCGCCGACGCGGCGGCAGCGACGTTCGAGCGCCTCGGCGTCGCCCCGTTCGCGTCGCTCGGGCCGGAGGCGGACCAACCGCAGCAGCTCGCGCGGTGCTCGGTGCGGGCGTATGTCGTGCCGCCGGGCCGCGCGGGCACGTAGCGGGAACGAGGTGCAGGAAGCAGGGCGCAGGAACCGGGCTGCAACAAGGGGGGAAGATGGACGGCGAGACGGCGAGCGAGAGGGTGATCCACACGGACTCGGGCAAGGGGCACGACGTCGGCGACGACGCGCGCACGGGACTCGACGCGCTGTGCGTGTATCTCGGCGTCGCGCTCGAGTACGAGGACGCCTGGGGCCAGCGCACGGTCGTGCCCGAGGTGAAAAAGCGCGATATCGTCGCCGCACTCGGCTATCCGGTCGCCGACCAGGCCGAGGCGGCGGCCTGCCTCGCGGACCTGCGCGCCGCCGCGCGCCGGCGCATCCTGCCGCCGCTGCTGGTCGTGCAGGGCGGCACGCCGCCGCTGCGGCTGAGGGCGAACCTGCCGGCGGAGTTCATCGGCCGCACGCTGCCGTGGCGCATCGTGCTCGAAGACGGCGGCGAGCGCTCCGGCGTCGTCGTGCCGCACCCCGTCCCGGCCGACCTCACGCTGCCCGACTCCGCCTCGCCCGGAGCTCCCGTCCCGGACGCTGAGGGGAGTGGCGATGACAGCCGCCGCCCGACGCTGTTGGAGCTCCCCATCGACGTGCCACCGGGGCACCACCGGCTGCTGCTCTTCGAGCCCGCGCAGCCACCGCGCGAACTGGCCAGCGCGGCGCTCGCGATCTGCCCCGCGACCTGTTTCCAGCTGCCGCGCCCGGCGCCGCAATGCGTCGGCGACCGGCTGTGGGGGCCGGCCGTGCAGGTGTACGCGCTGCGCTCGTCGCGCAACTGGGGGATCGGCGATTTCGGCGACCTGCTGCGCCTCGTCGACCTCGCCGCCGATGCCGGCGCGCACGTCGTCGGCGTCAATCCGCTGCATGCGCTGTTCCCGCACGACCCGGCACGCGCCAGCCCGTACAGCCCGTCGAGCCGCGAATGGCTCAACGTGCTGTACATCGAGATCGAGACGACGCGCGACTACGGCGAATGCGCCGCCGCGCGCCAGCACGTCGAGGAGCCCGCGTTCCGGCAGCGCCTCGAAACGCTGCGGGCGACCGAATTCGTCGACTACGGCGGCGTCGCTGCGGCGAAGTTCGAAGTACTCGAGATGCTGTATCGCCACTTCCGCGCGGTCCATCTCGAACGCAACACGCAGCGCGCCGGGCTGTTCCGCGACTTCCAGCGCGAGGGCGGGCGCAGCCTGCGCGCGCACGCGCTGTTCGACGCGCTGCAGGAACGGTTCTTTCGCCTCGACCGCGCGGTCTGGGGCTGGACGGTCTGGCCCGAGGCGTACCGCGACATCGACGGCCCAGCGGTCGAAGCGTTCGCCCTCGCCAACGAGGAGCGCGTCGAGTTCTTCGAGTACCTGCAATGGCAGGCCGAAGCGCAGCTGCGCCGCGTCGCCGCGCGGGCGCAGGCGCGCGGCATGGCGATCGGCCTGTACCGCGACCTCGCGGTGGGCGTGAACGAAGGCGGCTCGGAGACCTGGGCGCGGCCGAAGCTGCACGCGCTCGGCATCCACGCCGGCGCGCCGCCCGACGAGCTCAACCCGGCAGGGCAGGACTGGGGTTTTCCTCCGGTCATCCCGCAGCGCCTCGCGGCCGAGTGCTTCGAACCTTTCCTCGCGGTGCTGCGCGCGAACATGCGCCACGCGGGCGCGCTGCGCATCGATCACGTGATGAGCCTGATGCGCCTGTTCTGGCTGCCGACCGACCGGCCGCGCCGCGTCGGCGCCTACGTCGCGTACCCGATGGACGAGCTGCTCGGGCTGCTGTGCCTCGAGAGCCGCCGCCACCGCTGCGTCGTCATCGGCGAGGACCTCGGCATCGTGCCGCAGGGAGTCCGCGACGCGATGGCGCGCTACGCGATCCTCTCGTACCGCCCGCTGTATTTCGAGCAGGACTGGGGCGCCGGCGGTTTCAGGGCACCGCGGGACTGGCCGGCGCAGGCGGTGGCGTCGGTATCGACGCACGACCTGCCGACGCTGCGCAGCTACTGGAGCGGCTTCGACCTGCAGCTGCGCGACAGGCTTGGCATGTACCGCGAGCCGGGGATGCACGCTCGCCAGCTCGAACGCCGCGAGGCCGATCGGCGCGCGCTGCTCGCCGCGCTGGCCGCCGAAGAAGGATGCGGGGAGGGGGTCGGCGAGGGGGCCGGCACCGATCCGGCGCGCGTCGCGGACGACGATCCGCGCCTCGCGGTCGCGGTGCATCGCTTCATCGCTCGCACGCCGGCGGCGATCGCGGTGGTGCAGTTCGAGGACGTGCTCGGACAGCTGGAAGGCGTCAACCTGCCGGGGACGAGCGAGTCCGAATACCCGAACTGGCGCCGCAAGCTCGGCGCTGAGCTCGCCGACATCGAGGTCGACCCGAGGTGGCGTGCGGTCAGCGCCGCGGTGGATGCGGAACGGCCGTGCCCGCTGCGCGAGCTGAGCGGCGGCCCGGCCGATTTCCACCCGGAGACTGCGGCAATCCCGCGCGCGACGTACCGGCTGCAGTTCCACGCCGACTTCGGCTTCGCCGCGGCCGAAGCGGTGCTGCCCTATCTCGCCGAGCTCGGCATCAGCCACGTCTATGCGGCGCCGTTCCTGAAGGCGCGCCCCGGGAGCCGGCATGGCTACGACATCGTCGACCACCAGGCGGTGAACCCCGAGATCGGCAGCGAGGCGGACTTCGACCGTTACTGCGCGCGGCTGGCCGAGCTCGGGCTCGGGCAGGTCCTTGACGTCGTGCCCAACCACGTCGGCGTGCTCGGCGCCGACAACGAATGGTGGCTGGACGTGCTCGAGAACGGCGAGGCGTCCGAATATGCGGACCACTTCGACATCGACTGGCAGCCGCCTTTCCCCGAACTGCGCGGCAAGGTGCTGCTACCGGTGCTCGGCGACCAGTACGGGCTGGTGCTCGAAGCCGGCGAGTTGCGGCTCGACTTCTGCGCCGAGCGCGGCGAATTCAGCGTGCATTATTTCGAGCACCGCTTCCCGGTCGATCCGTGCGACTACCCGTCGATCCTCACGCCGGCGGTGTCGGCGCGCGGCGCGCAGAGCGTCGTCGCCGCGGAGCAGATCGAACTCGAGACGCTGCTCGCGGCGCTGCGCCACCTGCCGCCGCGCGACGTCGCGGACCTGGCACTGCAGACCGAGCGCCGCCACAACAAGAACCTCTTCAAGCAGCACCTCGCCGCGCTTTACGAGCGGCTCCCGGCGGTGCGCGCGCGCATCGAGGAACGGCTTGCGGCGTTCAACGGGCGCGTCGGCGAAGCGGCGAGCTTCGACGCGCTCGACGCGCTGCTCGCGCGCCAGGCGTACCGGCTCGCGTCATGGCGCGTCGCCGCCGACGACATCAACTACCGCCGCTTCTTCGACATCAACGACCTCGCAGCGCTGCGCATGGAAGTGGAGAGCGTGTTCGAGGCGACGCACGCGCAGATCTTCCGCTGGCTCGCGGCAGGGCGCGTGTCGGGCCTGCGCATCGACCATCCGGATGGGCTCGCCGAGCCGGTCGCGTACTTCGAACGCCTGCAGGCCCGCCACGCGGCGATCTGCCGCGAACTGGCGCTCGCCCGCGGCACGCCGCCCGCGGGCCCGGAACCGGCGCTGTACCTCGTCGTCGAGAAGATCCTCGCCGAGTTCGAGCCGCTGCCGGCCGACTGGCCGGTGCACGGCGGCACCGGCTACCGCTTCGCGAACCTGTGCAACGGACTGTTCGTCGATTCCGCGCAGGAGTCGCGCTTTTCGCGGATCTACCGCGCCTTCACCGGCGAAGCGCGCAATTTCAGCGAAGTGCTGCACGAAGCGAAGCTGCTGATCATGATGCATTCGCTGCCGGGCGAAGTCAGCGGGCTGGCCGGGCTGCTCCACGACATCGCCCAGCACGACCGGCGCACGCGCGATTTCACGCGCAGCCGGCTGCGCGGCGCGCTGAAGGAGATCGTCGCCGGCTTCCCGGTCTATCGCACCTACATCGGGCCGCGCGGGGTTTCCGACACCGACCGCCGCTACATCGAGCGCGCCGTCGCGAGCGCTGCCGCGCGCACCCGCGCGGGCGATGCGACGGTGCTGCGCTTCGTGCGCGACGTGCTGGTCTCGGCGCCGACCGAAACCGCGGCCGAACTGCGCCCGCTCAAGCTGCGCTTCGTGCGGCGCTTCCAGCAGTTCACCGCGCCGGTGATGGCCAAATCGATGGAAGACACCGCGTTCTACCGCTACAACCGGCTGGTGTCGCTGAACGACGTCGGCGGCGACCCGCACACGTTCGGCATCGCGGTGCAGGATTTCCACGCCGCGAACGAGCGCGTCGCGGCGAGCCACCCGTTCGGCCTGCTCGGCAGCTCGACCCACGACAGCAAGCGCTCCGAGGACGTGCGCGCGCGCATCGACGTGCTGTCCGAGATGCCCGGCGCGTGGCGGCTCGCGCTGCGGCGCTGGCGCAAGCTCAACGAGCGCCACAAGCGCCGGGTCAATGACGCGCTCGCGCCGTCGTGCAACGACGAGTACCTGCTGTACCAGACGCTGCTCGGCGTGTGGCCGGCGGTGGCGCCGGATGCGCGCGGCCTGGCCGAACTCGCGCGCCGCGTCGATGCGTACATGCTGAAGGCCGCGCGCGAGGCGAAACGGCACACCAGCTGGATGAACCCCGAGCCCGGCTACGAGGCGGCGCTTTCCGGCTTCGTGCGGCGCCTCTTTGCCGGCGGCCTCGACAATCCGTTCATCGCCGACTTCCTGCCGTTCCACGCCCGCGTGTCATGCTTCGGCTGCTACAACAGCCTCGCGATGGCGCTGCTCAAGCTCACCGCGCCCGGCGTGCCGGACATCTACCAGGGCTGCGAGAGGTGGAACTACCGGCTCGTGGATCCCGATAACCGCTTCCCGGTCGATTTCGCCGCGGCGCGCGAACTCCTGCATGGCCTGCAGCAGGACTGCCCGGAGGGCGCGGACGAGGCGACGCGGCGCAACGCGCTCGCCGCGATGCTCGACGCGATGTCCGACGGTCGCGACGACGGCCGCATCAAGCTCTACGTGCTGTGGCGCGCGCTCGCGGTGCGGCGCGAGTTCGAGCAGACGATGCGCTTCGGCCGCTACGTCGCGCTGGAGACGGACGGGCCGGCGGCGCTGCACGTCGTCGCGTTCGCGCGCGTGCTCGGCGACGACATCGTCGTCGTCGTCGCCTCGCGCCTGCTGTTCACGCTGTGCCGCGGCGACGCCTCGCTGCTGCGCGATGCGGCGATCTGGCAGGGCACGTTCGTCGAGCTGCCGGCGTTCTCGGAAGGCCGGCAATGGCGCGATGCGCTGTGCGGGCAGGGTGTGCGGCCGGAGTGCGCCGGCAACCGCTGCCATCTCGATGTCGCGCGCCTGTTCGGTGCGCTGCCGCTGGCCCTGCTCGTGCCGCAACGCGAGCGTGCCGTCGCCGTCCGGGAGGCGGGATGAATGCCACCAGGAAAGCCGCCCGGCTCCGCGTGCTGTTCGCGACGCCCGAGTGCGCGCCGTGGGCCAAGACGGGCGGACTCGGCGACGTCAGCGCGAGCCTGCCGGCCGCGCTGGCCGCGCTCGGGCTCGACATGTGCGTGCTGCTGCCAGGCTATCCGTCGGTACGCGAGGCGGCGCGCAACGCGCGCAAGGTCGCGGACATCCGCGCCGAGCACGGCCTGCCGTCCGCCCGCCTGCTGCGCGCCCGGCTGCCGAGCGGCGTGCCGGCGCTGGTGCTCGATTGCCCGTCGCTGTACCGGCGCGAGGGCGGCCCCTACCAGGACGGCGAGGGCGTCGACTACAGCGACAACGCGCTGCGTTTCGGCCTGCTGTCGCACGTCGCCGCGCGGCTGGCGAGCGCCGCGAGCCCGCTGGTGTGGCGCGCGGACATCCTGCACTGCAACGACTGGCCCACGGCGCTGGCGCCGGCGTACCTGAAGCTCGGCCTGCCCGGGGGGGCGCCGAGCCTCGTCGTCGTCCATAACCTCGCGTTCCAGGGGATCTTCCCCCTCGACGTCGCCGACCGGCTGGGCCTGCCGCCGGAGAGCCTTGTGCCCGAAGGCGTCGAGTACTGGGGCAAGCTGTCGTTCCTGAAGGCCGGCCTCTACTACGCCGACCGCATCGTCGCCGTCAGCCCGACGTATGCGCGCGAAATCCGCACCGAAGCGCACGGCTGCGGCCTGCAGGGGCTGCTCGAAACGCGCGCGAACCGCCTCGCCGGCATCCTCAACGGCATCGACATGGACGCCTGGGACCCGCGCACCGATCCGCACCTCGACACGAACTACGACGCGGACACGCTCGAAGACAAGGCGCCGAACAAGCGCGCGCTGCAGGCCGAGTTGGGACTGGCGGCCGACGACGGCGCGCTGCTGCTCGGCATGGTCACCCGCCTGACCGACCAGAAGGGCATCGACCTGGTGCTCGACGCGCTGCCGGAACTGCTCGCGCGGCCGGTGCAGCTCGCGCTGCTCGGCGGGGGCGACGCGCGCTTCGAGGAGGCGTGGCGCGAACGCGCAGCCGCGACGCCGGAGCGCATCGCGGCGGTGATCGGCTTCGATGAGCGGCTCGCGCACCGCATCGAGGCCGGCGCCGATGCGTTCGTGATGCCGTCGCGCTTCGAGCCGTGCGGGTTGAACCAGATGTACAGCCAGCGCTATGGCACGTCGCCGATCGTGCGCGCAACGGGCGGGCTCGTGGACTCGGTCGGCGACTTCAGCGTCGACGGCCTGCACCGTGGCGAAGCGTCCGGTTTCCTGTTCGCCGACGCGACGCCGGCGGCGCTGGTCGAGGCCGTCGACCGCGCGCTGAAGGTGTTCGCCGACCGCGTGGCGTGGCGCACGCTGTGTCGCAACGGCATGGCGCGCGACTTCAGCTGGGGGGGCAGCGCCGGCCGATATGCGCGGCTTTACGTGGCGATGCGAGCAGCGGCGGCAGCCTGAGCCGCGCCGCCCACGCGGCCTCGCGCGCCGGCGCCGCGGACGCGAGCAAGATGATATGCCGGCCCGGTACGGATTCGCGCAAGGCCCGCAGCGCAGGGGTGGTCATCAGCACGTCGCCGAGGTTGTCGAGCCGCACCGCGAGGATGCGTCGTGCCTCTTTCCAGCGCGCGGCCCGCGTCAGCGCGTTCATCCCGGCTCGTCCGTCTGCCACACCGTGAACCCGCTCTCGGGTTCCGCCGCGATGCTGTCTAGCACCTCGGCCGGCGTCCATTCGAGGATGCCGTCGACCGCTTCGGCGAGGCTCGATGCGACGAGGTCGGGCTCGCGCATCGGCCCGTGGCGCCATTCCGTTTCCGACCCGACCGCCAGCAGCACGGTGCGGCAACCGGCCCGTCGTCCGGCTTCGATGTCGTCGAGGATGTCGCCGATCAGCCACGAGCGCCGCAGGTCGAGGCGGTGGTCCTGCGCGGCCTGCAGCAGCAGGCCGGGTTCGGGCTTGCGGCATTCGCAGCGGCCGGCGAAGCGGTCGTCGGTGCCCTGCGGATGGTGGGGGCAGTGATAGATCGCGTCGAACACGACGCCGTACGGCGACAGCAGCGCGGCGATCGCGGCCCACACCGCTTCGAGCGCATCGGGCTCGAACAGGCCGAACGCCACGCCCGGCTGGTTCGTCACCAGGATGAGGTGGTAGCCGTGGCGCTGGAGCCGTGCGAGCGCTTCGCCGGCGCCGTCGCGCAGGCGCACTTTGGCCGGATCGACGTTGTACGGCACGTCGTCGATCAGCGTGCCGTCCTTGTCGATGAAAACCGCAGCATTCAGGGCCACGATGTCTCCCCCATCGGCAGCTGCTGCGCATGCGCCGCATGCCGGCGCGGCCGAAATCCCGTGACCCCGTCGACGACGGTGTGCTTGATGCCGCCGACCTTTGAGCCTATCACCGGGCAGCTGCAGGCCATCGTTTCGAGCGGCGTGATGCCGAACGGCACGTCAGCGACGCCGACGGCGCCGATGTCGCGCTGCAGGATGGTGCGGAACATCGCGAAGATCGCCCAATACACGATCGTGCCGCGGATGAAGAGCTCGAGCGGCGAAACCGTCAGCCCAAACATTTCATTCCAGTCGATCGCCATCATGGCCTCCTCCTGCGCACCGGCGACGCGCGTCTGCAGCCGTCGCCCTTTCACGCTCCGCTGCAATCCGCTTTCCCGGCGCGGGCGCTCCAACGGGCGACAGCTCGCAGGCAATTGACTGAAAAAATTACAACTTCCCGCGATGGGCGGAGGTTGGCGGGACTAGTATCAAGCTAGCGTCGTGCCACCACGGAGGAGAGATGTCCAACGTACTGCTGGTCGATGACGACTCGGAAACCATAGGCTGGCTCAGCGAGTTCATCAAGGGCGAGGGTTATACCGTGGCCACCGCCGATTCGTTGCGCGCCGCGCGCATCCATCTCACCCGCTCGACTCCCGATGTCGTGCTCACCGACCTGATGCTTCCCGACGGGCTGGGGATCGAGCTCGTCGACGAGCTCGAATCGCGCGACACCACGGAAGTGGTCGTCATCACCGGGCACGCGAGCGTCGAGACCGCGATCGACGCGCTGCGCTCCGGTGCCACCGACTACCTCGTCAAGCCGGTCGACATCGAGCGCCTGCGCGGCATCCTGCAGCGGATCCCGAAAACGGAGCATTTCCGCCAGGAAATCGGCGAGCTGCGCAACGAACTGCGCAAGCTCGGACGCTTCGGCCACATCCTCGGCAGCTCCCCGCCGATGCACCGCCTGTACGACCAGCTCTCGCGGGTCGCGCCGACCTCGGCCTCGGTGCTGCTGATCGGCGAGAGCGGCACCGGCAAGGAAGTCGTCGCGCAGACCATCCACGACCTGAGCCGGCGCAAGCGCCACCCGTTCCTGCCGCTCAACTGCGGCGCGGTCTCGCCGCAGCTCGTCGAGAGCGAGCTGTTCGGACACGAGAAAGGCAGCTTCACCGGGGCCGATCGCCAGCACCATGGCTTTTTCGAACGGGCCAACCGCGGCACGCTGTTCCTCGACGAAGTCACCGAGATGCGCCCCGAGCTGCAGGTCAAGCTGCTGCGCGTGCTCGAGACGGGCACGTTCATGCGGGTCGGCACGAACGAACACATCGCGACCGACGTGCGGCTGATCGCCGCGACGAACCGCTCGCCCGAAAAAGCGGTCGCCGAGGGCCGCATGCGCGAAGACCTCTACCACCGCCTCAACGTGTTCCCGATCTACCTGCCGCCGTTGCGCGAACGCGACACCGACATCGAACTGCTCGCGGAACATTTCCTCGCCGAGCTCAACGAGCAGGAGCAGACGAACAAGCGTTTCTCGCCCGCGGCGATCGCCGCGCTGTATGCACACAACTGGCCGGGCAACGTGCGCGAGCTGAAGAACTACGTCCATCGCGCCTTCATCCTCGCCGACGACGTCATCGAGCCGGACCACGCGCCGGAGAGCTTCCTGCAGAAATCGCACAGCTCGGTGATCACGATCCGTGTCGGCACGCCGCTCGACGAAGTCAACCGGCGGGTCATGGAGGCCACGCTGATGGAATGCGGCAACGTCAAGCGCAAGGCCGCCGAGATGCTCGGTATCAGCCTCAAGACGCTCTACAACCGCCTCGCCGTCTATAACGCCGGCAAGGAGCTCTATGACGAAGAGGATGCCGAGGAGTTCGCGGGCGGGCCGGGTGACGACGAGGACCGCGCTTCGACCAACGGGGTGCAGTGATGCCGCAGCGGCGGGCGGGGCTGCGTCGCTGTAAGTCTTACAGACTGGCGTAAGTCTTACTGGACATCCGCATTGCATTTCCTGCGGCGGCACGCGTTTTCCCCCTGCATGGAATGTGCTTGCAGGTGAGGACATGCGAACTCCCCCGGAGGTGTGCCAATGAGCAAGGAAAGCAGACACGGCCCGTCCAGACCCGGTCCGGCCGATCCACCGAACCCTCGTTATCCGGTACCCGATGCCGAAGACACGAACCTGGCCCGTCCCCCGGTTGCCGACGAGCTGCCGCTGCCGCATGAAAGGGACGAAGCGCCCGACCGGCCCGAGCCGGAGGGGAAACTCCCGCGCAAGGTGATCGAACAGGCAGCGCGCGATATCCGCCGCGGCCTGCGCGACACTGCGGGGCGCGGTATTCCGTCGGACGTCCCGGGGCCGGGCGTGCCGCCTGAACGCTCGCCCGGCGCCGACGTGCCGCCCGAGACGCCGGAGGCGACGAACCGCGACCCGCGCGAGGATGAGCGCCGGCGATGAATGTCATCTCGTTCGGGCACGCGGCTTGCTCATCGGCGAGTACGCCAGCGGCTTTGCCTCGGCAACGGGCTTCGGCAGATCACTCAAAGGAGAACCCAGAATGGAAAACACGACAACGGGTACGCAAGGCACGATGGCCGGAAGCGCGGAGAAGGGAGCGGAGAAAATAGAGCAGCTCTCGAGCACTGCCCACGAGGCGGTCAATCGTGTTGCCGGGGCCGCGTCCTCGACGCTGCGGCACGCCGGGGAAAAAGGGCAGGAGTGGATCGCGGCGCAGGAGCATATGCTGGAAGGCGCGCGCGAGTGCGTCAGGCGCCATCCGGTCGCGTCGGTGGTGATCGCGGTGGGAGTGGGGATGCTGTTCAGCCGCTTCACGTCGCACTGACCGCGCCGCGAGCGGGAGTCGATGATGGCGGCGGGGACGTACGAAACAGGCCCGGCAGACCCTTCGCTGCCGGGCTTGTTGCGGCGGGTCAAAAGTCTGGCCAAAGCGTACGCAGCGCTGGTCGTCGTCGACGCCCGCCACGCGGTGCACCAGGTCATCGAAGTGCTGTGCGTCGCGATCGTGGCGGCAGTGCTGGTGGTCACGGCGTGGCTCGCATTCGTTGTCGCCGTCGCCGGCTGGCTGCTCCAGGACGGCATCTCGTGGCCGGGGGTGCTGGCGTGCGCGGGCCTGATCAACATCGTCGCCGCCGCGCTCGCGGGCACGTGGCTGTGGCGTCAGCTCAAGCACAATCCGCCGCTCGCGGCGACGTTGCGGCAGGTCGAGGGCGAGCCGCCGGGCGGAGACCGACGATGAACACGCGTGGAGGATCGCTCGCGGAGGCGGAAGCGCGGGTCGCGCGCGAGCGGGCATTATTGGACGCGCAGTTCGACGCCTGGCGCGCGCATGTGCGCAGCGAACTCGCGTCCCCGCGTGGCCTGGGCACAGCGCTGATGATGGGGTTTGTCGTCGGCAACGTGATGCGGCGACGCCCTCCCCGGCACGAGGCGGCGGCACCGGTGCGCAAGGGCTTTCTCGCGGTGGCGACGGGTCTGGCGCTGTCCGCGTTGCGCTGGCGCTACGGCAACCCGTGGGCCGCGGTGCCGCAGCTGGTGGGCTGGCTGCAGCAGCAGGGCGCGGGGAGAGCCGCTCCGTCAGGCGCAGCCGCGACCCCGTCACCTCCCTGGCAGGGGCCGCGCGCGATTGCGAAACGGTAATTATCTGCAAAAAAGAACACTGCCACCGGATCACGGTCA
This sequence comes from Aromatoleum anaerobium, assembly GCF_012910705.2. Lineage (GTDB taxonomy): Bacteria > Pseudomonadota > Gammaproteobacteria > Burkholderiales > Rhodocyclaceae > Aromatoleum > Aromatoleum anaerobium. The sequence continues at coordinate 62,022 of NZ_WTVG02000040.1, read as the reverse complement.
TAGGATAAGTGAACCGGATGGCGGCCGTCTTTGCACAAGCGTGACGCGAGGGCGGAGGTTGGTGCGGTTTGGAGGTCACAGATGACTGACCATGCCGATGACGATGCGAATGGGCGATAGCGTCTTCCTTCCCGCTGCCGCGGAACGGGCCCCGAGCGTCTGGGGCATGCGGCTCCAGCAGGTGTCGGCGTACGCGAGCCCCGCGGTCGCGGTGCTGGCGCTGATCGGCGCGGTGGGGTGGTTCATCGGGATGCCCGCGCTCGGGACGCTGGGGGCGGAGTTCGTGCCGTTCATGCCGACCAGTATCGTCAAGCTCCTGTTCGTTGCCTTCGCGTTGCGCGAGCTCGACCGTGCGCCGGCCGCGCGCGCGCGTTTCACTGTCGCGGTGGCGGCCCTTGTCGTCGCGCTGATGTCGGTGATGGCCCTGACGGTCGGACCCGACCCGGTCGGCATGGTCCTGTCGCCGCTGTTGCCGACGGCCGAAGCCGGATCCATTTATTCCCCGTCCGGGCCGGCAGTCGGGACAGCCACCACCTACCTCCTTCTTGCCGCGGCGCTGGCGCTGGCGCCCCTGAGCGACCATCGCCTGGTCGCGATCTCGCGGCTGCTGGCCGTAGCCGTCGGCGGCGTCGCGCTGGTGGCGGTGGTGGGGCTGACTTTCCATCTCGTCCGCCTGAACCTCGCGATCCCTTCGGTCGGCATCGCGCTGCCGGTCGCGCTGGCGCTGCTGATCACGAGCTTCAGCCTGCTGATCAGGCATCCGTCGCCGCGGTTCATGCAGCTGCTCGAGCACGATTCGCCCGGCGCGGTGATTTTCCGCCGCCTGCTGCCGGTCGCGGTCGCCGTGCCGCTCTTGGCCGGCTGGCTGCAGGCACTGGGCCAGCGCTTCGGATGGTTCGGCGTGGTCGAGAGCGAAGGGGTCGTGGCGGTGGCGATGATCGTCGCGTGCACGGTCCTGATCCTGTGGACCGCCGCCCGGCTCGACGAGATGAACACCGACCGTTCGATCGCCGAGATTCGCGCCAACACGCAGCAGCAGTGGCTGGAGGTCACGCTGGCGACGATCGAGGACGCAGTCATCACCGTCAATAACGAGATGCGTGTCGGGTTCCTCAACCCGGCGGCGGAGACATTGCTCGACGTCAAGGCCGGCGACGCGATCGGCTGCGATCTGCACGAGCTGGTCGTGCTCGTCGACGAAGCCACCGACCAGCCGATGGGGTCGCCGTTCGCGAGGGCGTTTTCCGAGCTGCGCCAGGTAACGATCAGCGGCGAACCGGCGCTGCGCATGCGTGACGGCAGCGTGCGCGCGGTGGAGGCCACCGCGACGCCGATCCGCGACTGGAAAGGCGGGATCAGCGGCGGCGTGCTGGTGCTGCGCGACGCCCGCGCCCATCGCGCGCGGGAACATGCGGACCGGCAGGCCTACGCGGCACTCGACCGGCGCGTCGGCGACCGCACGCGGGCGCTGGAACGGACGATGTCGGTGCTGCGCGAGAGCACGACGCTGCTGCGCACGATCGCCGCGAGCACGCCGGAGCTGATCGTCGCGAAAAGCCGCGAAGGCCGCATCATGATGGTCAATCCGGCCGCGCTGCAGGCGATGGGGCTGAGCCGCGCGCAGGTCGTCGGGCACAAGGAAGAGAGTCTTTTCGGCGACTCCGAGGAAATGCGGCGCATCCTCGAAAACGACCGCCGCGTTATCGAGACGCGCCGGCCGATCGTCGTCGAGGAATCGCGTACGACCCGCGCGGGCACGCGCACTTTCCTCGTGACGAAGTCGCCGTTGCGCGACTCGCAGGGGCACGTGTTCGGCCTCGTCGGCGTGTCCAAGGACATCACCGAGCGCAAGCGCGCGCAGCGCGAACTCGAACAGCTGCTCGTCGCCGAACACCGCCTGCGCGGCGAGGCCGAACGCGCCAACCGCGCGAAAGACGAGTTCCTCGCGATCGTTTCGCACGAGCTGCGTTCGCCGCTGAACGCGCTCAAAGGCTGGAGCCAGGTGCTGACCGCGTCGGGCAACCCCGAACCCGCGACGGTGCTGCGCGCGGCGGAGGCGATCAAGCGCAACATCGACCACCAGACGCGGCTGATCGACGACCTTCTCGACACGTCGCGGATCATCAGCGGCAAGCTCGAACTGAACAGCCGCCGCGTCAATCTCGTCGAGATCGTCAACGCCGCGATCGACCTTTCGTGGGATACGGCAAAGGCGAAACGGATCGAGCTGCGCGTCCACACCGATCGCCCGTCGATGACGATCAACGGCGACCACGACCGGCTGCAGCAGATCGTCATCAACCTGCTCGCGAACGCGCTGAAGTTCACGCCCGAAGGCGGCTGGGTCGAGCTGCGCCTGACCCGGGGCGAGACGTCGGTGATCCTGTCGGTCGCCGATTCCGGAGTCGGCATCGAGGCCGGCTTCCTGCCGCACGTGTTCGACCGCTTCAGCCAAGCCGACACTTCGATGACGCGTCGCCACCAGGGCCTCGGGATCGGGCTCGCGCTGGTGCGCAACCTGGTCGAACTCCACGGCGGCAGCGTGCGGGTCGAGAGCGCCGGCCCGGGTTGCGGTTCGGTATTCACGGTGGAACTGCCCGGCCCGGTGCAGGATGCCCTGCCGGGCGAATCGCCCGAGGCGCGGGAAGGCCGTCCGCCGCGCACCGCGCTCGAAGGCGTCGAAGCGCTGGTGGTCGATGACGAGGCGGACGCGCGCGAAGTGATGACGCTGATCCTGTCGCAGGCCGGTGCGCACGTGCGCACCTTCAGTTCCGGTGCCGAGCTCCTCGCGGAACTCGCCCGGCCCGATGCCGTCAGCCTGCCGGCGATCCTGCTGCTCGACATCGCGATGCCGGGCGACAGCGGCTTCAGCGTGCTGCAGCGCGTGCGCGAGCTGGCTTCGCTGCCGTTCATCCCGGCAGTCGCGGTGACCGCCCTGAGCCGCCTCGACCGGACGCGCTTCGAACTCGCCGGCTTCCAGGAATGTGTCGGCAAGCCGGTCGAAGCGCGGATCCTGATCGAGACCATCGCCGCGGTGCTCGACGCCGCGGACCGCGAGACGCAACGCCTGAGAGCGTCGGCCGCGTGACATTCGCGGTGCCGGTTCGCGCCGCGAATTGCATCCTCCTGTAATCGTTGCAACGCCTTGCGCCGCCGTGACGGCCGATCGGCCTGTTCGGCAGGACGCCCAGGGTGGGCACGGCGTTTGCCACTCTCCGCGGAAGAGGGAGCAGGGCCGCCGTCACCAGGACGCAAGGCGTCCTCCGGCAGCTCACCGATCGCGCAGGAGGAGCACGATGATGAAACGACATCGTTCGCAGCCAACGCAACAGCAGCACGACGAACAGGTCCGCCGCGAACAAGGCGGGCGCGGCATGCCGGGACCGGGTTATGGCAGGCCGCCCGGCGTTTTCGGACAGGATCAGGGCAGCGGGTCACGCCAGCCGCAGCAGCTGCAGGGCAGCCAGCGCGGTTTTGACGATGGAGGTTCGGCGGGGGGCTATGGCTCGGTGCGCGAAGGTTCGTTCGGCGGGCGCGCGAGCCAGGAATACGGACGCTCCGGACAGGACCCGAACCTGCAGGACTGGCGCAAGGGCAACCCGGGCGGGAGCTTGGAAGGGTGTGGCGGGTACGGCGGCAACCGGCCGTATCACGGGATTTCCGGCGACGCCGACTACGGCCCCGTGGACCCCGCCCTGGGGCGCTTTCAGCAGGGCGGCTTGCGCGGCGGCTTCGGCGCGGGCGACTACGGGTCGTCGCAAGGCCAGTGGATCCAGGACCAGGAACTGCCATACGTGGGCAGCCCGTCGTACAGCCGCACGCCGCAATACCGCGGCATGCGGCTGTGGAGCGACGTCGGGCGCGGCCGCCAGGGGCCGAAAGGCTATTCGCGTTCCGACGAGCGCCTTCGTGAAATCGTCTGCGAGCGCCTGATGCAGGACCAGTCGCTCGACGTCAGCGAGGTCTCGGTGACTGTTTCGCACGGCTGCGTCACGCTCGAAGGGACGGTTCCCGAGCGCTACATGAAGCACGGGATCGAAGACGTCGCCGACAGCTGCTGGGGCGTCAAGGACATCGAAAACCACCTGCGCATCCGTGCTCCGGAGCCTCCGCCCGGAGCGCAGACGTTCGCCAGCTTCGAGGCGTCGTCGCACCAGAGTGCGCAGGAAACCGGAGCTTCGTCCGGGCGATCGGTATCCGGGCAGTCGGAGCCGGGCGATTCGGGCGGACGAGGAAGCTCCTCCGGCAAGTCGACAGGACAAGGCAGGGAGTGAGCAGCGCCGGCCGGACGCCGCCCGGCGTCCGGTCGTCTTCATCGTGGAACCTTCATCCAAAAGGAGTAATGACATGGCAAGCATCAATCCTCCCGGCACCACCACTACCGGCACTACCACCACCACTAGCACCCAACACGCCGACATCGTCGGCTCGGGAAATGAAGACCACAGCGGACCCGGCCCCGAGGTCATGGCGGCGAGCACGCTGGAAGGCGACGACGTCGTCAATCGCGCCGGGGAAGACCTGGGCAACATCAAGGAGGTCATGATCGACGTGCAAAGCGGCCGGGTCGCGTACGCGGTGCTGTCCACGGGCGGTTTTCTCGGCCTCGGCCGCAAGCTCTTTGCGATCCCGTGGGGCGCCTTGACGCTCGACACGGACCGCAAGTGCTTCATCCTCGACGTGGACGCCGAACGGCTGAAGAACGCTCCGGGGTTCGACAAGGACCACTGGCCGAGCATGGCCGACACCACGTGGGCGAGTGAAATACACGCCTATTACGGCCAGCGGAACTACTGGCAGCCTCCGAGCCACTGACCCCTGCCTGAGGGCCAGGGCCGGCGGCGGAATTTCGCCCCGGCCCTGTTTTTTGCCGAACGATCGGCCTCCCTCAGCGCGGGGCGCCAAGCAGGCGACCGTAGCCCCGATGAGAGCTTCCTCGCCGCCCTCGACGCGCGGCTTCGTCCTGCGCCTGCTGTCGGCAGCGGTGCTCCGCTATCCGCAGCGCACTGCGGCTGCGCTCGGCCTGGTCGTCCTCGCGAAGCTCGCCGCGGTCTCGGTGCCGCTGGCGCTGAAAGCGATCATCGACAGCCTGGGCGATGCACCGGTCGCCGTTCTGCCGGTTTTCCTCCTGCTCGGCTACGCGCTGCTGCGCTTTCTCGGCACGTTCTTCAGCGAAGTGCGCGACGTCGTGTTTGTGCGCGTCACGCAGAAGACGGTGTCGGGATTCCTCCTCGACGTGTTCCAGCACCTGCACCGCCTCAGCTCGCGTTTCCATGCCAAGCGCCGCATGGGCGGCGTCACGCGCGACGTCGAGCGCGGCACGGCGGGGATCGGTTTTTTACTGGGTGTCGGGCTGTTCACGATCCTGCCGACGATGGTCGAGATCATCGCGGTGATCGTGATCATGACGCTGAACTACAGCGACTGGTTCACCGGCGTCATCCTCGCGACCTTTCTCGTCTATGCGAGCTTCACGGTGCTGTTCACCGAGCGCCGGGCGATCTACCAGCGCGCGCTCAACGAGCTCGATTCGAGCGCCAACGGGCGGCTCGTCGACAGCCTGCTGAACCACGAGACGGTCAAGTACTACACCAACGAGCGCTACGAGCAGCGGCGCTTCGGCACCATCCTCGACGACTGGGTCGACGTCGGCGTCAAGAACCAGAAGGCGTTGTCGATGCTGCATATCGGCCAGAGCGCGATCATCGCGGTCGGCGTCGCCAGCGTGATGCTGCTCGCGGCGCAGAACGTCGTGCAGGGCTCGATGTCGGTTGGCGACCTGGTGCTGGTCAACGCCTACGTGATCCAGATCTGCCTGCCGCTGAACTCGCTCGGTTTCGTCTTTCGCCAGACCCGCGACGCGGCGGTCAACGCCGAGAAAATGCTGCGCCTGCTCGAACAGAAGCCCGAAATCGGCGAAATCGCGCAGGCGGCGGACCTCGCGGTTTCGCGCGGCGAGGTGCGCTTCGAGCACCTCGACTTTGGCTACGAGCCGAACCGGCAGATCCTGCGGGACGTGAGCTTCACGATCTCGCCCGGCGGCACGGTGGCGGTCGTCGGCGGCAGCGGTTCGGGCAAATCGACGCTGGCGCGGCTGCTGTTCCGCTTCTACGAGGTCGGCGGCGGGCGCATCCTCATCGACGGCGTCGACATCCGCGAGGTCTCGCTGCGCAGCCTGCGCGCGGCGCTCGGCATCGTGCCGCAGGACACGATCCTGTTCAACGACACTGTCGCGTACAACATCGCCTACGGGCGCCCCGGCGCGTCGCTCGCCGAGGTGATCGACGCGGCGAAGGCCGCCCACGTGCACGATTTCATCTCGGCGTTGCCGAACCAGTACGACACCGAAGTCGGTGAACGCGGAGTGATGCTGTCGGGGGGCGAAAAGCAGCGCATCGCGATCGCGCGCGCGATCCTCAAGAATCCGCCGATCCTGGTGTTCGACGAAGCGACGTCGGCGCTCGACACGCGCTCCGAGCGGGCGATCCAGGACGAGCTCGACCGGCTGGCGAAGACGCGCACGACGCTGATCATCGCGCACCGCCTGTCGACGGTCGTCGACGCGGACGAGATCCTCGTGCTCGAACACGGCCGTGTCGTCGAGCGCGGCTCGCACGACCACCTGTTGCGCCAGGGCGGGATCTACGCGCAGCTGTGGCAACTGCAGCGCCAGCAGCAGGAAGTCGAGCGCGCCGAACGGGGCCTTGCGACGCAGCAGATCAACCTCGTCGCGCTGCTCGCCGGCGTCGTCGATGGCCTGCGCGCCGCGATCGACGCGCGCGGCATCGGCTTCTACAGCACGATTACCGCCGACCCGGTGCGCATCACCGGCGATCCGGGGCTGCTGCAGCAGGTGATGTGGGCGCTGGCCGAGAACGCGATCGCCTCCACGTCGCCGGGAGGACGCGCCGAGTGGCGCATCGAGCGCGTCGGTGAGCGCCTGCGCGTGAGCTTCATTCACGCCGGAAAGACGGCCGACGCCGAACCTCCGCCAGCCGCCGGGGTGCCGCCGCTCGACCTGACGACGATCCGCGCGATCGTCGAGCAGCACCACGGCACGATCGAGCTGCGGCGTGACCCGGACGGGGACGTGCGGGCGATCGTCGAGTTTCCGCTGCGGGGGGCGCCAGCGCTCGGCGTCGCCGCAGCGGACGGCGGCGCAGCGCCTGTCGTGGGCACCCCGGCGCTCGCGGTGCCGTCGATTTCAGGAATCAACGTGCTGGTCGTCGATGACAACGCCGAAATACGGGCGCAGCTCGAGGCGCTGCTGAACCGGCACGGCGCGTTGTCGCGTTCCAACCCGTCCGGCGCCGCGGCGCTCCAGTGGCTGTTCGCGCTGCCGCGTTCCAGGTGGCCGGACATCCTGGTCTGCGATGTCGCGCTCGGCGACGAGGACGGCTACGAGGTGATCCGGCAGCTGCGCCGCTTCGAGGTGGAGCACGAGTTCGGCCTCGCCGACCGTCTGCCCGCGATCGCGCTGAGCGCCTATCGCGGTGATCACCGCATGCGCGCGATGCTCGCCGGGTTCCAGGTGTGCATCGCCAAGCCCGTCGACGGCGACGAGCTCGTCGCCGTGATCGCGAACCTTGCCGGACGGCGCGCCGATTCTCCTTCGCCTTCGCCTGCGCCACCGGCCCTCGAACCGCCGCCATGACTTTCGCGCTTGGCGGCAGCCCGAGCGCTTTCCCCGAAACCCACCCCGGAGCAGCCCGACATGACGACACTGAATGAAGATGCGCCCGCCGCCCCTGGCGCCGGCAGCCACTACCTCACGCCTGCCGCGGCCCGCCGGGCGATCGCCCTGGCGGCCCCGATGATCGAGCACGCGATGCGTGACCGCAGCGTCGTCGGCAGCGGTTTTCTCCACGTCGTCGTCATGGACCCGGCCCGAGCGCCCGGCACCGCGTCGTTCGAGGAGGCGATTCTGCACGAGCACGCGTTCGGCGATCGCGCCGCGTGGGACGCCGACTACGCCGCGTTCGCGCGCGCCAAGGCGCGGCTGAGCTGGACAACCGGCAGGGACGGCCGCGTCGTGCAGCAGCAGTTCCCGCACCTGCTGCGCACCGGCGACACGCTGCTCGCCGGTGGCGTGTGCCTCGACGGCATCGTCGTCGCGGCGAGCGGCGCGTTTCCGTGCTACGACGAGGTGTTCGCCGGCACCGTCGCGCTGTGCTTGCGGGCGCTGGCGCGGGAAGCGCGCGAGGCGGAGCGCGAGACCCTGCGGCTGGCGCCACGCCCGCCCGAGCCGGAGCCGCCGTCACTGCTGCGGCCGCGTTGAGGACGCGTTGAGGACGCCTCCGGGCGACGACGGCGCGAGGCACCGCAATTGCTCGTCGGTGCGTGCCACATGCATGCGGGCTGCACGCCTTCCGCGCGCCGCGCATCCGCGGGGCCACGGAGGCCGTCTTGGATACGATCCTCGCCGAACTCACTGCCGGGCTGGGCGGGTTTCATGAACTCGTCAGGCCGGTGTTGCGCCTGATGGTCGCGCTGCTGTGCGGCGCCGTCATCGGCATGCAGCGCGAACGCGCGGGAAAGGCCGCCGGATTGCGCACGCATATCCTCGTCGCGTCCGGCTCGACGCTGTTCGTCATCGCGGCGGTGGAGGGAGGCATGGACAGCTCCGGCCTGTCGCGCGTCATCCAGGGCTTGGTTACCGGCATCGGTTTCCTCGGCGCGGGCGCGATCCTGAAACGCGAACGGGAAAACAACATCCGCGGACTGACGACTGCCGCAGGGATATGGATGACGTCCGCGATCGGCGTGACGATCGGGCTGGGACGTTTCGGCGTTGCGATCGCCGCGACCGTGATCACGTGGATCGTGCTTTCGGTGCTGCGCCAGATCGAAATCTGGACCGACACCGAAGGGAACGACCGTCCCTGAGCCATTCCATCCGTCCGGTTTGGCCGTGGAACCCCCCGCCCGGCCCGGCGTCGTATGGGGGCGTCCGTGATCGTGTTCAACAAGGAGATTTCCATGACCACCACCCCACAGAAACCGTACACCGATCCTTCGGTGCACAAGCCGAAGGATTCGCATGTCGAGGATCTTATCGACGAGTCGAGCGAAGAGAGTTTCCCGGCGAGCGATCCGCCGGCCGTGTCCCCGAAACGCGACCCGGTCGCGCCGAAGACCGGGGAAACTGGCGGGCGGGACGACAAGGGGAAGAACGAAAGCCCGTGAGCCGGGAAGGTCCGCGACCGGACAGGGCGAGCGCAGCCAGAGGAGCCCTATGGCGAGTGCCACGAGCGGGGTCGGTGGCGAGCGGCCGGCGCGGTTACAGATCCGACTTCTCGGTGCGGTCGAGATCATCCTGGACGGTCGGCGTCTGCGCGCCTTCGACTCGCTTCGCCTGCAACGGTTTCTGGCGTTGATCGCGTTGCGGCGAAGCCCGCAGCACCGCGCACGACTCGCGTTCGAGCTGTGGCCCGACTCCGACGAAGCGCAGGCGCGCACCAACCTCAGAAAGCTGCTCCACGACTTCCGTCATGCCCTTCCCGAGAGCGGCGAGTTCGTCGACATCGACCACGAGACGGTGCGGTGGATCGCGACCGGGCCGAGCGAGGTCGATGTGCTGAGGTTCCGGGATGCCGTGGCGGCCGGTGCTTTCGCGCTCGCCGCGCGCCTCTATGGGGGCGATCTCCTTCCCGCCTGTTATGACGACTGTGTCGTTGATGAGCGAGCGACACTTCGCGCCGAGGCGTATCGGGCCTTCGTGCGGCTGACCGAAGAGGCGGCGGGGCGCGGCGACCACGAAGCCACGCTCAGGCATGCCCAACGCATCATCGGCCTGGAGCCGACCGACGAAGCGGCCGTTCGATTTCAGATGACAGCACACCTCGCGCTTGGCGATCGAGCCGCGGCGTTGCGCGCCTACCACCGCTACGCGGAGGTGCTCGAGCGCGAGCTCGGGGTGGCACCGGGCGAGGGGATCGGGTCGCTGTACCGACAGCTCCGGGCCGGCACGCTCGACCGCGACGAAGTGCGGGGCAAGGACCTGCCCGTCGCCGAATCGCCTTTCGTCGGCCGCGAGCTCGAATGGAAGCAGCTTGTCGCGGCATGGAACGCCGCGCGGGAGAGGGGGACACATTTCGTGCTGGTGACCGGGGAAGCGGGAATCGGAAAATCCCGTCTCGCCCTCGAACTCGGCCGCCACGTTCGGGCAGAGGGGCACGGAGTGGCCGCGGCGCGTGCCTACGAGGCTGCGGGCAGACTGCCATGGGGTCCCGTCATCGACCTGCTCCGGTCGGACGCCATCCGAAGCCACCTCGACACGCTCGACGCGGTCTGGCGGGCCGAGCTCGCGCGTTTGCTGCCCGAGCTCCGCGACGCTTCCCGGCCGTCTGAACGGCGCCGGTCGGGCGATCCGGCCCAGCGCCATCGGCTGTTCGACGCGGTGGGCCGGGCGATTGTCGCCGGCGATCGGCCGCGCTTGTTGATCATCGACGATCTGCAGTGGTGTGACGCCGAAACCATCGAGTTGATCGGGTTCGTTGTCCGTGCCGGACAGACGGCACCGGTCCTGATCGTCGGTACCGTGCGCTGGGAGGAGCTTCCACCGCAGCATCCCCTCGTTGGGCTCGTCGACGCCTTGGGCCACGATCAGGCAATGACCACCGTGCCACTCGACCGACTCGACGAAACCACCACTGTGACGCTCGCTGCCCAGCTGCGCGCCGAGGCCACGCTCGACCCAAAGCTGGCGGCACGACTGTGGCGCGAGACGGAAGGCAATCCCCTCTTTGTCATCGAAGCGCTCCGAGCCGGGATCTCGGCAGACGGCGGTCAGGCAGTGCTCACCCCGACGATGCGGGCGGTGCTGCGCGCCCGACTGGGCCAACTCACTGACGGCGCTCGGCAACTCGCCGAAGTGGCGGCCGTCATCGGCCGGCCCTTCTCGGTCGGTCTGCTGGCCTCGGCCACCGGGACCGATGAGCACGAGCTCGTTGATCACGTCGACGAACTCTGGCGTCGCCGGATCATTCGCGAACAGGGGCTGACGTACGATTTCACTCACGACAAGCTTCGCGCCGTCGCGCTGGAGATGGTCAGCCCGGCGCGTCGACGCCAGCTCCATCGCGCCGTCGCCGCGGCGATCGCGGTCGGGCGCCACAAAGACCTCGACGCGGCGAGCCCGCAGCTGGCCGCCCACTACGACCAGGCCGGCATGGTCGAACCGGCCATCGACGCCTATCGCGCGGCGGGGGCCCGGGCAGTGGCGGTGTCGGCCGTCGACGAAGCGGTCACCCTGTTTCAGCGCGCGCTCGCGCTGCTCGCCGAATTGCCACCGTCAGCCGAGCGCGACGCGCTCGAACTCGACCTCCGGATCGCCCTCGGGTCCCCGCTTGTTGCCCTCGACGGGTACGGCTCCAGGGGGGCGCACCAACTCTACGAGCGCGCCCTGTCGCTGTGCCGCAAGCTTCGCCGACCCGTGGCGCCGCCGATCCTCCGTGGTCTCGGCCTCGCCCGGCTGCAGGGCTGCCGCTTCGACGACTGCGATGAACTCGCGCGGGCGCTGCTCGAGCATGAGAGTCATGATCCGGTCGCCCGGACCGAAGGCCGCTATCTCCTCGGCGTGAGCGCGTTCTGGCGCGGCGATCTGACCAGCGCCCGCCACTGGCTCGATGGCGCGGTCGAGGCCTACGACGTTTCCCATCGCGACGAGCATCTGGCCTTGTACGCCCAGGACCCGAAGGCGGTGTGCCTCGTGCGGCGGGCCTGGGTCGAGCTGTGGGCCGGAGATCCCGGCCGCGCCGACGAGACCGCCCGATCGGCGCTCGCGATCGCCGCCGGCCTCGATCATCTGATGACTTTGGGGTACGTCACCACTTACGCGGCGATCATCGCGGCCGAAGCCGAGGATCTCGCCCGCCTCGCCGAGCTTCTCGCGGACGCGGACCGTCTATGGAAGCGCTTTTCGGACCGCTACCTCGCGGTCGTCCTGGATGCCCTCCGGGGCTGGCTCGACGTGTGCGCGGGATCGGCCGCGGGCCTCGAGACGATCCTGCGCGCGGTGGCCCGCTCGCGTGCCGAAGGCGAAACGCTTCATCTGACCTACACCCTCCTTCTCCTCGGCCGGGCGCGCGGCATGCTTGGCGAGTTCCGCGAGGGACGCGCCGCCACCCGCGAGGCGCTCGCATGGACACAGCGCTGCAACCAGCGCTATCTCGAGGCCGAACTGTGGCGCGTCGACGGCGAGCTGGCCTATCGCAGCGGGGAAAGCGAAGCCGCCGCCGTTTCCTTGCGCCGTGCCGTCGAGATCGCCCGCGCGCAAGGGGCTGGCTGGCTGGAGCTTCGCGCGCTGCGATCACCGGCTTGAGCGCCTTGTCGTCTTCGATCCGGGCCGTGCCGGGGGTGTTCTTCAAAGTCCTTTTCTCCCAATTTTTCGTGCTAGTATTCAGTTGTGTACATGGCAACACAAGGTACGACGATGGAAACCACGACACTGACCTTGCGCATTCCGGCGGAGATGAAGGAACAGCTCGACAGACTGGCTGACGCGACCCACCGCTCCAAGTCTTACCTGGCTGGTGAAGCCATTCGGCAATATCTTGAACTTGAGAGCTGGCAAATCGGTGAAATACAACAGGCGCTCAAGGAAGCGGATGCCAATGATTTCGCATCCGATGATGAAGTCGATGCGGTCATGAAAAAGTATGCCGGTTAAGTGGCTGCGTCGTGCTCTGGAGAACCTGGACGACGAAGCGGCCTACATCGCGGAAGACAACCCGCGCGTGGCGGCGGAGTTCGTTCGGCACATGCGAAATAGTGCCGCAATGCTCGCGGATCACCCCAATATGGGGCGCCCGGGCCGCATTGCCGGAACGAGAGAACTTGTCGTGACCCGTTTCCCGTACATCCTCCCTTATCGCGTGCGAGGCGGTACCGTGGAAGTTCTGCGCGTTTTCCATACCGCCAGAAAATGGCCCAGGCGGATCAACTGACCGCTTTTTGCCAAAACCTGGTCCGGGCCGCAGCGTGCAGTCGGTTTTCATCAGTTGCTGCTTCGGCGAACGTCGGCTATGGAGAACAAAGCCGGGCAGGTCGGGAACGCTTCGGGAACGCCCGCGGGCGCATCCTCTGCGCACCCTGGTGAAACGGAGGAGCACGCCATGAGCGACACGATCAAGACACTGACCGAAGCGGTACGCGGTCGCGTCATCACCCCTGCGGATTCCGACTACGACGACGCGCGCGCCGTCTACAACGCCATGCACGACCGCAGGCCCCACGCCGTGATCCAGTGCGCGGATTCGGCCGACGTGATGGCCGTGGTCCGTGCCGCCCGCGACGGCGGCCTCGACCTCGCCATTCGCGGTGGCGGCCACAGCGTTCCCGGCTTCGGCACGGTGGATGACGGCCTCGTCATCGACCTGTCGCGGATGAAGTACGTGCGCGTCGATCCGGTGAAGAAGGTCGCCCGGGTCGGCGGCGGCGCGACCTGGGGCGATGTGGACCATGCGACCTACCCGTTCGGCCTGGCCGCACCCGGCGGGATCATCTCGACGACCGGCGTGGGGGGCCTGACGCTGGGTGGCGGCATCGGCTACCTGACGCGCGGCGTGGGGCTTTCCATCGACAACCTGCTGGCGGCCGACGTCGTGCTTGCCGATGGCCGGCAGGTCACCGCGAGCGATTACCAGAACGAAGACCTGTTCTGGGCCCTGCGCGGCGGCGGCGGCAACTTCGGCGTCGTCACCAGCTTCGAGTTTCAGCTCCACGAGGTCGGCGACATCGTCGGCGGGCCGCTGTTCTACGACTTCGACGATGCCGCCGCGGTGCTGCAGTGCTACCGCGAGTTCATCGCGACGGCGCCCGAACAGCTCGGCTGCTTCTTCGGCTGGCAGATCGCGCCGCCGCTGCCCTTCATCCCCGCGGAGCGGGTCGGGGACCTGTTCTGTGTGCTGGTCACGTGCTGGAACGGCCCGCACGCGGAGGCCGAGCGAGTCCTCAAGCCCCTGCGCGACGCTGCCGAAGTGAAGGCGGAGCAGGTCGGCGTCATGCCCTTCCCGGCCCTGCAGAGCGCCTTCGACGGCCTCGTGCCGAAAGGGATGCAGCATTACTGGAAAGCGGACTTCATCCGCGAGCTCAGCGACGCGGCGATCGCGGCGCACATCGAGCATGGCAGGAAGACGCCGACCATCAGCTCGAGCATGCATCTGCATCCGATCAACGGTGCGGCGCAACGGGTCGGCGCCAACGAGACCGCGTTCGGGCACCGGGACAAGAGTTTTGCCCCGGTGATCGTCGGAGTCTGGTCGGACCCTGCCGACAACGACGCCAACATCAAGTGGGTGAGGGACTACTACGCCGCGATTCATCCCCACTCGGGCGGCGAGGGGGGCTACGTCAACTTCATGTCCGGCGACGACGATCAACGCGCGCCGGCAAACTATGGCGCCAACTACGAGCGGCTCGCGGCGGTGAAGGCGGCCTATGACCCGGACAACCTCTTCCACATCAACCAGAACATCGCGCCGGCGAAGGGACGCTGAGCATCGCGGCGTTCATCCATTACGGAAAACCCCAGATCGTTATCGACGTCTGGGGGGCCGGGATGCGGGCGCTCGCGTTTTACTGCTGCGACGAAAAACTTAGCAGATCAGGCGGCAGCGTATCGTCCCGTCGATCGCGTTGAGTTCGTCGAACGCCACCTGGCGCGCTTCGGCCTCGACGTCGATGACGACGTAGCCGACGTGCTGGGTCGTCTGCAGGTACTGCGCGACGATGTTGAGCCCGGCTTTCGAAATCCGGTCGTTGATGCGCGCAAGCATGCCCGGCACGTTGTGGTGGATGTGCAGCACGCGGCACTGGCCTTCGTGCGCGGGCAGCGACACCTCGGGGAAATTCACCGCCGAAACGGTCGATCCGTTGTTCGCATAGCGCGCCAGCTTGGCCGCGACCTCGCGCCCGATGTTGGCCTGCGCCTCGGCCGTCGAGCCGCCGATGTGCGGGGTCAGGATGACGTTGTCGAAGCGCAGCAGCGGAGAGACGAAAGGTTCGTCGTTGGACTTCGGTTCGGCCGGGAACACGTCGATGGCCGCGCCGAGCAGATGGCCGGAAGCGAGCGCGTCGGCGAGGGCGTCGATATCCACGACCGTGCCGCGCGACGCGTTGATGAGGAAACTGCCCGCCTTCGTCGCGGCGAGGCGGGTCGCGTCCATCATGTTCCGCGTCGCCGGAGTTTCGGGCACGTGCAGGCTGACGACATCCGACGCCGCCAGCAGCTCTTCGAGCGACCCCACCTGGTGCGCATTGCCGAGCGACAGCTTGGCCTCGATGTCGTGGTACACGACCTTCATGCCGAAGTGCTCGGCGAGCACGCCGACCTGCGTGCCGATATGGCCATAGCCGACGATGCCGAGCGTCTTGCCGCGGATCTCCCATGAATTGCTCGCGCTTTTCATCCATCCGCCGCGGTGCAGCAGCGCGTTTTTCTCCGGAATGCCGCGCATCAGCATGACGATCTCGGCGAGCACCAGCTCGGCCACGCTGCGGGTATTGGAGAACGGCGCGTTGAACACCGGGATGCCGAGCAGCGCCGCCGCCTCGAGGTCGACCTGATTCGTGCCGATGCAGAAGCAGCCGATGCCGAGCAATTTCGGCGCGTGCCTCAGCACTTCCTCAGTCAGCCGAGTGCGCGAGCGGATGCCGACGAAGTCCGCGTCGGCAATCGCGTGGATGAGTTCGTCGCCTGCCAGCGCCCCGGGACGCGCGTCGACGCGCGAGTAACCGTTCGCGCCGAGCGTCTCGACCGCAGTCGCATGGATGCCTTCGAGCAGCACGAACCTGAAATCGAAGTGGTGCAGCGGTGAATTTTGCATGATCGGGCCTCCCGCCGTCCGGTGAATGCTAGTCGGGCCCGCCTCGCGCCCGCAGGCCCCGCGGCGGGGCTCAGGACGATTCGCGCAGGCGGGCGAAATAATGCGGCACGCGCATCAGGGCATAGTGTGCGCCCGCATCCCTGACTTCGTTGCGACCACCGGAAAAACGGCGCGTTTCGCTGAATATCACTCTCGCCGCATCGTCGGCGTCGTCGTTTTTGCCGGTGCGGAACGCCCACGCAAAGCACTGCGTTCCGGCCGGAGTTTCATCGTCGACCGCTTCGGCCACGCCGGTGTTCGCGATCGCGAGGTTCGCGGCGCTTTTTTTCAGCGCTCCTGCGGCCATCTCGCGCGCCACTTCTTCGCTGGTCAGGTTGAAGCGTTCGATCGTCTCCCGCTTCACGCCGAGGCACTGCTCCTTCGCCTCGCACGAATAGACCACGTAAGCGCAGTCGAGCAGCGCGCCGGCGCCCGGGATGTCCGCGAGACGCGCCGCGATCAACCCCGCAGTGCAGGACTCGGCGGTCACCAGCACGAGGCCATGCTGCTTCATGAACGCTGCAACATCCTCGATCGGTTCCCTCTTCATCGTGTTTCCCGTTGTCGCGCAGCTCCACCGTGTCGTAGGGCCAAGCAATTGCGGTGCCCAGCCAGCGGCGCCGAAGGCCCGCTATCGACGCCGCAGGCCGCGGCGCAGCATCCCGATGAAGGAGGGCAGCGCGAGCCCCAGCGCGAACGCGAGATAAACCGCGCTCAGCGATTCGGGACTCAGGCGGCGCTCGAATCCGGGCGTCAGCCGTTCCGGCGTCAGGCGCAGATCGACGAAGCAGGCTGTCGCCGACACGCCGAGCGCCGTGGCCATCGTGCGCCATGCGCCGAGCCGCGATCCCGCATGGGCAATGCGTTCCTCGAACAGCAGCGCCCACAGGATCGACATCGCATGATGGATGCCGGCGCCCGGGAGCGTATATCGCAGGGAAGGTCTCTGCTGGCGCAGCGCCGCGCCGCGCCAGATCCAGTGGCTGACCGCATTGACCGGCGCGAACACGCTGCGACAGTCGCGCTGGCCGCCGCAGGCGAGCGCGACCAGCGAGACGAGCCCGGCACCGCTGCCGGAAACAAGGGCACGGCGAAGCACGCGCAGCCAGTCGGTCATGGTTAGCTCCGTCAGTCTGGATGGTGGAAGAGGGCGGGGCCCGGTCTTTGCGCCAGGCGCATGCAAGCGCGGAGCCCGCGTGCAGGAGAAGCGCGATGAAGATCCTGATCACCGGCGGAACCGGCTTTCTCGGCAGCCATTTCGTCACCCGGCTCGCACGCGAAGGCCACCGGCTGACCCTCGCCGTGCGCGACCCGGTACGCGCCCGTGCCCGCGCCCGCGCGACCGCTGGCGCGTTCGACTATGCCGCGGTCGATTTCATGCGCGCGACGCGCAGCGCCGACTGGCTGCCGCTGCTCAACGGCATCGACGTCGTCATCAACGCAGTAGGCATTTTGCGCGAACAGGGCGGGCAGACTTTCGACCTGCTGCATCGGCAGGCGCCGGCGGCGCTGTTCGCGGCGTGCGCGCAAGCCCGGGTCAAGCGGGTGATCCAGATCTCGGCGCTCGGGGCGGACGAGCACGCGCAAAGCGGCTACCACCTGAGCAAGCGCGCCGCCGACGAAGTGCTGCTCGGGCTGCCCGTTTCGGCCGCGATCGTGCAGCCTTCGCTGGTGTATGGGGCCGGCGGCACGAGCGCACGGCTTTTCGGCGTGCTCGCCTCGCTGCCGCTGATTCCGCTGCCGGGGCGCGGCGACCAGCGGGTGCAGCCGGTGCATATCGACGACCTGGTCGAACTCGTCGTGCGGCTCGTCGACGGCGAACTGCCGGAAAACCCGCGCATCGCCGCGGTCGGCCCGCATGCGCTGACGCTGCGCGAGTTTCTCGCGGCGCTGCGCAGGGCGCTCGGCATCGCGCGTCCGCCCCGTTTCATCCCGGTGCCCGATGTGCTGACCGACAGTGCGGCCAAAGTCGCCTCGATGCTGCCCGGCGCGCTGCTCGACGTCGACACGCTCGCGATGCTGCGCCGGGGCAACACCGCCGACCCGTCAATGATGCGCCGACTGCTCGACCGCGAACCGCGCCGGGTCGAGGACTTCATCCCGCCTCGCGAGGCCGGCGCGGCGCGCCTCGGCGTGCAGCTGCAATGGTTGCTGCCGGTGCTGCGCGCGAGCCTTGCGTTCGTCTGGATCCTGACCGGCATCGTGTCGCTCGGCGTTTTCCCGGTCGCCGAGAGCCATGCGCTGCTCGCCCGGGCCGGCGTGCCGGAAGCGCTGCGCCCGGCGGCGTTGTATGGCGCCGCGCTGCTCGACCTCGCGATCGGCATGCTGATGCTCGCGGGGCGTCATCGCGCGGCGGTGCTCGTCGTACAGGCGGGCCTGATCCTCGCTTATACGGCGATCATCAGCTGGAAGCTCCCCGAGTTCTGGCTGCACCCCTATGGTCCGGTGTCGAAGAACCTGCCGATGCTCGCGGCAATCTGGCTGCTGTACGAACTGGAACCGCGCCGATGGAATACCAATACCTGATCGTCAAGTGGCTGCACGTCCTGTCGTCGACGGTGCTGTTCGGCACCGGCATCGGCAGCGCGTTCTACCTGCTGCGCGCGAGCCTCGAGCGCGATCCGCTGGTCGTCGCGTCGGTCACGCGCAGCGTCGTCGTCGGCGACTGGCTGTTCACCGGCACCACGGTCGTGCTGCAGCCGCTGACCGGCTTCTGGCTGACAGCGCTGGCGGACGTCCCGCTCGACAGCCGCTGGATTGCCTGGTCGCTCGTGCTGTACGTGCTCGCGGTCGCGTGCTGGCTTCCCGTCGTCGTGATCCAGATCCGCCTGCGCGATGTCGCCGCCGAAGCAGCGCAGAATGCCCGGCCGTTGCTGCCGCCCCGCTACTGGCGACTGTTCCGCGTGTGGTTCGCGCTCGGCGTGCCGGCATTTCTTGCATTCGTCGGTATCTTTTACCTGATGGTCGCCAAGCCGATATGACAGGGTCAGCATTGCGCCAGGACGGGCCCGTCCCTTGCTCGACCGGCCCCCGGATCATCCGCGGGCCACCGCGCCGGTCCGGACTTCTGGCGACGGCCTTCCGGGTCACTCCCCCGCGGCCTTCCGGCCGCTCCATCAATTCAGCGAGGAAAACATCATGAACAAGTCGAGCCTGCCCACCGGCCTCAAGGACGCCCTCGGCGCCCTGCTCGAGGATCACCGCAAGGTCAACAAGCTCTTCGGCGACTTCGAGAAGGCGAAGACGAGCGACGAGAAGGCCGAGATCGCACGTACCGTCTGTAACGAGCTGACGATCCACGCGACCCTCGAGGAAGAACTGTTCTACCCGGCCGTGCGGGAAATCGACCCCGGGAAGTTCGGTGATCTGCTCGACGAGGCAAAAGTCGAGCATGCCACCGCCAAGGACCTGATCGCGCAGATCGAGTCGATAGGCCCCGACGACGAACTGTTCGATGCCAGGGTCACGGTGCTCGGCGAGTACGTCAGGCACCACGTGAAAGAGGAAGAAGAGCAACTTTTTCCGAAGCTCGTCGAGGAGAAGTGCGACCTGCGCCCGGTTGCGGAGAAAATGGAGGCGCGCCGTCCGGCGCTGTCGAAGGCGGCGTAGCCGGGGCCCGTGACGGGACGGGGGGTTTGGGCTTGCCGCGATTGCCGCCTTGACGCGGCTGGGGGCTCCTTCTACAATTCGCGCTCTTCGCCGACAGGGCGGTTAGCTCAGCGGTAGAGCACTGCCTTCACACGGCAGGGGTCACTGGTTCGATCCCAGTACCGCCCACCAGTTTCTGGCGAAGACACCGCAGCCCCCGGGGCGGTTAGCTCAGCGGTAGAGCACTGCCTTCACACGGCAGGGGTCACTGGTTCGATCCCAGTACCGCCCACCAGACACGACCCTGAAGCTGCCCGGCTTCGGGGTTTTTGTTTTTGTGCTTCGCCCCCCGTATCCCCATCCTGACCGGGGGACATCAGGGCGAAAGCGTAGAATCCAGAACTTTCGACCCGGCTCCGCGCCCCTATCCCCATGGCTTCCAACGTTCGCACCCGTTTCGCCCCGAGCCCGACCGGCTACCTCCACATCGGCGGGGCGCGTACCGCCCTGTTCTCGTGGGCATTCGCCCGCCGGCATGGCGGAACCTTCATCCTGCGTATCGAGGACACCGACGTCGCGCGCTCGACGCCCGCGGCGGTGCAGGCGATCCTCGATGGCATGAGCTGGCTCGGGCTCGACGCCGACGAAGGGCCGTTCTACCAGATGCAGCGCATGGACCGCTACAAGGCGGTGATCAGCGAGATGCTCGCCGCCGGCACCGCCTACCACTGCTACGCATCCACGGAGGAACTCGACCGCATGCGCGAGGAGCAGCGCGCGCGCGGCGAAAAGCCGCGTTATGACGGGCGCTGGCGGCCCGAGCCGGGCAAGGTGCTGCCCGCGCCGCCCGCCGGCGTCGAGCCGGTCGTGCGTTTTCGCAACCCCGTCGAGGGCGTCGTCGCGTGGGACGACCTCGTGAAAGGGCGCATCGAGATTGCGAATGCCGAACTCGACGACCTCGTGATCGCGCGCGCCGACGGCACGCCGACCTACAATTTCTGCGTCGTCGTCGATGACCGCGACATGGGCATCACGCACGTGATCCGCGGCGACGACCATGTGAACAACACGCCGCGCCAGATCAACATCCTGCGCGCGCTCGGCGCCGAAGTGCCGCTGTACGCGCACCTGTCGATGATCCTCGGCGACGACGGCACGAAGCTGTCGAAGCGTCACGGTGCAGTCAGCGTGATGCAGTATCACGACGACGGCTACCTGCCCGAGGCGGTCATCAACTACCTCGCGCGTCTCGGCTGGAGCCATGGCGACGACGAGATCTTCACGCGCGAACAGTTCGTCGATTGGTTCGATCTCGACCATATCACGCCCTCGGCGGCGCAGTTCAACACCGAGAAGCTCAACTGGCTCAACGCGCACTACATCAAGCACAGCGACGACGCCAGGCTCGCGGCCGACGTCGCCAGCCGGCTCGCGCGGCGCAGCGTCGACCCGGAAGCCGGGCCGCAGCTCGAATCGGTCGTCGCGCTGTACAAGGAGCGGGTCGCGAACCTGAACGAGCTCGCGGATGCGGCCGAACTTTATTGCGTCGAGGTCCACCCGTCCGACGAATTGCTCGCGCAGCATCTGACCGACGCGGCCAGGGCGGCGCTCGCGAGCCTGAAAGCGCGTCTTGCCGACGTGGCGTGGGAAAAACCGGCGTTGAACCAGGCGATCAAGGACACCATGGCCGAGCACGGCCTGAAAATGCCGCAAGTCGCGATTCCGCTGCGCGTTGCCGCGCTGGGCGTCGCACAGACGCCGGCGATCGACGCCGTGCTCGAAGTCCTCGGGCGTGAGCGGGTGCTGAAGCGAATCGGTCGCTACATCTGACCGGAGCGGCTTACTGCTGGATCCCCCTGCTCCAACTCCGGAGCAGGGCGTCCCTCGCGGCCGGTTACCAACGCCGGCAGGCACCGGGGCGAAACAAAAAAATCCCCGCGCCGCCTGAGCGGTTTCGCGGGGAGGGGTTCATTTCGCACCCAACCCGGGAGTTCCCGGGGACTTGCGGAGGATTTCTTTCTGCTTTCCGGCTGCCGGTCAGGCGACCTTGCGCGTTTGCTTCGTCGTCGCGGTCACCATCGGCTGCAGGGCGTTGCTGGCGGCAGCGAGGTTCGACTCGGTGACGTCGCGGGTCGTCTTGATCATGTTCTCGCAGGTGGCGCTGGCATTGCTCATCGCTTTCTTCATCGCGGCGACGAGATCGGCTGCACCGCTCGGGCCCGCCTTGGCGACGCTGTCGAGCAGTTCATGCACCGACTCCGACACTTCGTTCAGGCGCTGCGTATTGAGCTCTGCGACCTCGCTCTGGGTCTTGGCGCAGAGCTCGTTGAAGCTGCGGAAGTATTCCGCGGCCTGTTCGAACATCTTGCCTTGCGTACCCATGCGCGCCGCGATCTGGTCGCGCATGTCATTGCTGGCGGTCAGCGGCGCGGCATTCGCGGTCGCGGTGCTGCACAGCGTGCGGGCGGCCTCGATGTTGAGCGCGACGAGCCGCTCGGACGCATTCAGGACGATGTCGGCGAACGACTGGAAAGCCTGGAGGTTGCCGTTCGCTGCCTGCGTCAGTTTCTGTACGGAAGGAAGAGTATTCATATTTTAATTCCTGAAAACATATGCGTTCCGATCTCGCCGAAGCGAGCTCCGTTGCCCGGTGTCAAAAGCTTCGGGAGGCTGGTTCCCTTCTTTCACCACCTGGTCCCGCCACTATAGCCTACTGAATCCAGATGCATAAGACGACGATCACTACGGGCAGGAGGAATGCTACTTGCTAACCCACTTTGGGGATATACGGAGATCGGCGTGTTTGGCGTCCCTGAAAACCGGTAGTCTGCGCAAAACCATCTCCAGTCAGCCCGAGTCAGCCCGAAACGGTCGTTATCCCGCTGCGAATCGCGTACTTCGTCAGTTCGGCGACGCTGTGCAGATCGAGCTTGCGCATGATGTTGCGGCGGTGCACTTCGACGGTTGAGGGCGCCAGGTGCAGCCGGTCGGCGATGCGGGTGGACGTGTAGCCTTCGGCGATCAGCTGCAGCACCTGGCGCTCGCGCGCGGTGATGCGGGGCGCCGAGATGTCCTTCGGCGCGTTGTCGAGCAGGGCGCTGGTGACCGTCGCGGCGACATCCGGGCAGAGGTAGGTCTTCGACTGCTGCACGGTGTGGATCGCGCGCAACAGCTCGTCGCCGGCCTCGGCCTTGGTCACGTAGCCGGTCGCGCCGGCGTTGAGCAGGTCGAGGACAAACTGGCGGTCGGAGAATGCCGAGAGCCCGATCACGCGCACGTGCGGGCGGATCGCCAGCAGGCGCCGCGTCGCCTCGATGCCGTTCATCCCCGGCATGCCGATATCGACGCAGGCGATGTCGACCGGCTGGTGGCTGACGAGGTCGATCAGTTCGTCGCCGTTGCTCGCTTCGCCGACGATGCGGATTCCCGGTTCCTTCTCGAGCATCGCGCGCAGCGCGTGGCGAAACATCTGGTGGTCGTCGGCCAGTACGATGCGGATCGTCATAGGAGCCCCGGTCCTGCCTGGAGCAGACGATCGCTCGCGCGGCGCGAAGGATGCTGGCGTGTTTTCCACAGGGTGTTCAGTGCATGAAGGTCGAATGTCACGGTGATTTCCGTCCCGGATACAGGGTTTGATGTGATGGTGAAGCGGCCGCCTGCGAACTCTGCCCGTTCCTTCATCGTGATGAGACCGAGCCCGGGCCTGGAGCCGCTTTCGCCCAGCAGACAGGAATCGAAGCCGACCCCGTCGTCGGAAATCTTCATGATGAGGGCGTCGTCGGTTTCCGCCAGCTGGAGGTGGATCGTTCCCGCATCGGCATGCTTGGCGCAGTTCGTGAGCGCTTCCTGGGCGATGCGGAACAGTAGCGACTGAACGTTCGGCAGAAGCTGGGTCTTGAGGGGCGCCAGGTCGAGGCGTATGGAGGTGCCGGTCCTGCGCGCGAATTGTTGCGCGTAATCCTGCAGCGCCGGGATCAGGCCGGCGTAGTCGAGCGTCGCCGGGCGAAGGTTCGTGCAGATCTCCCGAATGCCGGCGGCGGTGTCGATCAGGAGGGCCTGGGCGTCGCCGAGCATCGGTTCCAGTTCGGCCAACACCGACGCCGGCAGCGCGCACGCGAGGTTCGACAGCGTCAGCTGCAGCGCGGCGAGGTTCGGGCTCGCGCGGTCGTGGAGTTCACCGGCCAGTTTGCGCCGTTCGTTTTCCTGCACGTCGACCATGTGACGCGACAGTTCGGCGAGGCGCGCTTCATGTGCGGCGCGCTCGATCTCGAGCTGCTTGCGCGCCGAGTTGTCCGACAGCATCGTGCGGGTCGCAACGAAGTGGCCGTCGGCATCGAGGATCGCCGTCGAGTCGACCTGCACCGGCAGCCTCGATCCGTCGCTGCGGATCAGTTCGAGCTCCAGGCTCTGCAAGAGGCCGGTCTGCTTCAGGCGCAGGAACTGATCCAGAAAGACCGGCTGGCTGTCGGGACTCAGGATGTCGGTCACCCTCATCCTGCCGACGACCTCCTCGCGCGCGTAGCCGAGCCAGTTCAGCGCGGTGTCGTTGATGCGGATGATGACGCCGTCGGCGTCGATCGACTGGTAGCCGCACGGCGCGTTCTGATAGAGATCCTCGATTTCGAGCGTCTTGCGGCGAAGCTGCTGTTCGGTGAGCATGCGCTCGGTGATGTCCTGGACGGTTCCGAACAGCTTGTACACCCACCTGTCGGCGTCCTTCAGCGGGACGATCTGGGTTGTGTGGTGACGCACCGCGCCGGACGGAAGGATGATCGTCTGTTCGAGTTCGCAGCGCTCGCCGGTCTCCATCGCGTGGCGGAAGCGGGCGCGGGTTTGTTCACGCGTATCCGGCTCATAGTAGGCGAGGGCCTCGTCGAGGTCCGGCGCGCCCATCTCCAGCGGGCGTTCGAAGAGATGGAAGAGCTCGGGTGACCACGTCATCGCGCCGGTTTCGCGCTCGAGTTCCCAGTCGCCGATCCGGCCTACCGCCTGTGCTTCCTGCAGGCGTGCCTCGCTTGCCCGCAACGCGGCCTCGGTGTGGCAGCGCAGCGCCTCGCGGTCGAAATGGTCGAGCGCGAAGGAAACGTTGTCCGCCATCTCTTCGAGCAGCGCGACCGCCTCGTCGTCGAAACGATGCGCCTTGCCGCCGTAGACGTTTAGCGTGCCGAACAGCGCGCCGTTGCGCTGCAGGGGCAGGGAAACGAGGCACGCCAGACCGTGAGCGGCTGCGGCGGCATGCCACGCAGCGAGGTCGGGATCTGCCGCGATGTCCGGCACGATCGACGCCACCAGGTCGCGGCCCGTCGGGTCAGCGGGGGCATAGCGCTCCATGCTGCCGGGACTCGCCCCTGTCCTGATGCCGTCCACGTAGGAAGCAGCGGGGCCTGCGGCCTCGACCGGGACGATGTAACCGCTCAGCGGGTCGTGAAGCCCGATCCACGCGAGCTTGAAACCGCAGTGGCGGATGCAGGCGTCGCACACCGCGCGATACACGTCCTCGGGCTTCGAGCTGCGCATCACCGCCTTGTTGGTGTCCGAGATTGCGCCGTAAAGCTGGGAAAGGCGAAGCGACCGGGCGCTGGAAAGCTGTTTCCCGATGGCGTCGAACCGGCCCATCAACGCGATCGACGGCTGGAGGCCGAAATGTTCCGCGATGCGTTCGAGATCGAGCTCGACGCTGTGTCCGATGTGCGACTGGCCGGAAAGGACCCCGACCAGGTGGCTCGCCTTGCCCGCCGCGGCTTCCCTGACCGCGCGCTTGATGTTCAGCGTGCCGATCCCCCACCTTTCCCAGCCCGGAGCCGACCATAGAGGCTTCCCGACGATTTCGTCCGCCGGGATGTCGAAGAACGCAACGAGGCTCCGGTTTGCCCGCAACAGCGTGCCGTCGCAGCTCAGCAGGCCCAGCATCTGGTCGGTGCTGTCGACGAGGGCGGCGTCCACATTCGCGGGAGCGATCCGCGCCGCCCGATTATTCCCGGTCATCAAGTACCCACTTTTCGAACTGTTGCGCTGCGTCGGTTACAGGAGAGCCGGCTCGTCTTCCACCAGTCATCCTGCACTCCCGCCGCACTCGGCTGCACGGGCGCGTTCACGCTTCATGCTTCCGGTGCGGGCAAACGAAATAAACGCTGATTTCAGGGAAGCCCGCAGCGCGGGCATCCGGAATCCGGTTGTCTCCTCCACCCGGATCGGTCCGACCCGCAGGTCGGTCATCATGCGGCTCGATAATTCCATCGCGCGTACCTTCATCTGGACATCATGATTCCGGGGCGTCACGCCGCCTGTGCCGGCAGCTCGGGAAATCGGCCTGCTGTTTTTTCGAGTAGTTTCAAGTCGGCCCGATCTTACGCATGGGGGGAGGGGGCGCAAATACCGTAAAGCGTGTAGCTGTGGCGGCAACATGTGTACTCATGATAGATGCAAATTATCCCTCCGGGGTTATGCCGCGTACCGGTCGCAGCAGGTAACGGGCGGGGTCGAGGGCGTCGACGAGCTCGCGCTCGAGCGGCAGCGGTTCGCCTGCGATGCGGCTGGCGAGCAGCTCGGCGGCAAGGCTCGCCCACACCAGGCCGCGCGCGCCGAAGCCGGCGACCGCATACAGCCCGGGGTGGCGGGGAATCTGCGCCAGCGGCGTGGCACGGTCGGCGCGCAGGACGGCGGGAACTTCACCCACCATCGGCAGGCGGTCGGGGGACGCAGGGCGGAAACCGACGCGCCCCGCGAGACCCGCGGTGTCGACCGCCGCGGCGTAGCCGGGAAGGATGAATTCGAGCTTCGCGAGATTTTCGCGCTGGTCCGCGTCGCGCAGCGCCGGCTCGTCGTCATCGACCGAGAACGTCGCCCCGGCGCTGCGCACGCCGTCGAGCGCCGGGCTGACGTAGCCGAGCCGGCATACCACGACGTTCGGCGAGCTGCCGGCCGCGGCGGTGAGATGCGTCACCTGGCCGCGCGCGCTGCGCACCGGGAGCGCCGCCGCCTGCGGCACGGCGCGGATGCCGACGCCGTTCGCGAGCACGGCGACCGGGGCGCTGGCGATCGCCTTGCCGTCGGTGTCGAACGCGGTCCAGCCATCGACGCTCGCTTCGAGCCGCTGCATCGCGCGTCCGAAGTGACAGCGGATGAGGTCGGGACGGGTCATCAGGTTCGCCGCGCAAAGGCTCGGTGGACAAACCCACGCTCCCTGCGGAAACCACCACCCACCAACCGGCAGCGGCCAGTCGGCGAGCGCGGAGGCTTCGTCGCGTTCGACGAAACGCAGGTAGTCGGGCGGCGGACGATGAGCTTCGATGACGCGGCGCTGCTTGCCTTCGTGGACCGGGTCGCGCGCGAGATGCAGCACCCCGCACGCGTCCCAGCGCACCGGCAGTCCGGCTTTGGTCAGCTGGCGCAGGTGATGCAGGCCATACAGTGCGCCGGCCCGCGTGATGCGCGCCAGCCGGTTGTCGTCGAGGCTCGGCAGCGGGCGCAGCACGCCGGTCAGGTTGCCGGACGCACCCTCGCCGGGGCCGCCCGCCGCGTCGATGACGTCGACGCGCCAGCCGCGCGCCGCGAGCCGCTCCGCAGTGCTGCTGCCGGCGAGCCCGGCACCGATCACCAGCGCATGCCCCGCGGCTGCGGCCGCTGGCGCGGGCCGTGTGCCGACGCCGCGATGGCGCGCCCGGCACATCTTGCGCTTGCCGCCGAAGCCGGGCGCTTTTTCGCAGTCGAAGCCGGCCGCGGCGAGTCCCCGGCGCACGTCGCCGCACACCGACCAGGTCGCGAGCGTCGCATCGGGTGCCGCCAGTCGACCGAGTTCCCCGAGCAGCGCCGCGGACCAGAGTTCCGGGTTGCAGGCTGGCGAGAAGCCGTCGAGAAAGAACGCGTCGGCGCTGCATTCGAGCTGGGGCAGCAGTTCGCGTGCATCGCCGAGCAGCAGCGTCAGCACGACGCGGCCGCCATCCAGATGCAGGCGGTGCACGCCGGATGTCAGCGTCGGCCAGTTGTCCGCCAGCTCGGCGGCCAGCGGGGCGAGCTCGGGCCAGCGCGCGCGCAAGGTCGCGAGGTCTTCCCGCGCGAAGGGATGGCGTTCGACCGAGACGAAATGCAGGCGCTCGCAGCGCTGCCGATCGGCTCGCCACGCCCCCCAGGTCGCAAGAAAGTTCAGCCCGAAACCGAAACCGGTTTCGAGGATCGTGAAGCGCTCGCGCCCCTGCCAGCGCTCGGGCAGGCCATTGCCGGCGATGAAGACGAAGCGCGCCTGTTCGAGTCCGCTGCCGCGCGCGTGATAGACGTCGCCGAAGGCTGCGGAGCAGGGTGTGCCGTCGTCGGTGAAAGCCAGGCGGGCGGGGTCGATGGGCACGGTGGGCATAGCCTCGGAAACGACAAGGCGCCTTGCGGCGCCCGGATTGCGGTGTGACGGAGCGGCCGGGATCACTCCGAGCGCATCTGCGGGAACAGGATCACGTCGCGGATGCTCGGGCTGTCGGTCAGGAGCATCACCAGGCGGTCGATGCCGATGCCGCAGCCGCCGGTCGGGGGCAGGCCGTATTCGAGCGCGCGGATGTAGTCGGCGTCGTAGAACATCGCCTCTTCGTCGCCGGCCTCCTTCGCCTTGACCTGCTCGAGGAAGCGCGCCGCCTGGTCTTCCGGGTCGTTCAGCTCGGAGAAGCCGTTGGCGATCTCGCGGCCGACGATGAAGAGCTCGAAACGTTCGGTGATCTCCGGGTTCGCGTCGTTGCGGCGCGCGAGCGGCGACACCTCGGCGGGGTAGTCGATGATGAACGTCGGTTCCCACAGCTCGGCTTCGGTGGTCTCCTCGAACAGCATCAGCTGCAGCGTGCCGAGGCCCGCGCCGTCGCGCAGCTTGGCCTTGAGGTCGGTCAGCTTGGCGCGTAGCCAGGCTTCGTCGTTGAGCTGCGCGATCGAGAAGCCCGGGTGGTACTGGTGGATCGCCTCGACGATCGTCAGCCGCGCGAACGGCTTCGACAGGTCGAGCTCGCGTCCCTGGTAGACGAACACTTCGGTGCCGAGCGCCTCGCGCGCGGCCTGGCGCAGCAGGCCTTCGGTGAAGTTCATCAGGCTCTTGTAGTTCGCGTAGGCCTCGTAGAACTCCATCATCGTGAATTCGGGATTGTGGCGCGGGGAGAGGCCTTCGTTGCGGAAGTTGCGGTTCACCTCGAAGACTTTCTCGAAGCCGCCGACGACGAGGCGCTTGAGGTACAGCTCCGGCGCGATGCGCAGGAAGAGTTCCATGTCGAGCGCGTTGTGGTGCGTCGTGAAGGGCTTCGCCGCGGCGCCGCCCGGGATCGGATGCATCATCGGCGTCTCGACTTCGAGGAAGCCGTGGCTGATCATGTAGTTGCGGATCGACTGCACCATGCGGCTGCGCGCGACGAACGTGAAGCGCGTCTGCTCGTTCATGATCAGGTCGACGTGGCGCTGGCGATATTTCTGTTCGACGTCGGTCAGGCCGTGGAATTTGTCCGGGAGCGGGCGCAGGCTCTTCGTCAGCAGGCGGATCTCGGTGCACTTCACCGACAGCTCGCCGGTGCGCGTCTTGAACAGCGTGCCGACGGCGCCGACGATGTCACCGCTGTCCCAGTGCTTGAAGTCGGCGTAGACGTCCTCGCCGACCGCGTCGCGCGTGACGTACAGCTGGATCTGTCCGGAGAGATCCTGGATCGTGATGAAGCTCGCCTTGCCCATCACGCGCTTGAGCATGATGCGCCCGGCCACTTTCACTTCGACCGGCGTCGCGTCGAGCTCGTGCGACTCCTTTTCTCCGTAGATTTCATCGAGCTTGCCGGCGATGTTCTCGCGCGAGAAATCGTTCGGGAAGGCTCGGCCGTCGGCACGCCACGCGGCCAGCTTTTCGCGCCGCTCGGAAATGATGTGATTCTCGTCCTGCGAGGCGGCGGAATTGTTGTTCTGGTCGCTCATGAATCGGCAAGGGGCATAAAAGCGGTGATTGTGGCACGTGGACGGAGCGCGGGCAAATTGGCGCCGGCCGCGAAGCGTGTCGAGCGTGCCGCATGGGCGCGGGCCGGCGGGCGCACGGCGAAATATTTGCTGCAACGTGCAACCGGGGCTCAAGTCGCGGGGCATGATGCCGTAAGGGCAATCGGGCCATGCAAACGGGAACTCCCATGTTTTCGCAATTATACGAATGGGTTGAAAAGACGTTCTGGAACTCGCTGACGAAGAAGCTGTGCAGTTTTCTCCTGCTTTTCTTCATCGACCTGTTCTACCTCGCCGTCTACCTCCATCAGCAGAACCAGATCCGCGGGTTGCTGGCGACGGGCGAGGTGGCGCAGGCGGCCGCGCAGAAGATCATGGCGTCGCTCGACGGCGGGCTGTACCTGATGTTCGCGCTGACGGCGATCGCGCTGTGCGTCAACATCGGCCAGATCCTGTACATGCGCCACCTCATCGTGCGGCCGGTGCGGGTCATCACGCGGATCCTCAACGAGATCGCGCAGGGCGAAGGCGACTTCTCGCGCAACCTGCCGCTGGCGACGCACGACGAACTGCGCCAGCTCGCGATGAGCTACAACCGGTTTGCGGCGAAGATGCGCCACATCATCAGCGAAGTCCGCACCCGGAGCGTGAGCATCGCGCGCGACGCCGTCAGGGTCAGGGCCCACGTCGAGAGTTCGGCGCAGGATGCGCAGACGCAGGGGACGATGACCGAAGTGGTGTTCGCCGCGAGCACCGAGTCGACCGCGGCGATCGAGAGCGTATCGGCGAGCGCACAGAACATTTCGGCGTCGACGACGAAGAACCTCGAGATCGCGCGCGCTTCGCTGCACGAGATGCAGGACATCGCGGGGAAGATCAACGCGGTCAGCGAGAAGGTGCTGCACTTCAACCACACCGTCGACGACCTGTCGGAGCGCTCCGAGAGCGTCAAGCAGATCGCTTCGCTGATCCGCGCGATCGCCGACCAGACGAACCTCCTCGCGCTGAACGCGGCGATCGAGGCCGCGCGTGCCGGGGAAGCCGGGCGCGGCTTCGCAGTCGTCGCCGACGAGGTGAGAAAGCTCGCCGAACGGGTGAACCGGGCCGCCGAGGAGATCACCGACAACATCGACGGGATGATCGGCCGCGTCATGACCACCCGCGCGGAAAACGTCGTCATCAACGCCGATGTGCTGCAGGCGCGCGAGGTCGTCGGGAAGTCCGCCGAGCATTTTGAGTTCATGGTCGGCGAATTCGAGACCACCGGCGAACAGCTGCTGCAGATCGCCACGGCGATGGAGGAGCTGTCGGCGACGAACGGGCAGGTGCATGAAAACGTCACGACGATCCACGACGTGTCGGGCACGGTCGCGGCGAACATGGCGGAATCCGAACAGTGCACGGTCGAGCTTTCGCGGGCCACCGAAGCGGTGCAGGAGCTCGTGTCGCGGTTCCGCATCGGCCAGGGGGCGTTCGACCACGCGATGGACCAGGCGCGGATCTTCCGCGACCGCATCCAGGCTCAACTCGACGAAATGGCGCGTGCGGGCATCGATATCTTCGACCGCCGCTATCAGCCGGTGGCGAACACCCGGCCGCAGAAGTTCAAGGTGTCCTGGGGCGACGAGTACGGTCGCCGCTGCCAGCAGCTGCTCGAAGACTGCCTCGCGGCGATCCCGGGCTGCGCCGCCGCGGTGGCGGTGAACACCGACAGCTACCTGGCTGCCCACAACCTCAAGTACTCGCGCCCGCTGACCGGCAATCCGGACATCGACCTCGGCGGCAACCGCACGTGCCGGAAGTTCGACCGGCCGGCCGAGTTGCGTTCCGCGCGGAACACCGAGGCGGTGCTGCTGCAGACCTTCCTGCGCGATACCGGCGACATCCTGTGCGACATCGCGATGCCGATCATGATCGCCGGGCGGCACTGGGGCAACGTGCGCGTCGGCGTGCCGGTGGAGTTGCTGCTCGCGGCTTGATCCTTCGCCGCCGGCCCGGGCGGGAACAGCGGCCGTGATTCTGCTAGCGGCCCTGATTCTGCTCGGGAAGGACGATGTTGACTTCCAGGACTTCGTAGTTGTCCTGCTTGTCGAGATGCACCTTGATGTCGTCCGAATTGACCGAGACGTACTTCGAGATGACCTCGATCAGCTCCCGCTGCAGCGCCGGCAGGAAGTCCGCTTTTGGCACGCCCTCGCTGCGCTCGTGGGCGATCAGCAGCGACAGGCGGTTCTTCGCGATCTCCGCGGTCTTCTTCTTCTCGCCGAAGAGGCGGGCAAGGAAGGACATCTCACCTGCCTCCGAAGAGGCGCTTGATCAGCCCCGGCTTTTCGTAATTGACGAAGCGCAGTTGGCGTTCGTCGCCGAGGAAGCGGGCGACGACGTCGGAATAGGCCTCGGCGACGTCGGTGCCTTTCAGGTGAATCGCCGGCAGGCCCTGGTTGGACGCCTGCAGCACCGATTCCGATTCCGGGATGACGCCGATCAGCGGCACCCGCAGCAGCTCCTGGACATCCTTGTACGACAGCATTTCACCCTCTTCGACGCGCTTGGGCGAATAGCGCGTGACGAGCAGGTGCTCCTTGATCGGCTCGTCGCTTTCGGCGGCGCGGCGCGACTTCGACTGCAGGATGCCGAGGATGCGGTCCGAGTCGCGCACCGACGAGACTTCCGGGTTCGTCGTGATGATCGCCTCGTCGGCGAAGGTCAATGCCAGCACGGCGCCGCGCTCGATGCCGGCGGGCGAATCGCAGACGACGTAGTCGAAGCCCATGTGCTCGAGTTCCTTCAGCACTTTCTCGACACCTTCCTCGGTCAGCGCGTCCTTGTCGCGCGTCTGCGAGGCCGGCAGCACGAACAGATTGTCGCAGTGCTTGTCCTTGATCAGCGCCTGGTTGAGCTTCGCCTCGCCGTTGATGACGTTGATGAGGTCATACACGACGCGGCGCTCGCAGCCCATGATCAGGTCGAGGTTGCGCAGGCCGACGTCGAAGTCGATTACCGCGGTCTTGAAGCCGCGCAGTGCGAGCCCGGAAGAAAATGCCGCGCTGGTGGTGGTCTTGCCCACGCCACCTTTGCCTGATGTCACGACGACGACTCGAGTCACGGTATACCCTTTTCTAGAGATGGAGCCGCGCTCAATCGAGCTGCAGCGGTTCGATGCCAAGCTTGTAGTCGGATCCGCTCGCGACCAGCCGGACAAGCGCGGCGCGCCCGGCGACCGCTTCCGGAATGCCTTGTTCGAAAGTGCGGAAAATGCCGGCGATCGAGACGATCTCCGGGCCGAAGTTGGTCGACACGATACGTGCCGAAGCGTCGCCCTGCGCGCCGGCGATCGCGCGCCCGCGCAGCGGGCCGTAGCAGTGGATGCTGCCGTCGGCGATGACTTCGGCGCCGTTGCTCATCCCGGCGAACAGCACCAGGTCGCCGCCGCGCGCATAGACCTGCTGGCCCGAGCGCAGCGGGCGGTCGACGAACAAGGTCGCCGCCCGGGGCTCCGGGGCGGGAGGCGGCGGGGCAGTCTGCGGCGCCGGGGCGGGTGCCGGGGCCGGGGCAGGGCGAAGCGCCGCAGACTGCCCGTTCTGGCGGTCGCGCAGCTCGGCGCCGTCGAGGATCGCCAGCCCTGCCTGGCGCGCTGCCGCGGCAAGCTCGGGCGGAAGATTGCGCACGCCGACCGGCTGCAGCTGGTAGCGGCGCAGCAGGCTCATCAGCCCGGTCCAGTCGATACGCGCGGGCAGTTCGGCGAGATCGGCAAAGTCGAGCACGGTCGCATCGCCGCTGAAGAAATCCGGCATCCCGCCGAGCATCATGTGCAGCGCATCCGCGAGGCGGGCCGGTTCGGCTTCGCGCAGCACCGCGATGGTCGCGCCGAGGCTGGCGTTGCGGAACTCGATCGGGCGGATGGCAGGGGAGGACGCGGGCATGGGCGAGATAGGTCGCTGAAAGGCTGGGAGTCTACTGAGCGGCAGGGATTCGGGCAAGGCTGGCGGGATATGCCGCTCGTGCCTCGTGCAAAGCCTTCGCGCGGGCGGCGCAGGGCCGCTCCGGCCGTCTGCGGGAACGCCTCGTCAGTGCAGTGTCGACGGCGGCGTGCCCGGTTCGGGATGCGATGCGAAAAGGGCATCGATCTCGGCGAGCTCGAAGCGGTAGTCGTGGTTGGACAGGTCGTCGCGCACGACCAGCTCGCCATGTTCCTCGATGATCCGCCTGACTTCCGCTTCGCCGAGGCTGCGCAGCATGCCGATGACCTTGTCGCGGTCGGCGGGCCAGTCGTGCGTCACCGGGCGGGCGTCGAACAGGCGGACGTTCTCTTCGGCGAACAGCCGCCCGAGCAGGGTTTCCGGCGCGAGCGTCAGCAGCTCGTCGGGCTGCACGGTCTGGGCCAGCAGGTGGGCGCGCGTCCAGCCGTCCTCGTCGCGCGCGTCAGCGCCGGGCAGCTTCTGCAGGAACAAGGCGGCGGCTGCATCCTCGTTGCATGCGAGCCAGATGCCGGCGGGCTGCTGCTCGGACTGCATCAGGTAGTGTTCGAAGGTCGCCGCGATGCTGTCGCCCTCGAGCGGCACGAGGCTGCGGTAAGGCTGGTCGAGCGCGGGGATGTCGAGCGTGAGCTGCAGGATGCCGTCGCCGATCAGATCCTTCAGGCCGCCGTCCGCGGGGATGTCGCCGTCGATTGCGGCGAACGCGCGCAGGTTCAGCGTCTCGGTGCAGTCGACGACCAGCAGCCTGAGCGCCTGCTCGCCCTGGATCTGGAACGTCAGCCGGCCGGCCTGCTTCAGGTTCGCGGTGATCAGCGCGGACACGGCGCTCATTTCCCCGAGCAGGCGCGCCACTTCGGCGGGGTAGTCGCGCCCTTCCTGCAGCGCTTTCCAGACGTCGTCGAGACGCACCACCGCGCCGCGGATGTCGAGGTCGTCGAGCAGGAAACCGCGGACGTAGCTCGGATTGGGAGTCATGCAGGGATTCCTGTTATTGCGCATTCTCATTCTACTTGCGCAGCGCGCGAGCGAGCGCGTCGGCCATCGCGCCGCCGGCAGTGCCGCGCCCGTCGTTGCGTCCTTCGCTGCGTCCTTCGTTGCGACCGTGGCCGCGCACACTGTTCCGTTCCGGGCGCGACCCGCCGTCGTGCCTGCCGCGCGCGCCCGTGTCGCTGGCGGTGACGCCCGCGGCGGCCGGCGGCTCGTCGCTCATGCGCATCGTCAGCGCGATGCGCTTGCGCGGCAGGTCGACCTCCAGCACCTTCACTCTCACGACCTGTCCGGCCTTGACGACGCTGTGCGGGTCCTTGACGAAGCGGTCGGCGAGCGCCGAGATATGCACGAGTCCGTCCTGGTGCACGCCGATGTCGACGAACGCGCCGAAGTTCGTGACGTTCGTCACCGTGCCTTCGAGCATCATCCCGGGGGCGAGATCCTTCAGCGTCTCGACCCCTTCGCGGAAGGTCGCGGTGCGGAATTCGGGGCGCGGGTCGCGGCCGGGTTTTTCCAACTCGGCGAGGATGTCCTGGACCGTCGGCAGGCCGAAGCGCTCGTCGGTGAATTCGGCCGGACGAAGCGCCTTGACGAACGCCGGATTGCCCATCAGCTCGCGCACGCTCTTCGCCACGCGCGCGAGGATGCGCTCGACGACCGGGTATGCCTCGGGGTGCACCGCGGAGGCATCGAGCGGATTGTCGCCGCTCGGGATGCGCAGGAAGCCGGCCGCCAGCTCGAAAGTCTTCGGCCCCAGGCGCGGCACGCCCTTGAGCGCGTCGCGGCTGCGGAACGGGCCGTTCGCGTTGCGATGTTCGACAATGTTGCCGGCCAGCGTCGCGTTGAGCCCCGAAATGCGCGAGAGCAGCGCCGGCGACGCGGTATTCACATCGACGCCGACGGCGTTGACGCAATCCTCGACGACCGCGTCGAGGCTCTTCGCCAGCCGCGACTGGTTGACGTCGTGCTGGTACTGGCCGACGCCGATCGACTTCGGGTCGATCTTGACCAGCTCGGCGAGCGGATCCTGCAGGCGCCGCGCGATCGACACCGCGCCGCGCAGCGACACGTCGAGATCCGGGAACTCGCGCGCCGCGAGTTCCGACGCCGAATACACCGACGCGCCCGCTTCGGACACCGTGACGCGCGTCAGCCGCAGTTGTGGGGCCGCCTCCATCAGGTCGGCGACGAGCTTGTCGGTGTCGCGCGATGCGGTGCCGTTGCCGATCGCGACGAGCTCGACGGCGTGCTTCTTCGCCAGCGCGGCGAGCGTCGCGAGCGAACCGTCGCGATCGCGGCGCGGCTCGAACGGGTAGATCGTCGCGGTGTCGACGAGCTTGCCGGTGGCGTCGATGACGGCGACCTTGACACCGGTGCGGATGCCCGGATCGAGACCCATCGTCGTGCGCGCGCCGGCCGGTGCGGCGAGCAGCAGGTCTTTCAGATTGCGCGCGAAGACGCGGATCGCCTCTTCCTCGGCGCGCTCGCGCAGCGCATTCATCAGCTCGAGTTCGAGGTGCAGCGAAATCTTCACGTTCCACGCCCAGCGCACCGTCTCGCGCAGCCACTTGTCGGCCGCACGGCCCTGGTCGCGCACGCCGAAGCGGGCGGCGATGCGTCCTTCGCACGGGTGTGGCGCGTCCGGGTCCGGCTGGTCGACGGTCAACGCGAGGCGCAGCACCCCTTCGTTGCGTCCGCGCAAGAGCGCCAGCGCGCGGTGCGAGGGCAGCGCGGCGATCGGCTCGCGGAAGTCGAACCAGTCGCGGAACTTCGCGCCGTCGTTCTCCTTTCCTTCGACGACGCCCGAGCTCACCTGGCCGTGTTCCTGCAGCCAGGTGCGCAGCGTGCCGAGCAGCTCGGCGTCTTCGGCGAAGCGCTCGATGAGGATCTGGCGCGCGCCGTCGAGCACGCTCTTGGTGTCGGCGAAGCCCGCGTCGGCGTTCAAATAACCCTGCGCTTCGCTTTCCGGCGTCAGCGTCGGGTCGCCGAGCAGCGCGAGCGCCAGCGGCTCGATGCCGGCCTCGCGCGCGATCTGCGCTTTCGTGCGGCGCTTCTGCTTGTACGGCAGGTACAGGTCCTCGAGGCGCTGCTTGGTCTCGGCGCTCGCGATCTGCACGTGCAGCGCGTCGGTCAGCTTGCCCTGCTCGGCGATCGACGCCAGCACGGTGGCGCGGCGATCTTCGAGCTCGCGCAGGTAGCCGAGGCGTTCGTCGAGCATGCGCAGCTGCGTGTCGTCGAGCCCGCCGGTGACTTCCTTGCGGTAGCGGGCGATGAAAGGCACGGTCGCGCCTTCGTCGAGCAGGGCGATCGCGGCGATGACCTGGCGGGGCTGGGCGGCGAGTTCGGTGGCGATGCGGTGTTCGATGGGCGGGAGCATGAGGGAATAATGGCCGAGAAGGCGGCAAGCGGCCGCCGGGCAAAGGATGCGATGGTGCAACAACCGGCCGCACCGCCGCAAGCGCCGGCGCGCCGCGTCAGCGCCGAACGGCGGAGCGTCGTGCCGCGGTCACAGCGCGATCAGGGTTTGCCGTCCGTACCACTGCTCGCCGGCGTCGAGCTCGATCCTGCGGCGCGCGGCCGCGGCTTCGACGCACAGCATGTGCCGGAAGCCGTTGGCCGGCATGTCGGGCAGTTGCGCGCAGCGCTGTTCCCACGGGTTCCACACCACGACGTCCGGAAAGCCTTCGACATTGATGCCGAGGCTGCGCCAGCCATCGCGCAGCAGCAACGGGCGCTGCACGTCGTGATAGACGCGGTCGGTCTCGGCTTCGACGACGAGCGCCTCGCCGCTGTCGCGCTTGATCCGGTCGTTGTCCGCGGCGTCGCGGTATTCGTGGCCGTGCAGGCCCTCGAGGCGCGCGTTCTCGACTTCGCGCACGCGCAAGTAGGTGTGCAGCGCGGCGGTGAACGCAAACGACGCGTGGCCGGTGTTCTCGACTTCGAACTCGACGCCGAGGCGTTCGTTTTCGATGATCACCGTCACCTCGGCGGAGAAGCGCTGCGGCCACGCCGCGTAGCTCGCATCGTCTTCGCTCGTCGTCAGCGTCACCAGCGCGAAGTCGTCGCCGCTGCGCTGCTCGCCAAGGCTCCAAGGCCGGGTGCGCACGAGGCCGTTCTTCGGCAGCTTGCCGAGCGTGGCGAACTGCGGAAAGCATACCGGGATGCCGCCGCGAATCGCCGTGCTGCCGTCGTGCCGTGCCTGCGGACTGAGGTACAGCCACTCGCTGCCGCCGGCCGGTGTCCAGGACAGCACCTGGGCGCCGAACAGCGAGACGACCGCCTGCGCGCCGCCCGGCGTGCGCAGGACGAGCGCGGGTTGATCGTGGAAGGTGCGTGTTTCGATGGATGCGGTCATGAGCGGGTAAGGTGGGATCGGTCCTGGGGGGAGAGGGAGAGTCTCGGGGGGTCAGTCCTGCAGCGGGAGCACGCCGATCTTGACGGTGCTGTCTTCCGGATCGTTCGACAGCGTGAAGCCGAGCCCCTGCACGAACTTCAGCATCCGCTCGTTGTTCGCGAGGAATACGCCGTTCATGTACATGATGCCCTTGTTGCGCGCCGTCTCGATGAGGATCCCCATCAGCTTGCGCGCGAGGCCGTGGCGCTGCCAGGCGTCGGCGACGACAATGGCGAATTCGCAGGATTCGCCGTCCGGATTCACCGCATAGCGGCACACGCCGATCTCGACTTCCTTGCCGCCTTCCTGGATCGTCGCGAGGAACGCCATCTCGCGGTCGTAGTCGATCTGCGTCAGCCGCGCGACCATCGCCGGCGGCAGCTCGCGCATCGTGTTCATGAAGCGGTAGTACTTCGTCTCGGCCGACAGCGTGCGCACGAACTCGACTTCGAGCTCCGCGTCTTCCGGCTTGATCGGCCGGATCGTGACCTCGACGCCGTCGACACTCGTCCACTTCGTGATGAGCTGCGACGGATACGGATGGATCGCCATGTGCGCGTAGCGGTCGACCGACGGCGAGACGTTCTCGACCGTCACGCGCGCGTCGACGGCGACGGCGCCGTTCTCGTCGACGATCAGCGGATTGATCTCGAGCTCGGTGATCCACGGCAGTTCGCACACCATCTCGGAGACGCGCAGCAGCACGAACTCCAGCGACTCCATATTCACCGGCGGCATGTTGCGGAATTCGCCGAGCAGCACCGACACGCGCGACGACTTGATCAGGTCGCGCACGAGGTAGTGGTTCAGCGGCGGCAGCGCGATTTCCATGTCGCGGTTCGCGACCACGCGGTTGCCGCCTTCGCCGAAAGTGATCACCGGGCCGAACACCGCGTCGCGCCTGACGCCGACGACGAGTTCCCGGCCGTTGCGCTTGAGGATCATCGGCTCGATCGCGACGCCGTTGATCGTCGCCGCGGGCTTGTTCTTGCGCACTTCCTCGAGGATTTCCTGGTACGCGGTGCGCACCGCCGCGAGGCTGCCGAGATTGAGCCGCACGCCGCCGGAGTCAGCCTTGTGGATGATCGACGGCGAGTCGATCTTCATCACCACCGGCAGGCCGATTTCCTCGGCGAGCACCATCGCCTCGGTCGCCGAGCGCGCGACCACGGTCTGCGCGATCGGGATGCGGAACGCGGCGAGCAGCGCCTTCGATTCCATCGAGTTGAGCACCTTGCGGCGCTCGGCCAGCGCGGTCTCGATGACCAGCCGCGCGCTCTCGACGCTCGGCGGATTGAGGTGCGACAGCGACGCCGGCGTCTGCATCAGCAGCTTCTGGTTGCGGTAGTACGCCGACAGGTGGCTGAACAGCTCGACCGCCGGCTCCGGGGTGCGGAAAGTCGGGATGCCGGCGGCTTCGAAAACCTTGCGCCCGGGGCCGACCAGCTGCTCGCCCATCCAGCACGTCACGACCGGCTTGTCGGCGGTCTTCTCGAGCTCGACGACCGCCTCGGCGACCGCCGTCGGATCGGTGTTGGCCTGCGGCGTCAGCATCACCAGCACGCCGTCGACGTTCGGCCCTTCGAGCACCGCCTGAACGGCCTTGCGATAACGCTCGACGTCCGCGTCGCCGAGGATGTCCACCGGGTTGCCGTGCGACCATCCGGCCGGCAGCGCGGCGTTGAGCTTTTCCATCGTGCCGTCCGAGAACTCGGAAAGCGGGATATCCAGGTCGGCCGCGCGGTCGGCCGCCATCACGCCCGGCCCGCCGCCGTTGGTGACGATCGCCAGGCGGTTGCCGCGCGGGCGGAAGTGCGAGAACAGCGCGTTCGCCGCGGCGAACAGCTGCCCCATGTTGTACAGCCGGATGACGCCGGCTCGCCGCAGTGCAGCATCGAAGACCGCATCGTTGCCGCTCATCGAGCCCGAGTGCGAGCGGATCGCGCGCGACACGTCCGGGTGGCGCCCCACCTTGATCAGCAGCACCGGCTTGACGCGCGCCGCGCCGCGCAGCGCGCTCATGAAGCGGCGCGCGTCGCGGATGCCTTCGACATACATGATGATGCTCTCGGTGCGCGGGTCCGAGATCATGTATTCGAGCACTTCGCCGAAGTCGATGTCGCTCGACGAGCCGAGCGAGACGACCGCCGAGAAGCCGATGTTGTTCGGTTCCGCCCAGTCCAGGATCGACGTGCACAGCGCCCCGGACTGTGAGATCAGGCCGATCGTGCCCTTGATCGCGCTGACATGCGCGAACGTCGCGTTCAGGCCCAGCACCGGACGCATGATGCCGAGGCAGTTCGGGCCGAGCAGGCGAATGCGGTAGCGGCGCGCGGCCTCGACGACGTGGCGTTCGAGCAGCGCGCCGCGCGCGCCGGTCTCGGAGAATCCGGTCGACATGATGATGACCGCCTTCACGCCGGCGCGACCGCAGCTCTCGACGATCGATAGCACCTGGTCGGCGCGCACTGCGATGACCACGAGGTCGAGGCGGTGCGGCACGTCCTCGACCGATTTGTAGCAGGGCACGCCGAGCACGGATTCGTGCTTGGGGTTGACGGCGAACAGCCGGCCGCGGAAACCCGCGTTCTGCATGTTGCGGATCACCACGTTGCCCAGGGATGCTTCACGCTGGCTCGCGCCGATCACGCCGACCGATTTGGGTTCGAGCAGGGGACTGAGGTAGTGCTTCTCTTTCATTTTTATCGCCTGGATGCAGGGTCCGTAACCGCTGGCCGTGGGTGACGAGGCCTTGGAAACCTTCGTTGGCCACGCTTCGATGAGTACCGGAATTGCAGTCGTTACAGTCTGGTCGAATCTGAGCCGAGTGCAAGCTTACTGCAGTGCACCATGAGCCATTGTGCCATAAGTGGCAAGGCATTCCGATCGGGACTTGCCGCAACCCGGGGCGGCGCATCCGATGGCGGGGGCATTCATCGGCCGAGCGTGAAATAGAAGCTTGCGCCCTCGCCGGGCTTCGATTTCGCCCAGATCTGCCCGCCGTGGCGCTCGATGATGCGGTAGGTCGTCGCGAGGCCTATCCCGGAGCCGGGAAAATCGGTGCTGCGGTGCAGGCGATGAAAGGCGCGGAACAGGTTGCTGGCGAAGGTCATGTCGAAGCCGACGCCGTCGTCCGTGATGCAGAACACGCGCTGGCCCAGATCGCGCTTCGCCGTCAGCGAGATGTGCGCGACCGCGTTGCGTGAAGAAAACTTCCACGCGTTGCCGAGCAGGTTCTGGAGCGCGAGCTGCATCAGTCCGCGGTCGGCCGTCACCAGCAGGTCCCTCGTTATCTCCACCTCGACGCGCCGGTCCGGCTCGTTCCGGCGCAGCTCGTCGATGATCTGGATCGCGAGTTCCGACAGATCGAATGTTTCCCTCTGCAGCGAGTGGCGCGCCAGCTGCGCGAGCTTGATCAGGTCGTCGATGAGGTGCGACATGCGCATGCCGGCCTTGCGGATGCGCCCGATATGCTCCCGTGCGTCCGGCTCGAGGCCGTCGCCGAGTTCTTCCTCGAGGATGCGGGCGAACCCGTCGATCGCGCGCAGCGGTGCGCGCAGGTCGTGGGACACCGAATACGAAAACGCCTCGAGCTCGCGGTTCGACGCTTCCAGCTCGGCGGTGCGGGCGCGGACCCGGGCCTCGAGTTCCCGGTTGATATTGCGCAGCGTCATCTCGGCGATCTTGCGCGCCGAGATATCGAACAGCGTTCCCGCCAAGCCGCGCGGCGCCGTGCCGTCTTCGTTGCCGCGGTCCACGCGATGCGCGGTCGCCTCGACCCAGCGTATCTCGCCGTTTTGCGTCAGCAGCCGCAATTGGGCGCTCCACGCCGGGATCTCCTGCCGGAAAACCAGCGATATCTGGTGCCAAGCCGCGGTGCGATCGTCGGGGTGGAAGTGATCCACCAGCGCGGTGTCGAGGCTCTCCTTCAGCGTGTAGCCGGTGATCGTTTCCCAGCCCCGGTTCAGGAATGTCAGCCGGCCGCTTTCATCGGTGCGGAAGATGATCTCGTTGACCGACTCGATCAGCTCGCGATAGCGCACCTGGTTCTCGCGCAGCGACTGGTCGGACTCGACCCGGTGCGTGATGTCCCGCCCGATGCCGTGGTAGCCGGCGAAGCTTCCGTCGTGGTAGAGCGGGCGCCCGACCAGTTCGAGATAGCGGCGCCTCCCGGTATTGTCGTGGCGGCACAGCGTCAGGTTCAGCGGTGCCTGCTGCGCAAGGCTCGCCTGGCATGCGTCCCTGTGCGCGAGGGCCTCCCCGGAGTCGAGTTCCCAAGGCGTGCGGCCGAGGAATTCGAGCGGGTCGATCCGCGAGTGCTCCTGCAGGCCCGCGGTGATGTGAACATAGCGGTGCTGCGCATCGGTCTTCCATTGCCAGTCCGACGACAGGTCGAGCAGTTCGACGAGTTCGGCGGAATCGAAGCCGGCGACGCGGGACGCCTCGCGGGCCGCCGGCCGGCGCCGGAAAACATGCCAGGCGAACAGCGCGACGAGAACCAGGAGCAGGCCTGCGAGCGGCGCGACCAGCGGCAACGCGGAGGCGAACAGTGGCGGGTGGGCCAGCAGTGGGGAGGAAGTCATCAGCGCCGCCGCGAGTGCCGCCCCGGCAAGTCGATGCGCCCACGCCTGAAAAGACTCATGAGACGTTTTCACAGCGTTTTCGTCGGAGTGAGTCGGGGTCGGAACCACGGGTGGCCCGCGCTTTTCAGGGGATCTTACCTGCCGGGGCGGG
This sequence comes from Aromatoleum anaerobium, assembly GCF_012910705.2. Taxonomy (GTDB): domain Bacteria; phylum Pseudomonadota; class Gammaproteobacteria; order Burkholderiales; family Rhodocyclaceae; genus Aromatoleum; species Aromatoleum anaerobium. Next base: position 19,534 of record NZ_WTVG02000040.1, on the reverse strand, counting down.
GACTCGGCGTGCCATTGCTCTGAATTGTTACGCATAAGCCGGACGGGCGGCCGAGTCGACTGCCCGAAACGGGTTGTGAACGCGCTACCGGCGTCGTCGCCGAAGAGGCCTCGTCATGCCTCGGGGGGCCGGCTAGAATCCATGCCGCCCGCACCGGAAAACGACACAAAGGAAACCGATGACAACCTTCCCTGATTCAGCCGTTGCCGATCCTTCGGCGTGGGTCGCGCGCTTTGCGCCACTGATCCCCGTCGGCGGCCGCGTGCTCGATTTCGCGTGCGGCCATGGCCGGCATGCGCGCTGGCTGGCCCGCCATGGATGGGAAGTCGAGGCGGTGGACCGGGACGTGGCGGCGCTGGCGACGTTCGCCGGCGAGCCGCGCGTCAGCGTCACCCAGGCGGACCTCGAAGGCGGAGACTGGCCTTACGGGACGGCGTGCTTCGACGCGATCGTCGTGACCAATTATCTCTACCGGCCGCGTCTCGGACTGCTGCTCGACTGCCTCGCCGCGGACGGCGTGCTGATTTACGAAACCTTCATGCTCGGCAACGAGCGCTTCGGCAGGCCCGCCAACCCCGAATTTCTGCTGCGCCCCGGCGAACTGCTCGAACGCCTCGCCGGCGATTACACGATCGTCGCCTTCGAGCAGGGCGAAGTCGCCCGGCCGCGGCCGGCGGTCGTGCAGCGCGTGTGCGCCGTCAAGGGGCAGGGCCTCACGGTGTTGCCGGATCGGCCACCCGAGTAAGCGCTTCGGGCTGCGCCGCGGCGGCAGCGAGTATGCGCCGTGCCAGCGCCTCGATCCCGGCCGGCGACAGGTCGTCGCTCGTGAAGATCGGCGCGCTCGGAAAGCGGGTGAAATTCCTGTTCTGCGAGCGGTGGTAGAGCGGATCGTAGTGCAGCTCGATGAACTCGGCGAAAAGCGTCGGCAGGTCGTGCGCCGCGGCAAGGGTCTTCCAGCGTTCCAGCGTCTCGTTGCTCTGCAGGCCCTTGAGGAAGTCGATTTTCTTCTGCAGGTCGGCGATGTCGTCGCCGAGGTACGCGTAGTCGCGCACGAGGAACTCGAGGCGCGCTTCGCGGCTGGCTTCGATCGCGACGCAAGGGCTCGCGCGCATCTGCCGGATCAGCGCCTCGGGCACCTGGATGCGGCCGATCTTGCGGCTTTCGGCCTCGACGAACACCGGCCGCGCCGGGTCGAGCGCGTGCAGGGTGCGGAACAGTTCGGTTTCGAACGATTTCTGCGTCGGCTGCGGACGGTCCGGCAGCGCGCCGAGCACGGAGCCCTTGTGCGCGGCGAGATGCTCGAGATCGAGCACCTGCGCGCCGAGCTTTGCCAGCGCGTCGAGGACGCGCGTCTTGGCGCTGCCCGTGGCCCCGCACACGACGCGCAGGTCGAAGCGCGCCGGGAGTTCTTCGAGTTCCGCGACCACCATCCGGCGCCACGTCTTGTAGCCGCCTTCGAGCTGGCACGCATCCCAGCCGATCAGCCGCAGCCAGGTGACGAACGCGCCGCTGCGCTGGCCGCCGCGCCAGCAATACACCAGCGGCCGCCAGTTCTTCGGTTTATCGTGGAAGCGGGTTTTCAGGTGATGCGCGATGTTCTCGGCGACCATCGCCGCGCCGATGCGCCGCGCCTCGAACGCGGACTGTTGCTTGTAGATCGTGCCGACGACGACACGCTGGGCGTTGTCGAGCACCGGGCAGCTGATCGCGCCGGGAATGCGGTCTTCGTCGAATTCGGCCGGGCTGCGGGCGTCGATGACCTCGTCAAAGGCGGACAGCTGTGCTACGGTCGCGATGCCTTTTTTCATGCGTTGTCGCGGTGCTCCGGCCTGCGCCGGGCAACCGTTTCTCCCCCTGGAATCCATGGATCAGATCAAACTCACGCAATTCTCCCACGGCGGCGGATGCGGCTGCAAAATCGCTCCCGCCGTGCTGTCGAAGCTGCTCGCGCACGCCCCGGCGGGCCTGGTCCCGCCGGATCTGCTGGTCGGCACCGAGACCGCCGACGACGCCGCGGTGTATCGCCTCAACGACCGCCAGGCGATCGTCGCGACGACCGACTTCTTCACGCCGATCGTCGACGACCCGTATGATTTCGGCCGCATCGCCGCGACCAACGCGCTGTCCGACGTCTACGCGATGGGCGGGCGCCCGATCATGGCGCTCGCGATCGTCGGCATGCCGATCGACAAGCTGCCGCCCGAAGTCATCGGCCGCATCCTCGAAGGCGGCGCGTCGGTGTGCCGCGACGCCGGCATCCCGATCGCCGGCGGGCATTCGATCGACGTCCTCGAACCGATCTACGGGCTCGTCGGCCTGGGCGTTGTCGACCCCGCCCAGGTCAAGACCAACGCCGGCGCGCAGGCCGGCGACGTGCTGATCCTGACCAAGCCGCTCGGCATCGGCATCCTGTCGGCCGGGCTCAAGAAAGGCCTGATCAAAGATGCCGACTATGCCGCGATGCTGCACTGGACGACGCTCTTGAACCGGGTCGGGATGCGCCTGGCCGGTATGGCCGGCGTGCATGCGGTGACCGATGTCACCGGCTTCGGGCTGGCCGGCCACCTGCTCGAAATCTGCCGCGGCTCGAGCCTCGCAGCGAGCGTGGCGTTCGACGAGCTGCCGACGATCGAAGCGGCGCTGCGGCTCGTGCGCGACGGCATCGCGACCGGCGCCTCGACGCGCAACTGGGCGAGCTACGGCGAATCGATCCGCTTCGCGCCCGAAGCGCCGGAGTGGCAGCGCAAGCTCATCACCGATCCGCAGACCAGCGGCGGGCTCCTGATCGCCTGCACGCCCGGCACCGTGGACGAGGTGCTCGCGGCGATCCGGGCGGAGCAGGGCAGCGACGGCCGCGTCATCGGCCGGATGGAGGCGGGCGAACCGCTGCTGCGGATCGTGTGAGGGGCGCGGTGCGACCCCGGGCCGCGCGCAGCGGCTATCCCTTCAGCATCGACACGAGCTGCTTCCAGACGGTGTCGACGATGAGCTCCTGAGCTTCGGCGGTCGGGTGGATGCCGTCGGACTGGAACAGCTCGTGCCGGTCGGCGAAGCCGTCGAGCAGGAAAGGCACTAGCGGCACCTTGTGCTTGCGGGCGACGTCGGCGAAAGTCTGTTCGAAGCGCTGCGTGTAGGCCGGGCCGTAGTTCGGCGGCATCTGCATGCCGACCAGCAGCACGCGGGCGCCGCGGCTGCGCGCGACCTCGATCATCGCCGCGAGGTTCTCGGCCAGCAGGCGTGGTGGCAGTCCGCGCAGGCCGTCGTTGGCGCCGAGTTCGAGGATCAGCAGGTCCGGCGCGTGGCGGTCGAGCGCGGCCGGCAGTCGCGAGCGTCCGCCCGAGGACGTCTCGCCGCTGACGCTGCCGTTGATCACCGTGTGGCGGAACCCTTCGCGTTCGAGGCGCGTCTGCAGCAGGGTAGGCCAGTCCTGCTTCGGGCGCAGGCCGTAGCCGGCCGAGAGGCTGTCGCCCCACACCAGTATCGTTGCCGCCTGCGCGGCGCCCGAAACCATTATTGCGAAGAAGAAGATCACGATGGATCGCAACAGCATAAAGTTCTCCGTTCCGGTGATCGAGGTCGCCGGCCTGTCGAAAAGCGTCCCGCTCGGCGACGGCGCGGGGGGCCTGCGCATTCTGCAGGATGTTTCGTTCAGCGTGGGCGCCGGCGAGTCGGTCGCGATCGTCGGCGCGTCCGGCTCCGGGAAATCCACGCTGCTCGGATTGCTCGCCGGGCTCGATGTTCCCAGCGCCGGCACCGTGCGTATCCAGGGCACCGACATCTTCTCGCTCGACGAGGATGCGCGCGCGGCGTTGCGCGGCGAGTCGGTCGGCTTCGTGTTCCAGTCGTTCCAGCTGCTGCCGGCGCTGACCGCGCTCGAAAATGTCATGTTGCCGCTCGAGCTCGCCGGCGCCGACGATGCCGACGCCATCGCGCGCCAGTGGCTCGGGCGGGTCGGGCTGGCCGCGCGCGTGCGCCATTACCCCAAGCATCTTTCCGGCGGCGAGCAGCAGCGCGTCGCGCTCGCCCGCGCGTTCGCGCCGAGCCCGCGGCTGCTGCTCGCCGACGAGCCGACCGGCAACCTCGACGTCGCGACCGGCGAGGCGATCATCGAGCTGATTTTTTCGCTGAACCGCGAAGCGGGTACGACGCTGATCCTCGTGACCCATGACGAATCGCTGGCGCGTCGCTGCGGGCGGATATTGCGGATGCACAACGGCGCGCTGAGCGAGCCCGCGATCGCGCTCGGGGCGGCAACCTAGCGCTTCGCGCCTAGTGGCGATGCCGGCGACTCCAGCGCCTGCAATACGCGCGCCGCGGTGTCGACGCCCGAGCGCACCGCCGATTCGAGCGTAGCCGGATAGTCCGGGTCGAGATAGTCGCCGGCGAGCCACAGCCCGGCGATCGGCGTCTGCGGGCCGGGGCGGGCGAGGCCCGGGCGGCACGCGAAGGTCGCGCGTTTCTCGGTGATGACCTGCGACCATTCGGCCGCGGGCAGGCGGCGTTGCAACTGGCGTTCGAGCTGCGCATGCACCGCGAGTGCGAGCGCTTCGCGCGACAGCGCCTCGTGTGCGCCGTGCGCGCTGATCACGCAGGCGATGAGGCCAGCCGGGCCGCCGAGCCGGCCGCGGTCGAAAGCCCACTGCGCGGGGCCGTCGGCGAGGCCGATCATCACGTGCGCGAGCCGCAGCGGCTTGCCGAGCGCGAGGTACACGGTCGTGATCGGTTCGCTCGGCAGCGCGTCGATCTTTGCTGCGAGCCGGCTGCAGCCATCGAGCGGGGCGAGCAGCGCCGCGGCGTGATGCGGCGCGGCGGCGACGACGACGTGCGCGTAGCGCTGGTCGGCCGGATCGCCTTCGAGGCGGAATCCGCCGCCGGCGACGGGGCGGATCGCCTCGACCGCGGTGCCGGTGCGCAGCTTGCCGCGCCGCACGGCCAGATAGCGCGCCGCCGGCACCGGGAAGAGTTCCGACAGGTCGACGCGCGGGATCAGCAGCTCGCTTGCCGAAGCTCCCGCCGCGAGACTGTCGCGCAGGACGCTCGCGAAGACCTGCGCCGACGCCTCGGCGACCGGCGTGTTCAGTGCCGCGACGCACAGCGGCTCCCACACCAGGCGCGACAGCCGCTCCGGCTGGCGCGTGTCGTGCAGCAGCCGCTCGACCGTCAACTGCGCGTCGACGCGGAAACGCTGTTTTTTGAGGAAGCGCATCAGCCGCAGCATCGCGAGCCGGTCCGCCCAGCCCAGCCCGGTCGCGCGGAGCAGGCCGACCGCCAGATGCAGCGGCGCCGGCAGCCGGGCCGCCTGCAGGTGCAGGTGGCCGGGGGTGTGCAGCGTCAGCGGCAGGTGTTCGAGCAGTTTCGGCGAGCCGCCGGTCAGGCGCAGCAGGCGCGTGAGTTCGGTGTACGCGCCGATCAGGATGTGTTGGCCGTTATCGACGCGCCAGCCGTCCTTCGCGACGACCCGCGCGCGCCCGCCCAAGGTGTGCGAACGCTCGAACACCGTCACCGGCACATGCCGCCGCGCGAGCTCGACCGCGCACGCGAGGCCCGCGTAGCCGGCGCCGACGATCGCGACGGGCTGCGTCACGCCGCGGCCGTCGCCGGTTCGCCCGCGCTGCGCGTCACGCCCGGACCCACGTCGAGCCGGCGATCCAGATCTTCCTCACCGGTGTCAGCGACGTGCGCCGGTCGAGCACCTGGAAGCCGTCGCGCGCGATCTCGTCGAGCAGCGTGCGATAGATCGCCGCCATCACCAGGCCGGGCCGCTGGGCCTTGCGATCGACCGCGGGCAGGTGCTGGAACGCCTGGTCGTAGAACTTGCGCGCCCGTTCGGCCTGGAATTGCATCAGCGCGCGGAAGTTGTCGCCGCCGTGTCCTTCGAGGATCTGGCTCGCCGGCACCTTGAAGCGCTGCAGGTCCTCGATCGGCAGATAGATCCGCCCGCGCCGCGCGTCCTCGCCGACGTCGCGGATGATGTTCGTGAGCTGCAGCGCGATGCCCAGGTCGTGCGCGTACTTCAGCGTCTGGCGGTCCTGGTAGCCGAAGATCTCGGCCGCGAGCAGGCCGACGACGCTCGCCGCGCGGTAGCAGTACAGCTGCAGCCCCTTGAAATCGAGGTAGCGCGTCTGCCGCAGGTCCATCTCCATGCCGTCGATGACCTCGAACATCTGCTCGCGCGGCAGATTGAAGCGGGCAAGCACGTCCTTCAGCGCGAGGCCGACCGGATGGCTCGGGTCGCCGGCATACACCCGCGCGATCTCCTGGCGCCACCAGTCGAGCGTGTTCTGTGCGATCTGCACGTCGTTGCATTCATCGACGACGTCGTCGACCTCGCGGCAGAACGCATACAGCGCGATGATCGCCTGCCGCCGTTCGGGCGGCAGGAACAGGAAGCTGTAATAGAAGCTGGAGCCGCTTTTTGCGGCCTTGTCCTGGCAGTACTCGTGAGGGGTCATGGGCGGTTATCCGGTTCCTTCATATCGCAGCGCGCGCCACGCGAGCCGCGGCCAGTCGCTGCGGCCGAGCGTCGGGCGGCGGCGGAACACGTCGTAGTCCGCCGCTTCGATCAGTTCGAGGATGCGCAGCCCGCCGGCGACCATCAGGCGCAGCTCCCAGCCGATGCGTCCGGGCAGGCGGCGTGCGAGCGGCGCGCCTTCGAGCATCGTCGTGCGCGCGCGCTGCACCTCGAACGTCAACAACGCGCGCCACCGCTCGTCGCAGCGGCCGGCGTCGATGTCCGCCTCGCCGACGCCGAAGCGCGCGAGGTCGTCCTGCGGCACGTAGATGCGGCGCTTCGCCCAGTCGACCGCGACGTCCTGCCAGAAGTTGATCAGCTGCAGGCTGGTGCAGATCTTGTCCGACAGCCGCAGGTTGTCCGCCGTTGCCGCGCCGTAGAGATGCAGCAGCAGGCGCCCGACCGGGTTCGCCGAGCGGCGGCAATAATCGGCCAGCTCGGCGAAGTCGGCGTAGCGCGTCTTGCCGACGTCCTGGCCGAAGGCGTCGAGGAGATCGCGGAACAGCGGCAGCGGCAGCGCGTGGGTGCGGATGTTGCGGGCGAGGCGGTCGAACATCGGCGCGAGCCCGGCATCGCGGGGCGGCGCGCCGCGCCCGATCGCGTCGAGTTCGAGGCGGTAGTCGTCGAGCCGCGCGAGCCGTGCAATCGCCGGCGCGTCGCCTTCGTCGGCGATGTCGTCAGCGCTGCGGGCAAACGCGTAAATGGCTTCCACCGGCTCGCGCAAACGGGCCGGAAGCAGCAGCGACGCGACAGGAAAGTTCTCGTAGTGATCGACGGGCATGGCGGGGCGCCGGGAGTATACGCGATCAGCGTGGCGCCTTCCGGTGTTCGGCACCCATTTGTTCGGCGCCTATTTGTTCGATTGGCCCCTGCGCTGCCTGCCGCATCAACCGCGACAGCAGGGCGACAAGCACCGCCGTTCGGATTATTGTTCGGGGCTGCATGCGAGCGGCGTGTCCCGGGATGGGGGCGGGAGTGGAGCTGTGCGGCATTTTTGTCAATGAGGGGGCGTTGAATCGATGCTGGAACTCGACGGCCTGGCGAAACGCTTCGACGGGCAAGCCGGACGGGCGCTTTTCTCGCACGTGTCGCTGCGGCTCGCGCCCGGCGAGTGCGTCGCGATCATGGGGGAATCCGGCGTCGGCAAGTCGACGCTCCTGAACTGCATCGCCGGGCTCGAAGCCGTCGATGCGGGCAGCATCCGGCTCGACGGCACTGAGCTCGTCGCGCTCGACGACGACGCCTTCGCCCGGCTGCGGCGGCGCAGCTACGGTTTCGTGTTCCAGGCTTTTCACCTGCTGCCGCACCTGACGCTCGCGCAGAATGTCGCGTTGCCGCTGTGGCTGCTCGACTGCGCCGCTGCCGAGGCGCAGCAGCGGGCGACAGCGATGCTCGCGCAGGTCGGGCTTGGGGACCGCGCCGACGACTGGCCGCGGCATTTGTCCGGCGGCGAGATGCAGCGCGTCGCGATCGCCCGCGCGCTGGTGCATCGCCCGACGCTGGTGCTCGCCGACGAGCCGACCGGCAACCTCGACGCCGAGCGCGCCGCCGACGTCCTCGAGCTGCTGCTCGGCAGTATCCGCAGCGCCGGCGCGATCGGCATCCTCGTCACGCATTCCCGCGCCGCGGCCGCGCGTACCGACCGCGTGCTGCGCCTGACCGCGACCGGTCTCGCCGAGGAGGCGGTGGCCGCGTGAGCGCTTCGCCGGGCCGTCCCAGGAAGCGCCAATGAACGCCGGGCTGCGCCACGTGTTCCTGGCGAGCCTCGCCCGGCGGCGGCTCGCGACTGCGCTGTCCTTGCTCGCGATCGCGCTCGGCGTCGCGCTCGGCCTCGCGGTGCAGCTGATCCACGGCGCGGCACTCGACGAATTCGGCCGCGGCATGCGCCTCGTCGCCGGCGAAGCGGACCTGCAGGTGATGGGCCCGCGCACCGGATTCGACGACGCGCTCTACGTCCTGCTCGCGCAGCGCCCCGAAGTGGCCGACGCGAGCCCGATCCTCGAAGTCGAGGCGTCGTTGCCGCAGCGCGACGATTCCTTGCGCGTGTTCGGCGTCGACGCGCTGCGCGTGCGGCGCGTCCAGCCCGCGCTGATGCCGGTGCCCGAGGCGGAAGTTGCCGGCGAATTCGGCATCTTCGCCGCGGACGGGGTATTCCTCAGCCCCGCTGCGCAGGCCGCGCTCGGACCGGGCACGGGCGGCACGCTCGCGGTGCTCGCCGGTCCGCGCGAAGAACACCTGCGCATCCTCGGCAGCGTCCCCGGCGCCGGCCGCGGCCAGCGCCTTGCGGTCATGGACATCGCTGCCGCGCAGCGGCTGTTCGACCAGGTCGGGCGCGTCACGCGCATCGATCTGCGCCTTGCGCAAGGCGTCGACCGCGCTGCGGCGATCGAGCGGCTGCGTCCGCTGCTGCCGCCCGGCGTCGAACTGCTCGCCCCCGAAGCCGCCGCGTCGCAGGTCGCCGGGCTGTCGCGCGCGTACCGCGTGAACCTCACGATGCTCGCCGCGATCGCGCTGCTGACGGGCGGCTTCCTCGTGTTCTCGACGCAGCTGCTGTCGGTCGTGCGCCGGCGCCAGGAGCTCGCGCTCCTGCGCGCGCTCGGCCTCGACCGCCGTACCTTGCTGCGCGGCCTGCTCGCCGAAGGCGCGCTGCTCGGGTTCGTCGGCGGGCTGGTCGGCGTCGCGCTCGGCTACGCGCTGAGCGCGCTCGCGTTCTCGATCGTCGGCGCGGACCTCGGCGCCGGCTATTTCGAGGGCGTCGAACCCGGCCTGCGCTTCGAACCGCTTGCCACCGCGGTCTACCTCGTGCTCGGCGTCGCGGCCGGTGTCGCGGGGGCGTGGCTGCCGGCGCGCGAAGCGAGCCGCGTCGCGCCGGCCCGCGCCTTGCGCGCCAGCGACGACGTCGAGGTGTTGCGGGCGCGCCCGCGCGGGCCGGCCGCGCTCGCGTCGCTGGGGCTCGCGCTGCTGCTGTGCCTGCTGCCGCCGCTCGGCGGCATCCCGGTGTTCGGCTACGCGGCGATCGCGCTGATCCTCGCCGGCTCGGTGCTGGTCCTGCCGGCCGTCGTGCGGCTCGCGATGCGCGCCCTCGACGGCGGGCGTTTCGTCCTGCTGCGCCTCGCGCACGCCCGGCTCGCCGCCGCGCCCGGGCAGGTCGTGGTCGCCGGAGCCGGCGTCGTCGCCAGCGTCGCGCTCGCCGCCGCGATGGCGATCATGGTGAGTTCATTCCGCACCTCGGTCGACGACTGGCTGTCCGACGTGCTGCCCGCGGATCTCTACCTGCGCGCGTCCTCGTCGGGCGCGAGCGCGTTCCTGACGCCCGAAGTCATCGCCCAGGTGGCCGCGACTCCCGGCGTCTCGTCAGTGCAGCCGGTGCGTTTCGACACGCTGCGTCTCGACGAGGCGCAGTTTCCGGTGACGCTGATCGCCCGCCCCGTCGCCGAGGGCGCCCCGGTGCCGCTCGTCGAAGGCGACGCCGCCAGCGTGCGCGGAGCCGATGGCCTGCCGCCCGCGTGGGTGTCCGAAGCGATGGCCGATCTTTTCCGCCTCGCCGTCGGCGACACGCTGTCGCTGCCGTTCGGCGGCGCGCCGCACCGCTTCCGCGTCGCCGGTGTGTGGCGCGACTATGCGCGGCAGCACGGCGCCGTGCTCGTCGAGCTCGCCGACTACCGGGCGCTGACCAATGATTCCCGCTCGAACAACGTCGCGATCCGCGTCGCTCCCGGCGTGCAGGCGGAAACGGTCGCCGCGGCGCTGCAGGCGCAGTTCGTCGGACGGAACTTCGAACTCGCCGCGCCGGGCGAGATCCGCGCGACGACGCTGGCGGTTTTCGACCGCACCTTCCTTGTCACCTACCTGATGGAAGCCGTCGCGATCCTGATCGGTCTCTTTGGCGTCAGCACCAGCTTTGCCGCGCTCGCGACCGCGCGGCGCAAGGAATTCGGCATGCTGCGCCACCTCGGGCTCACGCGGCGCGACATCGGCCGGCTGCTCGCGCTCGAAGGCGCGCTCGGCGCGGCGGTCGGCGTCGCGGTCGGCCTGGCGGCGGGCGGCGCGGTCGCGCTGGTGCTGGTCGAAGTCGTCAATCGCCAGAGCTTTCACTGGAGCATGGACATCCGGCTGCCGCTGGCGGCGTTGGCCGCGTTCGCCGTCACGCTGGTGCTGCTCGCGGCCGTCGCCGCGCGGCTGTCGGGTTACCAGGCGATGCGCCAGTCAGCGGTGCTCGCAGTGCGGGAGGACTGGTGATGCGCGCCTATTTTGCCGCGGCGCTGCTGTGCCTCGGGTCGGGCCTGCCGGCGGCGCCGCCGGCGCCGAGCGGGAGCAATAACGAGAGCGATCCGCCCGGCTATCCGCCGGTCGTCGCCGGCCGCCCGCTGCAGTTTCCCGCCGACCACGGCGCGCACCCCGATTACCGCACCGAGTGGTGGTACGTGACTGGCTGGGTCACCGACGAGGACGGCGTCGAGCGCGGCTTCCAGGTCACGTTCTTTCGCGTGCGCACGCGCATCGGCGAGGACAACCCGAGCCGCTTCGCGCCGCGCCAGCTGATCCTCGCGCACGCCGCGGTTGCCGATCCGGCCGAAGGCCGGCTGCTGCACGCCGAACGCGGCGAACGCGCGCTCGACCCGCTTGCCGGCGCCGCCACCGGGCACACCCGCGCGTGGATCGGCGAGTGGGCGCTCGAATGGTCGCAGGACCATTACCGCGCTTCGGTCGACGCCGACAGCTTCGCCTACGACCTGCGCTTCGATCCCGCCGGTCCGCCGCTGCCCAACGGCCAGGACGGCTTCAGCCAGAAAGCGCCCGACCCGCGACACGCGAGCTATTACTACAGCCGTCCGCAGCTCGGCGTGAGCGGCACCCTGCGCGTGCGGGGCAAGACGCACCGCGTCACCGGCCACGCGTGGCTGGACCACGAATGGTCGAGCGCTTACCTGCCGGAAAAGGCGCGCGGCTGGGACTGGATCGGCATCAACCTCGCCGACGGCGGCGCGCTGATGGCGTTTCGCATGCGCACCGCCACCGGCGAAGCGACGTGGACCGCCGGCACGCTGCGCCGCGGCAACGAGCCTGCGCGCGCGCTCGCTCCCGCACAGGTCACGTTCATCCCCGGGCGGCGCTGGCGCTCGCCGCGCACCGGCACCGAATACCCGGTCGAATGGCAGCTCGACATCGACGGCCGCCGCCTGCAGCTGCAGCCGCTGATGGACGACCAGGAGCTCGACAGCCGCCGCACGACCGGCGCCGTTTACTGGGAAGGTGCGGTGCGCCTCGTCGAAAACGGCCGCGAGATCGGGCGCGGCTACCTGGAGATGACGGGCTACGGCGAGCGCCTGAGAATGTAGCGTCGATGTAACGTTTGGTATCCCCCCTTCTATGTATAATCCGCGCTCCGGGCGTCGTTCGAGCGCCTGGCGGGCGAGGGTGGCGGAATTGGTAGACGCACTGGATTTAGGTTCCAGCGCCGCAAGGCGTGAGAGTTCGAGTCTCTTCCCTCGCACCACCCGGCTTTTCCGCATCCGTTTCTACGTCCGTCTCCATCTCCGCATCCTTCCCCGTATTTTTTTCGACTCCCGCGCGGCATGATCGACCTGCACTGCCACATGCTTCCGGGTATCGACGACGGGGCGACCGACCTTGCGACCGCGCTCGACATGGCGCGCATCGCCGCGGCCGATGGCATCACCACCGTGGCGTGCACGCCGCATATCTATCCCGGCATGTTCGACAACGACAGCGCCGGCATCGCCGCGGCGATCGATGCGCTGCAGCAGGAAATCGACGCCGCCGGAATCCCCCTGCGGCTGACCTGCGGCGCCGACGCGCACGTCGCGCCGGAGCTGCTGTCGCGGCTCAAGGCGGGCAGCGTGCCGCGGCTGGGCGACAGCCGTTATTTTCTCCTTGAGCCGCCGCATCACGTCGCGCCGCCGCGCTTCGAGGAATTCGTCTTCAACCTGCTCGCGTCCGGCTACGTCCCCGTCGTGACCCACCCGGAACGGCTGACGTGGATCGACAACCACTACCCGATGTTCGGCGAACTCGTCCGCTCGGGAGCGTGGATGCAGGTGACTTCCGGCAGCCTAACCGGGCGCTTCGGCAAGGAGGCGAAATACTGGGGCGAGCGCATGCTCGACGAAGGCCTCGTGCATATTCTCGCGACCGACGCCCACAGCGCACGGCGCCGCCCGCCGCTGCTCGCGGAAGGGCGCGCGGCGGCCGAACGTCTGGTCGGTACCCATGAAGCATATAATTTGGTCGAGGTCCGGCCCGCGGGTATACTCCGCGACCTCTCGCCCGAGAAACTGCCGCCGTTGCCGCAAATCCGCCATTCTTCGGCGAATGCGCGTCCCGGCTTCTTCAACCGGCTGTTTCGACGGCATTAGCCTGCCTTGTCGAAAACGTCAGATTTTTCCGCGCCGGCCGCAGGCTCTTGCCCTAGAGTCTCGGCTCCGTCGTCCGGGGAGTGGTTGTAAATGCGTGTTTACCTTGCAGGCGTGATGTTGTCCTGCGCAATGATTTTGTCGTCCCCCCTTCACGCCCAGGCGCCGTCAACACCAGCGCCCGTGGCGTCGGTCCTCCCGTCAGCGGGCACCGCGCTCGACGACCCCGGCCCCCTGTTCGACGATTACTACATCGGGCCGTACGACCTGCTCGAAATCACCGTCTTCCAGGTCGAGGACCTGTCGCGCACGGTGCGCGTCAATGCGCGCGGCCTCATCGGACTGCCGCTGATCGGACAGGTCCAGGCCGCGGGGCTGAGCGCCCGCGTCGTCGAGGAGGAGATCGCGCGGCGCCTCACCGAGTGCTGCCTGCAGGATCCGCAGGTCACGATCTTCATCAAGGAGTTCGTCAGCCAGCGCGTGACCGTCGAAGGCGAAGTCACCAAGCCGGGCATCTTTCCGCTGTCCGGGCGCACGTCGCTGCTGCAGGCGATCGCGCTGGCTGCCGGCGTCAGCGAGATCGCCGACGTCAACCAGGTCAGCATCTTTCGCACGCTCACCGACGGCAACAAGGAGCAGCTGGTGTTCGACCTCGAAGCCGTGCGCTCCGGCAAAGTCGATGACCCGCTCATCCAGGGCAACGACGTCGTTGTGGTCGGCAGCTCGACGGCCCGGTCGATGGTCAAAAGCGTGACCGGCACCCTGCGCGGCTTCATCGGCTTCGGCACCGTCCGCTAGTCTTCCGCACGCTTCCAAAAAATTCGCAAAAAAATCCCCGGAAATGATGGATAACACAGAAAAGCCGGACGCCGGCGACGAGCGCGGGCAGGAAGTCCCGCGCCGCAACGCGCTGATCGAGCGCCGTGAAAGCACTGCGCTCGCACACCCCACCGAATGGCGTTCCCATATCGAGGAGGACGACGACGACACGATCGACCTGCGCGCGATCTGGGACACCATCGTCAAGCGCAAATGGACGGTGATCACGTTCTTCGTCATCGTCATGGTCTCGGTGCTGACCGCGACCTTCCTGATGACGCCGATCTACCGCGCCAGCCTCACGCTGCAGATCGAGCGCCAGGAAGCCAAGGTGCTCGAATACCAGGGCGTCACGCCCAACGAAATGCAGGGCGACACCAAGGACTTCTACGAGACGCAGTACGAGCTGCTGAAAAGCCGCTCGCTCGCGCAGCGCGTCATCGACCAGCTCAACCTCGGCGACCACCCGCTGTTCGCGGGGGCCAATCCGTCGCTGATCGCCAGCATCAAGGGGCTTTTCGCAGGCGAGGAAGAAGAACCCGTCGAAGGCGACGCCGAACAGGTGCGCATGCTCAAGCTGACCCAGGCTTTCCAGGCAAGCCTGACGATCGAGCCGGTGCGCAATTCGCGACTCGTCAAGATCCATTTCGACAGCCCCGACCCGGTGCTCGCGAGCCGCATCGTCAACGCCATCTCGGAAGCCTTCATCAATGTGAACCTCGAGCGGCGCATGGACGCGTCGTCGTTCGCCAAAGTGTTCCTCGAAGAGCGGCTGCAGCAGCTCAAGGTGAAGCTCGGCGAAACCGAGAAGGAACTCGTCGCGTTCGCGCGCGAGGAACAGATCGTCCGCGGCGGCGAGCAGGAAGCGAGCGTCGACACCCAGGTGATGCAGGAGTTCACCACCGCGCTGGCCAAGGCGCAGCAGGAGCGCATCCGCGCCGAGGCGCTGTACCAGCAGCTCGAAAGCGGCAGCGTCGAAGGCATCCCGCAGGTGCTCGAAAACAAGGTGATCCAGGAGTTCAAGGGGCACAAGGCCAAGCTCGAAACCGAGTACCAGGAAAACCTCAAGATCTACAAGCCCGGCTATCCGAAAATGGTCCAGCTGCAGAGCCAGATCGACGAGATGCAGGCCAAGATCGCCGAAGAACTCGCCCACGTGCGCAGCGGCATCCGCAGCGCCTATCAGGCGGCGCGCGCGCAGGAGGCGATGCTGCAGGCGAAGATGGATGAGAGCAAGCGCACCGTGCTCAACGTGCAGGACCGCAGCATCCAGTACAACATCCTCAAGCGCGAAGTCGACACCAACCGCCAGCTGTACGACGGCCTGCTGCAGCGCTACAAGGAAGTCGGCGTCGCCGGCGGCGTCGGCGTGAACAACGTGTCGGTCGTCGACAAGGCCGAAGTCCCGCTCCAGCCGTCCAAGCCCAAGACGCTGCTCAACGCGCTGATCGCCGCGATGCTCGGGCTGTTCGGCGGCATCGGCCTGGCGCTGCTGTTCGAGCATCTCGACGACACGATCAAGGATGGCGAAAGCATGGAGCGTGCGCTCGGCCTGCCGGTGCTGGGCATGGTGCCGCTGGTCAAACCGAGCCTCGACGCCACGCGCGACCTCGTGCTGGACCAGCTCGACGATCCGCGCTCGGCCTTCTCCGAAGCCTATCGTTCGCTGCGAACGGCGATGCAGTTCTCGACGCAGGACGGGATACCGAAAGTGCTGATGGTCACCAGCGCGTCGATGGGCGAAGGCAAGAGCACCACCGCGCTGGCGCTGGCGGTCAACCTGTCGCAAATGGGTGCGAAAGTCCTGCTGGTCGATGCCGACCTGCGCAAGGCCTCGGTGCACCGCAAGCTCGGCATACCCAACACGGCGGGGCTGACGAACTACCTCGCGGGCGACTCCAAGCCAGTCGACGTCACGCAGCCGACGCCCTATGACAAGCTCTTCGTCATCACGTCCGGGCCGCTGCCGCCGAACCCGGCGGAACTCCTCGGCAGCGCCAAGATGGTCGCGCTGCTCGACGTCGCCAAGGACCGTTTCGACTGCGTCATCGTCGATGGCCCGCCGGTGCTCGGCCTCGCCGACGCGCCGCTGCTCGGCAGCATCACCGATGCCACCGTCGTCGTCGTCGAGGCGGGTGGCACGCGCAAGGACTTCCTCGCCGGCGCGCTCAAGCGCCTGCGCAGCACACGGACCCACGTCATCGGCGGCGTGCTGACGAAGATCGCCTCCCGCAGCGGCGCCCAGGGCTACTACTACAACTCCTACTACCAGTACGGCGGCGACACCGAAGGCAGTCGTTCCGCGGCATGAGCGCGGCCAACCAGCAGGGCGGCGGGGGGGCCGCCGAGCTAGCGCTGGCCGTGTTCGCCGAGCCGACGCGCTTCGGCGAACTGGTGCGCGGCGGCGGATCGCTGCCTGCGGACACGATCGTCGTCATGCGCGCGGCAGCCGAAGCGATTCGCGACGGCAGGCAGCACGGGCTCGACGAGAACCGGCGAGCGGCGCTGTTCTTCGTCGAGCATGTACTGCTGGCGTACGAAGCGGGCCATTACCGCGCTCTCGGGCTGAACCGGGACGCGACGGACGACCAGGTGCGCGAGCACTACCGCGTCATGATGGGCATTTTCCATCCCGATCGTCAGGGCTGGGCCGACAGCGACCGGGAAAAACTCTCGGCGCGGATCAACCTCGCGCACCACGTGCTGCGGGACGCTCACCGCCGCGCGGCCTACGACCTGGAGCGGATGCAGGCGCGGCCGCGGATGTCCGTCTCGATCAAGATCGTCTCGCAGGCGGAACGCAAACGCGCCGCCGATGCCGCCCCCACGCTGACGGAAAAACTGCCGCTGACCGTGCGGCGGAATTTCCCGCAGTACGTGCTCGGCAGCGTCGCGCTCGTCGGCTTCGTCGCCGTCCTCGCCGTCTATCTCAATCGCGCGCCTGCCGGCGCGATCGGCGCATCCCGGGCGGCGTCGAAAGCCCCGGCCGCCGTCGTCCGCCCCGAAGGTGCCGCCCCGGTTCCGCAGGCCCCGGTTCAGCAGGCCCCCCTCGCAGCGGCGCCGGCGAAGGTGGCAGAAGCCGTGCCGGCGAAGGTGGCAGAAGCCGTGCCGGCCAAGGCGATGCCCGCCGCGCGTCCGCCGGTCGTCGTCGACAAACCGCTCGAAGTAGCCGCAGCGCCTGTCGCAGCCCCGCCGCCGCGCCCGCTCCCGCAGCCGGAAACGCAACCCCCGCCAGTCGAAATCATTCCCGCACTCGCCGTGGGGGCACCTGCTCCCGCGAGCCCGCCGGCCGAAGCGCCCGTTCCTGCGGGCCTGACGGTATCGGACGCAGCGCGCGTCCTGGGCCAGTTCTCGTCGTCTTACCAGCTCGGCGACATCGACCGCTTCATGAAGCTGTTCACCGACGATGCACGCTCCGAAACCGGCCGCAAAGCGCAGATCCGCAAGGACTACGAGCAGTTGTTCGAGTCTACGCAGGCGCGTCGCATCGAACTCCTCGACATGCGCTGGTCGCCGGACAGCGCCTCGGCGCGCGGCGAAGGCGGCTACCTGGTACGGATCCGGCGCAGGGGCGACGCCGGCGAGGAAGTGTTCGCCGGATCGATTCGCATGGAACTCACCCGGCGCGGCCAGGACGTGCTCATCAGCGGCCTGTTCCACAAGCCCTCGGACTGACCCGGCAGGGCGGGCGGGCTGAAACCCGTCCGCTCGCCCGGCGCGCTTTCCCCCTGCACAATTGAAAAGGGCCCCGCGCTGTGCGGAGCCCTTCGGAAGCTCGCCCGGCGGCGGCGCGAGGCCGCCCGGCTTATTGCCCGCTGATCGGGGCGTCGTTGTTGTCGTCGTCGCGGCTCATGCCGACCGTGGCGCCCGCCAAGACCACGCCGCCGCCGATGATTGCTCCCATGCCGGAACTCAGGCCCGCCAGGCTGATGCCCGATTTGAGTCCGGAGCCGGCCTCCCCCGGGGCGCCGATTGCGGCGGCATACTTCACCGGTTCGGGGTTCGCCGACAGCGGACCCGTCGCGCAGACATCCACGCCGCCGATCGCCAGCACCGCGTTTTCCTTGAGGTTGGTCACGCAGCCTTCGGTAAACGCGACGTCGGCCTTCGAACCTTTCAGCGTGATGACGCGGTCGCCTTCGACCAGCGTGGAACCGGCCTTGGCGATGGTGTAGTCCTTGCCCTTGTGGATCAGAACTTTCCCGTCGACCGCCGTCAGCGCGGCAACCTGCAGCGGCTCGGCGGCGTGTGCGGCACCCATCGCGGTGCCAACCAGGGTGATTGCGGCGGCAATTCCGGTGATCTTTTTCATTGTTTGGCCTCTTGGTGAATTCGATGTAACAAAACTTTGTAGAAAGGTACACGGCTCATCAATGACCGTCAAGTTGTTCGATCACGATGTCATCAAACCAGATCGGCCCCTTGGCTTCGAAATCCAGCGCGACCCGGCCACCGAGCTGCAGCCGCAGCACCTGTGCCGCGCAATCCGCGGCGGGAACGGTGAAGGCCGTCTCGAACTTCCGCCACGCCGAGCGGCCGGAAAAATGCTCCGTGACACCGATCTGCCGCTCGCGCGCGCCGAGGCACGAAACCGCCCACGCCAGTCCCGGTTCCGCTTCCAGCCCGTCGGGGCGCACGCGGCCGCGCAGCACGTAGCTTCCCGGTTCCAGCATCAGGTGCTGGCTCAGGTGGCGGTAGCGCACGCGCGGGCCGCGAAACACGACGTTCAGCGCTGCGCCACCGGTCGCGCCGGGTGTAGGCAGCGGCTCGACCAGCACGTGGCCCGCCTTCGCGCTGACCCAGTCGAAGCCGACGCCCGAGAGCGGCTGTTCAAAGCCGCCGTTGAACACATTGCCCATTCCTTCGAGCTGCTCCACCGGCAGCGCGCTCATCCACGCCAGCCGCGCATCGAGCCACAGGCCTTCGCGCTGCAAGCGCCGCAGCACCGCCGCCAAGCCGTGGCCCTGCAGCGAATTCGCCGCGCTCTGTTCCGACAGCGAATACAGCGCCATCACCGTTTCCAGCCGCTCGCCCTTGTTCGCCACGAAAGCGACGAACGCCGGCCACCACGCCACGGGTTCCGCGAGCAGCGCCGAAAACGCCGCGCGATTGGCGGGTTCGTCCGCGATGCGCAGCAGTTCCGGGAACGTCGATGCGTGCAGGCTGCTGCGGCGCGCCAGCGCTACGCTCGAGTGACGCAGTGCCGCGGCGAGCTCGTTGCGCCCGAGCTCGAACCCGGCCGCGATCAGGCGCACATCCACCTTCGCCGGCGCGAAGGCCACTGCCGCGTCGATCGCGCTCCTCGCATGCTGCTCGTCGCCGGCCTTTTCCCACAACGCGCCCAGCAACGCGTACGACAAGCCGTAAGTCGGATCGGCGCGCACCGCCCGCTGCAGCAGCGCGACCCCCCCTTGCGGGTCGGCGTCGAGCAGCTGCCGCGCCTCGCGGGTCAGCGCGACCGGATGTTCGACGCCGGGCAGTTCGGTCGCGGCCACCGTTTCACCGGCGTCGGTGTAGTGGTCGGCGAGGTTCAGCGTGACGATCCGCCACGCCGCGAGCGCGGCGAACAGCGCGAAAGCGAGCCACTTGGCGAGGTTGAGCGGATGCGTGAAGGGGGGCGGGCGGTTTGGCATGGGGGCGGAGTATACCCGGCGCACGTTTGGCGACCGATTTTAGAACTTGAGACTCAGCTTGACGCAAGCGCACACCGCAAGGGCGGATGAGCCGAAGGCGTTATCCGCCAAGCATTGCGACAGTGCATGTGCAGGCGCCGGAGTGGTGGAAGGCGCTGCGCTTTTCCACCCTACGCGGGCTGCGCCGACTGCCCGGT
>NZ_WTVG02000001.1 GCF_012910705.2 Aromatoleum anaerobium | reverse complement strand
GATGTGGAAGTAGCGTTGCAAGTCGGCTTCGGCCGGCGGCCGGCCGAGCACCTGAGTGTACGCATAGATGAAGGCGAGGTACTGCCCTTGCACCGGTGTGAAGCGCGGTGACGAAGGGGTGAGTTCCGCGTCGGAGTTCTGGCTCATTTGTTGTCTCTCCAGATTTTGGAGGGGCCGCGATGAATGTACGCTACCGGGTCGAATTGAGCCAAGCCGAACGCGACGAATTGAGGATGCTGCTGGGCGGCGGCAAGGCAGCGGTGCGCAAGGTGAAACGCGCGCAGATCCTGCTGGCGGCCGATGCCGGAGCCGGCGACGAGGAGATTGCCACGAACGTCGGAGTGGGCAGCTCGACGGTCTATCGGACCAAACGCCGCTTCGTGCTGGGCAGCATCGAAGCGGCGCTCAGCGACGAGCCGCGCCCCGGGGCGGAGCGCAAGCTCACCGGCAAGGAAGAGGCGCTGCTGGTCGCCACGGCATGCACCAAGCCGCCAACGGGGCGGTCGCGCTGGACGCTCGAATTGCTGGCGGGGGAGATAGTCAAGCTCACCGAGCACGCGAGCCTGTCACGCGAGACGGTGCGCCGCCGCCTGGCGGAGAACGAGCTCAAGCCTTGGCGCCAGAAGATGTGGTGCATCCCGCAGGTCGACGGTCACTACGTTGCCCGGATGGAGGACGTGCTCGACCTCTACGCTGAAGTCCCCGATCCCGAGCGCCCGGTGGTCTGCTTCGATGAAAGTCCCACCCAGCTCATCGGCGAGGCGCGCCAGCCCATCCCGGCGATGCCCGGACAGCTCGAGCGCTACGACTACGAGTATCGCCGCAACGGGACCGCCAACCTGTTCGTCTTCCTCGACGCGCACCGGTCCTGGCGCCGGGTCAAGGTAACCGAGCAGCGCACCGCGCGCGACTTCGCCGAATGCATGCGCGAACTGGTCGACTGCCACTATCCGCAGGCCGAGCGTATCCGTGTCGTCCTCGACAACCTGTCGACCCATACGCCCGGCGCGCTCTATGAAGCCTTCCCGGCGCCCGAAGCTCATCGGTTGCTGCATCGTCTGGAATTCCATTACACCCCCAAGCACGCCAGCTGGCTCAACATGGTCGAGATCGAAATCGGGGTGCTGCGCAGCCAGTGCCTCGACCGGCGCATCGGCGACCGCGACCGACTCGTCAGCGAAATTGCAGCTTGGGAGCAGCAGCGCAACGCCATCGGCGCTCGCATCCACTGGATGTTCACCACCGACCGCGCCCGGAGCAAACTGGCCCGCGCTTACCCGCACCCAGCCAAACAGTCATAACCTCTGTGCAGAGGTACTAGACCGCCTCACCCCGAGGCGGTTTTTTCGGTGCGCCCAGCATGGGCGCACTAAAAAAATGCCCGCCGAAGCGGGCAAAAAATCCCCGATTTCATACAATCCAGACTCACGGGTATGGCCAGGACTGGGAGGAGAGGGGAAATCGGGGAGAGGGCCTCGCGTTTACGAGTTGTCGCGCAACCGCAAACGACGCTGTACGGGAAAGAGATGCAGATCGAACCGGTTTGCTATGTATCCCCAGACGCCTTTCGGAAACCAGATCGTTACCACGATCGCCAGCAATCCCAGCGCAGTCAGATACCAGGTACCGTAGTCCTCGAATATCTTCGACAGCACGAAGAAAAGCACGGCGCCGAACAGAGGTCCTTCGATCGTACCGACACCTCCAATGATCACCATGAAGATGATCAACGGCGACCACGACACGCCGAACGCCGCATCCGGCGAAATGCGCAGGGCACCGAGGAAATACAGTGCTCCGGCGACGCCGAACCCGAAGGCGGAGATCGCATAAACCAGGAACTTGGTGCGCTTGACGTCGATGCCTTGGCTCTGCGAGGCGACTTCCGAATCGCGAATTGCCGTGAGTGCCAGCCCGAATCGCGAACGGAGCAGGAAGTACACCAATAGCACCGATCCGTAGGACGCCGAAATCGAGATCCAGAACGTGATCGCCTCGCGGGCGCTGCGGTCGAATCCCTTCAGGGCGACCAGGCTTGCGCCCGATCCGCCACCCAATTCGGTCGTGTTCGCGACGAGCAACCGAAGAATCTCCGCTACCGCCCAGGTGCCGATGGCGAACGCCCCGCCCGGCAGCCGGAACACGACTTGCGAGATCGGCATCGCGATCAGCGCGGCGACGACTCCGCACAGCAACACGGCAAAGAACGGATTGATCCCTGCCATGTTGGCCAACACGATGAGCGCATAGCCGCCGATGCCGATGTAGGCCTGTTGGCCGATCGACACGAGGCCACCGTAGCCCCCGAGCAGGTTCCACATCTGGGCCATGACGAAATAGCATGCCAGTTCCGATAGCCAGCGCAGGTAGCTCGCGTCAGCCCAAAAAGGCATCGAAACCGAGAATCCCAGGGACACGGCGAAAAACACCATGGTCGCGATACCAGCGCGCGTCGAGCGCTCGACGACATACTTGCCGCCCTGGGTGCTACCCACGGCGAAATCGTTGGACAAATCCACTACTGTGTTCATTTGATCCTCTCTATGCGCTATCGCGTCTTGGGGAAGAAGCCGTTGGGCTTGAACAGCAGCACGGCAACAAACATCACATGGCCCACCAGCACCCCCCAGCCCGGGTCAAGGCGAGCCCCGATCGACTGGGCAATGCCGAGAAGGACGCCGCCCGCCAATGTTCCCCAGAACGATCCCAGCCCGCCGATGATCACCGCCTCGAAAGCGTAGATCAGCTGCGCCGGTCCGTCGGTCGGCGCGAAGGTCGTGCGCATGCCGTGGAAGATCCCGGCGATGCCGAGAATCCCGATCGCTATGGCCGTCGCCAGCGCGTAGATGTGGGCGTTGTTGATTCCCATCAGCGCGGCGGCGCCGTGGTCGTCCGACGTCGCGCGGAAGGCACGCCCCATCGAGGTATTGCCGAACAACCACTGCAACCCGATGGTCAGCAGCACCGCCGAGCCGAACACGATCAGGGGCAGGACACCGGCCGCCAGGTTGTCGGAGATCGCGATGCTTTGCGATTCCAGTCCGCCCGAATTGATGGCCCGCGTATCGGCCGAAAAGAACTCCAGCAGCAAATTCTGGATAACGATGGAAATGCCGAACGTCACGATCAGCGACGGCAAGGGATCCTTGCTGATCGTGAAGTTCAGGATTCCCCGCTGGAGCGCGTAGCCGATGCACAAGGCCACCGGGACAACCACCGCCATCGCGGTGAAGGGCTGCAGTCCCAGCTTTTCCACCGCCATCAGTCCGATGAAGGACATCAGGATGACGACGTCGCCGTGTGCAACGTTGACCAGCCTCATGATGCCAAACATCAGCGACAGCCCCATCGCAAACAATGCATAAAGGCCGCCGACAAGGACTCCCTGGATAATTGCGTCAATCCAAACCGTCATTTCTTGTCTCCCCTTCCCGCGCCCTGTTCAAACACCGAAATAGGCATGGGAAATCTGCTCGTGGGTCAGGTCTGAGGAATTGCCCCTCAGCGATACCCGACCTTCCTGGAAGCAATACAGTCGCTGCGACACGCGTTGAGCGGTATAGACGTCCTGCTCGACGACAATCGCGGTGAGACCGTTGCGTGCGATTTCAGCCAGCGCGACGTAGATCTCCTTGATTACGGCAGGCGCGAGGCCCAGCGAGATCTCGTCGCAGATGAGCAGTTCGGGATTGCTCATCAGGGCCCGCCCGATCGCCACCATCTGCTGCTGTCCTCCGGAAAGGGCCGTTCCCGGCGCCTTGCGCTTCTCCTTCAGCACCGGAAACAGTCCATAGATCTTTTCCAGAGTCCACGGACCGGGGCGCTTCGTGTAGGCGCCCATGCGGAGGTTTTCCTCGACCGACAGGCTGGGAAACAGCCGGCGGCCTTCCGGCACCATCGCTATTCCATCGGCCACGACACGGTGGGGTCTGCGGCCGCCGATCGGCTGTCCCTTGAACCGCACGCTTTCGGCATCGGCGGACAGCACGCCCGTGATGGCCTTGAGAAAAGTCGACTTGCCGGCGCCATTGGCGCCGATGATGGCGACGATCTCCTGCGGGCGAATCTCAAAATCGATCCCGAACAAGGCCTGAAAATCGCCGTACCACGCCTTCAGGCCGTGGGTTGAAAGCAGCTGGCTCATACCTCGATTCCCATATACACGCGCTTCACTTCCGGGTTGTTCATCACCGATTCCGGCTCGCCTTCCGCCAGTTTCGACCCGAAGTTCACCACCAGCAGGCGATCGGCGACGGCGAGCAGCGCATGCACCACGTGCTCGATCCAGATCATCGATACGCCCTGCGCCTTGATCTCCTGGATCAGCCGCACCAGTTCCTTCGCCTCCTGTTCGGTCAGTCCGCCGGCGATCTCGTCCAGCAGCAGGAGCTGCGGCCGCGTCGCGAGCGCGCGCGCCAGCTCGAGGCGCTTGCGGTCAAGCAGCGTCAACGATCCCGCGAGCTGATTGGCCTTCTTTTTCAGCCCGGTCTTGTCGAGGATTTCGATGCAGATGGGCTCGGCATCCTGCTCGGCCATGCTTTCGCCGAAGGTCGCGCCGACGAGAAGGTTCTCGAACACGGTCATGCCCGCAAACGGATGCGGGATCTGGTAAGAGCGGCCGATGCCCAGGCGGCAGCGATGGTGCGGCGGCAAGGCGCCAATTTCCTTGCCGCGGAACATCACGCGTCCTTCGTCGGCGCGCACGTCGCCACTGATCAGATTGAAGAGGGTGGTCTTGCCGGCGCCGTTGGGGCCCAGAATGCCCAACATTTCGCCGTCGCCGAGCGTGAAACTGATCCCGTCGGTGACCTTGAGCGCACCGTAGGACTTGCTCACCCGCTCCAGTGAAAGAATTTCCCCCACTGGTGTCTCCTTTGAACTCTTGTGGTCTTTATGAACCCGGGAGGCGGCAAGCCTCCCGGAGTCCGGATGTCAGGAAATCAGAGCCAGCTTGCCGCCGAGCGGAATGCTCGGCGCGGCCTTGTTCGAGACGACGACGAGGTCGTACTTGAACTTCTTGCCCTTGACCCACTGGCCGCCGACGAGCGGCGTCTTGGCAACGTTCTTCACCGGCCCCTTGCCCCACTCGACGCGCCCGACGATGGTGTCGGTAGCGGTCGACGCGATGGCGTTGCGGATGCCTTCGCGGTCGTCAATATCCTTCGTCCGTTTGAGCACATTCGTGGCGACCTCGAACAGCGCGTGAGAGAAGCCCAGCGGCTGGGTCCATTGCTTGTTGGTCGCGGTCTCGTACGACGCAGCGAATTGCGCGGCGCTCGCACCGGTGAGAGACGACTTGAACGGGTGGTTCGGGCTCCACCACAACTCCGAGTTTGTGAATCTTTCGTTCGCAGGACCGATTAGACGCGCGAGCGGGGTTAACGCCGTTTTGCTGGGCGCGATAGGGTTTTTGCACCGTTTGTGCTGCTATCGACGGTTCATTTGACGTTTTTCCCCATTTTTCGCCCCTTAAACCCCGATTCCGGGAACGGCAGACGCACCTATCCCTACCCCGAGCAATTCCGGTGCGAGGCTGACCATGCGCATCAGGTTGTGCGCCAAAGCAAAGATCAGCATCACACACTTGACCTTCGCCAGACCCCGCACCCGGAACTGCTGCAGGCCGCGGTTGCGGCTGTGCGCATTGACGCATTCGGCCGTTGCCGCTCGCCGCTTGTAAATGACCTTCGCCTCGTCCGTGCCCATCCGTTGCCGCCAGGCCGCCACCGCTTCGCTGTCGCCGGCCTTCGCCTGGTGAGGATCGACCGCCTTGTTCTTGGGTTGCGGCACCGGCCCATAGACGACGGTGCTTTGGCTCGCCTGCTCGATCTGCTCGTGTCCGACGTAGCCGCCATCGACCAGCCAGGCTTCGGGCAGCCGACCGCAGCGCGCGGTGACCTGCTCGATCATCGGCACCATCTGCCCTTGGTCGCTGCCGACGGTGGCCACCTCGACCCCCACGATCACCAGCGAGTCGGCGTCGCTCGCCAGTTGCGGGTTGTACGCCGGCCGAAAGCCGCCGTCGCCCATCTTCATCACCGTCGCTTCGGCATCGGTCATCGACGCGCGCGCCTGGTCGGGGTTTTTGCCTTGCCGCTGCTTGATCGCTTCGATCTCGGGCAGCCGCGCCAGCGCTTTCTCAAGACGCGCTTCACGCTCTTTCGCCGCCCGTAGCCGGGCCGCTTCCCGCGCCCGTTCGGCCTGCGCCGGGTCCGCCTCCACCTCGGCTTTGAGCCGCGCGACTTCGGCACGCGCCGCCTCCAGGTAGCCTTCGAGCTTCTCCTTGCGGCGAAACGAGCCCGCCCCGGCGCTGGCGCGCACACGCATCCCGTCCTGCGCCACCTGTTTGAGCTTGACTACCCCGGCCGCCATCAGGCTGGCGATGCTCACACTCAACAACTCGTCCAGCCCTTCGCCCTGATCCTTGCGAAAGTCCGAAAGGGTGTGGTGATTGACCTGAACCCCGCCGCACAACCAGCGGTAGGCGTCATGCGATTCGATCAGCCGTGACACCGCCCGCGCGCTGCCCACCCCGTCGAGCGTGGCGTACAACCACAGCGCCAGCAAAATCTCCGGCGCGATTGCCGAGCGGCCCACCCCGCCATCGACCGCACGAATCCCGGCGTAGAACCGTGACAGGTCTTGCCGCTCGACGTACGCCCACACCAGGCGCGCCCGATGCCCCTCCGGCAGCAGTGACTCCAGGTCACTCGCCCGAAACTCCATCTGCCCCCGGTTGGGCAGCAGCACCCGTGCTCGCGTCTTCGTCATCGGCGCAAATCCAGACCTCGTAGCAAGACCTAATTATACCAAAGGCATATAACTGGCCGGGGATTTTTCACAGCCTCTCCGTCGACATCCCCTCGGCGAGATCGCCCATCGCCTCGACGGCGGCCGGGAACAGCAGCCCCTTGCCGATCGACACGACCTTCGGCTTGAAGCCCTGCTGGCGCGCCTGGGTCCAGAAGGTCTTGACGTCGGGCGGAATCATGTTGCCGGTGACGATCTCGCAACCGGCCTTCTTGAACGCGGCGATCTGTGCACTGAAATCGGAGTTCAACACCTGGTAGCGCCCCGGATCGGTCAGCTTGAGACCTTCCTTGGCGAGCGCGGGCGGCAAGCCGAACTTGGCGTCCCCCCACGCGTTGCCGTCGGCATCGTTCGGGAACAGACCTCCGACCACATTGTTGGTGGGCACCGACTTCCACATGTCGAGGAACACGCCGATCACATCCTCCAGCCCCCAGAAGAAGTGATAGGTCCACTCGAAGCCGGTTTCCGGCTTGGCGCCGCGGCCGAAGAACCACGGCTGCCACGGCGACACGGTGGAGATGCAGGGCACGCCATTGAGTTCGCACTGATCGGCGACCGGATTGATGGTTTCGACGGTCGACGCGGCCAGCATCAAATCAATCTTGTCGCGCAGGATCAGGTTGCTGGCCGCTTCACCGGCCTTGTTGGGATTCGATTCGCTGTTCTTGACGATGATGTCGACGGGATGAATCTTGTCGCCGACCTGGATCCCGTTCTTGAACACTTCACGCATGCCGTCGATGACGAACTTGTCCGCCTCGCCGAACGGCGCGAGCGGTCCGGTGAGCGGGGTCACGAATCCGATCTTGACCTTGCGTGCCGATGCCGCGAGGACCGACGAACTGAACCCCACCAGACTCCCCAGGCCCGCCGACAATGCCGTTGCACCGAGAGTCCTGATAATGCGGCGGCGCTCCGGATCGGATAGGCCATGCACATCGCGCTTGTCGTTCATTTCTGTCTGCCTCCTTGTTGTGTCTCTGTGTGAATGGACGATCAACAAGTACAAGTAGCGTGCCAGTTCGATTCGAACGATTTGTTTTCACTAAAAATCAAACAGTTATGAATTTGCGCAGGGAAAACTCGCGCCCCTGGCGTCCCGGCGATACGAGTTCGTCTCAAACAGTTGTCGCAGACTGCAACTTGAGTCGCGAGTCGCGTCTCAGAGGTGTAGCCGGCAATGGGGCGTACAGATGCGCCCGCGCGCAGTTGGAGATGAGCGGGCGGATGAGGCAGCGCCGCGTGAATGTTGAGGTGCGGGCGATGAGGAACTTCTGAAGGTGAAACAGCTGGGGGAGCAGCCCGACGCTGTGAAGCTATTTCCCGCGGCACACGATCCCGGCGACATAGCGCCCGATCGCCATCGCCGCGGTGAGGCCGGGCGACTCGATGCCGAACAGGTGGATCAGGCCTGGTACGCCGTGGCGGCCCGGCCCGTCGATGCGGAAGTCCGCATCGGGCATGCCGGGGCCCGCGATCTTGGGGCGAACACCCGCATATCCGGGCACAAGCCGTCCGTCTTCCAGCGCCGGCCACCAGCTGCGGATCGCGGCATAGAATTGGGCCGCTCGCGCGGGATCGACGTCATAGGCGGGCGTTTCGATCCACTCGACGTCCGGTCCGAACTTCGCCTGCCCGCCCAGATCGAGCGTCAGATGAACGCCGAGCCCGCCGGATTCGGGAATCGGATAGATCAGCCGCGAGAACGGCACCTTGCCGCTCAAGGTGAAATACACCCCACGCGCGAACCACGCGCGGGGCAGGTTTTCGGCAGCCATACCGCGAATGCGACTGCCGAACGCCACCGCGTCGAGGCCGGATGCGTTGATGACCCAGCACGCGCGGAGCGCGGTCTCCGCCTCACCGCCGATCTGCAGCACTATGCCATTGGAATTTTGATGGCCGCCGAGTACCGGACTGCCGAACGCGAACATCGCTCTGTCGCGTTCGGCGTCGCCAAGCAGCGCGAGCATCAGCGCGTGGCTGTCGACAATGCCGGTCGAGGGCGACAGCAGCGCCGCATGGACGTCCAGCGCCGGCTCCAGCGCGGCGACCGCAGCACGATCGAGTTCGCGCAGGTCGCCGATGCCATTGGCTTCGGCGCGCGTCTGGATCTGCCGCAGCGTATCGGCTTGTTCGGCGCGCGCGGCGACGATGAGCTTGCCGCAGCGGGCGTGGGGAATCGCCCGCTCGTCGCAGAACGCATACAGCAGTTGACGCCCCTCGACACAGAGCCGTGCCTTGAGCGAGCCCGGCGCATAGTACAGCCCGGCGTGGATCACTTCGCTGTTGCGCGAGCTGATGCCTGTTCCGAAGGTGGATTCGCGTTCGAGCACGAGCACTTCGCGCCCCTGGGCAGCGAGTGCGCGGGCGCACGCGAGGCCGACGACGCCTGCGCCGATGACGACACAATCGATGTTCTCCACCCTTTCCTCCACGAGTTCATGGCCTGCTGCCGAGGCTGCAGGCGCCGAGGGGATGAAAATACGCGTTTTCGAATACGCGCGGGTGGTGCGCAGAGGATCGAGGGCCACGGCAGCGAGTGCCGTGGCGATTCGACTCCGCTACAGCGCCGTGATCAGCTTGAACCAGAGCTTATCGCCCTGGAAGCGGTTCTCAACGTTGCTTTCATGCTGCCACTGGAAAATGAGGTGGGATTTGCCTGCCGTCTCGTACTTGATGCTCGGACCGACGGCAAACACCTGGCCACGATTGCCATCCGGGCCGACCTTGTCGCCATGCAGTTTGTCGTCGGTAAGTTGCTTGAGGTAATAGCCGCTCACACCCACCGACCACGGCCCGAAGTGCTTGCCGACCAGGAAGTCCATGTGGAATTCGTCGCCCGACTGGTAATGCGTGTCGTCGTTCTTCGTCTTCCAGTTGTACATGAACTTGCCGGAGACTTCCCAACCGTCCTTGTTCAGATAGGTGACGCCAAAAACCGGCTCGACGCTGTAATAGTTGGCTCCGATGTTCTTTCCAGGCGGATCGTTCTCGTCGAAGGCGCCAGTCGGCAGGTTGATGTCGAGCCCGACGGCATAGTGCCATTTGGGCGAATGCCACGAGAGGAGCAGCGGCGTAATGGTTGCGTCGCCAATACCCGTCCTGCCGTGTTTCGAACCGGCTACGTCTATCGACAGGTCGACGATCGGGAGAATTGCCGCCCAGCCATAGTTGGCGCCCAACACCTGCGTCTCGGTTACCTTGATGAAGCGCAGCGCGTCGAAGATCGCATTCAGTTCGATGTCTTTGCCGTTGGGAGCACGTACCTTGTGGCCGTCGTTGTCGCGCAGTTTTCCGGACACATGTCCAAAGTAGTTCAGGAAGTAATTGCCCGGAGGCGGCACTGCGCCAGCAAACCAGTTTTCCGCGCCGTTTGCATATTGATCGCCGCCTTCCTTTGCGTGAACGGAAGACACAGTGCAGATCCCGCAGAGTGTCGCGGCCAGCAGTTTTGAAGTCATTCATTGCCTCCTTTGATGTGGTAGATCGCGCGGATTCAACCTTCGCCGCTACGGTCGCCCGCGGGAGAAATCCCGGCGCGCGAGTACCAAAGATCAAGTACTGTGCCAGCACCGAAAAAAATACGTAATGCTCTGTTTATGCAGGATTTTTATGAAAATAAATGCTTCGTCTGTCCGCGCCGTCTCTGCCCCGCGGAAATCTTTCTCAAACACTCGTCTCAGTCTGCGATCAGGGAAACGAACGGAGTGGTGCTTGTATCCGGAGAGGGCGGGCTCGGAAGGGTCTTACGATCTGCCAAGGAAAGTCGCGTCCGCATTCGGGCGCGTGAGAACAGACGAAGAAGCAGCCGGCGTTCACGCGGCGATACGATTGCCGAGCGAGGCGGCCGCGAGGCGCAGTGCCGTCCGCGGCGTACGATGCGGACGGCGGGACCGGAAACTACCGGTCGGGGAAGACCGGGTGCCACAAACGCCGGTCGGTGTCACGTTCGTACCCTTTGCCACCAGGATAGCTGACCAGCTCCATTTGCATGCCCCAAGGGGTCAGGAAATAGACCCAGGACTGCCCGGCGCTCGGGCCCGTCGTGCGGAACGTCGGCTCACCCTGGATGTGCACTCCCCGGGCCTGGAGGTAGGCCACTGCGGCATCCATGTCATCCACGTACAGCGCGAGATGATGACCGCCGACATCGCTGTTTTGTGGTTGCTCCCGTCGCTGCCGGGCGGCCTCGTATTCGAAGATCTCGAAGTTTGAACCGTTGGCGCAGCGCAGGAAGCGCAGGCGGCGCATCACCGCCCGCGGATCGACGTTGAGATGGGTACGCATCCAGTTGTCGTTCGACTGGAATGGCCCGAGTTCGTAGAAGGCTTCACAGCCGATGACGTCGACAAAGAATGCCACCGCCTCGTCGAGATTCGGCACCGTGAAACCGATATGGTCGATCCCGCGCATGCCGGGCAGACCGCCGAGTTTTGCGGTCATGACCACCGTATCATCTTCTCCCAGGTCCGCCGCACGGGACGGTTGTGCGATGTTGTTCGTCATGGTTCGGGAATCATTCCTGAAAACGCTGCCGGTCGTGGCGACCCGCGAAATCGAAATCCGGGCCTGCGGGAATGATTCCCGTCGGGTTGAGATGACGATGACTCAGGTAGTAGTGCCGCTTGATGTGGTCCATGTTGACCGTCTCACTCACGCCAGGCATCTGGTAGATGTCGCGCAGATAGCCGGAGAGGTTCGGATAGTCGGCGATCCGCCGCACGCTGCATTTGAAATGGATGAAATAGACGGCGTCGAAGCGCACGAGCGTCGGGAACAGGCGCATGTCCGCCTCGGTGAGGCGGTTGCCGACGAGGTAACGGTGGCGCGACAGACGCTCCTCCAGCCGGTCGAGCGCGGCGAACAACTGGAGCACCGCCTGGTCGTATGCCGCCTGCGAGGTCGCAAAGCCGCAGCGATAGACCCCGTTATTGACGTTTTCATAGACGAAGGCGTTCACGGCGTCGATTTCGGCACGCAGGTGCTGCGGGTAGAAGTCGATCGCGCGGTGCTCGAAGGCGACGAACGCGTCGTTCAGGATGCGGATGATATCGGCTGATTCGTTATTCACGATGCGTCGCGAAGCCTTGTCCCATAGGACCGGCACCGTGACCCGGCCGCTGTAATCGGGCTGCGCGAGGGTATACAGCTGATGCAGCGCCGTCAGGCCGTTCGCGTGGTCCGGCGTCGCGCCCGGATAATCCGAAAACACCCAGCCCTCGTCGCCGGAAACGGGGTCGACCACCGATACGCCGATCGCGTCCTGCAGGCCTTTCAGCGCACGGTACAGCAACGTTCGATGCGCCCACGGGCACGCCAGCGATACGTACAGGTGGTAGCGCCCCGCTTCCGCCTTGAAATTGCCTGCACCGTCGGCAGTCACGCGGTCGCGGAACTGCGAATCGTCGCGTAAGAAGGCGCCTTCGGCATTCGTTCGCGCGCGCTCGGCGGAGTGCCATACACCCCGATTCAGGTAACCAGCCATGATCCACGATTCCTTGTCTGCCCCTGCGGCGCGGCGAACCGGCCGCAGGGTCGCCCGCCGCGCAAGCGCGGCAGGCGGCACGTCACGCCTGCGCGCGCTGCTGGGCGGGCGAAAAACTCGATGTGGACGTTCCGCCTTGCTGCAACCTGATCAAGCCGAGGTACTGGCTGTCCGTCAGGCTCGCCGCGGCTTTCGCGGATCCCAGTTTCGGATGCGCGACTTCCACCTGGTAATCACCGCTGGCCGAATCCAGCCCGTCGAATTTGAAGTCGCCGAAGGTATCCGACTCGGCGGAGGCGATCTCCTGACCCTTGCGTTTCAGCACCACACGCGCTCCGGAGATGCAGTCGAGGACGCCGTCGATCTCCGCCACCACGCTCCCGCCGATGAAGCACTTGTCGAACCGGTAGAGATTCTTGTAGTACACGCGGGGCTTGGTGTTCAGTTCGGGGCGCAGCACTTCGAGCTTGTGCTTCTTCACCAGATCCTGCATTTCCGAATCCTCGACCTGCACCGCCCAATACACCCCGGTCGGGCAGGACTGCTGGCAGCGCGGCTGCTTCCAGCCTTGGTCGAGCAGGTGAGCGTCGAAAATCCACTTCTGCGGGAGTTGCAGTTCCTCATTCCAGAAGATGACGTTATAGGGACATGCCCCGACGATGTCCTTTCGCCCACGCGCCTTCTGCGGGTCGATGATGACGATGCCGTCGGGTCGCTTGTACACCGACCCGTCCCCTGCGGCCTTGACGCACGGGGCGTCGTCGCAGTGATTGCACATCGTCGGGCGGTAGGCCGCGTCGACCATGCCGTCCTGCCCGCGCACCTTGCGGTGGATCTTGATCCAGTTGTGTCCATGCACGGGCTGCGGCGCGGCATAGCCCGGGAAGTCGTTTCCGACGTGTTCGTCGCGGGTGGTCAGCATGCAGTTGTTGCAGTTCTCGCACTTGGCCACATCGATGATGAGGTTCCACTTTTTCATGGCAGTTAACCCTTTATCCTGGTCATGTCGTCGCTTGTCCGGGTCGCATCACACGCGGACGGCCGCTGCGGCCTTCGCGCTCGCTGCGGGACGCTCGTTCGACGGCGGCATGCCCTTGATCTGGACATGGCTCTTGAGGCCTGCGGGCGGCGTCCAGGGCTCCATTTCCACGAGGCAGGAGTTCGCGGCCATGCCCTCGGTGCCTTGCTGTTGCGGGCGCGGAGAAGTCAGCACGTTGGCGCAACCGGAGCGATCCGAAATGCCGTCGACGCCATGGGAATGGACGGGATCGTAGTCGGCATTCGACTCGAAGGTCTTCATGCTCCCCGGACCCACCAGCGGCGACACGTCGGCAACGAAGATCGCTGAACCGCGGTCGTTGAAGACGCGAATCGGCTGGTGATGGTGGATGCCGCGCTTCGCCGCGTCCTGCGGGTTCACTTTCATCACCCAGTAGTAGTACCCGTTGATGAAGATGCGATGGTCGTCGATATCGTTCAGGACGCTGTCCTTGCCGTCGCCGTAGGTGTGGAAGCTGTAGCGCGGGTGAGTCGAGATCATCTGCAGCGGATACTTCTCGAACAGTTCCTTCGCATGCGGCCCTTCCCACGCCGGGAGGTAGCGGTTGAGCGCGGGGCGCTCGGGATTGTCGGCCTGTCCGCGCAGCAGCGAGGAGGACACGAATTCGAGCTTGCCCGACTGGGTTTCCAGCCCTTTGCCGAATTCGCCCGAGAACTGCGAGGGCAAGGGATGGGGCTCGGGAACGTCCTTGGGCCGGTCTTCCGCATACCAGCGCATCGAGACCGGATCACGCATGTTCTCGGCCTCCGCGGGAATGACGTGGTAGCCCTTCTTCACGAATTCCTTCCAGCTGACGTACCTGGGCAGGTCAGTGGAGTCGAATACGCGCTTGCACCAGTCGAGCTCGCTGCAGCCCTCGGAGAACATCGCGCCCAAACCCAGGCGGTGCAGGATTTCCAGATAGATCTGATAGTCGGACTTCGACTCGCCAAGCGGCTCGATGCACTTGTGCTGGAGCGTGACCACGCGGTGATTCAATTGCGCGTTGTTGTGGTGGATGTAGCCGGCGCAGTTGGCCCATTCGCTGATGTCCCAGCGCTCGAAGCTCGTGCAGGCGGGCAGGATGATGTCGGCGAACTTGGCGTCGCCCTCGAACCAGATAGACTGGTTCACCACGAACTCGATCGAGGGATGACGGTAAGACTGCTCGAAGCGGCCCGATTTCGCGATCGTCCCGAAGGTGGAGCCGCCGTAGCGGTACAGCATGTGGATCTTCGAGTAGCCCGGCATCGGGTATTCGAAGGGCGCGAATTGCGCCTCGATCGAGGAGCCGTCCCACATGAAACCCTTCGAGTAACCGTCGATGATGGCTTCGGGCAGGCGCTGGCGCGGAATCATCTGCTTCACCGGGTTCATGGTGATCAGGTGCGGCATGCGCTGGTAGTTGTTGATGCCCGACGCGGTGAAGGCGATTTCACCGGAGATGCCGCCTTCGGCGTAACCCGGGAAATAGAAGTTGTAGTCGAGCGGCGCGCCCATCTGCAGGTTGCCGAAGTTGATGCCCGGCTTGCCCCAGCCCTGCATCGCCATCATGAGGATCATGCAGCGCGCCCACTGCGAGCCGGTCGCCGTGCGCGCAGCACCGCCGAAGCCTGCACCGAGCCCGCCCGCCGCAAGGTAGGTCTTCTTGCTGCCCCACGACCTCGCCAGAGCGCGGCACAGGTGGGCCGGAATGCCGGTCTCGGCTTCCTGCCATTCGGGCGTCTTCGGCACGCCGTCTTCCTTGCCGAGCAGGTAGTCGCGCCACTCGTCGAATCCGGTGGTGCGTTCGGTCACGTACTGCTTGTCGTAGAGGCCTTCGGTCACCCACACAAACATGATCGCGTTCGCTAGCGCGGAGTCGGTGCCGGGCCGGATCGAGAGCCACTTGCCGCCCAGCAGCTGCGCAGTCGGGTTGAGGTGCGGATCGATATGCACGAACTCGATGCCGAGTTCCTTCGCCCACAGGCGCCGCTGCGTTCCCTCGAAGCCCGCGTAGAGGCCGTTCGTCGATTCGGGATCGCTGGACCAGAAGACGATCTGCTGCGCTTCCTTGAGGCAGTCCTCGACGGTGCCGTAGAAGCTCGGCGCACCCAGACGCAGGGCGCTGCCGAAGTGATGCATCGCGCCCCAGTACCAGCCTTCCCAGCTGTCGGGATTGAGGTGGACGCGGGTGAAACCGATGAGGTTGCCGAACCGCAACAGCGCGCTCAGGTAGTAGCCGATGTTGCCCCACTGGTGATGGGAGGGCATGGGCATCGCGATCGCGCCCGGGCCGTGCTCCTTCTTCATTCGCTTGATTTCGCTGGCAACAATGTCGAGCGCCTCGTCCCAGCTGATACGCTCGTAGCCGGAAATGCCGCGGTTCTGCGGATTGCGCTCGCCGTTGGGGTCGAAGTCCACGCGCTTCATCGGATACAGCAACCGCTTGTCAGAATAGACCATCGATTTGAGGCCCGACGCATGCGGGCTCAATGTGGACTTGCGCCACGGCGTGAAGGTCTTGCCGCGCGCCTGGATAGACCAGGATGGCGCATCCTTCTCGTCGAACACGATCGGCGTCATGCGCACGATGCGCCCGTCCTTGACATACACGAACATCGGACCGCCATTGGTGTTCGTCGTGTAGCGCACGGTGCCGTCCGGCATTCTCGTGCCGACTTCGAGACCGATGGTCTGCAACTGGTTCATCAGCTGCATGAACCACACCGACAGCTCGTCGCGGCCAATGACCATGACGCGAAAATTCTTGGCGGCGTTGAGAATCTCGGCCTGGTCGGCGCCGGGCTTGAGGAACGACAAGGCGGTCGGCAGATCCTTGAAGATCAGCGTGACATCCGGATTCGAATGGATGCCCGCTTGCGATTTGACCGCTCCGCGCAGGAATGTGTAATGACGGCCGATGCTGCCATCCTTCAGCTTGATCTGAACGACACAGTTGCGCCGCTTCATCTCTTCCCTGAAGGAGGGGTATTTCTTCGCCGTGCGCCGAAGAATATGAGTCACCCCGAACAGAATCGTTTTCAGGAGCGCCTGTTTCATTCCCTGTTTCCTCCTTTGGTTCTCATCATTTCCTGATTTGGTCCGCGGACCAGTCTCCATTGCTTATTCGTCAGTCTCGCCCTGGCGTCTCAATGCTTTCCGGACGATCGTGCCATGCCACAGCACGTCGCAATTGCTGTGCCAGTCCGTGAACAACTGCTCACTTTACTGATTTTTATGGGTTTTATTGCCGAGGCGAATGCGGCAGTCGAGTCGTCGCAGTGGCATGCGCGTCGCAGTCTGCGAATCACGTCTCAAACCGCTACACGCGGTACACACTCGTCGCAATCCTTGCGAATTCGCTGTTTGGACGCCACGAGCGGCCGTCTGCGACACGGCATGCATGCTTTTGCGAAACGGGTTTCAATTTGCGACGCGTGTCGCAAAGATAGACCTTGAAAACACCCGATCCGCATTGCGTTTCATTGTTAATTCAATGCCTTGGATGACATTTTACTGAATGGCATGGCTCTTGCACTTCAAGGCTTGTTAATCCGGTGAGCGTCCGGATCGAGCAAGGATCCGGCGTACGGAAAAAGTCGCCACTGAACATCACCCTGAGGAACGAGGATGCCAAGGATTACCAATCTAGACTACGCCGAGCCCTGGATCGAGCTGGCTTCGACCCCGCAAGACTGGAAGAAGCTCGGCAAGACAGAACTGCTGCGCGTGCTGTATTACCACCACCTCGTGCGCGCGTTCGAGGAGGCGGTGCTGAACCTGGAGAAGCTCGGCCTCGTGCACGGGCCGGCCCACTCCAGCATCGGCCAGGAAGGCGGCGCCGTCGGCTCCGTGATGCTGCTCAATTCCAGCGACATGATCACCGGCGCCCATCGCGGCCACCACCAGTTCCTCGTTAAGGGGATGCAGCACATCGATTCACCCTCCTACGATCCGCGCGCCGCTCCCCTGCCCGAAGAAGTCCAGACCTTCCTCTACCGCACCCTCGCGGAGATCCTTGGCCTCTCCGACGGTTTCTGCAAGGGCCGCGGCGGCTCGATGCACCTGCGCTGGGTCGAGGCAGGAGCGATGGGCACCAACGCCATCGTCGGCGGTGGGGTGCCCATCGCCAACGGGCTGGCGTGGGCACAGAAGCGGCGCAATAAGGGCGAGGTCACCTTCACCTTCTTCGGCGACGGCGGCATGAACATCGGCGCCGTGCCGGAATCGATGAACCTCGCGGCGCTGTGGAACCTGCCGATCTGCTTCTTCATCGAGAATAACGGCTACGCGGTGTCCACGACGCTGGAGGAGGAAACCCGGGAAACCCGCCTATCTTCGCGCGGCGGCGCGTAT
Organism: Aromatoleum anaerobium; assembly: GCF_012910705.2. Classification (GTDB taxonomy): domain Bacteria; phylum Pseudomonadota; class Gammaproteobacteria; order Burkholderiales; family Rhodocyclaceae; genus Aromatoleum; species Aromatoleum anaerobium. Next base: position 97,884 of record NZ_WTVG02000001.1, on the reverse strand, counting down.
GCGATTCCGGCATGGCGCGTCGACGGCATGGACCCGGTGGCCGTGCGGCTCGCGTCGGAAGCTGCCATCGAGCGCATGCGCGCGGGCAAGGGGCCGACGATCATCGAGGCGGTCCTTTACCGTTATTTCCATCACGGCGGCTCGGTGGCCGGCAGCGCCTTCGGCTATCGCAAGAAGGACGAGGAGTCCTCATGGATCGCGAAGGATCCGCTGGACCGCACGGTGCGCGAGATGATCAATCTCCAGTGGCTCACCGCCGATGAAAACACCGCGATTCGCCGGCACTGCGAAAGCGCGATGCAGGGCATCGTGGAACGCCTGGTCGAAGGTGAAGGCTCCAAACGCCGCATACGCGCAGAACTGTGGCCCAAGCCGGAATTCCGCGACCAGGGCCTGCGTGGCGATCTGTCCGAGTTCAAGGATGCCCGCTTCGAGGAACTGGAAACCGCGTCCGGCCCGGTGGGCGACGTAAAGTTCGTCGATGCCGTGGCCAGGGTCATGGGGCGCCGGATGGAGACCGACGAGCGCGTCTTCTGCATGGGCGAGGACATCCATCGGCTCAAGGGCGGAACGAACGGCGCCACCAAGGGACTGGCCGAGCGCTTCCCCGACCGCATCATCCCGGCTCCGATCGCTGAACAGGGCTTTGTCGGCCTTGCCGGCGGCGTCGCCCAGGATGGCCAGTATCGGCCGGTCGTGGAACTGATGTATTCCGACTTCGCGCTGGTCGCAGCCGACCAGCTGTTCAACCAGATCGGCAAGGCGCGCCACATGTTCGGTGGCGACTCGGCAGTACCGCTGGTGCTGCGCACCAAGTGCGCCATCGGCACCGGCTACGGCTCGCAGCACTCGATGGACCCGGCCGGCATGTACGCGATGTGGCCCGGCTGGCGCATCGTGGCGCCGAGCACGCCGTTCGACTACGTCGGATTGATGAACAGCGCGCTGAAGTGCGAGGACCCGGTTCTGGTCATCGAACACACGGATCTCTACAACACCACCGACCAGGGGCCGCTGGAAGATCTCGACTACTGCATCGAGCTCGGCAAGGCCAAGGTCGTGCGCAAGGGCTCGGCCTTCACGGTCCTCACCTACCTGGCGATGACTCCGCTCGCGCTCAAGGTGGCCGACGAGATGGGGCTCGACGTCGAGATCATCGACCTGCGCTCGCTCGACCGCGCCGGCATCGACTGGGCCACGATCGGCGAAAGCATCCGCAAGACAAACAACGTGGTCGTGCTCGAACAGGGCCCGCTAACCGTTTCCTACGGCGCGATGCTAACCGACGAGATCCAGCGGCGCTTCTTCGACTACCTCGACCAGCCGGTGCAGCGCATCCACGGCGGCGAGTCGTCGCCGTCCGTTTCGAAGGTGCTCGAGCGTGCCGCCTTCGTCGGCGCGGAGGAGATTCGCGCCGGTTTCACCAGGATGATGGCCGATATGGGCCAACCCCTGCCCGCGACACCGTCGCCGGCAGGCAATTCGATCACCGCATAACGAGTCGGGAGAAACTGTGGCAACAGAAATCATCATGCCGTCGGTATCCACGTCGATGACCGAAGGGACGCTGGCGCGCTGGCTCAAGAAGGACGGGGAAACCGTCGCAAAGGGCGAGGTCATCGCCGAGATCGAGACCGACAAGGCGATCCTCGAGGTCGAAGCGGAAGCGGAAGGCATCTTCAAGGCCTTCGTCGCGGACGGGGCGACCGTCAAGGTCGGTGAGCCCATGGGTGCGCTGCTCGCGCCGGGTGAAACCTTGGGTGGCACCATCTCCGCGGCGCAATCGGCGGCCGCCCCGACCGCAGCGGCCGTGGGCGGGGAGACGGCGGTCGCGGTTGCGGTCGCAGCCCCGGCCGCAGCGCCGTCGACCGGGCACGCTCCGGCTGCCCACGACGGCACGCGCATTTTTGCGAGCCCGCTGGCGCGCAGCCTCGCCCTCCTGCACGGCCTGGACCTCGTCAACATTTCCGGCTCCGGCCCGCAGGGGCGCATCGTGAAGCGCGACATCGAGGCGGCGATGAGCGCCCAGAGACCGGCGTCCGGTGCCGTGGCCGCACCTGTCGCCGAAGCGCCCGTCAAGGCGCCACAGCCTGCGGCGCCGCAGGCGGCCGGCGCCGGCTACGAGCTCATTCCCCATTCGTCGATGCGACGCGTGATCGCGCAGCGCCTGAGCGAATCGAAGCAGCAGGTGCCGCATTTCTACCTGACGGTCGATTGCCGGCTGGACAAGCTCCTCGCGCTGCGCCAGCAGGTCAACGGATCGCTCCCGGACGTCAAGGTCTCGGTCAATGACTTCATCGTCAAGGCGGTCGCCGCGGCGATGAAGCGGGTGCCGGCGACCAACGCGTCGTGGAGCGACGAGGGCGTGCGCCGCTACCGCGACATCGACATCTCGGTGGCGGTAGCGACGCCGAACGGGCTCATCACGCCGGTCGTTCGTCAGGCCGATGCGAAGAGCGTCGGCACCATTTCCGCCGAAGTGAAAGACCTCGCCGAACGCGCCCGCCAGGGCAAGTTGAAGCCCGACGAATACCAGGGCGGCGGCTTCACGATCTCGAATCTCGGCATGTACGGCGTGCGCGACTTCGCGGCGATCATCAACCCGCCGCAGGCGTGCATCCTGGCGGTCGGCACGGCCGAGAAGCGGCCGGTGATCGAGGACGGCGCGATCGTGCCCGCGACGGTGATGACCTGCACGCTGTCCGTCGACCACCGCGTCGTCGACGGCGCCGTGGGCGCCGAATTCCTGGCCGCCTTCAAGGCGCTGCTCGAAACCCCCCTCGGTCTGCTGGTATAGGAAGCGCGGCAATGGCACAGGAAAAATTCGACCTTACCGTGATCGGCGGCGGCCCCGGCGGCTATGTCGCCGCGATCCGCGCGGCGCAGCTCGGCCTGCGTACGGCGCTGATCGAACGCGAGCATCTGGGCGGCATCTGCCTCAACTGGGGCTGCATCCCGACCAAGGCGCTGCTGCGCTCGGCGGAGATCTTCGATCATTTCAAGCATGCCGGCGACTTCGGCCTCGAAGTCCAGGGCGCCTCCTTCGATCTGCAGAAGATCGTCGCGCGCTCGCGCGGTGTCGCGGCGCAGTTGAATGCGGGCGTAAAACACCTGCTGAAGAAGAACAAGGTGCAGGTCTTCGAGGGTTCGGGCCGGCTTGCGGGGTCGGGCACCATCCGGCTCGAACAAAAGGATGGCGTGTCCGAGATCCAGTCGACGCACATCATCCTCGCGACGGGCGCGCGCGCGCGAGCGATGGCGCCGGTGGAGCCGGACGGACGGCTGGTGTGGAGCTATAAGGAAGCGATGACGCCCGAGCGCATGCCGAAATCCCTGCTGATCGTGGGTTCGGGCGCGATCGGCATCGAATTCGCGAGCTTCTATCGCTCCCTCGGCGCCGAAGTGACGGTCGTCGAGGTCCGCGACCGCGTCCTGCCCGTCGAAGACGCCGAAGTTTCGGCCTTCGCCCACAAGGCCTTCGAACGCCAGGGCATGAAGCTGCTGACCTCCTCCTCCGTCGTGTCGCTGCAGAAGCAGGCCGACAGCGTCATCGCCGTCATCGACACCAAGGGCACAACAACCGAGATCCGCGCCGATCGCGTCATCGCCGCGGTGGGCATCGTCGGCAACGTCGAGAACCTCGGGCTGGAAGGCACCGGCGTTCAGGTCGAGAACACCCACATCGTCACCGACGCGTGGTGCCAGACCGGCGAGCCCGGCGTCTATGCCATCGGCGACGTCGCAGGGGCACCGTGGTTGGCTCACAAGGCGAGCCACGAAGGCATCCTTTGCGTCGAGCGGATCGCCGGCGTCGACGGCATCCATCCGCTCGACAAAACACGGATTCCGGGCTGCACCTACAGTCGCCCGCAGATCGCGAGCATCGGGCTGACCGAAGCGCAGGCGAAGGAACGCGGTTACGAGCTGAAGGTCGGACGCTTCCCGTTCATGGGCAACGGCAAGGCCATCGCGCTGGGCGAACCGGAGGGCTTCATCAAGACGGTCTTCGATGCCAAAACGGGCGAACTACTCGGTGCGCACATGGTGGGCGCCGAGGTGACGGAGCTGATCCAGGGCTTCTCGATCGGCAAGACGCTGGAAACCACGGAAGCTGAGCTGATGCACACCGTGTTCCCGCATCCGACCTTGTCCGAGATGCTCCACGAGGCGACGCTCGCCGCCTACGGCCGCGCGATCCACACGTGACCACAGAGGCCACGGCTGTGGACGGTTTCCTCTCCAGCGTCAGAGCCGCTTGGCAGCATCTTGTCGACACGGGGCATGTAGACGAGACGGTGGTGCGTCCGGAGGTGGCGCAGTCGTGGCTGCGCTGCCGCGGCCTGGGGATCGACCCGCGCGCGCCCAAGCTGCCGGTGATGCTCGATGCGCGGCGCCTGGCGGCGGTGCGCGAGGAAAACCGCATCCTGATCGAAACCGCCCTGCCGTTCATGGAGTTTCTGCGCACGGCGGTCAAGGGCACGGGCTTCATCCTGGTGCTCACCGAGCGCAGCGGCGTGGTGCTCGAGGTGTTCGGCGACGAGGACATCCTCGCGATGGCGCGCGACAACAACTACGTGCCGGGGTGCTCGCGCGCCGAGGAGGTGGCCGGCACCAACGCGATCAGCCTCGCGCTGATCGAGAAGCGCCCGGTGCAGCTCACCGGCGCCGAGCACTGGAACGTGCGCCACCACCTGTGGACCTGCGCCGCGGCGCCGGTCTTCTCGCCCGAGGGGATGCTGCTCGGGGCGGTGACCCTGTCCGGGGAGACCACGCGCGCCCACCGCCACACGCTGGGGATGGTGATTTCGGCCGCCGAGGCGATCCGCGAGCGGCTGCGCGAGCGCGAAATGGCCGAGGAGAAGCGCGGCAGCGACGTGCTGCTCGCCTCGGTGCTCGGGAGCATTTCCGAGGCGATCATCACCATCGACGCGGCGGGCATGGTGACCCACATCAACCCGGCCGCGTGCAAGAGCCTCGCCGTCACCGCCGGCGAAATCCAGGGCAAGCCCTTCGTGCGGCTCTTTCCCTCGCAGCCCGAGCTCGCCCAGCTGTTGCCCGTGCGGGGGGATAACGCCGCCTTCGAGGTGAGTTCGGAGCGCCCCGGCGGGCGCGGCCACTTCGTCATCACGCCCTACGTGATGTACGCCAACGAGGCCGTGACGGGCGCGATCCTCGCGCTGCGCGAGCGGCGCGAGTTCCTCAACGAGGTGCGCGAGTTCTCCGGCTTCAACGCGGTGTTCACTTTCGACGACATCCTCGGTGAGTCGCCCGCGCTGCTGCGCCAGATCGAGCTCGCCCGCACCGCGGCGCGACAGAACACGCGCATCCTGATCCTGGGCGAGACGGGCACCGGCAAGGAGCTCTTCGCCCAGTCGATCCACAACTGCTCGCCGCGGCGCAGCGGTCCTTTCGTCGCGCTCAACTGCGCGGCGATCCCGCGCGAGCTGATGGAGTCGGAGATCTTCGGCTACCGCAGCGGCGCCTTCACCGGCGCGCGCAAGGGCGGGCAGGTCGGCAAGCTCGAACTCGCCGACGGTGGCACGATCTTCCTCGACGAGATCAATCAGATGCCGCTCGACCTGCAGTCGAAACTGCTGCGCGCGCTGCAGGAGGGCACCATCACGCGCCTGGGCGACACCCGGCCGATCCGCATCGACGTGCGCGTGATCGCCGCGGCCAACGAGGATCTGTACGGCAAGAGCCGCACCGGCGAGTTTCGCCAGGATCTGTACTACCGCCTGAGCGTGGTGGAGCTCGCGCTGCCGCCGCTGCGCGAGCGCGGCGACGACATCGCGCTGATCGCCCGCCACCTGCTCGACACGCTCGGCGAGAAGATCGACAAGCCCGCGCTGTCGCTGTCGCCCCCCGCCATCGAGCTGCTGCGCCAGTACCCCTGGCCGGGCAATGTGCGCGAGCTCGAGAACGTCCTCGAGATGGGCGCCATCATGGCCGAGGGCAGCATCATCGAACCGGCTCATGTCGCCTATCGAATGCGCGAAACCCAGCGCCGGGAAGCGCCGCTGCCGGTGGCGCCAGCGGCGACCCAGGCGCCACCGGCAGCCGACGTGCGTTCGATGCGGGACATCGAATTGGAACTGATCCGCAGCGCCATCGAGGAGTTCAACGGCAATGTCGATCTGGTCGGGCGCAAGCTCGGCCTGTCCCGCGCCACCGTGTACCGCCGCATGCAGCAGCACGGCATCGTCAAGCAGGTCACCGTCAAGTAACTCGTCGCACTTTGCGACAAGTGTGCGAAGTGTGAGACGGATGTATCTCAGCCTTCCGTCTCATCGCAAAAAAATACCAAGAAAATCAATTACGTGCATCCATGCAACGGCTTGGCACAGGCCTTGCATTGATGTACGTAGAGACAATCCGGTCCCTTATCCGGATTAGATCGCATCTGAACGATTAACAGGAGATACCTGCGATGCATAATAAGCTTTTCAGCCCCATCGAACTTCGTGGCCTGACCCTCAAGAATCGGTTGGTCGTATCCCCGATGTGCCAGTACATCTCGGAAAACGGCTCGGCCAACGATTGGCACCTCTACCATCTTGGCAACTTCTCGATTGGGGGCTTCGGGCTGGTAATGACTGAGGCGACCAACGTCAATACCGTGGGCAAAATCACCCACAAGTGCGCGACGCTGTGTACCGATGAAAACGAAGCCGCGCTGAAGCGCGTCATCGATTTCAACAAGAAGTTCGGCGTTGCCGCCCAAGGCATCCAGCTTGCCCACGCGGGCCGCAAGAGCTCGACACACCCGCCGGCGCTGGGCGGGCACCCGCTCGAGGCCGACGACGGTGCCTGGGAGACCGTGGCGCCCTCGGCCATTCCGTACGCCGCCGGCTGGCACGTTCCGCGTGCGCTCAGCAAGGCTGAAATCCAGCAGATCCAGGACGACCATGTGGAGTCCGTCAAGCGAGCGCTGCGCATCGGCTACGACCTGATCGAGATGCACGCCGGTCATGGTTATCTGACGCATCAGTTCCTGTCGCCGTTGGCGAATCAGCGTACTGACGAATACGGCGGCAGCCTGCAGAATCGAATGCGGTTTGCGCTCGAAACCTTCGAAGCAATGCGCGAAGTCTGGCCGAAGGACAAGCCCATGGGGGCGCGCGTTTCCGCTTCGGACTGGGTGGAAGGAGGCTGGACCGTCGACGAGACCGTCGCGTTTGCGCGAGAGCTCAGGAAACTCGGGTGCGACTACATTGATGTCTCCAGTGGTGGTCTTCACCCCGCGCAGGCCGTTCCGCTTGCGCCTGCCTATCACGCCGAGATTGCCCAGCGTATCCGCAACGAGGCTGACATCAAGGTCATGGTCGTGGGCTTGATTGCGGATCCGCACGTCGCAACCAAGATCGTTGAATCGGGCCAAGCCGACTTTGTCTGCATGGGGCGTGGCGCGATGTGGGATCCGCGATTCCCATGGCATGCCGCCGAAACTTTTGGTGCCGAAGCCCAGTATCCCGCCCGTTCGACGCCTTGCCTCCCCAAACTGCGTCCGCAGCTTTTCCCCAACCATCAGGAAACCCCGGCTTGATTTCCTGCCGTTGTGATTACTGATAAGCAATCGAGGAGACAAACATGAAGTACAACCGACCGCATGCCACCGCCAGCTGGGGCACGATGGCCAAGGACTGGGAGCGCGGCATCGACTACCCGCGCATGGTGCGCGAGCGTTTCGAACGTGCTCAGGCCGCGGTGAAGGCCGCCGGCCTGGGCGCGGTGCTGTGCTTCAACGTTGACAATGTGCGGTACGTGACCGGCACGCACATCGGCGAGTGGGTGCGCGACAAGTTCGACCGTTATGCGCTTTGCCCGCGTGACGGCGAGCCCTACCTGTGGGATCCGGCGCCGCCGGCCAAGCGCATCAGCTCGCCGTGGATCGCGGACCGCGTGGCGGCGCCGATCAGCAACATGCAGGGCGCGCTGCCGCCGAAGGTCGGCGCGCAGCGGGACTTCGCGCGCCAGATCAAGAAGATGCTGGTGCATTACGGCATCGAAAAGGAGCCGCTGGGCATCGACCTGCTGGAGCTGCCGATGCTGCGTGCGCTGGAGCAGGAAGGCATTGAGGTGGTCGATGGCCAGCAGGCCATGCTCGACGCGCGCGAGGTCAAGACGCGCGATGAGATCGAGTGCCTCAAGGTGGCGGCGTCGATGGTGGATGCCACCTATTACGACATCTGCAAGGCGATCCGGCCGGGCACGCGCGAGAACGAACTCGTCGCGATTGCCCACGACCGCCTGTTCCGCCTCGGCTCCGAGCGCGTCGAGTGTGTGAATTCGGTCGCCGGTCCGCGCGGCACGCCGCATTCGCATACCTTCTCCGACCGCATCATCCAGCCGGGCGACATGGTGTATCTGGACCTCATGCACTCCTTCAACGGCTATCGGACTTGCTACTACCGCACCTTCGTATGCGGCGAGCCGAACAAGCACCAGATCGAGGCGTATGAAACGGCCTCGAAATGGATCAGCGCTTCGATCGACGCGATCCGTCCGGGGGCGACCGTCGAGGAAGTGGCGAGCGTGTGGCCGGCCGCGCAGGAATTCGGCTATGCCAACGAGGACGAGGCCTTCCTGCTGGAATACGGCCACGGCATCGGCCTGAGCCTGTGGGAGCGTCCGATCATCAGCCGCCGCTTCCAGGGGCAGAACACCGTCCTCAAGGAAGGCATGGTGTTCGCGGTCGAGACCTGGAAGGGCGCGGCCGATGGTTCCGGCGCGGCGCGGATCGAGGAGGAGGTGGTGGTGACCAAGGACGGTTGCGAGGTCATTACCAATTTCCCCTCGGACCGCCTGATTTCCTGCGGTCTGCCAGGTTGCGATGTCTTCTGAGGCGACCCGGGGGCGTCTGGTCCACGCGGCCGGACAGACTCCGGTCTGTCCGGCCCTGCACACGCTGACCGATGCACGTGCCCTCGTCAATGGCAAGACCGTCGGTGCAAGCCAGGCCGAGCTGTATCTGGTGGAAATCCATCCCGGCGGCGAAGGCCTGGAGGATTCCCATCCGGGATGCGAGCACGGCTTCTTCGTGCTGTCGGGCGAAGGCGAGGCGTATGTGGAAGGCGAGCATTTTGCGCTGCGGCCGGACGACAGCCTGTTCATCCCGAAGGGGGCGCGCCATTCGGTCAGACCGACCGGCGGGCAGTCCCTAAAGATGATCGTGTTCATGGCACCGCACCGGACCTAAGCCGGCGCGACTTATCAGATATGCGGGGAAATATGGCTCTTACCATTTCCACTTTCGATCTCACTAATGGCGCAGTGCTGCTCCGCATCATCTGCAGCCTTTTCTTCTTTCCCCATATCTACTTCAAGATCGTCGGCAACCCGCCACCGGCGCTGGGCTTCTTCAAGGCAGCCGGATTCAGGCCCGCGGGCGTCTGGATGAGAATCGCGATGGTCATCGAACTGGTGGCGGCGATCGGCCTGCTGTTCGGCATCTACACGCAATGGGTCGCACTCGTCGCCGCGGCGAGCCTGATGACTGCAGCCATGGCTGTCTGTTTCGCGAATCGCTGCGCGAAATGGCTGTGGAACCTCAACGGCATGGAGTTTCCGATTTTCTGGTCCCTGTGTTGTCTGGTAGTCGCGATGCTGTACTGGGGGCAGCCATGAGCGGGGTCTCGGTGATGAAGGCCGCGAACGACACGCGGGTCGGCTGGATCGGCCTGGGCAAGATGGGTACGCCGATGGCCGCTAATCTGCTGGCTGCGGGGCACGCGATAACCGTCTACAACCGCTCCGCAGCGCGCGCCGACGCGCTGGTCGAAAAGGGGGCCGCTTTGGCGCCATCGGTGGCGGCGCTGGCGCGCGATTGTGCGATCGTCATTTCTATGGTCAGCGACGATGCCGCGCTGCAGGGCATCACGCTGGATGCGGGCGGCGTGTTCGAGGCGGCGACCCCGGGCATGGTGTTCATCGACATGAGCACCGTTTCGCCGGCCTTGTCGGAACGGATCGCTGCGGCTGCGTCGGCGAAGGGTATTCACTACCTGCGCGCCCCCGTTTCGGGCAGCACGACGACCGCAGCGGCCGGCGCGCTCACGATCCTCGCGTCCGGTCCGAAGGACGCCTACGAGCGCTGCTTGCCGCTGCTTCAGGCGATGGGCAAGAAGCTCTACTACCTCGGGCCGGCCGAACAGGCGAGGTATCTGAAAGTCGCCATCAACATGATGCTGGGGGTCACGGCGGGGATGCTGGGCGAGGCGCTGGCGCTGGGCGAGCGCGGCGGCGTCGAGTGGGCGCAGATGATCGAGGTCATCAACAACAGCGTCGTCGGATCGCCGCTGCTCGCCTACAAGGCGGAGATGCTGACGACGCGCAACTTCGCGCCGATGTTTACGGCCTCGCAGATGGCCAAGGATTTTGATCTTGCGCTGGAGGCGGGCCGCGACGCCAACGTGCCCATGCCGCTCGCCGCAGTGTCGCGCCAGTTCCTGGGCGCGATGATCGCCTCCGGCCGCGGCGAACTGGATTTCTTCGCCTACGTCACCATGCTCGAAGAGCTCGCCGGTTTGAAACCCGTGGGCAGTCACGGATAAAGAGGAAGAACATGCTGAATCTGAAAGACGCTGCCCTGTTCCGGCAGCAGTGCTACATCGACGGCGCTTGGCAGGATGCCGACAACGGTGAGTCGCAACCGGTCAGGAACCCGTCGACCGGCGAAGTGCTGGGTACCACCCCGCGGATGGGCGCCGCCGAGACGCGTCGGGCCATCCTGGCGGCCGAGGCCGCCTGGCCGGCCTGGCGAGCCAAGACCGCCAAGGAGCGTGCCGGGCTGCTGCGCAAGTGGTACGACCTGATGCTCGCCCATCAGGACGACCTCGCAGCCATCCTGACCGCGGAGCAGGGCAAGCCATTCGCCGAAGCGCGGGGCGAGATTCTGTATGGCGCGTCCTTCATCGAGTGGTTCGCCGAGGAAGCCAAGCGCATCTATGGCGACACAATTCCCGAACCCGTTGCCGGACGGCGCCTCGTAGTCATCAAGCAGCCAGTGGGCGTGGTTGCCGCGATTACGCCGTGGAATTTCCCCAACGCGATGATTACGCGCAAGGTCGGTCCGGCACTGGCCGCGGGCTGCACGGTGGTCGTCAAGCCGGCAAGCCAGACGCCTTATTCGGCGCTTGCCCTGGCCGAACTCGCGGAGCGCGCCGGGATACCGCGCGGCGTGTTCAACGTCGTCACCGGGTCTGCGAGAGCGATCGGCGGCGAACTCACGGCCAACCCGGCCGTGCGCAAGCTCTCGTTCACCGGTTCGACTGAGATCGGCCAGGAGTTGATGGCGCAATGCGCTGCGACGATCAAGAAGATTTCGCTCGAACTCGGCGGCAATGCACCGTTCATCGTGTTCGACGATGCCGATCTCGATGCAGCGGTAGCCGGCGCCATCGCGTCGAAGTTTCGCAATACCGGACAGACCTGCGTGTGCACCAACCGTTTGCTGGTGCAGGCGGGAGTCTATGACGAATTCGCACGGCGGCTGAGCGACGCGGTGTCTCGGCTCAAGGTGGCGGACGGCTTCGATCCGGATGCGCAGCAGGGGCCGTTGATCGACCAGGCAGCGGTCGACAAGGTCGAGGCGCACATCGCCGACGCTGTCTCCAAAGGCGCAAGGGTGCTGGTCGGCGGCAAACGTCATGCCCGCGGCGGAACCTTCTTCGAACCCACGGTTCTCGCCGATGTGACGACCGGGATGGCGGTTGCACGCGAGGAAACCTTCGGTCCGGTGGCGCCGCTGTTCCGCTTCGAAACCGAGGAAGAAGCCATCCGTATGGCCAACGATACGGAGTTCGGGCTGGCGTCGTACTTCTACTCGCGCGACATCGGCCGGGTGTGGCGTGTCGCCGGCGCGCTGGAATACGGCATGGTGGGGATCAACGAAGGCCTGATATCCACTGAAGTCGCACCTTTCGGTGGCGTCAAACATTCGGGTCTGGGGCGCGAAGGGTCGAAGTACGGCATCGACGAGTACCTCGAGATGAAGTACCTGTGCATGGGCGGAATCGGCGGCTGAAGCGCGGCCGAAGGCTGAAAAGGGAGCGCCCGGATGATCGCCTACACGCCGCCCGGATTCCATGTGTCGCCCTGCGACCAGGTGTCCTTTGTCGTCAGGCACCGCGTGCGGGAAGGCTGCAGCACCGAATATGAGGATTGGCTGCGCCGGATCATGGAGCGGGCGGCGGGCTTTCCGGGGCACCTCGGGGTGCAGGTCGCGAGACCGCCCGAAGGCGGTCGGGAGTATGTGATCGTAGTGCGCTTCGCGAGCGAGCGCGAGGCCCGCCGCTGGGGCGATTCTACGGACCGGCGGGACCTGGTCGATATCGTGCGCGGTTGTCTCGAAGGGGGCGACGCGGTGGAGATCCATTCGGGTATCGACTTCTGGTTTACGCCTGAAGCGCCCGGTCAACATCATCCCGTGCGCTGGAAGCAGTGGCTCGTCACGACCTCGGTGATCTGGCCCCTGACCCTGGTGGTGCCGCCTGTCCTCGAACCGCTGTTTCGCTCGCTGCCGCTGGCGGGGCAGTGGGGCGTCAGCCACGGCATCGTGGCTGCGACCATCGTGGCATTGGTCATCTACCTGATCATGCCGCCTTATGTGAAGTTTCTCGCCGGTTGGCTGTTTCGCTGACGGGCGCCGGCGCCCCGAACATTGAGAAGATCATGGCCAACATTCCAGTAACTGTCCTCACGGGCTTCCTCGGCAGCGGCAAGACCACGCTGTTGAACCGTGCCTTGCGGGATCCGCAATTGAAGGGCACCGTCGTGATCGTCAATGAATTCGGCGAGATCGGCCTGGATCACGAACTCATCGAGGCAAGCAGCGACTCCGTGGTTCTGCTGCAGAACGGCTGCCTGTGCTGCTCGGTGCGCGGCGACCTGGTCGAGACGCTGATCGATCTGCATCAAAAGCGCCTGAAGGGTGAGATTCCGGAATTCGACCATGTCGTGATCGAGACGTCCGGCCTTGCCGAACCCACTCCGGTCACGGAGGTGCTCGTCGCCGCGCCTGGAGTCAAGTCATGCTTCAGTCTGGCAGGGATCGTCACAACGGTCGATGCCGTCAATGGGCTGGCCACGCTAGATGCCCATGAACAGTCGGTGAAGCAGATCGCATTGGCCGACCGCATCGTGATGACGAAGTCGGACCTGCTAACCCGGCCCGATGAACTGCGGGAACGCCTGGCACGGCTCAATCCTGCTTGCGAAGTGCTGGATGCCCGCGAGGTGGATGCAGGTGCCCTGATGCGCTTCGTGGCCAGCAACCGCCAGGAACCTGCATGGCGCGTCGTTGCCGCTCAGCAAGGCGAGCGGCAAGTGCATGGTGGCAGTTCGCAGGGTGAGGCCCACGGCCACGACGCCCGGATCAAACGCTTCACGATCGTCAGGGACGAGCCCTGGGACCTCGAGACGCTCAAACTCCTGCTCGAAGCCTTGGCGACCAATGCGGGGCCGGCGCTGTTGCGCGTCAAGGGACTCATCCACATGCAGGATTCGCCGGAGCGCCCGGCGGTGATCCACGGTGCGCAGCAGCTCGTCCACAGCCTTTCATGGCTCGATCGCTGGCCGAGCGAAGATCGGCGCACCCGGATCGTGTTCATAACGATGGACCAGGGGGCCGAGGAAATCGGGGAACTGGTCGAGGACATCGAACGCCTGTCGCAACGGACACGTGCGGTGCGTGAGAGGGCTGCGAACCATACTGGAGCCGTGACGGGAGGGGCGAACCGATGAATGCAGCCGGCAAAGTTGCGTCATCGCGCAGCGATTTTGAAGTTATTTCCCTTGTCAGCCTCGCGCATGCGGCGTCGCACTTCTTTCAGATGGTCCTGCCACCCCTGTTCCCGTGGCTCATGAAGGAGTTTTCGCTGAGCTTCACGTCGGTGGGGCTGCTGATGACCGTGTTCTTCGTCGTTTCGGGCCTCGGGCAGGCGGTCGCCGGGTTTGCCGTCGACCGGTTCGGCGCGCACCGGGTGCTGTTGGCCGGCCTCGCGCTGCTCGGGCTGTCCGGCGTGTTGCTGGCGGTCTCGCAAAACCCTGTCATGCTGGTTCTCGCTGCTGCGGTCGCCGGCCTCGGCAATGCCGTTTTTCACCCAGCGGACTTCACGCTGCTCAACCGCCATGTCTCATCGCCGCGGCTCGGGCATGCGTTCTCGACGCACGGACTGACGGGTACCCTCGGGTGGGCGGCGGCACCGGTGCTGATGTTCGCTGTCGCCAGTGCGTCGACATGGCGCGTTGCCGCCGTTGTCGCTGCGGTGGTGGTTCTTGTTCCGTTCCTGCTGTTGCTTTATCGCGGAAATTTCGCGCCGCCCGAAAAGCATGAGGAGATATCCGTGCGACCGGGCGGGCCCGCGCGCGACAATGCCTTCGGCTTTCTGCAGTCGCGCGATGTGTGGATGTGTTTCGCGTTTTTCGTGTTCTGGACGCTGGCATTCAGCGCGGTGCAGAACTTCCTGCCGCCGGTGTTGGGGACGATGTATGGACTTTCCTTGTCCCTCGCGACGTCGGCCGTGACGGCCTATATGCTGGGGAGCGCTGCTGGCACCGTGAGCGGGGGATTCTTGGTCAATGGCCCGTCGCCTGACCGGATGGTGGCATGGGGGCTTGCAGCGGCAGCACTGATCGCATTGGTGCTCGCGACTTCGGCGCCCCCAGCTGTGCTTGTCGTGCCCTTGATGGCAGCCATGGGGTTCTGCGCGGGTCTGGCGGGACCGTCGCGCGACATGCTGGTGCGAAAGTCCGCGGTGTCCGGGGCAGGCGCAACGTCCTACGGCCGCATTTACGGCTTCGTATATTCCGGTCTGGATTCCGGTCTGGCCATTTCGCCGCTGCTTTTCGGCCGGCTGATGGACGCCGGGCAACTCTCGCAAGTCATCGTGGGCGTGGCGCTGTTCCAGGGGCTGGCGATCCTGACCGCCCTGCGGGTGGGGCAGCGGGTGCCGATCCCGGCAACGCAATCCTGATCGGTCGCGAAAAATCGTGCGGGATCGGCGCGACGGTCGAACGGTCCCCTTTCAATCTGGAAATTGAGCAATGTCACAAAAAGAAATCATCTACTTCGGCGACCCAATGTGTTCGTGGTGCTACGGATTCACGAACGTTATCCAGGAACTGCGGGCGAGTTATAGCGACCGCGCAAGTGTGAGGCTGGTAATGGGCGGACTGCGCCCGGACGGTACCCACGTCGTCGATGATCGCTATCGCAACTTCCTCCGCGGACACTGGCAGGAAATCAGCGAGCGCACCGGCCAGCCGTTCGACCTCACGATCCTCGAAAACACCGGCTGGATCTACGACACCGAGAAGGCCTGCCGCGCGGTCGTGGTCGCGCGCAGGCTCAAGCCTGAAGTGGAGTGGGAGTACTTCGCGGCGGCCCAGCGCGGTTTTTACCACCACAATCACAACCCCAACGATCCTGAATCCTTTGCACGGATTGGCGAGACCTTCGGCATCGAGCGCGAGGTTTTCCTGAAGGCGTACGCCGACGCGGAAAGCATCGAAGCGACGCAGGAGGACTTTCGACAGGCGAGAAGTGTCGGCGTCGACAGCTTTCCGACCGTACTCGTGCGCGACGAACGCGGTTTGGCTGCCCTGACGATCGGCTATCGGCCGCTGCAGGCACTCGTCGGCCCGCTGGAGCATTGGCTCGGGCAGTGAGCGGTAGCGCGCCCCGGGGCAGGACATCCTGCCCCGTGGTGAATGCGTTTTACCTGACGGTGAACGACTTCACCAGACCGTGCTGCTGCATGCGTCGATACACGGTGCTGCGGGAAAGTCCGAGTTTGCGGGCCGCTTCGGCAACATTGCCATTGAACTCCTCGATCGCGCTACGGATCAGATCGAGTTGGATCGCGGGGATCGATTGATCCCGGGAGGACGCGGCCGCATGCTGGCGTTCAGGTGTGCGCCTGTCGCGCATTCGATAGGCGAGATGGCCGGGTTTGATGATGCTGCCCTCGGCCATGATGGCGCCCATCTCGAGGACGTTCTCGAGCTCGCGCACATTGCCCGGCCAGGGGTACTGGCGCAGCAGCTCGATGGCGGGGGGCGACAGCGACAGCGCGGGCTTGTCGATCTTCTCGCCGAGCGTGTCGAGCAGGTGGCGGGCGATCAGCGCGATGTCGTCGCCGCGCTCGCGCAGCGGCGGCAGCGCGAGCTCCACCACGCTCAGGCGGTAGTACAGATCCTGGCGAAACTCGCCGGTGCGGCTCTTGCCGTACAGATCCTCGTTGGCCGCGGCGATCACGCGCACGTCGATGCGGATCGGCCGGGTGTCGCCCAGGCGCGTGATGGTGCCCTCCTGCAGCGCGCGCAGCAGTTTCGACTGCAGGTCGAGCGGCATCTGATTGATCTCGTCGAGGAAGATCGTGCCACCGTCGGCGAGTTCGAGCTTGCCGACCTGCCCGCCCTTGCGCGCGCCGGTGAAGGCGCCGCTGCGGTAGCCGAAGATCTCCGACTCCATCAGCTCGCGCGGGATCGCCGCGCAGTTGAGCGCGACGAAAGGACCGCTGCGCCGCGGCGAGCAGTTGTGGATCGACTGGGCGAAGAGCTCCTTGCCGGTGCCCGTCTCGCCCAGGATCAGGATGCGCGTGTTCTGTCGCGCCGCGGTGCGGGCGAGCTCGATCTGGCGCAGCAGCGCGGGCGACTCACCGAGGATGTCGTCGAAAGTGAACACCGCGTTGAAGCCGGAGAACTCGCGCACCTCGTTGAGGAACTCGCGCCGCTCGCGCAGCGCGAGGATCGCGCCCGTCACGGCCTCGTTGGCGTACATCACGTAGGGCGTGATGACGAAGTGGCCGCGCCCGCCGGGGCGCTCCGAACTCACCTCGAAGGCGGCGTTATCCCCCCGCACGGGCAACAGCTGGGCGAGCTCGGGCTGCGAGGGAAAGAGCCGCACGAAGGGCTTGCCCTGGATTTCGCCGGCGGTGACGGCGAGGCTCTTGCACGCGGCCGGGTTGATGTGGGTCACCATGCCCGCCGCGTCGATGGTGATGATCGCCTCGGAAATGCTCCCGAGCACCGAGGCGAGCAGCACGTCGCTGCCGCGCTTCTCCTCGGCCATTTCGCGCTCGCGCAGCCGCTCGCGGATCGCCTCGGCGGCCGAAATCACCATCCCCAGCGTGTGGCGGTGGGCGCGCGTGGTCTCCCCGGACAGGGTCACCGCCCCGAGCAGCATCCCCTCGGGCGAGAAGACCGGCGCCGCGGCGCAGGTCCACAGGTGGTGGCGCACGTTCCAGTGCTCGGCGCCGGTGAGCTGCACCGGGCGCTTCTCGATCAGCGCGAGGCTGATCGCGTTGGTGCCGGCCACCTCCTCGGCGCGCGAGCACCCCGGCACGTAGTTGTTGTCGCGCGCCATCGCGAGGATGTCCTCGTCGCCGAACACCTCGAGCACCACGCCGCTGCGCTCGGTGAGCACCAGGATGAAGCCCGTGCCCTTGACCGCCGTGCGCAGAAACTCCATGAACGGCAGGGCGGTTTCGATCAGGATGCGGTTTTCCTCGCGCACCGCCGCCAGGCGCCGCGCATCGAGCATCACCGGCAGCTTGGGCGCGCGCGGGTCGATCCCCAGGCCGCGGCAGCGCAGCCACGACTGCGCCACCTCCGGACGCACCACCGTCTCGTCTACATGCCCCGTGTCGACAAGATGCTGCCAAGCGGCTCTGACGCTGGCCAATGAAGTTTCCCTACTCATGCTCGTCGCTCCTCATCGCACTGGAAAATATCGGACCAGACCCTTCATCTCGGCTTAAGCATAGCACCGACACGAGACGTACGATTCAATTTGCGACGATTGTCGCACAACCTTCCGCAAGTCCTTACAGCGCGGATCCTGCAGATCCGCATGCGCTTGCACTTGGGGCAGACCGCGCGTTTCGTGGACTGGCGGCATCCGGGCTGCGCAAATGCAGTTGCGTACCGGGCGCATCATTGCGATGATCGGCATCACCGGCATGAAGGTCGGTAATCCGATGAGCAGCAATCGCGCGTTC
This sequence comes from Aromatoleum anaerobium, assembly GCF_012910705.2. Classification (GTDB taxonomy): domain Bacteria; phylum Pseudomonadota; class Gammaproteobacteria; order Burkholderiales; family Rhodocyclaceae; genus Aromatoleum; species Aromatoleum anaerobium. The sequence continues at coordinate 79,882 of NZ_WTVG02000001.1, read as the reverse complement.
GCCAGGCGATGGAGCTGAATTCGCCCGTTCTCATCGAGGTACTGGTGGAACGGACACAGGAAAAGTCCCCGTGGCCGTTCCTGGCCGAGACCTATACCCGCATCGTCCCGCTTTCGCGGGTCCGCCCGCCGCTTTCCGGGCCTTCCACGACGCATATTTCGGCCCAATTCGGCCCTTGCGCTTATGAGCGTTTTACCCCATCCTGCGCACCGTTCGAAACGCCACTTTCAAACCCCTCCAAGTGGCGCCATTACGCCGATCATGCCCGGCGCCTTTATGCCGATCCGTGACAGCCACAGCTTCTTGTCTTCGTGCTCACTGCGGCAGGTTGTCGAGGCACAGATCCCAGAACGAGAGAATCAGCCGGGATGTCATCGCTACTCCTTTCCGCGCAGAGGGATGCCCTTGGAAGCCCATGGGCGCTAGCTCTCCCGCAGTCCGATAAAGGTTCGCACCGGGACAATCCGGGTGCGGCCATGACACTCGAGCGCCAGCAGATCGCGCTTGTCGCCGGTGACCAGATAATCGGCGTCGCCAGCCATGGCCATGGCCACCAGGTAGTTGTCGTAGGGATCGGGTGAGACCTCCACGACGGGCAGCTTTTCGAGCATCATCGCCAGCTTGCGCAGATCGTTCACCATCCGCCCCGCCTCCATCGGCCGGATACGGAACCGGACCCCCTCGCGCCGGGTGACGCGGCGGATTTCCTCGAGCTGCTGGTCGCAGGAGAGCAGCGTGAATTCACCTGCGCGCCAGGACTGATAGGCGCGGTCGGGCGGCGTGTCCTTCGTGATCAGTGCGGCAATCAGAATATTGGTGTCGAGCACAACCCGCATGACCGGTTACACCGGCCTGGGCGTCGTCGGCCACATTTCCGCCCGCACGGCGGCACAGGCTTCGTCGATGGCCGCCTGCAGCTCATCGGCCGGAATATCGGCGTTGCGCCCCTTGATGGCCTGCACGTTCTGATCAAACATCCGCCAGCGCACGGCGTCCTCGATGAAGCGCGAGATGTCGCCCTTGCGCATCCCCTGGGCCCCCAGAAAAGCGCGCAGCGCCAGATCGGTTTCCCTGGAAACCGTCACCGTCCACCTTGTCGTCGAATCCTCAGCCATGATCGCACCTACCCCTATAAACACCTAAGCCTCTACCAACATAGCACCTTTTATGCCCGTACACCAGCACAGAATCGTCGCCGCCGCCGCCGGCGCGACCGGGCGTTAACTGCGGCACGACGCCGTTGATCAGCAGGGTGGTTAACTCCACGAGCGATGCGCCAGTGCCGCCGAAGGTCGGTGTCGACGACTTGAGTTCCACACCGTGTCCGAGCAGGAGCCACCGCGTTGTCGTCGGCCCGTGGGAACCCTGATGGTTCTGCTTGAAGCGGCAGGCATCGAAGGTCCCTGCGGGGATGGTGATCTTCTCGAAGCCGATGAAAGTCGCGCTCTCGGACTCCGCAATCGTAATGGGCTGCTGCTCAACGCCGTTGATGGTATTCGTTGTGACCATGGCGAACGTCAGCGTGCTGACAATACCCGGCGCCAAGTCGAGTAACAGGACCAGCGGCGGCATAAAGACGCTCTTGCTCCGTGACTGCATCGTCGCGGTGGTGAGTTCTGAAAGGCTGCCGTACTGCGCCAACTCGGTGCGCCCGGTGAAGCGCCAATATTCCTTATTAGTGTAGAGAGGGGAGTTGGCGGGTGTGAATGTGCTCAGGGTCTCGGTCGCCACGTGCCCCTCGAACTTGACCTCGCCGCCGATCACGCGTTGTTCTGGCTACCGGAGAGAGATGAAACCGGGGCGTGCTGCAGATTGTAGAAGAGCTCGATGTAATCGCACACATCCGAGCCAGCCGGTGCCCGGTCCGCATAAATTTTTCGCTTGATCCGCTTGCGCTTGAGCAGCTGAAAGAAGCTTTCGGCGACTGCGCAGTCGTGGCAGTTGCCATGCTGGCCGAGCGTTCGGAGACGGATTGCTGCTTCCACGCGTAGTAGCCGCTCGGATGCAAACCCTCGTTTCACTCGCAGGGAAGCCGCCGAGGGAGACGCCCTGCTGCTGGCGGGGAATGACACCCGCACCAGGGAGGAAATCGGGGCTCCGAAGCCCACGGAGTATTCGGCCGAAGCCCACGACGACAACATGAGAGCCAGCAGCCCCGATCAGAAAAACGGCTTTACGCATGGATCTTGTCTCCATTCAAAAGAACAGGTATCCGGCATTGCTCATCGGAATCCGGATCAGCCAAAGCGCGGCGAGGTGCATGGGGTAATAGGCGTAGAACGCCCAGCGAAGGCGGGGCATGCGGAGCTCGACCAGCGAGGCGATCAGGACGAGCGGCACAGCGGCCAGTGCCCACAGGTTCCCGTTGACGGGCCAGAGGGCCACGCACGCCAGTACGGCGGTGCCGGCTGACCACCAGGACGGGCGCTTGCAGTGCCACCACACGGCGAGGCCGAGGGCAACAGCCGGCCACCAGTATTCGACGGAGCTGCCGCCGATCACGAAGAGGATGCCGGCGACGATCCAAGTGCCCGCCCTGCCCTTCTCGACCAGCAGCAGCGTGCTGGCGACGACAAAGAGCGTGAAAAGCACATTGAGCGGCCACCACCCGGAGGCGAGCCCGCCCAGGGCGATGAAAGGGACCGATGCCACCGTACCGAAGAGCGCCAGGCGTTTCATGGTGCGGCCATAGGCTCCGCGCGCCATGACATTGGGCCGGGACAGGTTGTAAGCCAGGACGAAGATGAAGAGCGGCAGTGCGACCCGGCCCGCCTCAAACAGAGCCGGCAGCGCGGCGTTGAACAGGTATTTGTTGACGTGGTCCCCCGTCATCAACACCAGGGCGATCCACTTCAAGGCTTCCAGGGAGCCATCGGAGATTCGCAGCGGCTTCATTCGTTCGAGCTGGTGAATGTGATCTGACGCGGCACATAGGCGGCCGTTCGGGCGGCTCGCGGCGGGGCCGGCTGCGCGGCTGGAGCTGCCGGCGCGGTCGCAGCGGCCTCCGCCTTCATCGCTGGCGTTGAGGGCGTTGCGCCCTCCTTGGTCACGTCGAGGGTGACAAACCGGGCTTCAATCCAATCCGCCCACTTCGCGGCCTTCTTCATCAGGTCGGCGCGATAGATGGCGTTGAACTGCGGGGTGCGGGAATGGTAGTTCGCCGCTCGCGTCCAGATGTCTCCCTTGTCGTGGCGAAGGTGCATCCGCAGCCGCCAAGCGGCCAGGTCGAACGAGTAGCAGCCGGCGGCCGCTACATCGTTCGCCGTGATACCGTACCGCTCCAGCTCACGCAGGTACGCGGTATTGAACTGCATCGGGCCTACGTCATGCGTGCCGTTCGTGTTGCGTACCCATTGGCCCGGCTTGCCATCTTCCTTTTCGGCGACCGCCAATACGATGTTGGCGGGCACTTCATACTTCACAGCGGACGAGATCGAACACGCGATGCGCTCTTTCTCCAGCGGGGGGAGATCCGCAACGAACGGCAGCATGATTAGCTGTCTCCCCACCAATAGTTCCGGCGCTCCGTTTCCAAGCGGGCGTTATATTCCGCTCGGGCGCGTTCGTAGTCCTTTGCTTCGACCCAATATCCCCCGTTCTCCGGCGTCCCGACATACTTGGGCATGGTCTGGCTAACGGTGATTGCGATGGCCGCCACCCCTGATGATGAAAGAGAATTCGGGGTGGAAGGAGGCGGGAAGAGGTCGCGCAATTTTTTGGCGGCTCGACCCCGCAAGCTAACGTGACCCGCCGAACTGACTCGTACCCCGGATTGCTTCCATAGAGAGCGCACGTTAAACAGGCCGTCGGCGACTTGTCGCCTTCAGGCACTCTTTCAGTTCTGGCACCCGCCCCCTTCCACTGTTAAGTGTAATTCGACGGGAGATGGCATGGAACTGGTAGCGCTACACAAACGAGTCATCGGACTGGATGTGCATCAGGCGCAAATTACGGCCTGCGCGATCCTCGAAGAGGCCGACGGCACGACGCGTATCGAACAGCGGCAATTCGGTGCGTTCAAACGCGATCGGCGCGCACTGGCCGACTGGGCGGCATCGCTTGCTCCCGATCAGGTGGTGATGGAGAGCACGGGCATCTACTGGAAGAGCCCGTATGCCGCACTGGAAGCGGTGGGCATCCGTGGGCAAGTGGTCAATGCCCGGCACGTCAAGAATGTTCCCGGACGCAAGACCGATGTCGGCGATGCGCAATGGTTGGCGACGCTCTCGCGTGCCGGATTGCTGCGCGGTTCGTTCGTGCCGCCGGCACGGCTGCGTGAGTTGCGTCTGATTTCGCGGCAGCGGCAGAAACTGGTGGGTCTGCTGGCCTCCGAGAAGAACCGCCTGCACAAGGTGCTGACCGACGGCGGCATCCGCCTGGGCGTGGTGGTGAGCGATCTGCATGGTCAGTCGGCACGCGCCATGGTCAAGGCCATCATCGAAGGGCACTCGCCGAACGAGGTGCTGAAGTTCGCCAGTCGGCGACTCAAGGCCAGTCGCGAGGAAATCTTCGATGCCTTGCAAGGGGAACTGACCGACAGCCATCGCTTCGTGCTCGATGAACTGATGCACCATGTCGAGGAGATCGAGGCGCGCATTGCGCGCTTCGATGCGCGACTTCTGGATGGACTGCAGGACGAACGAAACGCGCTCGCCTTGCTGCAAACCCTGCCCGGCGTCGATCTGATCGGCGCAGCCATGCTGCTGGTGGAAATTGGCACCGATATGGAGGCATTCGGCTGCGCGGATCGGCTGACGTCCTGGGTCGGCATCTGCCCGGGCAACAATGAGTCGGCGGGCAAGCGCAAATCCGGACGCGTTCGCAAGGGCAACCTCTATGTCCGACGCCTGCTCTGCGAGTTCGCTCATGCCGCCAGCCGCACCAAATCGGCCTTGCAGTCGAAGTTCCAGTCGCTCATCGTTCGCCGCGGCCACAAACGCGCCATCGTCGCCTTGGCACACAAGATTCTGCGCACCATCTACTTCATGCTCAAACGTGGCGAACACTACCGGGATTCAGCCACCGACTATGAGGCGCTTTCCGTTCAACGCAACGCTCCACGCTGGATCAAGGCGCTGACTCGCTTCGGCTTCATTCGCGCAGCCGCCTGATTCACCCGCCCTTCCACCCCATGACCTTCAGCGGTCAGGCGCGCGCTCGTCTCGGATGTGGGCTCTTTCACGTTAAAGTCGGTGTAGGCGTGGCCCGTGTAGGCTGCGCAGTGGTCCGGCATCCTGTTGCTGATGTAGATTTCGCCGCCGTCGCCGCCGGTCCACATTTGCAGCGTGCTATTCAACGATGCGGCGTCGCAGCGGCCGGCACCGCGCGAGATGGCCCGAACCAGGGCCGACATTTGCGGCGTCTGGTTGGCGACCGGGCACTTGTTCAGGAAATCGAGCCGCGCCTCGAGCGTGTCGGACAGCTTCTTTTTCTTGATGCCGAAGTAGCGATCCAAGGACGGCGTGCACTCGCTCGGCCGTTGTCCTGTAGAGAGGCACAGGATTGCCTCGCAAGCCAGGCGAGTGTCGCCGGAGAGCACGTCCGCGTCTTGCGCGCTGGCCGAGTTGGCCGCTGCGCTCAGGGCCGCCGCCACGAGAACCATGCCAAACAGGTTCTTCTTCATTCTTCGTTTCTCCTTGCTCATGTGGATTTGGTGTCTCGGTTGGCGAACGCCGCGATTTCTGCCGCCGCGTCGGCATCGCTAGTCCCGGCCCCCGCGAGGGTGTCACCTGCGAACGTCGGCACCGATTCGACGGCGCTTCCTGCCTCGTCTCTCGCATTCCCGGCCTTGATGGCGGCGGCGATCTTGCCCCCTGGGGTTTCGGCGATGCGCTCCATCGCAGCATCCTTGATGCTGGTCATCTTTTCCTTCGCCACCTGTGCAGTGCCTTTGGCCAGGTTCGCCGTCGCGTCCGCGGCGATCAGGCCCGCTTTCGCTGCCGACGCCCGCATCCCGCCCGAGCTTTGTTGCTGGCCGCCTTCGGCCTTTCCTGCTCCGCTCGATCCGGCGCTGTTTTTGGAATCCCCGGTCTTGCCTTGGCCCTGGTGGGTCTTCCCTTGGTCGTTGCCCTTGGCGTCCCCACCCTGCCCTTCGGCCTGCAACCCCGAGCTGCCGTCCGATTGGGTGCCGCCAGAGGAGGCGAAGCCGGCCGCTTGAGCGAATGGTGTGCTGCCGGTGCTGTCCTCGCTCTTGTTGCCCACGCCACCGCCCCACATGCTGGTGAGCACGTCGGAGCCGGATTGCACGTTCTCGCTGGCCTTCGAGAAGGCCGACATCAGGCCTTGCGCACCGCCGGCAGCGTTCGCGGCACCAGCGGCCAACATCGCGCCCCCTGTTGCCGCTGCTGCTGCCGCCATACCGGCGGCGCCGATTGCCGCACCAGCCCCGAAATTGCCGATCCCTGCATGCCCGACGCTTGCGCCTGTGATGACCCCGGCAATGAGGCTGGGAATCTTGTTGACCAGGACAAGCAGGATGACGCAGACAATCAGCATCACCCCCAATTCCTTGAGGTTGATGCCTTCGCTCATCCGCGCGTAATAGTCATCCAGGAAGGTCTTGCCGATGCCGACCAGGAGCACCATGGCCATGAGCTGGGCGGCTACGCCCAGCACGGTCTTGTAGTAGTTGATCGCCATGTCGCTCGTCCAACGGCTACCACCGAAGCCGAGGAAGAACACGCCGCCATAGGCGAGCACCCAACCGGACGCCAGGAGCAGAAGCATGTTCACGCCGACTAGGGCGAGAACAACCAGGATCACCAGGGCCATGAGGATGCCGGCCATGCTGTCCACTGGCGACCAGACGAACGACTGATCCATGACCTTGTAGAAGATCGCAAAGCCCACATCGACGACGCCAGACGGAGATAGCGCATTCCCCAAGCCTGTCGCGTTGCCCGCGATTTGGCGCAGCGACGCATAGATCGAAGAGGCAAAATTGGGGCCGTTGGTCAGCAGCCACCAGAAGAAGCCTGTGAAGATGGTGAAGCGGACGAACTCCGCGAAGAACTCGCCAATGTCAGCCTTGCGCAAAGCCATCATGCCGAACGTCCAGACCATCGAAATTAGAACGAGCGTCCAGAACAGCCAGGTCGCAGCATTCGTGATGACGCCGGCCCACGCACTGGCCGCGCTGTTGTAACGGTTCAGAACATCGTCAAAGAGGCCGGCGCTGTTGACTGCGGCATGGGCGTCCAACGAAAAGAACGCCAGCCAAACGAGCAGCGGCACGGCGAGTTTCAAGCTGGCTGGCATTCTCATTTGTCAGCGCCTCACCAAGTCTTTTGTTCGCTGGGTTTGAAGGCGCCGCGCCGCAAGCACTGAGAAGAAAACGCTTGCTGCACGCCCTTATCCAGCTTGGCGATGTTTTCAGGGCGGCAGTTTTCGTCGTTTACTTCGGGAAGATCCTGCGCGGCCGGCTTGTTATCGCAGCCGGCCAGAAGGGCCGCCACGAGGGCGGCTCCGGTCAGGATCAGGGTCTTGGTTGCTTGCATGAATCCCCCTTACCAGGAGCGCGCCGGGCTGACCTGGAACGTGCCACGGCGCAGTTGTTCGGAGGCGACTTGCTGCTGCGCCTCGCGGTCGGCTTCCGCCTGCATGCGGGTGGCAACCGCGTTCTGCTGGGCGATCAGCAGCCCCCGGATCTGCAAGAGCTGGTTGGCTTGCTGGCTGGCGAGCTGGTTGGCATAGCCGAGGGCCTGCATCTGGCCGCTGGCGCTTTGGGCACTCGATTGCAGTTGCTCCAGCGTGCGGGCGTCGGTCTTGAGGGCTTCCTGTTGTCTGTCGAGGCCACGGAAAAGTGCATCGTTGGCCTTCTTCTGCGATTCGGAAGCCAGGCGGCGGTTTTCATTCATGGCCGCCCGCTCCGTATCGCTGCACCCGGCAGATGAGAAGCACGGCGAGCCCCGGTAATAGGCCACGTCCTGAAACTTGCCAAGGTAGGCATCGACGCTGCCGAGCTGCGTCTTGTAGTAGTTCAGGGTGTCGACCGCGCTCATCAAGCCGTTGATGGTCGATTGCGCGCGGTCCCAAATGTAGGCGGTCGGCGCCACCGTGTTTTGCAGTTGGTTCTCGTACTGCTGGAGCTGCGTCGAATACTGCTCGATCTGTTTGAGCGTTTGGGCAACACTCTCGATGGCCGTCGTGATGGTTTGCGAGAGGTTGGCGCCGTCGATGACCGGAATCCCGGCGTGCGCCGTGAGCGGGCCTGCGGACAGAGCGACGACCAGGGCGGCTTTAGCGGCTAAAAATTTCATCTTCATAAGTGCTTCTCCTTCTCGTCAGTAATCGAACGATTGGTACGGCTTTGAAAACGTCATGTCTTTGGTGACGATCACGTTAAAGCGGTAGCCGGGCCGGATCTCCAGCGTCGGCGCGATGTTCAGGTTCTTGGCGATCATCTGTGCCGTGACCTGGCCGAGCTGCTGCCCGAGGGCTTCGCTCAAGGCATCGCTTGCGCGTTGCGAGTTGCCGGTGCTGTTGCCGTTGTCCTGGCTCAAGGTGATGCCGGCAGTCACGGCCGACATGAGGAAGGCCGATGTGAACGTCCGGAAGTAGTGGTTGTTTACCTGATCGTTGAAGCCGGCATAACCCGCGCTGTCGGCGCCGGGCATCGCGCCAATGTCCATCGCCTTCCCATCCGGGAAGACGATGCGTTGCCATGCCACCAGCACGCGGGCCTGTCCGTAGGCGACCTCGCTGGAGTACGTCCCGACGAGGCGCGAGCCTTGAGGGATCAGCAAATGCCGGCCGGTCGGCGTGTCGTAAACGTGCTGCGCGACTTGGGCCATGATCTGGCCCGGCAGGTCGGAATTGATCCCGGAAATCAGCGTGGCAGGCACCACGAAGCCGGCCCGCAGCTCGAACGGCGTGCGCGGTGCCTCAGGCTGAGAGTCCATCGCCCAGCGGTCCCCCTGCCCGGCTTTCCCGAATTGCGCGATGTTGTTCCGTCCCCCGGTCGAGGTCTGGAGCAATTGCGGGGCGCCACCGCCGCCGGACGCCGGGTTGGTGGCGCCGTTGTTGAGGTTGCTACGGATCTGCGCCAGGCGCGTTTGGTACGCGGCGGTCGGATCTTCGCTGCGGGCACCATCGGCCTGCTGTCGCACTGCGGCCAGACGGGCGAGCATTTCATCGCGGGATTGCGGCGTGGCTGCTGTGCCCCCAAGCGCCGACCCGGCGCTGCGCGGGGCCACCATCTGCACACCGGTTCGCGCCTTGGCCGCCTCCTCGAGCCTTTGGAGCTTCGCCATGCGGATGCGGTCGGCCTCATCGTCATGCGCGGGCTGCTGTAGCTCGCCACTCCCGGCTGGGGGCTTCGGTGGGGCGTCCAGGTTCTCGGGCCGGGCGATCAATACCGGCTCGCCGGCCGGGGCCGCGTCGAGTTCCGGCACGACCAGTTGCGAGGCCGGCTGGATCATTCCGCCGGTCTGCTCGCCGGCAATCTCCTTGGCGAACATCGAGGTGTTGCCCGCCTTCTCGGCTGGCCCGGCCGCCAGTTCGTTCTGCTTGGCGGCGCGATCTGCCGCCACCAGCATCATGACCAGCAGAAACGCCACCATGACCCCGCCCAGGAGGTACATCGGCATGTTGTTTACCCGGCGCACGCCCGATTTCTTCGACACTTCGCCCGGCGAAGCGTCCGGTGCCATTTGATCGGCTGTTTCGCTCATCGGTGTTACTCCTTGCGTACCCAATACCCGGCCGGAATCAGCACGCGGTTCTGTTCCAGGTAGGGGCGTGTAATGGATTGCGAGCCGACCAGGAGCGTCAGGCGATAGAGCCCGGTGCCAGCGTCATGGTCCAGGACGTACCGCAGCGGCAGTGCGACCGTGGTCGGCGTTACGACCACAACCGGATCGGCGTCCTTCTGTTCCGGCGTGGCGTTGCCGGCGCCGGATGCCTTCTGCGGTGCGTACTCCAAGACGGCGTAACCGGAGGACCGGAGGTTGCCGACCAGCGCGGCGCCGAACTCGTCCGGCGTGGGCTGTTGCAGCTCGAACCGCGTCTTGGCCGGCGGCCACAGCGCCGCGAGCTGCTTGGCGGCATCCCCTGCGAGCTGCTGCTGATCCACCGTAACCGGCGGCTGGACGAAGTTGCCGTAAGGAGCTGTCGTTGCGCAGCCGCCCAAGGCCAGCGCAACCAGCGCGACAAGGACCAGTCTCTTCATGGTCATTTCCCCGTCCTGGTGATGGTCACGCGGTCTTGGCTGTTGCCGACGCCGGCAATCAGGATTGCCTTGTCGAAGATCGTGTCCACGATGTAACGGTCGTCCTGGACGCGGTAATTCACCAGCACGGTTTCGTCATCGGTGAAGAACCCGCCATCCTTCCGCACCACCAGCAGGGTCGGCGCCTCGGTCTGCTCCATCGCGGATGGCATTTCGATGATGGTCTTGCGGCCATCGTTGTAGACGCGCACCGGCTTCCAGCGCGTGGCGCCGGACACGTCATAGTCGAACGACAAATTGCCGAGGTATTCGCCGGTCTGCGGCATCGTCCGCTCTTCCCGCTCCCGCACTTCGCGGGTGCGGATCGCGTCCCACTTGGCAAGGGCTTCCTCGGGGTAGGTGAAGGCCACTTGCGGCATGTACTTGGTGCGATGCGAACGCAGCTTGAGGTGATAGGTGCGCCGGTTCGTAGTCACGACCAGGCTCGTTTCCAGGCCCACGTCCATCGGTTTGATGATGAGGTGCTGGGTTTCGGCGACACCGCTGCCCGTGATGGCCGGCTCAACCGTCCAGCGGGCGGTGTCGCCCAGGTGGATCGAGTTCACCAGCTCGCCGGGCTGCAAGGCGACATCGCAGACCTGGAGCACCGCGCACACGATGCTGGGCTGCTGCGCGCCGAAGACGAAGCGCACGGCCCCGTTGGCGCCCGCCATCGGCTTGATGCCGGCCGCCGAGCCCGCGTCCCACTTCTTGGCGATCCGCAGCGCCTCCCGCTCTTGCGCGGTCAGCTCGAGGTTCCTCCCGGAGAAATACTTGTCGGCCAGGCCATCGCCTGCTGCCGCCGCGGCGGGCGCAGCCAACACGACGCCCAAGATCACAGCAGAAAGGTGCTTTTTCATTTTTGGATAACCCCAAATCAAAGAATGCGTGACCAAGAGAAGTCGCGGACGAACACGCTCATGGGGTTGTTCCGCAACTGATCGTCTGTCGTTTGGCTGGAGACTTCCGCCGTGTACACCGTGACCAGGGCGCGCATCGTGACCGGCTGGCCCTTCACGGTGCCTTGGCGGTCGCGGGTGGTTTCCACCCAGTCCACTTGCCAGGTGTCCGGCGACTGTCGGAGGGCGGTCTTGATTTCGACGTTGACCATCTCCTTTTCGGCCCGCTTGAAAGGGCTGGCCTCGGGATGGCCGTTCAGCCACTCGTTCATCTTCGCGGTGGCCGGATCGTTCGGAGAGAGCTTCGCGTACACTCGGAACACGGCCCTGCGCTGCAAGGCCACGTCGGGCGTCACGATCCGGGCGTCCCCAATGAACTCGGACACCGACGCGTGCACGACGCGCGGATCGGCTTTCGCGGCCGCTGTCACCGGGCCGGCGGCGACCGTCTGGCCCAGCTTGTCGACTTCCACCACGTAGGGGATGAACTTCGACTGGCTGCCGATGTGAATCACGCCGCCGACGCTGGCCAAGGCGATCAGCAGCGACAGGATGCCGATGACCTGCCACGTCTGCCGCTGGGATACGACCGATCCAACGTGATCGTTCCAGGTGCGGCGGCTGGCCAGGTAGGGGTTTTCGGCTCTCCCCTTGCGGCGGCCGCCAGCCAGCGGGGCGTTTGAGCGGCGCGGATCGAGGGGGTCGTGGTTCGGCTCGGGCTTCTTCATGAAGATCAAGCCTTTTATGGTGTCAGCAAAGCTCATGCGGCCTCCAGGTAGTCATCGACCAGGTAGTCATTGAGGTTCAGGCCCTTCCCGGCCAGCCACTCATGCACCCATTCATCGCCGAACTTGGCTTCAAGGCTCTTGATGGTGGCAACCGAATCCTTGTCGGAGGAACCGACAAAGGCCAGGGCAAGCGGCCCCAGGGCGAGGTCATAGAGGCGGCGGCCATTCTCGGAAACGTAGTAGTACTGTCGTTTCGGAATGGCGGTCGCCAGGATTTCGATTTGCCGCGCATTGAGGCCCATACGGCGATACAGGGCCGCCGTGTCCTCGTCGCGGGCATAGACGTTCGGCAGGAAAATTTTGGTTGCGGTCGATTCCACGATCACGTCGAGGATGCCGCTGTTCGCCGCGTCGGAAAGGCTCTGCGTCGCCATCAGCACGAGGCAGTTGGCCTTGCGCAGCACCTTGAGCCATTCGCGGATCTTGGCGCGGAATGCCGGATGACCGAGCATCAACCAGGCTTCATCCAGGATGATGACGGCGGGCTGGCCTTTCAGGCTGCGCTCGATGCGGCGGAACAGGTACAGCAAGACCGGCAGCGCGTACTTCTCGCCGAGGTCCATCAGTTCCTCGATTTCAAACGTGGTGAAGTCGGCGAGCGACAAGCCATCTTCTTCGGCGTCCAGCAGGTGACCCATCGTGCCGTCCACCGTGTACTGCCTGATCGCCTCGCGGATCGCCTCGTCCTGGATCGTCACCGAGAACTCGGAGAGCGTGCGGGCGCCGCTGCGCTGCATGCTCATGATCGCGTGGCCGATTTCGTTGCGCTGTGCCGGCGTGGTTTCCACCCCGTTCAACGCCAGGATGGTGTCGATCCATTCCATCGCCCAGGCACGATCCCCCTTTGTCTCGAGGAACTGGAGGGGGCAGAAGGCCAGGCGGTCATCATCGGCCGCCACCGAGAAGTGCCGCCCACCGACCGCCTTGGTCAGCGGGTACATGGACATGCCTTTGTCGAAGGCATAGATCGTCATGCCGGCATAGCGCCGGAGCTGCGCGGCGATCAGTGCCAAGTGCGTGGACTTGCCGGCGCCGGTCGGGCCGAACATGAACGTGTGGCCGAGGTCGCGCACATGGAGGTTGAGGCGGAACGGCGTGGCTCCATGCGTAACGCAGTGCATCAGGGCCGGCGACAGCGGCGGATAGAGCGGGCACGGGGCGTCGGCGTTTCCCGTCCAGATGGATGAGGTCGGCAACAGGTCGGCCAGGTTCATCGTGTTGATGAGCGGCCGGCGCACGTTCTCGACGCCATGACCGGGCAGACTGCCGAGGAAGGCATCTTGCGTGTTGATGGTTTCGATGCGTGCCGCGAAGCCCAGGCGGTTGATGGACTTCTCGACCAGGCGGGCCGACTCTTCGAGCTTGTCCCGATCCTCGTTCATCAGCACCACGACGCCCGTGTAATAGCCTTGCGCGACCAGGCCGCTGTTTACTTCGGCAATCGCCGCTTCGGCATCGCCGACCATCGAGAGCGCGTCCTGATCGACCGCCCCGGTGTTGGTGTTGAAGACCTGATCGAAGAACCCGCGCACCTTCTGCCGCCACTTCTTGCGGAACTTGTCCAGGTGCTTCACCGCCTCGTGCTGGTCCATGAAGATGAAACGGCTCGACCAGCGGTATTCGCACGGCAGCTCGCCCAGGGCCGTCAAGAGGCCGGGTGTGGACTCCAGGGGAAAGCCCTCGATGGCGACCACCTGGACAAAGTTGCGGCCGATCTTGGGCACCACCCCGCCCCACAGCTCTTGACCGCCGATCACGGCATCCAGATACATCGGATTGCTCGGCAGCAGAACCGGGTGATGGCGGCCGGTGATGCAGAACTGCAACCAGCTCAGGAAGTCGTCATGCGTGACGGTGGAGCCGTCCTCATTGACCACCTTCTGGCCGCGCATTCGAGTCAGATTGACGGCCGAGGACAGGCGGTTTTCGATGACCGTGATTTCCCGCTTGAATTGCGCGATCAGGCCCATCGTGCGGGCCTTGTGGTCCGGCGCGATCGCGTCATCATCGAACATCAGTTCCACGAATTTGCGTTGCGCCAGGACCGGCGGGAACCAGGTGAGCGTCAGCACGAAATAGCCCTCGTACATCGTGCCCTGGCCCTCGAACAGCCGGCGCCGTTCCTCGTCTATCGCGGCCGAGACGGCATCAGGGAAATGCGAGACTCCCTTTATCGAGTAGTTGGGCGCCGGCCGGCGCACCGCGTCGACGTGCACCATCCATCCGCTGCCGAGCCCCGCAAGGGCCTGGTTGATGCGGAACGACACCATTTCGCGCTGCTCGTCAGTGCTGCTGGCGTTGTCATCCCCCCGATATAGCCACGCGGCCATAAAGGAGCCGTTCTTGCCCACGATCACCCCGTCATCGACCACTGCGGCGTAGTTGAGCAAGTCGGCCAGGCCCGCGTCCTTGGAACGATGTTTCTTGAGCTGCAATTCGGCATCGACCGTACGGATGCGGGCAAACAGGATGAGCAACAAGGCGGCCCCGACGACAGCAATGGTGATTGCGATTGCCTGGATCATTTGTATTGCTTCCCTTGGCTGGTCGTGTTGTCACGGAAGGGCGTCGAGCGCGCCGGGTAATAGCCCTTGTAGCGGCGGTGCCGCAGGTAAACGTGACGCATCTTCGGATCGGACTTCGCCATCAGTCGGAACACGAAGAGGGACGCGAACCACAAGGCGATCCCGAACACCGTTGCGCGCACTTCTTGGGCGCTGAAAATCAGCGCCCCGGCCAGCAGACCGGAGAACATCACCAGCTCACGATCCCCGCCCATGAACAGGTTTTCTCGGTTGCCGGCTCTACGAATGGGGATCGTGCGCAGGGTCATGTTTATGCAGCCTGCTTGTTGAAGAGCAGCGAGGCGGCCAGCTTGCCGTGCTGGAGCGCGTCATCGGTCACAGACGCGATTTCCGCGCCACGGCCGAAGAAGGTGCTCATCATGTTTTGCGCGCCGACCAGCAGGGCCATGACCAGGACGATGAAGATCAGCGTCCGGAAGAAGCCGTTGAGTTCGCCGCCGAAGATCAGGATGCCGCCGGCAACGACGATGCCGATCAGGGACAGCGTGAACGCGACCGGCCCGGTGACGGAGTTGCGGAGGTTTGTCAGCCAGCTTTCATAGGGGAGCGAGCCGCCGGTTCCTTCGGACGCTAAGACCGTATGCGGAGCCAGCAGGAAAAAGGCCAGGAGTGCGAGCAGACCGAGGTAGAAAACGGTGTTGCGGTCGAGGCGGAACGAGGACAGTGCGATTTGCATGGGTGTTACTCCTTCAGAGGGCTTTGGTGATGTAGCGGCTGCCGTCGAACCCGGAAACCTCGAGGATTTCCTGAACGCGGCGGCCGCCTTCGAACCTGGCGATGTGGACGACCACATGAACCGCCTCGCCGATGAGCGGTTCGATAGGTTTGGGGGAGTCGGGGTGCATGCTGATGAGCATTGCGAGCCGATCCAGGCCGGCTTTCGCGTTATTGGCATGCAGAGTGGCGGCACCTCCTTCGTGACCGGTGTTCCAAGCCATCAACAGGTCAAGGGCTTCGGGGCCGCGTACCTCCCCGACCAGGATTCGGTCGGGGCGCATACGCAGGGTGGTTTTCAGCAGCGCGGTCATGTTCACGTCGATGCTGGTGTGGTACTGGACGTAGTTCGTGGCGGCGCACTGGATTTCTCCGGTGTCCTCGATGATGAAAACCCGTTCGGTCGGGTCATTGACCACCATCTGGTTGATGATGGCGTTCACCAATGTGGTCTTGCCGCTGCCGGTGCCGCCGATCACGAGGATGTTGCGGTGCGCGCGGATTGCCTCGATAAGCACATCACGCTGCCCGGCCGTCATGGCGCCGCTGTCGACGTACTGATCCAGGGTGAAGATGGCGACGGCCTTCTTACGAATGGCGAAGGTCGGCGCCGGGACTACCGGGGGGAGCTGGCCGGCGAAGCGCGAGCCGTCTAGGGGCAATTCGCCTTCCAGGATCGGTTTCTGGCGGGTGACTTCCTTGCCGTGGTAGCCGGCGATGGTCTCGATGATGGCCTGCGCCTGCGCCGCGCGCATCGAGCCGATGCACTTCATCGGTTCGCCCAGCTTTTCTTGCCACAGCTTGCCGTCGGCATTGAGCATGATTTCGACGGTCTTCGGGTCGTTCAGGGCAGCAAGGAGCTCTGGTCCCATGTCCCGTTCGAGCTTCCGCTTCGCTCGCTCCTTTATGCTGATCGATTCTTTGTGCTCGCTCATCGGTTCCGCCTGCTTGAAATGTCGCTGTTCTTAGCTAACACTTCATAAACGGTATACCGGAATAATTTACGATGCAACAGAAACGACTTGATGAAACAAATTCTGACGAATTATCCGAAATAAATACGAAAAGACGCAGCAGGAATACGACAAAGCGCCCATGCTGGTACTTTTCGTGTGTTTCTGCGGGATTTGCTGCGGGCGTGCGGTTCCGGGGGTTGAGCCACCCCGGCGAGCTTTAGCCGCTAAAACGCGGTCTTCTAATTTTTGTTCTGGCCTGCCTTCCTGGCGTTACCCCTTCTTGAGCTTCTTCTGGGTAGCCTCGGCCCACTTCTTCACGATGAATGCTTGGTGTTCAGGGAGGACAGCCGCCACCCGCTCATATCCGGGGGGCAGGCTGCTCGGCACCTTCTCGCCAGCCAAGGCTTCAAGGGAGGTCTTGTCCAAGTCAGTCGATTCAAGCAACAGCGGCAGGGGCGTTTGCAATGCTTTGGCAATGTCCTCCATCACCTTCAAGGAAGGATTGCCCTTACCCGTGGTGATGTCGGAAAGGAAGGAGATGGACACGCCGGATTTGTCGGCCAACTCATGCTTTGTCATTTGCAGCTCGTCAAGGACGCGCAGCACGTTTGTGAAAAAAATATAGTTGTACAAGGCTGTAGCTCTTATCTGCGCGCTCTTGATTTTAGCCGCTAAAAATTTCTTTGACCGTTGGCATAAGTATAGCTATACTTATGCCAATATAACCACCAGCACGAACGTTAGGTAGGCGTCACAAATTGTTTCAATTTGTCCGCAATCTTACCCGCTATGCCGACGTGCGGCATAGCGATTCCGATTATCGTGTGGAGCCACTCGTGGCAAGTGATAATGCACCATGTGCGCCGCCTGGCGAAGCTGTATGCCAGGAGTTTGGGTGCTTTACGGCCGAATCAACACCGATAGGGGGCGGCGATGGCTAATGAGGTAATGATCGGCATCGAGAAGCTGCAGCGCCACGCGTACCTGAACAGCAAAGGTATCAAGCCGAGCGAGAAACAGTTTCAGCTTGATCTGCTGTTTCCAGAAACGATTGGCGAGCGCGAGGACTTGCGCCACATCCCCAACGACTATGCTCGTTCATCCATCTTTACGGCCAGGAACAAGCGAGAGCCGCGCAAGACGCTGATGCACGAAAAGCTGTTCCACTACAACGAGCACGTTTCCATCCTTTACACCGGGATCGAGCTCCGCGCCGAGGACGACGAAATCGTGTGGCTGCAAATCCTCAACTACGGGCAGCGGGTGCCGCTTGGTGAGCCGTTCGAGTTCTCCGTCAGGGACTTGGTGAGCGATGTCGGTTGGCACAAGAACGGTCGCTATTACGACAAGGCCCGCGAGTGCATTTCCCGGCTCAAGGCGAACGAAGTGATGGCGCTGAATACCAAGGCTTACGGTAAGAGCGGCGCAATCTCGCTGATCCAGAACTACAGTGCCGTGAACGACGCCGAGGGCAAACCGACGCAGTACCGCGTATGGATCGACCCCAACTTGATCGTGCTGTTTGCCGGCAACACCTTCACGAGCCATTCATGGGAGGTATACCGCGATTTGTCGCCCGTCGCACGACGCCTAGCCGACTACATCGAGAGCCACAAGCACCCTTACCCCTTGGCGCTTGAGAAGTTCCGGAAAATGTGCGGCTCGACGGACTCCAGCGCCACGAGCTGGCGGCAGACGGTCAGGAGAGCGTGTGCTGAGGTTCAGGAAGCCAAAATTGCGGCGGCTGCACACCTGTCCAAAGACGATCTCATCTGCTGCGCGTGTGAATAAAGCCACCATCGAACGAAGCACGGTACAAAGGGCGCGCAAGCGCCCTTTGGCGTTTACGAGGCGTAGGTCAAGCGTCACGACCTGGTTAGCAACCAAGCCCTTTGCGCGAAATCGAGGACGAGTTGTCCACAGGCAGAGGCCGGAAGCGTGACTGATGACCTACGATGCGGCGATTTGATCCACAGCCAAGCAGTGTTTTTGACAGATGGCCTACGGTGCGTGACTGATGAGCTACGGCGTTTTCGCAGATCGTAGGTCAAGCGTCACGGGTTTTCAGCCCAACACGGCTGCCAGTGTGGATAAGTCGTCAGGTCAAGCGTCGCCCACCGCAAGCGAGGCCTCGAGCGTGACTGATGGCCTACGTTTTGTGACGGATGACCTACGGTTTACGCTCGAAACAGCCTGGTTTCGAGCTGTTCGCGTGACAGATGGCCTAGAAAACCGTAACAGATGACCTACGAAAGCTTGACAGATGACCTAGGCCATTATCGCGTAAGGCATTGACGTATCAAGAGGAAAAGCCTTTCCTATGGAGCGCTAACCGGTTTTTAACCTGCTTTTAACCAAAAAAAGCACCGCCTCTTGGGGGGCAAGCCCCCCGCCGGCTCCTCCGCGCTACGCGCTCCGCCCGCGCCTGCGGCGCTTCCCGCCCGGCATCCCCCAAGCCGTGCCAACTCAACCGCCTAGCTCCGCACCTCCCTCCAGCGGATAAATTGAGCGCCTCCGGCGCTTCTGGTCTGGCTCCAGGCGCAAGCGCCTGGAAGAAAGTTCGTCCGCTTACGCTGCGCTATGCCCAAAGGGGCTACCGCCCCTCTGGACTCCCCGGATATTCAAACCATGCACGCCACGCCGCCTTGCCGAACTCAACCACTGTCGCTTCCCGGCGGACGCAAGTTTGGACTCCAAGGAAGGAAGAGGTCGGCCGTGGGCCAAGAAGCAGCTCCGGCCGGGCACCACCGGCAGCGGCTACCTGAGGGGCGCACAATGAACCGCCGAGCCTATCGGGCCGCCCGTCGCCTGGTGCGCGACAATGGACGAGCTGCGCTGGCTGCCCGAGGTTGAACGTCAGGAAATGAATGCGCTACTGTCGGTCCAGGCCGCGACGGATCGGCTTGCCGAGCGCGCCGCGATCATCGCCTATTGCCAGCGCGAGGGCCTGCACTGCAACATCCGACACACGCGCTGACCATCAGGACACCGCATGCAACCCAGCGAAATGACGGGTTTTTCGTCTAGGGACTTGACGGTTAGGGCATATTGCCCTAGTATGACATTTGAAGGCCGGGCATCTTGCCCAGGTCACTTACCGGAGAACTTCCGATGATCGAAGCCCACGCACTGCCACCTGTTGCCGCCAACCTGGTTGCCGAAGGCGACCGCCTTTCCTTCCTCCCCGCTTTCTTCGGCCCGCGCCTGATGATGCGCGGCGAGTCCCTGGTGTTCGGCTGGCTCGATACCTTGTCAGAGGACTACAACGGCGGCTTCTGGAGCTTCTACACGCTGACCAACGGCGGTTTCTACATGGCCCCGGCCACCGACAAGCGCATGCGCCTGTCGGTCGACGGCAATGGCTTCAACGGCGAAATGTCGGCCGACGCCGCCGGCATCGTGGCGACCCTGTTCGCCGTGGGTCAACTCGCGGCAGAGGTCCACGGGACCGATGCCGGCGACACCCTGGCCGACCACTACCACGCCTTGCGCGACTTCGCCAAGACGCACCCCGAGGCCGGCCTGATCTTCCGGGCTATTGACTGATGAGGGGCAGCCCCGGCCGCAAGGCCGGGGCTTGGGGCGACATGAGCGAACGAACGAACAGGCGCAATGGTGCCGTCATGGCGGGCAGACTGTTTAGCGGCAGCGTGGAGAATCCCGAGGTCGAGCGGTGCCGCCACTGCGGCGAGCTGTTGCACCCCTACCCCGAACCCGAACACTGGATGCAGTACCCCTTGCCGGTGTGCTGCGTCGTAGACGGCTTGAAATTTTGCGACATCTTCGGCAAGCCGGGTTGCGTCGACGCCTACCTGGTGGAGCATCCGGCGCCGACCGGCGCGGCCGACGAGGGCGGCGCTGCGGCGCGCGCCCGGCAGCGCGAGAAGAAAAAGGCGAAGGACGCGACCGCGAGTTCGGGCGAGGATAGCGACAAGCGCGCGGCGCGGCTTGCGGCCTCGATGCCGAGCGATCCGGCCACCCTACTCGATGTAGCGGCGGATGCAGTAAGGGCGCTGCACGCGGCGCGGTGCCCTTGTGAGGCCAGTCGGGCGCTTTCGTCGTGGCGGTGAACGGCATGCGGGCCATTGTAAAAGTGTCGGATCGGGTCGGCTCGAGGATAGACACGAACCACGTGAGTTTCGAGTTCCATGCGGTGGACTTGGACCGGCCGTTTATCTCTGAAACAGCCTACCGCTCGCACTACGATTCACTGCGCGCCGGCCGTAGCGTCGACCAGGTGGCGGCGGCGATCCTCGCCGAGTTCCAGAAAGGCAAGCCGAAGCCGAAGATGATCGAGTCCGAGTATCGGGATCGGCGGGCCGCCGAGCCCGTGCCGGCGTGGGTGGCCGAGCTGGGGCCACCGCCGAGGCGAGTGCCGACCATTCCGGCCGTTCCGGAGGGCTTCGCCCTGGTCGATGTGGTGTTGCTGGTGCATCGGGCCTTCATCGCGAGGAAGTGGGCAAAGGACGCCCAGGTGAAAATCACGGCGGGCCAAGTGGCCGCCCCTTGAAGTCGAACGCCAGGAGAGCCGAAGGCGCGGGCCGTGCGTCCGGAGCGCAAGCAGGAAGGCGACGAGGACCAGCTCGAGGGGGAGGAAGATACTGCACCGCCAGAACCGGCGATGCCGAGCTACAGCACCGTCATTTCCGACGATGGAGGTCCGGTGCCGGGCGAGTTCAAGCCGGGGCAGCGGTGCGAGATCATCAGCGTCCACCATGCGGCGTTCCCGTCAGACATCGGACGCAAAATCATCATCACGAAAGTGAGCCCCGAAACCCGCCAGGTGTGGGGGCACGATGACAAGCCGCTCAGGTTCCGCATCAATCGGAACGGTCGGCGCGTCACAGACTACGATTCTCGGTGCATCCAGACCATTTACAGTTTCGAGCAGTTGCGCGTTTTGTCTTAACCAGGGAGAAGAAGAAAGCATGAGCCACCCGAATATCCGCCTTGAGTGCCTACGTCCGGCCGAGAGTTGGAGCCAGCCGACTGGGGAAGAAGTCCGCGAGGTCTTGCGCCTCGCGGGATTTACGGGAGGCGCGGCCGCGAAGAGGCTGGGCCTCGGAGCGAAGGGCGACCGAACGGTGCGCCGCTGGATCGGGGAGGACTCACACATCCCCTATGCTGCGTGGGCGCTGCTGTGCGACTTCGCCGGCCTCGGGCAGATATGGAAGAACTGAACGCCAGGGAAGAGGCTTTAGCCGCTAAAATATTTTCGATATATCGTGATATTTTATTGTATTTAGGACATATTGCCCTATATTGAAGTGAAGGCCGGGCATGTTGCCCAGGTCATTTACCGGGAGAGTTTCCGATGCGCAACCAAGTCATGCCCTGGATCGACCTGCTTCCGAACGTGAATCCGTCCCTCATGGCACAGCGGGACGTGGTAGCGACCAAGATGGCATTGGCGGACGACTATATGCGGCGGGCAGAGAGGTTGCGCCGAGAAGCCTATTTCGACTCGATGCGGTTGGAATGTCGCGCGATGGCGGCTTGTGGGCTGGATGCGGTTGAGCGGGCTAAGCGCGTGGCGGGTTGATGGCAACGTGGCCCGGTTCGCCGGGCCTCGCTCTCGATGGAACGCCAGGAAAGGGGTGTGATTTTCTGTCGGCAAACCGGAAAACACGATTTGCATATAGGGCATTTTGCCCTATAATGCTTTGTGATGGCCGGGCATGTTGCCCAGGTCAATAACCGGAGAACTTCCGATGAGCAAGAAACCCCCCTACTTCACCCAAGCGCGTTTTGACGGGAAGTGCGCCGAGACTGGAGCGGCGATCAAGAAGGGCGACCGGATCGCCTACTATCCGGCGACCAAGCAGGTGTTTAGCGAGCAGAGCAAGCAGGCCGACGAGCTGCGCGGTCAGGAGTTCGCCCGTTCGTGGAGAATGGCCGATGCGGACTACTGAGGAGACGCGGGCCGGGATGCAGGAGAAGAAGCCGATAGGTGACGGCGCGAGGTAGAAGCACGCCCCGGACTGAGCCGGGGCGCTTGGCTTGATGCTGGCACACCATAACCGCGCTTTCCAGGGCGGAAAGCAACTAGCATTGAACACGCTAGTTCGCGGAGGGTCAAGCAATGTCCAATATCGTCAAGTTCCCAGGGGACGGGGGGCCGGCGCCGGCGCTTCCTGCGCCTGTCCAGGCGAAGCCCAAGGGTGGATTGAACGCCAGGGGGAAGGTCATTCTTGCCACCGTCTGGCGGGCCGTGTGGATCGTCTTCGTGCTGGTCTGGCCGGTGCTCAAGTGGGTGATCTCCATCGAAGTGTTCTTCCAGCTCATTCGCATGGTCTACCACTGGAATACCCCTGGTGTTCATGCGGGCTGGACGTTCCTGCTGCACTTCGGGGTGCTGACCGCCCTCACCTACCTTGTTGCCTTCTACAAGCCGAAAGGACTATGAGCATGGATTGCCGTGTCAATCAGGTCCTGGCCGTGATCGCGGGCGACCTCGGGGCGCCCGTCGAGGCTGTCACGGTCGAGAAGGGGCGGTGTTCTACGACGCCGGCAAAGAGTTCCGGGACGCGTGCCAAGTGGGTACAGCCTACTGGCGCAAGTGCTGGGCCAAGGCGGAAACAGACGCTCTGATGGAGCGTTTACAGGGAGATTTTAGCCGCTAAAATGTTTGACGGGCTGTAAAAGTATAGCTATACTTTGCGCATAATTGGCGGCTGGCACCGCTGATTTCAAATCACCAGGGCGGAGTGTTATGAGCGCAGTCCATCATCATGAAGAAGAGGCTAACGGAAGCGCAGTTTCTGGAGGCCATCAAGAGCCTCGAGATCGGGAAGCAGACCCGCGAAATCGCGCGGGGCGTGCTGGTCGAGGGGAAGAAGCAGGCCGAGTACGTGACGACCTTGGGAGTGACCAAGGGGGCCGTCTGGCAGGCCGTGGAACGAGTGTGGGAAGCGCACATGACCAAGGCGTTACCGGAGGGATTCGAGCGAGTCACGGCGGTACTACCCGAGCACCAGGCGTTCATCGTGAAGAAGTGGGCCGAGGACGCCAAGAAAAAACAGGAACCCAAAGCATGAAAACTATGGTCACGGCAAACCAAAAGGGCGGCGTCGGGAAGACTTCGACGGTGGTGCACGTCGCCTTCGATTTCCTCGAACGCGGTTTGCGGGTTGCCGTGATCGACCTGGATACCCAGGGCAATGCTTCTTTCACATTGCAGGGGCACCAGAGCGGCTACCTGGCAAGCCAAATGTTCGACCTGGATGCCGACAGCTTGCGGCAATGGTTTGATGGTCGGGTGGACGGTGCGGATATTCACCTGATCGCGTCCGATGCCCGCCTGGCGGACATGGAGAAACGGTCCGTGTCCGAGGCCAGCGCGAGCTTCAGGGCCAATGTGGCGGCCCTGGCCGACTGCGGCTTCGACGTGGTGCTGGTGGATACCGCCCCTTCCCTTGGCGTGGGGATGGCGGCCGCGCTGTTCGCGGCTGACTATGTGCTGTCGCCCATCGAGCTGGAGGCGTACAGCATCCAGGGCATCAAGAAGATGGTCACGGCCATTGCGAATGTCCGCAAGGTCAATACCAAGCTGAAATTCCTCGGGATGATGCCGAGCAAGGTGGATGCCCGGAATCCCCGCCATCTGCGGCACCTGGAAGAGCTGCACAAGGCTTACCCGCAACTGATGATTCCCGCGCGCATCGGCCTTCGCAGCAGCATTGCTGATGCCCTGGCGAGCGGCGTGCCTGTCTGGAAGATCAAGAAAACCGCAGCACGCAAGGCGGCTCAAGAAGTCCGCGAGCTGGCCGACTATGTATTCACGAAGATGGAGATTGCGTAATGACCGCCGTTAAGAACGCCAAGAAGAAGGCCGAGGAGAAGCCCCAGGCGTCCGGGCTGGGCCTGGATAGCATCGGTGACCTGTCGGGCCTCCTGAACGAGCCGGAGGCCGTTGCGCGCGGCGGCGGCCCGCTGGAATTGCCCCTGGATCTGATCGACGAAGATCCGCAGCAGCCCCGGACGGCCGACAACCCTGGGTTCTCGCCCGAGAGCATCGAGGAGATCGGCCAGACGATCAAAGACCGGGGCGTGAAGTCGCCGATTTCGGTGCGCGAGAATCCTGAGGTTGAAGGGCGCTACATCATCAACCACGGTGCGCGCCGCTACCGTGGGTCGAAGTGGGCCGAGAAGACCGCCATCCCGGCCTTCATCGACAACGATTACAACCACGCTGACCAGGTCATCGAGAACCTGCAACGCAACGAGCTCACCCCGCGCGAGATCGCGGACTTCATCGGCCGCGAGCTGGCGACCGGCAAGAAGAAGAGCGAGATCGCCCGCGAGATCGGCAAGTCCCCGGCGTTCGTGACCCAGCATGTGACGCTGCTCGACCTACCCGATCCGATCGCCAAGGCGTTCAACACTGGTCGGGCCAACGACGTGACCGTGGTCAACGAGTTGGTGACGGCGTTCAAGAAGAACCCGGAAGAGGTCGGCGCCTGGTTGGCCGACGACAGCCAGGAGCTGACGCGCGGATCGGTCAAGCTGCTGCGCGAGTTCCTGGAGGACAAGCGCCGGCAGGGTGACGAGGACGAGCGCGATCCAAACACGGTGGACGCCCTGATCGGCAAGACCGACGCGGAGGCCGAGGAAGGCGAGCAAGGGCCGGAAGGGGTGGAAGAGGTGGAAGGGGGGAACACCACGAAGGAGAAGAAGGAGGCCGACCCGGACAAGCTCAAGAAGGCCATCATCCAGGTCGAGCACGACGGCCGCCCTGCCCGGTTGATCCTCAACAAGCGCCCGCCGGCCGAGGGCTGGGCCTGGTTGCAATACGAGGATGACGGCATGGAGTTCGAGGCTGACTTGATCCAGGTGAAACTTGTCGCGCTGATCGAGGGCTGACGGGATGGACGCGGCTCGGGGCACGTCGGGCCGCTTCCGCCCGCCGATCAAATTAAGGCGCTGTGGAAGATCACCCGTGCGTGAAAAGCGCTCAGGTCCAGCCCGTCGACCGCGTCACTGATGAAGTACGCCAAGTGGCTTTCGGGCAGAGTCCCGGAAAGCTGCGAGATCACCGGTGGTTGGGTTCCAAACGCCCGCACGAGGAAAGCCCCGACCTGTTTGACTCGGCCGTCTCGGGTAACGGGCGCTAACCCGACGCAGCAGATGATGGGAATGTGCATGTGCATGGGCATGTGCTCGGAAATGCTGGCGGCCATCCACAAGACCACGTCGATGGCCGCTTTTGCTACGCCCGAACTTCACACTCTGTTCAGCGAGTGGATGGAAAGCCTGGAACATGAGGCGCTCGCGGCGCTGGACCAACAGGGCGAGGTGGATGCAGCGGCCCTGGCGACCAAGCTCAAGATCAGCGAGGCAAGCGCAATCCATCTTGTTGCGCATCTTGCCAGCAAGAGCAAGGTAAGCCTGAGCGTCCGCGCCACCGGGAAAGGTGAGCCGTGAGTCCCATTGTCCTGGAGTCCGTGTTGACGTGCCCACACTGTGGATTCGCCCAGCAGGAAACCATGTCGACCGATGCCTGCCAGTTCTTCTACGAGTGCTGCAACTGCAAGGCGCTGCTGCGCCCCAACCCCCGCGACTGCTGCGTGTTCTGTTCCTTCGGTTCGGTGAAATGCCCGCCGATTCAGGCGCAGCGCGGGTGTTGCGGGTAGCGCCCAGCTTTCGCCGGCATCATCGGCAGCCCGCCTTCGCGCGGGCTGTTTGCATCGTGGGGCTGAGGAACGGCTTAGCGTACGATTTTTCCCGTTTCGTGAGCTGACCCCTTCGAGGGGTCCGGATCCGGGTGCTGCGCCCGGTGTCCGAGGCACCGCTCGGCCCGGCCACTGATTCCGCCCGCCGGACGCGCCCCACCGCCGGTGCGCCGCGCGCGAACATCGTCACGCCGGGCCCAGGCCGGCACCGCCTGACGCGCTCGGGCGGCCGCTCGCTCCATGCCAAAAGATTGACGCCGCAGACTCGCAGCTTACAATCCCCATAGCATCCGCCGTCGCGGTTCAGTCCAACGAGGTTTATCCGCGGCCATGCCGCCTCGCCTTCCTCAAACGCTTCCGCTGCGGCGGATAAACGCTATTCGTTAGAGCGGTTTTGCTTTGCGTAGAAGGAACAAAGGTACTGCCAGCGTGGTCATCTGGCCATGGCACCTTACTCAGTTGATTTGCGCCAGAAAGTTGTCGATGCGTACGAGCGCGGGGTGGGTTCACAGCGCCAAGTAGCCGAGCTTTTTGGCGTCAGTATCTCGTTTGTCGAGAAGCTTTTCATGCGGCTGCGAAGCACCGGAACAGTGGCGCCAAAGCCGCACGCTGGCGGAAAGCGATCGCGTGTGGATGAAGTCGCGCGACAGCGTCTGGCGCAGTGGCTGCACGCGCAGTCCGATCTGACGCTGCGGACGAGTTGGCGCAGCGCCTGAAGACCGAATTGGACATTCATATCGGTTTGCCCCGACTGTGTCGGGTGCTCAAACAGATGCAACTGTCACGAAAAAAAAGACGCTCCATGCGACGGAACGTGACGCCGACTCGGTAATTGAGGCGCGCGCGGCTTACCGGGAGGAAATGGCCCAATATCCCCCGTCACGATTGCGCTTCATCGATGAATCGGGCGTGAACATTGCGATGACTCGTCATTACGGCCGTGCCCTGCGGGGGGAGCGGGTGCCCGATGCGGTGCCGAAGAACCACGGTCGCAATGTCACCGTGCTGGGCGCTGTGTCCTGCCGAGGCATCGATGCTGTCATGACTGTTGAGGGCCCGACCGACGCTGCAGTGTTTCGAGCTTATGTCGATCAGGTGCTGGTACCGACGCTCGCCCCCGGTGACATCGTCGTCATGGACAACCTGAGCGCGCACAAGGTCAAAGGCATTCGCGAAGCGATCGAGGGCGCCCAGGCCAACCTGCTTTATCTGCCGCCCTATTCCCCGGATTGGTCCCCCATCGAACCGTGCTGGTCGAAACTCAAGACTGCCTTGCGGGCCGCCAAGGCGCGGACGCGCGAAGCACTGGATGAGGCCCTCAAACGGGTCCTCAACACGGTGACCGCCGCCGATGCCCGCGGCTGGTTCGCACACTGCGGCTATGCCTTACAGTGAGCGGCAATCCGCTCTAGGCCACACATCATGCTCATAGCGCGATTCGCAACCGTCCTTTACGTTGCCTTCGCTCTCTCAGGGTGCAACGCAGAGTTCGATGATGTCTCTGATGCTCCTGAACACCGACCAGTCATTGGCGAACAGTGCCGAGTTCAATCATCGCTAAATGCTCTCGGCGTCACTTTGAAAGTAGAGCGAAACAAACGAACCGATGTCATTGCTCTTACTTCGTTTAACGTAAGTGGGCCTGAAATTACATTTAGCACCCACCTACCGGCAGGAACAACACTTGAAATTGTCGTGGTAAGGAAGTGCAAGAACTGTCCATTTGACGATCGAATTGAGTACCAAGTTCGACCAGAGCCCATGCCAAAGGAATTCGGCGATACCCCAATCTATATGAATCTCCAGCGCGTAAATCCCGGTGCTATCTCATGCAACACACTGCGAGGCCAGAGGGGTGCGAACTAACCCCGCTTCTTGGCCTGCCTCCTGCCTAACTGGTCGTTGTGCTGCTGCGCGCGGCGTGGCCATGATTGAAGCGCAAGAGTTTAGAGAACTGGAACCGTATTGGCACGTTCTATGGTGCGTGCCGTAGCAAAGGAGGAAGCCATGACCACTCAGGAAAGAGAAGATACGCGGCCCCCGTGGGACAAAATCGCGCCAGGCTATGACAAGACCAACACGCCCACGCAGATGTGGATTGCGAACGAAGGCCTCCGCCGTGCCGAGCTCCGTGCCGGCATGCGCTTCCTGGACGTAGCGGCGGGCAGCGGCGCCCTCAGTATCCCGGCGGCGCGCATTGGCGCGCAGATACTGGCGACGGACCAGTCTCCAGTCATGCTCGAGTTGCTTAAGGAGCGTGCGCGCCAAGAGGGGCTCAACATCGAAACCCGCGTCATGGACGGCCACGCGCTCGAGCTGGACGATAACTGCTTTGACATGGCCGGTTCGCAGTTCGGCGTGATGCTGTTTGCCGACATGCCGCAGGGCATCCGCGAGATGGTGCGCGTCGTCAAGCCGGGCGGCCGTGTGCTGATGATTGCGTACGGCGACCCGCATAAGATCGATTTTCTCGCCTTCTTCGTGGGTGCCATTCAGTCCGTGCGCCCCGACTTCCAGGGTCCCCCGATGGACCCGCCTCCGCTCCCCTTTCAGTTGCAGGATCCAGCGAGGCTACGCCAGGAGTTCGCCACCGCCGGACTGAAGGACATCAAGGTCGAGACCATCACCGAGACCACAGAATTCAAGAGCGCGCAGGACCTGTGGGAGTGGATCGTGTGGAGCAATCCCCTCGTCGAGGGGATGCTCGGCGACCTGAACCTGTCGAACGAGGAGAGCGGCGTGATCCAGCAGACACTTGAGACGATGTTCCGCGAGCGCGCCGGCGGCAGCGGCGTCGCCAAGCTGAGCAACCCGGTCAACATCGGCGTCGGGACGAAGTAAGTTGCGGCCGCAGATACTTTCCGGCTCTGCTCAAGGCTGCTGCGTCGTGGCGGCTGCTAGGTTTCGGCTCGTGCCAGACAGCAGCACAACAAGGCGCTGCACCGGACGTGCTACAGGCTCCGCTACGCTTCGCCTTCCGCACGCCGATGAGCTTAAGCGTTCCAGGCGACGGCCTACGGCCGCGCCTGAACTTTGACGCTGGGCGTCATGAAGCTCATTTCTCTGAAGCAACCTCCCAAGGTCAGATCCGTTTGGCGTGCTGTTCTTGTCGGCGTGGTTGCGCAACCGCTGGTCGTCCTGCTCCTGAGCGCGGTCTACTGGGCTCTGCGGCCTTTCGTCTGGGCCGCTGTCTATTCGGAGCCTTATCGTCCTCCACCTGGTCCGTATCCGCCGGACAGTGGGGAGTGGCTGTTCGTGCGAGGGTAACCGGTAACTGCGCAGCGTTCTTGCCTACGGCCGAGGGCTATGCAAGGGCGATCGCAGCGGATTGCCGGCGAAGAGTTGCTTCCACAGTCGCGGCGTGAGTTCGTGGACGCGGCTGGCCGGATGCTGGCTGACGCGCTGCAGCACATCGACCAGATAGTCATAGGGGTCGATGTCGTGGAGTCGGCAGGTGACGATCAGGCTCTGCATGATGCCGACCTGCCGGGCGCCGAGTTCGGTCCAGCAGAACAACCAGTTGCGGCGCCCCATCGGAATGGCCCGCAGCGCACGTTCCAGAGGGTTCGTGTCGATCGGGACGTCCGGGTCGGTGAGGTAGACCTCGA
Organism: Aromatoleum anaerobium; assembly: GCF_012910705.2. GTDB lineage: Bacteria > Pseudomonadota > Gammaproteobacteria > Burkholderiales > Rhodocyclaceae > Aromatoleum > Aromatoleum anaerobium. The sequence continues at coordinate 50,454 of NZ_WTVG02000001.1, read as the reverse complement.
GTCCGAATCGCCGCTCGCGCGCGTAGGCGAGCGCCTTTGTCATGGGATTGCTCGGCAACAGGCCCTGTGCCTCGAATTGCTGGCTCACCCAGGCGAAGAACCGTTCGACGATCGGCTTGGCATGCATCAATCGATAGTCGAGCTTTTTCGCGGCACTGAGCTTCTTTTCGCGGATGTGCGCTTCGACCGCGTAGAGGCCACCGATGAACTCCAGTGCCTGCGCCGCGACTTGCGGCGCGGCGTCCTTCGCCTCGAACAGGTGGCGCCGCGTGTGCGCCCAGCATTGCGCGTGGGTTAGTCCGGTCTTCTTCGTGTAGTGCTCATAGGCGGTGTACCCGTCGCTGAGCAGCACGCCGCGCTCGACCGGCGTCAGGCCGAGCGCCTGCTCGACATGTTCGATCCGGCGACTCTCGAAGAACGGGAAGCAGACTTCGTCCAGCTCGCCATAGACCGGCCAGAAGTAGGCGGCCTTGAGCTTGCCCGGCCCGGCGCGCCCGGCCTTGATCGGCGTCTCGTCCATCGCCTTGACGCGTGAGGCGCGAATCGAGCCGAACTGGGCCTCAAAGATCGGTTCGATCAGGGCAATCGCGTGTTGGCCGAGCTGCGTCAGCCACGGCCGGCTGACGGTGATGCCGGTGTCGCCCAGGCGCTGGTGCTGGCGGTAGAACGGCAGGTGGTAGGCAAACTTGTCGATCAGCATGCCGGCGATGAAGCTCACGTCAGCGCGACTGCCCTCGATGACACCGCGGGGCGCGGCCGGGCAGGAAATGACCTGGGTGTCGCGGCGCTTGATCACCGGGCGCACGTATTTGAGGATCACGTAGCTGCCCGGGCGCTGCGCGAGGCGGAAACTCGTCTTCTCGCCGATCACTTCGTACTGGTCGGCGGTGAGCCCCTCGGCGTCCGGGTTGGGCACCGCAATCGTCTCGACCGGCACCCGCGCCTCGTCGAAGAACGGCGCCGATTCGTCGCCCGCGGCATAATCGGTGGTGCGGGCCCGGCGGGTGTGGGCGGCAATGTCCTGGGCGGGAGGCGGCGGCGGCGAGGAGTCGGGCACCGGCAGCTCGCCCAGGTTCATCTGATGCGGGTGGGCGTCCACGAGGCGCTTCTCGCTCTTCTGGCCGAAGAGCTGCCGCCGGAACCAGTCGAGCTGGTGTTTCATCGCCTCGACTTCGAGCTTCATCGCATCGAACCGGCACCCCAACGCCAGGCGTTCGCGCGCCAGATCGACGACCTGCTCGGCCGTCCAGCGGGCGGCTTCTTCTCGGGTCGGCAGGTGCGTCAGGGGCGTCGCGGGCATGCCGTCATTCTAGCAAGAAAGCCAGTATCCATGCGGGTTTGCGCTCATTTCGCCGGCAGCGCGAAGCGCTTTCTGACGCGCGCCGGCTCGATGCCTTCGAGCAGCAGCTTCAGCCCCGTCCAGTCCATCTCGCGGGTGGCCACCCGCGACCAATCCGACACGAAACGACCCGACTCGAGCCGCTTGGCCCAGATGCAAAAGCCGCTGCGATCCCAGTACAGGACCTTCATCTGCGTCGCCCGCCGGTTGATGAACACGAACAGATGCCCCGACAGCGGATCCTGGCCCACGCCGTGGCGGGCGAGCGCATACAACCCGTCGAAGGACTTGCGCATATCGACCGGGCGACCGTACAGATGCACCCGCACCGCGCCTTCGGGAAAGAACATCAGCCGCGCACCAGGTGCAGCACCACGCCGCCCCCCAGATCGAGTTTGAGCTCGAGGCGCGAGGCGCTGCCCGAACCGAGCACCCCCAGATCGACGAACGCCGCTTGCCGCGCCGGCGTTCGAGCGTCTGCTGCACCGCTCACCGGCGCGACGAGTGCCCGCCAGCGCTGAAAGCTCGAGACGCTGATCGACTCGCGCGCGCAGAATGTCGTGACGCTCAGCCCACTCGAACCGTGCCGGGCGAACACCTCCCGCCACTCCTCTCGGCTGCGCCGGCGCCACTTGCGCTTGATTGCTCCTGCCATGAACACCGCCTCCGTTGTTAAACCTGGAGGCGATTGTCCACGCCGATCATGTGGCCGGGAACAACGCCGGGCAGTTACCGCTTACGTGCGAGGCATCGGCTTCTGTGCCACTTTGGTTGCAGGTGCCGCCGCTGCACACTGGTCACCGCCAGGATCGAAGGTGCCGGTAGGTCTTCTGGTCGGCTTCAGCTTCATTGGTTTGCTGTTCACTCAGTTCCCGTTGGAAACATCCGCTGTCCGGAACGTAATCTATGCCTTAGGTGCGCCTCTTGGCATCGTAGTTGGAGCCGTGATTCGTTGGCGCCGGGAGGCTACGGAGGAGCATTTACAATGACGCCCAACCCGTCGTCGCGGCGGAACGGCTAACGACCCCTTCCAAGATCAAGTCGTTCCGAGTCAGTCCATCAAAGCTTCCTGACAGACGTGCAGCTCCATGAAAGCTACACTCCACCTGATTGGTAAGCGAAGTCGGAGCTGCGATGAGCGTGCGATGAGCGTGCGATGAGCGTGCGATGACCGCTTCACGTCGATGTGTCGAGGTTTCGGCAAAACGACGCGGTCGCCTCGCCCGCCCACTAGCCTAGCGCTGCGGTTACTTGAGGCAGCGTCCCTGTAGGAGAAAGGCATAGCCATCAGCTGTGTATTCTTCAGGTCGGGCTTACGCGAGAATCGTGCCGTGCGTTTTGCGGTGATCTTCGCGGTGACGCTCGCCGTCATCGTCGCGGACTTCACGACGTGGATCGAGCTCGACGTCGCCACGATCTACGGACTGCCTCTGGTGCTCGGCGGCGCGACACGTAGTCGAGTTCTGTTGTGGACCCTGACAGGGTTGCTTATCGCGGCGACGTTCGTTGTGTATGCACTGCAGGTCCCGGCGGGTTCATTCAGCTTGACGGAGACGTTCTTCGTCAATCGAGTGCTCAACGCGGTTTCACTGCTGCTTCTGGCGGGACTGCTGCACCTCTGGATGGGATCCGCCGCGACCGGCGAAGCGCAAGCGGAACTCATCAAGGAGCAAGACGAGAAGTTGCAAGCTGCCAAGGCGTCGCGCCGAATGGTTGAAGTCCAGGAAGCGGAGCGACGGGCACTGGCCAGTCAGCTGCACGATCTGGTTGGGCAGAAGCTGACTGCGCTCAGTATCAATTTGACGATTGCCAAGAGCCAGCTGTCGCCGGGTCAGGCGGCGCAGATCGGAGCCCGATTGGACGATTCGCTCAAGATGGTCGAAGAGACGACCCAGAGTATTCGAGACGTCATGGCCGAACTGAGGCCGGCCGTCCTGGACGACTTCGGACTCGCGCCCGTATTGCGCTGGTACGCAGAGGAGTTCACCAAGCGCACCGGGGTGGCGACCTCGGTTGTTGAAGAGGGGCGGGTGCGTCGGCTGACGCCAGCGGCCGAGCACGCGCTCTTTCGCATGGCCCAGAACGCGCTCGCGAACGTGGCCAAGCACGCGCGTGCCGACAAGGCTGTACTGACCCTTCGAACGACTCCGCATTCGATCTGCCTGACCGTGGCCGACAACGGCGAAGGCTTTGACCCGACGGCAGTTCATCAACCGGCGCGAGACCATGGCTGGGGTTTGATGATCATGGGTGAGCGCGCAGCGGCGATCGGCGCGCACTTGAAAGTCGACTCGGCGCCCGGGCATGGAACCCGAATCATCGTGACAATAAATGGGGATTCGCATGCTCAGCGTTCTGCTCGCGGATGATCACGCCGTTGTGCGCGACGGCCTGCGTGCTTTGCTCGAAGCGCAGCCTGGAATCGAGGTGGTCGGGGACGTCGCGAATGGACGCGAGGCGGTGCGCGAAGCGCAAAGACTGCAGCCCGACATAGTGATCATGGACATTGCGATGCCCGACATGAATGGAATCGAGGCGACGCTCCAGATGCAAGATGCTTGTCCCTCAACGCAGATCCTGATTCTGTCAATGCATTCGACGACGGAACATATTTTCCGTGCTCTTCGGGCAGGCGCGCGCGGGTACCTGCTCAAGGATTCTGCCGGGGCCGAGGTGGTCGAGGCGGTTCGAGTTGTGCACACAGGGCGACGGTACCTCAGTCAGAAGATTGCCGCGACCGTGATTGACGACTATATCGCCGAGCGCCACCGGACGAGCCCTTTGGACAGCCTGAGCCGTCGCGAGCGGCAAATCCTGCAGCTGATCGCGGAGGGGAAAACGAGCGCCGAGGTCGGGACGATGCTTTTTCTGTCGCCGAAGACGATCGATACCTATCGCAGTCGAATGATGCACAAGCTGGGTATCGGCGATCTCCCAAATCTGGTCAAATTCGCGATCCAGCACGGGATCACGCAACTCGACTGAGCGCGAGCGGCTCATTCAAATGGGTGGAACAACAGGAAGGATCAACGCCGTGGCAGGGAGTTTCCAGTTTCCGGTGCGGCCGGGTACGCGACGCGTCGCCCTGGTGTTGCAAGGAGGCGGCGCCCTGGGCGCGTATCAGGCGGGGGTGTTTCAGGCGCTCGACGAGCGTGGATTCACGCCGGATTGGGTGGGCGGCACTTCGATCGGCGCGATCAACGGGGCGATCATCGCCGGCAACCCCCCCAACCGACGCCTCGAATGTCTGAAGCGCTTCTGGAACGCCGTACTGCACGAGGATCCGATCGATTTGCGCGGACTGCCGGACGCCGTACGCCAGACCTACAGCTGCTGGACGGCGATGGCATCCATGATCGGCGGGCGACCGCACTTCTTCTCACCCCACCCATTCCTGCCCTTCGGCGTCGGCAATGCAGGATCCGCAGACACGGCAAGCTTCTACGATACGGGTCCGCTGCGTGAATCCTTGCTGGAGAGCATCGATCTCGAGTACCTGAACAACGGATCCATACGTTTCAGCCTTGGGGCGGTGCATGTTACGAGCGGCCGACTGCGTTATTTCGACAATTCACTCCAGCGCGTCGGCATCGAGCACATCCTGGCAAGCAGCGCGCTACCCCCGGCCTTTCCTCCCGTGCTGGTCGATGGCGAGCTGTACTGGGACGGCGGGGTCTACTCGAACACACCACTCGATGTGGTGCTCGACGATTATCCACGAGTCAACACGCTGTGCTTCATGATTGACCTGTGGAGCGCGGGCGGTGACGAGCCTCATTCCATCAGCCAGACGCTGGATCGACAGAAGGACATCATGTACGCGAGCCGTTCCGACCGCAACATCGAGACCTATGAGGCGATGCACAATCTGCGCCGAGTGATCCGCGAGCTCTATGGCCAGTTGTCGGAGGCAAAGCGCAAGGACCCGAAAATGCGAAAGCTCGCGGAACGGGGGTGCCACACGACCATGGACATCGTGCATCTGGGCAACCGTGACCGGGGCTGGGAGCTCGCCAGCAAGGACATGGATTTCTCCCGCACGGCCATCGACGAGCGCTGGCAACTCGGCTATGCCGACGCGACGCGGGTGCTCGATCGGGCGGCCTGGATGGATCCGGTCGATCCGCTGGTCGGCGTGGTCGTGCACCGGATGCCGGCCCTCACTGCATGAACCATCCGTGACTCACCACCAGCGACTGCCCCGTGAGTGCATTGCTGGGGAACGCGGCGAACAGGAGCGCCACCTCGGCAACGTCTTCAACCGTCGTGAATTCGCCGTCGACCGTTTCCTTCAACATCACCTTCTTGATGACGTCATCCTCGGAAATGCCGAGTTCCTTGGCTTGTTCGGGAATTTGACGATCGACGAGCGGGGTGCGCACGAAACCGGGGCAAATGACGTTCGCACGAACTCCGTGCGCGGCGCCTTCCTTCGCGACCACCTTGGCGAGTCCGATCAACCCGTGTTTGGCGGTAACGTAAGGCGCCTTCAGTACTGACCCTTCCTTGGAGTGTACCGAGCCCATGTAGATGACACTTCCACCACCAGCGCGGTACATGTGGGGCAAGCACGCACGGGTGGTGAGGAACGCGCCATCGAGGTGAATGGCGATCAGCTTTCTCCAGTCGGCGTAGCTGAACTCCTCCACCGGGTGGACGATCTGGATGCCGGCGTTGCTGACCAGGATATCAATCCCGCCATAGGCGGCGACCACCGCTGCCACACCGTCATTGACCGCGTCTTCGCAGGTGACGTCCATCGCCACGCCGGATGCTTCCCCGCCAGCGCTCTTGATCTCCGTGGCGGCCGCCTTCGCGGCATTGGGATCGAGGTCGGCGATGGCGACCTTCGCGCCTTCACGGGCGTAGCGCTGCGCGATGGCCTTGCCGATGCCGCTTGCTGCCCCGGTGACGATCGCGACTTTGCCTTCGAGTTTCATCGGTAGTCCTTCCAGCCATGAGCATCAACGGGACGTATTGCGCGATAGACATCGTTCACGCACTTGCCTTGGCTTCCCCTTTATGCATGGCGTCGATGGCGATAACCGAGTGTGCGTACGCTGCCCCGGCACGCATCTCGGCGGCAACCCATATCGCTTCCATGAGTTCCTGCTCGGTCGCGCCTTTTTGCGTCGCAAGCTCTGTGTGACCGCGGATGCAATAGGGGCACTGCGTGACATGCGCGACCGCCACCGCGATGAGCTGCTTGGTCTTCTCCGGCAAGGCGCCATCGGCAAAGACACGCTTCCCGAATTCGCGAAACGCGCTGTGAATTTCCGGCGCGAGTTCCCTTCGCTTTTGCGCCAGCTCTTTCGTGGTATTCGGATACATCTGCTGTTCCATTTTGGACGCTCCTTTCGAGGAACTACGCTCCCCGTCCTGAGTTGCGATCGTCACGCCGGCAGCTCGATACGCAGCTTCCTCGGTGCCGCTGGCGGTATTCGGCATTCTGCACACCGCGGATCGGCGGGCATGGCGCCGAATGACTTCGGCGTTGCCTCCCTCAAGCCGACGTCACGTCATTACTTGCGCAACTCCGATTGAACGAACTGTGTCTGGGTTCGACGCGAACGACCATCAGGATTGCTTGATGATTTGTGTAGGGAGATTAGGATCATCCGATAGGCGCGTTGCAGCGATCCGTCCGGCATCAAGAAGTCTGCACGCGACGCGTCAAGATCCGCCTACATTCGCGCCTTCAAGGCCGCGCTAGTGTCGAAGCATCGTCGACACGCACAAATCGAAGCCGCGGCTCGCCAAAACGGGGGCTCCGCGCCTCGACGGCGTTTCGATCCTCATTGAACATCTTTTTTACTCGAGGAGATTCGACATGACGAGAAACGGCAACTCCCTTTTTGTGCGATGCCGCGGCACGGTTGCCGGTCTCGCGCTGATGCTGCCCCTGGCAATGGTTGCGCCGCCAGCCGCCGCTGCGGACATCACGACGTCGCCGCCGGCGAGCTTCAAGAAAGTCAGTTCGCTGGTCAAGCTGCCGGACTTCGTGCCGGGATTGGGAACGCTGTACGTCGATCCGGCGTCGTTGCCGGTCGGACCGTTTCTCGGCTACAGCCGCGAGGGCAAACTGATCAACATCACGTACATGGTTCCGCTCAAGGACATCGAGGCTCACAAGAACTTCGAGACGTTGGGCGAGGCGGCCGCAGGCATCAAGCTCAACCACACCGACATTCAGTACAACCCGGGGCATCCCGGCGTGGAAGAGCCGCACTACCACGTCGTTCAATGGCTGATCAGTCCCGCCGACGCCAAGGCACAGACGAAGTAAACGCCGGCCATGCAGAAGTGCTTGGACAGGAAGTCCGTGCGGATGAAAGCGACAGTTGGACGCACGGCTCTCCTTGGCGTGTGTCTTGCGAGTGCGGCCACGCTCGGCGACCCGACTCCCGCGATCGCCGCGACGGTGGAAATCAAGCTGGTGCAGACGCCGGCTGGCGAAACGTATTTCGATCCGGCCGGCGTTCACATCGCCCCCGGCGACACGGTGCGGTGGGTGCAGATCAGCGGGTTCCATTCGATCACTGCCTACCATCCGAGCAACGACAATCATGAGCTGCGGATCCCCGTGTCGGCCAAGCCGTGGGATTCCGGAGTTCTGCTCGCAGATGACCCCAAGCGCGCCGCGGCGTTCGAGCACGTATTCACCGTGCAGGGCGTCTACGACTATTTTTGCAAGCCCCATGAAATGGCCGGCATGGTTGGGCGCATCGTGGTCGGCGACCCCGGCGACGGCCCGGGAACGAAGCCTTTTGCCTATGCACCGGGGGAGCGCTGGAAGTCGGTTCCGGAGGTCGCGCGCGCCGCGTTTCCCACGATCGACGAGATCGTGGAGAAAGGGACGGTGCTCGGGGCGAGCGCCGCGCTGAAATGACCTACTACGGGCGCCCCTATATTCCGGGGTCAACTGCGCGCCCCGGTCCTGTCCGAATATCGCGCCGACGCTCTACTCAGGTGCACATTGACAATAAAGCAGACCGATCGGGGCGGTCGAATGATCGACTCTCTGAGCGGTGGCGGGAGGTCCGTCCATGATCGAGCTTCAGCGAGTCTACGAGCATCACAACGCCCACGGAACCCGGTTCCTGGTGGAGCGGCTCTGGCCACGCGGGATCAGGAAAGAATCCCTGCAATTCAGCGACTGGCTCAAGGATGTTGCGCCGAGCGTCGCATTGCGTCGCTGGTTCCAGCACGACGTGACCAAATGGCCGGAGTTCCAGCGCCGCTACAGAATCGAGCTCGACACGCATCCCGAGGCGTGGGCCCCGATCGTCGAGGCTGCCCGCGTGGGCGATGTCGTTCTTCTGTACAGCTCGCACGACACGGAGCACAACAACGCGGTGGTATTGCGCGACTATCTCAACGAGAAGCTCGGCCAAGGGGTGTAAGTGGAAGTCGACCATCGCGTGCCGCAGCGTGGCTGCCGAGCGGTCTTCTCCTGGGTTTTCGCTGGCGGCGACCAGGACAGTGTGCAACCAACCTGAAGGAGGCATCATGCAGACCAACGTCAAACTGATTCGTAAAGAGACGATTGCTGACGGCACGATGGCGTTTCACTTCGCCAAGCCGGAAGGATTCGAGTTTCGCGCCGGACAATTTGCCGACTACACGCTGATCGACCCGCCGGAGACGGACGATGAAGGCAATACGCGCGGGTTTTCACTGGTGCAGGCGCCTTACGAGGCTGATCTGGTCGCAGCGACACGTATGCGCGATACCGCCTTCAAGCGAGTGCTGAAGAATCTGCCGATCGGCACCGAGGTCAAGCTCGATGCGCCGTACGGTAACTTCACGCTGCATAAGACCGAATCTACCCCGGCGGTTTTCATCATCGGCGGCATCGGCGTCACCCCGGTGCGCAGCATCGTCGCCCAGGCTACTCATGACAAGACCGCGCACCAGATCACCTTGCTGCACGCCAGCCGCACGCCGGCCGACCTGCCGTTCAAGAGTGACTTCGAGCAACTGGCCAAGGAGAATCCGAACTTCAGCTATGTCATGACCGTCGACTCGACGCCCGATGGGTGGCTGGGCGAGCACGGGCGCGTCGATGCCAGGATGGTAAAAAAATACGTGCCGGATCTGCACAGGGCCATCTACTACCTGTCCGGTCCGCAAGGCATGGTCAAGGCCATGCGAGCCCTGCTGGTGGACCTCCAGGTCAATGAGGACAATATCCGTACCGAAGAGTTTACCGGTTACTGATTGCGCTCGACGTGTTGTGAGCTCGCGCATATGCCCGAACAACCCACCGATCGATCCGCCCCTGCTCCGGCGCCGGCGCCGGAACCCACGAACTCGTCAGGCTCCGGGCGCCGCGAGCGAGCCACGCCCGAGGGCGACGACCTCGATCCGACGCGTTACGGCGATTGGGAGAAGAATGGACGGTGCATTGATTTCTGAGCGGTCTTCAGTGCAGCCGTCGCGGCGCGCGATTGCAGTCTGCACGACCCGTTTGTCGTTCGCGCATCACCCGCTGCCGATGCTAGCCGGTAACGTCGCGTGTTGCTGATTCATAAGAAGGCCGCACCCCGCTTGGGTTTGCGACCTTTTTTCTGAAGCAATTATTGCTTCGGCACAAATCACGCATAAACAAAGGGCCGCCCCGAGAAGAGCGGCCCAGAACAACACGTTAAGTTACCGGCTAGCTGCCGATGTGGCCTTTTGCGCTGCGGCTGATATGGGGAACGTGATTTGCGAATATTGACCAGGAGCCCGTCCATGCCCAATACCCGACCGTTGTCGCCACACCTCGGTATCTACCGCTGGCGCGTCAACATGCTGCAATCGACGCTACATCGGCTGACCGGATTGTTCCTCTGTCTCGGCGCCCTGCTGGTGACGTGGGGGCTGATCGCGGCCGCCGACGGCGAGGCCGCATGGAGCATGTTCGTCGGGTTCTTCAGCAGCTGGATCGGCCTGATGCTGCTGTTCATCTGGAGCTGGTCGTTGTTGTTCCATCTCTGTAACGGCATCCAGCACCTGGTGCGTGACACCGGGCACAACTTCGGCCCGCCTACTCGGGATCGCACGCACGACCCGGTCTACTGGTCCACCGGTTGGTTCGTGATCGCCGTCAGCGTGGCCGTGACGGTGCTGGTCTGGGTACTGCTGATCGTTCGAATGCAAGGGGGCGCGGCATGAGCGCTTATCCCGGCCAGCGGGGCCTGCGCAATCCGCTCAAGATAGCGCGCGGCCTGGGGTCGTCGAAGACCGGCGTGCATCACTGGTGGTTGCAGCGGGCCACCGCGGTCGCGCTCGTGCCGCTATCGATCTGGTTCCTTTTCCTCGTCGGCGACCTGGTCCCTGCCGACTACCCGATGGTGCTGGCCACGATCGGGCAGCCGGTCAACGCGGTGTTCCTGATCGTGCTCGCGGGCTGCCTGTTCTGGCACGGTGCGCTCGGACTGCAGGTGATCGTCGAGGACTATGTGCACATCCGCTGGCTGGAACTGACGTTGCAGATCGCGTTGCGCTTTGGCGCACTGCTGGGCGCACTGGCCTGTGTGATGGCCATGCTCGCGATCTGGCTCGCCGGCACCCCCCCCTCCTGATCGCATTCGAAAAAGGGACACGCATGCCTATAGAAAGCTACAAGGTCGAAACGCATCAGTACGACGTGGTGGTTGTCGGCGCCGGGGGCGCGGGCCTGCGCGCAACGATGGGGTTGGCCGCCAAGGGGCTCTCCGCTGCCTGCGTCACCAAGGTGTTTCCGACGCGCTCGCATACCGTAGCGGCGCAAGGCGGGGTAGCGGCGGCGCTCGGCAACATGGGCGAGGACGACTGGCGCTACCACTTCTACGACACGGTGAAGGGCGGCGACTGGCTGGGCGACCAGGATGCCGTCGAATACATGTGCCGCGAGGCAATTCCGGCGGTCATCGAACTGGAGCGCTTCGGAGTGCCGTTCTCGCGCACGAAGGGCGGCAAGATCTATCAGCGGCCGTTCGGCGGCATGACAACGCGCTACGGCGAGGGTCTGGCGCAACGCAGCTGCGCGGCGGCCGACCGCACCGGCCACGCGATCCTGCACACCCTGTACACGCAGGCGCTGAAACACGACGCAAAGTTTTTCGTCGAATATTTCGCGACCGACCTCATCAAGGATCCGGCCAGCGGCCGCATCGTCGGCGTACTCGCGATCGATCTGAATGCAGGTGCGCTGCACCTGTTCCGCGGCCATGCGATCGTACTGGCCACAGGCGGTTACGGACGCGCCTACTTCTCGTGCACCTCGGCGCACACGTGTACCGGTGACGGCGGCGGCATGGCGCTGCGCGCCGGGTTGGCGCTGCAGGACATGGAGTTCGTGCAATTTCACCCCACCGGGATCTACGGCTCGGGTTGTCTGATCACCGAGGGTGTGCGCGGCGAAGGTGGTTATCTCACCAATTCCAACGGCGAGCGCTTCATGGAACGTTATGCGCCGCACGTCAAGGATCTGGCCTCGCGCGACGTGGTCAGCCGCGCGATCACCGTGGAGATCCGTGAGGGTCGCGGCGTCGGCGAGCACGCCGACCACGTGTATCTGAACCTCGCGCATCTCGGCCCTCAGGTGCTGCACGAACGCCTTCCGGGTATCTCCGAGACCACGCGCATTTTCGCGGGCGTCGATGTAACAAAGGATCCCATCCCGGTATTACCCACCGTCCACTACAACATGGGCGGCATCCCGACCAACCACCACGGCGAGGTGGTGCAGAAGGTCGGCGATGACCCCGACGTCGTGGTGCCCGGGCTGTTTGCGATCGGCGAGGCTGCATGCGTCTCGGTGCACGGCGCCAACCGGCTGGGGACCAACTCGCTGCTGGACATCGTCGTGTTTGGACGCGCGGCTGCCGAGCGCTGCGCCGAAGTCATCCGGCCCGATACCCCCCATCGCGACCTGCCATCCGATGCGCTGGAGCCAGCGCTGACCCGCCTCGACAAGCTGCGCCGTGCCAACGGTGGTACGCCCGCCGCGCAGCTGCGCCTGAAGATGCAAAAGACCATGCAGACCGATGCCGCGGTGTTCCGCACCGCCACGACACTCGAGGAAGGCTGTACCAGGATCGACCAGGTGTACGCCGAGTTCGCCGATATCCGCGTCAGCGACCGCTCGCTGATCTGGAATACGGATCTGGTGGAAACCTTCGAACTGGCCAACCTGCTTGCCCAGGCGGTCGCGACCATGCATTCGGCCGAGCAACGCCTGGAAAGCCGCGGCGCGCACGCACGCGAGGACTTTCCCGAACGCGACGACGTCAACTGGATGAAACACACGCTCGTCACGGTCGGCGACAAGGGTGAATGCAGCTTCGATTACCGACCGGTGCGCTCGAACACCATGACCGACGAAGTCGAACCGGTCCCGCCCGCGAAGCGCGTGTACTGATCCCTGCCCCCGGAGTTCGAGTAATGGCCGAATTCACGCTGCCGAAGACGTCGAAGGTCCAGAAAGGCAAGCATTTCGCCGCCCAACCAGGCGGCAGGAATCTGCGCACCTTCCGGGTATATCGCTGGGATCCCGACGTCGGTGGCAATCCGTGTCTGGATACCTACGAGGTCGATGTCACGGGTTCGCCGATGGTCCTCGACGTCCTGTTGAAGATCAAGAACGAGATCGACGCCACGCTCACGCTGCGTCGCTCCTGCCGCGAAGGCGTGTGCGGATCGTGCGCGATGAACATCGATGGCGAAAACACACTCGCCTGCACCAAAGGACTGGATGAACTTCCGGACGGCGACGTCGATGTGTATCCACTGCCGCACATGCCGGTGGTCAAGGACCTGGTACCCGACCTGACGCACTTCTATGCCCAGTACGCGTCCATCAAACCTTGGATGCAGACCGAAAGTGCGGCGGGCTCGCGCGAGCGTTTGCAATCGCCTGAGGACCGCAAGAAGCTCGACGGCCTGTACGAGTGCATTCTGTGCGCCTGCTGCACCGCGGCTTGCCCGAGCTCGTGGTGGAATCCGGACCGCTTCCTCGGGCCCGCGGTGCTGCTGCAGGCTTACCGCTGGGTCGTCGATTCACGCGACGAAGCCACCGGCGAGCGACTCGATTATCTCGACGATCGGTTCCGCCTGTATCGCTGCCACACCATCATGAACTGCACCAACACCTGCCCGAAGGGCCTGAATCCGGCCAAGGCGATCGCCGGAATCAAGCAGTTGCTCGTCAACCGTACAGTATGAACATCAGGCGGGGGTCGGCATGACCCCGACCCCTGTCAGGAGGAGATCACGTCATGGCAAGCAAGAACAGCTTCGGGGCCCGTGGAACATTGCAGGTCGGGGAAACAGCCTACGAAATCCATCGGCTCGATGCGGTCAGCGGCGAAGGGGTCGACGTCGCGAGCCTTCCGTACGCACTGAAGATCCTGCTCGAAAACCTGCTGCGCACCGAGAACGGCGGCGACGTCACCGCCGACGACATCCGGGCGCTGGCCGCATGGAACCCTGCGGCCGAACCCGACCGCGAGATCGCCTTCACGCCCGCCCGCGTGATCCTGCAGGACTTCACCGGCGTGCCCGCGGTCGTCGACCTGGCTGCAATGCGCGAAGCCATGGGCGCGCTCGCCGGCGACCCGGCGCTGATCAATCCGCTGGCGCCGGTCGAGCTGGTCATCGACCACTCGGTGATCGTCGATGTATTCGGCCGGCCGGAAGCATTCGAACGCAACGTCGAGATCGAGTACCAGCGCAACCTCGAGCGGTATCAGTTTCTGCGCTGGGGTCAGAACGCCTTCAACGACTTCAAGGTCGTCCCGCCCGGCACCGGCATCGTCCACCAGGTGAACCTCGAGCACCTCGCCCGCGTGATCTTCACCCGGGAGGAGAACGGCGCAACGACTGCGTATCCCGACACCTGCGTAGGCACCGACTCGCACACGCCGATGGTCAACGGCCTCGGCGTGGTCGCCTGGGGGGTGGGCGGCATCGAGGCGGAGGCCGCGATGCTCGGCCAGCCGGTGTCGATGCTGATTCCGCAGGTGCTCGGCTTCAAGCTGACCGGCAAGCTGCCCGAAGGCGCCACGGCCACCGATCTCGTCCTGACCATCACCGAGATGCTTCGCCGACACCGCGTGGTCGGCAAGTTCGTCGAGTTCTACGGCCCCGGCGTGAGCGCGGTGCCGTTGGCCAATCGCGCCACGATCGGCAACATGAGCCCCGAGTACGGCTCCACAGTTTCGATCTTTCCGATCGACGACGAAACGCTCCGCTATCTCGAACTGACCGGGCGTTCGGCCGAGCAGATCGATCTCGTGCAGGCCTACGCCAGGGCGCAAGGGCTCTGGCACGACCCGCACGCCGAGCCGCGCTACTCGGAGCTGCTCGAACTCGACCTGTCCACGGTGATTCCCTCGATCGCCGGACCCAAGCGCCCGCAGGACCGCGTCCCCCTCTTCGAAGCGAAGGAAGCGTTCCACGGCGCGCTGGCGACGTTCATTCACGAGCCGGAGCAAAAGCAGCAGGGATACGATAACGCGGTCGCCGAATCCTTCCCGGCTTCGGATCCGCCGGCCTACGAAGACTCGGCGGTCCGCTCGCCTTCCCCGAGTGATCACCTCGCCGAGGCGCCGCCCGACGGCGGTCGCTCGCGCGAGCCGGTATCGGTCACGCTGGCCGACGGCACCAAGTGCGAGATCGATCATGGTTCGGTCGTGATCGCGGCGATCACCTCCTGCACCAATACCTCGAACCCGACGGTGATGCTCGCAGCGGCCCTTCTGGCGAAGAAGGCGGTCGAGAAGGGGCTCACCCGCAAGCCGTGGGTGAAGACCAGCCTCGCCCCCGGCTCGAGGGTCGTCATGGACTACTACGAGCGCGCCGGCCTCACCCGCTACCTCGAAGCCCTCGGCTTCAACCTCGTCGGCTACGGCTGCACGACCTGCATCGGCAACTCGGGACCGCTGATTCCCGAGGTGAGCGACGCCATCAGGCAGCATGACCTGTCGGTCGTGTCGGTGCTCTCGGGCAACCGCAACTTCGAAGGCCGCATCCACGCCGAAGTCAAGATGAACTACCTGATGTCGCCGCCGCTGGTGGTCGCCTACGCGCTCGCGGGCACGATGGATATCGACCTGTTCCAGGAGCCGCTCGGCAAGGGCCGCGACGACGGGGACGTCTTCCTGAAGGACGTCTGGCCGTCGGCGAGCGAGGTCCAGGCGGTGGTTGACTCGTCCATCGTCGCAGACATGTTCAAGGCCGGCTACGCGGACGTGTTCGCGGGCGACGAACGCTGGAAGTCCCTGCCGACGCCGCAAGGCGATCTCTTCGCCTGGGATCCGGCCTCGACTTATGTTCGCAAGCCGCCGTATTTCCAGGACATGCCGCGCCAGCCCCGTCCGGTCGCCGACATCATTGGCGCCCGGGTGCTGGCTCTTCTGGGCGACTCGGTCACCACCGACCACATCAGCCCCGCCGGCTCCATCGCGAAGAATTCCCCGGCCGCGGCCTACCTGCTCTCTCACGGCGTGGCGCAGCCTGACTTCAACTCCTACGGCTCGCGTCGCGGCAACCATGAGGTGATGATCCGCGGCACATTCGCCAACGTGCGCCTGCGCAACCAGCTCGCCCCCGGCACCGAGGGCGGCTACACGCGCGACTTCACGAAAAGCGACGCGCCGGTCACGACCATCTTCGACGCCTCGCGCTCCTATATCGCCTCCGGCATCCCGTTGGTCATCCTCGCCGGCAAGGAGTACGGCTCGGGATCTTCGCGCGACTGGGCCGCCAAGGGCACGTTGCTGCTGGGCGTTCACGCGGTGATCGCGGAGTCCTACGAGCGCATCCATCGCTCGAATCTGCTCGGCATGGGCGTCATGCCGCTGCAGTTCCCCGACGGCGAGAACGCCGCGTCGCTGGGCCTGAGCGGAGAGGAACACTTCGACATCTTCGGGGTCGCGGCGCTCAACGAGAGCGGCACCCCGGCAACGGTGAAAGTGAAGGCCGGAGACGTCGAATTCGACGCGATCGTCCGCATCGAAACGCCCAGCGAGGCGGATTACTATCGCCACGGCGGAATCATGCAGTACGTACTGCGCAGCCTGCTGCGGTAGGGCAGAGCCGGGAAGTCTTTCCCGGCCCGGACTGCCGTGGCTCTTCACCGCGTCGCGCATGCGATCGCGCTCTTCGGGCATGCCTGCAGTCCCTTGCAGCCATTGCCTCCTGCGCGGCGGTCGTGTCTCCTGGCCGAAGATGCAAGCAATTTAATAGGATTTGCCCTGAATAGGAGAAGTAAGGGTCATGAATACGAAGCTGGTCAGCAGCATAGGAGACGTTGCACGTTCGCGCCTGGTAATCGTCGGTGTCGATGCCTTACTCATGGACATCGCGAAGCTGCTTGCGGACACGCAGATCAGCCTTGTCGTCGTTTGTGGTCCCGATGGGGCAATGGCGGGAGTCATCACGAAAACGAACATAGTCCGGCTGATCGGCGGATGTTGCGGCAACGCTTGCAGGACCCGGGCTGCTGACGTAATGACTCAGGAGGTCACCTCCTGCCACCCGACCGACTGCTTACCCGATGTCTTGTCGATGATGCAGCAACGCGGCTTCGTGCACATCCCGGTCGTCGACGAGAATTACACGCCGGTAGGAGTCATCAACGCCCGTGACGCATTGCGGGCGTTGATGGCCGAAGAGGAGTACGAAGGGACGCTCCTGCGCGATTACGTGATGGGCATCGGCTATCACTAATCCGCAGCGCATCAATCCTCCAGCTCCCCGGGACAGGAGCTTCGGGCTAGAGCAGCAGGCTCGTGTTTAGGTAATCCCGGTTCATCTGTCAAATGCTGCAGTTTCGGCGCTGGAACGATGCGAGCTGTTTCGAGGCGATGGTGAGCGACATGCGTTCGATCATCCGAGTCGGCGCCGGTGATGCTCAGAAAGCTCGGCAGCTACCCGCGCCAGAACGGCCTGGCCGTGGCCCTGCGCGAGCTGGGGCGCATCGAGCGCACGCTGTTCATTCTGGACTGGCTGCAAAGCGTCGAGCTGCGCCGCCGCGTGCATGCCGGGCTGAACAAGGGCGAGGCACGCAACGCGCTGGCCTGCGCCGTGTTCTTCAACCGTCTGGGCGAAATCCGCGACCGCAGCTTCGAGCAGCAGCGCTACCGGGCCAGCGGCCTCAACTTGGTGACGGCCGCCATCGTGCTGTGGAACGAATAGCGTTTATCCGCCGCAGCGGCAAAGTGGGAGGAAGGCAAGGCGGCATAGCGGCGGATAAACCTCGTTGGACTGAACCGCCGCGACGGCGGATGCTATGGGGATTGTAAGCGGCGAAGCTGCGGCGTCAATCCTTTGGCATGCGGCGAGCGATCTTTCGGGCATGCGAGGCGGGCAATCTGGCCTCGGGCAGCGGCAGCCGTCGAACGGACGTCGTGACGGCAAGGCCGGACAGGAAATGCCGCGCCGAGGTCAGGGCGAGTGCCGCCGCGAGCGCACGCCGGCGCGCCCGGAAGTTGAATCGGCGGTGGGCCTGCCGCCGTCCTCACGGAGGGCCTCGCAAGTGAAGCGCCCGCGGCGCCGGCGGGATGACGGCCACCACGTGCATCTGTCCGCTGCTGCAGCAGGGACAGCGCTCGTGCTCGATGCGCGCCACGCGGCGCAGGAAATCGGCGACCGATTCGGCGGCGATCGGTGACGGCGCCGGCACGTCGAGCGCGGTCCGCGCGGCCGCCAGTCCGGATCGCTTGCATGCCGGCGAGAGTAGCCCGTAATGGCGAATGCGCTTGAACCCGGGGGGCAGCACATGCAGCAAGAACCGCTCGATGAACTCGCCGCCCGGCAGCCGCAGCGTCCGCTTCTTGCCGCTGCCGGCATCGGCCCGCACGCGGAAGGCGACTTCATCGCCGTCGATGCCGACGATGCGCTCGTTCGAGATGGCGACCCGGTGCGTGTAGCGACCCAGGTACTCGAGGACGGCTTCGGGGCCGCCGAGCGGCTGTTTGGCGTAGACCACCCAGTCGTGGGCGTAGAGCCGCGCCTTGAGGTGCGTCCAGTCGGCACCGGCCGGCCAGCGTCCGCCCTGGCGCAGGCCGTCGAGGCCGGCGACGAACTTGCCGCGGAAGACGCGCGAGAGCGCACGCACCGGAAACAGGAAGCCCTTCTTCGGCCGGATCCATGCCCCGTCCGCCGTCAGCGCGCCGCCGGCAACGAGGGCATGGACGTGAACGTGGCGGCGCAGATCCTGCGTCCAGGTGTGCAGCACGAGCGAGAAGGCCGGCCGGCCGCCCAGGTGGCGGGCGCTGGCGGCGAACTCGGTGAGCGTCGCGGCGACGCTGGCGAAGAGGAGTTCATAAAGCGCTCTCGGGCGGGCGGCGATCAGACCGTTGAGCGCGTGCGGCAGCGTGAAGACGAGGTGAAAGTACGGTACCGGCAGCACTTCCCGGCGCCGGGCGGCGAGCCAGGCTTCCTTCGCCCGTGTCTGGCATTGCGGACAGTGGCGGTTGCGGCACGAATGATAGACGTGGCGGCGCTGCCCGCATGCGTCGCAGGCTTCCAGATGCCCGCCGAGGGCCGCGGTGCGGCAGACGCAAATCGCCCGCCAGACCTTCGCGCCGCCGCGCGGCAGTGGCCGGGTGGCGAGATAGGCCGGGCCGAAGGCGTCGAGCACCTCGGCCAGGCCGGCCGGGCGCATCGGGCGCTCAGCGCGGGTCGAGCAGTTCGAGCGGCGAGGTCGTGCCGGTCAGGCGTGAGCGCGCCAGATGCAGGTAGCGCATCGTCGTGGTGACGTGGCCGTGTCCGAGCAGGCGCTGGAGGGTCGGCAGATCGACGCCGGCTTCGAGCAGATGGGTGGCGAAGGCGTGGCGCAGCGAATGGATGCCACCGCCCGGAGCGATCCCGGCCGCATCGCGGGCGGCCCAGTACATGCGCTGGGCCGTTTCCACGCCCATCGGTCCGTCGCCGGCGCTGTTCGGAAACAGCCAGCGCCCCGGCCGGTACAGGCGCCAGTAATGGCGCAGGACTTCGAGCAGCCGCGGGCTGAGCAGCGTGTAGCGGTCCTTGCCGCCCTTGGCCTGCCGCACCTTCAGGCACATCCGATCCGAGGCCGACTCGATATCGGAGAGTTCCAGCGCGCAAAGCTCGGACACCCGCAAACCGGCCGCATAGGCCGTCGTCAGCACGGTGCGGGCGCGTTCGTTGCGGGCCGCCGCCAGCAGCCGCACCACTTCCTCGCGGGTGAGGATCTGGGGTAGCCGCTTGGGCACCTTGGCCATCGGAATCTCGAAAACCCCCGATTCGCGCCCGAGCACCCGCGCGAACAGGAAGCGAATCGCGCAATTGGCCTGATTGACCGAGGCGTAGGCGAGCTTGCGCTCCTCGATCAGGTACAGCAGATAGGCCTGGATCTGGGCCGCGTCGAGCCGATCCGGCGGGCAATGGTAGTGGCGCGCCAGCCCCGCCACGCAGCGCAGGTAGCACTCGCGGGTGCGCTTTGAGAAGCCGCGCAGCACCATCGCCTGGTCCATTCGTTGGCGTAAGTCGGACATGATCGTCTCCTGAAGATGTCGGGAACATTCCCGGTTTCAGGATCGATCAGGCGACGAAAATTGCTCGGAAAACCGGTCGAAAGGAGTGGTCGGCGAGCAAGATGGCGATGTTCAGTGCATCGCGCACCTGCCACCGCGCAAGCGGTTTAGTTCAACACGGTCTATCTGGAGTGGGCTACGAAGGCTATCAACGGTCACGATGTCGCTTTGCTGCAATACCTGTCGCCGCTGGGCTGGGAGCACATCAACCTGACGGGCGATTACCTCTGGCGCAGCAGCGCCAAGATCGGCGCGGGCAAGTTCAGGACGCTACGGCCGCTGCAACCGGCTTAGCGTGCTTTATTTTCCGTTTTCTGAGACGACCCCACCAAGCGCGCGAAACGATGCAGGCGTCGGATGGAAACTTCCGGGTCCTGAACGCGGCCGAGCACATCCGGTACTTCTTCTGCCTCCACCGGCAATGGCTGCAGATCGGCAAGCTCCTTCGTCAATCGTTCGACGGTTTCACGCGCACGCACGGATAGGGCCGCGCACGCTTCGGGGCTCTCATCCGCTGCCCAGCGTGCATCGGTCGTCATGTCCGAGCCCTGCTGCAGAAGGCGGGGGTGGCCGAGCACGAGGTCGAAATTGTAGCTATGCTGCATGCGTTGCCCGCCGATTAAGATCTGCTCCGGATTATGCCGAAGAAATCAAAGCCGACAAGGTGCAACCGACTTGTGATGGGCATGTTGCTGTCGTTCCTGGCTACCGGATCCAGTCTGGCCGACGACCATGCTGCCGGCCGCACTTTGCGTCCGACGGCGGTTGCCATTCACATCCACGAAGAGATCGCCGATCAACGCTTTGTTCCGAAACTGGTAGCGCGCCTGCAGGGCAGCCTTGCGCCACCGATCGTGACGATCCCGACCAAGATGGATCTCGAGCCTTTCCGGCCAACATTCGGGCTCATGGATGCGCGTCCACTACTCGATGCATTGATCGGCAGCATCGACTGGCGACGGGACGGAACTGTCGTGCGCTTCGTCGTGATTGCCGACGACATGCAAATGAAACCGGCGCGTTTCAACTTTGCAGCCAGTGCAGGAGATACGAGTACGCCGTTTCACCTTTCGATCGTTTCGCTTGCAAGGCTGCAGCAACTCACTGACCGCACCGCCCAACGCGTGTTCAAGCTGATCGCAAAGAACACCGCCCGACTCATGGGATACGCGTCGAGCGATGCCTGCCTTTTCGCCTTTCCCCGCAGCATTTCCGAGCTCGATGCCACGCCGGAGAACTTCTGCGAGCCGGATCTTGCGGCGCTTGTTGCCGCGGGCATCGCTCGGTCGCCGCAATGACGGACGGAGAACTTGGTGGTGCGTCTGCGCTTTGCGGTGACGATCGTGGCGGTACGGGCGCTTCGGAGCATCAGTCTTCCACCCTGGCCAGACACCACGCTCGAAGCCACTCCCGACTTGAACATGACCGGATCACTCCCAGGAGCCCTCCCGTTTTCTGGCGAAATCCTGTTCTTCCACACGTCGAACTCCGTAATATGGAGGACGGGCGCAGCGTCTGTTACCCACCGCACAATCACCAGTAATGATCGCCATGTCATCATGTGCCATCTGAATCCTCCCAAATCAAGCTCCTCATGAAAACCATCGGTCTCCTCGGCGGCATGAGTTGGGAATCCACCGTCCCCTATTACCGCCAGATCAACGAAACCGTGAAAGCCCGGCTTGGCGGGCTGCACTCGGCGAAGATCGTGCTGTACAGCGTCGATTTCGCCGAGATCGAGCGGCTGCAGCACCGCGGTGATTGGGATGCGGCCGGCGCCTTGCTCGCCGATGCCGCGCAGGCGCTCGAGCGTGCCGGCGCGGATTTCGTCGTGTTGTGTACCAACACCATGCACAAGGTCGCGCCGGCCATCGAATCGGCCGTGAAGATTCCGCTGCTGCACATCGCCGACCCGACCGCGGCCGCCATTCGCGGGGCGGGCTTGTCCCGCATCGGTCTGCTCGGCACGCGATTCACGATGGAGCAGGACTTCTATCGTGGCCGCTTGGTCGGGCAGCATGGCATCGAGGTGCTGATCCCCGAGCCGGACGACCGCGGACTCGTGCATCGGGTGATTTACGAGGAGCTCTGTCTGGGACGCATCGAGGAGACCTCACGTCAGGCCTATCGCGACGTGATGCAGCGCTTGGTCGAGCGCGGTGCGGAAGGCATCATCCTCGGCTGCACGGAGATTTCGATGCTGGTGCGCGAGCAGGACGCGAGCGTTCCGCTGTTCGACACCACGGCGATCCATGCTGCCGCAGCGGCAGAGCAGGCGTTGACGGCTGTCTTGTTAGCTAACGTTTGAGCTCTATTGGTTAAGCGTCTCAACGCTACTATTGGGCGTAGAACCAGCAGTCGTGTCACCAGGCGCCATCTGGTGAATAGGGGGTCGTCTTAGCTCCTTCACCTGCCGCCATTTAAACCTCTCGTCCGCCATTGACCCACTCCGGTCGCTGGCCATGCTGCGCGCCCGCCCCACGACCGCTGCACGGGTTGAACCGTCTTCCGTCCCTGGAAGCTGGCGGGGCATTGCCAAGTATCCCTCGTGGGCGGGATGAACAGCTTCTATGGCGCGTCATTGTCGGCCAGTACCGGTAGGTCCGACACCTCGATTGCGTCGAGTCGCTCAAGCTCGGCCGAAACCTTCACCATGGCTTCAAAGACAGGCTCGAAGGCGGTTCCGCGCGGACTGAGCGAATATTCGACCTGCGGTGGAGATGAGTCGATCACGCGTCGTACGACCAACCCGTCGGATTCAAGCGCACGCAGCTTTTCGGTTAACGTGAAAGAGCCCACATCCGAGACGAGCGCGCGCCTGACCGCTGAAGGTCATGGGGTGGAAGGGCGGGTGAATCAGGCGGCTGCGCGAATGAAGCCGAAGCGAGTCAGAGCCTTGATCCAGCGTGGAGCGTTGCGTTGAACGGAAAGCGCCTCATAGTCGGTGGCTGAATCCCGGTAGTGTTCGCCACGTTTGAGCATGAAGTAGATGGTGCGCAGAATCTTGTGTGCCAAGGCGACGATGGCGCGTTTGTGGCCGCGGCGAACGATGAGCGACTGGAACTTCGACTGCAAGGCCGATTTGGTGCGGCTGGCGGCATGAGCGAACTCGCAGAGCAGGCGTCGGACATAGAGGTTGCCCTTGCGAACGCGTCCGGATTTGCGCTTGCCCGCCGACTCATTGTTGCCCGGGCAGATGCCGACCCAGGACGTCAGCCGATCCGCGCAGCCGAATGCCTCCATATCGGTGCCAATTTCCACCAGCAGCATGGCTGCGCCGATCAGATCGACGCCGGGCAGGGTTTGCAGCAAGGCGAGCGCGTTTCGTTCGTCCTGCAGTCCATCCAGAAGTCGCGCATCGAAGCGCGCAATGCGCGCCTCGATCTCCTCGACATGGTGCATCAGTTCATCGAGCACGAAGCGATGGCTGTCGGTCAGTTCCCCCTGCAAGGCATCGAAGATTTCCTCGCGACTGGCCTTGAGTCGCCGACTGGCGAACTTCAGCACCTCGTTCGGCGAGTGCCCTTCGATGATGGCCTTGACCATGGCGCGTGCCGACTGACCATGCAGATCGCTCACCACCACGCCCAGGCGGATGCCGCCGTCGGTCAGCACCTTGTGCAGGCGGTTCTTCTCGGAGGCCAGCAGACCCACCAGTTTCTGCCGCTGCCGCGAAATCAGACGCAACTCACGCAGCCGTGCCGGCGGCACGAACGAACCGCGCAGCAATCCGGCACGCGAGAGCGTCGCCAACCATTGCGCATCGCCGACATCGGTCTTGCGTCCGGGAACATTCTTGACGTGCCGGGCATTGACCACTTGCCCACGGATGCCCACCGCTTCCAGTGCGGCATACGGGCTCTTCCAGTAGATGCCCGTGCTCTCCATCACCACCTGATCGGGAGCAAGCGATGCCGCCCAGTCGGCCAGTGCGCGCCGATCGCGTTTGAACGCACCGAATTGCCGCTGTTCGATACGCGTCGTGCCGTCGGCCTCTTCGAGGATCGCGCAGGCCGTAATTTGCGCCTGATGCACATCCAGTCCGATGACTCGTTTGTGTAGCGCTACCAGTTCCATGCCATCTCCCGTCGAATTACACTCAACAGTGGAAGGGGGCGGGTGCCAGAACTGAAAGTGCCTGAAGGCGACAAGTCGCCGACGGCCTGTTTAACGTGCGCTCTCTATGGAAGCAATCCGGGGTACGAGTCAGTTCGGCGGGTCACGTTAGCTTGCGGGGTCGAGCCGCCAAAAAATTGCGCGACCTCTTCCCGCCTCCTTCCACCCCGAATTCTCTTTCATCATCAGGGGTGGCGGCCATCGCAATCACCGTTAGCACCTTCCCCGATATCGACTTCAAATCGCGCCTCAGGTCGCCATACCGGCGCGCCCCCAGGCGCAGATACCAAAGGATGCGCGGCACCCAGGCGCCCGAAACGACGTTGAGGTAGCGCTCGAGCGGACAATCCTCGGGAGGTGGTGGTCTGGGTTTGCCGCGATCGTTCATGCTTCTTCTCCTGATTGGTTACCGTTTGGTACCTACTTGCTTTTCGGATGCTGGCCACCTACGTTGTCTTTTAGATGATGCAGATCAAGAACGCCACCCGGGATCATCGACGGGCCGAAGCGGCGCGGCAGCACTCTCCAAAGGGAATCAACCGGTCACAGGCCGAGTTCGCTGTGCGAGCCGAGACGGACGAGCTGCAGCACGCTGTCGTCCGGTTTTCTGTAGATCAGGACCAGGTCCGGCCTGACGTGGCAATCCCGGTGGTCCTTCCAGTCCCCGCTGAGCGAATGGTCATGGTGCTTCTCGGCCAGTGGCTGGTCATTCGCCAGGGTTGTGACGATGGTGACGAAATCGCTTTGCAATGTTTGCCGATGCGGGCCCTTGGCTTCGCGCTTGTAGTCGCGCCTGAACTGGCCGGTCTGCTCAATCGTCCGCATTCAGGTCCGCCATCAGATCCTCCACCGTGGCGAACGACTTCAAGCCGCCTCGGCGCGCTTCCTTCATCGCCTCTATGGTGGCGGCGTTCGGCACCAGCGGCTCGAATGGCAAGGCTTTCTCGCGGGCGACGCGGGTCAGCAGGATGCGGAAAGCGTCGGACACGGTCAGCCCCATCGCCGCCAGGACGGCGGTGGCTTCTTCCTTGATGTGCTCGTCGATGCGGGCACGGACTACTGCGTTTGCAGACATGATTTGATCCTCCTGGTTTATGAGCTACATTGTAGCCCAAACTAGTGTTGAGTGCATGCGGCTCGATGCTGTCAGCATGACGGAAAACAAGTGTTTTGCGACATATCTGCAACAGTCCCGTGCACCATGCTCTGGGTGGCCTCAAAATTGTGCGGAAAACCCTGTCGCCATCCGCTACCATACGGAAACCTGCTTTTGATGGTTATCCGCCTATGTTGGTTGGCTACATGCGCGTCTCTTCCGACTCGGACCGGCAGAGCACGGACCTGCAACGCGATGCCTTGCTCGCTGCCGGCGTCGATTCGCGCCATCTGTTCGAGGATCACGCCTCCGGCGCGAAGGATGACCGCGCCGGCTTGGCGCGGGCGCTCGAATTCGTCCGGCCCGGCGACGTGCTGGTCGTGTGGAAACTCGATCGGCTCGGCCGCTCGCTGTCGCACCTGCTTGCCATCGTGACCTCGCTCAAGGACAAACGGGTGGCGTTCCGCTCGCTGACGGAGAACCTGGACACCACGACGCCCTCGGGCGAATTCCTGTTCCAGGTGTTCGGTGCGCTCGCACAGTACGAGCGCGCCCTGATCCAGGAGCGCGTCGTCGCGGGCCTGGCCGCCGCCCGCAAACGCGGCCGGATCGGCGGGCGGCCGCAGGCGATCACCGGCGAGAAGCTGGACGCCATCATCGCCGCGCTCGATGGCGGCATGTCCAAGGCGGCGGTGTGCCGCAATTTCAACGTCAAGCGCACCACTTTGATCGAAACCCTGGCGCGGGTCGGCTGGCACGCGTCGTCAAAGACGGGAGCGTAGCGGGATGGTAGCCGGTAACGCGGAAGACCCGTGGCTGTTGGTGCCAGCCGAGCGCGAGCTGGTGATGGCCAAGAATCGCGCGAACCGCCTGGGCTTTGCCATCCTGCTGACCTTCTTCCGCGAGCACGGCCGGTTCCCGCGCGACAAAACCGAGGTCGAGGCGCAAGGCATCGCCGCGCTGAGCAAACAACTCGACGTGCCTGCGCCGATTGACGGCGCAGCCTTCCTCACCGGCCGCACGGCGGAGCGCCTGCGTGCGGAAATCCGCGTGCGCTTCGGTTTCCGCGAGGCGATGGTCGCCGATGCCGAGAGGTTGACGGAGTGGCTACGCGATCACGTTGCCGGCGAGATGGGCGGCGACATCGAGCCGATGATCGAGCGGCTGGAAGCTCGCTGCCGAACTTGCCATTGAGCCGCCGACGCCAGACCGGATGGAGCGGATCGCGCGCAGCGCGTTGCGCGCCCACGAAGACCGCTTTCACAACGGCGTCTATGAGCGACTCCCGCCCGCGACCCGCGAACGCCTGGATGCCTTGCTGCGACCCGAGAAATCGGGGAGCGAGGAAAATGCCGGTGATGCTCAAGATGAAACCGCAGGCAGTGCGCCGGCCGTTCTGCTGAAGCTGCGCGGCAGCCCGGGCCGTCCCAGCCTCGCCAGCATGCAGGACGAGTTGGCGAAGCTGGGACTGATCCGGGGAATCGACCTGCCCACCGATCTGTTCGACCGCGCTGCGCCGCGCGACCTGGAGCGTTGCCGCCAGCGCGTATCGGTCGAGGTTCCCCGCGACCTGCGCCGGCATCCCGATGCTGCGCGCCTCACCTGGCTGGCCGCTTTCGTCTACCTGCGCGCTCGCACTCTGACTGACGACCTAGTGGACTTGCTGATCGAGACCATTCATCAGATCGGCGCGCCGAGCGCAAGGTCGAACGCGAACTGCTGGAAGACCTCAAGCGCGTCTCCGGCAAGCAGAATCTGCTGTTCAATCTGGCCGATGCCACGCTGGCCCAGCCGGACGGCGTGGTGCGCGACGTGGTGTTTCCGGTAGTCGGCGAGCAGACGCTGCGCGATCTGGTCAAGGAGTGGAAGGCCACCGGGCCGACTTACCGCGTCACCTTGCGCACCGTGATCCGCAATTCGTACCAGGGCCACTACCGCCGCATGGTGCCGACCTTGCTGGCCGCGCTGGAGTTCCGGTCCAATAACGATCGTCATCGCCCGGTGATGGACGCGCTTGACCTGGTGAAGCGTTTCGCCGGCACCAAGGTGCATACCTTCCCGGCCGACGAGGACGTGCCGCTCGATGGCGTGGTGCGTGGTCTGTGGCGCGAGGCCGTGATGGAGAAGGACGCCGCCGGCCGGGATCGCGTCAACCGCGTCACCTACGAGATCGCGGTGCTCGAAGCGCTGCGCGAACGGCTGCGCTGCAAGGAAATATGGGGGGTCGGCGCGAACCGCTACCGCAACCCCGACGACGATCTGCCGGCCGACTTCGAGCAGAACCGCGAGGACTACTACCGCACGCTGAATTTGCCGCTGGACGCCGGGCGCTTCATTGCCGACTTGCAGGCCGAGATGCGTGAAACGCTTTCCACCTTCGACGCCGGCCTGAAGAAGAACCCCTACGTCCGGCTGAGCAGCAAGGGCGGCGGCTGGACCACGCTGACGCCGCTCGATGCGCAGCCCGATCCGCCCAACCTGACCGCGCTCAAGGCTGAACTCAACGCCATTTGGCCGATGACCAGCCTGCTCGATATGGTCAAGGAAACCGACCTGCGGCTGGGCTTCACCGACGCCTTGAAAAGCCCAACCTCCTACGAGACGATGGATCGCTCGGTTCTGCAACCGCGCCTGCTGCTGTGCCTGCACGGTCTGGGCACCAATGCCGGCTTGCCGCGTATGGCCGGACTGGACTCGGGCACCACGGCGCGCGACCTGGCCTATGTGCGCCGCCGTTACATCAGCGTGGACGCGATGCGCCGCGCGATTGCCATCGTCGCCGACGGCACGCTGCATTCACGCAACCCGGCGATCTGGGGCAGTGGCACGACCGCCTGCGCATCCGACTCCAAACCACTACCTGCACGACGAAGCGCTGCGCCGGGAGATCAACGAAGGGTTGAACGTGGTCGAGCAGTGGAACGGCGCGACCGATTTCGTGTTCTTCGCCCGCCGCGGCGAGATGGCGAGCAACCGGCGAGAGGACCACGAAGTGAGCATGCTCGCGCTGCATCTGATCCAGAACTGCATGGTGGGGCGCGACAATCATCTTGGCCGGTGGAACGACAATCATGATGGCCGGTGGTGAGGAGTCGGAGGCGGCGTAGCCGCCGCAGACGACGAGCCACCGGCGGCGCCGGTCGGACGGGGTTCAGGATGGCGGGGTCAAGTCTCAAGAAGAGGCGGCCCCGTGCCAGGAACCCGAATCACCGACCAGCAGGTGTGCCTCTACATGAACCTCCGCCAGAACAAGTCTCAGGCGCTCGCCGCGGCCAAGGCCGGCGTTAGCGAGCGCAGTGCGCGCCGCATCGAGCACGCGGTCACGCTGCCCTCACAGAAGCCGCGACGCTATTGGCGCTCGCGCACCGACCCGTTTGCCGACGTTTGGGACAGCGAAGTCGTGCCGCTGCTCAAGAGCGCACCAAAGCTGATGGCCATCACGCTGCTGCGCAAGCTGCAGGACGATCACCCGGACCGCTTCCCCGACGGTGTGCTGCGCACCCTGCAGCGTCACATCCGTCAATGGCGCGCGCTGGAAGGACCGCCCCGGGAAGTGATGTTCCCTCAAGAACATGCGCCGGGCCATCGTGGCCTGTCGGACTTCACTGCCATGGGGGCGTTGCGCATCACGATTGCGAACGCGCCGTTTGCGCACCTCCTGTACCACTTCGTGCTGGCCTTCTCGCGCTGGGAGCATGTGGAAGTGGTCGAAGGGGGCGAGAGCTTCGAGGCCTTGTCCCACGGACTGCAGAATGCCTTGTGGCAGGCCGGGGGCGTGCCGCAGGAGCACCGCAGCGACAGCTTGTCGGCCGCCTTCAAGAACCTGACCGAAGAGGGGGACTTCACCGCCCGCTACACCGCGCTGCTCGATCACTACGGCATGGTCGGCACGCGCAACAACCGCGGCGTGAGCCACGAGAACGGCAGCGTCGAGTCCTCGCACCGCTATCTGAAGGAAGCGATCGAGCAGGCGCTGCTGCTGCGAGGGCATCGTGACTTCGAGGACCGGGCGGCCTACGCGGCGTTCGTACGCGAAGTGGTGATGCGTCGCAACCGGCGCAACGCGGCCGCGTTCCGCCTCGAGCGCGAGCAGTTGCAGGCGCTGCCCGCGCGGCGCACCACCGACTTCGTCGAAGAAGAAGCGCGTCACGCGCTGTGGCACGTTCACCGTGCGCGCCGTCCTGTACAGCGCCCCCTCGCGCCTGATCGGCCATCGTCTGAAGGTGCGGCTCTACAGCGACCGGCTCGATTGCTACCTGTCGGGCGTACTCGTGCTCACGCTGGCGCGCGGCACGCGATCGGCCGTCGGCGGGCGCGGCCGCGTAATCGACTACCGGCACTTCATCGACGCCCTCAAGCGCAAGCCCCAGGCGTTCAAGGGCCTGGTGTTCCGTGACGCGCTGTTCGCGCGCGAGGCGTATCGCCGTACCTGGGAGCAGCTCGAGTTGGCGCTCACGCCGCGACAGGCTTGCCACACCATGGTCGCCCTGCTCGAAATGGCCGCGCGCGACGGCATCGAAGGCGTACTGGCCCAGCGGCTCGATGCGCTGCGCGAAGCCGGCGAACTGCCCGACATCAAGCTGCTGCGCGAGGAGTTCGTCCCGCGCAAGACGGAACTGCCGCGGATCACGGTCGAGATCCCGCCAGCGAGCGTCTATGACGCGTTGCTGTCGAGTGAGCAGGAGGTGGCCGCATGAATGCCCAATCCTACGACCCCGGACGCACCGCATTGATGCTGGGCGAGTTGCGACTGCCGACGATCGGGCGCCTGTGGGCACAGTTGGCCGAGCGCGCCGACAAGGAGGGCTGGCCGGCAGGCCGCTTCCTCGCGGCACTTCTCGAACACGAACTGGCCGAACGCGGCAAACGGCGTATCGAACGTCACCGCGCCGAATCGAAACTCGATCCGACCAAGACGCTCGCGAGCTTCGACTTTGCCGAGGTGCCGATGCTCTCCAAAGCCCACGTCATGGCGCTCGCCAGCGGCGATTCGTGGCTCGAAAAGGGGGCGACGATCCTGATCTTCGGGCCGCCCGGTGTCGGCAAGAGCCATGTCGGCTGCGGCATCGGTCACGCGCTGATCGACGCCGGCTACCGGGTGCTGTACATGCGCACCAGCGAGTTGGTACAGCGCCTGCAGGCCGCCCGCCAGAGCCTGCAACTGCCGCAGACACTGGCCAAGCTCGACCGCTACGACCTCCTCATTCTGGACGACCTCTCGTATGTTAGACGCGACCAGGCCGAGACCAGTGTGCTGTTCGAGTTGATCGCCGAACGCTACGAGCGGCGCAGCATCCTCATCACCGCCAACCAGCCGTTCTCCGGCTGGGACCACGTGTTCCCGGACCCCGGCATGACCGTGGCCGCCATCGACCGCCTCGTTCATCACTCGACGATCTTCGAATTGAACAAGGTCGAAAGCTATCGCGGCAAACAGGCCGCTCGCCAGCAGAAGATCCAGCGCGACAACAACAAGCGCCAGCGTCAATCATCCGGCGACAACGACAATCATCACCAGGAGCCTCAGCCATGACCCTCTAAACAACGACATTCATCCCCGTCCAACCGGCCAAG
Organism: Aromatoleum anaerobium; assembly: GCF_012910705.2. GTDB lineage: Bacteria > Pseudomonadota > Gammaproteobacteria > Burkholderiales > Rhodocyclaceae > Aromatoleum > Aromatoleum anaerobium. The sequence continues at coordinate 19,799 of NZ_WTVG02000001.1, read as the reverse complement.
ATGAATGTCGTTTGACCGGCCATGCTGATTGACGCCGTCTAGTGTTTAATTGCGTAAGTTAACAATAGTATTACGAAGCTGTGACCCGCGAACCTCTCGTTTGCGCCAGACGAATGGCGCTGCGTTTTCGTTGTAGGCGGCAGTGAAGGCATGGATGGCCTCAATGAGTTGCTCGATGCTTCGGAAGCTCGCGTTGTTCAGCGTCTTTCGCTGGAAGATGCCGAACCAGATTTCGACTTGGTTGAGCCAGCTCGCACTGGTAGGCGTGAAGTGAAAGGTGACGTTCGGATGTGCGGCGAGCCAGTCCTCGTTCTTCTTGTGGGTGTTCAAGTTGTCCAGGATGACGTGGATCTGCCGGTCGGCGGGCTGGTCGGCAACGACCTCGTCCATGAAGGCCTGGAAGTCGGCGCGCTTTTTAGTCTGCGTCGTCTTGCCTCGGATGACGCCGGTGGCGACCTCCAATGCGGCGAACAAATTGACGGTGCCGTGCCGCTTGTAGGTGCTCTTCATTCCCTGGACGACCTTGCCACTGCTGGTCTGCACGTAGCCGCGCGCCCGCTCGAGTGCTTGAATCGAGGGCTTCTCGTCGACGCTGATCACAAGGGCGTTCTGTGGTGGGTTCAAGTACAGCCCGATTATGTCGGCCGCTTTGGCGGCAAACTCCGGGTCCGTGCTGACGCACCACGAACGGTGGCGCTGCAACTGGATGCCTTCCTTGCGCAGGATGCGCCACACTGCGTGATCGGACACGCTCAGCGCCTTGGCCAACGAGCCCCCGTCCCAGCTCGCCATGCCGGCCGGTGGCGGCAATTCGAGCTGCGCCAAGATTCGGTCGCGCAACTCGACACCGTACTTGGCGGGCTTGCCGGGCCGGGGCGCGTCGCGAAGCCCTGCGATACCTTGCTCGGCAAAGCGTCGGCGCCACAACCCAACCGTATTCGGTCGAACACCGAGCTCGCTGGCAACCTCGTCATTGCGCTTGCCATGCAGGCACGCCAGAACGATGCGCGCACGCTCGACCAGGCGAACCTCGCCGCTCCGACTTCGAGACAGACGCTCAAGCTCCGACATCACTTCTGCCGGACACGACAACTCCACCGCCACTCGCGCCATGAGACCTCCTTGTGTCAAGCGAAGTGGGCATCATAATACTATCTTGTATTAACCCAATTAAACACTAGCATGGTCTACGTCAACACGCTGATGATTCAGAAGGTGCTGGCCCAACCACACTGGCAGGGCAGGTTCACACCGCGTGACTACGCCGCCTTGACGCCGCTGATCTGGGAGCACGTCAACCCCTATGGGCGGTTCGACCTCGACATGAACACCCGGCTTGATCTGCCCTGATCGAGATGGCGGCCGGTGACGCGACTGCTTGATCTACCCCTATTGCGTATGCTCTCCGAGCAAGAACTCGAAGCCGAAGACCTTGCCTTCGGGTGGAAGGCGCTCAAGGTTCTGTTCGCCATGAACGCATTCTTGCTTCTCGTCCTCTTCCTGAGTCAAGCGGGGCCGCTACGGCAGCTCGTGGCCTTCCCAGCATGGCTCTTTGCCGTGGAAGGAATCTTCTTCGTGGTCTTCTTCCTTCCCGTCTTTCTTTTCCGGCTTGTGCGACGGAAAGAGAACGCAAGACTAGCGGCTTCAAGAGCCGCCTACTGGTTCATTGAGGCTCTCGGTCTGGCAGCGTAGGCGGACGTCAAGCAGGGCAAATTACGGGTGTCCGGCGGGGCTTAGCGTACGATTTTTTCCGTTTTGTGAACTGACCCCAACGAGGCCAATCAATTACCGCCGGCTGCAAGACCAGGACCGTGAGGGTGTCATGACCTCGGACGTGGTCCTGAATTGGGCGCAGATCGAGCACGACAGCATCCAGCCACCGAAGCCACCGCCACCGACCGGGCGCGGGCGCGCTTCCTCCAGAAGTAGCACCCCAGCCGGGCCTTGTCGGCCCCTCCCCCGCCTTGTGCGGGTTTTTTTACTCGTCGCTGCCCGCAGCACCGTCATTTCCGGCGATGGGGCCGGTGCTCGTTTATTTTGATTTATTTATTACTTTATTTATTTCTTTCTTTATTAATGTAGAATAGCATCTACCAACCACGGAAAGGAGCAGCGTCATGCGTCCCGTCGAGTTCAGTTCAGATGAAATCATCAAAGCTGGCCGCGATCTACAGGCCGCCGGCCGCAACATCACCGGTTTTGCCCTGCGCCAGCGCGTCGGCGGGGGTAATCCCAGCCGCTTGAGGCAGGTATGGGACGAGCACCTAGCGGGACAGGCCGATCAGCGTACCGAGCCGGTGGCCGAACTGCCGGTGGAGGTTGCGGAAGAGGTTGCCGGCGTCACGAAGGAGCTGACCGACCGGATCGCGTCGCTGGCCGTTGAGTTGAACGACCGGGCAGTGAAGGCTGCCGAACGACGGGTGGCCGAGGTTGTGCGGGCGGCGGGCGAAAAGCGGGAGCAGGCCGAGCGGGAGCTTGCGGACGCATCGCAGACAGTCGAGGACCTGGAGGCCCAGCTTGACGCTGCGAACGAAGAGCAGCGGGTGACCCAGGAGCGGCTTGCCGAGGCTCTTGTGACGAATCAGGCGCAGGCGGTTGAGCTGGCCCAGGTGCGCGAGCGCCTGGCGGCCGTCGAGCAGTCAGCCCGCACGGCGGCCGATCAGCACACGGTCGAGGCGACGCGGCTGAACGCGGGCATCGAGGCGGCGCAGGCCGAGGCGGCCCGTTTGAAGCAGGCCAACCAGGCGCAGGCGGTCGAGCTCGCCCAGGTACATGAACGACTCGCGTTGACCGAGCAGGCAGTGAAGACGGTCGAGGAACAGCATGCGGCCGAGCTGGCCCGTTTGAATGCCAGCATCGAGGGCGAGCGCGCCCACTACAAGCAGGAAAGCGAGCAGATGCGAGCGGAAATCGCCGAGCACAAGCAAGCCGTCAAAGCGGCCGTAGCCGAGCGCGACCAGGTGCGAGCCGAACTGGCGACGAGCAAAGCCGAGGGCGGCCGACTGACGGACCAGCTCAAGGAGCAGAAGACCCGCAGCGTGGAGGTCATCGGACGGCTCCAGGAAGGCAAGCAGAAGATGGAGGCCGAGCTTACCGAGATCCGCAGCGAAAGCCGGGATCTGTCGTCTAATCTCGGCAAGGCCCTGGGCGAGCTGGAGGCGCTGCGCACCCAGGTTGCCAGCCAGCAGGAGGTTATCAAGGGCTTTGTAGCGAAGGCCGGGAAACGGGGCGAATCGTGAATATCCGTTTGAGCGGCGCCGCCGAACCTGGTGCGGGCATGGAGCGCGGAGCTGGAGCGGGCCTATGGCATCAAGGGCGCCGAATATCCCAGCAGGTATGGCATTACCGAGGTCCGCGCCTATTTTTACCTGGACGACCGGCGGTGGCGCTGGTCGGCCTGCCCTCCCTGATTCCGCCAGCGACCACCATCCCGGCGCCGCCAAATCGACCGCGGAGCAAGGTGCACGGGCAAGCCGTCGTCGTCCGGAAGACTGATAACGTAGGGATTGGGCTACACGTTTACAGCTCATATTGGTTGTAAACACGACAACTACAACCCGTCATTTCACGAACGGCATAACGAAGTGCATTAGACAAGGGGGAGTCAATGAAACAGAGGGTTCTTGTGATGAACGGTTCGCGGATCGTTCAGAATGAACGGGACGGCCAGTGGTACAGCGACAAGGTCGACAAGGCCGGCGCTTTGAAGCCGGGTATTTATAATTTGTATCTTGCCAACCGGGCCGACAAGACCGCTACCTGTAGCGGCGTAATCCTTCATGCCGATAAGGAACACGTGTACCAGCAAGTCGGCAAGAACTATGTCATGCATGCGCGCTCAGATTTCGATAAAGTACCTGAAATTGGGAGCGCGAAGAGCATCAGTTACGACGCGCAGGGCAAGGCCAGCGTGTCCGCCGAAACGGTCCAGCTCAGTCGAGGACGCTCCCGGTAGTTTTAGCGGCTAAAGCGGGAGGTCGGCGTGAGTAGATTGGGAATGGGCGAGCGTGCCCCGTGGGGAAGTTTCCCCAAGGTCATCCGCAACGGAGACTTGGGCGCGTTGAAGGATGAGCCGGAATACCAGGCCGCCAAGTCCGGCGACCATGAAACCGCGTTGAACCTCGTGGACCGGCTCTTGACCGAGGAAACAGTCAGCCAGATCAAGGCAGTTATCGGAGACGACCGGCCGGTGCTGCTGCCCGTCCTGGCCGTCGAGGATGTCGGCAACAACAAGATTCCGTTGGCGATGGCCGAAGTTCTCGCAGATCGCCTTGGCCTCGATGTCGAGCTAGGCATCGTTCAACGGGAGAAGGTCGGCCGCACCGGGGCCGGATCAGACCACCGCCTGGCGTTCAATCCGACCTTCGCTGGGGATGTGAAGTCGGGGCAGAAGTATTTGCTCCTGGACGACACCTTAACGATGGGCGGCACCGTGGCATCGCTGCGGGGCTACGTTGAGAATCGCGGCGGCAAGGTTGTCGCCGCCTCGGTGATGACCGCGCATCCTGGCGCGGTAGATCTGGCAGTGAAACCGCCGATGCTGGCCGCTATCGAAAAGAAGCACAGCCCAGCGATGGATACCTACTGGAAGGAGGCATTTGGTTATGGCATCGACAAGCTCACCCAAGGAGAGGCCGGACACCTCAAAGCTGCCGCGAGTGTTGACGCCATCCGAACTCGAATCGCTGCGGCAAGACATGAAGGCATCGAGCGCCTGGATGCGCGAAGAACTCAAGCGGCGCCGCGAAAAGCGGGAGCGGCGTCAGCCGTAAGGGCCGTCGCTGCCAGCGCCGAGGGCGCGGACAGCGTACGGGAGGCGGTCGAGGGGCTCGAGCGTGAGCAGCGGGTCATGATCGAGGCTGCGCCCATCGAGCAGACCTACCAAGAGACCTTGGCGCTCCATGTGCAGGCGAAGCATGCCCAGGTGGAGCGCGTCGAGGACCGCCTTGAACTGCTGATCGACCGGCAGCAAGCCCGATTGCAGCAGACGCAGGCCCAGCAGCCCGGCATCCTTTCGCTGCCTGCGACAAAACGGGCCTGGCAGAACCAGCAGGTGCAGCAACAGGCGCGATTGCAGACGCTGCATATGCGCTTGGAGGCCGTCCGCGAGATCAAGGACAGCATGGGTATCCACGGGCCGAAGATCGAGGAGCTGGCGACGCGCAAAATGCGCGCCCAGAGCCCCGATCTGGCGAGCGATTGGGATGCCATGCGCGAAGCGGCGCGGCGGCACCACATGATGCAGAGGAAGCAAGAGCAGGAGCGGAAACAGACGCAGGAGCAGCGTCAAGGCCGTTCTCAGTCTCTAGGCTTGAACCGGAACTGATTTGCCGGCTCGTGGCCGGGCGGGGTACTTCGCTGCGGCGCCGGGCGCGGGCCGGGCGCTTGATGCCCCGCTGGCGCGGCGCGCGCCCTCGGGCAAGGCTGTCGCCATGCCCGCCCCCTCCCGGCGCCTTCGCTGCGCGCTGCGCTTGCCTCTTGGGGTCGGCTTCGCCCACCCCGCCGCGCTTCGCTTGGCATCCCCAACCCCAAGCCGGCAGCTCCGCTACCGGCCGGCCATCCCACGCCATCAGTGCGGCTGAACGCTAACCTAGGGGGCGTCGCAGAATTCGGAAAAAATCGTACGCTAAGCCGTTCCTGGCGTCAGCTCACAAAACGGACGAAACCGTACGTTAAGCCGTCAGCATGCTTATGGGAGTTCCTTGGACTTCGGCAAACGACCCACACCAGTCACTGGAACCCGAGGAAAGCTGTCATTCCACGTTGGAGTTCACCCGCCGGCGCCAGACGACGAAGCCGGTTGGCGCACGTCGGGTGCAACGGGTTAGGCTGTCTGACCAACGCATGGACGTGCCCACGAAAACGTGGGCACGTCACTCCGCCCAGGCGCGGATAGGAGTTGACCCTGGACCCTCCCGTGCTCATTTGTGTCGATTTGGTATCCCGTTCAAATAATCCGGCGGTGAAGTTTCGGCTCCGGGGTATTTACAACACGTTGGTTGATTCCACGTCCTCCAGAACGGTGATCGTGACCATGACGTCGATTGGCGTGGGCGAGTTGGTATGGACATGGAATTCAACGCCGCCGTCCCCCCCTTCCGGGTCATGGGGACCGACATTCGTCACAAAGACATCCGCATCCCCCAGGAACGGCCTGCCCGCGGAACCGAAGACACCCCCGTGGAAATTGAACTGGCACGCGGTGATGATGACGGCGGAGTTCTGATGGATTGGCGCGAAGTTGTGGTTGTGGCGGACCCTCCCTTTCACTCCGCGCAGGATGAAACGCGTCGAACGAGCCATGTCTACTTCCTCCATTAATAGGATCATGTGAACAGCATCGGCCGAGAAGAGGCTGCCGTCATGTCACGGCTTCAACATAGACGAACCCCATCGACTAGCAAGTGAAATGTAACGGTCACCGGCAGATCCTGGCCGTCTGCGGCCCGTCGTTACCGCGACCGGGTGTGACTTTCTGTGCACTGTTGCTGCCTACTGGGAGAGCCCCCTTCTGTCGTGCCGTCGGAAGCCGACCAGCGATATCCCATTCACGTGGTATCAACGTCAATCTGAGCTATGCCTCAACCGGCCGTCAGGCTGTAGCGGAAAATCGCGTCAGGCCAGGGTCGTTTTCGCCTTTCTCTGACGCCTTCGGCTCGATCGATCCGGCATCGCCACTTTCAGCGGTGCAGGCCCGGTTGGCCCGCTCGAGCATCGCCAAGCCAAGTCCGACGATGCGGGATCTGCGGACGAAAAAAGCCTGATCAATGCCAGGCTTTTTCCCATCTGCTGGCCTCATAGTGTCGAGAGCAGCGCCAGGGCCGCAGCAAGGACGGCCATGCCGCCCGCGATCATGTTCATGACCGCGATCCGCCTGCCGTCTCGGATCGGGCCGGCGAGCTGCCCGACCGCCTCATCCACCTCCCGGCGCGCCGACTCGGCGGCCGCCTTCGCGCCCTCCTGCATTCCGTTCATCATGGCGGCCTTGCTGGCCGCCAGGGCCGCGTTCAACGTCCTTTCCGCCTTGCTCTTGGCGTCCTCACCCCAGCGGTGTGCGATGGACTCCAACTCTTCCTTGAAGCGGTCTAGCGTTTCCTGCTGGGCGGCCGCGCTATCCTGCATCAAACGCTCGTTGATCGTTTGCAGGATCAGGATCGGGTCATCACGACCAACGGCGATGCCGTGCTTCGCCGCGACTTCCTTGATGATTGCCTCGATCTTGTCCGACATCACAGCACCGCCGAGTTCTCGAGCTGGGCGAAGATCTGCCCCTTCACGATCTTGAGCCGCTGGCGCGTCATGATCGTGAGGGAGCTCAGCGCCAGGGCTTCATTGAAAGTCAGGCGCGCCTGGAGCATTTCCGCGAAGTCCCGGCCGTAGGTTTCCTCCTTGAGTGCCGGGATTTGGATGATGGCCGACACGCGCGCCTTGTTGCTCGTGTAAGCTTTCATCTGCTCGAACCCCTTGCCCTCGTGCTCGATGGCACCCCAATACGGGTTCAGCCAGGTCACGAACAGACATTCGGCGGGGAACTGGCCGGCGAGCTGGGCGAAACCACTAACCGTGTCTTGGAGAGCCTGCCCGCCGGTAATCACCGTGTGCACCACCAGCTCGTGCCCCATGTCCCGGAGCAATGCCGGCACCTGGTTGCTGATGAGGTAGTGCGACAACGGCACGAACGAGCTGGCACCGTTGTCGATGATGACGTCCACCTCGGCCGTGGCGATCTGCTCGACCAGGGCATCGAAGTTCCTCGTGTTGATTTCGTCACCGTCCATGATGTTGAGGCGTCGCACGTCGAGTGCCTTGTATCCCTCGAACGTCGCGTTGACCGGATCGGTGTCAATGCAGATCGGCTTTTGCCCCTTCCCTGCCTTGTACTGCGCAATGACGGCCGCGATCATCGACTTCCCGACGCCGCCCTTCCCTTGCAGAACCATGTGGATCTTAGCCATTAGAACAAGTCCTCTTTCTTGGGTGTTGCGTTGAAGGTGAAGCCACCCACGGAGGGCGGCGGGGGCTTTCGGAGTTCGCTCTGCACCTGGTCTGGCTTCGTTGCGGCTGCCGGAGCTTGGGGCTTGCTCTGCTCCTGCTGCTCGACCTGCTTCCCGGCTGGAGGCTTGGCCCTGATGTGCCGCTTCACATGCAGCGTGAAGGTTTCATAGCGGTACTCGATGCGCCCCGTTTCGTGCAGGTGCTCCCATATGGTTTTCATGGAGTAGCCCGCATCGAGCGCCGCCTTCACATCGCCTTTCACGGCCAAGAACGCAACGATGTTCTTGTCCTGGCGCGGCCTCTGTGCCTTGCGCTTGCTCACCCAGTCGGCAAGTTCTTCGGTGTAGCTCTTTGCCATCCTGATCGTTCCATAGGTCGCCTCGCCTCAATTTCTGCGCTATGCGGTCTGCAAGAAGGCCGCGAAAAAACGCAATCCTGTCGTACCTATGCCGCTACGACAGCAGGATTGTGGGCGATTTTGTCTGTGTTCGCTATATCGGTTACTTATTTTGCAAAAGTTTAGCGCAAAAATGCGGATAAATCGAATATAGTGGTTTAGACTTCCATTGGTGTAATCAGCGCCGAAAGGCGGGCAGGATGGGCGAAGTTAGCTAACCGGGCGAGCCGGTTATCTATCTTCGCTAGCCCTTATTCGCGCCGTGGCGCTCAACTGACATCCTGCTCTGCGAGGCTGGCCGGCTACCGCCGGCATCAACAGCGAGGTTTGGACGATGGGGAAAGACGCAAAGCCAACGGCCGGGAAACGCAAGCACCACTTACGGGTGCCCGTGTTCCCGGACGAGAAGAATCTGATCGAAGAACAGGCCCAGCGGGCCGGCATGAGCGTCGCCCGTTTCCTGCGCGAAGTCGGGCAGGGCTACCGCGTTGACGGTGTGGTCGATTACGAGCAAGTGCGTGAACTGGCCCGTATCAATGGCGACCTTGGTCGCCTCGGCGGACTGCTGAAACTTTGGCTCACCAACGATGAACGCACCGCGCAGTTTGGCGAGGCGACCATCCGCGCGGTGCTGTCCCGAATCGAGGCCACCCAAGACCAAATGGGACAGGTGATGATGAACGTCGTCATGCCGAGGTCTGACCGATGATCCTTTTAGCGGCTAAAAAACCGAGGGGTCGCGCGTGATCGCAAAGCACGTCCCGATGCGCTCCCTTGCCAAGAGCGACTTCGCCGAGCTGGTGGAGTACATCACCGACGAGCAGGACAAGGCGGAACGGCTTGGCCAGATCGCCGCGACGAACTGCGAGGCCGCCACCATGCAGGCGGTCATCGGCGAAGTGCTTGCCACCCAGCGCCAGAACACCCGTGCTGCCGGCGACAAGACGTTTCACTTGCTTGTCAGCTTCCGTCCCGGAGAGCGCCCTACCCCCGAGACTCTGAAAGCCATCGAGGAACGTATTTGTGCCGGTCTCGGCTACGGCGAGCATCAGCGTGTCAGCGCGGTTCATCACGACACCGATAACCTGCACCTTCACATCGCGATCAACAAGATCCACCCGGAACGGCACACGATGCATGAGCCGTTTCAGTCGTATCGCACGCTCGCCGAGTTGTGCGCGACCCTTGAGCGCGATTACGGGTTGGAGAAGGACAACCACCAATCGCGGCGTTCCGTGGCAGAGGGGCGAGCGGCCGACATGGAGTGTCATGCAGGTGTCGAAAGCCTCGTCGGCTGGGTTCGGCGGGAATGCCTTGAGGAAATGCGCGGGGCACAGTCCTGGACCGAGTTGCATCAGGTGATGAAGGAAAACGGGCTCGAGTTGCGGGAGCGCGGGAACGGCTTGGTTGTGGAGGCAGCAGACGGTACGCGGGTGAAGGCCAGCACCATCGCCCGCGAACTCTCCAAGCCAGGCCTTGAGGCCCGGCTTGGCCCGTTCCAGGTGCCGCCCGAGCGACAGGCGCCACCCAAGATCCGGCGGCAATACGACAAGGCCCCTATCCGCCTGCGGGTCAACACAGTCGAGCTTTATGCCCGGTACAAGGCCGAGCAGCAGAACCTCACGGCGGCGCGCGCCGATGCGTTGACGAAAGCCCGGCGGCGCAAGGATCGCGCCGTCGAGGACGCCAAGCGGGCCAACCGACTGCGGCGGGCGACTATCAAGGTTGTCGACAGCAAGGGCATCAGCAAGAAGGTCCTCTATTCGCAGGCCAGTACCGCCCTCCGTGACCGGCTGGCAGAGATCCACAAGGAGTATGCGAAAGAGCGTGAAAAGCTCTACCAGGGTTTCCAGCGGCGGGCGTGGGCCGACTGGTTGAAGCAGGAGGCGCTACAGGGCGATGCCGAGGCGCTGACCGCTCTGCGGGCGCGCGAGGCCGCCCAGGGACTCAAGGGCAACACAGTCGCAGGGCGTGGCGAGGCGAAGCCCGGCCATGCCCACGTCCAGGACAACATCACCAAGAAGGGCACGATCATCTTTCGCGCCGGCCAGTCGGCCGTCCGCGACGATGGCGACAAGCTTCAGGTCTCCCGCGAAGCGACGCGCGAAGGCGTGCAAGCCGCCCTTCGCTTGGCGATGGAGCGGTACGGCAATCAGATCACCGTCAACGGCACCCCGGAGTTCAAGGCACGAGCCATCCGGGCGGCCGTTGATTCCCAGCTACCCATCACCTTTGCCGACCCAGCATTGGAGCTGCGGCGGCAACAGCTTTTGAACAAGGAGCAAGCACATGAGCGAGCAGCACGAGCCGAGCGAGGACGAACTGATCGACGCAGCCTTGGCAGCGCTGGATCAAGCGCCGCTGCCGACGACAACCTTGCCCGAACTGGGGCTGAAATCGGCCGAGGCCGAAGCGACGGCCGAGGCGGGGCAGGCATGGACGCCCCCGCCCATGCCCCCCGCAAGCCCAACGTTGGGCGCATTGGACGAGTCCCGCCGCCCCAAAGCCAGCACCGTTTGCGAGGAATGTCCGAACTCGGTGTGGTTCGCATCGCCAGCGGAAGTGAAGTGCTATTGCCGCGTGATGTTCCTCGTCACGTGGAGCAGCAAGGAGCCCAGCCAGATCACGCATTGCGACGGGGCGTTTTTGGGTCAGGACGGCTGAAACCGGCGCAGCTCGCCGCTGCGGACAAATACATCGCAGAGCGCGAGGGGAAACGGCTAAAAGGCGTGGATATACCGAAACATACCCTATATAATGAGGGTGCCAGTGTCATTTCCTTTGCGGGCGTTCGTAACGTCGAAGGCCAGCCTTTGGCCCTTCTCAAGCGAGGCGATGCTGACGCTGTCATGGTCCTGCCCATCGACCAAGCCACAGCCCGCCGCTTGTCCCGTGTAGCGGTCGGCGATCCCATCACCGTGACGCCTCGGGGTTCGATCCAAACGTCGAAAGGACGGAGCAGATGAAGCTCAAGATGAACAACGCGGTCGGGCCTCAAGTCCGCACCAAAAAAGCGACGGGCGGAAGGTTGCTGCCTGCCCTTGGGGCTCTGTCGCTGGGTGGCGGCTTGCAGTCGGCCACACAGTTCTTCGCCCATACCTTCAACTACCAAGCCAACCTCGGCAGCCATTTCAACCATGTCTATGCGCCGTGGTCGATCCTCGAATGGTCATCGAAATGGTATTCCCACTATCCGCACGAAATCATGAAGGCGGCCAGCGTCGGCATGATGGTTTCCACGGTCGGTCTGCTTGGCGTGGCGGTCGCAAAAGTCGTGTCCTCGAATTCGTCCAAGGCGAACGAATATCTGCACGGCTCCGCGCGCTGGGCCGGCAAGAAGGACATCCAGGCCGCCGGGCTGCTGCCGCGACCGCGCAGCATCCTGGAAGTCGTCACGGGCAAGGGTGCCTCCATGTCCACGGGCGTCTATGTCGGCGGCTGGGAGGACAAGGACGGCAATTTCCATTACCTGCGCCACAACGGCCCGGAGCACGTCTTGACGTATGCGCCCACCCGCTCCGGGAAGGGCGTGGGCTTGGTTGTTCCGACGATGTTGTCATGGGGAGCCAGCGCTGTTGTCACTGACCTCAAAGGCGAGCTTTGGGCCATGACCGCCGGATGGCGGAAGAAGCACGCCAAGAACAAGGTGCTGCGGTTCGAGCCGGCTACCGCGAGCGGTAGCGTGTGCTGGAACCCGCTGGACGAAATCCGGCTGGGTACGGAATACGAGGTGGGCGATGTTCAGAACCTGGCAACGCTGATCGTTGACCCGAACGGGAAGGGCCTGGATTCGCATTGGCAGAAGACCGCGTTTGCGCTCCTGGTCGGCGTGATCCTGCACGCGCTCTACAAGGCGAAGGACGACGGCACCACGGCCACGCTGCCGTTAGTCGATGCGATGCTGGCCGATCCGAACCGCGACATCGGCGAGCTTTGGATGGAAATGGCGACCTACGGGCACGTCGCCGGCCAGAACCACCATGCCATCGGTTCCACCGCCCGCGACATGATGGATCGGCCGGAGGAAGAGGCCGGCTCGGTGCTGTCCACGGCCAAGTCCTACCTGGCCCTGTACCGCGATCCCGTCGTGGCCCGCAACGTGAGCCGGTCCGAATTCCGCATCCGCGATCTGATGCATTCGGATGACCCGGTGACGCTCTACATCGTCACGCAACCCAATGACAAGGATCGCCTGCGGCCCCTGGTCCGCGTCATGGTGAACATGGTTGTTCGCCTGCTCGCGGACAAGATGGACTTCGAGAACGGCCGGCCGGTGGCTCACTACAAGCACCGGCTGCTGATGATGCTCGATGAGTTCCCCAGCCTTGGCAAGTTGCAGATCCTGCAAGAGTCGCTGGCCTTCGTGGCGGGCTATGGCATCAAGTGCTACCTGATCTGCCAGGACATCAACCAGCTCAAGAGCCGCGAAACCGGATACGGGCCGGACGAAACCATCACGTCCAACTGCCATGTGCAGAACGCCTATCCGCCGAACCGCGTTGAGACTGCCGAGCACCTGTCCCGGCTCACCGGACAGACCACCGTGGTCAAGGAGCAGATCACGACCAGCGGCCGGCGGACGGCCGCGATGCTCGGGCAGGTTTCCCGCACGTTCCAAGAAGTGCAACGGCCCTTGCTCACACCGGACGAGTGCTTGCGGATGCCCGGCCCCCGGAAGAACGCGGATGGCAACATCGAAGAGGCGGGCGACATGGTTGTGTATGTGGCCGGCCATCCCGCCATCTACGGCAAGCAACCGCTCTACTTCAAAGACCCGGTTTTCCAGGCGCGCGCTTCGGTGCCCGCGCCGAAGGTCAGTGATCGCCTTATCCAGTTCGCGGAAGCAGGGGAGGGGATCACGATATGACTGCGCTCACGGCGTCCTCGGTGTCCGCCGAGGCTCGACGCATGAATAGATTCTTCAAGAAGATCGCCGCAGGGGTGGCGCTTGCCGGCGTTGCCGGCATGGCCGGCGCGGCGCTGGCCTATGCGGCCGGCGCTCGCATCAACACCACCAAGAGCATTCCGGTCGGTCTGTACTGGACGAGCAGCGCGGCGGTGGAGAAGGGCGCCTATGTCCTGTTCTGCCCGCCACAAGTCCAGGTATTCAACGAGGCCAGGGAGCGCGGATACATCGGTGCCGGCTTCTGCCCCGGCGGCTACGGCTACATGATGAAGCGCGTTTTAGCCGCTAAAGACGATGACGTTGCCGTATCCGCCGATGGCGTGCGCGTGAACGGCGAGCTGCTGCCCCTGAGCGCCCCCAGGACGGTCGATGCCGGCGGGCGTCCGCTGCCCCCGTTCCAAGCCGACCGCTACACGCTCGGTGGCGCCGAAGTGCTGCTTATGTCGGACGTGAGCGGCACATCCTTCGATGGCCGTTACTTCGGCCCCATCAATCGTTCGCAGATCCAGACCGTCGTTTCCCCGGTCATCACCTGGTAAGGGAGGAAAGAACAATGCGATTGTTCATCGCTGAAAAGCCATCCGTTGCAAAAGCCATCGCAAGCGAGCTGGGACAGACCGGAAAGGGCGACGGCTTCATCCAGTGCGGCAACGATACCGTGACCTGGTGCTTCGGGCACATGCTCGAACAGGCCGAGCCCGACGACTACACCCCCGACGACGTTCCCCGGAACGGCAGCGGCAAGAAGGTCTGGCGAGTCGATGAGCTACCCATCATTCCGACCGACTGGATGCTCAAGGCGAAGGACGATGCCAAGAAGCAGCTCGCCGTTATCGGCAATCTGCTCAAGGAGGCGGCGGAAATCGTCAATGCCGGCGACCCCGACCGCGAGGGTCAATTGCTGGTCGATGAGGTCCTGGAGCACTTCCGCTGCAAGAAGCCCGCGCGGCGCTTCTGGGTGTCCGCACAGGACTCCGTTTCGGTGAAGCGCGGTCTTGAGGCCCTCAAGGACAACGGCATCTATCACGGCTGGGCTGATGCTGCGCGAGCACGGCAGCGGGCCGACTGGCTGATCGGCATGAATCTCAGTCGCGCCTATACCCTGCGGGCGCAGCGTGGCGGCTCGCGGGCGCTGCTCACCGTTGGCCGTGTGCAGACCCCGACGCTCGCCCTCGTTGTCGCGCGAGACAGGGAAATCGAGGCGTTCAAACCGGTCCCGTATCACACCATCCGGGCCGCGATTCAGCACCCGGGCGGAGCCTTCCTCGCCTCGTGGCGGGCGAAGGAAGATCAGGCGGGCCTCGATTCCGAGGGCCGCCTTGTCGATACCGCCGTGGCGGACGCGCTGGTGGCGAAGGTCACGGGCAAGCCCGGCACCGTTGCCGAGTACAAGCAGGAGGCCAAGAAGCAGAATCAGCCGCTCGCGTTCGCCCTGTCCGACATCACATTGCTTGCGTCCAACAAGTTCGGGTACAGCGCCGAGGACGTGCTGAACGCCTGTCAGGCGCTCTATGAAACCCACAAGCTGACTTCCTATCCGCGCACCGATTGCGCCTACCTGCCCGAGTCTCAGCACGCCGATGCGCCCCGCGTCCTCGAGGCGATCCAGCACGTCAACCCGGAGCTGGCCGGCATCGTGGCCGGCGCCGATCCGCGCTTGAAGTCCAAGACGTGGGACGACTCGAAGATCACCGCGCACCACGGAAACATCCCGACCATGCACAAGGGCAGCAAGGCGGGCCTGAGCGAGAAGGAGCGCCACATTTATGACCTGATCGTGCGAGCGTACCTGGCGCAGTTCTACCCCGTCCATGAGTACATGAGCACCACGGTCGGCGTGGAGGTCGAGGGGGAAACTTTCGTTGCGACCGGCAAGGTCATCACGCGCAACGGCTGGCGCGACGTCTACCAGGAAGCCGACGAGCAGGACGCGGACAAAGACCCGGACGACGGCGGGAACCAAAGCCTTCCGGCCATGCAGAAGGGTGATGGTGTGACCTGCAAGCAGGCCACCCGGAAGGATGCCAAGACGAAGCCGCCGGCCCGCTTCACCGAGGGCACGCTGATTCGTGCGATGGAGAACATCCATAAATTCGTGTCGGACCCCCAGCACAAGAAGATGCTGCGCGAGGGGGACGGGATCGGCACTTCCGCCACCCGCGCATCCATCATTTCCGAGCTGAAACGCCGCGAGTTCCTGGAAACCAAGGGCAAGCAGATTATCAGCACGACATTGGGGCGCAGCATGATCGACGCCCTGCCCGAAGTCGTGAAGAGCCCCGTTCTGACCGCCCTTTACGAACGCATGTTGAAGGGCATCGAGCAGGGCACGGCCGAGTTGGCCGCCTTCATTGCCAAGCAAGAGACGTTCATCCGTGACCAGGTGGCGAAGGCCAACGATGGCGCCGTCGCCATTGCCGGTGGCCGTGAAGCCTTGCCGATTTCCACTCTCTACAAGTGCATGACGTGCGGGCATGGGCTAATTCGCCGGCCGACGAAGAAGGCCGGCGTCTTCTGGTGGGCGTGCAGCAACTTCCCGACTTGCAAGCAGAGCTATCCCGAGAGCAAGAACCCGAAGCTCAAGGGCCGACCCGACTACAGCACCGGCCGCAACAACAACCACGAACAGGAGCAATGACCATGACCGAGCAGATCACCAATCCCGAAGCCGCGATCCTCGATGACCTGACGAATGCGACGGACGCGATCCGCGAGAAGATGATCGATGCCCTGACGCCTGGCTATCAAGCGGAGTTCGATCCGGACGAGGCCGAGCGTGTCGGGGCATTCGTGGAAGATGCCTTGAGCGAACAAGATGCCCTCGAAAGCGATGCCGACTTGGTGAACGCCACCGTTCCGGCCGACAATCAGGAGGGTTAAGGTCATGGCAGAGGCCAAAAAACCGTTCCATGAAGCGGTCGCAGAGAACCTGATTGAACAGCTCAAGGCGGGCACGGCGCCGTGGCAACGGCCTTGGGAGCCTGGAGAGCCCGGCGGTTTCCTTCCGGTCAATCCGACCACCGGCAAGCGGTACAAGGGCATCAACGCGATTCACCTGATGAGCCGGGGGCGCACGGATAACCGCTGGATGACCTACAAGCAGGCGGCGGCTGCCGGCGCTCAAGTACGGAAGGGCGAGAAGGGCACCCCGGTTCAATACTGGAAATTCAGTGAAGAGCAGGAGAAGCGCGACGAGAGCGGCAAGCCCGTCCTCAATGGCGAGGGAAAACCGGTCAAGGAGACCGTGATGCTGGAGCGGCCGCGAGTGTTCTTCGCCACCGTGTTCAATGCCGAACAGGTCGACGGCCTTCCGCCCCTCGAACGCAAGGAACAGACGTGGGATGCTGTCGAGCGGGCCGAGCACATCCTGAAAGCCTCGGGTGCAGTCATCCGCCACGGCGAGAACAATCGCGCCTTCTATCGGCCGGCGACCGACAGCATCCACCTTCCTGACAGGGGCCAATTCCCGACCGCCGACAACTACTATGCGACGGCGCTGCACGAGCTCGGGCACTGGACCGGGCACGAGTCCCGGCTTGACCGCGACCTGGTGCACCCGTTCGGCAGCGACGGGTACGCCAAGGAAGAGCTGCGGGCGGAAATCGCCTCGATGATCCTCGGTGACGAGTTGGGCATCGGCCACGATCCCGGCCAACACGCCGCTTATGTCGGTTCGTGGATCAAGGCCCTGGAGGATGACCCGCTGGAAATCTTCCGCGCATCCTCCGAGGCCGAGAAGATCAAAGACTATGTGATGGCCTTCGAGCAGAAGCAGGTTCAGGAGCAGGACGTGCAGCAGCAGCCGACCGTGGCCGAGCTGACCACCACGCAGCACGAGGCCATGAAGGCCGCTGACCAGGCGTTCCAGGCCGAGCTTGTGCGGGCCTACGGCGAGAAGGATGCAGGCGACCGGCGCTATCAACTCACCCATGACGATCCCGCCGTTCAGGCGGCGGCGGATGCGTTCAAGACCGCTGCCGACGAGTGGCGCGGCGCCGTGACAGAAGCCAGGAAAACCGTGGCCGAGCGTGACCAAGTGCGCCAGGCCGTCCCGACACAGGAGGTCCGTATGCAAGCCGGCACTGATGACGCTACCGATCAAGCCGTGAAACAGGCGAAGGCCGAGGCCTGGACGCTGGGGAATCTGGAGCGTGGTACGTTGCCCCGCGCCCTCGATACCGCAAGGCTGGAGCAGATCGACAAGGCCCTTCATCTACTCGACCAGATGCAGCCGCTCAACACGCAAAACGAGTTCTGGACTCGGCATGAGCTGCCGGCCGACGTTGACGCCTTGGACGCCAACATCCAGGCCGCCATCGAGCCGCTGGAACAGCTCCGGGAAGAAGCGAAGGTTGCCGAGGCGCGGAAGGTCGGCGACCTTGCCGCATTCGACGCGGCGGCCAATGAAGCCTTCGGCCTTGACTTGCCGCATGACTGGAACGGCAACATCCAGGTGCAGGCCAGCGCCGAGTACCAGGTGGACGGGGAAACCCACGTTGCGGCGGCGGTTGATCTTGGTGTCGAACCGCAGTTCTGGAGCGTGTATGCCCAGCATGAAGATGGGCGGTATGAGTTCCTGCGGGACTTCGATAGGCCGCAACAGGCCGAGCATTTGGCCGAGCGTCTGGCGGTGGTAGTCGCCAACTCGACCGACAACGAGCACGAACGGGCCGCCGTCCTTGCTCGCGCCCATGAGGATCGGGTTCGCCGCGATCCCAACAGCACGGACGAGGATGTTTTAGCGGCTAAAGAGGCGCGGAAGTCGGCGGAAATGAACGTGACGCTCAACGACGCGGACATGCAAAAGCGCATCGCCGAGCTGGAAAAGCAGGCGGCGGACCAGATGAGCGCCGGCACCCCAGCCCAGGACGAACGGGCATACATCAATGTCCCGTACAAAGAGAAGGACGAAGCCAAGTCCCTCGGTGCGAAGTGGGATCGCAAGGAACAGTCCTGGTATGTGCCCCCTGGAGTAGATACGGCTCCCTTCGCCAAATGGGCGCAAGGGGCCACTCAGGAGACCGCACAGGCCCGCCAGGCCGAGAAGCCAGTCGAAGCCCAGAGCGGCGGTCAGAAAGCCGCCCAAGAGCGCGTCTATCTGGCCGTTCCGTATGGCGAGCGCGCAGCGGCGAAGGCGGCCGGGGCCGATTGGGACAAGGCCGCGAAGTCCTGGTATGCCGGCCCGAAGGCCAACATGGAGAAGCTGCAACGCTGGTTGCCCGACAACGTGCCGGCGCAGCAGGCCCCGGCGATGAGTCCGAAGGAAGAATTTGCGGATGCGCTGCGTTCCGTTGGCTGCGTGGTGAGTGGCGAGCACCCCATCATGGACGGCAAGAAGCACCGCATCAGCGTTGAGGGCGAGAAGTTCAGCGAGAAGGCGGGCTCGGGTTTCTATGTCGGGCACCTGGACGGCCACCCTGCCGGGTATATCAAGAACAACAAGACCGGCATCGAGATGAAATGGAAGTCCAAGGGCTATTCGCTCGATCCGCAGGAGAAAACCAGGATGGCGGCCGAGGCGGCGAACAAGCTGGCGGCTCGTGCCGAAGAGCAAGACCGCCTGCACGAAGCTACCGCGCAGCGTGTCGGCAAGCAGATGGGCAGCCTGGTGCCCGCCTCCGAGTTGACGCCGTACATGCGCGACAAGGGCATCCAGACCCATGCCGGCGCATTGACTGACAAGGACGGCCAGAAAACCTACATCCCGGCCTTCGACGTGGATGGCAAGCAGTGGACGATGCAGTACATCCAGGAGGACGGCACCAAACGCTTTGCGAAGGACAGCAAGAAGGAAGGTTGCTTCCATCCCGTGGGCGGCATGGACGCGCTGGCGAAGGCCCCGGCGCTGGTCATTTCCGAGGGCTACGCGACGGCAGCAACGAATGCCGAGGCGTTGGGATTCGCCACCGTCGCGGCCTTTGATTCCGGGAACCTGCCCGCCGTTGCTCGGGCCCTGCACGACAAGTTCCCGGACAAGCCGGTCATCATTGCCGGTGACGATGATCGCCACCTGGAGGCTACCCAGGGCATCAACCCCGGCCGGACGAAGGCAGCGGAAGCCGCCACGGCTGTTGGCGGCAAGGCGATGTTCCCGATCTTCGCGCCCGGCGAGCAGGCGGCCAATCCCAAGGGCTTTACCGACTTCAACGACCTGGCAACGAAAAGCGAGCTGGGCAAGGAAGGGGTTGAACGCCAGCTAAGGGCGGCGGTCGGCCGCGTCATCCGCAATGCCGAAGAGAAGCGCGAGCGCGTTCAGGAACAGGAGAAGAAGCAAGTCCAGGAGCAGCAGCCGAAGCGGGCAGCGCGGATCGCATGACCCGATGCAGCACCACCCTAGTACCTCTGCACACAGAATTTGACAGGTTGATGGTCGGGCGAGCGCAGGAGGGGCAGGGCTTCGGGCGGGGCGAGGAGTCGGATGCTGCGTGCGACTCCAGGCTGTCGGCTGAGGAGTCCCAGGCGCTCGAGCGTGAGCACCATCTGATGCACCGAGGGTGGCGT